>CAVZLN010000009.1:0-288425 GCA_963776245.1 Candidatus Eiseniibacteriota bacterium | reverse complement strand
GATAGCCTTCGCCCGAACCCGCGCTCGACAAGCTCGGCGGGCTGCCGCAGCGTTGCCGCCAGTTTCGGATCTATCCTGTTCATGTCTCTCCTGCCGGTGGCGTCCACACCACCTGATCGACCCGCAGCGCGCCGCTGGCCAGCATCACCAGCCGATCGAAACCGAGTGCGACGCCGCTCGACGGCGGCATCGCGGCAACGGCTGCGAGAAAATCCTCATCGAGCGGGTAGCGCTCGCCATAGCGCCGCTCCTTCTCGTCCATGGCAGCGGCGAAACGGCGGCGCTGCTCGGCGGCGTCGGTCAGTTCGCCGAACCCGTTGGCAAGCTCGACGCCGCAGGCATAGACCTCAAACCGTTCGGCGACCCGCGGATCGGCCGCCTTCGTCCGCGCCAGCGCTGCTTCCGGCGCCGGATATTCGAACAAGACGGTCAAACGCCCCTGCCCCAGTTTCGGTTCGACATGCTCGACCAGCACCTTGCTGAAAATGTCCGACCAGGTGTCGTCATCGGTGATCCGCACCCGCGCGCTCGCCGCGGCCGCAAGCGCCGCGCGGTCGCCCTCGCCATTCGTGACCGTGGCCAACAGATCGATGCCGGCAAAGCGCTCGAACGCCGCCGCCACCGTCAACAATTCCGGCTCGGCGAAGGGATCGGCCGTTCTGCCCCGGAACGAAAACCGGCCGATTCCGGTCGCCTGCGCCGCATGCGCGATCACGACGATGGTGTCGGCCATGACCGCATCGTAGCTCGCTTCCGCGCGGTACCATTCCAGCATCGTGAATTCGGGCAGATGCAGATCGCCGCGCTCGCGGTCGCGGAACACGCGCGCGAACTCGAATATTTTGGCTTCACCGGCGGCGAGCAGTTTCTTGGCGGCGAACTCCGGCGACGTCCGCAAATAGCGCGTCGCGCGCGTGCCGTCGCCGCCGGTCAGTCTCGGTGCGCGGCGCATGCAGATGCGTCTCGTTGCCCGGCGAGATCTGGAGGATGGCGGTCTCGACCTCGGTAAACCCCTGCTCGTCGAACCAGCCCCGCACCGCCCTCGTGATCGCGCCTCGCGCCATCAGGAACGGCTTTCGGTCGGCGTGCCGCGCTGGCGACCACCATGGCGACGGCTGGTCGGTCCCGACCATCAGCAACGGTCCTTGCTCAGCCACGGAGCGCTTTCCGCGGAGCCTGAACAGGCATTCAAGGAATCGGCAAATGCCATTGAAATCGTTCGACTTTCTCATGCGATTCCGCCATGAGGCGGCAACGTCCCGCGCTTCATCCATCCTGTCATGGCGAAACCCGCTCACCTTGTCCATTCCGCTCGATGGCCGAGGCCGGGTGCTGAACCTTCCGGCCCGCTCGCAGTCCAATGGCCAGAATTTGCAACAGGATACGAGCATGTCTGGCGGCTGGTTGGGAAGAACTGCAATTCTTTTGTTAATGGCACTGGTCACGGCAACGCTGCCAGCGCCGACAGCCCTGGCAGCGAATTGACACGGCTGCCGGATGCGGACCACGCGTTCACCTCGCCCGATGGCCAGGTACGCGTTGAACAATATTCGAAGAAGAAGGGCGAATACGATCGCGTGTACCAGTTCTGGACCTTCGACGAGAAGCATCAGCACGGCGCGCTGCTGAACCGCGACGAAGACACCGATCTTGCCGGCTACCCCGCCGGATTTCGATTTAGCCGCAACAGCCAATGGCTGGTGCGGATGCAGAAGCTCGGCGCAGGCTATCACACGCTGTTTCTGTACCGGCGGACTGGCGATCAATTTTCACCGGCGACGCCGAAGCCCTTGGGCGACATGGCCTGGGACTATTTCTTCACCCAGCCGGTGTCCAGGAAGATGCATCGGAAATCCAGGGATCGCGATTCGCTCAATCACCTGCAGGTCCATCTGGTCCAGGGGATGGACGATCAATTACGCCGGGATGGGAAAGCATTGGCCTGACAGCCGCTATATCGTGCTCACCCTTTCGTTCAATTCACAGGGTGAGGACAAGCCGCTACCCTGGATCGACGGCTGGCGCTGTGTCTTCGATACGAAAACCGGGCAATTCTCGATTCCCTCCGATTTCGCCGACCACAACGCCAAGGCGGTCGAGTTCCCCGACCGCCGCCGCCGATAAGCCCGGCGAAATAGGGCCGTTACGGCCTCAGGCATCCCTCCGGAATGGCGGCAAAACGCTGGCATCGACGGGCAAAATCAGTATGTTGCAGCCCGAAACCGCCCGATCGGCCCCGCGGACGCCCATGTCCGGATTGGCCGAAGGCCAGAAATTCAGGAAAACAGCTTTGAAAGTCATCGCCAGTTCTATTCGCAAGGGCAACATCATCGAGCAGGACGGCCGGCTTTACGTCGTCCTCACCGCCGAAAACATCCATCCCGGCAAGGGAACTCCGGTCAGCCAGATCGAAATGCGCCGGATTGGCGATGGCGTGAAGATTTCGGAACGCTACAAGACCACCGACCAGGTCGAGAAGGCGACCGTCGAGGATCACAATTTCAATTACCTCTATGAAGATGCCGACGGCTTCCATTTCATGAATGCCGAGACCTACGACCAGGTCCAGGTCTCCAAGGAAATCGTCGGTTCGTCCGCGCCCTATCTGCAGGAGAACATGACCGTGAAGCTGTCGCTTCACGACATAAATCCGGTCGCGATCCAGCTCCCGCAGCGCGCGACGCTCGAAGTCGTGGAGACCGAGCCGGTCACCAAGGGACAGACCGCGTCTTCCTCCTACAAACCTGCTATCCTCTCCAACGGCGTTCGCACCGCAGTGCCGCCGCACATCGGAACGGGAACGCGGATCGTGGTCATGACCGAGGATGGCTCTTACGTCGAGCGCGCAAAGGATTAAGCACCGCGCACTGTTTAGCGAAGTGCGTAGTGGTGCGCGTGAGAACGCGCGTCAAAACAACAAGTTAGAGCTCGGTTCTGCTTCAATCAGAACCGATACTCTGGAATTAGGGCACGCCGGGGGGCGATGCATTGAATACCGAGGGCTGTCCGCTTGCTCACGCGTTGGCTGGCAGCCCTTTGTTTGCTCGCAGCCGGGCTCACCGGCGCCGCCGCCGAAGAGTTCAGGACGCCGTCGATCACGGCCGTCCGCGTCGAATGGCGGGCGGTTGTCGATCAGCTCCGCACCGAGATCGCGCACCCGCCCGGCGATCGCTTCCCGATTTACGTTCGCCGGCCAGCGGCGCGTGCCGGCATGGGATCCGCGCTCGACGCCGGCGCTGGTGCAACTGAACGCCATCAACGCAGGCCTGTTCGCCGGGATCGGACGCAGTCCGGTGCCGGTATTGTTGCCGTTCGATACCGCAGGCTACCTCGAAGGCCAGGCCGACGGCACGCAGCTTGCCGCTGTCGCGCTACCAGGCCGATTTCCGCCCCGCAGACCTGTTTCACGCCGGTCCGGCCGGCTACGACGCGGTGTTTTCGCTGCATCCCGGCGCGGGCGGCTCGCGAACCTTCGCCAGGCCGGTCGAAGTGCAGATCACCGGCTCGATCCTCGTCTACGACCTCGCCGATCCGCTTGGCGGCAAGGGCGAGCCGGTCAAGGCGCTGGCGGCGCAATTCCCCGACATGCGCCGCTTCATCCGTGAAGGCTATGTGCGCTACGCCTTCACGCGCTTCGGCGTGCCCTATGTGGTGTCGATCCAGTGTCTCGAACTCGACGCCGCGGGCGCGGCGGCTGGCCTGCCGCGAGGCCTATCCCGTTGCCGAGCGCTTTCTGAAAGCCTTGCGCATCGCCGGCGGACAACCGGCGCGGCCGCGCCACGACATTTCGTCCGAGATCGCTGAACGGCCGACGGCGGTTTCGCCCGACTTCACCTATTACCCGGGCGGCGACATCATCGCCCGCAGCAGCGTGCGCCGGCGCGGCGGACGCGCCGATTTCGCCGCCTATTCGCAAATCCGTTTTCCGCTCGAGAAAGCCCCGGCCGCCATCCGCTCGCAATCCTTCGGCAGGAAAAATTCGGCGAAGTGGGCCGCGGCGTCTATCCGTGGCGGGACAATTTTTGCGAAGCCCGCAGCTTCCAGGTCGGGCAATGCGCCGCCGGCTTCGGGCACCAGGGCCAGGACATCCGCCCCGCCCCCTGCCCGCCGAACAGCAACAGCGAAAGCAGTTGCCATCCGAGGAAGCAGGCCGTCGTCGCCGTCCGCGACGGCATCCTGATCCGCTCACCGAAGCAGCAGGCGGCAACGCTGCAGATCAACACAAGCAACGAGCACATCCGCTTTCGCTACATGCACATGAACCCGTCGGCCATGGATGCGGACGGCATCCTCAACGGCCGCCGGGTCGCCGAGGGCGAAAAGATCGGCGTGGTCTCCAACTATCTCGATTTCCCGAACGGCACCTCGTACCACCTTCACTTCGACGTGCAGGTGTTCACGCGCGACGGCTGGATCTGGGTCAACCCCTACACCACCCTGATCGCGTCCTATGAACGGCTGATCCGCGGCCGCGGCCGCGAGATCGGCACCGATCCTCCGATCGCGCCGTCGCCGCCGTGGTGCACGCGTTGCCGGAGGATGTTCTGCGTCACAGCGAAGGCAGGGAGAACTAATTCTCGGCCTTACGAAGCCGCCGCGCCTACCGCGGTCTTGCGCGCCGGCGGCGTCCAGCGGAACGCTGCGCCGAACCGGTTCCAGACATTGATCGAGGCGACCGCCGACGTGAGATAGGCGAGTTCCTTTTCCGAAAACTCCGCGCTCGCCTGCGCATAGACCTCGTCGCTGACGCCGTCGCTGAGCAAGGTCAGCGCCTCCGTCCAGGCCAGCGCCGCGCGCTCACGCGGCGAAAACTGCGGCGCCTCGCGCCAGACCACCACCAGGTTGAGCTTGTCGGCGGGCACGCCGAGCTTCTCGCTTTCCAGGATGTGATACTGCACGCAGAAGGCGCAGCCGTTGATCTGCGAGGCGCGCAGCTTGATCAGTTCGAGCAGTTGCTTGTCCATGCCGGCCTTGCCCGCGACCTGGCCGAGCGCCAGCACGGCCGCGTAGGCGTCCGGCGTCAGCGCCATGAAATCCTTGTACTCTTTGCGGGCGTGTGACATTGTCGATTGCCTCATGTTATCAGTGCTCTGATTTATTATAAGAGCACTGATATGCCGCGCAAGATCGGAACTTCGGCAAAGCCGGCATCGCATCGGCCGCAAAAAGCACGGGCCGAAGAACCGAATAATCGCCGAAAAATGGCCGTGCGAAAAACGCCTGCCAGACGTCGCGAAACAATCCGCCGAAAATCCCGTGCGCGCCGCGATCCGCCCGCCGCCGCCCGGCCAGGGCAAGCGCGGCGAGCAAGGCTACCTCGCCTACCTGCTGCGCCAGGCCCAGGCCGCGACGCGGCTGGCGATGGAGCGGGCGCTGGCCGACCTCGGCGTCACCTCGCCGCAATTCGTGGTGCTGACCATGCTGCGCGCCTATCCCGGCCTGTCCGGCGCCGACCTCGCGCGGGTGGCGCTGCAGACGCCGCAGACCGTCGGCGTCATCATCCGCAATCTCGAGCGCGACGGCGCCATCAGAGAAGACCCCGCACCCGATCCATGGCCGGGTGCTGCAGTGGACGGTGACGCGGCGGGGCGCGGCCCTGCTCGAGCAGTGCCGGCGGCACGCCGATGCGATCGAGCGGCGGCTGGCGGCCGGGCTCTCCGCCAAGGCACAGACCGTGATCCGCCGCTGGCTGGCCAGAATCGCCGCGGATTTGTGAGGGAATCGCCGGTTCCCGCGGCGTCATGGCTTTTGGCGCGGGCCCGCCGCGCCGCTAGACTGCCTGGCATGAAACAGCCTGATTCCCTGAACGCCCCGACCCGCCGCGCCCTGCTGCAGGCCGGCATCGGCGCAGGCGCCCTGCTCGCCACGCCGCTGGCCGCGTTTGCCGCCGCACCGCCCGGCTTCGACGCATGGCGCGACAATTTTCGCGCGCGCGCGCTGGCAAAAGGCATTTCGGACGCGACCTGGACGCGGGTGATGGGCCGCATCGAGCCCGACATGAGCGTGTTCCGGCAGATGCAGAAGCAGCCGGAATTCCACGAGCAGATCTGGCAATACATCAACCGCCGCGCCTCGGACTGGCGCATCATCAACGGCCGCGAGGCGCTGAAGAAGCACGAGGCGCTGTTCGCGCGGATCGAGCAGGATTTTGGCGTCGAGCGCGGCACGCTGCTGGCGCTGTGGGGCGTTGAATCGGCCTATGGCGATCCCCTGGTGCAGCAGAACCATATGCGCCCGGTTTTTCCGGCGCTCGCAGCGCTCGCCTGGAACGAGCCGCGCCGCCGCGCCTATTGGGAAACCGAACTGATCAACGCGCTGAAGATCGTCGACCGCGGCTGGGGCACGCCGGAGGAAATGCGCGGCTCCTGGGCCGGCGCGATGGGCCATACGCAATGGATGCCGGAAGTCTGGCTCAATGTCGGCATGGACTACGACAAGGACGGCCGCGTCTCGCCGTTCGGCAAGCCCGACGACGCGCTCGGCTCCAGCGCGCGCTATCTGCTCAACCGCGGCAAGTATCACCGCGGCGAGCACTGGGGCTATGAGGTCAACGCGTCAGGCGGGGCATCGAGCGGCAGCCGGACCTATGCGGCATGGGCCAGCGCCGGCGTCACGCGCGCCGACGGCAAGCCGTTCCCGCAGCCGAGTGCATCCGCGCAGATGTGGGTGCCGGTCGCCGGCGGTCCGGCGTTCCTGCTGGGGCCGAACTTCTATTCGGTGAAAAGCTACAACCCGTCGATGAACTACGCGCTGGCGATCTGCCATCTCGGCGACCGCATTCTCGGCGCGCCGCCGTTCATTCAGCCCTTCCCCGGCTCCGAGCGCGCGCTGACGCTTGCCGAGGTGCAGGAGGTGCAGACGCGGCTGACCAAAGCCGGCTTCGACACCGGCGGCACCGACGGCCGCGTCGGCAACGACACCATGAAGGCGGTGAAGGACTACCAGGCCAAGATGGGACTGCTGCCCGCCGACGGCTATGGCGGGCTGAAGGTGCTGGCGCGGTTGAGGCAGGGCGATTAGTTCGCCGCTACCGACCATTGCCTGCGCATTCGCGAAGCGTTTGCGCAAGGGAGCGAAGCGACGATAGCAATCCATCGCCTCCGCGAATCTCAAGAATCCAGATTGGATTGCTTCGCATCGCCCCGCAATGACGGAGTGACTGCCTACGCCCTCCGCGCCACCCCGCCCGCATTCATCCCGCCGTCGATGACGAGTTCGGTCCCGGTCACGTAGCGTGAAGCATCGGACGCCAGATACAGCACGCCCTGCGCGATCTCCTCGGCCTCGCCGGC
Organism: Candidatus Eiseniibacteriota bacterium; assembly: GCA_963776245.1. GTDB lineage: Bacteria > Eisenbacteria > RBG-16-71-46 > RBG-16-71-46 > RBG-16-71-46 > CAVSAC01. The sequence goes on along the minus strand of CAVZLN010000009.1, from coordinate 281,133 downwards.
GCGCCCCAGCGGCGTCGCCATTTTCGCGCGCTCCTCGGGATCGATCGGCGCGTTCTGCCCGGCGCCCGCCGCCTCCGTCGGGATCTTGCCCCAGATCGGCGTGTCGATGATGCCGGGATGCACCGAGTTGACGCGGATGCCGTCGCCGAACGTGGCGCACTCCATCGCGATCGCTTTCGCAAACAGCCGCACGCCGCCCTTGGTCGCGCAATAGCCGGAAAGACCGGCCGCGCCGCGCAGGCCCGCCAGCGACGACATCATGATGACGGAGCCGCCGCCGGTCTTGCGCATCGCCGGCAGGCAGTGCTTCACCGACAGAAACACGCCGTCGAGATTGATCGCGGTCTGCCGCCGCCAGTCCGCCAGCGACATCTCGGTGATCGACGGCACGGCAATGCCGATGCCGGCGTTCGAGACCAGCACGTCGAGCCGGCCGTAGCGCTTCATGACCTCGGCCACGACCTCGATCCAGCGCTCCTCGCTGGTGACGTCGTGATGCCAAAAGCTCGCCTCCCCGCCGGCCTTCTTGATCCGCGCGACGACCTCGGGCCCTTTCAAATCGTCGACGTCGGTCACCGCGACCGAGGCACCCTCGCGCGCCAGCAATTCGCAAACCGCTTCGCCAATGCCGGATGCGCCGCCCGTCACCAGCGCGACCTTGCCCTGAACCTGCCCTGTCATTTCCACTCCCGTTTGTTGTTCTTGATTGTCGAATTACCTGATCAGCGCCGGTCCCTGATCCGGCACCGCGACGTCGACCACGCGCAACTGCACGCGTTCCGAGCCCTGAAAGCGATCGACCGCGAGCGATCCCGCCACATGCAGCGGCTGGCCGCGGTTTTGCGTCAGCGCGTGGCCGAGCTTCTGGCCGATCGAGCGAAACGCGATGCCGTTGACGATGGCGCCGTCGCCCGACTTGAAGCGCAGGCGCAGATGCGCTTGCCCCACTTCATCGGCATAGACGAGCTGATGCGCCGGCAGCGCGATCACCGGCTCCGGATTGCCGGCCCCGAACGGCCCGGCGCGGTTCAGCATGTTGGCGAATTCCACCGTCACGCTGCGCGCGCTCACCGCGCCATCGATGAACAGCTCGTTTTCGTGACGGGAATTGGCGACGTCCTCGGCCAGCGCGCTTTCCATGAAGGCGCGAAACTCCGCAAGCTTCTCCTTGCGCAGCGTCACGCCTGCGGCCATGGCGTGGCCGCCGCCCTTCATCAGCAATTTTTCCTTCACCGCCTGCCGCACGGCCTTGCCGAGATCGACGCCCGAGATCGAGCGGCCCGAGCCGGTGCCGATGCCGCCCGGCTCCAGCGCGATGGCAAAGGCGGGACGTGCAAACTTCTCCTTCAGCCGCGCGGCAACCAGGCCGACGATGCCGGGATGCCAGCCCTCGGCGGCGGTCACGATCACCGCACCCTTGTCCTCAAGCCCGAGCGACGCCAGCGCCTCGGCCTCGGCTTGCGCCTCCGCCGCCTGCTCGATGATGCGGCGCTCGCTGTTGAGGCGGTCGAGTTCGGCGGCGATCCGCGCGGCCTCCGAGACGTCGCCTTCCAGCAGCAGCCGCACGCCTAAATCGGCGCGCCCGATCCGGCCGCCCGCATTGATGCGCGGCCCCAGCATGAAGCCGAGATGCCAGGCTTCGGGCGGGCCGTTCAGCCGCGCCACATCCATCAGCGCGGTATGGCCGACATGGTCGCGGCGGCGCATCGCGATCAGCCCCTTGGCGACGAAGGCGCGGTTGAGCCCGGTCAACGGCGCGACATCGGCGACGGTGCCGAGCGCCACATGGTGCAGCATGCCCGAGCAGATCCGGCTCCGGCCGCTCGGCGTTCCAGAAGCCGCGGCCGCGCAATTCGCGGTTCACCGCCACCAGCGTGATCAGCACGAGGCCGACGGCGGCGAGATGGCCGAGGCCGGAGAGATCGTCAGGCCGGTTCGGGTTCACCAGCGCATCGACCTCGGGCAATTCGTCGCCGGTCTGGTGATGGTCGATGACGACGACCGACATGCCGAGCTTTCGCGCCTCCGCCAGCGGCTCGAGGCTGGTGGTGCCGCAATCGACGGTGACGAGCAGCGTCGCGCCCTTGCCGGCAAGCGCGCGCACCGCCTCGACGTTGGGGCCGTAGCCCTCGAAGATGCGGTCGGGGATGTGGATCAAGGGATCGAGCCCGCAATGGCGCAAATGCCAGGCCAGCAGCGCCGCCGAGGTCGCGCCATCGACGTCGTAATCGCCGAAGATCGCGACCTTCTCGCCGCGCGCCGCCGCATCGGCAATGCGCCTCGCCGCCGTCTCCATCGCCGTCACGGTGTAGGGATCGGGCATCAGTTTGCGGATGGTCGGATCGAGAAAATCCTCGACCTCGTCGATCCCGACATCGCGGCCCGCCAGCACGCGCGCCAGCATCTCCGGCAACTGGTAGCGCTGCGTGATCGCCAGCGCCCGCGCCGCCCCCCTGCGCGTCGAGCCGGTCGCGCCACAATTTGCCGGTCGCCGAACGCGACACGCCGAGAAACGCCGGCGGCAGTTCAACGGGAATGGCGGATGCGGGAAGCGTCATGATGCCTTCGAGAGATAGGGACAAAGCCGCCCTCGGCAAACGCAAACCGGGGCGATGGCGTGGTGCGGCTGCGCGCGAATCGTTGCGGCCAGGCTGACACAACCTCGGCCACGTCGGCTTTGAGCCTATGCCGACAAAAACGACTTGCACAAAGAAGATGCAACTTGTCCCCGTAATACTACCCGCGGGACGGCGGAACATAAACCAATCGTTAGCCATGATCCCCGACAAAGGAGTCAAACACGCTCCCGTTGAGTTCCGCCGATCCGCAGAAGACCGGCAACCGCACAAAGACTGAGGAATTCCCGCCAATGTCCGTCGCGCTTCGCTCCCAAACCGCAACGATCGCAAAACAGCCGGCCAATGCAGCGGGCGCCGAGGATGAAGCCGACGTTTCCGCGCTGATCGCCAGATTGACCGCCGAGGTCAACCAGGTCGCCTGCGAGAAGACCAAGTCGATCCAGAAGATCACCAACCAGATGAAGATGCTGGCGCTGAACGCGCTGATCGAGAGTTCGCGCGCCGGCGCCCAGGGCGCGGGCTTTGCCGTGGTGGCGCAGGAAGTCCGCAATGTCGGCCAGCAGGTCGAGACCATCGCCCGCGAGCTCGAAAGCCAGCTCACCAACCGGACCGGCAATCTGATGAACTCGATCGCGCAGATGGCCGACCGCTCGCGCGGCGAGCGCATGGTCGATCTGTCGCTGAATGCCATCGAGCTGATCGACCGTAACCTCTATGAGCGCACCTGCGACGTGCGCTGGTGGGCGACCGACTCCGCCGTCGTCGATTGCGCGGCGGCGCCGGAGGCCGCCGCGGTCGCGCATGCGTCGGAACGGATGGCCGTGATCCTCGGCGCCTACACCGTCTATCTCGATCTCTGGCTGTGCGATCTCGACGGCACCGTGCGCGCCAACGGCCGCGCCGATCGCTTTGGCGTCGTCGGCCAGAACGTGGCGCACACCAAGTGGTTTAAGGCGGCGCGGGGCCTGCGCACCGGCGACGAATACGCCGTCGGCGACGTCGAATGCCAGCCGCTGCTCGGCAACGCCCAGGTCGTGACCTACTGCGCCAGCGTTCGCGAAGGCGGCAAGGCCAACGCCAAACCGATCGGCGTGCTGGCGATCCATTTCGACTGGGAACCGCAAGCCCGCGCCATCGTCCAGGGCGTGCGCGTCGGCGCGGCCGACAAGGCGCGCGTGCTGCTGGTCGATTCGAATTTCCGCGTGATCGCGGCGTCCGACGGCCAGGGCCTGCTCACCGAGCGCGTCTCGCTTCCACTGGAGGGGCGACGCTCCGGCTTCCATCAGGACCGCTCCGGCGCGCTGATCGCGTTCCACGCCACGCCGGGCTACGAGACCTATCAGGGGCCTCGGCTGGTTCGGCGTGATCCAGGGCGGCGCGGGATAGGAGCGACGGACAGGTAGGATGTGACGCGGAATGCAAAAGCTATTGCAAGGGCGAGCGGGCACAGTGCATGACAACCGGCAACTTCAGAACCCGCATCAACAATTGGTCGGGGCTGGGCAGGAAATAAAAGTAACTTTGGTCCCCAACTTACCTTCAGGGGTTCACACGATAACCGGCGTGAGCAGCGCCAAAAGAATCATATGAAACAGGCTCTCCTTATTCTTGGACTTCTCCTCGCCAGTACAAGCGCCTACGCGCAAGCTTGGACGTGCTCCGCACCCGGTATGATATCCGGGTCCTATGACGGCGGCGAATCCGCCTACATCCATCTGAACGGATTCCCGACAGGCGGAACGTATCCGGTTAGGAAACAGGGGAAGCGAGCGACCGGCACAACCAAGAACGGGACGGCGTTCACCTGCGCTCAGAAGTAAAATTCAACCACGGCTTGCTCCGTAAGTAATATCGGTTGCCGGTGGCGGCTTCCGCATACTGGTCGATGGCGACGATGATGACCTGGACATGCTGGTAGCAGCCCGCTGGATGGGTGGAGCGACTTGTCCGCCGTAGCTCAACGAGCGAAGGCGGAAGCGATACCCATCAGCTGCGGTGCGCGAAGGTGATGGGTTTCGCGAAAGGCTCACCCCATCCCACGTGCTACGGACTAGATCGACTGCCGAAAAGCGAGATAGTCGGTCGCGCAACGGTCGATCGCCTCCATCTGCGGCACGTGTCCGACGCCGCTCAGCAGGATCGGCCGAGCGTTCGGAATCAGCCGCTTGAACGTTTGAAGCGCGGATGGAGGCACAAGGCGATCGGCATCTCCCCAGACAAGCAATGTCGGGGCCTTCGATTCCGGAAAGCCGCCTTTCGAGATCGTAGCCGGCGACGTCAGCCATGATCCGGTCGAATATCTTCTTGTGCAGTTCATAATTGGCCGCGGCCCGCCGGCCCAACGTCTGCCAGACGCAGTACGGAAGCGTCGGGAGCTTCACCATGGCAAGCCCCATCACGCCACGGAGATCCTGCGGTGTGCGGCAGCAAAGCAGATATTCCCCTCGCCTGTACGCCTCCATCGCAATCGAGCCTTCCAGATCGGACGTTCCGGCTGCCGCAATCAGCCAAAGGCTAGCGATCATTTCTGGATGGGAGGATGCAAGGCCGGCGCTGATCCATCCTCCCATCGAGTGACCGCCCAGATGCACCTGGCGCAGTCCAGCGGCTTCAATGAACTGACGCAAATGATCGACCTGGGCTTGGATGCTGTAGTCGGCCGCCTCGGGCTTGTCGCTGTCGCCGAACCCGGGAAGATCAGGAAGGATGACGCGGAATTTCTGCTTCAGTTTTCCAGCGACGTCCAGCAGCGTGCCTCGATCCACGCCCATGCCATGAACCAGAACCAGCGGCTCGCCTGTGCCCACCAAATCGTTCGGGACCGCGACCGGCCTGACCCGCTATGCCGGGACCACGTGGCGGACCTTCACGACCGCCGATGGGCTCTCGAACGACGATGTCCATGCGATCCTCGAGGATCGCTTGGGGACCTTCTGGGTCGGCACCAGCGCCGTCGACACCACGCGGCGGGTCGTGAGTCGGTACGACGGGCTCACGTGGAAGACCTTCTCGGCGGCCGACGGGTTGGCTCTCGACTTCGTGGTCGCCATGCTCGAGGACCGCGGGGGCAACCTCTGGTTCGCTGGCAACGGGATCAGCCGGTACGACGGAGTGACGTGGCGGTCCTTCACGGCAGCCGCCGGCGTCACGGACGTCTACGTGAACTGCATCCGCGAGGACCGCGCGAGTAACCTCTGGTTCGGGACCGATCAGGGGGTGCGCCGCTACGACGGGACGACCTGGAGGACCCTCACGATCGCCGACGGGCTGGCGGACAACCGAGTGACGTCCATCTTCGAAGACAGCGCCGGGTACCTCTGGTTCGGCAGCGATCGCGGCGCGACCTTCTACGACGGAGAGACGTGGAGAACGCTCACGGCCAGCGACGGACTCTCGGGCAGCGTCGTCACGACCATTCTCGAGGACCGGCTGGGTAGCCTCTGGTTCGGGGGCTATCAGCGCGTGACGCGCTACGAACCCGATCGCGTCCCACCTCACACCGTGTTCCTGAGCGTGCCGCCACGCGTGACCGCGGCGAGGGATTTTCGGGATGGTGTTCGTCGCCGCGTTCGGCGACAGCCGGGGCATCGAGTTCGCTTCGCGCCTCGACGCCGGGCCGTGGTCCGAATGGTCCCGGGCCGGCAGCGCGTTCCTGACCTCGCTCGCTCCGGGGCCTCACGTGTTCGAGGCGCGCGCACGCGACTACGTGCTCAACCTGGAACAGACGCCCGCGCGCGCCGCGTTCGAGGTGGACGCCGAGCCTCCCGCCCCGGTGATCGCCGCGCCGGCGTTCGGCCAGCCGGTCCGCGGGCGCGTCGAGGTGCGCGGCACGGCCAGCGATCCTCGCTTCGTCGGCTATCGACTCGAGGTGCGCGCCGAAGGAGCGCCCTCGTGGGATCCGCCGCACGCCACGCTGCTGGCCCAGTCGGCCACGGCAGTCGTGAACGGACTGCTCGGTTCCTGGGACACCTCCGCTTCGCCCGACGGAAGGTACGAGGTGCGTCTCGCGGTCACGGACTCGCTCGAGCTGACGGGGCTCACCCAGGTCACCGTTATCGTGGACAATCAGGCGCCATGGGCGAGCGTGACCTCGCCGGCACGGGTGACCGCGGAAGCCGGCGGCGACGTGTACACCACCAATGCGGAAGCGCACGTGTACGTGCCCCCGCACGGATTGGCGGAGGACGCGCTCATCACGCTGGCGGCACTGGGCGCTGGGGATGTGCCGACGACCCAGGCGGGTGGCGCGGAACTCGTGCACCCGGGCTACCGGCTCGACTGCGGCGGCGCGGGGCTGCGCAAGCCCGTCACATTGGACATGTCGTATGCCGGGAGCGACGTGCCACCGGGCAGCAGCCTGGCGCTCTACATGGTGGGGAGCGACTCGCTGTGGCGCCGCCTCGGGGGCACCGCGGTCGCCGAGACCCGGCGGATCTCGCTGGCAGTCGCGGCGGATGGCCGCTACGCGCTCTACGCCGAGGCCGCGGCCGCGAACGGGTCGGTCAGGCTTGCGAACCTCTCGATGACGCCGCGCGTGTTCTCGCCGCGAGGCACGTACGCGACCGGAGCGGTGGCGATCGGGTTCGACCTCGGCCGCGCCGGCTCGGTGACGGTGAAGGTGTACACCCGCGCGGGCCGCCTGGTGCGCGAGGTGCTCCCGGGCCAGACGCTGGGGCCCGGGGCCAACCTGGTGCGATGGGACGGCCGCGACCAGGAGGGATCCATAGTCGAGCCGGGGCTCTACATCGTCGCGGTGGAAGCGCTGGGTGAGCTGCAGTCGCGCCCGCTGGCGGTGGTGCGATGAGCGCGCGGGTGGTGTCTCGGAGCGTGGTACTGCTCGCGATGATCGTGGCCGGCGTGGCCGCAGCCGAGACCGCGCAGCAGGTCCCGATCGGGCCGCGGGCGCTCGCGCTGGGGGGCGCGTACACCTCGCTCGTGGTCGACGCGTCTGCGACCTTCTGGAATCCGGCCGGGCTGGCGCGGATCGAGCATCAGGAGATGGCCTTCACGCACGCCAACCTGTTCAAGACCGGGATCCGCGACAACTTCTCCGCCCTCGCGATCCCATTCGCGGCCAACCGGGCCGCTGCGTTCTCCTGGTACCACTCGGGCTACGACGACGGTGAGCTGGCCTTCGGCGAGAACCAGGTGGACCTCTCGGCGGGCGTGCTGATGTCCGAGTGGCTGCAGCTCGGCGCGACCGGCAAGCTGGTGACACGCGACGTCGGGCTGGATGGCGTGACGGTCCGGCAGGGGCAGGGGCTGGGCCTCGACCTCGGCGCGCTGTTGGTGCCGGCCGAGCGCTTCCGCCTCGGTCTCGTGGTGCAGGACCTGCTCGGCACGCGCGTGCGGGACGCGGACGGGATCAGCGAGGTCATCTTCCCGCGAGCGGTGAGGGCCGGCGCTTCGTATGCCTGGGGCCGCCGCGGCACCGCGAGCTTCGATCTGGACGATCGCTGGCATCTCGGGCTCGAGGCCACGCCGCTGGAGGCGCTGGCGCTGAGGTGCGGCGCCCAGGACGACCTGCGCGGCGGCGAGCGGCCGACCTGGAGCTACGGGCTCGGCCTGCGCGCCGGACCGGTGCGGCTGGACTGGGCGCGCGTCGAGCACCCGGTGCTGGAGTCCACCGATCACCTCGCCGTGTCGCTGGAGTTCAATCTCAGCCCGGCGCAGGTGAGGCTCGAGAAGGTCGAGGCCCAGCCGCTCTACACCTCGCTCTACCGCAGCTACTCGCACGAGCCGCTGGGCTCGGTGCGGGTGCGCAACCTGCAGGACCGGCCGATCCAGGCGCGGCTCGGCGTGCGGATCGAGGGTCTGATGGACGCGCCCTCGGAGCAGGATGTGCTCCTCAGGCCCAAGGCGGTGCAGGAGGTGGCGCTCACCGCCGTGCTGCCGGAGCGCGTGCTCACCCAGCGTGGCGACCGCTCGGTGCAGGTCGAGATCACCGCGAGCTATCCGAGTCGTCAGCTGGTGCGGCGCGAGCGGGCCTCCGCCCGCACCGTGGCCTACGCGCCCGGCGCGATCCGCTGGGGCCGCGGAGTCGAGCAGATCGCCGCGTTCGTCACGCCGCTCGATCCGGCGGTGGACGCGCTGGCGCGCGAGGCCACCCGCGTCGCCGGACTGCATTCCCGCGAGGCGTACGGCAATCGCAATCTCGCGTTCGTCGCCGCACTGGTGGACGCGCTCGAACAGCTCGGCGTGGTCTACGTGCCCGATCCCAACAATCCCTTCGACGCGATCTCGCGCTCCGCCGAGGCGGTGGATTCGATCCGCTACCCGTTCCAGACCCTCGAGACCCGCACCGGCGACTGCGACGACACCACCGTCCTGCTGGCCGCGCTGTGCGCCAACGTGGGGATCGCCACGCAGGTCGTGGATGCGCCCGGACATGTGTTCCTGCTGATCGACACCGGACTCCACGAGCGCCGGCGGATGGCGCTGCGGGTGGACGAGGGACTCAGCGTGGTGGCGGACGAGGAGGTGTGGATCCCGATCGAGACCACGCGCGTGGGGCAGGGGTTCACCGAGGCGTGGCGCCGGGGAGCCGAAGCGTGGGCGGGCTGGAACGCGCGCGGGCAGCTCTCGCTGGTGGATGTCAGCGCCTCGCAGGCCCGCTACGAGCCCGTCGTGCCTCCGGGCGAACGCCGGACCATCGCGCTCGATGACGGACGGCTCGATTCCCTGCTCGCGCGCGACGCCGCCTCGCTCACCGAGTGGCGGGAGGCGTGGGCGCTCGAGCGCTTCGGCGATCCGCAACGGAAAGCGGTGTCGGCAGGCGCCCTGGAAGAGGTCGCTCGCGTGACCTGGGAGGGCGGCGATTTCGCCGGCGCGCGCGCGCTGCTCGAGCAGGCGCTCGCGGTGACGCCCGATTCGGCCCGCACGCTCAACAATCTCGGCATCGTGCTCGCGTCCCAGGACAGCCTGATGGCAGCCGAGCAATGCTTCCGCGCCGCGATCGCCCGTGGCGGGAAGACACCGGCGCCGGGACACAACCTCGGCCTGGTGCTCTCGGCGCGCGCCGGATCGTCCGGGACATCCGAAGCGCTGGCGCGTGCCGGGGCGCCCGCCGGCGAGCGCGCACCGCGCGACGCTTCCGCGCATCCGGGCGGCACCCGGGGAGCGCAGCAGGGCGTGACCACGACCGACTGGCGCACGGGCCTGGAGTGGATCGAGTGAGCGGGTGAGAAGTCCGTCACCCCGCGCCAACGTCCCCGCGTTCGCGAAGACGTCGGCGCGGGCCCGGGTCGGTCATGCGTCGCCCTCGGGCTCGCGCAGGTGGCTGAATCCCGAGTCCTCGCTCAACATCTGCTGGTTCAACCAGCGATCGAGGATGCTCTTCCGGAAGCGCCATTCCTTGCCCAGCTTGACCGCCGGGATGCGCCGCTCCTGCGCCCACTTGTAGATGGTCTGGGGCTTGAGGCGAAGGTAGTGCGCCACCTCCTCGAGCGTGAGGATCTCGTGGTCGGGTGGTGTCGGTGCGCTCATCGTCCGGTCACCCGGCCGCTCTCGGGCCACGCCCCCGGATTGGAGTCGAACAGACTGCGCACCTCCCGCCGGGGCGTCCCGGGCAGCGCGCCAGCGGGCCCCGCGGCCCCACCGTGCGAGAGCTTCTGCAGCGAGTAGATGACCGCGGTGTAGAAGTTGCCCTCGTTGTGCCGGAACAACTGGAAGGCCTGGCCGCGATCGCCCACGAACGGCTGCAGGTTCCAGGCCATCTGGATGCCGACGAACGCGAACAGGACCGCCCACACCTTCATGATGGTCATCGCGTTCCGCGGATACACGCCGCGTTTCTCGCACGCGAACGCGAGCCCCTCGTGGAGCACGGCCATCCCGACCAGCCCGGCGCCGAGCACGATCACGACGTGCAGCAGCGTCAGGAAGTAGTAGTTGGCCCCGGTGAGGAGGAAGAAGGCGGTGATGGGCACGACGGCGGCGAGCACGATGGCGCTGAGCGAGAGCGCGCCGAGCACGAGCGCCAGCACCTGCTGCAGCCGCAGGCGCGAACCGACGAGCACCTGGATGACGAAGAACCCGGGGAAGCAGATCGCCAGCGTGCCGAGGAACAGCACCGGCAGCTTGATCGCGGCAGAGATGGCCTGCGCGGGACCGGAGTACGCGCCTGCGGCCGCGCCGTAGAGCGCGCACAACGCAAGCAACGTCCACAGCGCGTGGAAGAGCTTGGCGGGCAGGCCATCGGCCTCGGCCACCTCGGTGAAGTACCGCTCGCGGTCGCTGAGGATCAGGGTGAGGAAGTATCCGAGTCCCGAATCGGCGCCGCGGGACGTGATCGGCTGGGTGGGGTTCGATGTCATGGAGCGTCCCTCCTTTCGAAACCATGGTCGGCCTCGGATGGACGAAAGTCAACGTTTATTCATGTTTGTTACTGTTTGAGGATGTTCCTGAAGCCAATCTTGCCGGACCGTCCCCAGGAATCCGCCGGGTCTCCCGGTCGCGTACCGCATCCTCTGCGGGCCGAACCCGGCGGTCACAAGACGACGACCACCCCCACGGATGAGGGGGTGGCCGTCGTTGAGAACGGGTCACTCCATATCACCTGTACATGGTCTTGATGCGTCCCCAGCTCCCCCGCTCGGCCGGCGTCGGGCACTCGCACGCGAAAGCGCACACGTCGATGGTGGCGGGCGCTCCTCCGCAGACGAGGTTCAGCTGGAAGCAGCACTGGGCGTTCACTGGCACGGTGCCGTCCGCCGTGATGCAGATCCAGCCGGTCCAGCTCGCCGGCAGGATGGCCGGCGCCGGGGTGTGGTCCTCGTTCTCCAACGTGACGTTCCAGCCCGCACAGTTGTTGACGAACGCCCACGTCGTGGTCCCGGGGCACATGGTGATCAGGTGCAGGCAGCTGGGTGGTCCGCCCGGGCACACCCCGATATCGCCGAAGTGCCTGCCGACCTGGCCCACTCCGCCGGGGCCGAACCAGTTCACGTCCACATTGCCGATCCAGACCGGCGGCGGGCAGGGCCCGAGCTGAGTCGCGCGAAGGCCCTGAACAGGTCCGCCGCCCGGGCTCGGGGGCAGCGAACTCAGCGGGACGTCGAAGAACACATCGAAGAAGCTGTTCGGCTGCATCGGCGGCACGTTGAAGTCGCCGATGTGCCCGTAGTGAGGCAGGAATGCGCCGAACTCCTGCGAATACATCGACCCCGAGACATCGAGCGTCGGCTCCAGGGGATCGGCATTGACGAAGTGCAGCTGGAAGCGGACCACGTCGGTCCCGACCATCTGCCAGCTGATCTCGGGCGGGCTCACCGGAACCGCGGCGGCGATGGACACGCTGCCCGCGAGGGCGAGTCCGGCGAAGGCGAAGGCATGAAGCAGTGAGAGTCTCTTGACCATGGGAGGTCCTCCATCGAGCGCACGAGTGCGCGTGGGTGAGGTTGGCGGTGTCGCGGCGGATCGCACGCGACGGATCGACCGGCAGGCGGGGGGCGCTCGCGGCACGACGGATGACCTCGGCACGATGGGGAAGCTGGTGCGGGTGACCGCGGGGAGGTCGAGCGCCCAGGGGGGCGATGCGGGCCACACGGGGTCACCTCTTCTGAGCGGCGGGATGCTCCACCCGGGAAGGACCCTCGTCAAGGACTAGTCGGTTCGTTCGGGCGGTCCGGGTCCGAGCTCTCGGAAAGTAGTCTCGGTGCGCGCGGGCGGTCGGCGGGTCAGCGTGGTCGCCGAGGCGTCCAGACCACGACCTCGGTGCCGCCGGGGACCAGGCCCATCGATTCGACCGTGTCCCCAGCGACCCCCGCGCTGTCCAATCCACGACGGACGGAGACGTCCCCGAACTCGCGATTCAGCACGAAGGTGACAGGGACGCCGTTCTTCCCCGACCCGCCCGGCAGAGATCCGATGTCGGTGGGACCCGCGACGATGAACACCGGTGTGTCTGCCGGTATCCTCAGCACGGTGCGGGGAAGGACTCCACGCTGGCCGTGATCCGCCACCAGCGCCCGTGCGGAGGAGAGTGCCTGCCACGCGCGGGAACCGGCGAGGCTCCGCTGCTCCGCGTCCATCTTGCTCGCCTCCGAGTAGGACACGAGGAAGACCACCAGCGCCAGAGCAGGGACCGCCGCGCGGGGGAGCCGCAAGCCGCCGGCCGCGCCGGCGCAGAGCAGGGCGAACAATGGCCAGAGCATCGCGTTGTAACGTCCTCCGGCCGCGTGTGCGGGGGAGACGTGCGCCACGTACAGCAGCCCTTCGAGCGCTGCGCACGAAAGCGCTGTCCACGTGAGAAGTCCGGCCGCGGGCGACATCCCGCGCAGCCGATCCCCGACATCCGTCAGCACCTGCCTCGCACTTTCGCGGCGCGCTCGCCACGCGAACCACGCCAGGAGCAGAGCGCCCGACCCCGCGAGCCACGGCCCGGGGTGCGCGGGCCGAGCCAGACCCTCGAGTCCGATGAGGAAGTGTCTCAGCCGGGGCACGACGTCGTTCCATGCGAAGACCTGCGCCTGCAGCCCCAGCCGCCGCCAGGAGGCGAGGAACCCGGGATCGAGGACCGCGAAGATCCCGAAGGAGATGAGGGGGAGAGCGAGGAGCGTCAGCCATCGCGCGCGCGTGACGCCGGCCACCCGCCACCACGGGGCGGTGCCCACCGCGACGATCATGAGCGCGAACTGGAAGTGGGTCAGCAGGCCGAGCGCCATGACGGTGATCATCAGGAGCCCGTGGGCGAGCGAAGGACCGCGGCCTGGTTCCCGCACCGCGAGCGCGAGCCGGACCAGCAGGAGCGCGAAGAGCGCGAGGAGCGCGTACGGCCGGGCCTCGGCCGCGGTGAGGAAGGCCCCGTCACTCACCGCCCAGAGGATCGCGGCGGCGGCGGCGCTCTCCTCGTCCCAGAGCCGCCGTCCGATCGAGTACATCGTGAGCAGCGTGAGCAGGTCGAGGATGCCGTTCAGGACGAGGGAAGCCCACGGCGTCGCCCCGGTGGCGAGGAACTGGGCGTGGAGCAGCCAGAAGTACAGCGGCGGATGGACGTCGTGGCGCGCCAGATCGTCCCGGATGCGGCGCAGCGGCCATGCGTCGTCCACCCGGAACAGACGCTGGATCTCCGACGCGACCGGCCAGGAACCCAGCCGCAATCGTGCGTAGTCACCCTCGTGCCCGGTGGCGGCGAGAACGCTGATCGTCGAGTCGTGCTCCAGATCGACCCGGTGCGCGCCCACCCGCCACAGCAGCGCGGCGTGGAGCAGGACGGCGAGGGCGAGCAGCGTGAGGGCGATGCCTCGCCGACTCGGCGAGCCGCGTTCGAGGACGCGTCGCGGTCGGCTCATGGAAATCGGTCTGGAGATGTCCGCCTCCTCACGTCAGCCACCCGCAGGTCCACGTCTCCTTCTTCGGCCGCGCGCAGGCTACACGTTTCCGTTGACAGCCGCGGCGACTCGCCACAGACTGTCCTCAGTTCGCTCGCGCGGCACACCGCGCGCGGTCCCGCAGGCTGGGGCGGCTCATGGGACTGGGAGGGTTGGGTCCCTCCGTCGCTGGTAGGCCCCGAAAAGGAGGTGATCCATTGGACTGTAGCCAGTTGGGTTCGGTGGAGGTGACGTCCTCGTAGGGGACCTCCGGGGGCAGTGACGTGCCGGCGTATCCCCGAAGCGGGGAAACCCAGCGTCATCGAAACCGAATGTCTCGGGCTCCGGTCCAGTGATGGACCGGAGCCCTTCTTCTATGTCCCATCGGCCCGTAGGTCCGCCGCCCCGAGCGACCGCTGGACCCCGGGCATATCCGGCGGTAACATCTTGTCATGTGCGGGGCATGCCGACTCGCCGTCAAGCGATGATGGGCGAGGCCCCGAACCCCCGAAGGTCCCGTAAGCGCCCCCGAGGCGTCTCCGGAACCCCGGAGATCCGATGCCCCCGACTCGACGGCTGCGTGCCGCCAGCTTCGCGCTGCTCCTCGCTTGCCTCCTGGCTTGGCCCGCCGCCGCCGCGGTCACTCCCAACGGCCGCCTCCAGATCATCCACCTGGACGTCGGCCAGGGCGACGGCGCGCTGCTCATCAGCCCGCTCGGGCAGGTCGTGCTCATCGACGAGGGGCCGTCCGGGGTCACGCCGGCGATGGGCGTCTCGGTCGTCAACCAACTCCTCGCGCTGGGCGTGACGCACGTGGACTACCACTTCGCCAGCCACTACCACGCGGACCACATCGGCAACATGGGAGCGATCGCGGCCGCCGGCATCACGTTCGGGTACGGCTGGGACCGCGGGGGGTCCTACACCACCGGGACGTACACCACCTATGTCAGCACGCTGGGGTCCAAGCGCCGCACGCTGGTGAAGGGCCAGGTCATCATGCTCGACTCGCTCTCGGCCCACCCGGTCACCATCACATGCGTGGACCTGAACGGCGCCGGGGTGGTCACCACTGACGAGAACACTTTGTGCACGGTGCTCAAGGTCAAGTACGGCGAGTACGACGAGTTGTTCGGCGGCGACATCGGCGGGGCGAATTCCGGCAGCTACCACGACATCGAGAGCATCGTCGCCCCTTCGATCGGCCAGATCGAGGTGTACAAGGTGCACCATCACGGCTCGGCCACCTCGAGCAACGCCACCCTGCTGGCCGCGATCCAGCCCAAGCTCGGCGTGATCTCGTGCGGCAACGGCAATTCGTACGGACATCCGACCGCCGCCGCGGTCGGGCGCCTGCACACCGCGAACGTGAAGACGTACTGGACCGAGACCGGCACCGGCGCCACTCCGCTCGCGGGCTGGGACAAGGTGTCGAACGGACAGATCGTCATCTCGGCCACCTGGGAGCCGGCGGGCGTGGACACGGTGCGCGGGAACGGATTCACCGACACGTTCATCAATTCGGGCACCCCGGTCTCGGACGGCATCGCGCCGGTGGCGACGCTCATGTCACCCGACGGCGGAGAGGCGTGGAAGGCGGGCTCGTCGCACTCGATCGCGTGGACCGCCACCGACAACGTGGGCGTGACCACGGTGGATCTGGCCTGGTCGGCGGACGGCGGTGCGGTGTGGACCCCGGTCGCTTCGGGCATCTCCAATTCGGGTGCCTACGCCTGGACCGTGCCGTCGCTGGGCACCACGGCCGGACGCGTCCGCGTGCGCGCCCGCGACGCCGCCGGCAACCTCGGCGCGGATTCGAGCCTGACCAGTTTCGTCATCGACTTCTGGACCCTGGCGACGTCGGCGGGCGCGGGCGGGACTATCACCCCGGGCGGCGTGGTGCAGGCGGTCCAGGGCGCGAGCCAGAGCTTCGCGATCGCGCCGGCCGCGGGCTGCCAGATCGCCGACGTGCTGGTGGACGGCGTGTCGGTGGGGGCGGTCACGACCTATCCCTTCACCAACGTGATCGCGCATCACACCATCGCCGCCGCGTTCCTCGACCTGACCGCCCCGCTGGTGACGCTCACGGCGCCCGTCGGCGGTGAACGGTGGCCCCAGGCGAGTCTGCATGACATCACCTGGACCGCCACCGACAACGTGGGCGTGGACTCCGTGAACGTGGATTACTCCATCACCGGGCCGGCCGGCCCGTGGCTCTCCATCGCGCACGGTCTCGCCAACTCGGGGACCTTCCCGTGGACACTCCCGGGGATCGACAGCGACAGCGCGATGGTCCGGGTCACCGCGTTCGACCATGGGCTCAACGCGACCAGCGATCGCAGCGACAGCCTGTTCCGCATCGGCACCTCGGTCACCGCGGCGGACCTCGGAGGGCCGGCGGTGCTCGCCCTGGCCCGGCCGGCGCCCAACCCGAGCGCGGGAGCCGCGCAGATGCGCTTCTCGCTGCCGCGCGAGGGCCACGTCCGGCTCGAGATCATCGACCTGAGCGGGCGCCGCCTGTGGCAGTCCGCGGGAGTGATGACGGCCGGCAGCCACCAGTTGGCCTGGGACGGTCGCGCCTCCGATGGCGGCTCGGTGGGGGCGGGGCTCTACTTCGTGAGGCTCGTGACGCCCTGGGGCGAGCGCACCGAGCGGCTGGTGCGGCTGCACTGACCGGCGTCTGCAGCGGGTCGACCTGAAGGGCCGGCGGGAACACCGCCGGCCCTTCAGGCTTTCGGGGCAGGTTCCACTCCGCGCTCAAGTCCGTGCGCCACAGCGCCGAAACCTGTCTCGAACCGCCCCGGATGGCGTTCCGCCCGGGCACGACCTTCGTCCTCTCGTCCCCTCGCGAGGCACACATGAGCGAGCATTCCATGGCTCCACGTCCCGCGGGACTCACCGGCTTCGCGCCCATCGGGCTGCGCGAGATGCTGGATGCCGCCCCCGAGATCCTCTTCGCCTGCGACGCGGACGGCCGCTTCCAGTGGCTGAACCCCGCGCTCGCCATCCTCGTGGGCGTCCGGGCGTCCGACCTGCTCGGCCGCCACGTCACCGAAGTGCTCGCCGCCTCCGATCGCGCGCATACCGTGCGTCACTACCTCAAGCAGCGCGACCGTCGCCAGGAGATCACGACGCGCACGCTTGAGGTGCAGCGCGCGGATGGCGGCACCGCGCGGGTGCACGCCGTGGTGCGGGGCTTCGAGCGCATGGACGGCGACTTCGCCTTCGTGGGGGTGGCGCACGCGATCGACGCCGAGAGCGCCCGCCCGGCGCACGACGCGGCCCCGGACGACGCGCACGAGCCGGGCGCGGTGGTGCTGTCGGAACACGATGCCGAGCTGGTCGCCCGCCTTCACGCGCTCGAGTCGGAGGCCGCCGAGGCCCAGACCCTGCGCTTCGCGCTCGAACAGGCTTCGGTGGACACGGTCGAGCTGGACCGGCTGCGGGAGCAGCTGCGCGAACTGTCCAACGCCTCGTCCGAGCGCGACGTGCTGCGCGGCGAGGTGGGCCGTCTCGAGGAGCAGCTGGCCGCGGCACGGGCGGCGTTCGCGCCGCGCGGGCCATCGCTGCGCGAGGAGGAGCTCGAGCTTCGGGTGCGCGAGCTGGGCGAGGAACTCGAGACCGCGCGGGCCGCGGCGCGCGCGTCGTCGGCGAACGACGACGCCCAGGCGACCGCCGCGCGGGAGCGGCAGGCGGCCGAGCACGAGGTGCTGCGGCTCCAGGTGCTCGAACTCACAGCCCAGACCGAGGACGCGCGCGCCCAGGCCCAGATGAAGGGCGAGCACCTCGCGACCATGAGCCACGAGCTCCGCACCCCGATGAACGGCGTGATGGGCATGACGCGCCTGCTGCTCGAGACCGAGCTCGACAACGAGCAGCGCGGGCTGGTGGAGGTGATCCGCCAGTCGAGCCAGGCCCTGCTCACGCTGGTCAACGACACGCTCGATTTCTCGCGGCTCGAGGCCGGCAAGCTCGAGATCGAGCACATCGACTTCGATCTGCGCGTGACCTTCGAGGAGGTGGCGACGCTGCTCGCCCCGCTGGCCAACGAGAAGGGCCTGCAGCTCGACGCCGTGGTGCACCACGAGGTGCCCTCGCGGCTGCATGGCGACCCCGGTCGCCTGCGCCAGGTGCTGCTCAACCTCGGCGGGAACGCGATCAAGTTCACCGAGCAGGGCTCGGTGACGCTGCGCGTGGACCGGCTGATCGAGGACGACGACCGGGTGTCCCTCCGCTTCTCGGTGGTGGACACCGGCATCGGCATCCCGGCCGACGCGCAGGGCATGCTCTTCGAAGCGTTCTCGCAGACCGACCCCAGCATCGCGCGCCGCTTCGGCGGCAGCGGGCTCGGGCTCTCGATCGCGCGCCAGCTGGTCACCCTGATGGGCGGTGAGGTGGGGGTGGAGAGCGCCCCGGGGCAGGGGAGCACGTTCTGGTTCAACGTGCCCTATCACAAGCAGATGATGCACGCCCTGCCGGAGCTCTCGGAGGACGTGGTGCTGCGCGGGCAGCGCGTGCTGGTGGCGGACGCCTCGCGCGCCAGCCGCGAGTCCCTCGCCGAGATCCTCGCCATGTGGGGCTGCCGCGTCGAGACGCTCGATGGCGCCGACGAGGCGCTCGCGCGACTGCGCGAGGCCGCGACGCAGGGCGACCCGTTCCAGATCGCGCTCATCGAGCGCCACCTCGGCTCGGGCGACGGCGAGAACCTCGGCTGGCAGATCCACGGCGACGAGCGTCTCGACGCCACGCGCACACTGCTGCTCACCAGCATGGGCAGCCGCGGCGACGCGGCCCGCGCCCAGTCGCGCGGATTCTCGGCGTACCTCCTCAAGCCGGTGCAGTGGCCCGAACTCTACGACGCGCTGGTCGCCGTGCTGTCCCACGGCCCGGCGGCCGTGGGTGAGGGCGCCCCGCCGCTCGTCACGCGGCACAGCATCGCCGAGGCGCGGCGCAATCGCGTGCGCGTGCTGGTGGTCGAGGACAGCCGGGTGAACCAGTTGGTGACCGACATGGCGCTGCGTCGGCTGGGCTACAGCGTCGAGGTGGCGTCCACGGCCGGCGAGGCGCTGCAGGCGTGCGAGCGCCGGCGCTTCGACCTGATCCTGTTCGACATGTGCCTGCCCGACATGGACGGCTTCAAGGCGGTGCCTGCGCTGCGCGCGCGCGAGCGCGGCGGTGCGCGCACGCCGATCGTGGCGATGACCGGGCTCACCATGCCCGGCGACCGCGAGCGCGTGATGAACACCGGCGTCGACGAGTACCTGCCCAAGCCCATCGACCTCGGGGTGATGTGCGAGATGGTCGAGCGCCTGACGCGCCCCGCGAGCGGAGATGCCGAACCGGTCGCGGCCGGCGCCCCCGCGCCCGGCGAGCCGCCGCTGCGGCTGGTCGAAGCGCCCGCGCCCGCCGTGCAGAGCGTGCTCGACGCGACCGACGTGCAGGCCCTCCAGGGACGGACCGGCGCCGCGCTCTCGGACGGTCTCGGCCACGGCGAGTCCGAGGCGATCCCGCCGATCGATTCCGCGCGTCTCGAGGAATCCTCGATGGGCATCCCCTCGTTGCGCGACGCGCTGCTGCAGACCTTCCTCGCCGACGTGCATCCCAAGATGGACCGCCTCGCCGAGGCGGTGCGGCTGCGGGACGCGCGGCGCATCGAGTTCGAGGCCCACGGCCTGAGGGGCATGTCCGCCACCGTCGGCGCCATGCTCTGCAGCGACGTTTTCGAGTCCCTCGAACGCGCCGGCCGGGAGGAGAAGCTCGATGACCTCGCCTCGCTGCTCGCCCGCGCCGTCGCCGAGGTCGAGCACACCGAGCAATACGTCCGCCGCCTCGGCCAGATCCTGAAAGCCGCGTAGCCCGCGCCACGCAGCGCGCCGGGGACGGTGCGTCCGAAGGGGCATCCCGGCGGAGCGGATTCATGCCCCGGAGGATGCACCGTCCCCGGTGAGCGGACCACGAGCACCGTGGTGAGCGGGAACGAGCAGAGTCCCTGGGCGACCCCGACCATCGTGGCGAGCCCGGCCCACGAGCACGCGTCGCCGCGCACCCCTCGTGCTATGGTCGCGCTCCGAATGAGACGCCTCCTCACTCCCCGGCTCGCGCTGCTAGCGACAGCGCACTTCACCATCGACGCGTACTCGTCGTTCTTCCCGCCGCTCCTGCCGCTCCTCATGCAGCGCCTCGACCTCAGCCTCACGCGGGTCGGCGCCCTCGTGGCGATCGCCTCGCTCGCCTCGTCGTTCTCCCAGCCCCTTTTCGGCCTGCTCTCCGACCGCGTCCGCCGCCCCTGGTTCGTGGCGATCGGCCCCTTGATCGCCGCCGCGTTCCTCGCCTCGGTCGGCCGCGCCCCCTCGTTCGGGGCGCTGGTCGCGCTCCTCATGCTCGGTGGCCTCGGCGTCGCCGCCTTCCATCCCCAGGCCGCCGTGCTCGCCGCCCACGGCGAGGGCCGGCGCTCGCTCGCCATGTCCGTCTTCATCACCGGCGGCACCCTCGGATTCGCGCTCGGCCCGCTCTACGCCGTGACCGTGACCAACCTCGTCGGTCTCGAACGATCGTGGATCGCGATGGCGCCCGGGCTGCTGCTCGGCGCGGTCCTGTTCACCCAGACCACCCGGCTCGCGATGCCCGCGCGCGCGATCGGCGCGCGTCCCGCGCTCTCGGAGCTCAGGCCCGTGCTGCGCCCGCTCCTCTTGCTCTACTTCGCCGTGGTGTGCCGTTCCGCCGTGTCGTACGGCTTCATGACCCTGCTGCCCATCCACCTCCACGCGCGCGGCTACTCGGTCGCGACCGGCGGCCTGCTGGTCACCGCCTATCTCGGGCTCGGGGCGCTCGGCGGCTTCGCCGGCGGGTGGCTCGCCGAGCGCGTCGGCGGCCGGCGCGTGGTGGTGATCTCGTTCGCCGGCGCCGCGCCCCTGTTCGCCGCGTTCCTGGCCCTGCCCGACCGGCCCGGGCTGGTGTGCCTGGTGCTCGGCTCGTTCGTGCTCCAGGCCTCGCTGCCCGTGAACGTGGTGCTCGGGCAGGAGCTCGCGCCGCGGCACTCGAGCACCATCTCGAGCCTGCTGATGGGCGCGGCGTGGGGCGTGGGCGCGCTCCTCATCAGTCCGATCGGCGCGCTCGCCGACCATCGCGGCCTGCC
Organism: Candidatus Eiseniibacteriota bacterium; assembly: GCA_963776245.1. GTDB lineage: Bacteria > Eisenbacteria > RBG-16-71-46 > RBG-16-71-46 > RBG-16-71-46 > CAVSAC01. The sequence continues at coordinate 260,110 of CAVZLN010000009.1, read as the reverse complement.
GGTGGCGCTCACCACGCTCTCCACGCTGCTGGTCGCCGGCCTGGTGTGCGCGCTCCGGCTGCCGCGCCAGCCGCAGCCGCACGCCGGCGCCGCCGCGTCGCACCAGCCGCTGCCCGGCGGAGTAGACTCCGCGCGGTTCCCGCTTGCGCCCGCGGTCCGCACACGCTTTGATGCTCGGGAAAACGACCTGCCCGTGCGCGCTTCCCCCCGCGCGTCACCCTCGAGGAAGGAGCCTCTCCATGGAACTGGCGATCGTCGGCCTCGGCCGCATGGGCCTCAACATGACGCTACCGCCTGCTGCGCGCCGGACACCGGGTGGTGGCGTTCAATCGCTCGCCCGGCCCCGTCGAGGAGGCGCGCGCGCACGGCGCCGTGCCGCGCGCATTCGCTCGCCGAGGTGGTGCGGGCGCTCGCCGCCCCGCGCGCGGTCTGGCTCATGATCCCGGCCGGCCAGCCGGTCGACGACGCGATCGACACGCTGCTGCCGCTGCTCGCGCCGGGCGACCTGATCGTGGACGGCGGCAACTCGAACTACCAGGACTCCAAGCGCCGCGCCGCGCGCGTCGCGGCGGCCGGACTGCTGTACGCCGACGCCGGGACCTCCGGGCGGCATCTGGGGCCTCGAGAACGGCTACTGCATCATGGCTGGGCGGGCCCGACGAGGCGCATCGCGCGGCTCAAGCCCGCGCTCGACTCGCTGGCGCCGCCCGACGGCTGGCGGCACGTCGGCCCCGCCGGCGCCGGGCACTTCTCGAAGATGATCCACAACGGCATCGAGTACGGCATGATGCAGTCGTACGCCGAGGGCTTCGAGATCCTGCAGAGCGCAGCGAGTACCCGTACGACCTGGCCGAAGCTCGCCCACCTGTGGAACCAGGGCAGCGTGGTGCGCTCGTGGCTGCTCGAGCTGGCCGAGCGCGCCTTCACCGCCGACCCGGCGCTCGAGAAGATCCGCGGCTACGTGCGAGGACTCGGGGGAGGGGCGCTGGACCGTGCAGGCGGCGATCGACCTCGACGTGCCCGCCGAGGTGCTCACGCTCTCGCTGCTCAACCGGTTCCGCTCGCGCCAGGACGACTCGTTCCGCGACCGCGTGCTCGCGGCGCTGCGCCATCAGTTCGGCGGCCACGCGGTGAAGGAGAAGTAGCGTGACCGCGCGTCGAGACGCACGTGCCCATGCCGGCGCCGACGCCGGTGCGCGAGGCGCCGCCGTGCGCGATGGTGATCTTCGGCGCCACCGGCGACCTGACGCAAGCGCAAGCTGGTGCCGGCGCTCTACAACCTGGCGCACGACGGGCGCGCTGCCCGCGCGGTTCGCGGCCGTGGGCTTCGCGCGCCGGCCGCTGGAGCGCGGACGAGTTCCGCGCGAGATGCGCGACGGCGTCGACGCGTTCTCGCGCCGCCGCCCGGCGGACCCGAAGGTGTGGGACGGCTTCAGCCGGCTGCCTCGACTACGTGGGCGGCGACTTCGACGATCCGCGAGCGTACGCGCGGCTCGCGGCGCGCCTCGCAGGTCCTCGACGCCGAGCGCGGGCTCGGCAGGCAACCGGCTCTTCTACCTGGCGGTGCCGCCCGACGAGTTCACGCCCATCCTCCATCACATGAAGGCCGCAGGGCTCATCCATCCGCCGTACCAGGCGCCCTGGTCGCGCGTCATCGTCGAGAAGCCGTTCGGCCGCGACCTCGAGTCGGCGCATGGCGCTGAACGCCTGCTCGCGCACGTGCTTGACGAATCGCAGACGTTCCGCATCGACCACTACCTCGGCAAGGAGACGGTGCAGAACCTCATGGTGTTCCGGTTCGCGCAACTGCATCTTCGAGCCGGTGTGGAACCGCAAGTACGTCGAGCACGTCGCAGATCTGCATGGCCGAGACCGTGGGCGTGGAACGGCGCGGCTCGTTCTACGAGCAGACCGGCGTGCTGCGCGACATCGTCCAGAACCACCTGCTCGAGGTGCTGGCGCTGGTGCGCGATGGAGCCGCCCACCACCGGCGGGCGCCGACGACGTGCGCTGGAGAAGCTCAAGGTGCTGAAGGCGCTGCGCGAGCCGTGGAGCGACACCGTCGAGCGCGACGTGGTGCTCGGCCAGTACGCCGGCTACCGCGACGAGCCCGAGGTGGCGAAGGACTCGGTCACGCCGACGTTCGCGGCGATGCGCGTGTTCGTGGACAACTGGCGCTGGCAGGGCGTGCCGTTCTACCTGCGCACCGGCAAGCGGCTGGCGAAGCGCGTCACCGAGGTCTCGCTCCACCTGCGCCCGGTGCCGCTCTCGCTGTTCGGCCACGGCGACGTGTGCGAGCGCGATCGAGCCCAACGTGCTCACCGTGCGCATCCAGCCCGACGAGGGCATCGAGCTGTGGTTCTGCTCCAAGATCCCGGGGCCCGACCTGCGCAGTCGGCACGGTCAAGATGGACATGAACTACGTCGAGGCGTTCGGCGGCGAGCCGCCCGAGGCGTACGAGCGCCTGCTGCTCGACGCGATGCGCGGCGACGCCACGCTGTTCTCGCGACGCGACGCGGTCGAGACCTCGTGGACCTGGATCACGCCCATCCTGCAGCACTTCGAGCGGCATCCGCCGGTGGAGTTGCCCTCGTACGCGCCGGGCTCGTGGGGCCCGGCCTGCGCGGATGAGTTGATGCAGCGCGACCGCCACGCGTGGCGGGAGCTGTAGCGGGCCGCGTGGCGAGCATCGCGGTGCACGCCGGTGCCGCGGCGTTCGGTGCCGCAGTGGCGGCCGCGATCGCGCGCGCCGCGGGAGACGCCGTCGCCCGGCGCGGACGCTTCCGCATCGCGCTGCCGGGCGGCCGCACCCCGGAGCCGGTGTACGCCGCGCTGGCCGCGGTGCGGCCGGGGCCGCCATCGCGTGGAACGCGACCCACGTGCTGTTCGCCGACGAGCGCGCGGTGCCGCCCGACGATCCGCAGAGCAACTTCCGCCTCGTCCGCGAGCGCCTGCTCGCGCGGGTCGGCATCCCGGCCGCCCACGTGCACCGGATGCGCGCCGAGGCGCCCGACCTCGAGGCCGCGGCGCGCGAGTACGAGGCGCTGCTCGCGGAGCCGCTCGACGTGCTGGTGCTCGGGCTGGGCGAGGACGGCCACGTGGCGTCGCTGTTCCCGGGCTCGCCGCTGCTCCACGAGCGGGCGCGGCACGTCGGTGCGGTGTGGGACAGCCCCAAGCCGCCCGCGCGCCGGCTCACGCTGCTGCCGCCCGCGATCCGCGCCGCGCGCCTCGTGCTGGTGCTCGCGACCGGCGCGTCCAAGGCGGAGGCGGTGAGCCGCGCGCTCGAGTCGCCGGGCGGGGACACCCTCACGCCCGCTTCCTTCCTCGGCGAGCGCGACTGGCACCTCGACGAGGGGGCGGCGAGCCGGCTGGACTCCGCGGGGGGCTGAGTCCGGCGCGGGACCGCGCGGCACGCGAACGGCCCGGGCGCGAGCGCCCGGGCCGTCGATGCTTCCGGATCGTCTAGGCCCGGGCGCGGCGGCCGCGGCGGCGGGCGCCGAACAGCGTGTCGAGATACGCGCTGACCTCGGTGCGCACGATGGCGGGCAGGATCTGCCGCACCTTGGACTGCACCTCGGCGCGCACCTGGCCGGCGAGATCCCCGGCCGGGATGGCCACCCTGCCGGCGGTCCGGCCGCCGCGGCGCGCGGACACGCCGCTCTTCTTGCGCCAGGAGTAGTAGGTCACCTGCGTGACGCCGAACTTCTTCTTCACCTGCGCCGCGGTGAGCTTCTCCTTGGCCGCGGTCGCGAGGATGTGGGTGCGCTGCTCGTCGGTGTAGTTCTGGCGCTTCTTCCGTGCTTTGGCCATGGGGCCCCCTGCTCGAGAGTGAGATCGGATCGAATATCAATGCGTGCGGCTCGCAGCGGCCTCGCTGCACTCGGACGGGAGTCTCGACGCACGATCGCTATCGGTTGTCATGGAACCCGAAAGTCTGCGATTGGGATTCAATGGGGTCAGGCGACGAATACGAAATCGCGTCGTTCCGTGAGGCCGGATGTCCGCAGCGCGTCACGCCAGCGAGCGCGTGCCGGAGCGGCGCCGAACACCAGCACCACCGGCGGTTCGAGCGCCGCGAGCACCCGCGCGGATGGCCGTCCCGCCTCCACCGCCGCAACGCTCAGGTGGCGGCACAACCGGGCGGTCCAGGCCGCCGCGGTGATCCCCACGCCCACCAGCGTGGCGGCGCGCCGCCGCCGCAGCAGCGTGCGCAGCAGCGCGTGCTCGCGCAGGTCCATGAATCGAGCCGGGGCGTAGCGCGGATCGCGGCGGGTGGACGAACCGGCGTGCTGGCGCCAGCCGTAGAGCGTGCGCGGGAGCTTGGCGAAGCGCGCGCCGCGTTCGAGCAGGCGCAGCCACAGGTCGAGATCCTCCGCCCAGCCACGCTCGTGCCAGCCCCCCACGCGCGCCAGCCAGGCGCGCCGGATCAGCGCGGTGCCGTGGGCGAGCGGGCTGTCGATGAGCGCCTCGTCCGCCATCGCGTCGTGCCCGAGCAGCGCGTTGTGCCAGGCCGCCCAGCGGTGCATCCCGGCCCCGGCGTGCGCGGCGGGGAAGACACGCAGGCGGCAACCCACCACCGCCACCCGCGGATGGGCGCGCAGGTGGGCCGCCTGGAGCGCGAAGCGCTCGCGATGGGAGAGGTCGTCGGCGTCGTGCCGGGCGATGAGCGGCGCGCGCGCCATCGCCCGCGCGGTCTCGAGCGCCTGCGGCAGCCCGCGCGGCGGCGTGTGGACCACCCGCAGCCGCGGCTCGCGCGTGGCGGCACGGTCGAGCAGCGCGCCCGAGCCGTCGTGGGAGCCGTCGTCCACCGCGACCACCTCGAAGTCGTCGCAGGTCTGGCGCCACAGCGAGGCGAGCGAGGCGGCGAGCCAGGGCGCGGCATCGCGCACCGGGAGGAGCACCGAGATCAGCGGCATGGGAGCGGACTGTATCAGAGGGCGGGTGCTATCCTGCGGCATCATGGCGGGACGACGGCTGGTGATCCTCGGGTGCGGGTTCGGCGGGCTCGACGTGGCGCGCGCGATCGGGCGCTCGCGCGCCGCGCGCGGTTACTGGGACACCCTGGTGATCGACAAGGAGAACTTCTTCCAGTTCAATCCGCTGCTGCCCGCGGTGGCGACCGGCGCGGTGGAGACCCGCCACATCGTCTATCCGCTGCGCGCCATGGCGCGCCATCGCCACCTGCGGTTCCACAAGAACAAGGCCACCGGCATCGATCTCGGGCAGCGCGTGGTCCGGCTGCACAACGGTCTCGAGCGACCGTGGGACCACCTGGTGATCGCGGTGGGCAGCGTGACCAACCACTACGGCGTGCCCGGGGCCGCCGAGCACACCCGCCCGTTCAAGACCGTGGTGGACGCGATGAACCTGCGGGCGCGCGTGGTGGAGCTGTTCGAGATGGCCGAGCAGGCCCAGACCGAGTCGCAGCGCCGCCGCCTGCTCTCGTTCGTGGTGGTGGGCGGCGGGGTGACCGGGGCGGAGGTGGCGGCGGAGCTGGTGGAGATGGCGCGCGAGACCCTGCTGCCCCGCTTCTCCAGCGTGCGGCCCTCGCACCTGTCCATCACGCTGCTCGAGGGCGGCGACCGGGTGGTGCCCACGGCGCTGCCCGCGCACTCCGAGTACGTCACGCGCTTCCTCGAGCGCAGTGGCATCGTGGTGCGCACCGGCGCCCTGGTCGCGCGCGTGGAGCCGCGCGCGGTGGTGCTCGAGGACGGCGCGCGGGTCGAGGGATTCACCCTCCTGTGGACCGCGGGGGTGCACCCGCCGGAGGTGGTCCGCGAGTTGCCGTTGCTTCACGATCGGGATGGACGTGTGCGCGTGGACGCCGGGCTGCGGGCGCTCGCGCCCGACGGCACGCCGCGCGACGACGTGCACGTGATCGGCGACTGCGCCGCGGCCATGGACAAGCACGGGCGGTTCCATCCGGCGCTCGCCCAGACCGCGATGGCGATGGGAGCCCACGTGGGCGAGACGCTGGTGCGCCAGGCGCAGGGCCGCGCGCCGCGGGAGTTCGGGTTCCGGGCGCGGGGCTATATCATCTCGCTCGGTCAGCACAGCAGCGTGGTGGACCTGTTCGGGCTCCGGTTCTCGGGGCGGCTGGCCTGGCTGATGTGGGCCGGCGCCTATCTGGTGAAGATGGTGGGGCTGCGCAAGCAGATCGAGGTCGGCCTCGATCACCTGACCCATCTGTTCTTCGAGCACGATGTCTCGCAGATCCTCAACCGCCGGGCGGTGCTCTCGGACGAGGAACTGGATCTGCCGCTCGACGCGCCGCCGCCGGTCCGCGGCGGTCCGCCGGAGGGCGGGTGACGGTCCTCCGCCAGGAGCGGGCCGGCGTGACGACGGCGGGACCGGCTGCCCCGCTCGACGGGCGGGCCCGCGACGTGTTCCACTGGCCGGCGCGCGCCGCCCGCGACCCGCTGGCGGCGTGGGACGGCGCACCACCGGCCGCGGGCTGCCGCGGCGGACACCCGGGCGCCCGGAGGGCAGGATGACGACGATCAAGAGCGCGCGCCTGACGCTCGAGGAGCCCACGGGGACCTCAGTGCGTTTCGCCGCGACCACCGGCAGTGCCAAGACCCTGGTGCTCGACAACGCGGTGGGCGCAACCGCCCCGACCCCGGTCGAGCTGGTGCTCGTGGCGCTGGGCGGATGCACCGGCATGGACGTGGCGAGCATCCTGCGCAAGAAGCGCCAGGACGTGCGCGCGTACGAGGTGATCGTCTCGGGCGAGCAGCGCGAGGAGCACCCCAGGCGCTACACCCGCATCGACGTGCTCCACCGCGTCACGGGGCCGGACTTGAGCCCCGCGGCGGTGCAGGAAGCCATCACGCTGAGCGACACCAAGTACTGTGCGGTGCACGCGTCGCTCGGCCACGACATCGAGATCACCAGCCGCTTCGAGATCGTGCCGGTGTGACCGGCGGACCGGCGCGGGCCGCTCGTGGCACGCGCGGTGAGGAGAGTGAGATGACCGAGTTCCGGATCGAGAAGGACAGCATGGGGGAGATGCGGGTGCCCACGCAGGCGCTGTGGGGACCGCAGACGCAGCGCGCGGTGGAGAACTTCCCGGTCTCGGGCCGCCCCCTGCCGCCCGAGTTCGTGCACGCGCTCGCGCTGGTGAAAGCGGCGGCCGCGAAGGTCAACACCGACCTCGGCACCGTGGATGCGGCGATCGCCGGGGCCATCGGCGCCGCGGCGCGCGAGGTGGCCGACGGCAAGTGGGACGCCGAGTTCCCGATCGACGTGTTCCAGACCGGGAGCGGCACCAGCAGCAACATGAACGCCAACGAGGTCATCGCGCGGCTGGCGTCGCGCGCCTCGGGGCTCAAGGTGCATCCGAACGACCACGTCAACTTCGGCCAGAGCAGCAACGACGTGATCCCGAGCGTGGTGCACATCGCGGCGCTGACGCAGATCGAGCGGGAACTGCTGCCGGCGCTCGAGCACCTCCGGCAGGTGCTCGACGAGCGGGCGAAGGCGTTCCACCCGGTGATCAAGAGCGGGCGCACCCACCTCATGGACGCCACGCCCATCCGGCTCGGCCAGGAGTTCTCGGGCTACGCCTCGCAGGTCGAGCACTCGATCGCCCGCGTCCGGGCGACGCTGCCGGACCTGCGCGAGCTGGCGATCGGCGGCACCGCGGTCGGCACCGGGCTCAACACCCACCCCGAGTTCGGGCGCCGCATGGCGGAGGAGATCGGCCGGCTCGCGGGCACGGCCTTCGGCGAGGCGCGCAACCATTTCGAGGCGCAGGGCGCGCAGGACGGGGCGCTGTGGGCGAGCGCCGCGCTCAACAGCACGGCCGCCAGCCTGATGAAGATCGCCAACGACGTGCGCCTGCTGGCGAGCGGCCCGCGCTGCGGGCTCGGCGAGATCACGCTGCCCGCGGTGCAGCCGGGCTCGAGCATCATGCCGGGCAAAGTGAACCCGGTGATCTGCGAGGCGGTGATGCAGGTCGGCGCGCAGGTGATGGGCAACCACGTGGCCGTGACGGTGGGCGCCCAGTGGGGCCAGCTCGACCTCAACACCATGCTGCCCCTCATCGCGCGCAATCTGCTGGAGAGCGTCCGGCTGCTGGCGAGCGTGTCGCGCCTGTTCGCCGACCGGGCGCTGGCCGGCCTGGTGGCGGACGCGGAGGCGTGCCGCGACTACATCGAGATCTCGCCCAGCATGGCGACCGCGCTCAATCCCCTGATCGGCTACGACAAGGCCGCCGAGATCGCCAAGCGCGCGTTCAAGGAACGGCGGACGGTGCGCGAGCTGGCGCGCGAGATGACCGGCCTGCCGGCGGCCGAGCTCGACGCGGCGCTCGACCCGGCACGCCAGACCCAGCCCGGACTCGAGCTGGGCGGCGGCGCGGGCGGATGACGCGGCCGCGAGGAACGCACCGGGAGGGCGCTGAGCGCCGCGCCGCCGTCGCGCGTCCGCGGCCATGAGCGCGCTTCCCGACCCGGTGCGCGAGGCTGCCGCCGCCCACCCGGACGAGGACCTGGCCGCGCGCCTCGCCGAGGCGCGCGGGCGGCTCGCGGGCGTGGCGCACCGCACGCCGGTGGCGCGTTCGCGCACCCTCGACGCGCTCCTCGGCGCCTCGGTGGCGCTCAAGTGCGAGAACCTCCAGCGGATGGGCGCGTTCAAGTTCCGCGGCGCGTGGAACGCCATCGCGTCCCTGCCCGAGGAGGCACGCCGTCGCGGCGTGATCGCGTACTCGTCGGGCAATCACGCCCAGGCGGTGGCCCTGGTGGCGCGCCTGCACGGCACCCGCGCGGTCATCGTGATGCCGTCCACCGCGCCGCCCGCCAAGCTCGAGGCGACACGCGGCTATGGCGCCGAGATCGTCCACCACGATCGGCTGGGCGAGCCGCGCGAAGCGCTCGCGCTCCGGCTCGCCGGCGAGCGCGGGCTCACCCTGGTCCCGCCGTTCGACCATCCCGACATCCTCGCCGGCGCGGGAACGGCCGCGGCCGAGCTGTTCGACGAAGCGGGGCCGCTCGACGTGCTGCTGGTGCCGCTCGGTGGGGGCGGGCTGCTCTCGGGCTCCGCGGTGGCGGCGCGCCAGGTGTGCCCGAACTGCGCGGTGATCGGCGTCGAGCCCGAGGCGGGGGACGACGGCGCGCGCTCCTTCCGCAGCGGGAGGCTGGAACGCGTCGAGAGCCCGCGCACCATCGCCGACGGCGCGCGCACACCGTCGCTCGGACCGCTCACCTTGAGCGTCATCCGCCGCCACGTGCGCGACGTGGTGACGGTGCCCGACCGCGAGTTGGTCCGCGCGATGCGCTTCCTGTGGGAGCGGATGAAGCTGGTGGTGGAGCCCACCGGGGCACTCGGGCTGGCCGCGGCCCTGAGCGGGCGCGTGGACGTGCGCGGGATGCGGGTGGGCGTGCTGCTCTCGGGCGGCAACGTGGACCTCGCCCGCGCGCTCGGCTGGTTCGCGGACGAGGCGGCGGGCCGCGACCCGGCCTGACCGGGTGGCGGCCCGGCGGCCGGCACCCAGCGCCACCCTGAAGGCCCCGACCCGCGCCCCCCGCGGCCGGCCCCCGCGCACGGTTCCGCCCCGCATCCGCTTGTCCCTCAAGCGTTCACGCGGCTCGGCCGATACCCCGGGCGGGTCCAGGCGCGCCCGGGCACCCTCACCGCGGGCCGCCATGCCCCCCCCATGAGGCTCGCACTCCGTGACTCCTCTGGATTCCCTCCGCACTTCCACCGCCGCCCCGGCTCCGTCGCCGCCGGGCCCGCGACGCTGGAGCGTGCCGCGCCTGACGGTCTCCGGGCGCATCAGCCTGCTCTTCGCACTGCCCGCGCTCGGCGCTCTGCTGACGCTCGCCGCGTTCGGGGTCTACCTCCACGTCAATGCCGGCGTGGACCGGCTCTCGGGCACCCTGGTCCGCCAGCAGGAGATGGTGGACGCGCTCGCCGAGGACCTGCGCGAGGCCGCGGACGGCCAGGACAAGACGGCCGCGATCACCCGCCACGTGCGACGCGCGAACGAGGGCCTCGGACGCATCGAGGAAGCGGCGACCATGCTCGAGGGCGACCCGCTGATGATCGCGGAGGACCTGGGCGCTGACCTCGAGCCCTACCGCGCGCGCTGGACGACCGCGAGCGCGCGGACCCTCGCGGCGGTCGGCACGGCCGACGAGCCGCGGCAGTCCCCCGGACCGCTGGCGCTCCTGCGGCGCGAGGTCCGGGCGCTCGCGCTGGCGACCGACCGGCTGCATGCCGACCACCTGCGCTGGATCGACGCGCTGCGCCAGCGCGTGGTCATGGCGCTCCTCGCCCTGCTGCTGCTGGATATCGCCATCGTGTTGCTCGGCCGCCGTGTGTTGCGGTCGTACCTCGAGGAGCGCGACGCGAGCGAGGCCCAGTTGCGTCAGCTCTCGGTCGCGGCGAGCCGCACCTCGAGCGGGATCCTCATCACCGACGAGCGCGGGGCGGTGACGTGGGTCAATGAGGCGATGGAACGCATGACCGGGTACGCGGCCTCCGACTTCCTCGGCCGGCGGCCGGGCGAACTGCTCACCGGTCCCGGCACCGACCCGGCCGTGCTGGACCGCATCCGTGCGAGCGTGAACGCGGGCGAGGCCTGTCGCGAGGAGGTCCTCAACTACACCCGGGACGGGCGGCGCATGTGGGTGGAGGTCGAGATCACCCCGGTGCGGGACGCGCGCGGGCGGATCACCCAGCGGGTCGCCATCGAGACCGACGTGACCGAGCGGCACACCGCGAGCGAAGCGCTGCGCAAGCGGGAACAACTCTTCCGCTGCGCGCTCGAATCGATGCGCGACGGACTGGTGGTCTATGGGGCGGACCGGAGCGTGAAGCTGCTCAATCCGAGCGCCGAACGGATCCTCGGGATCGGGATCGAGGGATTGTCGAACTATGGCGACGGCGACCCGAGCTGGCGACTGCTGCGCGCCGACGGGTCCACGATGCCGAACGACGAGCGCCCGGTGGCGCTGGCGCTGGCCACGGGCAAGCCCCAGCGCGACGTGTCCATGGGTGTGGCGCGTCGCGACGGCACCACGCGCTGGCTCCAGATGCAGGCCCAGCCGCTCACCTCCGACGGCGAGTCCGCGGCGCATGGAGCGGTCGCCACGTTCGAGGACGTCACCGACCGGCGCGAGGCCGAGGAGCAGATCCGCCGCCTCACGCGGCTGGTGGAGCAGATGCCGGCGGCCGCGATCGTCACCGACGGGGAGGGCCGCATCGAGTGGGTGAACTCGGGGTTCACGCTCGTCACCGGCTACGCCCTCGATGACGTGCGGGGCAGGACCCCGAGCGTCATCAAGTCGGAACAGACCCGGCCCGAGGTCCACGCCGCACTGTGGCAGACCATCCGCGAGGGGCGCGAATGGCGCGGGGAGCTGCTCAACCGGCGCCGGGACGGGGTGCCCTACTGGGCCACGGTGTCGATCTTCCCGGTGCGCGACGACGAAGGGCGCGTGGTCAACTTCGTCGGCATCCAGGAGGACATCACCGAGCGCAAGCGCACGGTGGAGGCGCTGCGCCAGTCGGAGGAGAAGTACCGCACCATCCTCGAGCACATCGAGGATGGCTACTACGAGGTCGGGCTCGATGGCGCGCTGCGGTTCGTCAATGAGCCGGTCGCGCGCTCGCTGGGCCGCTCCTCCGCGGAGCTGGTGGGGACGCGCTTCGGGGACTTCACCGGCGCGGAGGACCGCGCGCGGCTGCGCGAGGCCTTCGGCCAGGTGCTGACCAGCGGCCAGGCGGTCCGCGCGTTCGAGTGGCAGGTGATCCCGCGCGATGGGATCCCCCTGCACGTCGAGGCCTCGATCTCGGTCATCACCGACGGGATGGGCCGGCCGACCGGGTTCCGGGGGATCGTGCGGGACGTCACCCTGCGCAAGCAGGCGGAGGACGAGCTGCGCCGGGCGCGCGAGGCGGCGCTCGAGACCGCGCGGCTCAAGAGCGAGTTCCTCGCCAACATGAGCCACGAGATCCGCACGCCGATGAACGGCGTCATCGGCATGACCGACCTGATGCTCGAGACCGAGCTGAGCCCCGAACAGCGGGACTACGTGCTCACCACCAAGTCGTCCGCCGGGGCGCTGCTCACCATCATCAACGACATCCTCGACTTCTCGAAGATCGAGGCGGGCAAGCTCACGCTCGAGTCGGTGCCGTTCCGGCCCCGCGACCTGCTCGCCGACACGCTCAAGTCGCTGGCGTTCCGCGCCAGCCAGAAGGGGCTCGAGCTCGTCCTCGACCTGCACTCCGACCTGCCCGACACGCTCAGCGGCGACCCGGGCCGGCTGCGTCAGGTGGTCACCAACCTGGTCGGGAACGCGATCAAGTTCACCGAGCGGGGCGAGGTGGTGCTCCACGCGCGGGTCGACGAGCGCAGCGGGGACGCGTGCACCCTCCACGTCGCGGTGCGGGACACCGGCATCGGCATCCCGCACGACAAGCAGGCGGCCATCTTCGACGCGTTCACCCAGGCGGACGGCTCGACCACGCGGCGCTTCGGGGGCACCGGGCTGGGGCTCTCGATCAGCGTGCGCCTGGTCCAGCTCATGGGCGGGCGGATCTGGGTCGAGAGCCAGCCGGGCGAGGGGAGCACGTTCCACTTCACGATGCGGCTGGGCATCGAGGCCGGCTCACCCGCCCTGACGTCGCCCGTCCCGACCAGCATGCTGGCCGGCTGCCGCACCCTGGTGGTGGACGACCATCCGACCAATCGCCGCATCCTCGCCGGCATGCTCGCCGAGTGGCAGATGCGCGCCGAGGAAGCCAGTGGCGCCGACGCCGCGGTGCCCGCGCTCGACGCCGCGCTCGCCGCGGGCGATCCGGTGCGCGTGCTCTTGCTCGACGTGCAGATGGCCGGCGAGGACGGGTTCCAGCTCGCCGGGCGCCTGCTGGCCGAGCCGCGCTTCGACGGGCTCCGCATCCTCATGCTCACGTCGGCGGGGGAGCGCGGCGACATGGCGCGCTGCCGCGAACTGGGCGTGGCGGGCTACCTGAGGAAGCCGATCGCCATGGGAGACCTGCGCGACGCCCTGCTCTCGGTGCTGGGCGGGGGGGAGCGAGCGGCCCGGGAGGTGGTCACGCGCCATACGCTGCGCGAGCGCCGCCGCGTGCTGCGCATCCTGGTGGCCGAGGACCAGGGGGTGAACCGCAAGGTGGCGGTGCACATGCTCCAGAAGCAGGGCCACGAGGTCCACGCGGTGGCCGACGGCCGGGAGGCGCTGGCGGCGGTCGCCCAGGTGGATTTCGATGTCGTGCTCATGGACGTGCAGATGCCCGAGATGGACGGGCTCGAGGCGACCCGCGCGATCCGCGCGCTCGAGCGCGGCACTGCCGCCCGCCTGCCCATCATCGCGCTCACCGCGCATGCCATGAAGGGCGATCAGGAACGCTGCATCGAGGCGGGGATGGACGACTACGTGAGCAAGCCGCTGTCGCCGGCGCGGCTGTTCGAGGCCATCGAGCGGGTGACGAGCGGAGCGCGCGGGACCGCGGCAGGCGCGCCGCCCCGCGAGGACGGCGCGCGGGAAGCGGGGGTGGAGACCGGTGAGGGCCCGGCGACGCCGCCCGGGGGGCTCTCCGAGGCCGCCTAGGTCCGCGCCGCCGCCGTGGTCTCGAGGGCGGAGACGAGCGCGTCGAGCCCGCTCTCCACGTCGGCGCCCAGGTGCACGCGCAGCACGCGCCGCCCGCGCCGTCCCAGCACCTCGTAGTCGCCCTCGGCCTGCGCCCGCCGCAGCGCGCCGAACCCGTACCGCTGTCCCGGGATCGGCAGCTCGCCCTCGTCGGCGGTGAGCAGCAGGAACACCCCGTTGTTCGCGCCACCCTTGTGGAGCTGGCCGGTGGAATGCAGGAAGCGCGGCCCCCAGCCGAGCGTGGTCGCACGCCGGCTCGCCGCGCGCAGCGCGACCCGCAGCCGATGGAGCCGCTCGCGCCGCGCCGGCGTGCGATGGAGGTAGGCGAGGATCGCCAGGTAGTCGCCGGGCCGGGTGGCGGCCGCGAGCGCCGCGGCCCAGGACGCCGGCTCGGCGCCCGCCCGCCCGCGCAACAGTTCGGCGGTGGCGGCTGGAGCATCCACCGCCATGCCTTTCGCGGTCGCGAGCGGCGCGGCGGACGGGAAGCGGCCATCGCGCAGGAAGCCCTCGAGCACCGCCTGGGTCGCCTGCTTGGCCTCGGTCACGTTGGGCTCGTCGAACGGGTCCACGCCCAGCGTGGCGCCCGCGGTGGCGGTGGCGACCTCCCAGCGCACGCACTCCGCGCCGACCGCCGCGAGGTCCTCACGGCCCCAGCGCAGCACCGGGTGGCCGGCGGCCGCGAGCGCCGCGAGCGCGGCCTCGGTCGCGGGGTCGAACGGCTTCACCGACACCGCGACGAACACGCGGTCGTCGCCGTAGAGCGCGGGGGCCGCGAGCGGCTCGCCCTCCACCGGCAGAATCCCGACGCCGTCCTTGCCCGTGCTCTCGGCCACCAGTTGCTCCACCCAGGCGCCGAGCGGCGCGAGCTCGGGACCGAGCACCAGCGTGAGCTTGTCGCGCCCGGCGCGCGCGAGTTCGCCCAGCGCCGCGCCGAGCGCCACCCCCGGGTTGCGCGCCGCGGCCACGTCGCCGCCGCACGCGCGCGCTTCCTCCTCGGCCCGGCTCGCGAGCTTCTCGAGCGGTGCGCCGATCAGCGCCGCCGGCACCAGCCCGAAGTAGGACAGTGCCGAATAGCGCCCGCCGATGTCGGGGGGGTTCGTGAACACCCGCCGGTAGCCGCGCTGCTGCGCCAGCGTGGCGAGCGTGGTGCCCGGGTCGGTGATGGCCGCGAAGGAGCGCCCGGCCATGTCGCCGCGCACCTTCCGCACCCACTCGAAGAAGTACGCCTCGAACGAGGCGACCTCGATGGTGCCCCCCGACTTGGACGACACCACGAAGAAGGTGCGCAGCGGATCGTGCGCCTCGGCGACGGCGCGCACCGCGGCGGGCGAGGTGTCGTCGAGCACCGCGAGCTCGAGTCGTCCGCGGCGGGTCCCGAACACGCGCTGGAAGGTCTCGGGCGCCAGGCTGGAGCCGCCCATGCCGAGCAGCACGGCGTGCGTGTAGCCCTCGCCGGCGAGCTCGGCGGCGAACGCCTCGAGGCCGGCCAGCTCGCGCTTCATCCAGCCCGGGGACGCGAGCCAGCCGAGGCGGTTCGCGGCCACCTTGCGGCGCGCCGGATCAGGGCCCCACAGCGCGTCATCGCGCCGCCACAGGCGCTCCGCGAACCGCTCGCGGTCGAGCGCTTCGAGCCGCTTCGCGATGCGCCCGTCGGGGTCGCGGGCCGGGCCGCGGACCGACGCGGGGTCGAGGGGACCGGCGAGCGAGGCGCGCTTGGTCTCGAGCGCCGCCAGCAGGGCCTCGAACGATTTCGCGAACGACGCCACACCCTCGCCCTCGAGCTCGCCGATGAGCGCCGGCAGGGCGATGCCCAGCTCGGGCAGCCGCTCGAACAGCCGCTCGGCCCCGGTCAGGTCGTGGCCGATGCGCGCCTCGAGCGCGCCGTGATCGTTGAAGGCCGTCAGGGTCGCGGGCGGCATGGTGTTCACGGTCTCGGGCCCGATCAGCTCGTCCACGTAGAGCGTGTCGGGGTAGGCCGGGTTCTTGGTGCTGGTCGAGGCCCACAGCGGGCGCTGCGGGTGCGCGCCCCGGGCCGCCAGCGCCTGCCAGCGCGGCGCCGCCGAGACCGCGAGGAACTTCGCGTACGCGAGCCGCGCGTTGGCGACCGCGGCGCGGCCGCCCAGGTGACGGAGCTCGGCGCGCTCGCTACCGGCCTCGGGCAGCGCGGCGAGGCGCTGTTCGATCGCCTTGTCCACCTTGGAGTCCACGCGCGAGATGAAGAACGACGCCACCGAGCGGATCCCGCCGAGTGGCTGGCCGGCGGCGGTGCGGCGCTCGAGCCCCTTCTGGAAGGCCTCGAGCACCTCGGCGTAGCGCTCCAGCGTGAAGATCAGCGTGACGTTGATGCTCAGTCCATCGGCGATCAGCTGCTCGATCGCCGGCAGCCCGGCCGCGGTGGCCGGGACCTTGATCATCACGTTCGGCCGCGCCACCTCGCGGTGCAGGCGGCGCCCTTCCTCGATCGTCCCCGCGGTGTCGTGCGCGAGCGTCGGGCTCACCTCGATGCTCACGCGTCCGTCCATGCCGCCCGAACGGTCGAACACCGCCTTCAGCCGGTCGCACGCGCCTTGGATGTCCTCGATGGCGAGCGCCTCGTAGAGCGCCGTCCCGGACAGCCCACGGCCCACCAGCCGGCGGATCGCGTCGTCGTAGTCGTGGCTGTCGGCGATGGCCTGGTGGAAGATGGTCGGGTTCGAGGTCACGCCCACCACGCCCTGCTCGCGGACCATGCGGTCGAACTCGCCCGAGGCCAGGTGGCCGCGGCGGATGAAGTCGAGCCAGACGCTCTGGCCGAGGGTGAGCAGTCGTTCGGCACGGCTGGACATGCGAACTCTCCGGGGGTTCGTGCGGGCTGTTTCGGGCGCCATCGGGCGCGCAGGGCGCCCACCACGCCGCAGGACGATCTCACCGCAGGATGCGCCCCGGGCGAGGGGCGCGTCAACGGACCGGCGGCCCGTCCGACGCGGGACCGGCACGCTCCCCCGGTGACCCGGGCGCGCCCCCGGGAGCGCCGCGCGCCGCTACCCTCCGTCGCGGAACTTGATGCTGCAGCCGAGCGCCTTGGTCTCCGCCATCGGCACCGGCTTGCCGGCCAGCACCGCGTCCACGGCATCGCGCAGGTAGTGGCGCTTCACCGCGTCCGCGTCCTTGGCGTTGTCGTCGATGGTGCCGTGGTAGACCAGCTTCCCGCCGGCGTCGAACAGGAACGCCTCAGGGGTGCGCGTGGCGCCGAACGCCCGCGCCATGCCGCTGGTGGCGTCCACGGTGTAGGGGAACCGCAGGCCGAGCGCCCGCGCGCGCTTCACCATCGGCTCGAACGCGTCCTCGGGATAGGCGGCGGGGTCGTTGGGGTTGATGGCGATCACCCCCAGCCCGCGCCGCGCCGCGTCGTTGCCGAGCGCGGCGATCCGCCGTTCCCACGCTTTGGCATACGGGCAATGATTGCAGGTGAACACCACCAGCGTGCCCCGGGCGCCTTTCGCCGCGGCGAGGGAGATCTCGCGGCCGCCGACGTCGCGCATCTTCACGTCGGACATGGGCGCCGGATCGCCGAGGACGAGGCCGGCGGCGGGCGCGGGAGCCGCGGCCGGTGTCAGGGCGATGAGCAGGGCGAGCGAGGCGATGGAACGGCGCATGGTGGATCCTCCGGATCGGGTTCAGCGCGGCGCGGCACCGCGCGCGAGGGCCGCGGCCACGGCGGAAGTGAAGCGCTGGGAGTCGGCGGCGCCCTCCCAGAAGCGCACCAGCGTGCCGTGCGCGTCGTACACGAACGTCGCGGGGAGCGCGCCGCTCCAGTGCGGGCTCAGCGCATCGATGAACGCCATGTCGTCCCCGGTCTTGATCCAGGTGGGGTAGTCCACGCCCGCGCGCGCCAGGTAGCGATGCGCCGTGGCGCTGTCGAAATCGGCCGAGACCAGCGCCACGCGCAGGCCGCGCGCCCGGTTCGCGCGCTCCACGGCGAGCAGCGCGGGCATCTCCGCGCGGCACGGCGCGCACCAGGACGCCCACACGTTCACCAGCGTCGCCGCGGCGCCCGGGGCGCGGGTGAGTGCCACCACCTCGCTCGCCGTGGCGGGGGTCACGCTCAGGCCGGATCGCGGAGCGGTGGGTGCCGCGGGGCCCGCGACCGCCGTCCGCCCGGGCGCCGCCGCGCGCTCCGGCGCCCGATCGCGGGCGCACGCTGCGAGCGTCAGCCCGGCGGCGAGCGCCACGCATGCCGCCCGGCGCGCGCGCACGCTCACCCGCGCGCCCATGCCCGGACGCGCTCGGCCACCGCCTCGGGCGTGAAGCCGAACCGGCGCGCCAGCTCGGCGGCCGGCGCCGAGGCGCCGAAGCGGTCGATGCCGATCGCGAGCCCGCCCTCGCCGATGAACCGGCGCCAGTAGCCGGTGACCCCCGCCTCCAGACTCACACGCCGCCCGCCGGGCGGCAGCACCGCGTCGCGCCATCCCGCGTCCTGCGCCAGGAACCACTCGGCGCACGGCATGCTCACCACCCGCGCGGCCAGTCCGGCGTCGTCCATGCGCTGCGCGGCCGCGACCGCGAGCGACACCTCGGAGCCGGTGGCGATGAGCGTGACCGCTCCGGCGGCCGCGGCCTCGCGCACCACGTACCCGCCGCGCCTGAGCTGGGCGGGCGTGAACGAAGACGGCCGCTCGAGCGGCGGCAGGCTCTGGCGCGAGAGCGCCATCAGCGTCGGCCCGTCGCGCCGCTCGAGCGCCAGCGCCCACGCAGCGGCGGTCTCGAGGCCGTCGGCCGGACGCACCACGTGGAGGCCGGGGATGGCGCGCAACGACTCGAGGTGCTCGACCGGCTGATGGGTGGGACCGTCCTCGCCGAGGAACACGCTGTCGTGGGTGAACACCCACACCACGCGCGTGCCCATCAGCGCCGAGAGCCGGATCGCCGGGCGGGCGTAGTCGGTGAACACCAGGAACGACGCGCCGAACGGGATGAAGCCGCCGTGCAGCGCCAGGCCGTTCAGCACCGCGCCCATGCCGTGTTCGCGGACCCCGAAGTGCAGGTTGCGCCCGGCGTACTCGCCGCGCGCGATCGCGGGCGAGTCCTTGATCCAGGTCTTGGTCGAGGGCTCGAGGTCGGCGCTGCCGCCGACCAGCGACGGGATCAGCGCCGCCGCCTGCTGGAGCACCGCGCCGCCATGCGCGCGCGTGGCGGCCGCGGTGGCGGGAGCGGCCGCCACCAGGCGGTCGAACAGGTCGGCCGGGACCTGCGCTTCGAGCAGCGCGCCATAGCGCGCCGCGTCGGCCGGCGCGGCGGCGCGCCACGCCATCAGGCGCTCGTGCCAGGCGGCGTGCGCGCGCTCCAGCTCCGCGGTGCGCGCGGCGAAGTGCGCGCGCACCGCGTCCGGCACCAGGAACGCGGGCTCGGTGGGCCAGCCGCGCGCGCGCTTGGCGGCCGCCAGCTCGTCGGCGCCCAGCGGCTCGCCGTGCGCGGCGGCGGTGTCCTGCTTGTTGGGGGCGCCATAGGCGATGTGGCTGCGCGCCACGATCAGGCTCGGGCGGTCGCCCTCGGCCACTGCGGCTCCGAGCGCGGCGTCCACCGCGGCGCGGTCATGCGCGTCCACGCGCTGCACGTGCCAGCCGTAGGCGGTGAAGCGCGCGCCCACGTCCTCGCTCCACGCCAGCGAGGTGGGGCCCTCGATGGTGATGCGGTTGTCGTCGTACACCACCACCAGATTGCCCAGTCCCCAGTGGGCCGCCATCGAGGCGGCCTCGGACGAGATCCCCTCCATCAGGTCCCCGTCGCCGCACATCGCGAACACGCGCGCGGGCGGGGGCGCCAGCGCGTTCCCCGCGACACGCGCCGCCAGCATGCGGGCGGCGAGCGCCATGCCCACGGCGTTGCCGAAGCCCTGGCCGAGCGGTCCGGTCGTGGTCTCGACGCCCGGGGTGTGCCCGCGCTCGGGGTGTCCGGGGGTGCGGCTGCCCCACTGGCGGAAGCGCTCGAGCTCCGCCATCGGCAGGTCGTACCCGGTCAGATGGAGCAGTCCGTAGAGCAGCATCGAGCCGTGTCCGCCCGAGAGCACGAAGCGGTCGCGCCCGGGCCAGCCCGGATCGGCGGGCGCGTGGCGCAGGTGGCGCATCCAGATCACATACGCCGCGTCGGCCATCCCCATCGGCATGCCGGGGTGTCCGCTCTTCGCCTGCTCCACCGCGTCGGCGGCGAGAAAGCGGAGGCACTCCACCGCCTGCTGCTCGAGGTCGGCGTTCGGGTTCAGGGTCATGCGTCCTCCAGGGCCACGTGCGCCGCGCCCCACAGCGGGGCCTGCGGATCGAGGATCACGCGCACCGGGATGCGCGCGAGGAGCGGTGAGAGCCTGCCCTTGGCGCCGAAGGCGCGCACGAAGCGCCCGTCACGCAGGAACGGCAGGATGCGCGGGGCGATGCCGCCGGCGACGTAGAGCCCGCCGGTCGCGAACGTGGTGAGCGCGAGGTTGCCCGCCTGCGCGCCGTAGATCTCGACGAAGCGCTCGAGCGCGAGGCGCGCGCGCTCGCACGAGCCGTCGAGCGCGCCCGCGGACACCACCGCCGCCGGGTCGGCGTCGGCATCGAAGCGCCGCGCGAACTCCGCGGGCTCGGCGCCGCGGCCGGTCGCGCGCAGGAAGCGGAACAGCTCGGCGAGCCCCGGGCCCGACAGCACGCGCTCGTACGACGCGCGCCCATGGCGCCCGCGCAGCCAGCGCAGCAGTTCGTCCTCGAGCTCGTCGCGGGAGGCGAAGTCGGCGTGCCCGCCCTCCGAGGGCGCGGGCGTCCAGGTGCCGGCGCGATGCACGAGCAGCCCCTGGCCCAGCCCGGTGCCGGCGGCGATCAGGGCGCGATGGCCCGCCTGATCGTCCCCGGCCTGCAGGGTCTCGAGGTCGGCCGCCTCGAGCGTGCGGATGCCCCACGCGGTGGCCTCGAGGTCGTTCAGCAGGCGCACCCGCGACGCTCCCAGCGTGCGTCCGAGCGAGTCGCCGTCCACCACCCACGGGAGGTTGGTGGCCTCGCATCGCTCGCCCACGATCGGCCCGGCCACCCCGAAGGCGGCGCGCTCGATGGGCGGCAGCGGGGCGCCCAGGAAGGCGCGCAGGCAGTCCTCGAGCGAGGCGTGCTCGTGGCTGGCGAAGCGGGCCTGGCGAGCGGGCTTCCGCGCGCCGGCGCCTTCGTCGTAGAGTGCCAGCTGGACCTTGGTGCCGCCGACGTCACCCGCGAGGATCATGAGGCGGCATCGTAGCCGTCGCGCGCGCGTGGCGCCAGCATGACGGCGTCCAAGGGCGACCGGCCGCATCCAAGTCTCTCGAGCACCCAACCCGGACCCCACCCGATGCCCCGACCCGACGACCCGCCCGCCGCTCCGTCCTCGTTCAGTTTCGAGGAGTCGCTGCGCTACTCGCGCCATTTCGCCCTGCCCGGGGTGGGCGAGGAGGGCCAGCGCCGGCTCAAGGGGTCGAGCGTGATGCTGGTGGGGGCCGGCGGGTTGGGCTCGCCGCTCGCGCTCTACCTCGCCGCGGCCGGGGTGGGCCGCATCGGCATCGTGGACTTCGACGCGGTGGACGCGTCCAACCTCCACCGCCAGCTCCTGCATGGCACCTCCGACGTGGGCCGCCCGAAGGTGGAATCGGCGCGCTCGCGGCTCGCCGACCTCAATCCGCACGTGCTCGTGGAGACGCACGAGGTGCGTCTCGACAGCTCCAACGCGCTCGAGCTGATGCGCGGGTACGACGTGGTGGCCGACGGCGCGGACAACTTCGCCACCCGCTACCTCGTCAACGACGCGTGCGCGCTGCTCGGCATCCCCAACGTGCAGGGGAGCGTGTTCCGCTTCGAGGGGCAGGTGAGCGTGTTCGACGCGCGGCGCGGGCCGTGCTATCGGTGCCTCTACCCGGACCCGCCGCCCCCCGGGCTGGTGCCTTCGTGCGCGGAGGGCGGCGTGCTCGGCGTGCTGCCGGGCGTGATCGGGATGGTGCAGGCGATCGAGACGCTCAAGCTGCTGCTCGGCGTGGGCGAACCACTCATCGGCCGGCTGCTGGTGTTCGACGCGCTGGCGATGCGGTTCCGCGAACTGGCGCTGCGCAAGGACCCTGGCTGCCCGCTGTGCGGCGAGCATCCCACCCTCGACCGCCTGATCGACTACGACCAGTTCTGTGGCGGGCCCGCGCCCGGAGGCGCGGAGCCGGCCGCCGCGGGGGAGGACATGTTCTGGGGCCGGAAGCCGGAGGGCGAGTCGCGCCAGTGGACCCCGCGCGAGCTCGAGCAGCGGCTGGCGCAGGGTGAGGACATGATGCTGGTGGACGTGCGCGAACCGCACGAGTGGCGGATCGCGCGGCTGCCCGGCGCGACGCTGGTGCCCCTCGGCACGCTGCCGGCGAGAGTGCAGGAGCTCGACCGCGATCGCACGCTGGTGCTCTACTGTCACCACGGTCAGCGCAGCATGCAGGCGCTCCAGTTCCTGGAGCAGGCGGGCTTCACCCGGCTCAAGAACCTGCGCGGCGGCATCGACGCGTGGTCCCGCGAGGTGGACCCCGCGACCCCGCGCTACTAGAGGAGGTCGGACCATGTCGCAGCGCTACGTCCTGCTGATCGGCGCCGCCGCGCTCGCCGCGGCGCTGGCGGTCTCGTGCGCCACCAACCCGGTCACCGGGCGGCGCGAGCTGTCGCTGGTGAGCGCCGACCAGGAGCTGTCGCTCGGCCGCGAGGGATTCCCCGCGGTGATCGCGGAATACGGCCGCTACGACGACGCGGCGGTGCAGGCGTACGTGGACAGCGTGGGGCAGGCGCTGGCGAAGGTCTCCCACCGGCCCGACCTGAAGTGGACCTTCACGGTGCTCGACGATCCGACGGTGAACGCGTTCGCGATGCCGGGCGGCTACATCTACATCACCCGCGGCATCCTCGCGCACCTGAACTCCGAGGCCCAGCTCGCCGGGGTGCTCGGCCACGAGATCGGCCACGTCACCGCCCGCCACGGCGCCAAGCAGATGACCCAGCAGCAGGTCCTGGGGCTCGGGCTGGCGGTGGGCGCGGCGTTCTCATCCACGGTGCGGGACTACAGCAGCGCCGCCCAGCAGGCGCTCGGGCTGCTGATGCTCAAGTACAGCCGCGACGACGAGACCCAGGCCGACGAGCTGGGGGTGGAGTACACCACCCGGGCGGGCTGGGACGCGCGCCAGATACCGGCCACCTACGCCATGCTCAAGCGCGTGAGCGAGCGGGCCGGCCAGCGCCTGCCGGGGTTCATGTCCACGCACCCCGACCCGGGCGACCGCGAGCAGCGCACCTCGGCGCTCGCCGCTCAGGCGGTGGCGGGCCACTCCGGGCTGATCGTGCACCAGCTCGGCTACGTGCGGCGGCTCGATGGCGTGGTGTTCGGAGCCGATCCGCGCCAGGGCTACTTCGACGGCGCGCGCTTCACCCAGCCCGAGATGCGCTTCGAGATCACGTTCCCCGCCGGCTGGACGACCCAGGACCGGAAGAGCGGCGTGAGCGCGGCGGCGGCCGACCAGGCGGGGCAGATGACGCTGTCGCTCGCGGCGGCCGGCGACGCCACGCCGCAGGCGTTCGTGGACGGGCTGCTCCAGAAGGGGTCGGCCAGCCAGGCGAACGGCCGCGGCGAGACCATCGGCGGCTGGCCGGCGTGGGTGGGCCGGCTCGCGGTGCCCGACGGCCAGGGCGGGGTGCGCGCGCTGTTCGCCGCGTTCGTCCGCCAGTCGCCGCAGCGCATGCTGGAGATCCTCGGCGCCGGGAAGACCGCTGCCGAGGAGGACGCCATCGCCCGCGCCGCGCGCTCGCTGCGCCCGGTCGCCGACGAGGCGCGACTCGAGGTGCTCCCCGCCCGCGTGCGGGTGGTGACGGTGGGCACCACCGGCGCGTTCTCCGAGGTGCTGCCGAAGCTGGGCGCCCAGGCGGTCAGCGTCGAGGAGACCGCGGTGATCAACAATCTCGAACTGGACGAGACCGTGCGCACCGGCGAGACACTGAAGATCGTGAGGCCCGGCCGGCCGCGCTAGGCGCGGGCCCTCCGTCCCCCCGCGCGACCCGGACTCGGGCGCCCGGGGCTCTGCGCGCCCTCGCGCCGGGCTCCGCGGCTCCGTTGACAGCATCCGGAGGCGCGGGTAACTTGCCGCGGTCCTTCACCCACGAGGGCTCATTGAAGAAGATCATCGCGCTATCCATCCTCGTGATGCTCGCGCTCGCGACAACCGCCTTCACCCAATCCTTCTCGGTCCAGCTCGGCAATCGCCGGGGGCCGGTGCAGCCGATCCGGTTCAGTCACCAGATCCACGCCGGCAAGCTCCAGATGCAGTGTCTCTACTGCCACGCGGACGCCGAGAAGTCGCCGATCGCCAATCTTCCGGCGGTGGCGACGTGCATGGGGTGCCACAAGATCGCGGTCTCCGACCGCCCGGAGATCCAGAAGCTTGCCAGCTACTGGGAGCGCACCCAGCCGGTGGAGTGGGCCGAGGTGTACCGCCTGCCCGACCACGTGAAGTTCAACCACAAGCGTCACGTGCTGAAGGGCATCCAGTGCCAGGAGTGCCACGGCCCGGTGCAGGAGATGACGGTCGTCTACCAGTACCCCTCGATGAAGATGGGCTGGTGTGTCGGTTGCCATCGCCAGCACGAGAACGACCCCGAGAACCCGGCCAGCACCGACTGCCTGGTCTGCCATCACTAGAGGACGCATGTCGGACTTCGTCTTCAATCGACGCGACTTCCTGAAGCTCGTGGGGGTGGGGGCCGCCGGGACCCTCTCGGGCTGCGCCCAGCCGCCGGCCGAGCGGCTCATCCCCTATCTGGTGCCGCCGAACGACGCCATGCCGGGCGTCTCGTACTGGTACGCGTCGACCTGCCGCGAGTGCCCGGTGGGCTGCGGCATACAGGTGAAGCAGCGCGACGGGCGCGCCATCAAGATCGAGGGCCATCCGGCGCACCCGGTCGGGCGGGGCGGGGTGTGCGCGCGCGGCCACGCCGGGCTGCAGGCGCTCTACCATCCCGACCGGCTGGTCTCGCCGATGGTCAAGAAGGACGGCGTCTGGAAGGCGATCGCCTGGGACGAGGCGCTGGCGCTGGCGGGGGCCCGGCTGGGCGCGGCCAGGAGCCGCAAGGACGCGGTGGCGCTCCTGACCGGACACCACAGCGGTTCGCTCCACCGACTGGCGGGCGAATGGGCCGCCGGCGCGAACGGCACCCACCTGGTCCACGAGGCGTTCGCGCACGAGAGCCTGCGCGAGGCCAACCGCCGCACCTTCGGCACCGCGGCGGTGCCCCATCTCGACTTCGCGAAGGCGAACCTGGTGATCTCCTTCGGGGCCGACTTCCTCGAGACCTGGGTGTCGCCGGTCTCGCACGCGCGCGATTTCGCCGCTCTGCGCGCGCGCCCCGACGGCCGGTTCATCGCCATCGAGCCGCGCCTCTCGCTCACCGGCGCCAACGCCGACGAGTGGTTCCCGGCGCGCCCGGGCTCCGAGATGGCGGTGGCGCTCGGGCTGGCGAACCTCATCGTGACGCAGGGGCTCGCGAGCGCCAGCGTCCCCGGGCTGCGCGAGGCGCTCGCGCCGTGGACGCCGGAGGCGGTCGAGCAGGCCTCCGACATCCCGGCGGGCGAGCTCGCCGAGATGGCGGTGCAGTTCGCGGCGGCCAGGCCCGGGCTCGCCGTGGCGGGCGGCATCGCCACCCAGAGCGAGCAATCAGTGGCGCTGATCGCGGCCGTGAACCTGCTCAACTGGGTCGCCGGGAACGTCAACCAGACGGTGCGCTTCGACCGCACCGTGAACTACGACGAGGTCGGCACCTTCGCCGACTTCCAGGGCCTGGTGAAGCGCATGAGCGAGGGCCAGGTGGACGTGCTGGTGGTCGCGGGCACCAATCCGGTCTACAGCGCGCCAGGGTGGGCGGGCTTCAGCGATGCCCTCGACAAGGTGCCCTTCCGCATCGGCATCGTCGAGGTGCTCGACGAGACCGCCGAGCGCTGCGACCTGGTGCTGCCGGCGTGCCACGCCCTCGAGACCCTCGGCGATGCCGAGACCGCGCGGGGCGTGCACTCGCTGACCCAGCCGGCGATGCAGCCGCTGCCGCAGTTCCGCGCCCGGCCGGTCGGCGACGCGCTCCTCGCGCTGGCCGCCGCGGCGAGCTTCGGCGCCTTCCCCGGCACCTGGGACGAATACCTCAAGGCGCGCTGGAAGGCGCTCCAGCCGCGCTTCGGCGCCGGCCAGGACTTCGACGCGTTCTGGAACGGCGCGCTCCAGCGGGGCGGCGTGTGGGAGGAGGCAGCACCCGTCACGGTGTCGTGGACCGGGGGCGTGCCGGCGTTCGCGCCGCCGGCCTTCAAGGGCGCGGGCGACCTCACGCTGGTGCTGTACGCCTCGCCCAATCACTACGACGGCCGGGGCGCGAGCAAGCCGTGGCTCCAGGAGCTGCCCGATCCGACCACCAAGGTGGTGTGGGGCAGCTGGGCCGAGATCCATCCCGACACCGCGAAGGCGCTCGGGCTCGAGAAGGGCGACGCGCTCAAGGTCGAGACCGAGGCGGGGGCGGTCGAGCTGCCGGTGTACCCCTACGGCGGCGTGCGCAAGGACGTCGTCGCCATCCCGCTCGGACAGGGACACACCGCGTTCACCCGCTACGCCACCGGCGTCGGCGTGAACCCGCTGGGTCTGCTGGTGGCCGCGCAGGACGCGGCCTCGGGCGCGGTCGCCTACCTGTCCACCCGTGCCCGGGTGTCGAAGGGCAGCACCGCCGCGAGGCTGGTCTATACCCAGCGCTCGATGGACCAGTGGGACCGCGGCTTCGCGCAGGTCATCCCGGTCGCGGCGCTGACCGGGCAGGCCGCGGGCGCGGTGGACGTGAGCGGCGCGGAGAGCGCCGAGCCCTCGCACGGCGCCGCGACCAGCAAAGCCCACCTCGGCGGGCATGGCAAGGGCGAGCGCCACACCTTCGACCCCTCGCAGCGCAAGCCCGGCCAGCACACCGAGCCGATGGAGCACCCCGAGGGCTACCGGCCCCCGGCCCACTCGGTGAGCGCGTTCGAGTCCGAGAACCTGGCGCGCGGTCCGCGCCGGAACCCGGTGGACGTCGGGCCCTACAAGACCGCCGAGCACCGCTGGGCGATGGCGATCGACATCAACGCGTGCAACGGCTGCGCCGCGTGCGTGGTGGCGTGCTACGCCGAGAACAACATCCCGACCGTGGGTCCCGCCATGGTCGAGCGCGGCCGCGAGATGTCGTGGATCCGCATCGACCGCTTCGAGCAGCAGATCGGCACGATGGACAAGCACAACGACGTCCGGTTCGTGCCCATGATGTGCCAGCACTGCAGCGACGCGCCGTGCGAGATCGTGTGCCCGGTGTACGCGACCTACCACAATCCCGAGGGCCTCAACGCGCAGGTGTACAACCGCTGCGTCGGCACCCGGTACTGCTCCAACAACTGCCCGTACAAGGTGCGCGCCTTCAACTTCTTCGACTACGGCGCGCCCGAGAAGCCCACCTTCGCGTTCCCCGAGCCGCTCAACTGGCAGCTCAATCCCGACGTGACGGTGCGCTCGAAGGGCGTGATGGAGAAGTGCAGCATGTGCGTCCAGCGCATCCTCGAGGGCAAGGGCCTGGCCCGCGACGAGAAGCGCAAGGTGCGCGACGGCGACATCCAGACCGCCTGCGCCCAGTCGTGCCCGAGCCAGGCCATCGTGTTCGGCGACCTGCTCGACCCGGCGAGCGAGGTCCACCGGCTCTCGTACGATCCGCAGCGGCGCTACTGGCCGCTCGAGGAGCTGAACACCAAGCCGGGCGTCACGTACCTGAAGAAGATCCACCGCGAGCACGTGTGATGAGGCCGACCGCATGACCGACATCGCTCTTCCGAACCTGGAGCAGAAGGCCGGCGCCACCACGCCCGACCCGGAGTCGCGGCCCATCACCCAGAGGTCGCTCAACGACGACGTGATGGGGATGGTGACGAAGCCGGGGCGCGTCTGGTGGACGGTGTTCCTGCTCGACCTGCTGGTGGTCGCCGTGGCGCTCGTCGCGGTGCGCAACATCATCGTGCGGGGCTGGGGCGTGAGCGGCTTCCAGCGGCCGGTCATGTGGGCCACCGACATCACCAACTTCGTGTTCTGGGTCGGCATCGCCCACTGCGGCACCCTGGTCTCGGCGATCCTGTTCCTGTTCCGCTCGCACTTCCGCCGCGCGGTGTACCGCATCGCCGAGGCGATGACGGTCTTCGGCGTGCTCACCGCCGCGATGTTCCCGGCGATGCACACCGGGCGGCCGTGGTTCGACTACTGGCTGTTCCCGTATCCGAGCCAGCGCGGGCTGTGGCCGAACTTCCGCTCGCCGCTCGAGTGGGACGTGTTCGCGGTGAACACCTACCTCACCGTCTCCACCATCTTCTTCCTGGTCGGTCTGGTGCCCGACGCGGCGGCGTTCCGCGATCGCGCGAAGCACCCGTTGCTCAAGCTGCTCTACACGGTGCTGGCGGCCGGCTGGACCGGCTCGAACACGCAGTGGCGGCACTTCTACGGGGCGTACCTCTACTTCGCCGCGCTCGCCACGCCGCTGGTGCTCTCGGTGCACAGCGTGGTGTCGTGGGACTTCGCGATGTCCCAGACCCCGGGCTGGCACAGCACGCTGTTCGCGCCCTACTTCGTGGCCGGCGCGATCTTCTCGGGCGTGGCGATGGTGATCAACCTGCTCATCCCGATCCGCCGCATCTACCGGCTCGAGCACATCGTCACCACCGATCACATCGAGAAGCTGTCCAAGCTCGTCCTGCTGACCTCGACCATCGTCTTCTACTCCTACATGACCGAGGTCTTCTTCGCCTGGTACGGGCCCAGCAAGCACGAGCGCGACCTGTTCTGGTTCCGCGCCACCGGGCACTACTGGTGGGCGTTCTGGATCATGTTCACGTGCAACTGCGTCCTGCCGCTGTCGCTGTGGTCCAAGCGGATGCGCCGCAGCACCGTGCCGCTGTTCATCCTCTGCCTGTTCGTGAACGTCGGCATGTGGTTCGAGCGCTTCGTGATCATCGTCACCTCGCTGGCACGCTCCTTCGACCCGGCGACGTGGGTGTACTACAAGATGGACTGGACCGAAGCGGCCTACACCGTCGGCGCGTTCGCCTGGTTCTTCATGTTCTTCCTGATCTTCATCCGCATCCTGCCCGCGTTCTCGATCGCCGAGATCAAGGAGACGCTGGTGGCCCCGCTGCGAAAGAAGGCACACTGAGATGCCCGGGTTCATCGAGAAGCTGCTGCAGGGCCCGGCCCTGCGCCACCAGGGCGTGATGGGGGTGTACTACTACGTCGACGACGCCGCCGAGGCGGTGCGCACGCTGCGCCAGGACGGGCACCGGGACCTGAGCGTGTACTCGCCGGTGCCGCACCACGAGATCGAGCAGCGCCCTGGAGCAGGGGCCATCGATGGTGCGCTGGATCACGCTGTGCGGCGGGATCCTGGGCCTCACCGGCGGGTTCGCGCTGTGCTTCTACTCGGTGATGGCGTACCCGCTGGTGATGGGCGGCAAGGAGCTGTTCTCGATCCCGCCCTTCGTGGTGATCGCCTACGAGTCCATGATCCTGCTGGGCGGGCTGTCGAACCTGTTCGGCATGCTGGCGCTCGGCCGGCTGCCGCAGACCCGGGCGCGGGCGCCGTACGATCCGCGCTTCCCCGAGGACCGCATCGGCATCTGGGTGCCGTGCGCCGGCGACGCGGCGGGGCGCGTGAGCGCGACCCTGAAGGGCCTCGGGGCCGAAGAGGTGGTGCTCCATGCTTAGGGGCACGATCGCCGTGATCGCCGTCGGGCTGCTCACGCTGATGTCGGTGGGCACGGTGCGCCAGGGCGCGCTCGACGCGTGGAACTCCGTCACCCACCTGGGCTACTACCCGATCCGTGACATGCGGCGGACGGTCGCGATCAAGCCGCAGAAGACCATCAACCGTGGGCCGGACGAACGCAGCGTGCCGATGACCGGCCGCGAGTGGGTCACCGACCGCGAGGTGCTGGCGGCGACGCTCGTGAACCCCACCGCCCCGGCGGATCGCGACTCCTCGGTGGCGCGCGGCGAGCGCAAGTTCATGCGCATCTGCACGCCCTGCCACGGGCTTCAGATGGCCGGCAACGGCACCGTGGCGCAGCAGTTCATGCCGCCGCCCGACCTGCTCGCGGCGCCCACGCGGGCGCGCAAGGACGGCTACATCTACTCGTACATCCGCCACGGCGGCGTGGTCATGCCGAGTCACGGCGCGATCGTCAGCTCCGCGGAGGCGTGGGACGTCATCAACTACATCCGCCACATGCAGACAGGTGAGCCCGCGATGATCGCGTCGGCCGACGCCGTGCTGCGCGACATCGCCGGCAAGCTGCCGGTGCGTCCCAACGCGCGCAAGCGCCTGATCTGGATCGGCGTGCATGGTCATCGGTGTCGCGACGTTCGCGTTCCTCTACTTCACCGAGCCGCAGCGGGCGTGGGGCGCGTTCGCCATCAACACGCTCTACTGGCTCGGCATCGCGATGGGGGGAGCGGTGCTCGCCGCCTCCATCCGGCTCGCCAACGGCCGCTGGGCGCGGGCCGGTCATGCGCATCGCCGAGTCGCTGTCGGCCTACCTGCCGTTCGGCCTCGCCGCCATGGTGGTGCTGCTGGGCGCGGGCATCTGGACCTACCTGCCGTGGACCCGCCACGTCGAGCCGCGCATGGCGCCGTTCCTCAACGTGCCGTTCCTCTACGTCCGCACGCTCATCGGGCTCGGCCTGTTCACGTGGCTGGCGCGCGACCTGGTGCGCACCTCGCTGCGCACCGACCCGCACCTGCTCAAGCACCACGTCGCGCCCGAGCTCAAGCCCGAGTACGAGAAGCTCACCGCGAGCTGGCACGGCGACGAGGCCGAGAAGGCGTGGTAGCGCGACCGGCTGTCGAAGCGCGCGCCGCAGATCGCCGTCCTGTTCGCGGTCTCGGTCACGCTGATGGCGTGGGACTTCATCATGGCGCTCACGCCCGAACTGGGTGAGCGGCCTGTTCGGCTGGTGGGTGTTCGTGGGCGCGTTCATCACCGGCATCGCGATGACGGCGTTCCTCGCCACGCAGTTGCGCGCCAAGTACCGCCTCGAGGCCTACATCACCGACGAAGCACTTCTGGGACATCGGCAAGATCCTGTTCGCGATCTGCATCTTCTGGGGCTACCTGTTCTGGTCGCAGTACCTGCCGATCTGGTACGCGAACATGCCCGAGGAGACGTGGTGGGTGTTCGTGCGCTTCGAGGAGCCGTGGCGGGCGATCGTCGTTCGCCGTGTTCACGATGGTGTTCGTGATCCCGTTCCTCGGGCTGCTGAACAAGCACACCAAGAAGAGCCCGCTGCTGCTCGCGGCGTTCAGCCTGTGCGTGCTCGCCGGCATGTGGCTCGAGCGCCACGTGCTGGTGATGCCGTCGCTGAACCCCGACAGCGTGTGGATCGGTCTGCCCGAGGTCGGCGTGACGCTGGGCTTCCTCGGTCTGTTCGGCTGGACCGTGCAGTCGTTCCTCACCCGCTACCCGACGGTGAAGGTGACCGACGCGTTAGCCGCCGCCGCGGGAGCGGGGCACTAGCCGCGACGAGGCGGCCTCGGTCCACAAGGTGCCGGGGTGGTGGAACTGGCCAGACACGGGGGACTTAAAATCCCCTGGGCGCAAGCCCGTGCAGGTTCGAGCCCTGCTCCCGGCACCACACCGCTCGACGGGGTCGGGCACACCCGCGTCGGCTCGGCCGTCCGGGCTACCTCCGCGACGCCGCCGGGTCGCGCGGCCGCACCGCCGCGAAGTGCGCGCCCGCGAACGTGAGCACCAGCATGCTCATGATGTTGTGGGCCGCGCGCATCGCGGTGGGGTAGGGCACGGCCCCCGCGTCGTGCGCGGTCATGCGCACCTGCCACCAGGGCCACGCGAGCGCGTAGCCGGTCGCCAGCGCCGCCAGCATGCTGAGCGCGGCGATGAGTCCCAGCGCGTAGTGGAGTCGGTTGCGCCAGGGGGCCACGCGCGTCCAGTGAGGCCACTGGTAGGCGACGTACACCAGCGTGAGAGCGGCGCCCGCGCCGACATGCAGGGCCTCACCCGGGGCCTGACCGGAGGCCAGTCGCATGAAGAAGATCCACAGGCCTCCCACCGCCTCGAGCCCCAGTAGCCCCCACAACAGCACGAGCAGCGGCGCGCGCAGGCGCCGCTGGCGGGGCGAGAGCGTGGGCGGCGCGCTTCCGCGAGGAGGGGTCGGGAGTGCCGGCAGGGGTCGCTCCGGGGAGCGGTGGCGGAAGCTCCCGTCACTCACGCCAGGTAGCGCACCACGAAGATGATCTCTCCGGAGCCGATGCTGATGGTCCACAGCGCGAGGAAGGCCCAGGTGATCGCGGGGCGGTCGCGGAGGTACCACTGGCCGGCCCGCTGCTCCTGGTAGGCGAGTGTGCCGAGCACGACGAATACGAGGTAGGCGCCCAGCGACAGGAGCCCGTGCGCGGCATAGGCGATCTTCATCCCGGTCGAGAGGACCTCGGCGGCATGGGGGGCCGACGCGGCCGCGCTGCGATTGGCCATGTACATCACGTTGACCAGCGCCTCGAACAGCGACACCGCGAGGAACAACGCGAACGGGAACGGCCGCCGGGTCCAGTTGCGCCGCACCACGAACACCACGCCTGCCGTCACGAACAGTTCGCTCACCGCGCTGAAGATGGAGAACGGTGGGATATGCATGATCCGCAACCTAACCGGCTCGGCGTGGAGGCTGCAATCGGTGGTTGTACGGACGGGGCCACCGACTGCCGGGGGCATCCAGGCTCGCGGCGAGCCATGGACGCCGCGGCGGTCGCCCCCGCGGCGTCAGCCAGCACTTCCGATCATCGATACAGCGTCTTGATCCTGCCCCAGGTGGAGCTCGCTGCCGGGGTCGTGATCGACTTCACCGCGCGGTGGTAGGAGAACGCGCCCCCTCCGGTGATACCGCTGGCCCAGCTGTCGAAGACGATGTCGACGTAGATGTCTTCCACGATCAGATGGACGACGGCATTCACGCCCACGCTTGCGGGGGGGTCGCTGGCCACCCAGTTCTCCCAGGGCTGGAACAACAGGCTGCCATAGTTCACCGCGTCGCCGGTCGCCCACTCCGTGCCGTCCGGGCTCACGAACCCGGTGTAGAACCCCTCGGTGTAGGCGTTGTAGAGCCCCATGGTGCTGCCGCGCGTGATCCAGACGTAGGGCGTGATGCGGTCCTGGTTGGCGGCGAGGGTGGGGTTGGCGCGAGCGGCCTTGGAGAAGGCGAACGTGCGCCCCGACCAGATCTCGGTGGCGCGGACGGCCGCGGGGCCGCCGGCGAGCCCGGCGACGACGATGGACAGCGAAAGCGTTCCCAGCAGTAGCCGAGGGTTCATGACAGGTTCCTGTCCCGGTGGGGGCGAGCGAGTGGGCGAACCGAGTGGGCGCTGCGTCGCCCCGGCCGGCAAGGGCCGGAGTCACCCGGGTTGGGATGCTCCAGCGCCGGCCGCGGTCTCGCGATTATGCCGCGACCAGCCTCGATCGAACGGGCACGAACCCCGGTCCGCTGCGCTCCGCGATGGATCGCTGCCGCGCGCCCCGCATCCGGCGGGCACGCGACCGCGCGGACCGACCTCGATCCGGGAACCGGAAACCCCTTGCCAACGCCGCCCTCCCGCGGTGTGATAGAGGGGCCCCCGGTGTCAGGATCCGCCCACTCTCGGTCGCGAGGCCCCTCTTGAGGTCGTCAGGCGCATCCTGTCTCCACCGTGGACTGCTGGCCCTTGGCTGCTGCGCGGCCCTCGCCCTGGCCGGCCGCGCGGCGGCGAGCACGCCCGACCCCCTGCTCCCGGTCACGCTCCGCATCGGCAACTACCTCGCCCACCACGAGACCTACGGGGCGACGCTCGACTCGCGGTATCCCATCAATCCGTCCGAGGTCATCCGCCTGTCCGTGGTGTCCCAGCTGCTCGCCTACAACGACCTGTGCGCGACGCTCCAGGGCTATGTCTACCGCCAGGACGTGTCCGATCGGGCCACCTATCTGGTGAGCCATTTCCGCGAGATCACGTCGGGGACGGCGTTCGACGGCATGCTGGGCTACGCGCTGCTGGGGGCCTACGGTCTCACCGGCGACACGCTGTACCTGCGCGCGGCGCTTCCCATCGTGGACGTGTGCATGAGGCTCAGCGGGAGTCAGAACCGACTCAATTGGGGCCTGATGTCCGCGATGGCGCTGGCCAGGTACTACAACCTGACGGGCGATCCCGCGGCCCTCAAGAAGACGCGCGAGATCCTCGACTCGGTGGTCGCCGACCAGTTCCCGAATGGCATCTTCGCCCACTACTGCAATCAGTCCGCCGACCTCCACTACACGGCGTGGATGGGGATGGAGCTCATCCACGTCCAGCGCTACGTCGACTACCCGGCGATCGAGCAGGTGCTGGGCCGGATCGACGGGTTCCTCAGGCAGCAGGTGGGTCCCGACGGGAGGACGGCCTACGAGGCTCCCTGCCCGGGGGTGCCCGGTTGCTGGATCTACTACGACAGTCGTCGCACCGGATGCCCCCAGGACTACGACACCCGGGGCTGGATCAACGAGCTGGGTTACAACGCGATGGTCTTCGATCACTTCCATGATGCCCGGTACTACGACGTGATGCGGTTCCTCGATTCGCTCGAGGTCGGCGGGACGGTGGCCGACAAGTGGGGCTACCTGCCTCCGGTCAAGGACCCGATCTATCCGTGGGCCAGCGCCGACACCTCGGTGATCCGGGCGAGCGTGGTGTTCTGGTCGCTCGCGAGCATCTGCAATTCCCGCTACGCGGGATGGGTGGCGCGGTACATCCCGCCGCGCGGTCCGCTGGTTGGCAAGACGCTCGGCACGCTGATGGCCGAGCTCTCGACGTGGAGCGGACCGGACCCGGCCGGCGGGCAGGACTTCGCGGCCATCCTCGCCGAGAACCGGACGGCGTCCATGCGTTACCAGTGGACCACCGTGGACAGCCTCGTGCTCGCGGAGGGGACGCCGGTCGGGCCGCACGGCGGGGGCCTGCCCGGGGTGGGGCCGATCGGTGGTCCCCGTCACATCCCCGAGGGCGATCGCGCCGCGGACGACGGAACCGGGATGCCCGGAGCGCAGGCGCGCCCGGCCGCGCTGGCGAGGCTCGGCCCGCTCGCGGCGGATGCCGCCTCGCCGGTCCAGTCCGTGCGCTTCTCGCTGAGCCGCGACGCCGACGTCGCGCTGGTCGTGTACGACGCCCATGGGCGAGTGGTGCGCGAGCTGCTGTCGGGCCATCTGGGCGCCGGCGAATACCGCGCGGCGTGGGACCGGCAGGACTCCGCGGGCCGCGCGTGCCCGAGCGGCATCTATTTCGTGCGCCTGCGGGCGGGGGACGAGGCGCACTCCGGGAAGATCCTGATCATGCGCTGATGCGCGCCCGAGGCATCCGATCGCGGCGAGAGGGGAGCGAGATGTCCGAACACGCGTGGGTACGGGAGTTCCCCGGCGCCATCACGGTCTGCGATCGCGCGGGGACCATCCTGGAGATGAACGACCGCTCGGCGGCCGTGTTCGCCGCCGACGGAGGTCGTGCGCTGATCGGCACGAACGTGCTCGGCTGCCACCCCGAACCGTCCCGCACCCAGCTCGAGGGCATGCTCGCGAGTGGGCGGACCAACGTCTACACCATCGAGAAGCAGGGGGTGAGGAAGATGATCTTCCAGTCCCCGTGGTTCCGCGACGGGGCCTACGCGGGCTTCGTCGAACTCACGTTCGAGATCCCGGCCGAGGTGCCGCACTTCATCCGCGCAGGGTGAGGTCGGAGGGCGGTACCCGGTGCGCGCGGTGGCGCCCGCGGCCGTATGACCCCGGTGTGCGGCGCTCGCTTCCCGGGCATTGACAGTCGCGTCGCTCGGGGGCGATGCTCGTGTCACCCACGGCGGTCCCCACGGAGATCGCATGCCCCCGAAGCACCGTGCCCGATACGCCGCCGCTGCCCTGGCCGCGGGCCTGATCGCAGGGACCGCCGCGCTCGCCCCATCGGTCTCTCACGCCTACACGGTGGGCGACACGCTCACCGTGATCTGGCGCCCGCTGCCCAGCCTGCCCGCGTTCGCGCGCTCCGGCGACGCGCTTCCGGTGTGGGCGAACGCGCCCTCCTCGGTCACCGGCTGGAGCGCGACGCTCCGCTTCGGCACGCTGGCGGTCCCGCTCACCCCGGCCGGCGGCGGATACGTCACCAGCCGCGCGCGCTGGGAACTGGACTTCACGGTCCCGCCGGGCACGCCCGAAGAGGTGTACGACCTGGTCCTGACCTCGGCGGGCACCGCGCCCGACACCAGTCGCCACTGCGTCAAGGTGCTCGACGCATACCGGGACGGGTTCTACTTCGCCCAGATCACCGACACCCATCTGCCGATGCACGCCCTGTCGAGCGCGGGCGGTTTCAACGTGAACGACACCTCGGCGGTCGCGGACTTCGACGCGGTGGTGGACGACCTGAATCTCATCCACCCCGAGTTCGTGCTCCACACCGGCGACCTCGTGAACGAGGGCGAGCTCGAGGACTACCTGGGGGTGTACGAGATGGCCCGCAGCCAAGGCGCTGCTCGGGCGCATCGACGCGCCGGTGTTCCTGGTGTCGGGCAACCACGACCTCGGCGGCTGGCAGACCACCCCACCGCCCGACGGCACCTCGCGTCGCGCGTGGTGGCGCTCAGTTCGGCTGGCCGTTCCTCGCCGATCCTCCGGTGGGGGACCCGCGTCGCACCCAGGACTACACCTTCGACTACGGGCCGCTCCACGTCATCGGCATGGAGGGCTACATCAACAACGGCTCGTACGACCACTACCGGACCGACCTCTACGGCGCGCAGAGCTTCACCGCCGACCAGATGAGCCTGGCTCGCGGACGATCTCGCCGCGCTCCCGCAGGGCCACACCGCGCTGCTGTTCTACCACTACGACTTCGGCGGCACGCTGGCGAACGGCTGCCCCGGGGGCCGCGATGTCCCAGGTCCACCCGCTGCCGCCCGGCCTCTACGGCGCCATCTGGGGGCACGTGCACAGCGTCGCCGAGGGCAACCGCGCCGCGCGCCCCTTCGACCTCGGGCTGCAGGCGACGGTGGACGGCAATCGCACCTTCCGCATCTTCCGTTTCGCCGGCGGCGATATCGTCCCCGGCCCGATGCACCACGCGGCGGCACGCCAGTCGCCCGGTGGACTCGCTCACCATCGCGTGGAGCGGCCCCAACGACGGCACCCGCGCCGGACTCACCGCCGTGGTCACCAACCGCTACTACGAGCGGTTCGAGAGCGCTCGGCTGGTGTTCGTGATGCCCGACCACGACAGCGTGTACGCCGCCACCGGGGGCACCGTCCGCGCCAGTTGGTGGTGAACGGACCGCGCGCGTCGAGGTGGACTTCGTGTGCGAGCCCGTCAACGTGATGACGGTCGCGGTGAGCGCGATGGGACCGCTCGCGGTGGAGCCGGGCGGCGAGGCCGCGGAGCGCTCGCGCTCGCGCCTCCCGCCCCGATCCCGTTCACGCCCGCGCGGGGCGCGCTGCGCGTGCGCTTCACCCTGCCGGCGACGGGGCCGGCGCGGGTGCGGGTGTTCGACGTCGGCGGGCGCAGCGTGGCCACGCTCCTCGAGCGCGCGCGCGGCCGGCCCGCACGAGGTGGCGTGGGACGGACGCGCGGCCGACGGCCGCCCGCTCGGAGCGGGGGTGTACCTGGTGTGTCTCGAATCGGCCGGCGGGGTCCGCACGCGGCGCGTGGTGGTGCTGGACTGATCCCGGGTGGGCCTCGCGGGGCCGGGCCGGATGCCCGGCGCGTCCCCGCGCGCTCGCGGCCGCGGCGCGGGCGCGCCGGTGCCGCCAGTCGCCGCGTTGGTACTCGGTGCTTTGACCGCCCGGGGAGGGCTTCCGATACTCCGCCGGCCTCCCATGGTGCGGGCTCGCCCGAAGTCCCAGGTCCACTCGTTCTCCACAGGCCTTCGAACCGCCGGTGGTGCGTGCACGCGCCGGCAGGATGGGAGTCGCACGATGCGCCTCACGCCGCCGCTCGCCGCCGCGCTCGCACTCGCGGCGCTCGCCGTCCCCGCCCTCGCCGACGAGGGCATGTGGACCCTCGACAACCTGCCGCTCCAGCAGCTGCAGGAGCGCTACGGCTTCACGCCCACGCCGCAGTGGGTCGAGCACGTGCAGAAGGCGGCGGTGAACTTCGGCGGCGGCTCGGGTGCGTTCGTCTCGCCCGACGGGCTGGTGCTCACCAACCACCACGTGGCGCTCGGCCAGCTCTCGAAGATGTCCTCGCGCGAGCACGACTACGTGCGCGACGGCTTCTTCGCGCGCACCCGCGCCGAGGAGATGAAGTGCCCCGACCTCGAGCTCAAGGTGCTGTGGTCGATGGAGGACGTGACCGCGCGGGTGAACGCGGCGATCGACTCCAAGGCGCCCCGATGGCCCGCCAGAACGCGCAGCGCAAGGCGCGCTCGCGCGCCTCGAGCAGGAGTCCACCCAGAAGACCGGGCTCAAGACCGAGTCGGTGGAGCTCTACCAGGGCGGCGAGTACTGGCTCTATCGCTACCGCACCTACAAGGACGTGCGGCTGGTGTGCGCGCCCGAGGAGCAGATCGCGTTCTTCGGCGGCGACCTCGACAACTTCTCGTACCCGCGGCACGACCTCGACTTCGCGTTCTTCCGCGTCTACGAGAACGGCCAGCCCGCCCAGCCCGAGCACTGGATCCGCTGGAGCGCGAAGGGCGTGAAGTCGAGGACGACCTGGTGTTCGTGGCCGGCCACCCCGGCCGCACCGGCCGCCGGCGCACGGTGGCGCAGCTCGAGTACGAGCGCGACGTCGACATGCCGGCGCGGATCCGCATCGGCGAGCGGCGCATCGCGGCCTACCGCGAGTACGCCGGCGCAGGGCCCCGAGCAGGCGCGCCAGGCCGTCAACGGCATCCGCGGCCTCGAGAACAACCTCAAGCGCCAGCGCGGCTTCCTCGAGATCCTGCGCGACCCGGCGTTCGCCGGCGGCCAAGCGCGCGGCCGAGGACGACCTGCGCGCGCGGGTGGCGAAGGACCCGGCGCTGGCCGCGGACTGCGGCGGCGGCGTGGGACCGCATCGCCGCGGCGGAGCAGCGTGCCGCGCGAGCGCGGGCAGGCGCACGCTCTACCGCGAGCCTTGCGCGCTGTCGCGGCTCGTCGACATCGCCAACGGCACTCGTGCGCCTGACCGCCGAGGTCGAGAAGCCGAACGACCAGCGCTTCCGCGAGTACCGCGACACCAACCTGGGCTCGATGCGCTTCCTGCTGCTCTCGCCCGCGCCGATCTACCCGGCGATGGAGGAGCACGTGCTCGGCCTCGCACCTGCAGACCGCGCTCGACGAGCTCGGCGCCGGACGACCCGTTCGTGAAGGCGGCGCTCGGCGGCCGCACGCCGCGCGAGGTGGCGCACGAGATCCTCTCGCGGGCACGCAGCTCGCCGACGTCGCGGTGCGCCAGCGCCTGCTCGAGGGCGGACGCGAGGCGGTCGAGGCCTCGAACGATCCGCTGATCGCTGGGCGCGCGCGCCTCGACGCGCCCTACCGCGAGCAGCGCACGTGGCACGAGGACCACGTCGAGGGCGTGGAGTCGCTCGAGGGCGCGAAGATCGCCCGCGCGCGCTTCGCGCTCGACGGCAAGAACGTCTACCCGGACGCCACCGGCACGCTGCGGCTGTCCTACGGCAAGGTGGCGGGCTACACGCAGATCACCACCGAGGTGCCGTGGAAGACCACCTTCTACGGGCTCTACGACCGCTCGCGCTCGTTCGACGGGCGGCGGCCGTTCGACCTGCCGGCGCGGGTGGCGGCGGCGGAGAAGTCGCTCGACCTGGCCACCCCGCTCGACTTCGTCTCCACCAACGACATCATCGGCGGCAACTCGGGCAGCCCGGTGATCGACCGCAACGGCGAGTACGTGGGCCTGGTGTTCGACGGCAACATCCAGTCGTTCCTGTGGGACTACGGCTGGTCCGAGGACCAGGCGCGCTGCGTCTCGGTGGACGCGCGCGCCATCGTCGAGGCGCTGCGCAGGATCTACGACATGGGCGGGCTCGCCGACGAGCTGACCGGCGCGGCGAAGTGAGGGCGCTCCGCGCGTCGGCCGCCGCGCGCTCCGCAGGCGCGGAGCGTTCGGGATGACCGTCGTCCTGGGAGATGCCGGGCTCACGATCGAGGACGTGGTGCGCGTCGCGCGCCACGGCGAGCCGGTCGCCCTGTCGACGGCCGCGGTCGAGCGCATCGCGCGCTGCCGCCGCATGCTGCAGCGCAAGATCGACGCCCACGAGATCATGTACGGGGTCAACACCGGGATCGGCGAGTTCTCCGAGGTGGTGCTGACCGACGAGCAGGTCCAGCGGTTCCAGCGCTACCTGATCTACAACCACGCCGCCGGCATCGGCGAGCCCTGTCCGGTCGAGCACGTGCGGGCCGCGATGCTCTCG
This sequence comes from Candidatus Eiseniibacteriota bacterium, assembly GCA_963776245.1. Lineage (GTDB taxonomy): Bacteria > Eisenbacteria > RBG-16-71-46 > RBG-16-71-46 > RBG-16-71-46 > CAVSAC01. The sequence continues at coordinate 220,014 of CAVZLN010000009.1, read as the reverse complement.
CGGGTGAACGTGCACGGCCACGGGTACTCGGGCTGCCGCCCGGAGATCCCGCAGGCCTACGTCGACATGCTGAACCGCGGGGTCACGCCGGTGGTGTGCTCCAAGGGCAGCGTGGGCGCGTGCGGCGATCTCGCGCCGATGAGCCAGATCGCTCTGGCGCTGATGGGCGAGGGCGAGTGCCAGCTCGACGGCGCCCGCATGCCCGCGGCCGAGGCGCTGGCCCGGGCCGGCCTGACGCCGCCCGGGCTGCACGCTCGCGACGGGCTGGCGGCCATCAACGGCTCGAACCTCATCACCGGCATCGGCTGCCTGCTGCTGCACGACATCGAGCGTTGGGTGGCGCAGGCCGAGATCGCCGCGGCGATGACGCTCGAGGCGCTGCACGCCAACCCGCGTCCTTACGAGGCGCGTCTCCACGAGCTGCGCGGCTTCCGCGGCGCGCGGACCAGCGCCGCCAACCTGCGGCGGGTGTTCGAAGGCTCCGACCTGCAGACCGGCCAGCTCAAGACCAAGGTGCAGGACGCCTACTCCATGCGCTCCACGCCGCAGGTGATCGGCGCGCTGCGCGATCAGCTCGCGTTCGCGCGCGTGCAGGTCGAGACCGAGCTGAACGGGGTGGCGGACAACCCGATCTTCGCCTGCGACGAGGACCGCGTGTACACCGGCGCCAACTTCCAGGGCACCCCGGTGAGCCTGCCGATCGACGTGGTGGGAGCGAGCGTCACCATGGTCTCGGTGCTCTCCGAGCGCCGTCTCAACCGGCTGCTCAACCCGGCCCTCAGCGTGGGCCTGCCCGCGTTCCTCACCCGGGGCGCGGGGATGTTCTCGGGGCTCATGCTGAGCCAGTACACCGCCGACATGCTCATCGTCGAGCAGCGCATCCTCTCCGCGCCGTCGTACGTGCAGTCGATCCCCGCGGCGGCCGACCAGGAGGACTTCGTCAGCATGGGCATGAACGCCGCGCTCAAGTCGAAGCAGATCCTCGAGAACGCGCGGGCGGTGCTGGGCATCGAGTTGATCGCCGCGGCGCAGGCGCTCGACTTCCGCGACCACGCGCTCGGGCGCGGCACGCGGGCGGCGCACGCCGCGGTGCGCCAGGTGGTCGAGCATCTCGACGTGGACCGGCCGCTCCATCGGGACCACGACGCCATGGCGGCGGCGGTGACGCGCGGCGACGTGCTGACCGCGGTGGAGGCCGAGGTGGGGCCGCTGGCGACCTCGTGGTGACCGGGATGCGGCGCGCGGCCGGCGTCGCGCGCGGGCGCGGCGCCGGCCGGGACGATCAGCGTCCGTAGACCGGGCGTCCGTCCGGGGACTCCATGCCGTGGTCCTTGCGCGGGTACTGCCCGTCGGCGCGCACCGTGCTGGCGCCGGGGGAGGCCCACGAGGTCTCGAACACCTTCAGGGCCTGCGCGGCCAGCCGGCGGTTCTGGATGGTCACCGCCAGGTTGCGCGACGCGTGGAAGTAGCTGGGCTCCCAGTTGCTGGTGCCCACCCACAGCCGGGCGTCATCCACCACCACGTACTTGCAGTGCTCGACGCGCGCGAACGGGATGTACCCGCCGCTCCACTCGGGCACGGTGGAGAGCTTCACCTCGAGGTTGGGCACGGTGGAGAGCCGCTGCAGATCGGTGATCCCGCCGGTCTCCCAGTCCGAGATGATCAGCCGCACACGCACGCCGCGGCCGGCGGCGCGGCGCAGCGCCTGGTCGAGGGTGGAGTCGCGCTCGCCGCGCCCGCCGATGCCGTAGGACAGCGCCTGGAGCACGATGCCCTGCCGCGCCGAGTCCAGCAGGCGCACCAGCGCATCCTGGTCCCACAGCGCCGCGTCCGGCAGGAAGCCGCGCGGACTGTACGACGGCCACACCCGCGCGGTGTCGCCCGGCGACTGCACCAGCACGAGCGGCAGCGGTGGCGAGTCGGCATGGCCGGCGGCGGCGCGCAGCGCGGCGATGGTGTCGCGGCCGGCGGGGCGGCCCGAGGTGTCGGCGGCGGCCCAGTCCAGCTCGAACACCTTCTGGAACACGCCCGTCACCCGCGCGTCGTCGAGGCGGACGCCGAGCTCGTGGATGTGCTTGAGCGCGCGCCAGTCCAGGTTCTGGCTGCCGAGCAGCGCGGTGCGCCCGTCCACGAGGAAGAATTTGGCGTGCTGCACCCCTCTGGCGATGCGTCCGTAATCCACCAGTCGCACGGTGATGCCCGGGACCTTCGCCAGCGAGTCGGCGGGCTGGGGATAGGTCGCGTGCATGCGGGCGTCGAGCAGCAGGCGCACCTTCACACCGCGCTTCGCCGCCTCGCCGATGGCGTCGAGCACCGGACGCGTGGGCTCGTTGGGCCAGTCCGAGCAGTAGAACTGCTCGATGTCCAGCTGGCGCTTCGCGCCGCGGATGAGATCGAGCCACACCGTGACGGCGTCCGGGATCTCAGGATTGCCGAGCGCGGACTCCACCGGGCGGGTCTCGACCAGCGTGATGGGGGACGATGGGGCGGCGCCGGCGGCGGTGGCGAGGATCAGGAAGGCGACCGCGAGGACAGGGACGGCGCGGGTGCGTGCAGGGTGTCGCGACGGGGGCATCGGAGGCCTCTCGAGGGGCGCGTCGGGGACGATGGCCGGTGGGGGAGGCGGACTCGTCCGCACTCTATCCCCGCGGCGAAGCGCGCCACAAGCGCGCGCGGGCGGACGCCACTCGGGGCCGGCGGCTCGCGTCGCAAGAGTCCTTGGGTGGCCGCCTGCCTCGGGTTATCCTGCGCGACCGACTGCCCCACGGACGAACACGCGAGGGATCGAGCCATCATGCACGATGACAACGCCAAGAAGTCGCTGCCGGAGAACGCGTACGAGCCGCTGAAGCCCGGCGAGACCTACCAGCCCATCATCCCGGCCACCCAGAAGGTCCCCGAGATCACCGGGCGGTCCCTGTTCTTCGGGCTCCTGCTGTGCTTCGTCTTCACCGTCGCCTCCGCCTACTCGGGGCTCAAGGTGGGCCAGGTGATGGAGGCGGCGATCCCGATCTCGATCCTCGCCATCGGGCTGGCGCGGGTCTTCCCGCGGCGCTCCAGCCTGCTCGAGAACGTCATCATCACCGGCATCGGCGGAGTCTCGGGCTCGGTGGTGGCGGGCGCCATCTTCACCCTGCCCGCGCTCTACATCCTCAAGCTCGATCCGCACCCGGTGCAGAGCATCTTCATCTGCCTCGCGGGTGGCGTGATGGGCGTCCTGTTCCTGATCCCGCTGCGCCGCTACTTCGTGCGCGAGACCCACGGCCAGTTCCCGTACCCCGAGGCCACCGCCATCACCGAGGTGCTGGTGACCGGCGAGAAGGGCGGCTCGCAGGCCGCGCTGCTGCTCCAGGCCACCGGGATCGCCGCGCTCTACGACTTCTTCGTCACCACCTTCCAGGTGTGGCGCGAGACCATCAACTTCCAGTTCATCCCGGTCATGAAGACGCTCGCCGACCGCGGCAAGGTGGTGGTGAACTTCGACGCCATCGGGTTCATCCTCGGTCTCGGCTACGTCATGGGGCTGCGCTCGTCCATGATCCTGTGCTCGGGCGGCGTGCTCGCGAACTTCGTGCTGGTGCCGCTCATCTGGTTCATCGGTTCCCACCTGCCCGCGGGGCTCGCGGTCTATCCCGCCTCGGTGCCGATCCCGGACATGAGCGCGGCGCAGATCTTCCGCTCGTACGTGCGGCTCATGGGCGTCGGGGCCATCGCGAGCGCCGGCATCGTCGGCATCATCAAGTCGCTCAAGGTGGTGGTGGGCTCGTTCTCGGTCGCGGCGCGCGCGTTCAAGCAGGGCGGAGGCTCGGGGCTGGAGCGCACCGATCTCGACATCTCCCTGATGAGCATCCTGCTGGGCGTGGTGCTGAGCGCGATCGGCGTGGCGGTGTTCATGGGCACGCTCGGGCCCTCCATCCCGGTGCTCGTCGCGGGCCTGGTGCTGGTGCTGGTGATCTCGTTCTTCTTCACCTCGGTGGCCGCCAACGCCATCGCCACCACGGCGCGCAATCCGGTCTCGGGCATGACCATGCTCGCCATCATCATCTCGTCGGTGGTGCTGCTGAAGTTCGGCGTCTCCGGGACCACCGGGATGTTCTTCGTGATGGCGATCGCCGGCATGGTGTGCACCGCGGTCTCGGTGTCGGGGCAGACCATCACCGATCTCAAGGCCGGCTACTGGCTGGGCTCGACGCCCGCGGCGCAGGAGAAGGTGAAGTTCCTCGGCGTGGTGGTGGCCGCGGCCGCCTCCGGGCTCACCATCGTGATGCTCGCCCGCACCTTCCAGTTCGGCGAGGCGGCGCCGGGCGACGCGCGCAACGTGCTCGCCTCGCCGCAGGCCGCCATCATGGCCACGCTGGTCTCGAACTTCATGAGCCAGCAGCCGATCGCCTACATCCTGTTCGGGGCCGGCGTGCTCGTCACGCTGATGCTCGAGATGGTGGGCGTGCCCTCGCTCATCTTCGCGCTCGGCATGTACCTGCCGCTCGAGCTCAACTCGCCGGCGCTGGTGGGCGGGTTCATCCACCACGTGGTGACCCGGCGCTCCGAGAAGGACGGCGGACACGCCGGCGCCACCATGCGGGAGCGCGGGGTGATCATCGCCTCCGGGCTGATGGCGGGCGGCGCGCTCGGCGGAGTGTTCGGGGCGGCCCTGCGCATGCTGCCCGGCTACGCCGAGGATCGCATCAAGACGCCGTTCTTCGACCACGACCCGACCTCGCAGATGGTCTCGGCAGGCTGCTTCCTCGCGTTGTGCCTGTACCTGTGGCTCGGCGCCATGGCGAAGTCGAAGAAGGGGGCGGCCTGACGCGGCGGAGCGTGTGACCTCGTGGTGCGTCCGGTGCTATCCTGCGCGCCGCTCGCGTCCGCGGGCACCCTCTCTATGACGACCGACCCGACACCCGATCCTGGACCCGCTCCGAGCGGGCCGCGGCCCGCGCTGGACCTCAATCCGCGCCGCGACCCGCCGCTCGATTTCCCCGACCGCGAGCTGGCCGAGATGAAACCGGCGGACTACGCCACGCTCGGGTTCCTCGCCGGCCTGGAGATCCACCAGCAGATCCACACCCACGGCAAGCTGTTCTGCCGCTGCCCGGCGGGGCGCCGCGTCACCCGCGTGGACGCCGAGGTGCTCCGCCACATGCGGCCCACGCTCTCCGAGCTGGGGGAGTACGACGGCACCGCGCTGATGGAGTTCAAGACGCGCAAGGAGATCGTCTACCTGCTCGAGCGCGGGACGGTGTGCACCTACGAGCTGGATGACACCCCGCCGTTCCCGATCGACGAGGAGGCGGTGAAGATCGCCTACGAGATCGCACTGCTGCTGGGGCTCGACCTGGTGAGCGAGCTGCACGTGATGCGCAAGCAGTACCTCGACGGCTCGATCCCCACCGGTTTCCAGCGCACCGCGATGATCGCCCTCCAGGGCCGGGTGCCGTTCCGCGTGCCGGCGCTGGGCGTGGACCGTCCGCTGCGCATCCGCCAACTCTCGCTCGAGGAGGACTCCTGCCGCGAGGTGTCCGACGTCGGGCACCGCATCACCTTCCGCACCGACCGGCTCGGCATGCCGCTGATCGAGATCGTGACCGAGCCCGACTTCCTCACGCCGCAGGAGGTCGAGGCGGGCGGCCGCATGCTGGCGCGCGTCTCGCGCGCCACCGGCAAGGTGCGGCGCGGTGAGGGTGCGGCGCGCCAGGACACCAACGTGTCCATCGCGGGCGGACGGCGGATCGAGATCAAGGGCGTGTGCCAGCACCGCTGGCTGCCGCTGCTCACCCACAACGAGGCGTTCCGCCAGCTGGCGCTGCTGCGCATCCGCGCCGAATTGCTGCGGCGCGGGGTGCGGGCCGAGCAGCTCGCGGTGCCGGACAAGGGCCTGCCGTGGCAGGTGTCCGCGCGCGCGGTGGAGGCCGCGTCCATGCTGCGGCGCTGCGACTACATGCCGGTGCGGGAGGCGCTCGAACGCCGCGACACCATCGCGGCGGTGCGCCTGCCGGGCTTCGGCGGGCTGCTCGACACGCGCACCCAGCCCGGGCTGACGTTCGCGCGCGAGTTCTCCGAGCGCGTGCGCGTGATCGCCTGTCTGACCGCGCGGCCGTTCATGATCCACTCCGACGTGCGCGACTATGGTCTCTCGCCCGCGGAGTGGAAGGCGCTGCACAAGGCGCTGCGCACCGAGCGCGGCGACGCCGTGATCGTGACCTGGGGTCCGGAGGAGGACGTCGCGACCGCGGTGCGCGAGATCCTGGCGCGGGGGCGGGACGCGCTGGTCGGCATCCCGTCCGAGACGCGCCAGCCCTACGCCGACGGCACCACCGGCTTCGAGCGCATCCTGCCCGGCGCCGACCGCATGTACCCGGACACCGACACGCCGCCCATCGCGGTGCCGGACGCCTGGCTCGAGGACATCACCACGCGCCTCGCCGAGCGGCCGTGGGCGCGCGAGGAGCGCTGGATCGGGCTCGGGCTCTCGCCCCTGCTGGCGGCCAGGCTGGCAGCGGTCGAGAGCTCCGCGGCGCTGTTCGACGCGCTGTCGCCGCCGGCGGGCCCGGTGGCCCATCGTGTCGCGGTGGAGTGCCTGAAGCGCCCGGCGCGCTGGATGCGGCGCCGCGGGGTGGATCCGGCGCACGCCGCCGCGCGGCTGAAGCCACTGGTGGATGCGCTCGCGCTCGGCGCGTTCCGCGGCGAGGCGCTGGGCCGCGCCTTCGAGCGCGCGCTGCTCGAGCCCGGCATGGCCGCCGAGCGCGTGGTGAGCGAGCTGTCCGCCCCGGCCGGCGCGGCGGCGATCGAGGCGGCGGTGGGCGCGGCGGTGGCCGCGTGCGCGCCGATGGCCGAGGCGCCGCGCGAGAAGCGCCTGCGCCACGCCATGGGGGTGGCGCTGCGCGGGCTGCTCGGACGGGCGGCGCCGGCCGACGTGCGGGCGCGGCTCGAGTCGGCGCTCGCGGCCCCCGCGGTCGGGGCGGCGCGATGAGCGACGACCGCTACAAGGGCTATCGCGACGCCTGCCGCGCGGTGATGGAGCGCTTCGGGGTCACGGTGTGGAGCGAGGTCGAGGCGCACACCACGCGCGGCGACTTCGCCGGGCTCGTGCTGCCGCGCTCGGAGACCGCCGACCCGCTCCACCTGGTGCTCAAGCTCGGCAGCGGGTACAACATCGGCCTGCGCCACGACACCATCCTCGAGATGAAGAAGACCGGCTACCGCGAAGCCCACTACAAGATCCCCGAAAAGCAGTTCCCGGTGGACCCGGCCAAGCCGCGCGTGAAGCTGCTCGGCACCGGCGGCACCATCGCCTCGCGGCTCGACTACCGGACCGGCGCGGTGATCCCCGCGTTCTCGCCCGGCGAGCTCTACGGTTCGGTGCCCGAACTGGCCGACATCTGCAACCTGGAGACCGAGAAGCTGTTCGCGGTGTTCTCCGAGAACATGGGCCCGGAGCAGTACAAGGTGCTGGCCGAGAAGGTGGGCGAGGCCATCCGCGACGGCTACGCCGGCGTGGTCATCGGGCACGGCACGGACACCATGCACCACACCGCCGCCGCGCTCTCGTTCATGGTCCAGGACGCGCCGGTGCCGGTCATCATGGTGGGCAGCCAGCGCTCCTCGGACCGTCCGTCGTCGGACGCCGCCCAGAACCTGATCAACGCCACCTATGCCGCGGCGCACGGCCCGCTCGCCGAGGTCATGGTGTGCATGTTCGGCCCCACCTCGGACCGCTACAACCTGCTCCACCGCGGCACCCGCGTGCGCAAGATGCACACCTCGTATCGCAGCACGTTCCGCACCCTCGGCGACATCCCGCTGGCGATGGTCGAGCAGGGCAAGGTCACGGTGCTGCGCGAGGGTGTGCGGATGCGCCGCCCCGATCGCGAGGTCACGGTGAGCGCGGTGTTCGAGGAGCGCGTGACGATCGTCTACTACTACCCCAACATGGATCCCGACATCATCGACTCGCTGGTGGAGCGCGGGTACAAGGGCATCGTCATCGCCGGCACCGGCCTGGGCCACGTGAACCGCAAGCTCTACCCGGCGCTCGAGCGCGCGCACCGGGCGGGGGTGCTGGTGTTCATGGCGGTCCAGACGCTGTGGGGGTTCGTCCAGATGTACGTCTACGAGACCGGGCGCGAGATCCTCGAGCTCGGTGTCACGCCGCTCGCCAACATGCTCCCCGAGGTGGCCTACATCAAGCTCGGCTGGGCGCTGGGGGTGCATCCCGGCGATCCGGACGCCGCGCGCCGGCTGATGACCACGCCGATCGCGGGCGAGATCACCGAGCGCGAGCCGCACGATGGCTACCTCGTGTTCCAGGGGGGCGTTCCCGAGATCCAGGAGTTCCTATGCCGGATATGGAAGTGACCGTGGAGGAACGCGGCGGTCGAGCGCGCGCGGCACGGGCGCCCTCGGCGCACGCCTACGAAGGCACGTTCCCGGCCTGCCGGCTCGAGCGGCTGATCGGCCGCCCGGCGCCGGAGTGGACGGCGGACGATCTGGCCGCACTGGTCCACGAGCAGGGCATCCGGGTCGTGAGCCTGATGCACGTGGGGGGCGACGGCTGGCTCAAGACCCTCGACTTCGTGCCGCGCAGCCTCGGGCATCTGCGCGACATCCTGGCCGGCGGCGAGCGCGCCGATGGCTCCAGCCTGTTCCCGGGGCTCGGCATCCAGGCGGGCGCGTCGGACGTGGTGCTGCGCCCGCACGTCGCGGGTGCATTCCTCGACCCGTTCTCCCCGCTGCCCACGCTCGCCGTGATGTGCGGCCACTCGGGGCGCGACGGTCAGCCGCTGCCGCAGTCGCCCGACACGCTGGTGCGCCGCGCCCACGCGCGCGTGGAACGGGAGACCGGCGTGTCGCTGCGCGCGCTCGGCGAGGTGGAGTTCTTCCTCGGACGCCGTTCGACCGAGACCGACATGTACGGCGCCGCCGACCGCGGCTATCACGCGACCTCCCCGTTCGTATTCGGCGAGGCCCTGCGCCGGCGCGCCCTCGCGCTGCTCGCGGAGATCGGAGTGCCGGTCAAGTACGGGCACAGCGAGGTGGGTTACGTCGAGGCGATCGAGGCCGAGGGCGTGATCTGGGAGCAGCACGAGATCGAGCTGGGGCTGGCGCCCCTGCCCGAAGCCGCCGACGCGGTGGCGCTCACGCACTGGGTGCTGCGCAATCTCGCGCACGCCGAGGGGCTGCGCTGCTCGTTCGAGCCCATCCTGCGCCGCGGGCACGCGGGCAACGGGCTGCACTTCCATCTCTCGGCGGTGCTCGATGGATCGCACGCGGCGACCCGCGCCGCCGACGGGCGGCTCACCGATCCGGCCCGCTGGCTCATCGGCGGGCTGGTGCAGTACGGCGGCGCGCTGATGGCGTTCGGCAATCGCGCCGAAGAGTCATTCGTCCGTCTGAGCCAGGCCAAGGAGGCGCCCAACCGCGTCAACTGGGGCGAGTACGACCGCAGCGCGCTGGTGCGGCTGCCGGTGGTCGCCACCGACGCCGACGGCCGGCTGGTGAGCCCGCCGACGATCGAGTTCCGCCTTCCCGACGGTTCGGCGCATCCGCACCTGCTGCTCGCCGGCATCGCGCAGGCGATGGTGCAGGGGCGCGTGACCCCGGACCTCGACGCCCTGCTGGACGCCACCGCGGCGGCGCGCACCGGCGCCAACGGCGGCGGCGCGCACGTGCCGCGCTCGTTCGCCGAGGTGGGCGACGCGCTGGAGCGCCATCGCGCGGTGTTCGAGAGCGGCGAGGTGTTCCCGGCGGTGCTCGTCGACGCGCGCATCGAGCGGCTGAAGCAGCGGTAGGGGAACGAGCCGATGTCCTGACTCGGCTGGAGGACATGATGCGGAACGCATGGCACGTGTCGATCCGGGCGCTCGTCCTGCCCACCATGCTCCTGGGCTGCAGCGCGCCCGCGCTCGCGGCGCCGCTCTTCATCGCACAGTGGGGTAGCTACGGCGCCGCATCCGGCCAGCTCAAGTACCCCTACGGCATCGCGGCGAGCCCGGATGGCTTCCTCTACGTCTCGGATCAGTACAACTACCGGATCGTGAAGTTCGCGGCCGACGGCACCTACCTCACCAGCTGGGGCTCCCAGGGAAGCGCGGTCGGCCAGTTCGGGACGCTGATCGGGCTCTGCACGGACGAGGCCGGCAACGTCTACGTCGCCGACTACAGCAACAGCCGCGTCCAGGTCTTCGACCCCTCGGGTCAGTTCCTGCGGACCTGGGGCACGTGGGGCTACCAGGCGGGCCAGATGACCCGCCCGATCGATATCGCGATCGACCCGTCGGGTCTGGTCCACGTCCTGGACGCCGGGGCCAACCGCATCGAGATCTTCACTCCGACCGGTGACTACATCGGTATCTGGGGGACCCGGCTCATGCGGCCGGGAAGCATCGCGTTCGATGGAACCGGGAATGCCTACGTCTCCGAGATGAACGGCCTCATCTGCCGGATCTCGAAGTGGGCCCCGGATCACTCGTTGATCCTCGAGTGGGGGGGACCAGGGTCGGCCCCCGGGCAGTTCCAGACCCCCGCCGGTATCGCCGTGGGCCCAACCGGTCGGGTGTATGTCGCCGACTTCGACAACAACCGCATGCAGGCATTCACTCCCAACGGCGTCACCATCGACGTCTGGGGAGGCCTCGGGGGACAACCCGGTCAGTTCGCCCGACCGGTGGACGTCGCTGTCGATCGCGAGGGCTTCATCTACGTGGTGGACATGTACAACCATCGTATCCAGAAGTTCGGAGATGCTGCCGTGCCGGCCGCCCGCATCACCTGGGGCGGCATCAAGGCTCGTTATCGGTGAGGGCTGGCGGCTCGCAGGCGGCGGTCCGGATGTGGGTTCCAGACCCGTCCGACCGCGGCCCGCCGCCCGAGAGAGGAGACGCAGGCCATGGCCGGATGGAAGCTGTCCCACGGTGTCGATACGTACCAGCAGGAAGACGAGATGAACTGCGGGATGGCCAGCGTGTGCATGGCCATCAACTTCGTGAAGGGCGACAGGCTCTCATCCCGCATCATCGCCGACGAGTCGAAGCGCGCGGGCGGCCCTTCGCAGTACGTGCGCGCCAACATCGACAACCCCACGATGAAGCAGGTCCTGCCGTTCACGAAGAAGGTCCACGGCGTGACCATCCGGGGCGCGACGGCGAACCAGCCAGGCTCGGGGTCCGGGCAGCGGAACCTGGCTCTCGTGCTCGGGGGCTACGGGATCGATTCGAGGGTCGAGGAAACCGATCTCCTCGTGGGCGAGGACCGGGCGTTCTCGAAAGACAAGCTCAAGCGGATCCTCAACGCCGCGAGCAAGTCGAGACCGGTGATCGTCGGGCTCACCGATCCACCGCACTTCTGCGTGTGCATCGGGCACTCGTGGAAGGTGGTTGGGTCCAACTTGTACGCCATCGCGGACCCCGCCGACGGCGAGCTGTACACCGCGGGCCACGTGTCGGACAACCGGCTCATCTTCAGCGGCTACGACACGGTGGTGGACAATCTCATCGCGGTCACCGGCACGAGGGCCCTGTCCGCGACGCGCGTCAAGGTCCTGCCGCCGGTGCCGGTGCGGAAGAAGTAGGGGGAACCGGCGCGGAGCGCGCGCTCAATCGTCCGCCACCGTCGCGATCTCGAAGCGCGGCGGGGCTTCGAGGTGCTTCTTCACCGCGCACTGCTCGGCCGCGCGGATCAGCGCCGGACGGTACTTCTCGGGGAAGCCCGCCGGCACGTGGATCTCGAGCCGGATGCCTCCGATCAGGCCGCTGTGCGGATGGGTCTCCATGCTCTGGACGATCCGGATGCCCTCGGTCGGCAGACCGCGCTGGCGGCAGAAGCCGAGCACGTAGATGCCGGCACACGTGCCGATCGAGGCCAGGAAGGTCGCGAAGGGCGTGGCCGCCGAGTCATCGCCACCGCCCTGAGCAGGCTGGTCGGTGCGCACCACGTGGGGGCCGAACTCGGCGTCCACGCGCGCGCCGCCGGGAAAGCTGATCACCATCTCCATGGAAGGGCTCCTCGGGTCGGAAGTCTGCCCGCACCTGCGGGTCTCGGTGGGTGAGAGTCACGCGGGGGCGGTGTGGATTCGCGTCGGCTGCGGCCGTCGCCGCCAGGTCCCCGGGCGCGGCATCCCGACCGCGGCCGACGGGGAGGTTTCTGGGCTCGGATTGGAGTTCCGGTTCCATCCCACCGCGGCGCGGCGGCTGGGCTAGTCTCCCCCGGATGGACACGACGGCGGATGCCATGATCGAGGAGGTCGGATGAGCGCTGAGCGGGACTACGTGCTGGGCACGCACGACGCGGAGATCGAGCGCCTCGGGCTGCAGCACCGGGTCTGGCGGCCGCGTGCCAGCCGGGCGTGGCGGCGGGCCGGCTTCACGGTCGGCCAGACGCTGCTCGACGTCGGGTGCGGCCCGGGCTACGCGGCGCTCGATCTGGCCGAGATCGTGGGTGGGGCAGGGCGCGTGGTGGCGATCGATCGATCGCGGCGCTTCCTCGATGTGTTGCAGGCCCGGGCCGCGGCGCGCGGCATCACCCAGCTCGACGCGCGCGAGCTCGATCTGGACGAGCAGCCGCTGCCCGAGGTGCTGGCCGACGGCGCGTGGTCACGCTGGGTGTACTCGTTCGTGCGCCATCCACGCACCCTGCTCGAAGGGGTCGCCGCCGCGCTGCGGCCGGGCGGAGTGATGGTGATCCACGAGTACCTCGACTACCGAGCGTGGCGACTGTCGCCGCGCAGCACCGCGTTCGAGGCCTTCGTGGTGGAGGTGATGGCCTCCTGGCGCGCCAGCGGTGGCGAGCCGGACATCGCGCTCGACCTGCCGCGCTGGCTCGCGGGCCTGGGCTTCGAGATCGAGAGCACGGAGCCCATCACCGAGGTGGCGCGCCCCGGGGACTTCCTGTGGCAGTGGCCGAAGGCCTTCGTCGGGACCGGCCTCGAGCGCCTGGTCGAACTCGGTCGCGTGGACGCCGCGCGTGCCCGCGTGATGCAACAGGCCTTCGACGACACCGAGGCGACCCCCGGAGCGTTCCTGGTCACCCCGACCGTCCTGGAGATCATCGCGCGGAAACGATGAAAGGGAAGAGCAGCGGCTTCCTCACCCTCCGATCGCGTTCATGCCCGGAGCGCTCGCGCGGCTCGAGACGCGGCGCGTGCCGCCGGGCGCCAGGCTCGCGAGCGCGGCGCGCACCCGGGTCTCGATTGGAGCGTCTGCCATGGTGTCGCAGAGTGCCGCCGCGCGGCGCGCCTCGTCGGTCCGGAAGCCGAGACCGCGGAGCCACGGGATCACCTCGTCGGCGCTGGCCTGCCGGGCGACTGCGCGTTCGCGCTCCTGCGCCTGCGCGGCCGCCCGCGCCTGCTTCGCCTCCCGGGCCGCCGCCACGCGGCGCCGGGACTCCTCGCGCTTCTGGCGCATGAACCCGGCGCCGTACGTGCGCTCCGCTTCGAACTGGTTATGCGCCCGGCAGCGCAGGCGCAGGCGATCCGGCGTGCCCTGCCCGCCCCGGGCGAACGGGTCAAGGTGGTCGAACTCCAGTCGGGTGCGGGCCTCGCAGCGGTGGCCCGTGGCGCCAACGAAAGTGCACCGGCCGCCATCGCGTTGCCACACCACGCGACGGATGGCGGCGGGCACATAGCGGCTGTCCGCGGCGCGGCGGCGGGGAGCCGTACGCGAGCGAGCGGTGGGGGCGAAACGGCGCTGCTCGAGCATGGCGATCAGGGCGTCGAGGGCGCGGTCGAGCACCTGCGAGAGGTCGCCGGAGGGCACGGCATGGCCGAGCAGGGCCCGGGCATAGCGCAGCTTTTCGTGGGTCTCCTGTGCGAGGGTGAGCTGCAGGGCGAACCGCCCGGGCGAGAGAGGCGAGAGCTTCGCGTGCGGCTCAACTGGCCGCGCGGCCAGTTGCACGCCGGAACCATCAACTGGCGCCAGCGCCAGTGCTCCAACATGCCCCGGGGCATGTTGATTGACATTCTCGTGAACTGGCCGCGCGGCCAGTTGCACACCGAGATCATCAACTGGCTCCGGGGCCAGTTCACTGCCGAGATCCTCCACATGCCCCGGGGCATGTTCATCGGCGGGGATGGCCCGCACCAGGGTCGGCACATCCGGCCGTGGGAAGCGCTCGGCCAGCAGTTGCTCAAGTTCGCCGTTCGTCTTCCCGACGGCCGCTGCGAGCAGGTCGCCGGCTGACTCCGGGGTCAGGTAGGGCGCGAGCATCAGGACCGCGCTCAGGTTCAGCCGCCCCGCGGCCAGCATCGGGAAGATGACCGGGAACTCCCGCGCCGTGCGGGCGGCGCGGATGCGCTTGAACGCCGCGTCCTCGGAGAGCTTCAGTTCGCCCACGCACCAGGCGAACATGGACGGGTAGGCGGCTGGCCGGTAGAGCCGGCGGGCATCGACCTCGGCGAGGTGGGCCAGTATCGAAGCGGTGGTGACTCGGTCCTGGGAGACGAGCGCGGCCAGGTCGCGCAGCAGGACCGGGTCGGAGAGCTGGGACAGCGAGTAGGACGACATGGCGGGACTCCGCAACGGGGACTCGGTCGCGGGGGCAGGCACTCTTTCTATCACGCGTGTTCGAGACGCTCGTGGGTGCCCGGAGCGCGCGCCGCGCGGGGCATCGCGCAAAATGACCGCCGCTCGCAGTCGCGAGGACCACTGCGCGCATCCTGCGCGCGCAGACGCGCAGTCGCAGCGCGGGCGCTGAGTCGAGCACGCCAGGGTGCGCGAAACGTGTCAAGCGAAATCGTGTCGACGGCGGCGTCCGGCGCGCAGCCCGAGTCACGCGGGCACCCGCTTGCTCATCTTCTTGAGTGAGAGCGGAGGCCGAATCGAACCGCCGTGCTCAGCCCGTCGGCCTCGCCCTCCCGGCTCAGCGATTGGGCCGGGTCTGCAGTTCGCGCAGCAGGGACGCGGCGGCCTCGGCGACCTCCGCGGACCATTCATGCGCACCGCCGAGCACCCTCGATCGCACGTCGGTGCCGTGCGCTCGGAGCCGCTCCACGTCACGCTCGAGTGCGGCGGGAGGGTGGTACGCGTCGCGCTCACCCGTCATCGCGAGCACGAGGGGCCACGGGCGCGGGGGCGCCGCCGCCAGTTCGGGCGGCACGTCGCCGCCCACCGCGATGATGGCCTCGCAGCCATGGCGGCCGAGCGCCCCGGCGCGATAGGCCATGCCGACGCCCTGGGAGAATCCAGCGAACACGCGCGTCCGCGGCGTCCCGAACTCGCGCTCGAGCTGCTCCACCACCGTGTCCACATAGGCCACGTTGCTCGCGATCGCGGATTCGCGATCGAGCCGTGTCATCCAGCTTGCCACCACAACATTGCTGCTCCCGACGTAGAAGGGATGCAGCGCCTGCACCGATACCACCAGCCAGTCGTCGCCGGGCACGCAAGAGGCGAACGCCTCCAGCATGGCCTCGGCGGTCTGCGCGTACCCGTGGAACCCGATCCAGTGGTGCCTCGCGGTTCCGGCTCGCGGCGGGCGCGCCAGGTAGCGGCCCTGCACGGTGGCCGGTGCGTGCCGGAGCAGCGGTGTCTCGTCGGCGGAAGGCATGCGTGCTCCCCAGGAGTTCGTCGGATCGCGACCATGACTCGGCACCCAGCGGTGCCGGTGCGCGTGATACTACCCAGTCTCGGAGGGCGTGACACGGCGCGTCGGTCTCGCGTGCCTCGCTCCGAGTCGGCAGGCGGGCGCGTCGCCTTGGAACCGGCGCGCGAATCCTTGTATCGTCCATGCGTGCGCCTTCGTGCACGGACACCGCGGCGAGAGCTTCGCCACGGTGCGTGCAGGGGTGCCAGCCCCACCTCCTCTCCCATGGCACTCCGCTCAGCCGCACCCGCACGCCCTTCCGGGTCCTCCGCCACCCCGCACCGGGGCGCGCTCGTCACGCTTGCAGTCCTGGTCGCCGTGATCGTCTGTGGCACCGCGGTGCGGATGGCGCCCTGGTTCGAGGACCCCGGACTGCAGCTCAAGTCGGACGCCGCCTACCACGAACGGCTGGTGCTGGCGCTGGTGCGGGAGGGCCGCCTGCCGTCCCCCGATCGGTTCAGCGAGGCACCCGCGGGCCGGCGGATCGGTCCGCTGCTTCCGCAGGGGCTCTACTCGATCGCCGCCGCCGCGTGCCACCTGACCGGCGCCCGCGACGAGGCGGGAGTCCACCGGCTCCTGCTGTGGCTCACCGCCGTCGCCGGTGCGCTGATCGCGCTGCCGGTCTGGGTCGCGGCGCGCGCGCTCTACCCCCACGCGGGCGCGGCGCTGATCGCGGCGGCGCTGGCCGCCCTGATGCCCGCGCATGTGCACCGCACGGTGTGCTACTGGGTGCGCTACGACGCGATCGGCACGCTGCTGGTCACCACCCACCTCGCGTTCGCGTTCCGCGCGCTGGCGGAGCCCGTGGCGCGCCGCCGGCTCGATTCGATCCTCTCGGCGCTGGCACTGGTCGCGGCGATCACGGTGTGGCGGGTGCCCCTGATGGTCCCCCTGCTCGAGACCGGGTTCGTCGCCATCGTCGCGGCGTGGAGCGGAGCGCGCCGGGCTCTCCGCGAGTGGTTCGCGATCGGGATCGCCGCGGTCCTGCTGGCGTCCCCGGCCATCGAGTACCTGCACGCCCAGCGGTTCGTGCTCTCGCCCGCTTGGTTCGCGACCGTCGCCGTCGCGCTCGCGCTGTTCCTCCCGGCTCTCGCGCCCGAGCGTCCCCGCGGCATGCGCGTCGCCGTGCTCGCGTCCGCGCTCGCGCTCGGATGGCTGGGGGGCAGCGGGTTGGCGCCGCCCTCTCCCTACGGAGGTGCCCTCGAACTGCTCTGGTTCAAGCTCGGCCAGCTCGTCTCCCCGTGGACCGCAGCCGGTCCTCCTCCGACGCCGCTGACGTCCCTGCTCTATCAGGTCGAGGAACTCTACGCGCTGACGCCGCTCGCGCTTCTCGTGGGGCCCCAGCAGTTCCTGGCGCTCGGGCCGTGGTGCCTCGTGGCGCCGCTCCTGTTCCGCTGGCTCGACCGCGGACAGGGCGGCGACCCGCGGTCGATGCCGGGATCGGCACACGCGCTGCTCGCTTACATGACCGCGTGCCTGGCGCTGCTCACTTTCCTCATGCTGCGG
Source organism: Candidatus Eiseniibacteriota bacterium (assembly GCA_963776245.1). Taxonomy (GTDB): domain Bacteria; phylum Eisenbacteria; class RBG-16-71-46; order RBG-16-71-46; family RBG-16-71-46; genus CAVSAC01. Next base: position 202,935 of record CAVZLN010000009.1, on the reverse strand, counting down.
AACAAGGTGCTGCTCGCGCCCCTGGTGGCGATCGTGTGCGCCGGGCTGTTCGCCGCGCTCCGTCGAGCGCGCCCCGCGGGCAGGGGACGCGACATACCATCGGCGCGCCCGGCTCGTGCGCGGCGCTCCACGCGCGACGGGGGCGGTGGCACCCGCGCGCCATCGACCGCGCTGGTCGCCGCCCTGACCGCGCTGCTGGCGGCGAGCTTCGTCGCGACCTCGGTGTGCGGGGTGGCGCTCGGGCTCTCGCGCACCTCGCGCCTGATCCCGGGAGAGGACGCCTGCATGGCCTGGCTGCGGTCCCATGCGGCCCCCGGGACGGTGGTGCTCGCCCCGGTCGACTACGGATACGATCTGCAGCGCCACGCCGGGTGCGCCTCACTGACCGACGGTCTGTTCGAGAGCCCCGTGAACCTCCGCCGGATCGCCGAGATCGACTCGGTGCTGTTCGCCGATGGGGACACCGGACTTCTGGAGGTGTGCCGCCGGGACCGGGTCGGCTTCCTGCTCGTGCCGCCCGGGAACGCGCTCTATGGCATGGCCCTGGTGGTCCAGCCGCCGTTCCTGTCGCGGCTCGAGCGGGGCCTGCCGCTCGAAGCGGCGGACCTGGAGCGCCCGCTCATGCGCCTGATGCTGGGCGAGCGGACGGCGCCGGCGTTCGTGCAGGTGTTCGAGAACGCTGGCTACCGGCTGTATCGCGTGGCACCCCGGGCGGGCGCATCACGTTGAGCCGCGGGGCGGGAGCGCGCGCGGCCTAGGGCCGCACCCACCCCGGCAGCACGTTCTGCATCACGATGATGATGATCGCCATGATGCTCTCGCCGGCGATCACGCCCGAGGCCACCGGGATCACGTAGGTCTCGGCCGTCCGGGGGCGGGCCTTCTCGATCCCCAGCGCGATCGCCGCGCCCGCGAACATCGAGATGGCGTTGAAGCCCTGCATCACGAACGCGAGGCCGAGCCCGGTGGGCGACGGGATGAACTTCTTCGCCCGCGGGAACGCACGCTCGGTGAGCGGGAGCGCGAGCCCGATCAGCGCGCCGGCCAGCGCGCCCCAGCGCGCGCTCACCGGCAACATGCCGACGCCGTTCGAGAGCAGTTCGGCGACGCCCTTCCACACCTGCGCGGCGGGGGCGGGAAAACGGTCGCCGCCGAGCGCCGCGGCGTTCGGCACCAGGATGTTCCAGGCGAGACCCACGACGATCGCGCCGGGGAGTATGCCGGCCACCTGGGCGATGAATTGCTGGCGCGGATTGGCGCCGAGCAGGTAGCCGCTCTTGAGATCGGTCAGCAGGTCGGCGGCACACCCGGCGGCGTTGGCCGTGACCGACGCATTCATGAGGTTGGTGGTCATGTTCGAGGGCGCGAGCACGCCGTAGGTGAGCTGCGTGACCTTGCCGAGCGCCCCGGTGGGCGTGGTGTTGGTCTCGCCGGTGGCGCGGCACGCCACCACCGACAGCACCCAGGTGAGCAGCACCGCGATCACGCCCATCCACCAGGTCACGTGCCAGACGTGGTGCAGCATCCACACCACGCCCGCGCCCGCGGTGATGAACCCGAAGGCCACCCATGAGGCCGGGACCTCGATCGCCTTCATCGGATCGTCGGCGGCGGCGGGCCGCCGCCCGAACGCGCCGCCGAGCCCCGCCAGCGCGCGCCCGATGGTCCGGCCGTGGAACGCGAGCGAGACCAGGCTCGAGACCACCATCATCGAGGCGCCGATCCACAGCGACCAGCGCGTGATGTCGCGGAAGCCGATGGTCGCGCCCGCGTGGAGCACCGCGATGTCGCCGCGGTGGATCATGATCGGGGCGAGCACCGCGTAGTTGATGACCGCGCCGAGCAGCATGCTCCAGCCGACGCGGAACCCGGCGATGGCGCCCGCCGCCATCATCACCAGCCCCATGTCCCACTTGAGGGTGAGCTGGGCGAGCGGGATGCCGCCGGCGGTGAACCCTCCGAACGGCAGCTCCGCGGGCATGTTCCAGGGCATGAAGCGGAACGTGGCGTCGCGCAGCCAGGCCACCGCCGCGCCCGACACGCCCGCGACCGTGAGCGCGCGCGCCTTCTTCACCGCCTCACCGCCGGTGGCGTGCAGGCTCTTGAGGGTCTCGGCCGCGGCGGTGCCGTCGGGGAAACGCAGCTGCTCGACGTTGATCATCTGGCGCTTGAGCGGCACCGCCATCACCACGCCCAGCACCGCGAGCAGGACGTTCCAGCCCAGCAGCACCCAGAAGTCCATCTGCCGGCCGGTGAGCATGAGCATCGCCGCGATCGCGGAGACCATGGTGCCGCCGACCGAGTACCCGGCGGCCGTCGCGGTGGACTGCATGCAGTTGTTCTCGAGGATGGTGAAATCGCTGCGCACCAGGAACGGCGCGAGCGTGCGCAGCGAGCGCCAGATGGAGAACGAGAGGATGCAGGCCGTGATCGCGACCCCGAGCGCCCAGCCGGTCTTGAGTCCGATGTAGAGGTTGGTCAGCGACATCACGCAGCCGAGCAGGGCTCCCATGATGAGGGCGCGCGGGGTGAGCTGGCGCATGGTGTCGCCGCGGCCGGTGTAGACGTGCTCGAACCAGTCGCGCTCGATCTGCTCGGGCGTCCTGCCGTCGGGCTGCTCGGTCACGATCGGGGACCCTCCATGGCGTGAGGCGGCCGGCTCCGTCCGCCGACCGTGCTGCTGGGTGATGCAGACCGCGGGCATGGTGAAGGCCGGGGCCTCGCCGTTCAACCCCGGGGTATCGGCTCCGGGCTGGATTCTCACCAGCGCGGGGAGCGCGGCCCCCGCCGGGGCGCGGCGGACGGCCCGCCGGGGCACCGGCCGCGCCCGCGCCGGGGCCGTCCGGTCCGCCCCGGGCGGTCCCGGACCCGGGCGGCGCTTGCGGCGGGGTGCGACGCGCGGCTAATTTGCGCATCCAAGGCCCGGGTGCGGCGGTGTTCGCGCATCCATGGCCCGGATACCCAGGAGAGTCCCGACATGATCGTCATCACCGAGCTCGCGGTCGGAAAGATCGCCGAGTTGATGCAGAGCGAAGGCAAGCCCGGGCAGGCGCTGCGGATCGGCGTCACCGGGCGTGGACGGGGCGGGTTCCAGTACCGCCTCGGTTTCGTGGACGCCACCGAGCGCGCCCCGGACGACACCGTGGTGGACGCGGGGCCCTTCCAGGTGCTGGTGGACGCGGCGAGCGGTCCCGACCTGAAGGGGACCACCATCGACTACGTCGAGACCCCGGTGGAGAGCGGCTTCCGGATCGACAACCCGAATCCGATCTGGCGCGACCCGGACGCGCAGGCGGTGCAGAAGGTGATCGACGAGGAGGTCAATCCCGCGGTGGGCGGTCACGGCGGATACGTCACGCTGCTCGACGTGAAGGACGGGGTGGCCTACATCCAGTTCGGCGGCGGCTGCCAGGGATGCGGCATGGTGGACACCACCCTCAAGCAGGGCGTCGCGGTGCGCATCCGCGAGGCGGTGCCGTCGATCCGCGAGGTCCTCGACAACACCGACCACGCGGGCGGCACCAATCCCTACTACCGCGCGCCGTAGGCGGTCGCGCGGGCAAGTTCGTCCCATCCACACGATCGAAGGGGAGGTCTCATGATCGAGCGCCAGGCGACGGCGGTCTGGAAGGGCGGGCTGCGAGACGGCAAGGGCACGCTCGCCTCCGCCAGCGGCATCTTCAAGGACACCCCGTACTCGTTCCGCGACCGGTTCGAGGACGGCAAGGGCACCAATCCCGAGGAGCTGATCGCCGCCGCGCACGCCGGCTGCTTCGCGATGGCGCTCTCCGGGCAGCTGGGCGAGCGCGGCCTGACCGCCGAGAGCCTGAGCGTGACCGCCCGCGTCGGGATGGAGAAGACGGCGGCGGGCTTCACCGTGACGTCCAGCCACCTGGTGCTGGTGGCGAGGATCCCGGGCGCCGACCGCGCGAAGTTCGACGAGGCGGCCTCGGTCGCCAAGACCAGCTGCCCGATCTCGCGGCTCCTCAACGCGAAGATCACACTCGAGGCCACCCTGCTGGGCTGATCGTCCCCATCCGACCGTCACGACCTGCGGACACGGAGGTTCAGATGGTGAAGGAATTCAAGTCGTTCCTGCTCAAGACCAACGCGCTCGGGCTCGCGGTCGGTGTCATCATCGGCGGGGCCGTGGGCAAGGTGGTGTCGTCGCTGGTGGGGGACCTGCTGATGCCCCTCATCGGGATCGCCATCCCGAGCGGCGAGTGGCGCGAGCTCAAGATCGCGCTCACCCACAAGGCCGACGGCACCGTGGGCGCGGCACTCAGTGTCGGCTCCTTCATCGGCGCGGTGGTGGACTTCGTGATCATCGCGCTGTGCGTGTTCCTGATCACCAAGGCGATGCTCAGGCCCGAGCCGGTGCCGGCCGCGGCCCCGACCAAGACCTGTCCCGAATGCCTCGAGCCGGTCGCCGTGGCGGCCAAGAAGTGCAAGCACTGCGGTAGCGCCGTCTGACGCGCGCGGGGCGCGGGGGGCGAGGCCCGGTGGGGGAGCATCCCCGCGCCCGCCGCGGATGACGGAGGGCGCGGGCCCCGCGCGTCATTCCCAGCGGAAGATGCGCACCGCGATCACGAACGTCACCACGCCCCAGGCCGCGAGCGCCGCCAGCTGGGGCGCCACCGCGGCCAGCCCGGCACCCTCGTTGGCGATCGCGCGCAGCGCGTCGTTCGCGAGCGTGAGCGGGAGCGCCTTCACGAACGGCTGCATCACCGCCGGGAAGCGCTCGGACGAGAAGAACGAGCCCGAGAGCATCCACATCGGGAGCATGACGACGTTCATGAGCCCCGAGACCGCCTCGACGGTGCGCGCGCGGCTCGCCACCATCAGTCCGAGGGCCGAGAACGCGAGCGCGCCGACCACGGTCACGAGCGCGAACGCCGTCCACGAGCCGCGCACCTCGACGCCGAAGGCGAGGATGCCGAATCCCAGCAGCGCGACCACCTCGGGCACCAGCCACACCATGCGCCCGAGCACCATCGCCAGCAGGTAGTCGCTCCTGCGCATCGGGGTCGCGATCATGCGCTTGAGCAGGTGCTGCTGGCGGGCGTTGGCGATCGCGAACCCGACCCCCCACATGCCGGTGCCCAGCAGATTGAGCCCGATCAGTCCCGGGATCAGGAAGTCGATGTAACGCCCACCCGGTCGGGGCCGGATATCCTCACGCGCCTGCAGGCGGTCGGCGCGGCCCGCCGCGCGCTCGAGCGCGTCGAGCGCCGCGAGATGGGCGAGCCGGGTCTCCGGGCGCTGCGGGTCGTACACCAGCAACGGGGCGCCGGAGGAGGCCCGGCGCACCAGCACCGCGATGCGCCCGCGCGCCAGCGCGCGCTCGGCCGCGGCGCTCGGCAGCGTGACCACCTCGAGATCGGGCGAGGCGGCGAGCGCGCGCGCGATCGCCCCGGCGCCGGCGCCCTGCTCGACACCCACGCGGCTCCGCTGGGGCCCCTGCTGGCGGAACGCGATGCCGAGCGCGAGCGCCATCAGCAACGGGAACGCGAACACCCAGAACAGCGCCTCGGGCTCGCGCAGGAAGCCCAGGATGCGCACCCAGGTCAGCTGGGCGAGCGCGTTGCGCTCGAACCGCGTTCGCGCGCCGCGCGCGGGGTCAGTCATCCCGCAGCGTCCTGCCGGTGAGGCTCACGAACACGTCCTCGAGGGTGGCATGGTGGATGGTGAGCGTGGCGAGCGCCAGGCCGCGGGCGGCGAGCTCCTCGAGCAGGGCGGGCACCGCGACGTGCGGCTCGCTGACGGTGAGCGCCAGCGCGGGCGGCTCGGCGTGCGCCCGGATCACGCCGGGCAGCGCCGCGACCTCGGCGGGGGCGAGCGTGCCACCCTCGACGCTGAATCGCACCAGGTGCTCCGCGCCGAGCAGCGCGATGAGCTCGCGCGGCGTGCCGAGCGCGATGACCCGCCCGTGGTCGACGATGGCGACCCGGTCGCACAGCCGCTCGGCCTCGTCCATGTAGTGGGTGGTGAGCAGCACCGTCACCCCGCGCGCCTTGGAGGCCTCGACCAGGTCCCACAGTCCGCGGCGCGACTGCGGGTCGAGGCCGGTGGTGGGCTCGTCGAGGAACAGCACCTCCGGGTCATTCACCAGCGCGCACGCCACCGAGAGCCGCTGGCGCTGCCCGCCCGAGAGCTTCTGCACCCACGCGTGGCGCTTGTCCTCGAGCGCCACCATGCGCAGCAGGTCCTCCACCGACGGGCCGCGCCGGTAGAACGAGCGGAACATCCGCAGCGTCTCCGCCACCGAGAGCTTCTCCGGGAGCTTGGTCTCCTGGAGCTGGATGCCGAGGCGCTCACGCAGCGCGAGCCCGTCCCCGCGGCCCCAGCGCTCGCCCAGCACCCGCACCTCGCCGGCATCGGCGCGGTTCAGGCCCTCGAGGATCTCGATGGTGGTGGTCTTGCCGGCGCCGTTGGGTCCGAGCAGGCCGAAGCACTCCCCCGCGCGCACCTCGAGGTCGAGGCCATCGACGGCGGTGAGACTTCCGTAGCGCTTCACCAGGCCGCGGCAGACCAGGGCGGGCCCGGTGTACACCGGGGAGGTCGCGAGTCGGAGCATGGAGCGGCCGAGCATAGGGAGGCGCGGGCCCGATCACAACCTCGGAGACGCCGGGGGAGGGCCCGGGTCGGTCGGCAGCGCCCGCATGTTCGTGCTAGTCTCCGCCGCCTCAACGACGAGGTCGCGCGACCCGCGGGCAGGGCAGCTCCGCGGGGTCTTCGAACGCCCACGAGGAGCGGATGCCGCCGAGGTACGACTTCATCCAGCGCGCCAATGCCGGCTTCATCGAGGAGCAGTACCGGCGTTTCCGCCAGGATCCCGGCTCGGTGCCCGAGGATTGGGGGCTGTTCTTCGCCGGCTTCGAACTCGCTCAGGATCCCGCCCGCGCCCCGCGCGCCGGGGGGCCTGCCGGCGGGGTGTTCGGACTGGTGGCCGCCTACCGCGAGTTCGGCCACTGGGTGGCCCAGCTCGACCCGCTGGGCGTGAACCCGACCGAGCACCCGCTGCTCGAGCTTGCCAACTTCGGCCTGACCGAGGCCGACCTCGACCGCCCGGCGGACCCCGAGCCGTTCCGCGGCGGGTTCCAGGGCACGCTCCGCGCCCTGATCCTCGCGCTGCGCGAGACCTACTGCGGCACGCTCGCCCTCGAGTCCATGGACATCGCGGACAAGGCGCGCCGCGACTGGCTGCAGGAGCGCATGGAGACCTCGCGCGGGAAGCCCGCGCTGGCTCCCGAGGAACGGATGCGCATCCTGCGCTCTCTGCTGATGGCGGACGCCTTCGAGCAGTTCCTGCACACCCGCTACGTCGGGCAGAAGCGCTTCTCGCTCGAAGGCGGCGCCACGCTCATCCCGATGCTCGGGACGCTGATCGAGGACGCCGCCGCGCTCGGGGTGGAGCAGCTCGTGCTCGGCATGCCCCACCGCGGGCGGCTCAACGTGCTCGCGAACATCCTCCACAAGCCGCTCGAGAACATCTTCAGCGAGTTCGAGTCCACCTACCTCCCGGAGGAGATCCAGGGGCACGGGGACGTGAAGTACCACATGGGGTACTCCTCGCTGCACCGGGCGCGCTCGGGCCGCAGCATCCACCTCGACCTCAATTTCAATCCCAGCCATCTCGAGTTCGTGAATCCGGTGGTGCTGGGCTCGGTGCGCGCCCGGCAGGTGTACATGCGCGATCTCGCCGGGGACCGCGGCATCCCGGTGCTCATCCATGGCGACGCGGCGATGTCGGGCGAGGGCATCGTCCCCGAGACCATCGCGCTGGCGCAGTTGCCGGCCTATCGGACCGGCGGCACCCTGCACCTGATCGTGGACAACCAGGTGGGCTTCACCACCTCGCCGCACGACTCCCGCACCGGGCGCTATCCCACCGACATCGCGCGGGTGGTGGATGCGCCGGTGCTGCACGTGAACGGGGACGATCCCGAGGCCGCGGTGCACGCGGTCGCGATCGCCCTCGAGTACCGCGCCCGGTTCCGGCAGGACGTGTTCGTGCACCTGGTGTGCTACCGCCGGCACGGGCACAATGAGATGGATGACCCGACGTTCACCCAGCCGGTGATGTACCGGAGGATCGCCGGCCACGTGCCGGCGTCGCGCCGGTACGCCGAGCGGCTGGTGGGCGAGGGCGTGCTCGGCGACGCGGCGCTGGCGCAACTCGAACAGGACATCGCCGAGACCCTGGCGGCGGCGCACCGGCGCACCCGCACCGAGGCCAAGCCGCACGGCGAGGTGCCGCTCGGCGGCGCGTGGAACGGGCTCGACTGGGCCGGCGAGGACTGGGGCGCGCAGACCGCGGTGCCGCGCCAGCTCCTCGAGCAGGTCGCGGACGCCGCGATGCGCGTGCCCGACGGATTCCATCCGCACCCGAAGGTGGCGAAGCTCTATCAGGAGCGCGTCCGCATGCTGGCCGAGGACCGCGTCGACTGGGGCTGTGCCGAGGCGCTCGCGCTCGGCTCGCTCCTGATCGAGGGACGCAATGTCCGGCTCACCGGGCAGGACGCGGGGCGCGGGACCTTCAGCCACCGGCACGCGGTGTGGCACGACGTCGAGGACGGCTCGCTCCACGTGCCGCTGCAGCACCTGGCGGAGGACCAGGGGCGGTTCGACGTGATCGACACCATGCTGAGCGAGGCCGCGGTGCTCGGCTTCGAGTACGGTTACAGCACCGCCGATCCGCACACGCTCACGATCTGGGAGGCGCAGTTCGGCGATTTCGCCAACGTCGCGCAGGTGTACATCGACCAGTTCCTGGCGAGCGCGGAATCCAAGTGGCGCCGCATGTCCGGGCTCACGCTGCTGCTGCCGCACGGCTACGAGGGGCAGGGGCCCGAGCACTCGAGCGCGCGCCTCGAGCGCTTCCTCGAGCTGTGCGCGCAGGGCAACATGCAGGTGTGCAACCTCACCACTCCCGCGCAGCTGTTCCACGCCCTGCGGCGCCAGCAGCGGCGCCGCTTCCGCAAGCCGCTCGTCATCATGAGTCCCAAGAGCCTGCTGCGGCACAAGCTGGCGGTATCGCCGGCCGCGGCGCTGTCCACCGGGGGGTTCCGCCCGGTGCTCGACGACGCGCCGGCCGAGCCGGGGGCGGTGCGAAGCGTGCTCCTCACCACGGGAAGGCTCTACTATGCGCTGCTGGAGGAGCGGGTGGCACGGCCGCGGCCCGACGTCGCCATCGTGCGCGTCGAGCAGCTCTATCCGTTCCCGGCCCAGGAGCTGGCCGCCGCGTTCGCGCGCTACGATCGGGCGCGCGACGCCTGCTGGGTCCAGGAGGAGCCGGTGAACATGGGCGCGTGGCGGCATCTGCGCCACCGCATCGAGGAGGTGCTTCCCATGGGAGTGGCTCTGCGGGTGGTCGCGCGTGGCGAGGCGTCGACGCCGGCCACCGGCTACTACCACATGCACGTCGAGCAGGAGAAGGAGCTGATCGTGGAAGCGTTCGCCGCAGACGTGGACCCGAAGGCGCCGCCCGTGCCGCGGCCGGGAGCCGCGGCCGCCGCGACCCGGCCCGGAGGGGCGCGATGAGCGTCGATGTCAAGGTCCCGCGCCTCGCCGAGTCCATCTCGGAGGCGGTGCTGGTGGAGTGGCTCAAGCCGGATGGCGCCGAGGTGCGCACCGGCGAGGCGGTGGCCACGCTCGAGACCGACAAGGCCGCGGTGGAGATCCCCGCCGATGAGAGCGGCGTGCTGCGCCACGCGCGCCAGGTCGGCGAGACGGTCCAGGTGAACGACGTGCTCGCGCGCATCGAACCGGGCGCGGCCCCCGCCCGCGCCACGGCCACGCCGCCGTCGCCCGGGCCGTCCGGCGCGCCGGAAATGCCCGTCGCCGCACCGGCTGCCGTGGCCCGGGTGGCGCCCGCGATCCCGCCGGCGGCCGATCCGCCGCATGGACCGTCGGTGCGACGCATCGCCGCCGAACGCGGGCTCGACCTGTCGCGCGTCGAGGCGACCGGCTGGGGCGGCCGGGTGCTCAAGGAGGACGCGCTGCGCGCCGCCGCAGGCGGGCCCGCCGCGCCGGCCGCGGCTGCGGCGTCCGCTCCCCGCGGGTCGTCGGCGGCCGAGCCCGCTTCCGCGGCCGCGCCCCCGCCCGGCGCGAGCGACGCGCTCGCCCCCGAGGACGAGCGCGTGGTGCCCATGACCCGCATCCGCCAGCGCATCGCCGAGCGGCTGGTGAAGGCCCAGCAGACCGCGGCGATCCTCACCACGTTCAACGAGATCGACATGAGCGCGGTGCTCGACCTGCGCGCCCGCCACCGGGAGTCCTTCGAGAAGCGCCACGGCGTGCGGCTGGGCCTGATGGGCTTCTTCACCCGTGCCTGCGTGCTGGCGCTCGGCGAGGTCCCGGAGATCAACGCCGAGATCCGCGGCACCGACCTGGTCTACCACCGCCACGTGCACCTGGGGGTGGCGGTCGGGACCGACCGGGGACTGGTGGTGCCGGTGGTCCGGCGCGCCGACACCCTCGGCCTGGCGGGCATCGAGCGCGAGATCGCGCGCCTCGCCGCGCGCGCGAGAGACGGCAGCATCACGCTCGACGAGCTCATGGGGGGCACGTTCACGATCTCGAATGGCGGGGTGTACGGCAGCCTGCTCTCGACTCCCATCCTCAATCCGCCGCAGAGCGGCATCCTCGGCATGCACAAGATCGAGAAGCGTCCGATCGCCCTCGGCGACCAGGTGCTGATCCGCCCGATGATGTACGTGGCGCTGTCCTACGACCACCGCGTGGTGGACGGCGAGCAGTCGGTCACCTTCCTGGTGAAGGTGAAGGAGCGCCTCGAGGATCCCGGGCGCATGCTGCTCGATGTCTGAGGAAGGGGCGCACCTCCGATGAGCGACTCCTTCGACCTGGTGGTCATCGGCGCCGGACCCGGGGGATACGTGGCCGCGATCCGCGCCGCCCAGCTCGGCATGGCCGTGGCGTGCGTCGAGCGGTACGCGACGCTCGGGGGCACCTGCCTGAACGTGGGCTGCATCCCGAGCAAGGCGCTGCTCGACTCGAGCGAGCACTACGCCCACGCGCGCGACCGCCTCGCCGCGCACGGGGTCCGGGCGAGCGTGACGCTCGACCTCGCGACCCTGCTCAAGCGCAAGGAGTCGGTGGTGCGCGGGCTGGTGCAGGGCATCGACGGCCTGTTCAAGAAGAACGGCGTGACGCGCGTGCAGGGGGTGGCGCGCCTGGCGAGCCCGACCACGGTCGAGGTCACGGGCCCGGACGGCGTGCGCGCGCTCACGGCGGGGCGTGTGCTCATCGCCACCGGCAGCCAGCCGGCGGCGCTACCGGGCATCGCCTTCGACGGCCGGCGCATCGTCCACTCGACCGGCGCGTTGGCGTTCCAGGAGGTGCCCGGACGCCTGCTGGTGATCGGTGCCGGCGCCATCGGGCTCGAGCTGGGCTCGGTCTGGCGCCGCCTCGGCGCCGAGGTGCACGTGATCGAGTTCCTCGACCGCATCGTGCCGGGCGCCGACCGGCAGAGCGCTGACCTGCTGCGCAGGGCGCTCGAGAAGCAGGGGCTCACCTTCACCTTCGGGGCCGCGGCGAAGGCGGCACGGGTGGAGGGCGAGACCGTGGCCGTCACGGTCGAGTCCAGCGGCGAGACGCACGAGGAGCGCTGCGACGCGCTGCTGGTCGCGGTCGGCCGCCGCCCGTACACCGAGGGGCTGGGCGTGCGCGAGATGGGGATCGCGCTCGACATCGGAGGGCGCATCGTGGTGGACGCGCGCTACGCGACCAGCGTGCCCGGCGTGTACGCCATCGGTGACGTGGTCGCCGGCCCGATGCTCGCCCACAAGGCCGAGGAGGAGGGCATCGCGGCGGTCGAGCGCATGGCCGGGCTCGCCGGGCACGTGGCGTACGAATGCATCCCGAACGTGGTGTACACGTGGCCCGAGCTGGCGGGGGTGGGGCTGACCCAGGAGCAGGCGGAGGAGCAGGGAAGGGCGGTGAACGTGGGGGTGTTCCCCTTCCTCGCCAACGGCCGCGCGCGGGCGATGAACGAGCGCGATGGGCAGGTGAAGATCCTCGCCGACGCCGGGACCGACCGCATCGTGGGCGCCCACATCGTGGGCCCGCAGGCGAGCACCCTGATCGCGGAGCTCGCCTTCGCGATGGAGATGGGCGCCAGCGCCGAGGACGTCGCGCGCTCGGTGCACGCGCATCCCACCCTGCCGGAGGCGGTGAAGGAAGCCGCCCTGGCGGTGGCCGGGCGCGCCATCCACCTCTGAAATCGACCTGAATCCCGAACGGAGCCCCTTCATCTGAGAGCGTCGTCAACGATCTGTCGCGATCCGCTCCGGTCCGCTGGAACGATTCCGCGGCAGTGGGGTAATGACCCGGTGCGGGGTGTTGTGGCCCCGCCGGCGCAAACCCGGTCGGGGCCGCCTCTGAGCGCGGCTCGACGGCAGCGGACGGCGCACGAGGTGAGTAGAAATACGCATTGAGTTACAGAATAGAGGCCTGCTACACTCCTTACGCGAAAAAGAGACCCGCGCCTGCCCTTTGATGTACCCCCCCTTGCTGGCGCGGGGAGACCGCCGGTCAACCGGTGGATGGATCCACCCCCCGTACATCGACTCTAGGAGACTGTCCTGATGAAGGTGTGGGCGCAGCTGTGTCTGACTTCATCCATCGCCGGGCTGCTGACGATCGCCAGCCCTGCCCATGCCATCGTATCGGTGGTGTTCGGCTCGTCGTGGGATGGCCCCAGTCAGTCGCTGCAGCACATCCTCGACGCGCGCTACGGCCCGGGTGCCCTGAACGTGGCGACCGACTACATCGGCGCGCATCCGGGGGACATCGACCCGTGGTTCTGGGTGGACTCCCACTTCACCACGCTGCTGATCCAGGAGATCGCGGGCAACCGGGACTACAACGTGGTCGGCTGGTATCTCGAGGGCGGCCCCAAGCCGGTCATCGACGGCGTCGGCGACGGCGTCGTGTTCGATGGTCTCGACGGCCCCGGCTCGACGTCGTTCGTCACCTTCGACCGCCCGATGACCAAGTTCGGCTTCTACCTCGACCCCAACGGCGCGGGAGATGCCCCCAACGCCCCTCAGCCCGAGGTGTTCTTCACCAACCGCTTGTTCAATGACCGCGGGCCGGACGGCTCGGGCGCCCTCCACGAGCCGTTCGACGGGGACGTGCAGGCGCTGGTGTTCGACATCACCAACCTCTCGACCGTCAAGGCTGGAGGCGGGTTGCAGACGTGGCTGGTCTGCTTCGAGGATCTCGACAGCGGACCCAATCCGACCGCCTGCTGCTCGGGCACCGACAACGACTTCAACGATCTGGTCTTCGAAGTGACGGCGTTCGGTGCCACTCCGGCCAGTCCGCTCACCTTCGGCCAGCTCAAAGCGCGGTACCGCAAGTAGGAACCTCCCCCCCGGAGCCCCGCCCACGTGACGGGCGCGCCTGGCACCAACGGGCGCGCCCGAAGCGTTCGCTCCACGGGCCCGGGAGGGTTTGACCGCGCCGACGCTCCTCGCGCATCCTGCCGGCCATGCTCGCACGCACTCTGGGACCCTGGACGGTGCACGCGCTCGAGACCGGCTACCTGTGGCTCGATGGCGGCGCCATGTTCGGCTCGGTGCCGAAGACCCTCTGGAATCGCACCAACCCGGCCGACGACCGCAACCGCATCCGGCTCGCGATGCGCTGCCTGCTCCTCACCGGCGAGGGGCGCCGCATCCTGGTGGACGACGGCATCGGGACGAAGTTCGCGCCCAAACTGGCGGACATCTACGGGATCGAGAGCGGTGTGCCCACGCTCGAGGACGCGCTCGGTGCGCTCGGCCTGGGGGTGGACGACGTGACCGACGTGGTGCTCACCCACCTGCACTTCGACCACGCCGGCGGCTCGACGCGCCGCGATGACGGGCGCCTGAGCCCCCGGCTGCCGCGCGCCCGCTACCACGTCCAGCGCCGCAACTGGGAGAACGCCCACGCTCCGAATCCGCGCGAGCGGGCCTCCTACCTGCCCGAGAACTTCGACCCCCTGATGGAGGCGGGCGTGCTGACGCTGTGGGAGGGCGCGCACACGCCGTGGCCGGGGCTCGAGGTGTTCACTTTCGATGGCCACACGCGCGGCCAGCAGGGGGTGCGCGTCTCGGGCCCCGAGGGCGCGCTCTACTTCGTCGCCGACCTGATCCCGACCGCCTCCCACGTGCGCGTGCCGTTCGTGATGGGCTACGACGTGGCGGCGCTCGAGATCATGGGCGAGAAGCGCGCCATGCTCGCGCGCGCCGCGGCGGAGGGTGCGTGGGTGATGCTCGAGCACGACCCGGCGATCGCGTCCGCCCGGCCGGTGGCCGACGGGGACGATTTCGCGTGGGCCGAGACCATCCCCTCGGCCAGCCCGGTCGCGGGGCACGCCGCCGCGGCGGCGCGGAAGGGGGAGTAGCGCGTGCACGACCTGGTGGGCGTCTGGTTCCGGCTGGTGCATGACTGGGGCTACGCCGGCGTGGCCCTGCTGATGGCCATCGAGTCCACGGTGTTCCCGCTGCCGAGCGAGCTGGTCGTGCCGCCCGCGGCGTACTGGGCGACCCAGGGGCGGATGCACTTCTGGGGCGTGGTCGCGGCCGCGACCCTCGGCTCGTGGCTGGGCTCGGCGATCTCGTACGGGGTCGCCCGCGCGCTCGGGCGCCCGCTGATCCTGAAGTACGGCCGGTACGTGTTCGTGCCGGAGAAGAAATGGCTGCTGGCCGAGAACTGGATCAACCACTACTCGGCGGCGGGGATCTTCTTTGCGCGCCTGCTGCCGGTGGTGCGCCACCTGGTATCGCTGCCCGCGGGGGCGGCGCGCATGCCGTTCGGCGTGTTCACCACCATGACGCTGCTCGGCTCGCTGGTGTGGAGCACCGTGCTGGCGTGGTTCGGCGCCCGGGTGCTCGGCGAGGAGCCGCGCCTGCTGCAGGACCCCGCGGCGCTGACGCACGTGCTCAAGCAGAAGCTGCTCTGGTTCGTCGCCGCCGCGGCCGTGCTGTTCGTCCTCTATCTGGTGGTGGATCTGATCGGCCGACGGCTCAAGCGCGAGGCGGCTCCGGAACACCCCTGATGCGCGCGGCGCCCGGCCGCGGGGGGCGTGCCGGATCGCGTCCGACCGCTCCCGATCAGGACGGGACGGCAGCGCCCTCGACGGGGTCATGCACGACGTGCTTCACCGGCGTGAAGCGCGCGAGCAGCGTGTACACCACCGGGACCAGCACCAGGGTCAGGAAGGTGGAGAAGAGCATGCCGCCCACCACCGCCATCCCGAGCGGTTTGCGGCTCTCGGCGCCGGCGCCCAGCCCGAGCGCGATGGGCAGCACGCCGAACACCGTGGTGAGCGTGGTCATGAGGATCGGGCGCAGGCGGATCTTCGCGGCGCCGATCACCGCCTCGATGGTCTCGATCCCGCGGGCGCGGCGCTGATTGGCGTACTCGACGATCAGGATGGCGTTCTTCGTCACCAGGCCGATCAGCATGATGAGCCCGATCTGCGAGTACACGTTGAGCGACATGCGGAACACGAACAGCGTGACCAGCGCCCCGAACACCGCCAGCGGCACCGAGAGCAGGATGGTGAGCGGGTGGGCGAAGCTCTCGAACTGGGCGGCGAGCACCAGGTAGATGAACAGCAGCGCGATCACGAACAGGAAGTAGAGCCCGCCGCTCGACTCGGCGAACTCACGCGACTCGCCGGCGAGGTCGGTGCGCACGCCCGGCGGCAGCGCGCGCCGGGCCGCGCCGCGCACGCCCGCGAGCGCGGTGCCGATGGTCACGCCGGGGACCAGGTTGGCCTGGAGCGTGGCCGAGCGCACGCGGTTGAAGTGATTGAGCTCGCGCGGGGACACCTTCTCCTCCACCCGCACCAGGCTCGACATCTGCACCAGGCCGTCGCGGCCGCGCACGTACAGGCCGTCGATGATCCCCGGGTCCGAGCGGTCGCGCGAGGGCATCTGGAGCAGCACGTCGTACTGCCGGCTGCCGAGCTTGAAGCGCGTCGCCTCGCGGCCCCCGAGCAGGGTCTGGAGCGTGCCGCCGATGTCGGTCACCGACACGCCGAGCGCGGCGGCCCGGTCGCGGTCGATGGTGACCTCGAGCTGCGGCTTGTTGAGCTTGAGATCGGAGTCGATGTTGATCAGGTAGCCGAGCTTCTGGAGCTCGCCCATCATCAGGGTCACCGAGCGCTGGAGCTCGTCGTAGGTGTCGGCGAGCAGGACGAACTGCACCGGACGCCCGAAGCCGCCGCCGAGGCTGGGCGGATTGATCGGGATGGCGAGCACGCCGGGGATCCCCATCATGCGGGGGAACATCGCCTTGACGATCTCCTGCTGGGAGCGCTTGCGCTGGTCGTAGGGCTTGAGGCGCACGAACATGAAGCCGTCGGTGACCCGCCCTCCGCCGCCCTGGCTCAGACCGATCGCGGTGAACCGGCTCTCGGCCTCGGGCAGGCCCTGGTAGACCGCCTCGGCCATGAGCATGTAGCGGTCGGTGTACGCGAGCGTGGCGCCTTCCGGCGCGAACAGGATGTTGAACACCAGGCCGCGGTCCTCGGTCGGGACCAGTTCCGAGGGCAGCAGCCGGAAGAACAGACCGATGGTCGCGGTCACCACCAGCGCGCTCGCGACCACCGCGACGCGGTGGTGCACCGCCCAGCGCAGCGTGGCGTCGTAGGCGCCCAGCAGCCGGTCGAACCCGCGGTCGAAGCCGCCGCGCCAGCCGCCGCCCCGCGCCGGCGTGGGATCGGGGGGCGCGCCGGTCCGGGCCGCCGCGAGCGCCGCCTCGGCCTCCTCGGAGGTGTGCCCGATCTCGTGGCGGCGCAGCATCCGCGAGCACAGCATCGGCGTGAGCGTGAGCGCGACGAATCCGGAGATCAGCACCGACACCGCGACCGCGATCCCGAATTCGTTGAACAGCCGGCCGACGCGGCCCGAGAGGAACGCGACCGGCACGAACACCGCCACCAGGGTGATGGTGGTGGCGAGGATGGCGAACCCGATCTCGGACGCCGCCTCGAACGCGGCCTGCATGCGCGGCTTGCCCATCTCGAGATGGCGGTAGACGTTCTCGAGCATGACGATCGCGTCGTCCACCACCAGGCCGATGGCGAGCACCAGTGCGAGCAGGGTGAGGATGTTGAAGCTGAAGCCGAGGAAGTAGGTGACGCTGAAGGTCCCGATGATCGACACCGGGATGGCGATGGCGGGGATCAGCGTCGCGCGCAGCGAGCCGAGGAACACGTACACCACGAGGAACACCAGCAGGACGGCGACCAGCAGCGTCCAGGCCACGTCCCGCATCGCGTCCTCGATGAAGGTCGAGGAGTCGAACGCCGCCTCGAGCTTCATCCCCGCGGGCAGCTGCGCGCGCAGCTCGGGCAGGGCGCGCTTCACCGCGTGCGCCACGTCCACCGTGCTCGCCTTCTGCTGCTTCACCACGCCCAGTCCCACCGCCGGCGTGCCGTTGTAGCGCGCCGTGGAGCGCTCGTCGGCCGCGCCCAGCTCCACCCGGGCCACGTCCCCGAGCCGCACCGGGCCGCCGGCGCCCTGGGAGACGACGATGGCCGAGAACTCCTCGGGGCGCGTCAGGTCGCCGCGCGTGCGCACCGCGAACTCGCGCCCCGCGCCCTCCACGCGCCCGGAGGGGATCTCGGCGTTCTCGGCGCGCAGCGCGCGCTCGACATCGCTCACGGTGAGGTCGTGCGATGCCAGCCGCTGCGGGTCGAGCCACACGCGCATCGCGTACCGGCGGCTGCCGCCGATGAACACCGCCCCGACGCCCTCGAGACGCTGGAGCTTCTCGGCCAGGATGTTCTCGGCCAGGTCGGACATCTCGAGCGCGGAGTAGGGCCCGCTCAGCGCCAGCCACATGATGGGCTGCGCGTTGACGTCCTGCTTGGCCACCACCGGCTCGTCCACGGTGGACGGGAGCGAGCCGCGGACCCGCGAGACGCGGTCGCGGACGTCGTTGGCGGCCTTGTCCACGTCGCGATTCAGATTGAACTCGATGGTGACGCGCGAGACCTGCTCCTGCGAAGACGAGGTGATGAGCTTCACGCCCTCGATGGTGGAGAGCTGCTCCTCGAGCACGTCGGTGATCTCGGTCTCGACCACCTGCGGGTTGGCGCCGCGATAGAAGGTGGTGACCGAGACCACCGGCGAGTCGATGTCCGGGTACTCGCGCACCGGCAGGAAGGTGAACGAGATGAGCCCGAACAGCACGATGGTGAGACTCATCACCGTCGCGAGGACGGGACGCTGGATGCTGGTGGCGCTGAGCTTCACTTCGTGCGCGCTCCCGTCGCGCGGGCCTGGCCCGCGCCCTTCGCGTCGCCGCCCTTCGGGCCGCCCGCGCCGGGCCCGCCCGCCGGAATGCCGCCCTCGGGGATGGGCATCACCCGGGCGCCGGGGAAGAGCTTCTGATGTCCGGCGCGCACCACGGTCTCACCGGCGGAGAGCCCGTCCGTCACCTCGACGTGCATCGAGTCCCGGGTGCCGAGCGTGACCGCGGTCTTCTCGACCGTGCTGTCCGCCTTGACGCGGTACACGAATGACTGGGAACCCTCGGCGAACACCGCTTCGTCCGGGACCACCAGCGCCCGGGTGCGCTGGGAGAACGTCACCGCGACGTCGGCCGACATGCCCGGCCGCAGCCGCCCGCCGCGATTGGGGAGCCGCGCCAGCACCTGCATGGTGCGCGTCTGGGGATTGATGACCGGATCCACCGCCGTCACGCGTCCCGCGAATCCGAAGCCGGGGAACGCGGGCACCGACACCTCGACCGGCACCCCGGCCTTGAGCGTGCCGGCGTAGCGCTCGGGCGCGGCGAACGTGACCTTCATCTCGTCCACCCGCGTCAGGTCGGTGATGACGTCGCCCGAGCGCACGTAGGCGCCGGTCGAGACGCGCTTGCGCCCCGCCAGTCCGGCGAACGGCGCCCGCAGGGTGGCCTTCTCGAAGCGCGCGCGGGCGAGCAGGTATCCAGCGTCGGCCACGCTCGCCGCGGTGCGCGCGTCGTCGAGCGACTTCTGGGCGATGGCGGACTCCGCGTACAGCTTCTGCGCGCGCTCGAGGTCGGAGAACGCCTGCTCGCGCTCCGCGGCGGCGCGGGCGTACTCGGCCTGCAATTCGCGGTCGTCGAGGCGCGCGATGAGACCGTTCGCGGCGATCGGCCGGCCCTCCTCGAAGGGCAGCGCGGTGACCTTGGCGGCGATCTCGGCCACCACCTCGATGGTGGCGTCCGAGCCGATCGAGCCGAGCGCGCGGAACTGGTCGCGCACCACCTGCGAGTGGACCGGGCTCACCTCGACCGGCATCGGCGGCATCGCGAACCCGCCGCCCGGGCGGCCCTTCGGGGCGCAGCCGGGCGCGCCGAGCGCGACGGTGGCGAGGACGAGGACGGGGAGCGCGGCGGGGACGAAGAAGCGCCGGGTCCGGAAGGACGCGGCGCGGCGGGGTGATGCGGTGAGGGAGCGCATAGGCGGAGCAATATAGAGGGTGCGCCGCGGCCCGTCCACGGCGCGTGGATGAACGCGGGAGAACCGCCCTCCCGGCGCGCCCGAGCCCGCCCGCGCGCCGCCCGGGGAGTGCCGGGCGTCGCCTACGCGCCGCCCGGGGAGTGCCGGGCGTCGCCTACGCGCCGCCCGGCTTGAACACCACGCCCTCGTTGCGGCGGCCGTTCATCTTGGCGACCAGCGGCCGGTCGAAACGCAGGTGGCGGACGTGCTCCGACTCGGCCAGCGCGGGCTGCGCGGCCAGCCAGTCCCAGTCCACGGTGCCGTCGCCGAGCTCGGGATTCGCGGTGAAGTAGCCGACCTGGAACGAGGTCAGGTTCTGGAAGAAGTGGCTGCCCTGGGAGGGCGTGACGCGGAAGTCGCGGAACCCGGCCTCGACGATCACGCGTGCGCCCGAGATCTCGTCCCAGGTGACCGGGATGCCGAGCCACGGGTCGGTCGAACCCCAGCGTCCGACCCCCACCAGCAGGTAGGGACGACGCTCCTCGACCAGTCGTGCGTTGAAGCGCGCGATCGCGGCCGCCGCCTCGCGGCTGCGCGACCGGTCGAATCGCAGGAAGTCCACCACCACCACGTCGTGCAGGCCACCCGCGATGCCGTGGCCGAGGACCTTCACGCTCCGGCACAGCAGCGCCGCGGGGTCCAATTCACCGAGCTCGAGCTCCACCATCTCGTGCGACATCACCAGCGGGCGCATCTGCAGGAAGCCGAACTCGTGCTCGTCCGGCGGGGCGGCCGCGAGCCGCACGGCGAACTCGATCTCGGCCGGCTTGTTCATGCCCCGCGCGCCGATCTCGAGCAGCAGGTCGAGGATGCCGGCGAGCGGGAACACGCCGTGCTTGAGGATGGGCGCGAACGACACCAGCCGCGCGCCGGCGCGGCCGGTGCCGTCGTGCACCGCGTTGTCGTCGTGCGAGTACGTCGAGGCGAGCGCGTCCAGCGTGCCATCGGCCTCGGCGTGGCCGAGGTCGAAGCGCGTCTCGCGCAGCGCGCGGTCGGGATCGGGCGGGGCGTGCCCGTGCTCGAGCTCGAGCGCCCAGAAATGGCGCTGCGAGTTCCGCAGCATGTCCTGCACCGACGAGAACTGGACCAGGTGGTGCGGATGGCGCGGACAGAACGCCAGGCACTTCTCGCCCTCGACCACGGTGCGGCCGAGCCCCAGCGCGACGGCGGCGATGCCATCCTCGGCCGCCAGCGGCGCGGTCGGGTAGAAGTTGTGCGAGCGCGCCACGCCCGAGAAGTCGGGGTAGAAGCGCGGCCCGTGCGGCGCGCCCACCACCTTCTGGATGACGATCGCCATCTTCTCCTCCTCGAGCCGGAACGGGGTGGCCCGCAGGTAGGCCTTGGCGTGCTGGGAGAAGGTCGAGGCGTACACGCGCTTGATCGCGGTCACCAGCTGGAGCATGCGCTCGCGCAGGTCGGGGTGGTTGTTGGGCAGCATGAAGGTCTCGTACACCCCGGTGAACGGCTGGTACTGGGAGTCCTCGAGCAGGCTCGAGGAGCGCACCGCGAGCGGCGCGCGCACCGCCTCGAGCAGCACCGAGAGGTCCATCATCAGGTCGTCGGGCAGCCGGGCGGCGAGGAAGCGGGCCAGGATGAGCGCGTCGTCGGTGGTGTCGAGCGCGAACGAGAGCAGCTGGTTCTCCGCCAGGAAGCGGTCGAACACGTCGGTCGCCAGCACCACCGCGGGGGGCACGCCGACCCGCACGCCGGGGAAGCGCCGGTTCGCGGCGTGGAGGCCGAGCAGATGGCGCACGAACGCCAGACCCCGCGCCTTGCCGCCGAGCGAGCCGCTGCCGATGCGAGCGAAGAACCGCGCCCCCGGGTCGAAGGCCTCGCGGTCGAAGTCGCCGACCAGCAGCTCGCCCTGTTCGTGGCGGTAATCGTTGATGGCGTCGATCAGCACCTTGCGCAGGTCCTCGAGCGACGGGAAGTGCGACACCTTGCGCGGGCGCAGCGCGCGCGCGAGCCCGAACTCCGTGCGCGCGGTCAGCCAGTTGGAGAAGTGGTTGCGCTCGGCGTGGTAGCCGACGCTCTCGGCCGGCACGGTGCGCAGGTTGTCCTCGAGCGAGCGCAGGTCCACCGCGCGCCCGGCCTCGCTGCCGTCGCGGAGCCGGAAGACGAAGTCGCCGAACGCGAACTGCTCCACCATGAAGCGCCGCAGATCGGCATTGAGCGTCGGACTGCCCTTCAGCAGGAACGACGCCCCCACCTCGAGCGCCCGCGCCTCGTTCTCGGGCCGGCTCGACTGGAGCAGCAGCGGCATGTCGGGGGACTGCTCGCGCACCATGCGCGCCAGCTCGAATCCCGCGTCGGGCGCCAGCGCGCCGCCGCGCGGGAACTCGATGTCGGCGATCACCCCCAGCACGTGCGCGCCGTAGTCGATGAAGCGCGTCCACGCCTCCTCGAAGGTCGAGCACAGCAGGATCTTGGGCCGCGCGCGCAGGCGCACCAGCTTGTGCGACAGGTTCACGCCCTCGCCGATGAGGCGCTCGGACTGGTCGATGAGCTCGCTGTAGAGCACCGGCAGGAACGAGGAGTAGTACCGGATGCTGTCCTCGACCAGCAGGATGACACGCACGCCGGTCGCCGCGGTGTCGTGCGCGACGTTCTTCTGGTCCTCGATGTACTTCACGATGGCGATCAGGATCCGCGCGTCCCCCTGCCACTGGAACGCGCGGTCCACCTTGGAACCGGCATGACGCGCCACGAAGTCCTTCAGCTCGCGGCTGTCGTAGGCGAGCACCACGACCGGCGCGTCGAGCCCCGCGGCCTGGACCTCGTGGGCGAGCGCGGCGGCGTCCATATCCCCCAGGTTGGGGGTGGTGATGATGAGGTTGAACCGCCGCTGGGACCTCGCCAGGGCGAGCGCCTCGGCGCCGCTCGAGACGTGGGTGATCCCGGGCGTGTGGTGCAGGTTGAGGTCGAGGAACTCCGACATCACCAGCTCGTTCAGCCGCCCGTCCTCCTGCAGCGTGAACGCGTCGTAGAGGCTCGACACCAGCAGGATGTCGTGCACGCGCCAGGGCATCAGGCCGTGGAAGCCCGGCAGGCTTCCGAGGTCGGGGGACGGGGATGGGCGTCCGCTGCCGTTCATCGCGCGAGCTCCGGCGGGCGAGCAGGAGGGAGAGAAACGAAGTGCGGGGTGGAAGGGCTCCACCCCGCACCCGTGGGATCGGACCGGAGCCGGTTAGACGAGGCCCTGGTCCATCATCGCGTTCGCGACCTTGAGGAAACCGGCGATATTGGCACCGTGCACCAGATTGCCCGGCGCGCCGTACTTCTCGGCGGTCTCGAAGGCGTTCTTGTGGATCGACACCATGATGCCGTGCAGACGCTGATCGACCTCTTCGCGCGTCCACGACAGCCGCATGCTGTTCTGCGACATCTCGAGCCCCGAGGTCGCCACGCCGCCGGCGTTGGCGGCCTTGGCGGGGCCGTACAGGATCTTCGCGTCCAGGAACGCCTTGGTGGCCTCGAGCGTGCTGGGCATGTTGGCGCCCTCGCTCACCACGTAGACGCCGTTCTTGAGCAGGTTCTTCGCGTCCTCGAGGCCGATCTCGTTCTGCGTGGCGCTCGGGAAGGCGCACTGCGCCGGCACGCTCCACAGCGGGTTCGACGCCGCACGCGCGTCGATCGCGGTGTACCGGGCCTTCGGATACTTGTCCGCGTACTCCTTGATGCGGCCGCGGCGCACGTTCTTCAGCTCCATCACGAACGCGAGCTTCTCGCGGTCGATCCCGTCGGGGTCGTGGATCATGCCGTTCGAGTCCGACAGCGTCACCGGCTTGGCGCCCAGGTCGAGCAGCTTCTCGACCGTGTACTGGGACACGTTGCCGCTGCCCGACACCAGGCAGACCTTGCCCTTCAGGTCCTGGCTGCGGGTCTTGAGCATCTCGGCGGCGAAGTACACGCAGCCGTAGCCCGTCGCTTCCGGACGGATGAGCGAGCCGCCCCAGTTGAGGCCCTTGCCCGTCAGCACGCCCGTGAATTCGTTGCGGAGGCGCTTGTACTGGCCGAACAGGTAACCGATCTCGCGGCCGCCCACGCCGATGTCGCCCGCGGGCACGTCGGTGTCCGGGCCGATGTGGCGCTGGAGCTCGGTCATGAAGCTCTGGCAGAAGCGCATCACCTCATTGTCGCTCTTCCCCTTGGGATCGAAGTCCGATCCGCCCTTGCCACCGCCCATCGGCAGCGTGGTGAGCGAGTTCTTGAACACCTGCTCGAACGCGAGGAACTTGAGGATGCCGAGGTTCACGCTCGGGTGGAAGCGCAGCCCGCCCTTGTAGGGGCCGATCGCGCTGTTCATCTCGATGCGGAATCCGCGGTTGACCTGCACGCCGCCGCGATCGTCGGACCACGGCACCCGGAACATCAGCACGCGCTCCGGCTCGATGCAGCGCTCGAGCACTTTGTGCGAGCGGTACTCGGGATGGCGCTCGAACACCCGCGCCAGCGACTCCGCGACCTCCTGCACCGCCTGGTGGAACTCCGGCTCCGCGGGATTCTTCGCCTTCACGTCCGCCATCAGCGCCGCGACGTAGTCGCTCTTCGCCGGCGGATTCATCACACCTGCACCCAGGTCACTCATGTCGTTCGACGCTCCCTTCGATCCATCCACCACGTGGGGGGCTGCTCCGCCCCCCAATCTAGCGGAGGGCGCGGGACGCGTCCACCCGCTGGAGTCGCGGATCGGACGCGAGTTGACACTTCTTGGACGGGGTGAAGTGGAGACCGCCGGGAGCGGATCCCACACCGCAGGAGGTGCGCCCGCACGGCGCCGCGGGGGTCGGGCGCGGTCCCGCCCCACGGCCCCCGGACCGGCTCGGTCAGTCCCTGGCCGAGGTCCCGCCGGCCGCGGGCTTGCGAGCCCACAGCCGCGCCGTGATCGGGCCAGCGGCGGGCTCGGGCTCCTCGTAACGGAGCACCTCGAATCCCGGGAACGCCTCGCGCAGCTCGCCCGGATGCAACAGGAAGCGGCGGTGGGTCGGGCGGCCGAAGCGCTCCTGCCCGGCGCGGTAGGTCTCGTACACCACGTGCCCTCCCGGTCGCAGCGCGTGCGCCATCGCCGGGAACAGCGGGCGCTGCAGGAACCGGAAACACGTGAGCAGATCGAAGCGCTCGGCCGGCAGCGAGACCCCGCGCCGCTCGAGATCGCACTCGACCGTGGTGACGTGCACCGCGTGCCGCTCGGCCAGCGCCCGGGCACGCTCGAGCGCCTCGGGGGCGCGATCCCAGGCCTCGACCTCGAATCCGTTCAGCGCGAGGAACACCGCTTCGCGCCCCGAGCCTGCCGCGAGGTCGAACGCGAGCCCGCGCGGCACCCCGGGCAGCACCTGTTCGAGGAATGGCGCCGGGCGCCAGAGCCGCGCGGCGGCACCGCGCTCGGCGGGCTCGTCGCCGCCGCCGTCCAGCGCCGCGTCGAGCCACGACACGGCCGTGTACCCGAGGCGCTCGAGCTCCGCGGCCCCCTCGCGCGCGGCCGCGGGCGTGTCCGCCACCACCAGCACCGGCGCGTCGCGCGGCGGCAGTTCGGCGCGCCGGGCCTCGAGTTGGAGGGTCGGCACGTTGCCGCTGCCGGCCAGGTGACCGGTGAGGAACGCGGCCGCGGGGCGCACGTCGAGGACGGCGTGCGTGGCGCGGCATCCGCGGGCGGCCTGCGGGTCGAGCGCGATCATGGACCCCGATGGTAGGAGCGCGACGCGCGCGCCGGCAAGCGCCTCGCCGCGGGCCGCCACGATCTTGGGGATTGAATCCACCGCACGGCTCCCGGATACTCGCTCCGACCGGCACTCCGGACCCCTCCATGCGCCCAACGGCACCGCTCGCCATCGCCGCTGTCCTCCTCCTCGTCCTCGCCCCGCCGGCGCGCGCCGCGCAGCATGGCCGGACGGCCGAGGCCGATTCGCTGTGCGCGCGCGCCGAGCAGATGCTGCGGCGCAACACCATCGAGACCCGCCGCATCGCCATCGCCTGCCTCGAGCAGGCCACGCTCCTGCGCCCCGGCGACGCGAACGCGGAACTCATGCTGGCGCGGGTGTACTACCAGTCGGGGTTCCTCAAGCGCGCGCGCCAGCGCTTCGAGCGGGCCGCCCGCATGAGTCCTCAGGACGCTGCCGCGCGCTTCGGGCTCGGGCAGGTCTGGCGGCGCGACTGGCTCAAGTACCTCGAGACCCGCTCGCTCGACCTCGCGGTGCAGAACTTCTCGGCGGCCGCGCGGCTCAGCCCGCAGAGCCCGGAGGCGTGGCTCATGCTCACCCCGCTGCTGGTCGAGCAGGAGAACCTGCGGGCGGCGGCCGCCGCCGCGGAACGCGCGCTGGAGGCGGCGCCGGACCGGCCCGAGTGCGAACTGGCGGTGGCGTACACCTCCTATCGGCGCGGGGGCCTGGAACGCGCCGAGCAGGGCTTCCGCCGCGCCATCCCGCTGCTGCCGCGCACCGCGCGCGAACGCTTCGACGACATCGCGCCAGTGGCGACCGAGGAGGACACGGTGACCCTCCATCGGCTCGCCCCGGACCAGCAGGCGGCGTTCGTGCGGCGCTTCTGGAGCGAGCACGACCCCGATCCCACCAGTCCCGAGAACGAGGCTCAGCTCGAATACTGGTCGCGGGTCACGCACGCCTACTTCCTGTACTACAACGCACGCCGCCGCGAGTGGGACGAGCGGGGCGAGGTGTACGTGCGCTACGGCGCGCCGCAGCGCGCGGAGTACAACCCGCTCGGCACGCCGCTGACCACCGGCCTCGGCACCTTCGGCGCGATGCCGATGAACGTGCTGGTGTGGGAGTACCCCGAGCTCGGCATGGCGGTGGAGATGCAGGACCGGATGCTGTCCGAGTACTACCTGCTGCCGATCGCGCGCGCCTACGACCCCGATCCGAGGCCCGATCCCGACTCGCTGGCGCGCCACGGCGACGCCTTCGCCTCGGCCGGCGGACGCGGGGTGTTCCCGGTGCTGCCGCCGGGTGTGAAGCCGATACCGGTGGACGGGAGGGTGGCGCGCTTCGAGGGGCCGGGCGGGACCCGGGTGCTGGCCCAGGTCGAGGTCGCGGGCACGCCCGGCGAGGCGCTGGTCGCGGAGTGGGCGGTGTTCGACTCGCTGGGCGTGGAGCGGGCACGCGCGCAGCGCTCGCTCACGCCCTCGGCGTGCGACCCCGCGGTGCGCCGCGTCGCCGAGTTCGCAGCCGACCTGCCGCCCGGTCGCTACCGCGTCGGGCTCTCGGTGCGCGGCGGCGCGCGGCGCGGGGTGATCCGGCGGCAGGTCGACCTGCCGGTCCCGGACGGCGCGCTCGCCCTCAGCGACATCGTGATCTCGTGCGGCGCCCCCGACCTGCTGACGGGCGCCCCGGTGCGGATCGCGCCCAATCCCGGCGCCCACGTGCCGGCGGGGCAGCCGCTGACCGCCTACTTCGAGGCCTACCGCCTGCAGCCGGGCGCCGACCAGCAGTCGCGCTTCGAGTACGTGTACAGCGTGCGCTCGGCCGCCCGCGACGAGCGCGTGTGGATCCAGCGCGCCTTCGCGCCGCGTCCGGTGCCCGCGCCGATCGAGGCGAGCCGCGAGGAGGCGTTCGTGGGCGATGTGCGGCGGCAGTTCGTGAGCGTGCCGGTGCAGGGTCTGCCCGCGGGCCGCTACCGGCTCGAGGTCCAGGTGCGCGACCTGGTGTCCGGGGCGGTGGCGAAGGGCCGCGCGGAGTTCACCCGGGACGAGCCCACGGCCCTCGGTCGCTGAACCGCCACCCGGCGCCGCGGGGCCCCGGTCGCCGGATTCCCGCTCATGTCCCGGCGGGCGCGCACCGATAACCTCCGTGGGGATCCCGTGATTACTCGCGCGAGGACATGATGTCCGGACATCCAGCCAAGATCCTGATCGTCGACGACGAGGTGGACCTGGTGTCGGTGTTGCGCTTCGGTCTGCAGGTCGAGGGCTTCGAGGTGGTGAGCGCCTTCGACGGCGAAGAGGGCCTGAGGTGCGCGCGCGACCAGCGGCCCGACCTCATCGTGCTCGACCTGATGCTGCCCAAGATGGACGGCTACCAGGTGTGCCGCGCGCTCAAGTTCGACGAGCGCTACCGGGCCATCCCGATCATCATCCTGTCGGCGCGCTCGGGCGAACAGGACCGCAAGCTGGCGCGCGACATGGGCGCCGACGCGTTCGTGACCAAGCCCTACGACATGCGCGATCTGGTGGATCGTATCCGCGTCCGGCTGGGCAAGCGCCACCCGCGCGCCGCGGCCTAGCCCGCCTCACTCCTCCGGACGCTCGAGCGGCAGCGCGCTGGTGTCGGCGTAGGCGCCGAACCTCGCGAAGTGTCCGTGCTGGCGCCACGACAGGAGCGCCAGTTCCTCCGGCGAGCCCTGCGCCGCGGCCGGCAGCGGGTGTGCCGCCTCCAGCCCCAGCACGTGCGTGCGCACCAGGAAGTCCACCGCGGCGATGACGTACGCGGGCTCGGCCTGCGCCAGCTCGGCGCGCGCGCTCACCCGCGCGATGCGCAGCCGGCCGGGCGGGAACGCCAGCGCGGCGCGGTACTCGAGCGTCCCGTTCGCGCTGCGCACGCAGAACAGCGAGTCCTCGAAGTGGAACAGGTCCCACTTCTCGTCGGTGCGGGTGGCGCGGAACAGCACGCCTTCGGCGAGCGGGGAGGCCATCGGGTACTCGAGGCGGCAATCGAGTGTCATCGGAGGCTGGGGCACGGTGCCGCGATGCGCCTCGCCCGGGTCGTTCCGCAGCGCGGCGAAGCGCGCCTCGGCTTCGGGCGAGACCGTGCCGGCGCGCGCCGACTCGGACAGGCCGCGGCAGTCGAGCACCTCGATGCCGAACGGTGACTCCTCGGCCGGGATCCAGCGCGGCGGGGGCAGCGTGGCGCCGCGGCCCCCGAAGATGCGTCTCCACAGGCTCACGGGCGTGGCGCTCCGGGGGTGCCGGGCGCGGCCGCCGCGAGCACCTCCATCATGGCCGCGTGGAGCCGGCCGTTGGTGGCGAGGATGCGGCGCCCGTCGAGGTGGAACGGGCCGCCCGCGGGGTCGGTGACCCGCCCGCCCGCCTCGCGCACGATGAGCGCGCCCGCGGCCACGTCCCACGGCGCCAGGCTGCCCTCCCAGAAGCCGTCGAAGCGCCCCATCGCGAGGTAGCAGAGATTGAGGGCGGCGGAGCCGTCGCGCCGGATGCCCTGGGCGCGCACCAGGAACGCCTGGAACTGCGGCAGGTGGCGCTCGGGGTGCTCGCGCACGTCGTACGGGAATCCGGTGACCAGCAGCGCGTCCTCGATCGTGGCGACCGGCGAGACCCGGATGGGGGTGCCGTCGAGGGTCGCGCCGTGCCCCGCGGCGGCGGCGAACAGCTCGCCGCGCACCGGATCGAACACCGCTCCGGCGGCCAGCTCGCCGTCCACCTCGACGCCCACCGAGACGGCGAAGAACGGGTAGTTGTGCGCGAAGTTCGTGGTGCCGTCGAGCGGGTCCACGATCCAGCGCACGCCGCCGGCGACGGGGTCCCCGGGGCGTGTGCCCGACTCCTCGGCGAGCACCGCGTGGCCGGGGAAGCGCGCGGTGATGCGTTCGAGCAGCAGGGCCTCGGAGCGCCGGTCGTACTCGGTCACCAGGTCGATGCGCCCTTTGCGCTCGGGTGCGTGCACGGTGCCGTAGCCCTGCCGCACCAGGGCGCCGGCCTCGCGCGCGAACGCGGCGGCGGCGTCGCGCAGCAGGAGCGGATCGCGGTCGTTCACGGATTCCCCCGCGCGGCGCTGTGCCGGCAGAAGCTCCGGTACGGACAGTACCCGCAGTTGCGCTGGTCGGGCGTCGGATCGAAGTGGGCCGCCCGGATGCCGGCCGCGGCCCGTTCGATGCGCTCGCGCGCCTGGTCGAGGTGCTTCGGCGCCACCTCCGCCTCCCCGCTGATGCCACTGCCGACGAAGTGCAGCTGCACGCGCTTCGGCACCACCTGCCGGGTCTCGGCGTAGGCGAGCGCGTAGAGACCGAGCTGCTCCTCCTTGAGGCTCGCCTGCGCGCGCTCGGTCGCCTTCTCCCGGTCGTCCACCTCGGAGGTCTTGTAGTCCACCAGCACGATCCCGCCGTCCCGCTCGTCGACCCGGTCCCAGCGGCCGCGCACCAGGTCGCGCCCGAGGCGGAAGCGGAAGTCGAGCTCGACCGCCAGGGGCAGCCGGCGCGAGGCCTCCTCGCGCGCGACGAAGCGCCGCAGGGCCGCCCGGCCCTCCTCGAGCCGGCGCTCCTCGTGCTCGCGCGAGTAGAACCCCTCGCTCGACCAGGCGCCCTCGAGCGCCGCCACCACGTCGTCGGCCGTGATGGGCAGGCCCTTCATGCGGTGCTGGTGGAACACCCGGATGGCGTGGTGCATCGCCACGCCGTACATCACCTGGTGGTCGCTCGCCAGCGGCACCTGCACGACGTGGGCGAACTTGTACTTGAGCGGGCAGGTGAGCCAGTCGTCGATCTGGCCGTGCGAGAGCTCGAGCGGCTGATCGTCGGGGATCGGCGCCGGCGGCACGGCGGGCGGCTCGGCCACCGGGGCATAGCGCGCGATCGACTCGAGCGCGGTCGCGGTCCGGCGGGCCTTGGGCGGGCTCGGCAGGTCGAGCGCCTCGACCACGAAGCGGCTGGTCTTGCGGGTGCGCTTGCCGCCGTAGTCCTCCGCGTGGGTGAACACCAGCCGGTCGCGCGCGCGCGTCATGCCGACGTAGAACAGCCGCCGCTCCTCGCGCTCGTGCTCGGTGCGGGCGTCGCCGCCGTGGTGGAGCTCGGCGGGCAGCTCGAGCGCGCTGGCCCGCGCGGTGAGCGGGAAGCGCCCCTCCACCAGCTGCACCATGAACACCACCGGGAACTCGAGCCCCTTGGCGTTGTGCGCGGTGAGCAACTGCACCGCGTCCTCGTCGCTCTCGGTGGCGGCGACCGCCGGGTCGTCCCCGGCCTCGATCAGCAGGTCGAGGTGGGTCATGAAGTGCGGCACCCGGTCGATCCGCAGCAGCGGACCGACCCGGCCCACGATGCCGAACAGCTTGTTGAGGTTCTGGACCTGTTCCGCGGCCTCGGCGGTCTCCGCCGCGGAGAGTCGCGCCAGCAACCCGCTCTCGCTCACGAAGGCGTAGAGCACCTCGGAAGTCGGGCGGCTCAGCGCGCGCTGGGCGAGGTCGGCGTGGAGCGCGAGGTAGCGGCGCGCCCCGTCGCGCGAGCGCGCGTCGAGGTCGCTCCCGGGATCGGCCGCCGCCTCGCCGGCGACGCGCAGCAGCGCGCGGTGGGTGCGCCGGGAGCGTGCCGCGAGGCGCGCGAGGTCGAGCGCGTCCATGCCCACGAGCGGGTCGCCGAGCACCGCGTAGGCGGCGGGCCCGTCATCCGGGTCGGTGAGGGTCCGCAGCACGTTGAGGCACAGCATGACCTCGGGCCGCCGGTAGAGCCCGCGCTGCGTGGAGCGCTGGAAGCGCACCCCGCGGGACTGGAGCGCGAGCGCGAAGCCATCGAGATGGGCGTGGGTCCGCGCGAGGATGGCGAAGTCGCGCGCGGCGTGCTCGCCCGCCGCGATGGCGTCGGCGATGCGCGCGGTGACGAGGTCGACCTCGTCGCTCGCGGTGGCCGCCGGCAGGTGCTCCACCTCGCCCGCGATGTCGCGCGCGGCGATCAGGCGCTTGTCGAAGCGCTCGGGGTCGTGACACTCGAGCCGCGCCGGGTCGTTGAAGCGCACCATGCGGTGGGCGAGGTCGAGGATGCGCTGCCCCGAGCGGTAGTTGCGGCGCAACAGCACCACGCGCGTGCCGGGGAAGGCGTCGAGGAAGCCCAGCAGGTTCTCGACCTTGGCGCCGCGGAAGCGGTAGATGCTCTGGTCGTCGTCGCCCACCACGGTGAGGTTGTGCGGCCCGCGGGCCCCGGGCGCGCCCCCCGCGAGCAGCTTCACCAGCTCGAACTGCACGTGATTGGTGTCCTGGAACTCGTCCACCAGCAGGTAGCGGAAGCGTTCCTGGTACTCGCGCCGCAGGTAGGGCCGCTCGCGGAGCAGGCGCAGCGCGAGCGAGATCTGCGAGCCGAAATCCACACGCCCGTGGCGGACCAGCATCTGCTGGTAGGCGCCGTACGCCCGCGCCTTCTCCAGCTCGGCCTCGGCGCGATCGCGGTCCTCGTCGCCGCCGGCCGACCCGGCGAGCGCCTGCGCGAACGCCTGGTACCGCTCGGGCGAGACGTCCTCGTCGCGCGCGCGGTCGAACACCGACAGCAGCGCGTCGAGATGGCGGTCGGGGTCGCCCAGCGGCAGGTAGCGCTTCAGCCCGAGATCGAACAGGCGCTCGCGCAGGAACACCAGCATGTCGGCACGCGTGCCCACGTGCAGCTGGGAGGTGAGCCCGAGCTCCACCGCGTGTTCGCGCACCATGCGATCGCAGAAGGCGTGGAAGGTCGAGAGGGTGGCGCCGACGTAGCCGTAGGGCACCAGCACGTCCACCCGCGACTCCATCTCGGCCGCGGCCTTGTCGGTGAAGGTGAGGGCGAGGATCTCGTCGGGCCGCGCGCGCTTGGTGGCGATGAGCCACGCGATGCGGCGGGTGATGACCGCGGTCTTGCCGGTGCCGGCCCCGGCGACGATGAGCAGCGGCCCCTCGCCGTGGGTGACGGCCGCGCGCTGCTCGTCGTTGAGACCCTCGAGGGCGGCGTCGGCCGCGCCGGTCGCGACCGGGTGGGCGGGAGCGGTCATCGCGGCCGCCGCGCCGCGCGCGTGCGGGCGTGCGGAGGGACGCGCTTCTCGCGGGCGATGAGCATGTGTCGCACGCTAGCACGCGTGCCGCGGCATCCGCCACCGCCGGAGCGCGTCGCCGTCGCCGCGTCGCGGCACGGCCGCCGCACCACCTTGCCGCGCGGCCGCGCGCTCCCTAGACTCGCGACTCCATGTCTGCCATCGCACGGATGCACCTCGCACGTCGCGGCGTCCCCGCGCTGCTCGTGCTGCTCGCCGCGCTGACCGGCTGCGGCCGCGCCGTGCGGCCGGCCGTGACGGTGCGCTGGGTGGTGGGGGCGAGCGAACCGCGTTTCGACCCGGACGGCCCGCCGCTCGCCACGCGCTGGGCGCTGGAGCGCTGGCTCTCGCGCGGGCTCACGGGGCTGGACGGTGAAGGGCGCGTCGAGGCCGATGCCGCCGCACGCTGGGAGGTCACACCGGACGGGCGCACGTGGACCTTCCACCTGCGCGACTCGCTGGCGTTCACCGACGGCACGCCGTGCACCAGCGCGGACTTCGCGCGCGCGCTCGCCGCCGGCCTCGGACGCACCGACCACGGCACGCGATCCTGGCTGCTGGCCGCGGTGCGGGGAGTGGAGCGCGTGCGCGCGGGCAAGCCGACGCCGGCGCTGGGGATCGAGACCCCGGGCCCGCGCACCCTGGTGATCCGGCTCGAGCGTCCCGACCCGCTGCTCCCCGCCCGTCTGGCGCTGCCCGGGGTGAGCACGCCCTGGCGAGCGCGCGCTCCGGCGCGCGGCTGGGGCGCCGCGGTCGGCCTCGGACCGTATCGGGTGCTCGCGCACCAGCCGGGCCGCGCGCTCACGCTGGTGCGCGCCGGTGGAGGTGGCGAGGGGCCGGACACGCTCGCGGTGCGATTCGCGATCGGCGCGGGCCGGGTGCGCGCGATGCTCCGGCTCGGACGCGCCGATATCGTGTGGCCGCTCCCGCCGGCGCTGCTCGACGAATCGCTGCCCGCCGGCACGCGCAGCGTCCAGGCCGAGGCGCGGCCGGAGCGCACGCTGGTGCTGGCGCTGCGCGCCGACACTCCGCCGACGCACCGGCTGCCGGCCCGCGCGGCGCTCGCACACGGGCTCAATCGCGTGGTGGCGTTGCGGGCGCTCGGAGCGGTGGGCCGCGGGGTGCAGGAGTGGCCGGTCGGGGCGGGCCACTTCGAGTTCCCGGCGTTCGATGCCGGCGAGGTCGCGCGCTGGATGGAGCGCGGCCGGCTGGGGCGCTCGTTCCACGTCGCGCTCGGATACGACGCCGACGGGGTCGGCGCCGGGGTCGCGCCCCGGCTACAGGGCGAGTGGTCCCGGCTCGGGATCTACGTGGAGCTCCAGCCATTGCGAGGTCCCGCCGCGCTGGATCGAGCGCTGTCGGGAGGGCCGCAGCTGTTCCTGGCCGAGAGCCAGCCCCTGCTCGACCGGGACGAAGCCGCGCTGGCCGCGCTGGTGATGCCGCTGCGCGGGCCCGCGGTCGGGAACCTGCGCACCGGGTGGCGCACCCGCGAGTTCGATCCGTGGATCTGGCCGGGAGCGCGCGCGCCCGCCGCTCCCCTCGATGGTCCGGCGGCCCGGCAGCGGCTGGAGCAGGAGTGCGTCGCGCTGCCGCTCGCCGGCCTGCCGTGGGTCTGGGTGGTCCGCGAAGCGGCCGTCTTGCCTCTCATCCTGCATCCCCGATTCGGTCCGGCTTGCATTCCGCACGCCGCGGAAGGTCCGACCGCCGTTGGACGTTGACCCGCGGCGTGACGGGTCCGTATCCTTAGGCCTGACCATCGGGGCGGGCATTGCACATCCTCACGGGTCCCCGACATCGCACGACGAAGCCCGCCATCAGCCTCCCGGTCCGTGGCCGCACGCCGAGGGACTCGCACCCGCGCGTCACACCTGTCTCATCAGCGGAGACTCCACCACATGACGCATCGAGTCCTCGTCGCGGCAGCCGCCATCTGGGGTCTCGGCCTGTTGGCGATGCCGGCCCTCGGGGCCGTCACCATCGAGCGCGAGTACCGTTTCGATCGCTCCCGCTTCACCCTGGGCTCGAAGGACGGACGCACGACGGTCGAAGTCGCCGGATCGATCCCCGATCTCACGCCGGGGCGACCGGACCTGCCGCAGGTCTCGGACCGCGTCGAGCTCCCGGACGGCTACCAGATCGGGGCGGTCGAAGTGATGGCGCTCGAGACCGAGTCGCTGGCGGACGCGGTCCGTCCGGCCAGCACGCGTCGGGTGGGGCCCGGCCTCGAGACCGACGAGCGCACGCCCGAAGATCCGGCGGCGTTCTCCGCGCCCGGGTTCACCCCCGCCGTCCCGGTGACGGTCGGGGCCCAGGGATTCGAACGCGGCCGGGGCGTGGCCATGCTGTCGATCGCCCCCGCGCGCTGGGACGCGACCACCGGCCGCCTCGAGCGGGTGGTGCACGTCCGGGTTCGCCTGACGCTCGAGCCCGCCCGCTTGGGCGTGCCGGTCCCGCGCGAGCGCGTGGTGCCCGAGTGGGAGGGGGAGGACGGCCGGTCCGCTCCCGGCGGCGCGGCGCGAACCACCTCACTCCAGCGCGGGGAGAGAGGCGCGCAGCCGTTCGTCGCCACCCAGGTGCCGTCGCTGCTGGGCAGCCCGGTGGCCTACGTCATCGTCACCAGCGACGCGATGGCGGCCGAGTTCCAGCGTCTGGCGGACTGGAAGACGCGCTCGGGCGTGCCGGCGGTGGTGCGCACCATGACGTTCGTGCGCGATCAGTACCCGCGCGGGGCGGACGACGCCGAGCGCATCCGGCTGTTCATCCGCGACGCGTACTCGCGCTGGGGCACCAAGTGGGTGCTGCTCGGCGGCGACACCGACGTGCTGCCGACCCGGCTCGCCTACACCACGTACTACACCGGCGAGATGATCGCGACGGATCTCTACTACTCGTGCCTCGATGGCGACTGGAACGCCGATGGCGACAGTCTCTACGGCGAAGGGTACCAGTCGCCGACCGTGCCCGGAGACGCGGCGGACCTGTTCCCGGACGTGTACGTCGGGCGCGCGCCCACTTCGACCGTGGCCCAGGCCAAGCTGTTCGTGGACAAGAGCCTCCAGTACGTGACCGACCCGGACGCCAGCAACTACCAGAACAGGACGCTGCTGTTCGCGGAGGTGCTGTTCCCGCAGAACTGGTCCCCCGGCATGGGCACCACGCTCGACGGCGCGGAGCTCGCGGAAGACGTGCTGCCCTATCTGGACCTGAATCCCACCGGCTCCGTCGCGCGCCTCTACGAGAACTATCTCGATCCGCGCTGGCGCCCCGGGGCGCTGCAGGAGCGCTTCACCGTGGTCCGCGACTCGCTCGCCGCCGGGCCGAACATCGCCGTGCACATCGGGCACGGCTTCCGCAATGTGATGTCGGTCGGGGACGCCAATTTCACCAATGGCGACGCCATGAGCCTCACCAACGGCCGGCGCCTCATCAACCTCTACGCCATCGACTGCACGTCGGCCGCGATCGACTTCCCCTGCCTCGCGGAAGCCTTCATCCACGCCCCCAACGGCGGCGCGGTGACCGCCATCGGCTCCACGCGATTCGACTTCCCGCTCGCCGGGCGGGCGTTCCAGCGCGAGTACTTCCGCCTGCTCTTCCAGGACAGCGTGAGCGCGGTGGGCGAATTGCAGGCCCGGCAGAAGCTGCCGTTCATCGCGACCTCCACCACCAACAGCTCCAATCGCTGGACCGAGATGACGCTGCTGCTGCTCGGCGATCCCGAGCTGCGGCTCTACACCAACGCGCCCCGCACGCTCACGGTGGCGCACGTCGCCAGCATGGCGCTCGGTGACTCCCTGTTCAGCGTGAACGTCGCGATCGGCGGCGTGCCCCAGCCGAACGCGAGGGTCACGGCCTACAAGCCGGGCGCCGATCTCAGCTCGGTGCTCACCGATGGCTCCGGCAACGCCACGCTCGTGTTCCGCCCCGATTCCGCGGGCAGCTTCGAGCTCACGGTGACCTGCTACAACTGCAAGCCCCATCAGTCCGACGTGCCGGTCGTCGCGACCTCGCAGCCGGCGCTGACCGGGCTCGCGCCGGTGCTGGATGACGACAACCTCGACGGCACGATCGGCAACGGCGACGGCCTGCCCGACGCGGGCGAGACCATCGACATCGATGTGCCGATGCGCAACAACGGCGGGGCCTCGGGCTCGAACTACATCGGCACCCTCACCACCACGGACAGCCTGGTCGCCATCCTCGCGCCCACTCAGTTCTATGGCGTCTTTCTCGCCGGCGCGACACTCTCGCCCACCAACGCCTTCCGCATCCAGATCCCGTACGCAACGAACGATCAGCGCGAGATCCCGTTCCGGCTCCAGCTCTTCGATGCCCCCGGTGATCGCTTCGTGTACCACTTCCAGCTCACGGTGCGCGCGCCCGAGCTGCACCATTACGGTCACGTCATCGTGGACACCGGAGGCAATAGCGACGGGCGACCCGATCCGGGCGAGACCGTGAGCCTCTCGGTGCGCCTGAGGAACCTGGGGACGGGCGCCGCCGTCGGCACGACCGCGGTGCTGCGCAGTCTCGACGGACTCGCCACCGTCAGCGACAGCACGGCGGTCTGGGGCGCGATCGCGCCCGGGGCGGAAGTCCAGGGCGACCCGTTCGTGTTCGTCCCGTCGAGCACCGCCGCGCGGCTCGAGCTGCGGGTCTCCGACGCCTATGGGTTGCTCTTCACCCAGGCCCTCGATCTGCTCGCCCCGCCGGCGCCCGGAGACCCCATCGCCATCGGCGCGACGAAGGATATCTCGCTCACCTGGGCGAAGGTCACGGAGACCGACCTGCTGGGCTACAACGTCTATCGCTCCACCTCGCAGGTCGGGCCCTACGTGCGCCTGAACTCGGTGCCCACGTTCCGCGTGGCGTACTACGTCGATCAGAACCTGACTCCGCTCACCCGCTACTACTACAAGGTGGCGGCGGTGGACTCCTCGGCGAACGAATCCGACTTCTCGATCGAGGCCTGGGCGATCACGGTGCCGCCCAACCACGCCATCTTCCCGGTGCCGATGGGCGCCAATACCTCGTCCCCGGTCGCCATCGACCACGTGTACGCCGGCTATCCGGTCGCGATGGCAGCCGGCGCCGAAGTGCTGTACGTGTTCAACCCCGACGGCAGCACCCCGGTGGACGCGGACGGGCTGGGCACCACGCTCGGGGACTTCACCGTGCGCGGCAAGGCCTATGCGGGCGGTCCCTCGATCGCGGACATCGACGGCGACGGCCTCAAGGAGTTCGTCGCTTCCACCTGGGACTCGCTGCGCCTGTACGCCTTCGACCGGAACGGCGGCATGAAGCCGGGGTTCCCGGTCGTGGCCGCGGAGTCGTTCTCCGCCGTGGCCATCGACGATATCGACGGCGACGGCAAGAAGGAGATGGCGTTCGGCACCAACTCCGGCCGGTTCTACGTGGTGCGCTGGAACGGGACGGACTTCTTCGACGGCGACGCGAATCCCGCCACCATCGGCGTGTTCAAGACCGGCCTGGGCACCTTCAGCTACGGCTCGCCCGCCATCGCCGACCTCGATGGCGACGGCAAGAAGGAGATCGTGTACGGCGAGTCCTCGGGCCTGCTCCACGCGTGGCGCAACAACGCCACCGAGATGCCCGGCTTCCCGGTCGATCTCGGCCACGCGCACACGATCTCGGCCTCGCCGGCCATCGGATACCTGGATGGTCCCGGGGACACGCAGCTCGAGATCGTGGTCCCGGCGGCCGACGAGTCGCTCTACGTGATCGAGGCGGACGGTTCTCGCCGCCCCGGCTTCCCCATCGGGCTGCTCGCCTCGGGATCGACCAAGACGCCGTCCCCCGCGCTCGCGGACATGAACCATGACGGCTTCCTCGACATCGTCCAGGCGAGCACCGATGGCAGGATCTACGTCTTCGACCGCAATGGCGCTCCGGTCGCGCCGTGGGTCGGGGGCGTGCCGTACAGCTGGCTCACCACCTCCGCCTCGGAGAGCAGCCCGGTGGTGGCCGACCTCAACGGTGACGGATGGGAGGACGTGGTGATGGGGGGCGAGGACGTCACGCTGACCGCGATCAGCGGCCTCGACGGCACGGTGCTCCCGGGCTTCCCGATCGTGCTCGCCGCGGAGGTGAAGGGCACGCCCGCGGTCTGCGATTGCGACGGCGACACCAGGACCGAGATCCTGCTCGCGGGCTGGGACACCGACTTCTACGTGTGGGACTACGACTTCCCGTTCTCACCCGGTCGCGATCCCTCGTGGCCGCAGTTCCACCACGACGCCGCGCGCACCGGTCTGTTCTCGAATCCGGTGTTCGTCGGGGTGGACAACGGCGTCCCTCCGCCCCCGGTGGTGGCGCCCACCGATCTGGCCTTCGCGCTCCCGCAGCCCAACCCGGCGCGCGGAGAGACCCGGTTGAGATACGGCGTCCCCTCCGCGTCCGCGGGCTCGCGCTTCGAGATCGCGGTGTTCGACCTCGGCGGGCGCCGCGTCCGCACCGTGGCCGAGGGCATCGCCCGCGCGGGATGGTTCTCCGCGGCGTGGGACCTCCGCGCGGACGATGGCCGGCGGGTCGGCGATGGTGTGTACTTCATGCGCTTCGTGCTCGGAGCGAGGGCCCGCTCCCAGAAGCTGGTGGTGCTGCGGTGATCCAGGAACCCTGGCCTCGGCGCGCGCTGGATGGTTCAGCGCGTGACAACTCGCGACATTGTCCTTGAGCCGCAGGCCGTCACGAGGCTAGGCTTTCCGGTAGCGCGAAGCAGCTCATGGCCCGTCGAGGCCCTCCGGCCTGGACGATCCCCCGCCTGTGCTTCGCCGCCCCTGACCCCCGTCGACCCATCGCGAGTGGCCACCCAAGGCAGGTGCCCTTGACCACGCATGACGAAGACCCCGGCGTCCCCGGCGGCGATCTCGATTTTCGCGCCCTCATCGAGCAGGGCACCGACCTCGTCCTCGAGGTGGGTCCGGACGGGAAGATCGTGTACATCAGCCCGCTCGTCCGCACATTGCTCGGCTGGACCGTGGCCGAGCGGTTGGGCAGGAGCTTCCTGGAGTTGGTCCACCCCGACGACCTTCCCGCCGTCACGGAGGCCATGACCCACGCCTTCGCCGGGTCGGGTGTGACCTTCCTCTCCGACTACCGCATCCGGCACCGTGACGGGACGTGGCGTGTCTTCGAGGCGAGGAGTTGCGTCCAGCGCGACCGTCGGGGCCGCACCCACCGGGTGATCATCGAGCACGACGTGACCGCCCGCCGGCTGGTCAAGGAGGTGCTTCAGGAGAGCGAGCAGCGGTACCGCTCGCTGTTCGAGCATCATCCCGTTCCGCTGTGGGTGGTGGACGAGGCCACGCTCCAGTTCCTCGCCGTGAACCAGACCGCGATCGAACACTACGGCTACAGCCGCGAGGAGTTCCTCGGCATGTCGCTCCGCGACATCCGTGCCCCGGAGGACGTGCCCGCCCTCGAGAACGTGTTCCGGCAGGCCGGCGAGGCGCACCGCACTCCCGGCCGGTGGCGCCACCGCCGCCGGGACGGCTCCTCGATCACGGTGGAGGTGACCTCCCATGCGATCAGCTTCGCGGGGCGCCCCGCCCGCCTCGCCCTGCTCCAGGACGTGACCGCGCGGAAGCACGTGGAGGAGGAGCGCGCGCGTCTGGCCCTCGCCGTCGAGCACGCCGCGGAGGCGATCATCATCACCGATCCGCAGGGGACCGTCCTCTACGTCAACCCCGCGTGCGAGCGGATCAGCGGGTACCGGCGCGAGGACGCCATCGGACAGAACCCGCGCGCCCTGAAGAGTGGCCGGCACGATGAGGCGTTCTATCGCGAGCTGTGGGAGACCCTCACCGCCGGCCGCGTCTGGCACGGCCGCTTCGTCAACCGGCGCAAGGACGGCACGCTGTTCGAGGCGGACGCGACCATCTCGCCGGTCCGCGACGCCGACGGCACGCTGGTGAGCTACGTGGCGGTGGAGCGCGACGTGACCGAGGAGGTCCATCTCGCGCTGCAGCTCCAGGAGGCCCAGAAGATGGAGGCGGTGGGGCGCCTCGCCGGGGGCGTGGCCCACGATTTCAACAACCTGCTGGGCGTGATCAGCGGCTACACCGAATTGCTCGCGCGCGCGCGGCCCGACGACTCCCGCAACCACGAACGGCTCGACGAGATCGCGAAAGCCGCGGCCCGTGCCGCCACGCTCACGCGGCAGCTCCTGGCCTTCAGCCGCCGCCAGGTGCTGCAGCCGAAGATCCTCGATCTGAACCTCGTCGTGGCCGACCTGGAGAACATGCTGAGGAGGCTGGTGGGGGAGGACGTCGAGTTCGTCACCGTGCTCCCAGCGACGCTGGGCTGCGTCCGGGCCGATTCCGGCCAGCTCGCCCAGGTGCTGATGAATCTCGCGATCAATGCGCGTGACGCCATGCCCGGCGGGGGGCGGCTCACCATCGAGACGAGCAATGTCACCCTCGACTCCCGCCTTCCGCTCAACCTGCCCGAGGCCGGCCCGGGCCCGTGGATCAAGCTCATGGTGACTGACACCGGGCACGGGATGGACCCCGAGACGCTGGCTCATGCCTTCGAGCCCTTCTACACCACGAAGGGTCCAGGACAGGGCACCGGCCTGGGACTCTCCACCGTCTACGGGATCGTCAAGCAGAGCGGCGGATACGTGTCGGTCGACAGCGAGCCCGGACTCGGCACCAGTTTCCGGATCTACCTGCCCCAGGTCGAGGAGGTGCAAGGCGGCGAGGAGGCCGCACCGGGGGCCCGGCCGCCACGCGGGACCGAGGCCCTGCTCCTCGTGGAAGACGAGGAGGCCCTGCGGGAGCTGCTGGCCGAGGCCCTCACCGACCACGGCTACGCCGTGATCGCCGCGGCCGGCGGCGAGGAGGCGCTGCGCCTCGCGGAGGCGCACGAGGGCCCCATCCACCTGGTGGTGACCGACGTGGTGATGCCGGGCATGAGCGGTCGTGAGCTGGTGGATCGGCTCGTCCCCCGGCGACCGGAGGCCCGGATCCTCTACCTCTCGGGGTACGCCTCCGACGAGATGGTGCGGCACGGCGTGCTCGACCCGGGCGCCTCCCTCCTCACCAAGCCGTTCTCACTGGATGCCCTGCTCGCGAAGGTGCGCGAGGTCCTGGATGGCGAGCCATCCGGCGTGGTCGCAGCCTCGAGGAGGTGAGGCGGGCGCCATCGCGCGCCCCTCGAGCGGTCCGGGCGGCCGGCGGTGGTTCTTGACGACCTTCGAACCACCGGCGTAGGTTGGTCCGCGCCCACTTCACGCTGGCCGCCCCGAGGACTCCCGCCGACCATGGTCCCGCCCGCGAGCGCCGCCGATGACACCGCTCCAGCGGTCCCGCCGCGCTCACGCGGCCGGGTGTGCTTCTACTCGGAGTACGCCTATCCCCTGATGGCCCGCCGCCCGATGGGGTTCGCGGGCGGCTCGGAGGCGCTGGTCACGCGTCTCGCGCGCGGGCTGGTGCCGCGCGGGTACGAGGTGAGCCTGGTGACCTGCGACTTCGGGCAGCCGGCGCGCGAGGTGCTGGACGGGGTCACCGTGCTGCGCACGTTCCGCCCGGGACAGGGGCTGCGCGTGCTGCGATTCGTCCACCCGCGCCTGAGCCTCGCGACCGCCGGGCTGATGCGCGCGGCGGCGGACGTGTACTACGTGTGCGGCTCGGGCATGCCGGCGGGGCTCACCTCGGACGTCGCGAGATGGCGCGGCGCGGGCTTCGTGCTCGCGATGATGACCGACCACGACGTGGTGCGACGGCCGCCGCCGGACGTGGGGGTCACCCACCGACGCTGGTACGAGCGCGCGCTGGGCCACGCCGATCAGGTGCTGGCGCAGACCGTCTTCCAGCGCGATCGCCTGCGCGCGGAGTACGGCGTCGCCAGCGAGCTGCTGCCGAACATCGTGGACATCCCGGCGGAGCCGGTCGACCCGGGGCAGGACGGCATCGTGCTGTGGCTCGCCACCTACAAGCGCACCAAGCGCCCCGAGTGGTTCATCGAGCTCGCGCGCGGGCTGCCGCGCTACCGGTTCGTGATGGCCGGGGTGGTCCCGCCGCCCCCGCTGAAGCGGGACGCGTGGGACGCGGCCGTGGCGGCGGCGCGCGAGATCCCGAACCTCGAGGTGCACGGCTTCCTGCCCGACGACGAGGTGGCGGCGCTCCGCCGGCGCGCGTCCCTGATGGTGCACACCTCGGGTCTCGAGGGCTTCTCGAACGTGCTGCTCGAGGCGTGGGCCGCCGGCCTGCCGACCGTCTCCGGGGTGGATCCCGACGGGCTCGTCACCCGTGAGGGGCTGGGGGCGCACGCGCCGGACCCGGCGTCGCTGAGCGCGGCGGTACGCACGCTGATGGAGGATCCCG
Organism: Candidatus Eiseniibacteriota bacterium; assembly: GCA_963776245.1. Lineage (GTDB taxonomy): Bacteria > Eisenbacteria > RBG-16-71-46 > RBG-16-71-46 > RBG-16-71-46 > CAVSAC01. The sequence continues at coordinate 160,352 of CAVZLN010000009.1, read as the reverse complement.
GCGCGCGGCGCGAGGCCGGCGCGCGCGCCCGCGCGTACGCGGCGCGGCACCACGCTCCCGACGTGGTGCTGGAGGTCCTGACCGGCGTGCTCGACCGCGTGATCGCCGACGTGCGCCGGAAGCGCGCGCGATGAGCCCGCGGCATGCCCGAGCCGTGCGCGTGGCCGCCGCGGGGACCGACCCGGCCGCTGCCGGCGTCTCTTGACCCTGGCGCGCCCGCTCCGTAACGTGCGCGGCCCCGTCCACCCGCCGCCGCCGGAGACCCTTGAGCCATGAGCGTCCGCGTCCGCTTCGCGCCCAGCCCGACCGGTCACCTGCACGTCGGCGGCGTGCGCACCGCCCTCTACAACCAGCTGTTCGCGCGGGGGCGGGGAGGGGCGTTCGTGCTGCGCATCGAGGACACCGACGCCGCGCGCTCCACCGAGGAGTCGGTGCGCACCATCCTCGACAGCCTGCGCTGGCTCGGGCTCGAGTGGGACGAAGGACCGGACAAGAGCGGACCGTACGGCCCGTACTTCCAGTCCGAGCGCCGCGGGCGCTATCGCCTTCATGCCGACGCGCTGCGCGCCGCGGGGCGCGCGTATCCGTGCTATTGCACGGCGGACGAGCTCGAGGCGCGCCGCGCCGCGGGACCGGAGCGCGGCGCCGCGGGCTACGACGGCCGCTGCCGCCGGCTCGACGACGCGGCGCGTGCCGCGCTCGCGGCGGAGGGGCGCGCTCCGGCGCTGCGGTTCGCGCACGATCCGGCCGGGGAGACCGCGTGGGACGACGTGGTGCGCGGGCGGGTGACGTTCCCCAACGAGGTGCTCGACGACTTCGTCCTGATGCGCTCCGATGGGCTGCCGACCTACAATTTCGCGTGCGTGGTGGACGACCACGAGATGGACATCACGCACGTCATCCGCGGCGACGATCACATCTCGAACACGCCCCGCCAGATCCTGCTCTACGACGCGTTCGGCTGGGCGCGGCCGGTGTTCGCGCACGTGTCGATGATCCTCGGCAGCGACGGCGCGCGGCTCTCCAAGCGCCACGGCGCCACCTCGGTCGAGGCGTTCCGCGACCTCGGCTACGTGCCGGAGGCGCTGGTGAACTTCCTCGCGCTGCTCGGCTGGTCGCCGGGCGACGACCGCGAGGTGCTCACGCTCGCCGAGCTCGAGCGCGAATTCCGGCTCGAGCGCGTGATCGCCAGCCCGGCGGTGTTCGACCTGCAGAAGCTCGAGTGGATGAACGCCCAGCATCTCAAGCGCCTGGACCTCGAGACGCGCACGCGCCTGGTCGAGGGGTTCCTGCTCGCGCGCGGCCATGACCTGCTGGCGCGCTCGCCGGAGTGGCGGATCGCGTTCGTGCGCGCGCTCGGCGACCGGCTCAAGACCCTGGCCGACGCGGCATCGGTGGGGGCGTTCGCGTTGAGCGAGGACCTCGAGATGGATCCGGCCGCGTGGGCCGACCTGCTGGCGCGGGCCGAGGCCGGACCGCGCCTGCGCGCGCTGGCCGCGCGACTGCGCGACGACGCGGAGTTCGACCTCGCGAGCCTCGAGCGCGTCACGCGCGGGCTGGCGGCGGAACAGGGCATCAAGCCGGGCGAGCTCATGACCGCCGCCCGGATCGCGCTCACCGGGCGCACCGCCGCCCCGGGGCTGTTCGAGGTGATGTGGCTGGTCGGGCGCGCGCTCGCGGTGACACGGCTGACGGCGGCGGCGGCGGGGTGGGAACGGGAGTCGCCGCACGCGGGGGGACGGGGCGCCGCAGGCGCTTGAACGCCCGTGGAAGCGATGCTAGAGTGCGCGCCGCTTCTGCGCTGCCCGGTAGTGTAACGGTAGCACGACTGGCTCTGGACCAGTTAGTCGAGGTTCGAATCCTTGCCGGGCAGCCATCTGTTTCGGGGCGCTATCGTCTAGGGGTCTAGGACAGATGGTTCTCAGCCATCAGACCGGGGTTCGAATCCCCGTAGCGCTACCAACCCCGCCATAGTGCGCGAGCGCCGACGGCGCCCCACCGTGCGCCTGGCGCGCCGAGTTCGAGCCGGGGCGCGGCCAGAGGGATCTGGATCCGCCGCCCGGAGGCCTTTCAACAACTGTCCTCGCCGGATCTTGCGTCGACGGCGGCCCAACGTCTCGCCCCTCCCCGTCATTGCGCCCGTGCCCTGGAGAGTGCCCCGTCCCCTTCTCGCGGTGTGGCGCGACCGAACCGATGTAGAGTCGGGCGGCGGAGCGCAGGCGAGCATGGATCGCACTCGGAGGGCCGCCGATGAGACCGCCGTTGTCGTTTCAGTCCAGTGCGCGGGTGCTTCTGCTCCTGCTCGTCAGTGTGGCCGTCCCCAGGATCGCCTCCGGCCAGCCAACGGCTCCCGGTGCGCCAGCGATGGCACCCTACATGCGCGAGCGATTGGCGCAGGCCGCGGGGGACACGCTGCTTCCCCGCTGGCAGCGCGACTACATGCTGCGCCTGGCCCGCGCAGGCGAGGAGTCGGCGCATGATCCCGATGCTGCGGACGCCCGGGTCGCGCGAACTGAACTCACGTCAACGGGGGGCGAGGGCGCATGGACCGAGCTCCTCGTCAGCCCGCGGGATGGCCACGATGCGATCTATGACCCGGTGCGCGAGCGCATGGTGGTGTTCGGAGGGTGGGATGGCGCCGGCGCGTATCGCAACGATGTGTGGACGCTGTCGCTGGCAGGACCGCCGAGGTGGACGCCGCTGACGCCCGCCGGCACCGCGCCGAGCGCGCGGATGGGCCACAGCGTGATCTACGACCCGGTGCGCGACCGCATGGTGGTGTTCGGGGGACGGGGTGATCCCGGGACGTCCTTCGACGATGTCTGGGTACTGTCGCTGGCGGGCGCGCCGGCGTGGACGGCGCTGATACCCACGGGCACGCCGCCGGCCGCTCGGTCCGGGCACAGTGCGGTCTACGACCCGGTGCACGATCGCATGGTGGTGTTCGGTGGATGGAGCGATACGAGCCTCTTCGACGATGCCTGGACGCTTTCGCTGGCGGGCGCGCCGACGTGGACTTTGATGACACCCACCGGCACCTCACCGGGCGGTCGGTCCTGGCACAGCGCGATCTTCGATCCGGTACGGGAGCGCATGGTGGTGTTCGGAGGGATCGGCGGCGGCTTCGGCTATGACGTCTGGGCGCTGTCGCTGGGGGACACGGAGACATGGACCGAACTGACCCCGGCGCTCACGCCACTCGGCGGGCGACATGCCCACAGCGCGATCTACGACCCGGTGGGCGATCGCATGGTCGTGTTCTCGGGATCAGGAGGGTACAACCCCGAAGATCTCTGGGCTCTGTCGTTGGCGGGCACGCCGGCGTGGACTGACCTGACCCCCGCGGGCGTGTCGCCGAGCGGGCGGTATGGCCACAGTGCGGTCTATGACCCGGTGCGTGGCCGCATGGTGATATTCGGAGGATGCGATGGTTACTCCTCCCTCGACGACGCCTGGGAGCTGTCGCTGGTGGGCACGCCGGCGTGGGCGTCGCTGATGCCCGCCAACCCGCCCCCACCCGGGCGGTCCGGCCATACCACGATCCACGACCCGGTGCGCGACCGCATGGTGGTGTTCGGGGGATCGAATGCGCTCGGGCACCTCGATGAAGTCTGGGTGCTCTCACTGGCGGGCACGCCGACGTGGTCGGCGCTGACGCCCACCGGCACGCCCCCCGCCGCGCGGTCCGATCACAGCGCGATCTACGACCCGGTGCGCAACCGCATGGTGGTGTTCGGGGGGTACGGTGATGTCTATCTCAACGATGTCTGGGTGCTGTCACTGGCGGACCCCCCAGCGTGGACGATGTTGTTGCCCACGGGCACGCCGCCGGGAACGCGGGCGTGGCACAGCGCGGTCTACGATCCCATACGCGACCGCATGGTGGTGTTCGGGGGACACGGTGCCGGCTACCTCAGCGACGTCTGGGCCCTGTCGCTGGGCAACCCGCCGGCCTGGCTCGCGCTGGCTCCCACGGGAACGCCACCGAGCGCGCGCCTGGGCCACCGCGCGATCTACGACCCGGTGCGGGACCGCATGGTGGTGTTCGGGGGTTCCGAGGTATCGGGCGACTACGTCGATGATGTGTGGGCACTGTCGCTGGCGGGTACGCCGGCGTGGGCGGGACTGACGCCCACCGGCACGCCGCCAGGCGCACGGTGGGGGCATAGCGCGATCTACGACCCGGCGCGGGACCGCATGTTGGTGTTCGGGGGATCCGGTCCTCGCAATGACGTCTGGGCGTTGTCGCTGGCGGGCACGCCGTCGTGGCAGGCGCAGACCCCGGATGGCTCGCCTCCGAGCGCGCGATCAGGGCACAGCGCGATCTACGACCCTGCGCGCGACCGCATGGTGATGTTCGGTGGGATCGACTACGAAGGCCCCACCTATTTCGCGGATGCCTGGGCGCTGCGGTCGCCGGGCGTGCTGGGAGTCGAAGGTCCCGAGACCCCACCTTCGATCGATCGCCTGCGTCCACCGGCTCCGAATCCCACCCGTGGGACCACGGTGCTGAGTTACTCCCTCACGCATGCAGGCCGGGTGCGCCTCGGCGTGTATGACCTGAGCGGGCGACTGCTGCGCACGCTGGTGGACGCCGAGGGACACGCGGGCGCAGCGACGGTGACGTGGGATGGGACGAACGAGTCCGGCGCGAGGTTGGGGACGGGGATGTACTTCATCAGACTGGTGGGACCCGGAACCCGCTTGACTCGGCGAGTGGCCTTGCTCCGATGAAATCGGGCGGGCCACGGTCGCGGTGGGTGTGGCACGAGGTTGACCGCACCCGGGGCCCGGCCGGGCATCCTTGAGCCGACCGCTCGGGATCGCTGCCCGGGGGCCCCGGTCGGTCGGGGTGAGCGCGAACCCACCCGGGGCCCGGGTGGGTTCGCGCGGAATCGCCCGCGCGGGCCTTGCGAGGCGCGCGCCAAGCCCGGCCTAAGGCCTTCGAGGCGAGTGGCTTGACGCCCCCGGCGGGCGCTCCTAGAATCCGCCACGTCGAAGCGCCACACGAAGTAAGCCGCCTACGCCATCGAGGTCTCCTGGGTTCGGACCGACCATGCGGCGCCACCGGTGGCCCTCCCCCCGCGAGGAGGGCCCCCGGGCCTGTACCTTGCAATGTCTTCGGGAGCCGCGACCTGCCGCCGGCGAGGAGCCGAGGGGCAGGCGCGCCGTGGCGTGCGCGCCGGGAGGGCGGCGAGCACGCTCCGAGCACCGCGGACCCGGCGACCCCGTCGCCCCCGACACGCGACGCTGACCCCAGGGCGGGAGCCTCCGCCGACACGAAAGGCTAGGACTTGCACAAGACACCGCGCTTCCTGGTCCTGACGATCGGGTATGCGCTGCTGCTCCAGGCGGCGTTCCTGGGCGCCTTGCTGCTGCGCTTCGAGGGCGACATCCCGGCGCGGTTCTGGACCGGCTACCTCATCGCGGCGCCCTTCTTCACCGTGCTCTCGCTCGGCGGGTTCTACGTCGCGGGGCTCTACCACGGCCTGTGGCGCTACGCCTCGACGGTGACGCTGTTCCAGATCCTCAAGGGCGCCACGCTGTCCGCGCTCGCGTTCGTGGTCATCACGCTCTTCAGCCCGGTGGCGCTGTTCCCGCGCAGCGTCATCGTGGTCGCGTGGCTCAGCGAGGTGGTGCTGATCGGCGGGGTGCGTTTCGTGTGGCGCCTCTCGCGCGAGCGCGTGCTCGGGTACGAGTCCCAGCGCGCCCTGCGCACGGTCGTGGTGGGGGCGGACCACACCGGCGTGCATCTCATCCAGGAGATGCGCCGCGGTCCCGCCGGCCCCGAGATGCTGACGCCGGTGGGCTTCATCGACGACGATGGCCGCCTCACCGGCCACCTGGTCGAGGGCGTCAAGGTGCTGGGCACCATCGGCGACCTCCCGCGCGTGCTCCAGGAGCAGCGCGCGCAGATGCTCATCGTCTCCGACCCCAACATGCCGGCCAAGGTGGTGCGCGAGATCGCGCGCTTCTGCGCCGAGGCCAACGTCGCGGTCAAGACGCTGCCCGGGCTCTCCGACCTGCAGCACGGCCGCACGGCGCTGTCGCAGATGCGCGACGTGCGCATCGAGGACCTGCTCGGCCGCCAGCCGGTGCACCTCGATCTCGACGAGGTCGGCGCGTTCATCCGCGGCAAGCGCGTGCTGGTCACCGGCGCGGGCGGCTCGATCGGTTCCGAGCTGGCGCGCCAGGTGGCCGACTTCGGCGCGGCCGAGCTGGTGCTGTTCGACCATGCCGAGAACGGGCTCTACTTCGTGCACCACGAGCTGATCGCGCAGCACGATGAGCTGTCGGTCCACCCGGTGGTGTGCGACATGCGGGACCGCGACGGGGTCGAGCGTGTGTTCGAGCGCTTCAAGCCCGCGGTCGTGTTCCACGCCGCCGCGCACAAGCACGTGCCGCTGCTCGAGACCAGCCCGCGCGAGGCGGTGCTGAACAACATCATCGGGACCAGCACCTGGTCGACGCGTCGGACCGCCACGGCGTCCAGAAGTTCGTGCTCATCTCGACCGACAAGGCGGTGAATCCCACCAGCGTGATGGGCGCCTCGAAGCGCGTGTGCGAGATGCTGTGCCAGAGCCGGTCGCAGCGCAGCGAGACGCGCTTCGTCGCGGTGCGCTTCGGCAACGTGCTGGGCAGCGACGGCTCGGTGATCCCGCTCTTCCAGCGCCAGCTCCAGCGCGGTGGCCCGATCACCGTCACGCACCCGGACGTGCGGCGCTACTTCATGACCATCCCCGAGGCGGTGCGGCTGGTGCTCCAGGCCGGCGCGATGGGCAAGGGGGGCGAGGTGCTTCTGCTCGACATGGGCGAGCAGGTGCGCATCGTGGATCTGGCGCGCCAGCTCATCCGGCTCGCGGGCATGCGCGAGGGCGAGGACGTCGAGATCGTGTTCACCGGGCTGCGCCCGGGCGAGAAGCTCTACGAGGAGCTGCACTCCGACACCGAGCGCACGCGCATCACCCAGCACCAGCGCATCCTGGTGTGGGACCTCGACGCGCGCGACGAGGCGAGCCTGCGCACCGAGGTGGCGGAGCTCGAGGCGGTGGCGCAGCGCGGGGACCCGACCGAGGTCAAGGCGATGCTCCACCGGCTGGTGCCCGAGTACCTCGAGCCCACGCATGTGCCGTACGAGGTCCCGGTGACGCAGCTCCCGACGACGCCGGTGATCGATCTGTCGGCCGCGGGACCGTCGGTCCGTCCGCCCGCGGCCCGCCCCTGGGGCGAGGCGGTCCGCGGACTGACCGAGGCCGCCGTCGCGGTGGCCGCGCTCGCGGTGTCGTCGCCGCTGTGGGGGCTGCTCGCGTTCGAGGCCTGGCGCGCCGGTCAGCGCGACCTCCTGGTGCGCGAGGTGCGCGTGGGGCGCACGCGTCGTCACGGTCCGCGGCGCGGGCGCCGCGATGCCGCGCCGATCGACCGCCGCAGTCTCCAGCGCCGCACCCAGGACCTGCTCGGCGCGCCGATCGAATGCGAGCGCTTCCGCTCCGACCTCGGCGCGATCAGCCGCTGGGTCGCGCGCCGGCACCTCGATCGACTGCCGTTCCTGCTCAACGTGCTGCGCGGCGAGATGGCGCTGGTGGGGCCCCAGCCGGAGCGCCAGGAGCTGGTGCTGCGGTGGAAGAACCTGGTGGCGGGATACGAACGCCGCTTCACCGTGCTGCCCGGCGTCACCGGTCTGGCTCAGGTCGCGGGCTGCGACGACGGCACGCCCGCGGGCGTGGCGCGCCGGGTCGGCTTCGACCTGCATTACATCGATCACCGTTCCCCGTTGCTCGATTTCCGTATCCTGCTGCGCACCATGGCCGTGATCCTCCGGCGCCCCGCCACGGACGCACCCCGGACCGGCCCCGCGCCGGGACCGGGCGTGGTGCCCAGCGGTGCGCCGGCCGTCAAAGGAGTGACCCGATGAAAGGTGTGACCCAGCGCTGGCGCGCGACCGCGATGGCGGCCGCCGTCCTGACCGTGTTCGCCGCCGCGATGTCCGTATCCGCCCCGCGCGCGGCGCGGGCCGCGGAGTACGTCCTCGGCTCCGAGGACGTGGTGGCGGTCTCGGTGTGGCTGCATCCCGAGCTCGAGCGCACGCTGCCGGTGGGCTCGGACGGCAACGTCGTGTTCCCGCCGGTGGGGGATATCAAGGCCGCGGGGCTCACTCCGAAGGAGCTCGCCGACCGCATCGCCGACCGGCTCTCGAGCTACCTGCGCCAGACCGCCACCGTGACGGTGACGGTCACGCAGTACCTCTCTCGCAGCGTGTTCGTGTCGGGCGCGGTGGCCAAGCCGGGGCGCTACGGTTTCGAGGCGCTGCCGAGCCTGGTCGACGCGCTCAGCGCCGCGGGAGGCGCGCTCCCCGGCGCGGACCTGTCCCGGGTGCAGCTGTCGCGGCGCGAGGGCTCCACGCGCCGGACGCAGGACGTCGACGTCTCCGCCGTCCTGCGGGATGGCAACACCGACGTGCTCCCGGCGCTGCGGGCCGGCGACGCGATCATGGTGCCCCAGGTCGCGGCGGCGGGCGCGGCGGGACCGGGCGAGGCGGTGGCGGTGCTCGGCGAGGTGCAGAAGCCCGGGCTCTACCCGGTCGGCGCGGGCGCCGACCTGTGGATGGTGCTGGCGGCCGCGGGCGGGATGACCTCCGCCGGCGACCTCGGCGCGGTGAAGGTGCTCACCCGCGGGCCGGATGGGGTCTCGGTGGTGGCGGTCAACCTGCGCGAGGTACTGTCGCGCGGGACCCGCTCGCCCGTGACCGTGCGCTCCGGCGACGTGGTGTACGTCGGCGTGCGCGGCGGCGTGGTGATCGGCCGCGCGTTCGGCGGGGTCTACCAGGTGCTGCTCGTCGGCCGCGACGTGCTCAACACCGCCGTGCTCGTGGACTACCTCCAGAATCAGAAGACCAACAAGTAGTCGGGGGTGACCGATGGCCGAACCGACCGCGCCGCGCACGCTCGACGTCCAGGACCTGCTGGGGGTCCTGGTGCGCCGTCGCTGGCTGCTGATCCTGCCGTGGTCGGTGGCGCTGGTGGCGGGCGTGCTGGCCGCGTTCCTGCTGCCGCCCATCTACTTCTCGTCGGTGCAGCTGCAGTTCGAGCGGCCCGCCGCGCTGACCGGGGCGCTCGGCGGCATGGTGGCCGGCGGACGGTCGGGCGACCAGCAGCTCAACATCATGCGGGGACAGGTGCAGAGCACGCTGTTCCTGCGCAGCATCGTCATCGCCAGCGGGCTCAAGAGCGATCCCGGGACCCGGGCGTGGGCGCTCCGCCGGGTGAAGAGCCCGGCGCCCGGAAGCACGCCCGAGGACGTGGTCGAGACCGCGCTGGTGGACTACCTGCGCGGCGTGATCACGCTCAAGGTCACCAAGGGCGACTTCATCACCGTGACGGTGGAGGCGCACGAGCCCGAGCGCGCTCGGCGGCTGGCCGACGCGGTCGCCAATCAGTTCGTGCTCTCGTCCAAGGCCGCGCAACTCGAAGCGCTGCGCGCCACCGGGGAATTCGCGGTCGAGCAGCAGCAAGTCTACCGGCAGAAGCTCGACGAGGCCGAGCGCCGGCTGGAGGCCGCGCGGCGCGCGGCGCTCACCAACACCATCGCCGGTTCCTCGGTGAACGCGGCCAACCTGGCCCAGACGCGCGCGCTGCTGGAGCAGGCCGAGCTGGACACCGAACAGCAGCGCCAGCGCGTGTCCTCGCTGCGGGAGCAGCTCGCCGGCAAGGTGCGGGACCAGGACGCCGAGGCGCTCTCCAATTCCGAGGTGAGCAACCTCGCCGGGCAGCTCGTGGTGCTGGAGCGCCAGCTGGCGGGCAGCCTGCTGGGGGGCGCGGGCGACGGCGGCGCGGCGGTGCGCACGATGCTGGCGCGCAAGAGCGCCGAGCTCGAGGACGCGCTCGGCCGGAGCGCGGCCCATGCCTTCCCGGCGATGGCGCCCGATCTGCGCGACCAGCTGGTGCGCTACCGCTCCGCCCAGGCGGACCTCGCGGCCCGCGAATCGCGGCGCGCGTACCTGGCGGGGCAGGTGGGCTCGTACGAGCGCCAGATCACGATGGCGCCGGACGTGGAGATGGAGCTGCAGCGCGTGCAGGCGGAGGTGGACAACGCGCGCACGCTCTACAACTCGTTCCTCCAGCAGTCGGCCGCCAACCAGATCAACGAGGCGTTCGAGAACGCCAAGGTGAGCGGGCGCTTCATCGTCATCGAGCCGGCAGCGCGGCCCACGGCGCCCGGCAAGCCGAACCGCGTGATGGTGGTGCTGCTCGCGCTGGTGGTGGGCGGCATCGCCGGGGTGGGCACCGTGATGGTGGTCGAGCGCCACGATCAATCCATGCGCAACGCCGAGGAGGTCGAGGACCTGCTCGGATTGCCGGTGCTGGGCGCCGTGCCGAGGGTGGACGAACTCGAGCGCACGCGCCGCCGCCCGAAGCCGGCCGTGGCCGGGATCCCCGCCGAGCGCGAACTGGGATTGCTCCACCGGCTCAAGGTCGAGAGCCTGCTCGGACTCGAGTTCCGGCGCATCTACCTCAAGCTGGCCCGCACCCGCGGCCGTGCGATGCCGCACACGCTCATGGTCACGAGCGCGACCCGCGGCGAGGGCAAGACCACCACCGCGGCCTGCCTCGGCATCACGCTCGCCCGCGAGCTGCGCGAGCGCACGCTGCTGGTGGATTTCGACCTGCGCAGCCCGGCGCTGCACCGCGCGCTGGGACTGCCGGCCAGCAGCGCGGGGCTCTCGCAGATGCTGCGTTCGCGCCACTTCGACGAGCGCTTCGTGCGGACCACGGTGCTGCCCGACCTCGACTTCCTCGCCGCCGGCAAGAGCGAGCACCCGGCCGCCGAGCTGGTGGATCTGGGCGCGGTGGAGTGGTTCCTCGCCGAGGCGTCCAAGCGCTACGCCGTGGTGCTGATCGACGCCCCGCCGAACCTCGCCGTGCCGGATCCGCTCATCATCGGGCGCGCGGTCGACGGCGTGGTCTACGTGATCAAGGCGGGGAGCACCATCCGCAAGGCCGCCGAGTACGGCGTGAAGGTCCAGCGCGAAGCCCACGACAACCTGGTCGGCGTGCTCCTGAACGACATCGGCGAGGTCCTGCCGCACTACTACGGCTATCGCCATTACGGCTACGGCGCGCCCGGCGAAGGGGCCGGAGGCGATCCGTCGTAGACCCGCGCCCCGCGCCGGAGAGGGCGTCGCGGCACCGCGGCGCGAGCGGTCCCACCGAGGAGCGTACGGATTGCGCAGCATCCGCGTCCTGAAGAACGTGCTCACCAACTACCTCCGCTTCTTCCTGGCGGGGGTGATCGGGTTCCTCCTCACCCCCATCATGGTCCGCCTGATGGGAGACGGGGACTACGGCCTGTGGGTGACCGTCTTCTCGCTCACCGGGTACTTCGGGCTGTTCGACCAGGGCATCCGTCCGTCGCTGGTCCGCTACGTCTCGCGCGACCACGCGCTGGGGGACGACGAGGGCCTGGGCCGCACCATCAGCAGCGCGATCGTGCTCTACGCCGCGGTCGGGCTGGTGACCCTGGTCGCCACCGGCGTGGTGGCGGGCACGCTCCACGGCTGGCTCAAGGTCGAGCCGGCGCGGCTGCCGGTGGCGAGCCAGATCGTGTGGCTGTTCGGGGTCTCGCTCGCGCTGGGCTTTCCGCTCGGGGTGTTCGGCGCCACGCTCTCGGGGCTCCAGCGCTATGACATCGCCAACGGCGTGGGGATCGTCATCGGCATCGTGCGCGCGGTGGCGTTCGTCGTGGTGCTGCGCCTCGGCGGCGGGCTGGTCGGGCTGGCGTGGGCCGCGCTGATCACCAACCTGCTCGGCTACGTGGTCTCGGCGCTGTTCGTGTTCCGCCTGCTGCCGCGGGTGCGCTACGCGATGCGGCTGGTGGACGGCCCGCATCTGCGCCTCATCGGCTCGTACAGCGGCATCGCGTTCGCCGGAGCGCTGGCCTCGAGCATCGCGTTCCAGACCGATGCGCTGGTCATCACCGGCTTCCTCGGCGCGGCGCTGGTGACCCCGTTCGCGCTCGCCTCGGGGCTGGTGGACAACGCGCGCTCGCTGGTGCACTCGGCCACCTGGGTGCTCTCCCCGACCGCCAGCGAGCTGGAGACGCGCGGCGAGCTGGACAAGCTCCACGCCATGCTCGTCGCCGGCTCGAAGTACTCGGTGCTGCTCGCCTGGCCGGTGCTGTTCGGGCTCATCATCTTCGGCTCCAACCTGCTCGAGACCTGGGTGGGCGCGCGCTATCGCGGCGCGGGGCTCCTGCTCACCATCCTCACCGTGCCGACGCTGGTCGCGCTCCCGCAGTCCGCCGCGGCCTCGCTGCTCTACGGCATCAGCCGCCACCGCGGCGTGGTGGCGCTCTCGCTGCTCAACGCGCTGCTGAACCTCGGGCTCTCGCTGCTGTGGGTGAAGCCCTACGGCACCGTGGGCGTGGCCATGGGCACGGCGGTGCCGCTCGGTCTGGTCGGGGGCGTGGCCACCATGGTGTACGCGTGCCGGGCGCTCGGGATGCCGCTGCGGCGCTACCTGTGGGAGGGGATGGTCCGTCCCGGGCTCCTGAGCGCGGCGTTCGTGGTCCCCGCGCTGGTCGCCCAGGCGGTCTGGCGGCCGGTCGGGTGGGTCCCGCTGTTCGGCACCTGCGCGGGCGCCTGGCTGGTGTTCGCGGTCGTCGCCTGGCGCTGGGGAGCGAATGCCGAGGAGCGCGGGCGCTGGGCGCGCATGATGCCGGGACTGTTCGGGGGCCGCGGCGCGGCCGCGGCGGCGGGGCGATGAGCGCGCCGCGCGTGAGCGTGGTGATGGCGGCGTACAACGCCGCGTGGTGCGTCGAGCGCGCGCTCGACAGCGTGCTGGCCGGCAGCCGGGTGCCGGACGAGGTGGTGGTGTGCGACGACGGCTCGACCGACGGCACGGCGGAGCTGGTCGAGGCGCGCTACGCGGCGCCGGTGCGCGTGTTGCGCCTGCCGCATCGCAACGCCGGCGCGGCGCGCTCCGCGGGCGCCGTCCAGATCACCGGCGATTGGGTGGCTTACCTCGACGCCGATGACCTGTGGGCGCCGCCGAAGCTCGAGCGTCAGCTGGGATTCCTCGCCCAGCATCCCGAGGTGCGCTGGCTGTGCAGCGACGGGTGGCTGTTCTCGGCCGAGGGAGTGGTCCGGGAGTCGTGGCTCGAGGACTACTTCCGTCCGGTGCGCACGCTGGTGGGCGATCTGTTCCCGCCGCTGGTGGAGCGCTGCTTCCCGCTCACCAGCAGCACCATGATCGAGCGCGGCCTGTACGACGCGGTCGGCGGCATGGATCCCTCCATCGTGCACTCCCACGACTACGACCTGTGGCTGCGGGTCGCCGCGCGCGCGCCCGGCGCCGTACTCGAGGACCGGCTGGTGGGGTACTTCACGCACCCCGGCCAGCTCTCCCGCCGCCTCGATGGTCGTTTTCTCGACGACCTGGCGCTGATGCGCCGCATCGCGGCGGGCGAGATGGGCCGGCGCCCGGCCGAGCGCCGGATCGCGGCGGCGCGGGCGGCGGCGATCGAGTTCGACCTGGCGGTCGGCTGCCTGCGCTCGGGGCGCCGGCGCGAAGCCCGCGTGCGGCTGCGCCGCGCGGCCGCGGGAGGTCCGCTCGGCCGGCGGGTGATGGCGCTCGGCGCGTCGGTCCTGCCCGATGCGCTGCTGCCGCGGCTGATGCGCTCCGGCTGGCTCAAGCGCACGGTGCGGCGCGCGCGCCGGCGCGTGCGCTACCTCGGCGTCACCGGCCGCGAGGACGCGCGGTGACCGGGCGCGACTTCGCGGCGGTGATCCCGGCGCGCGACGGGCTGCCCGACGTGCTCGAGGCGGTGGCGTCCGCGCTGGCCCAGACCCGCGCCCCTTCCGAGGTGATCGTGGTGGACGATGCGTCCACCGACGGCACCGGGGACGTGGTGAGGGAGCGCTTCGGGGACGCCGTGCGCGTGGTGCGCGGCCGCTTCGACGGCGCCGCGGCCGCGCGCAATGCCGGCTGGCGCGCGGCGCGCTCGGCGTGGATCGCCTTCCTCGACGCGGACGACGTGTGGTTCCCCGAGAAGCTCGCGATCGCGGACACGGCGCTCGCGGACGCGCCCGAGGCGGCGTGGTTCTTCAGCGACGGCGCCTTCCGATCCCTCGACGGCGAACTGCGCGCGTCCTGGCTGGAGCCCTACGCGGAACTGCCGGAGGGCTACCTCGGCCAGCCGGTGGCCGAGCTGCTCGAGGTCAACTTCGTGCTCACCTCCTCCACCGTGGTGCGCCGCACCGCGCTCGAGGAGACCGGCGGGTTCGATCCGGAGCTCAGTCACGCGGAGGATCTCGATCTCTGGATCCGGCTCGCGCGCCGCTGGCCGGCGGCGGCGTCGCGCCGCGCGCTGGTGCGCTACCAGCACCGCGCGGGCGGGCTGACGCGCCAGATCGAGGCGCGCCTCGGCGGTGACGTGGCCCTGTTCCGGCGGCTGGCCGCCGACCCGGCACTGGCGGCGCCGCTGCGCCGCGTTGCGCGCCGGCGCGAGGCGCTCGCCCACTTCAAGCTGGCGCTCGCGGACCTGCGCGAGGGCCGGCGCTCCGAGGCCCGCGACCATCTCGCGCGCGCGTGGCTGTTCCCGGAGCGAGCGCTGGCGGTGACCGCGCTGGCGGCCGCCAGCATCCTGCCTCCGCGCTGGCTGGGCCGGCTGCGGCGGCGCGACTGGGCCAAGCGCAGCGCGGCGCCGATGGCGGCGGTGCGGCGCGTGGTGCTGCGCGACTCGCGCGGGCGGGCGGCATGAGCTTCGATCCGCATCCGCCGCGCGACGCGCAGGTGGACGAGCTGCGCGAGGCCGCCCGCCGCCAGGCCGAGGGGCTCTCGGGCTGGCTGGTGGCGGTGGCGGGCTCGCTGGTGGCGGTGACCGTGATCGCGGCGCTCGTGCTGCTCGACTACACCTTCCAGCAGGACCCACACCGGGTGGTGAAGATCGTCGCGGGCGCCGCGGTGGTGGTCGGGGTCCTGACCAAGCCGCGCTTCGGCCTCCTGCTGCTGCCGATCGTCACGCCCTTCCTGCCGTGGCTGCCGGTGCTGCCGGTGCCCGGTCTCAACCCGCTCAACATGCTCATGTTCTCGGTGTTCTCCGGGTTCGCGCTCCAGCGGGTGAGGCGGCGCGAGTCGGTGCTGCGGCAGGGCCCCATCGGTCGTGTCCTGATGCTCCTGCTGGGCCTGATCGCGCTCTCAGTGGTGCGCGGCCTGGCGGTGCCCACCGGGTACGGGTACGACGGGAACGAAGCCGGCGTGCAGGTGTTCCGCGCGGTGATGACGTTTTCCACCTACTTCGTCGCTCTGTCCATGACGCGCGGCGCGAAGGACCGCCGATCTTTGGCTTGGGCGGTCGTGCTCGGGTTGCTCGCCGAGTCGATCGTGACCATCGTGTATGGGCGCACGGGCGGCGGCGGGCGCGCCGAGGGCTCGATCGGCCAGTCCAACGAACTGGGGGCGTTCCTCGCCATGTTCACCGCGTTCGCGATCGCGCTCCTGCCGGCGACGCGCCGCTGGGCGGGCCGCGTGGTGCTCGCCGGGGCAGTGGTGTGCGGTACCTTCGCCACCATCCTGACGGTGTCGCGGGGCGGGTTGCTCGCACTCACGCTCGCGCTCGGTTACGCGGTGTTCCGCTCGTCCCGTCTGCTCACCGTGCTGCTGCTCGTCGCGCTCGTCACCTCGCCGTGGTGGATCCCGGACTACGTCGTGGAGCGCATCACCGGCACCCAGGTCGAGAGTGCGGGCACCGACGAGGAACAGCTGGAGGGTTCGGCACAGGCCCGCATCGATACGTGGCGCGCCATCGCCGACGTGATCACCGGGCATCCGCTCGACGGTGTCGGATACTGCGGCCTCGGGTACGTGCTGCCGGACACCGGCGATGCGCTCGGGCTGGAGGTCAAGGACTCGGCGCACAACACCTACCTGCGCATGCTGGCCGAGCTGGGGATCGTCGGTCTGATCACCTTCCTCGTGCTGCTGTGGCGCTGCTGGAAGCTGGGGATCGAGGGCGCGCGGTTGGCCCGGGACCCGTTCGACCGCCAGATCGCCGTGGGGGTGAGCGCCGCCACGCTGGCGATGGCGGTGTCGTGCGCCTTCGGCGATCGTTTTCTCTCCATCCTCATCACCGGGAACTTCTGGATCCTGTGCGCGCTGGTGAGCGACGCGCTGCTCGAGCGCCGCGCGGAGGCGGCGTGAGTGGCCGGCTGGCGCGCTGGCTGCTGGCTCTCGTCCATCGTCCGCGCCCCGCCGGCGAGGCCACGCTCACCATCGTGCGTCATCACCGTGTGTACGCCGCGGGGGACCGCCCGCTCTACCGGCTGGGGGTGAGCGCGCCGGTGTTCGAGGACCAGCTGGCGATGCTGGCGCGCGCCGGGCTGGCGCCACTCACCGTGAGCGAGGGACTGGCGCGGCTGGCGGAGGGCCGCGGGCGCTGGGTGGCGTTCTCGTTCGACGATGGCTACGCCGACAACGTGCAGCGGGCGCTGCCCCTGCTCGTGCGCCACGGCGCCCGGGCGACCTTCTACCTCACCGCCGGCTTGATCGAGGAGCGCCGCGCGCCGTGGTGGGACGTGCTCGCCCACGCGATCGAGCGCGCGGGCGTGACCCACCCCACCGCGCGGACCACCGGCGTGGCGGTCACACCCGGCCCCCGCCGTCCGGCGGACCGGGCGGCGCTGCTGCAGGCCGGGCTCGCCCAGCTGCGGGTCGGCCCCGAGCGTCAGCGAGCCTGGCTCGACGCGCTGCGCCGCGACCTCGGCGTGGACGCGCCCGCGCCCTGCGAGCTCGCGAGCTGGGACGAACTCGCCCGACTGTCCGAGGCGGGGATGGAGATCGGCGCCCACACGCTCACCCATCCGTTCCTCACCACCCTGGAGTATCCCGAGCAGGTCGAGGAGATCGGCGGCTCGTGCGCGCTCATCGAGCGCCGCCTCGGCACGCGTCCCACCGGGTTCGCCTACCCGGCGGGCGATCACGACGCGCGCTCGCTGCGGGCCTGCCACGAGCTCGGCCTCGCGCACGCGGTCACCACGCGGCGCGGGGATGTGCGGGCCGCGGACCCGCCGCACGCGCTCTCGCGCCGCGGACTCTCCGATGGCGCCTGCCTCGGACCCGGCGGGCGCTTCTCCGCCCGGCTGGCGCTGGCGGAACTCGACGGCACGTTCGACCACCTGCGCGCCGCGGCGGCGGGGACGTCATGAGCGCGGCCGCGCGCATCCGCATCCTCTACGTGGTCGGCAACTTCGTCGCCGGGGGCGCGGAGCGGCACCTGCTCGAACTGTGGAAGCGCCTCGATCGCGAGCGCTTCGCGGTCGAGATCGCGTGTTTCCGCGCCGAGGGGCAGTTCGCCGCCGAGGTGCGCGCACTCGGCTGGCCGGTGCACGACCTCGGCGTCGGGCGGCGCATCTACGGTCCCGCCGGGCTGCGTGGCCTCGGACGGCTGGTGGGCCGGGTGATGCGCTTCCGCCCCGACGTGGTGCACGGCTACCTGTTCGGCCCGAACCTGTTCGCGGTGCTCGCCGGGCGCCTGTGCGGCGTGCGGGTGGTGGCGGTGGCCAAGCGCAACGTCGACGCGTTCGAGAGCCCGCGGCAGGTGGCGCTCCAGCGCCTCGCGCATCGCTGGGCCACCCACGTCACCGCGGTGAGCGAGGCGGTGGCGGTCACGGTGGTGGCGCTGGGCGTGCCCCGCGAGCGCATCACCGTGATCCCCAATGGGGTGGACGTCGCGCGCTTCGACGTCGCGGCGGCGCCGCGCGCGGAACTGGGCGGGCGCGAGGGCGTGCCGCTCATCGGCACCGTGGGATGCCTGGCGCCGCGCAAGGACCACGGCACCCTGCTCGAAGCGCTGGCGGCGCTGGCCGGTCGCGGCACCGACTTCACCGCCGCGCTGGTGGGCGAGGGCCCGGATCGCGCCGCGCTCGAGGCGCACGCCCGCCGCCTCGGCCTCGCCGAGCGCGTGCGCTTCCTGGGCGAGCGCGCCGATGTCGAGCGCCTGCTGGCGGCGATGGACGTGTTCGTGCTCTCGTCGCGCGAGGAGGGCATCCCCAACGCGCTGCTCGAGGCGATGGCCGCCGGCCGCCCGGCGGTGGCGACGGCGGTCGGAGGGACCCCCGAGGTGCTGCGCGATGGCGCGACCGGGTGGCTGGTGCCGGCGCGCGAGCCGGGGGCGCTCGCGGCGGCGCTCGGCGACGCGCTGGCGCGTCCCGAAGAAGCGCGGCGCCGCGCGACCGCGGCGCGCCGCGCGGTCGAGGATGGCATGAGCATCGAGGTCATGGCGCGCCGTCACGAGGCGTTCTACACCCGGGTGGCGCGGAGGGGCGCGTGAGGTCGATCGCCTACGTGACCACCACGTTCCCCACCCTCGCCGCGTTCCTCGAGAACGAGGTGCACCGGCTGGTGGCGCGCGGGGTGCGCGTGAGGGTGTACGCGCTGGGCCGGGTCGGCACGCGGTTCCAGCCGCAGCACGCCGCGTTGGTGGAGCTGGTGCGGCCGGTCGGCTCGCCACTCGACCCGGCGTCGTGGGCCGCGCTGCTCGGCTGGCTGGTGCGACGGCCGCACGTGCTGCTGCCCGAGGTCGCGCGCCTGCTGTGGGCCTCGCGCGCCAGCGGGTACGCGCTGGCCGGCCACCTCGGCTATCTGCCGGCCGCGGCGCGCATCGCGTCGGAAGTGGAGCGCGAGGACCTCGACGTGGTGCACGGCGCGTGGGCGCACTTCCCGGCCAGCGCGGCCCACCTCGCGGCGCGGCTCACCGGCCGGCCCTTCACGATGGCGGCGCACGCCGGGGCGGACCTCTACCGCACGCGCGCGTTCCTGGCGCAGAAGGCGCGCGCGGCGGTGTTCGTGAGCGCGTGCGTGCGCGGGAACGCCGAGCTGCTGCGCGAGCTCGCGGGCCCGCGCGCCCGCGTCGAGTGGATCTACCACGGGGTGGACCTCGCGCGCTTCGACGGCGCGGGGCGCGCGCGGGACCCCGAGCCCCTGTTCGTGGTGGTCGGCCGGCTCGCGCCTCCCAAAGGCTTCGACCTCGCGGTGAGGGCGCTGGGCTCGCTTGCCCGCGGCGGCCGGAACGCGCGGCTGGTGGTGATCGGGGACGGACCGCAGCGCGCGGCGCTCGAGGCCCTGGCGCACGCCGAGGGCGTGGGTGGCCGCGTGACGTTCACCGGCGCGCTCACGCACGACGGCATCCTGCCGTGGTACCGGCGCGCCTGGGCCCTGCTCGCCCCCAGCCGCGTGATGGCGAACGGAAGACGCGACGGCATCCCCAACGTGGTCATCGAGGCGATGGCGATGGGGGTGCCGTGCCTCGGCACCCGGGCCGCCGGGCTCGAGGAGGCCATCGATCCGGGGGTGACCGGCGCGCTCGCCGATCCCGAGGACGTGGAGGGGATCGCGGCCGCGCTGGCCGCGTGGATCGACCACCCGGCGGTGGCCGACCGGATGGGGGAGGAGGCGCACCGCCTCGCACGCGAGCGCTTCGACGTCGAGCGCGCCTTCGGGCGGCTGTTCGCGCTCTGGAACGGCGTGCCGGTCGCGCGGGAGGGAGGATGAGGGTCGCGCACGTCATCGAGGCGATGCATACCGGCGGGGCGGAGTCCCTGCTGGTCGAGCACGTGCGCTGCGCGGCGCCGGGCGTGGAGACCACGCTGATCGCCCTCAACCGCGGCGGCCCGGCGCTCGAGCAGGCGCGTGCCCTGGGCGCGACCGTGCGGGTGGTGAGGCGCCCGGGGCGCCACCCGGCGCTCCACCGACTGCTCGCCCCCTTCGACCTGGCGCGCGAGCTGCGCGAGCGCCGGATCGAGGTGGTGAACGGACACAATCCGACCGGGGCGCTCTATGGTCTGCTGGGCGCCTGCCTCGCCGGGGTGCCGGTGGTGGTGCGCACCGAGCACAGCCTGCACTACCCCGGACGCCACTCGGTCCTCTATCCGCTGCTCGAGCGGCTGGCGACCGTCCTCACGCGCCGCGTGGTGTGCGTGTGCGAGGCGGTGCGCGCCAGCCATGTCCGCCGACTGCCGTGGGCGGCGCGGCGATTCGTCACGGTGACCAACGGGGTCGCGCCCGCTCCGCCCACCCGCCCGCGCGAGGAGGTGCGCGCGTCGCTCGGGCTGGCGAGCGCCGACGTGGCGGTGCTCGCGGTCGGCAGCCTGACGCCCCAGAAGGCGCAGCACGTGCTGCTCGAGGCGTTCGCCGTCGCGGCGCGCGCGCGGGCCGGCGCCCGCCTGCTGATCGCGGGCGAGGGGCCGTTGCGCGGAATGCTCGAGCAGCGCGCCGCGGCCTTCGGGCTGGGGGACCGCGTGCGGCTGCTGGGCGCGCGCGGCGACATCGCCGACCTGATGGAGGCGTGCGACGTGTTCGCGCTGTCGTCGGTGCGCGAGGGGCTCTCGGTGACGCTGCTCGAGGGGATGCGCGCCGGCCGGGCGGCGGTGGTGACCGACATCGGCGGGTGCGCGGAGGCGGTGGAGGACGGCGTCACCGGCCGGGTCACTCCCGTGGACGACGTCCCCGCGCTCGCCGCGGCGCTCGGGGGGCTGATCGATGACGCCGCGGGGCGCGCCGCGATGGGCCGGGCGGCGCGGGCACGCTGGGAGGAGCGCTTCACCGCCGCGCGCATGGTGCGCGAGACCGAGGCGCTCTATCGCGCGGCGCTGGCCGAGGCCGGCCGGCCGACGGCGGCGGGAGGGCCCGATGCGGCTGCTTGAGCCCGCCGGCGCGGTCCGCCTGCGGATCGCCGCGGCGGGGGACATCGCGGTGCATGGCCGGCTGCGCGCGTTCGCCGCCGCTCATGGCGAGGACGCGGTGTTCGCCGAGGTCGCTCCGGCGCTCCGCGCGGCCGACCTCGGGTTCGCCAACCTCGAGCTCCCGGTCGGCCACGCGGCGTGGGTGGAGCCCGGACGGGCGCCCGAGTTCTGGCTCGACGCGCGGGTGCCCGCCGCGCTGGCGCGCGCCGGGGTGGGCGTCGTGTCGCTGGCCAACAATCACATGATGGACTGCGGCGCGCGCGGGCTCGTGGCCACGCTCGACGCGTGCGCGGCTGCCGGACTGGCGACCGCCGGCGCCGGACGCGACCTCGACGCGGCGCGCGCGCCGGCGCGCCTCGAGGTGCGGGGCGTGCGGGTCGTGGTGCTGGCGTGGAGCGCTTCGACCGCGGGCCGCGCGGGGCCCGGCACCCCCGGCACCGCGCCGCTCGAAGCGGAGATGGTGCGCGAGGACCTGGCGCGCTGGCGCCCCGCCGCGGATGTGCTGGTGGCGAGCGTGCACTGGGGCTCGATGTACGTGGACTACCCGCCGCCGCGCGTGCTCGAACTGGCGCGCGTGCTCGCCGCCGGCGGCGCCGACGTGGTGCTCGGGCATCATCCCCACGTCATCCAGGGGGCGCGACGCGAGGGGCGCGCCCTCACGCTGTACAGTCTCGGCGACCTGGTGTTCCATCCCGGCGCGGGCGACTTCGAGGCCCAGGTCGCGGTCGACGTGCGCCGGCTCGCCGGGGTGTTCACGGTCGAGGTGGCCGAGGCGCACGGTCTGAGCGTGGAGCCGTTCGAGATCGACGGCGATGGGGTGCCGCGCGCGGCCTCCGCGGCACGCGCCGAGCGGCTGCACGAACGGCTGGCCCGGCTCTCGGCCGGCCTCGACGACGCGGCCGGGCGCTTCGCCGCGGAGTCGGCGCCCACGCTGTTGCGTTACGAGCTGCAGAGTCTCGGGACCTACCTGCGGCAGGGCCGGCTGGACCGCGTGGCGAAGCTGCTCGGCAGCCTGCGCCCGCGTCACCTGCCGCTGCTCTGGCAGGCGCTCACGCGCTTCGGGAGGACACCATGACATCCCACCGCGCGCCCGCGCCCGAGGCCGGGGACCGCGCGCGCACCACCACACGGGAGGCACGGCCTTGAGTCACGCGGCGGGAGGGGTGACAGCGCGCGCGGGCGCGCGCGCGGCGCTCGAGCGGTTCGTGCGCTGGACCATCGAGGTGGAATACCCGGCGCACGCGAGCTTCCTGCCCGAGGGCGAGCGCGAGGCGTTCGCGGACTACTACCGGAACCTGCCGGGGCCCGGGGACGAGGCCGGGATCGCCCGCTATCTGCGCGGCTTCTGGCGCAGCGAGGCGGGCTGGACGGCGCGCTGGCTCGCGGCGCGCGCCGCCGCGGGCCCCCGCCCGGTGGTGATGGACGCGGGCTCGGGCTTCGGCACCTACGCCATGCTCTACGCGGCGGTCGGCGCCGAGGTGGTGGGCGCCGACCTGCGCCCCGACCGGCTCGATGCCGCGGGGCGCCGGCTCGCGTTCCATCGCGAGAGCACCGGCACGTCGCTCGCGGTGCGCTACGAGCGCGCCGACCTGACGCGCGACTGGAGCACCGACGCCGATCTGGTGTGGGTGTACAACGCGCTCTCCCACATCGAACCGCTCGACGACTTCCTGCGTGCGGTGCGCGACCACCTGCGGCCCGGCGGCGTGCTGGTGGTCGGGGACATCAACGGCGCGCATCCGGTCCATCTCGCGCGCCTCGCCGGGTTGCGCACCGAGGTGAGCCAGCACTACACGGCGCCCGACGGCGCCACCCACGCCTACGCCGTGGAGCGCACCTTCCCCCCGCGCGAGCTGCGCCGCGTGATGGAGGCGAACGGCCTGCGCATGGTGCACCACGAGCTCTACTGGGGGGGCACCGGTTCGCTTCCGGGCGCGCTCTACGAGGGACTGGTGCGGCCGTTGCAGCGCCGCTGGCAGCTCGGGCACACGCGCGCCCGGCGCCAGCTCGCCGTGGCGACCCGGGCCTGAGGGCGGGCGTCGTGCGCATCCTGCTGGTGAGCCAGTACTTCCCACCCGAGACCGGGGCCGCGCCCGCGCGCGCCCTGCACTTCGCGCGCGCCCTGTCGCGCGCGGGCCACGAGGTGCGCGTGCTCACCGGGCTTCCCAATCATCCGGCGGGCACGGTCCACCCGCCCTACGCCTCGACGCGCCGCGTGACCGAGCGCCTCGAGGGCATCGTGGTGGAGCGGGTGTGGCTCCACGCCACCCCACGTCGGACCGCGCTCACCCGGCTGTGGAACCACCTCACCTTCGCCTGGTCCGCGCTCCCGGTGGCGCTCGCCGGCGGGCCGACCGACGTGGTGATCGCCAGCGTGCCGCCGCTGTTCCTGGGGCTGAGCGCGTGGCTGGCCGCGCGGCGCCACCGCGCGCCGCTGGTGCTGGACATGCGCGACGACTGGCCGCACGCCGCGATCGCGCTGGGCGAGATGGAGCCGGGGCTCGCCGCGAGCGCGCTCGAATCGATCTCGCGCTTCCTGCAGCACCGCGCCGCGCGCGTGGTCGTGGTCACTCCCGGCATGCGGCGGGCGCTCGAGTCGCGGGGGCTCGACAGCGGGCGCATCGCGCTCATCACCAACGGCGCCGACACCGACCTGTTCACCCCGGCGCCCGCGCGCCCGCCCGGCGCGCCGTTCACCGTGCTCTACGCCGGGACCCACGGGCTGGTGCACGGGATGGACGCGCTGCTCGACGCCGCGGAACGGCTGCGGGGACGCGCCGACATCCGTTTCCTGCTGGTGGGCGACGGCGTGGCCAAGCCGGCGCTCCAGGCGCGCGCCGCCGCCGCGGGGCTCGCGCACGTCGAGTTCCGGCCCAGCCTGCCTCCGCAGGAGCTGGTGGCCCTGATCCACCAGGCGGACGTGTGCGTCGCGACCACGCGCGCGCACGCCTTCAGCGGCGAGACCATCCCGGTGAAACTGTTCGACTACCTCGCGTGCGGCGTGCCGGTGGTGGCGGGGGTGAGCGGGGACGCGGCCGCGGTGGTCGAGGCCTCGGGCGGGGGGATCGTGGTCCCGCCCGGCGACGGCGCGGCGCTGGCGGCGGCTCTGGAGGCGCTGGCGGCCGACCCCGCGCGGCGCGCGGCGCTGGCGGCGGCTGGTCCCGTCCTGGTCGAGCGCGAGTACTCGCGCCGCGCCCTCGGCGCTCGCCTGGCGCGCCTGGTCGAGGATTGCCATCGCGCCGCGCGCGGGCGCGGCATCGCGCCGCGCCCGCACGGGCCGCTCGCGTTCCTGAAGCGCGCCTTCGACTTGGGCCTGGCGGTGCCGCTGCTGGTGGGGCTCGCGCCGGTGCTGGCGCTGGTGGCGATCGCGGTGCGCCTCGATTCGCCCGGGCCGGCGCTGTTCCGCCAGCGCCGCGTCGGGCGCGGCTCGGGAGAGTTCACCATCCTGAAGTTCCGCACCATGCGGGTGGGCACGCCGGATCTCGCCTCGCACCTGGTGGGCCCGGGCTCGGAGCGCGTCACGCGCCTGGGGCGGTTCCTGCGCCGCAGCAGCCTCGACGAACTGCCCCAGTTGTTCAACGTGGTGCGCGGCGAGATGACGCTGGTGGGACCGCGGCCCGCGCTCCACAACCAGGACGATCTGATCGCGCTGCGCCAGGCGGCGGGGGTGGACGCGCTGAAACCGGGTGTGACAGGATGGGCCCAGATCCATGGCCGTGACGACATCCCGCTCGAGCGCAAGGTGGCCTACGACCGGTGGTATCTCGATCACGTCTCGCTCGGGAACGACGTGTCCATCCTCTGCCGCACCGCGGCGACGCTGTTCCGGTCGCGCGGGGTGTACTGACCAGGACGGTCCGCATCCCATGAGTGCCACCCTCGCGCCCCCGGCCGCCCGGCGCTCCCGTTATATCGTGGCCGCGCAGGCGGCCGCGCTCGCGGCCCTGGCGGGGGCGGCGTACCACCGCACCCTCGGATCGCTGTGGTCCACCTGGACCACCAACGACAACTACTCGCACGGCCCGCTGGTCCCGCTGGTGTCGTGCGGGCTGGTGTGGCTCGACCGCGCGGCGCTGCGCGCCACCCCGGTGCGCCCGGACGCGCGCGGGCTCGCGCTGGTGGCGTTCGGCTGCCTGATGCAGGTGGCGGGGGTGCGCGCCGACGTGTTCGCGCTCCAGGGCTGGTCGATGCTGGCGCTCGCCTTCGGCGCCTCGATCACCTTCCTCGGGGTCGCCGTCACCCGCCGGCTCGCGTTCCCGCTCGGCTACCTCGGCTTCATGCTCACCTTCCCCCCGGTGGTGATGAACACGCTCTCGTACTCGCTCAAGGAGGTCACGGTCGCCCTCTCGGCCCGCGCCGCCGGGGCGTGCGGCGTGTTGCTCCAGCGCGATGGCATGTCGCTGGTGCTCACCACCGGCGTGCTCGGGATCGAGAACCCGTGCAGCGGTCTGCGTTCGCTGCTGGCGCTGCTGGCGACCGGAGCGGTGTTCGGCTACCTGCAGCCCGGTGGGTGGTGGCGCAAGATGCTCGTCGCGCTCGCCGCGATCCCGATCGCGGTGATCGGGAACGCCGCGCGCATCACCCTGCTCCTGCTGGTGGCCCACTACGGGGACCTGAAGCAGGCCACCGGCAGGCTCCACGACGCCTCGGGCTATCTCATCTACGCCGTGGCGCTCACCGCGCTGCTCGGGGTGCGCGCGCTGCTCACGCCGCGCCGCGCGGCCGGGGCGGGCGCGTGAGGCGATTCCTGGCCGTGGCCGCGCTGCTGGGCCTCACCGCCAGCTACGTGGCGCTTCACCCGCCGGCCGATCTGGCGCTGGGGGGCGAGGTGCTGCGCGCCTGTCCGACGCGGTTCGGCGAGTGGAACGGCACCGAGCTGTCGTTCGAGGACGCGGTGCTCGACGAGCTCAAGGCCGACGACCTGCTCATCCGGCGCTACGAGCGCGACGCCCATCCGGTGTGGCTGTTGCTCATCTACCACCAGAACCGCCGCTATGGCTCCCACGACCCCGAGCTGTGCTACGCGTCCCAGGGGTATACCCTGATGGAGCGCGCGCGCGTGCACGTGGACGACGGCAGCGCCGCGGGCATCGAGGCGAATCGCTTCGTGGCCGACCGGCCGCACGACCAGCGGCTGGTGTACTACTGGTGGACCACGGCCGGGCTCACCACCGCCGACGCGGGAGAGTTCCGTCAGCGCATGGCGCTCACCGGGATGCTCGAGAACCGTTCGTGGGGCGTGTTCGTGCGGGTCGAGACGCTGGTCGAGGGGGACGGCATGGCCGCGGCCGGGGAGCGGTTGCAGGGATTCGGCGGACTCGTGGCGCGCGCGCTGCCGGCGCTGCTCGCGCGCGGCGCCTCCGGGTCGACGGCGCGATGAGTCCGCAGGAGCAGCTGGCGCTGGGCGGGCAGGCGCTCGGCCGTGCCGCGCGCGAGCTGCTGCGCGCCGGGCCGTGGGCCGCGTTCGCGCTCCTCGGCGCGCTCGAGGCGCTGGTCCTGCTGGCCCTCGCCCTGCCCGCGCATCCCGCCCTGTCGTGGGCGGTCGCGCCGCTGGCCGAGCGCGTGATGGGCGAGCGCGCGCTGCACTACCCCGACGGGTTCCGCCTCCTCCCCAGCCTGTTCGGGCCGGTGGACGCCGTGCTCGCGTGGCTGGTGGGCTCGCTCGCGATGGGCGCGGCCTCGCATGCGTTCGCGGCGCGCTTCCGCGGCGCGCCGGTGAGCGCGGGGGCGTCGTTCGGCGCGGCGCTGCGGCGCTGGCCGGCGCTGGCGATCGCGCTGCTGCCCGCGCACGCGGTGATCGCCGGGCTGGGGTGGATCGCGCCGCTCTTCAGCTCGAGCCACGGGATCGGGTCCACGACCGCGCTGCCGGTGTTCGCCGTGGCGCCCGGGGTGGTGGTGCTGCTCGGGTTCTACCTCCCGGCGCTGGTGATGATCGGAGGGCGCGGGGGGCCGGGCGCGCTCGCCGCGCTCCCGCGCGCCTGGGCGCGCGGCCTGGTGGCGGGAGTGGTGCCCTGCCTCGTCACGCTGGCACCGGTCGCCGTGGTCCAGGCGTTCGCGAACGCCCCGGGGGCCATCGTCGAGCGCGGCACGCCCGAACTGGTCGCGGCGCTGCTCGGGGCGCGGATCGCCCTGTCGCTGGTGGCCTCGGTGCTGCTTTCGGGGGCCGCGACGCTCGGGTTCCTCGCGGTGGTGGAGGATCGCGGATGAGGGCATGGATCGGGCGCGGCGCGCGACTGCTCCCGGCGCTGGCGGCGCTCGCGCTGCTGGCGGGCTGCGGGACGGATGACCGCTGGGAGCGCTGGCAGGCCGAGCGCGCGGCGTGGAGCGCCGCGCGGCGGGTGGAGCGCATCCGGCTCGAGCCGTCGCTGGCGAGCGCGGGGCAGTGGCGGGGCGCCGAGCGCGCGTACCGTGGCCTCGCGGCGCGCTGGCCCGCGGCCGTCTGGACCGCGCGTGCCGAGCGCTCGACGGCGGCCCGCGAGGTGGCGCTCACGGTCGGGCGGGCCGCGGTCGCGGCGGGCGCGATCGCGGAGCTGCGCGGTCGTCCGGAGGACGCGCTCGCGGTCTACGACGAGGCGGCGCGCGCCTGGAGCGGGTTCGATCCGGTCGCGTTCGAAGCGTGCGTGGCCCGCGCGCACGTGCTGGCGGGGCTGGGGCGCGAGCGTGCGGCGGCCGGGGCGTGGGCGCGGGTCGCCGAGTTCGACCCGTTCCTGTCCGGCGACGCGGTCCGCGCCGAGGCGCTCGACGCCCCGCTGCTCGCGGCGCGCGCGTACGCCGACCTGGGCGAGGAGCGCGCCGCGGACTCGATCCTGGCGTTCGCGTCCCGGCGTTACGCCCGCGCGCTGTCGCGCTCGCGGGACCCGCGGACCGCCGCGGAGCTCTGGACGCGCCTGGGAGAGATCCGCGCCTCGCTCGGGGACGCGCCGGGCGCGCTCGCCGCGCTGCGGCGCGTGCTGTCGCTGCCGGGATCGGCGGACCGCGCCCCGCGCACCGTGCTCCTGCTGGCCCAGCGCGCGCTCGACCTGGGGCTCCCGGACAGCGCCCGGGCGTATGCCACGTGGGCGCGGGACGGGTTCGGGGGGGCGGTCCGCGCCGACGGTCTGCGCCTGCGCGCGCTCGCGTGGGAGGCCCACCCGGACGCCGACTCGGCGCTCGCCGCATGGGGCGTGGTGCTCGACGACTACCGCGGCGATCCGGAACTCGCCGCGCAGGCGCGTTCGCGGCGCGCGGGCATGCTCGAACGACTCGGCCGCTGGGAACAGGCCCGCAGCGAGTACCGCGCGCTGGCGGCGTCGGATCCCACCCATCCGCTCGCGCTCGCGGCCCTGGTGCGGATCGTGGAGCACCACGTCGGCCGCGGCGAGACCGCGCTGGCGAGCCTCGAAGGCGCGCGCGCGCTCGAGACGCTGGATCGCCTCATCGCCACGCAACATGATGCCGATGTATCCTTCGCCGCACGACTCACGCGGTCCGCGATCCTCGAACGGCTCGGGGACGCGGGGGCCGAGCGCGCGCTGACCGAGGTGTGGCGCGCCGATCCGGGCCGCCCGGAGGCGGCCGACGCGGGGCTCGCGGCCGCCCGGCGCGCGCTGGCGCGGGCTGGCGGACGGGCCGCGGCCGAATCGCTGTACCGCGACATCGCCGCGCGCGGCGGATCCGCGGCGGCGCGGCGGGCGGCGATGGCCGAGTGGGAGCGGCTCCGAAGCCGGGCCGGAGA
This sequence comes from Candidatus Eiseniibacteriota bacterium, assembly GCA_963776245.1. Taxonomy (GTDB): domain Bacteria; phylum Eisenbacteria; class RBG-16-71-46; order RBG-16-71-46; family RBG-16-71-46; genus CAVSAC01. Next base: position 131,907 of record CAVZLN010000009.1, on the reverse strand, counting down.
CGGGAGACCATGAACCTGTTGGATTCGCCGATCCAGGCTGCCACCGTCACCGCGAGCGCGCTGCTCGCGGCGGTCATCGGCCTGCTCGCGCTGTTGAGACGGGGGCACTGGCTCACCACGCTGGTGTTCGCCTCCGCCTTCCTGAGCATGGCGGCGTTCCAGGCCGGCACGCTCGGCATCCTGCGCGCGGGCAGCGAGGAGGCGGCACGGCCATGGGCCTCCTACCTCGCGTTCGTCTCGGCGCTGGCGTCGTGGCTGTGGCTCATCCTGAGCGTGGTGCTCGCGCGGTCCGACCCGTGGTCCCAGATCCGCGACGCCGGCGCCTATCTGGCGCTGGCGCTGGTCGGGTGCATCGGCATGGCGTTCGCGGCCAACACCCCGTACGTCGTGGAGTCGGTGCAGGGGCAGGGCGGCGAGGCGGTGGTGGTGCTCGGCGCGCTCGGCAAGGTCTACCTCACCTACCTGGTGGTGGTGATGGTGGCGGTGCTCATGAACCTCGAACGCATGCTGCGCACCGCGCCCGCCACCGGACAGCGGCGGCTGCGGTCGATGTACGTGGCGTTCCTGGTCGCGGTGCTGGGCTACCTGCTGGTGATCTCGGGCGGGCTGCTCTACTCGGGGCTGCGGGTGCGCTGGCTGGCGGCGTGCGCGGCGCCGGTGTTCCTCTCGGGCGTGGTGATCTCGTTCTCGCTCGCCCGCCAGCGGCTCTCGGACATGAGCATGCCGGTGGCGCGGCCCGTCATCTACTACTCGTCCGTCTCGCTCACGCTCGCCGGGCTGTTCCTGCTCACCATGGCGGTCCTGTCACGGGTGCTGCCGGTGCTCACCCCCGAGTGGAAGCACATCGCGGGGCTGGCGTTCTACGTGATCGCCGGAGGCGGCGGCCTGGTGCTGCTGGCGAGCCCGCGCTCCAATCGCGCGGTGCGGCGCTTCATCGACCGGAACTTCTACGCCAACCGCTACGACTACCGCCGCGAGTGGGAGCGGGTGAGCGCGGCGATCACGCCGACCGCGCGGCCCGAGGACGTGTGCCGGCAGATCGAGACGCTGGTGTGCTCGGTGTTCGAGGCCGAGCGCATCGCGATCCACCTGCGCGACGACCGTGCCGGCGGTTCGGGCGCCACCGCGCCGTTGCGGCGGCTGCACGGCCCGTCGGGAGTGGCGCTCGTCGTCGAACCCGACGACCCGCTGGTCCAGCACCTCGCCTCGCAGCGCCAGCCGCTGCTGTTCGGCGACCTGGCGCAGGACCTCGACCTGGTGGGCATGATGGTGGCGCATCGGGACTCGGTGGACGCGCTGGACGCCGCGGCGGTGGCTCCGCTCGCGGTCGGGGACCAGGTCGTGGGGCTGCTGTGGGTCTCCCAGAAGCGCACCGATGAGGACTACACGCAGGAGGACACGGAGTTCCTCGGCGCGATGGCGCGCCAGCTCGCCGGCGCGCTGTGGTTCGCGCGCCAGGCCGAGACCCTCGCCGAGACGCGCCAGCTCGAGTCGCTGAACCGGCTCGCCTCGTTCGTGCTCCACGACATCAAGAACCAGGTCTCCGGGCTCTCCCTCGTGGTCGAGAACGCGCGCCGCCACCTCGGCAACCCGGAGTTCCAGCGCGATGCGCTCGGGGTGGTGGAGCGGACGGTCGGGAGCCTGCGCGACCTGATGGCCCAGGTGTCGGCGCTCGGCCGCGCGCCCGACGTGCGGCCCGAACCGATCGACCTGCGCGCGCTCGTGGACGAAGCGCTGGCGGCCTCCGGGCTCACCGATGGCGCCGCCGACGGCGTGCGCGTGAGCGTGGATTGCCACGACCTTGGCCCGATCGTGCTCGACCGGCGGCTGGTGCTGCGGCTGCTCGTGAACCTGCTGACCAATGCGCGCGAGGCGCTCGCCGGGCCGGGCGACATCCGCGTGGCCGGCGGCGTCGCGGGTGGCGCGGACGCGGCGGCCCGGTTCGTGCTCGAGGTCAGCGACAGCGGGCGCGGCATGTCGGAGGAATTCATCCGCACGACGCTGTTCCGTCCGTTCGGCACCACCAAGACCGCCGGGCTCGGCGTGGGCCTCACGCAATGCCGGAGCATCGTCGAGGCGCATGGCGGCACCATCGCGGTCACCAGCCGGGTCGGGGAGGGCACCATTTTCACGGTCGCCCTGCCGGTCGCCTTGTCGGTGGCGGCCCCGCAACCGGGAGCCTGAGCGTGGAGCGGATCCTCATCGTCGACGACGAGGAATCGATCCGGAACCAGCTGCGCTGGGGCCTCGCCGACGAGTACGAGGTCTTCACCGCCGCGACCGCGGACGAGGCGCGTCGCGCGCTGCGCGACGAGCGCCCGCGAGTCGTGACGCTCGACGTCAACCTGACCCCCGGCGGCCCCGTCAGCACCGAGGGACTGGCGCTGCTCGATGAGGTGGTGGACCGCCATCCCCACGTCAAGGTCGTGATGGTCACGGCCAGCGACAGCCGCGAGAACGCCCTGACCGCGATCCGCCGCGGCGCGGTGGACTGGTACGCCAAGCCGATCGAGCTCGAGGACCTGCGCGGCATCCTGCGGCGCGCCGTGCACATCAGCCTCATCGAGGAGGAGCAGGGCGAGCTTGCGCCACGGGGACCCCGGCGCTACCACAAGCTGGTGGGCGGATCCGAGGCGATGCAGCGCGTGTTCTCGCTGGTGGGCCGGGTGGCGCCGACCGATGCCACGGTGCTGGTGATGGGGGAGAACGGCACCGGCAAGGAACTGGTGGCGCACGCCATCCACGAGGCGAGCCCGCGGCGGGCGGGGCCCTTCATCCCCATCAACTGCGGCGCCATCCCGGAGACCCTGCTGGAGGCGGAGCTGTTCGGGCACGAGCGCGGCGCCTTCACCGACGCGCATCGCGAACGCGCCGGCAAGCTCGAGCTGGCGGAGGGCGGGACGCTGTTCCTCGACGAGATCGGCGAGCTGCCGGTGCTGGTGCAGGTGAAGCTGCTGCGCTTCCTCCAGGACAAGGTGGTGGAGCGGATCGGGAGCCGCGAGTCGAAGCGGGTGGACGCGCGCGTGGTGGCGGCCACCAATCGCGACCTCCGGGAGGCGATGGCCACCGGGGCGTTCCGCGAGGACCTGTTCTACCGCCTGAGCGTGGTCAGCATCACCGTGCCGCCGCTGCGCGAGCGCGGGGACGACCTGCGCCTGCTGGCGGAGTACTTCCTCGAGTTCTACGCGAAGCATCACAAGCGGCACATCAAGGGGTTCACGCAGGCGGCGCTGCGTGCGATCCAGGCGCATCCCTGGCCGGGCAACGTGCGCGAGCTGGAGAACCGGCTGCAGCGCGCCGTCATCCTCGCCCAGGACGCCCACCTGCGGCCCGGCGACATGGAGCTCGATGAGGCCGCCCCCGAGGAGGCGCAGCGTTCGCTGCAGGAGACCCGCGACTCGGCCGAGCGCGACCACGTGGTGGACGCGCTCACCCGCAATGCCGGGAACATCACGCGCGCCGCGCGCGACATCCAGGTGAGCCGGCCCACGCTGCACGACCTGATGCGCAAGCACGGGCTCGACGCGGCGCGTTTCCGCCGCCCCGGCGCGCCCGCGGGAGAGGCGGACGAGGATCCCCCGGGCGCGGACCCGGAGTCGGCCTGACCCGCGCGGGCCCGGACATTTTCCCGCCACGCGCGTGGCGAAGATGCTAGGGTGCGGGCTGGACCGTGTCGCGCGCGGAGCGTCCACGTCACGCTCGTCTCGATGACCGAGAGGGATCTCGCTTGAGTCAGGGTTACTTCCTCGCGATCGCCGGCAACATCGGCGTGGGCAAGACCGAGCTCACCACCCGCCTGAGCGACGAGCTCGGATGGGAAGCGTACTACGAGCCGGTGATCCAGAATCCCTACCTCGACATGTTCTACGCCGATATGGCGCGCTGGAGCTTCCATCTCCAGATCTACTTCCTCAGCGAGCGCTTCAAGGCCCAGGTCGAGATCTGCAAGAGCCCGGTGCCGTTCATCCAGGACCGGACCATCTACGAGGACGCCGAGATCTTCGCCCGCACCCTGCACGAGCAGGGCTCGATGACGGACGTGGATCACGACAACTACGCCGCGCTGTTCGGGGTGCTGACGAGCTACCTGCGCAAGCCCGACGTGATCCTCTACCTGCGGGCGAGCCCCGAGACGCTCATGAATCGCATCGCGCGGCGCGGACGGCCGAGCGAGCAGGGCATCGGCATGGACTACATCGCGCGTCTCAACCGTGCCTACGACGACTGGATGCGGCGCGCGCGGGCCGAGATGGAGGTGCTCGAGATCGACACCGACGCGGTGCCGCTGCAGGGGGAGACCCCGGCGTTCCGCCAGCTGGTGCTCGACCTCAAGCGCCGCTACCCGCGCCAGGCGGAGCTGGAACTGCCCGGCGCTCCGTGAGCCGCTCCGGGACCAGAGGTCGCGGCGCCCCCGAGCCGGCGGCGGTCGCGGATCACGTGGCTGGGGTGCGACCGGTCTCCGCGAGCACCCCCGCACAGCGTCCGCACAGTCCACTCGCGGCGCCCCCGGCCGCCACGTCGGCGCGGTGGTTCCAGCACCGGTCGCACTTCGCGAGCGTGGTGCGGGACACCGAGACGGCGTAGGGCCCGGCCGCCCCCGCGGGGCCCGCGACGAGGGACACCGAGGCGACGATGAGCAGGTCCAGGAGGTCGTCGCGGTAGGGGCTCAGCCGCGCGATCGTCTCGGCCGGCGCATGGATCACCACCTCGGCCTCCCGGGTCTCGCTCATCGACTTGTCCGCACGCAGCGGCTCGATCGCCGCATTGACGGCGTCGCGCACCCCCTGCAGCAGCGCCCATTCCTCCTCGCCGCGCCCGCCCGCATCCGCCCGCGGCCAGTCCGCGAGATGCACGCTGGGCTGCTCGGCGGTGAGTCCCGGGTGGTGCTGCCACACCTCCTCGGCGGTGAACACGAGCGCGGGCGAAGCGGCGATGGCGAGCCCGCGCAGCGCCTCCCACAGCACGGTCTGCGCGGAGCGCCGGGCCGGGTCGCCGGGGGCCAGGGTGTAGAGCCGGTCCTTCGAGAAATCGAGGAACACGGAGGACAGGTCCACGGTGCACAGGTCGAGCAGCGCGTCGAGCGCGCGGTGGAACTGGAGCCCCTCGTAGGACTCGCGCATGCGCTCGATGCGCGCGCGCAGATGGCGGATGAACGCGCGATCCACCGGGGTCAGGCGCGCGTCGGGCAGGCGGTCGGCCGGGCCGAAGTCGCTGAGGTTGCCGAGCAGGAACCGGAAGGTGTTGCGCACCTTGCGGTACGCCTCCGCGACGCGCTGCAGGGTCTCGTCGCTCACGCGCACGTCGTTCCGCCAGTCGGTGGCGAGCGCCCACCAGCGCACGATCTCCGCGCCGTGGCGCTTCACGATGTCCGCGGGCGCGATCACGTTCCCGAGCGACTTGTGCATCGCCCGGCCCTGCCCGTCGAGCACCCAGCCATGGGTCGCGACGTCGGTGTAGGGAGCGTGGCCGGTCGCTCCGACCGCCACCATGAGCGAGGAGTTGAACCACCCGCGGTGCTGGTCGGGGCCCTCGAAGTAGAGCACCCGGCCGGCGCCGCCGAGCGCCCGGTCCCACGCCGCCTTCAGCGCGGGGTGGGTGACCTGCACCGCGCGATGGGTGGAACCGGAGTCGAACCACACGTCGAGGATGTCGGTCTCCTTGCGGAACGGTCCGGAGGCGCCGCACGACGCGCAGCGGAAGCCCTCGGGGAGGAACCGCTCGACCGGGTGTTCGTACCACGCGTCCGAGCCCTCCTCCGCGGTGAGTTCGGCGGCGCGCGCCATCACCCCGGCGTCGAGGCGGGCGGTCTCGCACGCCGTGCAGTACACGGCCGGGATCCCCACCCCCCACGTGCGCTGGCGCGACAGGCACCAGTCGGGGCGTCCGCGCACCGACTCGCGGATGCGGTTCTGGCTCGACTCGGGGTCCCAGCGCACCTCGCGCTCGATGGCGTCCAGCGCGCGCTCGCGGTGACCGTCGTGGTCGATGATCATGAACCACTGCCAGGTGGCCCGGAAGATCACCGGCTGGTGGCAGCGCCAGCAGTGGGGATAGGAGTGGGAGAAGGTGGACGCCCCCAGCAGCCGCCCGCGCTCGCGCAGCCAGGCGATGATGTCGGGGTTGACGTCGAGCACGCTGCGTCCCACGAACGGCTCGGCGCCGGCCGTGAAGCGGCCGGCCTCGTCCACCGGACAGGCGATCCCGAGCCCGGCGCGCTGGCCGACCACGAAGTCCTCCTGGCCGTGACCGGGCGCGGTGTGCACCAGGCCGGTGCCGTCCTCCATGCTCACGTAGGGCGTGCCGTCCACCACGCGCGAATCGTTGCCCCACGGGCCCTCGAACACCGCGTCCACGAGCGCCGCGCCGCGGACCGTCCCGAGCACCACGGGGGCGCTCCAGCCCAGGGCCTTCGCCACCGCCGCGACCCGCGCGCCGGCCAGCAGATGGCGCGCGCCGCCGGCCTCGATCACCGCGTAGTCCGCGGAGGGGTCCACCATCAGCCCGAGGTTGGCCGGCAGGGTCCACGGGGTCGTGGTCCAGGCCAGCGCGGCCACCGGGCCGTACGCCGCGAGCGCGCCGCGGGGGTCGCGGCGCAGCGGGAAGGACACGTGGATCGAGGGCGAGGGATCGTCCTGGTACTCGATCTCGGCGACCGCGAGCGCCGTGCGGTCCGTCGGGCACCAGTGGATGGAACGCTGGCCGCGCTGCACGAAGCCGCGCTCGGCGAGCCGGGCGAAGGTGCGGAGGATCTCGGCCTCGAAGCGCGGCGCCATGGTGAGGTACGGATCGTCCCAGTCGCCCCAGACGCCGAGGCGCTCGAACTCCGCGCGCTGCACGCCCACCCATTCCTGCGCGTACTCGCGGCAGCGACGGCGCAGCGCCAGCGCGTCGGGTTGCGCGCCCTGCTGGCGGAACTCCTTGCTGACCTGTACCTCGATCGGCATGCCGTGGTTGTCCCAGCCCGGCACGTAGGGCGAATCGAAGCCCATCAGGCTCGCCTGGCGCACCGCGGCGTCCTTCCAGATCTTGTTGGCGGCGGTGCCCATGTGGAGGTGGCCGTTGGAGTAGGGCGGGCCGTCGTGCAGCAGGTAGACCGGGGCGCCCGCGCGACGCCGGCGCAGCGCGGCGTAGAACTCCCGCTCCTTCCACCACGCCAGGCGCTCGGGTTCCCGGCGGACCAGGTCGCCCTTCATCGGGAAGTCGGTCTTCGGCAGGTTCAAGGTGTCGCGGTATCCAGCCATGATCGGGCCCCACGTCCTTCCGGCCGGGAAGCAGGACGCCCCGGCGCATCGGCGCCGGGGCGAGCGAGTCGCGGTACCACCCGGTTTCGCGCATGCCTCGCGGCGTGCGCCTCATGGAACGGGCCCCCGCCCGCTCACGCCCTGTGTCGGAGGGCCATCCGTCCGAGCCTAGTGCGGCGCGATGCGCCGGTTCGGTCGGCGGCTCGGGGGTGATCTTCGACGCGCGGGTCGGCGCCGGGCTCTCACCGTCCCCGGCTCGCTCCTGCGCTCCGCGCGTCTACTCGTCCCCGTCACAGCCTTGGTGAAGACGAAGCGGCACGGTGCCACGGGCACCGGGCAGCGTCAAGTGCTGGACTAGGGGCTGGCGAGGTCGGCCAGAGCGAGCAGCGCCTGGGTCATGGTGGGTCCGGTGCCGCGGCGGTGCCGGAGCGGCCCGGGCTCACGGCCTGGCCGCGGCGCCCCCAGCTCCCGTTCGCACCAGGCGCGCAATTCGGCCGCGGCCGGGGGCGCCGGGGCCAGCCGCAGCCCGAGCGTGCGCAGGCGCTCGAGGTCGCGCACGAGTTCGTCCCACGTCACCACGTCGGTGCGCGACCTCCGGCCCCCCTCGGGCAGCACGCTTGCCGCGACCAGCGCCTCGCCGAGCGAGCGGGGGCCGTCCGGAAGCAGGTCCCCGCGGTGGCGCGCACTGCGCCACAGCATGCGCCACCACGCCGAGCGCGCCAGCGGCCCGCCCGGGTCGTCGTCCCCCCGCACCAGGTCCCCGCCCTCGCCCCACATCACGAGGGGCGCGGACCAGCCGTCGATCGGTGCGGGGAGCCGCTCGGCCACGAACGCGAGCGGGTCCACGGCGGGCGCCTTCTCCCACCGCTCGCCGATTCCCACGGGCCGCCGCACCTCGAAGTGGAGGTGGTCGGTGCTCGCGCGCCCGCTCCGTCCCACCACCCCGATGGGCTGGCCCACGCCCACGGCCTCGCCGGCCTGCAGCGGGGGGCCGCCGGGGCCGAGATGGGCGTACACGGTGTAGGCGAGGCCGCCGTCGGCGAGCCGGTGCGCGAGCACCACGTGGCGACCGTACCCGCCCGCCGCGTCCGACACGCGCACCACCAGGCCCGCGGCCGCGGCGCGCACCGGCCCGCCCGCGTGCCCGTCCCCGAGGTCGGCGCCGGTGTGTCCGCGGCCCTCGCGTTGCACGCCGCGCAGCAGCGTGAATCCGCCGTCCCCGCCATCGTCGGCGCGGGTGTAGTCGAAGCGGTCGCCGACCGGGAAGACCCACGCGCCGCTCCAGCCCCAGTGTTCCAGTCGCTCCCCGTCGAGCGGCAGGTAGCCGCCGAGGAGCGGGGACTCCTGCGCGCGCGCGGACGTCGCCGCGAGCGCCAGCGCGAGCGCCAGCGCGCCGCGGAGCGCGCGGCTAACGGAGCACCACCAGCCGCGTGGTCGCGCGGCCATCGAGCGTGCGCACGAAGTAGAGTCCCGCGCCCCACCGGGCCGTGCGGTCGGGCTCGAACTGCGCGACGCTCCCGCCGGCGGCCGGGCGCAGCGGCGCTCGTGCCACCCGCCGGCCCGCGATGTCGAACACCTCGACCTCGGCCGGGGCGCCGGTCGCCGCGCCATTCCAGTGCAGCGCGAGGGCGGCCCCCGAGCGGACCGGATTCGGGATGGCGGCCAGCGACACCCCCGTGGATGCGCGCTCGGGCACCACCGCGGTCACCGGGGGCGGATCGAGTGTGCGGTCGCGTTCGAAGAAGCCCGCGGCACTCCCGACGTAGGTGGTGTAGAGCACGGTCAGGCGTCCCGGCGACAGCGGCAGCACCGCGGGCCCGTAGGCGAAGCCGTCGCTGGCGGCGGTCACCGTGGTGGACCGCGCATCCCAGCCGAGCGAGTCACGCCAGCGCTTGTACTTGATCTGCTGCGTCCCGATTCCCAGGGCTTCGTACGCGAGGTGGAGCGCCCCGCGGGGATCCGCCTCCAGGATCGGGCTCTGGAGCGATTCGGTCCGCACCTCGATCACGGTGTCGGGCAGCGAGGTCAGACCCGTGAAGTCGCGCCGCTGGTAGTGGATCTCGCTGACGCCGCCCGAGCCCTGGAACCACACTGTGTGGAGCCGGCCGGACGAGTCGGCGACTCCCGAGTAGGCCCCCGGATCACGGCCCGGGAGGGGGTTGAGCGTCTGGCGCGCACTCAGCCCGGAGTCCTCGCTGAAGCGGGCGAACCAGAACATGCGCGGGCGCGAGTTCCGATCGGCCCACATCACGTAGGCGCGCCCGCCGGCCGAGGCGGTGATGCTGGGGTCGTCCGGGGTCTGCGTGCTGTCGGAGAGGACGCTCGGAGTCCCGAACGGCGAGGCGTAGGCGAAACGCATGAACATCACGGCCAGCCGCTGCCCGATCACCTGGAGCCAGGTGGCGTACACGGTGCCGTTCGCGTCCGCGGCGAGCGCCGGCCGATAGGCGTCACCGGGCAGTTGCGCGAGCGGGCGCTCCGCGGTCCACGTGCCGCGCAGCCGGGTGCGATAGTAGATGCGCGCGGTCCCGCCCCGCGTGTCGCTCCAGGCCACCGCGAGGTCGCCCCCCGGCAGCGACGCGAGGCTGGGGCTGAGCGCCGAACTCGGGGAGGTGCTGATCTCCTCGCCCGGGCTCCACACGCCGTCGCGGCGGGTGCGCAATACCACCTTCGGCACGCCGGCGCGCAGTTCGCTGCGCACCAGCGAGATCGTGCCGCCCGGGTCCACCACGGCGGCGCGCGCCGGGCTGTAGACCTCGATCGGCGCGTAGCCCGGCTCGGTGCGATCGCGCACCGGCTGCCAGCCGGGCGCCTCGACCCGGAGGGTGAATCGCATGTCGTCGCCGGAGGGGGTGATGTCGCTGATCGAGACGCCGGTGGGCGCGCCCATGAAGGTGGCGCTGCTGGGCAACGTGCTGTCGTCGAAGAGCGTCACTCCGAGGCTCCCCGGGAAGGGATCGCGCCCATCGCCACGGTTGATCCCCCGGTAGATGTCGTCGTTCCCATCCGCTTCGACCAGCTTCAGCCCCGGGGTGGGGCCGGAGTTGATCCGGTTGGCGGCGAGGCGCGCATCGATGACCGACTGGTCGAGGTGATAGACCAGCAGGCCCTCGGACATCAGGTACTCGTCGAAGCCGAGGCGCTGCCGGTTCTCGAGCAGGAAGTGCTCGGGGGAGTCCTCGCCCTCGAACCACACCTCGAGCACCGGACCGCCGGTCTCGATCGGCGCCAGGGTGATGGTGGTGTCCCGCGTGGGGCGCACCGCCGTGGCCCATCCCAGCGCCTTCATCGGCCACGCGCCGGGATGCGCCGGGCGCTCCGGGTGCGCGCCGTCGGCGCCGCGCCCCCCGGTCGCCATGAGCGACCAGTTGCCGGGGCCGTTGTTGCTGCTGATCAGCGATCCGGCGTCATACAGGTCGGGCAATCCGAGCGCGTGGCCGAACTCGTGGCAATAGACCCCGATCTCGGATCGCCGTCCGGCCGCCTGCGGGGACAGCTCGGGCAGGGTGGAGAAGCGGTCGAGCCGCATCATCTGGGAGGGGGAGTCCGGAACCGGGTCCGAGGTCACGAATGGGGTCCCGTACGTCCAGCCCGTCGACATGCGCGAGGTGAGGGACCACATCGAATTGTGGTCGAACCCCACTTCGCCCCCCACGCCCGCGTGGATGACCCACAGCATGTCGACGTAACCATCGTGATCGTTGTCGAACTCCGACCAGTTCACCGAGGCCTCGCATGCGGCGAGCGCGTCGCGGATCGCGCCATAGATGTTATGGGGGGTGGAGGTGGTGTTGAGACCGTAGGAGTTGGCGCCGTAGTAGGCGACGTCGTTGGGCAGGGTCACGGTCGCGACCACCCGCCCGCTGATGCGCACGCGGCCACCGGAGGCCCAGCGCCAGTACTCCGCGGCGCTTCCGTGCGGGTTGGCTCCCGTGGTGTCGAACAGCGCCGGCTCGAAGTCCGCGGCGGAGTAGGTCAGTGGCCGGTCGCTGAACGCGATCATCACGATCGGGATCCGCCACTCGGTCTGCACGACGCCGCTGGCGCTCGCCGGCGGAGGTCCCACGGCGAAGACGCCGGAGTCGAAGGCCTCGCGCACGGCCTGCGGAAACACGCCACCCCGGGCGAGCGCGGTGGCGCCCGCCGTGAGCGGGTATGCGCCGAGAAGCAAGGAGAGCGCTGCGGCCAAGCGCACGAAGCTGTAACGGAGTGGTCGGTTCGTGAGCATGTCCTACGGGGGACCCGGTCGGTCCACCTCTTCCCGGCCCGTGCCGATGATGACACAACCGGGGCGCCACCAGTAGTGGGTTCGAACGCTTTGTGGCCCCCGCCCCCTGTGCTAGCGTTTCGCGCGTGTCCTGCCTGAGCCCTCGCGCCCGCCGACTGGCGTCCGTCCTCCTCGCCGCACTCATCGGAACGTGCGGTGCCGCGCGCGCCGCGCTGGCCGAGGACCTGGCCCCGCTGAGGGCCACGCGCCAGCCCGAGTTCACCGCCGACGTGGCGATCTCGGTGGATGCCGCGGGCCAGCCCGCCGCCGGGGTGACCATCACCGTGCCCCACACCGAGCTCCAGTGGCTCAAGGTCCCCGCGGGGTACGCGGCCGGGGCGGAGTTCACGGTGGCGCTGCGTCCGAGTGGGAAGGGGCGCCTGTTCGGCGACGTGTGGAGCCGCCGCATCGTCGTCGGGGGCTTCGCGGTCACGCGCGAGCCCGGGGCGACGCTCGCCGAGCGGCGCACGCTCGCGGTGCCTCCCGGGCGCTATCGGGTCGACGTCTCGGTGCGCGACCTGAACTCGAAGGAGCTCTCGACCGTGTCGAGCGCGCTCGACCTGCCCGACTACGCGAAGATGCCGCTCGGCTTCTCCGACATCGAGCTCGGGGTGGCGGACTCGGCGGGGGGGTTCCGACCCGCCGCGGGCCGGCGATTCGGTCTCGAGGTGACGCAACTCGGCGCCCGGGTCTCGCTGTTCGACCGCCGTCCCGGGGCATGGCCCCGCACCTATCCCCTCCATTACCGGATCCTGGACGACCGGGCCGACGAGATGGTCGCCGGCACCGAGACCGTGACGCTCGCCCACTCCGCTGATTCGCTCGTCCTGCGACCGTCGCGGAGCGACCTGTTCCTGGGGAGCTACGTGTTCCAGGTCGAGCTGGTGGAGGGTCGCTCGCGCTGGCGCGCGGAGCGGTCCTTCGAGGTCGAGGAGAGCGGCCCGCCCCGTGGCAAGGAGTTCCTGCGCCTGCTCGAGCCGCTCTCCTACCTCGCCGAGCCCGGCGAGATCGAGCGCCTGAAGGCGCTCGCGCCCGAGGATCAGGCACGCGGCTGGGAGGAGTTCTGGAAGCGCCGCGACCCCTCGCCCGACACCCCGCGCAACGAGGCGCTGCTCGAGTTCTTCCGCCGCCTGCGCTACGCCGAGCAGCATTTCCAGGGTTTCGGACCGGGCTGGCGCTCGGACATGGGGCGCATCTACATCACCTATGGGCCGGCCGACCAGGTCGAGTCCCGCCCCGCGAGCCCGGTCTCCGGGCAGATCGAGATCTGGTACTACAACCAGCCGAGCCGCCGGTTCGTGTTCGTCGACCGCGAGGGGTTCGGGCGCTTCACGCTCGTCGGCCCGGGGTTCGAGTGACCGGTCCTCCGCATCCTCGCGCCGTGGTGGCGAGCGCGGTCCTCGACCTGCGGCGCGCGCCCGACCATGCGAGCGAGATGCGGAGCCAGCTGCTGATGGGAGAGACCGTCCGGGTGCTCGGGGTGGGGCGGGACGGCCGCTGGTGGCGGGTCGAGAACGACGCCGATGGGTACCGGGGCTGGGTGCGGGCCTGGGGGCTGGTGGGAACGACCGCGGCGCGAGCGGAGAGCTGGCGCCGCCGGGCCCGCGCGCGCGTGGAGACGCCGGTCGTCCTGGCCCGCTCCCGGCCGGGCGCGGGCCTGCAGGTGAGCCCGCTCCACTGGAACACGCGGGTGATCCCGGGCCGCGCGCGCGCCGGGTTCCGCCAGGTCGAACTGCCCGATGGGCGCCGGGGCTGGGTGGAGGCCACGGCGCTCGCGAGCGACCGGCAGCGGGCTCCCGCGCTCATCTCCCGCGTCGAATCGCTGCTCGGGGTGCCCTACCTGTGGGGTGGGCGGAGCAGCGCGGGGTTCGACTGTTCGGGATTCGTCCAGCAGGTGATGGCGGAGCAGGGGCTGGATCTACCGCGCGACGCGCATCAGCAGCGCCGGGCGTCCCGCAGGCTCCCGCGCGGCTCGCAGGTGGCGCCCGGGGACCTGCTGTTCTTCGCCCCGCCCGGTGAACGCGTGGCCCACGTCGGACTGGCGCTCGGCGGGGGGTACTTCGCCCATGCCCAGGGGCGCGTCCGGATGGGCTCGATGGACCGCGACAATCCGTTGTACGACAGCGCATTGGCCATCCAACTCGTGGACATCCGGAGGCCTCGTGGAGCGGCTCCCGACCGGCCCGCCCGGGAAGAATCGCCTTGACAAGCTTCCGTGCCCTTTCCTACCGTGCGTCCGGGCGTTCGCCAGGACCCTCCACCGGGAGGCTAGGTTCTGGCATTTCAGCGTGAGCTCCATCCCATGGAAGTGATGGAGCATTTGGCTTGTTATGGGGATCATCCAAGAATCCATTGAAAGGAGGTGGGGCTCGGAACCTGACCGCGTTGTAGCACTGGCCACATGAAGTCTGGCTTGATCTGCATCGTGGCGTCTCAGCTCTCTCTCGCCAAGGAGGCTTTCCAATATGCAGTCTCGACTCAAGAAGATGATGACCCTCACCGTCCTCGCCATCGCGCTCCCGGTCGTGGCATTCGGCCAGGCCGCCCGCGTCGAGGGTCTGGACGTGCAGGGCGACTACATCAAGGACTACACGAACATCTTCGCCTACCCGTCGTGCGTGCCGAACGTGGGCAACCTCGTGTACGGCGACTTCGGTCAGAGCGACTACTACGGCGGCGGCGGGGCCCCTCAGCTGGGTGTCCAGTACGCCGGGCAGTACACCTATGACCGCAGCATCGGCGCGGTGCTCGGGAACCTGTGGGACGGCAAGTTCGGCACGTTCTCGTTCCACATGCGCGACCAGGCCCCCGAGCTGGGCACCCCGAACACGTGGCTCGACACCGGTCTCCTGGGCTACGACCCGAACAGTGGCGGGTACAACCAGGCGTTCGACCTCATGTGGGGCAAGAAGTTCGGCACCATGAGCCTCGGACTGCGGGTGAATCGGACCTTCCACAAGTTCACGCCCGACTCGACCAAGAACGACTACAACCAGCAGAACCTGCTGGGCGATGGCAACTACGACCGGAACTCCATGGGCTTCGGTGGCGGGCTGGGCTTCGAGCTCAACCCGAACACCAAGGCCGAGGTGGCCTTCCTGTACGAGAGCCGGAAGTTCGAGACCAAGAACTACAGCTACTACAACTGGATGGATGACGGCAGCATCTACGGGAATCTCAAAGAGGACGGCGGCGCGGCCTATCTGGCCTCCGCCCGCCTGATGTGGCAGTGGCAGCCGAACGTGATGGTGATCCCGGTGTTCAAGATGTTCTCGTTCGACCTGTCGTCGACCTTCCATCCGAATCAGGACCCGACGGTCAATGGGGCCCTCTACCGGGCGCGGGACACGCTGGACACGCACACCGAGAAGGGCTGGCAGGTGGGATTGGCCGGCAACTGGACGCTCAACCAGAACGACCTGTTCGTGGCCGGCTTCACGTTCGCTTCCTCCGTGGACGAGCAGAAGACCGACCGGCTCGGCTCGGAAGGGTACGACGGCCGGTACTACTCGTACCGTTACAAGGACACGTACAGCACGATGCCGACGATGTTCGCCGCCCTCGAGACCCACGTGAACCCCTGGCTCACGCTCCGCTTCGGTGGCGACAAGGTGATGTTCGGCAACGACAAGTACACCGAGGTCCGGACCTACGAGCAGGGCGGGACGCCGGTGCAGCCGCTGAAGCGCGAGGTGATCACGAAGTACGCGTATTCGGACTTCTCGATGCACCTCGGCGCGGGCGTCAAGCTCGGCACGCTGCAGTTCGACGGCACGCTGATCGAGGACTTCTTCCACAACCCGACCACGTACCTGTTCGGGAACAACAGCTACCCGTTGTTCGGCCGGGTCTCCGCGACCTACTCGTTCTAGTCGATCGCGGCTTCAGGTCGCATGGGGGCGCCCTTCACGGGGCGCCCTTCGTGCTTGTGCCCGCGCGGCGGTCGTGCCTGGGCCCGCGCGGCGGGAGCCCCACGCCGGGTCCCGGGGACGCTGAAGCCTCGACCACCTGTCCGGCCGCCGGCGCGGCCCCGGAGGTCAGGGCGTGCGCGAGGGGAGCCTGCCCCGGGACGCCCCGGCCAGCGTGGCGTCCGAGCGATAGAGCGCCTTCAACTGGCCGAAGGACAGGCTGTGGGTCGGAGCCGCGGCCGCCGGGTCCGCAGCGCGGAGGCCGCGCGTGACCGGGGTCGACGCCGTCGGCCTCGCGTGTGCCGCGGCGGCGGACTGGACCGTGTTGTCCTCCCAGCCCTCGATGTACCAGCGCAGGGAGTCGGGCTGGAGATGGATCTCGGGCGGGATGGCCGCGGAATCGCCGCGCACGACATAGAACTTCGCGTCCCCATCCACGTTCAGGACGTCCGATGGGCGCTGCACGTCGAGGACCACCCGGACGTTCACCGAGCGGTGGTACCTGGGGTCCTTGCCCCTGCGGTCGTCGGCGAAATCCACCAGCGTGTTGCCGAAATTGAGGGTGATGGCGGTGGCGGCCTCCTCGCCCGCGTTCCCGGTGACGAACAGGCGCTCGGCGGAGATGAGTTCGTCCTCGCGACGCCAGGGACGGTCGCGATAGGGCGCGCCGAACGGGTCGAGGGCCGAGAACGTGAACACGTAGTCGTCGGTGAAGATCTCCTTGTACTCGGCCAGGGCGCGATTCCGATAGCACCACTGGAACAGCAGGATCACGCCCTCGGGGGTGTTGGGCACGGGCTTCTTCTGGGCGATCCCGATCCCGGTCGCGATGCGAGGGCTGAAGGGATCGAAACACCCCGCGAGGCCCAGCGAGAGCACCGTGAGCGCCAGGCCGCACGCGACCAGGCGGAGCGCCGTCTTCATGATCCTCCTCCAGTGGACTCGAGGCGCCGCCACGAGTAGGACCGGTCCTGCAACTGGCCGGCTGGCGGCGTGGCGGTGATGACCGGATCCACGCGGTCGTCCCACTGCAGCAGCCTCCAGGCTGACCCGCTGCGAAGGAAGGTGAGATAGCCGCGGCCGATGGCGATGCGCTGGTAGGTGACCGAACCGTCCGGCTGCGGCGTCACGTTCCAGACCTGGTAGTCTCGGATGAGCACGCGGAGGTCGGGGGTCGCGGGGTCGGGGTCGGGATCGGGCAGGTTCTCGACCGGGCGCCAGGCGAGGGAGTCCCGGCCGGTCCTCCACTTGCTGAGGAAGTCCCCGTAGAACGTCTCCTCCTGCGTCCTCCCCCAGGAGGAGGGCGCGCCGGTCCCGTACGCCAGCACCACGGTCTCGTCGAACAGGGCCGAGAACGCCGCGCCGTTGTCACGCTGCGGGTCCGCGAGCGAGTTCATCCAGCTGCGCACCCCGGGCACCTTGGCCGCGACCGCGCCGACCATGGTCGCGAGCGTGGCCTCGGGCGAACTGAAGTCCTCGTGCACGAGCTCCTTGGCGGGCGGGGGTCCCTCGGCCGTGGCGGGCCTGAAGAGTTCGCAGCCACCGGCCAGGCCGACCGTGGCGAGCCACGTCAGGGTGAGCGAGAGAGTCAGTCGGGAGAGTGAGCGCATCACAGGGTCCACGAGAGGTTGAGACTGCCGTTCCAGAAGCCCTGGGAGGTCGCCGGCTGCACCTTCGGGACTCCCTGCACGTAGGTCGTCGAGCTCGCGCTCGAACTCGAGCGGTTGATGGTGCCGGTGAGCCGGGCGCGCTCGCCGATCGGGACGTTCAGGGTGGCGCCGCCCGCGAACGAGAAACCCTTGTCCGAGCGGCTGGGGACCATCACTCCGTTCTGGGTGGCGCTCCGGAGGCCCGCGTTGTAGGCCGGGCGGATGGTGAGCGCGACGGGATTGGCGGGGCGGTACGAGAAGGCCCCGCTGAGCTGGTAGCTCTTGGTCAGGTCGGACTTGGTGAGCGCCTCGAGTCCGTCGGGCTGCACCGTGAAGTTGCCTCCGGGCTGGTGGATCACGTTATGGGACACGTTGAAGTCGAAGCGGGGCGAGAGCACGGCGGCGAGCGTGGTGGTCGTCCGGTAGAGCAGCGCGAGCCGGGAGGCCAGTGGCTGGTAGGTGTAGCGCATGTAGTCGGCGGTGATCGCGTTGCTCTGGCTGGCGGTGAGGTCGCGGAACAGGCGGTAGCTCCATTGCCACTCCGCGGTGTACCGGCGATCCTCGTTGTTCGAACCCGTGGCTTCCTTCGGGATGTTGATGGTGAGCGTGCGGTGCACGTCGAGTGCGATGCCGCTGTTGAGGGCCTCGCTGTGCGTGTACCGTAACTCGAGCCGGTAGCCCTGGTCGTAGCGGTCGTTGTCGACCGGGGGCGTCGGGTAGCTCTTGATGACGTAGTAGCGGTCGGAGGTCAGCCGGACGTTGGCCTTGGCCCGCAGGAGCAGCAGCCCGCTCGCCAGCGTGCGCCGGGCGTCGACATCGATGGAGCGCGCATGGCTGCGCTGGCCGTAGCCCCCCGCCGGCCCGCGCTGGGGGTACTCCGGCCGCTCGAAAGCGTTGGCGAACTGCCCCGTCAATTCCACTCCCACCAGGGTGTAACGCCCGTCGACGGTGAGCCCGATGTGCTTGCCGGTGCTGACCGAGTTCAGGAGGTTGTTCTGGACGCGCCGTGAGTTCCAGTAGTGACCGCCGACGTTGATCAGCCGGTCGTTGTCGAGCCGTCCGGCCACCGTCAGGTCCGCGCCATTGTCCCGCGTGACCAGCTGCTGCACCCGTCCGCTGTCGAGCGGGGTCCCGACCGCGGTCTGTCCGAGACGAAAGGTCAGATTGGCGCCCAGCGGCTCGTTCGGGAACAGCCCCACGGTGCCATTCATCGCCGTCCGCCTGTCCTCGGTCCTCAGCGTCAGGGGAGAGGTGGGCAGCCGGGTGCGGGCCAGATTGCCGGAGAGCACGCCGCTCAGGTCGCCGGTGAACGCGGAGCCCCTCGAATAGCGCGCGCGTCCGTCGATCTGGGCGCTCGAGCCGCGCTTGACCTGGCGCAGATCGCTCAGCTCGACCACCCCCGGCAGCAGGTTGAGCTCGGTCGTGAAGTCCTTGGCAGGCCGCGCACGCAGGCGCAGCGGCGCGGAGAACTCGTTGGTGGTGGCGGCGTCGCTCGATCCCTGCCGCAGGGCCGCCGCGTCGAAACGGTAGATATGGGCGCGCGCGCCCACCGAGAAATCGGGGGAGACCCGCCAGCCGGCCTCGGTGGTCATGTCGCGCGTCTGCCGCACCGAGGTGCCGTTGGTCGCATTGTCCCGCTCCATCGTGACCGAGGTCGTGTTCTTGACCACCAGCGGCCCCGAGATCCGGTTCCAATCCGAGGTGTTGGACCAGGTCCCGGAGGTCCTCGCGATGTTGTACGTGCTGGTGTAGGCGAACGCGTTCTGATGCCTCCCGACGGCGGAGAGCGGGTTGAAGCGCTCGCGCTCCATCACCGCGCTCACGCTGTCCATCGGCACCGCGAGACTGTCGGCCAGGCGCAGGATGCGCCACAGCGGAGCGCGGTAGCGGATCGAGAGCGCGCGCAGGGTGTCGGGCGTGACCCGCAGGCTGTCGGCGACCGGGAACAGGTTCTCGAAGGTCAGCCCCAGCGTGTCGCGCAGCAGGGTGGTGTCGGCGAACGCGAAACGGGGGGACGGGCTCTGCGCACGGCCCGGCAGGGTCGCCGACACGAGCCCGAGGAGGACGGGGACGAAGAGGACCGCGAGACGTCTCAGACTCATCGTGCAGGCTCGCGAGGGGCCGGAATCATCGAGTCGACAGGCTAGCACCGGCGCCAAAACGCGGTCAACGGCAGCGCCACCTCCGTGATACCCCGCCGCGCGCCGGACTGCGCCCGCAAAGGACGACGGCGCCCCCTGGAGGAAGAGCGCCGCGCCGCGGGTGCCGGGAGAGCCTGACGGCACCCGACCTTCGAGTTGCCGGGAAGGCACGGACCCCACCGGCAAACCTGGTAAGGCGCAAGGACCGCGCCATCGCTCACCAGACGCGCGAACCATGGCCGGTGCGAGCGCGCGGGGACCGCGCGGGCGCCTCCGCGATGCCGTCGGCCGGAGGAATCGTCGTCGCCGCCGACGGCTGCCGCCACTCCACCGGGAGGGCGCCGCGGCTGGGCGGGCGAGGGCCCGGCCCGCGCCGGAGGCGGATGCGCGGGACGAACGCCTTGCGGCATCCCGCTTTCCGATGCTAGCGTGCAGCCGCCCGGCGGGCAGGGATGCCCGAGCCCGACACCCTGCTTCACCTCCCCAGCCGGCGTCGCCATTCGTGACACTCCGACGACCCTCGCTCCAGAACCCAGCCGGAGGGCAGGGATGTTCCTCGACAGCCTGATGGGCTTCTTCTCCACCGACGTCGCCATGGATCTCGGCACCGCGAACACCCTGGTGTTCGTGAAGGGCCGCGGTATCGTCCTCAACGAGCCCTCCGTGGTGGCGGTGGACAAGGCCACGGGCAAGGTGCTCGCCGTGGGCTCCGAGGCCAAGCTCATGCTCGGGCGCACCCCGGACGAGATCAACGCGGTGCGGCCATTGAAGGACGGCGTCATCGCCGACTTCGAGATCACCGAGGACCTGCTGCGCGAGTTCGTGCACCGGGTCCAGAAGCACAAGTTCCTGGTGCGCCCGCGCATCATCATCTGCGTGCCCTCGGGCATCACCGAGGTCGAGCGGCGCGCGGTGAACGACTCCGCCGTGCGGGCGGGCGCGCGCGAGGTGATGCTGGTGCCCGAGCCCATCGCCGCCGCCATCGGCGTCGGGCTCCCGGTCGACACGCCCACCGGCAACATGGTGGTGGACATCGGCGGCGGCACCACCGAGATCGCGGTCATCGCGCTCAATGGCATCGTCACCAAGACCTCGATCCGCATCGGCGGAGACGAGATGGACGAGGCGATCGTCAACTACGCCAAGAAGGCGTACAACATGATGATCGGCGAGCAGACCGCGGAGCGCATCAAGATCGAGATCGGCTCGGCGTTCCCGCTGCCCGAGGAGATGGACATGGAGATCAAGGGGCGCGACCTGGTGCGCGGGATCCCGCGCACGCTGCGCGTCTCGAGCGTGGAGATCCGCGAGGCGCTCCAGGAACCGGTGGGGGCGATCGTCAACGCGCTGCGCGAATGCCTCGAGCGCACCCCGCCGGAGCTCGCCGCGGACATCGTCGACCGCGGGATCTTCCTGACCGGGGGAGGCGCGCTGCTGCGCGGCCTGGACCTGCTGCTGCGCGAGGTCACCAATCTCAACATCCGTATCGCCCAGGACCCGCTCACCTCGGTCGTGCTCGGAGCGGGCAAGATCCTCGAGCACCCCGAGGACTTCGAGAAGGTGCTGGTGAGCGGGCGCCGGGACTGAGCGCATGGGAGGCTTCCTGCCGCCGGCGGAGCGCCGCAGCGGCGTCCTCCTGGGTGCCTACGCGACGCTCTCGCTGGTCCTGCTGGTGGCGGGCGAGCACATCCCGCAGGGTGCGCTGCGAGGCGCCGGGGCGTGGGTGTTCGCGCCGTTCGACCGCCTGGTGCTCTCCGCCGATCGCATGGCCGCGGCCTGGCGCGAGAACCAGCAGCTCCACCTGCGCATCGCCCAGCTCGAGATCGAGAACCAGCGGTTGCGGGTGGCCGGGGTCGAGAACCTCCGCCTGCGCGACAGTCTCGGCCTCCCGGTGCCGCCGGGTGCCATCCTGCGGCCGGTCGAGGTGCTGGCGCTGGCGGGCGACGCCCAGCCGCTCGCGGCCACGGTGAGCGCCGGACGGAGGCAGGGTGTCCAGGAGGGCGACGTGGTGGTGACGCGCGAGGGCCTGCTCGGGCGCGTCGGCGAGGTGTGGCCGACCCTCGCGCGCGTGGTGCTGCTCACCGATCCCAACTCGGCGGTCGCGTGCGAGGTCGAGAGCACCAGCGTGCTCGGGGTGCTGCGCGCGGCCACCTCGCCCCACCCGCGCCTGGTGCTCACCGGCGTGCCGCTCTCGGATACCGTGCGCGCGGGCCAGCGCGTGCTCACGTCGGGGCTCACCATGCGCTATCCGCGCGGGCTGCCGGTCGGGCGCGTGGTGCGCGCGCGGCCCGACCCCAGCGGACTCACCCAGGACATCGAGGTGGACCCGGCGGCGCGTCTGTCGAGGATCCGGCACGCCTTCGTGCTGCTGCGTCCGGCGCGCGCACGGGGCGCGCCGTGAGAGCGCTGGCCTCGCTGCTCACCCTGGCGTTCGTCGCGCTGTTGCTGCGCTCGACCGCGCTCTCGACGCTGGCCGCGCGCGGCGTCGTCCTCGACGTGCTGGCGTTCGTCACCGTGCTGTGGGCCCTGCGCCACGGCGAGTCCTGGGGCTCCACGTTCGGCCTGGTCCTCGGGCTGTTCGCGGATCTCGACGCGGCCCACTGGCTCGGGCGCCACGCGCTGGCGCTGGCGCTGGTGGGCTACGTCGCCGGACGCCTGAGGCGCACCGTGGTGCGCGACAGCGCGCGGACCCAGCTGGTGCTGTTCTTCCTCGCCACCCTGGCGCACCAGGCGTGGGTCGCGATGTTCGAGTCGCGCGGGCTGGCGGCGGTCCCGCTGCTGGC
The DNA here is from genome assembly GCA_963776245.1 of Candidatus Eiseniibacteriota bacterium. Classification (GTDB taxonomy): domain Bacteria; phylum Eisenbacteria; class RBG-16-71-46; order RBG-16-71-46; family RBG-16-71-46; genus CAVSAC01. The sequence goes on along the minus strand of CAVZLN010000009.1, from coordinate 109,918 downwards.
GGGACGGATCGCGCTGGCCGCGGCCGTGAGCGCCATCGCGGGCACCGCACTGCTCGGGCTGGTCCGCCAGCTCGGCGGGCAACCGCTGTTCGGCCATGCTGCTGCCGGTCCGCGTCCGTCCGCTTAGGGAGGGGCGCTTCCGGCTGCTCGCCGCGCTGGCGGGGGCGGGTTTCGCGCTCGTGGTGCTCGGCCTGCTCCGGCTGCAGGTGGTGGGTCACGACAAGTACGGCGAGCTCTCGAAGGAGAACCGCGTCCGCCTCGAGGTGCTGCGCGCTCCCCGCGGGGCGATCTTCGACCGCAACGGCGGGCTGCTCGCCGACAGCGCGCCCTCGTTCACCATCCTGTTCCGCCCGTTCCCGGCCGAGAGCGCGCACCGGATCGCGGAGTCGGGCAGCGCGGCGTGGATCGCGCAGGTGAGCGGGATCACCCGGATCGACTCGGCGCAGGTCCGGCGTTGCGTGGCGGTGGCCAACGCTTCCGGCCAGTCCGGGGTGCTGCGGCGGAACGCCCCGTTCGAGGTGCTGGCCGCGGTCGAGGAGGTGCGGGGCGACCTCCCCGGCCTCGAGGTGCAGGTCGAGCCCATCCGCCGCTATCCGAACGGCACGCTGGCGGCGCACCTGCTCGGCTATGCCGGGGAGATCAACGATCGCGAGCTGGTGACCCGTGAGGCGCTCGGTTACCGATCGGGCGACCTGATCGGCCGCAGCGGCGTCGAGCGCTCCTACGAGGAACTGCTGCGCGGGGTGGATGGCGCCGAGTTCGTGGTGGTCAACGCGATGGGCCGGCGCGTGTCCACGCTCACCGAGGGGCCGCCGCGGCCGCCGGTGCCCGGGCTCAATCTCACTCTCACGCTCGATCTCAAGGCGCAGCGCGCGCTCGAGGAGGCGATGGGGGACGTGGAGCGCGGCGCCGCGGTGGTGCTCGACCCGCGCGACGGCGGGATCCTCGCGCTGGTGAGCCGGCCGACCTTCGACCCCAACGAGTTCTCCACCGGTCTGTCGCGCGAGCGCTGGGAGGAGCTGTCGAGCGGGGGCTCGAACCCGCTGCTCGACCGCGCGATCCAGGGCGTCTATCCGCCCGGCTCGACCTTCAAGATCGTCACCATGGTGGCCGCCCTGCGCAGCGGGATCGCGCGCCCCGATACGAAGATGGCGCCGTGCACCGGGCACTTCCAGTTCGGCGGGCGGTCGTTCGGGTGCTGGAATCCCCGCGGGCACGGCTCGCTCGACTTCATCGGCGCCCTCCAGCACTCCTGCGACATCTACTTCTATCAGATCGGGCTCCGGCTCGGGCTCGACGAGCTGTCGCGCACGGCGCGCGACTTCGGACTGGGCGAGAAGACCGGCGTGGACCTGCCCGAGGAACGGCGCGGCCTCATCCCGGACGCGGAGTGGTACGACCGGCGCTGGGGCAAGGGGAAGTGGAGGAAGGGCCTGATGCTCAATCTCGCCATCGGCCAGGGCGAGCTGCTGCTGACCCCGCTGCAGCTGGCGCTGATGGTCGCCGAGACCGCGAACGGCGGGCATGCGCTGAGGCCGCATATCGTCAAGGGCGTGGGCGGGTCGCGCGAGTTCCATGTCCAGCGGCCGCCCCCCGGCGGCGTCGAGGCGGCGCCGGAGGTGTGGAGCGCGGTGCACGACGCGCTCGAGCGCGTGATCCAGACCGGCACCGGGACCGCCGCGAGGCTGCCGGGGGTGCGGGTGGCGGGCAAGACCGGCACGGCGCAGAATCCGCACGGGAAGGACCACGCGCTGTTCGTGTGCTACGCGCCGGTCGAGGATCCGCGCGTCGTCATCGCGATGGTGGTGGAGAACAGCGGTCACGGCGGCAGCGTGGCCGCGCCGCGCGCGGCCCGCGTGCTCGCGCGCATGCTGCTGCCCGACTCGGTCCAGGCGGCGATGTTCCGGCCGCGCCCGGCCGCGGCGGTGAAGACCCCGGCCGACACCACGGGAGACACGGTTGCCGATTAGGCTGCGACTCCGCGTTCCGCCCCTCGACGTGCCCCTCGCGCTGGCCGCGATCGGACTGGTCGCGATCGGGCTGGCCATGGTGTTCAGCGCCACCTCGGTGCCGGGCGCGCACGAGGGGCTGTGGACGCGCCAGCTGCTGTGGGCGGGCGTGGCGCTGGTGGCGGCGTGGGCCGCGGCCGCGGTGCCGCTGCGGGTGTACGACGCGCTGGCGTGGCCGCTCTACGGAGTGTCGCTGCTCATGCTCGTGCTGGTGCTGGTCGCTGGCCACAGCGCGATGGGCGCCAAGCGCTGGCTCGAGATCGGGCCGCTCAAGTTCCAGCCCTCGGAGGTGGCGAAGATCGCCACGGTGGTGCTGCTGGCACGGCGCTTCGACGATCCCAAGCTCGACCTGCGGCGGATGCGTCACTGGCTGCCGCCCCTGTTCCTCGTGCTGGTGCCGTTCGTGCTGGTGGCGCGTGAGCCCGATCTCGGCACCTCGGTCTCGTTCCCGGTCATCCTGGTGGCGATGTACTTCTGGGCCGGCATGCCGCTCGGCAATCTGCTGCTCGGGCTCGCGCCGGTGTTCAACGTGGCGCTGTTCTTCATCACCGGCTCGCTGTGGTGGTTCGCCGGGCTGTTCGTCGGCCTGGTCGCGCTGGCGCGCCCGCGCCTGCCGATGCTCGCGGTGATGATCCTGCTCAACGTCGCGGTGGGGGCCTCGATGCCGCGGATCTGGAATCATCTCGAGGACTATCAGAAGCGCCGCATCGAGACCTTCCTCAACCCCGACCACGATCCCTACGGCTCGGGCTACCAGATCATCCAGTCGCGGATCGCGATCGGATCGGGCGGGATGCTGGGGAAGGGCTATCTCAAGGGCACGCAGAAGGCGCTCGCGTTCCTCCCGATGCGCCACACCGACTTCATCTACTCGGTGGTGGGCGAGGAGCTCGGCTTCATCGGGTCGTTGACCGTGATGCTACTCTACGTTGTCATCATCCTGCGCGGGTTGCGCCTCGCGGTGGTGGCGCGCGGCGCGTTCGCGAGCCTGATGGCCCTGGGTCTGGTGTCGGCGCTCTTCTACCATGTGATGGTGAACATGCTCATGACCATCGGCTGGGCCCCCGTGACCGGGTTGCCGCTGCCCCTGCTGTCGTATGGCGGCACCGCGCTCATCGTCAACGGGGTCCAGCTCGGCCTGCTCCAGAACGTGGCGCTGCGGCGCCGGGAGTTCTGACCCCGTGCATCCCGAGATCCTCGACTGGGGCGTGCTGCACGTGCGGTCGTACGGGCTCATGCTCGCCATCGCGTTCCTGGTCGGCACCTGGCTGGCGTTGCGCGAGGCGCGCCGCCTGTCGCTCGACGAGGACGCGGTGATCACCGTCATCCTGGTCACACTGCTGTCCTCGGTGCTCGGCGCCCGCCTGCTCTACGTGATGGAGCATCTCGAGGACTTCCGCCGCCAATGGGGCAGCGTGTTCGCGCTCTGGCAGGGGGGGCTGACGCTATACGGAGGCATCGTCGGCGGCACGCTGGCCGGACTCGCGGCGGCGCGCCGGCTGCGGCTGCCGATGTGGACCGTGGCCGACGCGCTCACCCCGTCGCTCGCCCTCGGCACCATGTTCGGGCGCATCGGCTGCTTCCTCAACGGGTGCTGCTACGGACGCCCGACCCGGATGCCGTGGGGCGTGACCTTCCCGCCCGACTCGTTCGCCGGGCTCGACTACGGCCAGGTCGCGGTCCACCCCTCGCAGCTCTACAACGCGTTCGCCGGGCTGGGACTGTTCGTCATCGCCTGGGGGGTGCGCCGGCGGGTGCGCGTGCCGGGCACGCTGCTGTGGTCCTTCCTCGCCGGGTTCGGACTGCTGCGGATCGTGATCGATCTGACGCGCGCCTACGAGCCCGGGGCGGTGCTCGCCACCGTGGACGGTTGGCCGGTGACCGAGAGCCAGCTCACCAGCCTGGCGCTCACCCTGTTCGCGACGCTCATGCTGCTGCGTCTGCGTCGCGGGGCGTCGGGGTGAGCGCTGGGGGGATGCGCCTCGGGGTGCTCGGCGACCCGCTGGACTTCACGCGTTCGCCCGAGCTGCACCGCGCGGGCCTCGCGGCGCTCGGGTTGGAGGGGCGGTCCGAGGCGATCCGGGTCCGGCCGGAGCGCCTCGGCACGGCGCTCGGCGAACTGGCGGCCGCCGGCTTCCGCGGCGTGAACCTCACGCATCCGCTCAAGGAGGCCGCGCTCGCGCACCTCGCGACGGTGTCCGCGCCGGCCGCGCGCGCGCGCTCGGTGAACACGGTGTGCTTCGACGGTGGCGTCGCGCGCGGCGAGACCACCGACGGCGCGGGCTTCGTCGACCTGTTGCGCGAGCGCGGACGCTCGCCCGAGGGCGCGCGCGTGGTGCTGCTGGGTGCCGGCGGGGCCGCGCGCAGCCTCGGCCTGTCCCTGCTCGCGGCGCGCGCGTCGGTGTCGGTGTGGGCGCGCCGGCCGGCCGCGGCCGCCGCGGCCTGGGGGGGCATCGGCGGCGCGACCATCGTGGACTGGGACGCGGGACCCGCGGGTGACGCGCTCGCCGCGGCCGACGTGGTGGTGAACGCCACGCCCCTCGCGGGCGCGGGTGGGCCGTGCGCTCCCGCGCGCATCCCGCGAGGCGCGCTGGTCGTGGACCTGGTGTACGGCGCCGCGCTCACGCCGTGGGTGCTCGGTCTGCGAGCCGCCGGCCGCGACGCCATCGACGGACTCGGCCTGCTGGTGCACCAGGCGCGTCATTCGCTCGCGCTGTGGTGCGAGCGCCCGGTGCCGCTCGAGCCGCTGGCGCGGGCGGTGGGGTGGCCGCGTTGAGCGCGCCCGCCGCGGGCGCGATGGCCGCGCTCCGAGAGGCGATCGCGGCGCTCCCGCGCGCCTTCGAGGGATTCGCCCTGCCGCAGCGCTGTCCGGGATGCGGGGCCGAGGCCGATCCGGCGTGGCTGCTGTGCGCCGCCTGCCACGCCGCGATCCCGCGGCTCTCGTACGCGCTGTGCGTGCACTGCCTGGCGCGGGGGCGGGAGCCGGTGGGCTGCACGCGCCACGCCGGGCACCTGGTGTGGCCGGCGTGGGTGTACGACGAGCGCGCCGCGCGGGTGGTGCACGCGTTCAAGTTCGCGGAACGCCCGGCGCTCGCGGCCGCGCTCGCTCGGGACCTGGCCGCCGCGCTGCCGCCGGGGCTCGCTCCCGATCTGGTGATCGGCGTGCCGCTCCATCCGGCACGCCGCCGCGAGCGGGGATACGACCAGGCGGCGTTGCTCGCCGACCAACTCGCCCGGGTGATCGGCGCGCCGCGACTCGAGGGCGCGCTGGCGCGGGTGCGTTCGACCCCGCCGCAATCGCGGCTCGGCTCGGGGGCGCGGCGGCGCAATCTCGCCGGCGCGTTCCGGGTCGTGCGGGCGTCCGCGGTGGCGGGCCGGCGCGTGCTGCTGGTGGACGACGTCGTCACCACGGGCGCGACCCTCGAAGCCGGTCTCGACGCGCTCGCGGCCGCGGGCGCCGAGCCGGTCGCGGCCGCCCTCGCCTGGGCGCAGTGACATGGCCCACCTGCACATTCCCGACGGGCTCCTGCCGGTGGCGCTCTGGGTGCCGGGGCTCGCGCTGGCCCTGCTCCTGCTGATGCTGAGCGCGCGCGGCGGAGCGGGCGACGCGCGGCGCGTGGGCTACCAGAGCGCGCTCGGCGCGCTGGTGCTCGCGGCCATGGCGGTGGAGATCCCGCTCGGGCCGTTCGAGTACCACCTCAGCCTCATCGGCCCGCTGGGCGTGCTGCTGGGCGCCGCCGGCGGGTATCAGGTGGTGTTCCTCGCGGTGACCATCCTCGCGTTCATCGGCCACGGCGGGTTCACCGTCATCGGTCTCAACGCGCTGGTGCTGGGCGCGGGCACGGCGCTCGCGCGCCCGCTCTACCGGGCCGGCGCGCGGCGACTGTCGCAGGCGGGCGCGCTGGCCGCGGCCACCGCGGGCGCGCAGGCGGTGTCCGGGCTGCTGTGGCTCGCGGTGGTCGCGGTCGGGATGCGCGTGAGCCCGGCCTTCTCGCCCGAGCCCGGCCACGCGGGGCACGCCGCGCAGGCCGGCCGCACGGCGCTGTTCGGCGTCGTCGCCGTGCCGCTGTGGGGGCTGGGCATCGCGATCGAGGCGCTGGTGGCGCTCGGCATCGGGCGCTTCCTCGCGCGCGTGCGGCCCGACCTGCTGCCGCCGGCGGAAGGCCGCCCATGATCCACACCATCGCGCAGATCGACTGGTACGCGAGCGCCGGGCGCACGCTGTGGCACCGCGCCAGCGCGCTCGCCAAGCTGATGCTCGCCGCGGCGCTCATCGCGCTGGCGGTGTTCGCGCCATCGCTGCGGCTGCTGGGCGCGCTGTTCGGGTGCGCGCTCGCGCTCGCCGCCACCAGCCGGCTGTCGCTGCGGCTGGTGCTGGCGGCCGCGGGCTACCCGTTGCTGTTCTCGGTGCTCTTCCTGTCCGGGGCGTGGGACGGCACCTGGGAGACGCCGCTGCGGCTGCTCGCGCGTCCCGTCACCGCGAGCCTGACCGCGGTCTGGCTGGTGGGCACGACGCCCTACCCCGACCTGTTCGCGCCGCTCTCGCGGATGCTGCCGCGGGCCGCCGGGGACGGATTGTTCCTGACCTACCGCGCGCTGTTCGAGCTGGTCGGCCGCATCGAGCGGCTGTGGCGCGCGATGCGGTTGCGCGGCGGCGCGGCCGCGCCCGCGCGCCGGCGGCTGACGCTGGCGGGCGAGGGGCTCGGCACGCTGGTGCTGTACGGTTTCGAGCGCAGCCAGCGCCTGGTCGCGGTGATGCAGCTGCGCGGCCACTCGGGGCGCGTGTGCGGCTGCCGCCACTGGGCCGAATGGACCCGCGCCGACCTCGGCGTGGTCGCCGCGGCCGCGGTGGTCGCCGCCGCCGCCGTGGCCCTGTGGAGGACCCCATGAGCGAGCCCATCGTCCGCATCTCGTGCGTGCGCCACGTCTATCCCGATCGCACCCAGGTGCACCTGTGCGGGCTCGATTTCGTGGTCGCCCCGTCGCAGCGCGTGGTCATCCTCGGCCCCAACGGTTGCGGCAAGACCACGCTGCTGTTCCACATCCTCGGCCTGCTCGAGCCCGCCGAGGGCGAGGTCTCGGTGTTCGGGGTGAACCCGGCGCGCCACTTCGACCGGATCCGCGAGCGGGTCGGGGTGCTGCTGCAGAACGTCGAGGAACAGATCCTGGCGCCCACGGTGTGGGACGACGTGTCGTTCTCGCCACGCTCGTACGGCCATCCGGAGGCCGAGGTCGAGCGCCTGGTGAGCGATGCGCTCGAGATGGTGGGCATCGCCCACCTCCAGCACAAGGTCTGCCACCACCTCTCGGGTGGGGAGAAGCGCAAGGTGGCGCTCGCCGGAGCGCTGGTGCTCAAGCCCGAGCTGCTGGTGCTCGACGAGCCGTTCGAGGGGCTCGACCCCGCCTCGCGCACCGACCTGGTGGAGGTGCTCAACCGGCTGCATCGCGAGCGCGGAGTGTCGCTGGTGATGGCCACCCACGACGTCAACGTGGTGCCGGCGATGGCGGACCAGGTGTACGTGCTGCTGTTCGGCGGAGAGATCGTGGCGCAGGGCTCGCCCGAGACCATCTTCCGCGACCCCGGTCTGCTGCGGCGCAGCAACATCGAGCCGCCGGTGCTCGCCGACCTGTTCCAGCGGCTCGAGGAGCGCGGGCTCGCCCTCGGCCGGCCGATCTCGGTGGACGCGGCGGTCGACGCGCTCGCCCGCGGGCTGGCGCCGCCGCCGGGACCGGATGCCCAATGACCAGCGACCTGTTCGGCGAGGCGCCGGAGTCCGCGGCCCGCGGACCGCTCGCCGACCGCATGCGCCCGCGGGACTTCGATGAGTTGGTCGGACAGGAACACCTGTTCGCGCCCGGCACGCCGCTCGCGCTCATGCGCGACGGCCGGCATCTCTCTTCGATCGTGCTGTGGGGCCCGCCCGGCACCGGCAAGACCACCATCGCGCGCCTGCTGGCGAGCGCCGCCGCGGTGCCGTTCGTCCAGTTCAGCGCGGTGCTCTCGGGGGTGAAGGAGGTGCGCGAGACCATGGAGCGCGCCGCCCTCGAACGGCGCCGCTCGGGCCGGCCGACGCTGCTGTTCGTGGACGAGATCCACCGCTTCAACCGGGCGCAGCAGGACGCCTTCCTGTCGCACGTCGAGAAGGGCGACATCGTGCTCATCGGCGCCACCACCGAGAACCCGTCATTCGAGGTGAACGCCGCGCTGCTCTCGCGCGCGCGCGTGGTGGTGCTGAAGGAGCTCGCGCCGCCCGCCCTGCGGGTGCTGCTCGAGCGGGCGATCGCCGACCGCGAGCGCGGGCTGGGGACCGCGGTCGCGGCCGACGCGGACGCGCTCGACCTGCTCGCCGCCGCCGCCGACGGCGACGCGCGGCGGGCGCTCGGGGCGCTCGAGCTGGCGGCGGCCGCCGCGGAAGAGGGGCGCATCACGCTCACGAGCGCGCGGCAGGCGCTGGCGAAGCGCCACCTGCGCTACGACCGCGCGGGCGAAGAGCACTACAACCTGATCTCGGCGCTCCACAAGTCGCTGCGCGACTCCGACCCGCACGCCGGGCTCTACTGGCTGGCGCGCATGATGGCGGCGGGCGAGGACCCGCTCTACATCGCGCGCCGGCTGGTGCGCTTCGCCAGCGAGGACGTGGGCAACGCCGACCCGCAGGCGCTGCCGCTGGCGGTGGCGGCGTTCCAGGCCTACCACCAGCTCGGCAGCCCCGAGGGCGAACTGGCGCTCGCGCAGTGCTGCGTCTACCTCGCCACCGCCGCGAAGAGCAACGCGGTGTACGTCGGGCTCGGCAAGGCGCAGGCCGAGGTCGAGGAGAGCGGCTCGCTGCCGCCGCCGCTGGTGATCCGCAACGCGCCGACCCGGCTGATGAAGGACCTGGGCTATGGCGCGGGGTACCGCTACGCGCACGACGAGGCGGGTGGCATCGCCGACCAGCAGCACCTGCCCGACGAGCTGCGGGGCAAGCGGTTCTACGAGCCCACGAGCCACGGGCACGAGGCCGAGATCGCGCGCCGGATGAAGGCGTGGGAGGCACTGCTGGCGAAGCGCGCGGCCGAGCGCCCGCCCGACCCCGGCACGCGCTGAGCGCCAGCGCCCGCGGGGGGGGTGGGACGAGGCCACGACCCGGCCCGCGTGGCGTTGACCTTCCGCGCGAGGGCGGCTAATCTAACCCGTTCTCTCGCTGAGGGCTAGGGTCCGGAGGGGTGATCGCCCCGCGGGCCCGGGCAAGATGCCCGACGCGCACCGGACCTCCGCGTGCACCGGCCGCGCCGCGGCGCATCCAACACACCAGCACGACCGGGCCGGGCTGACTCGATCCGTCCGCCTGCCACCACGGGGAGTCCATGGCCATCCCGACCCAGGAAGACATCCTGAACGCGCTGCGCACGGTGGACGATCCCGACCTCCACCGCGACCTCGTGACCCTCGGCATGATCGAGGACCTCACGGTCGAGGCCGGTGCGGTGTCGTTCACCGTGGTGCTCACCACGGCGGCGTGTCCGCTCAAGGAGCAGATCGAGACCGAGGCGCGCGCCGCGGTCCAGGCGGTTCCCGGGGTGCGGGAGGTGCGCATCCACACCACCTCGCGGATGCGCAAGCCCAAGGACCCGTCGGCGGACCGCAAGGCGCTCGAGGGCGTGGCGCACGTGGTCGCGGTCGGCAGCGGCAAGGGGGGAGTCGGCAAGTCCACGGTCTCGGCGAACCTGGCGGTGTCGCTGGCGATGAGCGGGGCGAAGGTCGGCCTGCTCGACGGCGACATCTACGGCCCCAATCTGCCGCGCATGCTCGGGGTGCGCCGCCAGCCCTCGCAGCGCAACGGCAAGATCGTCCCGGTCGAGGCGTGGGGGGTGCAGTTCATGTCGATGGGGCTGCTGGTCGAGCAGGGCGAGGCCGTGGTGTGGCGCGGTCCCATGCTCCACGGGGCCATCAAGTCGTTCCTCCACGACGTGGACTGGGGCGAGCTCGATTACCTGCTCGTGGACCTGCCGCCGGGCACCGGCGATGTGCAACTGTCGCTCATCCAGCAGACCTTCGTCGCCGGCGCCGTGATCGTGACCACCCCTTCGATGGTGGCCATCGAGGACGCGGTGAAGGCGGTGAGCATGTTCGAGAAGCTCCAGGTGCCGGTGCTCGGGGTGATCGAGAACATGTCGTACTTCGTCTGCCCGGACTGCCACGCCCGCCACGACATCTTCTCGAGCGGCGATGCCGAGACCCGCGCGCTCGCGATGGGCCTGCCGTTCCTCGGCGCGGTGCCGCTCCATGCCGAGGTGCGGATCGGCGGGGACGGGGGCCGGCCGGTGGTCGCCGAGCAGCCCGACACCGAGTACGCGAAGGCGCTGCGCCGCATCGCCGGGCACCTGGCCCAGCGCGTCTCCATCCAGACCCTCTCGGCCGCTCCGGGAGCGTGATGCGCGAAGTCTATGCCGACTGGGCGGCGACCACGCCGCCCGCTCCCGAGGTGATCGAGGCGATGCGCCCCTATCTGGGCGAGCGCTTCGGCAATGCCTCGTCCGTGCACGTGCGCGGCGAGGCGGCGCGGGAGGCGGTCGAGCGGGCGCGGGCCCAGGTGGCTGCGCTGGCGGGCGCGCTCCCCGAAGAGGTGGTGTTCACCGCCAGCGGCTCCGAGGCCAACAACCTCGCGATCAAGGGCGCGATGCTCGCGGCGCCCGCCGGGCGCGTGCGCCTCGTGGTGAGCGCGACCGAGCACCCGTCGGTGCTCGAGATCGCCCGCCATCTGGAGTCGCGGGGCACGCCGGTGACGATCGTCCCGGTGACGCGCGCGGGGGTCGTCGACCTGGGAGCGCTGGGCGCCGCGCTCGGCCCCGACGTGGCGTTGGTGTCGGTGATGGCGGTGAACAACGAAGTGGGCACGCTGCAGCCGCTCGCCGAGGTCGCCGAGCTGGCGCGTTCGTGCGGCGCGCGGCTCCACGTGGACGCGGTGCAGGCCGCGGGCCGGCGTCCGCTCGACCGCCTGGCGCCCGGCGCCGATCTGCTCACGCTCGCGGCGCACAAGCTGCGCGGGCCGCTGGGCGCCGCCGCGCTGGTGGTGCGGCGGCGGTGGAAGGTGGTGCCGCTGGTGCACGGTGGCCACCAGGAGCGCGGGCGGCGCGCCGGGACCGAGAACCTGCCTGCCTTGGTGGGATTCGGAGTGGCCGCCGAGCGCGCGGCCCGCGGGCTCGCGGCGGGCGTGCCCGAGCGGGTAGAATCCCTCGGACGTCGCCTGGGCGCCGGCCTCGTCGCCGCGGTCCGCGGGGCGAGCGTGAACGGGGCCGCGGCGGCGCGGCTGGAGAGCATCGTCAATCTGTGCTTCGCGGGGGTCGATGGCGAGGCACTGCTGCACGAACTCGATCGCGAAGGGGTGACGGTCTCGACCGGCTCGGCGTGCAGCGCCGGGACGTCCGGGCCGTCGCACGTCTTGCTGGCGATGGGCCTGAGGCCCGAGGATGCTCACGCGAGCGTGCGCTTCTCGCTCGGCGAGGGCAACGACGACGCGGACGTGGACCGGATCCTGGAGATCACGCCGGCCGCGGTGGAGCGGCTGCGCGCGCTCGACCGGCCGGCGGTGCCGCACAGCGCCTGAGCGCGCGGAAGGAGGGACGCCGTGGACCCGCAGGAACAGTTCCGGCTCAAAGTGGGCCTCGCCGAGATGCTGAAGGGCGGAGTCATCATGGATGTGATGACCGCCGATCAGGCGCGCATCGCCGAGGAGGCCGGCGCCGCGGCCGTGATGGCGCTCGAGCGCATCCCCTCGAGGATCCGCCGCGAGGGCGGCGTGGCGCGCATGTCCGACCCGCAGTTGATCCGCGAGATCCAGGGCGCGGTCCAGATCCCGGTGATGGCCAAGGTGCGCATCGGTCATTTTGTCGAGGCGCAGATCCTCGAGGCGCTCGAGATCGACTTCATCGACGAGAGCGAGGTGCTCACGCCCGCCGACGAGGAGCACCACGTCTGGAAGCACGACTTCAAGGTGCCGTTCGTGTGCGGCTGCCGCGATCTGGGGGAGGCGCTGCGCCGCATCGGCGAGGGCGCGGCGATGATCCGCACCAAGGGCGAGGCCGGCACCGGCAACGTGGTGGAGGCGGTGCGGCACATGCGCGCGGTGCAGAAGCACATGAGGAGACTCGCCACGCTGCGCGAGGACGAGCTCATGGCCGAGGCCAAGGCGCTGGGCGCTCCGTTCGAGATCGTCCAGCAGGTGGCGCGGACCGGGAAGCTCCCGGTGCCGAACTTCGCCGCGGGCGGCGTGGCCACCCCGGCCGACGCGGCGCTGATGATGCACCTGGGCGCCGAGTCGGTGTTCGTGGGCTCGGGCATCTTCGACCTGCAGGTCAGCGTCTTCCGGAAGGACGGTCAGGGCCGGCCCACCGGCGAGGTCGACGCGGAGGCCAGCCGGTCGGCGACACGTGCCGAACAGCTGCGCATGGCGAAGGCGATGGTGAAGGCGGTCGCCAACTTCCATCGCCCCGAGGTGCTGGCCGAGATCAGCACGGGCCTCCCGCAGGCGATGAAGGGGATCTCGCTCGAGACCATCCCGGACGAGCAGTTGCTCGCGGCGCGAGGCTGGTAGGGTGACGCAGGCGCGCATCGGCGTGTTGAGCCTCCAGGGGGACTTCGCCCGGCATGGCGCCGCGCTCGTGGCGCTCGGCGCCGAGCCGGTGCGAGTCTCGCTCCCCCGCGACCTCGAGGCGCTGGATGCCCTGATCATCCCGGGGGGCGAGTCCTCCACCATGCTGCGGCTGATCGATTCCACCGGACTGCGCGCGCCGCTGGAGGACTTCGTGCGGCAGAAGCCCACGCTCGGCACCTGCGCCGGGGTCATCCTGCTGGCGCGCACCTGCGACCACCTGCCTCACGCGCCGCTCGGCGCGCTCGACATCACGGTCGACCGCAATGCCTACGGTCGCCAGATCGAATCGTTCAGCGACCGGGTCGAGGCGCCCGCGCTGGGCGGGCCATTCGACGGGGTGTTCATCCGCGCGCCGCGTATCCGCCACGTCGGCGCGGGGGTGGAGGTGGTGGCGACCCACCAGGGCGAACCGGTGGGCGTGCGCCAGGGCCGCGTGGTGGGGCTCACCTTCCATCCCGAGCTGACCCGCGACCTGCGCTTCCATCGCTGGTTCCTCGCGACCGTCGCCGGGCTGCTCGACGACGCCGGGAGCCGGGCGCGGGGGGCGGCGTGATCGGCGTGCCGGACCATCAGGCGTTCCACGCGTTCGTCGCGGCTCACACCCGCTTCCTGCTCACCACGCACATCAATCCCGATGGCGACGGGCTGGGCAGCGAGGTGGCGCTCGCGGGATGGCTGCGCGCGCTCGGCAAGCAGGTGCACGTGCTCAACGATTCGGTCGTGCCCACCGCGTTCACCTTCCTCACCCTCGGGCAGCCGCTCGAGGTGTTCGAGCCCGAGCTCGCCGAGCAGCGCTTCGGCGAATGCGACGCGATCGTCGTGCTCGACACCAGCAATCGCCAGCGCATCGGACGGCTCGCCCCGCTGCTCGACCGCCGTCCCATCGCGATCGCGGTGGTGGACCACCACGTCACCCACCAGCGCGGCTTCGGCGAGGTCAACGTGGTCGAGCCCACGGCGTCGTCCACCGGCGAGATCGTGTTCGATCTGGTGCGCGAGGCGGCCGGGACGATCACGCTGCCGATGGCCGAGGCGCTCTACGTGGCGCTGATGACCGACACCGGGTCGTTCCGGTTCTCGAACACCGACAGCCACGCGCATCACATGGCCGCGGAGCTGCTCGCCCTCGGAGTCGATCCCCAGCGCATGCACTCCACCGTGCACGCGCACGCGTCGGCCGGACGCCTGCGCTTCTTCGGCGAGGTGCTCGCGTCGATGCAGATGGCCGGCGACGGGCGGATCGTGGTGCTGGAGGCCGCGCCCGCGCAGTTCCAGCGGCATGGGCTGGTCGCGGCCGACACCGAGGGGCTGGTGGACATGCCGCGCAACATCGCGGGCGTGGACGTGGTGGCGCTGTTCTCCGAGGTCGAACCGGGCAAGGTGAAGGTCAGCCTGCGCTCCACCGGGCGCGTGTCCATCGACCGGGTGTGCTCGCAGCTCGGCGGCGGCGGTCATCCGCACGCGGCCGGCGTGCTCCTGAGGGGTTCGCGGGAGGAAGCGCGCGAGCTCATCCTGCCCGCCCTCGGCGAACTGCTCGACCGGCCGGCCGCGGCCCGCACCGGCGGGGGCGCGTGAGCGCCGTCCCGACGCCCGGGGTGGCGGCGGTCACGCTGGCCGGCGAGGGGCTCGCGCACCGCTACGCCGGCCGGCGCGGCCTGCAGACGGTCTCGTTCACGGCCGCGGCCCCGGGCGTGGTCGCGGTGACGGGCGCGAACGGCTCGGGCAAGAGCACCCTGCTGCGCATCCTCTCGGGCCTGCTGCGGCCGACCGACGGCTCGACGCGTCTGACGCGGGACGGGCGCGCGATCCCGCCGGCCGACCGGCGGCGCCACATCGGCCTGGCGACGCCCGAGCTCGCGTTCTATCCGGAGTTCACCTGCCACGAGAACCTCGCGTTCGCCGCCGAGGCGCACGGGCTGGCGGCCCCGGGCCGGGCGGCGTTCGCGGCGCTGGAGCGCGTCGGGCTGGAAAGGCGCGCGCACGACCGCGTCGCGGCCCTGTCGTCGGGCATGAAGCAGCGCCTGCGGCTCGCGTTCGCGCTGCTCCATGCCCCGCCGGTGCTGCTGCTCGACGAACCGGGCGCGCACATGGACGAGGAGGGGCGCCAGGTCATGGAGCGTTTCGTCGCCGAGCACGCCCGCACCGGGCTGGTGCTCATCGCCACCAACGAAGAGAGGGAGTGGAGACTTGCCGAACGGCGCATCGAACTCGCCGGGCGCGGTCTGGGCGGTCCTGCGTAAGGAGTGCCGCAGCGAGTGGCGCACGCGCTACGGACTGAACGCGGCACTGCTGTTCGCGATCACCACCCTCACCGCGGTGAGCTTCACCGTCGGCCGGCTCACCGACCGGACCGATCTGCTGTCGGCGTTGCTGTGGGTGGTGCTGCTGTTCGCGGCGCTGTCCTCGCTCAGCCACGCCTTCGTGCGCGAGGTCGAGGGGAAGACCGACACCCTGCTGCGGCTGGTCGCGTCCCCCACCGCGATCGCGCTGGGGAAGCTGCTGTTCAACATCCTGTTCCTCGGCGTGATCGAACTGGTGACGGTGCCGCTCTACATGATGCTGATGGGCGCGCCGTCCCCGCGCTGGGGCGTGTTCATCGGCCTGCTGGTGCTCGGGAGCCTGGCGCTGGCCACCGCCGCGACGCTGGTGGCCGGCATCATCGCCCAGACCCGCGGACGCGGAGCGCTGTTCGCGGGCGCCTCGTTCCCGATCCTGCTGCCGGTGCTCGCCGCCGCGGTGAGCGGGACCAAGGCCCAGTGGGCGGGGCAGTCCGCGATGGGGGAGGCGCGTCTGCTCGCCTCCTACACGGTCGCGCTGATGGCCGTAAGCCTGCTACTCTACGATCACCTCTGGGACGATTAGGAGGACCCCCCGTGCTCGCACGTTGGTTGCTGTTCCTGTGGATCTCCGGCTGGCTGATCGCCGCCTTCCTCGCGCCGGTGGTGCCGGTGCTGGGAGACACGACGCGCGTGCTCTACCTGCACATCCCGTGCGCGTGGATCACCGTGGTGGCGCTCGCCTGGTCGATGGGCCACAGCATCGCCTACCTCCGCACCCAGGACCTCCGGCACGACGACCATGCCGCGGGCGCGGCCGAGCTCGGACTGCTGTTCTGCGTCGGGGCCACCGTCAGCGGCGCCATCTGGGCCAAGGCGAAGTGGGGCGCCTACTGGAACTGGGACCCGCGCGAGACCTCGATCTTCTTCCTGCTGCTGATCTACGGCGCCTACCTGGCGCTGCGCAGCGCGCTCGATGACGAGCGCAAGCGCGCGCGGCTCTCGGCGGTGTATTCCACGGTGGCCTTCGTCTCGGTGCCGTTCCTCATCTTCGTCGTGCCGCGCATGCTCGCCACGCTCCACCCGGACCCGATCATCAATCCCCAGGGCAAGGTGGACATGGACCGCCGCATCACCCTCGCGTTCTCGATGATGCTGGTGGGCTTCACCGTCCTGTTCTTCTGGCTGCTCTCGCTGCGCGTCCGGCTCGGGCGCGTCGAGCGCGGGCGCCTGGAGTCGGCCGCCTCGGCCTGACGGCCGGAAGGAGGATCCCCTGAGATTCCCGCTGAGTCCTGACGATAGCGCCGTCTTGCTCGTCGCCCTGCTGGTGTGGGGCCTGCTCTTCTTCTATGTGCTGCGCCTGGAGCGTCGCATCAAGGACCTGGAGAAACGATGAACCCGAAAGCCATCGTGGCAATCGCGCTGCTGGTCGTGGCCGTGGCGATCGGCGTGACGAGCTTCAAGAAGTCCGTGACCCCCTACATCTCGTTCGCGGAGGCCCGCCGGTCGTCGGGGATGGTGCAGGTCAATGGGGTGCTGGCGGACAAGAACTACGTCCTCAAGAAGGACGAGCAGTTCCTCGAGTTCAACCTCAAGGACTCGAACCGGGAGGTGCTGAAGGTGGTGTACCGCGGCACGGTGCCGGGCAACTTCGACCAGGCGACCTCGATCGTGGCCATCGGGCGGTATCAGGGCGACCACTTCGAGGCCGATCAGTTGCTGGTGAAATGTCCGTCGAAGTACCAGGCCATGGCCGAACAGGGAAAGACCTCGTGACCGGCCGGCCGGTCACCCTTGGCCTGGCCGCCGCTCTTCCCATCCTGCTCATCCCGGCCGCGCTGGGCGCGGCGGGGCTCCTGAATCCCGGACAGACCCTCACCTGGGTCGCGTTCCTGGCGTCGGTCGTGTCGGCGCTCTCGTTCCTCGCGGCCACCACCGGCCGCGAGAGCGCGCTGGTGCCGGCGCGCGTCGCCTTCCGCATCCAGTGGGTCGCGCTGCTGGCGGCCGCGGTCTTCCTCTGGCACATCCTCTTCACCCACCAGTTCCGCTTCCAGTACGTCGCGTCGTACTCCTCGCTGTCGATGCCCCCGCACTACGTGTACGCGGCGTTCTGGGGCGGGCAGGAGGGTACGTTCATGCTGTGGGCGCTGCTCACCACCACGCTCGGGCTGTTCCTGATGCGCACCAAGGGGCCGCTCACCACGCCGGCGATGTTCTTCCTCAACCTGCCGCTGGTGATGCTCGGCCTGGTGAGCGTGATGCGGGGGCCGTTCCTCACCTTCCCCGCCGGGCAGGTCCCGGTGGATGGCAACGGGCTCAATCCGCTGCTGCAGGACCCGTGGATGACCATCCACCCGCCGGTGCTGTTCACCGGCTTCTCCTCGCTGGCGTTGCCGTTCTCGCTGGCGATGGCGGCGCTGGTGAAGCGGGACTACGACGGGTGGCTCAAGCCGGTGATGCCGTGGGCGGTGTTCTCGACCGCGGTGCTGTCGTGCGGCTTCATCATGGGCGGCGTGTGGGCGTACAAGGTGCTCGGCTGGGGCGGCTACTGGGGCTGGGACCCGGTCGAGAACGGCTCGCTCATCCCGTGGCTGTCCAACATCGCGCTGCTCCACGGCCTGATGGTGCAGCGCGTCACCGGCAGCCTGCGGCGCACGAACTTCTTCCTCGCGGTGACCTCCTATGTGCTGGTGCTCTACGCGTCGTTCCTGACGCGCAGCGGCGTGCTGGCGGACTTCTCGGTCCACTCGTTCGTGAACCTGGGGCTCAACGGCTTCCTGCTCTCCTTCCTGTTCCTCGCGATCGTGGTCGGTTACGGCGCGCTGCTGTGGCGGCTGCGCGACATCCCGAGGCCGTCCCAGCCGCTCGGGAACTTCTCGCGCGAATCCATGATGTGGCTCGGGCAGCTCACCTTCATGCTCATGTGTGCGCTCACCGCGGTGGGCATGAGCGCGCCGCTGATCACGCGGCTGTTCGGCCCGCCGTCCAACGTGCAGACCACGTACTACAACCTGGTGAACGCGCCGCTCGGGATCGCCATGTGCCTGCTGCTCGGGGTCGCGCCGATGATGCGCTGGCGCAACCAGGAGACGCGGCCGCTGGTGCGCGCGGCGCTGCCCCCGTTGGGCCTCGCGCTGCTCGCCACCGCGGGGGCCTTCGCCCTCGGGGTGCGGGACGCGCTGCCCACCGGCATGGTGTTCGCCGCGGCGTTCGCGCTGGCCTCCAATGTGGTGGTCACGGTGCGGGGCTTCCGGGCCGGGTGGAAGCACGGCGTCGCATTCCTCTCGCACACCGGGGTCTCGGTGCTGCTGCTCGGGGTGGTGGCGTCGTCGAACTACGGGGACGCGGTGCAGGTGCAATTGCCGCAGGGCCAGCCGCGCGCCGCGCTCGGGTACTGGATGACCTTCCAGGGCATGAGCAAGGACGGCAGCGGCAAGGACCACGCCGTGATCGCCGTGACCACGGTCGACAAGCGCACGCGTTTCGACGCCCGGCCGTCGATGTACTGGAGCGAGTTCAACCAGGGCTACATGAAGAAGCCGCACATCGAACACTACCTGTCGCACGACGTGTACATCTCGCCGCTCGACCTGGTGGGCAGCGGGCCGGAGGCGAACGCGACGTGGTTCCGCAAGGGTGAGACGCGCCAGATCGGGCAGGTGCGGTACACCTTCGAGGACTTCGACCGCCAGATGGACCAGGGCAAGGTGCGCCTGGTGGCCCGGATCACGGCCGAGACCGGCGGTCGCACGGTGCCGTTGAAGCCGGTCTACGAGATGGACATGGCCACGGGCCAGCCCCGCCAGACACCGGACTACATGCCGGGCGGCGGACAGGTCACGGTGGCGGCGGTGGATCCCGGACAGGGCGGCAGGGTAGCGCTCGACCTGCCCGGCGGAAGTGCCGACGGTCCGCAGGGCGGGATCCTCGCGGTCGAGGTGAGCACCAAGCCGCTCATCAACTGCGTGTGGGTGGGGGCGATCATCATGCTGGTGAGCGCGATGCTCGCGATGATCCGCCGCATCATGGACCTCGGGCGCGCGACCGCCTGAGACTCCGAGCAGGCACATGGGGCCGGCGTCCTTCGGGGCGCCGGCCCCGCTTTGTCGCTTGTTCGATGCACGGATGTGCAGTAATGTGCCCGTGGTACCGAGCGATGGAATGCCGACAGGTTCGAGACCCCTGCGGGAGCGGATCGGGCGGAGGGTGACGTGACGCTGTTGCTGGTGGACATGGACGCGTTCTTCGCGTCGGTGGAGCAGGCGCAGCATCCTCACCTGCGCGGCCGGCCGGTCCTCGTGTGTGGCGATCCGAACCGGCGGGGCGTGGTGACCGCAGCCTCATACGAGGCGCGTCCGTCGGGGGTGCGCGCGGGGATGCCCCTGGCCGAGGCGCGACGGCTCTGCCCGCAGGCGGAATGCGTCGAAGGACATCCCGACCGCTACGTCGAGATCTCGCTTCGCCTGCTCGAGCTCTATCTGGAGCACACGCCCGACGTGGAGCCGTTCAGCGTGGACGAGGCGTTCGTGGGGCTGAGCGGACGGCACGATTCGCTGACCGAGGGGGGACGGCTCGCGCGGGTGATCCAGGACGCGATCACCGAGCGGTTCGGGCTCTCCGCCTCGATCGGAGTGGGTCCCAACAAGCTCGTGGCCAAGATGGCCTCGGGGGTCGCCAAGCCGCGCGGGCTCACGGTGCTCGACGTGGCGGGGTTCCAGGAGACCTTCTGGCCGCGCGCGGTGCAGGAGTTGTGGGGGGTCGGGCCGAGACTTGCCGAGCGCATGCGGTCGCTCGGGATTTCGACCGTCGGCGAGCTCGCCCGCGCCCCGCTCCCGATGCTCCGCGGCGCGTTCGGGGTGGTCGGCGAACACCTGCGGGAGGCGGCGAGCGGACGCGACGCCACTCCGCTGGTGCCCTACCACGTCGGAGTGGACGCCAAGTCCATGGGGCACGAGATCACGCTGCCCGAGGACTGCGACGAACCCGCCTATCTCGAGGGCACCCTGCTGCGTCTCTCGGACCAGGTCGCGCGCCGCCTGCGCGCGGATGGATCCGTGGGGGACATCGTGACCCTCAAACTGCGCGATCACCGCTTCCGCACCATCACCCGCCAGCGCGCGATCGCCCCCGCGACCGACGATGGCGCGCGCGTGTTCGAGGTGGCACGCGCGCTCCTGCGGTCGAACTGGCGCGGGAGCGCGTTGCGCCTGCTGGGCGTGAGCGTCTCCGGACTGGCGCCGCGCCCGGACGCGCCTCAGGCCGAACTGTTCCCGGCCGATGACCGTTCCCGGCGCCTGCTCGAGACCCTCGACCTGGTCCGCGACCGGCTCGGCGAGCGGGCGGTGGTGCCGGCGGGCTCGCTCTCCCACCGCCGCGCGATCGGCCACGTCCCATTCGGTCCCGCGCTCGGGCGCACGCGGGGCCGCACCGAGGACGAGCCCGGGACGCCCGGGGGCGGTGAAGGATGAACCCGGCCGGCCCCACCTCGGGGCGCGTGCTCATCGGCACGTCGGGCTACTCGTTCGCGGACTGGGTGGGCCCCTTCTACCCGCCGGGCACGCGGCCCGGGGACTACCTGCGTCACTACGCCGAGCACTTCGACGCGGTGGAGGTGAACTCCACCTACTATCGCGTCCCGCACCCCCGGGTGATGGAGCAAATGGAGCGCAAGACCCCGCCGCATTTCCACTTCGTGGTGAAGCTCCATCAGTCCTTCACCCACGCGGGCGTCACCGATGCGGCGCGTGCCGAGGAGTTCCTCGATGCCGTGGCGCCGCTCAAGGCGGCGGGCAAGTACGATGGATTGCTCGCCCAGTTCCCGTGGGCGTTCCGCGATTCGCCCGCGGCGCGCGCGCATCTGGAGACCCTGCGAGGACGATTCGAGCGCGAGCCGTTGTTCGCGGAGTTCCGCCACGACTCGTGGGCGGTGCCGGACCTGGGGGAGTGGCTCACGCGGCTCGGGATCGGCTATTGCGCGGTGGACGAGCCCGCGCTGCCCGGGCTGATGCCGGCGATCGCGCTGCGCACGGCCCCCGACTCGTACGTGAGATTCCACGGGCGCAACGCCGCGAACTGGTGGGGCCGGGGAGGCGGAGACCGCTACGATCACGACTACTCCGAGCGCGAGCTGGGCGAGTGGCTCACCCGCATCGCCGAACTGGCGCGCCAGTCCCGCCAGACCTACGTGTTCTTCAACAACTGCCACGCGGGCCAGGCCGCGCGCAGCGCGCGTCTGATGCAGGAGCTGCTGCGGCGCCAGGGCGTGATGGTGTGACGCTCGGGCGTGCGGGTGCCTCCGCAGGCGGGGTGGCCAGCTCGGGCCGTCCTTCCCGGTCCGTTCCACAACCCTCGTGCACCGCGGGGCGGATGCGCTAGAGTGCTCGCGCCAGTCGTCGTCCCTTCCCCGGAGTGTGCCACGTGACCGAGACGCCTCGCCCGCCTGCCTTCATCACCGTGCCGCCCCAGCGCGTGGTCTTCATCTGCGTGCACAACGCGTCGCGCAGCCAGATGGCCGAGGGATTCGCGCACGTCATGGCGCCGGCCACGGCGGAGATCTGGAGCGCGGGGACCCAGCCGACCGGGGTCCACCCGATGGCGGTCCAGGTGATGGCCGAAGTGGACGTGGATCTCAGCGGCCAGAGCTCCAAGGCGGTGGGCGAGGTGCCGTGGCAGGAGGCGGACACCATCGTCACGCTGTGCGGGGAGAGCGACGAGGTGTGCCCGGTCGCCGGTCCGCTGGTGCGCCGGGTCCACTGGCCGCTGCCCGACCCCGCGCGGGCGAACAAGGCCGACGCGGAACGCGTGTTCCGCGAGGTGCGCGACGAGATCCGCTGGCGGGTGGCGTCGCTGTGGCCGCCCGGCGACCAGTAGCGATCGCGCGCGGCCGCGCGCCGTCTGCCGGGGGCGCTTCCTCCGGCTACGCCCGGGTCAGGACCCGGGGTTCACGCGGCGGTCCACCCCGACCAGCGGGTGCCGGCCCTGGATGAACGCCTCGCACTCCGCGACGTCCTCGGCGCTGCCGAGGAAGAGCGGGGTGCGCTCGTGGAGCGTCTGGGGCTGCTGATCCATGGTCCGCACGCGCCCGTCGCTCGACGCGCCGCCGGCCTGCTCGGCGATGTAGGCGAGCGGCGCGCACTCGTAGAGCACCCGCAGCTTGCCGCGCGGGTTCTTGCCATCGGCGGGGTACAGGTAGATCCCGCCGTAGAGCAGGTTGCGGTGGAAGTCCGCGACCAGCGAGCCCACGTAGCGCGCGTTGTAGGGGCGCCCGGTGGCGGCGTCGTCGCGCTTGAGCCAGTCGATGTAGCGCCTCACGCCCTCGTCCCAATGGACGTAATTGCCCTCGTTCACGCTGTAGATGCGGCCCCGCCGGGGCGTGCGGATCTCGGGGTGGGAGAGCAGGAACTCGCCCACGCTCGGCTCGAACGTGAAGCCGTGCACCCCGTGGCCGGTGGTGTAGACCAGCATGGTGCTCGAGCCGTACATCACGTAGCCCGCGCACACCTGGTTCACGCCCGCCTGCAGACAGTCGCGCAGCGCGCCTCCTCCGGAGTCCGTGACGCGCGGCAGGATCGAGAAGATGGTCCCGATGTTGACGTTCGCGTTGATGTTCGAGGAGCCGTCGAGGGGGTCGAAGTTCACCACGTACTTGCCGATCGGCTGACCCTCGGGCACGTGGATGACGTTCTCGTCCTCCTCCGACGCCAGCACCGCCAACTGGCCGGTCGACCCCAGCACCCGGTAGATGGTCTCGTGCGCGAAGCGGTCGAGCTTCTGCACCTTCTCCCCATGGACGTTCGCGGATCCGGTGTAGCCGAGGATGTCCACGAGACCGGCGCGGATCACCTCGCGGTTGATGAGCTTCGCCGCGAGCGCGATGTCGATGAGGACCCCGGTGAACTCCCCGGTCGCCCCGGGATGGAGGCGCTCCTGCTGGAGCACGAACTGATGGAGCGTGACGGCGCGGTGGTCCATGGTCGGGTCCCGGCTCGCGCTCAGTCCGACAGGCCCGAGACGTCTTCGTGCGCGCGCGCCGTGACCGCCGCGCCGAGCGTGGGGAAGCTCCCTTCGACGTAGCGGCGCCCACCGGGCGGCCAGCGACGCCGTGCCGTCCACGTGGAGCTTCAGGAGCAGGCTGCGGAACTTGTCCTCGAGCGCCTGGCCGATGACGCCACGCACCTCGGCCGGCATCGACCAGAGTTCGCGCTTCCAGCTTCCGGTGGCCTTCTTGCGGGTCTTGTAGAAGAACTGCTCATCGGTGTCGCTCGGCTTGCGCTCGCCCGCCTCGGTCTGGCGCAGCTTTTCGTAGATGGCGCGCTTGAGGTCGGCGGGGAAGGCCGGGTGGTCGAGCAGCATGTTCTGGAACTCGGTGGCGAGGTGGACCTCGCAGGCGCCCAGGGCCGGGAAGCGGTCGAAGAGCTCCGCCGGCAGCGTGGACGCTCCGTGCTGCACCGCCCCGCCCATGCCGTAGCGCTCACGCGCCTGCCTCGAGATCCGGTCGATGGCGTCGAAGTCGATCTTGACCTGGGCGATGGTGCCGTCGGGCAGGGGCACGCCCCCATGCGAAGTGCCGGTCTGGATCGAGATCTTGCTGATGCCGGGTTTGCCCGGGGCCCGCTGGGCGAGCGCGGCCTGGTAGACCGCCATGAACGCGTCCAGCTCCTCGGGGGTGGAGTTCTTCGAGCCCACCTCGCCGATCTCGCCCCCGACCGAGATGGTCACGCCCTTCGGCTCGATCGACCGGATGTACGCCGTGAGTTCGGCGCACAGCCCGCCGTTGAGCTGCTGCTGTTGCTCGAGCGTTGCCTTCGAAAGATCCACCAGCGTCGAGGTGTCCACGTCGATGTTGTAGAAGGCCGCCGCCACGCCCTCGGCGGTGATCTCCCGCACCGCCTTCAGTTCGGCCTCGGCGCCCGTCGCGTACTTCTTCGCGTTGACCTGGAAGTGGTCGCCCTGGATGAACAGCGGCCCCTTCACGCCCTCGCGCAGCGCCGCCGCCATGAGCACGAAGGCGTACTCCGCCGGCCGCTGGTCGGTGTAGGCGATCTCGGAGCGCGCGATCTCGCAGATCACCGTGCCCGCGTCGAGCGCTTTGCGCGCGCGCATCAGCGCACGCGCGGTGTCGTAGGCGAGCCCGCGGATGTTGATGGCGGGCACGGTGAAGTCGCAGCGCGCCTCGCCGCGGCCGCGCGCGGTGTATACGCCGTGGATCGAGGCGGGGTAGATCCCGGCCGAGCGGCACTGGCCGAGCACCGCGGCACGCGCGGCATCGCGCAGGTCGCCGGTGCCGAACACCCCGGTCCAAACCAGGCGGTCGAGGGCGTCCCCGTTCCCGCTGGCGAGGGCGGCGGTGGCGTGGCGGATTTCGTCGAGGGTCTTGAGTTCCATGTTCGCAGGCCTTTCCCTGGCGCCGGGGGGCGCCCATTCGTCGACGGTCGGCACGGATGCACTTGGAGGTCGCCGCAGTATAGCGCGCCGCGCGAGTGGTCGGGAAGGACCGCACGTCGCGCCACTCGTTCACCGGTGCCGAGGGCGAACCAAGCCGGAGGTCATCGGCCGCGAGCGGACGAAACCGGAGGCCCGGGTGCCGGTGCTGCGCTCGGCCTCGATGGCCGCAGTCGAGCTGCGAAGGGCAGCGGGTTCCTCACTCTCCGATCGCGTTCATGCCGGTGCGCTCGCGAGGTTCGAGACCCGGCGCGTGCCGCCGGGCGCCAGGCTCGAGAGCGCGACGCGCACCCGTGTCTCGATCGGAGCGTCTGCCATGGTGTCGCAGAGCGCCGCCGCGCGGCGCGCCTCGTCGGCCCGGAACCCGAGCCCGCGGAGCCACGGGATGACCTCGTCCGCACTGGCCTGCCGGGCAGCGGCGCGTTCGCGCTCTTGTGCTTCAGCGGCCGCGCTCGCCTGCTTCGCCTCCCGGGCCGCCGCCGCGCGGCGCCGGGACTCCTCGCGCTTGTGGCACATGAACCCGGTGCCGTAAGTGCGCTCCGCCTCAAGCTGATTGTGCGCCCGGCAGCGCAGCCGCAGGCGCTCCGGTGTGCCCTGCCCGCCCCGGGCATAGGGGTCGAGGTGGTCGAACTCGAGCCGGGTGCGGGCCTCGCAGCGGTGCCCCGTGTCGCCGACGAAGGTGCACTGGCCGCCATCGCGTTGCCACACCATGCGACGAACAGCGGCGGGCAGGTAGCGGCTGTCTGCGGCGCGGCGGCGGGGACCGGAGCGCGAGCGGGCGGTGGCCGCGAAGCGGCGCTGCTCGAGCTTCGCGATCAGGGCGTCCAGCGCGCGGTCGAGCACCTGCGCGAGATCGCCCGAGGGCACGGCATGGCCGAGCAGGGCCTGGGCATAGCGCAGCTTGTCGTGGGTCTCCTGCCGGAGGGTGAGCTGCAGGGCGAACCGTCCGGGCGAGAGGGGCGAGAGCCTCGCGTGCGGCGCGGGTTCTCCAACTGGCGCCAGCGCCAGTGGCGCAACATGCCCCGGGGCATGTTGATTGACATTCTCGTGAACTGGCGCCAGCGCCAGTTCGCAATGGAGTGCACCAACTGGCCCCGGGGTCAGTTCACTGCCGAGATCCTCCACATGCCCCGGGGCATGTTGGTCGGCGGTGATGGCCCGCACCAGGGTCGGCACGTCCGGCCGCGGGCAGCGCTCGGCCAGCAGTTGCTCGAGCTCGGCCTTCGACCTCCCGGCGGCAGCCGCCAGCAGTTCGTCCGCCGACTCCGGGGTGAGGTAGGGCGCCAGCAGCACCACCGCGCTCAGATGAAGGCGGCCGTCGGCCAGCATCGGGAAGATGACCGGGAACCGCCGTGCGACGCGGGCGGCCTGGATGCGCTTGGCGGCCGCGTCCTCGGAGAGCTTCAGCTCACCCACGCACCAGGCGTACATGGATGGGTAGGCGGCCGGCCGGTAGAGCCGGCGGGCATCGACCTCGGCGAGGTGGGCGAGCAGTGCGGCGGTGGTGACGCGATCGTGCGAGACGAGCGCGGCCAGGTCGCGCAGCAGGACCGGGTCGGGAAGATGGGACAGCGAGTACGACGGCATGGCGGGACTCCGCAACGGGGACTCAGTCGCGGGGGCACGCCCTCTGTATAGCATGCGTGTTCGAGGCACTCGTGCGTGCCCGGAGAGCGCGCCGCGCGGGGCGTCACGCAAGATGCCGCCGCTCGCATTCGCGGGGAGCAGCGCGCGCATCCTGCGCGCGCAGACGCACAGTTAAAGCACGGGCGGCGGGTCGGGCACGGTGGGGCGCGCGAATCGTGTCAAGTGGAATCGTTACGACTGCGACGTCCGCCGCTGCCCGAGGAGGGGGAGCGACCGCCTTCTCACCCGCTCGCCGCGCCCAGGGCCGTCACGCCGTCGCGCGCGAGGCGCAGCTCGGGGAAGCGCGACGGATCGAAGGTCTCGATGCCGGGGGCG
This sequence comes from Candidatus Eiseniibacteriota bacterium, assembly GCA_963776245.1. Taxonomy (GTDB): domain Bacteria; phylum Eisenbacteria; class RBG-16-71-46; order RBG-16-71-46; family RBG-16-71-46; genus CAVSAC01. The sequence continues at coordinate 83,596 of CAVZLN010000009.1, read as the reverse complement.
CGTCGGAACGCGAGCACCTGCGCGAGATCGAGCGTGCATGCCGCCGCCATACCGAGGCCGCGGCCGGTGAAGCCGGCACAGATCGCGAGATGGTGCTGCGCGTCGAGCCAGCCCACCATCGGCCGGCCATCGCGCGCGAAGCCCATGGTGCCCGCCCAGCGCCGCTCGATCGCCACCCCCTCGGGCACCAGCTCGGCGAGGCCGCGCTCGATGGCCTGCTGGATGCGCGGCGTCGGCTCGACGCCGAACCCGATCTCGCCGTCGGGGTCCACGTCGCGCCAGCCCCCGATGAGCACCCGGCCGTCCGCGAGCTGGCGCCAGCACTGGTAGCCCCAGTGCGCCACCACTGGACGGGTCGAGATGGTGCGTGGCACCGGGGCGGTGACGAGCATCTGGCCGCGCCGCGGCTGGATGAGCGCGGCGAGGCCGGGGAGGAGCCGCGGCACCCAGGCGTCGGCGGCCAGCACCAGGGCGCGCGCGCGCACGGTGCCGTGCTCGGCGTGCACCTCCCACAGGCCGCCGCTCCAGCGCGCGTCCGTCACCTCCGAGTGCTCGAACACGCGCGCGCCACGCCGGATCGCCGCGCGCGCCAGCCCGTGCAGGAACCGCACCGGATGGATCTCGCCGTCCTCCTCGACCTCGAACGCAGCGGCGAAGCGCACCGCGGCCGCCGGGCTCGGCAACACTTCCGCGGCCGGCACCTCGCGCATCGTGAATCCGTCGGCGTTCATCAGCGGAAGGGACGCGCGCAGGTCCTCGGCTTCCTCCTCGGTGCGGGCGAGCCGGTAAGAGCCGCGCGCCTGGTAGTCGCACTCGAGGTGGAGCGTCTCGATCAGGGAGCGCACGCGCTGGTGGGAGCGACGCCCGCTCTCGTTCATCGCGCGCGCGCCCGCGCGTCCCCACATCGCGATGCCGTCGGCGTAGGGCTCGGCCGGCAGGCCGAGCAGCAGGCCGGCGCTGCGCCCGCTCGCCGCGCCCGCGAGCGGGCCGGCCTCGAGCAGCGCGACCGTGCCGCTCTGCTCGGCGAGCGTGTGAGCGAGCGTGATCCCCGCGACGCCGCCCCCGATCACCGCGACGTCGGCGTCGATCTCACCTGCGAGCGTGGGAAAGGGAGGGCCCGGATCCACCCACCAATGGGAAGCGGGGTGCGGGCTCGGTGTGCTCATGGCGGGCGGGATTGTGGACCCGGCCGGGGGCAGGCGGCAAGTCGCCGCGCGGGAACAGTCGTCGCGCGGGAACTCATGAGGGTGGCCAGCGGCGTGGCCGGGGTGGGCCAGATCCTCCGGGGTGCTAATACCCACACGCACCCCTCCGGACCCGGCCCACCCCGGCCACGCCGCAGCTCGCATCACGTGCTGCCGGGCAGGCGTTGACACTCGCGCGCCGAGCGGCTTCAATCGCGCCGTGCCATCGTCCCTTCCGTCCGGCCCGCACGAGGTTCCCCTGGACCCGACCCCGACCGTCATCCACCTGCGCGTCAACGGCGATGTGCGCCCGTGCGCGGTCACGCCCTCGACCACCCTGCTCGAGGCGCTGCGGGTGGGGCTCGGACTCACCGGCTCCAAGCAGGGCTGCGACAAGGGCGACTGCGGCGCGTGCACGGTGGCCCTCGATGGCGTGCCGGTGCTCGCGTGCATCACGCTGGCCATGGCGTGCGAGGGCCGCGAGATCGTCACGGTCGAGGGGCTCGCGGACCGGGGCCGCCCGCATCCGCTCCAGGACGCGCTCGACCGCACCGGCGGCGCGCAGTGCGGATTCTGCACCCCCGGCGTGCTCGTCAGCGCGTGGGCGCTGCTTCGCCGCGACCCGGCGCCCTCGCGCGCGGCCATCGCGCAGGCGCTCTCGGGCAATCTGTGCCGGTGCACCGGCTACACCAAGATCCTCGAGGCGGTGGAGCTCGCGGCGCGGGAGATGCGGGAGCGCGCATGACCGACGCGCCCCGTGACCCCCGGCCTGCGGCGGTGCCCGAAGGACGCACCATGCCGGGTGCCGACCGCCTGCGTCCGCCGGACTGGCCGGAGGGGCGGGCGGCGCCGCCCAACGGCACCTTCGCGGTGGTCGGCCATCGCATCCGCAAGATCGAGGGGCTCGCCAAGGTCACCGGGCGGGCGGTGTACGCCGACGACATCGTCCTGCCGCGCATGCTCCACGCCAAGCTGCTGCGCAGCCCGCACGCCCACGCGCGCATCCTCGCCATCGACGCGACGGCCGCGCTCGCGCTGCCGGGGGTGCACGCGGTCATCACCGGCCGGGACCTGCCGACGCGCTACGGCATCATCCCGTGGACCGAGGACGAGCAGGCGCTGTGCGAGCTCAAGGCGCGCTACGTCGGCGACGCGGTGGCGGCGGTGGCGGCCGACAGCGAGGCGCTGGCCGAGGAGGCGCTCGCCGCCATCCGGGTGGACTATGAGGTCCTGCCCGCGGTGGCGTCGATCGAGGACGCGCTCGCGCACCCGGAGTGGAAGGTCAACGAGGCGGCGCGCGAGGGCAACATCTCGAAGCGGGTGGAGCTGTCGTTCGGCGACGTCGAGGCCGAGCTGGCCGCCAGCGACCACGTGGTCGAGGCCGAGTACGCGTACGAGGGCTCGACCCACGCGGCGATCGAGCCGCACTGCTGCGTCGCCGATCTCGATCCCGCCGGGCTGCTCACGGTGTGGTCGAGCACCCAGGTCGCGCATTACCTCCATCGCGACCTGGCGCGCGTGCTCGGCCTGCCGCCGCAGCGGGTGCGGGTGATCCAGCCGGTGGTGGGCGGGGCGTTCGGCGGCAAGAGCGAACCGTTCTCGCTCGAGTTCTGCGCCGCCAAGCTGAGCATGGTGACCGGGCGCCCGGTGAAGATCCTGTACACCCGCGAGGAGGTGTTCTACGCCCACCGCGGCCGCCACCCGATGCGGTTGCGCTACCGCACCGGGATGCAGCGCGACGGTACGCTCACCGGAGTGGACGCGCGCATCCACCTCGACGGGGGCGCGTACTCCTCGTTCGGGCTGGTGACCACCTATTACTCCGGCCAGCTGCTCACGGCGCCCTACCGCCTCGGCGCCTACCGCTTCGACTCGACGCGCGTGTTCACCAACAAGCCATGCTGCGGGCCCAAGCGCGGACACGGGTCGGTGCAGCCCCGATTCGCGTTCGAGTGCCAGATCGACCGGCTCGCCGAGGCCGCGGGGCTCGATCCGATCGAGGTGCGACGGCGCAATTCGATCGGCGAGCACGCGCGCACCGTGAACGGCATGCGCATCACCTCGAACGGCTTCCTGCAGTGTCTCGACGCGGTGGAACGCGCCTCGGGATGGAAGGAGCGCTTCCGCCGCCTGCCCTATGGCCGTGGCGTGGGGGTGGCGGGCAGCATGTACATCAGCGGCACCAACTACTGCATCTATCCGAACGAGATGCCCCAGAGCGCGGTGCAGCTCAAGGTGGATCGCAGCGGGCGCGCCACCGTGTTCTGCGGCGCCTCGGACATCGGACAGGGCAGCGACTCGATGCTCGCCCTCATCGTGTGCGAGGAGCTCGGACTCGAGCTGGGGGACGTGCGCGTGGTGGCGGCCGACACCGACCTCACGCCCGTGGACCTCGGTTCGTACTCCAGCCGCGAGACGTTCATGGCCGGCAACGCCTGCCTCGACGCCGCGCGCCAGGTGCGCCGGCTGGTGGTCGGAGCGCTCGCGGCACTCTGGGGCTGCGCGCCGCACGAGGTCACGCTCGCCCAGGGCGTGGCGTGCACCACCCGCGACCCGCAGCGCGAGTGCATGGGCCTGCGCGAGGCGCTCCAGCTCGCCGAGGCGCGGCACGGCACGCTCGGCACGGTGGGCTGGTACCAGAGCCCGACGCTCGGCGGCGACTACCGAGGAGGCACCATCGGCGCCTCGCCCGCGTACTCGTTCACCGCGCACGTCGCCGAGGTGGAGTGCGATCCGGAGACCGGCTTCGTGGACGTGACGCGCATCTGGGTGGCGCACGACTGCGGGCGGGCGCTCAATCCGGTGGCGGTCGAAGGGCAGATGGAGGGCAGCGCCTACATGGGATTCGGCGAGGCGCTGATGGAGGAGCACACGTTCAAGCCCGCCACGTCCGAGCACGGCCCCGGCCTCCACCACGGGCCGTCACTGCTCGACTACCGGATCCCCACCACGCTCGACACCCCGGCCCTCGAGTCCTTCATCATCGAATCGGTGGATCCCGAAGGGCCGTATGGCGCCAAGGAGGCGGGCGAGGGGCCGCTGCACCCGAGCATCCCGGCGATCGCCAACGCCATCCACGACGCGCTCGGCATCCGCTGCGAGCGCCTGCCATTCTCCCCGCCGCGCGTCCTCGGACTGCTGCGCGCGACCGACGCGCGGGCCGCGTGGGAGCGCGCACGTGCCCAGGCGCGCGGCGGCGAGCGGGCGAGGTGAGGGCGTCATGCTGACCCTGCCCCGCTTCGGCTGGATCCGTCCCGCGACGCTGAACGAGGCCCTCGAGGCGCTCGCCCGGCGGCCCGACGAGAGTCTGGTGATCGCCGGTGGCACCGATGCCGTCCCCAACCTGAAGCATCGCCTTCACGAGCCCCGCCAGATCGTTCACATCGCTGGACTTGACGAGCTTCGGCTCATCCGCGAAGTGGGCGGCGACCTGCACCTCGGCGCGCTCGTCACGCTCGCCGAACTGGCCGTGCATCCGGTGGTCGCGCGGGACCTTTCGGGCCTCGCTCACGCGGCCTCCCAGGTCGCCTCGCCGCAGATCCGCAACATGGGCACGCTGGGTGGCAACCTGTGTCTCGACACCCGCTGCACGTACTACAACCAGACGGCGTTCTGGCGCGGGGCGCTCGGTTTCTGCCTCAAGAAGTCGGGCACCGTGTGCCACGTGGTGCCGCAGGGGAAGCGCTGCGTGGCCGCGCACTCCTCCGACGTCGCCCCGATGCTCATGGCGCTCGGTGCCACGGTGGAGCTGGCAAGCCGTGGGGCGAAGCGCACCGTTCCGCTGGCGGAGTTCTTCGTCGCCGACGGGATCCACAACACCGTGCGGCGTCCCGAGGAACTGGTGACGCGCGTCGTGGTGCCGGCGGGCGCGCGCTCGCTGCGCAGCGCCTACCGCAAGCTGCGGCCGCGGAAGGCGATCGACTTCCCGATGCTGTCGGTGGCGTTCGCGGCGCGGCTCGAGGGCACGATGTGCACTGAGGCCCGGCTGGTGGTGAGCGCGCTGGCCGCCCGGCCGCGCGTGGTGGCCGGGCTCGCCGCGCTGGCGCACGGACGCGCGCTCGACGACGCCGTCATCGAGTCGATCGCGCAGGCGGCCCATCAGCAGTGTCACCCGCTGGCCAATGTGGCGTACGATACCGAGTGGCGGCGCGCCATGGTGCCGGTGTTCGTGACCCGCGCCATCCGCGACGCGCTCGCAGGAGAGACCCGATGAGCCCCACCGAGCCCGAGGAGTTCGACGCCCACGACCACGCGCTGCGCCGCGAGGGCGAGGCGCCCCCGCCGTCGTCGGGGGCACCCGGCATCGACCTGCCGCGTCGCACCCGTGAGGGCGACGTGTGGGAGACGCTGGCGCGCTGGCGCGCCGAGGACCGCCGCTTCGTGATCGCCACGGTGATCGGATCGCGCGGCTACACCCCGCGCAAGCCGGGCGCGCGCATGCTCATCGGCGCCGACGGCGCCACCGTGGGCACCATCGGCGGCGGCGCCATCGAGCACGCGGTGCTCGAGGAGGCGCGGGCGCTGTTCGACCGCGGGGGCACCGCGCGGGTCGAGCGCCACCTCACCCAGGACCTCGGCATGTGCTGCGGCGGCGAGATGAGCGTGTTCCTCGAGGTGGTCGAGACCGCACCGCGCCTGTGGGTGTTCGGCGCCGGCTACATCGCCAAGCCGCTGGCCGCGATCGCGGCCGGCTGCGGGTTCGCCGTCACCGTGGTGGATGGGCGGGCGGAGTGGGCGACCCCCGAGCGCTTCCCGACCTCGCGCGTGGCGGTGCAGGATCCCGAGGACTTCCTGCGCGCGCTCGAGACCCGGGCCGGGGACTACGCGGTCATCACCACCCACGACCACGCGCTCGACCAGCGCCTGGTGCAGGGCCTGCTGGGCCGGCCGCTGCGCTTCCTCGGCATGCTCGGCAGCACCGCGAAGCAGCGCAAGTTCGCGCTCCGCCTGCGCGCGAAGGGATTCGCCGACACCGAGATCGCGCGCCTGCACGCGCCGGTCGGTCTCGACATCGGCGCCGACGGCCCCGAGGAGATCGCGGTGAGCGTGATGGCGCAGGTCATCGCGGTCCGCCGCGGCCTGGCGATCGAACCCGGCTGGGTGCCGCCCGCACGCGCGGGCGCGCCCCCGGCCGTCACGGAAGCATCCGGCACCCCGGTCTCCGCGGAAGCGAATCCGGGGGAAGCCGACCCGACCGGGAGGTAGATCATGCTGGTGGGAGTCCTGCTGGCCGCCGGCGCGTCGAGCCGGATGGGACGCGACAAGGCGCTGGTCAAGTCGGGCGCGGTGTCCTTCGCCGTCCATGGCGTGCGCCACCTGTGGGCCGCGTGCGACGACGTGGTGGTGGTGCTCGGCGCCCGTGCCGCCACCGTGCAGCGCCAGATCACCCGCGACTTCGAGTCGCTGATCGAGCGCGGCGAACTCCACGACGACCTGCAGCAGGCCCACGGGCACGGCGCGCGCGGGCTGGAGTGCCAGTTCGTGGTGAACGCGCACTGGAAGCGCGGCATGCTCTCGAGCGCGCAGGCCGGCCTGGCCGCGGCGCTCAAGCGCAAGCCCCAGGCCGTGCTGGTGCTGCCGGTGGACCACCCGCACGTGCATCCGGTGACGGTGGCGGCGCTCGGCAACGTGGTCCTCCAGGCGCTGACCGCGAGCCGGACCGCCCGCGACCGCGCGCGCTTCTCGTACGCGCTGGTGCCGCGCCACAAGGGCGAGCGCGGGCATCCGCTGGTGCTCACCCCGGCGCTCGCGCGCGCCATCGTCGCCGACCGGCGGGCCGAGACGCTGGCCGACGCGGTGCGCCGCAGCGCGCGTCTGGTGGGCTACCTCGACGTGGCCGACAAGGGCGTGGTCGCCAACCTCAACACGCCGACGTCGCGCTGACGACCGGGGAGGCTCCATGGATGCGCGACGCCCCCTGATCGCGGTGTATGGCAGCGCCACGGTGCGTGAGGGCGATGCGGTGTACGCGCTCGCGCTCGACCTCGGACGCGAGCTGGCGCGCGCCGGCGCCGACGTCATGACCGGCGGCTACTCCGGGGTGATGGAGGCCTGCTCCCGCGGGGCGGTCGAGGCCGGCGGCCATTCGGTGGGCGTGACCGTCGAGCTGTTCGAGGCCCGCGGCCCTGCGAACGCCTGGGTCCGGGAGCGGGTGCACACGCCCGACCTGTTCGAGCGCCTGCGCACCATCGTGGCGCGCGCCGATGGGTTCGTCGTGGTGCCCGGCAGCGTGGGCACGCTCGCCGAGCTGTTCCTGACCTGGAACCTGCTGGCCGCCGGAGGCCGGGCGCCGGCGCCGCTGGTGCTGGCGGGCGAGCCCTGGGAGCGCTGGCTCGAGGCCCAGCGCGATCCCCAGCTGGTCTACCCCGAGATGTTCGATCACGTGCGCACCGCGCGCACCGCCGCCGGGGCCGCTCGCGCGGTGCTCGACGGCGCGGCGCGGGTGACGGCGCGCGGCGCCGCGTCCGGCGCCGCCGAGGGCCCGCGTTGAGCCCCGGCCAGCAGCCCGCGGAGGACCGCCTGCTCGAGTGGCGGTCCGAGTTCCCGACCGTCGAATCCACGCTCCACTTCATCTCGCACTCCCTCGGGGCGATGCCGCGCGCGGTCGAGGAGGAGCTGCGGCAGTACGCGCTGACCTGGAAGACGCGCGGCATCCGCGCGTGGGAGGAGTCGTGGTTCGCGCTCCCCACCGTGGTCGCGGACCTGCTGGGCACCATCGTGAACGCCCCGCCCGGCTCGATCTCGATGCACCCGAACGTCACCGGCGCCCAGGCCGTGGCGCTCTCGGCCGTGGGATTCACCGCGCCGCGGGATGGCCTGGTGTGCACCGAGGAGGACTTCCCCTCGGTGCTCTATCTCTACGAGGGCCTGGCGCGCCGCGGCGCCCGGATCGTGCGGGTGAAGGCGCGCGATGGCCACGCGGTGAACGAGGCCGACATCATCGCGGCGATCGACGAGCGCACCGCCGTCGTGGCGATCTCGCAGGTGATGTTCCGCACCGCGCAGCTGCTCGACCTCGCGCCGATCGTGGCGCGGGCGAAGGTGTGCGGCGCGCTCACGCTCATCGACTCCTACCAGGCGGTGGGCACCGTCCCGGTCGACGTGCGAGCGTCGGACGTGGACCTGATGACCGGCGGTTCGGTGAAATGGCTGTGCGGCGGCCCGGGCGCCGGGTGGCTGTACGTGAGCCCGCGCGTCGCGCCGCGTCTCGAGCCCGCGTTCACCGGGTGGATGGCGCACGAGCGTCCGTTCGACTTCGACCCCGGCCCGACGCGCCGCGACGGCGGCGCGCGCCGGTTCTGGACCGGCACGCCCCCGGTGGTGGCGTTCATGGCGGCGCGCCCCGGATACGCCATCGTGGCGCAGATCGGGGTGGAGGCCATCCGCGCGAAGTCCCTGCGCCAGACCGCGCGCATGCACGCGCTCGCCGATGAGTACGGTTTCCGCGTGGCCTCGCCGCGGGACGACGCCGGTCGCGGCGGGACCGTGGTGCTCGACGTGCCGCAGGCCGAGCCGGTGTGTCACGCGCTGCTGGCGCAGGACGTGCTGCTCGACGTGCGGCCGGGGGTCGGGCTGCGTCTCGCGCCGCACTTCTACACCCGCGATGACGAGGTGGACCGGGTGATGAAGCTCGTCCGCGACGAGGTGCGGCGCCACGCCGGGGGCTGAGCGGGCACGACTTCCACGGCTCGCGCGGGGTGACGCGCGTGATAGAGTGCGCCGATGGATCCGCCCGCTCCGCGCCTGGCGCGCGACGGGCCCGCAGGCCGCCCCGCCGTGGGGCGGGACACGACATCTCCTCACCGGCGCGTGCCGCGACGCGCGATGAACCGGAGCACCCATGGATGCGGTGGAGACCACGACCTCGAAGGAGCTGCGGATCGTCCGCGAGCCGAGCGTGTACCTGGTGGGCCGCCAGACGCTCGACCGCGAGGCGATCGATCGTTTTCTCGGCGACCACGCGCTGGCCTGGCAGACCGACACCGAGATCGGCGCCGAGGCGCTGGCGGAGATGGCCGGACGGGTGTGCTACATGTCGTACGGCAAGGGTCGCAAGACCAACGCCGAGTTCCTCGGGCACCTCGTCGAGGTCGGCCACGGCTCGGTGCTCGAGCACGGGGTGTGGTCGTTCCTGATCACCGGCGTCTCCCGATCGTTCACGCACGAGCTGGTCCGGCACCGCCACTTCTCCTACTCGCAGTTGTCCCAGCGCTACGTGGATGAGTCGGAGTCGCCGTACGTCGAGCCCGACGCCATCGCGGCCGACCCCGCGTTGCACGCCATCTGGACCGAATCGGTGAACGCCGCCCGAGGCGCTTACGACCGGCTGGTGGCGGGTCTGGAGCAGCGCTACGCCGCCGAGCCCGACCGGACCCTGCGCCGCAAGCTGGCCCGGCAGGCCGCGCGCTCGGTGCTGCCCAACGCCACCGAGACCAAGATCTTCGTCACCGGCAACGCCCGCGCGCTGCGCCATTTCATCGAGATGCGCGGCTCGGAGTTCGCGGACCTCGAGATCCGCAAGGTGGCGCTCGAGATGCTGCGCCTGATGCAGGCCGAGGCGCCGTCGATGTTCGCCGACTACCGGCTCGAGACCCTCGCGGACGGAACGGTCGCGGTCCGGACCGGCCACCCGAAGGTCTGAGCGGCATGGACCCCGGCTCGCTGGTGGCGTCGCGGCCCGTCCTCCGCGTGACGGCGGACGGGGCCGAGCGGGTCGCCGACGCGGTGGCGGTCGAACGGGCGCTCGAGATCCGCGTGGACGGACACCCGCTGGCGGTCACCCTGCGCAGCCCCGGGCACGACGCCGAACTGGTGCTGGGGTTCCTCGCCTCCGAGGGCGTCATCCGCGGCCGCGGCGACGTGCTCGAGGTGCGCGCGTCCCTCGCCGCGTGCGCCGACCAGCCGGACGTCGTGGAGGTGTCGCTCGCCCCGGGCGGGGTGGTGGATTGGACGCGGCTGGAGCGCCATTTCGCCGCGACCGCGTCCTGCGGACTGTGCGGGCGCGCCCATCTCGATGCCCTCCGCGCCGGGCTCACGCCGATGCCGGTGACGGCCCGGCTCGATCCGGTGGCGCTCGCGGGATTGCCGGCGCGGCTGCGGCGGGCGCAGGCGGGATTCGCGGCCACCGGGGGACTCCACGCGGCGGCGCTCTGCACCGACGAGCTGGAGGTGGAGGTGGTCCGCGAGGACGTCGGCCGGCATAATGCCGTGGACAAGGTGTGTGGCACCCTGGTCGCGCGCGGGCGCTATCCCGCCGCGTCCGGACTGCTGTGGGTGAGCGGGCGCGCCGGCGCGGAGCTGGTGCTCAAGGCAGCGCGGGCGCGCATCCCCGCGCTGGCCGCCGTGGGCGCGCCGACCACGCTCGCCATCGAGCTCGCGGAGACCGCCGGGATGACGCTGGTGGGATTCCTGCGGGAAGGTCGTATGAACGTCTACGGCGGCGGTGACCGCCTCGCGCCGCACGGAAGCGGCGCGGCTCAGGGAAGGCTGTCGTGACCTCGAACAAGTCCTCGGGAAGCACCGCCCAACTGCTCCAGCTGTGCGCGGGGTATTTCTCCTTCTACGTCCTGACCGGCGTGCTGGTGAAGTACTTCACCGCCCTGCGCCATCCCGCGATGTCGGAGATGGCGTATCTCTTCAACAACACGCTCGGTGGCAGCCTCATCGCGCTCGCCGTGGTGTTCATCGCGGGCTGGATCCGCCTGCGCTCGAACCGGCTGGTCCGCGTCGGGCCGTTCCAGGTGCCCTATGAGGTCGCCTACATCATCCCGTCGGGCGTGTGCACCGCGGTGGTGATCCCGACCACGACGCTCATGTACACGCTGCCGATCTCGGTGATGGTCGCGATGGTGATCATGCGCGGCAGCATCATCGTGATCAGCCGGCTGGTGGACGAGGTGCAGATCCGGCAGGGGATCCTGCGCAAGCGGGTGTACGCGGAGGAGAACTGGGCGGTGGTGTTCGCGCTGCTCGCGGTGGCCACCAACGTGCTGCTGCTCCCGATCGTGGGGATGCTCGAGGCGCGCGGGATCCACGTGGCACAGGCGTTCGGGCTCGCCTCGGCGCTCGGCAAGAACCAGTTCGACTTCATCCATTCGGTGCCGGCGCTCACCATCATGGGCCTCTACATCGCGGCGTACACCATCCGCATCTACATCATGAACTTCTTCAAGAACACGCGCGCCAAGGGGGTGGAGCTCGACAACAAGGGCTTCTTCGCCATCGAGCAGATCGCGGCGTCGCTGACCATGGTGGTGGCGTGCACCTTCTTCTTCCTGTCGCCGGGCCTGTTCGGCTGGACCGACGTGCGCATCACGACCTTCGCGGCCGCGGTCGCGCGCCCCGAGTGGACCGCCATCCTGTCGGGCGTGCCGTACGGCGCGGTGGCGTTCTTCTCGGTGTTCATCTTCATGTTCAAGGGGCGCACCGCCACCTTCGCCGGGCTGGTGAACCGGCTCACCTCGCTGGTCGCCGGCATCACCGCCACGCTGCTGCTGGCGCTGTTGTTCGGCCTCAAGTGGCCGACGGCCCAGGACTGGGCCTCGGTGGTGTTCATCCTGATCGCGGTCTGGTTCCTGACCCAGGCGGAGCGGCGCCGCATCGCCGAGCTGGCGGCCGAGAGCGCCGGGGCGTAGCGGACCTCCGGGCGCGCTCGCGGGGCGCTCGGGCGGTCAGGCCCCGAGGCGCTCGCGCAGGGCGCGCGCGCGGGCGCGGCTCACGGGCACCTCGGTGCGCGCCTCGTCGTCGAGCTGGAGCCGCCAGGTGCCGGCGAATGCGGGGCGCAGGGCGGCGGCCCGGTCGAGATTCACGATCGCCCCGCGATGGACGCGCGCGAAGCGGCGCGGGTCGAGCCGGCGCTCGAGGTGGTCGAGCGTCAGGTCGAGCCAGTGGCGGTCGCCCGCGGTGGCGGCGAACACCAGCTTGTCCTCGGCTCCGAACCACAGCACGTCCTCGACCCGGACGATCAACTGCTTCGCGCCGACCCGCACCGTCAGCCGCTCGAGGTGCGAGGGCGTGCCCCGGCCCAGCGCGGCCAGCACCTGCTCGAGCCGCCGCGACACATCCTCGGGATGCGCCAGGTCGCGGCGCGCGCGCGCGAGCGCGGTCGCCAGTCGGTCGGCGCGGAACGGCTTGAGCAGGTAGTCCACCGCGTTCTCCTCGAACGCGCGCACCGCGTACTGGTCGTAGGCGGTGACGAACACCACGGCGGGGCGCGGGTCGAGACTGCTCAGCAGCGCGAAGCCGTCCTCGCCGGGCATCTGCACGTCGAGCAGCAGCAGGTCGGGCCGTGTGGCGGCGATGACCCGGCGCGCCTCGCCCGCCGAGCCCGCCTCGGCCACCACCTCGGACCCGCCGAGCTCGCCGAGGAGGCGCCGGGCGCGGGCGCGGGCGAGGGGCTCGTCGTCGACCAGCACGATGCGCAATCGGGAGTCGCTCATGGCGGGACTTCTACCACGTCAGCGACACGCCGGCCACGAGCATCCGGCTCGAGAAGTAGGAGTCGAGCGCGATGCGCTGCGAGTAGTCATAGGCGTAGACGTACTCGAGCACGTTGCGGATGCCGAGCACGTTGAGCCCCTCGACGTAGGCGGCGCACGGCGCGCTGGCCGGGAGCCCGAGCCCCTTCGGGAGCGTGAAGAGCCGCGTCGCGCGCACGTCGAGCCGATGGTACGCCGGCATCAGCGCCGAGCGGTTCTCGGCGTACACCGGACGCCAGATCGCGCGGGAGGGGTCCCACAGCCGGTCCGCCACCGGTGTCCATGGGCGCCCCGAGGACCAGCCGTAGCGGACGCCGAGGATCCACACGCCGCTCCATTGGTAGTTCCCGACCAGCGTCAGCGAGTGCTTGACCCCGTAGGCGGCGGGCAGCTCGCGCGGGTCGTCCCCTTCGCGGCGGCGGGTGTCGAGGTAGCCGTAGGAGAGCCAGCCGCTGGTCCAGCGGTGCGAGCCCTTCACGAACACGTCCACGCCGCGCGCGTAGCCCCGGCCGCGGTTGGCGTGGAACGCCAGCGAGTCGTCCGTGACGAGCGCGCGGTAGTCCTTGCGGAACGCCTCGAGCCGCAGATTGGCGTCGTCCGAGAGCCACTCCCAGCCGGCGATCACGTGGTCGGCGCGCGCGGGTCCCAGGCGCGGATTGCCGTAGACCGGATCGAGGTTACGCGGGTCGGCCGCCTGATGGTAGCGCCCGGCGGCGACGCGCACGGTCTGGTGGTCGTCCATGCGCCAGGCCAGGGCCGCGCGCGGGTCGAAGGTCCACGTCGGCACGTTCGAGATCCGGTCGGCACGCGCGCCGAGGGTGGCGTACACGGGACCCCACACGCGCAACTTGTCCTCCACGAACACGCCCGGAGTCTCGAGCGTCGGCCGGGTGGCGTAGGCCCTCGATGGCGCGCCCGCGGCGAGGTCCACGCTGTCGGCCGGCAGCGTCCCCACGATCCGCACCGCGCGCCGCGGGAGGCTGGCGCCGAAGGCGAGCGCGTGGCGCGGATGCGGCGTCCAGATCGCCTCGAGATTGCCCTGCAGATCGCGCTCCTCGCGCGAGGTGCCGAAGTCCGAGTAGCGCCAGTCGGCGGCGTAGCGCTGCCACGCTCCGCGCGCGTGCACCGCGAGACGCTCGCCGATCGCGTCCGACACCTCCAGCGTGCCGAGGCCGTTGGCGGCGCGCTCGCGATACGTGGACTCCACGTTGAGCGTGCGCACCCTCAGGGCGGTGCGATCGCCGTTCTGAAGCGCCAGCAGGGTCACGCGGCCGGTGGGTGAGTAGCGCCAGACCAGCTTGCCCGCGGCATCGTGGCTGAGTGGCGTGCGCTCGTAGTCGGCATTCGAGCCATACACCCGCATCAGCACGCCGGTGTCGCTGTAGCGCCCCGAGACCAGGGCGGCCAGGCGGCCGGGCACCAGCGCCCACGAGGAGGCCAGGTTCACTCCCGCCATGTTCACCCCGGCGTTCACGCTGCGCTGATCGCCGGGGTCCTGGGTCTCGATGTCGAGCACCCCGGAGAGCACGCCGCCGTAGCGCGCGGAGAACCCGCCGCTGGAGAAGAACGCGCCCTTCACCAGGTAGGGATCGAAGGCGCTGAACAGGCCGCCCGAAGCGCCTTCGTAGTGGTAGGGATGCCCGACCTCGTTGCCGTCGAGGCGGATCAGCGTCTCGCTCGGGTCGCCGCCGCGCACGTACACGGCGGCGCCCTCGTTGGGAGCGTTGATGCCGGGCAGCGCGCGCAGGGACTGCATGATGTCCGCGGTGCCGCCGGGCGTCATGATGACGTCCATGCGCCGCAGCGTCGCGCCTTCGCTCTTGCCGGCCCGGCCGAAGGCCGAGGTCGCCACCTGCACCTCGGCCAGTTCGAGCGGCTCGTCCCCGAGCACCACTCGCAGGGGTGCCAGGCCATCCGTCACGGTCACCACCAGGCGCGCACGTTCGTAGCCCATCTGCGAGACCTCGAGCTGCGTGCGGCCCGGAGGCAACTCGAGCGCGAAGCGGCCCTGATCGTCCGCCGCCGCTCCGGTGCGATGGGCCGGGCAGGCGATCGACGCGTACTCCACCGGCCGGCCCATGCGATCGACCACCACACCGGTGATGCGGACCGTGGAGGCGGCCCCGACCGGACCGGCGGCGAGCATGATCGCCAGCGCGAGCCTGTGCACGGGCCCGAGGCCGCGCGCGATCCCGGCCGCGAGCCGCGCGGGCGGAAGGGACCCGCGATTCACTTCGCTCCCTGCTCCCGGAGCGCCTGCTCCGCCCCGGGAAGGAGTCCGCGCGACACCCAGCCGTTCGAGGGATTCGCGGCGAGGGCCTGCCTGAACAGCGTCACCGACGCGGCGAAGTTCCCGCGCCCCATCTCGGCCCGCCCCGCCCACAGGAACGCGTCGTCGCGCCCCCAGCCGAACTCGCCGGCGCTGTCGGCCGGTGCGGCCGCGAACAGTTCCTGCGCCTTCGTGAAGCGTGCCAGCGCGGCTGCGGCGCCGCCGCCGAAGCTCGCGGGCTTGTTGAGCGCGCCGATCCCGTCGAGCAGCCAGACGCGGGGATCGTCCGGCGCCAGCGCGCGTGCGCGCTGGAAATTGACTTCGGAGTCGGGACCGAGCGTCATCATCGAGGACGGCTCGAGGCCGATGCTCATGCCCTGCAACGCGGCCTTCAACGCGTAGGCGGCGCCGGCCTTCGGATCGAGCTGGAGCGCCTCGTCGATGCGCTTGAGCCCGTCCCGGGCGATGCGCTTCGCCTGCTCCTTGTCCTTCTCCCCGACCAGAGGAAGGGTGCGCCAGTCCGCCAGTGCGACCCAGTAGCGAGGCGCGGCGGACTTCGGGTCGGCGACGGCGGCGGATTCGAACTGTGCGCGCGCGGCGAGGATGGCGCCGGCATCGCCGCGGTTCACCGCGGACTGGAGCGCGCCGCGCGCGGGGGCGAGTGCGGGCCCCGCGGGTGCGTCCGCCGGCAGGGCGGACACCGCGGCGAGGGCGAGCGCGAGGATGCAGGGGCGGGTCATGAGGGACCTCCCGAAGCCGGGGTGGAAGGCAGGGTGAGCGGGAGCACGACGCGCACGCGCGTGCCCTGCCCGGGAACCGAATCGACGTGGAGCGCGTGCGGCGGTCCGGCGAGCCGCAGCCGCTCGCGGACCGAATGCAGGCCGAACCCGCCGCCGTCGGGGTCGGGGACGGCGGAGAGCCCCGGACCGTCGTCGATCACGTCGATCTCGAGGGTCTCGCCATGGCGCCGCGCGGCGAGCACGATGGTTCCGCCCGCGACGCGCGGGGCGATGCCGTGCCGGACCGCGTTCTCGACCAACGGCTGCAGCAGGAGGCTCGGCACCGGCACCGCCTCGAGACCAGACGCCACCTCCTCACGCAGCCGCAGACGATCGCCGAAGCGGGTGCGCTCGATGGCGAGGTAGTCCCGCAGGAATGCCAGCTCGTCGGCGAAGCGCTGGTGTTCGCGTTCGGACGCGGCGAGCGTGTAGCGGAACAGGTCGGCCAGGCGTGTGGTGGTGTCCTCGGCGTCGCGGGGACTCTCGGCGATGAGCGCGGTGATGGTGTTGAGGGTGTTGAACAGGAAGTGGGGATGGATCCGGGCCCGCAGCGCCCGCAGCTCGGCCCGCGCCAGCTCGCCACGCTGGCGCTCGATCGCGCGCGACTGTTCCATCGCCACGCGGTAGAACGCGATCGCGAAGTTGATGCCACCGAACAGCGCCACGAACAGGAGGGTGTAGAGCGTCGCGATCAGCACCGAGCGCGGCGAGCCCATGAACCCGGGCATCACGGTGAAGTGGATGAGATAGGCGGCGATGTACGAGGCCGCGAGCGCCGACAGCGTGTAGGCGGTCCCGATGCGCAGGCCGAGGTCGCGACCGCGCGGCATCCACCGGACGAGACGCGGTTCGAGGAAGTGCTTCACCGCCCAGAGCGCCAGCCCGATGGTGAGCGAGAACACCAGCGACACCTGGTAGGCCTGGACGTACGTGCGCCAGCGGGCGCCGAAGATGGTGCCGAAGAAGAACGCGAAGGGCAGCGCCCACAGCGGCTGCCGGAGCAATGTCAGCAACAGGTCGGCGAGCGGTGGGCGTCGGTTGGTTCGTTCGGTCTCGGGCACCTCGGGGCTCCCTTCGTCACTCCCATGTTCCGCGCATGTCCGCCGCCGGGGAACGCGGCACCCGACGAGCGGTCGGAGGGGCCGGATGGACGGTCGTCCGGGAGGATGGCGGCCGGACGGGACCTCCGGCGCGCGCGGGCACCACGCCGGTCGCGGACCCCGGCTCGAGGACGCGCAGCGTGAGGAGGGTGAGGTCGTCCCCGGCTTCGCGGCCCGCCCGCGGTGGATCCGACCCCGCCCGATCAGCGGAAGGCGGAGATCCCGGTGATGTGTTCGCCGAGTACCAGCGTGTGGATGTTGTGCGTGCCCTCGTAGGTCTTCACCGATTCGAGGTTGCACATGTGGCGCATCACCGGATACTCGGCGGTGATGCCGTTGGCGCCGAGGATGTCGCGCGCGCGCCGTGCCACGTCGAGCGCGATCTCGCAGTTGTTGCGCTTGGCCATCGAGACGTGCTGGGGCGTGTAGGTGCCGCGCTCCTTCAGGCGCCCGCACTGGATCGCCAGCAGCTGCCCCTTGACGATCTCGGTGAGCATGATGGCGAGCTGCTCCTGCACCATCTGGAACGAGCCGATCGGCTTCCCGAACATGATCCGGTTCTTGCTGTAGTCCACGGCGGTGTCGTAGCACGCCATGGCGGCGCCGATGACGCCGAAGGCGATGCCGAACCGCGCCTGGGTCAGGCACGACAGCGGCGCCCGGATGCCCCGCGCCTCAGGGAGCACGTGGGAGTCGGGCACGAACACGTCCTGCAGGACGAGCTCGCTGGTGACCGAGGCGCGCAGCGAGTGCTTGTGCTTCTGCTCGGGGGCCGAGAAGCCCTTGAAGCTCTTCTCGACCAGGAAGCCCATCACGCGGTCCTTGCCCGCCGCCTCGTCGCGGTGCTGGGCCCACACGATCGCGAGGTCGGCCTGGGTGCCGTTGGTGATCCACATCTTGGCGCCGTTCAGCACGTATCCGCCGTCCACGCGCTTGGCGCGCGTGATGATGCTGCCCGGGTCGGAGCCGAAGTCCGGCTCGGTGAGCCCGAAGCAGCCGATGACGTCGCCGGTGGCCATCTTGGGCAGCCACCGCATGCGCTGCTCCTCGCTGCCATATTCGAAGATCGGGTACATGCACAGGGCGCCCTGCACCGAGACGAACGAGCGCAGCCCGGAGTCGCCGCGCTCCAGCTCCTGGCACGCCAGGCCGTAGGCGGTGGCACCGATGCCGGCGCAGCCGTACTTCTCGGGCAGCGTCGAGCCATAGAGCCCCATGGCGCCGAGTTCGGGGATGACGTCCCGCGGGAAGTAGGCCTCCTCGTAGGCCTTCTCCACGATGGGCAGGTAGCGATCCTCCACCCACTGGGCGACCTGGTCGCGGACGGCGATCTCCTCCTCGGTGAGCAACGAATCGATCTGGTAGAAATCCTCGCCGTGGCGGGACATGAAGTGCTCCTCGAGTGATGCGGTCGGGTGGGGGGCTGCTGCGTGCCGCGCGGCAGTATAGGGGAGCGCTTCGAGCGCGCTCAAACGGCGCGCGCTCCGGGCGGCAGCCGGTCCCGGAGGACGGCCACCCGGGCGCGCCGATGCGCGGACGCCCGGTGCGCGCGACCGCGCCGATTGCAGCGACCGGTTGATGCGGCTACGCTCGCGCGCATGGTCGCTCGCCACCCTCACCCGGAGACCGTCCCATGCGCCCGTCCGCGCTTCCGCTCGTCCCGCTCGCGGCGCTGCTCGTGACCGCAGCCTTCGATCAGGACTGCTTCGCCGCGCGCGGCGAAGCCACCCGCTCGGTGGTGTGGGCGCCCCACGGCATGGTGTGCGCGGCGCAGCCGCTGGCGGTGCAGGCGGGGCTCGAGGTGCTGAAGGAGGGCGGGAGCGCGGTGGACGCCGCCATCGCGGTGAACGCCTGCCTGGGACTGATGGAGCCGACCGCGAACGGGCTGGGCGGTGACCTGTTCGCCATCGTCTGGGATCCGAAGACCCGGCAGGTGGTGGGGCTCAATGCCTCCGGCCGCGCGCCGCTCGCGCTCACGGTGGACAAGGTGAAGCCCGAAGCCGACGGCACCATCCCGCTCTACTCGCCCTACGCGTGGACGGTGCCGGGAGCCTGCGACGGGTGGTTCGCGCTCCACGGCCGCTTCGGGCGGCTGCCCATGAAGCGCGTGCTCGCACCCGCCATCCGCTATGCCGAGGAGGGCTTCCCGCTCTCGCCGGTGATCGCGGACGACTGGGGCCGGGGGGCCAGGCGATTCAAGGACATGCCCGGCTTCGCGGACGTCTTCATGCCCGGTGGGCGCGCGCCGCGCGAGGGTGAGACCTTCAGGAACCCGGCGCTGGCGAAGACCCTCCGTCTGCTGGCGGAGAAGGGGCGCGACGCGTACTACAAGGGCGCCATCGCGGACGCGCTGGTGCGCTACTCACAGGCGCACGGCGGGTTCTTCGCGCAGCAGGACTTCGCGCGCCACGCCTCGACCTGGGACGCGCCGATCTCCACCGACTATCGCGGCTACACGGTGTGGGAACTGCCGCCCAACAGCCAGGGGCTGGCTGCGCTCCAGATGCTGAACATCCTCGAAGGCTACGACCTCAAGAGCATGGGCCGCGGCTCGGCGGACTTCTGGCATGTGATGGTCGAGGCCAAGAAGCTCGCCTTCGCCGATCGCGCGCGCTACTACGCCGACCCGGCGTTCGCGAAGGTTCCGGTGCAGGAACTGCTCTCCAAGGCCTACGCGAAGGAGCGCGCGCGACTCATCGACATGCGGCAGACCATGAAGACCGATCCCGCGGGCGACCCGGCGGCGCTGAACAAGCGCGAGACCACCTACCTGTGCGCCGCTGACGCGGATGGCATGATGGTGTCGCTCATCCAGAGCAACTACACCGGCTTCGGCAGCGGCTACGTCGTGCCCGAGCTGGGCTTCGGCCTCCAGGACCGCGGCGCGCTGTTCTCGCTCCACGACGGCCATCCCAATCGACTCGAACCCGGCAAGCGTCCCTTCCAGACCATCATCCCCGCGTTCGTGACCCGCGACGGCCAGCCGCTGATGGCGTTCGGGCTGATGGGCGGCGACATGCAGCCGCAGGGTCACGCGCAGGTGATCGTGAACCTGGTGGACTTCGGCATGAACCTGCAGGAAGTGGGGGATGCCCTGCGCTTCCATCACACCGGCTCGAGCGAGCCCACCGGCACGGTGATGACGGACGGGGGCGAGCTGCACCTCGAGGACGGTCTGCCCGCGGCGGTGCTCGACGAGCTCAAGCGCCGCGGCCACGTGCTCACACCCGAGCCGGTCGGCGCCTACGGCGGTTATCAGGCCATCTGGCGCGATCCTGCCACCGGCCACTACGCCGGGGCGACCGAGAAGCGCAAGGACGGTTGCGCGCAAGGGTACTGAGGGCTCAGGGCCTCGGCCCGCGGCCCGGGCCCGGCGCGAACCGGTTCCGATAGAGCACCAGCGGGCCATCGGTGCGCACCACCTCGAAGCCGGGATCGTCGGGCATCGCCGCGGCGAGCAGGCTGTCGAAAGGCGTGTCGGTCATCCCCAGACCGCGCCAGACCAGCACGTACTCGTATCCCCGTCGGAAGCCGGGGTCGAGGATGTGCTCGTCCCACGCTCCCGGGCAGACCGACCTTCAGGCGCCCACCGAGGTGGGGATAGAACACGCCGGGCATGACGAGGGAACCCTCCCGGGGGATCGCGCGGACCATGGCGCGGGCGGCCTCCACCGGGGGCGCGGGCGCTTTCCCACCCGCCCCCAGCATGCCCAGCGAGGGCGCGAGCCCGCACAGGATCACCACCGCGGCCGCGAGGCACGTCGCCTCGCGCCGCGCTTCGGTCGCCCGCGCGCCGAGCCTCGCGGCAGCCTGGAACGCCGCGAGCGTGCCGAACGTGATCGGGACCATGGAGTACTGGAAGGCCGGGGAACGCATCCAGGGCCAGGCGGACAGCATGTTCACTCCCAGCCCCGGCAGCGCCGGGAGGATCAGCCAGTCGGAGAAGGCGGGGATCCCCAGCAGTGGGAGGAACAGCGCGTAGAGGTAGCGCGCGATCTCGGAGTACGGCAGCCCGCGCATCAGCTCGGACGGATGGGTCACCATGCTCACCAGCGCGAGCCCCGGGGTACGGCCCCATCTCCCGAAGATCAGGCCCATGAAGTCCCCGGGACCCCACATCAGGCTGGGCGTGCCCAGGCGGGGCATCACGAGACTGGTCACAACCACGAACCACCCCGCGCCGAGGGCGACCAGACCGAGCGCCACGCTCCTCGCGTGTCCACGGACGAAGGCGTAGAGCCCGAGGAAGATGATCACGAGTCCGGTGTCCTCTCGCACGCCGAGGGCGGCGACGGAGGCGATCCACAGGGCGGGCCAACGGCGCGTCTCGAGGGCCCAGACGGCGGTGAAGAGCAGCACCGGCAGGAACCCCGCGTAGCGCATGTCGCGGGCCCCGGCGACGATGAAGTTCGGGACCAGGAGCGCGGCGAGTGCGAGGACCACGGCCGCGCCGCGGCCGGTCCGGTCCTTGAGCAGGGCGAACAAGGGCAGCGGGATGAGGCCGAGGGCGATGGCGTTCGCGGCCTGCATGGTGAGCGCCGTCGGCCACAGCGCATAGGGGAGCGCGAGCGGGAGCAGGGTCGGCGAGAAGTGGACCCCGAAGTGACTGCACATCGTGCCGTCGCTGGTGTGGGCGGTGTTCGCGAACAGGTACCCGCGCAGGGTGGTCCACATCGATTGGTTGAACATCCCGAGTTGCGTGTAGTCCTCGAACCGCGCGAGTCCCCACGCGGCCCGGCCGATCGAGGCGGCGATGTACGCCAGCGATCCCCGTCCACAGCAGGGCGACCGCCCGGCGACCGAGTCGCCGCGGCGAGACCGTCGAGCACGCGCGACCGCGCGAGAGCGAAGGGGACCGAGATCGCGAGCGCGGTGCCGCTCGCCAGCAGCGTCAGCATCCAGGGCGAAGGGAGTTCCCCCACCACCACGAGCGGGAGGTGGACGAGCGGGACGAGCAGGGCCCAGCCCAGCAGCCCGCGCGAGACCTTCGCGCCCTGCGGGTCCGGTCGCGCGCGGGAGCGGAGCTCGACGCCCGCGGCGCCGGTGGATCGAGTCGGTGGTCATCTCGGAACTCCCTGGACCGGGATCGAACACATGGTGTGGGCACACCCGCCCTGCTACTATCGTGCTGGCGATTCGTGGCTCAGGTGCTTCCGATACCTCCCTCGCAGACACCGCAGCGTCGAGGTCAGCATCGTGATCAATGGCAAGAATATCATGGTGGTCCTGCCCGCCTACAACGCCGCCAAGACCCTGGGGCCCGACCCTCGCGGAGATCCCGCCGGGGGTGGTCGACCAGTTCCTCCTGGTGGACGACGCCTCGCAGGACAACACCGTCGAGGTGGCGCGCCAGCACGGCATCCCCGCGCTCGTGCACCCGGTGAACCGGGGTATGGCGGGAATCAGAAGACGTGCTACGCGGAGGCCCTGAGGCGGGGCGCGGACATCGTGATCATGCTGCACCCCGACTACCAGTACTCGCCCAGGCTGATCGGCGCGATGGCGTGGCTGGTGGCCTCCGAGGAGTTCGACGCCGTGTTGGGGTCGCGGATCCTGGGCACCGAGGGCGCCCTCAAGGGCGGGATGCCACTGTACAAGTTCGTGGCCAACCGCCTTCTCACCCTGGTCGAGAACATCCTGCTGGGCACCAAGCTCTCCGAGTATCACACCGGCTATCGCGCCTTCAATCGCAGGCTCCTGGAGACCCTGCCATTGGAGGAGAACTCCGACGACTTCGTCTTCGACAACCAGATGCTGGCGCAGGCGGCGGCCTTCGGGTTCCGGATCGGCGAGATCAGCTGCCCGGCGAAGTACTTCCCGGAGGCGTCGAGCATCAACTTCCGGCGCTCGGTGGTGTACGGCATGGGCGTCCTCGCGACCGCGGTGTCGTACCGGCTTCATCGTTGGGGCCTGCGTCGCAGCCCGCTGTTCGAGCCGAACGGGCGCCGGCTTCCCATCGCCTCGTGATCCGCGCCGGCGCTCCGGTGCGGTCCACCCGCGGCGCCGCGGCCGCGGCCGTCCAGCCCACGCCACCTGACTGCCGATGCGCGCGACCCGGCCCGTCGGTCGGTTGATGCGCCGCGCCCTGCTCGGGTAGGCTGCCGCGGTCGTTCCCCACCCCCGGACCCCTAGGAGACCCCGCCATGGCGGCCCCGCGCGCCCACGTGACCCCGGCGACCCCGCACCAGGGCCTGTCGCGGGCGGACCTCGTCGGCCTGTACCGCACCATGTACACCTCGCGCCGCGTGGACGACGAGGAGATCCGGCTCAAGAAGCTCGACAAGATCTTCTTCCAGATCTCGGGCGCCGGGCACGAGGCGGTGCTCGCGGCGGCGGGGCGGCTGCTGAGGCCCGGCCAGGACTGGTTCTACCCCTACTACCGCGATCGCGCGCTCTGCCTGCAGCTCGGCATGACCCCCAGGGAGATGCTGCTCTCCGCCGTCGCGGCGGCCGAGGACCCGAATTCGGGCGGCCGCCAGATGCCGAGCCACTGGGGGCACCAGCGCCTGAACATCGTGTCGCAATCGAGCCCGACGGGGACCCAGTTCCTGCAGGCGGTCGGCGCCGCCGAGGCGCTGCTCAAGTACCACGAACTCGAGGGCGAGTACCCGTCGCTGAAGGGCCGCGTCACCGGCGACGAGGTGGTGTACGTCAGCGGCGGCGACGGCACCACCAGCGAGGGCGAGTTCTGGGAGGCGCTCAATACCGCGTGCAATCTGCGCCTGCCGGTGCTGTTCCTGATCGAGGACAACGGCTACGCCATCTCGGTGCCGGTCAGCGTGCAGACCGCGGGCGGGGACATCGCGCAGCTGGTGAAGGGGTTCCCGAACCTGCACTGGACCGGCGATGTGGACGGCAGCGACCCGATCGCCTCGACCGCCGCGCTGCGGGACGCGATCGCGCACTGCCGCCAGCGCAAGGGCCCCGCGTTCGTGCGCGCCCGGGTCACGCGTCCGTACTCGCACTCGATGTCGGACGACGAGACCAAGTACAAGCCGAAGCACCTGCGCGAGGCCGAGGCCGAACAGGATTGCCTGCGGACCTTCGCCGGCTTCCTCGAGCGGGAGGGGGCGCTCGACGAGGCCGCGCGCCGCGAGCTGCACGAGGAGGTCGACGCGGCGCTGCGCCAGGCCAGCGAGGAGGCGCAGACGTCCTCCCAGCCCGGGGTGCACACCGCGGCGCTGTACGTGTTCTCGCCGGACGTGGATCCCACGTCGGACCGGTTCGTGAGCGAGCCGCAGCCCAGCAACGCGGACTCGGCCGAGACCATGCTGCAGAGCATCAACTACTGCCTGCGCGACGAGATGAAGCGTGACGCGCGCATCCTGGTGTTCGGCGAGGACGTCGCAGACGCCTCCGACGAGTCGGTGCTGGGGGACATCAAGGGCAAGGGCGGGGTGTTCGGCGTCACCTGGGGACTGCAGAAACAGTTCGGCGGGAAGCGCGTGTACAACTCGCCGCTCGCCGAGGCCAATATCGTCGGGCGCGCCATCGGGCTTGCCACGCTCGGCCTGCGGCCCGTGGTCGAGATCCAGTTCTTCGACTACATCTGGCCCGCGATGATGCAGATCCGCGACGAGCTGGGCTACATGCGGTACCGCTCGAATAACGCCTTCTCGTGCCCGGTGATCATCCGCAGCGCCTACGGCGGCTACCTGCGCGGCGGCGCCCCATACCACAGCCAGTGCGGCGAGAGCATCTTCGCGCACTGCCCGGGGCTGCGGGTGGTCATCCCCAGCAACGCGCTCGACGCCGCCGGCCTGATGCGCACGGCGCTGCGCAGCGAGGATCCGGTGCTGTTCCTCGAGCACAAGCACCTCTACCGCCAGCCCTACGCCAAGCGGCCGTACCCGGGGCCCGAGTACACCGTGCCCTTCGGGCGCGCGCGCGTGGTGCGCGAGGGCGGCGACGTGACCGTGGTGACCTACGGCGCGCTGGTCCAGCGCACCTACCTCGCGGCCCAGGAGCTGGCCGAGGAGGGCATCGACACCGAGGTGCTCGACCTGCGCACCATCCAGCCGCTGGATTTCGCGGCGGTGGCACGCTCGGTGAAGAAGACCGGCCGGCTGATCGTGGCGCACGAGGACACGCTGTTCTGCGGTTTCGGCGCCGAGGTCGCGGCGCGGGTGGCCGCGGAGTGCTTCACGGACCTCGACGCGCCGGTGGTGCGGGTGGGCGCGCTCGACACGCCGGTGGCCTACGCGCCCACGCTCGAGGACGTCATCCTGCCGCAGAAGGACACCATGCTGCGCGCGATCCGGGAGCTCGCGGCGTACTGAGGCGGGTCGTCGCTCAGCGGGCGGGGATGAGCGCGAGGCGCCCGCGCGCCACCCTCGCCACCCGCGGGCCGTCGAGGAACAGCGGCACGTAGCCGTGGTTCGCCCACGCGGACGCCAGATCCGCGGCCCCGCGCGCGCCGGGCGCCGCGTTCGCGGGCGGCACCACCGCGAGCGACGAATCGGCGACCGCGAGATCCACCAGGTGCCGGAACACCGGGCCGTGGACGACCGCGATGGAGCGCGGCAGCCGCGAGGGCGCCACGCACGGCGAGGAGTTGTCGCCGTCCACCGGCACGCTCGCGGTGCGCCACCGGGGCTCGTCCGGGAACCAGCGCTCGAGATCCCGCGGGAAGCGCGCGCGATGAGCCCGCGACCACGTCCAGGTCGCGAGATCCGGACCGAGCAGACGCTCGAGATCGACCAGCGCGGTGTCGAGCGAGGCGGCGGCCGCCCGCGCGGGGGACTCGGTCACCGCGGTGAGGGCGGGAGTCTCGCTCGCCTCGCCGTCGAGGGTGGCGAGCATGCGCCCGGGCAGCCCCTCGAGCCCCCATCGTCGCGCCAGGGCCGCGTACCACGCGCGCCACAGGGTCGGCGCCACGCGCGGCCGGCGCGCCTGGAAGTCCCAGGCCCGCAGCGTGTCGAGCGCGGCGCGCGCGCGGGGCGAGAGCCGCCCGCGCGCCGAGTCCGCGCACGCCACCAGGCGCGGCACGAAGCGTGACGCCATGGTGGAGTACACGTCGTTCTGCACGCTGCGCAGGTCGGCGAGGGTGATCGACGGGTCGCCGGCCAGCCTCCGGGAGATGCGCAGCGCACGGTCGTGCGCCCAGTCGAAGCGCGGCAGCGCCACCGGGAACACCGGGCGCTCCGGGCGGTTGTTGGCATTCACCACCACGCCCTCGGCCGGCACTTCCCACGCCGGCATGTCGGCGGTGTCGAGGAACCCCAGCCACTCGTGGCGCCCGTCGCCCGGCAGCGGACCGGGCCCGGGATCCGCGGCGCGCCGCGGCAGCAGGCCGCACGCCCGATAGAGCACGTGACCGCCGCGGTCGGCGGCCACCAGGTTGAGCGTGGGCGTCACCAGCGTCGCGAAGCGCGCCGCCACCTCGGCGGCGTCGCGCGAGCGCTCCACGCCCAGCATCCGCGTGAGCGTGATGCGGTCGTCCTCGAACGCGGTCCAGCGCAAGCTGAGCGCCAGCCGGTGACGGCGGTCGAACGCCACCACCGGGCCGTGCGAGGTGTACCGGCGCAGCTGGCCGAACGGAGGTATGGGCATGCCGAGGAAGCGGTACCGCAGGTCGAACGGCCGTTCGACCACTGGGGCCCAGCCGTCCTTCCCGCGCACGCGCCGGCCGTCCGCCGAGAGCGTGTCGGCGTACACGTCCACGACGTCGGCCGAGAGCGCGGTGACGCCCCAGGCGCACTCGCGATTGCGACCGCTGACGATCGCCGGCAGTCCGGGGATGCACGCGCCGGCCGCGTCCACCACGCCGGGCACGCACACGTGCACGACGTGGAACGGCCCGGGCGTGGCGAGGGAGAGGTGCGGGTCGTTGGCGAGCAGCGGAGCGCCCGAGGCGCTGCGGCGCGGGCCGACGGCGAACACGTTGCTGGCCCGCAGCGCGCCATCGTCGTCGGGTGGCCGGGCGAGCGCCAAGAGCGCGCGGTCGGCGCCTTCAAGCATGCCGGGCGGGAGCGCCACGCGGCCGGCGCGGACTGGGGAGCGCGGGGCAGCGCGGACGCCCGCTTCGACGCGACGCGCCGCGCTGTCGGGGATGGTGTCGTAGATCCAGCGGCCCTCGAACCGCCGCCGCTCCGCGATCCGCGCCGCGTCGCGCTGCTCGAGCTCGCGCGCCTCGCGCAGCTCGGGCAGGTCGAGGTCGAGGGTGATCCCCATGCCGAGCAGCAGCAGGAAGCTGTCCTCGGGGCGCCAGTCCTCGGGTGTGTGACCGAGGCGCGTGAACTCGGGCGGCCACGGCGCCGCGCCCCGGCGGCAGAGCGCGAGATAGGCGTTCACGCCCGCGGCGAAGCGTTCGAGCGGCTCGCGCGTGGCGGGCTGGTGGCGCTCGCGCTCCCAGATGGCCGCGGCACGCTCGCGGAGCCGGAACAGCTGAGCGCCACCGTCCGCCTCGAGGGTGGTGTTGCCCGCCCATTCCCACAGCCGGCCGCGCGCCGCGCGGCGCGCGCGCTCGAGCTGCCACAGCCGATCGCGCGCGGAGACGAACCCCCACACCAGGTAGAGGTCCGGGAGGTTCTGGGCGCGCAGGTGGGGGATGCCCCAGCGGTCGGTGACGATCTCCGCGGGGGCCGCGAGCCCGGCCAGCGTGAGGTTCCCGGCCTCGCCGACGGCCGGGAGCGGCCCATCGGGGTCGCCCACCGACGTGTCGGCCGGGATCGCCACCAGCGCGACCGCGGCGAAGAGGACCGTGAACGGGAGCCATCGCATCGGCGCACTCTGACACGCTGGCGCGCGCGCGGTCCAGCATCCTCCCTCGCGCCGCGGACTCGGGGCCCCGGACGTGGCCGGCGGCCGGAACGGCGTGGGCGCGTGCTAAGGTGCCGGCCATGACACCTGCCTGCGTGCTCGCCTTCGACCTCGGTGGCACCGACCTCAAGTCCGCGCTGGTGGACGAGGACGGCGCCATGCGCCATCTCGCGCGCGCGCCGTCGCGCGTGGGGGAAGGGCCGGTGCCGCCGCTCGACGCGATCGCCGCGGCCGCCGCGCGGCTCCGCGCGCTGGCTGAGGTGCCGGTGCGCGCCGCCGGACTCGGCTCGCCGGGGGTCATCGATCCCGGCAGCGGCGCCATGGTCGGCACCACGGCGCACCTGCCCCACTGGAACGGGCTGCCGCTCCGCGCCGAGCTGGAGGGACGGCTCGCACTCCCGGTCGCGGTGGACAACGACGCCAACTTCGCCGCGCTCGCCGAGCATCACCTGGGTGCCGCGCGCGGCGCTCGCGTGTCGCTCACCATCACGGTCGGCACCGGCGTCGGGTGCGGCATCGTGGTCGACGGCCGGGTGCTGCGCGGCGCGCGCGGGGGCGCTGGGGAGATCGGGCACCTGCCCCTCGGGGGCGGCGGCGTGGCGTGCGCGTGCGGGGTGGACGGCTGCGTCGAGCCCGAGGCGGCGGGCGAGGGGCTGGTGGCCGCGGCTCGTGAGGCGGGACTCGACGTGGCGGACGCGCGCGCGGTCTTCGCCCTGGCCCAGTCCGGCGATCCCCGGGCGCGCGCGCTGATCGCGCGCCTCGCGCATCAGCTCGGGCGCATGATCGGAGCCGCCGTCAATCTGCTCGATCCCGACGTGGTGGTGCTGGGTGGTGGGGTGGCCCAGGCGGGCGAGGCGCTGCTCGTCCCGGTGCGCGCCTCGGTCGAGCGTCACGCGCTCGCCTCGCACGTCCGTGGCCTGCGCATCGTGCCGGCGTCCCTCGGCGATCGGGCCGGGGTGGTGGGCGCGGGGCTCGCCGCGTGGGAGCGCGCCGCCGGGCGCTGAGGCGGTCGCCTATCCGATCGGCAGCAGCGGCAGTTCGCGGGCGCGCGCGGGGAGCGGCTCGCCGAACAGGGTGATCGGGGTCGAGCCCACCACACGCACGCGCTTGAGCGCGCCCACGGGCGTGCCGTCGTCGGGCAGCACCACGGTCTTGAAGTGCGGGCTCTTGCCGGACAACTGCGCCTCGTCCCGGCGCGCGGCGCCCTCGATCAACACCTCGACCTCGCGCCCGAGCCAGGTGTCGTTGATCTCGCCCGAGATGCGGTGCTGGGCCTCGATCAGCCGCGTGAGTCGCTGGCCCTTCTCCTCCTCCGATAGGGTCTCGCCCCGCCCGAACGCCCGGGTGTCGGGGCGCGCCGAGTACTTGAACAGGAACGCGCTGTCCCAGCGCACCTCGTGCATCGCGTCGAGCGTGCGCTGGAAGTCGTCGTCGGTCTCGCCGGGGAAGCCGGCGATCAGGTCGGTGCTCAGCGCGATCCCCGGGATGGCGGCGCGCAGGCGCGCGACCACGTCGAGGTAGTGCGCCAGCGTGTACGTGCGCTGCATCGCCGCGAGCACGCTGTCCGAGCCCGACTGGAGCGGCAGGTGCGCCTGCGGGCATACCTTGTCGCACTCGGCCATGGCCGCGATCACGCGTTCGCTCATGTCGCACGGGTGGGGCGAGGTGTAGCGGATGCGCAGCACGCCCTCCACCTCGGCGGTGGCGCGCAGCAGGTCGGCGAAGTCGTGGGTGCCGTCGTGGTAGGAGTTCACCGTCTGCCCGAGCAGCACGACCTCACGGAATCCGCGCGCCACCGCCTCGCGCACCTGGCGCACCAGGTCGGCGAGCGGCAGGCTCCGCTCGCGCCCGCGCGTGTAAGGGACCACGCAGTAGGTGCAGAATCGGTCGCACCCCCGCTGCACGGTCACCCACGCGCGCACCCCGCTCTCCCGTTTCGGTTCGAGGTCGCCGTAGGTCTCGTCGCGGTCCAGTCGCACGTGGGCGACCGGCTCGTCCGCCGCGCGCCTGAGCAGTTCGGGCAGCCGCCGGTAGCCGTCGGGGCCCACCACCAGGTCCAGCACGCCGGCCTGGTCGAGGAGCCGGGACCGCAGATGCTGTGCCATGCAACCGGCAACGCCCACAACGAGATGCGGATTGGACTTCTTGAGCCGCGCGAAGTCGCCAAGCCGCCCGATCACGCGTTGCTCGGCGTGCTCGCGGATGGCGCAGGTGTTGAGCAGCACGGCATCGGCGTCTTCGGCGCGGGCGCACAGCTCGAGGCCGGCGCGCTCGAGCACGCCGGCGATCAGCTCGCTGTCGGCGACGTTCATCTGGCAGCCGTAGGTCTCGAGGAACACGCGCTTCATGGGGCGCCGACATTACCACGCGAGCGCGGAGCCGGCCACGCCCAAGCACCAGCCGGGGAGCGCGACCAGGCACAGGCCGGGGAGTGTGCCCCGGTCCGGAGCCGTGCGCGTGGGCATTGCACCGCGGAGGATCCGGCCACGACCAGTCACCAGCCGGGGAGCGGGCCCAGGTCCGGAGCGGTGCGTGTGGGTATTGCACCGCGGAGGATCCGGGCCCGCTCCCCGGCCCCCGCGATCGGGCGGGTCTGCTCGAGGCGAAGATGCCGCCCCTTGACCGCGATGCGCGCGGTGTGGTGCCGTGGACGGGATGAGCGCCGCCGAGCGCGCCCCGATGACCAGGAGAGCCCATGCCCAGCAAGCCCGACCGGACGCTCGTGACCTTCGCCAATCCGAGCCCCGACCGTGACTACGTCGTCCGCCACGAGTGCCCGGAGTTCACCGCGGTGTGCCCGGTCACCGGCCAGCCCGACTTCGGCACCATCGTGGTGACGTACGTGCCCGACCGGCTCTGCGTCGAACTCAAGTCGCTCAAGCTCTACCTGTGGTCGTTCCGCGACGAGGGGCACTACTTCGAACAGGTCACCAACCAGGTCCGGGACGATCTGGTGAAATCGATGAGGCCGCGGCGGCTGAGCGTCATCGGGCGCTTCAACGTGCGCGGGGGGATCACCACGACGGTGGTCGCCCGCTACGAGCGCCCCCGTCGGGCGAGCGCTCGGCGCGGCTGAGGCCCTCGCGCGGCGTCCGCCGGGACACCGGTGGGGGGGCCGCTCCGGCGCGGGCGGCGCTCGACCCGCTGGTCGTGGCGCTGCCCGCGCTGGTCCGGTGCGCGCAACGATGGGCGCCGGACGGACGTCCCACCGGCGTACGGGCTGGACGGCGGACGCGGGGCATGGAAGACTCCGCGCGTGCCGTCCCGCTGACCCCCCGGGCGAGGTCCGCCCCATGAGGCGATGAACTCCTTCCTCCTGCTCTCAACGCTGAACCTCTCGCTGGGCGGACTGGTGTTCCTGCTCGGGTTCGTGATCCTGCGCGAGAACCCGGGCCAGCGCCTCAACCGCGTGGTCGCGCTGATGCTGTTCTTCGGCGGATTCGGCGCGGTGCTGGCGGCGCTCTCGTTCATGGCGGCGCAGAGCGCGAAGGGCGCGGTGGCCACCGCACCGCTGCTCCAGAGCATGTCGTACGTGTGGGAGTTCTTCTTCCCCACGCTCTTCCTGTTCGCGTGCATCTTCCCCGAGGACCGCCGCTTCATCCGTGGATTGCAGGAGCGCCGCTGGGGCTTCGGCCTGCCGGGCTTCGAGACCCTGGTGTTCGCCCCCCACGCGGTGCACTTCGCGCTCGCGCTGGTGCTGAGCCTGTGGCGCCCGGACCTGAAGTTCGATGGTCACGGCGCGACCCAGGTGCTGGCCACGCTGGTGCGCGTCGGCGGGCTGGTGGTGGAGCTGTTCCTGCTCGTGCACCGCGCGCTGTTCTCGCTCGTGAACCTCGGTTTCGGGCTCGCCACCATGGTGCTGTTGTTCGACGCCTACCGGCACGCGCGCGTGCCACGGCTGAGGCAGCAACTGCGCGTCATTGCGGTGGGTCTCTCGGCGTGCCTGGCGTTCTATTCGGCGGCCACCTCGGTGCCGACGCTGTTCAACCTGCGCCTGTCGGGGAGCCTGCAGGCCGCGCTCACGCTCACCGCGCTCACGCTCGGCCCGGGCGCCATCGCGTACGCGGTGGTGCGCCACAAGTTCCTCGACGCGCGCCTGATCGCGCGCCGGGGCATCCTCTACGCGCTGGTGTCGGCGGCGCTGGTCGGCCTCTACCTGCTGCTGGTCGAGCGGCTCAACCGCGCGCTACCCGGGCTCACGGGGCTCGACGCGCGGGTGCTCGGGCCGGTGTTCCTGGTGCTGGCGCTGGCGCTCTACCAGCCGGTCATCGCGCGGCTCGAGCAATGGCTCGACCGCATGCTGATGCGCGACCCGAACGACTATCGCAACGTGCTGCGCGCACTCGGGCGCGACCTGCAGACCACCATCGACCTGGAGGACCTGCTGGGCCGCACCATCCGCACGCTGGCGGCGGCGCTCCTGCCGCGCGGCGCGTGGATCGTGGCGTTCACCGAGGACGGCGCGATCTCGCGCACCGGCGGGGGCGGGGACCTGAGCCCCGAGGCGGTCGCCCTGCTGCGCCAGTTGCTGCCGAAGGTGAGCGCGGACGTCACCAGCGCGCGCTGCGCGGAGGGCATCGCGGGCCTCGACGACAGCGAGTGCCGGACGCTGTCACGGCTGCCGGGCGTGGCGCTGCTGGTGCCGCTGCGCTGGCGTGACGACCTGGTGGGCGCGATCCTGCTCGGGCCCAAGCTGGTGGGCACCGACTACACCGCCGAGGACGTGACCCTGCTCACCACCCTCGCCGCCCAGGTGTCGGTGTCGCTCCAGAACGCGCTGCTGCTGCGCGAGCGGGTGGCGCTGGCGCGCGTGGAACAGGAACTGGCGCTGGCGCGGCGCATCCAGCGCGCCTCGCTGCTGTCGGAGTTCCCGCGGTTGCCGCGCTGCGAGGTGCACGCGTTCTACATCCCGTCGAAGGAGGTGGGCGGGGACTTCTACGACGTGGTGGCCACCGATGGCGGCTCCCATCTGGTGGCGATCGCCGACGTGTCGGGCAAAGGAGTGCCCGCGGCGCTGCTCTCGGCGATGCTGCAGGCGTCGTTGCGCACCCAGGCCGCGAGCGTGCCCCGGCTCGACGACATCCTGCGCAACATGAGCGCGCTGCTCTACCACAGCACCGACCTCAACCAGTTCGCCACCTTCTTCCTCGCGCGGGTGGACGGGGCGCGGCTGGAGATCACGTTCTCCAACGCGGGTCACAACTGGCCGGTGGTGTTGCGGCGCGGCGGCGGCCGCGAGTTCCTGGTGCGCGGCGGCACCCCGCTCGGGATCTTCGAGCACGGCGCGTTCGAGACCGACCGCGTGGAACTCACTCCGGGTGACGTCGTGCTGCTCTACACCGACGGGATCACCGAGGCGCGCGATGCCGGAGGGGAGGAGTTCGGCGAGGAGCGCCTGATGGCGCTGGCGGAGTCCCTGCCGCGCGAGCTGAGCGCGCAGTCGTTCGGCGAGCGCCTGCTGGATGGACACCGCGATTTCCTCGCCGGTCGCGAGCCCCAGGACGACATCACGCTGGTGGTGCTGCGCGCGCTCGAGTCCCAGCCCGCGAGGGCCGCCGGCCACGCGGTGCCGCAGGTGGTCGCCACCGCCTGAACCGGGCCCGCGCCCGTCAGCCGCGCCCGCGCCGCTGGCGCCCGAGCGCCCGCTCTTCCGCCGGGATGCGGATCGCGAGTGCCACGGCGTTCGCGAGCGTGGCGGCGACCGCGGTGCGCCAGGCGCCGAACATCAGCGGCGCGGCGAGCAACTCGAGCGTGACCGCGACGTAGTTGGGATGCCGCAGCCAGCGATAGGGCCCCCGGGTCACCGGCGCCGCACCGGGCACCACCCAGATGCGCACCGTCCAGCGCTCCCCGAGCGTGCGGATGGACCACGCGCGCAGGCCCTGGGCGGCGAGGAAGACCCCGAGCCACGCGGTCCACGCGTGCGGCGGGCGGGCGCCGAGCCACGCCACCTCGGCGATCAGCGCGAGCGGCCACGCGACGTGCAGGACCACGAACAGGGGAAGATGACGCGCGCCGTGCTCCACCCCGCCGAGGCTCGCGAGGCCCCGCGCGTGGCGCGCCGAGAGCCGCAGTTCGAGCACGCGCTGTGCGACGAGGAACACCAGGAACGCGGCGAGCGCCAGCGCGGGGGCCCCGGCGGCGGACGTCACGCGCGCGGCGCCCGCATCAGCACCATCTCGGACGCGAAGCCGGGACCGAGCGCCGCCAGCAGCGCGTGCTCGCCGGGCCGTATCCCGTTCGCCTCGAGCAGGCGCTCGAGCACGAACAGGCAGGTGGGCGACGACATGTTCCCGCAGCGGCGAAGGACCTCGCGCGCATGGACGAAGACCTGCGGATCGCGGCCGATCGCCTCGGCGTACGCCGCCAGCACCTTGGGCCCGCCCGGGTGCGCGACCACGTGGGGCAACGTGGCCAGTCCGAGCCCGTGGTCGGTGAGGAATGCCTCCAGGGCCGGGCGCACCCACTCACGCACCACGGTCGGTATGTCGCGGGAGAACACGACGTGCAGGCCGGTCTGATCCACCTCCCAGCCCATGATATCGAGGGTGTCGGGCCACAGCGTGCTGCGCGCGTCGAGCAGCGCGAGCGCCGCGCGCCCGTCGGCGGGGGCCTCCGGAGCGGCCGCTTCGGCTCCCGCCACCAGCGCGGCGGCGGCGCCGTCGGCGAACAGCGACGCGGCCACCAGGTTCTGGCGCGTGAGGTCGTCGCGCTGGAAGGTCGGGCTGCACAGTTCCACCGCCACCAGGAGCACGCGCGCCCGCGGGTCGGCGAGCGCGAAGTCGCGGGCGCGCGCGAGGCCCGCGGCGCCTCCCGCGCACCCCAGTCCCCACAGCGGCGTGCGGCGCACGTCCCCGCGACAGCGCAGCCGGCCCGCCAGCCGGGCGTCGAGGCTCGGGGTGGCGATGCCGGTCGACGAGACGAAGATGATGTGGTCCACGTCGGACGGTGCGAGGTCCGCGCGCTCGAGCGCCACCAGCGCGGCCTGCTCGCCGAGCGCGAGCGCGTGTTCGACGTAGAGCGCATTGGTCTCGCCGAAGGTCCGCGGGGTGGCGAACCACTCGAGCGGCAGGCAGAAGTGACGGGTCTCGACCCCGGCGTTCTCGAACACCGCGAGCAACCGCCGTCCGTCGCCCTGCAGGAGGTTCGCGAACAGCGTTGAGGCGAACCGCTGCACGTCGTCCTGCCGGACGACGTGTTCCGGGAGCGCGGTGCCGAGCGCCAGCAGCCGCGGGGGCAGGGTCATGCTGTTTCAGATGTCTGCCGCGGCGGCGCGGTTCGAGGGGCGATCGCCGTGGCGATTGACGATCCGGGCCCGATCGGCGACGGTCGGGGCCTCGCGATCCCACCCGGGAGATCCCGCATGCTCCGCCACCCCACCATCGGTCTCGCCCTCCTCGTCGCCCTGGCCGTGCTGGCCGTGCCGTCCGCGCATGCCGCCGCGAAGCCGCCGCCGCTGGCGACCGGCGACCTCATGCCACGACTCGGAGGCCGCCTGCTCACCGGGCACGACGACGCGCTGCCGGATGCCGCACGTGGCCGGGTGACGCTGGTGATCCTCGGCTTCTCCCATGCCTCGCGCCACGCCGTCGAGGAGTGGGCCGGACGCTATCGCGCGCGCTTCGCGTCCGACACCTCGGCGACGCTGTTCGAGGTGCCGATGATCGGCCGGATGGGGCGCATGGGAGGGCCGTTCATCGAGGGTGGGATGCGCAAGGGCACGCCGCGCGAGCTGCACGGGAACGTGATGGTGGTGTACGGGGACACCAAGTCGTGGAAGGCGCGGCTGGGGTACTCCGCCGCCGCTCGCGACGACCCGTACCTGGTGCTGCTGGACCGTCGGGGGGTGGTGCGCTGGCGGGGACAGGGCCCGTGGGACGAGCGCCGTTTCGAGTCGCTGGTGGCCGAGGTGATGCGGGAGTCGACCCGCTAGGCCGCGCCGCGCTCGAGCCGCAGCGCCTCCGCGATCGCGGCCTCGGCCTGGGCGCGCGAGGCGAGGTGGTGCGCGGTGATCGAACTGGCGATCACGATCCGCACCAGGTCGTCATCGAGCTTCTGTCCGTGGCGCGCGGCGATCTCGCGCACCGCCGGCAGCAATCCGCGCAGCGTGGTCGCGAGCGCCGCCGGATCGCCGCTGAAGTTGGCGCGCAGATACTCGCCGATGCGCTGGTGCGCCTCCATCGAAGTCGCGTGCAGGTCGTGGAACGAGAAGTCCGAGCTCACGCGCACGTTCACGCGCGAGAAGCGGGAGAGCATCACGAGGCTGGCGAGGATCGTGGCGACGGCGATCCACAGCACGATGGGGTCCATCCGGGTTCCTCCGCGGTTCGGGTTCGGAGGCGTTATCGGTCGGATGACCGCCGGTCTGGAGGGCGCATCGGGGGCGCCCGGTGCGGCGAGCCGAGCCCGGGCACGTCCGATGGGGCGCTCGGGGTCCGGCCGCGCCGCGGCGCCGGCTCACGGCAGCAGTTTGCGCTCCCTCGCGGCGGTCTCGAGCCGGGCCCGGAACGCCGGGTCCGCGATGCGGATCAGCGCCTCCGCCCGTTCGCGCAGGTTCTTGCCGAACAGGTTGACGACGCCGTGCTCGGTCACCACCCAGTGCACGTCGGCGCGGCTGGTCACCACGCCGGCGCCGGGCTTGAGCATGGGCGTGATGCGCGATTCGGTGCCGTCCCTCGCCGTCGCCGGGAGCGCGATGATGGGCTTGCCGCCCTTCGACCAGGCGGCGGCGCGGATGAAGTCGACCTGTCCGCCGAAGCCCGAGTAGATCAGCGTGCCGATGGAGTCCGAGCACACCTGGCCGGTCAGGTCGATCTCGATCGCCGAGTTCACCGCCACCAGCCGGTCGTTCTGGCTCGCCACCCGCGGGTCGTTCACGTACTCCGCCGGGTGGGCCTCGATCATCGGGTTGTTGTCGAGGTAGCGGTAGAGCGCGTCACTGCCGAGCGCGAAGGTGATCACGGCTTTGCCGGGGTGCAGGTTCTTGGCGTTGCCGGTGATGATCCCGCGCTCGATGGCGCGCATCGCCCCGTCGGAGAGCATCTCGGTGTGGATGCCGAGGTCGTTGAGCCCGTCGAGCGACTCGTACACCGCGTCGGGGATCCCGCCGATGCCCATCTGCATGGTGGCGCCATCCTCGATCAGTCCGATGATGTTACGCCCGATGGCCCGCTCCACCTCGGTGAGCTCCCGGCCCCCGAGCGTCGGCAGCTCCTCGGTGTGCTCCACGATCGCGGCGCACCGGCTGACGTGCAGGAACGAGTCTCCGAGCACGCGCGGCATCCGTTCGTTGACCTGGGCGATCACCAGCCGCGCGTGGCGGCAGGCGGCCTTCGAGGCGAGCACCTCGACGCCGTGGCTCATGAAGCCGTGGGCGTCGGGCGGAGAGACCGTCACCATCGCGACGTCGAGCGGGAAGATGCCCTCCGCGAACAGCCGCGGGATCTGGTGCAGGAAGATGGGCACGTAGTCGGCCCGCCCTTCGTTCACCGCGCGGCGGTCGGCGGGGCCGACGAACAGCGAGTGGTGGCGGAAATGCCGCTCCATCCCCGGGGCCGAGAGCGGATCCTCGCCGAGCAGGAGCACGTGGGTCAGCCGGACGTCGTGCAGGGCCGGGGCGCGGCGCGCGAGCGCGGCGACCAGCGCCCGGGGGATCGCCGCGTTGCCGCTGTAGTACACCCGGTCGCCGCTCTGGATGCGGGACACCGCCGCGTCGGCCGAGCACACGCGGGAGCGGTAGTCGTCGAGCCAGGACATCAGCGCCCCCCGCGCGCGAGCAGCCCGTCGAGGCGCGCGCGCGGCACGCCCACCAGCCCGGCCACGGCCTCGTGCACGAGCTGGCCGCGATACATGTAGACGCCTTCCGCCAGGCCCGGATCGTCGAGCAGCGCGCGGTCGAGCCCGCTCCCGGCGATGCGGGTGATGTAGGGCATGGCGGCGTCCGCCAGCACGCGCGACGCGGTGCGCGCGATGTCGGAGGTCATGTTCGGGACGCAGTGGTGGACCACGTCGTGCACGCGGAACGTGGGATGGTCGAGCGTGGTCGGGCGGCTGGTCTCGACGCACCCGCCCTGGTCGATGGAGACGTCCACGATCACGCTGCCGGGCTTCATCGTCTTCACCATCGCCTCGGTCACCAGGAACGGGGCGCGGCCGCCGGGGATGAGCACGGCGCCGATGAGCACGTCGGCGATCATGACGTAGCGCGCGAGCTGGGCCGGATCCATGAGCGAGGTCTGGACGCGGCCGCCCATGGCACGGAACAGCCGCTGGAGCTTCGCGGCGTCGCCGTCCATCACGATGACGTGGGCGCCGATCGCGGTGGCGTGACGGGCCGCGACCGTGCCGACCTCGCCGGCGCCGAGGATGAGCACCGTGGCGGCCGGCACCCCGGGGGTGTTCCCGAGCAGGATGCCGCGGCCGCCGGACTGGATCTGCAGGCGGTGGGCGGCCTCGTGGATGGCCATCTGCCCGGCGAGGTCGCTCATCGGCAGCAGGACCGGGCGCACGCCGGATTCGTCGGCGATGATCTCGTACCCGATCAGCGTGGCCTCGAGGGCCATCAGCCGGTCCACCGAGGCGCGCGGCGCGACCGCGAGATGATGGAAGGCGCAGATCTGGGATCCCGGGTTGAGCAGGTCGAGCGCGCCGGGCGGGAGCATGCCGACCTTGCAGACCAGATCGCTCCGCCGGTAGACCTCCTCGGGGGTGTACACCACCTCGGCGCCGGCCTGCTGGTAGTCGAGGTCCGAGAAATGCGCGTCCGCTCCGGCGTTGCGCTCGACCCGCACGGCGTGTCCGAGCGGGACGAGGCGGGCGACGGCGGCGGGAGTCAGGCCGACGCGGTGCTCCAGGCGCTCGGTCTCACGAGGCACTCCGATGATCACGATCCGGCCTCCTCACGATGGGCGTGGGAGCGGCGATCGTCTCGTGTGGGGGTAGCGGCGACGGTGGTCCGCTCGTGACGCTACGGTCCGGGCGCAGTATGCCAAAGGCGCGCGATCCGGGCCAATCGCCCGGGGGACCGGCGGGACGCGCCGCGGGATCAGGCGGCGCGCGGCGGGCGCCCGCGGAGCGCGGCCGCGACCGCGATGAAGGCCAGCACGCCGACCAGGCCGAGCGCGGCCTCGGCGTACAGCATCCCCGACGGGCCCCAGCGCGCGTGCGCGCGCCCATCCACCTCGGTCATGAACCAGATCGGGGTGTTGGAGAGCGAGGCGAACAGGCTGTACTTGGTGGCGGCGGCGCCGAGCCCCATCGCCTCGAGCACGAAGGCCGAGAACCCGGCGTAGGTCAGCCCGGTGATGAACGCGTAGAGACTGGTGTACACGATGTAGGTGGACTCGGTGCGGGGCGAGAGCGCCATCGCCACCGCGCAGAGCGCCTGGAGCACGCCGAACACCGCGTACGCGGTCCGGCGGGGCATGCGGTCGCAGATCAGGCCGCCGGCGATGCATCCGACCGCGGACACCACGCCCGCGAGCACGCCGGTCACGAGCGCGACCGTGTTCGCCGAGGCCTGCCAGTCGCTGGAGACCGCCGACCACAGGTTCGACGCCGCGCCCGAGCCGATCGGGAGCACGCACAGCACGAGTGCGATGAGCCCGCCGCGCGAGCGCGCCACGCCCCACAGGTCCCGCGCGACCGCGACCAGGCTGCGGCCGAGCGAGCGCTCGCGGAATGCGACGGCCGGCTCGGCCACCAGGAACAGCGCGGCACAGCAGAGCAGACAGGCGGCCGCGAGCACCGCGCCCGACATCGCCGGCACCGCGAGGTGCTGGGCGAGCCACACGCCGGCGCCCCCGCCGATGCCCTGGCCGCCGAGGTTGCCGGCCTGGAACCACCCGCCGGCGCGGCCCTTCTCGTGGTCGAGCGTGCCGTACGCCATCAGGCTCTCGACCGACATGCCGAGGAAGGTCACCGCGAAGTTCGAGACCAGCACCACGATCGAGAGCAGCGGGAGGGCGGCGAGGGTGTTCGGGATCAGCCCGGTGGCCCAGATCCCGGCCGCGCTCAGCGTGCCCGCGATCAGGTACCAGGTCTTGCGCGTCAGCGTGGTGTCGGCGATCGGGGCCCACGCGAACTTCCAGGTGTGGGGGAGATAGCTGAGCGCGATGAGCGCGGCGATGCGCTCCACCGGGACCCCGGCGTGGGCGAGCAGGTAACCGAGCGTGACCACGAGGTAGCCGCTCATCACCCCGAAGGGAAGGATGAGGACCATGAAGACCGCAGGGTGGGCGTGCCGGGGGGGCATGGGCCGCGCACGCTAGCACGGAATCCCGGTAGGGCCGAGGTGGCCGGGGGTGCTAGGCTGGATGGCGCGAATGGAGTCTCGCCTCCCACGTGCGACGGCCATCGGCCGCCGCCGCCGGAGCCCGCGGGCATGGAACCAGCGTTGAACCCGGTGAGGACCGACCCTTGAGGGCGAGCGGAGCCGTGAGGCGACGGGAGTGGATCATCGTCCTCTGCCTGCTGTCGGTCGCTCCGCTCTTCCTCACCTGCTGGGTCCACGGCGACGGCATCGGTTACGTCGCCGTCCTGCGCTCGGCGGTGGTCGACCATGACCTCGAGCTCGCGGACGAGTTCGCGCATCTCTCGAGCCGCATCGAGGCGGACGCGTCCGGGCTGCCGAGCCTGCTCCTGTCCCGCGGCGCCCACCGTCCCGGCATCGACCCCGCGTACCAGCGGCCGGCACCCGACCCGGTCACCGGGCGGGTGCCCTCGAACTACAGCATCGGGCCCGCGCTGGCGTGGGCCCCGGCCTACCTGGTCGCCCACGGGATCACGCGGCTGACCCGGGCCGCGGGCGGCGCGCGCCGCGCGGACGGCTATGGCGGCCTCTACTACCTCGCGATCGCGGCGAGCTCGCTCGCGTTCGGGGTCCTCGGGCTGCTGATCGCCTACCGCCTGGCCTGCGGGGTGACGCCGGCCCCTGAAGCG
Source organism: Candidatus Eiseniibacteriota bacterium (assembly GCA_963776245.1). GTDB lineage: Bacteria > Eisenbacteria > RBG-16-71-46 > RBG-16-71-46 > RBG-16-71-46 > CAVSAC01. Next base: position 43,087 of record CAVZLN010000009.1, on the reverse strand, counting down.
CAGTGGTCGGTGCTGGCGATGGCGTGGGCATCGCCCCTGCTCTATTACCTGTACTTCGCGCCGAGCTACAGCCACGCGCTCTCGGTGTTCGCGGTCTCGGCGTTCTTCCTCTACTGGTGGCGCTCGCGCCACGACGAGGGCGCGGGTGCGTGGTTCCGGTGGGGCGCGCTCGCCGGGGTGATGTTCCTGGTGCGCTGGAACGACGTGGTGCTCGCGCTCCCGGCGTTCGCCGCGGCGGCGGGTCGCGTGCTCGCGGCCGGGGGCCCGCGATCCCGCGGCGCTCGCCTGTCGCGCCTGATGGTGTGCGGCGGGGCGGCGGCGCTCGGGCTCGTGCTGGTGGCTGCGCCCCAGCTGGCGGTGTGGCAGTACTTCCACGGCCGGCCGTGGGTGCGTCATCCGGCCGACTATGTCGGCTTCTTCCCGGCGGGACTGTGGGGCACGCTGTTCTCGGCGCGTCACGGTCTGTTCGTCTGGACGCCGGTGGCGATCCCGGCGGTGGCCGGTCTGTTCCTGCTGTTCCGCCGCGACCGTGAACTCGCCGCGGTGAGCCTCGCCGCGCTGGCCCTGCTGGTGATCGCCAACTGCACGGTGCGCGACTGGTGGGGAGGCGCGTCGTTCGGCATGCGCCGGCTGGTGAGCGGGACGCCCCTGCTGATCCTCGGATTCGCGGTCTTCCTCGAGGACGCGCGGGGCGCGCTCGCGCGCCGCGAGGGGATGAACGCGCGGGTCCCCGGCGCGGGGAAGGGCGCGTCCCGCGCGTGGTGGCTCGCCCCGCTCGCCGCCTTCGCGCTCACGGGCTGGAATCTCCTGCTCCTCGGGCAATACGCGCTCGGGATGATCAGCCACTCCGGGCCGGTGCCGCTCGCGACCATCGCAGCCAACCAGCCCCGGGTCGTGGCACGGATGATCCAGATCGCGGGCGAGGTGCTCCGGTGAGCGCCGGGGCCGCGGCCGGCGGGGCGGCGGTCGACCCGCGGCGGAGGTCGTGGGACGTGGCGGTGCTGTGCGTCATCGCCGCCGGCTGCGCGCTCCGCCTGCTCGCGCTCGGGCAGCAGAGTCTCTGGGACGACGAGATCCGCTCCGTCAGCAGCGCCAGCGGGATGGGTGGGGAGACCTTCGCCGACATCGCGCTCAACGTGCACGGCCCGCTCTACCTGATCCTGCTCAAGGGCTGGATGCTGGCGGCCGGCAAGTCGGAGGCCGCAGTGCGGGCCCTGTCCGCGATCCTCGGCGCGCTCGGGCTGGTGCTCTTCCAACGGGTCGCGCGCCCGCTGGTCGGGCGGCGGGTGGCCCTGCTCGCGCTGGTCCTGCTCGCGTGCTCGCCCTTCCACCTGTGGTACAGCCAGGAGGCGCGGAACTACGCGCTCCTGTTCGACCTCGGGCTGCTCGCGGTGGCGGCGTTCCTCGCCGACGTCGAGCGGCGCACGCGCGCGAGCTTCCTGCTGGCGCTCGTCGCGACGGTGGCGGCCTGTCTCGCGAACCTCGCGGGGATGCTGCTGCTGGCGCTGGACGGCGCGTACCTGGTGGCCGCCGGACCGCGGCCGCGCTACCCGCTGCGGCGGCTGATCGCGCTGGCCGTGTTGGTGGCGGGGCTGCTCTCGCCCTGGATCATCGCCGGGGCGGCCTCCACCGGCCCGCTGCATCTCGGGAGGCCAGCGGAAGGGAGCGGCCCGGTGGCCGTGAAGGGCGAGTCCCCGCCCGGGCTCGCGAGCATCCCGTTCACCTTCTACAACTTCTCGCTCGGGCTCTCGATCGGACCCTCCACCGACGAGCTCAAGCTGCACCGATTCGCGGCGCTGACGCCCCACCTGTGGTATCTCGCGCCCGCCGGACTGCTGTTCGCGGCGCTCGCGTTCCACGGTCTGCGCCGCGCCGACCGCCGGGCGCGCGCGCTGCTCGCGCTGTGGGTGTCGCTCCCGGTGCTCCTGATGGCCGGCCTCTCGATGCTGAACCTGAAAGCGCCCAACTCGAGGTACGCCATCCTCGCGCTGGCGCCCTACCTGATCCTGCTGGCGCTCGGGGTGGCGGCGGTGCGGCATCCCGTCCTGCGCTGGACCAGCCTCGCGGCGGTGCTCGGGCTCATGCTGTTCGCGGACGTCCAGTACTTCACCGACACGCGCTACTGGAGACCGGACGCGCGCGGCGCGGGCGAGCTGCTGAACCACGAGGCCGCGCCCGGAGACGCGGTGATCGTGTACGTCCTCGACGAGCCGGTGCGATACTATGTGCGCGAATCGGTGACGCTCGTGCGCCCGCGGACCGAGGACTTCACCCGCGCAGGCGCGCTCGAGCGCTGGCTCGATGAGACCGCGCGGGGCAGACGGCGCGTGTGGATCGTCCAGAGCCAGAGCTGGTGGGTGGACCGCGACGACCGGTTCCTGAGACTCTGCCGGCGCACCATGACGCAGGAGAAGGAGTGGCGATTCACCCGGATGCCGGTCTACCGGTTCATCGCGGCCCCGCGCCCGGGCGGACCGGACGGGCGCCCGTGAGCCCGGCCCCGGCGGACCGACCGCGCAACGCGTTCCTGCGGCTGTTGTGGCCGGAGCGCCAGGCGCACTTCGTGGCGCTGGCATGCCTGCTGGCGCTGCTGGTCCGGATCGGGTACGTGCTCACCCTCGAGCCGCGCATCTACTGGTACGACGGCGAGCAGTACTCCCGCATCGCCACCGGCATGGTGCAGCACGGCACCTATTCGGACGCCAACGGCCATCCCTCGGCGTTCTGGCCCCCCGGGTATCCGTTCCTGCTGGCCATCGTGTACGCGCTGTTCGGCGTGAACGTCACCGCGGTGCGCGTCGTCCAGGCGCTCATCAGCGCCGGCACGGTGGCGCTGGTGGCGGGGCTCGCGCGGCGCGTCGCGGACCGCGACAGCGCCCGTCTCGCCGCGCTGGCCACCGCGCTCTACCCGCTCTTCATCTACACCGTGGGGGCGATGTTCCCGGCCACCCTGCTGATCGCCCTGGTCGCCGGCAGCGTGCTGCTGGTGGTGGTGGCGCTCGAGCGGGATTCGGCGGCGGCGGCGGCCGTCGCCGGCGCGCTTGCCGGCTGGGCGGGACTGGCCGCCGCGTCGTCGTTCGCGGCGCTCCTGCTGCTCGCGCCATGGATGGTCTGGAACGGCGTGCCCACGCGCGCGGCACCGGGCGGCTCGCGGCCCCGCGCGCTGACGCTCGCGTTCGTGTACCTGCTGCCCGTGGTCCTGATCGTGGGCGCGTGGACCGCGCGCAACCAACTCGTGCTCGGGCACCCGGTGCTCATCTCCACCAATGGCGGGTACAACCTGTGGCTCGGGAACTACCCGGGGATCCAGGCCGCCACCGGGAACCGCATGAATCTGCCCGGCATGTCGGACGAGGCCGATCGCATCTGGTTCCACGTCAAGGGCGAGGTGTCGAAGGACCGTTCCTTCTCCAGCCGCGGCCTGGAGTACATCGCGGCCGACCTCCCCCGGTTCCTCCGTCTGACGCTGAGCAAGGCGCGGATCTTCTGGGCCGTCTACGTCCCCCCGATGACCGTGGACCGGCCGCGCCTGGGGCTGGAGAAGCTCGCCAGCATGCTCTCGTACGGGCTGCTGCTGCCCTTCGCCGCGGCGTGGTTGATCTGGACGGTGCGCCGGAGCCGGCTGTCCGTGCTGGTGGTGTTCCTCGCGCTCGCCTACACCGCGGTCCACGCGGTGGTGTTGGCGAAGACGCGTTACCGCCTTCCGCTGGACGTGTTCGTCATCATCTACGGCACGGCAGCGATGATGGCGCTCGCCCGCGCGCTGGCGGGACGCGTGGCGGGATCGATGGGCCGGCCGGCGAGGGGCTGACCGAAGGACGCGCCGCGGCGGTTCCGGCTCGAGGCCCGGCGGCGCATGCGTCCGCGTGCGAGGGCCGGTCGGTCGGAGCCGCATTCTGCAGCGTCGCGTCGGGCACCTTGGAAGAACCGATCGCGCCGGCATCCGCGCCGGCTCACGCGGCGGCATTGCAGCCCGCCCTCCCGAGTGCGATCCGCAATCCGCAGACTCCGTCCCCCCGCCCCGGACGCGCCCCTCGGGGCTGCAATCACTGGCCCCACGCCACCAGGACGATGCTGGCACCTCACTTGCACGTACGGCCATGGGACGCACCACATCCGGCCCCCGGAAGCCATTGCTATCCGGGAAGGCCGGCATCGGTTCACGCCATCTCGGGAGTCATTCGCATGAGGACACCACGTCAGGACGCGCGGGGATTCTCGTTGCTCGAGATGGTGGTCGTGCTCGGGATCTTCGGCATCCTCGTCGCGATCGCCGCCCCGTCGGTGGCCGGCTACATCCGGTCCAGCCGGCTCGAGGGCGCGACCAACACGCTCATGGCGGACCTCACCGAGACCCGCGCGCTCGCCAACGCGCAGCGCAAGACCTATGAGATCCGCTTCCAGTCCGCTGCCTACAGCGTGAACCGTCTGTCGCCGGCCGCCACGATGCGCACGCGACAGTTGCCGCCCGGGGTGACCCTCGCGGCGACCGACACGGCCACGTTCTACCCCTGGGGGCTCGCGAGCCCTGTCGCGATCACGGTGGCCGACGCCCACGCGTCCAAGGGCGTGCAACTCATGGCCAATGGGAGTGTCGCTCATGACTAGCGAAGTCCGGCCTCCGGCAGGCCGCGACACGGCCGGCATGACGCTGATCGAGATCATGGTCGCCCTGGTCATCCTCGCCGTCGGCGTGCTGGCGCTCGCGGGGGTGCAGACGCGGTCCTCCTCGGACGTGTACGCGACCGGCCGGCGGAGCCGCGCCCTCGAGGTCGCCCAGGCGCAGGTCGAGATGACGCGCGGAGTGGGATTCGAACTCGTGGTCCCGGACTCCGGTCAGACCGACGGGTTCAACTGGCGGACCGACGTGGATTCGGTCCAGGTCGGACTCAAGCACGTGTGCGTCACCGTTTCGTGGTCGGAAGCGGGGGTGCCGCTCGCCATGCAGCTCAACAGCATGGTGGCCTCCCGGTGAGGCGCGACGTGAGGCGCACCCGCGGCCGCGTCCGGACCGATTCCGGGATGACGCTGATCGAGCTGCTGATCGCCATCAGCGATCCTCGGGGTCGTGATCCTGATCGCGACCTCGATCCTGCTGTCGTCGAGCCGGGTGGAGTCGAGGACGGTCAAGCGCGCGTCGGTCCAGGCGGGCGCGCGGCAGACCATCTCGCTCATGACGACGGAGATGCGCCAGGCCGGGGCCGACCCGAGCATCCCGCCGGTCGGCATCGTCGCGATCGTCGGCGCGGACTCGCAGACCCTCCACGTGCGCGCGGACCTGAACGGCGACGGCGTGATCCAGACCGCCGAACCGTCGGAGGACGTCACGTACGCCTACGACAGCACCGCCCGGGTGATCACCCGGAATCCGGGCTCCGGGGCGAGCCCGCTGCTCACGCACGTCACGGCGATGGGGTTCACCTACTTCGACTCGGCGAACCAGCCGCTGGCCGCCCTGCCGCTGAGTGCCGCCGACGCGGCCCTCGTGCACGCCATCGCGCTGACCATCACGTGCGAGGACCGCGATTCACAGCCGATCACGCTCACCACGAGGGTCACGCTCCGCAACATGTAGGGGCGGATGTCTCAGGATGTCATGAGGAGGATGCCGACCATGACCCCACGAACGGCCAGCGAACGCGGAGCCGCGATGGTGCTGGTGCTCGGCGTGCTCGCCGTGCTCACCGTGCTCGCCATGGTCGTCATCGCGATCGTCGCGTCCGAGAAGCGCACGGCGCTCTCCGAGTACTCGAACACCCGCTCCTTCTACTCCGCCGACGCCGCGAGCGAGGCCGGGGTCAACTGGCTGCAGCGCGAATACAGCCCGCCGCCGCTGGTGGACTCGCTGAGCCACGTCTATGTGTCGACGGCCTACACGACCGCTGAGCCACCGACAGCCGCTATCGGTACGACGTGCAGTACATGCGCCGGCGCTTCCGGCCGGGCTGGAGCGTCGAATACAAGGACTACGAGTACCGGGTCAAGGCAAAGGGGCGCGAGCGCGCAGCAGTCGGAAGCCGCCATCGAGGTCGTCCGCCACGCGGCTGTACCGGGAGGGCTACTGATCATGCGACGTCGCGATCCAGCACTCGGCTCGGCTGCGTCATGGCGGCCGTGTCGATCGGCCGGGCGGCCTTGCCCGCGCCACCACCTGTGACGTGCCCCTCGTCATCAGCCACGGCGGCGGCAGAGGCCAACGTCCTGATCCTCCTCGACAACTCGGGGAGCATGAACGAGGCCATCTGCTCCGACGCCTACAACCCCGGCACGACCTACTCGGGCAACTTCACGAAGGGCAACTACCTACAACATCTCCAAGGACGGCACCTACACGCCGCGAGTCTTCAACAACAAGTGGGCCGACCACGCCGACCGCGTACCTGGTCAACAGCGACAACGGCCAGGCGCGGCCAGTACGACGGCAACTACCTCAACTGGATCTTCTTCAACGCGACTTCGGCGCAGCGCGCCGCGATCCCCACGGTGACGCGCATCCAGGTGGCGAAGCAGGCGGTGAACACGGTGCTCGCGACCAGCACCAGCGTGCGGTTCGGCGCTGATGGACTTCAACAACGACAATGGCGGCCACCTGGTCTCGCCCATGGGCACCCCGATCGCGACGCTCCAGACCCAGGTTGGTCGGATCGCCGCGGATTCGTGGACGCCGCTCGCGGAAAGCATGGTCACCGCGCTGAACTACTACCAGCGGGCCGACACCTCGGCGCCCGATCAAGGCGTCCTGCCAGAAGTCGTTCATCGTCATCGTCACCGACGGCTATCCGACCAAGGACCTGAACGTCCCCGCCTACCTGCAGGACGTCAACGGCGACGGCAAGGACCCCGGGACGTGCACCAGCCTCGGGGCCCCGTACCCGAACAGCTACAACTGCTCGCATTACCTGGACGACGTGGCGGCCTACCTGTACCGGAACGACCTGCGCGCCGACCTGGACGGCATCCAGAACGTGGCGACGTTCGTGATCGGCTTCAACCTCAACGCGCCCATCCTGCAGCTCACCGCGGACGAGGGCGGCGGCGCGTACTTCAGCGTGAGCAACCCCGCGGGGCTTGGCGGTCGCGCTCGAGCGAGGCCTTCATCGCGATCGAGGCCCGCATCTCGGCCGGCTCGGCGGTCTCGGTGGTCTCGGCCGAGGACCGCACCAACAACCGGCTGTACCGGGCGCGATACGAGTCGCAGACCTGGCGCGGTTTCGTCGAGGCGTTCAACCTGCCGTACCACGCGGGCGACGCTCGCTCTGGGAGGCGGGCAGCATGCTGGTCGGCCGCGATCCCAGCACGCGGACCATCCTCACCTCGACGACCGGGACCAGTCTCCTCCCGCTGACGACCACCAACGCCGCGAGCCTGGTCACGCCGCTCGGGGCCGCGGACGTCGCGCAGGCCACGAACATCATCAACTACACCCGCGGCAGCGCCGTCTCCGGGACCCGCGATCGTGCGGGATGGAGCCTGGGTGACATCGTGGACTCCTCGCCGCTCATGCTCGGCAAGCCGACGGGGCTGAATCGGCTGCCCGGGTACGCGGAGTTCCGTGCGGCCAACCTGAGCCGAGCCGAGGTCCTGTACGTCGGCGCCAACGACGGCATGCTGCACTGCTTCGACGCCACCGACGGTACCGAGCAGTGGGCCTACGTCCCGAAGAACCAGCTGCCGAAGCTGCAAGGACCTGATGAGCACGTCGTATTGCCACGAGTACTTCGTCAACCTGACGCCGGTGGCGTACGACATGTACGTGGGCGGCCAGTGGAAGACGGTCCTCATCGGCGGGGAGGAGCGGGGCGGCAGCGGCCTGTTCGCGCTCGACGTCACGAACCCGGCCGCGAACCAGATCAGCCTGCTCTGGGACGTCGACATCCCGGCGCTCAATGGCTCGTGGAACCCGCCGACGCTGGTCCGCGACCGCACGCTCAACCGGCAGGTGCTCGCGGTCGGCACCGGACTCAGCGCGGTGTCCGCCCAGGCCAACCTCCTCGTCATCGATCCCGCCAACGGGTCGGTGCTCTCCACCCTCGCGCTCGGTTCGCCGGTCGCGGGCAACAAGACCACGAAGGGGACGGCGATCGACACGGACTTCGACGGCTACGACGACCTCCTCTACCTCGGCGACCTCACCGGACGTCTCTGGCGCGTGAACCTCCGGGTCAATCCGTGGACCGTCACCCTGCTGTTCAACTGCGGGAAGCCCATCCAGGCCGCCCCGGTCCTGACCATGGACGAACTGGGCCGCCCGATGATCTTCTTCGGCACCGGCCAGTACCTGCAGGCCTCGGACGTGTCGAACACCGCCACCCAGACGATCTACGGCATCATCGACGACGGCACGGGCGCGACGGTCTCGCTGTCCAGCCTGGTGGACCAGTCCTCGACCATCCAGGCCGTGACCAGCACCAAGCGCGGCTGGTACGTGAACCTCGTCGAGCACGCCGGCGAACGCGTGACCCGCAGCGCGGCGCTGATCGCCGGGACGCTCTACCTGCCGTCGTTCCTCCCGAACGCGGACGCGTGCAGCGGCGGCGGGCAGTCCTGGCTCTACTCGCTCGACTACAAGGACGGTTCCGCGCCGGACAACGCCAACGGCACCGAGAACAACACCACGGCGGGCCGCGTCGAGTCCATGGGCGACGGGATCCTCGCCGACCCGTCGGTCGACCTCGTGAACGAGGCGCTCATCCTGCAGTCCTCCAACGCGGTGCTGTTGACGCACAACATCAATGCCGGGCTCAAGAAGCTCATGGTGCGTTCGTGGCGCCAGAAGTGGAACTGAGAGGAGAGAACATCATGCGTGATCGATTCGGCATCGCCCTGAGGCTCGCGCTGGTCCTCGCGCTGGTGGGGAGCCTCGCGTCCGCGGCCGGTGCCGCCAAGAGCAAGGCCAGGCCGCTCGGCAAGGCGGGCCCGCTGCTGCGGTCCGAGACCTTCTCGACGTCGGGGGACTTCTCCGGGGTCCTCAACGGGGAGATCTGGATGGACGGGGTCGGCTATACGCTGTCGACCGACGCGCTGGTCTACGAGATCGATCGGGGCGTCCTCCCGTTGGGCACGGTGGTCAGCGATCGCATGGTCTGGCTCTCGGGGCTCAAGTCGGGCAGTTCCATGATGGTCTACAGCGTCGTGATCCGCCCTGGCACCTATGTCCGCGCGGTGGTCACCGAGCCGAGCGATCAGGTTCGCGTCGCCGACGAATCCAGGCCGCAGTAGGCGCGGCCCGGTGACGAAGACGGGGTCCGACCGATGACGCGCGCCATGAGGTGGTGGGGATTGGGCGCGATCGCGTGCGTGCTGCTCGCGAGCGGGTGCTCCTCGTCGGCCGGCAGGCCGGCGCAGGGAGGCCCGAGCGCGAGCGCCGGGGTGCGCCTTGCTCCGGACCCGCCGTTCGCGGCTTCGCGCATCACGGTGGTCCTCGACGACCCGTCGCTGGACCCCGCGAAGTGTCAGTTCGAATGGCGTCGCAACGGGACCGTGATCGCGGACGCCCGGGGCGGCAGTCTCGAGCCCTCCGGGTTCTCGAAGGGCGACCGCATCGCGGTGGCCGTGACCATCGTGGATCCGACGGGAGGGAAGGCGCGGATGCTGGGCGCGGAAGCCCGGGTCGCGAACTCCCCGCCCAAGGTCACGCGCGCCACGCTCGTGATGGCCACCACGCCCGCCGGCGCGGAACTCCAGGCGCGCGTGGACTGCGCGGACCCGGACGGGGACAGCACCACGTACGCCTACCAGTGGTTCCGCAACGGCAACCGCATCAAGGACGCGGCCGGCGAGAGCCTGCCGGCCGGCGGCCTCGGCCGCGGTGACCGCATCGCCGTCGAGGTCGTGGCCTCCGATGGTGAGGCGGAATCTCCCCCGGTGCGCAGTGACCAGCTGGAACTCGACAATCGCCCGCCGCAGTTCACGTCGCAGCCGCCCGCGCCGCGCGCCGGCGACGTGGCGTTCCACTACGTGGCGGTCGCGGTCGATCCGGACGGCGATCCGCTGCGCTACGAGTTGTCCAGCGCGCCCGAGGGCATGACCATCGATCCGCAGGGGGCCCTCGACTGGTCGCTGCCTCCCCGTGGGTCGGCCGGTGGCGAATACGCGGTTGGCATCCGCGCGAGCGACGGGAAGGGTGGCGAGGCGGTGCAGACCTTCACGATCCACCTCGGCCCGCCGCAGGCGAAGCGCTAGCCGCTTCCATACTGCGCGTGCCGGCGAGCGGCACGGGGCGCCGCAGTCACGCGGACGATCGCGCGGCTCACAGGATCCAGTGCTGGACGCCCTCGGCCTCGAGGAACGCTGCGGCGCCGGGACCGCGCAGATACGCGAGGGTGGAGAGCGTGCCGGCCTCGATGCAGCCGCCCGCCAGCACCGTCACCGAACGCGGAGCGTCCTCCACCGGCCAGCCGGTGCGCGGGTCGAGGATGTGCCCGAGACGGCGGCCCTTCCAGCGCACGAACCGGCGGGCGTCCCCGCTCGTCGCCAGACCGCCGCGCTCGAACTCGATGCGGTAGAGCGCCGCGTCGCCGGTGCGATCGGGGTCGTCCACGCCCGCGATCCACGGCCGGCCGCCGCGGCGCGCGCCGCTGGCGAACAGGTCGCCGCCGAAGTTGACGAGGAACGCCGCCGAGGTCCGCGCCGCCAGGACGGCGGCCGCACGGTCGACCGCGTACTCCTTGCCGATCCCCCCGAGGTCGATCTCCATCCCCGCCGGCATCGTAAGCGTGCCCTCCTCCCAGCGCACCCGATGCCAGCCGACGTGCTGGAGCACCTCGCGCACGGCGGCTTCATCGGGGACGCGGTCGCTCCCGTCGAACCGCCAGATCCGGCGCAATGCGCCCGACGTGATGTCGAAGCGGCCCCCGGACATCTCGTGGCAGGTCGCGCCGTAGTCGATGAGCGAGGCGGTCTCGGCGTCGACGGCGACCGGGCTGCCGCCCGCGTGGTTGATGCGGTGGACGATGTTGTCGCTGCGGTAGCGGCTGAACTTGCGCTCGATGCGGAGGGTCTCGGTCTCGACGAGCTGGAGCAGCGCAGCGACCCCGGCGCCCTCTTCACTGTCGACGAGCAATTCGCAGGGACTGGCCATCGCCTGGAAGGCGCCCCGATGGTAGTCCTCGATGCGCTCGACCGGACGGGGCTTCACGCCACGCCCGGTGGTCCGATCCTGCGGCTTCGACACGTTCCGTCCCCTGGCCCGAGCGGCTAGTAGGCGATGGAGTACCCGACGAGCAGGGTGCCGATGTTCACCGGCGGGAGCAGGTCGTACTTCCGCTGGATCCCGACCGCGTCCGCGGGATAGCCGTCCCCCCATTGTCGTATGTACTCCCCGCGGACGGTGAAGTCGCCGGGATAGTCGAGCACGCGGAATCCGTACGTGGCGCCGAGGGTCAGGCCGCGCAGCGGTCCGAGCCGGTAGTCGCTGGTCGCGTACTGCGGCATCGCGGTGCCCAGGACCAGTCCGAACCCGAAGAAGTCGGCGGCGGTCTGGTCGTAGAAGCGCACGTGGGGCTGGAGGAACGTCTCCTCGTCGAGCGCGTGGCGCCATCGCAGGTCGATGGTGTGCGAGCGGATGCCCCAGTCGTCCCAGTAGTAGCGGTAGTCGGTGTAGAGCACATCGGTGGCCAGATGGTAGACCGAACTGGCGAAGACGGACCGGCGATCCCGGGTGTCCGGTCGCTTCTCCTTGATCTGGTCGACCGTCAGGCCGCTGTCGGCCGAGATCAGGCTCACGACCTTGTACGGCTCGGTGAGATAGCCCCGCTCGGTCATCCGGGACGCGTTCACGGACACCAGCCACCGGCGCGAGAGCACGCGCGAGAGCCCGACCAGTCCGCTCGCCACGTCCTTGGTCTCGTGGCCCGACCCCGCCTGCAAGGCCCCGCTGGCGAGACCCACCGGCACCCCGCCGATCGGGAATATCCCATCGTGATTGAATCCGCCTCCGAGGGTGAGGGTCGAGAGCCGATGGAACAGGTCGATCGACCATTTCGTGTCGGCGCCGACCGACTGGTAGTCCTTCTCCCGCGAGTAGTGCGCTCCGGTCGTGGTGGCGACCAGGCTGCCGAAGGGGCGGCCGTACTCGAGATCGAGCGAGCCGCGCGTGTCCTGGAACTTGCTCAGCGGGATCTGCCCGGCCGACTGGGTGGTGACGTTCCCCGAGGCCGTGGTGGTGGTCTGGATGCGTCCCGAGGGCATCGCCCCGCTCGGCGACGACCCGGTGATGACGTCGAAGCCGAACTGCGCCGAGACGGTCTGGCCGTTGGCGAACAGACGCGTGACGCGGGCGATCGGCTCCACGACGTTGGTGCGGCCCCGCTCACCGTAGAGGAGCGCGGACGCGTCGATCTGCGTGGTCGCGGTGCCCTCCGAGCGCGCGAGCGCGGGCGTCACCGAGGTGAGCAGCACGACCGCCGCGGCGCGCAGCCGGCCACGGACCGAGGGCGCGTGGTCCGATCGCGTCAGTTGCATCCGCAACCTCCTCCGCCCACGTCCATGCCGCCGACCGAGGCCTCCTTGCTGAAGTAGATGTGCTGGTCCACGGCGTGCTCCATCGGCAGCGGGTTGAAGCGCATCTTCTTCTCGGCGAGCAGGTCGCGGTCCCATGGCTTGACGGCGGTCGCCGCGCAGCCCCCGGTGAGGGCGAGCGCCACGAGGGCCAGCAGGACCGGGAGGACTCCAGGGCGGCGTTTCATCGGGCGCACGCTCCGCGGATGAGGGTCTCGATCGGTCCGGTCTTCCGGGGATCGAAGCCGGTGTGGGTATGGAGGAGGGTGCCGTCGGGTCCGATCAGGAAACTGGACGGCATGGCCGAGACCTTGAAGGCCTCAGCGGCCGCGCCGGTGGGGTCGAACGCGATCTGAAAGGGCGGCTTGAACTCCCCGAGGAAGGCGTCGGCGAGGTCGCGGCGCTTGTCGAGATTGACGGCGACGATGGTGAGGCCCTGGTCCGCGTAGCGCTGGTGCATCGACGCCAGCCACGGGAACGACTGGCGGCACGGGCCGCACCACGAGGCCCAGAAGTCCACCAGGACGACCTTCCCGCGCAGTGAGGCGAGCGAGACCGGACCACCCCGAGTGGCGAGCGTGACATCCGGCGCCCTGGAATGCGTCGCGGTGGGAGGACCGGCGGGCCGGGCCGACGCCGGGGACGAGCCGGCGAGTAGCGCGCAGCAGAGCGCGCCGAGACATCCGAGATGGCGGAGCGCGAGGCGGGAACGAGGCGACGGACCGAACGGACCTGGGAGATATCGGTGGGAGGCGGGTTCGATCATCCTGGTATCGGCTCTCCGGGAAAGCGGGCTTCGCGCATGCGACCGTGTCGGCCGAGAATGGTGCGCTCAGCCTCCGGGGCAGATGCTCGGGAATCGCAAAATCCCGCGCGGCTCCGGACCACGGCGACCGGGGGGAGCGACCATCATCCGCGGGCCCGCGCACGGTGCGATCCCGGAGGCCCCAGCGTCGGGTACACTCCGCGCGTTCTCATGCGAACCCGGAGGGGCTCACGTGCGTTCCCCGCAAGCTGCCGCGGAACGCGGGGCCTTCCGGGGAGCGAGCGCCAGTCTCTGAAAGGGAGGGACCCATGGCATCGAGACCTCATCCGCCTGCTCTCCATGAACTCAAGGCGTTGCGCCACCCGGTGCGCAACGTCAACCGGGTCCATGCCGAGAGCCTGGGATGGCTGGATCGGATCGCGATGTGGATCACGGAGCACGTCGGCTCGATGGGCTTCTTCATGATCATCTTCGTGTGGACCATGGGATGGCTCGGCTGGAACGCCTTCGCGCCCAAGCCGGTGAGGTTCGATCCCTATCCCGCCTTCGTCCTGTGGCTGTTCATCTCCAACATGATCCAGATCTTCCTGATGCCGCTGATCATGGTGGGCCAGAACCTCCAGAGCCGCCATTCCGAAGCGCGGGCCGAGTCGGACTACGAGGTGAACGTCAAGGCCGAGCGGGAGATCGAAGCCATCCTGGCCCACCTCGAGGTCCAGGCGGAGAACATCGAGAAGATCCTGCAGCGCATCCTGCAGCAGGAGAGGCGACCGTAGACCAGGCGGTCCCCCCGCGGGCGAGCCAGCGCCGGAGGGTCTTGTCGCGCGGCACGCGAGCGCCGCGCCGAGGTCTGCAATTCCTGCCGCGCATTGAAGAATCGCTCATCCATCGCCGCCATTTGGGAGCCGGGCGAGGCCTCGCCACGGTTGCCCCGACTCCCGACGCTGTTGGTCAGTCGTGCGTTGCGGGACAACCCGGCGAGGAGCCGCGGGTGGCATGCTTCTCGCGTGCGTCCTCACCGGAAGGTCTGGCGTCCCTTCGCTCGAGGTCCGCACCTCACCCTGCCCCAGGGGTGCAGCACGAACTCCCGAGGTCCGACCATCGCATCCGCCGAAGCGTTGCTCACGAAAGGAGACTCATGACCATCCGTCCCACGAGGCACCTGTTGCTCCCGCTGCTGGCCCTGGGCATGACCCTCGCAATGGTTGCGTCGGCCCATGCGCAGAGTGGTTACCCGAGGACCGGCGGCACGTCCGCGACTCTGCAGATCACCTTCGGAAGCACGCCGCACTGGACCAGCGTCCGCGGCACGCGCGTCCAGCAGATCCGCCAGGGAGAGCGTCCGGACTACGACATGTTCCGGTACGGCGGCACGTACTACGTCTACAGCAACGACCAGTGGTACTCGTCGCGGCGCGGGCGGGGCCAGTTCAGGGCGATCGACGCCCGCTTCGTCCCGAGAGAGCTGACCCGGGTCCCTCGCGAACACTGGCGCAACTATCCCTCCGCCTGGGGGAACCAGTACGGCAATCCGCGTTCCGACAACAATCGCCGGCGCTACTAACCGGATCTCGGAGCGCCCGGCCGATGGAAGGCCGCGTCCACGGATCGCGGGACGGTCCGACCCATCGCGGTCTCGCAACGCGCACGAAGCGGGCGCAGCCTTCGGGCGCCCGCTTTTCGCTTGCCCGTACGGTGATGGATGGACTGGATCGAGGGAGCGCGCATGGACAACCTGGGTGGGCCGGTGACACCGCCCACCGGGATCGACGACGTGATTCGCGTCACCGGAGTGGCCCGCGACTTCGCGATGGGCACCGAGGTGGTCCACGCGCTTCGTCCGCTCGATCTCGTGGTGCCACGGAATCAGTACCTGGCGATCATGGGTCCTTCGGGCTCGGGCAAGTCGACGCTCATGAACATCCTCGGCTGCCTGGACACGGCGACCCTCGGCGAGTACTGGCTCAACGGCGTCAAGGTCTCGCAGATGACCGACACCGAACTGGCGCACGTGCGCAACCGCCAGATCGGCTTCGTGTTCCAGACCTTCAATCTGCTGGCGCGCGCGACCGCCCTGCGCAACGTCGAACTGCCTCTGCTCTATGCCGGGGTGGGGGCGGCCGAGCGCAAGGAGCGCGCGACGGCCGCACTGCGGCGGGTGGAACTCGGCGACCGCCTCCAGCACCGGCCGAACGAGCTGTCGGGCGGCCAGCGACAGCGGGTTGCGATCGCGCGTGCGCTGGTCTCGCGACCTTCGCTGCTGCTGGCGGATGAGCCCACCGGCAACCTGGACAGCCGCACTGGCGACGAGGTGCTGGCGCTGTTCGCGCAGGTCCACTCCGAAGGCCAGACCATCATCGTCGTGACCCACGACCCCGGCATCGCCACCCACGCTCAGCGCCGGCTCGTGATGCGGGATGGTCAAGTCGTGTCGGACGAGCGCGTCACTCCCCTGGAGGTGCCGGCATGATCCCATTCGGCCTGATGTTGATGGTCACCGCCCTCACCGCGGTGCCCGCTCCCGACACGAGCGTGCGGGAGATCTCACTCCAGGACGCCGTCGCTCTGGCTGAACTCAACGTGCCCGCGGTGATCCATGCGACGGGCCAGACGCGGGCCGCCGCCGCGTCCGTACGCGCCGCCCGTGCAGCGTTCATACCCAGCATCAGCCTGAGCGCCGGCGCCAACCGACAGCTCCCCGCGCGGGCGGGCCAGGTACGGGTCGAGAATGGTCAGGTGCTGACCCTGGCGTCGGAGCCCTGGTCGTACAGCGCGGGCTTGAGCGCGAACGTCGGCCTGTTCGAGGGCGGCCAGCGCCTCTTCGAGCTGCAACAGTCCCGCGCCCAGGCCGGGATCGCGGCGGCCAGCCTCGTCGAACAGCGTGCGCTCGCGGGGCTGGCGGCCAAGCAACAGTTCTTCAACGTGCTCGCCTCGGTCGAACTAGGGGCCGCCGCCGATGCCCAGCTGCAGCAGTCCCGGGAACAGCTGGCCATGTCGATCCTGCACCTGCGGGCCCGCACGGTGACGCGGTCGGACTCGCTGCGCTCTGAGATCCTGATGCACAACGCCCGCTTGGCGAAGACGCAGGCGCTCACCACGCTGGATCAGGCGAACGCCTCGCTGACCCGCGTCGTCGGCACGCCCTACCCGGTGACGGCCGCGCGGGCCGACACGCTCGGCGACGCGGCGCTGTCCGTGGACGAGGACGCGCTGCGGGAGCTGGCCGTCACGGGCCCGGCGGTCCAGCAGGCCGAGTTGCAGCTCGTCTCCGCCCGTGCCGCCCTGCGCATCAGTTGGGCGGGCTACCTGCCTTCGGTGACGGCGTCGTACGGGCGCACCGGCAGCGGCACGTCGGACCACTTCGCGCTCACCGGCAACGACCTGTCGTATTCGGGCGCGCTCCGCCTGGCGGTCTCGGTTCCGGTCTTCGATCAACTTCAACGGGCCAGCCAGATGGCGCAGGCGCGCGCGTCGCTCGCGGACGCCGAGGCCTCCTGCCGGGATGCGCGGCTGGCGGCCCTCGAGAGCCTCACGCAATCCCTCGGCGCCTATCGCGCCGCCACCGAACGCGTCGAGATGCAGGCGGCGACCCAGGAGGCGGCGTCGGAGGATCTGCGCGAGCGCCAGGAGCAGTACAACGTCGGAATCTCGTCGCTGCTCGATGTGCTGGCCTCGCGCACCCTGCTCGATCAGGCGCGCCATGACCTGATCCAGGCGCGCTACGACCGTCGCATCGCCAAAGCGCAGCTCGAAGCACTCGTCGGCCGGAGTCTCTGACCCGGGCGTCCGCATGCCATTCACCGGCGGCGCCGCCGCCCGAGGGAGGACGTCGTGAGCATTCGTCAATGGAGCCGGCGCAAGCAGGTGCTCGTCCTGCTCGTCGGGCTGGGACTCGTCATCGTCGCGGCGTTCGCGGTGCGACGCCTGATGGCGCGGCCCGCGGCCGCGGAGGCGATCGCGACCGAGCCGGTCGCACTCCACGACATCCTGCAGACGGTGGACGCCACGGGCACCGTCCAGGCCATCGAGGTGGTCGAGATCAAGTCGAAGGCCTCCGGGGAGATCCTGACCATGCCGGTGGCGATCGGTTCGGTGGTCAAGGCCGGCGAGCTGCTGGCGCAGATTGACCCGCTGACGGTACGCAACCAGTACAACCAGCTGCTCGCGGCGCTGCAGGCCGCGCAGGCGAGCGTCACGATCTCGGGCACCCAGAAGCAGCGGGCGGACGACCTGTACTCGCGCGAGGCGATGACCGCCGTGGACCACGAGAACGCCCAGCTCGGCGCCGCGAATGCCAAGGCGGCCCTGGCCCGGGCGCAGGCCGATCTGCAGATCGCCAAACAGGCACTGGACGATGCCACGGTGCGCGCGCCGTCGGCCGGCACCATCGTCGAACAGACCGCCACCCGGGGAATGGTCATCACCTCGGCGACCTCCTCGGCCAGCGGCGGCACGACGCTGTTCAAGATGGCGGACCTGAATCGCATCCAGATGCAGGCGCTGGTGGGTGAGACGGACGTCGGTAACCTGGTCCCGGACATGCCGGCGCGGGTCACGGTGGATGCGTTCCCCAAGCGACCGTTCCCGGGCCACGTGATCAAGATCGAACCGCAGGCCGTGGTCCAGCAATCGGTGACCATGTTCCCGGTGCTGGTCGCGATCGAGAACCTGAACGGCAAGGTGCTCCCGGGGATGAACGGGCAGGTCACCATCGAGATCGCCCGCCGCACCCAGGTCGTCGCGGTGCCACTCGATGCCGTGCGCGGCATGCGCGAGCTCGCGACGGTCGCGATCACGCTGGGCCTCGATGTCGACTCGCTGCGCGCCCAGGTGCAGCGGCAGATGGGCGCGCGCGATCCGGCGCGCGCCGGGAGGGCGGCCGACAGCGCGCGCACACGACGCCGTGGCGCTGGCGGCGGTGCGGGCGGTGGTGGCCGGGGTTTCGGCAGTGGTGCCGGGGGCGGCGGCGCCGGGGATCCGGGCGCGTCGCTCGTCCAGATCGTCATGGTGCAGACCGCCATGGGCCTCGAGCCACGCGTGGTCCGCCTCGGCGTCAGCGACTTCGACTACGCGGAGGTCCTGAGCGGCGTGAAGGAGGGCGAGGTGGTCGCGCTGCTGAGCGTGGCCGAGCAGGCCGCCAAGCGGAAGCAGCAGCAGGCCTCACTCGCCCAGCGCATGGGGAGCGGTCTGCCCGGGAGCACGGGGGCCGCCGGTGGCGGCGGCGGTGGCCCCCGGTCGGGCGGGGGAGGGCGCTGACATGCACTTCGCGGAGACCATCACCGTGGCGCTCGAAGCCCTGAGCGCCAACCGGCTGCGCTCCTTCCTGACCATGCTCGGGATCGTCATCGGGGTCTCGGCGGTGATCGCGATGGTCGCCCTCGGGCGTGGCGCGCAACAGTCGGTCAACGAGCGCATCGCCGCCCTCGGCACCACCCTGCTCACGGTGATGCCCGGGCAGGCGCGGGCCCCGGGCGGCGTGGCCTCGGCCGCGGATCGCGCCGCGCTCACCCTCGAGGATGCCCAGGCGCTCGAGAACCGGGGCGTGAGCTTCGCCGCCGTGCAGCCCGAGATGTCCCGCCAGCTCCAGGTGCAGTATCTGACCCGCAACACCAACACCTCGATCACTCGGCACCAGCGCCAACTACCTCGAAGTGCGGCGCTTCACGCTCGCGGCCGGGCGCATGTTCACCACTGCCGACGATGCGGCCAAGCGCCGAGTGGCCGTGGTGGGTGCCCAGCCGCTCCTCGACCTCGGCGTGGGGCCCGCCGAGGGCTTCGTGGGCGCCCAGATCCGCATCGCGGGCGTGCAGTTCGACGTGGTCGGGGTGCTGGCGTCCAAGGGGCAGGGAGGTGGTTTCTCGAACCCGGACGATCAGGTGCTGATTCCGATCCAGACCGCGCGCTATCGCGTGCTGGGCGGCAGCCGGCTGCGCTCGATCAGCTTGCTGGCCGCGAGCGAGAAGGACATCCCGGTCACGATGGCCGAGATCCAGAAGATCCTGCGCCGCCAGCACCGCCTGCGGTCGGGTCAGGCGGATGACTTCGACATCCGCAATCAGTCGGACTTCCTGGCCACGCTCGGCCAGACCACACAGGTGTTCACGCTGCTGCTGGCGGGGATCGCGGCCGTGAGCCTGCTGGTCGGCGGCATCGGCATCATGAACATCATGCTGGTCTCGGTGACCGAGCGCACCCGTGAGATCGGCGTGCGGAAGGCGCTCGGGGCGACGCAGGCCAATATCCTCCTGCAGTTCCTGATCGAGGCCGTCGTGCTCTGCATCCTGGGCGGTCTGATCGGAGTCGCCCTCGGAGCGGGAGGCGCCATCGCGCTGCGTGTGATTTTCCACTGGACCACCGCGGTGAGCCTCGATTCGGTGTTCATCGCGTTCGCCTTCTCGGCGGTGGTCGGGATCGTATTCGGCGTATGGCCGGCGCGGCGCGCCGCGGGGCTCGACCCGATCGAGGCGCTCCGCTACGAGTAGCACCCGGGCAGCGCGCGAGTCCCAATCTTGGCCTTGATTCGGTCCGGCCGGGCGGTCCAATATCAACCCGAGCCGCGCTCCAGCGAGCCGATCGGCTTCGCACAGGCGCCCCCCGCCCCGGAACGCTGTCGCTCGATCGTCCACTGCCCCGCCGGGGCGAACGGAGAGGCCGCACGTGGCCACGCAGGTCCAGGATGGCCCGGTCCTCTTCATCCCACCTGATCGGTAACGCACCCGGAGCTGCCGCGCGCATCTCGGAAGACGAGTGGCGCGTCGGGCCGGTTCGCCCGATCGATGGAGGAGTCATGAAGAAGGTGCTTCGAGTCGCTGCGGGCATCGTGTTGCTCGTCGTGGGTGCGCAGACCGCACAGGCGGCCGGTTCGGGCGTGGGCATCCGGGCCGGCGCCGGGACGGACATCTCGGGCGGGGTGGCGTACGGCGGCGGGCTCAACTACCTCATCTCACAGGATGGGGGGGGCGCCTGGGAACTCGGGTTCGTGGGCTACGGTGGGAGCTTCGAGGAGACCACCACGGAGGTCCATACCTACGTCGAGACGACGGACGTCTTCGCCTTCGGCGTGCTGGTCAATCGCCTGGTGAAGTACTCGCCCGGCATGCGCGGGCCGTTCACCGTGTTCGGCGTCGGCGCCGGCGCGGTGAGCGTCAGCTGGGAGGAGCGGAGCACCGGCGACATCAGCCTCGGAACACGCCTTCCCGGCGGCGGCAGCATGCAGTCCGCCGACGGCACCGGGGGCGGGCTGATCGTCAATCTGGGGGTCGGCTACGGGTTCGGTGGCCCGATGGATCTCCGGATCGAGGCGCCGGTCATCTTCAACAGTGACGCGCCGGGCAATTCGACGAGCGTGATCCCGGCCGTCACGCTGACCGCGGGGATGCGCTTCTAGCCCGCGAGCGGGATCGGCGAAGGACAGGGGGCGGACGCCGTGCGTCGGCCCCCTGTCGCGTTCCGGTGGCCTGGGACGACCGCGGGGGTCGAGCGCGCGCGGGCGGTCCGCCGCAGACCGTCCCGACGCCCGGCCGGGCTCAGAAGTCCGGCATCGTGATCCGGGCCGATCGGGTGTCCGGAAGCTCGACCAGGCTCTTCGGGATCATCTCCGCGTAGTGCACGAGCGAGAACACGAATGGGTCGGCGGGATCCCGATCCAGGATCAGCACGTCGGTATCGCCCATGCGAAAATGACCGAACTGCGACGTGCCTCCGCGCAGGTAGATGTAGTTCCTGGCTGAGGACTTCGGCGCCGGGATGGCGTCCCCCGCGAACGCGAGGCTGATCGCGTCCTCACCGACCTCGACGCCCGCCATCGTCCCATCGATCCGGGGCGGCGGAAACAGAGCGAGCGGCTTCACCATGATCCGGTTGCCGTCGACCAGCAGGCTCTGGTTGGGTGGAAGGGCGATCAGGCGCTCGAGATGCAGCGGCGTCCACCGGATGAGCTTGGTGGCCGGGATGACGCTGAAGAGCTTCAGATGATCGACCGTGATGACGAGGGTGTTCGTCGTCGTGTCGACGCTGAGATAGGTGTACATCTTGAAGGGGACCCAGGCCACGACACTGATCTTGCCGCTCAACCGAACGGTTCGCCCGCCCTTGTCGTCCGGAGCGATCGAGACCTTCAGATCGCGGACCCGCGAGCCGGGGTAGTTGAACACGCTCTCATTGAACATGCCCGCGAGGACGTCGGCGCGGACGTGCACGACGGCCTGCTGTACGACCAGGCGGAACGATTCGAGGTCATCGAAGTCGACCGCCGCGCCGCGCACCGGCACCGCGCGCACCGCGAGGTCGCCCGCGTCGATGTAGACCCGGTCGGACCACTTGAACCGGACGTTCTGCAATCGGATGTGCACGCTCGACCCGACCGCCGCGAGCGCGGTATCGCCCTGCAGGAAGGTGGTCAGCAGCTGGCCGGATCGCGCCTTGCTCGCCCTGCCGATCGACCACTGCTGGTAGAGGAGGAGGCTCTCTGCGGCGATGATGACGAGCAGGAGCGCGAGGAGCGCGAGCACGGGCCGGCGATGCTGGCCCAGCCATTCGCCGCGTTGTCTGGCCATGGGTACCTCTCGACGCGTGCTGCCCCAGCTGCGATTCCGTCGGCCGGCAACGCGTCATGAGACGATCCCCGGGGTGCTCGCCGGAGCCGACGCCGATCGTGAGGGGCCGAGGATGCGCGCCGACCCCGGTGATGTCCAGCGGGGACCCGGAGCGATCAGGTCGCCCGGAAGAGCTCGGTCGAGAGATACCGGAGTCCGGAGTCGACGATGATCGTCGCCACGGTCGCGTCTCTGCCCAGGCGCTGGGCCACGCGCAATGCCGCGACCACGTTCGCGCCCGTCGACGTCCCGGCGAAGATGCCCTCCTCGCGCGCCAGCCGGCGCGCCATGGCCATCGCCTCATCGGTGGGGACGGTGAGGATCTCGTCGACCTCGTCAGCGTGCCACAGGGGCGGAATGAACCCGATCCCGATCCCCTCGATCCGATGCGACCCCGACGAGCCGCCCGAGAGCACGGCCGATTCCGCCGGCTCGACCGCGACCACGCGGAGTGACGGCCGGTGGGCGCGCAGCGCACGCGCGGTCCCGTGGATCGAATGGGCCGTGCCGACCGTGTGCACGAAAGCGTCGATCGCCCCCTGGGTCTGCGTCCACAGCTCCTCGCCGAGTGCGTGGTAGCCCGTGATCGCGTCGGGGTTGTTGAGCTGGTCGGTCCAGAACACCCCGGGCCTGGCGCTGATCTCTCTTGCGCTCTCGATCATCCGCTTGATGAGCGACTCATTGATGCGCTTGTGGTCGCTCGGCACGATGGTGAGGTTCGCGCCCAGCGCGCGCATGGTGAGCGCCTTCTCCTCGCTGAAGGCGTCCGAGTACACGATCTCGAGCCGGTAGCCCTTGGCCGCGCACACCAGCGCGAGCGAGACCCCGGTGGTCCCGCCGGTGTACTCGACCACCGTTCCGCCGGCCTCGAGGCGACCGCGCGCCTCGGCCGCTTCGATGGCCGCGCGCGCCATCCGGTCCTTCATGCCACCGGTCGGATTCGCCGATTCCAGTTTCGCGACCACGCGCGCCGACCGCGGCGGCACGACCTTGCGAAGCTGGACGAGCGGGGTGTTGCCGATCGCCGAGAGCACATCGGGTGCGAGAGACATCGTGGGGACCCTCGAGGACACGAAGCGACCCTGCTGGAACTGGTCCGACGGCAGGGCTCGAAGCCTAGGCATCGAGCCCGCGCCCCACAAGTGGGCCGGTCCAAACACGAGCGGCCGCCCGAGTGAACCCGGGCGGCCGCCACGGTCGCTCGCTGCTATCGATAGAGCAGCTTGAGTGCGCCCCAGGTCCCGGTGCGCGCGCCGGTCGGCGCCGCATGGCACATCTCGAATCGGTAGGTGCGGGTCGTGCTCCCCGACATCCCGCCGAACGGGCCGCCCGGCTTGCCGATGAAGTCGATGCGGTAGGTGATGTCGAAGAAGCTGTCCACCGACCAGCCGCCCACGGCCGTGGTGAAGGTCGTATGCCCAGGACTCGGCATCCCGAATCCCGTGCCGGCCGTCACCCGGAGCAGATCGAAGTCGGGATCCCCGGGCGGCAACTGGCCCTGGATCATGTAGAGATCGGTGTTGAAGGACTGCGGACTGGTGAATGGCGCACGCGGCGCGGAGTAGGTGGTTCCCGTGCTGAGGGGCAGGCTCAGGACGCGGGTGTAGAAGGAGAGCGATCCGGTCCCCGACATCTGCATCAGGATCGCCGACTGCCAGGACTCTGACATCCCGCCCAGAGCGCCGCCGGGCGTCTGCACGAGATTGATGAATCCGCCCGGGCTCCCGATGTTCGCCGGGATCTGGACCGTGGTACCGACCGGCAGCCCGTCCACGATCTGCATCAGGCCCGAGTATCCGTTCGGGCAACTGGCCGGATGGTCGGCGGTGCCGCCACCGTTGTCCGGCACCACACAGCATGGCGCGGACTGCGCCCGGAGATCTCGCGGCGTGATGCAGAGCCCGACCGCGAGGATGGCAAGCGAGGGGATGAGCAGACGGGTGGCGAGGCGCATGGGGGGTCTCCTGAACCGGGTGAAGGGCGGCGAGGCGACGCCCGCGGCCGCCGAACGCAAGCACACCGGGGGGCGCTGCCGTGACAGATGATCGCCGTCCGCGCGCGCACGCTAGCATCGTGCGTGGCACACGGCGAGAGGAATGTCGCGAGATGAGGCGGTGCGAGCACCATCGTATCGCAGCCCCACCGTTGATCGTTCATTCACGAACGAGCATCGTCGCCATCACGGATCGCCACTTTCGTGAGCGGAGTCCGCCGGCTACGCAGTTTTGTATTGAACAGATCCGCGCCGCCGGGCATCGTTGGGGCCTGACGTCCTCGGACCGTGATGTGCTCCCGCCGCGCTCGAGCCCCCGAGTGGGGCCCAGCGCTCGCCGCGCAGGTGACCCTCGTCGGCCTCCGATATCCACTGGCATCGACATGATCGCTCGGGAGGTCCATGTGCCCACGCGCTACCCACTCCTCGTTCCCGCGCTGTTCGCCTTCACTTGCCTCCCAGCGATTCCCTCGAACGCAGCCGTCAAAGGCCGCGCCAACGCCACCTACGCGAACATGCCCAGCCAGGGGATCGTGGCCCAGAGCTGGTGCGACACGGGCTGGCTCGATTCCGCGGTCGGAGGCTCTCAGACCAGCTACTACCCATTGCTGTCGCTCGGTGACGCATTGCGCGTCAACTCCAGCTACAGCGACAGCCAGGGCGACGAGTGCAGCGGCTACAGCACGAGCTATCTCACCGCAGGCTGGGTCCTGAAGGGCTCGCCGGCCGAGCTGACATGGGACTCGATCTACTCGAGCGATGACGACACGTGCTGCAACCCGGACGATGTGGACGACATCCCCTCGACGATCGCGAATCTGAAGTTCGGCGGGGTGGCGATCACGCCGAGCGGGGCCACGAACGAGACGTTCGTGATCCCCGGAGTCGCGACGCTGGTCGTGAATGAGAGCCATCACGATCCCGACAACGACTGCGACAACGACAACTCCGAGCATCGCGCGCTGCACCTCACGCTCGTCAACGGCGAGGAAGTGATCCTCGGGAATGCGAAGTTCGACAGCGACAACGACTGCTGCACGACGAAGTCGCGCAGCAGCACGTGGGGCAAGGTCAAGAGCCTCTATCGCTGACACTGGAGTGACCGGCTTCCCATGTCGATGAGGAGTTCCCGGCGGCCACCTTCGCAAGAGGGTGGTCGCCGTGCATGCCGGGCGACCGCCCCGGGCAGGCCGCGCGGATTCGCACCCGACCCACTCGTCCACGCGAAAGGAAGTGCATCGTGATCGTCGTCAGGAACGTGTTCCGGATCAAGTTCGGCCAGTCGAAGCCCGCGGTCGCGGCGTTCAAGGAAGGCCGCGCTCTGATGAAGCGACTCGCCGTGAATGCCGAGGCGCGCCTGCTCACCGACCTCGTGGGCACCTCGTACACGCTGGTGCTCGAGCAACAGTATGACGGACTCGCGGCGTTCGAGCAGGAGATGAAGAAGGTCATGGGCTCGCCCGAGTGGCGGACGTGGTATGAGACGTTCATCCCCTACTGCGAGGCGGGTTCGCGCGAGATCTTCAACGTGGTGGAGTGACGCGCCGGGGGCCGGTACCCTGCCGCGAGGCGAGCGGGCGCCGGCCCACGCCCGCTCGTCTGAAACCAGGCGAGACCCCCGGCAGGCTCATGGAGCGCTCATGAAGATCGGAAGCGAATTCGTCGCTGCGTACATCGCCGCCGCGCCGAGGAAGGCGCAGCCGATGTTGCGGCAGCTGCGACGAGCGATCATCGCAAGCGCCCCGCAGGCCGCCGAGGGGATCAGTTACGGCATGCCGTACTACTCCTATCGGGGACGGCTGGTGTACTTCGCCGCCTTCACGAACCACGTCAGCCTGTTCGTCCCTGGGCGGGTCGTGCGGACCCACGCCACGGAATTGAAGAAGTTCAAGACGAGTGCGGCCACGATCCAGTTCCCGATCGGCACAAAGGTGCCGGTGACGCTTATCCGCAGACTCGTCAAGGCGCGGGCCCGGGAGAACGAGGCGAGCCGGAAGGGCCAACCTCGTAAGTGAGTTGAGCCTCGGTCGATGGACGTCCTGAAGACCCTGTGTGGCCGGATCGGGCGATGGTACTTTGGCCCGATCCATTGGAGTCCGCGCCGCCCATTGAGGGATTCCGCCGAGGAGGTCGCGATGATCCGGCAGGGGCTGTCAGTCGTACTCGTACTGCTCGCAGCGCCGTTCGCGCAGGCCGATCCCACCCCGCGCACGCTCGTGCTCCCGTTGCGCTCGGTCGGGGTGAGCGACGCGACCCTCCTCGTCAGCCGCGATCTGCTGGTGGGCAGCCTGCGGGATCTCGGGGTGGAGGTCGTCCCCACCGATCCCACCCAGGCGCCTCTGCCCAATGGGCCTGAAGCCTGCGACGAGCCCTCTTGCGCCGCGACGCTCGCCCGCCAGCACGGGGCTGAGCGCGTGGTCTACGGCTCCCTCAGCAAGCTCGGCGGGAAACTCATCGCGCGCCTGAGCGTGCTGCGCGTCGACGAAGCGGCACCGTACTACCGCGACCAGCTCACCTCGACGTCCGAGGAGGACCTCGACCAGGTCATGCTCCGCTTCGCCGAGGGGATCGCGGCCGGCCGGCCGAACTCCGATCGCGCTTCGGTGGAATCGGTAACGCAGGCCGAGACTCAGGCCCCCGCCCGCCGGGCCACGCGCTCGGGGGTCGGCGTCCGCGCTGGTTTCCTCCTTCCCACCGGCGACAGCTTCGCCGGCGCCGACCGCCTCACCAACCTGCACGCGGTGTACAAGTACGAGCTGCGCGACTTCCAGATCGAGTCCTCGACCGTGCTCGGCTTCAGCTGGGGCGACGGCAATCTCGATTGGACGATCTTCGACCTCAGCGCCTCGCGGATCTTCGGGTCGAAGGACTTCTCGACCTACCTCGGCGCCGGCATCGGCGTGCACACGGTCACCGTGGAGCGGCGGCAGACCGTCGTGGTGACCTCGCCCTACTATCCGACCTATTCCTACGAACAGGGCTTCAGTCAGACCGAGACGGCACCGACCCTCGATCTCATCGCGGGGATCATGGCGCTGCGCACGTACGACTTCGAGACCGTCCTCGAGCTCCGCTTCCACTACGTGTTCGAGAAGTTCGACAAAGTCGGCGGCAAAGGGGCCAACGGCGTGATGCTGACCTTCGGCACGAGTCGGTAGAGGGCTACGAGCTGAGGCGCAGCGCTGGCCGGCTCCCTCGGAGCTGCGCGCGGGTTCGAGCGGGCGTGTGGCCGGTCCAACGCTTGAAGGCGCGGTTGAAGGTGCTCTGGTCCGAGAACCCGAGGAGGTAGGCGACCTCCGCGATCGCGATATCCGGTTGTTCGAGGTAGAGGCGGGCGGTGGCCGCGCGGACCTCGTCCGCCAGGGTGCTGTACGAGTAGCCGATGTCGCGCAGGTGCCGCTGCAGACTGCGCACGCTGGTGCCGAGTTCGCGCGCCACGCTCTCGAGCGATGAGTCTCCGCCACGCAGGCGCTCCCCGATCACGCGTCGCGTGCGCTCGACCAGATCGGGGCCCCGCGGCAGCTTCTGCAGCAGCAGATCAACCCGTACTCGGTCGGGCTGAACGTCAATTACTTCGCCTACTGCGACGCCGCCACGCCCGCGGCGAAGACCACGTGGGGCTCGATCAAGATCCACTACCGCGATTGACGCGGGAGCGGACGCGCAGGCCCCGGGACCTTGGCCCCGGCGGCCTGCGTCGTTCAGATCGGCCGGTCCGGCCTCGGCCGACGGTCGCGCGGGGCCGGGGACAGCGACTCGCCGTGTTCCCACGCGATGAGGAGGTGTGAGGCTCGCTCGAACCCACAAATGGCTGGTTCATCCGGCATATCCCCTCACTAGGCAGATTCCAGCCGCGTCCGGATCGACGGCCGGCTAGGCTTCGCACGAGGGAGGGCCATCCGCGCCTCCGACGACTCCATCACGGGGGTGCCGCTTGAACCGAAGCTCGACCTGGTCGGGCACATCACATCTGTTCCTGCTGCTCTGTGCCTCGCACCTGCTGGTCTTCGGCGGCCCGAGCGCATCCGCGGGGACCCTTCCCGCGGGCGCGGCGTATCTCGGCCAGAAGCCGCCGGGGGAGAAGCCCGAGCGCTTCGCCCCGGGCGTCCTCGCGGACATCCCGTTCCTCGGGAGTCTCGCCTTCTCACCGCGTGGCGACGAATGCTTCTTCACTGTGGATGATTCCGTCTACTCCACGCAGAAGCTGTTGATGACCCGATATGTGAACGGCAGGTGGACCACTCCGGAGCCGGCCCCGTTCGCCGCCGGATTCGAGAAGTCCGGTGAGCCGTTCTTCTCCCACGATGGGAGCCAGCTCTATTTCACGGCTCAGGCGAAGGCGTCCCGGACGAGGATGGACTTCTGGAGGGTGGATCGAGCGGGCCCGGGCTGGGGCTTACCGGACCGCCTGCCCGCTCCCCTCAATTCCGACGCCAACGATTTCCATTTCTGCCAGGTGTCGGACGGGACCACGTACTTCCTGTCGAATCGGTCCGGGGCGGCGCAGGTCTATCGCGCCCGGCAGCCGCGGGACGCGTCGCCGCAGGTGGAACTCATCCCGGCGCCCGTGCTGAGCGTGGGGACCTACGAAGGAGACCCGTGCGTGGCCCCCGATGGGCGGTTCCTGGTCTTCTACTCAGGGCGCGCCGGAGGATTCGGCGCCGTGGATCTCTACGCGTGCTTCCCGGATGGGAGGGGCGAATGGACCCAGCCCGTCAATCTGGGCGCCGACTTCAACACCGACTCTGACGAGTACGGCGCGACACTGTCGCCGGATGGGAAGTACCTGTTCTTCGTCCGCCACAGCGCGCAACGGGGAGAGATCCACTGGGTCTCGAGCCGCGCGATCGAGAAGCACCGACGCCCGCGCTAGTCCGAGCCAGGGCGTCTCTCACCCACTCATGCGAAAGGGCCTCGTCGTGCTCCTTCGGATCCTGCTGTTGGCCGCGTGGGCGATCGGCTGCACCCCATTCACCGTCCACGCGGAGGGCTCGAACCTTCCGCTCCCGGTGCGGATCGAGAAGCTCGAGTCGGCCGCCGTGGGCGAGACCCGCGAGTTCTGGGTCTCGCTGCCGGACCGCTACAACGACGATGCGGAACGGTACCCCGTCGTCTACATGATGGACGGGGACTTCAATTTCAACTCCGGGGGGATCGGGGCACTGCGGCACGCCGCGCAACTGGGCGAGATCCCGGAGTTCATCATCGTCGGCATCAAGAACACCGATCGATCCAAGGACATCTTCCCGGAAGTGGTCGTCTATCCGGATAGCACCAGGGACGGTGGCCGAGCCAACCAGTATCTGGACTTCATCCACGATGAACTGATCCCGCACGTCGAGAAGACCTATCGCACCGAGAGGTTCCGCGTCCTCTATGGCACCTCCAACAGCGGCTTCACCGCCGTGCACGCGCTCTTCCGCACCCCCGAGATGGCCGACGCCTACATCGCCGCCAGCGCCACCCTGTCGATACCGTACTTCCGCAACGAGCGGAACAACCTCGTACGCGACTTCAAGGGCGGAAGGCGACGGCTCGTCCTGGTGATGGGCGAGCGCGACTACCCGACCGTCATCAGCCTGAACGGCGCGCTCAAGGAACAGATCGACATGTCGGCGCCTGCCGGGCTGTCCTGCCGGCTCGCGGTGCTCCCGAACGGCGAGCATGTCCCAGCGAACAGTCTGATCGAAGGACTGCGCAGCCTGTTCGAGGGCTGGAGGATCACTCAGAGACTCAACGAGAGCACCTTCCCGGAGATCCGGGCCCGCGCGGACGATCGCTCCGCGAGATTCGGGGTTCCGGGCAAGCTGCCGGAGGACGCGCTGAAGCAACTGGGCGAGACCCTGCTCGGCGAGAAGAAGAACGGCATGGCCATCGAGGTGCTCCAGTACCGTGCGCAGAGCTATCCGCGCTCCGCCGACGCGCAGGTCAGCCTGGGCGACGCCTATCGTCAGGACGGTCGCCACGAGCAGGCCGAGGGATGCTACCGGCAGGCGCTGTCTCTCGCTCCAGGGCATGCCGCGGCCGCGACGAAGCTGAAGGAGATGGAGGAGTAGCCGCACCTGCCGCCGCACCCGACCCGGCTCACATCAGGGCTTCCCGCGAGATGCGCCATCTGAGCGGGCCGGGTAGGCGGGCTTCATCATCCGGCTGGCGTCCCAAACCATCAGGAATTCGAACCGGCTGCTCAGGTGGATCCACGAGCTGGATCTGCTCAGGCGGTCGATTGGCTGCGCGGCGTGAGCGTGATGTCCCGGATGGGCCATGCTTCGGTGGGCCGGCAACCGTGTCGATTCTCCCGCCGGCGAGCTGCTCCGGTCAGCGTGAGGTTCCGGTGAGTGGTAGCGTGTCGAAAGCAAGCTGCCGTACATGGATACAGGCGCCGATGCCCAACCAACACGATCTGAGCAGCGGCGACGGCCTCAACTTGTCTCGTCCACCTGTGCGGGCACGTGGCCCTGTCGCGCCAGGCACCCAACTTCAACGTGATGTAAGGTGATTGAAAGACCCTCCGAAGGAGGTCTCGCAATGTGGAGCGCCAGCGCAGGCAAGCACGGTGTAGTCGCAGCTGCCATTGCGCTCGTCACATCGTTCGACACGCCAGCAATAGCGGGCGTCCGATACAGCGTCGAGATCGGAGCAAACACCTCGTCGCTAAGGTACAGGGACCTCAACGTGTTTCCTCCGATCACTTCCCATTGGGATCCGGGGTGGCGCACGTCCTTTGCAGGTGGCGCGTCATTGGAAGCCCCCTTGCGACGGCGGTTCTCCCTGATGACGGGGCTGCGGTACGTGCAACAGGGGAATCGGGTCAAGATCAACATCCCCGGCTCGCCACCGCTGACCGGCGAGATTCGCATAGCCCAGCACTACCTGGCTGTGCCGTTGCTTCTGGCGATTCGGCCGACTCCTTCGCGGCGGTGCTTTCTCGCGGCAGGCCCCGAAGGAGCGTTCCTGCTCAGCGGAAGGTCGTTCACTGACTACTCGTCGCCCGTGGAGTCCAGCAGCTCGGAGAGCATCACGCACCAGTTGAAGCGGGCCAACCTGTCGCTCGATGCTGAGGGCGGCCTCGAGTTCCTCGTCGGGCGGCACACTGGGATCGTAATCCTTCGCTACACGCACGGATTGATCGATGTCCAGAAGCAGGACGATTGGATCGTCGCATGGAAGACCCGCGGCGTGGAGAGCCTCGTCGGGATGCGATGGTAGCGAGTCCCCACGGGGACGAAGGTGCACGAGTGGGATTGGATTCGCTGCGCCCTGGGAGCTGCGACGTGAGAGCGCCCCGACATGGATCTGAGGCAGCTCAAACGAGCGCTTCTGATCGTGTTGCTTGGGAACTGGAGCGGTCGTCTTGCGTCCCCAACCATCGAGAATTCGAACCGGCTGCTTGGCTGGATTCGGGGAATGGACGCCCTTCGCCAGGGAATCGGTTCTGCAGCCTGAGCCCGCGCCAGTGCCCAATGACGTCCCCTCTTCCCCCTTCGGGACAAAGATGTCGCGGGCGGTCACGGCAGGCTGTCGCATGGCCGTTCCCCAGGATTGCAGCCCGGCGCAGAGCCGAAGCATCCCTCTGGTGGCAGGCGGGGAACCCACGCGACCAGGTCTGAACCACAGGCCGTGCGTAGCTCGCCAGATTGAGGGGGCTTGAGGTTCTCATCGCGTGTGCTCTGACCCCCAATTCGACGAGACACCCTCAGCAGGTACCATCGAGGTACCGAGGAGGGTGCGATGGAGAACGTACCACGGGGATCGGACGGGCGCCGGCTGTTCTCGCCCGACTTCAAGCGTGAACAGGTTGCCCGCCTTCAGCGGGGTGAGTTGACGCTCACGGAACTGAGCCGCGAATTGGGGATCTCGCGCAGCGTCCTGCAGCGCTGGAAGCACTTGATCGCCCAGGGCGGCGCGACCGCGGTGGCGGCGAACGAAGACGTGGTGCCGGCCAGCGAACTCAAGCTGGCCCAGCAGCAGATCCGCGAACTGCAGCGGCTGCTCGGCAAGAAGGAAGTCGAGCTCGAGATCCTGCGTGCGGCGCGCGACGAGGTAAAGAAAAGACCACGCTTCTACGGAGTGTCCAAGCGGTGACGCGCCAACCTGTGACCACGCTCTGCCGCGTGCTGCGGATCAGCCGGGCGACGGCGTACCGGGATCGCTCACCGCGAGCGAAACGCTACCACCGGCAGGACGATGCTGCGGTGTACGCACAGCTGAAGGAAGTGCTGCGGGATCGAGGCAGCTACGGCTACCGACGGGCCACCGTGCTGGTGAACCGGGCGTACGAGGCGACGTACAACCGCAAGCGCATCCAACGGGTGATGCGGCTGACGGGCCTGGCGGTGCCGATCCGGCGCCGGGTGCGGAACCCTCGGGCGCACCGTGGGAAGGTGATCTGCGCCGGCTCGAACCAGCGCTGGTGCAGCGACACGATGACCATCACGTGCTGGAACGGCGAGCTGGTCGAGTTGGCCTTCGCGCTCGACTGCTGCGACCGCGAGGCGATCAGCGTCGTAGCCGAGGCACGGGCGCTGAAGAGCGACGACATCCGCCGGCTGATACGGCAGGCGATGTTCGCGCGGTTCGGCAACGAGCGGCCGACCGAGCGCCTGGAGTGGCTGTCCGACAACGGCGCGGTGTACACCTCGCTCGAGACCGTGATTGAGGCGGAGAAGCTCGGGCTGACGCCGATCACGACGCCAGTGGCGAGCCCAGAATCGAACGGGATGTCGGAGGCGTTCGTGAACACGCTGCGGCGGGACTACCTGGACGGGGCGGATCGCTCGACCGCGGCCAGGCTGCGGGAGCAGGTGCCCGGGTAGACCGCCGACTACAACGAGCGGGCGCCGCACTCGGCGCTGGGCTACCGGAGCCCGGTCGAATACCGGCGTGAACAGAGGTCAGAAACGGTCGGCGGGTGTCTCACGAAATAGGGGTCAGAGCAGCGTGGCCCACGTGTGGGTGGCGTGCCTTGCGTGGGCCCCGCAGCGTTGGTGTCGCGAAGTGCATCAGGCTAAAGGCACGCACCGAGATAGCCGATGCAGAAGCAAGGTGAGGGCCGCTTCGGCACTAGAGACCGCCAGGCCCATGCTTGTGGCCCGATGCTCGGAGGGAACCTGAGCATGCCGAAAATGACTTATTGCCTCGCAGTGTGCTCTTCGGTCCTGGTCGCGGTTCTCTTGACTCCGACAACTGCGGTCGGCGCCGATCAGCACAGTGTCGAAGCCATCACGGCGGCATTGAAGTCACCGATCTCTCCAGAGGCAGTTGCGCAGGCGCGCGAGTTCGATGACAAGATGATTTCGGCCGGTGCCGTCGAGGGAGTCCGCGTCTACCTCGTGACGGACGAACGTTCCACTCGCGTCAACGCAATGGTCACAGGGCTACTCCGTGGCGCCGGCGGGAATCCCACCGAGTGGGTCGTGCGCGTCCTGGATACCGACCCCAAGGTCGTCAATGCCTTCGTGGCGGGCGGCAAGTACGTGTACGTCTACTCCGGATTGATTGCCCAGAACCCCAGCGACGACGAGTTGGCCTTCATTCTCTCGCATGAACTCGGGCATTCACTGCTCAAGCACAACGAACGGCAGGCGAGCGACGGTTCAACGTCCTGGGCTGCCGTTGCTGGATTGGCGGCGCTCTTCTCGGATAAGAACCGAGACGCCCTCAATGGCGTCGCCACCGCCATCACGAGCTCGTACAACCGCGTGGATGAGCAGGAGGCCGATGCCATCGCTTGCTGCATTGCGCGGCGGGCAGGTTACGACCCGTTACGAGGGGCCGATTTCTTCACGCGTTCTCAGCGTGTACAGGACACCAGCCGCCAGCAACGCGAAGCCGCTCTGGCGCGGTCACGCGGCGAGTACGAGCAGACCCAAGTGAACTGCCAGAAGTGGGGCCAGTGGTTCAAGGGGAATTCGGCGTACCAGACGCAGGCCAACGCCGACAAGGTGAATGCGATCTGCCGCGATGCCGAGAACAGGCGGCTCCAGTACAACCAGGTCGTCGAGGGTTACAACGCGGCGCTCTTGGATGAGCGGCGCAACGTGCTGTTCAGCACACACCCTCAAGATCAGTCCCGGGTGGCAGCCATCGCCGGGCTGTCGGATTTCCTCGTCGGCCGCCGAGATCTGGCGAGCTTGGCGAACTTCCAGCAAACCCAACGGGTCATGATGGCGCTGCAGCAGGAGGGAAGCGAGCTGCTCAACCCCGCCGGGCCAACGGCAGCGGCGCAGCCCTCAAGCGAGTCCTCGTCCGCTGCTCCAAAACTCTCACTGGAAGAGCAACTGAAGCAGCTTCAGCGGGCTCGTGAGTCAGGCCTGATCACCCAGGGAGAATTCGAACGCAAGCGTCAGGAGATACTCGCGCGCTATTAGGGCGGGACCCGGCTGGCTCTTGTCTTGCAGGTGCCGGGTGCTAGCACTTCATCGGGTATTCCACGCCAGTGCCCACATTGGCTCGGCCACAACTGTGGCGTTCGAAGGCTTCGAGGCGCCCGCAAGTCCCTGCGTCTCAATGGAGGCAGCTGGCGTCCCCAACCATCGAGTCTTCGAACCGCTTGATGGGGTGGTTGCGGGGGATGGACGTACTCCGACAAGAAATTGAATCCGCGGCCTGAGCCAACGCGTCGCGTGCTACGGGTAAATGGACCGCCAGGGCGAGCTGAATCGTTTCGCAAACAGCCCGCTGCCATATCCCACCGCGGCCCCGACGACGATAAACGGGGTCGGAGACTGGTTGGCGCTCCACGATGTGGTGGTGCCTCCCGCCGCGTGGAACACCACCAGTCCCAGGCCAGCCCCCGCGAGCGCAAGCGTCCAGGGCTTGAGCCAGAGCGACGGCGTTCCGTCCGTCGTCTCGACCCCGCGGATCTCCTTCCACTCGATGAGACCCGAACTTCGCAGTGAGTCGCTCCCCTGCGAGACCATCAGATTGTCGTACGGGATGCCCGCGGGAGTCGCGCGCATCTCGGAAACCACCGCCACTCCGCCCCTCGTCGTGATTCTGGCGCGCTTGGCCGCCGAAAGCTTCGAGTCGAGTTGGGAGAGGCGCGCACCCTCGGGCGCGCCTCCATCGGCGGCGGCGACGCTCGCGGCGATGAGCAGCAGCGCGAGCACGAATAACCGGAGCAGGGCGCTCATCGTCCGCGGGCCGGAGCGTGGGGTTTTCGATAAATGGGATGCCATGCGGGAGTCAGTGCGCCCACGCCGGTGGCAAGGCCAACTACCGGGACGGCGACCAATAACGGCATCAAACCCGCGAAGTCGTTGCCTTGCTCCATCTCCGACCGCGTGGCCAGTCCCGCGAAGATTCCCATGACCAACCCGCTGACAAGCACCGCCCCAAGCGCGTGATTGCTCGGCCTATCGACCCGGACGGTTTCTTCCCACGGAATGCAGCCCGGGATGGGCCGCGCTCCGCCGCCGGCCGTCGCGAGGATGTTGTGATAGGCGAGGCCTTCCACGCTCACCCGTGCACCCTCCGCCACGAGCCAGCCGGATGGCGTCGTGATGCGCACTCTCGAGGTCTGCAGCAGGCGGTCGTCCAGCCGCATGAGTACGCTGGGAGCGGGCGACGCCGCGTGCGCCGGGAATGGGCGTGGACTCGCGAGCGCCAGAAGGACGCCCAGGAGGAAGAGCGTTCGGGACAGCGTGCGTTCATTCAGGGTCGGCCTCACCGGGTACTCCAACGAACACGGCGTCAGTCACGTTGAAGTAGGCGCCAGCGAGAGGTGACGCCAGATGTTGACCGACGACCGGGACCTTAGCACGGTGACCCAAGCGTGGCGAAGGTCCGAGTGCTTGCCCTGTCTTCGTGGACGTGTCGCCGCGATGCCTGAGGCGGCCCTACGCTGGTTGTCTCTGGCGTCCCCAACGGGATTCGAACCCGTGTCGCCGCCGTGAAAGGGCGGTGTCCTAGGCCTCTAGACGATGGGGACGCGATTGCGGAAGGCGCGACAACCTAGCCGGTCGCGGGGGCCGGCGGCAAGTCGAAGCCCGGGTTGCCGCGCGGTTCTCGTTCGCCGGATCGTTATGGCTTCGCGGGCGCGCGGCCGATGGACACCACGCGCGCCTCGTCCACCAGGCCCCTGCGGATGAGGTCGCTGGCCCCACGCTCGGCGGCGCCGCGATCGTCCCACGCGCCCAGCACCACGCGGAACGCTTCGCCGGTGCCATCCTTCACGGCGATCACGCGCGCGGGCAGGCCGGAGGCGGCGGCAAGCCGCAGCCGCTCTTCGTCCGCGCGTCCTCGCATGATGAGTGTGCGAACGATCACGCCGTAGCGATGGGCGGTCGCGGCGGCGACGCTCGCGGGCCCGCTGGCGACAACCTGCGCGCTCGCGGCTGTCTTCGCGGCAGGCGCCGGCACCGCAGCCGTCGGCGCGGCGGGAGTCGCCGCGACTGGCGTCGGCGCGACCGGCGTGGGTGCGCTCGTCGCCGGCGGAGCGACGGTCTCGACCGAGGGCGCCCTGTTCGCGCTGTCGAGCGGGGTCGCGGCGGCGAGCGGCGCGGGCGCTCCCGGCGCGGGGACGTCGGCGACACGCTGGAGCCGGTCGCGATCGGCCGCCTCGAGCGCTTGGTCGGCGACATGGCGATCGAGGAAGGCTGGGCGAACATGCCGCACATCGAGCCCAACGGCCTCAAGGTCGGCATCGTGGGCTCCGGGCCGGCCGGCA
This sequence comes from Candidatus Eiseniibacteriota bacterium, assembly GCA_963776245.1. Taxonomy (GTDB): domain Bacteria; phylum Eisenbacteria; class RBG-16-71-46; order RBG-16-71-46; family RBG-16-71-46; genus CAVSAC01. Next base: position 6,566 of record CAVZLN010000009.1, on the reverse strand, counting down.
TGGCCTGCGCGGCCGACATGGCGAAGGCCGGCTGCGAGGTCACCGTCTACGAGGCGTTCCACGAGCCCGGCGGCGTGCTGCAGCTACGGCATTCCCGATTTCCGCCTGCCCAACGCGGTGATCGACGTCGAGATCGACAAGCTGCGCAGCTCGGCGTGCAAGTTCGAGTGCAACACGCTGGTCGGGCGCCTCTTCACGATCGAGCAGATGATCGGCGAGATGGGCTTCGACGCGGTCTTCATCGGCACCGGCGCGGGCTACCCGAGCTTCATGGGCATTCCCGGGCGAGTCGCTGAACGGCGTGCTCTCGGCCAACGAGCTGCTCACGCGCTGCAACCTGATGCGCGCGCGCGACTTCCCGAACTTCGACACGCCGCTCGATGCCGGGCAGGCGCGTCGCGGTGATCGGCGCCGGCAACACGGCGATGGACGCGATGCGCGTGTCGCTGCGCCTGGGCGCCGAGAAGGTGTACTGCGTCTACCGCCGCAGCAAGGCCGAGGCGCCCGCGCGCGCCGAGGAAATCCACCACGCGGAGCGAGGAGGGCGTCGAGTTCCACTGGCTGACGAGCCCGCTCGAGATCCTCGGCGACGAGCGAGAAGCGCGTGCGCGGCATGCGCTGCCAGAAGATGGAGCTGGGCGAGCCGGACGCGTCGGGCCGCCGCCGCCCGGTGCCGGTGCCGGGCAGCGAGTTCGAGTTCGAGTGCGACAGCGTCGTCTACGCGATCGGCACCAACGCCAATCCGATCCTCGGCCAGACCTCGAAGCTCAAGCTCGACAAGCGCGGCTACATCGCGGCCGACGAGAGCCTCGCGACGTCGATCGCCGGCGTGTTCGCGGGCGGCGACATCGTCACCGGCGCGGCCACCGTCATCGAGGCGATGGGAGCCGGGCGCAAGGCCGCGCGCGCGATGAAGGCCTGGCTGGGCTTGCGCGACACCGACGTCGTCTACGCGCCGAGGCGCCGCACGCGGGCCGGCGGTTCGGCTTCGCGCCGGACGAGCACGGCTACGCGCGCGTACGCGTGGCTGACGAGTGAGCATCCGCATGCCGCACCGAAGGACAGTCGCTGAGACCATGACCGAAGTTGCCACGCTGGCTCCGGGCGCCGCCCGCGCGCCGGTCCCGCCGACCGCGCTGCGCGAAGCGGAAACGCTGACCGAGCACATCGTCGAGATCATCAGCGACTCCGGCGAGGGCGCGCAGCGCTGCGGCCAGTCGCTCGGCGCCATCGCCGCGAGGACCGGCAACGGCATCTGGACGACCGAGATCATCCCGGCCGAGATCCAGCCGCCGGCGCGCAGCGTCGCGGGTGCGTCGCGGCATCCGCATCCGCATCGGCACGAAGCGGGTGACCAACGGCGGCGACGAGACCGACCTCGTCGTCGCGTTCAACGAGCAGGTGCTGCTCGGCCGCGTGCGCGCCGGCGAGCTGAAGCCCGGCGCGCAGATCCTGCTCGAGAGCATGTGGCGCGAGCATCGCGACCCGAAGGTCGTCGCCTCGTATGTCGAGACGCGTCGACGATGCTGAAGGAGGCCGGCTTCCGCGTCTACGAGGTCCCGCTCGAGCGCGAGTGCCACAAGCTGGTCGCCGATCCCCGCAAGGGCAAGAACATGTTCGTGCTCGGGATGCTGTGCAACCTGTACAGCCTCGACCCGAAGCTCGGCCGCGAGCAGGTCGCGCTCACGTTCGGCAAGAAGGACCGCGAAGGTCATCGAGGTCAACCAGGGGCTGCTCGAGGCCGGCTTCGCACTGGGCCGAGAAGAACTTCGACTTCAAGTACCGGATTCCCGCGGTGCGGTCGACGGAGGCGCAGATCGTCGTCAACGGCAACACCGCGCTGGCGCTCGGGCGTGCTGGCCTCCGGCATGGACATCTGCGCGATGTATCCGATCACGCCGGCGACGTCGGTCTCGCACTACCTGTCCGACGTGTTCGAGCGGGTCGGCGGCATCGTCCACCAGGCGGAGGACGAGATCGCCGCCTGCGCGTTCGCGATCGGCGCCTCCTACGCCGGCAAGTGCGCGGTCACGGTCACCTCGGGGCCGGGCTACTCGCTGAAGCAGGAGGGCATCGGGCTCGCGGTGATGGCCGAGATCCCGCTGGTGGTCATCAACGTCCAGCGCGGCGGGCCGTCCACCGGCCAGCCGACCAAGCTCGAGCAGGGCGACCTGCTCACGGCGATCTACGGCAGCCACGGCGACGCGCCCAAGGTCGTGATGGCGGTGTCGGGCATCGAGGACTGCTTCTACTCGATGATCACGGCGCGCAAGATCGCCGAGACCTTCAACACCGTGGTCGTCGTGCTGTCGGACGCGAGCCTCTCGACCGCGCAGCAGCCGTTCCCGCGACCGCAGTTCGACGCCGACTGGCTCGCCCCGCCGCTCGACCAGACACCCGTTCCCGATGGCGTGAAGCCCTACGACTGGGATCCGGTGACCGGCATCGCGCGCCGCTTCGTCCCGGGCCAGCCGCGCGGCATGCACACGCTGACCGGCCTCGCGCACGATCGCGGCAGCAAGGTCGCCTACGATCCCGAGATCAACGAGGAGGGGCTGCGCAACCGCAGCCTCAAGATCGCCGCGCTGCAGAAGACGCTGAAGACCCCGCCCGTGTTCGGCGACCCCGAAGGCGACGTGCTGGTCGTCGGCTGGGGCAGCACGAAGGGCGCCATCGAGGAAGCGGTCGAGCGCCTGCGCGACGAGGGGTGCAAGGTGTCGTCGCTGCACCTCACGTTCATCCAGCCGATGCCCTCGGGCATTCGCGAGATCCTGAAGCGCTTCAAGCGCGTGATGACCATCGAGAGCAACTGGGCCGACAGTCTCGACGACGAGCTGATCGACCAGGACAACCGGCGCTACGCGGCGCTGGCGATGATGCTGCGCGCGCGCTTCCTCGTCGACGTCGACTGCTGGACCCAGACGCGCGGCCAGCCGATCACGCCGGGCGCTATCGTGCGCGTGCTGCGCGCCAAGCTTGCCGAGCCGTTGGCCTAGCCGGAGAACCGCCATGACCATGCCCGTCACCCAGTGCCTCATCAAGCTGCACGAGGCCCACCACAATCTCGAGGACTACCAGGGCGGCGTGCCGCGCTGGTGCAGCGGCTGCGGCGACAACGCGATCCTCGCCGCCGTGCAGCGGCTGTGCCGCGACGAGGACCTCGCGCCGGAGCGCACGGTGTTCGTGTCCGGCATCGGCTGCTCGTCGCGCTTTCCGCACTACATGAAGACCTACGGGTTCCACGGCATCCACGGCCGCGCGTTCCCGATCGCCGAAGGCGTGAAGATGGCGCGGCCCGACCTCGCCGTGTTCGTCAACACCGGCGACGGCGACTGCTGCAGCATCGGCGCGGCGCACTGGATCCACGCCATCCGCTACAACATGAACATCACCGCGATCCTGCACGACAACCACGTGTACGGGCTCACGAAGAAGCAGGCGTCGCCGACCTCGCCGCGCGGCCTCAAGAGCAACACGACGCCGCGCGGATCGACACTGGAGGCGATGAACCCGCTGACGGTCACGCTGGGCGTCACCAACGTCTCGTTCGTCGCGCAGGCGGTCGACTGGATTCCCGAGCTGCTCTACGACATCCTCCGGCAGGCGTACCTGCACCGCGGCTTCTCGTTCGTGCGCATCATCCAGCGCTGCCCCGAGTTCCTGCCGAAGATGTTCGAGCCGTGGCTGCACGACCCCGGCAAGACGCTGCTCGTGTCGCACCCGAACGGGCTCACGATCTCGCCCGAGCTGTCGCGCACCTACCGGAACCAGATCGAGCACGATCCGCTGAACCTCGATCGGGCGCGCGAGATCGCATCGAGCGAGGACCCGATACCGGTCGGCATCCTGTACCACAATCCCGCCGTGCCCTGCTACGACGACCTGCGCGGCGTCGGCCCGCTGCGCACCGCCGAGCAGATCCGCGCGGGCCTCGAGACCGAGCTCGACAAGGTCACCGTCTGGCCGGACGACGAAGCGCCGCCCGCCGCGTGGCATAGATGAACGGCCACGCTCACTGGTTCGCTGCCCCCGAGCGCAGTGCCCTTCGGACGGCCGTGCGGCACTGATGGCATGCCTTAACCGATTCACGACATTCGAGCACAGCGATCCGCTATGGACATGGCCGCCCTGCATCACGAGCAACGACTGTTCTTCTCGACGGGAGCACGGCACGGCGAAGGCGTCGACGCGATCGACGGCCTCGGCCTGCGTCCGGCGCTCCTCGCGCGCTACCGCGACCTCTCGCGCTTGCGCTACGACTTTCCGCTGGTGCTGGTCGACCGCGGGCCCGACGCCGGCACGCTGCGGTCGCTGTCGTCGGTGGTCGACGAGGTGCTGCAGGAGATCGCGCCGCGCGGGATCGACGGCGAGCGCCTGCGCAAGCACGTGCTGCGGCTCGAGCGCGAGTTTCGCGCGCTGCTCGCGGGCGGCGCCCGTGGAAGGCTCACCGAGCTCTGGGCCGAAGCCGCGCCACGCCTGGCGGCGCCGGGCGATCCGTCGGCCGAAGGGGTGCTGACGCACATCGCCGAGAAGCTGCAGCTCGACGGCGAGGTCGTCGACTGCGACCGCGCGATGCCCGCGCGCGTGCTGGCCCACATGTGGGAGGCCGCGCAGCAGCGCAAGGCCAAGGCGTTCCGTACGACCGTCGACCGGCTGGTGATCAAGCTCTCCGACATCCTGCGGGCGGCCTTCATCCACTCGCAGGCCGGCCAGCGCCCCGACGCGCTGCGCGCGTCGCTGGGCGGCACCCACCGCGAGGTCTTCGACTTCAACGTGATGTCGCGGCTCGTTGCCCGCAATACGCCCAAGGACGAGCTGCCGGCGTCCCGGCGCCGCCGCATCGAGGGGGCGCTCGCGGTCCTGAAGGGGCAGCCGTTCTATCCGGATCCGCGGCTCGCCGACCGTCCCGACGCGCCGGCCTCGTTCCGACTTCCGCTACGACAACTGCGCCGCCGCAGCGGCCGCCTATCGCGAGCGGCTGCCGAAGCTCGCCGACGTCGTGAAGGCGATATCGATCGCCGAGCTCGAGGCCGACGGCGGCTACGTCGAGACGCGGCACGACGCGTTCTTCGCCCATTTCGACGAGAGCGCGCTGTCGGCCGACGACATCGCGATGTTCCCCGACTATCTCGTGTGCATTCCGCCCGACCGGGCCGACGCGCCGGAAAACGCCGGCATGATGGACATGCTTTCCGCGGGGCTGCCGGTCAAGGTGCTCGTCGAGGCCACCGACCTGCTCGAGGAGTCCTCCGGTCGGCACCGGACACTTCGCGTTCGGCGTGCGCCAGGTGCGTCTCGCCAACACGGCGACGGCGCTGGGCGGGGTGTTCGTCGTGCAGACCGCGAGCTCGAACCTCTACGCGCTGCGCGAGCGCCTCGCGAAGGCGTTCGCGCACCGCGGAGCGGGCCTCGTCAGCGTCTATGCGGGCGCCGGTGCCGTGGGCGAGCTGCCCCCCTACCTGACCGCGGCCGCGGCGATGGAGTCGCGCGTGTTCCCGGCCTTCACCTACGATCCGTACGCCGGCGACAACCAGGCCGCGCGCTTCGCGCTCGAGGACAATCCGCAACCGGAAGCCGACTGGCCCGTCGCACCGTTCGAATACGCGGACGAGAACCGCAGCGCGTGATCGAGGAGACGCCGTTCACGGTCGCCGACTTCGTGCTCTGCGACACGCGTTACGCCGCGCATTTCGCCCGCGTTCCGCGCGAGCGCTGGAACGCATGCGATGATCCCGGCGGACGAGTGGCTCGCGCGCGACCCGAAGGTCGTCGGCGACGCGATTCCCTACGTGCTCGCCGTCGATCGCCGACGACGTGCTGCAGCGGGTCATCGTCGACACGCGGCTCATGCAGATGGCCGCCCGTTGCCGGACGTTCTGGCACCGGCTCCAGGAACAGGGCGGCATCCACAACTCGCACGCCGAGATCCTGCTCGCGCGCGAGAAGGCGAAATGGGAGCAGGCGAGGGCGAAGGAGCAGGACGCCCTCAAGGCGGCGGCAGCCGCAGCGGCGCCGGGCGCGCCGGCGGCAGGCGCCGAGGGTGCGGCAGCGTCGCCGCGACCGCGACGGCGGCGGCGGCGGCCGCGACCGAGCCTGCCGCGCCGGAGCGCAATCCGGACGAGGCGTGGATCGAGACCGCACGCTGCCCGAGCTGCAACGAGTGCCAGAACATCAACGACAAGATGTTCAAGTACAACGACAACAAGCAGGCGTACATCGTCGACGTCAAGCTCGGCACCTATCGGCAGATGGTCGAGGCGGCCGAGGTCTGCCAGGTCGTCGATCATCCATCCCGGCAAGCCGTGGAATCCGAACGAGCCCGGGCTCGACGAGCTCCTGCGCGCGCGCGGAGGCGTTCCGCTAGGCCTGCGCACGCACGCGGGGCGCCGCATCCGCCGCGTCGCGTCAAAGCGTTCGGATCGAATCGGCTCAATCGTAGGCGCCTTGTCGTCGACAGGCGCCGGTGCGCTCGCGCGCACCGCGTGGATCGAAAAACCACAGCCATCGCGTGGTATTGGGGCATCGCGCCCCCACGACTTTCCTCGGGACCCGCGCTGGCGTAGCAT
>CAVZLN010000008.1:0-428720 GCA_963776245.1 Candidatus Eiseniibacteriota bacterium | reverse complement strand
CGCAGGATTACCTTTGTTCCGCAGTGCCTTTTACTTTCAGGCGTGGAACTCCGGCGAAATTCTGTCCAAAATCGAACAGGTAAATTCCCGTACTTTTTTTGGCTCCGTCATTTTTATTGGTTTCAATATTCGGGTAGCACGCACCGGAGGAATATACCGGCAACGAACTGACCTTTTGGACCAGTTTCCAATTTCTGCTTTTTGCCATTTACTGTCATCAAAACCAGGTTCGTTCCAGCTTTTTTGTTCCAGACGGGCATCATAAAGTTCGCCCAGATAAACGCTATTTTTCAGTATCGGGCCATTGCCTGCTTTCCAACTTTCATCGGTCACGATAGTTTCTGATGAGCCATCGGGAAAAAGTAATCCGAAGTTGTGCTTTTACTGATGGCTTACCGATAGTGAGCACATCTCGAAAATTAAATCGCTGAAAAAGTTTGATAGGCATCGGGTTGTACCATCCGTTTCCTAACATGACACCTATGGCATTTTTACCTTTCCGGAGTAAAGGCGTAACATCAAAAGTATTGTAGTCGACCTGACGGGTGGGGTGAAGTCCATTTCGAGTTGCGCAGGGACGGCCAGCCGCTGGGGCTCGGCCTCACGCCGGGCGAGGCTCGCGAGCTGTACCGCGACGCCTTCGGGGAGGGGCGGTAATGGACCGGCTCGTCCGCTCGGCCCAGCAACTCGCCGGGCTACTGCTCGTCTGCGCGGTTGTGTTCGGTGCGGCCCGAGCTTCAGTGCTGGGTGACCACGCCTGGATACCGGTGCTGCTCGCCTTGGGCGTCACCAGCTACCTGAGCTTCAAGGCATGGCAGTTCGTGAGGAAGCTCCTGCCGAGGCGGAACACCCGAGTCGTCAGGGCTCCGCAACTGCCAGCGAGGGCCCACTGGATGACCCCACGCACCATTCAGCGGAGGGGAAGGCCATGAAGCACGGGAGTCGGGCGCTTCGCGCAATGCCGAGCTCGCGGCAGAGCCACGAGTTGCGGCCGTCGCACCCTGTACGGACCGGAAGTACAGGCCCTGTACGGGGTCGAGATACAGGGTGGCGAGGGCATCGACCCCACTACGGAGAGGCGCTCGTCATGAATGGCTGGCTGGTTGGACTGGTGCGCTGGGGTTGGGCGGGTACGCCCTCTCGCGAATGCACGCGCGCCACGGGCAGGCTCAAGAAGAGCGAGCGCTGGCCCGCCGGCGACTCGATGCGCGCCGGCGACGTGAGTGCGATGCTGTGCTGAGCGACTTCAAGCGCACCCGCGGGTACCTGGCGGGGCAAGTCGCGAGGGGTCGAATCCGCGGCTGGATCTCGGAGGGTATCTCGCCCGGCCGACCTTCGAGGGCCGAACTCGGACGCCCGGGCCGAGTCCATCACGGGTCCCTTGCTGGGCTACCTCGAGCACGCCGGCCAGCAGGTTCCCGTTAGGCTGCCCGTTCCGTCTAGGGCCCGGCACATGTACTACGTCGGTCGGACGGGAACCGGGAAGACGACCGCGCTGCGTCGGATGATCCTCCAGGACCTCGCCGCGGGGCACGGGCTCGCCGTCGTCGCTCCGGAGGCGGAGATGATCGCCGATGAGTTGCTGCCCTTCATCCCGAAGTCGCGGTGGGACGACGTCGTCTTCGTGGACCCCTCGGACATCCACCTCCCCGTCTCCTTCAACCCCCTGCACCTCGACGAGGGCGAGGACCTCGACCTCAAGAGCGCGGAACTCATGGCGATCCTCCAGCGCTGGGCGGAGGACAACGCGACGGCGGCGCCGCGGATGGAGACGATCCTGCGGCAGGCGCTGTACGCGCTGCTGCCGATCCCGAACACGACCCTGCTCGACATCGAGCCCCTCCTCGACCGGCAGGACGACGGCTTCCGCCGCGGATCATCGACCAGACCCGGGACGAGGACACTCGGCACTTCTGGCGCGACGTCTATCCCGGCGTACCCCAAGGACGCGCACCTGGCGCTCGTCAACCGCCTCGGCCGGTTCCTGCAGGCCCAGGACGATGCGCAAGCTGCTCTGCCAGCCGGGCGCCCAGCTCAACGTCCGGCGGGCGATGGACGAGCGGCAGGGTCCTGCTCTTCAACCTCTCCGACGGCATCCTCGGCGAGCAGAACGCGCAGCTCCTCGGCCAGCTCGTCGTGGCGAAGCTGCAGATCGCCGCGATGAGTCGGGCGAACACCGCAGGACGAGCGTCGGCCGTTCTTGACCTGTACGTCGATGAGTTCCAGTGCTTCGCGCAACGTCGCCGCGACGTTCGTACGAGAAGATCCTGTCGCGCGCGCGCAAGTACGGCCTCGGGCTGATCCTCGCGCACCAGCAGACCGGCCAGATCGGCGAGAACCTCATGCGCGAGATTCTCGGCAACGTCTCGACGGTCGTGGCGTTTCACGTCGGCGCCTCGGACGCTCGGCGACTGGCGCGCGAGATGGTGGGCGAGTTCGACGGGCAGCTCGTTCCGGTCGAGCCCCAGGAACTCGTCAGCCTGCGGGTGGGCGAGGCGATCTGCCGAATCGGTCGAAGCGTCTTTCGCCTTCACACGCTTCCGCCTCCCACGGGTGGTAGTGCCGCGGTGCGCGAGGAAGTCGTGCGCCGGTCGCGCGCACGCTACGGCCGGCCCGCGCGCAGGTGCCGCGCCCCGCACCAGCCGCCCACCAGCCTGAATGGACTGAATCCCGGGGAGGCGCTGTGACCGCGACCGGGCCCCGTACTGACCGAGCGCGACACGGTGCTCCTTGCGCTCACTGGCCGACTACCGCCTTCTCACCACCGAGCAGTTGCAGCGGCTGCATTTCCCGTCGCCCCAGACGACCCTGCGACGCCTGCGTCGTCTCGAGCAGTCGCCAAGCTCAGTTCGCAGCGTCACCCGGCAGCCGACGCGCTCAGCACTCGCACGCTGGGAGTGCCACGCTGACCGCGAAGGGTGCCGAGTTGCTTCACGGCGCGCGCCCGGCCGTGCCGGATGCCGCCCCGGTGGGCGGCGCCCGGGACGGCTTCCCGGCGAGTTCTTCCTCTGGCACATGGCTGCGGTGAACGACTTCCGGATCGGCGCTGGAACGTCCGTGCCAGGCAACGCCGCGATGTTGAACTTCTCGGCGTTCTCACCGACACGGCGCGCACGGCGGTCGGGCCCACCACGGCAGCCCAGGGCGGTTCTATCGGAGTCAGTGTCCTTCGGGACCGGTGATCACGACCGGCTCGTCCATGTCCCGGACCTGGCGTTCGCACTTCGCCGGGGCGATCGACAGGCGCTGTTTCTGGTCGAGGTGGACCGGGGAACCGAGGTCGTGGGGGACCCCAAGCGGGGCGTCGGGCTGTTCGTGCGCTTCTACCTTCGCGCGCTAGTGACCGGGGGATTCCAGGGGCTTGGGTCCCGTCTCGGCGGGTCGGCTGGGTTCCGTGGCTTCCGTGTCCTCGTAGTTACGACGACCGCTGCGCGCGTGGAGGCGATCCGTGCGAGGTGGGGCACGATGCCCATGGAGCCGAGATGGCGAAGCGCTTCGTCTGGCTGACGACAGCGGGATGCACTCCGGAGCGGGAGCCTTCTCGAGCACGGCTGGGTGTCGCTCGACCCGCGCGTACGCAGCCTGCGTACGCCTGGCCCCAAGGCGAGGAGGACCGGCCATGAGCCGACTCGCATCCGGGCGGAGCGCATCCTCGAGCGCGACTCGTTGCTGCTCGAGGGCGCCGCCGGACCTCGGCGGCGAGCTCCTCGACGCGATCGAGGTCGAACTCGAACGCGTGCTGGATCGACGAGTCGTCGGTGGACCGCGCGGTGCCAGCCTGGACCCGGCGACGCGACGGGACGTCCGCGAGTTCCTGATCGTGACCCACCGCTGGGTTCCGGACCTGTCGCACTGGATCGGCTGCCGGCCAGCCGGCATCCACCTCGAGGTGCTGACCCTGACGGCGATGTCGCCGTCGTGGCTCAAGCGGCGCTCGTCGTCGCTGCGTCTTCGGCGGGTGAGTGGTGGCGTGTCGATGCCCCAGGACTCGCGCAGGAGGAAGCGGTCCGAACTGGCTGACCACTGCTTCACGAAATCGTGAGCGGATCGGCCAAGGCCCTGTTGCGGCGACTCGCGGGGGGGCGCGACGATCGTGCCCGCCACCCGGGACCCGCTGGAGAGTGGTGATGAGCTCGATCTTCACCGTGACTGTCCGGCGCTGGGACGTCTTTCGCTACCACAACATCGTCGCCGAGTCGGCCGAGGCCGAGGAGAAGGCGCTCGACCTCGAGGCCGTCACCGACGGCAACGACTCCGTCCACATGGACGGCGGCATCGACAGCGCCACCGCCGAACTCGAAGAGGACTGAAGAATGGCCGGGAGCGTTGGCTCACTAACCGTAACCAACATGCCTATGTCTCGACGAATCTTGGGCGCGCTCCTTTGGCTCGCGCTGCTTCCCGTCGTGGGTGCCTCACGGACTGGTCGTGGCACTCGCTCGTCGTGCTGGCTCGCTTCCAGCCGAAGACGTTGCTGGTCCTCGTGGGACTGGCAGTGGCTTTGAGCACGCCGAACCCCGTCAGCGCTCAGCTGGACGAGGCCGGGATCTGGCCCCCAGGGCACGTGATTCTCGGACCCGCCGTGCTCGGTGCTCGGTGTCTTCGTGCTCTACCACGGCCTGCGCTCACGCTGGCTCGCGACGTCTCGGCAGGGGCGTGCTACGCGGTGGCGAGTGACCGGCTACCGTCACAGGCATCACGGCGGGTCACGCGTCAGTCCAGCGGGCGGCGTGTTCCGGACCGCCGAGCCTGCAGGTTGAACCTGCGGTCAGCGGGTCGGCGCCCTCCCGGCCGTTGAATCTTGCAGGTGGTAGAGCCTACCACGGGAGGAGACGATGAGTGAAGCGCAGAAGATGTGGCGGGCCACGATCAGACCTCCCACGTGATGGAGATCCGGGGAATCGCGGCCGAGACCGAGGAGCGCGCTAGTGAGAGCGCGCTCGAGACGCACCGCGACGACTTCAACGTCGACCACGTCGAAGACATCGTGCAGTCGGTGGACGTGCAAGAGGAAGAAGCGTGACCACCGGGTCGACGTAGGAGGGCAAGATGAGGGCGAATCGGGCCGCAGTTCCACTCAAATACTCCCTGCGAAGTCGTCCGGCTCGACGCGGTCCCCGCTCGGTCTCGCTCGGCGCTCATGACCTTGCCCGAGGTTGCGGATTTCCTGGGCGTCAACCCGAAAACCGTGCGCCGGTTGATCACCCGCGACGCTTGCGATGCATCCGGTTCGGCAGGGTGCTACGTGTTCCCGCCGGCGGACCTTCTCCGGTTCGTGGAGGCACGGAAGGAGTAACCGATGCCGAAACGATCCGGAATCGGTCAAGCGCGGTAAGACGTACGTCTACCGCTACAAGCTGAACGGCCGGACGCGTCCGGGTCGCCCTCGGGGGCGACTACGAGGAGGCCTGCCGAGCGGCTGCGTCATTGAAAACCGATGTCGACGAACCCGTGTCCGACGTCACCGTCGAGGAAGCCTCTCGGAGGTGGCTTTCGGGCTACGTACCCACCGTGAGGGGCGAGCGGACCAGCGGCTCGCGGCGCAGCGCGTCAGGGACTACTCGAGCCGCTGCCTCGGGCACTTCCTGCTGCGCAAGCTCACCCGGGAGACCACATCCGTCGTACCGCTTTGGCTGGAGAAGCACGGCCTCTCGCCGCAGTCGGTCCGCACATCCTGTCCGGATCTTCGCTGCTGCTCAACTGGTGCGAGGACGTCGGGCTGGTCGACGCGAGCCCGTTCCGCGACGCGTTCTGCCGAGGGTCCAGGAGCGGCCCCACGATCGGCTGACGGACCAGCGAAGTGAGCAGGTCTGTGCGCTCGAGGAGCCGTACGGCTTCATCGCTCGGGTTCTGCGTGTCACCGGCCTGTCGGTGGGGCGAGGCGGCCCGGGCCCAGCGACCGACGTGCAGAGTGGCGTCGCTCGTCGTCCACCGGACCAAGAGCGGCAAGGTCCGGCGGGTGCCGCTGCCGCCGGCGCTGCTGGCGGAGCTTGCGGATGACGGGTCGGTCGGCTGCTTCCGCTTCAGAACGCGGACGGCTTCGCGCTGCAGGTCCGGAAGCGGACCGGCATTGCCGCGGCTTCCACGCGCACCAGTTTCGGCACTCGTTCGCGTGCCGCTGGCTGGAGGCGGGGGGGACGTCTGGCCGCCCTGCAGGAGATCCTCGGCCACGCCTCCGATCGTGACGACGCAGCGCTACGGTCGTCTCGGCGAGGCGCACGTGCAGGCCGAGGCGCGTCGAATCCAGGGGCAAGGGGTCACATCGGGGGTCACACGAGGTTGACGGCACCTCTCTAACTCGTGTATCTACGCACGCGGAGAGGTGCCGGAGCGGTTGAACGGGGCGGTCTCGAAAACCGTTAAGCCCCTTACGGGGCTTCGAGGGTTCGAATCCCTCCCTCTCCGCCAGTGTTCTAGGGTGCCCGCCCGCCCGATCCCCGCCGCCCGCCGATTCCCGCCGCCGCGCCCGCCCCCCCCGCCCTACCGGATGCTCGTCTTCCGCAGCGCCTCGCGCTTGCTGGCGTACAGGGCGAGCGCCTCGTCGATCACGCGCTCGGCGTCCACGCGGCCGCGCAGCGCTTCGATCTCGACCTGCTTGTGCTCGAGCGTCTTGTAGTCGAGGAAGAACCGCTTGAGCTCGGCCAGCATGTGGCGCGGGATCTCCGAGATGTCGTGGTAGTCGGCCCACTGCGGATCGTCGAGGTGCACGGCGATGATCTTGTCGTCCTGCCCCTTCTCGTCGCGCATCGGGATCACCCCGATGGCGCGCGCGCGTGCCATGCTCAGCGGCACCAGCGGCTCCTGGCACAGCATCAGCACATCGAGCGGATCGCCGTCGTCGCAGTAGGTCTGGGGGATGAACCCGTAGTTCGCCGGGTAGCGCACCGCGGAGTAGAGCACGCGGTCGGTGAGCAGCAGCCCGGTGGCCTTGTCGAGCTCGTACTTCACCTTCGAGCCTTCGGGGATCTCGATCACCACGTTGACGTGCTCGCGCACGTCGCGTCCCCAGGGGACGTCGTGCCACGCGTGCATGCGGTCACCTCCAGGGTTCGGGCGCGGATCGACGCGCGCAGCCTACCGCAGCGCTCGCGCCGCCGCCCACCGGGCGAGCACCGCCCGACCGGGCCCGCGGCCTCCAGCGCCAGCAACAGGCATCCATGCTTGCCGGCACGGCTTGGCGCGGCGTAGCCTTCCACTCCTCATGCGCACTCTCCTCCAAGGGCGTCCGCTCGACCCCGAGCCCGAGCTCGAGCCCTACCGCCGCCGCGAGACCTCGCTCGCGCTCGTGAACCTGGCGGTGATCGCGGCGCTCTTCCTGATGCACATCTCGTTCATCGCCTATCTGGGCCCGCCCAAGCCGTTGCTGGTGTCGGTGCTCGCGAGCATGTTCGTGCTCCAGAGCTCCGGGCTGTTCTGGGTCCAGGGGCTGCAGCGACTGCCTTCCGCGCGCGCGGTGTGGGCGTACTCGGCCGTCTCGATCTGGGCCACCGTGCTGGGGGCGTTCCTGGCGTCGTTCTTCGGCGAGGGCGAGGAGCATCACTACTTCGTGCTCATGGTGCCGGCCATCGTGTCGGCGGGGTTCCGCCTCTCGCTCTCGGGCACGCTCTTCGTGGTGGCGGTGTCCGGCGGCATGCTCTTCTTCGACGTGTTCCTGTGGTTCCATCGGCACCCGCCCGCCCAGGTCATGGAGCTGTTCGAGGCCGGCGTGATCTGGATCGTGTTCGCGGTGCTCGGCGTGGTGGTGTGGCTGCTCGCCGAGTCGTCGCGCCGCGGGAGGGGGCGGCTGCGCAAGAGCCTCGACGAGCTGGAGCGCACCCGCGACCGGCTGGTGGCCGAGGAGAAGCTCGCGGCGGTGGGCCGACTCTCGAGCGCCATCGCCCACGAGATCCGCAACCCGGTGGCGATGATCTCCTCGTCGCTCGCGGCGGCGCGGCGCCCCGGGCTGCCCGAGGACCAGCGCCGTCAGATGTTCGACGTCGCCACTGCGGAGGCGTCGCGGCTCGAGCGCCTGACCACCGACTTCCTCGCCTACGCGCGCACGCGCATGCCCGAGCGCAAGCCCACCGCGCTCGCCGAGACGCTGGGCTACGTCGCCGAACTGGCGCGCGCCCGCGCCGGCGAGCGGCGGGTCGCGATCGTGGCCGAGGATGCCGCGGGGCTGTGCGGCTCGATCGACCCGCACCAGATGCACCAGGCGCTGCTCAACCTGGTGACGAACGCCATCGAGCACACGCCCGAGGGCGGGCGCGTGAGCCTGGGCGCGGCGGCGGGCGAGCCGGAGCGCGTCCTGCTCTGGGTCGAGAACAGCGGGCCGGCCATCCCCGAGGCGGCGCTGACGCGCATCTTCGAGCCGTTCTTCACCACCCGCGCGGGCGGCACCGGGCTCGGGCTCGCCATCGCCAGCAACATCGCGCGCGCGCATGGGGGCGAGCTGCGGCTGGGCGCGAACGTGCCCGGGCGGGTGCGCTTCGAGATCGTGCTGCCGCGCTGCACCGACTGCGCGCGCCGGAATCAGAAGGACATATGCCCGATATCCTGATCGTGGACGACGAGGCCAACATGCGTCGCGTGCTCGCGGTGATCCTGGCCGAGGACGCGCACGAGGTGGTCGAGGCGGCCGGGGTCGGCGAGGCCCGCCGCGCCATCGCGGCGCGCACCTTCGACTGCGTGCTCACCGATCAGAACATGCCCGACGGCGAGGGCATGGCGCTGCTCCAGGTGTGCCGCGACAGCGACCTGACGCTGCCGGTGGTGATGATGACGGCGTACGCCTCGGTGGAGCTGGCGGTCGAGGCGATGCGGCAGGGGGCGTTCGACTTCATCTCCAAGCCGTTCACGCCCGAGGTGGTGCGCGCGGCGGTGCAGCGCGCCTGCGACCGGGCGGCGCTGCTGCGCGAGAACGAGCGCCTCAAGGTCGAGGTCGCGCGCCTCGGCGGCGGCGCCGAGATCCTCGGCGAGAGCGCGCCGATCGTGTCGGTGCGCCAGCAGATCGCGCGGGTCGCGCCCACCCACGCCACCGTGCTCATCACCGGCGAGACCGGCACCGGCAAGGAACTGGTGGCGCGCGCGCTCCACGCGGCGAGCACGCGCGCCCGCGGGCCGTTCGTGGCGGTCAACTGCGCGGCGTTCACCGAGTCGCTGCTCGAGAGCGAGCTGTTCGGCCACGAGCGGGGCGCCTTCACCGGCGCGGATCGCGCGCACGCCGGGCTGTTCGAGACCGCGCACCGCGGCACGCTGTTCCTCGACGAGGCGGGCGAGATGTCGCTGGCGCTGCAGGCCAAGCTCCTGCGCGTGCTCACCGACGGGCTGGTGATGCGCGTGGGCTCGACCAGCCCGCGGCCGGTGGACGTGCGCGTGCTGGTCGCCACCCATCGCGACCTCGAGCAGCGCGTGCGCGAGGGCTCGTTCCGCGAGGACCTCTACTATCGGGTCGCGGTGGTGCCGATCGCCATCCCGCCGCTGCGCGAGCGGCGCGAGGACATCGCGCCGCTGGTCGAGCACTTCCTGCGGCGCTCGGCGGCCGACCTCAACGTGCCGCTGCGGCGCATCCGCCCCGAGGCGCTCGAGAAGCTCACGCGCTATCCGTTCCCCGGCAACGTGCGCGAGCTGCGCAATCTGATCGAGCGCGCGCAGATCCTGGCGCGCGGCGACACGCTGGGGCCCGACGACTTCCGCCTCGCGCAGGAGACTCCCGCGGACGCCGAGGCGTCCGGCCCTGCGCACGAGTCGCGCCGCCGCGACTGGCTGGGGGCATTGCCGGCCACGCTCGAGCTGCGCGCCACGGTCGAGAACGTCGAGCGCGAACTGATCGCGCGCGCCCTGCGCGCGGCGCGCGGGGTGCAGGCCGAGGCCGCCCGCAGCCTCGGGATCTCACGCAGCGACATCGCCTACAAGATCCGCAAGCACGGCATCGACCCCGCGGGCGAGTAGCCCGCCGCCGGGCCGCGCGCGTACGAGGTTTCGAGCGCCACGGCCTCTCCTGTACGAAACCTAGTACGAGCGGCCTCCCCACGCGCGACCCCTCCTCGCTCCAACTCGTTGACTCGCAACGATGCACTTCGGTGGCCCGCGCGGCACGCGGCTTGCCCTATCAAGCCGCCGACGATCGCATCACTCGCCGGGGGGGTCCGGCAGAGCGGCGATCGGATTCCCGGTGGGGGGAAGCCGCCGCGCCATGGAGGTTCGCCGAAGTGGCCGGCGGCGCCACCGGGGTTGAGCACCCGAACGCGAGAGGAATGGCCTAGCCGATATGAACCTGCTGCCTCCGATGCCGTCCTGGGAAGGGCTCCATCCGATGATCGTGCACTTCCCGATCGCGCTCCTGCTGGTGGCCCCGCTGCTCATCGCGGTGAGCCTGTTCGTGAAGAGCGCGCGGACGTGGGCGACCGCGGGACTGGTGGTGATGGCGCTGGGCACGGCCGCCGCGTACGTGTCGGTGGCGACCGGCCAGGCCGCGGGCGAACAGGCCGAGGAGCGTGTCGTCGCGGCGAAGGCGGTGCTCGAGCGCCACGAAGAGATGGCGGAGACCACGCGCAACGTGTTCACCGCGCTCACCCTGATGTTCGCGATGCTGGTGATCGCGCCGGCGGTGATCCGCAGACCGCTGGCGCGATCGGTATCCGTGACCGCGACTCTGATCTTCCTGGCCTTCTACTCGGGCGGCACGCTGTTCCTGGCCAACACCGCGCACCAGGGCGGCCGGCTGGTCCACGAGTTCGGGGTGCGAGCCATGATCGCTCCCACCCGCGCGGACGCGACCGTGACCGCGCATGGCGCGGCGGGTGAAGCCGCCGAGGCCCAGGAGCGCGGAGAGCATCGAGAGCGCGACTAGAGTCGTCCCCCGACCCGACGCGTGGACCCACGCGCGGCGGGTTGAAGCGGACCGCGTGGCGGTCCGCGGGCGGTGTTCGCAAGAGCGCCGCCGCAGTCAAGTCCGACCCTGGCAGGGGCGGACTGGAACGGACGGGGCGCCCCACCCGGGGCGCCCCGAATCTAGACCGAAGACGTCTTTCGCAGTCGCATGCCGGCCGCATGACGATCGCGCATCTCACCGCTTCGCGAAGCGCGAGATGCGCTCGACCGAGGCCTAGGACTCCATCCCGATCTCCTGAGCGGCACCGCACGCGGCAGACGAGCCCCCGGAGCCTGCCCAGGACCACGACGAGGCGCCCCGCGCAAGCGAGGTGCCTCGCTCGTATCCGGGCGCCGCCCCGGCCGCGGCTACTTGCCGAGCAGCGAGAGCAGCTGGGTCTCGAGGATCTGGTCGATGCCCGGCCCGTACCCGCGGTTGGCGTACCGCACCTTGCCGGCGCGGTCCACCACGAACACGGTGGGGAAGCCCTCGACCCCGAAGTCCTTCACCACGTGGCCCCCGAGGTCGTACACGCTGGCGAACGTGAGGTTGTTCGTCTTGAGGAACTCGTTGGCGAGTTCGCGGCGCTTGGCGGGGTCGCCCGGACGCTCCCAGTTGACGCCCAGGAACGCGACGTCGGCGCGGCCCTTGTACTTCTCGGCGAGCGCCTGGAACAGCGGCATCTCCATGCGGCAGGGTCCGCACCACGAGCCCCAGAAGTCCACCAGCACCACCTTGCCCTTGAACGACCGCATGGTGACGGTCCGGGTGGTGTCGTCGAGGCGCGGCAGGCTGAAGTCGGGCGCCACCGCGATCATCGCCGCGCTGCTCGAGCGCCACGCGCCGGAGCGCCGCGGCGCGCTGCGCGCTCACGCGCTGGTCGAGGCCCTTGAGCGAACCGTACCGGCGCGTCCACGCGCGAGCGCAGGGGCTCGAGCGCCGTGGAGTCGCCGCCCGGGAACGATCCCATCGCGCGCACGTAGTATCCGATCGCCGCGTCGTCCTGCTTGGCCTGCTCGTGCGCCCGCCCCAGCCGCACCAGCACGCGCTGGCTGTCGGGCGCGCTCGGCAGCGCCTCGGTGAGCAGGGCGATGGCCTGCTGCGTGTCGCCGCTCCGCATCAACAGCAACGCTTCGGCGGTCTGCGCGACCGCGAGCGCGGGCATCGCGTCGGGCGTGGGCGGCACCTCGGCGAGCGCCTTGCGGGCGTATCCGAGCCCCGGCGCCACGCCGCCCGGGATGTCGGCGAGCACCTCGGCGAGCCCGGCGTAGAAGCCGACGCGGCGCTGGTAATCGTCCGGCAGCACGGTGGAGAGGCTCTCGGCCGCGGCGATCACGTCGCCGACCGGCGCATGCCGGCGCAGTTGCGCGAGCAGGATGGTGTTGAACGCCCATTGCCGGTACATGCCCTCGGGCTTGCGGGCGAGGAACGCCCTCAACTCGGCGATCGCCTGCTCGCCGCTCGCGCTGTCGGCGGCCATCTGGCCGATCCGGGTGATGTCCTCGGCCGGCAGCGTGGGCCCCTCGCCCGCGCCATGCGACGGTGGGGTGGCGCCGCCGCCATGGCCCTGTGCGCGGGCGCGGGCGGCGAGGGCCGGGGCCAGGGACAGGCCGAGTACCGCGGCCGAGCACAGCAGGAGCGCGCAGGGGCGAAGTCGCATGGGGCGGATCTCCGGAGATGGGATCGGAGCGGTCACACGCGGGCGCCGTCCGGTGCAGGGAAGCGGAGGACATTGTAGAGCACGGCGGCGCGGAACGCCTATGCGGGGGCGGTCGCGGGTCGCCCGGATGCTTCGGCCGCGGCGCGTCGATGGACCGGGGGACGCCACTTCGCCCGCAGTTGCCGGGGCCGCGGCGCGCGTGGTATCCATGCCCGCGGCCTCTGCGGCCGGTGCGGAGAGATGTCCGAGCGGTTGAAGGAGCACGATTGGAAATCGTGTAGGCGCTTATACCGCCTCGTGGGTTCGAATCCCACTCTCTCCGCCATCCATCACCGGCCGCCCCCGCCCCACCACTCCCTCACCCGGGGACTTCCGTGACCTCCATCGGCTGGGCCTGGATCGCGCTCAACCTGTTCATCCTCGCGATGCTGCTGGTGGACCTGCTGGTGTTCCACCGCCGGCCGCACGCGGTGCACCTGCGCGAGGCGGTGGGCTGGAGCGTGGTGTGGATCGCGCTCGCGCTCGCCTTCAACGTCGGGCTGTGGTGGTGGCGCGGCCCGCAGGTGGGCCTCGAGTTCCTGACGGCCTACCTGATCGAGAAGTCCCTGAGCGTCGACAACCTGTTCGTCTTCCTGCTCGTCTTCGCGTACTTCCAGGTGCCGGCCCGGTTCCAGCACGGCGTGCTGTTCTGGGGCATCCTGGGCGCGCTCGTCATGCGGCTCGGGTTCATCCTCGCGGGAGTGGCGTTGCTCGAGCGCTTCCATGGACTCATCTACCTGTTCGGGGCGATCCTCATCGTGTCCGGGATCAAGATGTGGAGGCAGAAGGACCAGGTGATCGAGCCGGAGCGCAACCCGGTGATCCGGCTGTTCCGCCGCATCGTTCCGATGGTGGAGGGTCCCATCGACGGGCGGTTCGTGGTGCGCCGCGCCGGGCGCTGGCTGGCCACCCCGATGCTGGTGGTGCTGGTCCTGGTCGAGACCACCGACCTCCTGTTCGCGGTGGACTCGATCCCCGCGGTGCTGGCGATCACGCGCGACCCGTTCATCGCGTACGCCTCGAACGCATTCGCGATCCTCGGGCTGCGCGCGCTCTACTTCGCCCTGGCGGGCTTCATGACACTCTTCCACCACCTGCACTACGGGCTCTCGGCCATCCTCATGTTCGTCGGCGGCAAGATGATGATGATGGACGTGGTGAAGGTGCCGACGCTGGTCTCGCTCATCGTGGTGGCGGCGATCCTGGCGCTGTCGGTATGGGCCTCGCTGCGCTGGCCGAGGCCGGCGCCAGCGGTGCCGGCTCCGGATGGTGCCGATGCCCGGGGCGACACTCGTCCGCATTCCGGATGAGCGGCCGCGGCGCGGCGCCGCGGGCATGCACGGCTTGACCTCGGCGGGCGAACCGCTAGAATGGCGCCCGCTCGGCGGCTGACGGTCGCCCCGGAGCCGCTCCGGGGCGCTGCCGTCGGGACACTTCTTGAGTTCAGGTGGGGATGTAGCTCAGCTGGGAGAGCACCTCGTTCGCAACGAGGGGGTCGTCGGTTCGAATCCGATCATCTCCACCATTTCCATATGGGCCAGGCGCAGCGCAACTCGAGCTTGTGAACCCCGTCAGGACCGGAAGGTAGCAGCGGTAAGCGATCCCTCGGGTGTGCCGCTGTCCCCCTGGCCCTTTCCCTCCGGTACGCGCACGCCCATGAGCCAACGCGCACTCACTCTCAAGTACCGGCCCCAGGTCTTCGCCGATCTGGTCGGGCAGAGCCACGTGAGCGACGTGCTGACCCGCGCAGTCGAGAGCCACCGGATCGCGCACGCCTACCTGTTCACCGGCGCCCGCGGGGTGGGCAAGACCAGCGCCGCGCGCATCCTCGCCAAGTCGCTCAACTGCCAGCGGCGCCGCGCCGGCGTGCAGAAGGGCGCCGACCCGTGCAATGCGTGCCACTCGTGCACCGAGATCACCAGCGGCATCTCGCTCGACGTCACCGAGATCGACGGGGCCTCGAACCGCGGCATCGCCGACGTGCAGCAGTTGCGCGAGAAGGTGCGGTTCTCGCCCACCGGCGGCGGCTGGCGGGTGGTCATCATCGACGAGGTCCACCAGCTCTCGGCCGACGCATTCGCGGCGCTGCTCAAGACGCTCGAGGAGCCGCCGGCGCACCTGGTGTTCATCTTCGCCACCACCGATCCGCAGAAGCTGCCCGACACCATCCGCTCGCGCACCCAGCGCTTCGACTTCGCGCGCGTCCCGCTGCGCCGGGTGGCCGACCGCGTGCTCGCGATCCAGACGGCCGAGGCCGCGGACCCCGAGGGCACGCGCTTCACGCTCACCGAGGGCGCTGCGCTGCTGATCGCGCACAAGTCCGAGGGCTCGATGCGCGACGCGGTCTCGGCGCTCGACCAGGTGGTCTCGGCGGGCGAGCCCGCGGTGGACGAGGAACTGGTGCGCCGGGTGCTGGGCATCGCCGACCGCGAGGCGTTCTTCGCGCTCGCCGACGCCATCGTGAACCACGATCCGAAGGCCGCGCTGCGGCGCCTGCAGGAGGCGTTCGAGAAGGGCCTCGACCCGCGCGACCTGGCCGATGGGCTGGCCGAGCACATCCGCCACCTGCTCATCCTGCGGGTGGATCCCGAGGGCGGCGACCTGGTGGCCGCCACGCCCGACGACCTCGCGCGCCTGCGCGCGCAGGGCGAGGGCTGGGCCGAGAACGACCTGCTGCGCCTGCTGCGGCTGGCGTCCGAGGCCTCGGGCCCGATGCGCGACAGCCCGCAGCCGCTCATCCACCTCGAGGCCGCGGTGCTCCAGATGGCGACCCTCGAGGCGGGCGACACGCTCGCCGCGCTGCTCGAGCGGCTCGAGGCGCTCGAACGCCGGCTGGCGGGCGCGCCCGGCGCGGCGGCGGCACCCGCGGCGACGCCGCGCGCCCCGGGTGGCGGCCTGCGGGCCTCGGCGCCGGCACCGGGCGCGGCGCCCGCGCGCCCTGCACCGGGGCCCGCGCACGCGCCCAACGCCGCGCCCGCGCCGGGTGGCCTGCCGCGCGGCGGATCGAGCGCGCCGCCAGCCGGTGGCGGCGGACCGCTGCGCGCGCGCGGCCCGTCCGCCGCGCCGATGACGGCACCCGCGGCGGAAGCATCGGCGGAGCGCGCGCCAGCATTCGCTCCGAGTGCCACCGCGGTCCTGACCGCACCCGAGGCGCCGGCCCCGGACGCGCACGCCACCACCTGCTGGCAGCAGGCGACCGCCGCCGTCAACCAGCGCAAGCGCATGCTCGGAGCGTTCCTCGAGGACTGTCGTTTTCTCGGCGCCAGCGCCGGCACCGTGCGGGTCGCGATGGACGGGCTCCACCGCGCGGTGGTCGAGGAGAAGGACAACCGCGCGCTGCTGGTCGAGGAACTGTGCCGCGCCTTCGGACGGCCGCTCGAGGTGCTCTGCATGCCTCTCGAGGAGGCCGGGCTCGCACCGCGCCGCCCCGCCGTGGCCGCCGACGTCGCGCCGCTGATCGAGCGCGCGATCGATTTCTTCCAGGGCGACGTCATCGAGCGCCGCCCCGGGCGCACCCAGGAGAGGATCGACGGATGAAGAGCTTCGGCGACATGGTGAAGACCGCGCAGAAGATGCAGCGCCTGATGACCGAGATGAACGAGACGCTCGAGAACGAGTTGCTGCCCGCCGAGTCGGCCGGCGGCGGACTGGTCGAGGCGGCGGTGAACGGTCATGGCGAGCTGCGGCAGCTGCGCATCAAGCCCGAGGCGCTCGCGGACCGCGAGCTGCTGGAGGACCTCATCGTCACCGCGGTGAAGAACGCGCAGGGCACGGCGAAGAAGCACAAGGACGAGGCCACCGCCAGGATCACCGGCGGGATCGCGATGCCGTTCTGAGCGGCCCGGCCCCTCCGCCATGTACTCCTCCAAGTACCTCGAGCTCCTGATCGACGAGCTGCTCAAGCTCCCCACCATCGGGCAGAAGAGCGCCCAGCGCCTGGCGCTCCACCTGCTGCGCGCGCCGCGCGAGGACGCGCTGCGCCTCGCCGAGGCGATCCGCGCGGTGAAGGAGCGCGTGGGCTTCTGCTCGGTGTGCGGCAACTTCGCCGAGGACGACCCGTGCGCGCTGTGCCAGGACCCGCAGCGCGACGCGCGCGTGCTGTGCGTGGTCGAGCAGCCGGCCGACATGCTCGCGATCGAGCGCACCGCGCAGTTCCGCGGGCGCTACCACGTGCTGGGCGGCGCGCTCTCGCCGCTCGACGGCACCAATCCCGACGACCTGCGCATCCGCCAGCTGCTCGAGCGCATGAAGGCCGGCGAGGTGCAGGAGATCATCCTCGCCACCAATCCCAACGTGGCGGGCGAGGCCACCGCGCTCTACCTCTCGAAGCTGCTCCAGCCGCTCGGGGTGCGCGTCACGCGCATCGCCCGCGGCGTGCCGATGGGCTCGGACCTGGAGTACTCGGACCTCGTCACGCTGGCGCGCGCCATGGACGGGCGCCGCGCGATCGACGAGTAGCGCCGCGCCCCACCCCGCCATGCCCCAACCCCTGCTCGATACCTCGGCCCTGATCGGGCTGGCGCTGCTGGTGGCGCTCAACGCGGTGTTCGTGGCGGCCGAGTTCGCGATCGTCACCGTACGGTGGACGCGCGTCGACGAACTGGTCGACAAGGGCGTGTTCGGCGCGACCGCCGTGAAGGCGGCGATCGAGGACATCAACGGCACCATCGCCGCCTGCCAGCTCGGCATCACCTTCACGAGCCTGGGGCTGGGCTGGATCGGCGAGCCCGCGATCGCCCACCTGCTGGTGCCGCTGTTCGCGCGCCTCCCGCACCCGATCGACGAGGTGTTCGTCCACGGCGCCGCCATCGCGCTCGCGTTCCTCGTCATCACCTACCTGCACACCGTGCTGGGCGAGCAGGTGCCCAAGGCCATCGCGCTCCAGCGCGCCGAGCAGATCGCGCTCCTGCTCGGCGGGCCGCTGCTCCTGTTCGGGCGCCTGTTCCGACCCTTCATCGCGTTCATCAACGTCTCGAGCGGGTTCTTCGTGCGCGTCATGCGCCTGCCGCCGGCGCGGGTCGAGGAGCAGGTCCACACGCTCGAGGAGCTCGACATGCTGGTCGAGGAGAGCGAGGAGGCCGGCCTGATGGACACCGACCAGGCGGCCTACGTGCGCAATCTGTTCGAGCTGTCGGACAAGACGGTGCGCGACGCGATGGTGCCGCGCGAGAAGGTGGTGACGCTCTCGCTCGCCGCCTCCGAGGCCGAGGTGCTGGAGACCGCCCGCGAGACCGCGCACACCCGCATGCCGGTGTGGGAGCACACGCCCGACAACATCGTCGGGATCGTCAACACCAAGGACCTGTTCCACCTCTTCAGCCTGCGCGGCCTGGTGATCCTGATGGACGCCATGTACCCCGCGCTGTTCGTCGCGCCCGACCTGCCGGTGGCGCGCCTGCTCGCAGATCTTCCGGCGCGAGAAGCGCCCGATGGCGGTGGTGCGCGACGCCGACCATCACTTCCTCGGCATCGTGACGCTCGAGGACATCCTCGAGGAGATCGTGGGCGAGATCGAGGACGAGCACGACGCGCCGCGCCGCACCGCGGGGGACTCCATCCCGCGCACCCGGCCCGGGCCGCCCGGCGCCGCGCCGCCCGCGACGCCGGTGCTCCCCGCGACCCCCGCGCCCCCGCAGACCGTGACCCGCCCACTGCCGCCCGCCCACGGCGGAGGCTGGTAGGGCTCACCGCGGCGGCGCGCTCCACCCGCGCCTCCGCGGGCCGTGACCCGCCCGCCGTGGGCGCCCCTCCGCGGGCCGCGGCGGCCGCGTTCCCCCGCCCTCCAGCCGGGGCCCCGAACTGCCGATAGCTCTGGGGTCGGCCCCAGTCCGGGGCCCTCCGTGCCGGCCGCCCGCCGCACCGCGGCGCGGTCCGCCGGCGCGCGACTCGAGCGCAGGGACGTCCTCGATGGTCGATCCAGATCGCCAGAGCCTCACTCCGACCCAGGCCGGGCCGCTCCGCCGCGCGTTCCACACCGTGCTGGCGATCGCCGGCTGGGCGCTGTTCGTCTACTGGTGGTGGCTGGTGTTCCGTCGCGTGGGCGCGTCCGAGATCCGCTACACGCTGCTGTTCGTCGCCATCGCGCTGGTGGTCATCGTGGCGCTCACCGTCGCCTGGACGCTCCACAACGTGTGGATCTTCCGCCGGCGCGGCGCGCGCCGGAGCGTGCGGGCGGTGACAGAGGACTTCTCGCACGACACCGTCGGCCGCGAGGTGCTCATGCCGACCGTGCCCGATATCTGCACGGTGGCGGCGGTGGTGTCGGTCCGCGTGCGCCACGGCGCCAAGATCTACGCCACCGGCGGGCCGGTGGGCCGGCCGCCGGAGAGCACGCCGGAGCGATCGGGATGAAGCACGCGCTGGTCGACTTCCTGGTCGCGGTGCAGACCCAGCCCGTGTACGCGTGGGCGCTGGGCTTCTTCGCGGTCTATCCGGTGCTCAGCGCGCTGGTGTGGGTGACCACCGGGCTCCACTTCTACGTGCGCCGCGAGCGCGGCGACGAGGGCTCGCCCGAGCCGCGGCCGCTCGCGCGCTACCCGATGGTCACGGTGCTGATCCCGGCGTACTGCGAGGAGAAGGTCATCGCGCAGACGCTGCACTGGGCGACCCGCATCGACTACCCGAGCTACGAGGTGGTGGTGGTGGACGACGCCTCCACCGATGCCACCCGCGAGGTGGTGCGCCCGTTCGTGGAGCGCGGCAAGGTGCGCCTGATCGCCAAGGAGCGCAACGAGGGCAAGGCGATGGCGATGAACGACGCCCTGCCCTGCCTGCGCGGCGAGATCCTGCTGGTCATGGACGCCGACGCCTGCCCCGACCCGCAGATCCTGCGCTGGATGGTGCCCCACTTCGAGTCCGCGCGGGTCGCCGGGGTGACCGGCAACCCGCGCGTCGCGAACCGCGTGACCTTCCTGTCCCAGCTCCAGCTGATCGAGTTCACCTCGATCGTGAGCCTGCTGCGCCGCGCGCAGCGCATCTGGGGACGCATCCTCACCATGTCCGGCGTGGTGGGCGCGTTCCGCAAGAGCGCGCTCGTCGACGTCGGGTGCTACAGCCCCGAGATGGCCACCGAGGACATCGACATGACGTGGAAGCTCCAGTGCGCCGCGTACGACGTCCGCTACGAGCCGCGCGCGCTGGTGTGGATGCACGTGCCACCGACGCTCGGCGCGCTCATCAAGCAGCGCCGGCGCTGGGCGAGCGGGCTGGCGCAGGTGCTGCGCCGCCACGCCCGCCTGCTGGTCACCTGGCGCATGCGCCGCATGTGGCCGGTGTTCTACGAGGCACTGCTCTCGATCGCGTGGTCGTACTGCTTCCTGGTGCTCACCACGCTGTGGATGCTCTCGTACGCGGTCGGCGTGCCGCCGGTCGGCGCCTCGCCGATCCCGAACTGGTGGGGCATGACCATCGGCACGCTGTGCGTGACCCAGCTGCTCACCGGCGTGCTGCTCGACTCGCGCTACGACCGCACCGTGCTGCGCCACTTCCCGGTCGCGGTGAGCTATCCGATCGTGTACTGGATGCTGATGTCGCTCATCACCGTGTTCGCCACCCCGGGCGGCCTGGTGCGCCGGACGCGCCGCGGCGCGGTGTCCCAGTGGAAGTCCCAGCGATGAGCGCCGCGCGCACGCATGGGTGGGCCCCGCTCCTCGCGGTCGTCATCGGGCTCGCGCTGACCGCGGCACCGGCGGCCGCCGCCCGCCCGGCGAACGGCGCGGTGCAGCCGGCGCGCGTCACGGCCGCTCTCGCGCCGACCACGGCGGACGATCCGTGGTACGTGGCGCGGGCGCTGGCCGACGGCGCGCGCTACGACTCGGCGCTGGCCGTGCTTCGGGTGGCCCTCGCGAGCGGGGGAGACGAGTTCGGCCTGCGCTGGCTGCAGGCGGGGATCACCGGCGAGGCGGGCCACGCCCGCGAGTCGGTCGTCCTCTACGAGCGGCTGGTGGCGGACCATCCCGAGCGCGCGGACGAACTGCGCGCCGATCTCGCCGCGGCGCGGCTCGCGCTGGCGATGCAGGAGAACTGGCAGGGCCGCCACCGCCGCGCGGCGCGGCAACTCGAGGCGCTGGCGGGCGAGCCCGGGAGCGATCCCGACGCGCTCAAGGCGCTGGCGTTCGCGCGCTACTGGGATGGCGACCCCGACGGCGCGCGGCGGGCGCTCGATGCGTACGGGCGGCGCGTGTCCGACGACCGCGAGGCCCGCGAGCTGGCGGCCCGCATCGCGCGGGAGGAGGGTGCCAGCCTGCGCATCGAGGGCGGCCGCGCGGACGACAGCGACGAGCTGCGCGTGCGCTCGACCGGCATGGAGCTGAGCTGGCCGCTCGCGCGCGGCGCCGCGGGCGTGGTCGGCTGGCACCGCGACAACGTGATGGACGCCGACGGCACCGCCGACCCGCTGCGGCTCTCCGCCGGGCTGCGGGCGCGATTCGACGTGGTGTGGTCGGCCTACGGCACGTTCGCCCACACCGACTGGGGCGACGCTCCCGGCGTGGAGCCGGGCGGCGAGCTGGGCGTGGTGTGCCGGCCGGTGGATCGCGTGCGCCTCGAGGCGGTGGTCGCGCGCGAACCGGTGCTCACCCGCCGCGCGCTGGCGCTCGGCATCTCGATGCTGGGCTGGACCGGCGCGGTGGACCTGTCGCCGATCGAGCGGCTCACGCTCCACGCCGTGGCGCGCGAGGGGCTCTACAGCGACCAGAACCGCGCGGAGCGCGTGGCCGCCGCGGCGCGCTGGCGGGTGGCTTCCGGCCCACGGGGCGAACTCGCGCTCAGTCTCGGCACCGAGCAGCTCAACACGCGCCGGGACCCCGACCACGGCTACTACGCTCCCGACTTCCATCGCGAATGGGGCCCGGGCGCCGAGGCCGAGTGGCACCCGCGCGAGGAGTGGACGCTGGGCGCCACCGGGCAGGCCGGCCGGCAACGGGAGAAGGGCAGCGAGGCGACCTCGTTCTACACCCTCGGCGGCAGCGTCGAGCGGACGTTCGCCCGCTCCCTCGCCTGCGCGCTCGAGGGCGGGCGCAGCGATTCGAGCCTGCAGAGCGAGATCGGCTATCGGCGGGCCTGGTGGCAGGCCTCGCTCACCTGGAGCTTCTGAGCGTGCGCGCGCGGGGCGCGCTGTCGGCACTGGCGCTGGTGGCGCTGGCGCATGCCGGCGCGGCGGCCGCGCCGGCGCCGCGCGACAGCGCGACGGCCTTCCCGCTGATCGCCATTCTCTGCTACCACGACCTCTCGAGCGACCCCGCGGCGCCGCTCCAGACCGTGCCGCCCGAGTTCCTGCGCGAGCAGATCCGCGCCTGCAAGGCCGCCGGGTGGACGTTCGTATCGCTGGCCGAGCTGCTGGCGCTGCGCGATCACCCCGAGCGCCTGCCCGCGCGCACCATGGTGCTCACCTTCGACGACGGCTACCGGAGCTTCGCCGAGCGCGCGCTGCCGGTGCTGCGCGCCGAGGGCGTGCGCGCCACGCTCGCGATCGTGACGTCGTTCCCCGAGCGGCCTCCGGCGGGCCTGCCACCGCTGCTGTCGTGGGCCGAGCTGCGTCGCCTCGATGCCGCCGGCGAGGTGGAGATGGCCTCGCACGCGCACGCGCAGCACGAGTTCGTCACCTCCGACCCTCAGGGGGACAGCGCGCCGGCGATCGCCACGCGCGCCTGGCGGGCGGCCGAGCAGCGTTACGAGGACCGCGAGGAGTACCGCAGCCGGGTGGGAGAGGACCTGCTCGCCTCCCAGCGCGCGCTCACCGCGCGCCTTGGGCATCCGGCCGCGGTGCTGGTGTGGCCCTACGGGATGCACAACGAGATGGCGCGCGGGCTCGCCGCGCACGCCGGCTTCACCGCCACACTGGCGCTCGGCGGCCGGCCGGTGTCCGCCGCGGACCTGCGCGCGGGCCTGCTGCCGCGCGTGATGGTCACCCGGCGCATGGAGTTCGCCGATCCCGCGCACCCGTGGCTCACCGCGCCGCCCGCCGCGGTGCGCGCGGCGGAAGTGGACCTCGACTCGATCTGGGATCCCGACGACGGCGTGTTCAGCGCGCGGCTCGACCGCGTGGTGACGCGCGCCCGCGCGCTCGGCGCCACGGACGTCATTCTGCCGGTCTGCCCCGACCCGCGCGGAGACGGCCGGCTGACGCGCGCCTACGCCATGAACCATCAGCTTCCGGTGCTGGCGGACGTGTGGTCGATGGTGGCGGCCCGCTTCGCCGCCGCCCGCATCCACGTGTGGGTGCGCGTGCCGACCATGAACCTGACCTGGGACTGGGACCGTCACCCCGAATGGCGGGTGGCCCACGCCACCGGAGAACGATGGAGCACGCGGCTCTCGCCCGAGCTGCCCGAGGCGCGCCGCGCGGCGGTGGACTTCCTCACCGACCTCGCGGTCTACCTGCCGGTGGACGGCGTGCTGTTCGACGACGACGCGCTCATGGCCCCCGGCGAGCGGCTGGCGAGCGGGGCCGGGGACGCGGCCGCCAAGAGCGCCGCCATCCGCGGCCTGCTCGCGGACTGCGAGCAGGCGGTGCGCGCGTGGCGGCCGGAGTGCGCCTTCGCCCGCGCGCTGCCCGCTGCCGCGGTCGGGCGCACGGGGCTCGACGAGCGCTTCGCCCTGGACTACCGCGACGTACTGCGCGGCGGTGGACTCGCGGTGATCGAGCCCGGCCCCGGCCGCCTTTCGGCGGGCCAGGTCGGTCGGCTGGCGCGCCGCGCGATCGGCGGGCCATCCGCCGCGGCAGGCGGACCGCCGCCCGTGCTGTTGATGCTGCCCGCCCGGGACCTCCGCACGCGCGGGTGGATCCCCGCCGCGGATCAGCAGGAGATGGCCACCGCCGCGCTGCGCGCCGGCCTGCTCCACCTCGGCACCGGACCGATCGCCGACGCGGGCGAGGTCCCGATCGGGCTGCTCGACGACGCGGCGCCCGTCCTGCGCAACGCCGGCCAGCGCCGCTGAGCCGTCGCGCGTCGCACCGCGTCGCGCGTTCGGCCCGGAAGCGCCTGGCACCCGCCGCGACGAGCGCGAATCCGCTTGTCGTTTCCAGCGCACCGTGTTACCAATGCGCCCGGAACACGGACGTGCCACGGAGTCTTTCATCAGGTGACTCATCCGCCGGAGGCGGGGGGGTGCCATGCCTCAATGGACTCTGTTCGAAAACGACTTTCGATCGATCGACGCCATCCTCAACGAGATGCTCGAGAGGACGAACGCCCTCTCCATCCATCTCGTCGACCGCTCCGGCCAGCTCATCACCACCGCCGGACGCACGGGTGACTTCGACGCGACCGCCTTCGCGAGCCTGGTGGCCGCGGACTTCACCGCCAACGCCGAGCTTGCGAACCTGCTCGGGGACTCGTCCGTGAACGCGGTGGTGAGCGAGGGCAAGGGCCGCAGCGTGCACTCCTGCCTGCTGGCCGACCGCGTCATCATGAGCACCGTGTTCGACCGCCGCAGCACGCTGGGCCTGGTGCGTTTCCGCGCCCAGAAGGCCTCGGCGGACCTCGACGGGGTGTTCCGCGGCCTGTTCCAGAAGGTGGGGATCGGCGAGCCGGTCGAGGCCGCGCTCGAGGACGGAGCGCCCGAGTTCGCGTTGGCCGCCGGCCTCGAGGTCGACGCGCTGTTCGGCGACTGACGGCCCGCGGCAGTCCGGCCTCTCTGCACGGGACACGATGGCGCTCATCAATCATCGCGCGCGCGAGATCCACTTCAAGATCGTGTACGTCGGCCCCGGAGCCGGGGGCAAGACCACGAATCTGCGCGCCCTCCACGACCGGCTGCCCCCCGAGCGCCGCGGCCGGCTGCTCTCGATCTCGACCGACCACGAGCGCACGCTGTTCTTCGACTTCCTGCCGATCGACCTCGGGCCGGTGAACGGCTTCTCGACCCGCTTCCATCTCTACACCGTGCCCGGGCAGGTGTACTACCGGCTGTCGCGCCGCGCGGTGCTCCAGGGCCTCGACGGCATCGTGTTCGTCGCCGACTCGCATCCCTCGCGCGAGAGCGCCAACCTCGACTCGCTGGCCGACACCTTCGAGCACCTCAAGACCATGGGCCTGACCCCCGCCCAGCTGATGCGCATCCCGTGGGTGTTCCAGTTCAACAAGCGTGACCTGCCCGGCGCGCTGCCGCTCGCGCGCCTGCACGACGCGCTGAACCCCGGGGGCGCGGTGGAGTTCGAGGCCGTCGCGGTGAAGGGCACCGGGGTCACCGAGACGCTGCGCGCCGCCTGCAAGGCGGTGCTCGGGAGGCTCGGTGCGCTGACCCAGCCGGCCCGGCCGGGCGCCGGCGTGCCGTCCGCCGCGCCGCCGACGAGCGGCGGGGGCGTGGCGATCGCCGCGCGGCCCGTCGCCGCCACCGTGGCGCCCGTCCGCACCGCCGCCACGGTGGCCGCGCGCCCGGTGGCGCCCGCGCTGCCCCTGCCCACCGCGCGCCCGCTGGCGCCCGCGCCGCCGCGGCCCGCCTCGGATCCGGCCGTCGCGCCGCCGCGGCCCGCGCCCTTCCCGGCGGGGCCAGCGGCGACGCCGTGGCCGATGATGCCGCCCACCCGCGCGCCGCAGCCGAGCACCTCGGTGCCGCGCCCGGCGGTGGTGCAGGTGCCCGGGGCGCCGCCGCGCATCATCCCCCCGCCGCTCGAACGGCCGGGCCGATGAAGGCACTCGTCCTGTTCCTCGCGCGCCTCGGGCCCGCGGGGTCCGCTCCGATCGCCCCGGCCACCGCGGGCAGCGCGCTGGTGGCGCTCATCGGCTGGTTCATCCCGCCGCCCGCGCTGCCGGTGACGCTGGCGCTCATCGCGCTCGGCACGGTACTGGCCGTGTACCTGTGCGGAGAGGCCGAGAAGACCCTCGGCCACGACGCCAAGCCCATCGTTGCCGACGAGGCCGTGGGCCAGACGCTCGCGCTCCTGTTCGTCCCGCACACCGTGGCGGCGTTCGTGGCGTCGTTCCTGCTGTTCCGCGTCTTCGACGTGTGGAAGCCGCTCGGCGCGCGCCAGATCCAGTCGCTTCCCGGCGGCTACGGCATCGTCGCCGACGACTTCATGGCCGGCCTGATCGCCTGCGGCGCGTACCACGGCGGGGTCTGGGCGCTCCACGCGCTGGGGTGGATGCGGGGCTGATCGCGCGCGGGAGCCCCCGCGTCGCCGCTTGCCCTCGGCGGCCCGTGGGTGTCTCATCATGGACGTGCAGCGCGGACGCGCCCCCCGGTGCCGCGCGGAGACCCTTGCCCGGCGCGCGCGGCGCGCCGCGGCGCGGCTCGCCGAGATCGGCCCGGCCCACTCGTGAGTGTCCCGGTGGTCCGAGCCGCCGCCCCGACGGGCCGTCGGGAGGCGTGTCATGGCGTGCAAGGATCGGCTGCTGAGACTGCTCGACGAGAAGCTGGTGTGGTACGAGGTGCTCCCGCACCGCGAGGCCTTCACCGCCCAGGACGTGGCGCACGTGGCGCACGTGTCCGGCAAGCGACTCGCCAAGGTGGTGGTGGTCCGCGAGGGCCTGCGGGACTTCTTCCTGTGCGTGCTGCCGGCGCCGGCGCACCTCGATTTCGCGATCTTCAAGCGCGCCACTGGACGCCGGGACCTCGGCCTGGCGAGCGAGGAGGAGATGGCGCGGCTGTTCCCCGACTGCGACTCGGGCGCGATGCCGCCGTTCGGCCAACTCTATCGCCTGTCGGTCTACCTCGATGCCTGCTTCCGCGAGCGGGACGACTTCTACTTCCAGGCCGGCAATCACCACGAGGTGGTGCGCATGCGCACCGCCGACTACGAACGGGTGGCCGGTCCGCCCACCGCGGTGTTCTGCATGCACGGCTCGCTGCACCTGGCGAACGCGTAGGGGCCGCGTCCGGAGCGCTCCGCGACCGGCGCTCCGGGACCGCTGGATCACGCCGCGGTGTTGCGCCCGGAGCGCACGGATGGCACATTCGCGCCCCACGGACCACGCACGCACCTCCGGCACCCACGGGAGCCCCATGCGCATCGAGATCGTCACCATCGGCAACGAGGTGCTGTCGGGGCGCACCGTGGACACCAACTTCGCGTTCCTCGCGCGCGCCCTCGAAGCCGTGAACGTGCAGGTGGAGTGGCACTCCACCGTGGGCGACGCCCCCGAGCGCATCGGCGACGCGCTGCGCCGCGCGCTCTCGCGGGCCGACGCGGTGATCCTGATGGGCGGCCTGGGGCCCACGCCCGACGACGTGACGCGCAAGGCGGTGGCGAGTGTCCTGAGCCGGCCGCTCCAGCTCGACGAGCGCGTGCTCGAGCACATCCGCGAGCGCGTCCGCCGCTCGGGGCGCAAGCTGCCGGGCTCGGTCGAGGCGCAGGCGCTCATCCCGCGCGGCGCGGAGGTCTGGCCCAATCGCCTCGGCGCCGCGCCCGGGCTCTGTATCGTGCACGAGCACAAGCCGGTGGTGCTGCTGCCGGGGGTGCCCTACGAGTTCGAGGACCTCACCACCGAGCACGTGGTGCCGTACTTCCAGGCACGCAGCGCGCGCGCGGTCGAGACCTTCACGCTGCGGACCTTCGGGGTGTCCGAGTCCGCGCTCCACGCGCGCATCGGCCACCAGCCGCAGGAATGGCCGGGCGCCACGCTCGCCTACCTGCCGAGCTACTTCGGCGTGGACCTGCGCGTGACCGTGGCGGGCAGCGACCCCGAGCTGGTGCGGAGCGTGACCGCGCAGTCGTACGAGGCCCTCAAGGCGATCGCCGCCCCGGTGCTCTACGCCGAGGGCGCCGCCACCATGGAACAGGTGGTGGGCGAGCTGCTGGTGAGCCTCGGCTACCGCATCGCGACCGGCGAATCGTGCACCGGCGGGCTGCTCGCCAAGCGGCTCACCGACGTGCCGGGCTCCTCGCGCTGGTTCGAGCGCGGCGCCGTGAGCTACACCAACATCTCCAAGCTCGAGCAGCTCGGGGTGCGCGCCGCGGACCTCGAGGCGCATGGCGCGGTGAGCGCGCCGATCGCCGAGCAGATGGCCGAGGGCGCCCGCAAGAAGGCGGGCGTGGAGGTCGGCGTGGGCATCACCGGCATCGCCGGGCCCGACGGGGGCAGCGACGAGAAGCCGGTCGGCACCGTGTTCATCGCGGTCGCCGCCCCGCGGGGCAGCGGGGTGCGGAAGCTCGCGTTCCAGGGCACGCGCGCCACCATCCGCGAGCGCGCCGCGCAGACCGCCCTCGACCTGGTGCGCCGCGCGCTGGTGGGCCTGCCGCTCGACGCGGCGCTCGAGACCGCGGCGAAGCCCGCGTAGTCGCGACGCGCGGGCCCGCCATGCGCCTGTTCCTCGCCGTGTTCCCGCCGCCGCAGGTGCAGCGCGCGGCGCGCGCGGTGAGCGACGCCCTCGCCCACCCGGGCGACGGCGTGTCGTGGGTGAAGGCCGACAACCTGCACTTCACCCTGCGCTTCCTCGGTGAGGTGGGCGAGGACGGTGCCCGCCGTGCCAGCGAGGCGGCGCGCGAGGCGGCGGCGGGGGAGGCGCGCTTCGACGCGGCGCTCGGTGCCCCCGGCGCGTTCCCCGATGCCGCCCGGGCACGCGTGATCTGGCTCGGGCTGAGCGCCGGCGCCGAGCCGCTGGTGCGGCTGGCCCGCGCGCTCGAGCGGGCGCTGCGCGCGCGCGGGTTCGAGCCGGCCGACCGGGCGTTCACTCCCCATCTCACTCTCGGCCGCGTGCGCACGCCGGGCGCCGACTGGGCGATGCGGCTGGGCGCCGCGCGCGTGGGCCCCGCGGCCTTTCCGGTCGAGCGGCTGTGCGTGATGGAGAGCGTGTTGTCGCCGGGTGGCTCGCGCTACACCGTGCGCGAGCGGGCCCCGCTCGGCGACTGAAAGGGCCTCGACCCGACAGGCCCCGGCGGCCCGGCCCGGACGCGACGCTTTATCCATTGGCGGCGCGGGCGGGCGCGAGTACCGTGGCGCGGTCGCATCGCTCATCACGGGACCGCCGTGGGAGCGATCCCTCCCCGTCCCCTCGGTCTCGTTCGGCGCGCCCCCGCACACCGGCGCATGTCCAGGAGGCTTCGATGAACCGCAGGTACCCGTCGCTGCGAGTCGGTTCGGTGCTCACCATCCTGGCCTTGCTCGGTGCCGCGCCCGCCCGCGCCACGTGGTCCCACGATCCGGCCGGCCCGCAGCCCGTGTGCACCTCGGCCGGGACTCAGTACGCGTACTCCTCGTGCTCCGACGGAGCGGGCGGCGTGTTCATCGCCTGGTATGACAACCGGAGCGGCGACTACGACGTCTACGCCCAGCACCTCGACGCGCACGGCGTGGCCCAGTGGACGGCGAATGGGGTCCCGGTGGCGGTCGCGACCCGCGACCAGACCGTGCCGGTGATCTGCACCGATGGCGCCGGCGGCGTGTTCATCGCCTGGCGGGACTTCCGCAACAGCGTCAGTGATGCGGACATCTACGTCCAGCATCTGGATCCGGCCGGGGCTCCTTTCGCCGGATGGCCGGTGAACGGCGTGTCGCCCGGGTCCTCCGTCGATGACAACCTGCCGCTCATCGCCGCGGACGGCGTGGGCGGTGCCTACGTGGCCTGGGCCGCGACCTACACGATCACCGACACCGATCCGCTCATCAATCATGTCACCGCGGGGGGCACCTGGTGGCCGTACATCCATGAAGGCACCAGCAATGTCCTGTTCCAGTGGCCCACCGCGCTCACGTTGAGTGGTGGGAAGGCTTTCATGGCGTGGAACGATGAGCGCGGCGCGAGCATCGACCTCTACATGCAGGCGTACTCGGTGGCGGGCGCCGAGGCCTTCGCCCTGGGCGGACGGCAGATCAGCACCGGTCCGTCCGACGACGTGGACGCCATCGTGGTGCCGGATGGCTACGGCGGCGTGATCGTCGGCTACGATGACTATGCATACATCTACGCCACGCGAGTGCTCCCCAACGGCAACCTCGCGTGGGGTTACCCTTACATCAGCGACCTCAATAGCCGGCAGCTGGCCGCCATGACGTCCGACGGCAGTGGCGGCGCGATCCTGTTCTGGCGTGACAGCCGCGGCGGCGCCCTGCTGCCGGCGGATCTGTACGCCACCCGCGTCACCATCGGCGGGGTCATCCCGCCGGGGTGGACGTACAACGGAACCCCGATCGCCACGGCGGTCAACGTACCCCAGCTCACCGCGGTCTCCGATGGCGCCGGCGGGGCGCTCGTGACCTGGGGCGGGACCGGCGGTCAGTACATCAAGCATCTCGGTGGCAATGGCATCGAGTGGCCGGGCTGGCCCTACTCCGGGCGCGCGCTGGCGATGGGCGTCGGGGGAGTCTCGCTGGTGACCGATGGAGCGCAGGGGGCGATCGCGTCGTTCCACCAGGTGCTCGGCACGGCGGAGCCCGACGTGTTCGCCCAGCGGGTGGACCGCTTCTCGCAGCTCGGCGAACCGTCCCCGGCGATCGCGTCGGTGCGGGACGTGAAGAACGATCAGGGCGGCCACCTCAAGGTGTCGTGGGACGCCAGTTACCTGGACGCGCTGCCGGCGTCCGTGGTCACCGAGTACGACGTCTGGCGCAGCGTTCCGGCCACCTACGCTCTGCGCGCGCTCGCGACGGGCGCGCAGCGCGTGGACGCGGACCAGGCCGTGGCCCCCGCGACCAGCGACCGCAAGGTGATCATGACGCAGGCGCTCGGCGGGCAGACCGTGTACTGGGAGTTCGTCGGGCAGCAGGCCGCCGCGGCGCAGGCCGGGTACAGCTACGTGGTGCCCACCCTCGGGGACTCGGCGGCCGCCACCAATCCCTACACGCTGGTCAAGGTGCGCGCACTCGCGGCGTCCACCGGGGCGTTCTGGGAATCGAAGGCCGATTCCGGCTACTCGGTGGACAACCTGCCGCCTGCGACCCCGGCCCCGTTCTCGGGGACGTATTCGGTGGGCACCGGCGCGAGCCTGTTCTGGGGCGCCAATGCCGAGGCGGACCTGGCCGGCTACCGGCTCTATCGCGGATCCACGCCGGGCTTCGTGCCGGGCCCCTCGAGCCTGGTGGCGCAGAAGGCCGATCCCGGCTATCTCGACGCCGGAGCGCCCTCGGCCTACTACAAGCTCTCGGCGATCGACCTCCATGGCAACGAGAGCGGCTTCGCGCTGCTGCTGCCCAGCGGCACGCTGGCGGTGGAGGACGCGCCGCCGCTCGAACTGGCGCTGGCGCCGGTCGCGCCCAATCCGGTGCGAGGCACCGCGCGCATCGGCTACGCGCTGCCGCGTGCGGGGCGCGTGACGCTGGCGGTGTTCGACGCACGGGGCCGGCGGGTGCGCACCCTGATCGACGGCGTGCTCGAGGCGGGCCGGGGGAGCGCCGCGTGGGACGGCTGCGACGGATCGAGCGCGCCGGTGGGCAGTGGCCTCTACTTCGTCCGTCTGCAGGCGGACGGGCGGTCCCTCGTGGAGCGGCTGGCGCTGATCCGATAGCGGCGCTCGGTCGGGGCAGG
Source organism: Candidatus Eiseniibacteriota bacterium (assembly GCA_963776245.1). Classification (GTDB taxonomy): domain Bacteria; phylum Eisenbacteria; class RBG-16-71-46; order RBG-16-71-46; family RBG-16-71-46; genus CAVSAC01. The sequence continues at coordinate 397,767 of CAVZLN010000008.1, read as the reverse complement.
TCGAGGCGCGCAGGTTTGCCCCGCGCCGGTGCCGGACCTATGGTGTCGGCACCTCGGACCCGCCGGCAGGGATGCCGGTCTCGCGAACCATGCGGCGGTCGTCGCCCCGACGACCCCAGTGGGGTGCGTCATGGGCCGATCCCTCCGGGTTCCCCTCGTCCTCGTCGTTGCCGTGCTGCTCTCCATCCTGGTCCCGTGCGCGGCGCGCGCGCAGTGGCCCCACACGCTCTGTACGCCGGTGCGTGTCACCACCGCCACCGACATGCAGATCTCCCATGCGGTGGTCACGGATGGCGCGGGCGGCGCGTTCGTGGCCTGGGCGGACTACCGCAACAGTGGCGTCACCGGCGTCGACATCTACATGGCACGCCTGCTCGTCGGGGGAGGCCCCGACCCGGGCTGGACCGCCAATGGGATTCCGGTGTGCACCGCCTCCGGTGGGCAGATCGGCGTGGTCATGATCCCGGACGGCGAAGGCGGCGCGATCCTGGCGTGGGATGACCTGCGCAGCGCTCCCAACGGGCACGATATCTACGCGATCCGCATCCTCGCCGACGGCGACGTGGCCCCGGGCTGGCCCGCGGGCGGTCTGCGCGTGAGCCTGGCCTCCACCGACGACGTGCTGCCGAAGCTCTGCAGCGACGGCGCCGGCGGGGCGTTCATCGTCTGGCAGGCGAACCTGAGCGTCTCCAACCACGATCCGATGCTCCAGCACCTGACGGCCGATGGCCAGGTCGAGGTGGGGTTCCCGGCCGGCGGGATGGACCTCGACGCCACGAGCACGTTGCAGGAGTACCCCAGTGTGGCCCCCAATGGCACGGGTGGATGCATCGTGGCGTACCAGTCCAACAACGCGGGGAACTACGACATCTTCGCGGTCAACTACCGCGGCGATGGCTCGCAGATCTTCGGCGCATCGGTCACCAACGCGACCGGCGATCAGACCCAGCCGCTCGTCATCAGCGACGGAGACAACGGAGCGCTGGTGGTGTGGACCGATCGTCGCAGCGGGGACGCCGACGTGTACGGCACCCGCCTGTTGCCGACGGGCCGGACCCCAGCCGGCTTCCAGAGCGGTTCGCTGCTGATCGGCACCGGCGTCTCGGACCAGGTCCTGATGGAACTGGTGACCGATGGCGCGGGCGGCGGATACGTGCACTGGGCGAACCTGTCCAACTCCGCCCGCTACGTCACTCGATTCACGGTGAACGGCACCATCCCGCCGGGCTGGACGACAAGTGGCTTGAACGTGAGCGACTACTACGCCGGCATCGCGCCGGACGGGACCGGCGGTCTGCTGGTGGGCACGCAGATCATCTACGCCGTGCCCTGGCGGGTGGGGGCGCATCGATACCTCCCGGGCGGCGCCGCCGCCGCGGGCTGGCCGTCGGGTGGGACCGACATCTGTTCAGCCGTCATCGCGGGCGGCTCGTACGCCAGCGTGCTCTCGTGCGCCGACGGCAAGGGTGGCGCGATCGTGGTGTGGTGCAACAGCTGGGACGGGAGCAGCTACGACCTGCTCGCCGGGCACGTGGACCACTACGGCTATCTCGGCAGCCCCGAGCCGTTCATCGCCGCGGTGGACGATGTCGCTCACGATCAGGGCGGGCAGGTGCGCGTGGCGTGGAGCCCCTCGTATCTCGACGCCGACCCGACCTACGGGATCGGCTCGTACCGGGTATGGCGCGAGGCCCCGGCCGCGCTCGCTCAGGGCGCGCTGGCCGCCGGAGCGGTGCTGATCGACGACACGCAGGAAGGCGGTGAGCCGCCCGCCGCGTCCCGCGTGTTCCGCACCACTGTCGAAGGCGCCCAGACGTGGTACTGGGAGCTGGTGGGCACCCAGGTGGCGAGCGGACTGCCCGGCTACTCGCTGGTGGCACCCACCACCAGCGACTCCACCGCCGCCGGCAATCCGCTCACCGCGTTCATGGTGGAGGGGATGGCGGCCACCGGTTCGGGCCGCTGGACCTCGCCGCCCGTGAGCGCGTACTCGGTGGACGATCTGGCGCCGGCGGTGCCGGCACCGTTCACCGGGACGTACGCGGCCGGCTACGGAGCGAGCCTGATCTGGGCCGCGAGCCCGGAGGCGGACCTGGCCGGTTACCGGCTCTACCGCGGGTCCGCGCCCGACTTCGCTCCCGGGCCGTCGAACCTGGTGATCCAGAAGGCCGACCCCGGCTATCTCGACGCCGGAGCGCCGACCGCCTACTACAAGCTCTCGGCGTTCGATATCCACGGCAACGAGAGCGCGTTCGCGCTGCTGCTGCCGAACGGCACGCTGGCGGTGGAGGACGAGACGCCGCGCGAGCTGTCGCTCGCTTCCATCGCCCCCAATCCGGCGCTCGGCGCGGCGCGCGTCGGCTTCACGCTGCCGTCCGCGACCTCCGTGGAGCTGTCGGTGTTCGACGCGCAGGGGCGGCGGGTGCGCACGCTGGCGAGCGGCGAGCGAACGGCCGGGAAGTGGAGCGAGGTCTGGGATGGGCGCGACGCGGTGGGGACCCCGGTGGGAAGCGGGCTCTACTTCGTGAGGTTGGAGGCGCTCGGCCGGGTGCTCACGCGGCGGATGGCCTATGTGAGATGAGCGTCCCGCGCGGCGCGTGAGGCGCGGAACGCGCGCGCCGGCCGCCGGTTGAGGCACATGAGGGGCGCGCCCTCGAGATCTGGGCGCGCCCCTCTCGCTGCCGCCCGAAGTTCCCCTTGCCCTGTACTGCCCATATGTGTAGCATGCCCTCCGAGCATGTCGCCGTCGGAGAGCGGGCACGACTTTGCTAGTTTCCCGAGGCAGCCCCCTCCGACGGCACCCCGTGAAGGACCCGCAGCCCCTGCAAGGAGACGCAGACCGTGATGAACAACCCGACGCCCTCGGCCAAAGAGAAGAGCAAGGCCCTCGAGCTCGCCCTGCAGCAGATCGAGAAGCAGTTCGGCAAGGGCTCCATCATGAAGCTCGGGGAGGAGAGCGCGCGGGTCGGCATCGACGTCATCCCGACCGGCTCGATCGGCCTCGACCTGGCGCTCGGCGTGGGCGGCGTGCCGCGCGGACGCATCGTCGAGATCTACGGCCCCGAGTCCTCGGGCAAGACCACGCTCGCGCTCACCATCATCGCCAACGCCCAGCGCGCCGGCGGCGCGGCGGTCATGATCGACGCCGAACACGCGCTCGACGCGGCCTACGCGCAGAAGCTGGGCGTGGACATCACCAACCTGCACGTCGCCCAGCCCGACACCGGCGAGGAGGCGCTCGAGATCGCCGACCACCTGGTGCGCTCGGGCGCGGTGGACGTGGTGGTGATCGACTCGGTCGCGGCGCTCGTGCCGCGCGCCGAGATCGAGGGCGAGATGGGCGACTCGCACGTCGGCCTGCAGGCGCGCCTCATGTCGCAGGCGCTGCGCAAGCTCACCGGCTCGATCTCCAAGAGCCGGACCACGGTCATCTTCATCAACCAGATCCGCATGCAGATCGGCGTGATGTTCGGCAACCCCGAGACCACCGCCGGCGGGCGCGCGCTCAAGTTCTACGCCTCGGTGCGGCTCGACATCCGCCGCATCCAGACCCTCAAGGAGGGCGAGCAGGCGATCGGCAACCGCACCAAGGTGAAGGTGGTCAAGAACAAGGTCGCCGCGCCGTTCCGCGAGGCCGAGTTCGACATCCTCTACAACGAGGGCATCTCGCGCGAAGGCGAGCTGATCGACATGGCGGTCGACCGGAACGTGATCCAGAAGAGCGGCACGTGGTTCTCCTTCGGCGACGAGCGCCTGGGCCAGGGCCGCGAGAACGCGCGCCTGTTCCTGCGCGAGCACGCCGACATCCGCCTCCAGGTCGAGGCCAAGCTGCTCCCGCAGCTCGGGCTCAAGGTGGCCGGCGCCGCGCCGGCCGTGGCCGAGCCCGCGCCGCAGGCGGCCCGCGTCGCGGACGCCCCGGCGGCGCGCCCCGGCACGCCGGCCGCGCGCCCGCACCCCGCGATGGCGGCGAAGGACGGAAAGCGGTAGCCATGCGAAGCGCCGAGGTCGTCCGCGCGCTCGCCGAGGCGCTCGACCTCGACGACTTCGATCGTGTGCTCGGCCTGCTCGCCGCCGACTGCGAGTACCTGACCGGTCGCGCGACGCTGCGCGGTCCCCAGGCGATCGTGGCGTCGTACCGCGAGGCCACCGAATGGGGAAGACGTCACCTCGACGAGGTGCGCTACGAGAGCGAGGTCGAACCGCTCTCGGACGACGAGATCGCGGTGACGTTCATCGATCACCTCGCCCATGCTGGCCGCGCCCACCGCCACCAGTGCCGGCAGGTGTTCACCGTCGGCCCGGCGGGGAAGGTGGTGCGCATCGTCCACCACGACCTGCCCGGCGAGGTCGAGGGTCTGCGCGGGTTCTTCGCCGCGTGCGGGCTCCAACGATGACCGCCACGCGCCGGCCGACGCGGCGCGATCCCGGGGCCGAGCCGCTCACCGACCCCACTGCCTGCCGCGAGGAGGCGTTGCGCCTGCTCGAGCGCCTGCGCCGCACCCGCGCCGATCTGGCGCGGCGGCTGCGCGAGAAGGGCTACGCCGCCGCCACGGTGGCCGAGGTGCTCGACCGTCTCACCGGAGTGGGCCTGGTGGATGACGCCGAGTTCGCGCGCGCCTGGCTCGCCGGGCGGCTGCACCGGCGGATGTCGGGCTGGCGCCGGCTCGAGAACGAATTACGCGCCAAGGGCATCGGTGCCGACGACATCGCCATCGCGCGCGCGCGGCTCGAGGAGCGTGAGGGCGCCACGGGCGAGCTGGACGCCGCGCGCAAGGCGCTCGAGCAGGCGGCGCGGCGCTACGCGAAGCTCGACGAGCGCACCCGCCGCCAGCGCCTCTACGCCCTGCTCGCGCGGCGGGGCTTCGATGGGGATATCATCCGGCGCGCGCTGGTGATCGCAGACGAGGAGCCGGGCGAGGAGTAGAATCCCATTCGAGACCCCCCGCTGGACCATCCCCCTTGGGAGGAACCGCGATGCGCGCGGGCTCCTCGGCCGTCCTGGTCGTGCTCGCCCTGATCGCGATGTCCGCGTCCGGGGCGCCCTGTGCCGCCGCCCAACGGTCCCCATGGCCCTGGGCACCGTCCACTCAGGCTGCCACCACGCCACCCGTCATGGGCGAGGACGGCTGGTGGCAGGAGATCCCACCGCTGCCGCGCTTCCAGCAAGCCGCGGTGTACGACTCGCTACGGGATCGGATGCTCATTTTCGGTGGCGGCGCGCAGACCGTCTGGGCGCTGGAGTTCAGCGGCGCTGCCCCGCTCTGGGTGAAGCAGCAGACCTCGGGTCAGGGACCTACCGCATTCGAGCGTGGATTCGCGGTGATCGATCCGCTGCGCGACCGCATGTTGCTGTACGGGTTTCCCGAGGACAGCGTGGTCTGGGCGCTCTCACTCTCCGCGCCGATGTCCTGGTCGCGCATCTCGACCCTCTCCAGCACCTGCCCGCCGCCGGTCTTCGAGACCGACTTCCCGGACCAGACGATAGCCGGCCTGTACGATCCAGTCCGCGACCGACTGGTGGTCTACGACGGGGTGAGGCTGAAGGCGCTGCCGCTCCAAGGAACGGCCTGCTGGTCGACGCTGAGCGGTTGGCATCCGGCCGCAGGAGAGCGCGCCGGAGCGTGCGTCATCTACGATCCGCCGCGCGACCGAGTCGTGATCTTCGGCGGAATGGATTTGTATTATGGCCCCTACCGGGACGACGCCTGGGCGTTCGCTCTGAGCGGGGGTACCGGATGGAAGCGACTGCTGCCGTTGTCGAACCACCCCGACGGCCCGCGGTCTATGGCGGGCGCCATCTACGACCCGGTCGGGGATCGGATGGTCGTCACCGGCGGATGTGGGCAGGAGTACTCCCATTCGAACACACTCAGCACCGATCTTTGGATGTCGCTGGCCGACTCGTCGGGGCTTCACATCGAATGGGGCCTGGGAGTCTGGGGGCATGCCGCCGTCTTCGACTCTCGCCGCCGGCGTCTGATCACGCAGGGGGGGCGGGCTGACGGTGTGGTGGAGTCCTTCGTCGCCACCAGGTCACTCGACCCACCGTCGGGGTGGCAGGAGCTCGTCGGCACCGACCAGCCCCCGATCGGGCGTGCCTTCGCGGCTTCGGCCTACGACGCCTCCCGCGACCGCTTCATCCTCTGCGGCGGTATCCAGATGCTGCCGCCGAATCCGTGGAGTGGCGGCACATCCCGCGACGACGTCTGGGCGTGGTCGCTCGCCGGCTGGCAGGAGTTGGCGCGCATGTACCCCAGCCTCCTCGGGCGGGATCGAACCACGGCTGTCATGGACACCCTCCGGGACCGATTGCTCGTGTTCGGCGGCGAGGACAACGACGGACACACCGTCCCCGGGACTCTGCTGGGCGATCTGCATGCCCTCGAATTCGGGAGCGGAACGCCGACATGGACGACACCGGCTGTGTCCGGCACCCCGCCCAGCGCTCGGAGCGGGCATTCCGGGATCTACGATCCGGTGGCGGATCGGGTGATCTACTTCGGGGGCCGGACGGCGGCGGGCGCCACCAATGCGACCTGGGTGCTGCATCTCTCGCCGGCGCCGGCATGGGAGTCGCTCGCGGTGGCCAACGCGATTCCGGGTGGTCGCCAGGGGCATGGCGCCGTTTACGACCCCGTCCGGCGGCGGATGATCATCGCGGGGGGCAACCTTCCGGCGGACACCTGGGCGCTCGCGCTGGATGGATCGCCGTCGTGGAGCCGGGTGTCCACCGGAGGGCCGCTATCGCCGCCGCCGGCATCGCTCGTCTACGATGTCTCACACGACCGGCTCGTGGCGTTCGGCGAGTCCTCGCAGGCGACATCCATGCTCGACCTCTCGAACCCGGGTGGCGGGTGGCGGGCTCTGCATCCGCGCGAGCCGTTCGCGGCGCCGCAATGGGCCAGCACGGCGGCCTACGACCCGATCCGGAAGCGCGCCCTGGTGTTCGGCGGCCACACGAACTACGAGAACTCCAACAACCACTTCGCCGCGCTCCAGATGGGCGAAGGCCTCGTCGACGTCCCGCGCGCCGCGCCGCCGCCCGTGCCCGCTGGTCTGCGGATCGAGCCCAATCCGTTCGCGGAGACGGTCTCGATCCGGCTCGCGCTACCGATGTCGTCCGCGGTCACGGTCGAGGTCTTCGATGTGGGCGGGCGGCGGGTGTGGCGCGCCACCGCGGCACCCGCGGGCGCGGGGTCGCGGGAGTTCCGGTGGGACGGTCGCGACGAACGTCGCTCGACGGTCCCCGCCGGGCTCTACCTGGTGCGCGCGCAGGCGGGCGGGAGGACTTGGGCCGGGCGGGTCGTGCGTGTACGGTGATCCCCATGCGCGACCCCGTCGAACGCCTCCTGTGGGAGCACCAGGGCATCATGCGCCAGGTCGGCGACCTGCGGGTGGCGGTGCGCGCGCTGGAGCAGCGCGGTCCGGCCGCGCTCGCCGAGGCGTTGCCGGCGCTGCGCGGCACCGCCCGCGTGATCGAGACCGAGCTGCTGGCGCACGCGCGGCGCGAGGACGAGGCCCTGTTCCCCGCGCTCGAACGCGTCCTCGGCGACAGCGAGGGCCCTACCGTGGTCATGCGTGCGGAGCACCGGGCCATCCACGCGCAGGCCGAGCTGTTCCGCGCCACGCTGCGCCAGCTCAACGAGGTCGAGCACCCGGCCATCGTGGCGGGCGGGGAGCGCCTGAAGCGACTCGCCTCCGCCGGTGACGACGCGGCGGCCCTGCTCGCCAGCGGCGCCGAGATCGTGCGCCTGCTGGACGAACACTTCGGCAAGGAGGAGCAGATCCTCTTCCCGATGACGCGCGAGCTGCTCGAGCCCGAGGAGCTCGACGAGGTCTCCCGGCAGATGGACGCGCTGGACGCGGGCTGAGGCTCCCGGGATCGTCGCGCCCGGGGCGCTTCCATCGGGCGGGGGCGGCTCCCGCGCATTGAGCCGCTTCGCCGCATCCTCTATCTTGCCACGGTCCAAGCCCCGCATGACCACCCCGGCGGACCGCCTTGCCGCGCCCGGGGACGACGCGTATCGGACTTCGGAGACCGGATGACCTCGACCCTTCGCGCCGCGACCGACCTGCGTCGCGCATTCCTCGACTTCTTCGTCCGGCACGGGCACGTCGAGGTGCCCTCGTCCCCGCTGGTCCCGAACGACCCGACGCTCCTGTTCACCACCGCCGGCATGGTGCAGTTCAAGCCCTACTACACCACCCCCGGCGAGGTGCCCTACACCCGCGCCACCTCGGTGCAGAAGAGCCTGCGGCTGACCGACCTCGACAACGTCGGCCTGACGCCGCGCCACGACACGTTCTTCGAGATGCTCGGCAACTTCTCGTTCGGGCCGCGCTCGAAGGGCGCCTACTTCAAGGACGAGGCCATCGCGTTCGCGTGGGAGTTCGTGACCGCGACGCTCGGACTTCCGAAGGACCGCCTGTACGCCTCGGTGTTCGCGGGCGAGGGGAACCTGCCGCGCGACGACGAAGCGGTGGCGCTGTGGAAGAAGATCGGCCTGCCCGAGAGCCACGTCGTGTTCCTCGGCCGCAAGGACAACTTCTGGGGCCCCGCGGGCGGCCGCGGCGCGTGCGGACCGTGCAGCGAGATCTACTTCGACCTCGGCGAGCAGCGCCCCGCCTACCTCGCGGACGGCGCGTTCTGGGGCGAGGCGCCCGGGGACGATGGCGATCGCTACATGGAGTTCTGGAACCTGGTGTTCCCGCAGTTCGACGCCCAGCCCGACGGCACCCTGCAGCCGCTCGCGCGACCCGGCATCGACACCGGCATGGGGCTCGAGCGGCTCGCGCTCATCCTGCAAGGCAAGAACACGATCTTCGAGACCGACCTGTTCGCGCCCTGGTGGAGCACGTGCTCGACCTCTCGCGCCCCGACGCGGCGCACCTCAAGGCGGCCACCCGCGACGCGCGCATCGTGGCCGACCACGTGCGTGCGCTGACCTTCGCGATCGCCGAAGGCGCGCTGCCGGGGAACGAGGGCGCCGGCTACGTGCTGCGCCGGCTGCTGCGGCGCTCGGTCACGCGCGGGCGCTCGCGCGCGAGCCTGGGGCTCCGCGAGGCGTTCCTCGCGGGCTGCGCGGAGCAGGTCATCCGGCTGTTCAGCGGGCATTACCCGGAACTCGGGCAGCGCCGCGACACGGTGCTGCGGGTCATCGAGCAGGAGGAGTCCGGTTTCGTCCAGACCTTCGAAGCCGGTCCTCGCGCGGCTCGAGAAGCTGCTCGCCGAGTCCAAGCGAGTGAAGGGCGAGGACGCGTTCGCGCTCCACGACACCTACGGTTTCCCGATCGAGCTCACCGAGGAGATCGCGCACGAGGCCGGCGGCGCGGTCGATCGCGAGGGCTTCGAGCGCGCGATGGACGAACAGCGCGACCGCGCGCGCGCCGCGAGCAAGTTCGCCCGCGGGCCGGGCGAGGACGCCGCGGCGTGGACGGAGGTGAGCGAGGGCCCCGACTCGGAGTTCCTCGGCTACGTCACGCTCGCGGCCGAGGGCCTGCGCCTGCGGCGCTGGCGCCGGTCCGGCGAGGATCTCGAGCTGGTGCTCGACCGCACGCCGTGCTACGCCGAATCGGGCGGACAGGTCGCCGACCGCGGCACGCTCGAGGGCGGCGGCGCGCGCGCCACGCTGGCGCACGTGTACAAGGAGCACGACGCCATCGTCCACCGCGTGCGGCTCGCGAGCGGCGCGCCCGAAGCGCTCCTCGCCGCGGGCGCCGCGGGCCAGTTGCGCGCCACGGTCGATCCGGCGCACCGGCGCCCGACGCTGCGCCACCACACCGCCACCCACCTGCTGCACGCGGCGCTGCGCCGCACGCTGGGCGAGCACGTGCGCCAGGCGGGCTCGCTGGTGGCGCCCGACCGGCTGCGCTTCGACTACCACCACTTCGAGGCGCCCACGCGCGAGCAGCTGGCGGCGGTCGAGGCGATCGTGAACGAGTGGGTGCTGCGCAACCGCCCGGTGACGTGGCAGGTGATGCCCATCGCCGCGGCACGGGCGCAGGGCGCGATGGCGCTGTTCGGCGAGAAGTACGGCGCCGAGGTGCGCATGGTCACGGTGGACGGGGTGGAGGACGACAGCATCGCGCCGAGCCGCGAGCTGTGCGGCGGCACGCACGTCGAGCGCACCGGCGACATCGGCGCGTTCGTGGTGGTCTCCGAGGGCGCCATCGCCGCGGGGGTGCGGCGCATCGAGGCGCTGTGCGGGGCCGAGACTCTGCGCTGGGCGCGCGAGGAGCACGAGACGCTGGCACGGGCCGCGGCCGCCCTGCAGGTCACGCCGGCCGCGCTGCCCGAGCAGATCGAGCGGCTCCGCGGCGAGTTGGCCGCGCTCCGCAAGGCGGCCTCCGACGCCCGGCGGGGCGGGCTCGAGGCCGAGATGGAGCGCATCGCGCGCTCCGCGGTCGCGGGGCCGCGCGGGCGCTGGGCGGTCGCGGCCATCGACTCCGACGCCGACGCCAACGCGGTGCGCGACGCGGCCGACCGGATGCGCGGAGTCCTCGGGAGCGGAGCGGTGGTGATGGGATTGCGGGCGGGCGGCAAGCTCACGTTCGTCGCCGCGGTCACCGACGACCTGGTCGCGAGCAAGACGCTGAACGCGTCCGATCTCGTCAAGCAGGTCGCGAAGCTGGCCGGCGGCGCGGGGGGCGGCAAGCCGCACCTGGCGCTCGCGGGCGCGAAGGAACCGGAGAAGATGGAGGCCGCCCTCGATGAGGCGCGCCGCCTGCTGCAGACGGCGCTCGGCGCCTGACCCGAACCCATGAGATCGACATGAAGGCACTCGTCCTCGCCGGCGGCCGCGGCACGCGGCTGCGGCCCATCACGCACACCAGCGCCAAGCAGCTCGTCCCGGTGGCGAACAAGCCGGTGCTGTTCTACGGCCTCGAGGCGCTGGCCGCCGCGGGCATCCGCGAGGTGGGCATCATCGTCAGCGACCCGACCGAGATGCTGCGTCCCGACCACCGCACCGGGGAGATGCAGACGGTGATGGTGAACTCGCAGGCCGAGATCCGCGCCGCGGTCGGCGACGGCTCGCGCTTCGGCCTCGCGGTCACCTACATCGAGCAGTAGGCGCCGCTCGGGCTCGCGCACGCGGTCCGCATCGCGCGCGACTACATGGCGGGCGAGCCATTCGTCATGTACCTGGGCGACAACCTCATCAAGGACGGCGTGACCCCCTTCGTGCGCGAGTTCGAGGCCGAGCGGCCCGACGCGCAGATCCTGCTCGCCCACGTGAAGACGCCGTGGGAGTTCGGCGTCGCCGAGCTCGACGGCGACCGGGTGGTGAAGCTCGAGGAGAAGCCGAAGCGGCCCAAGAGCGACCTCGCGCTGGTGGGCGTGTACCTGTTCAGCCAATGCATCTTCGACGCGGTGGACGCGATCAAGCCCTCCGCGCGCGGGGAGCTGGAGATCACCGACGCCATCCAGCACCTGATCTCCGCCGGCAAGCGGGTGCGCTCGCACGTCATCCACGGCTGGTGGAAGGACACCGGCAAGGTCGAGGACATGCTCGAGGGCAACCGCATGATGCTCGGCGCCCTCGAGCCGGCGATCGTCGGCACGGTGGACGCGGCGACGCTGGTCGAGGGCCTGGTGCGCATCGGTCCGGGCACGGTGGTGGAACGCTCGCGCCTGCGCGGGCCGCTGGCGATCGGCGCGAACGCGGTGATCCGCGACGCCTACGTCGGGCCGTTCACCGCCATCGCCGACGGCGTCGAGCTCGACCACTGCGAGATCGAGCACTCGATCGTGCTCGAGCGCAGCCGCATCGTCGGCATCCCCCAGCGCATCGAGTCGAGCCTGATCGGCCGTGAGGCGGTGGTGCTCGCCAGCGACGCGCGGCCGCGCGCGCACCGGCTGATGCTCGGCGACTCGAGCCGGGTGGAGCTGTCGTGAAGGCGCTGGTCACCGGCGCCGCGGGCATGCTGGCCCGCGCGGTGATCCCCGCGCTCGAGCGCGCCGGGCACGCGCGTGGCGGCGCCGCCGGAGGCGGATTGCGACGTCACCGACGCCGAGGCGCTGACGCGCGTCTCGTGCGCGCCGACGCGGCCCGACTGGATCTTCCACCTGGCGGCGTTCACCCGCGTGGACGACTGCGAGAGCGAGGCCGACCGCGCGTTCCTGGTCAACGGGCTGGGCTCCCGCAACGCGGCGCTGGCCGCGGCCGCGGTGGGGGCGGGCGTGCTCGCGATCTCCACCGACTACGTGTTCGGCGGGGACGGCGCGCGCCCGTGGCGCGAGCACGACCCGGTCGCGCCGCGCAGCGTCTACGGCGCGTCGAAGTGGGCGGGCGAGCAGGCGGTGCGCGAGGTGCATCCGCGCCACCTGGTCGTGCGCACCGCCTGGCTCTACGGCGCGGGCGGGCCGAACTTCCCCGACACCATCCTGGCCCGCGCGCGCGCCGGCGAGCCGCTGCGCGTGGTCGACGACCAGCGCGGCTCGCCGACGTGGACCGAGGACCTGGCGCCGGCGCTGGTGGCGCTGGTCGAGCGCGGCGCAGTTCGGCACCTACCATTGCACCAGCGAGGGCGACTGCACCTGGCACGAGTTCGCGGCGCACCTGGTGGCGCGCGCGGGCCTCGCGGTCGAGGTGGCGCGCACTGCGACAGCGCCAGCTTCGGCCGCGCCGGCGCCCCGCCCGGCGTACTCGGTGCTGGACAACGGATGGTTCCGGCACGTGACCGGGCGGCGCATGCCGCACTGGCGCGACGCCGCGGACCGCTACCTCGAGAGCGTCGCGCGCTGAGCGCGGCGACGGGAAGGAGCGCGTGTGAAGCGGACGGCCAGGCGGGCCCCTCGAGCGCGCGGCGCGCGCGGCGCTGCACGACGCGGCGCCGCGCTGCGCAGCTCGAGCAGGCGTGCACGCGCGCCGGTCGCGGCGGCCGCCGAGGCGCTGATCGCGTGCCTCGAGAGCGGCGGCACGGTGTACTTCTGCGGCAACGGCGGCAGCGCCGCCGACGCCCAGCACCTGGCGGCCGAGTTCGCGGGCCGCTACCTGGTCGACCGCCCGGCGCTGGCCGCCGTCGCGCTCACCACCAACTCCTCGGCGGTGACCGCGATCGGCAACGACTACGGCTACGAGGAGGTGTTCTCGCGCCAGCTCGAGGGCCTCGGCGATGCCCGGCGACGTGCTGGTCGCGATCACCACCAGCGGCGGCTCGGAGAGCGTCCGGCGCGCGGTCGAGAGCGCGCACGCCCTGGGCATGACCGTGATCGGCATGACCGGCGCGAAGGGCGCGGCGCTTCGCCGCGATGTGCGACATCGCGCTGGTCACGCCCGAGCGAGTCGACGCCGCACATCCAGGAGGGGCACATCACCATGGGCCACGCGTTCTGCGAGCTGGTCGAGCGCGCGATGTTCCCGGTCGAGCGGGCCGCGCCGGCGCGAGCGCCCGGCGGCGCGCGCGACCGCGGCGCAGCCGCGGGAGAGGCGCGCCCGTGATCCTCGCGCTGGTCGAAGACCCTGCGCCCGAAGCAGTGGACGAAGAACCTGCTGCTGTTCGTCGGGCTGCTGTTCTCGCAGCAGCTCGGCGAGCGGGCGCTGCTGCTGCGCGCGGCCGGCGGCTTCCTGGCGTTCTCGCTGCTCTCGGGCTCGGTGTACCTGCTCAACGACCTCGCCGACGTCGAGGCCGACCGGCTGCACCCGAAGAAGCGGCTGCCGCCCGATCGCCTCGGGCCGGCTGCCGCGCGCCGCCGCGCTCGGCGCGCTGCCGCCGCATCCTGGCGGTGGTGGTGGCGCTGTCGTGGTGGCTGGGGCCCGCGTTCGCGGGCGTGGCGGGCGCTCTACCTGGCGATCAACCTCGCCTACACCTTCGGCCTCAAGCACCAGGTGATCCTCGACGTGTTCATCGATCGCGCTCGGCTTCGTGCTGCGCGCGCATCGCCGGCGTCGAGCTGCTGCGGCCGGTCGTCGCCCGACACCGAGATCTCGCCGTGGCTGCTGGTGTGCACGTTCTTCGGCGCGCTGTTCCTGGCGCTCAGCAAGCGCCGGCGCGAGCTCGTCAACGCCGGCGCACGAGGCCTCGTCGCAGCGCGCGGTGCTGTCGCGCTACACGCCGGAGCTGCTCGACGGGATGCTCACTGATCTCGGCCGCGACCAGCGTGATGTCCTACGCGCTCTACACCATCTGGCCCGCGACGGTCGCCAAGTTCCACACCGAGTCGCTGCTCTACACCGTGCCGTTCGTGGCGTACGGCATCTTCCGCTACCTCTACCTGGTGCGCGTCTCCGAGACCAGCGAGGACCCCTCGCAGGTGCTGCTCACCGACCGGCCGATCGGCATCGTGCTGGTGCTCTACCTGGCGATGGTGGTCTTCGTGCTCTACGTGGCGCGCGATGACGCCGGCGGCCGCGGCCGGCGCGGCGTCGAGGTCGAGGCGCGCGCCAAGCTCAACCTCGGGCTCGCGGTCGGTCCGCCGCGGCCCGACGGCTTCCACGACCTCGCCACGGTGTTCCAGTCCATCTCGCTCGCCGACACGCTGGTCGCGCGGTCGCCGCGGCGCAGGCTTCTCGCTGACGCGTGCGCCACGAGGACGCCGCGCTGCGCGGCGCACCGCGCGCGCCGCGCGCGCGGCCGGCGTGCCGGCGGGGGCCGGCAACCTGGTGCTGCGCGCGGCGCGGCTGCTGGCGGCGCGCGATCGCGCGCATCGGCGGGGCGCGGTTCACGCTGGTCAAGCGCATCCCGGCGCGCAGGCCGGCATGGGAGGCGGCAGCGCCGACGCGGCGGCGGCCCTGGTGGCGCTGATGCGCTCTACGGCGTGCGCCGCCCGCGCGCGCAGCGGCTCGCGCTGGCGGCCGAGCTGGGCTCCGACGTGCCGTTCGCGCGCTCGGCGGCACCGCGCTGGGGCTCGGCCGCGGCGAGCGGCTCGAACGGCTGCGGCTCGCGCGCCCGTTCCGGGCCGTCGTGGTCGTGCCGGCATGGCGCATCTCGACCGCGCGGGCATTCGCCGCACTCGACGTGCGCAAATCGTCCTTGACACTATGGAGCAGCAAACTAAGAATCGCGGACGAACTGCGACAAGCAGCCGTGGCGCCGCATGATGCGGTGCGCCTCGGCAACGCGTTCGAGGACGTGCTGGGTGAACGACGGGCGGGATTCGTCGCGCTCTGCGCGCGGTTGCGCGCGGCGGGTGCGGATCCGGTCCGCATGACGGGCAGTGGGTCGGCGGTGTTCGGCGTGATCGCGCCGGGCACTTCCGTTCAGAGACTTCCTGGGCCGCTTCTCCGGTGACGAGACCCTGTATGGGGTCCGGTCTCGAAGCGCAGGTCTGCGACTCGGACCACTGCCGTAGCTTGAGCGCGAAGCAAGGAGGCCACATGCTCAAGTCGCAAGGAAGCCCGCTGCCCGGGTCTTCGGGCTGGCGGCGCCACAGCGCCCGCGGGCCCGCTGTCAGGGTGATCGGATGATCCAGATCACCGAAGTGCGGGTCTCGCTGCGCAACGACGACAAGCTCAAGGCGTTCGTCTCGATCACGCTCGAACGACGCTTTCGTCATCCGCGGGCTGAAGATCATCCACGGGAACTCGGGGCTGTTCGTGGCGATGCCGAGCCGCAAGCGCCCCGATGGCCAGCACCAGGACCTGGCCCACCCGATCAACGACATCACCCGCAAGTACCTGACCGAGATGGTCATGGGTGAGTACGAGAAGGAACTCCAGCGCGCCCCGGGCACGGTGGCCGCGTCCCCGATGGCGAACGCCCTTCACGAAGACTGACCGGGGCCTCCGCCGCGCGACCGGGGCGCCGCGCCCGGCCGCGGGGGGCCGTCCCGGGCCCGCCGGCCCCGCGAGTCCCCCTCCGGGGCGCCGGACCCCGCCCGGAGGCGTCGAGCATTGACATCCGGCCGCGCTTCCCGGTAGTCTCCACCTCGCTTTTCTGCAACACCTTTCATCCCTTCGGGCCAATGACCTGCACCCCGGACCCCTGCCTGTGGGGAACGGACCGTGACGGAAATCCCGTTCTGTTGGTGGGGCGTGGCCAAGCGGTAAGGCACGAGACTTTGGATCTCGCATCCGGAGGTTCGAATCCTCCCGCCCCAGCCATCTTTCGGGTCGGGCGGATGACGGCCCCGGTGCGTGAGGCACGCGCGGCACGGCCTGACCGTGCGCGTGCGTGTCCGCTTTCGGACCCGATCGCGCCGTGGCGGCTCGTCCGTTCGCGGCTCGGCTGTGACCGCATCCGATGGAGGAGATGCGCTTGGATCCGTGTCGGGTATTCGCGGGGAACGCCAGTCGCGGGCTCGCGGCCGCGATCTGCGAGCGGCTGAAGTCGCCGCTCGGGGACTGCGACGTGTCGCGCTTCGAGGACGGCGAGGTCTCGGTGCGCTTCAACGAGAACATCCGCGGCGGCGACGTGTTCATCGTGCAGGCGACCGGCGCGCCCGGCGGACAACCTCATGGAGCTGCTGGTCATGCTCGACGCGGCCAAGCGCGCCTCGGCGCGGCGGGTGACCGCGGTGCTGCCGTACTTCGGCTACGCGCGCCAGGACCGCAAGGACCAGCCGCGCGCGCCGATCTCGGCCAAGCTGGTGGCGAACCTGATCACCGTGGCGGGCGCGGACCGCGCGCTCACCATGGATCTGCACAGCGCGCAGATCCAGGGCTTCTTCGACATCCCGTTCGATCACCTCTACGCCGCGCCGGTGCTGGTGGATCACTTCCAGCGCAAGCAGACCAGCGATCTGATGGTGGTCGCGCCGGACATCGGCAGCGTGAAGATGGCGCGCGCCTACGCCAAGCGTCTCGGCGCGGAGCTGGGGCTGGTGGACAAGCGCCGCCCGCGCCCGGACTCGGTCGAGGTCATGAACCTGATCGGCGAGGTCGAGGGCCAGCAACGTGGTGCTGTTCGACGACGTCGTCACCACCGCGCGCACGCTCTGCCAGGCCGCGGAAGTGATCGTGAAGAACGGCGCCCGTTCGGTCTCGGCCGGCGTGACGCACGGGGTGTTCAGCCACGGCGCGCTCGAGCGCATCGGCCAGTCGCCGATCCGCGAGCTCGTCATCACCGACACGGTGAGCCACGAAGGCGCGCCATTGCCCGCGAACGTCACCGAGCTGTCGGTCGCGGGCCTGCTGGGCGAAGCGGTCCAGCGCATCCACGAGGAGCGCTCGCTCAGTTCGTTGTTCATCTAGGGAAGCACGCGGAAGCGGCGCCCCGAGACGGGGCCGCACCGCGGCGACGACCCATCTTAAGGAGGAGCACGCATGTCGGTCATCTCGTTGACCGCCCAGCGGCGCACGGCCCTCGGCAAGGGCGGCGCGCGCAAGGCGCGGGCGGCCGGTGACATCCCCGGCGATCGTGTACGGACACGGTGAGACGCCGATCCCGGTCCGCGTCGGCGCGCGCGAGTTCCAGCTCGCGATGCTGAAGCACAAGGGCGGCAACCCGCTCGTCAGCCTGAAGGTGGACGGCGGCGAGTACACGGTGCTGGTGCGCGACGCGCAGTACGACCCGCTCTCGCGCAAGCTCGTGCACCTCGACTTCCAGCACATCTCGCTCACCGAGAGCATCGAGGTCGAGGTCGCGGTGCACCTCGTCGGCCTGCCGGTGGGCGTGAAGGACGCCGGCGGCATCGTCGAGCACATCCTCCGCACGGTGGAGGTGCGCTGTCTGCCGACCGCGATCCCGGCGTCGATCGACGTGGACGTGGCGGCGCTGAACATCGGCGACTCGGTGCACGTGCGCGATCTGAGCGTCGCGGACATCGAGATCCTGACGGACCCGGACGCGACGATCGCGACCGTGGTGCCGCCGACGGTCGCCGAGGAGAAGCCGGCGGAAGAGGTCGCGGCCGTCGCCGAGACCACCGAGCCGGAGGTCATCGCCAAGGGCAAGAAGGAGGAGGCCGGCGAGGACGAGAAGAGCGAGAAGAAGGCCGAGAAGGGCGAGAAGAAGTAGGCGGCCGTGCCGCTGGTCCTCGGGCTGGGCAATCCCGGTGCGCGGTACGCGCGGACCCGTCACAACGTGGGCTGGTGGGTCCTCGACCTGCTGGCTGCGCGCTGGCGGGCGGGCCCGGGAGAGACGACGCCCGAATACCGCAGCCGCATCGCCGCCGTGGGCGGACGCGACGTGCATCTGGTCGCGCCGCTGACGTACATGAACGCCAGCGGGACGGCGCTGCTCGCATGGAGCGAGCGTCATCCGCTGGAGGGACAGGAGTCCCTCGTGATCGCCGACGACGTGTATCTGCCGCTGGGTGTCCTGCGCTTGCGCACCCGGGGCTCGTCGGGAGGGCACCGCGGCCTCGAGAGCATCTCGGAGGCGCTCGGCGGTGAGGGCTACGCGCGGCTCCGCATCGGGGTCGGCGCGGCCGAGGGTGGCGAGGGGCTGCGGGAACACGTGCTGGACGAGTTCGACGACACAGGGCGGGCGGCCGCGGAGAAGCGCCGCGGGGCTCGCCGCCGACGCGGTGGAGTGCTGGCTGGAGCAGGGCATCCTCGCCGCCATGAATCGATTCAATCGCAGGGTCCGTCAGGAGGAATCCGA
The DNA here is from genome assembly GCA_963776245.1 of Candidatus Eiseniibacteriota bacterium. Lineage (GTDB taxonomy): Bacteria > Eisenbacteria > RBG-16-71-46 > RBG-16-71-46 > RBG-16-71-46 > CAVSAC01. The sequence goes on along the minus strand of CAVZLN010000008.1, from coordinate 379,281 downwards.
ACCGTGAACAAGTACGAGACCACGTTCATCCTCGAGCCCGGCCTCGACGAGGGGAAGGTCAACGAGGAGATCGAGCGCGTCACCGGCTGGATCAAGGATCTGGGCGGCGAGGTGCTCGAGGTGCAGCGCTGGGGCAAGCGGCGTCTCGCCTACGAGATCAATCGCCGCCGCGACGGCATCTACACGCTGCTCCTCTACCAGGGGCCGGGGCCGGTGGTGAGGGAGGTCGAGCGCCGCATGAAGCTCGACGAGCAGGTCATGCGCGTCCTCACCGTGCTGCATGTTCCGCCGGAGCTCACGCAACCGCAGGCCGACCCGGAACTGGTGGCTGCCAGCGAGGACGCCGGGGACGAGTAGCGCGGCGGGGGTCGCGAGCGGAGGGGAAATGTCCGGATTCAGGCTCCCCGAGATCAACCGGGTGCAACTGGGCGGGCGGCTCACGCGCGATCCCGACAAGCGCTATGCGACCGACGGCACCCCGGTCACGACCTTCACCATCGCCTTCCATCGCCGCTGGCGAGGCGAAGGATGGGAAGATCGCCGAGCAGACCGGGTTCACGCCGGTGGTGACGGTCCAGCGCCTCGCCGAGGTGTGCGCCGCGCATCTCCACAAGGGGAGCGCGGTGCTGGTGGAAGGACGGATGCAGATGCGGGAGTGGACGGCCCCGGGTGGCGAGAAGCGCTCGCGACTCGAAGTGCGGGCCGACCTGGTCCACTTCATGGATTGGCCGGAGGGCGGCGAGGCGCCGGAGAGCGCGCCGCCGCCGGGATCGGACAGGGCCTAGGCCCCGTCGACGGAGGTGAGAAGGAGAGCGATGGCCAAGGAACGCGAAGGCAAGAGCATCAAGCGCAAGTACTGCAAGCTGTGTCTGGAGAAGGTCGGGTTCGTGGACTACAAGGACGAGAAGCGTCTCGGCCGGTTCATCACCGACCGCGGCAAGATCGTCCCGCGACGGGTGTCGGGCACGTGCGCGCGCCATCAGAAGCAGCTGACGACCGCGATCAAGCGGGCGCGGGTGCTGGCGCTGCTGCCGTTCACCAGTGACCTCTATCGCTGACACGGCCCGGGTCGCGCGCGGCCCCACGTGGGCGCGGGCGTTTCTGGTCGCGGCGCTGCTCGGCGTGATGGCGGCCGAGGCGCCGGGTCCGTGGGCCGTGGTGTGGCTCGCGGCACCGGTGCTGACCGCGCTCGCCATGCTGCTGGCGTGGCGCTTCGGCCGCTGGGGGCTGGTGGTCCCGGCCGTGGCGGCGGCGGGCGCGCTGGCGACCGGCGTGCCGGGGGCGCTGTGGGCGTGGTGGATCCCCGCCGCGGCGCTCTCGGGGGCGTGGACCGGGCTGCGCGAGGAGGGCGGGCGAGCCGGCGCGGGCGACCGCGCGTGGTTCCTGGCGCCGGTGCTGGCGCTGGCGGTGGCGCTGCCCTGGCTGCCGGGCTACGGGGCGATGCGCTCCGGCCTCGACGCCTCGTGGCTGGAGTTCCAGCGCTGGTTCGAGGCCGAGGCGCCGCGCCATTACGACGCGCGCCAGATCCGCGACGCGATGGCCGGGATGCAGACGCTGTCGCGGGTGTACCGCGAGGTGGTGGTGCCGTTCCTGGTGCCCACCGCGCTGTTCGCCTGGGTGGCGCTGCTGGTGGGCGCGGGGCGCACGTTCGCGTCGCGCGCCGCGCGGGTGCTGCGGTGGCCGCCGATGACGCGCACCCCGCTCACCCAGTGGCGGGTCCCGGATGGTGTGCTGTGGACGTTCCTCGCCGGGCTCGCGGTGCTCGTCATCGCGTGGGCGCCCGCCGCGCCGAGCGGCTGGACGCTGTTGCTCAGCGCGGGTCTCGGTTTCGGAGTGCAAGGGATCGCGGTGGTATCTTCCCTGCTGCTGTCGCGCGGGGTGCCGACCGCCGTGATCGCCCTGACGATGCTGTTCGTGCTCGCCGTGGCCATGCCGGTGTTCGTGATGACCGCCGTCGCGCTCGGCCTGAGCGACGCCTGGCTCGATCATCGCCGCCTCGAACCCACCGTCGACGGTGGAAACCCCTAGGGAGAACCGATGGAAGTCATCCTGCTCGAAGATCTGAAGGGTGTGGGAGAGAAGGGCATCACCGTCAACGTGAAGCCCGGCTATGCCCGCAACTTCCTGCTGCCCCGCAAGCTCGCCATCCCGGCCGGCTCGAAGGCCGGCAATCTCCTCAAGGAGCTGCTCCGCCAGCGCGAGGTGAAGGAGGACAAGCTGGTCGCCGCCGCGCGCGCCGAGGCGGCCCGCATCGAGGGCGCGGAGGTCAACATCCCGGCGCAGGCGAACGAGGACGACACGCTGTTCGGCTCGATCACGAACGCCGACATCGCCGAGGCGCTGGCGCGGGCGGGGCACGAGGTCGACCAGCGGCGGATCGAGATGCCCGAGCACATCAAGCAGCTGGGGCGCTACGACGTGGCCATCAAGCTCTATGGCGGGGTCACCGCGACGGTGAAGGTCTGGGTGGTGCGGCCATGACGCGCGCGCGCGGCCTCCTGTTCGGCGGCTGCCTGGTGATGCTGGCCGCGCTGCCGGTGGCGGCCGCGCGGGCACCGGCCGCCAAGCGCGCCGCCCGGGGGGGTGCCCCGGCCGAGACCTCGGCCGTGCTGGTGCGCATCGGCGACGAGTCGATCACGCGCGCGACGGTGCAGCAGCGGCTCGGGGAGATCCCCGAGTCGATGCGGGCGCAGTACGCCGCGCCCGAGGGCCGCCAGCAGCTGCTCGAACGGCTGCTGGAGGAGCGGGTGTGGCTGATGATGGCGGCGCGGGCCGGAGTGCCGGGTCGGCCGGCGGTGCAGCAGCAGCTCGAGCAGCAGCGTCGCGACCTGCTCATCCGCACCTACCTGTCGGAGGCGATGGCGGCCAATCCCGCCCCGTCCGACTCCGAGGTGCGGGGGTACTACGACACGCACCTGAGCGAGTACCGGGTGCCCGGCACCGTGACCGTGCGGCACCTGCTCGCGAAGACCGAGGCCGACGCGAAGCGCCTGCTCGCGCAGGCGCGGGCCAGGGGCGCGGACTTCGCGGCGATCGCCCGGAAGTCCAGCGCCGACACGCTGACGCGCGCGAGCGGCGGACTGGTCGGCACCGTGACGCGCGACGGGATGTTCGGCCCGCTGGGCTCGCAGCCCGCGCTGGCGGAGTCGGCGTTCGCGATGCGCGAAGGCGCGGTGAGCGGGCCGATCCACACCGCGCGCGGCTGGCACCTGCTCAAGCTGGACGCGCGCAAGGAGGAGAGCGTGCGCGCGTTCGATCAGGTGCGTCCGCTCATCCAGCGTCAGCTGGCGGGCCAGAGCTCGCAGGAGTTCTACCGGCGCCTGCTCGACCAGGCGCGCCGGGACCTGGGCGTGACCCCGGACTCCGCCGCGATCCGGGAGTTCATGTCGGCCCGGAAGACGGCGCGCGAGCTGTTCAAGGAGGCGCAGGAGACCGGTCCCGCCCCCGACCGCATCGTGCTCTACCAGCAGCTGCTCGACCAGTACCCCGACGCCGAGGTCGCCCCGCAGTCGCAGTTCATGATCGGCTTCATCCATTCGGAGGAGCTCAAGAACTACGACGAGGCCGACCGCGCGTTCCGCGCGCTGCTGGCGCGCTATCCGAAGTCGGAGCTGGCCGCCTCGGCGAAGTGGATGCTCGAGCACATGCGCTCCGACGATGCCCCCCCGATGCTCCAGCTCGACGCGGACGGCGTGCGCCCCATGCCGGCCGCCGACACCACCCGGGCGGGCGGGTCGCACGCCGCGGGCAAGGGGGTCGAGAAGAAGCCGTGAACCTCGTCGAGGTCCGGGTCCACGGGCTCATCCTCGAGCCCAAGACCCAGCAGAACATCGTCGTGCTGCGCGAGCTGGACGGCACGCGCATGCTGCCCATCTGGATCGGGCCCGGCGAGGCCGCGGCCATCCGCCGGCTGGTGAGCGACGAGCCGTTCCCGCGACCGCTCACCCACGACCTCATCCAGCTCGTGGTCGAGGGCCTGCACGCGCGGGTGACGCGCGTGGTGATCGCCGACCTGCGGGAGAACACCTTCTTCGCGAACGTCTTCATCGAGCGCGAGAGCGAGCACCTGTCGATCGACGCCCGCCCCTCGGACTCGATCGCCGTCGCGCTGCGGGCCGCGGCACCGATCTTCGTCAACGAGGAGCTGCTCCAGCCTCCGCCGGCCGAGGCCGCGGAGTCCGAGCCGGCGGACGCGCCGCAGGAGAAGACGGGCGAGGAGAAGGCCGAGGATCTGCGGCGCTTCATCGAGCGCCTGAATCCCGAGGACTTCGGGAAGTTCAACCTCTGACGATGACCCGCCCCCCGCGTCTCGTCCCGTCCCTGCTGGCCGCGCTGGCGCTCGCGTGCGCGGGCGCCGCCCCCGGCGCGGCGCGCGCCGCCGGGGAGGTGCCCGGCGACGTGCGCGCCGCGGACGCGCTCGCGGCGCAGGCGCCCGGGCCGGCGCGCGACCGCGCGCTGACGGCGTGGGCGAGGAGCGCGGGGCTCGCGGACCTGGTCTACGTGCTGCGGCGCGCGCCGGAGGAGCTCGGCGCCGCCGAGGCGCCGCTGCTCTCCGCCGCGCTCGGCCGCGCGACCGCGAACCGCGCCGACCTGCGCCTGCGCCTGCGGGTGCGCCTCGCGATCGCCGATCCGAAGCGCGCGAAGAAGATCGCGGGCGAGCTCACGGAGCATCTCGCCGGTCTCGGCGTGCGGCCCTACGCCTCGCCTTTCCGGGCCGCCGTGCTGCTGCCGGACTCGGGCGACTACGCGGCCTACGGCGGCGCGGTGCGCGCCGGTTTCGAAGCCGCGCTGGCGCTGCGCGCCGGCTCCACGGACCGTCCGGTCGAGCCGGTCGTGCTCGCCACCGCGGCCGGCGCCCCGGCGCGCCTGGTGGCGGCGCTCGACACCGCCAACGCCTGGTGTGGCGCGGTGGTCGGCGAGTTGCTCAGCGTGCCCACGCTGGCGCTGGTGAGCGCCGCGCGACTCACCGGCCTGCCGGTGATCTCCCCCACGGCGACCGACGAGGCGCTGGGGGAGACGGGACCGGGCGTGCTCCAGATCGGACCCTCGGGCGGAGAGCGCGGCGCGGCGCTCGCGCGTTCGCTGCTGAGCGCCGGGCCGAAGCGCGTCGGGGCGCTGGTCTCGACCGCCCGCGAAGGCGCCACGCTGGCGCCCGGTTTCCTCGCGGCGGCGCAGGCGCTCGGCGCGACGGTGGCGTGGAGCGAGCGCTATCCCGACGGCAGCCGCGACCTCCGCGCGCCGGTGAAGGCGATGCTCGCCGCCCGGGTCGAGGTGGTGGTGTGGGACGGTGATCCGCGCGAGGGCGACGCGCTGTTCCAGGAGCTGGTGCGCCAGCGCGGCTCGGTCATCGTGTGCGGGGGCGAGGCGCTCTCGCCCGACCGCTACCACGGGGAGTCGCGCCGCCTGCTCGAGGGGGTGCGGCTGGTGGGCGAGGACTGGACGCTGCCGGCCGCCGAACAGGCCGCGCTCGACAGCGTGCTGCTCGCGCGCGGCGTGAACCCGGACCGCGGCCTCGTGGTGCGCGGCTGGATCGCGGGGACGCTGCTGGCCGACGCGGTCGCGGGCGGCGCGCTCTCGCCGGCCGAGATCGCCACGGCGCTGGCGTCACGGGTGACGACCGAGGCCGCGGGCGCGGCCCGGCGCTTCCTCGATGGCACGCGGCTCGGACTCACGCTCCCGGTCTCGGTGATCCAGCGCGGCCGCGCGGTCCCGGTTCAGTAGAGGCGGAACGAGAACCGGAACACCGCGTACACCTCGAGGGTCGTGCCGGCGGGCCGGTAGGGGCGGAAGCGCGCCCGGCGGACGGCCTCCTCGGCGGCGCGCTCGAGGACGCCGCCCGCCTTGCCGGTCACGAGTTCCACGCGGGCCACCTGGCCGAGCGTGTCGATCAGCGCCATGACCGCGACCAGGCCCTCGATCCCCAGCGCCTTCGCCTCCTCCGGATACTCGGGCTTCACCAGGGTCTCGATCACCAACTGCTCGGATCGGAACACCGGCGTGCTGCCCGCGCGGCGCAGCGCGCGCGCCATGATGTCCGCCTCGGACGAGCCCTCGCCGGCCGGCAGCTCGCGCACCACCTGCTTGAATTCCTTCGCGTCGGGACGCGCGGTGGCCGGCTCGCCGCCGCCGCGGTGCGCCTCGGGGATGATGACGGGCGCGACCGCGCGCGGGTGCTGGATGCCGAGCTCGCTGGTCTCGAGGAGGTCGAGGTTCATGCGCTCGACGTACTTCTCCGCTCCCTCGAAGCCGAAGTGCACCGGCGCGCGGTCGAGGAACGCCTTGACGCGTTCCCGCTGGGCCCGGGGCAGCAGGCCGATCAACAGGAAGGGCAGTGCGACCAGCAGGCTCACGGCGAGCACCGTCGCCGCGAGACGGCGGCGGAAACGGTCGCGTTCGGAGAAATAGCCCTCTGTGCCGTGGTCCATCTGGCCCCGGGGAGCGCGTGCCACGCGCTCAGCGCGCGGGCGGCCCGGTCAGGACGACACCCCGATCGGAGTCTAGCAGAATGGACCGGGCCTCCCGCCGCGGATCGATGACCGTGGCCTCGAGCGGCCCGGGCTCGGTGCGCGCGAACCGCACCCGGCCGGTGCGGTCGCACTGCACGGTGAGGGCGCCGCCCAGGACCACGCTCGCGCCGGACAGCGGGGCGCCGGAGGGGTCGCGCACCTCGAGCGAGTCGATGGGGAACGACGCCTGCGGCAGGAACTCGCGGGCCAGCCCGAGGAACAGCGCGTAGGCCTCGGCGCGCCGCGCGCCGGGCGCCAGCAGGCGCTCCTCGTCAGCCGCGCTGTCCACCCGCGCCACCGAGACGTACAGCGCCGGGCAGCCGACCTGCTGGAGCGTGTACTGGGCCTCCTCGGCGACCGGTGGGGCGCTCAGCCCGAGCGCCGCGAGCGACTCGGCGGTGCGCCGCGCCCAGTCGCGGCCCGCGGCGCTGCCGAACCAGTGACCGAGCACCGGGACGCCGGCGCGGTGGCCGATGCGCAGGTAGCGCTCCGCGCCGAAGGCCTCGGCGGCCCGCACGCGCTCGATGTCCGCGAGCGCGTGGTCCCCCTCGCGCACCAGCAGCACCTCGGCGCCCGCCGCGTCGAGGAACGCGGACAGCGCGCGCGCCACATCGAGGTTCAGATCGGCGGCGCGCGCGCCGCTCGGTCCGGTCCCGGCGTCGGCATCGCCACCGCCTTCGGCATCGAGCGCGATGCGGCGCCCGATGAGCGCTCCGCCGGCGATGGCGGAGAAGCGCGGCGGCCAGGTGGTGTCGGGCGCCACCGCCCGGTAGCCGCGCAGGGAGGGCACGGCGGCGCGGCCGAGCGTGTCCCGCGGCAGTGCCACGAAGCCGTCGCGGTTGATCCAGCGCACCGCGGGCTCGGGCTCGCGCGTGCCGGGCGCGCCGCGCAGCAGGGAGTCGAAGGGCGCGACGCGCGCGAATCCGGTGCGCGGAAGGGGCCCGGCGCCGGGCCGCGGGGCCAGGCCGCGCGCGCGCAGGAGCGTCCGCGCGGTCGCCCCCATGAGCGGGGGCGCCGGCGCGGCGGGATCGCCGCTCGTCTTCCGCGGCCGCAGGCTCACCCGGACGCGCACCTCGGGGGCGCCGCTCGCGGGCCGGCGACCGGAGCGCCGGAAGTACGCCCAGGCGACACCGTCGCGGACCTCCACCACGGTGTCGGCCGGTGCCGCGAGACGGGTCCCATCGTCGCGGATCCGCAGCCGGAGCGAGTCGCGCACCGGCAGCCCCTCCGGATCGAGCACGCGCACGCGCAGCCCGAGCGGCTGGCGGCCATCCCACTCGGGCTGCTCGGGGAATTCCACGGACAGCCGGCCCACGCTCATGGGGACGGTGAATGCGGCCCGCCGGAGCCTGGACCACCCGGAGCCCGCGAGCCCCACGCGCAGCGCCGCGACGTGCGGGCCCGACTCGAAGGGTCGCGTCGAGCGCCACTGGATCGCGCGCCCGGAGACCACCGCCGGCACCGCCCGGCCGTCCACGCTCATCTCGACCCGGTCGAACGCGCCGCGGACGCGCGCCGAGACCCACGGGCCGGACCCCCGGGGCCCTGTCGCGGGCGTTCCCGGCGGGGAAAGTGCCACCTCCAGGGTGTCGATCTCCGGCGCCCCGCGCGCGAAGTACGCGGCGATCCCGAGGAACAGCGCCTCGGCCTCGAGCCGGCGCTTCCCGGGGTCCGCCAGCCGTGCCTCGACGTCGGGGTTGGTCAGATAGCTCGACTCGGTGAGGATCGCCGGGGCCTCGCTGGTGCGCAGCACGAAGTAGTTGCCCGGCACGATGCGGTGCGCGGCGATCGACAGGTTGCGCGTGAGCGCCCGGTGCATGGCGCGCGCGGCGTCCAGGGAGGGCCCTTCGTCGGCGAGCGCGTAGTAGGTCTGGATCTCGTTCACGTCGTGCGCGCCGCGCGCGTCGGCGTTGTGATGGATGGAGACGAACAGGTCGGGGGCCCACGCGTTGGCCCGCGCCATGCGGTCGGCGAGGTCGGCGCGCAATGAGCTGTCGGCGGGGGTGAGGAAGTCGCGGTCGGACTCGCGTGTCAGGAGCACCGACGCGCCCCGCTCGACGAGCAACCGGCGGAGGGCGAGCGCCACGTCGAGATTCACCGCGGCCTCGGTCAGCCCGTTCATGCCCATGGAACCGGGGAAGTGCCCGCCGTGGCCCGGGTCGAGCACCACGCGCCGCCCGCGCAGCGGGGCCAGGTCGATCGCGTCGAGCGAATCGCGGCGGGCGTCGTAGCCGGGATGGGGCCGCGCGGGGACCGGGGGCGCGGGCCGCGGCGGGCCCGCGGGCGGACCCGCCGGGACGTGCGCGCAGCCGGCGAGGGCGGCGAGCGCGCCGGCGCTCACCAGGGCGGAGAGGAGACGCCCGCGGAGACTGCCGCGCGACCGGGCGCGGGCGCTCGAGTTCATGGTCGGGCACCCTAGCACCGCCCTCGCGCGGGCCACAAGACCCGCTCGCCCTTCCGCGCGAGCGATCTCCGCGGAGCGCGGGTCCGCCCGTTCGAGCCCGGGCCCGGAGTGCCCGGGGAATCATTCGCCTTGCCGCTTCGCGCGCGCGCGTGCTACCACTTCGCGGCTCCATCCATCGCATCCGACCATCCATCCTTCCGCCCCCCACGGCTCACCCCCGTGCGCGGCGCTGCCACCACCTGAGGAGGCGGACCATGACCAGTCGCATCGTGCGGATCCTCGCCGGAGCGGGACTGCTCGCCCTGGCGCTCGCCGTCGCCGGGTGCGGCGGCTCGAAGTCCGACGAGCTCGTCGTCGGCGTGTACGGCTCCCTCACCGGCAACGACGCCACCTTCGGGCAGTCCACCAAGAACGGCATGGAACTGGCGCTCACCGAGCTCCAGGCTCAGCACGAGGGGAAGATCGCCGGGCTGCCGGTCCGGCTGGTGGTGGAGGACGACCAGGGGCGCCCCGAGGAAGCGGCGACCGTGGTGCAGAAGCTGGTGAACCAGGACCGCGTGCTCGCCGTGGTCGGCGAGGTGGCCTCGTCGCGCAGCATCGCCGCGGCCCCCATCTGCCAGCAGGCGGGCGTGCCGATGATCTCGCCGTCGTCCACCAATCCGGCGGTGACCGAGAAGGGCGACTTCATCTTCCGCATGTGCTTCATCGACCCGTTCCAGGGCACCGTGATGGCCAAGTTCGCGGCCGAGAACCTCAAGCTCACCCGGGTCGCGATCCTCAAGGACGTGCGCAACGACTACAGCGTGGGGCTGGCCGAGTTCTTCACCGCCGCCTTCCAGCAGCGCGGCGGCAGCGTGCCGATCGAGCAGTCCTACAGCGCGGGCGATCAGGACTTCCGCGCCCAGCTCACCGCCATCAAGGGCAAGGCGCCGCAGGCCATCTTCGTGCCCGGGTACTACACCGACGTGGGTCTCATCGCGCGCCAGGCCCGCGAGCTCGGCCTCTCCGTCCCGCTGCTGGGCGGCGACGGCTGGGAGAGCGAGCAGCTCATCTCGATCGGCGGCGAGGCGATGAACGGGTGCTACTACTCGAACCACTACGCCGCGGACAACCCGGACCCCACGCTGCAGTCCTTCCTCAAGGCGTACCAGGCCCGCTTCGGCGCCGAGCCCGACGCCATCGCCGGGCTGGCCTACGACGCGGGGCGCGTGCTGTTCGGCGCGATCGGGAAGCTGGCCGAGGAGCAGCCCGCTCTGTTCAAGGGTCTGGGCTCGAGCAAGGCGGGGACGCCCCAGCGCAAGGAGGCGCAGAAGCGGCTGCGCGACCTGATCGCCGCGACGCGCAACTTCCCCGGCGTGACCGGGAACATCACCCTCGACGACAAGCGCAACGCGACCAAGCCGGCCGTGGTGATCGCGATCGTGGAGGGGAAGAAGAAGTACGCCACCACCGTCAACCCCTGACCCGCGCGTGTCGGAGTTCCTCCAGCAGCTGGTGAACGGCATCACGTGGGGAAGCGTGTACGCCCTGATCGCACTGGGCTACACCATGGTGTACGGCATCCTCCGGCTCATCAACTTCGCCCACGGCGACATCTATATGCTCGGGGCGTTCATCGGCTGGTACTCGGCGCGCTGGATCGGCGCCGCGAGCGACCCGAGCCTCGCCCGCGCGCTGGTGGTGCTGCTGGTGGCGATGCTCGGCTGCGGCATCGTCGGCGTGATCATCGAGCGCTTCGCGTACAAGCCGGTGCGCCGCTCCTCGCGGCTCGCGGCGCTCATCACCGCCATCGGCGTGTCGCTGCTGCTCGAGAACGGCGGGCGCATGGTGTTCGGCGCCGACCCGAAGTTCTTCCCGCAGCTCATCCGCGCCTCGAACCTCTCGCTCGGCGGCGGGGTCACGGTGTCCAACCAGCAGCTCATCATCATCGTGGTGTCGGTGGTCCTGATGGTGGCGCTGCGAACCGTGGTGCAGCACACGCGCGTGGGCAAGGCGATGCAGGCGGTGTCCATGAACCCGACCGCGGCCGCGCTGATGGGCATCTCGGTGGACCGCATCATCACCTTCACGTTCTTCATCGGCTCGATGCTGGCGGCCGCCGCCGGCGTGCTGGTCGCCCTCCAGAACCCGAAGATCGAGCCGTACATGGGCATCATGCCGGGCCTCAAGGCGTTCGTCGCCGCCGTGCTGGGCGGGATCGGGAACTTCCCCGGCGCGGTGCTGGGCGGGCTGGTGATGGGGGTGGCCGAGGTGCTGGTGGTGGGCTACGTGTCGCCGACCTACCGCGACGCCATCGCCTTCGTGCTCCTCATCGTCATCCTGCTGGTGCGCCCCGCCGGCATCCTCGGGCGCAGCGTCGCGGAGAAGGTGTGAGCCGATGATGCGCCTGCTGCGGGCCGCGGTGGTGGCGGGCGTGCTGGTCGCCCTGAACGTGCTGCTCCCGCGGCTGGTGAACCCGTACGTGCTCCAGATCGTCGTGCTGTGCGGCATCAACGTCATCCTCGCGGTCTCACTCAACCTGGTGAACGGTTTCACCGGCCAGTTCTCGATCGGGCACGCCGGCTTCATGGCGGTGGGCGGGTACGCGTCGGCGATGTTCTCGATGCACGCCGGCCAGCGCTGGGTGGCCGCGTGGACATCCCTCGGCGTGCCGCCGTTCGCCGCCGAGGGCGCGGCGTTGCTGGTGGCCCTGGTCGCGGGCGGGCTGCTGGCGGCCTTCACCGGCTGGCTGGTCGGGCTGCCGTCGCTGCGCCTGCGCGGGGACTACCTCGCCATCGTCACGCTCGGATTCGGCGAGATCATCCGCGTGGTCATCACCAACGTCGATGCGGTGGGCGCCGCGCGCGGCCTGCCCGGCATCCCGGGCTGGGCGAACGTGTTCTGGGTCGGGCTGTGGGCGGTGCTCGTGGTGGTGGTCTCGCGCCGGCTGGCGCGGAGCACCCACGGGCGCGCGCTGTTCGCGATCCGCGACGACGAGGTGGCGGCCGAGGCGCTGGGGGTGGACACCACCGCATACAAGGTGCTGGCGTTCGTGATGGGCGCGTTCTTCGCGGGCGTGGCGGGCGGGCTGTTCGCCCACTACCTGTCGTACCTCAATCCCAACACCTTCACGTTCATCAAGAGCATCGAGATCATCGCCATGGTGGTGCTCGGCGGGATGGGGAGCGTGTCGGGCTCGGTGCTCGCCGCGGTGATCCTGACGCTCCTGCCCGAGGTGCTGCGCCCCGCCTCGCACGCGATCACCGACCTGGTGAACCTCGCGCTGCGGGCGCTGCCGGGCGCGGCGGGCCGGGCACGGCTGCCGCTGTTCGACTACCGCATGGTGATCTACTCGCTGATGCTCATCGTGCTCATGATCACGCGGCCGCAGGGCCTGCTGGGGCAGCGCGAGCTCGGACTGCCCGCCTTCCTGCGGGGCCGCCGCGCGCCGGGGCGCACATGAATCACGACGTGCTGCTCGAGCTGGACCACGTCACCATGAAGTTCGGCGGGCTCAAGGCCTGCAGCGACCTGACGCTCCAGATCGGACGCGGCGAGCTGGTGGGACTGATCGGCCCCAACGGCGCGGGCAAGACCACGGTGTTCAACGTGATCACCGGGGTGTACGCGCCCACCCACGGGCGGGTGCTGTTCGAGGGACGCCCGATCCAGGGCCTGCGCCCGCACGTCATCGCCGGCCGCGGCATCACCCGCACCTTCCAGAACATCCGCCTGTTCGCCTCGCGCAGCTGCCTCGACAACGTGCTCATCGCCGCGCACCACCACTCGCGCACCGGGCTGGCGGCCGCCCTCGCCCGCACCCCGGCGTTCGAGCGCGAAGAGGCCGCGATGACCCGGGACGCCGACGCGCTGCTCGAACTGCTCGGCCTCACCGGATGGCGCGACACCCTCGCGGCCGAACTGCCCTACGGCCAGCAGCGCCGTCTCGAGATCGCGCGCGCGCTCGCGGGCCGGCCCCGGCTGCTGCTGCTCGACGAGCCCGCGGCGGGGCTGAATCCGCAGGAGAGCGGCTCGCTGATGCGCCTGATCGGCGACATCCAGGCGCGCTTCGAGGTCACCATCCTGCTCATCGAGCACGACATGCGCGTGGTCATGGGCATCTGCCGCCGCATCGCCGTGCTCGACTACGGGATCCAGATCGCGGAAGGCACGCCGGCGCAGATCCGCACCGACCCGAGGGTCATCGAGGCCTACCTCGGCGAACCCTCGCACGCCGCCGGGGAGGGCCGGGCGTGAGCGTGCTCGAGGTGCGCGGGCTCGACGTCTATTACGGCGCGGTGCACGCGCTCAAGGGCGTCTCGCTGAGCGCCGAGCCGGGCGAGATCGTGACCCTCATCGGCGCCAACGGCGCCGGCAAGACCACGCTGCTGCGCACGGTGTCGGGCCTGGTGTCCGCGCGCGCCGGCACCGTGACCTTCGAGGGCCGGGACATCACGCGCACCCCGGCGCACCGGATCGTCGGTCTCGGCATCGCCCAGAGCCCCGAGGGGCGCATGGTGTTCCCGGGGCTGTCGGTCGAGGACAACCTCGAGATGGGCGCCTACACGCGCCGCGACCGCGACGGCATCCGCCAGGACCGCGAGGAGGTGTTCCGGCTGTTCCCGCGCCTGCTCGAGCGCCGGCGGCAGAGCGCGGGCACGCTCTCGGGTGGCGAGCAGCAGATGCTCGCGATCGGCCGCGCGCTGATGGCGCGCCCGCGCCTGCTGCTGCTGGACGAGCCCTCGCTGGGGCTCGCGCCGCTGCTGGTCCGCGAGATCTTCCGGACCATCGTCGAGATCAACCGGCGCGGCGTGACCGTGCTGCTGGTGGAGCAGAACGCTCACATGGCGCTCGGCGTCGCGCGGCGCGGCTACGTGCTCGAGACCGGACGGGTGGTGCTCGAGGACGCCGCGGCGAAGCTGCTCGCGAACCCGGAGGTCCAGCGGGCGTACCTGGGCGGCTGAAGGCGCCCCCTCACGCCGCGGCGCGATCCTCCCCGCTGCGCTGGGAGGCCATCCGCGTCAGGCTCTCCACGTCCTCGATGCTGAAGGGCTTGCCGATGAAGCCGTTCCCTCCGGCCTCCTCGACCTTCTCCTGGGAGACGTCCTCGCCCCATCCGGTGACGAATCCGATCGTCACGCGCGGGTCCGCGGCCCGCAGCCGGCGCGCCAGGTCCCAGCCGCTCATCCCCGGCAGGCCGAGGTCGGTCAGCACCAGGTCGAAGCGCCGGCCCTCGAAGAACTCGAGCGCCGATTCCGCCGAGGCCCGCTCGACCACGCGGTGACCGAGCAGGGCGAGGATCTCGCTCAGCAGCCCGCGGACCGCCGGCTCGTCGTCCACGATCAGGACATCGAGCCCGGCCGCCGGAGCCTGCGGCAGGGAGGCGATCTCGGGGGTCCCCTCGGCTTGGGCGACCCGCGGGAAGGTCATCTCGAAGCGGGTCCCCTCCCCGGGCTGGCTCTGCACGTCGAGCGTCCCGCCGTGGCGCTGGACGATGCCGAAGACCACCGAGAGCCCGAGCCCGGTGCCCCGTTCGCCCTTGGTGGAGAAGAACGGATCGAAGATCCGCACTCGCACCTCGGCCGGCATGCCGATGCCGTCGTCCTCCACCCAGACACGCACCAGCGGGCCGGCGGACACGCAGCCGACGCGGATCGCGCCCCCGTCGGGGAGCGCGTCGATGGCGTTGAGGATCAGGTTGGTGAAGACCTCGCGGACCTCGGTGCCCCGTCCCTCGATCCACGACTCGGGATCGATCTCCTGCACCACCTCGATGCGGCGCCCCGCGGCCTGCGCCTCGTTCTCCCAGCGGGTGCGCGTGTACTCGACCGCCTCGCGCAGCGAGAGCCCGATGCTCACGCGCTCCAGCCGCGCGGAGTCGGCGGGGCGCCCGAACTGGCGCAGCCGCCTCACCGTCTCCGCGCCGTCGCGCGCGGCCTGCTCGATGATCTCCAGCGAGCGCGTGAGCTGGACCTCGTCCAGGGCGCCGGCGGTCATCTGGCGCCGCAGCAATTGCGCGCGCCCCTGGATCGCGCCGAGCACGTTGTTGAAGTCGTGGGCGATGCCGGACGCCATCTCGCCCGCGACCCGCAGGCGCTCGGAGTGCAGGAGCTGGGCCCGGGTCTTCTCGAGATCGTCGACCGAGCGCTGGAGGCGTTCGCGCAACAGCGAGGCGCGCAGCGCGGAGGAGAGGTGGCTGGCGAGGCCGGCGACGACGTTCACCTCGGAAGCGGGGAAGGCGTCCGGCCGTTCCGCCACCATCAGCAGCCCCGACGGTGGCCCATCATCCAGCGGCAGCGGCACGATGAGCGCGGTGAGCATCCCGACGCGCGCGAGCTCGCGCGACATGCCATCGGTGCGCCCGCCGAGCACCAGGCGCGCCGGGCGGTCGCCGGGGTCGCCGAGGGTCGCGCGCAGGTCGTTGCCGAGGGGCGAGGAGTTGATCACCCGCTTCCAGACCGGCGCGCCGTCGACCTGCTGGACGAAGGGCGCGCTGGCATCCGGGTCCACCGTCACCAGCGCGACGCCGGCGCAACCGGTCACCCGGCGCAGCTCCACCGCCACCGCGTCGAACACGGTGCGCGGGTCCGAGGTGACGCGCGCCTCGCGCGCGAT
Organism: Candidatus Eiseniibacteriota bacterium; assembly: GCA_963776245.1. Classification (GTDB taxonomy): domain Bacteria; phylum Eisenbacteria; class RBG-16-71-46; order RBG-16-71-46; family RBG-16-71-46; genus CAVSAC01. The sequence goes on along the minus strand of CAVZLN010000008.1, from coordinate 363,777 downwards.
CGCGATCACCGCCTCGGCCGCGACCCTCAGCGCCGACGCCTCGGCGTGCGCGGTGGCCCGCGCCTGGACCAGTCCGGCGGCCATCCGATTCATCGAGCGCGCGAGCGTGCCGAGCTCGTCATTCCCGCGCGCCTGGAGGCGGCGATCGAGGCGGCCTTCCGCGATCTCGTGGGCCAGCACGCTCGCCTCGCGCAGCGGACGCAGCATGCGCCGCATCAGCAGCCCGATCGGCACCAGGACGAGGAGCAGCGACGCGAGCACCACCGCCAGCCCGACCCGCAGCGTGCTCCGCATCGCCGCGTCGATCCGTTCGCGCGACACCAGCAGGCGCACCCAGCCCGCCGGGACGGTGCCCGGGGATGCGGGCGGCGCTCCCGGCCCCGTCGGGCCCACCTGTCCGTACGGGAGCGGCCGCGCCGCGGGATCGGCGCTGAACGGCACGATCACCTCGATGCCGTGCTCCGTCCCCACGTGCAGCGCGCGCACCGTGACGGGATCCGCCGTGGCCGGCGGAGCGCTCCACGGCAGTGCCCGCCAGAGCGCCGGGCGCCGGCTGGACTCGGCGATGCGCGTGCCATCGGCGGCGTGGAACGCGGCCCCCAGGATGTCGGGCTCGCCGGCGGCGTAGCGCAGCTCGCGCTGGACCCCTTCGGGGTCGCGCGCCAGCGAGGCCGTGGCGATGCGCGCCGCGACCGCGCTCGCGAGCGTGCGCCCGCGCACCTCGAGTTCGCGGTCGAGCCACTCGCGCGTCAGGGTGGCGAGCAGGGCGTAGTTCCCGATCCCGACCGCCACGACGCCGAGGCCCGCGAGCAGTGCGAGCCGGGACCGCAGTCCGATCCAGTCGAAGCGCTTCGCGCGGTCGGGGCGCTCCCGCGGCGCGACGCTCGCGGGCGCGCCCCGGCCTTCGCCCCCCGCGGGTTCCGCGGGAGCGGTGGAGACCGGTCCGGGCTCGGGATGGCCCTGCCGTGGGAGCATATGAGGGCCTCCGGGAAGGTGGGTCCCCTGCGGGGGCGACAATGGACTCAGGTCCCGTTATCGGCCGGTTCTTCCGCCATCCGCACCCCTGAGCGGGGTGGACCGGATGCGCTCCGGGAACCCCTGCGGGGTCCGCGCGGGTGCACCCCGGGGAGGCCACCGGGCCGTGGTTCGCCACCGTCTTGCATAAGCTCTGCCGGGTTGCTATGAACCTCGGCCCATGGACACGATCCGGCGCCCGAGCCACCGATAGGAGCGGACCTTGACCCCTCGCCCGGCTTCGCGTCCGACGCCCGCGCTGCGTTCCCTGCCCGCGGTCGAGACCGTGCTCCGCCACGAGGCGCTCGCCGAGGCGCTGACGGCGCTCCCGCGCCCGCTCGTGGTGGAGGCGGTGCGCGCGGTGATCGCCGCCGCGCGCGCGGCGCTTCGCCGGGGCGCGGCGCCCGAGAGCGCCGCGACGCTCGCCACGCTCGCCGCCGCCCACGCCCGGGCGCAGGCCCGGCCCCTGCTGCGGCGCGTGCTCAATGCCACCGGCATCGTGCTCCACACCAATCTCGGCCGTGCCCCGCTCTCGGAGCGGGCGCGCCGCGCGGTGGCGGAGGTCGCCGCGGGCTACGCCAGCCTCGAATTCGATCTCGCCACCGGCCGGCGCGGCGAGCGCGGGCTGGGGGTGGAGCGCTGGCTGACGCGTCTCACCGGCGCCGAGGCCGCGGCGGTGATGAACAACGGCGCGGGCGCCCTGCTGGTGACGCTCTCGGCGCTCGCCGCGGGCGGCCAGGTCGTGGTCTCGCGCGGCGAGCTGGTGGAGATCGGGGGCTCGTTCCGGATCCCCGACATCATGGAGAAGAGCGGCGCCACGCTGGTCGAGGTGGGCACCACCAACCGCACGCACCTGCGCGACTACGAGCGCGCGCTGGCGAAGCACCCGGGAGTGGCCGCCATCCTGCGCGTGCATCGCAGCAATTTCCGCGTCCAGGGCTTCACCGCGCAGCCCGATCCGCGCGAGCTGGCGAAGCTGGCGCGACGGCACCGCATCCCGTTCCTCGAGGACCTCGGCAGTGGCGCGCTGGTGGATCTCGCCGCGTTCGGGCTCGAGCACGAGCCGACCGTGGCCGAGAGCCTCGCCGCCGGCGCTGACGTGGTGACGTTCTCGGGGGACAAGGTGCTCGGAGGCGCGCAGGCCGGGCTGATCCTGGGAGGGCGCAAGTGGGTCGAGCGTATCCGCAAGGACCCGATGGCGCGCGCGCTGCGCCTCGACAAGCTGGCGCTCGCGGCGCTCGAGGCCACGCTGCCGCTCTACGCCGATCCCGCGCGGGCGCTGCGCGAGATCCCCACGCTGGTCATGCTGGGCGCGGACCCCGGGGCGCTCGAGGAGCGCGCGCTGCGGCTGGCCCACGAGCTGGCCGCACGCGTTCCCGGGCTCACCGCGCAGGTGGCGAAGGGTGACGGCGAGGTGGGCGGGGGCGCGCTGCCGCTCCAGCGGCTGCCCGGCTTCGTGGTCGAGATCGCCCACCCGGCGCTCGACGCCTTCGCGCTCGAAGCGCGGGCGCGCGCCGCCGAGCCCGCGGTCATCGGCACCATCCGCGCCCGTCGCTTCCGCCTCGACGTGCGCACGCTCACCGAGAGCGAGGTCGGCATGGCCGCCACCGCGCTCGGCAAGGCGTGGGGCTCCGGGGGCTGAGGGCGCAACCAGTCATTGACCCCCGCGCGCGCGGCCGCTAACTTCACGGGTCACAGGCAGCACGGCCGACGCTCGGACCCGGGGGTCCGTCAAGACGCAGGGATTGTGCATCTTGACGGCGGAATGGCCCCGCCGGGGGTCTCCGGTCCGCCACTGAGACAGCGCACGCGCAACCCGCACCACACCGACGTCTCGGCAACGAGCGATCTCGGTCGCACCCGCGGTCCGGCTCCCCGCGGGGAGCACGCGAGAGGGGACACGGATGTTTCTGAACCGGCTCGAACTCCAGGGATTCAAGTCGTTCGTCGACAAGACCTCGCTGTCCTTCGGGGAAGGCATCACCGGGGTCATCGGTCCGAATGGTTGCGGCAAGACCAACGTCTCGGACGCCATCCGCTGGGTGATGGGCGAACAGAGCGCGAAGCAATTGCGCGGCGACTCGATGGAGGACGTGATCTTCAACGGGTGCCCGTCGCGCAAGCCGCTCAATCTGGCCGAGGTGCACCTCACGTTCAAGAACGACCGCGGCATCCTGCCGACGGAGTTCTCCGAGGTCACGATCTCGCGCCGCGTGTTCCGCTCGGGGATGAGCGAGTACTTCCTCAACAAGGCCCCGTGCCGCCTCAAGGACATCCGCGACCTGTTCTCCGACACCGGCATGGGCAGCCATGCCTACTCGGTGATCGAGCGCTCGATGGTGGACCACGTGCTCTCCGACAACTCCGGCCATCGCCGGTTCCTGTTCGAGGAGGCGTCGGGGATCACCAAGTACAAGTCGCGCAAGAAGGAGGCGCTCAACAAGCTCGACGCCACCGAGACCGACCTCACGCGCCTCAACGACATCGTGTTCGAGATCGAGCGCGAACTGCGCTCGCTGGCGCGCCAGGTGGGCAAGGCGCGGCGGTACCAGCGCCTGCGCGACGAGATCCGCGACCTCGACCTGGCGCTCACCGCGGGCCGCGTGCAGGAGCTGCAGCGCAAGGAGGCCGAGTCCAAGGAGCAGTGGCAGGAGGAGGCGGTGCGCCGCGAGGGGGTCGCCGCGGATCTGGACCGGCTCGAGGCCGCGCTCAACGACCGGCAAGCTCGCCCTGCTCGAGGTCGAGCGCGAGCTGACCACGGCGCAGGGCGGGCTGCACGACCGCGAGGAGGCGCGCACGCGCGCCGAGCACCAGGTGGTGCTGCTGCGCGAGCGCTCGGCCGGCCTGCTGCGGCGGGCCGACGAGGACGCGGCCGAGAGCGGGCGCATGCGCGAGCGCCTCACCGAGGTGAGCGCGCGCGAGCGGGACTCGCAGTCGCGCCTCGCCGAGCTGCGCGCCGCGCTCGGCACCGCGCAGGCCGACGCCGAGGCGGGGGAACAGGCGCTGGGCGCGGTCGAATCGGAGCTGCGCCAGCGCCGCCTGATCGCCGCCGACCACAAGCAGCTCTCGCTCGAGCTGTTCTCGGCGGAGGCGGACAAACGCGGCACCTGCGAGCGCGTGCGCGAGCGCCAGACCGCGCTCGCGGAGCGCCTCGAGGTGGCCCGCGGGCGCCGTGCCGAGATCGACGCGCGGCTCGGCGAGCTGGGGCGCGTGCTGGCCGCCGGTGAAGGCCGGCGCGCGGAGCTCGAGGCCGCGCTCGACCAGGCGGTGCTGGCCCACGGCGAGGTCGAGCGCATGCTCGAGGCGCTCGCCGCCGAAGCGCGCGAGGCCGAGGCCGCGCTCGCGCGGCGCCGCGAAGACCAGGCTGCCGCGGAATCGCGGCTCTCCACGCTGCTCGATCTCAAGCGCAATTTCGAAGGCGTGTCCGAGGGCGTGAAGGCGCTGTTCGAGGGCGGCGAGAAGCCCGCGGGCGTGATCGGCATGATCGCCGATGTCCTCGAGGTGCCGCAGAAGTACCTCGACGCGCTCGAGGCCTCGCTGGGCGAGGCGTCGGCGTTCGTGCTGGTCGAGAGTCACGCGGCGCTCGAGGGCGCGCTCGGCCGTCTGCGCCACCTCGAGAGCGGACGGGCCACCCTCATCGACGTGTCGTCGATCGGCGCGCACACCCCGCACCCGACGCCGGCCGAGCCCGGAGTGCTCGGGCGCGCGTCCGACCTGGTGCGCTGCGACTCCCGCCACCGCGCGCTGGTGGACCGCCTGCTCGGGAGCGTCATCGTGGTCGAGGACCGCGCCACCGCGTCCCGGCTGGCCGCGCACTCCGAGGGCGGGCTGCGCTTCGTGAGTCTCGACGGCGAGGTGTGGGAGCGCGGCCGGGTGCGCGCCGGCTCGCTGCGCAACCTCTCGGGGCTGCTCCACCGCGAGATGCAGATCCGCGAGCTGAGCGGGCAGGTCGCCGAACTGTCGCTCGGCATCGAGGGCCTCGAGGGCGAGCGCGCCGGCATCGAGGCGCGGCGCGGGCAGGCGGTCGGTCGCCGCGCGGCCGCGCAGGCCGAGGTGGACGCGCGTCGCGATGCCATCGAGAAGCTGGCGCGCGAGATCGACGCCGCCGGGCGCGAGGCGAAGTGGGCCGAGACCGAGTCCGGCGAGCGCGGCCGCGAGATCGAGGGCATCGAGGCCGAGCTCGAGACCCTGGCGCACGCGCTCCGGCAGGCCGAGGAGGATCTGGCCGCGTTCCAGAACCAGCTCGGCCGGGCGCGCGCGGAGCTGGCCGAGCTCGATGGCGCCGTCAGCGCGCTCGAGGCCCGGCGCGAGGAGGCCGCCCAGAATGCGGCCGCCGGGCGCGAAGGGCTGCTGCGGCTCTCGCGCGACGCGGGCGAGCACGAGGCGCAGTGGGCGCGGGCCGAACAGACGCGGCGCGAGCTCGAAGCCGGGCTCGAGTCGCGCGCCACCGACGAGCGCGACGCGCGCCAGCAGGTGGCGTCCATCGAGGCCGAGGTCACGGGGCTCTCCGCGGGCCTCACCGGCCTGCTCGAGTCGGAGGCGAGCCAGCGCGAGCGCGTGGTCGAGCTGCAACGGCGCATGGGCGCGCTCAAGGAGGAGGTCGCCGCCGGCGAGACCCTCACGCGCCAGCGGCGCTTCGAGCAGACGGAGCTGGCCGAGCTGCTCCACCAGCTCGAGCTCAGCCGCATCCAGACCCACCAGGAGCTCGAGCTCACGTTCGAGCGCCTGCGCACCGAGTACCAGATGGACCCCGCGCAGTGGACGCCCGCGGCCCCCGCCGAGGGCTGGGACCCCGAGGAGGCGTCGAAGCGGCTCGCGGAGTCGCGCGAGCGCTTCCGCGGACTGGGCGTGGTGAATCTGCTGGCGCTCGAGGAATACTCCAAGAAGAAGGAGCGCTACACCTTCCTGGTGCAGCAGCGGCTCGACCTCACCAGCGCGCGGACCCAGCTGCTCGAGGCGATCGAGAAGATCAACGTCACCGCCAGCGAGTTGTTCCGCGACACCTTCTCGAAGGTGCAGGGGCACTTCCGCGACATCTTCAAGACCCTCTTCGAGGGCGGGGATTGCGAGCTGCGCATGGTGGGCGAGGACCCGCTCGAGTGCGAGATCGAGATCGCGGCCAAGCCGCGCGGCAAGCACCTGCAGAGCATCAGCCTGATGTCGGGCGGGGAGCGGGCGCTCACCGCCATCGCGCTGCTGTTCGCGATCTACCTGGTGAAGCCGTCGCCGTTCTGCCTGCTCGACGAGGTGGACGCGCCGCTCGACGATGCCAACGTGGAGCGCTTCCTGCGCATGCTCGACCGCTTCAGCGACAAGACCCAGTTCGTGGTCATCACGCACAACAAGAAGACGATGGAGTCCGCCCGCTGCCTCTACGGCGTGACCATGCAGGAGCTGGGTGTCTCCAAGCTGGTCTCAGTGCGCTTCGACGGGCAGGACGCGTCGAGCCCCGGCCACCGCGAGCTCGTCGCCACCGCCGACCGGGGATGAGCGGCCCGCGCTCGCCGCGCGCGCCGGCGCGGGCCGGGGGACGCGGCACGCCCGGCCGGTGGGCGCCATGAGCCTCTGGGACCGCCTCCGGCAGGGCCTCAGCCGCACCCGCGAAGGCCTCGAATCGAGCGTCGGCGAGCTGCTCGGCCGCCGCAGCGTGGATCCCGCCACGCGCGCCGCGCTCGAGGAGGCGCTGCTGGCTGCCGACGCCGGGCCGCGGACCGCCGAGCGCCTGCTCGAGCACGCCGAGGTCCTGATGCGCGCGGACGCGGCGCTCGACCTGCGCCACGCCCTCGAGCGCGCGGCGGCCGCGATGGTGGGCGCCACCCGCGCGCACTTCAGTCCCGGCCCCGAGCGTCCGTGGGTCGCGCTGCTGGTGGGCGTGAACGGCGTCGGGAAGACCACGCTGGCGGGCAAGCTCGCGGCGCGCTTCACGCGCGACGGGAGCCCGACCCTGCTGGTCGCCGCCGACACGTTCCGCGCCGCGGCCGTCGATCAGCTCGCGGTGTGGGCGCAGCGTGCCGGGGTGGAACTGGTCCGCGCGCGCGATGGCTCCGATCCGGCCGCGGTGGTGCACGACGGGCTCGCCGCCGCGCTGCGGCGCGGCACCGCGGCGGTGCTGGTGGACACCGCGGGCCGCCTTCACACGCGCCACAACCTGATGGCCGAGCTCGAGAAGATGAAGCGCGTGTGCGAGCGCGTCGTGCCGGGGGCGCCGCACCACGTGCTGCTGGTGCTGGACGCCACGCTGGGGCAGAACGGCCTGGCCCAGGCCCGCGAGTTCCAGCGCGCGGTCGCGGTCACCAGCGTGGCGCTCACCAAGCTCGACGGCACCGCACGCGGCGGCGCGGTGCTCGCCATCGCCGACCAGCTGGGCCTGCCCATCAGCGTGGTCGGGCTGGGCGAGGGGATCGAGGACTGGGAGCCGTTCGACCCCGAGGCGTTCGCGCGCGGGCTGTTCGCGTAGGCCCGCCCGGCAGCCCGGAGACACGCGTGAGGGCGTCCCGCCGGGGCGGGGCGCCCTCACCGCGTCAGCGGCGAACCCCTCAGCGTCTGGGTGGTCGGGGCCGGGCGGCGCGTTTGACCGGCGAGAGCCTCGGGGCCGGGGCGGACGCGGCCGGCGGCAGGGTGACCGCGTCGAGGTCGTGCTGCCACTCGGGAGGCAGCAGGTCGGTCTTGTAGCCGGTTCCCGAGGCGATCAGGTTCGCGCGCCCGGTCGCATGCTCGAGCGTGAGCATGTCGCCCGTCCCCGACTTGCCGATGAGCCAGGTCTTGCGCTGGAGGAGGTAGTCCACGTCCTCCCGCGCCAGTCCGCTGACCGGGACCTTCCCCGCCATGTACGCGACCCGGGTCTCGCGCATCTCGGTGTACTGCGTGCTGTCGGGGGTGTCCGAAGAGGTCGACGAACCCTGGCGGATGCGGATCTTGATCACGTCGAACGTGCCGGCCGGCACCTGCACTGTGTCGGTGCCCAGGGTGTCGAAGTAGACGTGCGACGCGATCTTCTTGCTGTCGCGCTGGAGCAGGCTCTCCCGGGGGCGCTTCATGATCTGGACGTCGGGGCGGCCCTCCTCGTCGAGGCCCACGATCATCTTCCGCTGGTAGGACTGCAGGTTCTTCTGCGCCTCCGGGTCCTTGAAGATGTCGTAGGACATCAGGGTCGCCACCACCGCGGGGGAGCCCTTCGCACGCTCGGTGACGGTCTGGATCCAGAAGCACTCCTCGCCCCAGAAGCGCTCCTCCCCGACGATGGCGATGGTCACGAAGTAGTCATCGACGGTGCCGTTCGCGCTCTGGCCGATCATGCGGTACTTGACCCACTGGCCGGTCTTGAAGGTCGGGGGGCGCCCGTAGTCGAGCAGCCCGATCGCGTTGACGGTCTTCAACTGGACGCCCTGGGGAAGCGCCGCCGCCGGGAGCAGGGCGAGCGCGAGCAGCGCCCCGGCGATACCCTGGATGGCACGTCGCATGCAGTCCTCTCGTGGAGATCGTGTCGCGCGGCGGGGTCGGATGGGAACCGAGGAGGGATTATCGCAGAGACCGCCTGCCCTCTCAACGCGTCACCCCGCGCCACCCCGGTCGCCCGCGCCATGCCGGCCGCCGTCCCGCCCCCTCGTCTCGCCCCCGCGAGCCATCGATGCGACCCGAGATCCCACGCGAAACGCCCGCCACCGCCCTGCCCACCCCGCCCCCGCGCGCCCGCGAGCGTCTGCGCGCCCACGGGCCCGCCACGCTGGCCGACGCCGACCTGCTCGCGCTGGTGCTCGGTTCGGGCACTCCCGGTCGCAGCGCTTCGCGCATCGGGCGCGCGCTGGCACGGCGCGCGCCGGCCGAACTGGCCACCTGGTCGAGCGCGCGCTGGATGCTGGTGCCGGGCATCGGCCCGGCGCGCGCGGCGGCGCTCGCGGCGGCGTTCGAGCTCGGCCGCCGCGCCACCGAGCGGCCGCTGACCAGCCCCGCCATCCGCGGACCGGACGACGTGCTGGCGCAGGTGCGCGATCTGGCGCGCGCGCGCAAGGAGCATTTCGTCGTGCTCCTGCTCAACGCGCGCCACGAGATGCAGGCGCGCGAGACCGTCTCCGTGGGCAGCCTCAACGCCTCGATCGTGCACCCGCGGGAGGTGTTCCTGCCCGCCATCACGCACTCGGCCGCGAGCGTGATCCTGGTGCACAACCATCCCAGCGGCGATCCCGAGCCCAGCGAAGAGGACCTGAGCATCACCAAGCGCCTGGTGCAGGTGGGCGAGATGGTGGGGATCGGGGTGCTCGACCACGTCATCGTCGCGGCGCGCGGCGTGGTGAGCCTGCGCAGCCGCGAGATGCTGTAGCGCGCCGCCGCGCTCGGCTATCCTCCGGCCCATGAGCGAAGGCTGGCGCACGTTCGATCACACCGCGGACCTCGGGCTCGAGGTGTGGGCGGAGACCCCCGAGCGGCTGCATGCGCTCGCGGCGCTGGCGGTGCTCGCTCAGGTGATCGAGCCGCCCGGTGGCCCGGCGAGTGTGTCCGCGCGCGTGTCGGTGGAGGGCCACGACGCTGCCGACCTGCTGGTGCACTGGCTCAACACCGCGCTGCTCGAGGCCGAACTGCGCGGCGCGACCTGGACCGCCTGCCGGATCGAGCGGATGGGAGCATGCGCGCTCGAAGCCGTGCTCGAAGGCGTGCCGCGCGATCCGGCGCGCCAGGTGTTCCTGCGCGAGATCAAGGCGGTGTCCCACCACGCGCTCGAACTCGCGCTCGCGCCGCCCGACTGCCGCTGCCGCGTGGTGCTCGACCTGTGAGCGCGCGCCGCGCGCGACCGACGCGCGGCGCGCCAGGGCTCACCGGCGGCGGCGGTCCTTGCCCGGGGGCACCATGCGCTTGCGGCGCCCGTGCACGTCGTCCATGGCGCCGCTCCGCGGCTGTCCGGGAGCGGCGGCCCGCGGCGACTCCGCGCGCGGCGCGGCCGGCGCCAGTGAGGGCCCGCCGGGGGTGTGGGCCGGCCGGGTCCCCGGCGGGCGCATGATCTCGACGCGGCGCACCTGCGGGCGCGGCGCCGGCGTGCGGCGGACGCGCGCCGGCTCATGCTCGCGGTCGGGCTGGGGCTCGGCGCGGCGCTTGTAGTCGAAGTCGGGCAGCAGCACGCGCGGGATGGCTCTTGCCGAGGAAGCGCTCGATGGCCACCAGGTCCTTCTGCTCCTCGGGGCCCATGAGCGTGAACGCGTCGCCCACCGCGTCCACGCGCCCGGTGCGGCCGATGCGGTGCACGTAGTCCTCGGGCGCCGCGCGGCACGTCGAAGTTGATGACGTGCGAGATGCCCTCGACGTCGAGGCCGCGCGACGCGATGTCGGTCGCCACCAGCACCTGCACGCGGCCGCGCCGCAGGTCGGAGAGCGCGCGCTCGCGCTGGCTCTGGGTGCGGTCGCCGTGCAGCGCCGCCACCGATGTGCCCGCGCCGCTGGAGCTGGCGCGCCAGCCGGTCGGCGCCGTGCTTGGTGCGCGCGAACACGATCACGCTGCCGACCTCGTCCTTGGACAGCAGGATCGTCGAGCAGGTCGGTCTTGAGATGGCGCGGCACCGGGTAGACCGCCTGCGTGATGCCCGCAGCGGGCCGGCTCGGCGGCGCCAGATCGATGCGCACCGGATCCACCAGCGCCTGGCTCGCCACCTTGTTGAGGTCGGGCGGCATGGTGGCGCTGAACATCAGCGTCTGGCGCTTCTCGGGCAGCAGCCGCAGGATGCGGCCGAGGTCGGGCGCGAAGCCCATGTCCACCATGCGGTCGGCCTCGTCGAGCACCAGGATCTCGACCTCGTCGAGCGCGACGCTCTGGCGGCCGTGCAGGTCGAGCAGGCGGCCCGGGGTGGCGACCAGCAGCTCCACGCCCTGTTGCGGAGCATGCGCTCCTGCGGGCCGATCGGGCACGCCGCCGAACACCACGCCGACGCGCAGGTCGGTGAAGCGCGCGTAGTCGCGGGCGTTGGTCTCGACCTGGGCGGCGAGCTCGCGCGTGGGCGAGAGCACCAGCGCGCGCAGCCGGCGCGGGCCCTCGAGCAGCCGGGCGAGGATCGGGAGCACGAACGCGGCGGTCTTGCCGGTGCCGGTCTGGGCGGCGCCGACGACGTCGCGGCCTTCGAGGATGAGGGGGATGGCGCGTTTCTGGATGGGCATGGGCTCGCGTGTAGCCAGCGGCGCGCACGCCCTTGACGATGGACGCGGGGAGCCCGAGGGACGAGAACGGCATGAGGTCTCCTGGTGCTGCGATGGGTAGGGCCGCGGGGAAGGCGCGCGATCGCGCGGGCCCGGCGGCGGATGATGCGGAGGCGCGATGTTCGCGCGCTCGATGTGCGAAAGGCGGCAGGCCAGGTTGCCTGCCGCCCTCGCGATGTGAGGCGGTACCCGAGGCGGGCCTACGCCTTGCGGACGTTCGCCGCCTGCAGGCCCTTCGGCCCGCGGGTCACGTCGAACTCCACCTTCTCGCCCTCTGCGAGGGTCTTGAAGCCGTCACCCTGGATGGTCGAGAAATGCACGAACACGTCCTCGCCGTCCGCCTGGGAGATGAAGCCGAAACCCTTCGCCTCGTTGAACCACTTCACGGTTCCGATCGCCACTGCATACTCCTTGGATTGCCAGGACCCGCAGGTCCCGTGATGTGCCGCCCATACGCGACGGCTGCGGACCGGTCACCTTGACCGGATGTCCCCGTCCGGGAAGGACTGCGAGACCTAACAAGAAAACCGCCAGGTCGACCTGGCGGCGTTCGAAGGCGCTTCGCAGCACATCCACAGCAACCGGAAGACGAGGGGAATATCGGCGGTGTGGCCGCGAAAATCAAGCCGGTTCTTCCCGGCCCGGTCAGCGCCCTGACAAGCCGCACGGGGGTGCGGTGTGGGAAACGCGAAGGGCGGCAGGCCTTGCGCCTGCCGCCCCCGCGATGGTGAGGCGGTACCCGAGGCGGGCCTACGCCTTGCGGACGTTCGCCGCCTGCAGGCCCTTCGGCCCGCGGGTCACGTCGAACTCCACCTTCTCGCCCTCTGCGAGGGTCTTGAAGCCATCACCCTGGATGGTCGAGAAGTGCACGAACACGTCCTCGCCGTCCGCCTGGGAGATGAAGCCGAAACCCTTCGCCTCGTTGAACCACTTCACGGTTCCGATAGCCACTGCGTACTCCTTCGATAGCCCGGGACTGATGGTCCCGGTATGCCGCCAAACGTGGCGGCTACGGACCGGTCACCCTGACCGGATGTCGTCCGACTCGTGGCGGTCTGCGCGGCACTAACGAAAAACCGCCAGATCGAATCTGGCGGCAAGAGAAAGCGCTTTCCAGCACGTCCACGGCAACCGGATGACGAACAGAGTATCCGCGCGGCGCGCGCGGTGCGCAAGGGGTCATTTCAAGTTTCTTTCAAGCCGAACGCGGGCAGCGGGTTGAGGCGGCGGATCCGCGACGGGACGAACCCACCAGAAGGGGCGCACCCGCCGGGGCGGTGGGCCATCTACTACCCAATCGAGATGCCGCGATGCGCACCCCGAACCCAGGGACCCTCCCGTGAACCCCGCACCTGCCCCGAACCTCTTCAACGGCCCGATCCCTTACCTCTACGAAGAGTTGCTCGTTCCGATGATCTTCCGGCCCTACGCGGGGGACCTGGCGGATCGGGTCGCTTCGCGATCCCCGCGCTGCGTGCTCGAGATCGCGGCCGGAACCGGGGTGGTGACCCGCGAGCTGGCGTCCGCGCTGCCGGAGAGCGCATCGATCGTGGCCACCGATCTGAACCCATCCATGCTCGATCTGGCGGCTGAATTGGGGACGCGGCGGCCGGTGGAGTGGCGCCAGGCGGACGCGATGCGACTGCCCTTCGAGGACGGGACGTTCGACGCCGTGGTGTGCCAGTTCGGGGCCATGTTCTTCCCCGACAAGTCGCAGGCGTATTCGGAAGCGCGTCGAGTCCTGGGGGCGGGAGGGGTCTTTCACTTCAGCGTGTGGGACCGGATCGAGGAGAACGAATTCGCCCACACCGTGGCCACCGCGCTCGAATCGCTCTTCCCCGCGGACCCGCCCCGCTTCATGGAGCGCACGCCCCACGGCTATCACGACACCGCGACCATCGCGCGGGACCTGCGGGTCGGCGGGTTCGCGGCGCCGCCCCACATCGGCACAGTGGCGGCCCGCAGCCTGGCGGCATCTGCCCGCGCCACCGCGATCGCGTTCTGCCAGGGGACTCCGCTGCGGAACGAGATCGAGACGCTCGACCCCTCGCGGCTCGGGGAGGCGACCGACCGGGCGGAGGAGGCGATCGCCCGGCGCTTCGGGAGCGGCGCCGTGGACGGCAAGATGCAGGCGCACGTGGTCACGATCGAACGCTGAGGGCCCGCGCATCGCGCGGCACGTTCGGCCGGCCGGAACCATCCACGAGTCCTCAGGACACCGCACGGATGAGCGCCGATCCCATGCCGGCGCCTGGCGGCGCGGATCGTCACCGTGCTGGTCACGTCGGGTCTGTTCGCCTTCGCGCACTATCATGACCAGGGGCTCCCCGGCGTGGAGCAGGCGGCGGTGACGGGCCTGGTGTTCGGCACCATCTACGGGGTCACCGAGGCGCTCTGGCTTCCGATGGTCGCCCATGCGACCTTCGACCTCACGGCCGTCGCATTGATCTACTGGGGCTGGGAATCGGCGGTCGCTCACGCCGTGTTCCGGTAGCCGGCGGTCAGCGCGGCGGGTTCACCGGCGCCCCTGAAGGTCGGCGTGCGGCGGCCGGCCGCCGCCGCTCGACCGCGATCCACCGGGCTGCCCCGAACGAGAAGGAGGTCGTCATGCCGAACTCGAAGCGCATCGCGGGTCTCGTCGGTCCCACGATGATCGCGATGCTCGTCTCGGAGTTCCCGCTCGTGCAACCGCATCTCTACGATGCCCAGATCCCCCCGGTCGTCTATCTCTCGGGAGTCCTGATGTTCGTGGGGGGGCTGGCGGTGGTGCGCGCCCACCCTCACTGGACACGTGACTGGACTGTGCTGGTGACGCTTTCCGGCTGGTTCTTCCTGGCCCTCGGCCTGTTCCGGATGTTCGCCGCGGGCCTCTACCGCCAGGGCTCCGCGAACACGGGCGCGCCCGTGTTCATGGTCCTGGAAGGCCTGCTGCTGATCCCCGCGCTCATCATGACCTTCAAGGCCTATGGTCGCGACGAGACGTAGCGCATGAGCCGCGAGCCCGTGGATGTGCAGGCCGACCTGCACGTGCACGGGACGGGGACGTGCGCCCGGCGGTGGCCGTCGGGTGGACTCGGGGAAGCGCAGCGGGAGGGTGCGCGGCCCACGCCAGGCGGGGGGAGTGGTGTTTCGAGGCGTTCGCTCATCCCGCGACGCATCTCCGCGTCTCGTACGCCCGGTACTGCAGCGCTTCCGCCAGGCGCAGCGTGCTCACGCGCTCCTCGCCGGCGAGGTCGGCGATGGTGCGCGCCACGCGCATCGCGCGGTGCACCGCGCGCGCGCTCATGCCGCCGCGATCCACCGCCTCGCCGAGCAGCCGCCGTCCCGCCTCGTCGAGGGCGACCTGCTGGCGCAGCGTGGCATTGGGCAGCGTCGCGTTGAGCGCGCCGCGGGCGCGCTGGCGCACCCGCGCCGCGAGCACGCGCGCGCGCACGCTGGCGCTCGGCTCGCCCGGTGAGGCGCGCAGCAGCTCCTCCGAGCCGTGAGCGCCGGCACCTCGATCTGCAGGTCGAGCCGGTCGAGCACCGGTCCGCTCACGCGCGCGGCGTAGCGCTGCAGGTCGCCGGGCGTGCAGCGACAGCCGCGCTTCGGATGCCCGAGCCAGCCACAGGGGCAGGGGTTCATCGCCGCGATCATGAGCGCCCGCGCCGGGAAGCGCGCGGTGCCGGCGGCGCGCGTGATCCATACGCTGCCGGTCTCGAGCGGCTCGCGCAGCGCGTCGAGCAGGTGACGCGGGTACTCGGCCAGTTCGTCGAGGAACAGCACGCCGTGGTGCGCGAGCGAGAGTCTCGCCCGGGCGCGGCGGGCTGCCGCCGCCGACCAACCCGGCGAGCGAGACCGAGTGATGCGGCGCGCGGAACGGCCGACTGCGCATCAGCCCGCATCCGGGCGCGCGCAGTCCGGAGGCGGAGTGCAGCCGCGTCACCACCAGCGCCTCGTCCGGCTCGAGCGGCGGCAGGATGCCGGGCACGCGGCGCGCGAGCATGGACTTGCCCGCGCCCGGCGGGCCCACCAGCAGCATGTGATGTCCGCCCGCGGCGGCGATCTCGAGCGCGCGGCGCGCCAGCGCCTGGCCGCGCACGTCGGCGAGGTCGCCGTCCTCGGCGCCGCGGCCCCGTCCGGCGGGGCGGGCTCCGCGCGCGCGACCTCCGCGCCGCGCATCCACGCGACCGCGTCCCCGAGCCCGGCCATCGCGTGCACCGCGAGCCCCTCGACCAGCGCCGCCTCGGGCGCGGCGGCGCCGGCGCACACCAGCGTGCCGGCCGCGGCGCGCCACGCGGCCTCGGCGAGCGAGAGCGTGCCGCGCACCCCGCGCAGCGTGCCGTCGAGCGCCAGCTCGCCCAGCACCGCGGCGCCGTCGAGCCGTGCGGCGTGGCGCCTGCCCGGTGGCGGCGAGCACGCCGAGGGCGATGGCGAGGTCCATCGAGGCACCTTCCTTGCGGCGACCGGCGGGAGCGAGGTTCACGGTCACGCGGCGGTCGGGCGGCTCGAAGCCGGCGTTGCGCAGCGCGGGCCACACGCGGTCGCGGGCCTCGCGCGCCGAGGCATCGGGCAGCCCGACCAGCACGAACCCGGGCAGGCCCGGGCCGACGTCCACCTCGCACTCGACCGGGAAGGCCTCCAGACCCCACAGCGCGGCGGTGCGCACGCGGCACAGCATGCTGAACCTCGGGCGGGGGCGGGTGCCGGGGTGCGGAGGCGGCCGGGGAGGTCGCGCGGGCGGGAACGCACCGGCCCCCGCATCGCGGCGGGGGCCGACGGACGCACGTTAGCCGCCGGCGGCGCGGCGCGTCAACACCCGGGGAGAGTGGGCTGTGGGCGCACGCCGGCGACGCGATCCGGGTGCGCCAGACCCTACGGGGTGCTAATACCCACACGCACCCCTTCGGGCCCGGCCCACCCGAACCGCGTCGCCGGGCCTTGCTGAGCGTCTTGTCGGCCCCCCGGCCCGCTCCCCGAGCATCCGGCACACGCCGACTGCCCAGCTCCCGGGGGGGCGCCCGCCGCGCGGGCATTGCTCAAGGCCGCTGCTTGTCAGGCCGATGACCCATGGGTGTAACGGGCCCAGGATGGGCCGTGTCCCCCCTGCCATGGAGGAGATCGCTTGTCTGCCGCCGCAGGCCAGCTGGTGCGCAAGTACCGGTCGCGCCTCGTCCATGCCATCGTCCGTCAGCTCGGTCCGGCGCTCGGCGAGGAATGGGCGTCGTCCGAGGCCGATGGTCTGCTCGAGCGCTTCGAGTCCGCGCTCGAAGACCCCGGACGGGTGCACTCGTTCACCGTGCTGCGCGAGACCGCACGGCGCTGGCTGAGCCTCGGCGTTCCCGCGTCGGCGGTCGCGCGTGCCGAGCTGGCGATGCTCATGCCCGACGACCTGCCCGCGCCGGGGGACGAGCGCGAGCCCCTCCGCGGCATGCTCGAGACCTTCCGCCCGCTGATCGAGTGCGTGGCCTCGCCGATGGTCTACCTCGACGCCGAGCAGCGGGTGCGGCTGGCGAACGGCGCCGTTGCTCGCCCTGCTGGGCGAGCCGCGCGAGCAGGTCGAGGGCCGCGCGTTCGGCGAGCTGCTCGAGCCCTCGCAGCGTGATGCGGTCCTGCACGCGCTGGCGGCCGGCGGCGCGCCCGGCGACGAGCTCCACCTGGTGCGCTTCGCATTCCAGTCGGCGCCCGGGCGGACGGTGCTGGCCACGCGCGTCGAGTTCAAACTCGAGGGACGCACCGAGGGCGTGTTCGTGGCGCTGTCGCCGCACGTCGCCGAGGCCCTGGCCGACGCGTCGCTGGCGGACCTGGTCCAGCGCGAAGCGCGCCAGAAGGAGAAGTTCGCGGCGCTGCTGGCGGTGAGCCATGCGGTGGTGAACTCGCTCGACCTCGACACCATCCTCAACACCATCGCCCGGCAGTCCCGCCAGGTGATCCAGACCGAGGAATGCACGGTGTTCCTCTACGACGAGCCGGCCCAGGAACTGTTCGCGGCCGCGTGCGACGTCGAGGCGTACAAGGACGAGATGATGGCGGTGCGGCTCAAGCTCGGCGAGGGCATCACCGGCACCGTGGCGCAGACCGGCCGGGGCGAGATCGTGAACCACGCCGAGATCGATCCGCGCTCGATCCAGGTGCCCGGCACCCCGCCCGAGTCGACCTCGCTGCTGTGCGTGCCGCTGTTCGATCGCGAGAAGGCGGTGGGCGTCATCACCATGTCGCGAACGGGCGGCGGGCAGTACCCGTTCACCGACGGGGACCTCGAGCTGGCGACGCTGTTCGCGGGACAGTGCAGCGCGGCGATCGCCAACGCCCGGCTCTACGAGGGCATGAAGAAGGCCTTCGACGAGCTGCGCGAGGCCCAGGCCCAGCTGGTGCTCTCCGCCAAGCTGAACGCGCTCGGCGAGATGGCCGGCGGCGTGGCGCACGACTTCAACAACATCCTCGCCGCCATCCTCGGCCGCACCCA
The DNA here is from genome assembly GCA_963776245.1 of Candidatus Eiseniibacteriota bacterium. GTDB lineage: Bacteria > Eisenbacteria > RBG-16-71-46 > RBG-16-71-46 > RBG-16-71-46 > CAVSAC01. The sequence goes on along the minus strand of CAVZLN010000008.1, from coordinate 346,142 downwards.
GCTGCTGCTCCACGACGTGCAGGACCCCGAGGTGCGCCGCCAGCTCCAGGTGGTGGAGCAGGCCGCGCTCGACGGCGCCAACACGGTGCGCCGCGTGCAGGAATTCACGCGCGTGCGCCAGGACGAGTCGTTCGAGACGCTCGACGTGAACCGCGTGCTGCTGGGCGTGGTCGAGCTGACGCGGCCGGCCTGGGAGGCCGGCGCCAAGCGCCGCGGCATCGCCATCGGCGTGGAGCTCGACCTGCGCTCGACGCTCCCGCTGGCCGGGAACGCGTCCGAGCTGCGCGAGGTGTTCACCAACCTGGTGCTCAATGCCGTGGACGCGATGCCGTGGGGCGGTCACCTCTCGATCTCCACCGCGGACCAGGAGCGCGAGGTCGAAGTGGTCATCCGCGACGACGGCATCGGCATGGACGAAGAGACGTGCTCTCGCGTGTTCGACCCATTCTTCACCACCAAGCAGGTGAAGGGCACCGGACTCGGCCTGTCGGTGGCCTACGGCATCGTGACGCGCCACCGCGGCACCATCGCGGTCGCGAGCGAGCCCAATCTCGGCACCCAGTTCACGCTCGCGTTCCCGACCGGAGCGCGTGCTCGCGGCGGCGGCCGAGCCGCCCACGCTCGGTCCGCTGCCGCGGCTGCGCGTGCTGGCGGTGGACGACGAGGAGCCGGTGCTCTCGGTGCTCACCGACCTGCTGCGGGCGATGGGACAGGACGTGGTGCCGGTGCTGGGCGGGCCCAGCGGGCTCGAGACCTTCCAGCAGAGCCGCTTCGACGCGGTGTTCTCGGACCTCGGCATGCCCGAGGTGAACGGCTGGGACCTCGCGCTGTCGGTGAAGTCGCAGCGGCCCGACATCGCGGTCGTGCTGGTGACCGGCTGGGGCTTCCAGCTCGAGAGCGGCACCGCCATCGCGCACGGCGTGGACCACATCATGTCCAAGCCGTTCTCGATCGAGGACGTCGAGCGCGTGCTGCGCCAGCTGGGCGAGAACCTCGAGCGCCACGGACGCACCGCGCGCGCGGCCTGATCGCGGGGGCCGCAACCGAACGGGGGCGCCGGCCGCGAGGCCAGCGCCCCCGTCACTCTGTCGGGGCGTGAGTCAGCGCGTCTTGGCGGCCGGTCGCATCGTCCGGGGGGAGGGCAGCGCCAGCGCGTTCGCCGCGACGTCGGCCCATCGCGCGGCCGGGATCGAGCCGCGGCGCAGCCCGCGCACGCGCCCGGAGCGGTCCACCACGAACCAGGCCGGCACCGGCTGCAGGGTCGCGGGATCGAGGCTGTTGAACTGGGAGGCCGCGATGGCGCGCGGATCGGGGATGACGGGGAAGCTGAGCGAGAGGCGCCGGACGACCGTGCGCACCGCGCCGGCCTTGAGGTTGGTGACCGCCACCGGGATCACCCCGAGGCCCACCAGCGCATCACGGTCGCGCTCGCAGCGCGGCGAGGTCGGATTCGCCCGCGCCGAACACCAGCAGCACGGGGCCCTGGGCGAGCAGGTTGCGCAGCCGGCCGCCGAAGCCATCGGCCCCGATGTAGGCGAAGTCGGGAGCGCGGTCGCCGGGACTCACCACCGTCGCGTCGGGCTCGGGGCTGTTGGCGCTGATCGAGCGGGCCGGCGGGGACATCTCCGAGGCGGACCGCGCCTTCGGCAGGCCCTCGCTGTTCTGATACGGGAAGGTCGCCATCAAGGTGAGCGCGACCAGCAAGGTGGGGAACCTCACGGGCATGCCTCCGGAAGTGGAGAATCGATCGATCGACAGGGGGACCACACACCCATCGCAATCGGCATGCCGGGAACCGTGCGCCCGGGCGCACGCGGAACTCGTTCGGACCAGTGACGCGAAGCCCGCCGTCCCGGCCGGGGCGACGGGCTTCGCCGTGCGGATTGCGTGGCGCTATTGCGCGGCGCCCATCGGGATCTTCGCCAGGCTGAGGATCTCGTCCGGGGGCACCGGCGGGCCGATCACCGCCAGCCGCACCACGCCCCGACGGTCGATGACGAAGAACCCCGAGCCCGTGGTGCTGTGCAGCCGGTCGTACACGCCGTACATCGCCGAGACCTCGCCGCTCGGGTCGGCGGCGACCACGAACGGCCACGGCTCGCGCTCGTGCGCCTTCTGGAGCGTGCGCGCGTTCTCGTCGCACACCCCCACGATCACCGCGCCGAGGCGCCGGAGCGGTCCGAAGATGCTCGCCAGCTCCTGCAGGCCTTCGCGGCGTTCCGAGAACACCATGACCACCCAGTCCCCGCGCAGCTTCGAGGGCTGCACCAGGCGCCCGAGCGAGCCGTCGAGCTCGAAGTCCGGGGCCATCTCGTCCACGAACACCGCGCCGCCTATGGTGTTGCCGGAGCGCGACGGGTTCGCCGGCGTCGCGGTTCCGGCCGTGGACGTCGCGGGTGGTTGAGGCGTGGTCTTCGGTCCCTCCTGGGCGGCGGCGAGGGTCGCCCACGCGAGTGTGGTGGCCATGAGGATCGCAATCGCTCTCATCGCGGCACCTCCTTTGGGGACGGGTCGGTCACATCATGCGCTCAGAGGCAGATGGGTGGAATCGACGGCGTCGCGCACCGCCCGCAGGTGGGCGGCCGGCGTCGCCGGTGGGATCGAACAGCCGGGCGCCGCCAGCCAGCGCCGGCCCTTGGTCTGTTCGAGCGCGCGGCGGTACTCCTCGACCACCTCGTCGCTGCTGGCGCGCACCAGGGAATCGTCGTGCGTGATGCCTCCCATCACCGCGCCCGCCAGCCGCGGCAGGGCGTCGGCGAGCGACGGATTGAGCGGATCGGTGGCGGCCCACGAGAACGCGGCCACCGGATAGTCCGCGCATTCGAACAGGAGGTTCCGGCGCTTGCACACGTGGAGCACGTTGAAGGGCGCGCCGGCCACCGCCGCGAGCAGGCGCAGGTCGTAGGGGCGCGACCACTCGCGGTGCTCCGCGGGGCCGAGCATGTCGCGCGTCGCCCAGTCCACGGTCGCCAGGTAGATGCCGTCGGCCCCCGCGTCCAGCACGGCGCGGACGTGGCGCTCGAAGGTCCGGGTGATCGCCTCGAGCGCCCCGCGCACCGCGTTCGGATGGGTGCGCATGTGCAGACGCAATTCCCCGGGCTCCTCCACCATCTCACCCAGCACCGCGAGCGGCGTGAACACCGTCTGGACGAACGGCACGTCGGCGGGCAGGGCGGCCTTCAGCAGGCGCACCGCCTCGAGCTGCTCGCCGAGCGCGCCCTGGTCGTGCGGGCGCTCGGTGATCGCGGTCCAGTCCGTGGCCTGGTGGACCGGGCACGCCTCGAGCACCGGCTTCTCGTTCGCGCGCCCGCTGTAGCGGTAGCCCACGCCCCATGGCTCGGCGTGATAGTGCTTGCGCGGGTTGAGCTTCACCCAGTCCCAGTTGTGCTCGCGCTGGAACTCGAGCGTGGCGGCGACGAGGTCCGCGGCGGAGGACTCGCGGTGATAGAAGTGCCCCCAGAAGGAGACCGGAGGCCGGTCGACGGGCTCGCCCTTCAGGGCCGCCCAGACACGCTCGCGAGAGTTCACTCGCACCTCGGGGGTCGAGAGCCGCGGCGCGCGGGCGCTCCGCCCACGGCGCCGATGGCACGGGCGTGCCCCGTGGGTTCCCGGCCACCCCACGACTCTAGACCCGGGCCGCGGGGGCGACAAGCGCGCCGCGGCGGGGCCGGCGTGCTACCGTCCGGCGGGTGAGCCGCCCCATCGATCACTCGGTCCCGTTCGCCCTCGCGCTGCTCGCGGCGTCGGCCGGCATGGTGCCGGGCTGCGCCCGCGAACGCGGGAGGCCCGCGCCATCGGCGCGGCCGTCCCCGCTGGCGGTGAACGTGCTGGCCGACAGCGGGCGCGCGATCCGGCTCGACGTGAGCCTGCCCCCGCGGGCGCGGGTGTGGGTGGCGCGCGTCTCGCCGGCACGCGCGCCTCTGATGCCGCCGCCGCCCGATGCGGCATCCGAGACCGAGCGACTGGTCGAGCCCGCCGACGCGCCGCCCGCCCTGGTGGTGGACGATGGGCTCAAGCCGCCGCTGCTGCGGGAGGCCGCACCGCTGAGCGTGCCCCCGGGCGCGGCCCCCGCGCGTGTCGAACTGGACGTGAACGTGGACGAGGACGGCCGCGTGGTGGACGTGGCGTGGGCCGGCGGCACGCGCGACACCGCCCTGGTGCGCGCGGCCTCGCGCTGCGCCTACGCGATGCGGTTCTTCCCCGCCGAGCGCGCGGGTCGCCCGATCGCGGTGTGGTGCCGGCAGCGGTTCGATTTCGGGCGCGAGGAGCGAACGCGGTGAGCTCCCGGCCCGCGCGATCGGGAGCGCCGGTCGACGCGCGTCGTGCGCCATTGCACGCCCCGGGGCCGCGGTGTAGCGTGCCGCGCCGATGAGCCCTTCCGCCTTCGATCTCGGGACCCTGCGCGCCACCGTCGCGGGCTTCGCCGGCCAGCGCATCGCCGTGCTCGGCGACTGCATGCTGGACCGCTACGTGTGGGGCCGCGTCGAGCGCATCTCGCCCGAGGCGCCGGTGCCGGTGGTCGAGGTCGAGCGCGAGAGCGACCGCCTCGGCGGCGCCGGCAACGTGGCGCGCCAACCTGTGCGCGCTCGGGGCGTCGCCGGTGCTGTTCGCCGCCACCGGCGACGACCCCGACGCCGCGCGCCTGCGCTCGGCGTTCGGCGCGCTCGGCGTGGACCTCGGCGGGCTGCTGGCCGACGCGGCGCGGCCCACCACGGTCAAGACGCGCATCGTCGCCAACGGCCAGCAGGTGGTGCGCGCCGACCACGAATCGCGCGCCGACCTCGCGGGCGAGCCGCTCGCGCGCCTGATCGCGGCGCTCGAGCGCGGGCTGCCCGGGTGCGCGGCGCTGGTGGTGAGCGACTACGGCAAGGGCGTGGTGAACGCGCGCACGCTCGAGGCCGCGCTCGGCGTGGCGCGCCGGCACGGGCTCGCCGGTGTGCGTGGATCCCAAGGAGAGCCACATCGACGCCTACCGCGGGGTGTCCATCCTCACTCCCAACCAGCACGAGGCCGGGTTCGTGCAGGGAGTGCGCGTCACCGACGAGGCCAGCCTGCTGGAGGTGGGCTGGGGCCTGCAGAAGCGTCTCGACGCCGAGGCGGTGCTGGTCACGCGGGGGCCGCAGGGCATGAGCCTGTTCGAGCGCGGCGGACGCTGCACCCACCTGCCCACGGTGGCGCGCGAGGTGTTCGACGTCACCGGCGCGGGCGACACGGTGGTGAGCGTGGTGGCCGCGGCGCTGGCGGCCGGGGCGGACTACCCGAACGCGTGCGCCCTCGCCAACCACGCCGCGGGCGTGGTCATCCGCGAGGTCGGCACCGCCGCGTGCACGCCCGCCCAGTTGCTCGCCTCACTCGCGGAGTGGCACGCGTGAGCGCCACCCGGCTGCCGGGCGACGCGCGCGAGCGGCTCGAGGCGTGGCGCGCCGCGGGCGAGCGCGTGGTGTTCACCAACGGCGTGTTCGACCTGCTCCACCGCGGGCACGCCGAGTACCTCGCGCAGGCGCGCGCGCTCGGCGACCGGCTGGTGGTGGGAGTGAACTCCGACGCCTCGGTGCGCCGCCTCAAGGGCCCGGCGCGTCCGATCGTGCGCGAGGACGATCGCGCCGCGCTGGTCGCGGCGCTGCGTTGCGTGGACCTGGCGGTGGTCTTCGACGAGGACACGCCGCTGCGCCTGATCGAGGAGGTGCGCCCCGACGTGCTGGTGAAGGGCGGCGATTGGGCGATCGAGCACATCGTGGGGCGCGAGTCGGTCGAATCGCGCGGCGGGCGCGTGCTCAGCCTCCCGCTGCGCGAAGGTCACAGCACCACGAACCTCGCGCAGCGCATCCGCGAGGGCCGGAGCGCGCTCGACCCGTAGCGCGCGATGTGGTCGCTGGGCCGCCGTCGGGCGGACTTTCCCGCGGTGCGCGGCCCAAGAGTGACCGGACGTTTTCCTTGACCCCGGCTCGCGCCCCCACCAACATCGAGCAGGCTGGGCCGTCTTTGAAGACAGTCGCCGCGCGAGTCCCCCGGCCTGAGCGCCGCAACCGGAGGGGTGGTGCCGAAGTGAATCGCACATCGAAGCGAGCCGGCACCTTCCCTCGCCGCGGGATGCTCCTGGCATGCGCCCTCGCGCTGCTCCTCGGCGGTTCGCCCGCCCGGGCCGCCTGGCGGAACTACCGCGCCATCGACGGGCTCGCCGGCAACACCGTGCTGTGCCTGTTCGAGGACCGCGACGGCTCGATGTGGTTCGGCACCCAGTTGGGCGCGAGCCGCTTCGACGGTGTGCGCTGGACGACGGTGCGCGATTCGCTGCCGCATCCGGCGGTCTACGCCCTGACGCGGGACGGCACGGGCCGGATGTGGTTCGGCACCGAATCCGGGCTCGCGGCGTACGACGGAGCGCGCTGGCGGCGCTTCCCCCAGGTCGCCAACCAGGTCCAGACGATCTTCATCGACCATCGCGGGGAGATCTGGATCGGCACCGTGGACGGCTTGCACCGCTATCAGCCGGCCACCGACACCTGGCAGCGATACGATTCCTCGAACAGCCCGCTCCCGGCCTGGAAGGCCCGGCGCATCGTCGAGGACGACGACTTCAATCTCTGGTGCGGCGCGGCCGGCGGGCTGTGCCGGCTCGACCCGACGCGCACCTCGTGGACCTGCATCGTCCCGACGCCCGCCACGCTCGCAAGCGACAGCGTGCTCGCGCTGGCGAAGGATGCCGCGGGCGCGCTCTGGGTCGGCACCGATGCCGGGGCGTTCCGCTACCGCGGCGGCGCGTGGTCGCGCTTCCGGAAGAGCGATGGCACCGGCAGCGACAGCGTCACGGCCATCACGGCGGACGGGGCGGCCGGGGTGTGGTGCGGCACGGACACCCTCGGCCTCAGTCATTTCGACTCGCTCACGTGGCGCCCGGAACGCGAGACCAACGACGGACAGTTCTTCGGCAAGGTGATCGCGCTCATGCGCGACCGGCAGGGGGACCTGTGGGTGGGCACCGGGGCCAACGGGGCCTATCAGTATGACGGTGGCGGCTGGGCGGACTACCTCGAGGTCGCCTCGTGCGCCCCGCGGGCCGCGGGTACGCCGTACTTCTGCGTGCTGCCGAGCAAGCAGATCAGCGGCACCCGCTCGACCGGGCTCGCGCGCTGGTTCTTGCCCCAGGGCATGGCCCAGGACCGCGGCGGCGACCTGTGGTTCGCCACCTACGATGGGGGCGCCGCCCGCCTCGACCGGACCGGGACATGGACCACCCTCCGGCGCGGGCCGGGCCGGCCGCTCTCGGACACGCTGACCGCCATCTTCGAGGACCGCGAGCGCCGGCTGTGGTTCGGCTCCGAGGGCGCGGGGCTCGCGCGCTGGGATGCCGCGCGGAGCCAGTGGACGGTCGAGAGCCACGCCACCGGGCTCGCTTCGGACACCGTGCTCGCGATGCTGCAGGACCATGCCGGGGACATCTGGGTGGGGGGCGAGGGCACGCTCGGTCGCTGGTCCGGGGGCGCGTGGTCACGACTCGACCTCGGGCCCCTGGCCGAGGTGCACGCCATCTTCGAGGACAGCGCGGCCACGCTGTGGGTGGTCACCTCGGCACGGGCGTATCGCGTGGCGCCGGACCGCGCGCAGGCCGTCGCGCTGACGACCGCCGACGGTCTGCCCGACACGCTGGTGACCGCGGCGTGCGTGACCCAGTCGGGCGACGTCTGGCTCGGCACCGCGCTGGGGCTCGCGCGCCTGCGGGGCGGCGTGCTACAGCCGGTGGTGCTCCCGGTGCCCGCGTCCTACACCAACCGGGCCCTGTCCCTGTTCGAGGACCGCGACGGCGCGCTCTGGATCGTGACCCGGACGGGCGTGGTGCGCTACCTGGCGGGGATCGCGGCGTCCTTCTCCGTGGTCGCGCTCGGCTCCAATCCGCTCGGACCGATCGTCCAGGACCGCGACGGGATCCTGTGGGTGTCCACCAGCGTCGGGGTCTCGCGCTTCAATGGCACGAGCTGGCGGCGCGTGCGCGCTGCGGACGGACTCACCTCCGATCAGGTCACCGGGGCGCTGGTGGATCGGAACGGCGACCTGTGGTTCGGGAGCAACGACGGTCTCACCCAGTACCGGCCCGACCGGGCCGCGCCCCAGAGCGTGTTCGTCACCACGCCCGACACGCTGGCGGCGCGCCGGGACCTGCGCGTGGTGTACGCGGCGGCGTACGGCGAGGCGAACGACATCGAGTTCCGCACCCGCTGGGATGGCGTCGATGGGCCGTGGACCACCGAGGTGGCGTGGGAGCGCGCCGACGTGCCGGACGGACCGCACACCTTCGAGGTCGAGGCGCGCGACTGGAGCCGGAACCTCGATCCCACCCCGGCCCGGATCGACCTCGACGTGGACGCCACGCCGCCCGCGGCGCTCCTGTCGTCCCCGGCCTTCGGCGAGGCCGTGCGCGGCATCATCGAGGTGCGCGGGAGCGCGGCCGATCCGCGCTTCCGGCGCTACCGGCTCGAACTCAAGCCCAGCCGCGACCCCGCGTGGGGCGGCGCGCTCACCGGCGTGCTCGCCGACTCGATCCTGCCGGTCGTGGAGGGCGCGCTCGCTCCCCCGCTCGACACGCGCGCGCTCGCCGAAGGCGCGTACGACCTGCGTCTCGCGGTGACCGACACGCTCGGGCTGGTGGGCACCGCGCAGGTCACCGTGCGGGTGGACAACCTGCCGCCGTTCGACTCGGTCACCAGCCCGGCCGTCGTGACGCCCGCGGGCGGGGAGGTGTACTCGACGTTCGCCGAGGTGAAGCTCTATTTCCCGCCCGGCGCGTTCCCGGATGGCGCGCTGGTGCGCGTGGACTCGGTGCTCGTGCGCGGTCCCGCCACCAGCGGGCCGGTCGAGGCGCTCGAGGTGCACTGGGACGGCGCGACCCTGCTCAAGCCCGCGACCTTCAGCGTGGCGCGCGCCGGCGCGCCCGCGGACGCGAAGTTGTGCGTGATGCAACCCGACTCGGGGTGGGCGCGGGTCGGCGGCAGCCCGGACGCGACCGGGACGCGGCTCGAGGCGCCCATCCGCTCGCCGGGGGTGTACGCCCTGCTGCCGGGCGACCTGGTGACCAGCGTCGCCGGCGGCGCGCCGGGGCTCAGCTTCACGCCGCGCGTGTTCTCACCGCGCGGGGGCTTCGCCAGCACCGACGTGGGCATCGGCTTCACGCTCCCGCGGGCGGGAGTGGTGACGGTGCGCATCTACAATCGCGCCGGGCGGCTGGTGAAGGTCGTGGCCGCCGGCGCGTCGCTGCCCGCGGGCGCCAACCTGGTGCGCTGGGACGGGCGCGACAGCGGGGGCGAGGTGGCCGCCGACGGGCTCTACCTGGTGAGCGTGGACGCGGCGGGCGAGCGTCTCGAAGGCACGCTCGCGGTGGTGCGATGAGCGGCCGCGGCGGACATCGCGCGCGCGCGGTGGTCATTCTCCCCGCCCTGGCCGGATGGCTGTTCGCCGCCGGGCCCGCCCGCGCGGCGCCCAGCCAGCAGGTGCCGGTCGGGCCGCGCGGCATCGCCATGGGCGGCGCGTTCAGCGCGATCGCCGACGACGCGAGCGCGCTGTTCTGGAACCCCGCCGGGCTCGCGCGCGTCGGCCATCAGGAGATCGCGGGCTCGCACGCCGACCTGTTCGGCGCCGGCATCAAGGACAACCACGCGGTGTTCGTGCTGCCGCTCTCGCCCGACCAGGCCACCGGGCTCGACTGGTATCACTCGGGCTTCGACGACGGCGAGCTGGGGTTCGGCGAGAACCGCGTTGACTTCGGCTACGCACTCAAGCTGCGGCCGTGGCTGCACGCGGGGGCGAACGCCAAGCTGCTAACGCGCAGCACCAGCCTCGATGGCACCGAGATCCGCGGCGGACGCGGCTACGGCGTGGACCTCGGACTGCTCGCGAGCCCGCTCGAGCGCGTGCGCCTGGGGCTGGTGGCGCAGGACGCCTTCGACACCCGGCTGCGCTACGCCGACGGAACGCCCGCGGTGGTCTATCCGCGTAACCTGAGGCTGGCCGGCGCCTATGCCGTGCCGCGCTGGGGCACCGCGGCGCTCGACGTCGACGACCGCTGGCACCTTGGGCTGGAGCTCGTGCCGCTCGAACAGCTCGCGCTGCGGATGGGCACCGAGAAGGACCGCGTGGGCGGCGAGCCCGCCACGTGGACGTACGGCATGGGTCTCAAGGTCGGGGCGCTGCGCTTCGACTACGCGCGCGTCGAGGCGCCGGTGCTGCCGGCCACCGATCATTTCGCGGTGGCGATGGAGTTCAATTTCAATCCCGCGCAGATCCGCATCGAGCGGGTCGAGGCGCGGGACCTCTACACCTCGCTCTACAAGAGCTACGCGCGCGAGCCGTTCGGCTCGGTGAAGGTGCGCAGCCTGCAGGACCGCCCGCTGATCGCGCGGGTGGGCGTGTACGTGCCGGGCCTGATGGACGCCGCCTCGGAGCAGGAGATCGTCCTCCGTCCGCGGGCCACGCAGGACGTGCCGCTGACCGCCGTGCTCAGCCCCCGGGTGCTCGCCCAGCGCGGCGACCAGCCGGTGCAGGTGCAGGTCACGGCCAGTTACCAGAGCCGCCGCCTGGTGCGGCGCGAGAAGGGCGCGGCGCGCTGCGTGGCGTACGCGCCGGGCGCCATCCGCTGGGGCGAGGGCGTGGCGCAGGCGGCGGCGTTCATCACCCCGCAGGATCCGGCGGTGGACGCGCTCGCGCGCCAGGCGAGCCGGGTGGTGGCGCTCCAGGAGCGCGATCCGCTCGGGAACCGCAACCTGAGCTTCGCCGCCGCGATCGCCGACGCGCTCGGGCAGTTGTCGGTCGCCTACGTGCCCGATCCCAACAACCCCTACACCCGGATCGGCACCACCCGGGACGCGGTGGACACCATCTTCTATCCGTATCAGACGCTCGCGCGGCGCGCCGGGGACTGCGACGACTCCACCGTGCTGATGGCGTCGCTGCTCGCGAACGTGGGCGTGCCCACGCGCCTGGCCGACGCGCCCGGGCACATCTTCCTGCTCATCGGCACCGGCCTGCACGAGCGCAATCGCATGGCGCTGGCGGTGGACGAGCGCATGACGGTGATCGACGACGAGGAGGTGTGGATCCCGTTCGAGACCACCGCGCTGAGCAAGGGCTTCACCGAGGCCTGGCGCATCGGCGCCGACACCTATCACAGCTGGGACGGCCGCGGGGAGATCGGCAAGGTCGACGTGGCCGAGGCCCAGACGCGCTACGAGCCCGTGCTCCCGCCGGGGGAGCGGCCCGCGCTCGTGATCGACACCGAGCGGCTGGCGGCCACCCTGCGGGGGGACGCCGCGACCGTCGGCCGGTGGCGCGAGGAGTTCTACGCCGCGCAGTTCGGCGCGGCACGCAGCGACCTCGCCGCCTCGGCCAGCGCGCTCATCGAGATCGCGCGCGTCGAGTTCGAGGGCGGAGAACTGGCGGCGGCGCAGTCCCAGCTCGAGCAGGCGCTGCGCCAGGACCCGCGCTCGGTCGCGGCCCACAACGACCTCGCGGTGGTGCTCGTCGGCCGCGACAGCCTCGAGGCCGCCGAGGGTCACCTGCGCACCGTGCTCGCCATGGGCGAGCCGGCGCCCGGGATCTGGCTCAACCTCGGCATCGCGCTGCTCGCGCGGGGCGACAGCGCGGCCGCGGGCGAGGCGCTGGGCCAGGGGGTCGCGGCCGCCGGCGGCGCCGAGCCCGCGAGCCGCCTGCTGGGGCTGGCGCGCGCGGGCGAGAGCGAGCCGGCGGACCTGAGCCCCGGCGAGCAGCAGTCGCGGGCGCGACTGGCGGCCCTGCTGCACGCGGTCGCGGCGGCTCCGGCCGCGCGCGGGCCCGACCGGGCCGGCCGTCCCCGGCCGCCGCGGGCCACGGCCCCGGCGACGCCCGCACCCGGTCGCGAGAATAGCTTCCAACCCGAGGGCCTCCATCGCAGTATGTACTGGAAAGACTGATCCCCCCAACCGCGAGGTCCGATCATGCGAGGCCGCCCGCTGCGTCATCTCACCGCCGTCGTGGTCCTGCCCCTCCTCGTGGCCGCTGCCGCCCCGCGCGCCTCGGCCGCGCCCGATTCCCGGGAGCTCGGGTCCAAATCCGAGTTCGGGGTCGCGCTCGCGCTCGCGGGCGAAGCGGCCCGCGCGGAGTCGGTGTTCGTGTCGCTGCTCTCGGACTCCCGCGGTGACGCCCGCGCGCTCAACAACCTCGGCAACCTGCGTCTGCTCCGGGGCGAACTGGGTGTGGCGCTGGCGTTCTACGATCGCGCGCTGCGCGGGGACACCGCCGACGCCGGCATCCGCCTCAATCGCGCCACCGCGCTCATGCTGATGGGCGACGACGCGCGTGCGGACGAGGCCGCGGCCGACGGGGTGCGGCTCGCGGGCGGCGTCGAGAAGGCGGACGCGCTGCTCGGGCTCAAGACCGAGCGCACGGCCGCTCCCAAGGCGGCCGCGACCTCGTACGTGAGCAAGGACGAGGTGCGCGCGCTGCTGCGGCGCGCCGCCCAGGCGGTCCCCGCCGACACCGTCCGCGCGACGACGCAGGCGAGCGGCGGCGCGCGCAAGAAGGTCCCGACCTGGCGTTCGGCGGGCCCGCGCGGCGCGGACCGGAGCGAAGCGGCCGACGTGCTGTACTGGAAGCGGTAGCCCGGCCCATGGCGGGCCCGGCCGCGCCGTCCCAGCGGCTTCCCGTTCTCCACGGCATCGCCGTGGCGCTGGCGTGCTGGGCGGTGGTCGCGGTGCTCGCGCGGCTGGGCGCGTTCGATCCGCTCGACCTGCGCATCCACGACTGGCGCTACGTCCTCCGCGGGCCGCTGCCGGCCTCGGCGCGCATCGCGCTGGTCGAGGTGGACGACGCGACCATCGCGGCCTACCGCGGCTGGCCGCTGCCGCGCCCGGCCTATGCGCTGCTGATCACGGCGCTCGAGGAGAGCGGCGCGCAGGCGATCGGGTTCGACCTGCTGTTCCTCGACTCCAGCACCGAGTATCCCGAAGGCGACCGCCTGCTGGCCGCGGTCACCGCGGGGAGGACCAACCTCGTCCACGCGATCGCGGTGCTGCCCGAGGACCCCGCGCTCGGCGCCGGCGCGGCGCCCACGCCGTCCTCGGACACGCGTGCCGCGCTCATCCGCAATGGCCGGCCGCTGACCGCGCTCCGCACCCCGGGGGTGCAGCGCATCTCGCTGCCGTTCGACGCGCTGCTCGACGCCGCCGGGGCGCTCGGCCACACCGCGGTGGTGGTGGATCCGGGAGGCGTGGTGCGGCGCATCCCGCAGTTCGTGCGCTACGGCGACTGGGTGTATCCGTCGCTCTCGATGCGGATGGTGGAGTCCGCGGCGCGGACCGACACCACGCTGCCGCAGTTCGAGGTGAGCACCGACGGGCTGTGGCTGCACCACAGCGGCCGGGCGCGCCAGCGCGTGCCGGTGGACGGCGAGGGCTCGACCGCGATCGGCTTCGCCGGCGACCGCACCTCGTTCCGGAGCAGTTACTCGCTGCTGCGCGTGCTCCAGTGGTACCGCGACGGGGACTCCACCGCGCTGCGGCGCGCGTTCGCGGGGCGGCTCGTGCTGGTCGGCACCACGGCGGTGGGCGAGGTCGCCACCGACCTCGGGGCCACGCCGTTCGCCGAGTCCACGCCGCTGGTCTATATCCACGCCAACGCGCTGAACGCGGCGATCGAAGGGCGCTTCGAGCGCCGGCCGCCGGCGTGGCTGATGCTGGCCGCGCTGGCCGTTCTCGCGGTGCTCCTCGGCACGCTGCTCGCACGCTGGCCGCTCGGCCTCGGGACCGCCGTGGTGGCGGGCGCGGTCGCGCTGGTCGCGGCAGCGGACCACGCGCTCTTCCTCGCCGGCGGCTTCGACGTGCCGGCGACCGGGGCGCTGCTGCTGCCGGCGTTCACCTGGGCGTCGCTCGAGGGCTACCGGCGCGTGGTGACCGAGCGCCACGCGCGCGTCCGCGAACGCGAGCTGGAGGTGGCGCGCTCCATCCAGCGGCGGCTGCTGCCCGAGCGGCCGCCCACCATCCCCGAGCTCGACGTGTTCGGCGTCAACGTGCCGGCCGAGGCGGTCGGCGGCGACTACTACGACTGGCTGCCGCTCGGTGAGGACCACCTGACCGTGGTGCTGGGCGACGTCTCCGGGCACGGCGTGCCCGCCGCGCTGCTCATGTCGCACCTGCGCGCGTCGTTCCACGCCGAGGCGAAGCCGGGCATCTCGACCCGGGCGGTGGTCGAGGCGATGCACGCGTCGCTCCATCGCGCGGTCACGCCGGGGCGGTTCGCCACCTTCTTCATGGCGGACATCGCGCTGCGCGAGCCGGCCCTGCGGTTCTGCAACGCCGGGCACAACCCGCCGCTGCTGGTGCGCGAGGGCGCCATCACCAAGCTCGAGGCGAGCGGCGTCCCGCTCGCGATGCTGGACGACTCGATGTGGAAGGACGAGACCCGCGAGTTCCGCGCCGGCGACTACCTGGTGCTGTACTCGGACGGCGTGACCGAGTGCCCGTACCGGCACGACATGTACGGCGAGGAGCGCTTCGAGGCGCTGGTCCTGCGGCTCGCGGCGCAGGGACTGCCGGCGGCCGAGTTCGGGGGCGCCCTGCTCGCGGACGTGCGCGCGTTCGCGCACGGCGACCTGCGCACCGACGACGTCACGCTGGTGGTGGTGAAGCGGCGCTGAGGGGCGGGGGGCAGCGCGCCGGGGACGGGTCCGTCCGTGGGTCGGACCGGCCGCCCGGGACTCGCTTGCCTTCCGCCTTCGACACCCTTACCTTGTCTCGTCCATTTTACCGGGCAGTACCATCACGCTCCGCCCCCGCGCCCCCCACTCGGTGCCGCGGCGGAGCGAGCTGTGCCCGGCACGGAGACGGATCATGGAGAAGTTCATGAACTATGTGGGCGGGCGCTGGGTCCCGGCCCGCAACGGCAAGACGTTCCTCGATCACAACCCGGCCAACGGCGACGTACTGGGCGAGTTCCCGGCGTCCGACGCCGGGGACGTGGACGACGCGGTGGCGGCGGCGGCCCGGGCCTACAAGACCTGGCGCCTGGTGCCGGCGCCGAAGCGCGCCGAGATCGTGTACCGGGCCGGCGAGATCATCCGCGGCCGCAAGGAGGACCTCGCGCAGGCGATGACGCGCGAGATGGGCAAGGTGCTGGCCGAGACGCGCGGCGACGTCCAGGAGGGCATCGATATGGCCTACCTCGCCGCGGGCGAGGGCCGGCGCATGTTCGGCGTCACCACGCCGAGCGAGATGCCGAACAAGTGGGCGATGTCGGTGCGCTCGCCGATCGGGGTGTGCGGGTTCATCACCCCGTGGAACTTCCCGTTCGCGATCCCGGCCTGGAAGATGATGCCGGCGCTGGTCGCCGGGAACACCTGCGTGTTCAAGCCCGCGTGCGACACCCCCGAGCTGGCGTGGAACTTCGTGCGCATCTTCGAGGAAGCCGGGCTGCCCGGGGGCGTGCTCAACATCGTGTTCGGGTCGGGCCGCAACGTGGGCGACCCGATGGTCGCGCACCGGGGCATCAGCGTGATCTCGTTCACCGGCTCGACCGAGGTGGGGCTGGGGATCGGCGGCAAGGGGGGCGCGATCGGCAAGCGCGTCTCGCTCGAGATGGGCGGCAAGAACGCCATCATCGTGATGGACGACGCCGACCTGGCGCTCGCCACCGAGGCGATCCTGTGGAGCGCGTTCGGCACCACCGGCCAGCGCTGCACCGCGTGTAGCCGCGTGCTGGCGCACGAGAGCGTGCACGACGAGCTGGTGAAGCGCGTGGCCGAGGGCGCGAAGAAGCTGCGCCTGGGGGACGGGCTCGACCCGAAGACTGACGTGGGCCCGCTCATCAACCGCGCCCAGGTGGCGACCGTGGACGGGTACGTGAAGGTCGGCCGGGGCGAGGGCCAGCTGGTCGCGGGCGGCGCCCCGGCCGCCGAGGGCGCGCTCGCCAAGGGCAGCTTCTACTCGCCGACGGTGTTCGCCGACGTGAAGCGCACCGCGCGGATCGCGGTCGAGGAGATCTTCGGCCCGGTGCTGTCCGTGGTGAAGGTGAAGAGCCTCGAGGACGCGGTCGAGGTGAACAACGACTCGGCGTTCGGGCTCTCGTCCTCGATCTTCACGCGCGACGTCAACCGCGCGTTCGCGGCGATGCGCGACCTCGACACCGGCATCGTGTACGTGAACCACGGCACCACCGGCGCGGAGACCCATCTGCCGTTCGGCGGCAATCGGGGCACCGGCAATGGTCACCGCGAGGCCGGGCACACCATGCTCGACCCGTTCACCGAGTGGAAGAGCGTGTACGTGGACTTCAGCGGCAAGCTGCAGCGGGCGCAGATCGACAACAACTGAGATCCCCGGCGCGGTGCCGGGCGAGCCGACGCCGGCCCGCCCGCCCGGCGGGGACGAGCGGGACGCATCGGAAGGGACTTCGGGGCGAGCGGCAGGGGCGCCGGCGCGACAGGCGCCCGTTCACCGCTCGCGGATGGGAGAGCCATGAATCTGCACGAATACCAGGGCAAGGAACTCTTCGCGCGCTTCGGGCTGCCGGTGCTGCCGGGGCAGGTCGCGACCACCCCGGAGGAGGCGCGCGACATCGCCGCCTCGCTCGGCGGCACGGTCGTGATCAAGGCGCAGGTGCTGGTGGGCGGGCGCGGCAAGGCCGGCGGCGTGAAGCTCGCGCACTCGCCGGACGAGGCGTACGACCGGGCGCGCGACATCCTCGCGCTCACCATCAAGGGCCTCCCGGTGCGCCGGGTGCTGGTCGCTCAGGCGGCCGACATCGCGCGCGAGCTGTACCTGTCGATCGTGCTGGACCGCGCACGGAAGCTGCCGCTCATCATGCTCTCCGCCGAGGGCGGCGTGGACATCGAGGAGGTGGCGCGCACCGCGCCGGAGAAGATCGTGAAGCGGCACATCCCGCTCTCCGGCCTGCGCTCGTACGAGGCGCGCGCGCTGTTCCAGCCGCTGCTCCGGGACGGCTCGCTGGTCGCGCAGGCGGCGGACATCCTGCTGAAGCTCTACCGCGTGTACACCGAGGGCGACTGCTCGCTGGCCGAGATCAACCCGCTCGCCATCACGACCGAGGGGCGGGTGATGGCCCTCGATGCCAAGGTCATCCTCGACGACAACGCCGACTTCCGGCATCGCGACTGGGAGAGCTGGCGCGACGCGGGCGACGAGACCGCCGGCGCGCGGCTGGCGCGCGAGAAGGGGCTGTCCTACGTCAAGCTCGACGGCGACATCGGCTGCATCGTGAACGGCGCCGGCCTGGCGATGGCGACCATGGACCTGGTGAAGCACTACGGCGGCGAGCCCGCGAACTTCCTCGACATCGGCGGCTCGTCGAATCCGGAGAAGGTGACCGCGGCGCTCCGGATCATCACCGGCGACTCCCACGTGCGCGCCATCCTGTTCAACATCTTCGGCGGCATCACCCGCTGCGACGACGTGGCGAACGGCATCGTGGCGTCGCTGAAGGCGTCGCCGCTGCCGATGCCGCTGGTGATCCGGCTCACCGGCACCAACGAGGACCTCGCGCGCCAGATCCTGTCGGAGAACGGCCTCGGCGCCACCACCAGCATGGACGACGCGGTGCGCATGGTGATCCAGAAGTCGCAGGAGGTGACGGCGTGAGCATCCTGATCGACAAGAGCACTCGCCTGGTGGTGCAGGGCATCACCGGCCGCGACGGCGCGTTCCACACCCGTCAGATGATCGACTACGGCACCCGGGTGGTCGCGGGCGTGACTCCCGGCAAGGGCGGCACCGAGGTGCACGGCGTGCCGGTGTTCGACAGCGTGGCCGAGGCGGTCGCGGCCACCCGGGCGAACACCTCCGTGATCTACGTGCCCGCCCCGTTCGCGGCCGACGCCATCATGGAGGCGGCCGATGCCGGCATCGGCACGATCGTGTGCATCACCGAGGGGGTGCCGGTGCGCGACACGCTGGCGGCCTTCCATCACGTGGCGAACCTGCGGCTGAAGAACGGCAACGGCCGGCCGCGGCTGGTCGGGCCCAACTGCCCGGGACTGCTGGCGCCGGGGATCGCGCGGGTCGGCATCATGCCGGGGCACATCGCGCGGCCCGGCCCGATCGGCGTGGTCTCGCGCAGCGGGACGCTCACGTACGAGGTGGTGCACCAGCTCACGTGCGCCGGGCTCGGCCAGTCCACCTGCCTCGGGATCGGCGGCGACCCCGTCATCGGCACCAACTTCATCGACGCGCTCACCGCGTTCGAGGCCGATCCGAAGACCACGGCCATCTGCCTGATGGGGGAGATCGGCGGCACCGACGAGGAGGAGGCCGCGCTGTTCATCAAGCGCCACGTCTCCAAGCCGGTGGTGGCGTTCATCGCCGGCCAGACCGCGCCTCCCGGCAAGCGCATGGGGCACGCGGGCGCCATCATCTCGGGGGGCACCGGCACCGCCGCCGAGAAGATGGCCGCGTTCGAGGCGGCGGGCGTGCCGGTGGCGCGCATCCCGTCCGAGATCCCGTCGCTCATCAAGGCCGCGCTCGAGCGCCGGCGCCCGCGCCCCAGGGGGGCCGGGAAGCCGGCGACCGCGCGTCGGGCGGCGTCGCGCAAGCCGCCGGCGAAGCCCGCGCGCAAGGCCGCGAACCCGGCTCCCCGGAAGGCCGCGAAACGCTCCGTCCGCAAGCCGGCGCCGCAGCCGAAGCCCTCCCGGAGGGCGACTCCGAAACGGACCGGGCGGCGCTAGCCCTACCGGCCACGATCACGACACCTCGCGGGGCCTCCCCGCCCCTGGTATGAAGGAGAGACATGGCCCTGGAACGCTCCCTGTTCATCGTCAAGCCCGATGCGGTGCAACGCAACCTGGTCGGCCGGATCCTCGCGCACGTCGAGGGGCAGGGGTTCCGCATCACCGAGGCGCGGCTCGCCCGGCTGACCCGCGAGGAGTGCCAGACGTTCTACGCCGAGCACAACGGCAAGCCGTTCTTCAACGACCTGGTGGACTACATGACCTCGGGGCCGGTGATGCTGACCTGTCTGGAGCGCGAGGGCGGCACGGCCTTCCTGCGCGAGGTGGTGGGGGCGACCGACCCGGCCGGCGCGGCCGAGGGCACCATCCGGCGCCTCTACGCCCAGAGTAAGCAGGCCAACTCGGTCCATGCCTCGGACAGCCCGGCGAGCGCCGAGCGCGAGGTGAAGCTGTTCTTCGGGGTCGCGGCGCTGGCCCGTTGACCCATTCGGTGGTGCCGGGACCGGGGCGCGCCCGGTCCGGTTCCCCCACTTCCGGGGCCGTTCTCACGGGTGGACGGGGCGTGGCTCGTATGCTAACGTCCCGGGCCGTCCCGGGTCCCGCTGCGGCGGGCTTATTTGTATGTCCTCTTTTATCATCGATCTAGCCACTCTCCGGCCGGGCATGAGCCGGGTGGTGGCGGAGGCCGAAGCGACCGGCCTGGGGCTCGAAGCGTCGGAGTGGACCGGCCCGATCCGGGGCCAGTTCGACGTCGACAAGAACGGTGAGCGGGTCTCCGTGAAGGGCCAGCTCGAGGCGGCGGCGCACCTGGAGTGCGTGGCCTGTCTCGTGGTGTTCGACCTTCCGATCCGCGTGCCGCTCGAGGTGTACGCCGAGCGGTCGAAGTCGGGCTCGAGGGCGGAAGAGCGGGATCTCGAGCGCGATCACTACATGAGGTTCCATGACGGGCGGCGGCTCGACCTCGGCGAGGAGGCTCGCGAGGCGCTGCTGCTCGAGGTCCCTATGACCCCCCGTTGTCGGGAGGACTGCCGCGGGCTCTGCCCGCGCTGCGGCGCCGACCTCAACGCCGGGCCATGCGGATGCGGTGCATAGTCCCGGACCCACGGCGCCCCGCCGGTCCGAAGGAGAAGGAGAGCATCGATGGCGGTCCCCAAGCGACGGCACTCCAGCACGCGCGGCAAGAAGCGCCGCACGCACTGGAAGCTCAAGCAACCCGGCACCCAGAACTGCAGCCACTGCAGCAGTCCCAAGCAGCCGCACCGCGTGTGCCCCACCTGCGGCTACTACGACGGTGAAGAGATCGTCGCCCCGCGTGAAGAGTAGTTCGGACCAGGACTGACCGACATGTCCTCGATCCCGCGCATCGGGATTGACGCGATGGGGGGGGATCTCGGCCTCTCCGCCGTCGTCGAGGGGGTCACGCTCGCCCACCGCGAGATGCCGGGGCGCTTCGAGATCACCCTGGTCGGCGACGAATCCGAACTGCGCGCGGCGCTGCAGCACGCGCACGGCCGGGACCTTCCGGTCACGGTGGTGCACGCGGCCGAGCGCATCGACATGGCCGACAAGGCCGCGTCGGCGGTGCGCAAGAAGAGCCAGTCCTCGCTCGCGGTGCTGACCCAGCTCCACAAGGACGGCAAGGTGGACGCCATGTTCAGCGCCGGGAACACCGGCGCGGTGGTGGCCTCGGCGCTGCTCGGGCTGGGCCGCCTCGAGTCGGTGTCGCGCCCCGCGCTCGCCGCGGTGATGCCGAGCGTGTCCGGGGGCACGATCGTGCTCGATCTCGGCGCCAACGCCGAGTGCAAGCCGGGCTACCTCGTGCAGTTCGCGCACATGGGCGCGGTGTACGCGCGCTACCTGCTGGGGCGGCAGAATCCCACGGTCGGGCTGCTCTCGATCGGCGAGGAGGACACCAAGGGCAACGGCCTGGTGCTCGAGACGCTGCCGCTGTTGCGCCAGGCCCGGCATCTCCACTTCGTCGGCAACGTCGAAGGGCGCGACATCTTCAAGGGCACCTGCGACGTCATCGTGACCGACGGCTTCACCGGCAACGTGGTGCTCAAGACCGCCGAGGGCGTGGTCAGCCTCTTCACCCGGTTCATCCGCGACGAGCTCGAACACGATCTGCTCGCCCGGGTCGGGTCGGGGCTCATGTACCCGGCGCTCAAGCGCATGAAACGCCGCATCGACTGGGAAGAGCACGGCGCGGCGCCGCTGCTGGGCGTCGACGGGGTGTGCTTCATCGGCCATGGAAGCAGCGGGCCGAAGGCGTTCTGCAGCGCGATCCGCACCCAGCTCCGGTTCATGGAGGAGCGGGTGAACGCGCACATCCGCGAGGAGATCCAGGCGGACCATGTCACCGCGGCCTGACGCGCTCCGGGGCGCCACCATCACCGGGACCGGCATGTACGTGCCGGATCGCATCCTCTCGAACGCCGAGCTCGAGACCCTGGTCGACACCACGGACCAGTGGATCCTCGAGCGCACCGGCATCCGGGAGCGCCGCATCGCCGCCGCGGAACAGGCCTCCTCCGACCTCGCGCTGATCGCGTGTCAGCGCGCGCTCGCCATGGCGAAGGTCGCCCCCGGCGAGGTGGACCAGATCGTCCTCGCCACCACCACCCCCGACCGCATCCTGCCGTCCTGCTCCTGCACCCTCCAGCGCAAGCTGGGGGCCACCAACGCGGCGGCCTACGACCTGTTCGCGGCGTGCACCGGGTTCGTGTTCGGCCTCGGGGTGGCGCGCGCGCTGGTGGGTTCGCGCATGGCGGAGACCGTGCTGGTGGTGGGGGTCGAGACGCTGTCGCGCATCGTGGACTACACCGACCGCAACACCTGCGTGCTGTTCGGCGACGGCGCGGGCGCCGCGGTGGTGCAGGGGTGCGCGCCCGGCGAGGGCATCCTGGCGGTCGACATGCACAGCGACGGCGATCTCGGCGAGGTGCTCGAGGTGCCCGCCGGGATCTCGCGGAACCCGGCCTCCGAGGAGACCGTGCGCGGCGGGCAGCACTTCATCCAGATGCAGGGCAAGAAGCTGTTCCCGTTCGCCGTGCGATCCATGGAGGACAGCCTGCGCAAGTGCATGGACGCCTCCGGACTCGGACCCGGCGACCTCGAGATCGTGATCCCGCACCAGGCCAACCTGCGCATCATCGACGCGATGCGCGAGCGCCTCGGCCTCGCCGCGGACCGGGTGTACGTGAACATCGAGCGCTACGGGAACACCTCGTCGGCCTCGATCCCGATCGCGCTCGACGAGCTGGTGCGGGCGGGACGGGTGAAGCCCGGCGACCACGTCGGCATGGCCGCGTTCGGCGGCGGGGCCACCTGGGGCGGCAGCGTGATGAAGTGGACGGCGCCGGTGCCGGCGGGGATCGCGGCCGGCCGACCCGCGGTGGCCGCGCGCGAGATGGCGTCGTGAGGCTCGCCTTCCTGTTCCCGGGCCAGGGTGCCCAGCACGTGGGCATGGGCCGCGCGCTCGCCGCGGCGTTCGCGCCCGCGCGCGAGACCTTCGAGGCCGCCGACCGGGCGCTCGGCTTCGCGCTCTCCCGCGTGTGCTGGGAGGGGCCCGAGGACGAGCTGCGCAAGACCGTCCACGCCCAGCCCGCGCTGCTCACGCACAGCGTCGCCGCGTGGCGGCTGGCCGACGCCGCGGGCCTGAAGCCGGAATGGGTCGCGGGGCACAGCCTGGGCGAGTACTCGGCGTGCGTGGCGGCGGGTGCGCTCGACTTCGAGGACGCGGTGCGGCTCGTGCACCGGCGCGGCGCGCTCATGTACCAGGCCGGGCTCGACCACCCGGCACCATGGCGGCCATCCTCGGGCTCTCGCGCCGCGGACGTCGAGGCGGTGTGCGCGGAGGCCGCGGTCGCCGGCGTGGTGCGTGCCGCGAACCTCAACGCGCCGGGGCAGGTGGTGATCTCGGGCGAGGTGCGCGGCGGTCGAGCGGGCCTGCGACCTCGCCAAGGCGAGAGGCGCCCGGCGCGCCATCCGGCTCGAGGTGAGCGGCGCGTTCCACTCGCCGCTGATGGCGCTCGGCGGCCGCCGGACTGGCCGCCGCGCTCGACGCGGTGACGATCCGCGAAGCGCGCTGCCCGGTGGTGACCAACGTCGCCGCCCGGCCGGTGGTCGAGGCGGGGGCGATCCGCGAGGCGCTGCAGGCGCAGTTGCTCGGCGCGGTGCGCTGGGAGGAGTCGATGCGGCTGATGCTCGCGCAGGGCGCGCAGGGATTCGTCGAGCTCGGCAGCGGCAAGGTGCTGCGCGGCCTGCTGCGCACCATCGACAAGGACTCGCCGTCGTGGAACGCCGAGGACCCCGAGAGCCTGGCGGCCACGCTCGCGGCGCTCGGCGCCGCGCATCCGGCGGGGAGGCCGTGATGGACACGGACACGACGGCGGCGACGGATCCGGGCCGGGAGCTGGCGGAGCAGGTGGCGTTCGTCACCGGTGGCGCCACCGGCATCGGGCTCGCGGTCACGCGCGCGCTGGCGGCGCGCGGCGCGCGCGTGGCGATCTTCGCCCGCAACCGGGAGCGCGCCGAAGCGGCCGCGGCCGGGCTGGGCGTGGACGGCCGCGCCCGCGCGTTCGCGGCCGACGTGGCCGACGAAGCCTCGTCCGACCAGGCGTTCGGCGCCGCGCTCGAGGCGTTCGGGCGCGTGGACATCCTGGTCAACAACGCCGGGGTCACGCGGGACGCGCTGTTCGTGCGCATGAGCGACGCGCACTGGGACGAGGTGCTCGACACCAATCTGAAGGGCGCCTTCCACGGCTGCCGCGCGGTGGCGCGCACGATGATGAAGGCGCGCTATGGGCGCATCGTGAACGTGTCGTCGGTGGTCGGGTTGATGGGCAACGCCGGGCAGGTGAACTACGCGGCCTCGAAGGCGGGGCTGCTCGGGCTCACCAAGTCGCTCGCCCGCGAGCTGGCGGCGCGCTCGGTCACGGTCAACGCGGTGTGCCCGGGCTTCATCGAGACCGACATGACGGCGGCGCTGCCGGAGGCGGCACGCGCCGAGCTGCTGGCGCGCATCCCGCTCGGGCGTCTGGGCCGCCCGGACGAGGTCGCCGAGATCATCGCATTCCTGGTTTCTCCCCGCGCCGCCTACGTCACCGGCCAGGTCTGGACGGTGGACGGCGGCATGGTCATGTAGCCGTCCGGGTACGGACGGAAACCCCACCCCCCACAGGAGGTGACTGAAGTGGCGGCATTCAACGAGGACCGCGTCAAGGAGATCATCGCGAAGGAGCTCGAGGTCGACGTCAAGCAGCTCAGCCCCGAGGCCAAGTTCATCGAGGACCTGGGCGCGGATTCGCTCGACATCGTCGAACTGGTGATGGCGCT
This sequence comes from Candidatus Eiseniibacteriota bacterium, assembly GCA_963776245.1. GTDB lineage: Bacteria > Eisenbacteria > RBG-16-71-46 > RBG-16-71-46 > RBG-16-71-46 > CAVSAC01. The sequence continues at coordinate 322,108 of CAVZLN010000008.1, read as the reverse complement.
GGAGGAGGAGTTCGGCCTCGACATCCCCGACGAGGACGCGGACAAGCTCAAGACCGTCGGCGACGCGATGAACTACCTGAAGTCTCACGCGACCGCGCAGTGAACCTGCTCCGGGCCGGCTCCCCGCGCTCGCATCGCCCCGCCCGCGCGGCGTGGCGGATGCACGCGGAAGCGAAGGGCCCGGTTCCCACGGAGACGGAAGCGTCATGCCGATGAACGGCCGCCGGGTGTTCGTGACCGGGACGGGTGTGGTCTCGCCCCTCGGGAACGACACCGGCACTTGTTGGGACAACCTCATCGCCGGGCGCTCGGGCGCCGGGCCCATCACGCGCTTCGACACCACGGCCTACACCACGCACTTCGCGTGCGAGGTGAAGGACTTCTCGTTCGAAGGTGTCATCGACCGCAAGGACGCCAAGCGGATGGATCGCTTCGTCCAGTACGCGGTGGTCGCCGCCCACGAGGCGCTCCGCTCGTCGGGGCTCGACCTCGAACGGGAGGATCGCGACCGCATCGGCGTGGTGCTCGGCTCGGGCATCGGGGGCATGGAGACCTTCGAGACTCAGCATTCGCAGCTGGTCGAGAAGGGACCGGGACGTGTGAGCCCGTTCTTCATCCCGATGATGATCCTGGACATGGCTCCAGGGCAGGTGTCCATCCAGTTCGGCCTCCGGGGCCCGAACTTCTCGACCACCTCCGCGTGCGCCTCCGGGGCGAACGCCATCGGCGAGTCGCTGCGCCTGCTGCGCGCAGGCGATGCGGACCTGATGGTGACGGGGGGGACCGAGGCGACGATCAGCCCCATGGCCCTGGCCGGCTTCGGCAATGCACGCGCACTCTCCACCCGCAACGACGACCCGACACGCGCCAGCCGTCCCTTCGACAAGGACCGGGACGGCTTCGTCATCGGCGAAGGCGCGGGCATCCTCATCCTCGAGACGGAAGAGCATGCTCGGCGCCGTGGCGCACCGCTTCTCTGTGAGCTCATCGGCTACGGCACCTCGGGCGACGCGTATCACATGACGTCGCCCGCGGAAGACGGTAGCGGCGCATCGCGCGCCATGCGGCGCGCGCTCGAGGACGCCGGGCTGCCCGCCGATGCCGTTCAGTACGTCAACGCCCATGGCACCGCCACGCCCGCCGGCGACCCGATCGAGGTCCGCGCGGTGAAGGACGTGTTCGGAGCGCATGCGCGACGTCTGATGATGAGCTCGACCAAGTCCATGACCGGGCACCTGCTGGGTGCCGCCGGTGGACTCGAAGCGGTGATCACGGCGCTCACGCTGGCGCGCGGGATCGTCCCACCCACGATCAACCTGGATCAGGTAGACCCCGCATGCGACCTCGACTTCGTACCCCATCAGGCCCGCGCGGCCCGCGTGACCGCCGCGATCTCGAACTCCTTCGGGTTCGGGGGGCACAACGTGACTCTGGCGATGCAGGCCGTGAAGTAGGCGGCCGCTCCCGTCGCCGCGGCGGACGACGCCGCGGCGGGCGCGGAGGGCGGAACGTCCCTCCGGCCGCACAGGGATTCTCGCTCTGGCGCTGGCTGAGCTCGCTGTTCGCGGGCCCGCGGCGGCAGGAGCGTCCGGCGACCGCCGCGCCCGAATCGGGCACCAGCGAGTCGGAGGCCCGCGTGCTCGAGGACTTCCAGAAGCACTACGGCATCCACTTCCACCAGCCCGGGCTGCTGCGGCTGGCGCTCACGCATCGGTCGTATCTGAGCGTGACCGGCCAGGGCCCCAACGAGTCCAACGAGCGCATGGAGTTCCTCGGCGACTCCGTGCTCGGGCTCGTCACCAGCGAACACCTCTACCGCGAGCATCCGAGCGTGGACGAGGGCGAGCTCACGAAGACCAAGTCGCTGCTGGTCTCGAAGAACATCCTTTCGCGCCGCGCCCTCAACATGGGTCTCGGCCGCTACGTGCTCATGAGCCACTCCGAGGCGGAATCGGGCGGGCGGCAACGCCTGTCCATCCTCGCCGACGCGTTCGAGTCGGTGATCTGCGCCGTCTACCTGGACCAGGGCTTCGAGGACGCGCGCCGCTTCATCCGGCGCTGGCTGCTCGACGACGCCAGCGCCATCTCGGCCGACAAGCGGCACACCAACTACAAGAGCCAGTTGCAGGAGTACGTGCAGAGCACGTTCCACACCCACCCGGTCTATCGCATCCGCAACGCGATGGGCCCCGACCACTCCAAGATGTTCCTGGTCGAGGTGGTGGTGCGCAGCAAGACGCTCGGCTCCGGCAAGGGCAAGAACAAGAAGGAGGCCGAACAGGCGGCCGCGCGCGACGCGCTCGACCACGTCGGTGGGAGACGCCGGGACAAGGGCGAGGAGCCGGGCCCGCGCGATGAGCGCGCGCCGGGCGACGGCCGCGGCCCGCGCGACGAGCGCCCGCCGCGCGAAGACCGTGGCCCGCGGCCCGAGCGCGGGTTCCGTGAGGAGCGCGGCCCGCGCGAGGAACGTGGAGCGCGCGAGGAGCGCGGCCCGCGCGAGGAACGTGGAGCGCGTGAGGAGCGCAGCCCGCGCGAGGAACGTGGAGCGCGCGAGGAGCGCGGCCCGCGCGAGGAACGTGGAGCGCGCGAAGAGCGCGGTCCACGCGAAGAACGCGGCCCACGCGAAGAACGCGGCGCCCGTGGGGAGCGCGGGGTCCGCGAAGAGCGCGCCCCGCGCGAGGAGCGTGGAGCGCATGAGGAGCGCGGCCCGCGCGAGACGCGCGTCGAGCGCCCCGCCGAGCCGGTGCGACGGGCGCCCGAACCGCCGCCGCCGGCCGCTCCCATGGTCGCGCCGGTGGCTCCGGAAGGGGACGAGGATGAGGGCGGATTCCGCCCCCGCCGGCGCGGCCGCCGCGGTGGGCGTGGGCGCCGGGAGGGGCCCGGGCCGGTGAGCACGCCACAGGCCGCGGTCACTCCCGCGATCCCGGCCCCGGTGAGCGCGCCCCCGGTGAGCGCGCCCCCGGTGAGCGCGCCCCCGGCACGGCCTCCGATCGAGATCGAACCACCGGAGGTCGAGCCCCTGCCTCCGGCGCGCGAGGAGGACGAGAACGAGGAGGTGGGCCGCCCCGAGGGCCCGCATGACCTGGGTGAGGACGAGCCGATCGAGCGTCCGGCCGGGGCCGCGCCTCGAGCGTTCGGACGCGAATCGTGGCCCGAGCGGACTTCGACACCCGAGGCACGCGATCCGATGGCGCATGCCCCACCCCCGCTCCCCGAGGACGAGCACGGACCGGACGACGAGGCGCACCAGCCGCCGCGCGATGAGACGGCCGAGGACGACGCTCCCACCGGGCCCGACGAGACCATCCCCGATGAGACGGCGCCATGGCTGCGTGTCGAGCCCGAACCCGAGCCGGAACCGGAGCCCGAGACTCCACGCTTCGGGCGGCGGTCGAAGCGGCGCGGACGCTGAAGAGTCGGCGGGAGGGCGGTCACGAGCGGGCGGCGGGGACATTCGCCGCCCGCTCGACGTCCGTCCGGCGCGTCCCCGCTCCGGCTGCGGGACCGGGACCGGGAGCGAGGCGCGGGGTGGGAACAAAGAACGAGGCGGGGAACTTGCGTCCCCCGCCTCTAAACTGCCGCCATTCGCGCTCCGGGTAGGCCCCTCGGATCTTCCATTCCCGTCACGGAATGACGACAGACATCAAGTCGTCGAGATCTGTACAGCAGGGCCGCCGCTCTCTGGACTGACTCGGGCGACCCGCTTCCAACCGGTCGCACATGCAGTCTCGGTGCCAACCCGCGAGATCCCAGGGACCCAGCGGGTTGGGATTGAATCGCAATGCCTTACGCGGTCATGAGAGATGGCGACCGCCGGCGGCGGAGGGACGCGCGGCGCCGGGATGGGACGATTCGTCCTGACCATCTTGAAGTTCGTTCCTTAAGTCACGTGACAGGCGGAAGGAACCGGTTGTGGGCCATCGTGTCCCGCGGCGGGCCATCGTGTCCCGCACGGCCGTCACTACGGGCGACGGCGCGCCGCCATGCGGTGGAGTGTCCGACGCGAGATGCCGAGGATCCCGGCCGCGCGGGTCTGGTTGCCCGCGGTGTGCTCGAGCACGCGCGCGACGTAGCGTTCGATCATGACCTCCAGGGCCGGCAGGCCGGTGGGGAGCGCGCCCTCGGCCGCGACCGGGTCGAGCAGGCGGGCCGGCAGTGCGTCGGGTCCGATGACGCTCTGGTTCGAGAGCAGCACCGCGCGCTCCACGACGTTCTCGAGCTCGCGGACATTGCCCGGCCACGGATACGCGGCTAGCAATTCGAGGGTCTCGGGAGCGAAGCGCGGCACCGGCCGGCCGGTCTCCTGTTCGAGCTTGCGCAGGAAGTGCTGGATGAGCACCGGGATGTCGCCGGGCCGTTCGCGCAACGGGGGGAGCGCGATCGATACCACGTTGAGCCGGTAGTAGAGGTCCTCGCGGAAACGGCCGGCGCGCACCATCTCCTCGAGGTCCCGGTGCGTGGCGCCGACGATCCTGACGTCCACCGCGATCTCCTCGCTGCCGCCCACGGGCTTCACACGCTGCTCCTGGATGACCCTCAGCAGCTTGGCCTGGAGGGGCATCGAGAGGTCGCCGATCTCGTCCAGGAACAGCGTGCCCCGGTGCGCCTCCTCGAACACGCCGCGCCGGGTCGTGGTGGCCCCGGTGAACGATCCCCGCAGGTGCCCGAACAACTCGCTCTCGAGCAGGCCCTCGGGGATGGCGGAGACGTTCACGGGGACGAAGCGCTGCAGCGCGCGCGGGCTCTGCAGGTGGAGCGCGCGCGCCACCAGTTCCTTGCCGGTGCCACTTTCGCCCAGGATGAGGATGTTGCTCTTGCTGGGCGCCACCCGGGCCACGGTCTTGAACACCTCGAGCATCTGGGGCGAGCGTCCGGCGATGGTCTCGAGCGCGATGCGCGAGTCGATCTCATGGCGCAGGTCGCGGACCTCGACCGAGATGCGCTTCTTCTCGATCGCGCGCTGGAGCAGTACCCCCAGCGCGGTGCGTTCGGTGGGCTTGGTCAGATAGTCGTAGGCGCCGTCGCGGATCGCCTCCATCACCGACTCGACGCTGGCCTGGCCGGTGATGAGGACCACCGGGACCTCGGGAGCGCGCTCCTGGATGTGGCGCAGCAGCTCGAGGCCGTCACGACGGCCGAGGCGCAGGTCGGTGAGCACCACGTCGAACTCCGACGCGGCGAAGGCCTGCTGCGCGTGCTCGACGCTGTCGGCCTGCACCACCTCGTGCCCGAACGACTCGGCGAGGCGGGCGATGACGCCGGCCACCGAGGGCTCGTCATCGACGACGAGGATGCGTGCGGGCCGGGGAATCGTGCTCATCGGGGCTCCGGGTGACGGGTCCGACCGAAGAGATACCACACTCGCGCGCCGCGCGCCGCGCGGCCGCACCGTGGCGACGCCGCACGGAGCGCTGGTTGCGCCGGACGAGCGCGTGCTACGCTTCCGGCTCATGTGGATCGTCGCTTGCGCCCTGACCCTGGCCGCGGCCTCGACCGTGCCGCCGGATTCCACGCTGCAGCCCGATCCCTCGCGTTATCCGAGCCTCGAGGCCCTGCGGCATTACGCGTCCGGCCGGCTCTTCGAGGAGAGCGGTTCCCCCGCGGAGGCGGTCGGGGAGATCTACCGCGCCCTGGTCGCGGACCCGCGGTCGCCGACGCTGCTCGGCAGCGCGAGCGAGATGAACATCGAGCTCGGCGAGCCGGGCCGGGCGCTCGAACTCGCCGATCGCGCGCTCCAGGCCGCGCCGGAAGACGCTCACGCCCACTGGCTGCGGGGCGCGGCCCTGTTCCACCTCGAGCGCTATCCCGAGGCCCTCGCCGCGCTGGAGCGCGCCACCGCGCTGGCCCCGGACGAGATCGAGTACCAGCGCACACTGGCGCACGCGGCGCAGCAGGTCGAGCGCTGGGACGTCGTGGCCGGGGCATGGCGCAGGGTCGTGGGTCTGGAGGAGGACGACGCCGAGGCGTGGTTCCAGCTCGGCACCGTCGAAGGCCGGCGCGGGAACTACGGCGCCGCCGACTCCGCGCTCGCCGTGGCGGCGGAGCTCAACCCGCAGCGTCCCGGGCTGGACTTCATGCGCGGCCTGGTCGACCAGGGTCTGGGTCGCGTGGAGGACGCCATCGGCCGTTTCCGCAGCCACCTGGCGCTCCATCCCGAGGACTCCGGCACGCGCCGTCGCCTGGTCGAGCTGCTGGCGCGCTCCAAGCGATTCGACGAGGCGTATGCGCTCGCGCGGCAGGTGGCGCGCGAAGCTCCGGGCGAGGCGGACGCGATCGAGGTCGAAGCCGGCCTCGCCTATCGCGCGGGGAAGCCCACCGCCGGGCGTGCCGCGCTCGAGCGGCTGATGCGCGCGGCGCCCGAGGACCCGACGCGCGTGGCACGCGCCGCGGCGCTGATGGCGCAGAACGGCCGGGCGCGCGAGGGAGCGGTGCTGACCGAGGGGTGGGCGAAGCGCCACCCGGGTGACGTGCGCGGGCTGGCCGCGGCCGCGCGCGCCCGCGCCATGGCGGAGGACTGGGACCTGGCCGAGGACCATGCCCGGCGAGCGATCGCCGCGCAGCCCGACTCGCTCGAGCCGCGCGTGCTCCTCGCGCGCATCCGGCAGAGCGCCAGCCGGTGGGCGGCGGCCGAGAGCACGTGGCTCGAGGCGCTCCAGCGCTTCCCCGGCCACCCCGGGCTGCTGCTCGACCTGGCCTTCTGCCGGCAGCAGCGCGGCGACCCCGCGGGCGCCGAGGCGGCGGCCCGCGACGTGCTCGCGCGCGAGCCGGACAACGCGGTCGCGCTCAACTTCCTGGGCTACCTGTTCGCCGATCGGGGCGAGCACCTAGAGGAGGCGCTGGGGCTGATCCAGCGCGCGGTCGAGCTGGATCCCGACAATGGGGCCTTCATCGACTCGCTCGGCTGGATCTACTATCGGCTCGGAAGGGTCGAGCAGGCGCGCGCCGAGCTCGAGCGCGCGCTGCGGCTGAGCGGGGGCGACCCCGAGATCCACGAGCACCTGGGAGACGTGTACAAGGACTTGAACCTCATGGACTTGGCGCGCCAGCAGTACCGCCTCGCCCTGGCCGGGAAGGCCGCCAACCCCCGGCTCAAGAGCAAGCTCTCGGAGCTCCCATGAACGTCGGGAACCATGCCCCTTGCAAGGGTGTAACGACTAAGGGTGAGTGAGCCCGTGGGAACCGACCGCGATCCCTCGCTGCCGCCCATACTCAGTCTTTCGGACGAGGATCTCATGGTCCGGGTGGCTGAGGATGACGATCGTGCCTTCCCGGAGCTGGTCCGGCGCTTCCAGGGTCGCGTGACGAACCTGGTGGCCCGGGTGCTCAACGACCGGGAGTGCGCGGACGACCTGGCGCAGGAGGTGTTCATCCGCGTCTTCGTCCACCGCCGGAACTACCGGCGCGGGTCGAAGTTCTCCACCTGGCTCTTCACCATCGCCGCGAACCTCGCGAAGAACGAGATCCGGCGACGGGTGAGGCGGCGCAACTGGTTCAGTCTGGACGCGCTGCAGGAGGTGCTGAAGGACAGCGCGCCCCAGCTGGCGGACCCGGGCGAGAGCCGGGAACGCACGCTCGAGCGCGAACAGCTCCAGGATGCGGTGGCGCGGGCGATCGCGACGGTGCCCGAGAAGTACCGACTGGCGCTGGTGCTGAGGGACATCGAAGGGCTGCCATACGAGGAGATCGCCGACGTGCTCGGCATCCCCGGCGGCACGGTGAGATCACGGATCAACCGGGCGCGCGGGATGCTGAAGCGCAAACTCGAACCGCTACTCCGACGGGAAGAACCATCATGAAGTGCACCGGGATCCAGAGGCTCTTCGACGCCTACTGGGACGACGAGACCACGCAGGCCGAGCGGGAAGTGATCGAAGCCCACTTCGCGTCGTGTCCGGACTGCCGCGCGCGCTACGAGGCCCACTCCCGCACCCTCGAGCTGATGGCTTCGCTGCCGCGCCTCGAGGCGGCGCCCGGGCTCGTCGAGCGTGTCCTCGCGGGCGCGCGACGTGCATCCCCCGCTCCCGACCGCATCCCGGCCTCACCTTCGCCCGCGTGGGTCCCGGCGGTCGCGGTGGCCGCGGTGCTCATGGTGGGCGCGCTCGCGATCCTGCCGTGGGCGGTGCGGCAGCCCGGCCGCTTCGCTTCGCGATCGGCCACGGGGGCGCTGCCCCAGCCGCAACTGGTGGCGGCCACCGGGCCCGGCGCGGCCGCGTCCGGCGGCCCTTCGCCCGGCCGTTCCGCCTCGTCCGCGCGGGTCGCGGCGGTCACCGACAGCCTGTTCGACCACAGCGAGGACGTCGAGTTCATCCTCGATCCGGTGGCGGTGCGCCATGAGGTGGCGGGGAAGACGAATTCGGTGAACGGCATCCGGGCCGGGCGAGCGGTCATCTCATTCTAGGCGGGAACATGACGCCCAAGCCGTCCCCTCTGCGGGGCGCCACCTGCATCCTCACGGTGGCGCTATTCGGTGTTGCCGCGGGAGGCGCGCGCCCGGCCGGCGCGCAGGGCACGCTCTCGGCGCTCCAGACCGATGTCGACCAGCTCGCCCGACACGCCCGCCCCTCGGTCGTGGCGGTGGTCGCGCAGCTCCCGGCGACGGGGGCCCGCGCGGGCCGGGTGCCGCCGCCGCGGTTGCGCGTGGGCTCCGGGGTCGCCGTGGAAGAGGGCGCCATCCTCACCGCGGCGAGTGTGGTGCAGGGCGCGCAGCGCGTGTTCGTCCGGACCTCGAACGGCATCGAGGTCGAGGCCCAGCTGGTCGGCGCCGATCTGATCCTGAACATCGCCTACCTGCGGGTGCCCGACCTGCGCGTGCCGCCGCTGCCGCTCGCGGGCGAGCGCGCGCCGCAGCCCGGCGACTGGACCATCGTCCTCGGCAACTCGTTCCGCCGGGAGCCGACCCAATCCGTGGGCACGATGGTGGGTCGGCACGCCGAGCCCGGTCTCACCCTCCTCCAGCTCACCAACACGGTCTACCCGGGGAACAGCGGCGGTCCGGTGCTCGACGCGCACGGCGCGTTGATCGGCCTGGTGCTCGGCGAACTCGGCGCGGTGAGCGGGGTCGAGTACGGGCGCGCCGGCGCGAACTCCCTGATGCTGCCGCTCAGTCACGTCCGCGTGGCGTGGGACGACCTGCGCCGCCTCGGCCGGGTCCGGCATGGCTGGATCGGCGTCGACACGCGCGCCGCGTTCGTGGAGAGCGCGGTCCAGAGGGAAGTGCGCGTGCCGCTCGGCGCGCTGGTGCAGTCGGTCACCGCCGGCGGGCCCGCCGACCGCGCCGGGCTCAAGCCGGGCGACCTGCTGGTCGCGTTCGACGGCGAGCGGGTGGAGTACCCCGAGCAACTCGGGCGCTGGGTCACCGCGTCCCGCCCGGGAATGCCGGTGGAGTTGGTCTGGGTGCGCGATGAGCTCCGCCAGAGCGCGCGCGTGATCCTCGGCGAGTCGCCGGTGGCGCAGCCGGGCTGGGCGATCGCCGACGCCGTGCCCGCGGCCCCCGGCGCGCCGGCGCAGCGGATCGGCCAGCTGGAGCGTGAGATCGAGCGCCTGCGCGGCGAGCTCCAGCGGCTGCGCGGGGAGACGCCCGGACCGGCGCGCTGACGCGCGTCTCGACGCCGCCCGCCGGGGCGCATAGACTGCGCCCCGTGCCGACCGACCTGACCATCCGCTACGCGCCGCACGGCGCGACCAGCCGCGTGCGCATCGATGCCGGCGGTCTGGATCGCCTGGGTCCGTTCGTGCGCCGGCTCACCGGCGCCACCCGCGTCGCGCTGGTGACCGACACGCGGGTCGGTGCGCTCTACGCCGCGCGCGCCCGGCGCACGCTGGTCCGCGCGGGGTGCGCAGTGAGCGCGCTCACCGTCCCCGCGGGCGAATCCAGCAAGCGCGCCTCGCGGCTCGAGTGGCTGTGGGAGCGGTTCGCCGCCGCGGGCCTGCCGCGCGATGGCGCGGTGGTCGCGCTCGGGGGCGGGGTGGTCGGCGACCTCGCGGGCTTCGCCGCCGCGAGCTACCTGCGCGGCGTCGCGTGGGTGGGAGTGCCGACCTCGATGCTCGCGCAGGTGGACAGCAGCGTGGGCGGCAAGACCGGCGTCGACCTGGCCGCCGGCAAGAACCTGGCGGGGGCGTTCCACCAGCCCGCGGGCGTGCTGGTGGACCCCCGCGTGCTCGCCACGCTGCCCGCGCGTCACCGCCGCGCCGGCCTCGCGGAGGTGGTCAAGATGGGCTTCGGCGTGGACGCGGCGCTGTTCCGCTGGTGCGAGCGCCACGCCGGCGCGCTCGCCGCGGGCGAACCGGCGGCCCTCGCGGGCGCGGTGCGCCGCGCCATCCGCGCCAAGGCCGCCGTGGTGCGCTCCGATCCGTTCGAGCGCGAGGGGGGCGGGCGCACCGCGCTCAACCTGGGGCACACCCTGGGCCACGCCCTCGAGGCGGCGCTCGACTACCGCGGGTTGCTCCACGGGGAAGCGGTGGCGATCGGGCTGCGCGCGGCGGCGTCGCTCTCGGTGCGCGTGGCCGGTCTGCCGCCCGCCGAGCGCGCGCGTCTGGTCGCGCTGCTCGATGCGCTCGGGCTCCCGAAGCGCATGCCGGCGATGCGGTTGAGGCGCGTGCTGGTGCCGATGGAGCGCGACAAGAAGCGCGCGCGCGCAGGGGTGCGCTGGGTGTTGACCCCCCGGATGGGCTCTGCTAGCGTGCCTCGCCTGATAACGGGCCGCCTCGTGCGGGCGGTCCTGCTCGAAGTCGGAGCCCGGACCTGACCCGTATGAATCGCATCCTGGTTCTGCATGGCCCGAACCTGAACCTGCTCGGCGCGCGCGAGCCGGACGTGTACGGCTCCACGTCGCTCGACGAGATCGACCGGCGCCTCGAGCGCCTGGGCGCCGAGTTCGGATGCGAGGTGGAGTGTCGCCAGAGCAACCACGAGGGCGTCCTGATCGACGCCCTCCACACCGCACGCGGACGATTCCACGGCGTGCTGCTCAATCCCGGGGGGCTGACCCATACGAGTGTCGCGCTTCGAGATGCCGTGCTCGCGGCGGGTCTGCCCGTGATCGAGGTCCACTTGTCCAATCCCCACGCTCGCGAGTCCTTCCGTCATCGATCCCTGGTCTCCGGCGCCGCGCTCGGCGTGGTGCAGGGGTTCGGGGCGGACTCCTATACCCTCGCTCTGCGCGCCCTGGCGGACCGGCTCGGCCATGGCCGCTCCGCGTAAGTCACGCCCGCGCAAGGCGGGTCGCCCAGCCAAAGCGGTGAAGGACGGTCGTCCGGGTGCCGATGCACCCCGCAGCGAGATCCTCGGCGGGATCGGACTCAGGGACATCCGCCAGCTCATCCGGCTGGTCCAGCGCACCGGCATCGGTGAGCTCGAGATCCAGTCGGGCGACCGCACGGTCCGCATCTCGGCCCATGCGGGGGGCGCGGTCACGTTCGGCGTGCCGGCCCAGGCGGGGCCTGGAGGCGTGCCGGAACGCGCGATCGCGGCTCCGGCGACGGCCCCCGCGACCCCGGTGCCCGCCGAGGATCTCGCGGTGATCACGTCCCCGATGGTGGGGACCTTCTACCGTGCTCCGGCTCCGGACGCCGATCCCTACGTCGAATCGGGCGACACGGTCGAGATGGGGCAGACCGTCTGCATCATCGAGGCCATGAAGCTCATGAACGAGATCGAGTCCGAGGTGAAGGGCAGGATCGTCAAGATCCTGGTCGAGAACGCGCAGCCCGTGGAGTTCGGTCAGAAGCTCTTCCTGGTGGAGCCGGTCTGATCCGCGGCATCGCCGCGCCCGGGGGTATGGCATGAACATCCGAAGCGTGCTCGAGAAGATGATCGCGGCGCATGCGAGCGATCTGCACCTCAAGGCGGGCACGGCGCCGGTGGTGCGGGTGGACGGCGTGCTCTACACCCTCGACGAGCCGCCGCCGAGCGCGAAGGACCTGCGCGACGTGGGCGACCAGCTGCTCAACGAGGAACAGCGCCACTACTTCACCACCCACAACGAGATCGACTTCGCCTTCGGCGTGTCGGGCCTGGCGCGCTTCCGCGCCAACATCTTCATGCAGCGCGGCACGCCCGCGCTGGCGCTCCGGCACGTGCCGGTCGAGGTGCCGAGCATCGAGGACCTGCACCTGCCGGCGGCGGTGCGCGAGCTGGCGTTCTCGCCGCGCGGGCTGGTGCTGGTCACCGGGCGCACCGGCTCGGGCAAGTCCACGACGCTGGCGGCCATGGTCGACGCGCTCAACCGGGTCACGACGCGCAACATCATCACGGTCGAGGACCCGATCGAGTTCCTCCACCGCGACCGGATGTCGTTCATCCACCAGCGCGAGGTCGGGCTCGACACCCGTTCGTTCAACGACGGGCTGAAATACGTGCTGCGCCAGGACCCGGACATCATCCTGGTCGGCGAGATCCGCGATCTCGAGACCATGAGCACGGTGCTCATGGCGGCCGACACCGGCCACCTGGTGCTGTCCACCCTGCACACCACCGACGTGGTCCAGACGCTGCAGCGCATCATCTCGTTCTATCCGCCCCACCAGCACGACGAGATCCGGCTCTCGATGTCGGCCAACCTGCGCGCGGTCATCTCGCAGCGCCTCATCCCGCGGCTCGATGGCGCAGGGCGCGTGCCCGGGGTCGAGATCATGGTGAGCACCCCGACGCTGCGGGAGTACATCCTCAATCCGGAGAAGACGCCGTTCATCCACCAGGTGGTGGCCGAGGGCGTGACGCAGTACGGCATGCAGACCTTCGATCAGTCGGTCCTGGCGCTGCTGCGCGACGGCCTCATCTCCGAGGAGGAAGCGCTCAAGAACTGCACCAATCCGAACGAGCTGAGCCTCAAGCTGAAGGGGATCTCGGCCACCTCGGACCGGATGTGGCAGCCGGTGGACTCTTCGGGTGCCGAAGCCATGGATGCGCCGGGCCCGGTTCGCGCGGGCGGATCCTTCCACGAATAGCCGCGTCGCGCGGGGCGCACGGAGACGCCGTGGGCCCCGCCGCAGACGCACCGCGGGGAGCATGTTCAAGAAGGTCCTGGTCGCCAACCGAGGGGAGATCGCGCTGCGCGTCATCCGCGCATGCCGCGAGCTGAGGATCGCCACGGTGGCGGTGTTCAGCACGGCCGACCGGGACAGCCTGCACGTCCGGCTCGCCGACGAGTCGGTGTGCATCGGCCCGCCGCAGCCCGCGCAGTCCTACAACCACGTCGCCCGCCTGATCTCGGCCGCCGAGGTCACCGGCGCCGACGCCATCCACCCCGGCTACGGGTTCCTCTCCGAGAGCGCCCACTTCGCCGAGGTGTGCGCCTCGTGCGGATTCACCTTCATCGGTCCGACCCCCGAGATGATCCGGCGCATGGGCGACAAGGTCGCCGCGCGCTCGACCATGATGGAGGCGGGGCTGCCGGTGGTGCCCGGCAGCGCGGGCGCCGTGGCCGACAGCGACGAAGCGGCGTCGATCGCGGGCTCGATCGGCTACCCGGTCATCATCAAGGCCGCCGCCGGCGGGGGCGGCCGGGGGATGCGCGTGGCGTGGGACGAGCGCCAGCTGCGCACCGGCCTCGGCATCGCGCGGGCCGAGGCGGGCGCGGCCTTCGGCAATGACGCCGTCTACGTCGAGAAGTTCATCGCCCGTCCGCGGCACATCGAATTCCAGCTGTTCGGGGACACCCAGGGCAACCTCGTCCACCTCGGCGAGCGCGAGTGCTCGGTGCAGCGCAATCACCAGAAGCTCATCGAGGAGTCGCCGAGCCCGTTCCTCGACCCGGAGACCCGCCGGAAGGTCGGTGCCCTGGCGGTGAAGGGAGCGCGCACGATCGGCTACGTGAACGCCGGCACCATCGAGTTCCTGTTCGACCAGGACGGCTCGTTCTACTTCATGGAGATGAACACCCGCATCCAGGTCGAGCATCCGGTGACCGAGCAGGTCACGGGGCTGGACCTGGTGAAGGAGCAGATCCGGGTCGCCGCGGGCGAGACCCTGTCGGTGACGCAGGATGAGGTCGCATGGAGCGGGCACGCGATCGAGTGCCGCATCAACGCCGAGGACCACACCAAGGGGTTCCGCCCCAGCCCCGGCACCATCTCCTACTACTACAAGCCCGGGGGCCCCGGCATCCGGATGGACAGCCACGTCTATGCCGGCTACACCGTGCCGCCGTACTACGACTCGATGATCGGCAAGCTGATCGCGTACGGGAAGGACCGGCCCGAGGCGCTGCGCCGGATGGAGATCGCGCTCGAGGAGATGATCATCGACGGCATCCAGACCACCATCCCGTTCCACCTGCTCGCGCTGCGCCACGAGCGCTTCCGCGCCGGCGACCTCGACACCCACTTCGTCGAGCACCTGCTCCAGCCCGAGTCCGCGGCGCGGACCTAGGCTGTGTCTCAGAAGCCCGATTGCGGGGTACCCGCAGCAGCGGGTCCGGCGAGGAGCGACGAGCGAGGCGTATCGACAGATACTCCGCAGCGAGGAGCGACGAAGCCAACGCCGCAATCGGGCTTCTCAGACACAGTCTAGCCGCCGGGGACATGCGCGTCTCAGTGCGGTTCACGCCCGGCCCGGCGGACCTGCCGCCCGGCGCCGCGGCCGTCATCATCGACGTGCTCCGCGCCACCACCACGCTCACCGTCGCGCTCGACGCGGGCGCGGCGGCCGTGGTCGCGATGGCCACGCCGGCCGAGGCGCTCGAGCGGCGCGCGCGCGCGCCGGGCGCGTGGGCCTGCGGCGAGCGCGATGGCCGCATCGTGCCGGGCTTCGACCATGGCAACTCCCCGGCCGAGTATCGCGGCGCCGAAGTGCGCGGACGCACGCTGTTCTTCGCCTCGACCAACGGCTCGCTCGCACTGCGGAGCGCGCGCCACGCCCGCCGGCGCGTGCTCGCCGCGGTGATCAACCTGAGCGCGGTCGCCGACGCGCTGCGGGGGGAGGACCAGGTGGTGGTGGTGTGCGCGGGCCGCGAGGGCGCCTTCGCGCTCGAGGACGTCTCGTGCGCCGGGCTGCTCTGCGCGCGGCTCGAGGCGCGGGGCGCCCGCCTCGAGGGGCCCGCGGCGCGGCTCGCGCGGAGGCTCGCGCCGCGGGATGCCGCCGCGATCCGCGCCCGGGTGCAGGGGAGCGCGCACGGGCGCTTCCTGCGCGGGCTGGGCGGGCCGTTCGCCGAGGACGTGGAGTTCTGCGCGACCCTCGACGCGCTGCCGCGGGCGTTCGAGGTGTGACCGGGCGGGCCCGCGCTCAGCGGCGCTGGGCGGACGCGATCATCGCCAGCCCGACCGACCCGAACACCAGATCGGCGAGCCACGCCGCCAGGTAGGGCGGGAGCGCGCCGTTGTGTCCCAGCGCCTGCCCGGCCCGCAGCAGCGCGTAGTACAGGAACGCGATGCCCACCGAGAGCCCGAACCCGAGCGCCGCTCCCTGCATGCGCAGCCGGGTGGCGAGCGAGGCGCCGATCAGCACCACGATCAGGTTGATGAGCGGGAACGCCAGCTTGAGATGGAGGTCCACCAGGTAGTTCGCCACCCGCGCGCCGCTGGCGCGCAGCTTCTGGACGTAGGCGCGCAGCTCGGCGTAGTCCATCTCGGCCGGATTGCGGCTCTCCTTGGCGAAGTCCTCCGGCCGCTCGGCGAGTCCGTGCAGCGCCAGGCGCTCGAAGGGCTTCGCGGTCTCCTTGCCGCGCGTGAAGGTGCGCGTGACGCCCGACGCGAACACCCAGCTCGTTCCGTCCCAGGTGGCCTCGGCCGCGTCGATGCGGCGGGTGATGGTGCCGAGGCGGAACTCCTGCACCGAGACCTCGTGCATGCGCCGCTCCTTCACGAGGTAGAGCCGCATGTAGAAGATGCGGCCGCCCTCGCCGAGGTAGGTGACGTCGGCGCGCTCCCGGATCTCCTCGTGCCGCACCCCCTGGATCTGCCGCTCGTAGATCACGTCGCGTTCGTGGTTGGCGCCCGGGACGACGCGCTCGCTCAGCAGGAACGCGGTGGCCACCGCGCCGAGCGCCACCAGGAACACCGGTCGCAGCAGCCGCAGCAGCGAGACCCCGGCGGCCCGCATGGCGGTCAGCTCTCCGAACTTGTTGAGCTGGCCGAGGGCGAGGAAGGTGGCGAGCAGCAGGGCCACCGGCAGCACCTGCACCACCACTTCGGGCGCGCGGTAGAGGTAGAAGCGCGCCACCAGTCCGAGGGGCGCGCGATGGTCGAGGAACACGTCGATCTTCTCGAAGATGTCCACCACCACGAAGATGGCGATGAACCCGCAGAGCCCGAGCGCGAGATAGCCGGCGAACTCCCGCAGCAGGTACCGGTCGAGGATCCTCACGCGTGCGCCCGGCGCGTGCGTCGTGGCACCAGCCCGCCCAGGTCACAGGCGCGCAGCGTCGCGTGGATCCCCCACAGGCCGAGCACCAGGTTGGGCAGCCACATCGACAACCAGGGCGGGAGCAACAGGCGGTTGGCGAGCTCCTCGCCCCCCACCAGGCACAGGTAGTAGAACAGGAAGAACAGCACCGAGACGAACGCCACCGCGGGGCCCGCCCGCTTCACGCGCATCCCGATCGGCGCGCCGATGAGCACGAACACCACGCACGCCGCGGGCAGCGAGAACTTCTTGTGGAACTCGACCGAAAGCCCTGCGATGCGCCGGCGCAGCGCGTGGCTCTCGAGTCCCCACAGCTCGAGCTCCGTCCGCAGGAGCGGGGCCGTGAGCGCCTGCGCGGCCGACGAGTCGCGCCGCCCGCCGAGCGCCTCGAGCGCGCGCGCCACGCGGCGCCCCCACGGCAGATGGTCGGGCGCGAGCGCGTCGATCGCCTGCGGCGGGTACCCGGCGTCCAGCAGGTGGCGGGCGTGCGAGGCGTACGCGTCGTTGTACTGGGCGCGCACCTTGGCGGCTTCTACCGCCAGATCGTGGGCGCTCATCTCACGGTCGCTGCGCTGGTCGCGGACCGTGCGCTCGAGGACGCCGCCGGCGCCGAGGATGTGGATGACCTGGGTCTTGAACACCAGCCGGTGATAGCGGCGCGAGCCCTGCTCCTCCGCCACCACCTCATGGATCTCCCCGTCGGCGAGCTCGAGCACCGCGTCGTGGCCGTCCGGCGTGTACGAGAGCAGGCCGCGCTTGGCGATGATCGTGCGCGGCGGGCCGCCGGGATTGAACTGGTAGATGGTCACGCCGTGCAGCTCGTTGGTGCGCCCGTTCACCGACTGGACCAGCAGGTTGTAGCCCGGGAAGTCGGTGATGAACACGCCCTCCTGGAGCTTCACGGTCGGTCGCATACGCCCGATGTCGATCAGGAGATTGGCGAAGGCGTGGTTGGACTCGGGGAGCACGTGGTTGTTGAACAGGGTGAGCCCCACCGTCAGCAGGACCGAGGCGGCGATCGGCCCGAGGAGGACGCTCCCGAGGTTCACCCCCCCGGCGCGAAGGGCCGTGATCTCGTTGTCCTGCGACAGCCGCCCGAACGTCATGAGCACGGCCACCAGGACCGCGCACGGGGCGCTCAGCGCCACGATGTAACCGAGCGAGAGCACGAACAACTGCCCGACGATGGCCGGATCCACCCCCCGGTTCACGAGCAGGTCGAGGTAGTCGAACAGGACGTCCATCTCGAGGATGAACGTCACCACCCCGAAGCCCAGGACGAACGGAACCAGATGCAGGCGAAGGATGTAGGTACGAAGGATGCGCACGCGCCGGAGCCTACCTCAGGCGCCGGGGCGGGAGCGAACGAAAAGCCGCCCAATGCTTTGACCCACCGAAGGCAGGCTGATAGGGTCGCCCATGCTCTCGCTCCCTGAGGGACCCTCGCCGATCCGATGCTGAATGCCCTGACTCTGCCGGCCTTGGCCGTGCTCATCGCCTTCCCCGGCTTCGGCCCCTTCCCCGGCTTCGGCCTCAAGAAGCACGTCACGCCGGTGCTGGCGGACACCCTGCCCCCGGCGTGGCGGAGCGTGTCGCGACTGGCGCTCGAGAGCCGCTTCGTGGGCGCCCAGTTGCGCCCCCTGAGCCGCCCCGGGCGGCCCGGCATGCTCCTCCGCTACGACCCGCGCAAGCTGCGCGTGGACTTCGACCCCGACTCGAGCGAGGTGCGCGCGCGGACCGAGTTCGGCGAGGTGGCGCTGGACGAGGGGACGCGCATCCCGCTGCGCGAGTACGTGCACGACCTGAAGCGCGCCAGTTTCGAGCGCTCCTGGCGGGAGCGCTCGCGCTGCCAGATCAACACCATGGCCGGGTCGAGTGCCCAGCAGCAGCGCGAGAGCGGGATCTCGTTCCAGTTGCCGTCGCCGCTGCCCAAGCGCGTGCAGTCCTGGCTCGGGCCGGGCGGGCCGGCCATCAACGTGTCGGGCTCCGAGAACATCACGCTCTCGGGCACCAGCAACTGGTCCAACCAGCAGATCGGATTGCTGGGCCAGAAGCAATCGATGTTCCCGTCCCTCGACATGCAGCAGAACCTCGACATCCGCCTCGAGGGACAGCTGTCGGACCGCGTCAAGGTCAACCTGCTCCAGAACTCGGCCTACCAGATCCCGCTCGCCAACCGCATCGCCATCAACTACCGCGGCGACGAGGAGGACGTGGTCCAGGCGCTCGACCTCGGCAACACCAGCCTGACCCTGCCCGGCACGCAGTACGTGTCGTACTCGGGCAAGAACGAGGGCCTGTTCGGCGCCAAGCTCGCGACCCGCACGGGCCCGCTCGACTTCACCGTGCTGGCCAGCAAGCAGGAGGGCCGGAGCGAGCGCGCCTCGTACGGGGGAGGGGCCTCGCACGAGCAGCGGACGCTGTTCGACGCCGACTACCTGAAGGGCGTGTACTTCCTGCTCTACGATCCCAACCTCGAGACGCTCGACATCCCGGATTCGAGCATCCACGTCTACGTGGACGACGCGATCTTCACCAACGACGGCACCGGCTCGGTCAAGGGCCGCGCGTACGTGGACCCGCGCCTGCGACCCGGCTTCCCGGGCGACACCGCCTACTCGCGCGGCGTGTTCGCGATCTCGAACCGCGAGGACTACGAGATCCTCCAGGTGTACGGGCCGTACTTCAAGGTCCTGCGCATGCGCCAGCCGCTGACCGGCGAGCAGCGACTGGGGGTGACGTTCGTGGCGCGCCCGGCGGGCTCGACCGGTCCGTACGACATCCAGGTGGGCGGCGGCGTGGAGGCCGACTCGTCGCTGACCCTGAAGCTGCTGCGCGCGCCGGTCAGCGCGATGGGCCGGGACCCGCTCACCGGGCTGTTCGACACCACCCGTCCGCTGGACCGGGTGCGCGATCTCGAACTGCGGAACTTCTACCAGCTGCCGGGCTCGCGCATCGACCCCAAGACCTTCCAGCTCAGCATCCGCCGCGACGTCACCATCCCGCCGGTCACCTCCCTGGTGCGGGGCTCCGTCTCGATCCCCTACATCGAGCTGCTGGGGCTCGACAATCTCGACGAGACCAGCGGCATCCCGACCCGGGGGCACGACGGGGCGGTGGACGGCACGGCGCTCAAGGACGATCAGAGCGCGCCCTACAACGTGTTCGTGGACTACGAGAACGGCGTGCTGTTCTTCCCCGACCCGCGCCCCTTCGCGCCGCGCATCGCGGGCCCGGACACCACCAGCTTCGAGATGCGCATCAACCGGGCCCTGCTGAGACGCGCCACGCTGGTGGGCCCGCGCGACTCGCTCGACGGCGCGAACGCGCTCATCTACGACAAGTACACGATGGAGCGCAATCAGGACGCGCTGTACTTCATCGACGTGGACTTCACCGCCGCGAAGGCCGGCGGCGAGATCCAGCTCGGGCGCGGGAACATCATGGAGGGCTCGGACGTCGTCACCATCAACGGGCAGGTCCTCGTGCGCGATCGCGACTACGTCATCGACTACGACCTCGGGCGCGTCACGATGAAGAAGCAGGTGGGGGCGGCGGACAATCTCAACATCGACTACTCGTACGCCCCGCTGTTCCAGCAGGCGGGCCGCACGCTGCTGGGGAGCGCGTTCCGGATCGAGGGCCGCGAGCGCTCGATGGGCGGCGCGTTCCTCTACGAGAGCCGTGGCGCGCAGGACCTGCGCCCGCGACTCGGCGAGGAGCCCTCGCGCAGCCTGATCGGGGACCTCAACACGCAGTGGACCGTCCATCCCGCGTGGCTCACGCGGCTGGCCGATCGCCTGCCCGGGGTGCGCACCACCGCGCCCTCGGACCTGAGCGTCCAGGCCGAGGGAGGCATGTCGTTCCCGAACCCGAACACCCGCAACGAGGTGTTCATCGACGACATGGAGGGGATCCGCGACGCGGTCTCGCTGACGATGAGCCCCGAGCGTTGGCGCTACGGCAGCGTGCCCAGCCGGCTCGAGAGCGGCAACATCACCCGGCTCACCAGCCCGAGCCTGACCTTCGTCAAGAACGCCGAGGTGCACTGGTACACCCCGCCCACCGGCATCAAGGAGAAGGACCTCAAGCCCAATCTCAACGAGGCCCAGGGCGCCAACAACAACCGCCAGGCGCTGGCGATCTCGGTGCCCCGGCGCCCTACCGGCGCGCGGGCCCCGGACCTGAGCCCGACCGACTCGCTGTGGGTGTCGCTCACCTATCCCCTCGATCCGGTCGGGCTCGACCTCACGCGCTCGCAATTCATCGAGCTGTGGGTGAACGACTTCAACGACCTCCACACCGGCGTCGGCGTGCCCCGTGTCCGCGGCCGCCACGTGAAGCTCCACGTGGACATCGGACAGGTGAGCGAGGACCAGATGCGCTCGCCCGACGAGCCCCCGAACAACGTGCTCGACACCGAGGACCGCAACCTGGACGGTCAGTTGAGCGCGGTTGAGAGCGACAACGAGGACACCGGGTACGATGGCAAGCTGAGCCAGCGGAATTCCAAGGACTCCAAGGACGTCATCGAGAAGTTGCCGGCGCGCGACCTGTCCACCGCGGGCGATCAGGACCCCGCGGGCGACGACTTCGGCACCCCGATCGAGAGCTATCCGAACGATCTCGACGCGCGGCGCTTCCGCTATTCCAATGGCGCGGAGGGGAACCGGCGGGTCAACCCGACGCCCGACACCGAGGACCTCAACTCGAACGGCATCCTCGACACGCAGGAGGGCTATTTCGAGTACACCCTCGATCTCGGCAACGAGGCGAAGGCCTCGGAGGACTCCACCTCGTATCTGGTGTCCGACATCCAGCGGGACTTCCCGGGCGCGGTGAGCCCGGACAACGGCTGGCGTCGCTACCGCATCCCGCTCGACGACAAGCGCCGCCTCGAGTTCGGCAACGCGAACCTCGCGCTCGCGAGGCACGTGCGCGTGTGGGTCGAGGGCATCGTGAACCCGGACCCGGATCCCGCGACCGAGGCGCTGTGGAACGACGGCAAGAACCTGGTCGTGCGCCCGTTGCTCGTCCTCGGCGGGCTCGACATCGTGGGCAGCCGGTGGCAGTCGAACGCGGTGACCGCGCGGCTCACCGCGAAGGGCACCACGCTCACGCTCAATACCGTGAACTCGGTCGACAACGCCGACCTGTACGTGCCGCCGTTCGATCCCGGCCAGACGCGCAACGGCGCACAGGAGGTGGCGCGCCGCGAACAGTCGCTGGCGCTCGAGTTCGCGCGTCTCGACCGCGGCGACACGCTCGAGGCGTACAAGGCGTTCTCGGTGGACGAGAACTACAGCCGCTACGGCAAGCTCGAATGGTACGTGACCGGCTTCGACATCCCGGGCTACGATCCGGGGCGCGACACGCTGTGGTACTTCGTGCGCTTCGCCTCCGACGAGAACGGCCGCAATTACTACGAATACCGGGCCCCGGTGCCGGCCGCCTCGACGGCCGGCAACGTGCGCTGGAGCCGCATCTCGCTGACGCTCACCGACCTGTCGAACCTCAAGCTCCAGGACCGCTTCCCGCAGACCGATCCGATCCTCTACGAGGCGGCCGGCCCCGGCGGGGTGCGATACGTCGTCAAGGGGCGGCCCTCGTTCACCCGGCTGAGGCGCATCTCGGTCGGGCTGATCAACGGATCCGGGGTGACCGCGCGCAGTTGGAGCCAGGGGCAGCTCTGGATCGACGAGTTCCGCGCCACCGACGTGGCGAAGGACGTCGGGAAGGCCGGGAGATTCTCGGCCAGCGGGAACATCGCCAACCTCCTCCAGTACTCCGGTTCGCTCAACTCGCGCGACGCGGACTTCCTCACGGTCGGGGAGACGCGCGGCACCGGCAGCAGCCAGAACCAGGCCAACCTGGGAGGCACGCTGCAGTTGCACCGCTTCTTCGAGGGGACCGGGATCACGCTGCCGCTGACCTACGGGTACTCGAGCACGTCCTCCAAGCCGCGCTTCACCGCCGGTGACGATGTGGTGCGGACCGGCTTTCTCGCCAAGGCGAGCGAGTCGCGCTCGAGCACGCGCTCCTTCAGCACGGCGTACGCGCGCAACTGGGGCGCGCGGTCGAACCCGCTGCTCCGCTACACCCTCGGCGGCATCAGCGCGAGCCTTTCCAAGACGTGGTCGGAGAATCGGAACCCCAGCACGCTGGGCAACCATCGGACGACGAGCCAGGCCGTCAACTGGGACATCGCCCCGCGCGGCGTGTGGTCCCTCGGTCTGCCCCGCACCAAGGCCCGTTTCTACCCGCTGCCGGAACGGCTGTACTGGCGCTACGCGATGTCGTCGAGCGTGGACTCCACCTGGGACCGTGTGCGCGGGTATGCCGACTCCCTGCTGCTGCGCAATGCCACGCGCGGCCGCAGCGCGATGGTGTCGTTCGGCGGCGATTCGCGCCCCATCGACCTCCTCCACCATCATTTCGAGGGCGTGCGCAATCTCTCGCTCGATCCGAGCCTGCTCAAGCAGGGGGGGATGCTGGGCAAGATCAACTTCGGCCGCGTGGTGCGCTGGGCGCAGAGCATGGATGCCGACCTGACGCTCCAGCGCGGCCCCTGGCTGCGCCCGAGACTCTCGTGGAATTCAAGCTACGGGCAGAACAACGGGCCGGAACTGTCGTCCGACCTGAGCGTGCGCTCGGTGAACAACGGCCAGGGCGCGCGGCTCTCCTGGGAGCTGCCGTTCGACCGCCTCGGCAAGCCGCCGACCGCCACGCCGGCCCGTCGCGACACCGGAGCGGCGCCGTCGCGCGCCCCGTTCCGCCCGGCCAGCGTGCTCGCCCGGCTCGGCACGGTCTCGTTCGAGAGCTCGGTGACCAAGTCGTCCAACTTCGCCCGGCTCACCGGCACGCCGAGCCTGCTCTACATGATGGGCGTCAGCGACGATCCGGGCCTCGCGCCCGACGGGACCGGGCGGGTGCGGGCCCAGTACGGGAATCAGGAAGGCCGGACGCTGATGCGCAGCGCGTCGATGCGTTCGCGCATCGACATCGGCCTGGGGGCGGCGCTCTCCTCGCGCGCCGAGGTCTCGGACCAGCAGCGCGAGAACAACGAGGTCCGCTCGGCCACCACCGCGATGCGATTCCCGGACCTCGAGGTGGACTACGGGCGCATCCCGACCGCGGTGCGTCTCGACAAGCTGCTCACCAATCCGCGCCTGCGCACTTCGCTGTCGCGCGCGCGGAGCTGGGAACGGCTGGGCGGCACCCTGACGACGGCCTCGGACGGATGGGACATGCGCCCGCTGTTCAGTCTCAATGGGGACCTCCGCAACGGGACCCGCGTGGAACTCAAGGTCGACCGGCGCAGCACCAGCCGCGAGAACTTCCGGCTCGTCCAGACGGTGCAGGAGGACGTGAACACCACCATGAACTTCAGCCTGAACCGCTCGTATACGCAGGGTCAGAAGGTGAACGTGCTGGGCCGCACTTCCACCGTGAGGACCAGCGTGTCCCTCGGCGTGGCGGGTGCGTACGAGAAGAGCACCGGACAGACCGTCCGCATCCTGCGGGGACGGCGCTCGGTCCCCATCTATCCCAAGAACGAGAATCGCATCTCGCTGCGGGGCAATGGCAGCTACGGCTTCAGCTCGAACGTCTCCGGCAATGCGGCGCTCGGCTTCCTGCAGACCCACAACATCCAGCAGGACATCATGCGCCGCAGCATCACCGTCGAGCTGCGCGCTCAGTTCACCTTCTGATGCGTGCCCCGCCCGGAGCCCTCGCCCTCCTCGTAGCGGCCGCCATCGCACCCGCCGCCTGCGCTTCGCGCACCCCGCCCGCGGTGGATGGCGCCCGCATGCACGCGCGCGTGACGTATCAGGTGGCGCAGGGCCCGCGCGTTCCCGGCACCCCGGCGCACGACGCCACCCGGGCCTGGCTGGTGGCCGAACTGGAGCGCCTCGGGGCGCGGGTCGAGCAGCAGTCCTTCGTGGACTCCACGCTCGGCCGCCCGCTGGCGCTCACCAACGTGATCGGGCGCTACGGTCCGTCGAGCGGCCGGCGGGTGCTGCTGTGCGCGCACTGGGACACGCGCCCGGTCGCCGACCAGGACCCCGACCCCGCGCGCCGCGAGGCCCCGATCCCCGGCGCCAATGACGGCGGGTCGGGCGTGGCGGTGCTGCTCGAGGTGGCCGAGTTGCTCCACACGCGGCCGGCGCCGGTGGCGGTGGAACTGGCGTTCTTCGATGGTGAGGACCAGGGGCGCGCCACGCGCCCGGAGGAGTTCTCGCTCGGCGCCGCCCACTACGCCGCCGCGCTCGCGGGCCGGCCGCGCCCCGAGTGGCCGGTGGCCGGATTCCTGTTCGACATGGTGGGGGACCGGGACCTCCAGATCCACCCCGAGGTGGTGTCGGCGCAGCGGGCCGCCAGCCTGGTGTCCGTGGTGCTGGCCGGCGCACGCGCGACCGGGGCGAAGGGGTTCCGAAGCGATCCGAAGTACACCCTCACGGACGACCATATCCCGTTGCTCGAAGCCGGGCTACCCACCGTGGACATCATCGACTTCGATTACCCGGCCTGGCACACCCACGCCGACGCGCCGGATCGGGTCTCCGCCGCCAGCCTCGCCGAAGTGGGGCGGCTCGCCGTGTGGCTGGTGTACGACAGCCCGCTCGCGCGGGGCCGCTGACCCTTCCCGCGCCCGGACCGGCCCGGCCGCCGCGCGCGAACCGGGACTTGCCTATCCGGTCCCCCTTCCTGTAGATTGCGCTCTCGGAGTGGGGTAGGTGCGACCACTCCTTTTCTTGTCCCTCCCGGAGCGAAATGGAAGTCCGAGAAGAGGTTCGGCATCTGGCCCAGCCCCTCGCCGAGGAGGCAGGCTTCGAGTTGGTGGACGTCG
The DNA here is from genome assembly GCA_963776245.1 of Candidatus Eiseniibacteriota bacterium. Lineage (GTDB taxonomy): Bacteria > Eisenbacteria > RBG-16-71-46 > RBG-16-71-46 > RBG-16-71-46 > CAVSAC01. The sequence continues at coordinate 296,918 of CAVZLN010000008.1, read as the reverse complement.
AGTTTGCGGTCCAGGGCCGTCTCCGTATCCTGCGGGTCTTCCTCGACCGGCCCGGCGGGGTCACGGTGGGCGACTGTGCGTCATTCAGCCGCAGACTATCCGATTGCCTTGACATGAATCAGCTGCTCGCGGGGAGCTTCAACCTCGAGGTGAGTTCACCCGGGCTGGAGCGCCCGATCCGGACACGCGCGGCGGCCGAGCGGTTCGCGGGCGGGCGCGTGTCGATGGTGGCGCACGAGCTGCGCGATGGCCGGCGCAAGTTCGACGGCGTGCTGCTGGCGCCCGACGGCGATCGGGTGGGCGTGCGGTTGGACGAAGAGGATGGCGGCGGGGTCGAGCACTGGTTCGACTGGGCCGAGCTGAAGTCGGTCCGGCTGGTGGTGGATCCGTGGGCCGGGAAACGGTCCCGGGGAGGGTCTCGATGAACAATGAAATCCTGGATGCGCTGAGCCAGATCACACGCGAGAAGAGCGTGGATCGCTCGCTGCTCATCGAGACGCTCGAGGCCGGACTGGCGAGCGCGGTGCGCAAGAAGTACGGCGCGACCGCCGACGTCGAGGTCAAGTTCTCGAACGAGACCGGGGCCATCACGTGCGTGCTGCGGCGTCACGTGGTGGAGACCGTCGAGGACCCCGCGTTCCAGATCGCGCTCACCGACGCGCGCCGCGTCGATCCCGGCGCCCAGGTGGACGGTGTGATCGAGACGTCGCTGTCGATCGCCGAGTTCGGGCGCAACGCCATCCAGACCGCGAAGCAGGTGCTCATCCAGCGGGTGCGCGAGGCCGAGCGGGACCGTGTGTTCAAGGAGTACGCGGACAAGATCGGCATCCTGGTGCGCGGCGTGGTGCAGCAGGTGGACCGCGGCAACGTCATCGTCAAGCTCGACCACTCCGAGGGCTTCCTGCCCGCCCGCGAACAGATCCCGCGGTCCTATCACCGCCAGGGGGACTACGTCCGCGCGGTGGTGATCACGGTGGACAAGTCCGCCAAGGGGCCGCAGGTCATCCTGTCGCGCACCCACCCGGACTTCCTGCGCCGTCTGTTCGAGGCCGAGGTGCCGGAGATCGCCGAGAGCATCGTCGAGATCAAGGCGGTGGCCCGGGAGGCCGGCGCGCGCTCGAAGATCTCGGTGTTCTCGACCGACCCGCGCGTCGACGCGGTGGGCTCGTGCGTGGGTCTCAAGGGCTCGCGCGTGCAGAGCATCGTGCGCGAGCTGGGGGGCGAGCGCATCGACATCGTGCCGTGGTCGACGGACGCGAGCGTGTTCGTGTCCCGCGCGCTCTCGCCGGCCCGCGTGCAGGATGTGCGGGTCAACGAGCCCGACAAGCGCATGCTGGTCGTGGTGGCCGACGACCAGCTGTCGCTCGCGATCGGCAAGGGCGGCCAGAACGCCCGCCTCGCGGCGCGGCTCACCGGATGGAAGATCGACCTCATCTCGAAGACCGAGGAGAAGAAGCGCCAGGAGGCCGAGCGCGCCAGTCGCGTCGAGGTCGAGCAGCTCCAGCTCGGCGAGGCGACCACCGAGAAGCTCATCGGCGCCGGCATCGAGACCGTGCAGGAGCTCATCGCGACGCCCCTCGAGAAACTGATCGAGATCCCCGGCATCGGGGAGAAGACGGCTGAGAAGGTCCTCGCGACCGCGCAGGAGTACCTCGTCGCGCACCCGCCGGTGGTGCCCGAGAGCGCGGTGGCCGAGCTGGAATTCACGCCGGAGATGGAGGCCGCGCCCGAGCCGGCGGCATCCGATGCGCCCGAGGGCGAGGTCCCGGCCGAAGCCGCCGACCGCGGCGCCCCGAGCGGGGGGAGCGAATCGTGACCAAAGCGTCCGGACCGAAGAAGCTGCGTGTGTACGAGGTCGCCAAGGATCTCGGCATGTCGAGCGACGCCGTCCTTCAGATCGTCAGGCGCCTCGGCACCGAGGTGAAGAACCACATGAGCACCCTGCTCCCCGAATCGGTGGAGAAGGTGCGGGCCGAGCTCGCGCAGTCCCGGACGGCGGTCAAGGACGAGATGGCGCGCAAGCACGAGCAGGACGAGAAGCGCGCCAAGGAGGAGCGCGAGCGCCAGCAGGCGGCGGCCGAGCATGCGCGCACGCGCCCCGACCTCCAGCGCCATCCCTCGGTGCCCTCCAGCGCGGGCTCCGCGGTGATCTACCGCCCGCCGCCGCAGCCGGCCGCGCCGCCGCGGCCCGCCACGCCGCCGCCCAGTCGCCCGGCCACGGGGAGCCCGACCTACCGCCCCAGCTCGTCGCCGGGCAGTCGTCCATCCTACGGCGGGCCCGCTTCCGGTGGCCGTCCGTCCTACGGTGGTCCCTCGTCCGGTGCCGGTCGGCCGTCGTACGGCGGGCCACCGCCCGGGTCGGGCCGTCCCTCCTTCGGCGGCGGGCCGCCGTCGGGCGGTCGTCCCGGCTTCGGTCCCAACGCGCCGCCCGCGGGCAGCCGGCCGGGCGGGCCGCAGAACCGGCGCCGCGATCGCAAGAAGAAGAAGAACGTCGACGAGAAGCTGGTGCTCGAGAGCGTCCGCAAGACCCTGGCGAGCCTCGACCAGGGCCAGAAGCGCCGCGCTCACCGGCGCCGGGATGAGGACGGCGTCGAAGTCACGACTGAGGAGACCAAGACCCTCCGCGCCGCCGAGTTCATCACCCTGGCCGAACTCGCGAACCTGATGGAGGTCAAGCCCCAGGAGGTCATCGCGACGTGCATGCGCCTGGGCCTGATGGCCACCATCAACAAGCGCCTCGACAAGGACTCGATGATGGCCGTGGCCGACGAGTTCGGCTTCGAGCTGGAGTTCGTGTCGGAGTACGTCGAGGAACAGGCCGAGACCGAGGTCGAGAGCGGCGAGAACCTCAAGCCGCGCGCCCCGGTCGTCACGGTGATGGGCCACGTCGACCACGGCAAGACCTCGCTCCTCGACCACATCCGCAAGACCAATGTCATCGCCGGTGAGTCGGGCGGCATCACCCAGCACATCGGCGCCTACGACGTCGAGCTCCCGGGCGGCAAGAGCATCTGCTTCCTCGACACGCCCGGCCACGAGGCGTTCACCGCGATGCGCGCGCGCGGCGCCCAGGTCACCGACATCGTGGTGCTGGTGGTGGCGGCCGACGACCGGGTCATGCCGCAGACCATCGAGGCCATCGACCACGCCAAGGCCGCCAACGTCCCGATCGTGGTCGCGATCAACAAGATCGACCTGCCCGCCGCGCGACCCGACCTGGTCAAGCAGGAGCTCGCGGGCCACGGTGTCATGGTCGAGGCCTTCGGCGGCAAGGTCGTGTGCGTCGAGATCTCGGCCAAGAAGGGCATCAACGTCGACAAGCTGCTCGAGATGATCCTGCTGCAGGCCGAGCTGCTCGACGTCAAGGCGGACCCGACGCGGCGCGCGAAGGGCGTGGTGCTCGAGGCCCGCATCGAGCAGGGCCGCGGTATCGTGGCGAGCGTGCTGGTGCAGACCGGCACCCTGCGCGTCGGCGATACGTACGTGGCCGGCCAGCACTGGGGCAAGGTGCGGGCCATGTTCGACGAACGCCAGCGCTCCATCCGGGAGACCGGGCCCTCGACCCCGGTCGAGGTGCTCGGCTGGGACGGCGCCCCCGCCGCGGGCGACCCGTTCGTGTGTTTCGCGGACGAGCGCGAGGCGCGCGAGCTGGCTCAGAAGCGCGCGGCGCTCCATCGCGAGCACGAGTTCGCCGCCACCAAGAAGTTCGCGCTGTCCGAGTTCCACTCGCGCATGACCCAGGGCGAGACCAACGAGCTCAAGCTGATCATCAAGGGCGACGTCGACGGCTCGGTCGAGGCGCTCTCCGAGTCGCTGGTCAAGCTGGGCAACAAGGAAGTCCAGATCCGCATCATCCGCCAGGCCGTCGGCCAGATCTCCGAGTCGGACGTGCTGCTCGCTTCGGCCTCCGGCGCCATCATCGTCGGCTTCCACAACCGGCCGGATCCCCGGGCGCGCGAGCTCGCCGACCGCGAGCGGGTCGAGATCCGCCTCTACGACGTGATCTACAAGGCGGTCGAAGAGGTGAAGCAGGCGCTCGAGGGCCTGCTCAAGCCCGAGCTGAAGGACGTGGTGCTGGGCAGCGCCGAGGTGCGCCAGGTGTTCCGCCTGTCGAAGTCCGGCGCCATCGCCGGCTGCCTGGTGCAATCCGGCTCCATCACCCGCTCCTCGCGGGTGCGCCTGCGGCGGGACGGCGACGTGGTGTGGACCGGCCGGATCGCGTCGCTCAAGCGCTTCAAGGACGACGTCCGCGAGGTGCAGACCGGCTTCGAGTGCGGCATCGGGCTCGAGGGGCACGACGACCTCAAGCCGGGCGATCTCATCGAGACGTTCCTGATCGAGGAGCTCGCGCGGACGCTGTAGCCCGCAGGGTCCCGGCTCGCAACCGAGGGCCGGGACACGTATCCTCCCCGGCATGTTCGTCGGCTCGGCTCGCATCGAGTTGAGGGTGCGGGGCGCTTCCTCGCTCAAGGAGAAGCGCTCGGTCATCCGCAGTCTCAAGGATCGCATCCGGCAGCGCGCGCTCGCCGCGGTGGCGGAGGTGGACCACCAGGACCTGTGGCAGCGCGCCGCGCTCGGCGTCGCGGTGGTCGCCGCGGACCACGGACAGGCGGCGCAATTGCTGCAGACCATCCGTTCGCTGGTCGAATCCGCGCCGGGCGCGGAACTGCTCGACTGGCAGGAGCAGATCGAATGACGAGGATCCGTCCCGAACGCGTCGCGCACCTCATGCAGCGCGAGGTCGCCGACATCCTGCAGAACAAGATGCGCGACCCGCGGGTCGCGGCGATGGTGAGCGTGACCGACGTCGAGATCGCGCACGACCTGTCGTTCGCGAAGGTGTTCGTGAGCATCCTCGCCGAGGGCGAGGAGCGGGACCGCGCGCTGCGCGCGCTCGCCCGCGCGGCGGGCTTCGTGCGGCACGAACTGGCGCCGCGGATGGGGCTGCGCGAGATGCCGGAGATCCGGTTCCTGCTCGACGATTCGATCCAGCGCGGCGCGCGCGTGGATGAGCTGCTGCGCAAGCTGCACGACGGCGAGCCCCTCGACGACGGGGAAGCGAAGGCCTGATGGGTGTCGGTCGCGGCGCGGTGGCCGCGGAGCACCACGGGCTGCTGGTGGTCGACAAGGCCACCGGCGTCACCTCGCACGACATGGTCGCGCTGGTGCGGCGCCGGCTCGGCGCGCCGGGGGCCGGCCATCTCGGGACCCTCGATCCGGGCGCCAGCGGGCTGCTGCTGGTCGCGGTCGGCGCGGCGACGCGCTGCATCCCGGTCTGGCAGGGCGGCGCGAAGACGTACGAGGGCACGCTGCGGCTGGGCGTGGTGACCTCGACGCAGGACCTGTCGGGCGAGGTGCTCGTGGAGCGCGCCGTCGAGGTGGACGAGGCGGCGGTGCGGGCGGCGTCGGCCGCCTTCGTGGGCGATATCGAGCAGGTGCCCCCGATGGTCTCCGCGCTCCGGGTGGGCGGGCAGCGGCTCCACCGTCTCGCGCGCCAGGGCATCACGGTGGAGCGGGCGGCCCGGCCGGTGCGCGTGTGGTCGTGGGAGTGGCTCGGAGTGGAGCTGCCCGAGGCCACGTTCCGCGTGCGCTGCTCCGGCGGCACGTACGTGCGCACGCTGGCGCACGACCTGGGCGCGCGGCTCGGTCCCGGAGCGGCGCTCAAGAGCCTGCGCCGCCTGCGCAGCGAGCCGTTCGGGCTCGAACGCGCGGTCACCCTGCAGGATCTCTCGGCGCTCGAGCCCGGGGCGCTGTGGGCGCGGGGAGGCATCGCCCTCGACGACGCGCTGGCCGCGGTGCTGCCCGGGCTGACGCTCGATCCGGTCGCGGCGGCCGAGATCGGCCATGGGCGCCGGCCCGCGGTCGACCCCGCCGGGGCCCCGGTGGGCGCGGGCCCGCGCTCGGTGGTGTTCCGCGACGGGCATGGGCGGGCCCTCGGGCTGGGTGGCCTGGAGCCGGCGCCGCACGCGCCCGGGCAGGCGCTCGTCTGCGCGCACGCCGTCTTCCCGTGGGCCCACCGTCAGGGTCCGCCGCTGATGCCGGGAGCGGTCGGCGCGTGAGCGCGGTGGTCGCCATCGGCGTGTTCGACGGGCTCCACCTGGGGCATCGGAGCATCCTGGGCCGGGCGCTCGAGCATGCGAGCGCCGCGGCCTCACCGGCGGTCGTGGTGACGTTCGAGCCGCACCCCGACGTCGTGCTGGCCAAGACCTTCCAGCCCGTGCCGCCCCTCACGCCCCTGCCCGAGAAGCGCGAGCGACTGCGGGCGATGGGCTTCGCCGCGCTCGAGGTGCTGCCGTTCACCCGCGAGATGGCCGCGCTCGAGCCCGAGATCTTCGTCGCCCGCCACCTGGTCGCCCCGCTCGCGCCCCGGGTGCTGGTGGTGGGGGAGAACTTCGCGCTCGGTCGCGGCCGCGCCGGCAACGTGGACCGGCTGCGCGCCATCGGCCGTGGGCACGGCTTCGAGGTCGAGGCGGTGCCGTTGCTCGCCCTCGAGGGCGAGGTGGTGAGCAGCACCCGCATCCGCGCCGCGCTCGCCGAAGGCCGCGTGGCGGACGCCGCGCGCTGGCTCGGACGTCTCTATGGACTGGTGGGTCGCGTGGTCCGGGGCGAGGCGGTCGGGCGCACGCTCGGCTATCCCACCGCCAACCTGCGGCTGCACGAGGAGAAGCTCGTCCCGCGCGATGGCATCTACGCAGTGTGGGTGCGCATCGAGGGCGAGAGCGAGTGGCGCCAGGGCGCGATGAGCATCGGGGTCCGCCCGACCTTCGGCGGCCAGCTGCACACGCTCGAGGTCTTCCTGCTCGACTGGAGCGGCGAGCTGGTCGGCCGGGACCTCGAGATCGCGTTCGTCGACTGGCTGCGCCCGGAGCTCAGGTTCGAGAGCGCGGACGCGCTGGTGGTCGCGATGGGCCGGGACGTGGCCGAGACGCGCGAACGGCTGGCGCCCGGCACACGCCCCCGCGCTTGAGCGGGACGACGCCCGGCCCCGGCGGCCCGGCCCGAAACCGGGGGCCGGATGGCGCCGGCGAGCGGTCCGCGGATCGCGCTTCCGCGGCTGGCCGAAGGATGGTATGGTCCTCCGTCCGTTGAACATCGGTGCACCATGTCTCCCACGCTCCAGCCGCTCGAGAGCTTGCACTCGGCGTGCGGGGCCCATCGCAGTCGACCATCCATGCAGGAGGTGACCTCCGTGACGCTCTCCAAGGAGCAGAAGCAGGGGATCATCGGGAAGTTCAAGACCCACGAAGGTGATTCAGGATCCCCCGAGGTGCAGATCGCTCTCCTCACCGAGAAGATCCACTACCTCACCGAGCACTTCAAGATCCACAAGCGCGACCACGCGTCGCGCCGCGGCCTGCTGCGCATGGTGGGCCAGCGCCGCCGCCTGCTGGATTACCTCAAGGCGACCCGGATCGACCGCTACCGCAAGGTGGTGAAGGAACTGGGCCTGCGCCGATAGCACAGGCCGACTCACGAGGGAGCCGGGACGCCTTGGGCGTCCCGGCGCTCTCACCGCGGAAGCGCGGTCTTCCGCACACGCCGCCCGGCGCATCGCTCCTCCGGGCACGCGGATGAAATGTTCCGGCGAGGGCCGGAGCCGAGGCGAGAGGACAGGAACGCATACATGTCAGAACACAAGGTTGAGATCCCACTGGGTGACCAGACGCTGACGATCAGTTCCGGCAAGATGGCGAAGCTGGCGGCCGGGGCCGTCGTCGTCCAACTGGGGGACACCGTGGTGCTGGTGGCGGCGAGCGCGGCCAAGTCGCCGACGCTCGGCCGCGACTTCGTCCCGCTCACCGTGGACTATCGCGAGCGCACGTACGCCGCGGGCAAGATCCCCGGCGGCTTCTTCAAGCGTGAGGGGCGCCCGACCGAGAAGGAAGTCCTCAGTTCGCGCATGGGAGACCGCCCGATCCGGTCGCTGTTCTCGAAGCAGTTCCCGTACGAGACCCAGATCATGTCCACGGTGATGTCGTCGGACCAGGAGAACGACGGTGACGTGCTCGCGATGGTGGGCGCCTCGGCGGCGCTCAACATCTCGGACATCCCGTTCCCCGAGCCGATCGGCTGCGTGCGCGTCGGCCGCCTCGAGAGCGGCCTCGTCGTCAATCCGACCTGCACCCAGCTCGACGAGAGCGACATGGACATCGTGGTGGCGGGAACCGCCGAGAACATCATCATGGTCGAGGGCGGCACGCGCGAGGTCTCCGAGCAGGACATGCTGGCGGCGCTCGACTTCGCCATGGGCCACATCCGGCGCATCGTCGAGGCCCAGCGCGAGCTGATGCGCCTGTGCGGCCGGCCGAAGCGCCCGCTGATGCCGGCGCCCGACCACTCCGAGCTCAAGGGGGCGCTCGAGGTCTACCGGGAGCGCCTGCGCCAGGCCATCCGGATCCCGGCCAAGGAAGCCCGTCAGGAAGAGGTGGACCGCATCACCGCCGAGGCGGTCGAGGCGCTCCAGTCGCGCTTCGCGGAGCAGCAGCCCTACATCGGCAAGATCCTGCACGACATGGAGCGGGACGAACTGCGCAACATGGTGCTCAGCGAGGGCGTGCGCGCCGACGGCCGCGGGGTGAACGACATCCGCAAGATCACCATCGAGGTCGGGGTCCTGCCGCGCACCCATGGGTCGTGCCTGTTCACGCGCGGGCGAGACGCAGGCGATGGCGGTCGCGACGCTCGGCACCAAGAGCGACGAGCAGCGCGTCGAGGAGCTCGAGGGGCAGTCGTGGAAGTCGTACATGCTCCACTACAACTTCCCGCCGTTCAGCGTCGGCGAGGTGCGGCCCATCCGCGGGCCGGGCCGCCGTGAGATCGGTCATGGCGCGCTCGCCGAGCGCGCGATCGAGCCGGTCATCCCGGCCGACACCCACTTCCCGTACACGCTCCGCATCGTGAGCGACATCCTCGAGTCCAACGGCTCGTCGTCGATGGCGACCGTGTGCGGCAGCTCGATGGCCCTCATGGACGCGGGCGTGCCCATCAAGGCACCGGTCGCCGGCATCGCGATGGGCCTCATCAAGGAGGGCGACCGCGTCGCGGTCCTCACCGACATCCTCGGCGTCGAGGACCACCTCGGCGACATGGACTTCAAGGTGACGGGCACGCGCGAGGGCATCACCGCCTTCCAGATGGACACCAAGATCGGCGGCATCTCCGGCCAGGTCCTGCGCGACGCGCTCGACCGCGCGCGTCAGGGGCGCCTCTTCATCCTCGACAAGATGGAGCAGGCGCTGCCGGCCTCGCGCCCCGAGATCTCTCCCTACGCGCCCCGGATCATCATGCTGCAGATCCCGCCGGACAAGATCCGCGAGGTCATCGGCCCGGGCGGCAAGATCATCAAGAAGATCACCGAGGAGACCGGTGCCCAGATCGACATCGAGGACAGCGGCGAAGTGCGCATCGCCGCGGTCAGCGGGGACGCCGGGCGGCGTGCGGAGGAGCTGATCCGCAACATCGTCGAGGATCCCGAGATCGGCCGTGTGTACCAGGGCAAGGTGCGCAGCGTGACCACGTTCGGCGCGTTCGTCGAGATCGTGCCGGGCCGCGACGGCCTGTTGCACATCTCGGAGATCGACTACCACCGCATCGCCAAGACCGAGGACGTGCTCAACGTCGGCGACATGGTGATGGTCAAGGTCATCGACGTGGACCGCGAGGGCAAGATCCGGCTCTCGCGCAAGGCGCTGCTGCCGCCGCCGGAGGGCTACGTGGCGCCGGAGCCGGGCAGCCGGGACCACGATCGCGGCCGCGACCGCGATCGCGCTCACGACCGCGGTGGACGGGACCGCGGGCGGCGTCGCTGAGACGATCCGGCACCTGCGCGCGCCGAGCGGCGGAACTCCGCCGCTCGGCGTCGCGTTCGGAGCGGGCCCGATGATTGACGTCACCTTCCGCAGGTCGACACTGCCCTCGGGGCTCACGGTGCTGTCCGAGGCGCTGCCCGACCGTGGCTCGATCGCGATCGGGGTCTGGGTGCGCCACGGTGCGCGCGACGAGCCCGTCCGCGCGCCTCGGCATCTCACACTTCATCGAGCACATGGCGTTCAAGGGTACCGAGCGCCGTGACGCGCGCGCGCTGGCGGCGAGCCTCGAGTCGCTCGGGCGGCCACCTCGACGCGTTCACGGCGCGCGAGCAGACCTGCTACTACGCGCGCGCCCTCGCCGAGCACCTGCCCGAGACGCTCGACGTGCTCGGCGACCTGGTGTCGCGCCCGCGCTTCGCCGCCGACGACATCGAGAAGGAGAAGGACGTCGTGCGCGAGGAGATCTCCTCGTGCGAGGACGATCCCGAGGACAAGGTCAGCGAGATCCTGGTGAACCGCGTCTGGGGCGGTCATGGGCTCGGGCTGCCCATCCTCGGCACGCTCGACACCGTGGGCGACGCTCGACGCCGCGTGCGCTGCGCGAATTCTACTCGCGTCGCTACCGCGCACGCGACCTGGTGGTCACGGCCGTCGGTGCGCTCGAGCACGACCGCCTGGTCGACCTCTGCCAGCGGCACTTCGCCCCGCCCAGGGCCGCGACCTCGACGGCAACGGCGCGCCGCCACCGTTCGTGCCGGCTGTCGACCACGTGGTGCGCGCCCGACCTGCAGCAGATGTACCTCGCGCTCGGCACGCCGCGGCGTGGCGATGGAACACCCGATGCGCTATCCGCTCGCGGTGCTCAACACGCTCCTCGGCGGCGGGATGAGCTCCCGCCTGTTCCAGAGCGTGCGGGAGGAGCCGGGCTGGCGTACTCCATCTACTCGTCGTGTGATTTCCACCGCGACGCGGGACTGGTGTCGATCCACCTCGGGGTGGCGCCCGAGCGCGCGCGCGACGCGGTCGCGCTGGTGCGCCGCGAATTGCAGCGCCTCCATGACGAGGGTCCCTCCGAGACCGAGGTGGCCTCGGCCCGCGCGCAGATCCGCGGGAGCATCGTGCTGAGCCAGGAGAGCGTCTCGAACCGCATGTCCCATGTCGCCAACGACGAGCTGTACTCGGGCCGCTACGTGACCGGCGAGGAGCAGGTGCGCGCGGTCATGGCGGTGACGCGCGAGCAGGTGACCGAGGCGGCGCGCGCCTTCCTGGCGCCGGGGCGGCTTCGCGCTGGCGGTGGTCGGTCCCGCCAGCGGGGGCCCGCTCGGCACCGCCGACTGGCCGATCGACACGGCCTGACCCGCCGCCTGGCACCGCGCTGGTCGGAGGCCCGTCGCACCCGTCGCGGGGTGGCCACGTCGCGCCCTCCGCCGGCCCGCGCGACCCACCGGCCGCGGGACTCGGAAGCCGAGGATTGACACCGGGATGGGGGCTGGACATAGTGCCCGCCCCACGGGTCCCGGGACCCGGGCACCGGAATTGCTGCCTGATGCATGACATGAGCCTCGAATCGAAGGGGACAGGGATGCGTGCGCTCCGCGCCCGGCCGTGCGGGACTCCGGGCGGCCTGGCCGCGGCGGTTCTCATGATGGCGCTGATCGTTCCCGCCGCGCGCGCCGGGGGCGAAGGCGACAGTGTGCCGAGCGAGACCGACTCCACCGACATCGCGGCCTCCGTCCTCGTGCCCCCGCCGGGGCAGCACGAGATCCTGCCCGCGCCGGAGCGGCCCATCCGCGTCGGCGAATCGCTGCGCTTCTCCGTGCAGTGGAAGTTCGCCCACGCGGGCACCGCGTGGCTCGAGGTGCCCGAGATGATCGATCACGAGCGGCCGGCCGGCGTTCCACCTGGTGGCGCGCGCGGAGTCGAATGGCTTCGTGAGCCTGATCTACAAGGTGCGCAATCGCATCGAGTCCACCTGGGACCGTGACGGCCGCTTCAGCTGGCGCTACGCCGAGAACCGCCGCGAGGGCGGCTACCGGGTGCAGGAGGAGATCCTCTTCGACTATCCGAAGCGCGAGGCCCTGTACCGCAACGGCACCCGGTTCCCCATCCCCGATCGTTGCCAGGACGCGCTTTCGGCGTTCTACTACACGCGCACCCAGGCGCTGCCCATCGGCGGGAGCATCGTGTTCGACTATCATGCGAGCCGGAAGAGCCTTCCGCTCGAGGTGCGGATCCTCGGCCGCGACCGGATGAAGACGCCCGCGGGGACCTTCGACTGCGTGGTGATCGAGCCGGTGCTCAAGGCGGGCGGCATCTTCAAGAACAAGGGCCGGCTGCTCATCTGGCTCACGGCCGACGACCGGCGCATCCCGGTGCGCATGAGGAGCAAGGTGACGATCGGCTCGGTGGACGTGATCCTCCAGGAATTCGCGGCGGGCGTGTGACGTCGCGCTTCCGCGAGGCCGACCTCGCGCGGCTGACGGTCGGCTCCGTGGCCGGCCGGCCCACGCGGGTGCGGGTCGAGGACTTCGCCCGGCCGCTCGATCCCGGGCGCCGCGCGCGCGCTGCTCGACGCGCTGCCCGACCAACTGGCCGGGCGCGCGCTGCGCGACGCGGTGGCGCGCACGGTGACCGCCGCGCGCGACCGGCGGCCGGTGGTGGCGATGCTCGGTGGCCACGTGGTGAAGACCGGCGTCTCCCCGTGTCTCATCGAGCTGGTCGAACGAGGCGTGATCACCCATCTCGCGATGAACGGCTCCGCCGCCCTGCATGACGTCGAGATCGCGCGCCTCGGCCGCACCTCCGAGGACGTCGAAGCCAATCTGCAGACGGGCACCTTCGGCATGGTCGACGAGACCGGGGACTTCATGAACGCGGCGATGGCGGAGGGCGCGCGCCGCGGCGAGGGCCTGGGCGAATGCTGGGCGCGCGCGCTCGCGGAGTCCGCGCCGCCCCATGCGCGGGAGAGCCTGCTGGTCGCCGCCTCACGCGCCGGGCATCCCGGCCACGGTGCACGTGGCGGTGGGCACCGACACCATCCACTACCATCCGGCATGCGACGGAGCGGCGCTGGGCGCCACGTCGCTGCGCGACTTCCGCATCCTCGCCGCCACCCTCGCGGAGGCGCGCGGGGCGGTCGTGATCAACCTCGGCTCGGCGGTGGTGATGCCCGAGGTCTTCCTCAAGGCGCTGACCGTGGCTCGCAACCTGGGGGCCAGCCTCGACGGGCTGACCACGCTCGACTTCGACCAGATCCAGCACTACCGGCCGCGGGTGAATGTGGTGGAACGCCCCACTCGGGCCCCCGGTGCCCGGGGCATCTCGCTCACCGGGCACCACGAGATCATGGTGCCCCTCTTCTGCGGCGCGGTGTTGGCCGATCGGTGAACCCTGTCCTCGCGGCACGCCGCTTGCCCTCATAGCCCTGAAGGGCCCCGCCGGGACTCGTCGGTTGACACCGATCGAACCGGCTCCCTATACTTCTTGCCTCGAAACCACCCGGCTCGTGGTGGTTCCAGGTCCAAGCGGAGGTCTCCCGAGACGCACGTTGCTACTCCTTCGGGTCGTTGGCAGCCGTCCGATCCGAAAGATGCACCCACGCCGGCCGGTGGTTCGGCCGGTCCCCCGCGCTCGGTGACCCGACAGGCCCGCCTCACGGCGGATGCCCCCGGTTCCCCATGCGCAGGGAGTCGGGGTTTGTTCTTCGGGGGAGAGCACTCGTGAATCGATGGTCCGTCCGCACCCTGTTCGCCATGCTCCAGGCCCTGGCCGTCGTGTGTGCGCTCCCGGCGTGCGCGGCGGATGCCGATTCCACCGGCATGGACTGGAGCCGGGTCCCCGAGTACCGCCTGGTCCCCGGCGACCTCGTGAACCTCAATTTCGGGCCGCGGCCCGACAATTCGAGCGACCTGGTGAGGAGCGCGCGCGTCCGGATCGATGGCCGGATCAGCGTGTTCCCGGTCGGCGAGGTGATCGCGGCCGGACGCACGCCGCGCGAGCTCGAGCAGGCGCTGCTCGCGCTGCTCGCTCCCGACTTCCGGAACCCGCGCCTCACGGTCGAGGTGGCCGAACTGGCGGGCAACCGGGTGCACGTGCTCGGAGAGGTGGGCGCCCCGCAGTCGGTCCCCGCCACGCCCTTCATGACGGTGCTCCAGGCCATCACATCCGCGGGGGGCTTCAAGAACGACGCGGCGCGCAACAGCGTGCTGCTGTTCCGGCGCGATGGCGCGCGCAACGTGAGGGTCATGCGGCTGCGACTCGACCGGGCCATCAAGTCCGGCGACCTCGGCGAGGACTTGCTGGTGGGACGATTCGACATCGTGTACGTGCCCCGGTCGACCATCGGGAACGTCGGCCTCTTCTGCCAGCAGTTCCTGGATGGCCCGCAGCGGATCCTCAGCACGGCGTTCACCGGCTGGGAACTCTTCAACCTGGACCGCGTCTTCGTGGTCCCCTCGAGCCACTAGGAACCGTCAGCGTCCATGAACGACAATCCATCGCCCTCCTCGGTCTCCAGCGCTCCCCAGGCCACGACCCGCGAGTTCCTCACGGTGGCGTTCCGCCGCAAGTGGATCATCGTCGGGTTGTTCCTCGTCACGACACTGACCGTGATGGTGGTCACGCTGGCCACCCCGATCGCCTACATCTCCTCGGGGCGCGTGCTCTTCAAGCGCGGCGAGCAATTGAGCGTGCTCGAGCCCGACCCCCGCATCTTCAGCGACTGGGAGCAGGATCTCGGCAGCGAGCTCCAGATGCTGAGGAGCGTCCCGGTGCTGGACCGGGCGCGCCAGTCCCTGCGGCAGGCGGCGGGGCGCGGGCAGCGCTCGCTGGAGCTCCAGGCCGCGAACGTGGACGTCGAGGTGATGGGCAAGAGCAACGTGATCGCCATCGGGTACCGCGACCGCGACCCCCTGGTCGCGCGTGCCGTGTGCGACGCGCTGATCCGGGCGTACATCGACTATCGCGAGGACCAGATGGGATCGGCCCGGCCCGCCGGCTTCTTCGCCGACGAGATCGCCCGCACCGAGAGCGAGATGGACCGACTCGCGGAGTCCCGCCGGCGCTTCTTCCTCGACCGCGGCCTGGCCGACGTGCCCGAGCAGACGCGGGCGCTCGTCTCCCAGCTCACCGCCCTGCAGCAGCAGCGCGTCACGACCGAGGCGGATCTCGCCGAGGCGCAGGCGTTGGAGCGGGTGATGCGCGCGCTCCAGCAGCGCCCGGACGTGGACATGCCGATCCCCAACATACCGTCGGGGATGGACGTGCTCCAGAACCTCAAGCAGAAGGTCCTCGATCAGGAGGCGCGCGTCGCGCAGTTGCGCGAGCGCTATCGCGACGAGTCCCCCGAGGTGACGAACGCGCTGGAGACGCTGGCCGTGCTGCGCGGCATGCTGAAGCGTGAGGTCGAGACCCGGCTCGAGGTGCAGTCCTCCCGCACGGAGATCCTGCGATCGCGGCTGGTCTCGCTCGAGCATGAGGAATCCCGCCTGCGATCCCAGCTCGAGACCATGCCGACCAGCGAGGCCCATATCGCCGCCCTCGATGGCGAGATCGTGATGCTCAAGGACCGCCACCGGGGCCTCATCCAGCAGCGCGACCAGGCGCGCGTGAACGAGATCGTGGCGGCCCGTGCGCGGGTCATCTTGCTGGCTCCCGCCGGGGCGGCCGTCCCCACCAACGCGCATGATTACGTGCGTCTCGCGCTCGCACCCGCGTTCAGCCTGGTGGTCGGCATCGGGCTCGCCTTCTTCATCGACGGACTCGACATCACGGTGCGGACGGCCAGCCACGCCGAAGAAGCGATCTCGGTGCCCGTCCTCGCCGCCCTCAGCGAGCGCCGCCGGCGCCGCCTCCAACCCCACTGACCCCGAGGACGATCCGCGCATGTCCCGTATCTTCGACGCCCTGCGAAAGGCCCAGGCGGGCCGCTCCGAGCCCGCCACCCCGCCTCCGCTCGCCCCGCCGCCCCGCCCCGCGATGGGCGGACACCCGGGCGGTCCGGCACACGCCGAGCGGGCCGTGGAGCCGCGAGCCGGCACGCCGCTGGCGCTCTCGGTGACGCTCGACGACGAGGTCGTGCAGCAGATGACCACCCTTCGCATCGGCCTCGAGTCGGCGCTGCCCGAGCGCGGCTGTCGAGTCGTGATCTTCCAGGGACCCCAGGGCGGCGAGGGCACCACCACCGTGGCCCACCAGTTCGCTGGGACACTCGCCCGCGACCGCACCCTGCACATCCTGCTGGTGGACGCGAACGCCTCGCGACCCACCATCGAGCTGGATCCCGCCCACCGCATCGCCCGGTGCCCGGTGCTCGCGTCCGGCATGAGTCCGGGGCCCGATGTCGGCGTGGTCATCAACCTGCATGCCCTTCCGGTGACCGCGGAACGGCGGCTCACCGGCGTCTATTCCCCGGCGGAGGCGCGCGAGCTGGTGGAACACTCCTCCGGCAGCTACGACTGGGTGGTCATCGACGGCCCTCCGGTGCTCGATTCATCGGACGCCGCCCCGCTCGCCGCGGTGGCGGACGTGGCCGTGCTGGTGGCGCAGGCCGGCCGGACCAAGCGACCGGTGCTGGCCCGATCGGCCGAGCTGCTGCGCAAGGCCGGGGCACGGGTGGTGGGGACGGTGCTCAATCGCCGCCAGCTCGAGATCCCGGAGTTCATCTACCGCCGGCTGTGAGTCCACCACCCCTCGCGTGAGCCGCCCACTACCCATGCCCGCCGAGTCCGTACCGCCGAGGATGGAGCGCCGGGGCTCGCGCGCAGCCCGCCGGACCGGCGTCCGGAGCGCGCGCGCGCACTCGAGGGGTGGCCAGCGGCGAGGGGCCGCCGGATGAAGCGGGGCGAGATCGCGCACAACATCTCGCGTGGGGCGTTCTACCTTGCCATCGAGCGAGCCACCGCGGCGCTCTCGGGCATCGCCTACGTCGCCCTGCTGATGCGCTGGATGGGCCCCACCAAGTACGGCATCATCTCCGTCGCCCTCGCCTCCTCCGGGCTCGCCGCGCTGGCGACCGGCAACTTCGAGGTGTTCCTCGAACGTTACGCCGCCGAGTTCCAGGCGCGCGGGGACCAGCACGCGCTGCGGCGTTCGCTCACCCTCGCCCTCTCGCTGAAGTTCAGCCTCGGTGTGCTCGCCAGCATCGTGCTCGTGGCGCTGGCGCCGTTCCTCTCGAGACAGTTCCAGATGCCGGAGCTGGGCCAGCTCCTGCCGGTGCTGGCGCTGATGGTGGCGTTCGACGGCTTCGCCACCGCGGGGCGCGCGACCCTGTACGGGATGCAGCGATTCCGCCCGATGACGCTCATCGCGGTCGTCTTCCACATCGCCAAGACCGTGATGGTCGGACTGCTGTGGTACACGCAGCACGGACTGATGTCCCTCGCGGTCGGGCTCACCGTGCTGACCGTGGCCCAGGGCCTCGCCTCGATCCTGGTGCCGATGTGGTTCCTGCGACCGGTGCCGGGCGAGCCGCCCGAGGGCCGGCGAGCGCCGCTGCTCCGGTCGATGTTCGCGTACTGCCTCCCGCTGCTGGGCGCCCGGATCACGTTCACCTCGGGCCAGAACCTCTCGAAGATCATCCTCGGGAAGCTGTTCGACGCCACGCAGGTGGGCTATTTCGCGTTCGCGTTCCAGACCGTCGAACGTCTGGTCGAGCTGATCCAGACGCTTCCGTCGGCGTTGCTGCCGTCGTTCACGCATCTCGTGGCGCGCGGGGAGCGCGAGCGGCTGCGGGACGTGTTCCACCAGGCGCACCGGCTCATCCAGGTGGCCGGGTGCGCGTTGTCGTTCGGGTTGTTCACCTTCGCACGCGAGATCACGCTGCTGGTGGGAAGTCCGCTGTTCGAGCCGGCCATCCCGCTGCTGCGCGTGCTGGCGCTGGTCCCGGCGTTGCGTATCGCGCAACAGCCCATCACCATGCTGTACCAGGCCATGCGGCGCCCCGGCACCGTGCTCGGGCTCGCGCTGGCGAAGTTCGCGGCGGAGTTCGGCTCCTATTTCCTGCTGGTGCCGATGCTCGGCATCGCGGGGGCGGCCTGGGCCAATCTGGGGGGTGCCGTGGTCGCCTACCTCGCCGCGCTCATCGTGCTCGCGCGCCTCATGCCCGAGGGCGCCGCCGCCCGCACCCGCACGGTCGTGGTGAGCGGCGCGCTGATGCTCCTGCTGGTCGCGCTGGCGCTCGCGGCCCTGCTGCTCCCGCTGGCCGCTGAGCCTGGCCGTGCGCATCCTGCTGGTGCCGCTCGCCATCGGGGCGGCGGGCGCGGCGGGGTTGGTGGTGCGCTACGACCTCGAGAAGCTCGAAGGCGTCCCGCTGGCCAATGAGCTGCTCCACCGATCGCGGGCTCTCGTCCTGGCGATGGCACGCTCGTTCGTGCGGCGGCCGGCATGAACGCCGCCCCGCTTCTGGTGATCGTCCCCGCGCTCAACGAGGAGGCCAGCCTGACCACGACCCTCGGCGAGCTGCGACGCGCGGTGCCCGGTGCGGTGGTGCTGGTGGTCGACGACGGCTCGCGCGATGGCACCGGCCGGGTGGCCCGGGAGCAGGGCGTCGTGGTCCTGCGGCATGCGGTCAACCTCGGGGTCGGCGCCGCACTGCAGACCGGCTTTCGCTACGCGGTCGAGCACGGTTACGATGTGGCGGTGCAGTTCGACGCCGACGGCCAGCATCCGGCCGCCGCGCTCGAGGCGGTGGCGGAACCGGTGCTCGCCGGCCGGGCCGACGTGTGCATCGGCTCGCGCTACGTGGCCCACACCGCGTACCATGCGCCGCCGCTGCGCCGCGCGGGGATGGTGCTGTTCGCATGGGTGGTACGTCTCGCGGCGGGCGGCCGGATCGCCGACACGACGTCGGGCTTCCGAGCGTACGGGCGCGCGGTCATGGAGGTCTGCCAGTACGACTTCCCGGCGGACTTCCCGGACGCGCCGCTGCTGATCGCGCTCGCCCGCCGGGGATTCCGATTGTGCGAGGTCCCGGTGGAGATGCGCGAGCGGACCGCCGGACGATCGTTCTACACGCTGGGGAAGCAGCTCTACTACCCGTACAAGAACCTGCTCGCATCGCTGATGGCGCTGTTGACGCGGCGCGACTGACCGCGGAGGAGGGGCCGATGGACTTCCTGTCGAGGACCCAGGTCATCACGGCGGTCGGCGCGATGGCGCTCGCGCTCGTCGTGCTCGAGCTGGTACGACGTCGCCGGCTGGCCGAGGAGTACTCGTTCCTGTGGATGGTCTCGAGCGCCGTCGCGGCGGTGCTCGGATTCTGGACCCCCGCCCTGCGCGGCCTGACCCACGCCCTCGGGATCCTCTACGAGAGCAGCATGGTGTTCCTGGTCGGGCTGGCCTTCGGCACCACGATGCTGCTGTATCTCTCGGTGCGCCTGACGCGGATCGGGCGCGACCATGCGGAGACCATCCGCGAATTGGCGCTGGTGCGGCGCGAGCTCGAGGAACTGCGGGCGGCGTCCACGGACAGGGGGACCCAGTGAAGCGATGGCTCAACATCCTGATCGCGCTGGTGGTCTCGGTCGTGTGCGTCTGGCTGGCCATGCGCCACGTCTCGCTGTCCGAGATGATGCACGTCCTGCGCGAGGCCAACTACCTCGGATTCGTGGGCACCATGGCGCTCACCATCTTCGGCTTCTGGGTGAGGGCGATGCGCTGGCGACTGCTGATCGCCGCGCCGCGGCGCATCTCCGGCGACAGTCTGTTCAGCTCCACCATGATCGGATTCATGGCGAACATGGTGCTGCCGCTGCGGCTCGGGGAGTTCGTGCGGCCATGGGCGCTGGCGCGGCGCGAGGGGCTGTCGAAGACGATGCTGCTCGCCACCATCGTGGTGGAGCGGGCCATCGACATGCTCACGCTGCTGGCCCTGCTCGGCGTCGCGCTGTTCGTGCACCCGATCTCGACCGAGACCGCCGCCGCGCAGCTGCTGCAGAAGGGCGCGCTGCTGCTGGTCATCCTGAGCGCCACGCTCACGGTGTTCATCGTCCTGCTCGAGCGCAGTCCGCGGCTGGCGCATGGCTTCGTCGGGCTGATCACCCGTCCATTGCCCGCCCGCCCGCGCGCCAAGGTGCAGCACCTGCTGGACCAGTTCATCGAGGGACTCGGGCTGTTCCGCGACGTCCGGCGGCTGGCGGTGGTGCTGTCGCTCTCGTTCGGCATGTTCCTGGTGTACGCGTTCGCCATCTGGCTGAGCCTGTGGTCGCTCGACATCCTGCTCGGGCTGGGACGTCGCGCTGCTCATGCTGGTGGTCACAGCCATCGGCATCATGGTGCCGTCGGCGCCCGGCTACGTCGGCCCGCTCAATGCGGCGTGCGTGGCGGGGCTCGCGCTGTTCAAGGTGTCCCCGGGCCCGGCGGCGGCGTTCTCGTGGTTCTACCTCGCGAGCCAGTGGCTGCCGATCACCGTCGTGGGCCTGGTCTACCTGAATCGCGAGGGGCTGTCGCTGGCGTCGCTGGGTCAGGCCACCGAGGACGCGACGTGAATCCAGGCGGACCGCTCGCGCCCGCCGCGTCAGCGGGCGAAGTGCGCGGCGACCTTGATCACGGCCGCGACGACGTCGTCGGCGTCGCGGTCGCTCATGCGCGGGAACAGCGGCAGCGTCACGGCCCGGCGGTAGGCGTCCTCGGCGACCGGGAAATCCCCTTCGCGGCGGCCGAGCGTGCGGGCGAAGTGCGGGTGGAAGTGGATGGGGATGAAGTGCACCGAGGTGCCGATGTTCTCGGCCCGCAGTTCGCGGATGAATGCCGCGCGATCGAGGGTGAGCCGTTCGAGCTCGAGCGCGATCGGATAGAGATGGCGGGCGTGCGTGACGTCCGGGCGGGCCCGCATGGTGCGGACCCCGGCCACCCCGGCGAGCCCGGCGTCGTAGCGCGCCACGATCTCCGCGCGGCGGCGCTGGAACCCTTCGAAGCGCTCGAGCTGGCCGAGCCCCAGCGCCGCGAGCACGTCGCTGAAGTTGTACTTGAATCCCGGCGCGGTCACCTCGTAGTACCACGACCCGGTGTCGCCGTAGCGCTTCCAGGCGTCCCGGCTCATGCCGTGCAGCGAGAGCAGCGCCATGCGCTCGGCGAGGGCGTCGTCCGCGGTGACCGCGGCGCCCCCCTCGCCGGTGGTGAGGTTCTTGGTCGCGTAGAACGAGAACGCGGTGACGTCGGCGAACGAGCCGACCGGCGCGCCCGCGCCACGCGGCGCCGAGGGCGTGAGCGGCGTCCTCGACCACGTGCACGCCGTGGGCGCGGCACAGCGGCAGGAGCGCCCCGTAATCGCACGGGTGCCCGGCGTAGTCCACCGGCATGACGGCCCGCGTGCGCGGGGTGAGCGCGCGCTCGACGGCGCGCGGGTCGAGGCACAGCGTGTCGGGCTCGACGTCCACCAGCACCGGCGTGGCGCCGACATGCTCGATGACGTTGACGCAGGCGGCGAAGGTGTAGGCCGACGTGATGACCTCGTCGCCCCGGCCCACGCCGAGTGCGGCGAGCGCGAGATGGAGCGCGCCGGTGGCGGAGTTCACCGCCAGCCCGTGCTTCGCGCCCGCGAGCGCCGCGATGCGCTCGCCGAGGGCCTGCGCCTTCGGGCCGGTGGTGATCCAGCCGGATTCGAGCGTCTCGAGCACGAGCGCCTTCTCGCGCTCGCCGATCCACGGCATCGCCAGCGGCAGGAACGTGTCGCGCACCGGGCGGCCGCCCAGCGAGGCGAGCCGCTCGGGATGCACGGGCGGGGTGGCGAGATCGCGGGGTGGGGGCGGGGGCGCGTGCATCCGCTCATTCTAGAGGAGCGGCCCGTCCCGCTCCAAGCCCCGGCGTAGGAGAGGCGCGCACCCGTGTCCCCCCGCACCCTGATCCGCGACTCGGTCGGCCTCGCCCTCGCCACCTACGTGGCGCGAGCGGTGATGCTGGCGCGCGGGCTGGTGGCGGCGGTGGTGCTCGGGCCCGCCGGCTTCGGGGCGTGGAACGCGCTCAGCCTGGTGCTCGACTACGGCGGCTACGCCTCGGCCGGCGCGCTGCAGGGCCTCGAGCTGCGCCTGCCGGTGGCCGAGGGCCAGGGCGACCGCGCCGCGGCGCGGCGCCTGCTCGGCGGCGCGTGGTCCGTGATCGCGGCGGCGTTCGCGCTGTTCGCGCTCGCCGTCGGCGCCGCGCTGGTGGCGGGCACGCCGCTGCTCACCGCGGTCGCCGGGCCGGGTCCCGCGATGCTCCTGCTCGCCGCGGCCGCGGCCCAGCTCGCGTTCCAGCTGCACGCCACCGCGCTCCGGGCGCGCGGCGTGTTCCGCCGGTGAGCGAGGCCACCGCGCTGCAGGCGCTGCTCGGTGGTGGCCTGGGGCTGGCGCTGGTGGCGCGCTTCGGTCTGTGGGCGCTGGCCGGCGGATGGCTGCGTCGGCACGCTGGTGGCGCTCGCGCGCTGCGTCTCGTCGCACGCGACGTGCCGCTCGCGTTCGGCGACGCGCGCGACGGGCTCGCGCTGGCGTGGGCCGGACTGCCGGTGTTCGGCACCTTCCTCGCCTCGCTGGCGCTGCGATCGGTGGACCGGATCGCGCTCGTCCACGCCGGCCACCCCGAGTCCCTCGGCCTCTACAGTCTCGGGCTCACCGCCGCGGGCCTGGTGCTCTACCCGCCCGAGTCCGTCGCCGCGGTGCTCTACCCGCGCATCGCGGCGGCGGCCGGCGGCGCGCGCGACCTCGAGCGCACCCGCGACGAAGTGACCCGCACGCAGCGCGTCCTCACGCTGCTGCTCCCGCTCGCGGTCGCGCATCGGCATGGTGTGGGCGGGGCCGCGCGGTGCTGTGGTGGCTGCCGCGCTACGGCGGAGGCATCGACGCCCTGCGCCTGCTCGCGTTCGGCGCGCTCCTGCTGTCGGCCGCCACCCTGCCGGGCTACTGGCTGCTCGGCAGCGGCCGCACGTGGACCCTGTTCGCGCGCCTCGGCGGCGTGCGCCGCGCTCACCGCGATGATGGTGTTCGGTGTCGCCGCGCGCGCTCCGCGTCCCGGCCGCGGTGGCGGGGGCGGCGTGCCTCGGCTACGGCGGCGTTCGCGATCACGCTGGTGGCGCTCGCGGCGCGCGACCTGCGGAGCGGGCCGGTCGAGCGTCTGACGTTCGCGATCGCGAGCTTCCTGCCCGCGGCGTGGGCGGGGGCGGCGGCATTCGCGGTGTGCGCGGTCGGTCCGCCGTCATCCGCGGGCGCCGCGTGGCTGCGCACCGCCGCCGTGGCGCTGGTGTACGCGCCGGTCCTGTGGTGGTTCGCGCGCGGGCTCGGCATCGGCGCGCTGGCGCGCGCGTGGGCGGCCGGAGGGGCGCGCGCATGAGAGCCCTGCTCCGTTCGGTGTTCCTGATCGGCACCTCGACCATCGCCAACACCGCCGTCGCCGTGCTGCGCAACAAGCTCCTCGCGGAGGTGCTCGGTCCCACCGGGATCGGGCTGTTCGCCCAGCTCTTCGGGCTGCAGAGCCTCGCTGCCGGAGTGGTGCCTCTGGGACTGCAGACCGGGGCGCTTCGTTACGTCGCGCTCTACCGCAAGGAGGACCGCGAGCGGCTGGTCTCGTTCGTCGCGACCGCGGCGCGGCTCTTCCTCTGGCTCTCGCTGATCGCCACCGCGCTGTGCCTGGTCTGGCTCAAGCCGCTGACGGTGTGGGCGACGGGCGATCCGATCTACATGGTGATGCTGGTGGCGCCGGTCCTCGGCATCCCGTTCCTGGTGCAGTCGCAGACCTGGCTCATGTTCGTGCAGGCCGGACTCGAGATCCGCTCCTACTCGCGCGCCATCATGATCACCTCGATCGGCGGACTCGCGGTGCTGGCGCCGCTGGTGCTGATCTGGAGGCTCAAGGGCGCCTCGATCCACCTGCTGGTGTTCGCCGTGCTCGGCTGGGCCGTGGCGCGCTGGACGGCCGATCGGACGATGGACCGCGAGATGCGGCAGGCGATCGCGCGGGCGCCCTTCGACCGCACGGTCGTCACCAGCCTGTGGCGATTCGGCGCGGCCAACTTCGTCCCGTTCGTCCTCACGATGGCCTTCCCGTTCGTCCTGCGGGCGCAGATCGTCCACGACTGCGGTCTGACCCGCAATGGCATCTTCCAGGCGCTGTTCGCGATCTCCATGCAGTACCTCGCCATCCCGCTCAATGCGATGACCGCGTACTCCTTCCCCCGCATCAGCCAGTTGCGCGAGGTCGCGGCCATCAATCAGGAGGTCAATAACGCCACGCGCGTCGCCGTGCTGTTCTCGGCGGCGGGCATCCTGGCCATCCTGCTGTCCCGCGACGTGGTCATCCACCTGCTGTTCTCGAGCCGGTTCCTGGACGCCCTGCCGCTGTTCCCGGTCCAACTGGTGGGCGATCTCGTCAAGGCGGTCTCCTTCGCCATCCAGCTGCCGCTGCTGCCCCAGGAGCGTCACCGGGCCCGCAACATCATGTCGCTGATCCACTACGGCACCTTCGCCGCCATCTTCTTCGGCGTGCCCGCCGAGCAGCGCCTGTGGGGCGCGGTGTGGGGCCACACCGTGTCGTGGAGCGTGCACCTGGGCATGCACGTGATCTACCTGCGCCGCGTGAACGGATTCCGCTTCACGCGCGACAACCTGCGCCTGCTGGCCACCTCGTTCGCCGCCGTGATCGCGGTGGCCGCGCTGCCCTTCCCGGACTGGCGCTGGCGCCTGGTCGGCGCGGGCATCGCGCTGCTGTGGGCGGCCACCTCGATCACCCCGCTGGAGATCGCGCAGATCAAGGCGGCGGTGCGCGCGCGCCTGCGCACCGCGAGCGTGCCGGGGCAGGAGGGCCAGGATGTCTGACCTCCCGGCCGCCGCACCGTACGTCTCCATCGTGATCGTGAGCTGGAACACGCGCCGGATGCTCGACCGCTGTCTGGAGGCCGCGTTCGCCAGCAGCCCGGAGTTGTCGCGCGAGGTGCTGGTCATCGACAACGCGTCGTCCGACGGCTCGGCCGAGTGGGTCGCGGAGCGCTGGCCCGCGGTGACACTGGTCCGCAATCCGGAGAACCGGGGCTACGCTCCCGCCTGCAACCAGGGGCTGCGCGCGGCGCGCGGCCGCCACGTCCTGGCGCTCAACTCCGACGCGTTCCTGATCGGGGACGCGCTCGGCGAACTGGCGCGGCGGCTCGAGGGGGATCCGGGGCTCGCGGCGGCGGGCCCGCGGCTGCTCAACGCCGACGGGACCACCCAGTTCGTGTGCGCGCGCCGGGCGCCCGGCGTGCTGCCCACGTTGCTGGGCCACACCCCGATCCCGGCGCGCATCCCGGCGCTGCTCGGGTGGGTGAGCGGCGCCCACCCCCGCGCGTGGTATGGGGGACCGCACGAGACCGAGGTGCTGTCGGGGGCATGCGTGCTGTTCCGTCGCCAAGCGCTCGAGCGCGTGGGTCTGCTCGATCGGCGGCTGGTGCTCAATTACGACGACGTGGAGTGGAGCCTGCGCGCCCGCCGGGCCGGCCTGCGCCTCGCGTACGAGCCGCGAGCCCAGGTCACGCATCTCGGCGGGCAGAGCCGCATCTTCGAGGGCGAGTCCATGCCCGCCGCGAACCTCGAGTCGGCCTGTTACTTCTGGGACCTCTCCTTCACGCCTCCTCTCGCGTTCCTGTTCAAGCTGAGCCTCATCCTGAGCCTGGCGCTGACGCTCCTGAAGAACGCGGCGCTCGCCCCGTTCGCGCCGCGGCGCCGGCGCCGCGCGGCGCATGTCGCCGGGCTGATCGGCCACGTGACGCGGCTGCTGACCCGGCGACTGGCCGCCGACCCCGAGGCGGCTCGATGACGCGCGTGCGGGCGCTCGCCGTCGCCGCGTGCGTCGCGGCCCTGGCGCAGGCACTGGCCGGCGGCGCCTGCGGCGCGCTGCCCGGACCGGCGCGGCTCGCGCTCGCGTTCGCGGTGCTCCTGCTGGCTCCCGGCGCGGCCTTCGTGGCGCTCGGCGCGCGCCCGCCGGGCGGTGGGTGGACCGCGCCGGGGTGGGCGTTCGGCCTCGGCGTGGCGTGGTGCGCCGCGCTGGTGTGGGGGACGCGCCTTGCGGGGCTGTCGTTCCTGACGCTCCTGCCGTGGGTCCCGGCGGCCGCGGCCGCCCCGTGGCTGTGGGTGGCCGCGCGCGGGTCGCGCGGCACGCCGGGCCCTTGGCCCGGTATGGCGCGAGCGGCCGCGCTCGCGGTGGTGCTGGCGGCAGCCCTGGCCGCCTGGCATTCCGCGCGGCTGGGACCGCCGATGGGACTGTCGAGCGATGGCCCCGACCATGTCGGCACGCTGCGGCGCATGCTCATGACCGGGGATCTCTTTCCGGCCGACGCCTTCTTCCGCGACGCGGGAAGCCTGGGGGCGGACCCGCGCAAGGGCCTGTGGCACGGGATCGTCGCGCTGCTGTGCCGGCTCGCCGCGCTCGACCCCGTGGAGGCCTGGGCCTGGCTGCCGGCCCTGATCGCACCGCTGTTCGTGCTCCAGGCGGCGGCACTCGGCGTGCTGGTGCGCGGATCGGCGGGGGCCGCCCTCGCCGCCTGGGCGCTGGTGCTCACCTACGGCGGCGGCATGATGCAGAGCCCGATCCGGCTCGGCGGCTACGCCTCGCGGCTCGGCGATCATCTCGCCCTCGCGGCCATCGTCGCGGTGCTGGCCGACCTGCGCACGCCCGCGCGCGCCATCCGCTTCGCGGCGGCGGCGCTCGCGTTCGCGGCGGTCGCCACCCACGTCTTCACGGCCATCCAGTTCGCGATCGTGTTCGGCGCGCTCGGCCTCGGCCTGCTCGTGCGCGATCGCCGGTTCGGCCCCGAGGCCCGGCGGCTCGCGGGGACCCTGGTGCTCATCGGCATCGCCTGCGCACCTTACCTCGCCTTCCGGGCCCGCCAGGCGTATGCGCCCACCAACCCGATCCACACCGAGTCCCAGGGGCTGCTGCTGCTCACGGACGGGCTGCGCACCGTCGGGCTCTCGGAGCTGTGGGCCCACCTCGGGCTCGCGTGGGTGCTCGTCCCGGCATCGTGGCCCTGGCTCTGGTCGCGCGGGCGGGGGAACCCGGCGGTGCTCTACCTGCTCACCTCGTCCGTCGCCGTGGCGCTGGTGATGTACGACCCGCTCGCGGTGGCGCTGCTGGAGCCACGGCTCGGCTACCTGCTGATGCGGATGATCTGGCTGGTGCCGCTGGCGGGCCTGGTGGCGTGGCTGCTGCCGGAGCTGCTCGCCGCGCTGCGTCACGCGGCGGATGTCCCCGCGCGGCTGCGCGCCGGCACCGCGCTCGCGCTGGCGCTCGCGGTGCTGAGCCCCGCGGTCCGCGACGCGGTGCACGCGGTCACCCACCCGGCGGACGTGATCGCCGTCGAACGGAGCGAGGACCCCCGGCGCTGGCGCGATGCGTTCGACTGGATGCGCACCCGGCTCGCGCCGGGAAGGGTCGTGCTCTCGGACCCGTCGACCTCGTACGCGGTGCCCATGCTCACCGGGCACTACGTGGTCACGCTGGTGGACCAGCATTCCTCGCCCAACGACTCGCTCGCGCTGCGCCGCATCCTCGACGCGCGGGACGCGTTGGATCCCTGCGCCACCTGGGCGACCACCCGCGCGGTGGTGAGGCGCTATGGCGCAGACGTGATCGTGCTGAACGACCGCTTCGAGCGGCCGCCGCCGCTCGACTACTGGGCGCCGGACCACGGTTGGTTCCGGGAGGCGCGGGCCCGGTTCGACGCCCGCCCGGCCGCCTTCGAGCCGGTGTACGACTCCGGGGACTTCGTGGTCTATCGCATCCACCGCGCGGCGCTGGACACGCTGGAGGGCCCCCCGCGCCCGCGCCCCATGGTGAGCCCGTGGCGGGCGGGCGGCGCGCTCACGCCGATGGGCGAGGGGCTCCCGGCGCTCGCCGGATGGGAACTCTCCAGCGCCGCGGTCGCCCCCGGGGACTCGGTCGCCGGCGCGGCCTGGTGGCACGTGTCCGCTCCCGTGCGGCCCGGCTCGTACCGGGTCTGGATCCGCTTCGAGCGCGACCTGCCGCCCGGATTCCACCCGCCCGCCTGGATCCACAAGCCCGCGCGCAAGCTGATCGAGCGCCTGCGCCACGAGCGCTACCGCTTCCGGGGCGATCACCTGCCCGTCGGTGGACGGTACGGCGTGGACCTCTGGCGCCCCGACGAGGTGGTGCGGGATCCCTTCGTGGTGCAGGTCCCGTCCGACATGGCGGAAGGCACCTACCGGGTGGAGGTGCGCCTGCGTCGGACGCCGCATTATCCTAACCTGCGGTTGAGCGATTATCTCTCGGACGATGACTACTACTCCGGCGTGCCGGTCGGCACGCTGGTGGTGCGCCGTCCGCGCGCGACGCCGGCGCGAGACTAGGAGCGCGGCCATGTGCGGCATCAATGGCGTCTTCCATTATGGCGGTGGCACGCCCGATCTCGCTCTGCTCGAGCGCCAGCGCGACTGCATGGTCCACCGTGGTCCCGACGGGCAGGGCACGTGGTCGGAAGGCCCGGTCGCGCTCGCCCACCGCCGTCTCGCGATCGTCGACCTCTCGCCCGGCGGGCACCAGCCGATGCCCAATGAGGACGAGAGCCTGTGGGTCACGTTCAACGGCGAGATCTACGGCTGGCCGGCGCTGCGCACCATCCTCGGCTCCCGCGGGCATCGTTTCCGCGGCTCGAGCGACACCGAGGCGCTGCTGCACCTCTACGAGGAGCACGGGGACGGCATGCTGACGCACCTGCGCGGCATGTTCGCGTTCGCCCTCTACGACCGCCCGCGCCGCCGTCTGCTGCTCGGGCGCGACCGGTTCGGCGTGAAGCCGCTCTACTACCACGACGACGGCCGGCGGCTGGTGTTCGCATCGGAGCTCAAGGCCCTGATGCTCGACCCCTCGGTCCCGCGCGAGATCGACGAGCGTGCCATCGCCGACTACCTGACGTTCCAGTACGTCCCGGCGCCCGGCACGATCTGGCGCGGGGTGCGCAAGCTCCCGCCGGCGCACCGGCTGGTGTGCGACGCGAACGGCGCGCGGGTGGAGCGGTACTGGACGCTCCCCTCCGAGGTGGACGCCGGGCACTCGCTGGACTACTACCGCGAGCGCCTCCTCGGGCTGATCCGCGAGGCGGTGCGCGTACGCCTCGTCTCGGACGTCCCGCTCGGCGCATTCCTGTCGGGGGGCGTGGATTCGAGCGCGGTGGTGGCGATGATGCAGCAGATCGTGCAGGAGCCGGTCAAGACCTTCACCATCGGGTTCGAGGAACAGGACTTCAGCGAGGTCGAGCACGCCCGCCGCGTGGCGACGTATCTCGGCACCGACCACCACGAGCTGATCGTGCGTCCGCGCGCGCTCGAGCTGCTGCCGCGGCTGGTGTGGCAGATGGATGAGCCGCTGGCCGACGCGTCCGTCATCCCGAGCTTCTACCTCGCCGAGATGGCTCGCCGCCACGTGACCGTGGCGCTCTCGGGCGACGGCGGCGACGAGACCTTCGGCGGGTACACGACCTACTCCTTCGCGCGGCAATACGCCGCGCTCGACGCGGTGCCGCGCGTGCTGAGACGGCTGGCCGCGCGTCCGGCGCTGGCGCTGCACCCCGACCACGTGCTCGGCCGCAAGCTGCGGCGGCTGCCGATGAGCGTGGTGGACCGGCACCTGCACGTGGAGTCGTTCTTCCCACGGCCCGAGATGATGGCGCTGCTCGGCGCGGATCTGCGCCGCGAGCTGCGCACCCACGACCCGTTCGCGGCGATGCGGACGATCCATCAGGCCGCCGCGCGGGGGCTCGGGGACGTCGCGGCGCTGCTCCAGCTCGATGCCCAGACCTACATGATCGACGACGTGATGGTGAAGGTGGACCGCACCTCGATGCTCAACAGCCTCGAGGTGCGCGAGCCGCTGCTCGACTACCCGCTCCAGGAGTTCGCGGCCGGTATCCCGTTCGATCTCAAGCTCGCCGGCATGACGGGGAAATGGATCCTGCGCGAGAGCCTGAAGGGGCTGCTGCCGCCGTCCATCCTCGCCCGTTCGAAACAGGGCTTCGGGGTGCCCCTCACGCACTGGTTCGGCGGTGGATTCGACCGGCTGGCGCGCGAGGTCCTGCTCGACCCCCGCGCGCGCGCGCGCGGCTGGCTCGATCCGGCCGCCATCGAGCGCCAGTTGAGCGACGTCGGATCGCGCGACGAGCGGCGCACGCGCCAGACCTGGGCGCTGCTCTGCCTCGAGCTGTGGGCCCAGACCTACGTCGACCGGCCGCGCGAGGCGCTCGCGCAGCCCATCCCCGCCTGGGGCGGGGGGGACCTGGCGTGAATCTCGCGATCCTCATCGGGCGGTTCCCGCCGGGCCCGCAGGGGGGTGCCGAACACCAGGCCGAGGGCTGGGCGCGCCGGCTCTCGGAACGCCATCGGGTGACGGTGGTGACCCGCCAGGAGCCTCCCGCCCCGCCGGGTCGCGAGGCCCGTGAGGGCTTCGCGGTGGTGCGCCTGCCGCTGTCGCGCCTGCCGGGGTGGAAGACGTGGCGGGACGCGGTCGCCATCGAGCGCACGCTGCGCGGGCTCGACCCGCGGCCCCAACTGATGCTGTGCTTCCAGTCGTTCGTGAGCGGCTGGGCGGGCGTGCGCGCGCAACGTGCGCTCGGGATCCCGGCGGTGGTGTGGATCCGCGGTGAAGGGGAGTACGACCTCCGCGCGCGCTCGGTCGAAGCGTGGCTGAACCCGCGCACCTGGCGCGCGGCGCGCGGCGTGCTGGTCCAGACCGAGGAGGGGCGCCGCGCGCTGCTCGACGCTCTCGACCGTCGCGCACCGACGGCGCGCGCGGCGGTCGCCGCCCACCTCGAGGTGGTGCCGAACGGCCTCGATCTGCCGGGATCGCAGTCCGGCGTCGGCGCGGCCGCCGAGGGACGCGTGGTCTCGGTGGGGCGGCTCATCCCGGACAAGGGGATGGACGTGCTGATCGACGCGATGGCCGGGGAGTCGGGACGGCTCACCATCGCCGGCAGCGGTCCGGAGCGGGCCCGACTCGAGGCGCGCGCGCGCGAGTGCCGTCTCGACGTGCGCTTCGAGGGCTTCGTCCCGCGCGACCGGATCGGCGCGGTCTACCGCGACGCCTCATGCGTGGTGCTGGCGGCGCGACGGGGCGAGGGGCTTCCGAACGTGCTGCTGGAGGCCATGGCATGGGGTCGCCCGGTGGTCGCTAGCGCGGTCGCGGGGGTGCCCGGGCTGCTGGTGGATGGCGTCAATGGCCTGCTCGTGCCGCCCGGGGACCCGCTGGCGCTCCGCGGCGCCCTGGCACGGATCGCGAACGGGCGTGGCCTGGCCGAGCGGCTCGGGGCCGAGGCCCGGCGCACCGCCGAGGCCTATGCCTGGGACCGGGTGCAGCCGCGGCTCGAACGCGTGCTCGAGCGCTGGAGCGTGTCGTGACCGCCCGCGGGCGCATCTGCTTCTATTCCGAGCGCGCCTACCCGGTGCTGGACGCGACCGCCGGGGACTTCGCCGGAGGGGCCGAGATGCTCGTCGTGCTGCTCGCGCGCGGCCTGGTCGAGCGGGGCTACGACGTCCAGCTCGTGACCTGCGACTTCGGCCAGCCCGCGACCGTGGTGATCGACGGCATCACCGTGCACCGGGCCTTCCCGGTCGCGGGCGGCCTCCCGGTGCTGCGCTTCTTCCATCCGCGCCTCTCGCTCGCCATCCGCGCCCTGGCGCGCGCCGACGCCGAGATCTACTACGTGGTCGGCGCGGGGATGCCCGCCGGACTCACGCACGACCTGGCGCGTGTGCGGGGCGCGGGATTCGCGCTCCACGCGATGAGCGACTACGACGTGCTCAAGGATCTCAAGCGCTATGGCCTCCGGGACCGGGCGTGGTACCGCCGGGCGCTGCGCGATGCCGACCGGCTGTTCGCGCAGACCGAGCACCAACGCGAGGCGTTCCAGCGGAACCATGGTGTCGAGAGTCAGTTGCTCCCCAATCTCATCGAGCTGCCGGCATCGCTGGTGGACGCGGGGCAGGATGGCCACGTCATGTGGCTCGGCACCTACAAGTCGATCAAGCGGCCGGAGTGGTTCACGCGGCTGGCGCGCGAGCTCCCTCACCGCCGGTTCCTGATGGCCGGGGTGGTGCCGCCGCCGCCGCTCAGTCGCAGTCACTGGGATGCCGCAGTGGCGCAGGCCCGCGAATGCCCCAACCTCGAGGTGCGCGGATTCCAGACCGGGGAGGAACTGGAGCGACTGATGCGCACCGCCTCGCTGGTGGTCCATACCTCCCCGGTCGAGGGCTTCTCGAACGTCATGCTCGAAGCCTGGGCGCTGGGACTGCCCACGGTGTCGTCGGTGAACCCGGACGCGCTGGTCACGCGCCTGCGCCTCGGCGCGGTCGCGACGGACTTCCCCTTCCTGGTCGAGACCGTCGAACGGCTGATGGGGGACCCGGAAACGCGTCGGAAAGCAGGTGGGCGGGCGCGGCGCTATGTCGAGGAGCATCACACGCCCGAGCGCGTGCTCGGCACGCTCACCCGTGAGCTGGACGCGCTGCTCGCGCAGGTGCGGTCGCGCCGCCGCCGCTGAACGCCGACGCGCGGATGCTATACTCGCGCGCCGGAAATGGATCGCCGTGATGGGAGGACGCATGTCGCAGGATCTCGAGGGCCGCCCGGTGCTGGTCACCGGCGCCGGCGGGTTCATCGGCAGCCATCTGGTGGAGGCGCTGGTGGTGGCGGGCGCGCGGGTGCGCGCGCTCGTGCACTACAACTCGCGGGACGACTGGGGCCACCTCGAGCGCATCGATCCCGGGGCGCGGGCGGCCGTCGAGGTGATGGCGGGCGACCTGCGGGACCCGTTCCTGGTCGATCGCGCGGTCGCCGGCACGGACTGCGTGTTCCATCTCGCTGCGCTCATCCCGATCCCGTATTCGTATCTCGCGCCCTCGGAGTACGTCGACACCAACGTGCGCGGGACCCTCCACGTGCTCGAGGCGGTGCGCCGCCACGACGTACGCCGCCTGCTCCATACCTCGACCAGCGAGACCTACGGCACCGCGCGCTACACCCCGATCGACGAGGGGCATCCGCTCCAGGGGCAATCGCCGTACTCGGCCAGCAAGATCGGGGCGGACAAGCTGGCGGAGGCCTACCGGTGCTCGTTCGAGACCCCGGTGGTGACCGTGCGCCCGTTCAACACCTACGGACCGCGCCAGTCGGCGCGCGCCTTCCTGCCCACCGTGCTCACCCAGGCGCTCACCGCGGACGTGGTGCGCGTGGGCTCGCTCGATCCGGTGCGCGACATGAATTACGTCGCGGACACGGTGGCGGGCTTCCTCGCCGCCGCCATCGCGCCGGGCATCGAAGGGCTGACGGTCAATCTGGGCAGCGGGCGCGGCGTCACCATGCGCGAACTGCTCGATCTCGCGCTGCGGGTCACCGGCCGCAGCCCGCGCGTCGAGATCGAGGCCGCGCGCGTGCGCCCCGATCGCAGCGAGGTGATGGCGCTGATCGCCGACGCGACGGTCGCGCGCGAGCGGCTCGGCTGGAGCAGTCGCGTGAGCCTCGAGGACGGGGTGCGGCGCACCGCGGAGTGGATCGGCCGCCACCTCGGGGACTACAAGCCCGGCCTCTACACCGTATGAAGGAGCGACCCACATGCGTGCGGTGATCCTGGCCGGCGGCAAGGGCACGCGCCTGCGTCCCTACACCACCATCTTCCCCAAGCCCCTGATGCCGATCGGCGAGATGCCGATCCTCGAGATCGTGCTGCGCCAGCTCAAAGCGAGCGGGTTCACCCGCATCACGCTCGCGGTGTCGTACCTGGCGGAGCTGATCGAGGCGTTCTTCGGGAACGGTGAGCGGCTCGGCATGCGGATCGACTACTCGCGCGAGGACCGGTCGCTCTCGACGGCGGGACCGCTGCGGCTGGTGCGAGGGCTCGACGACACCTTCCTGGTCATGAACGGGGATGTGCTCACGACCCTGGACTATGGCGCGATGCTGGCGCACCACCGCCGGGCCGGGGCGCTGGCGACCATCGCGATGCACCGGCGCAGCGTGCGGATCGACTACGGCGTGGTGGAGACCGCCCGCGACGGCACCCTGGAGCGCTACATCGAGAAGCCCGAGATCCACTACGCGGTGAGCATGGGCATCAACATCCTGGAGCCGCGCGCGCTGGACGCGATCGGCGCGGACGAGGCGCTCGGGATGCCGGACCTGATGATGCGGTTGAAGCAGGCGGGGGAGACGGTCGCCACGTTCGAACAGCCCTGCCGCTGGCTCGACATCGGGCGCGCCGACGACTACGCGGAGGCGCTCGAGACCTTCGAGGCGCACCGCGCGGAGTTCCTGCGGGAGGGCGATCCGGGAACGGCGTCCGCTCCGCCCCGATGACGCGCCTGCTCATCACCGGTGCGGCGTCGTTCACCGCCCGGCACCTGCTGGACGCCCTCACCGGGCGGGACCTCGAGGCGTGGGGCACCGACCTCGCCGCGCAGGGGCCGGCGGGGCTGCGCTACGCCTCCCTCGACCTCGCCGCGCCGGGCGCGGTCCGCGCGCTGCTCGACCAGGTCCGTCCGGAGCGCGTGCTCCACCTCGCCGGGGTGAGCTCGCAGGACGTCGACCGCTGCTGGGCCGTCAACCTGGACGCGACGCGGCATCTGCTCGAGGCGTGCGCCGCGCAGCCCCGGCCTCCCGCGGTGGTGGTGGTCTCGAGCGCGGCGGTGTACGGCCTCACGCGCGCCGAGGAATCGCCGGTGCGCGAGGACACCCCGCTGCGTCCGGTCACGCCCTACGGCGCCAGCAAGGCCGCGGCCGAGCACGCCGCGCTGTCGATGCACCGCCGCGGCCTGCTGCCGGTCACGGTCGCGCGTCCGTTCAACCTGGTCGGCCCCGGCCTGCGCGCGGGGTTCGCGCCCTCGGACTTCATGGCCCAGGCGCGCGCGCTGCGCGCCGGGGAAGGCGACGGCGCGATCCACGTGGGTGCGCTCGAGCCGCGCCGGGACTTCGTGGACGTGCGCGACGCGGTGCGCGCCTACCTCGAGCTGCTGGAGCGCGAGGACCTGCGCGGCCGCGTGTTCAACGTGGCCTCGGGGCGTCCGGTGGCGGTGCGCGCGCTGCTCGAGCAGGTGCTCGCGGCCGCCGGGGTGGAGGCGCGCATCGTCGTGGATCCGGCGCGGGTGCGGGCCGTGGAGGTGCTCGAGCAGGTCGGGGACGCCTCCGCGCTGCGCGCGGCCACCGGCTGGAGCGCCACGCTCCCGCTCGAGCGCTCGCTGCGCGACATGGCGTGAACCGGCCGGCGCCGCGCGCGCGCGGCGCCCGTCAGGGGCGCGGCGGGCCCCACTCGATCGCCCCGGTCCAGCCGAAGTGCGGGCGGAACCGCAGGGTGTCCTCGAGCCGCCACGCCGCCAGCGGACGATCCCACGCCGGCACGTCGCTGATGGGCGCGATGTCGGCCTCGGTGCCGTCGATCAGCGGCCACCGGTGGGGCTCGAAGGCGCGGCGCACCAGCGCCAGGCGCTGCGGATCGAAACCCATCACCCGCGCGCACACGGCGTCCACCGCGACCGGGTTCGCGCCGGCGACGATCAGCCCGGCCTCGCGGCGGTCCCCGGCCACCGGGCCGTTGCCCTCCATCGCCACGATGCCGTCCACCACCGAGAAGTAGCGCTTGGCGGCGCCCGCCGCCCGCATCGAGCCGTCCGGCTCGCCGTAGAGCAGGATGCGGTGGAGGTCGAGGCACATGCGCCACACCGTGTCGTTGCCATGCCAGTTGCCCGAGCGCACCACTTCCTCGGTCCCGCCGAACACGTCGTAGCCCACCTGCTTGGTGCGCCGCGCAAGGCCCTTGAACAGGGGCAGGTCGGCGAGCAGGAGCTGCTTGGCCGGCATCACCACCCAGTTCTCGAGCCGCGTCTTGAGCGTGGCGCGATCGAACTGGTCGCCGCCGTCCGCGGGCGCGCCGAAGGCGTAGTGGGGGAGCCAGTTCTTGTTGGCGTTGATCCCCACCAGGCTCTTCAGATTGACGGTCATCCCACACTTCTTGTGGGTCTTGAGCTTCGGCAGATTGATGAACACGTCGGCGGTCAGGGGGGAGCGCGAGACGGCGTACTCGTGGCGGCCGGCGCGCTGATGGGCGTTGGTCTCCTTCCAGTCGTAGTACGCGCCGTAGTAGCGCTTCCCCTGCGCGTCCAGCTCGCGGAACATGCTGTCGTCGGCCAGATCCACGGCGACGCCCCCGCGCGGGTCCCCCGGCAGGCGCACGGTCTCGACGTAGATCCCGTCCCGCTCCACGTGGTGCTCGTCGCGCAGGTCGAGCAGCTCGATCGGGAACCCGTGGCGCGCCCGGTACCAGTCCCGGATCTCGGGCAGTCCCATCCGCTCCATCAGTCCGTCCCACCGGGAGTCGGTCTGCGGCGCGTCCCCGATCAGGATCGCGCCCTCGCCGTGGAGCGCGAGGCGGACGTAGTCCATCACCGCCCGGATCACCGAGCCGTGGGTGATGACATCGTCCCACTCGTCGCGCAGCCGGTGGCGGTGCGCGATCATGTTGGGCTTGAGGAACACGGTGTCGCCCGGCTTCACCAGCGCGCCGAGCGGGTTCCAGTCGCGCGTCCCGGCGTGCTCGCGGTCGAGCCCGAGCAGCGACAGTGCGTCGCGCACCGCCGCGTACGCGGTGTTGGTGGGGTCGAGCTCGAGACCTTCGGGCAGTTCGGGGTAACGCGCCGGCGGGTGGAACGGCGCGCGCGCGGGGTAGGCCGCGCGCTCCGACCGATGGATGGCGACGGGGAATGGGCTCATGCGGACCTCGAGGATACAGGACGTGCCGCCCCCGGGCCACCCGCGGGTGCGTCCCGACCGTGCACGGACCCTCCGCGCGATGGCGTCGCGCCACCATCCGGAGGGGCCGGAATGCCCCCGGCCGCGGGGTCTGCTAGCATGCGGCTCCCCCGTGTCGGGAAGCGGTCGCGTGGCTCGGACACCCTCCGCCCCCGTGCGTCGTCC
The DNA here is from genome assembly GCA_963776245.1 of Candidatus Eiseniibacteriota bacterium. Classification (GTDB taxonomy): domain Bacteria; phylum Eisenbacteria; class RBG-16-71-46; order RBG-16-71-46; family RBG-16-71-46; genus CAVSAC01. Next base: position 260,205 of record CAVZLN010000008.1, on the reverse strand, counting down.
ATCGAGGAGGAGTGTTGAAGCAGATCCGCCAGTACCTCAGGGACGGCACGCTCGACGTGAGCGAGGTGCCCCTTCCCGCGGTCGCGCCCGGCGACGTGCTGATCCGCACCCACTACTCGTTCGTGAGCGTCGGCACCGAGAAGATGAAGGTCACGCAGGCCCGGCTGAGCCTCGCCGGCAAGGCCGCCGAGCGCCCCGACCAGGTGCGCCAGGTGCTCCAGACCATGAAGGAACAGGGCCTGATGCCGACGTGGCGCAAGGTGCAGGAGCGCCTCAAGGCCCCCGCCACGCTGGGCTACTCGTGCGCCGGGACCGTGGTCGCGGTGGGGGCGCAGGTCGAGGACTTCCGGGTCGGCGACCGCGTGGCGGCGATCGGCGAGGCCATCGCCACGCATGCCGAGTACAACGCGGTGCCGCGCAATCTGGTGGTCGCGGTGCCGGACGGGGTGCGGCTCGACCACGCGTGCAGCGCCGCGGTCGGAGCGATCGCGCTGCAGGGGGTGCGCCAGGCGCACCTCGAGCTGGGCGAGACCGTGGCGGTGATCGGGCTCGGGCTGCTCGGCCAGTTCCTGGTCCAGCTCGCTCACGCGAACGGCTGCCGGGTGGTGGGCGTGGATCCGGATCCGGGCAAGCAGGCGCTCGCGCTCCAGAACGGCGCCGAGGCGGCGTGCCCGCCCGCGCTCGAGGAGGCGCTCCACCACACCCTGCGCGCCAGCGAGGGGCTGGGCGTGGACGCGGTGATGCTGACGCCGGCGGTGAAGGACAATGGACCGATCGAGATGGCGGCCGCGATCGTGCGCGAGCGCGGCCGCGTGGTGTGCCTCGGCAACACGCACATCGAGCTCGACTGGCGCACCTGGTTCGGCAAGGAGATCGACTTCCGGTTCAGCCGGGCGATGGGCGCGGGGATGTACGACGGCGACTACACGATGCGCGCGAAGGACTACCCGGCGGCCTACGTGCGCTGGACGGCGAACCGCAACATGGGCTCGTTCCTCGACCTGATCGCGCGCGGACAGCTGGATCTCGGCCGGCTGGTGACCCATCGCTTCCCGTTCGCCGAGGCGCCCGCGGTGTTCGACCGCATCGCGTCCGGAGCGCTGGCGTCGGCGGTCGGCATCGTGTTCGAGTATCCGGACGCCGAGACCACCGCCCCGGCCGGCGGGCCGCGCTCCCTCACGTTCCCCGGGACCCACGCGCAGGGCGACGTGCGACTGGGGGTCATCGGCGCCGGCAATTACGTGAAATCGATGATCCTCCCGCACCTGCCGGGATTCCCGGGCGTGGGGCTGGAGGCCATCTGCACCGCCCGCGGGGCGAACGCGGAGGCGCTCGCGAAGCGCTACGGGTTCCGCCTCGCCACCACCGACACGGCGCAGGTGATGACGGACGAGCGGGTCAACGCGGTGATGATCGCCACCCGCCACGACAGCCACGCGCGCTACACCGCCGAGGCGCTGCGCGCGGGGAAGCACGTATACGTCGAGAAGCCGCTCGCGCTGAGCGACGAGCAGCTCGCGCCGGTGATCGAGGCGCTGGCCGGGCGGGGCCCGGACGGACCGACGCTGTGGATGGGACACAATCGCCGCTACGCGCCGCTCAGCCGCCAGGCGCTGGCGCACTTCGACGGGGTCGCGGTGCGGCAGGTCGCGATCACCGTGCGCTCGGCCGGGATCCCGGCGGACTCCTGGTACCAGGATCCCATCGAGGGCGGCGGCGTGCTGTTCGGAGACGCCTGCCACTTCATCGACCTCGCGATCTGGTTCGCGCGCAGCCTCCCGGTCGAGGTGCACGCGCTCGCGACCCCCGACCCGGGGCGCCGCGAGGAGGCCTGGGCGGTCCAGATGCGCTTCGCCAGCGGCGGACTGGCGTCCGTGAACTACACCTGCGGCAGCCAGCAGGGCCTCGAGCGCGAATCGGTCGAGCTCCTGGGCGGCGGACGTTCGGCGCGGCTCGCGGGATTCCGCCGGCTCGCGCTGCGCGGGGGCGGGGCGCCCCGCCAGGCCTCGAGGCTGCAGCCCGACCTCGGCCAGCGCGACATGCTCGAGCGCATGTTCGCGCAGTTCCGGCGGGCGCCCGGCGCGGCCGACGAGACCGACTCGTTCGTGGTCGCCGCGCAGGCGCTGCTCGCCGCGCAGCGCTCGATCCGGGAGCGACGCGTGGTCCTGATGGACACCCATTTCCCGTACGCGCCCCACTGACGTGGTGAGTCCGCCGGCGCCGCCCTCCCCGGGTCCGGCCTCCCCGCCGGAACGCCGTCCGCGCCTGCTCGCGGTCGGTCCGCTGCCGCCGCCGCTGGGCGGCGTGCAGTTGATGAACGCGATGCTCCTGGGCTCGAGCCTCGCGCGGGACTTCGAGATCCACACCGTGGACACCTCGAAGAAACGCCTGCGATGGGCGGTCGAGCGGCAGTCGTGGCGCAGCGCGGTGGACTTCCTGCGGCACGCGGGCGCGCTGGCGCGCGCGATCCTCCGGCTGCGCCCGGACGTGGTCTACGTCCACGCCGCCTCGGGCGTCTCGTTTACGCGCGACTGGGCGATGATGGCGATCGCGCGCCTGCTGGGCGCGCGCGTGGTCTGCCACTACCACGGCACCACCCACACCGTGTTCCCCTCGCCCGAGCGCCGGTTCGGCCGGCTGGCCGGCCGGCTGATGATGGCGGCGGCCCAGCGCGTGATCGTGCTGGGGCCGACCTATCGCGACCGCTTCGCCGCCGCGTGGCATCGCCCCGACCTCGCGTGGTCGCCGAACCTGGTCGATGTCGAGGAGTTCCGCGCGCTGCCGCCGGGCTCACCCGCGCCGTGGCTGGCGGCGGGCGAGCGCGGGGTGCTCTTCATGGGACGGCTGTCGGCCCCCAAGGGCGTGTACGACCTGTTCGCGGCCATCCCCGCGGTGCTCGCGCGCCATCCCGAGGCGCGCTTCGTGTTGTGCGGCGTGGCCGAGAGCGAAGCGCACGAACCGGCGCTGCGCGAGGCGGTCGCGCGAAGCGGATGGTCCGGCCGGGTCACGTTCCTCGGCTCGCTCGAAGGGCGGGACCGCGTCCTCGCCTACGCCTCCTCCTCGGTGTTCGTCTCGCCCTCGTGGACCGAGGCCTTCCCGCTCGTGATCCCGGAGGCGATGGCGGCCGGGCTGCCGCTGGTGGTGACGGCGGTGGGCGCCATCCCCGACTTCGTGCGGGACGGTGAGGACGGCTGGCTGGTCCCGCCGCGCGATCCCGCGGCGCTCGCGGACGGCGTGAACCTCCTGCTGGACGACGAGCCGCGGCGGCGGCGCATGAGTGAGCACGTGCGCGAGCGCGCGCCGCGCGAGTTCGGCATCGAGGTGGGAGCCGCGCGCGTGCGCGCGGTGCTGAGCGAGCTGCTCGGACCGCGCCCGCGCTGAGCGCGGGCGTCAGGCGCCGGCGAGCAGGCGGCGCACCGCCTCCTCGAGCCCCAGCGGGTGCTCGATCCCGAGCGCGCGCATCGAGGGCGCGGTGTCGAACGCGCGCAGGCGCTTGAGGCCGAGCACGTTCTCGCGGCGGATCGAGAACGGCACCCGCAGCGCTTCGAGCACCGAGACGCCCAGCTCGACCAGCGGCAGCGGCACGGCGACCAGCGTGCGCCGCACCCCCAGTCCGCGCGCCACCGCCTGGTGGAGGCCGCGCAGGGTGTGGACCTCGGGCGCCGCGACGTCGAAGCTCCCGGCGAGGCCGCGGTCCACGACGTGCTCGACCGCCGCGCACAGGTCGCCCATCCACAGCGTCTGGATCGGCTGGCGGCCGCCGTCGGCCAGCGGGACCACCCGCGCGCCGCGCAGCACGTCCACCATGCCGCCGAACAGGCCGCCGTCTCCGAGCACCAGCCCCAGTCGCAGCACCGTGTCGCGCGCCGGATCCAACAGGCGCTCGAGCTCGAGCTTGTTGCGCCCGTAGTGGGACTCGGCTTCCGGATGGGCGGAGAGCGTGGACAGGAACACCACGCGCACGCCATGGGTGCGCGCGGCCGCGAGCACGCGCCGCGCGCCCTCGCGATTGATCGCGTCGGCGTCGGGCGTGCCCGGGCCGTGCTCCACCAGCGCGCCATGGACGATCGCGTCGAGCCCCGCGAGGTCCCCGGGATCGAAGCGGTCGGGGAGGACGAACGGGACCACCGTGACGCGCGGCCGGGCGGCGGCGGCGGGGCCGCGCTGGAACGCGACCACCGCGTCGCCGCGGGCGGCGAAGTGCGCGAGCAGGTGGCGGCCGATGAAGCCGGTGGCGCCGGTGATGCCGATGCGGCGGGGGCTCACGCGTCCGCGCCCCGGCGCGCGAGGTCGCGGCCCACCACGTGGGCCCACGCCATGAGGGTGAACGTGAGGCCGTTGCCGGGCAGGAACCGCAGCCCCGAGCCGTCCGCGACGTACACCCGGCGGGTGCCGGCGAGGCGGCCATCGGGCGCGAGCGTGCCCGGCGTCTCGCCGTCCCCGAACGGGAGCGTGCCCGCGTAGTGCACGGTGGCGCCGGCGCGCATCTTCTGGCGCTTGAGCGCCGGGGCGCCGAGGGTCGCCATCGCCCCCGCGATGCGGCGCTCGCAGGCCTCATCGTCGCGCGTCTCCTCCGCGGTGCGGGCGTAGTCGGCGCGCAGCGCGTCGCCGGTCGGCGAGGCCTCGTCGCGCACGCGACGCACGCCCTTGCCGGGCGCGGCGTGGTCGGGGTGATTGATGGTGGCGAGCACGAGCGCCGGCGCCAGCGCGCGCATCAGCGGCAGCCCGTCCGCGAGCGCGAACGGCAGCTCCTTGACGAGCTTGAACAACAGCAGCGAGCGGTAGGTGTAGAGCGACACCATGCGCACGTCGGAGCCGTCGCCGCGCGGGTCGAGGAACATCTCGAGCTGGCCGAGGCTGGTGCGCGCGCGTTCGAGCGGGCGGCCGAGGCGGCGCAGGTGCAGGCAGGGGGCGATGCAATAAGCGTTGGTGAGCAGCGGCCGGTGCTCGAGCCCGGGCTGGGAGCGCATCACCAGACGCGCGCTGCCGAGCGCCCCGGTCCCGAGCACCAGCCGGCGCGCGAGCACGACCTCGTCCTCGAGGGTGTCGAGGCGGCGTGCGTGCACTGCCACGTGATCGGCGGTCTCCTCGAAGCGCGTGACCAGCCGGCCGGGCCGGTACTCGAACGACGGCGCGCGCCGGAGCGCTTCCACGGTCATCCATGGCCGGTAGACCGACCGCGCGTGGTCGGCCCAGAATTCCATGTCGGTGTAGGGATTCGCGCCGCGGTCGTCGTGGGGCCGCGTGAGCACCGCCATCGGCATCTTCCCCATCACCACGCCGCGGGCCCGCAGCGCGTCGCGCCGGCGCTGGTAGGCGGCGTGCAGGGCGGCGATGCTCTCGTCCATGCGCAGCGGCGGCTGCAGCGTCACGAGGCCGCGCGCGCAGTAGGGCGTGGCGTCGTCGGCCTCGGCGGCCAGCCCGACGCGGCGTCCCACGGCCTCGTAGGCCGGTCCGATCACCGCGGGGTCGAACCCGGCGGCCACCAGCTCGGCAGGCGTATAGACCGCGCATCCGGCTCCCCAACCGGCCCCGAGCCCGCCGTAGGCGAGGCTCTCCATTCGCGCGAAGTCGCCCTGGAACGGCAGCCAGTGGTCGGTGTCGCGGATGATGTGCTGCCGCGGCGGGGTCAGGGTGTGCGCCGCCTCGCCCCACGGCACCCCTTCGAAGCGGTCGCCCAGCAGGTAGCGATGTTGCGCGGCGTCCGCGGCCCGGAGCGTGAGGTGGTCCTGCTCCGGGATGATCGGCGCGTAGGTGGTCTCGCGCCGTCCGCCGTCCAGCATCAGCACGCGAGCGCCGCCGGCGACCAGCGCGTGCGCCGCCTCGGCGCCGGTGATGCCCGAGCCCACCACGACATGGTCGTGGATCACCGCCACAGCACCCCCCACGAGCGCACCAGCGCCAGCCCGGCGGCCGAGCGGAGCACCGCCAGGGCGGCGCGCGGCGCCAGCGCGACGAGCTCCACCCCGGACCGCGCGCGCGCTTCGAAGCGCGTCACGTGCGCCGGGGAGGCCTCGAGGATGGCGAGCATCAGACCGATGCGCTGGCGCACCGGTGAGTGCGGATCGGTGAGCGCCAGCCCGGCGTCCACCAGGCCGAGCGTGAGCTGCGACCGCGTCGCGAGCATCCAGAACCGCTGGTCGCGCGCCCGTTCGAGCGGGGCCGCCGCGATCTCGAGCGCATGGACCCAGCGCGCCACCTCGTCGGAGGTCGGCTCCTCTCCGATCAGATGGCGCGCGATGAGACGGGCGGCGCCCGGGCTGCCCGCAGGGCGGATCGGGTCGCTCACGCGCTGCCGTCCGGAGCGCTCACTCGCGCTTCCGCGCCTGTCGGAGCTCGCGCAGTTCGGCGCCCAGCAGGCCGAGGTCCTGCGTGAGGCTCTTGTTCTGCTCGCGCAGGTTCGAGATCACGATCGAGAAGTGGAACTGGAGCACCAGCACCAGCAGGATCGCCAGCAGGAACAGGAACGCCGGGGGGTAATAGATCCCCACCAGGTGGGAGAGGCGCTCGATGCTCTTGATGAACACCGCCGCCAGGGCCATCACCGCCGAGGCGAGCAGCCACAACAGCGAGTACTGCTCGCGCAGCCGCTTGCGGCGCACGGTGTCGAGGACGAACAGCAGCAGGCCGGCGCCGAGCAGGAACGCGAACACCTGCGTGCGCAGCTGGATGCCGGTGTAGAACTGGACGGGAACCATGATCAGTCCTCCGGGGACTGCGCGAGATGGCCCCCGCTCTCGAGGATCCCGCGCATGGTGTCGAAACGATAGCGACCGAGCAGTCGGTCGAGCTTGCCCATGACCGAGCCGAGTCCCACATAGGTGATCCACGCGTCGGCAGGCGAGAGCCGGACGCGCGGCACGTCGGGCGCGCATTCCCAGGGGTGCAGGTAGAGACAGAACGGCCGCTCCCGCGCCACGCGGTCGAGCGTCGCCGCGAGCAGCGCGTAGGGCAGCGCGCGCAGGTAGAAACCGCCGGCCGCCGGCAGGCGCAGCGGCCCCAGCGTCCCGATGGCGACCGGAAACTCCACCAGCGCGGCCCCCGCGTCGTGGCGCGCCATGTCGTCCGCCGCGGGCCGGTAGATGCCGAGCGGCGCTCCCGCCACGCCGTACAGGTACACGCGCACCGGGAACACGCTCGAATCGTAGCGGAAACCTTCCCCGCGCAGCACCTCGATCGCCCACGCGGTGGAGCGATCGAGGCTGAACGTGGGGGCGCGGAAGCCGATCACCCGGTCGTGCCCGAGCGTGGCGCGCACCACGCGGCGGAACTCCCTCAGTTCCTCGCGGAGGGACTGAGGGGTGTGCGACCAGAGCGCACGGTGGGTCATGCCGTGACAGGCGATCTCGTGCCCCGCGCCCTCGAGTGTGCGCAGGATGCCGGGATGGCGCGCCACGACCTCGCCCATCACGAAGAACGTCCCGCGGACGGAGTGCCGCCCCAGCATGGCGAGGATCGCGCCGATGCCCTGGTGCACCACCGACCGCGGGTCGTCCGCGGGCGCGCGCGAACGCACCAATTCCGGGTGGAACCAGTCCTCGACATCGAAGGTGATGGCGCCGGCGTGCACGGGGGTCACACGCGCAGTCGCTTGCGGCGCAGCAGCACCATCAGGATCGAGAGCGTCATCTTGGCGACGTAGTAGAACGCCTTCAGGTTGGAGTGCATCGAGGTCCCGGCGACGCGCGCCTCCATGGTCACGGGCACTTCCCGCACGCGGAATCCCGCCAGCGCGAGCAGGATGATGGTGTCGGCGTCGGGGAAGTCGGAAGGGTAGTGGTCGCGCGCGAGGAACTCGACGACGCGACGGTCGAGCGCCTGGAACCCCGAGGTCGGATCGGAGAAGCGCTGGCGGGTGACGAACGTGACGATCCCGCCGAACACCTGCATGCCGAGGCGCCGCAGTCCCGGGATGCGGTACTTCGCCTGCCCCAGGAAGCGCGATCCGATCGCGACCTCCGCCTCGCCCGCGAGCACCGGCGCGAGCAGCGCGCGCGCGGAGCCGGGATCGTGCTGCCCGTCGGCGTCCATCTGGATCACCACGTCATAGCCGTGGGCGACCGCGTACTTGAAGCCGGTCTGCACCGCCCCCCCATAGCCGAGGTTGCACGGCAATTCGACCACGCGGGCGCCATGCGCCTCGGCGACCGCGGTAGTGCGGTCGCTCGAGTAGTCATTCACGACCACCACGTCGGCCTCCGGGAGCGCGAGGCGCACGCGCTCGAGCGTCGTGCCGACGCTCTCCTCCTCGTCGTGCGCGGGCATCACGACGAGCAATCGCGGGGGGCGCGTCAGGGGGGACTCGGTCATGGTCCTGGTTCTCCGGTCATCGCGTGGGTGGGGCCACACGGCGGCTCACATGATAGACGACGAACCCGTCGCGGCTGTAGACGCCTTCGAACCGGTCCGGATGCGCTCCGAGCCGCGGCCGGGACGACCCCGGGGCCGCGAAGTCGGATTCCCGCACCAGCACGTAGGCGGGGCGATGCAGTCGGGCGAGCAGCGCGACGTCGCGCTCCAGCGAGTCGGCCGGTCCGTACAGGTCGGCCATCACGGCGCGGCGCTCGAGCACCTGGTCGAGCGGATAGGCGGCGCGCTCCGGGCCCGAGAAGTCCCCCAGCAGCATCTGCCGGCGCGCCTCGACCATGACCAGCGCGCGGTAGCGGTCATCCACCACCACCGCGTCCACCGGGAGGTTCTCCCGCATCCACGCGTAGAGCGCCTCCTCGCCCGGGCCGCGGGGAGCCTCGGGGGTGCCGGCCTCGGGGCGGTCGAGCAGGTAGCCGCGCACGGTGAGCGCCGCGGGAGCGCACAGCACCAGCGCGAACACCGCCGCCGCTCCCGCGCGGCCGAGGACGCGGCGCCACGCCGCGAGCTCATCATGGAATCCCACGCTCCCCAGCACCGCGAGCGCGGCGAACGCCTGGAACACGAACTTCACGTGATTCCCGAGCGGCAGCGAGACGACGCACGCGAACGCGATCATGCCGGCCGCGTAGAGCGCCAGGACCGCTGCGACCCCGCGTCGTTCCCGGACCACGCGCCGGAGCGGCCCGCGGGCGAACCAGAGCGCGACCGCGAGCGCGGTGACGATGGTCCACAGCATCGCGGGATCGACGTGCAGGTAGGAGTGCTTCAGCCCCGACTTCGACGAGGCCCAGCCGCGGGAGATCGCCAGCGTGTAGGGCGTGGCGAGCAGCGCTCCCGCCCCGGTGGCGACCGCGAAGGACGCCAGGCGCGCGCGCGCGGGCAGCCACGGCAGCCGCCCGGCGAGCACCCACGCCAGCGCCAGCGTGCCGATCGCCACCGGGGCCACGGACAGCCCGACCACCCCGTGGAACAGCAGCATCGCGCTCACCGCGGCCGCCCCCCACCCCCAGGCCGCCCACCGCGCCCCGTCGAGCGCCCGCACCATCGCCCACAGGTACACCAGCATCATCGCGTAGGCGATATTGATCGCCGTGCCGTGGAGGAACTTGTCGAGGAAGCTCGCCATGAACGAGAACGGCGCGTTGAGCGAGAAGATGACCAGCGCGTCGCTCCAGTGGCTCTGGGCGAACTCGCTCGCCAGCGCGGCGGGGCCGCGGTCGTGGCCCACGAACGCGCGCACCAGCCGCAGGGGCCACAGCATCCAGACCCCGGCGTTGTACGCGAGGCCGAGCAGCACCGCGCCGCCCACCGCGGCGCGCGCCCCGCCCCACACCGCGCGCGCGAGCAGCGCCCCGAGCGCGAGGACGGCGAACAGGCTGGCGGCGTTCGAGATCGCCATGAAGGTGAACGGATCGCCGCCGCGCAGCGTGGCGAGCAATGCGACGAAGCAGTTGAAACACCATACGTAGTTGAGGGTGAGCCCGGCGAAGCGCGGGTCCTGGGGCGGGAGGCCCCGCTCGATGATCTCCCACACGATGCCCCCGTGCACCCACGCGTCCCCCCGCAGCCGCAGGTGGGGATTCGCGAACATCACGATCGCGACCACCAGCGCGCCGCCGATGGCCCAGGCCCACAGGAAGCGTTCGGGCCCGGCCGGCGGGCCGGCGGCTGGACGGGAGGCGCGCCATTCGAGCGCCACCCACAGCGCCCACGCCAGCGCGGCCACCACGCGCCCCGCGGCCGGCAGCGGCAGACCGGCCCCCACCAGCGCCAGCGCCGCCACCGTGGCCACCAGCGGGGAGGCCGCCAGCCCCAGCGCCCAGCGCGCGAGCGCACCGCTCTCGAGCGGCAGCAGCCGGGCCGCCGCGAGTCCGGGGAAGAAGCCCAGCAACGGGAACACCCCCCACGCCCCGGGAGTCCCCGGCAGCAGCCACCCGACGACCACCCCGGCCGTGAGCAGCGGCACCACCGGGGGCAGGCGTCTCACGCGAGTTCCCGGATGACGCGGGCGGGCACTCCCGCCACCACCGTCCCCGGTGGCACGTCGCGGGTCACCACCGCGCCCGCCGCCACCACCGCGCGCTCGCCCACCGTGATGCCGGGCAGCACCAGCGCGCCCGCCCCCAGGTAGCAGCCGCGCTTCAGCACCACCGGCGCCACCGTGCCCTCGAGCTGGCCGGGCTCGATGCGGTCCATGCGCCGCGCGTCGTCGTGCACGACGACCGTGACGCGGAACGAGATCACGACGTCGTCCTCGATGCGGATGAGCTCGGGGAACTGGTCGTCGAGCCAGCTGTCCATCCCGATGTAGACGTGACGGCCGATCTCCATGCCCATCGCGCGGTAGAGCGCCACGCGCGGCTCGCCGGGGATGCAGAAGCGCGCGATCATGTGGAGCTGCTTCTGCCAGAACACGCGCAGCAGGCTGCGGGGCGCGATGCGACGCTCGTATTCCCGGCGGTCGGTCCGGCCCGTGATCCTCATATCGTCCACCTTCCCCGGCGCGCCGTGGCGCGCCGTCACAGCGCCTCGGGGAACAGGCGCTTCACCTGCCGCCCCAGCGTCCCCGCGACCGGCACGGGCAGGTGCTGCCAGAGCCGCACCGCGAGCGCGAACGCATGCTTCTGGTCCTCCAGCGTGGGGGGCCGCGCCGCGGAGCCCAGCACGTACTGGTAGTACAGCGGGACCGGCCGCGCGAGCCACTGTTCCTTGAATCGGAACGTGCCCGACCCCGGCTGGCTGCGGCCGAAGTCGAAGCGGGTCATCCCCCGCGCGATGGCGCGCCGGAGCGCCTCCCAGTAGACCACCTGATTGGGGCAGAGCGCGAAGAAGCGGCGCAGCGACGACGCCCATGGGTCGGCCGCCACGCCGGCATGCTCGATCACGAACATGGTGCCGGCCGGCTCGCCCCCGGCCTCGACCACCAGCACGCCCGCGTCCTCGCCGTACGCGTCCAGCACGCCGCGGAAGTACTCCGGCCCCAGGATCGGGGTGCCGAGGTCGCGCATGTTCTCGAGCAGCACGCGGTGGAACGCGGCGCCATCGCGGCCCCAACGCGCTGTGAGGCCCGACTTCTCGCCCTTGCGGATCTGATTGCGCAGCTTGGCGTCGAACGCCTTCCACAACATCGCGGGGTCGGGCGGGAGCGCGAGCTCCATGGTCACGTGCTCCTCGACGGTGACGAGCCCGGGCCAACGATGGCGCTGGTCGCGCAGTTCCAGCAGGGCGTGGCCCTCGCGGGCGACGGCCTCGCGTGCCGGCTCGAGCAGGCCCGCCGCGGTGGACGCGTCGTCCGCGAGCAGCCCCCCGGGCGCCGAGAACAGCCGCCGCTCGCCGGTGAGCCCGCGCGCCTCGAACAACGGCAGCACGCCCGTCACCCGTCCCTCGCGCTCGGCCAGCCACCAGCGTGCGCGCGCGCCGTAGCCGCGCTCGGTCACGTCCTTCCACGCTGCGCGCTGGGCGAAGTGGGCGCCCGGGGCGCCGGCCACATAGGCGTCCCAGCGTCCGCGATCCGCGGGCGCGAACCCCCGCACCGAGGTCATCGCGCGACGCCGTGCGACGGCCCCGGGACCCCGGGCCGGCGCAGCACGAAGGGCGTCTTGCCGAGCGCGGTGCGCTCCAGGACGTCGGCCAGCTCCACCTCGACCCGCATCGAAGGGGGGAGCTTCCGGCGGGCGTTGGCGAGGATCGCGGCGCGCTCCGGCGCTCCGAAGCCGGCGGCGGGCAGGACCCGGACGAGGACGAGGTCGGGGCGCTCGTGGACCACCTGGATCCGCATCACGCGGTCCACGCCGCGGTGGAAGTGGTCGATGCCGGTGAGATGGGTGCCGTCCGGGGCCACCAGGATGTCGCCGTCGCGACCGAGCACGCCCGGGAACGCCCGGACCCCGAGGGCGATCTCCTCCAGCGCCGCGGCATCGGGCGCGGTGTCGAACCGCACCAGGTCACCGGTGCGATATCGCACCAGCGGCATGCTCGCGTTCCAGAACGGCGTGCCCACGATCTCGTAGCGGAGGCCGTCGCCCGAATCCGGATGCGGCACCAGTTCGACGTGGGCGTACCCGGGCAGGAACCGCCACGTCCCCGGGTCCTCGCACCACGCGAACGCCACGCGCTCGGCCTGGCCGTAGTAGTCGATCACGGCGCAGCCGAGGGCGGCGCGCGCCTGGCGGTTCACCGCCGGCGACAGTCGTTCGGAGGACGCCAGCAACAAGGGCACGGTCGCCCGGAGACCGGCCGCGGTCATCCGTCGCAGCAGCGACTCGAGCGCGCTCGGGTACACCCACCAGTAGTCGGCGCGGAAGGCGACCAGCGATTCGACGTAGGCCGTCACGGTGTCGGCCGCGAGGTGGTTGGACGAGAAGATGCGGCGCCGGCCGTCGGAGGCATCCACCCAGAACGGCGCCGTGCGGTCGGCCGGGTCCTTTACGTCGTCCCCGCGCAGCACGCAGACGCGCGCGCGTCGCGGGTCCACGCCGTGCGCGCGCAGCAGGTGGTCGATGGCCGCCTGCTCCACCGCGACGGAGCGGGGCGAGCGGACCAGGGGCAGCGGCACGCCGGTCGTGCCTCCCGTCGCCGCGGGGAGCGAGAGCGGACCGGGATGCATCACCTCGCCGGGCGCATCCCGCACCGTGGCGGGCGCGAGCAGCGGCCACGACGCGAGGTCCGCCCCGCCGCCGACGCGCCGGCCGTACGGCGTGCGCGCGGCGCGTGCCAGCGCGCGCTGCAGGGCGCGCGCGTCCCAGACGCGCCGCTGCTCGAGCGGCGCGGCGAGCAGCCGCGTGAAGTGCCGCGCCGCGGCCGGGTACCAGAGCGGGTTCCGCCGCACCAGATCCTCGCCGAGCGCGCTGCGCTTGAGCGGGATGGCGAGGCGCTGGAGCGCCGCGCGCGCGCTCACCGGCCGCTCGGCGATGCGGGGAGCGAGCGCGCCACGAAATACGCCGACACCCAGATCGCGAAGTACATCCACACCTGGAACTGATAGCTGGGATTCCTCAGGAACTCGATCTTGATCTGGTCCGCCATGAAGATGATGAGCTGGGTGTGCGCGATCACCAGGTAGGAGCGCGCATAGGACGGATCATCGAGGGTGTCCACGGACGGCCGCGTGCACTGCCACAGCCGGAACAGCAGCCAGAGGAAGAACCCGAGTCCCACCGAGCCCACCAGGTTGGCGATCAGCAGGTAGCCGCTGTGCGGCCAGAAATAGGTGCGCGTCCCGATCTGCCCGGCGTAGAACGGGCCATGCCCGAGGATGGGATGGAGCAGGAAGCGGTCCCAGCCGTCCCGCCACGCCCGCTCGCGGCTTTCCGGCACGAGGCCCTTGAACTCGGTGCCGACCAGCCGCTCCAGCATGGAGCCCGAGCGGGTGTAGTTCGCGACGAAGAAGTCCATGGCGAGGAAGCCCACCACGAGGGCGGCGAGGACGATCGTGAACGGCACCACGCGGAGACGCCGGCGCACGATCCAGGTGAGATAGAGGACGCCAGCGCCCAGCGCCATCATGGCCCCGCGGGTCACCGTGGCGAACAGGATGAAGATGGTGAGCAGGGCCACACCGCCGGTCGCCACGCGCAGCAGCATGCTGCGCGCGCGCGTGAACGCGAACACCGCCAGCGGCAGGTTGACGGCGGCGTACTCCCCGAACAGTTCGTAGTCGAAGAACGGGCCGCCGATGCGGAAGTTGTGGAGGCCCATCTCCGCGCTCGAAGCGCCCGGGAAGTAGATCCAGCCCGGGAAGAGCGAGGCGCCGGGCGTGGTGAGCTCGTAGACCCCGACCAGCGCCACGGCCGTGAGCGACACGAGCTGGAAGGCGTGCAGCCGCTGGAGGTCGCGCTCGGTCCGCACGTTGCTCACGATCAGGTAGAACATCAGGATGCAGGCGACCAGCAACTGGGTGTTCAGGAGCGCCGGCTTCAGGATCTCGGGGCGCTGGATGTTGTAGAAGGACACGATCCAGACGATCACGAACGCGCCGAGGGGCGCGTCGATCGGGGTTCGGCGCAGCGCGGGGCTCTGGCGCTGGGAGGTGCGCAGCAGCCAGATGACGAGCAGGAGCAGGATGAGGGCGAAGTTGGTGTTGCCGAACACCGTGCCGCGGGGGAAGGGGAGCGCGAACACCAGCAGCCCGATGCCCGACGTCATGTCGATCCGCCACGCGATGCCGAACATCAGCATCGCAGCGATCACGGCGATCACGCGTTTGTCCGGGGCGGCGTACTGGAGCCCGGCCATCAGGCCCGCGGCCAGCACCACCAGCACGCCCAGCACGACGGGGAGGATGTCGCGAGGCTCGCGGGCCACCGAGTCCGCGCGGCGCTCCATCCGGCTCATACCGCTCCGAAACGCTTGCGGACGAGGAACGCGAGATTCTCCCAGCCGTCCTTCCACTTCTCGAGCTTCACCTCACCGACGCGGGCCCCGTAGGGGATGTGCCCTTCCCCGAATCGCAGGCCGCGCATCAGGGCTTCGAGCTTGATCTCCTCGCTGAACGCCATCCCGTCGGACGTCAGCTTCAGGCGGCCGAGCATGGCGCGCTTGAACACCCACATCCCCGACTGGCTGTCGCGGATGGGCTTGAAGAACAGCACCGCGGCGGCGATCGTGAGCACCCAGTTGCCGAGCCGGTTCGTGAACGGCATGGCCTTCGGATCCACCAGCGGGAAGCGCGACGCCGAGAGGAAGTCCCAGTTCCTGTCCACCAGTTCATCCACCAGGCGTGGGATGTCCTCGGGCGGGTAGGTGCCATCGCCGTCGAACGTGATGATGATGTCGCCGGTGGCGGCATTCAGCCCACGCTTGTAGGCCGCGCCGTAGCCGGGGGTCTTCTCCGCCACCACCACGGCGCCGAGCGCACGCGCGACCTCCGCGGTGCGGTCGGTGCAGTTGTTGTCCACCACCACGATCTCGTCGACGATCTTCGGAGTCCGGTCGATGACGAGGCGGACTCCCTCCTCCTCGTTGTAGCAGGGGATGACGACGCTCAGCTTCAGGTCTCGGTGCATGGGGGAGCAGGGGTTCCGGGGTGGGTCGAGGGCTGGCCGCCCGGAGTGCCGGGCGGGCCGCCCTTGCAGGGGCTTGAAAAGACTATCAGCGGCCTGTCAGCCGTGGCAAGAGTCGGCTGGGCCACAACGCGTTGCAGAATCTTCGCGGTCGTGCGGGATGCATCGCCGCCGGGCGTCGGGCGTCACGCGAGGCGGGGCAGCGGTCCGCTGCGGATGCGCCACGCCAGGGCGAAATACCGGGTGATGGTGCGCATGATCTTCATCTTGCTGGCGCCCTCCTTGAGATCGTAGCGGAGCACCAGCGGCGCCTCGGTCACACGGGCCCCGCCGCGACCGAGCTTGAGCAGGACCTCGGCCATGCAGGTGAACCCGGCCTCCTCGACCAGCCGCTCGCCCCACGCCCGCGCCGCGCTGCGCAGCAGCGACTCGCGGTAGAGCCGGAAGCCGCAGGTGTAGTCGCGCGCGCCGTGCACCGGCGCCACCAGGGTGAGCAGGAACGACGCGCCGCGCGAAAGCACCTTGCGGAGCGGGGTGAGCCCGACCTCGTCCCCGCCCGGGGTGTACCGGGAGGCGATGACGAGATCGGCCGGAGCCCCGAGCAGCCTGCGGTGCATCTCCACCAGCAGCGCGGGATCGTGGGTGTTGTCGGCGTCCATGGTGGCGATGGCATCGCCGTCCCCGGCCCGCTCCAGGGCGGATCTCAGGCAGGTGCGCAGCGCGGCCCCGAGGCCCTGATTCACGACATGCGGGACGACCTCGATCGCGAGCCGACCCTCGAAGGCCCTGGCCGCGGCGATCGTCCCGTCCTTGCTGCCGTCGTCGACCACGATGACCGAAAGCCGCAGGCCGCTGGCCTCCAGCGCCTTGGCCACCGGGACGCAGCGCTCGAGCAGCGCGGGAAGGGACTTCTCCTCGTTGTACGCGGGAAGGGCGAGCCAGAGGCTGCTCAAGAGACCTCCTGCCGGGTCTGGGGGGTGCGACTTGGACTGGGGAAGGGGGGGCCGACCGAGACCGCCGGGACCGACTCTAGCACGGCCCGCCGGGCCCCGCCCCGGGGGAGGATTCGGCCGGAGGGACCGCCGAATCCAGTGCTTGATTCGGCTGTCATGGTTTTGCTAATGTCTTTGCAGCCGCAAGAAGCAGTTCGCGCCGGCAACGGAGGAGATCGCCTCTGGGACTTCGCTAACTGGGTACCCGTACAAACGAGCCAAGCAGGCCGGTTCCACGCGGGAAGCGTGGGCTGGTCGACCGGCCACAAGCCGGGAACAGCATCCGAGGATCGACATCTTGGTGTTTCCCCCGTCGCTCGTGCTCGACAAGTCCTCGACCCAGTTCGAACGGATGAAGCGAGAGCTTTGAGCCGAAGGGACTGAAGCGTTCCCTTCGGCATTATTTTCGGGCGACTCAACTAGAGATCGGCGTCATGGAGCCCGACATCCTCGCGAAGCCCAGTCCGCGATTGTCCGGCGGTCCCGATCAGACCGCTGGGTGGGACCATTCGGTCCTCGATCTTTCCGTGGAGAACATGAGCGCCAGCGCGACTGCCAGCCCGGTGTCCACGCCCGCGGTCACGGCCGAGCCCGCCACGAACGGTGACGCTCGCGGACACGCCAACGGCCATGCCGCGGGCGCGCTCCATCGTGCCGTCCACGCGAACGGCGGGACGAACGGTCATCACAACGGCCACGTCCGTCCCACGCTCGTGCTCGCCGGGCCTCCCGCGGCCGCTCTCGACCTGCTTCCCGGCGCCCCGGCGCGCACCGAGGGCTTCTACCTGCGGAGCGGCAAGCGGGCGCTCGACCTGCTCGGCGCGCTGGTGGCACTGGGCTTCGCCCTGCCGGTGCTCGCGATCGCGGCCCTCCTCATCAAGCTCGAATCGCGCGGTCCGGTCATCTACCGCTCGACCCGCATCGGGCGCGGCGGACGACCGTTCATCTTCTTCAAGCTGCGCTCGATGGTGAACGACGCCGAGCACATGCGGCACCGCGTCGCCCACCTCAACGAGTGCGATGGCCCGGTGTTCAAGATCAGCCAGGACCCGCGCGTGACGCGCATCGGCCGGCTGCTGCGACGGACCTCGGTCGACGAGATCCCCCAGTTCATCAACGTGCTGCGGGGCGAGATGAGCCTGGTGGGGCCGCGTCCTCCGATCCCGGAGGAAGTCGCGAAGTACGAGCCGTGGCAGATGCACCGGCTCGATGTCGCCCCCGGCATCACCTGCCTGTGGCAGATCAGCGGACGCAGCCGCATCGGTTTCCAGGAATGGATGCGGCTCGACCTCGAGTACATCCGGAACCGCTCCTTCGCGATGGACCTCAAGATCCTGCTTCGCACCATCCCCGCCGTGATCTCCCGCGAGGGTGCCTACTAGGCGGCGGAGGGAGTTCCGGGTACGGTGGCCCGCGCCGGCGGTGCCGGCGAAGGAGCGGCGAGCGCGTCGCGACATGGGGCGCGCCGCATCGAGAAGCGACCCAACCTGACGCCGCGATCGGGCACTCCGACACCGCCCGGTCGGGAGAGCCGCGACGCGAGACCCATCGGACGCCCGCCCGGACCGCCATCCGACCTCCCTGCCTTCCACCCCTGATCCGGTCTTCCACCGCTGGTTGGCTGCCGCCATCCTGGTGGCGGCGGCGCTGCGCCTGTTCCGCCTCGGTTCGCAGAGTCTGTGGATCGACGAGGTGCTCACCTGGGTGAACGCCAGCGTCGGCCGTCCGTTCCTCTTCGCCGACCTGGTCCACGAGCTCCACGGCCCGCTCTTCAGCGTGATCGTGCATGCCTGGACCCGCGTGGCGGGCGACTCGGAGTGGGCGATGCGCCTGCCCTCGGCGCTGTTCGGCATCGCCACCGTGCCGGCCATGGCGTGGCTCGCCGGGCGCTGGCTCGGGCGCGAGACCGCCCTGCCGGCGGCCTGGCTGACCGCAGGCTCCCCGTTCCTGGTGTGGTACTCGCAGGAGTCGCGCAACTACGCGCTGCTGGCGCTCTGCACCGTGCTGTCCGCGGGGACGCTGCTCGGGCTCGCCCGGGCCCCGCGGACCCGCACCGTGCTGGGCTACGCCGCGGCCGCCGCCGGCGGGCTGCTCTCCAACTGGACCTTCCTGTTCGTGGTGCCGGTGCACGCCTGGTGGTGGTGGGGTGGAGCCGCGGGGCGCGCGCGGCGGCTGGCGCTGCTCGCCGGTGTGCTCGCGCTGCTCGCGCTCGTCGGCCTGCCGTTCCTGCCCCAGTTGTCGCGCACCTGGGACTGGGCGCGGCTGAGCCCGGGGCGGGTGCCGGCCCCGGACGAGCTTGCGCTGCGCGGGTCCACGACCTTCCACGCCGCGGCGCTGCCGTTCGCGCTCCACGCGTTCGCGGTCGGGTACACGCTCGGGCCCTCGCTGCGCGAGCTGCGAGCCGACGCCGGTCTGGCCACGGTCGCGCGCCACGCGCCCGGCATCGCAGTGGTGGCGCTGGTGTTCGGAACGCTCGGGCTGCTCGGCCTGCGGGCGGTGGCGCGACGCGGCCGGACCTTCGATGCGTGGCTGTGGATGGCGGCGCCAGCGGCCCTGCTGTCGTGGATGGCGGCATCGAACTTCAAAGTGTTCAATCCACGCTACCTGATGGTGGCGATGCCGGCGTTCCTGCTGGTGCTGGCGGCCGGGCTGGCCGATGCCCGGGTGGGGACGAGGCGGGTCCTGGGCGGCGCGGTGGCGGCGCTCTGGGCGCTCTCGCTCGTCCACCACTACTGGGATCCGCGCTACGGCAAGGAGGACTACCGGGGCGCGGCCGCGATCCTGCGCGCGCGGGCCTCGGCAGACGAGCGGATCATCTCGATTAACACCGAGGACCCGCTCGCGTATTACTATCGCGGTCCGCTCCCGGCGGCCGCCGTGTGGCTCGGGCTGATCGGGCACCCGGAGCGCCTCGACCGGATGATGGGCGAGGCGATGGAGGGCGCGGGCGGGGTGTGGGTGGTGGCGAGCCGTACCGAGGACCTGGATCCGTCCGGCGCCTTCGCGCGCCGATTCGATACACTCTACCCGGACGCTGAGCGCTTCGCGCTGAACGGCGTCCGTCTCTGGCACCTGAGGCTGCGGCTGGCGCAGGAGACCCCGCGGGGTCGCGCCGCGCGATAGCCGAGAGGATGGACATGAACGTCGTGGTGGTCGGTTTGGGTTACGTGGGTTCGGTGTGCTCGGCCTGTCTCGCCACCCGCGGGCACTCGGTCACGGGCGTGGACACCAACGCCTACAAGGTGGACTGCATCGAGCGCGGCGAGAGCCCGATCGTCGAGAACGGCCTCGCGGATCTCATCCGCTCGTCGCGCGACGCCGGGCGGCTGCGCGCCACGACGCGCATCGCGGAGGCGATGCGGGAGGCCGACATCGTGCTGGTGTGCGTCGGCACCCCGAGCGCCGAGGACGGCAGCCTGAACCTGGACCACGTGAAGCGCGCCTGCTCCGAGGTCGGGTGGGCGATCGCCGCCAGTGGCCGCTGGACGGTGGTGGTGCAGCGCAGCACCATGCTGCCGGGCAGCGTCGAGCGGGAGCTCACGCCGGTGCTCGAGCAGCGCGTCGGGCAAGCGGGCGGGCGTGGACTTCGGCGTCGGCTACAACCCCGAGTTCCTGCGCGAGGGGAGCGCGGTCGCCGACTTCTTCGGCGCCGAGTACACCGTGCTCGGCGCGGGCGACGCGCGGAGCGCGCAGGTCATGCGGGACATGTACGGCGATGTCGGGGGCGAGATGCTGGTGACCCCCATCCGCACCGCCGAGACGCTCAAGTACGTGAACAACACGTTCCACGCGCTCAAGGTCGCGTTCGCCAACGAGGTCGGCCGCTGGGCCAAGCGCGAGGGCGTCGACAGCCACGAGGTGATGCGCCTGTTCTGCAAGGACACGCGTCTCAACCTCAGCGCGTACTACTTCAAGCCGGGGTTCGCCTTCGGCGGCTCGTGCCTGCCCAAGGACGTGCGCGCCCTGAGCGCGCGCGGGCCGGCAGGGCCAGCTCGATCTGCCGCTGCTCTACTCGGTGATGCGCTCCAACGACGTCCACGTCGAGGCCGCGATCGCGATGATCGAACGATTCAAGCTGCGCAAGGTGGGCGTGCTCGGCCTGTCGTTCAAGGCCGGGACCGACGACCTGCGCGAGAGCCCCATCCTGCGCGTCATCGGGACGCTGGTCGGCAAGGGCTACACCCTGTCGCTCCACGACCCCAACGTGGACATGGAACGGGTGCTCGGCGCCAACCGCCGTTTCGTCGAGGACGAGGTGCCCTACCTGCCCGACCGGCTGCGCGCGACGGTGCGCGAGGTGGTGGACCAGAGCGAGGTGGTGGTGGTGGCGAACGGCTCGCCGGAGTACCGGGACGTGGGCCGGATGCTGAAGCCCGGCCAGGTGCTGGTGGACCTGGTGCACGCCGTCGATCCGTCCAGCGTGTCCGCCGGGGAGTACCATGGCCTCGCGTGGTAGGGTCCTCCACCTCTCGGAGAACCTCCCGCTGCCATTCGACCGCCGCGTGTGGATGGAGCTCAACGCGCTCCGCGCCGGCGGCTTCGAGGTGTCGGCGATCTGCCCGAAGGGCGAGCAGTGGACCCGCGCCCACGAGGTGATCGACGACATCCACATCTGGCGCTACCCGGCGCCTCCGCCCGCGCGCGGGTTCATGTCCTACGCCTGGGAGTTCCTCTACTGCTGGCTCCAGACCCTGCGCCTGACGTTCGTGGTGCTGGCGCGTCGCGGCTTCGACGTCATCCACGCCGCCAATCCGCCCGACACCTTCTGGGCCATCGCCGCCCCGTTCAAGCTGTTCGGGAAGCGCTTCGTGTTCGATCACCATGACCTGTGCCCCGAGCTCTACGTAGCGCGCTTCGGGTCGCAGCGCGAGGGCGATCCGCTCCACCGCGCGCTGCGGCTGCTCGAGCGCCTGCAGTTCGCGACCGCGGACCTGGTGATCTCGACCAACGAGTCCTACCGCGAGGTGGCGATGACCCGCGGGCGGGTGCCCGGCCACCGCGTGGTCGTGGTGCGCAGCGGCCCGAGCCGCGAGCGCTTCGCGGCCGGGCGGGCGCCCGACCCCGCGCTCCGCCGCGGGCGGACCTTCCTGGTCGCCTACCTCGGTGTGATGGCGCCGCAGGACGGCGTCGACCACCTGCTGCGCGCGGCACGCCACGTGGTGAAGGACCTCGGGCGCCACGACGTGTCGTTCACGCTGGTGGGCGGCGGCGACTCGTTCGAGGACCTGCGGCGGCTCACCCGGGAGCTCGGGCTCGAGCCGTTCGTCGAGTTCACCGGCCGCATCCCCGACGCCGATGTCGAGCGCGTGTTGACCACCGCCGACGTGTGCGTGTCGCCGGACCCGCTCAATCCGCTCAACGACATCTCGACCATGAACAAGATCCTGGAGTACATGGCGTGCGCCCGGCCGATCGTGTGCTACGACCTGCGCGAGCACCGCTTCTCGGCGGGTGAGGGCGCGCTGTACGCCCGCCCCAATCAGGTGGCCGACATGGCGGAGCGCATCGTCGAGTTGCTCGACGATCCCGACCGCCGCGCGCGCATGGGTGCCTACAACCGGAAGCGTTTCATCGAATCGATGGCATGGGAGTTCAGCAAGGTCCAGTTGCTCGAGGCCTACGACCGGCTATGCGGACCTCCGAAGCACGCGTGAGCGTGGTGCTCGCCGAGAGCGGCACTTCCGTGGGCGGCACCGAAAGGGTCGTCTGGGAGCTGGCCACGCGTCTGCCGCGCGCCCGCTTCGACGTGCGGGTGTGGCTCGCGACCGCGCCCGGCGTGGACGAGCTGGCGGGAGCGCTCGCGGCGCGCGACATCCCGGTGGACCGGGTGCCCGAGGTGGACTCGCGCTGGGACTGGAAGGGCATGCTCGACACCTGGCGGCGCCTGCGCCGCGCCGGTCCGCACCTGCTCCACGTGCACCACGTCTGGCCCGCGGCGGACCGCTACCTCTCGGCGCTCGCCGGCCTCGCCGGCGTCCCCCACCTGGTGGTGACCGAGCACGTCACCGGCCCCGCCCACCCGTCGTCGCCGGACACGCTCCGCTACCGCGAGCTGGCCCACGCCGGCGCGGTGACCGCGGTGTGCGGCGCGGTCGCCGACACGCTGGTGCGCGACCATGGACTCGCGCGGGAGCGCATCCGCATCGTGCCCAACGGCGCCGACCTGCCCGACGAGATGGCCGAGTGGGTGCCGGCGCGGGCGCTGCGCGAGCGACTCGGCGCCGGGCCGCTGCGCCCGCTGTGGGTGTGCGTGGCGCGGCTCGAGGCGCAGAAGGGCCACGACGTGCTGCTCGAGGCGCTCGCCCGGGTGCAGGGCCACGGCCTCGAGTTCGTGGCGGCGTTCGCGGGCGAGGGGAGCCGCCGCGCGGCGCTCGAGGCGCGGGCCCGGGAGCTGGGCGTGGCCGCGCGGGTGCGCTTCCTGGGGCAGGTGGACGACATCGGCCCGCTGCTCACCGCCGCCGACGCCGTGGTGCTGCCCTCGCGCTGGGAAGGACTGCCGCTCAGCCTGCTCGAGGGACTGGTGCGCGCCCGCCCGACCATCGCGAGCGCGGTCGGGGGGGTGCCCGAGGTGATCGAGGACGGGGTGCACGGGCGGCTGGTGCCGGCCGGGGACGCGCACGCGCTGGCGGAAGCGCTCGAAGCGTTCCATCGCCGTCCTGACGCCGCCCTGCGGATGGGCCGCGACGGCGCGCACCGGGTGCGCGAGCACTACACCTGGTCCCGCGTGGTCGAGACGTTCGAATCGGTGTACGACGAGGTGCTCGGGCTCGCCACGTTCGCCGGAGCGAACGCGGCGCGGGGGCGGTCATGAGGATCGGCGTGGTGATCCCGTGCTACCGCCAGGAGCGCTTCCTGCCGCGCACCGTGGCCGCGCTCGAGGGCGCGCTCACGGGCCGCGACTGGAGCGGGGTGCTGGTGCGCTCCGCGCCCGATCCCGCACCGCTGCCGGCGCTCTCGTCGCGCTGGACGGTGCTCGCCCCGCCGGTCGGGCAGCCGCTCACCCCCGGCGCCGCGCGCATGCTCGGCTGCTCGGCGTGCGACGGGGACTGGGTGCTGTTCGTGGACGCCGACGTCGAGGTCGAAGCGGCGTGGATCGCGCGCGCGTCGGCGGTGATCGCCGGCGAGCCGGCGATCGGCGGGCTGTGGGGGCGCATCGAGGAGTGGTTCGTGGACGCCGCGGGCGAGCGCGCCGGCAGCCACGATCTGTACCGGGTCGGCGACGGCGACCATCCGTCCGAGTACACCGCGACGCTCTCGTTCTACCGGCGCGCGGCGCTGCTCGCGGTGGGGGGATACGACGCCCGCCTGAACTCGGAGGAGGACTTCGAGCTCGGCCTGAGGTTCGCGCGCGCCAGGCTGGAACTGCGTGCCATCGCGCCGCTCGCCGCGCGTCACTGGAGCGCGCCGCGCCCGTCGCTCGCGGAGCTGGGGCGGCGCTGGCGCACCGGCCTGTGCTTCGGACAGGGGCAGGCGCTGCGCGTGTATCTCGGCCGCCCGGGCTTCGGCCGCCTGTTGCGGCGCCAGTCGCTCTACCTCGGCACGCTCGCGCTGTGGCTGCTCGCGCTGCCCGCGTCGGCGATCGCCCTCGCGCGCCGGGACGCCGGCCTGCTGGCGCTCGGGGCGCTGATGCCGTTCGGCGTGTGGGCCCTGATGAGCGTGCGCAAGGCGAGCCTCCGCCTCGGGTTCCTCTCGCTGCTCGCCTGGACGCTGCACGGCGCCGGGCTGGTGGTCGGCTTCTTCCGCGTGCGCGCGACGCGTGCCGTGACGGCGGGGGGCGCGCCATGCTGATCCCCAGCGCCGCGCGCGGTGCGGACCCCAAGGGAGGGCGGGCATGAGGATCGCGATGATCGGCCAGAAGGGCGTGCCCGCGACCTACGGCGGCATCGAGCGGCACGTCGAGGAGATCACGCGGCGCCTCGCCGCGCGCGGCCACGACCTCTCGGTGTACTGCCGGCTGTACTACACCCCCGCGGATGCCCGCATGGAGGGCGTGCGCCTGCTGCGGCGGCCCAGCATCCATACCAAGCACCTCGATACCGCCACCCACGTGGCGTGGAGCACGCTCGAGGCCACCCTGCGCGGGTACGACGTGGTGCACTTCCACGCGCTCGGGCCGTCGCTGTTCGCCGGTCTGCCGCGGCTGCGCGGCGCGAAGACGGTGGTGACCGTGCACGGCCTCGACTGGCAGCGCGAGAAGTGGGGGCGGACGGCCCAGTGGGTGCTGCGCCAGTGCGAGGGGCCGGCGGTGAACTTCCCCGACCGCACCATCGTGGTGTCGAAGACGCTGCGCGACTACTTCCGCGAGCATCACCGCCGCGAGACCGTGTTCATCCCCAATGGCACCGCGCTGCCGGTCCAGCGGCCGGCGAAGAAGATCCTCCAGCAGGGCCTCACGCCCGGGAAGTACGTGCTGTTCGTCGGGCGCCTGGTGCCGGAGAAGGGCGTGCACTACCTGTGCGAGGCGTTCCAGCGGATCGACACCGACATGACGCTGGCGCTGGTGGGAGGGATGTCGTTCTCGCAGGACTACGTGAGCCTGCTGCGGCAGTACGAGGGCCCGCGCGTGCGGCTGCTCGACTACGTGTTCGGCGAAGGCCTCGAGGAGCTCTGGAGCAACGCCTACTGCGTGGTGCAGCCGTCGACCATGGAGGGGCTCTCGATCGCCCTGCTCGAGGCGCTCTCGTACGGACGGTGCGTGCTGATCTCGGACATCCCCGAGAACCGCGAGGTGGCCGAGGGCGTGGCGCCCTCGTTCCGCAACAAGGACGTGGCGGACCTGCGCGAGAAGCTCGAGCAGCTCATCCTGCAGCCCGACCTGGTGAAGCAGTACGAGAGCCGGGCGCGCGGCCACATCCTGCAGAACTACTCGTGGGAGAAGGTCACCGAGAACACCGAGACGGTGTACCGCGAGCTGCTGGACAAGAGGCGCGGCTGACCGGTCGCCCGGGCGCGCGCCCCGCGGGGCGGCCGTGCCCGGCGGCCGCGCGCGGGCCGGCGGCCCTTGCCGGCGGTCGCGGTCGAGCCTATCCTGCCGGGTCCGTCGTGACGCACCGGAGACCCTCGCATGCCTGATCGATTCGTCCTCATCCTCGCCGGCGGCCGCGGCGAGCGGTTCTGGCCGTGGAGCCGTCCCGGCCGGCCGAAGCAGCTGCTGCCGCTCGCGAAGGGCGGGCGCTCGCTGCTCGCGGCCACGCTCGATCGCGCGCGGCGCGTGGCGCCCCGGGACCGCATCGTGATCCTCACGGCGCGCGACCTGGTGGACGCCGTGCGCCGCGAGTGCCCCGGGGTGCGGGTGCTGGGCGAGCCCATGCTGCGCAACACCGCGGCGGCCACCGGAGCGGCCGCTGTGCTGTTCCGCGCCGAGGCGCCCCAGGCCTCGTTCGCGGTGCTGCCGGCGGACCACGCCATCGACGACGAGGACGCCTTCGCGGCCGACCTCGCGCGCGCGTTCGAGTCGTGCGAGCGGGAGCCGGTGCTGCTCACGTTCGGCATCCGCCCGACGCACGGCGAGACCAACTTCGGCTACGTCCAGCGGGGCGCCGCCGTCGGCGACCGCCTGTCGCGCGTGGCGAGATTCACCGAGAAGCCCGACCGGGCCAGCGCGGAGGCCTGGATCGCCACCGGCGAGTACGCCTGGAACGCGGGCATCTTCGTGTGGCGGGCGAAGACCTTCCTGGACGCGCTGGAGTCCTTCCGCCCGTCGCTCCACGCGCCGCTCGACGCGATGCGCTGGGAGGACGGCGACGCGGGATTCGAGCGCGCGCTCGACGCCGTGTTCCCGGGACTCGAGTCCATCTCGGTGGACTACGCGGTGATGGAGCGGGCGCCCAACACGCTGGTGCTCGAGGCGTCGTTCGACTGGGACGACCTCGGCTCGTGGAGCGCGTGGGCGCGGCGGCAGACCCACGACGCGCGCGGCAACGTGCTGTTCGGCGACGCGGTGGCGATCGAGTGCGACGGATGCGTGGTGGTGGGCGACGGGGGGACGGCCGCGGCGATGGGTCTGCGCGACATGGTGGTGGTGCACGCCGAGGGCTCGACGCTCTGTTGCCGGCTCGAGGACAGCGGGCAGGTGCGACAGGTGGCCGAGACGGTGCGGGCGCGGAGCGGGGCATGAGCGGGGGCCGGCCGATGCGCCGCGGAACCCGCGATCGCCGACCCCGGGCGCGCGTCGTCCCGTGCGGCCTGGTCCTGCTGGGCCTGGTCCTGGGCGCTTCCCTTCTCGGGGTCGGAGGCTGCGCCGGGATGATGCCCATCTCGTCCCCGGGCACGCGGCCCGCGCCGCCCGCGACGGGCGTGCCCGCGCCCCGGCCGGCGCCGCCCGCATCCGCGTCCCCCGCGAGCGCGGCGGTGGACACGACCGCGGTCTCGCCCGAGGGACGCGCGGTGCTGGCGGCGATCCCCGAGCCGCTGGCGGCGAGCGAGCGCGTCCCCGCGCCGACCCGCGAGGAACTGCTGGCCGCGCGCGCGGCCGTGCCGCCCGCGTCGGCCGCCTCGGGCGCTCCTTCGCCCGCGGTCGCGTCCGACTCGTCGGGCAGCGCGGCGGCACCGCCCGCGGACAGCACCTCCGCCGACGTGCCGGTGCCCGCGCCGACCCAGCCGCTCGGGGACCGGCCGGGCACGCTCGAGCGCCTGCTCGCGCCCGACACCAGCGCGAGCGCGCGTCCCGGGAGCCGCGCCGGCCGCCGCGCCGAGCGCCCCCGCGGCGACCCCCGGGGAGGCGAAGCCGGCGCCCGCGGCCCCCGCCGCCGGCGGCTGCTGGCGGGTCCAGGTCGGCGCCCCCGCGGATCGCGTCCGCGCGGCCGGACTGCGCGCCGCGGCGGAGTCCCAGCTCATGGTGCCGTTCGTGGTCGAGCGCGAGCGCGGGCTGTACAAGGTGCGCACCGTGGCGTGCGTCGGTGACGAGGCCTCCGAGAGCCTCCGGCGCCGCGCCGCGCTCGCCGGGTTCACCGGCGTGTTCCGGTTCGCGGGAGGGGCGCGGTGAGCGCGATGCTGGTGGTGTACGAGGACCGCCACTGGCGGAGCCTGCGTCCGCTCACCGACGTGCTGCCGGTGCCGGCGCTGGCGTTCGGCGCGTCGGCGCTCGGGCAGCGCTGGCGCCGCGCCGCGGGCGTGCCGCTGCTCGCCGTCGAGGCGCGCCCGCGCGCGCTCGGCGCCTGGCGGGAGGCCCCCGCGATCGAGGCCACCGCGCCGCGGCGCGGCGACGAGGTGCTGGCGTTCAACGCCGCGGCGCTCCCCGGGGCGTGGCTCGCGGACGCGCTCGCGTCGCGCGCTCCGGCGCTGTTCGTGGGCGACGGGCGCATCGTGGGCGCGCGGCTGCCGTTCGAGATGGTGGCCCCCGGGCTCGGCCGGGGCGCGGACTTCGAGGCGTTCCTGCTCGGGCTCGGCCTGCCGGCGGTCGCGGTGCCCGAGGCGCGCTTCGTCACCTTCCCCTGGAACCTGGTGGAGTGGAACGCGGACGCCATCGCCGCCGACCTCGCGGACGAGCGCGGGCGCGTCGCGGGCGACGTGCACCCGTCCGCGGTGCTTCGGGCGCCCGAGCGCATCGTGGTCGAGGCGGGCGCGCGCGTGGAGGCGCTCGCGGTGCTCGACGCGAGCGCCGGCCCGATCCGCGTCGGCGCGCGCGCGCTGGTGCGCTCGCACACCGTGGTGACCGGGCCGTGCGTGGTCGGCGAGGGCACGCAACTGCTCGGCGGCTCCGTCTCGCGCACCACGTTCGGCCCCGAGTGCCGGATCGCGGGCGAGGTCGAGGAGTGCGTGTGGCAGGGCTACGGCAACAAGCGCCACCACGGCTTCGTCGGGCACAGCGTGCTGGCCGAATGGGTGAACCTCGGCGCGCTCACCACCACCAGCGATCTCAAGAACAACTACGGACCGGTGCGGGTGTGGATCGACGGCACGCGCGTGGACAGCGGCAACCCCAAGGTCGGCGCGGTGGTCGGCGCGCACGTGAAGACCGGCATCGGCACGCTGCTGCCCACCGGCGCGCGGTCGGCGTGGGCGCGAACCTGTTCGGCGGCGGGCGTTTCGCACCGGCCGCGGTGGCGCCGTTCGCGTGGTGGGATGGCGAAGCCACGGTCGAACACCGGCTCGAGCCGTTCCTGGCGACGGCGCGCATCGCGCTGTCGCGGCGCGGCCGCTCGCTGGCGCCCGGCGAGGAGAGCCTGCTGCGGGAGCTCTTCGAGGAGACCGCGAAGGAGCGCGCACGGGCCGCCGGAGCCTGAGCCGCGGGCGCTGCGGCGCGCTCGCCGGCCTTCCCGCACCGGCCCGCCCGCGCCTTGACCGCGCGTGGCGCCGGTCCCTAGACTCGGACACTCCCATCGGAGACGGGCCCGCCCCGGCCCGCCGACACCGCAACGCACACGAGGAAGCTCATGCCTGAGCTACGGAAGGATCCGGTGGTCGGTCGGTGGGTCATCATCTCCACCGAGCGCAGCAGGAGGCCCAGCAGTTTCGAGCCCGCTCCGGTCCCGAAGTCGCCGACTTTCTGCCCGTTCTGTCCCGGTCACGAGGACAAGACCCCGCCCGAGGTGTACGCCTACCGGCCCGGCGGCGGCGCGCAGAACACGCCGGGCTGGACGGTGCGCGTGGTGCCGAACAAGTTCCCGGCGCTCCAGATCGAGGGCACGCTCGACCGCCGCGGCGAGGGGCTGTACGACAAGATGAACGGCATCGGTGCGCACGAGGTGGTGATCGAGTGTCCGCAGCACGACGGGGTCCTGCACGACCTGCCGGTCGAGCACCTGGCGCAGATGCTGGTCGCCTATCGCGAGCGGATGCTCGACCTGCACCGCGACCGGCGCTTCCGCTACGTGCTCATCTTCAAGAACCAGGGCGCGGGGGCGGGCGCGACCATCGAGCACGGCCACACCCAGATGATCGCCACCCCCATCATCCCGCGCCTGGTGCAGGAGGAGCTCGAGGGCAGCCGGCGCTACTTCGAGCTCAAGGAGCGCTGCGTCTTCTGCGACATCGTCCAGCAGGAGACCGCCGAGAACGACGGCCGCCGCGTGGTGACCATGAACGAGCGCTTCGTCGCGCTCGCCCCGTTCGCGCCGCGCTTCCCGTTCGAGACCTGGATCCTGCCGCGGCGGCACGACGCCGCGTTCCAGTCGGTCGAGGATCCCGGCGAGTTCCACGACTTCGCCGCGATCCTCAAGGACGTGCTGTGGCGGCTCGACCGCGCGCTGACGCGCCCGCCCTACAACTTCGTCATCCACACCTCGCCGGTGAGCGACGGCGACCTCGAGTACTACCACTGGCACCTCGAGATCATGCCGAAGCTCTCGCGCGTCGCGGGGTTCGAGATCGGATCGGGCTTCTACATCAACCCGACGCCGCCTGAGGACGCCGCGCAGTACCTGCGCGAGATCGCGGTCGAGGCCTGAGCCGGGCCGCGGGGCCTCGATGAAGCTCACGATCGCGCACATCGCGAGCGAGATGTCGCCGTTCGTCAAGGTCGGCGGGCTCGGCGACGTCATCGGCGCGCTCTCGTCCGAGCAGTCGCGCCGCGGTCACCGCGTGACCGTGGCGCTGCCGCGCTACGCGACACTCGAGGTGCCGCCGGGCTGGTCCCACCGCGAGCTCGACGGCGCCCTGGTGCCGTGGGGCATGGGGCGCGAGCCCGCGGGGTTCTCGCTGCTCGAGCCGCCCGGCGCCGGTCCGCGCGTGCTGCTGGTCGGACACGCGGGCGAGCGCCGCTTCTTCGACCGCCCCGGCGTGTACGACGACCCGCACACCGGCGAGGGCTGGCCCGACAACGCCGAGCGCTTCCTGTTCTTCGCGCGCGCCGCCCTCGAGGGGCTCAAGCGCATCGGCGAGCGCTTCGACGTGATCCACGCCCACGACCACCAGGCGGCGTGGGCGCCGTGCTTTGTCCGCACCCACGACGCCTACGAACTGGCGTTCGGCGGGGTCGCGACGGTGTTCACGATCCACAATCTCGGCTACCAGGGCATCTACGATCCGTGGGTGCTCGGGCTGGCGGGCTTCGGACGCGACCTGTTCTATCCGGCCAGCCCGTTCGAGTTCTGGGGCCGCGTGAACTACATGAAGGTCGGGATCGTGTTCGCGGACATGATCACCACGGTGAGCCCGCGCTACGCGCGCGAGATGCAGACCACCGGCGAGTTCGGGTTCGGCCTCGAGGGCCTGCTCGAGCGCCGCGGCGACGTGCTCGCGGCATCCTCAACGGCATCGACGACGCGGTCTGGGATCCGGCGCGCGATCCCCACCTGCCGAGCCGCTACGACCGCGAGACGCTCGAGCGCAAGACCGCCAATCGGGCCGTGC
Source organism: Candidatus Eiseniibacteriota bacterium (assembly GCA_963776245.1). Lineage (GTDB taxonomy): Bacteria > Eisenbacteria > RBG-16-71-46 > RBG-16-71-46 > RBG-16-71-46 > CAVSAC01. Next base: position 229,550 of record CAVZLN010000008.1, on the reverse strand, counting down.
TGCTGCGCGAAGCCGGGCTGCCGGGGGCGCCCGACTGGCCGGTGATCGGCATGGTCGTCGCGCCTCGTGGTCCAGAAGGGCTTCGACCTGGTCGAGCAGGCGGAGCACGAGCTGTCGCGCCTCGAAGCGCGCTTCGTCGTGCTGGGCACCGGGCAACCGCGCTACATGGAGCTGTTCCGGCGCCTCGCCGCCCGGCACCCCGAGCGCTTCCACTACCGCGGCGGCCACGACGAGCCCTTCGCGCACCTGGTCGAGGGCGGGGCGGACATCTTCTTCATGCCGTCGCGCTACGAGCCCTGCGGGCTCAACCAGATGTACAGCCTGCGCTACGGCACGGTGCCGGTGGTGCGCGCCGTGGGCGGGCTCGCCGACACCGTGCGCGAATTCGATCCCATCATGCGCGAGGGGAATGGCTTCACCTTCGAGCGCTTCGACCCGCACGACATGGTGCAGACGCTCCGCCGCGCGCTGGCGTTCCATCGCCAGCCCGAACTGTGGCGCGCGCTCCAGCGCAACGGCATGGCGGCGGACTTCTCGTGGCGCGTGAGCGCCGACGGCTACGACGCCCTCTACGATGAGGCGCGCGCCCGGGTCACCACGGACGACGTGCCGTCGATCGAGACCGTGCGCGGGATGCTGAAGCCATGAGCGCGGGAGTCACCGGGGGACGGCTCGATCGCCTGGCGCGCGGCCCGGCGGCGTGGGCGGCCGTGATCGGGGTGGCCCTCGCGCTGCGGCTGGCGTTCGTGTTCACCGCGCCCCCGACCATCGCCTGGCCGGACGGGCGCGCCAACGAGCAGGCCGGCTGGCTGCTGGCGTCGGAGCACCGCTACACCGCCGATTTCTACCTTGCGCCCGCCTACCCCGTGCTGATCGGGGCCGTGTACTCGGTCACCGGCCGCAACCTGTTCGCGCTGCGTCTCGTGGAAGCCGCGCTCGCGACCGGCACGGTCGTCCTCATCGGGGTCTTCGGGGTCGCGTTGTTCTCGCCGGCTGCCGGATGGCTGGCGGCCGCGCTCGCCGCGCTGCATCCGGTGATGGCGTACCTGCCGATCGCGCACTATGCCGAGAACCTGCTGCTGCTGCAGACCGTGCTCGCCTTCGGGATGCTGGCCTTCGCGCTGCGCCGCCCCTCGGTGGTGCGCTGGCTGGGGGCCGGCGCGCTCTACGGCATCGCGTTGCTCGGCAAGCCGACGCTCTTCACGCTGCTACCGGGCCTGGCCGCCGGGGCGTTCCTCCAGCTGCGCCGGCACGGGTGGGCGCGGATGATGCGGTGGGGGGCGACCTTCGCGGCGGCGCTCGCGCTCGTGATCCTGCCGTGGATCGTGCGCAACCACCAGGTCCATGGGCGCTGGTTCCTCATCACGGTGGGGGGCGGACGCGTGTTCTGGATGGGGAACAACCCCGCGTACACGGGAGGCACCACGTACTTCCCGGTGGTGCCGGACTCGATGCGGGCGGTGATCGCCCGGCTCCCCCAGCCGGCCCAGCAGGAGAACCTCTACTACGAGGCGGGCAGGCGATTCATCCGCGAGCACCCGGGGCGGGCGGCGTGGCTCTACCTGCTGCGGGTGCGGAACCTGTGGGCGCTGTTCCCTCGCACCCACACCCGCGTCCCCTACAGCACCTCGGTGACCGATTGGGCGCAGGGCACGTGCAGCCTGGCGATCTTCGCGGGAGCGCTGCTCGGCCTCGGTCGGATCGCGAGCGCCGGACTGGTCGCCTTCCCGCTCGGCATCCTCTCCTACACCCTGATGATCTCGTGCTACTACACCGTGCTGCGCTATCGGATGAGCGTCGAGGTGCTGCTGCTCTGGCTGGCGGGCGTGGGCTGGGCCGCCCTGCTGGAGCGCCGCCGCCGCTGAGACGGCGCGGGCGTCCCGCTAGTCCCGTTCGATCATCTCCGCGTGCAGCGCGCGCACCGCGTCCTCGCAGCGGTCGTCGGGCACGCGGAAGATGAGGGCGGTCGGGGTGACGCGCAGCGCCACCAGCGGCACGCCGGCGCGCTCGAGCGCCGCCTCCGCGCGTGCCGCCTGAGGGCGCGCCCAGCCCCAGGCCGACCACCGAGACGAACGCCGCGTCGTTCACGACCTCGAGCCGCCACTCGCCGCCCGGCCCGCGCAGTTCGCGGAAGCGCGCCTGCAGCTCCGCGACCTCCGCGCGGGTGCCCGATCCACACGATGCGCGCCGTGCGTCGCGGTGTCCTGCTCGTGCGCGACGAGCTCGAGCCCGGGCAGCTCCGGCGGCCACCGCCTCGAGGATGCCGCGGGCCTCGCCGCTGCGCCGGCGTTGCCTTCGGCGATCGCGATCGAACAGTCGTCGCGGTGGGTCACCGCGTCGACGTGCGGTCCTTCCATGTCGTCCTCCACGAGCCGCGTCCCCGGTGACGTCGTCGAACGACGAACGCACGACGAGAGGCACGCGATGGCGCGCGGCGAGGTCCACGCAGCGCGCGTGCAGCACGCGCCCGCCGAGGTGGGCGAGCGTCGAGCACGCGCGATAGGAGAGCTCCGGGATCAGGCGCGCCCCCGGGGCGACGCGCGGGTCGGCGGTGAACACCCCGGCCACGTCGGTGTAGATCTCGCAGTCGCCGCCGAGCACGGCGGCCAGCGCCACGGCGGTGGTGTCGGAGCCGCCCCGGCCGAGCGTGGTGATCTCCCGGGTCTCGGGGTTCACGCCCTGGAAGCCGGCCACGATCACGACGCGCCCGCGCTCGAGCTCCGCGCGGATGCGGTCGGGGCGGACGCCCGTGATGCGCGCCGCGCCGTGGGCGGAATCGGTGAGCACGCCGCTCTGCGAGCCGGTGAACGAGATCGCGTCCACCCCCAGGTCGTGCAGCGCCATCGCGAGCAGCGCCATCGACACGCGCTCGCCGGTGGTGAGCAGCATGTCGAGCTCGCGCCGGCTCGGGGCGGGCGAGACCTCGCGTGCGAGCGCCAGCAGTTCGTCGGTGGTGTGGCCCATCGCGGACACCACCACCACGGTGTCGTTGCCCGCCGCGCGCGCGGCGGCGACCCGGCGCGCCACCGCGCGGATGCGCTCGGCGCCGTCCACCGAGGTGCCGCCGTACTTCTGGACCAGCAAGGGCATGGGCGCACTATACCCAAGCCCCCTCCGCATCGGAACGCCGCTCCGGGCGCGATTGGCCCGAGGCCGCGCGCGTGCGCTGTCTTGACGGTCGCGAAGCGGGAACGCTATATTCCCCCCACTCGAATCGTGCGGAAGTAGCTCAGACCGGTAGAGCGCCACCTTGCCAAGGTGGATGTCGCGGGTTCAAATCCCGTCTTCCGCTCCATCTTCGCGGGGCCGGTCGAACGACCGGCCCCGCCGCTTCGCGGGAGGGATACGTGGCCTCGAGCCGTCCCGGCCCCGACCGCGCCGCCGCCGAGCGCGCCGTCGCCAGCCTCATCCGCGCCCTCGGTCTCGATCCCGGCCACCGAGCCCGAGCTCGACGCCACCCCGGCCCGGGTCGCGGACCTGTATCTCGAGGTCTTCGACGGCCTCGATCCGGCCACCGAGCCCGAACTCGTCACCTTCCCGCACCCGGGGGGGACGACCTGGTGCTGGCGCGCGACCTGCCGTTCCACTCGGTGTGCGTGCACCACTTCGTGCCGTTCTTCGGGCGCGCGCTGATCGCCTACCTGCCGGGCGAGCGCATCATCGGCATCAGCGGGCTGGCCCGGCTGCTGGACCGCTACGCGCGACGGCCGCAGCTGCAGGAGCGCATCACCACACAGATCGCCGACCATCTCGAGCGGTTGCTGGCGCCGCGCGGCGTGGCGGTGGTGCTCGAGGCGCGCCACCTGTGCATGGAGATGCGCGGCGATCCGCAACGACCGGCTGGATCGAGACGCGCACCGTCCGCGGCGCGCTCGCGGAGCCGCGCTGGGCGCAGGCGCTGCGCGGCGACGGGCCGTCCCGGGGCTGAGCAGCCCATGGCCGCCGGTCGCACGGTGACGGTGGTGATGGCGACCCGCGATCGCCCCGAGCTGCTGCGCGACGCGCTCGCGACGGTCGCCGCGCAGACCCTGCGCCCGCTCGAGGTGCGGATCGCGGACGACGGCGAGCGGCCCGCGCACGAGGCCGCCGCGGCGCTCGCCTCCCTCGAGGTGACGGTGGTGCCGGTGCGCGCCGGTCAGGCGGCAGCGGCGCGCAACGCGGCCGTCGCGGGCGCGCGCGGCGAGGTGCTCGCGTTCCTCGACGACGACGACCGCTGGCGCGCGGACCACCTCGCCCGGCTGACCCGCGCGTTCGAGGACGACGCGGTCGACCTCGCCTTCACCGACTGGGCGGCGGTGCGCGAGCGCGTGGACCCCTCGGGCGCGCGCGTGGAGCTCGACCGGCAGATGGTGGCGCTCGACTGGGATGACGCGCGCGTGCGCCGTGACGACCACGTGCCGCCGAGCACCTGGGGCGTGCGGCGCGCGCTGTTCGAGCGCCTCGCGGGCTTCGACGAGAGCTTCCGCTACTCCGAGGACTGGGACTTCCTGCTGCGCGCGGCCGCGCTCACCACGCCGCGACGCGTGCACGGCGTGAGCGTCGAAGTGCGCCTGCGCGCGCTCGGCAACGCGTCGGCGGACCTCGGTCCCGAGCGGCTCGAGTGCCTCGCGCGGCTGGCGCGGCGGCACGGGCTGGCGCCGCTCGAGCCCAAGACGTTCTGGGAGGTCGCGGCGGAGGCCGCGGCGCCGGTCGCGTGAGCCCCGACCTGGTGATCGTGGGCGCCGGCCCGGCCGGGATCTCGGCGGCGCTGTGGGCGCGCGAGTTCGATCTCGCCGTGACGCTGGTCGAAGGCGCCGCGCGAGTGGGGGGCCAGCTGCTCGCCATCCACTTCCACCCGCGCGACTGGGCGGGGCTCGCGTCGGGAGACGGTCCCACGGTCGCCGCGGTGATGGCGCGCCAGCTCGAGGAGCGCGGCATCGCGGCGTCGCTGGGCGATGCGGTGACGGCGCTCGAGCCGGCCCGTGCCGGCACGAGCTGTGCGGTGCGCACCGCCGGCGGGGCCCGCCACGAGGCCCGGGCGGTGCTGGTCGCGACCGGGCTGCGCCGTCGTCACCTCGAGGTGCCGGGCGAGCGCGAGCTCGAGGGGCGCGGGGTGTCGTCATCCGCGACCCGCGATCGCGAGCGCTTCGCCGGTCGCGACGTGCTGGTGGTGGGCGGTGGCGACGCCGCGTTCGAGAACGCGCTCATCCTCGCGGCCGCCGGCTGCCGAGTGGGCATCGCGGTGCGCGGCCGGCCGCGGGCGCGCGCCGAGTTCCGGTCGCGGGTCGCGGCCGAGCCGCGCATCGAGGTGCTCGAGGGCACCCGGGTGGTCGCCATCGAGGGCGAGGACCGGGTGCGCGCGGTGCGCCTCTCCGACGGGCTCGACGAGCGGGTGCGCGTGGTCGAGGGCGTGGTCATCAAGCTGGGCGCGACGCCCAACACCGAATGGTGCGCGGGCGCTCTGGAACGGGACGCCGACGGCTACCTGCCGGTGGACGCGCGGCTTCGCACCTCGGCGCCCGGCGTGTGGGCGGCCGGGGACGTGACGCGTCCGCGATTGCCGAGCGTGCCGGTGGCGCTCGGCCAGGGCGCCCTCGCGCTCGCCGACATCCGCGCCGTGCTGCGCGGCGACGCCGGGCCGGAGCGCCCCGGCGCGGGACGCGCCGGCCGCGACTGAGCGGCGCCCCGGGAAAGGGAACGGGGCGCCTCCCGCCGGGAGACGCCCCGCCGCACCGCGACCGGCGCTACTTCTTGATCGGCACCACCGTCCGGTCGTCGAGCCCGAGCACGTTCACCAGATCGGAGCCCGAGGGCACGATGAACTTGGACTGCTGGGCGAGCACGTTGTTGAGAACGTCGAGGCGCTTGCTCACCTCGGCGCGCTCCTTGAAGAAGGCCTCCGCCGCGTTCGACACCATCTCGATGGCCCGGGCCTCGGCGGTGGCGCGGGTGATCTTCGCCTGCGCGTCGCCCTCGGCCCGCAGGATCTCGGACTGGCGCACCCCCTCGGCCGCGAGGATCTGCGACTGCTTCACGCCCTCGGCCTCGAGGATGTTGGCGCGCTTGTCACGCTCGGCCTTCATCTGCCGCGACATCGCCTCGGTGATGTCGGCGGGCGGATCGATCTTCTGGACCTCGACCCGCGTGACCTTCACGCCCCACGTGTTGGTCGCCTCGTCGAGCACCAGCCGCAGGTTGGCGTTGATGGTATCGCGCGCGGTGAGCGTCTCGTCCAGCGATTTGTCGCCGATCAGATTGCGCAGGTTGGTCTGCGCCAGCGTGGTGGCGGCATAGGCGAAGTTCTGGACCTCGAAGGTGGCCTTCACCGGGTCGCTGATGCGGTAGTAGATCACCGCGTCCACGGTCACCGAGACGTTGTCCTTGGTGATGACCTTCTGGGGCTCCACGTTGATCACGCGCTCGCGCATGTCCACCTTGAGCATGTCCTCGATGACCGGCACCAGGAAGGTGAGCCCCGAGTCCACCGTGGAACGATAGCGGCCGAGCCTCAGCACCAGCCCCTTCTCGTACTGGGCCACGACGCGCGCCGAACGCGCCAGCGAGATCACGGCGATGAGCACCACGATGATCAACAGCATCGACATGAACGGTCCGAGCAGCTCCATGGGTCACCTCACCTGAAGGGTCACGCCATCCACGCCATCCACGGTCACCTCGGTGCCGGGCTCGAACGGCCCCGCCCCGGGCGCCGGCAGCGCGCGCCACGTCTCGCTCCGCACCTTCACCTGCCCCGCCACGTGCTCGGTGACGGGCGTCATCACCAGGGCGCGCTGGCCGATGATCGCGTCCACGTTGCTCGCCACCTTGCGGTGGAGCATCCGCGCCCGCACCCAGCGCCGTCCGGCGACGATGTAGGCGACGCACAGGACACCGGCCACCAGGAAGCCGAGGGCGGTGTTCTGGAACACGAGCCCGAGCGCGCCGCCGAGCACCAGCGCCGAACCGATGAGCACCAGGTCGAAGCCCGCGAATCCCCCGAGCGCCACCTCGACGAGCACCAGCAGCGCGCCGCCGACGATGAGCACCCAGTTCCAGTCGAACGCCATCACTCTGCCCTCCTCCGCCGGCCGCGACGAGCGGCCAGGATCGGTGGGCAATGTATCAGGCTGCGCCGCGCGGGCAAGCCGTGGCGGGGGGGCCGCCGTCCCGCGGCCCCGATTCCGGGCCGCGGCCCGGCTCCCGGCCGCCGCGGCGGCCGGAACGAGGGCCTCGCGGGGTTTCGGGCTTCATCTCGGCGCCCGTCTCCATTATGGTGCGCGCCTACGAGTGGAACGCCCCCAGGAACCGGAGGCCCCGTGCACGCCGGACCGTCGCGCCGTGATCGACCGCCGTCGCCGTGGGCACCGCATCGCGCCGGGGCGGACTGACGCATGCACCCCCGCATCGTGGTGACCGGGCTGGGCGTGTGCGCCTCGGTCGGCACCGGGGTGCCGGCGTTCTGGGACGCGCTGGTCCACGGGCGCTCGGGCGTCGGCCCGATCCGCGCCTTCGATGCCTCGGGGCTGCGCAGTCGCATCGCGGGAGAGGTGACCGACTTCGAGCCCGAGCGGCTCCTCCCGTCCCGCACGCTCAAGCGCACCGCGCGCTTCTCCCAGCTCGCGCTCGCCGCGGCGATCGAGGCCCTCGCCGACGCGCGGCTGCCCGAAGGCGAGACGCGCGAGGACGTGGGCGTGGTGGTGGGATCCACGGTGGGCGGCTTCGAGGTGCTCGAACGGGAACACGAGGCGTTCCTCGCCAAGGGGCCGGGGCGCTTCAATCCGCTCACGGTGCCGATCGTGATCTCCAACATGGCCGCCGGAGTGGTGGCGATGGAGACCGGATGCCGCGGCCCGAACCTGTCGCTTTCCACCGCCTGCGCCACCGGCGCGCATGCGATCGGCACCGCGCTCGACCTGCTGCGTCTGGGCCGCGCCCGGGCGGTGGTCGCGGGCTCGTCCGAGAGCACCATCTCGCCGTTCGCCGTCGACAGCTACTGCCAGTTGCGCGCGCTCTCGACCCGCAATGATTCCCCGGCCACCGCCTCGCGCCCGTTCAGCGCCGACCGCGACGGGTTCGTGATCGCGGAGGGCGCGGGGATGGTGGTGCTCGAGACGCTCGACCACGCGCGCGGTCGTGGCGCCACCCCGCTCGCCGAACTGGTGGGCTATGGCGTCACGGCCGACGGCCATCACCTCACCGCGCCCGATCCCGAGGGGCGCGGCGCCACCCGCGCGATGCGGATGGCGCTGGCCGACGCCGGGATCGCCCCCGAGCAGGTGGACGTGGTGAACGCGCACGGCACCTCGACGCCGATCAACGACGCGGTGGAGACCGCGGCCATCAAGCGGGTGTTCGGCGACCACGCCTACCGCCTCGCGGTGCACTCCACCAAGTCCATGACCGGGCACTCGCTCTCCGGGTCGGCGTCCATCGAGGCGGTGGCCGCGGTGCTCACGCTGCGGCACGGCGTGATCCATCCCACCATCAACCTGCTGCAGCCGGATCCGGCGTGCGACCTCGACTACGTGCCGAATCAGGCGCGCCGCGCGGACGTGCGGTGCGTGATGTCGAACGCCTTCGGCTTCGGCGGGCACAACGGCGTGCTGGTGTTCCGGCGGCTCGACATCGAGTGAGCGCCTCCGCGCCGGGCGCGGCGCCGCCGGCGTGACGCGACGGGGCGCCCCGGCCGATGGGGCGCCCCGCCGTCGCGCTCAGTCGATCAGCGTGTGCCCCGGGGTCTCGGGCAGGCGCGGCATGGTCTGCGCGGGGAAGGTGCCGTTGAGGCTCTCGAGGAAGGCGACGATGTCACCCGCCTCGGCGTCGGTCAGGTCCTTCCCGAGCTGGGCCTTCGCCATCACCTTCACCGCCTCGTGCAGCGTCGGCACCGCGCCATTGTGGAAGTAGGGCGCGGTGAGGGCCACGTTGCGCCACATCGGCACGCGCCAGAAGTGCCGGTCGGCCTCGTCCTTCGTGACCTTGAAGCGGCCCGGGTCGTCGGCCAGCCGGTACTGCGCGACGTAGCCGTTGTCGGTGTAGGCCGGGAACTTCTGCAGGAACGGCGTGCCCGGCGTGGTGATCGGACCGGCGAACACCGGGCCGCTGTGGCACGCGGTGCACCCGACGCTCTCGGCGGTCTTCATGCCGCGCACCGCGGCCGCGCTCAGCGCCGCCTTGTCGCCGCGCGCGTAGCGGTCGAAGGCGCTGTTGGGGGTGATCAGCGTGCGCTCGTAGCAGGCGATGGCCTTGGCCACGTTCTCGATGGTGAGCGGCCGGGTGGCGCCGAACACCGCCGCGAAGCGCGGGGCGTAGCCGGGGATCCGCTCCAGCCGCCCCACCACGAACCCGTGGTCCGGCATGCCCATCTCGATCGGATTCACCATCGGGCCCTTGGCCTGCTCCTCGAGCGTGCCCGCGCGCCCGTCCCAGAACTGGGACGAGAGGTAGGCGGCGTTCCACACCGTGGGCGCCGAACGGTCGCCGGTCTTCCCGTCCACGCCGACCGAGTTGGGCCGGTCGTCCTCGCCGGCCTCCATCACGTTGTGGCACGAGTTGCAGGACACCGTGCCGGTCTTCGAGAGCCGCGGGTCGAAGAACAGCATCTTGCCCAGCTCGGCCTTGGCGACCGTCTGCGGGTTGTCGGCGGGGATGGGCGGCGTCTTCGGCAGGGGGTCCATCGCGAACGCGAGCGTCGCGGCCATCACCGACGCGAGCGCCGATCCGATCCAGGCGCGGCGGAGACCATGCATCGCAAACCTCCAGAGGTGGCGTGGGCCGTGGTAGCCGCGGCCGCACGAAGACCAGGCGAGGGAGCGGGCGCGGCGTGGGGGCGACGTCGCCGGGGTCCGCTCGACGCGATCCGTGACCGATCTCACGGTGGGCCGCGCGGGTGGGGTCTCGTCGCGGTCCACGAGCACGATACGGAGCGGCCTCATCGAGCGCAACCGCGCCCGCCCCGCCGGGACAAGCGCCGACACTCGCGCTAGACTGCGGGCGACCCTCAGGTGAGCTCGTCCGGGCGGCCGCGGCATCGCGCGCCCCCGGCTCCAACACAGGATGGAACAGGGATGGAATTCCGCAGGCTGGGCATCGTGGGCGGCGGACACATGGGCAAGTCCATCGCCGAGAAGGTCGCCTCGAACGGCATCGACGTTTCCGTACTGGAGGTCTCCGAGGAGCGCGCCCGGGCGGCGGCGCATGACCTGGCGCGCATCCTCGACGCCGAACTGGCCAAGTGGGGCATCACGGCGTCGGAGAAGAACGTGGTGCTGTCGCGCGTGCGCTTCGTGACCGACCCGGCGGCGCTCGCCGACACCGACATGGTCATCGAGACCGTGCAGGAGGACCTCGAGACCAAGAAGCGCGTGATGCGGCATCTCGGCGCGGTGCTGCCCGCCGACCGCATCTTCATCACCAACACCTCGACCCTCTCCATCACCGAGATCGCCACCGCCTCGGGGCGGCCGGACAAGGTGGTGGGCATGCACTTCATGCACCCGGTGACGCGCACCCCGCTGGTCGAGGTGGTGCGCGGCGCCGAGACCTCGGACGACACCTTCCAGAGGGCGCTCGAGCTGGCGCGCGCGCTCGACAAGAAGGTGGTCGAGGTGTTCGAGACCCCGGGCTACGTGCTCACGCGGGTGATGCTCCCGCTGCTCAACGAGGCCATCCACGTCGTGATGGAGGGCGTGGCGAGCGCCGAGAGCGTGGACGAGGCGATCCGGCTGGCCTACGAGCTCAAGATGGGCCCGCTCGAGTACGCCGACCGCGTCGGCCTCGACAAGGTGATGGGCTGGATGGACCACCTGTTCGACGAGCTGGGCGAGCTCAAGTACCGGCCCTGCCCGCTGCTGCGCAAGATGGTCCGCGCCGGCCACCTCGGCCGCAAGACCGGGCGCGGCTTCTTCACCTACGCGGGCCACGCGCGCGTCGCGGATCCCGCCGCGGCGGAGGTGGCGCGATGATGATCCTGGTCCTCAACTCAGGCTCCTCGTCGGTCAAGTACCAGCTCATCGAGACCTCGCTCGATCTGATCGAGAAGAACCGCGACCACCCCATCGCGCGCGGCTCGGTCGAGCGCATCGGCACCGCGAGCGCGCTGCACAGCTATCAGCCCGAGGGACGCGGCAAGACGGTCGAGTCGAAGGAGATCCTCGAGCACCGCGTGGCGATCGCGGACATCCTGCGCGCGCTCACGGCGCCCGAGACCGGGGTCATCCACGACCCGCGGGAGATCGAGGCGGTCGGGCACCGCATGGTGCATGGGGGCGAGAAGTTCGCCGCCAGCGCGATCGTCACCCCCGAGGTGGTGCGCGGGATCGAGGACTGCTCGGAGCTCGCGCCGCTGCACAATCCGCACAACCTGCGCGGGTACTACGCCGCCCAGAAGCTCATGCCCCGGGTGCCGCACGCGGCGGTGTTCGACACCGCGTACCACCAGACCCTGCCGCAGCACGCCTACCTCTACGGGCTGCCGCGTGTGCTCCACACCCGCCACGGGATCCGCCGCTACGGCTTCCACGGCACGTCGCACCGTTTCGTGGGCTGGCGCTCGCAGGAACTGCTCGGGCGTCCGCGCGAGGAGACCCGGCTCGTCACCTGCCATCTCGGCAACGGCGCGAGCGTGTGCGCCATCGAGCGCGGCCGCTCGGTGGACACCTCGATGGGCTTCACCCCGCTCGAAGGCCTGCTGATGGGCACGCGCTGCGGCGATCTCGATCCCGCGGTGATCTTCCACATCATGCACAAGGAGGACCTCACCGAGCACCAGGCCTCGACCCTGCTCAACAAGCACTCGGGCCTGTTCGGGGTGTCCGGCTTCTCGAACGACATGGCCGAGCTGCTCGCGGCCGAGGCCCGCGGACACGAGGGCGCGGCGGTGGCGATCGCGATCTTCTGCTACCGTGTGAAGAAGTACGTCGCGGCCTATGCCGGTGCCATGGGCGGGATGGACGCGGTGATCTTCACCGGCGGGATCGGCGAGAACGCGCCCCCCATCCGGGCGCGCGCGCTCGAGGGGCTGGGATTCATGGGAGTGCGGGTGGATCCGGAGAAGAACGCCGCGGCGGTGGGCCGGGAGGCCGACATCTCGGCCGACGACGCCCCGGTGCGCACCCTGGTGATCCCGACCAATGAGGAGCTCATCATCGCGCGGGACACACTGAGGCTGGTGGTGGGAGCGAAATAGGACGCGGCGCGTGGCGCGCACGGGGCGGCCCGTGGCGCTCCCGTCCGCCTGAAGTCGGCGGCTCCGCGAGCCGATGACCCAGTGCCGCCCGGCGGGCTCCTGGCCGCCGGAGCGGACCCGTTCCACGAGCGGACGCGCCGCCCCGGGCGTCCGCGCAATCGAGCGCCCATGCCCTTCGACCCGACCGCCCTGGATCTCGCGCAGACCGTGTGGCCGCGACTCGCGGTCGCCGGGGGCATCCTCGCCTTCGGCGCGGCGCGCGCGCACGCCGCGGTGCGCCGGCGGCTGGGCGGGACCCCGTGGGACATCGTCGTGCTCGCGGTCGCCACCGAGGTCGCCGCGGTGGTGGTCGCGTCCGCGATGGTGCTCGGCACGTTCTCCGCGCTGCGCGACTGGAGCTGGGCGCTCGCGGCATGCGCGGCGTTCGCCCTGGTGGGCCGCCGGCGCGCACGCGACGCCATGCCCGGCGGGGCGCCGCTCGAGGAGGCCGCGCTCCCCTCGGCGATGTTCCTCACCCTGGTGGGCGGGGTGGTGCTCGGGCGCATGCTGTTCTCGCTCCGCAACCCGCCCGTGGACTGGGACAGCTTCCATTACCACCTGCCGATGGTCGCGCACTGGATGCAGAGCGGCACCCTCGGCGCGGCGCTGCACGACCCGCCGGTGTTCGGGCTCTACTTCCCGGGCAATGGCGAGGTGCTGCAGATGTGGGCGGGCTGGGCGGTGCGGCGCGAGACCCTGATGCCGTGGCAGAACGCGATGGCGCTCGGTCTGCTCGGACTCGCGGTGCGCCGTCTCGGCCTGCTCGCGGGGGCCCGCGCGGTGGCGGCCGAGGGCGTGGCGCTGTGCGTGGCGATCGCGCCCGGGCTGGTGCAGCTCACGCTCGGCACGCGCGTGGACGATTCGCTGGCGATGTGGTTCGCGGTGGCGCTGCTGTTCGCCGTGCGGGCGCGCCGGGGCGCGACCGGACCGCAGCTCGCGCTCATGCTGCTGGCCCTCGGGCTGCTCGCCGGCACCAAGGGCACCGGGCCCGCGTACGCCGTGCTCGTCCTGCTGGTGGCGATCACCGGCCGCGGCGCGTTCGCGCGCATCCGTTCGGTGCTCGGACATCCCACCAGCCTGGCCGCCGCGCTCCTCATCGGCGGTTACTGGATGGTGCGCAACGTGTGGGTGGCGGGCAACCCGCTCTACCCGGCCGAGCTGCGCGTCGGGCCCTGGGTGCTGCCCGGGCTGATGAACACGCTCGACCAGGCGCGCACCTCGCAGGTGCACGTGTGGTTCGACGGGTACGGCGGGCACACCACGCTGCCGCGGCTGTGGGGCTTCTACGGCATGTCGCTCGCCGTGCTCGTGACCGGCCTGCCGCTGTGGCTCGCGATGCGCGGCCGCCAGGACGGCGGGCTGGCCTCGACCGCGCCCCGCGACGGCGCGCGGACGCTGTTCGTGATCGCGCTCGCGTGCTCGGCGCTCTATCTGTTCGGTCCGTTCTCGGGGTCGTACGAGCCCGCGGCCGCGGGCCGGGCCCCGCGGCTGAACCTCGACAACCTGCGCCTCGCGGCGCCCGCGCTGGTGGCCTTCGCCCCGCTCGCCGCGGTCGGACTGTCGCGCCTGCCGCTGCCCGGGGCGGCCAGCGTGGTGGCCGGACTGCTCGCGCTGGCGATGCTGCGCCGCGGCGCCAGCCATCTCGTGCCCGGCATGGTGGCCGCGATCCTGGGCGTGCTGATGGTGCGCGTGCTGGCGCGTCGGCGATGGCCGCTGGCGGCGCGCGCGCTCGCGGTGCTGGCGGTGTCCGGCGTGCTGGCGCTCGCCGTGGCGGTGGTGGAACCGAGACGCCAGCGCGCTTTCGAGCGCGCGTGGGACGCGTTCGCCTGCCGGGTCCACAACCTGACCGCGGCGCAGGTGCGCGAGGTGCGCGCCCGTGCCGCGGGACGGCCCATCGCGCTCACCGGCGTGGACCTGTCGTGGGCGTACTGGGGCCGCGACTTCTCGGGCCGCCCGGTGTACCTTCCGGTCGATCGAGACTGGCGGGAGGGTCCGCATGCATGGGACTTCCAGCCATCACGGCGCGCTCTCGCCGACCGCGCGCGGTGGCTCGGCAATCTCGCGCGCTCGGGGGCGGCGGTGGTGGTGGTGGGCTCGCCCGGCGAGTGGTGCCGCGAACGCTACGTCGAGGGCGACTGGTGCATGGGGGACAGCGCGCGCTTCACGCGCTTCGTGACCCAGACCTGCGACACCGCGTACGTCGTGCGCATGGACGGGATCAAGGCCGCGGGAGAGGGACGACCATGACCCGGATCAGCCGCCGCCGCTTCCTCACCCTCGGCGCCGCCGCGGCCCTGGCGCTCGCGGCGGGCGCCGCGTGGACCCAGCGGCGCGCGCTGCGCCGCTGGGCGCTCGACGCCCCGCTCGACCGCTCGGCGCCCGGCCCGCTCTCGACCCGCGCCGGCACGGTGCTGGGCGCGGTGGTGGTGGCGTTGCTCGGGGAGCCCATCGATCCCGGGCACTATGTCGAGGCGTTCCGCTGGCGCGCGGAGAACCTGCCGGGACACCGGTCGCTGGTCGAGCGCTTCGTCGCGCGTCTCGACGCCGCGGGGCGCGCCGCGGGGGCGGCGGGCTTCGCGGAGCTGCCGCGCGCGGGGCAGCGGCGCCTGCTGGCCGAGTTGCGCCCGCTGCGGGGCTGGCGGCGCGGGTGGCGCGGGCTCGTCGCGCACGAGCGCGCGCGCGACAGCCAGCACATCGTGCGCACCCTGCTGGCACGCTTCGCCGCCACCGACGCGTGGGTGCGTCTGGGCTACGACGCGTGGCCGGGAGTGCCGCGCGCGCTCACCGCGCCCCGCGGGTCGGGCGCATGAGCGGCCGGAGCATCGCGATCGTCGGGGCCGGGGTGGTGGCCGCGGCGTTCGCCGACACCTTCACGCGCGCCGGGCACGACGTGGTGATCTTCGAGCGCGGCCCGGACCTGCCCTACCCGCACCAGCCGCAGTTCGAGGACAGCGTGATGGGGGTCGAGGACAGTCAGCGCTTCCGCGCCCACCACGAGCTGCGCAAGGTCACGCAGAGCGGCGACTACGTCCGCGACCTGACCGCCGAGCGCGTGATGGGCGTGGGCGGGAGCGCGACCCAGTGGGCCGGGCTCACCATGCGCATGCGCCCCGATGACTTCAAGCTGCGGACCCGGTTCGGCTTCAGCGCCGACTGGCCCATCACCTATGAGGAGCTCGAGCCCTGGTACTGCGAGGCCGAGTCGTTCCTCGGCGTCTCGGGCACCGATGACGACAACCCCTTCGCGCCGCGGCGCTCGAAGCCCTATCCGCTGCCTTCGTTCCCGCTCACGCCCGACGATCACCGGCTGGTCGCGCTGCTCGGGAAGGGTGGCATCCACATGCACAGCACGCCTCAGGCGCGCACGCGGCTCGACTTCGACGGCCGGCCCGCGTGCATGAACTTCGGGGTGTGCGAGGTGTGCCCGATCGGGTCGCGTTACTCGCCCAATCACCACCTGCAGCGCGCGGTGGCCACCGGGCGGTGCCGCATCCTCCCCGACACCTCGGTGCGCCGCATCGTGCTCGACGCGCAGGGCCGCGCCCGCGCGCTGGTGGTGCGCGGCAACCGCGACGCGGCCGAGCGCGAGCACGCGGCCGACCTGGTCATCGTCGCCGCCGGGGCCTTCGACTCGGCGCGGCTGCTGCTCATGTCACGCGATGGGGCCCGCCCGGACGGGATCGGCAATCGCGGCGGCCAGGTGGGGGCGAACCTGGTGTTCCACCACGTGTGGAGCGGCCACATGCACTGGAAGGAACCGATGTTCGCGGGCACGGTCGGCTGGTGGACCGGGCAGAGCCAGCAGTTCTGCGAGCCGAAGGAGCGCGGCCGGATCGGCGGCATCAAGATCGAGCTGCCTTCGAACATCTGGCAATCCCACGTCAAGGAAGCGGGCGAGGAGCCCACGGCCGCGGACGTGATGCGCCGCATGGAGGTCGTGCGCCGCTGCCGGCGGGTGGCCATCCACGCCGAGTCGTCGACCAGCCCGGACAAGCGTCTCACGCTCTCGACCACCTATCGCGACCTGTTCGGCGACCCGGTGCCGCACGTGCAGTACTCGCTCGACGAGTTCGACCGCCGCTCGTTCGAGTGGGGCGTGCAGATCTTCGAGCGGGTCGCGAAGACCACCGGCGCCCGCGAGTGGTTCTTCCGCGAGATGATCGACTTCGCCACCTTCGCCCACCACATGGGCACCACGCGCATGGGCACCAACGAGCGCGACAGCGTGACCGACGGGATGGGCCGCGTGCACGGCGTGCAGGGCGTCTGGACGCTCGGCCTGGGTTCGTTCGTGGGCGCCGGCGGCGCCGTGAACCCGACGCTCACCGCGGTGGCGCTGGCCCTGCGGGCCGCGGCAGCGCTGCGCGAGGAGCTGGGGCCGGCGGGGTAGGGGAGCCCGGCGGCCTCGATATAATCCGTCTCGCGGCCCCCGCCGGGTGTTAGTCTTGGTCTGCGAACGTCAGTTCCCTATCTCGCAGGCGAATCGCGAACTCGTGCGCCCCGCGCGACGCGACCCTGTCCCCCCGAGAGGTCGATCACGCGAGGCCGCCATGGCGATCCGTTTCCATTGTCCCCGGCTCGAGTGCCGGAGCGATCTCTGTCCCGCGAAGCGGATCTTCTCGTGCCTTTCCCCGAGCCAGGACTCCGCGCTCGGCCGGGAGCGGCTCGCCCGCCGCTACGAGGCAGGCCAGGTGGTGGTGCATCACGACACCCCGGCACTCGCCATCCTCTCCGTCCATTCGGGGCACGTGAAACTGACCCGGTCCGCCAACAACGGTCACGAGGTCGTGGTGGGCATGCGCGGGCCCGGGGAGATGCTGGGGGTCCGGGAGGTGCTCGCCAAGATGCCCTACCAGGTCTCGGCCGAGGCGCTCGAGCCCTCGGTGCTCTGCGCGATTCCAAGGGAGGCGTTCCTGACCGCGGTGCGGGACTGCCCCGACCTGGCGATGCGGCTGCTGGGATGCCTGTCGAAGGACTACCTGCTGACCGAGGAGCAGCTCGTCGCACGCACCCACGCGAGCGTCGCCGCAAGGACCTCGCGACTGCTGGCGGCGCTAGCGAACGGTCGCGGCGCGAGCCCCGGGGCCGCGGCGGCGCATTCGGTCTCGATGGGCCGCGATGAGATGGCGCTGCTGATCGGCACCACCCGCGAGACGCTGTCGCGCTCGCTGCGGCGGCTGGCCGAGCAGGGCGCCGTGAAACTCAACAACGGGACGATCCGGATCCTGAACCCCTCCCTGCTCGAGCGGATATCCGAGCAGTAGACGGCGCGCGACGTATCCCGATCCGGGACGTCGGATCCCCGCCCGCAGGCATGTGTCGACGCGTGGCGGCGACCGTCCCCGTGTGACCGCCGTCACACGAAACGCCGGCCGCCGTCACAGACACACGGCCGATCCCCATGCAAGATGAGCTCGAGTCGACGAACACGCGGGTTTCCCGTGGCGTCCCGGATGCGCCGTGTGGCGCCCGGCGGTACCACGGGTCTGGGCAATCCGCATGGCTTCGCACCCCGAGGGCGACGACATGGACACACGGCTCCACCGGCTCGAGAGCACGCTCGTCTGTTTCGTCTTCGCATCACCCCCGCCTGCGATGATCGGTCTCCGCACGCGGCGGGTCCTGCGATTGCACTTCTCGTGGATCTCAACTGGCGTGGCCCCATGCGGGCACGCCGCGAGGAACTTGTCATGACACCACGGAACCGCACCGCAATGGGAATCATCATCAGCGGTCTGATCGTGATCGGAGCGACGATCCTCGCTGTGGGTCAAGCGATGGCCCAGATTCTGCCCTCGGTCCTCAACCCACAGTCCAGTACCTGTCCCACGGCCGTGACGATGGCGACCGATGGCAGCAGTTGCTTCGACGTGATCGTGAAGGACATCGGAGGGAACCCGGTCTGGGGATCGAACGTCAGCATCGATTTCGGGTACTGCTCGGAAGAACTCTGTCCGACGCAGCCCGTCGGTATCACTCGCACCGGCAACTTCGTCAGCGCGCTTACCGATGCCTCAGGCGTGGCCCATTTCTGCATCTGCGGATGTATCACTTCGTACTGCACCGCCGACATCTTCGTCGATGGTGTCGTCCAGTGTAACGTCCCGGTGGAGGGTCCGAGCTGCCCCGGCCCGGTCCAGAATTGCGGCTTGGTCTCGAACAGCGATTTCGCCGCGGGCGCCGGCTCCGGTGACATGCCGGCCGCCACGCTGAACGACTGGTCGGCCCTGACGGGAAGTCCGCAGGTGACCAATAGCGGGTGCGGGCTCACCCGCGCCGTCCAGATGTGGGGCAACCAGTTCGTAGGGGAATCGATCAAGCAGGCGTTGGGGACCCCCATCGTGGCCGGTGCGAAGTACCAGGTGACGGTGTGCTACCGGATGCTCGATTACAATCCGGCGCTGCCCCCGTACGTGCGGTTCCGGCTGGCCGTCTCCGGCATTGACCCGGCGGACTATCCGCCAGTCGCGGCCTACGACGTGATCGGTGTCACGCCCGACGCGACGTCGACCTCCTCGTCCACCTACGTGTTCCCGCTCTGGACGGCTCCGCACACCGCGGGCTGGCTGACGGTGAATCCAGAGAACGAGTATGCGCTGGACGATCCCAACTTCATCTCGTGGGGGGTCATCGACGACATCTGCATCGATGCCATCACCCCGACGGAGAGGAAGACCTGGGGTCAGCTCAAGGTGCTGTATCGTTAGGATGAACCGATGGGGGCGGCCGCCTGAGTTCGCTCAGGCGGCCGCTTCGATCTGTCCAACGAGGCCCGGGTGCTCCGATCCTCGAGTGAGCCAGCCCGCGATCCCGCGTGCGACTCGGGCGCGGCGCAAGCCGTGCCTTGCGACTCCCCCCCAGCCCTTCTAGGATGCCCGCGCGGTCAGGCCGGGCGAGCCGCTACCCGGTCCACGTCCTTCGTGTCCCCGGCTCATCCGGGTGGATCAGGAGGTGCAGATGGTCCCCATCCCAGCGCTGTGGCTGCCGATCCTGTTGTCCGCGGTCATCGTGTTCGTGGTCAGTTCGATCATCCATATGATGCTTCCGTACCACCGCAACAATGTGGCCCAACTGCCGAAGGAGGACGAGGTCGCGGAGGCCCTCCGGAGGTTCGACATCCCGCCGGGAGACTACATGCTTCCGCGCGCCGGGAGTCCCGAGGCGATGCGCCAGCCGGCCTTCATCGAGAAGATGACCAAGGGGCCGGTGCTGTCGATGACGGTGGTGAAGAACGGCCCGCCCAACATGGCTCCGTTCCTCATCCAGTGGTTCGTCTACTGCATCCTGGTCGGGATCTTCGCCGCGTATCTGGCCGGCCGGGCGCTGGAACCGGGCGCGCACTACCTCCAGGTGTTCCGCTTCGCGGGCGCCACCGCATTCATCGGCTACGCCGTGGCGCTGTGGCAGGACTCCATCTGGTACCAGCGCAAGTGGAGCACGACGATCAAGTTCACGGTGGATGGCCTGCTCTACGGACTGCTGACCGGAGGCACGTTCGGCTGGCTCTGGCCGAGGTAGCGACCGCCGGGTCGCGGTTTCGACGGCTCGCGTCGCTGGGTTAGTCTCGCGCGCATGAGGACCGTGACCGCGACCCGCTACGTCACACCGTTGCGCGAGGGCGGCTCGCTGCCCGCCATCGTGGAGGCCGACGACTGCGGGCTCTACGTGGTGAAGTTCCGCGCCGCCGGCCACCGCACCAAGGCGCTGGTCGCCGAGCTCGTCACCGGCGAACTGGCCCGCGCGGCCGGGCTGCGCGTGCCCGAACTGGTGCTCGTCCAGGTGGACGCGGCCCTCGGCCGCAATGAGCCCGACACCGAGATCCGCGAATTGCTGCGTGGCAGCGTGGGGCTGAACCTCGGCCTCGACTACCTGCCCGGCAGCATCACGTTCGATCCGGTCGCGGGACCCGCGCCGGTGGCCGACGAGGCCTCCGACGTCGTGTGGATGGACGCGTTCACCACCAACGTGGACCGCACCGCGCGCAATCCCAATCTGCTCACCTGGCACCGCAATCTGTGGCTCATCGATCACGGCGCCTCGCTCTACTTCCACCACGCGTGGGCCGACGAAGAGGCGCGCAGCCGCGATCCGTTCGCCGCCATCAGGGACCACGTGCTGCTGCGCTGGGCCACGCGGATCGCCGCGGCGGGGGAGCGGCTCTCGCCGAGGCTCGGTCGCGACCCTGTCGAGCGCGTGCTGGCGATGATCCCGGATGACTGGCTCGACGACGAGCCGCGCTTCGGGACCCCGGCGGAGTATCGCGCCGGCTACGCCCGCTGGTTCGCGCGGCGGCTCGGGACCGCGCCCGCATTCATGGAGGAGGCCGAACGTGCCCGCGTCGCTCTCGTTTGACTACGCGGTCCTTCGCGTGGTGCCGCGCGTCGAGCGCGAGGAGTTCGTGAACGCCGGCGTGATCCTGTTCTGCCTCGAGCGGGACTACCTCGCGGCCCGGGTGGAACTGGACCGCGAGCGCGTGCTGGCGCTGTCCGCGAGCGCCGACCTGCCGCTCATCGAGGAGCACCTGCTCGCGGTGCCTCGGGTCGCGGCCGGGGGCGCGGGAAGCGGTCCCATCGGCCAGTTGAGCCTGCGCGAGCGTTTCCACTGGCTGGTCGCCCCGCGCAGCACCGTCCTGCAGGTGTCTGCCGTGCACTCGGGATTGTGCGAGGACCCCGCGGAAGAGATCGAACGGCTGATGGAAGCGATGGTGCTGCGAGGCGGAGAGAGCGGGGGGTAGGGCAGCGGGTTCCTCAGCCTCGAAGCGCCACGCGGGCGTGTCAGGCCGGAGCGCTCGCGAGGTTCGAGACCTGGCGCGTTCCGCCGGGAGCCAGGCTCGAGAGCGCGACGCGCACCCGTGTCTCGATCGGCGCGTCCGCCATGGTGTCGCAGAGCGCCGCCGCGCGGCGCGCTTCCTCAGCCCGGAAGCCGAGCCCGCGGAGCCATGGGATGACCTCGTCCGCACTGGCCTGCCGGGCGGCGCGTTCGCGCTCCTGCACCCGTGCCGCCTCGCGTGCCCGCGCTTCGGCGGCTGCGCTCGCCTGCTTCGCTTCGCGGGCCGCCGCCGCGCGGCGCCGGGACTCCTCCTGCTTCTGGCGCATGAACCCGGTGCCGTAGGTGCGCTCCGCTTCGAGCTGATTGTGCGCCCGGCACCTCAGGCGCAGGCGATCCGGCGTGCCCTGCCCGCCGCGAGCGAACGGGTCGAGGTGGTCGAACTCGAGCCGGGTGCGGGCCTCACAGCGGTGCCCCATGTCGCCGACGAAGGTGCACTGGCCTCCATCGCGTTGCCACACCATGCGACGGATGGCGGCGGGCACGTAGCGACTGTTCTCCGCGCGGCGGCGGGGAACTGAGCGCGAACGGGCGCTGGGGGCGAAGCGGCGCTGCTCGAGCGTGGCGATCAGGGCGTCGAGGGCGCGGTCCAGCACCTGCGCCAAGTCACCCGACGGCACGGCATGGCCGAGCAGGGCCTGCGCATGGCGCAGCTTGTCGTGGGTCTCCTGTGCGAGCGTGAGCTGCAGAGCGAACCGTCCGGGCGAGAGCGGAGAGAGCTTCGCGTGCGGCACTGGCGCTCCAACTGGCGCCAGCGCCAGTGCATCAACTGGCCCCGGGGCCAGTTGACTGCTGAGATCTTCAACATGCCCCGGAGCATGTTGATTGACATTCTCGTGAACTGGCGCCAGCGCCAGTTCGCTGCTGAGATCTTCCACATGCCCCGGGGCATGTTGGTCGGCGGTGAGGGCCCGCACCAGGGTCGGCACGTCGGGCCGCGGGTAGCGTTCGGCCAGCAATCGCTCGAGTGCGTTCTTGGTCTTCCCGACGGCGGCTGCGAGCAGGTCGCCGGCTGACTCCGGGGTGAGGTAGGGCGTCAGCATCAGGACCGCGCTCAGGTTCAGCCGCCCCGCGGCCAACATCGGGAAGATGACCGGGAACTCCCGGGCCGTGCGGGCCGCGCGGATGCGCCGGAACGCAGCGTCCTCGGAGAGCCCCAGCTCGCCCACGCACCAGGCGAACATGGACGGGTAGGCGGCCGGCCGGTAGAGCCGGCGGGCATCGACCTCGGCGAGGTGGGCCAGTATCGAGGCGGTGGTGACGCAATCCTGCGAGACGAGCGCCGCCAGGTCGCGCAGCAGGACCGGGTCGGACAGATGGGACAGCGAGTAGGACGGCATGGCGGGACTCCGCAACGGGGACTCGGTCGCGGGGGCACGCGCTCTGTATAGCATGCGTGTTCGAGACGCTCGTGCGTGCCCGGAGGGCGCGCCGCGCGCGGCATCGCGCAAAAGGAGAGCCGCTCGCAGGCGCGGGGACGTCTCCGCGCATCCTGCGAACGCAGGCGCGCGATCGCAGCACGGGTGGCGGGTCGCGCACGTTGGGGTGCGCGAAACGTGTCAAGTCAATTCGTGGGTCCAGACCGGGCAGACGGGTAGCAGATCAGACCGTTCCGAGGAGCATCCGCCGCCGCCCGCGCCTGACCCGCAGTAGTCTCGCAATAGATACGCGGCGTATGTTTGGTTGCTTGCCGGGGAGGGCGCGTTCACCTTCGCAGGACCGGGTGACGGGCGATCGACATGTTCCAACGACATTGGGTCGTATGCAGGTGCTTGGGTCTCTTGGTGGCAGTTGGCTGGCCCACCTGCGCTGTTGCTTCCACCGTCGTGTATCCCGGGGATCGCGTAAGCACAACCTACGAGCTGCGGAATGTATCTGGCCGCGACTTGACGCTTTGCCTCGGTGGCAGCGGGAGTAGGGCCTGGCCTGCAATTGGGTACTTCGATCCAATGGACTGGCCGGCGGGAGAGTCACTCCCGATCGCAGTCGAGTTTGGGGTGCCTGACAGTGCGGCGTGCGGAGCCAACAGGGTCCTCCTCAGTGGCGGATGCGACACATCCTTCAGCGCGACCGCGATGGAGCTCGAGATTCGTGACTACGTGGAGCTCGTGGGAACACGAAGCGCACCCGGAAGTCTGTCCGTGTCCTGGCGCTGGATCGCTCCCCGGACGATCCCCAGTGCACTCCGGGTGCTTCGTCGCAACGGTGAGAGCGAATCGAGAGAACTGATCCCGACCGTGCGCGGCGACACGATCTCGGTACGTGATGAGTCCGTTGCCGAGGACACATCCTACCTATACTGCATTGGCATCCCGCGCGAAGGTCGTCCGCTGCTGCTGAGGGGTGCTGTCGTTGGTGTCTGGCGCGACGAGGCCGGCGGGAAGCCTCGGATCCTTGCTGCCAGGCGCGTGGGCCGAGGGGATGTCGAGCTGTCCGTCCTGCTGCCTCAGCAGGGCGAGGTCACATGCGCGGCGTTCGATGTAATTGGGCGGAAGACAGGTTCTCAGGTCGTGAGCGGCGTCGGGTTGTTGAAGATCGTGATCCCGCGATCTGTAGTGCAGAGCAACGTGTATTTCCTGCGCGCCGAATCCCGCCTGGGAGTGGCCTCGAAGAAGCTCGTGGTCGTCTGGTAGCGCAGGCATCGAAGAGTTCGGCGAGGGGCAGCGGCGGACCCGCGATCGTCCGGCCGCTGTCGCGGGATTCCCAGAGCGCGATGTTGATGTGCTGACGAAAGCGCCGGGGCCACTCGGCCCCGGCGCTTCGTTCAGGCGCCGCTTCTATCGCTCGACGGTCACCGCTTCGCCGCGGCCTCCTCGAGCTTCGGACCGGCCGCCACCACCTCGGGCGGGCACCCGGCCTCGAACTTCTTGAAGTTCTCGATGAATCGCTGCGCCAACTGGCGGTAGCGCACCCAATACGCGTCGCGATCGGGCCACGACGAGGACGGGTCGAGCACGCTGTCGGGCACCTCGGGGCACGTCTTCGGGACTTCAAAACCGAAGATCGGGTCCTTGCCGAACTTCACCCTATTCAGTTCGCCGGTGAGCGCGGCGTTCAGCAGCGCGCGGGTGTGCTTGATGCTGATGCGCTTGCCCACGCCGTACGGCCCGCCCACCCAGCCGGTGTTCACCAGCCAGCACGTGGCGCCGTGGCGCTGCACCTTGTTCTTGAGCAGCTCGGCATACCGGGCGGGGTGATGCACCATGAAGGGCCCGCCGAAGCACGCGCTGAACGTGATCTCGGGCTCCTTGCCCAGCCCGGCCTCGGTGCCGGCGAGTTTCGAGGTGTACCCGGAGATGAACTGGTAGAGCGCCTGGTCGGGGCTCAGCCGCGAGATCGGCGGCATCACGCCGGAGGCGTCGCAGGTCAGGAACACCACGTTCTTCGGGTGGCCGCCCATGCCGTCGGCGAGCGCGTTGCCGATGAACGAGAGCGGATACGAGGCGCGCGTGTTCTCAGTGACGGTCTCGTCGTCGAGGTCGATGCGCCGCGACACCGGGTCGATGGTGACGTTTTCCAGGATGGTGCCGAAGCGCCGCGTGGTGGCGAAGATCTCGGGCTCCGCGGTGGCCGAGAGCCGGATCACCTTGGCGTAGCAGCCGCCCTCGAAGTTGAACACCCCGCGGTCCGACCAGCCGTGCTCGTCGTCGCCCACCAGCCCGCGGCTGGGGTCCGCCGACAGCGTGGTCTTCCCGGTGCCCGAGAGCCCGAAGAACAGCGCGGCATCGCCGTCCTTGCCCACGTTCGCCGAGCAGTGCATCGGCATCACGCCCTGCAGCGGCAGCAGGTAGTTGAGCACCGTGAACACCGACTTCTTGATCTCGCCGGCGTACTGGGTGTTGCCGATGATGCAGATCCTCTTCTCGAAGTTCAGCACGATGAACGTGTTGGTCGCCGTGTTGTCGATCGACGGGATGCCCTTGAAGCCGGGCGCCGCGATCACGGTGAAGTCCGGCACGTGGCGGCGGTATTCCTCGGCGTTCTTGAGCGGCAGGAACATGTTGCGCGCGAACATCGAGTGCCACGCCAGTTCGGTGATGATGCGCACCGGCATGCGGTGCTCGGGATCGGAGCCGGCGTTGCAGTCCTGCACGAACAGGTCGCGGCCCTGCAGGTAGCCCTGCAGGCGGCCGAACAGTTCGTCGAACTTGTCGGGAGCGAACGGGCGGTTGTACTGCCCCCACCACACGTGGCCCTCGGACGAGGGCTCGCGCACCACGAACTTGTCGCTCGCCGCGCGGCCGGTGTGCTTGCCCGTGCTGCACACGATCGGGCCCTCGGCCGCCATCCGGCCCTCGCGGCGGAACGCCACCTCCTCGTAGAGCGAGGAAGAGGGGAGATTCCAGTACACGGTGCCAAGCTGGCTGAGTCCGTGGCTGTCCAGCCCGAAGTCGCTGCGGACCGCCCCGGCCTCGCCCTGCGCGGGCGTCTTGATGTCGAGGTAGTTGATCATTTCCAGTCCCTCACCATCTTGCGGTCCCCGATGTAGATCTCGGTCGGCGCCTTGGCGTCGAGCGCCCACTTCATGCGGGCGATGCCCTCCGTGACGTCCTTCACCGTGCCGGCGTACGACAGGCGCAGGTGGCCCTCCATGCCGAACTCCTTGCCCGGCACGGTCACCACGCGCGCCTTCTTGAGCAGGAACTCCGAGAGCTTCACCGAGTCCTTCTCGTAGGCGCGCATGTCGGGCAGGCAATAGAACGTGCCCTGGGGCTTCGCGCACTTCACGCCCGAGAACGAGGTCAGTTCCTGCATCATGACGTCGCGGTTGTTCTGGATCGTGAGCCGCAGCGACTCGACCTGGCTCTGGAGCCCGGTGAGCGCGCCTTCGGCGCCGGCCTGCATCACGAGCGAGGCGCACGAGGTGGTCTGCGCCTGCACGTTGGTCATGGTCTGGACCAGTTCCCGGCTCGCGATCGTCCAGCCGATGCGGAACCCGGTCATGCCGTAGAGCTTCGAGATGCCGTTGACGACGATCACCCGGGTCGACTCGATGTCCCGGGTCGTGAAGCGCCAGCCGGGGGCCGGACACACGCCGTCGAACACCAGCTTGTGATAGATGTCGTCCATGATGAGGTAGATGTTCTTGCGCTCGCACAGCCCCACGATCTTCTCGATCAGCGCATCGGGGAACACCGCGCCCGACGGGTTGTTGGGGCTGTTGAGGAGCATCACGCGGGTGTTCGAGGTGACCGCCTGCTCGATCTCCTCGAAGCGCGGCACGAACGAGCCGTCCGCGGGCGTGACGATGACCGGCACGCCGTACACCATGCGGACCATCTCGGGGTACGACACCCAGTAGGGCGCCAGCACCACCACCTCGTCCTGCGGATTGACCAAGCAGTAGAGGAGGTTGTAGAGCGACTGCTTCGCGCCCGAGGAGACGATCACGTTCTCGGCGCCCACGACCTTGTCGTAGGCCTCCTCGGTGTAGCGGACGATCGCCTTCTTGAGCGACGGGACGCCGTCGGTCGGGCAATACTTGACGTCACCCACGGAGAGCTTGGCGGCGGACGACAGGATGGCCGCGATCGGCGCCTTGTTCTTGGGCTCGCCGATCCCGAGGTGGATCACCGCCTCGCCCTTCTCGCGGAGCAGGCGGGCCTCCTCGTTCAGCTTCAACGTGGGCGACTCCGCGATGGACTTCGCAAGCTGACTGATGCCCATGATGGGTCGGACCTCCAGGTTCGGCATGGCGGAGAGACGCCGTGGGGCGTGCACCGGAGGCAGGATATCAGGCGCGCCACGGGCGGGGAAACGCACCGGCCCACGCGCCGCGCCGCGTGCTAGCATGTCGGCCCCGCGCGCGATCGCCCGCGGTTCCCGTCGCCCTGCGGCCCGATTCCCCACGGAGGTCGTCTCGCATGCCCTGGTTCCCGGTGCGTCGTCCCGCCGCCTCGCTGGCCCTCGCCCTCGCGCTCGCCGCCGCGCTCCCGCTCGTCTCCGCGCTGGCCGACCCGCGACCGCCGGCGCCCATGGACGCGGCCCAGCTCCGGCTCGCGCTGCGGCGGCTCCAGGTCACCGGCAGCGCGCTCTACATCGCGGCGCACCCCGACGACGAGAACACGGCGTTCCTCGCCTGGCTCGCGCAGGGCCGGCTGGTGCGCGCCGGCTACCTCTCGCTCACGCGCGGAGACGGAGGGCAGAACCTGATCGGCACCGAACTGGGCGCCGAGCTCGGCCTGATCCGCACCCACGAGCTGCTCGGCGCGCGCCGCATCGACGGCGCTCAGCAGTGGTTCACGCGCGCGGTGGACTTCGGGTACTCGAAGGGGCCCGACGAGACGCTGGCGAAGTGGGGGCGCGACTCGATCCTCGCCGACGTGGTGCGGGTCATCCGCCGGGTGCGCCCGGACATCCTCGTCACGCGCTTCCCGACCGACGGCGGGGGCGGTCACGGCCACCACACCGCCTCCGCGCTGCTGGCCGAGGAGGCGTTCGCCGCGGCGGCCGATCCCGCGCGGTTCCCCGAGTGCGGGGCGCCGTGGCAGGCGAAGCGCATCCTGTGGAACGTGTTCCGTGGCGCTCCCGCGCCGGGGGCGAGACGACTGACCGTGGATCTCGGCGCCTACAGCCCGGAACTCGGACGTTCGTTCACCGAACTGGCGGGCGAGAGCCGCACCATGCACAAGAGCCAGGGATTCGGCTCGGCCGAGCGGCGCGGGTCGATCCCCAACTCGTTCGAGCTGCGCGCGGGCGCGCCCGCGGACTCCGACCTGTTCGAGGGCGTCGACCTGACCTGGTCGCGCGTGCGCGGGGGCGCTCCGGTGCGGGCGTGGCTGGCCGAGGCCGAGCGCGCGTTCGATCCCGACCGGCCCGCGACGTCGCTCCCGGCGTTGATGCGCGCCAAGGCGGCGCTCGACGCGCTGTCGCCGGACGACGTGACGGTGCGCGCCAAGCGCGGCGAACTGCTCGACGTCATCCGCGGGTGTGCCGGGCTGTGGCTCGAGGCCATCACCCAGGCGCCCGCCGCGGCGCCCGGGGACACCGTGGCGCTCGACCTGATGGCGCTGGTGCGCACCGACACGCCGGCGTCGCTCGAGCGGATCGAGCTGCCGTTCGGCGGGGTCGCGCGCGCCGCGGCCGCCGACAGCGTGTCCCGCCGCTCGGGCCTCTACCGTGCGCTCGAGCCGAATCGCGCGCGGGCCGCCGTGGCGACGGTGGTGCTCCCCGCGACCCTGCCGATCTCGCAGCCCTACTGGATGCGCGCGCCGGCCGACGGCGCCCGCTTCCACGTCGACGATCCCGACCTCATCGGGCTGCCCGAGGAGCCGGCGTCGCCGGTCGCCCGCTTCGTGATGCGCTTCGGCGCCGACACCGTCGCGTTCGACGTGCCGTTCCTGTCGCGCCGGGTGGACCCGGTCGAGGGCGAGCGCTATCGCGCGCTGGTGGTGGAGCCCCCGATCACGCTGGCGCTCGACCGCGCGGTGTACGTGTTTCCCGACCGCGCGCCGCGCACCGTGCGGGTCACCGCGCGCTCCGGCGCGCGGCCGGTCGCGGGCGCGGTGCGGCTCGCGCTTCCCGCGGGCTTCACGTGCGAACCGGCGAGCGCCCCGGTCGCGCTCGAAGGCGGCGGCGTGGAGCAGACACTGAGCTTCGCCGTGCACCCGGGCGCGGCGCCGCTCGCCGGCGCGCTCGGCGCGCGCTTCACGGGCGCGCGCGGCGCGTGGGACCGCGCGCGGGAGACCATCTCGCACGCCCACATCCCCGAGCAGACCCTGTTCCCGCCCGCCGAGGCGCGCGTGGTGCGCGCCGACCTGGCCGCGGGCCGCGGCGAGGTGGGCTACGTCATGGGCTCCGGCGACGCTGTCCCCGAGGCGCTCCGCCAGTGCGGCTATCGCGTCACGCTGCTGGGCGACGACGACCTCGCCGACGCCGACCTGGCGCGCTTCGTCACCATCGTCACCGGGGTGCGTGCCTACAACACCCGCGAGCGCCTGCGCGCGCTCCAGCCGCGCCTGCTCGACTGGGTGCGCGCAGGGGGCACGCTGCTGGTGCAGTACAACACGCTCGACGATGGGCTGCGCGAGTCGCTGTGGCCCTACCCGATGCGCATCTCGCGCGATCGCGTCACCGTCGAGGAGGCCCCGGTCACGCTGCTGAAGCCCGGCCACGTGCTGCTCACCCGGCCGCACGCGATCGGCGCCGCGGACTTCGAGGGCTGGGTGCAGGAGCGCGGGCTCTACTTCGCCGACCAGTGGGACGCACGCTACGAGGCGCTGCTCTCGAGCCACGACCCGGGCGAGCCGGCGCGCGACGGTGGGCTGCTCGCCGCGCGAGTGGGCAAGGGGATGTTCATCTACGACGGCTACGGGTTCTTCCGCCAGATCCCGGCCGGCGTGCCGGGCGCCTACCGCCTGCTGCTCAACCTTGTCAACGGCGGTCGGTGAGCGCGATGCCGCGCGAGCCTGAGCCGCGCGGACCCGCGCCGCGCGCGGGAGGCGCCGAGCCGGGCGCGCCGCTCGGCGCGTGGCCGCGCGCCTACGCCGTGGTGATCGCCTGGCTCGCGTTCCTCATCCTGCTGCTGCTGTGGCTCACCCGGACCTTCGCGTGAGCGCGCTCGACTGGGTGGTGCTGGCGGTGACGCTCGCGGGATTCGTGGGCTACGGGCTGTGGCGTGGGCGCGCCAGCGGCAGCCTCGACGCCTACCTGGTGGCCGGCCGCGCGATGCCGTGGCCGATGGTGGCGCTCTCGGTGATGGCCACCCAGGCGAGCGCGATCACCTTCCTCTCGACGCCGGGACAGGGCTTCGCCGACGGACTGCGCTTCGTGCAGTTCTACTTCGGCCTGCCGCTGGCGATGGTGGTGCTCTCGGTCACCGCGGTGCCGCTGTATCACCGCCTGCGCGTGTTCACGGCGTACGAGTTCCTGGAGCGACGCTTCGACTCCAAGACGCGCTCGCTCGCCGCCGGGCTGTTCCTGGTGCAGCGCGGGCTGGCCGCCGGACTCACCATCTACGCGCCGGCGCTGGTGCTGTCGGTGATCCTCGGCTGGGACGTGCGCTGGACGTGCGCGCTGCTGGGCGCGCTGGTGGTGGCGTACACGGCGGTGGGCGGCAGCCGCGCGGTGAGCCACACGCACACGCTCCAGTTCCTCATCATCCTCGTGACGTTCGGCCTGGCGTGGGCGCTCGCGCTGGCCGCGCTGCCCGCGGGGGTGAGCGCCGGGGACGCGGCGCACCTCGCGGGGCGCCTCGGCAAGCTCACGGCGGTCGAGCTGCGGTTCGACCCGAACGATCGCTACAACCTGTGGTCCGGGCTGCTGGGAGGGTTCTTCCTCCAGCTCGCCTACTTCGGCACCGACCAGTCGCAGGTCGGGCGCTACCTGACCGGGCGTTCGGTCGGGGAGAGCCGCCGCGGGCTGCTGGTGAACGGCATGCTCAAGGTGCCGATGCAGCTCGTCATCCTGGCGCTCGGGGTCACCGTGTTCGCGGTGTCGCTGTTCGTGCCGCCGCCGCTCCACTTCAATCCGGTCGAGGCCGCACGCGCCGCCCACGGTCCCGGAGCCGCGCGCTGGAGCGCGCTCGAGGGGGCGCACGCCGCCGCCCTCGCCGAGCGGCGCGGCGACGCGCAGGCGCTGGTCGCCGCGCGCCATGCGCACGACGCCGCGGCCGAGACCCGCGCCGCCGCCGGGCTGCGCGCCGCCGACGCGCGCGTGCGCGCCGCGCGCACCGAGGCCGCGGCGCTGGTGCGTGCCGCCAATCCGGGCTCGAGCGGCAACGACAACAACTACGTCTTCCTGTGGTTCGTGCTCGGGTCGCTGCCCGCGGGGCTGATCGGGCTGGTGTTCGCCGCGGTGTTCGCGGCCTCGATGAACTCCACCTCGGCCGAGCTGAACGCGCTCGCCTCGACCACGGTGGTGGACGTGTGGCGCCGGCTGCCCGGACACGTGCCCGACGAGCGCCGCGACCTCGTGGTGTCGCGGATCGCCACCGTGGCGTGGACCGGGTTCGCGATCGCGTTCGCCGGCTGGGCGAGCGGACTGGGCACGCTGGTCGAGGCGGTGAACATCCTCGGCTCGCTGTTCTACGGCACCATCCTCGGCATCTTCCTCACCGCGTTCTATCTCCGGCGCGTCGGCGGGACGGCGGTGTTCCTCGCCGCGCTGGTGGCCGAGGGGGCGGTGATCGCGTGCTTCCGGCTCACCGCCATCTCGTTCCTCTGGTACAACGTGCTGGGCTGCGCGCTCGTCGTGCTGCTCGCGCTCGCGCTGGAGCCGCTGGTCGGCCGCCGCGGCGCATCGGCCGCGGCGGCCTGAACCGGCGGGAGCGCCGCTACTTCACCGCGCCCCACTCAGCGATCGACTTCTCGAGCGGCGCGGTGTCGGGCTTGTCGGGGCTCGCCTTGCCCAGCTCGACGGCCTTCCGGCCGGCGGCGATGGCGTCCTGGGTCTTGCCGTCCTTCGCGAGCCAGCGCGCCTTGAGGCCGAGGTTGGCGAACGTGGTCTGCACCGTGAGCGACTTCTCCAGCCACTTCGCGGCCTCCTCGAGCGCCTGGCCGTTGTCGAAGCCCCAGCGCGCCGCCTGGTACGGCGTGCGCCAGTCGTCGGCCTTGGCCTGGGTGACGGCTTCGCGGGCGGAGGCGAGCATGATGCCGTTCACGTCCGCCGCGATGGTCACTGGCAGCTCGAGCGTCTCCCAGCGCAGCACCAGGTCGGCGCTCGACGGGGTGAGGTTCTCGAACGCGAAGCGCATCCACTCCTCGTGCTCGGCGGGCTTCGGCGTGGCCGTCACGCGCAGCACGTCGTGCTCGGGCTTGTACTCGTACGCGCCCCACAGGTCCTTGTCGGAGTTGAACACCACCTGCCAGTCCTTCTCACCGGGGATGGTGAGCAGGGCGTAGGTGCCGGCCGCGAGCGGCTTTCCGTTCACCGTGACGTCGTGGGTGACGGTGAAGCTGGTCGCCTCGTTGGCGCCGGTGCGCCAGGGTTTGTCCTTGGGCACCAGCCCGCCCCAGATGACGCGGCCCTTCACGCCCGGGCGGCAGTACTTCACGGTGACGTCGGTGACCCCGATGGTCTGCGAGACGCTCGCGTTGGGGCTGACGCGCGGCGTGACGAACTGGGCGAGCGCGGGCGCGGCGAGTGAGAGCAGCGCGAGCGCAGCGGGCAGGGTGGCGTGGCGGAACACGTTCGACATGAGGATCCCTCCGGTGCGTGAAGTGGGTGCGGCCGGCGAAGGCGGGGCGCGCGGCAGGCCGCCCGGGCGACGCGCCGAGACCTTAGCAGAAGCGCGCCGCGCAACGCTTCCCCCGCGCTCGTGCACACGGCCTGCCGCGCTCGTCCGCCGGCATGCTCGCGCCACGATCCCCGAGGGACTAGAGTCCCCACGCTCCGTCTCCATCCCGGCCGGCGGTCGCTCCACGCGCCGGCATCCGTCACCCGCACGCGAGGGATCCTCCGATGCGCCGAACCATCGCCGCCGTCTGCCTTGCACTCCTGATCGCCGCTCCGGCACTCGCCGCCGCGGCCTCCATCCGGAGCGCGAAGTCCGCCGCCCAGCCCACTCCCAAGCTGGCCGCCGCCGCGGCCGCGCGGGCCGCCGCGAAGCCGGCGGCCCCCCGGGCCGCGAAGGAACCCGCCAAGGCGCCCGAGGGCAAGCTTGTCAGCGGCACGTTCACCGGCCTCGCGCTCCGCGGCATCGGGCCCGCGCTCACCTCGGGTCGCATCATCGACGTCGCCATCCATCCCTCGGATCTCAACACGTGGTATGTCGCGGTCGCATGCGGCGGGGTGTGGAAGACCACCAACGCGGGCACCACGTTCGCGCCCATCTTCGACGAGCAGGTCTCGTACTCGATCGGGTGCGTGACCATCGACCCCAGCCATCCGCTCACGGTGTGGGTGGGCACCGGCGAGAACAACAGCCAGCGCTCGGTGGGCTATGGCGATGGCCTCTACAAGTCGGTGGACGGCGGCCGCTCGTGGAAGAAGGTCGGGCTCGAGAACAGCGAGCACATCGGCCAGATCGCCGTCGATCCGACCAACAGCGACGTGGTGTACGTGGCCGCGCAGGGGCCGCTGTGGGCCAAGGGCGGCGACCGCGGGCTCTACAAGACCGAGGACGGCGGGAAGACATGGAACCGCGTGCTCGACATCGACCCGTGGACCGGCGTGAGCGAGGTGGTGATCGACCCGCGCGACCACGAGGTGCTGTACGCCGTCTCGTACCAGCGCGGTCGCCGGGTCTGGGCCATGGTGGACGGCGGCCCCGGCTCGGGGATCCACAAGAGCACCGACGGTGGCAAGACGTGGACCCGGCTCACCGCCGGATTGCCGGAGGGGGACATCGGCCGCATCGGCATGTGCCTCTCGCCCCAGGATCCCAATACGATCTACGCCACGGTCGAGGCGACGCGCAAGAACGGCGGCTGCTTCCGCTCCACCGACGGCGGCAGCCACTGGGAGAAGCGCGGCGATTTCGTGAGCGGGAGCGCCCAGTACTACCAGGAGCTGATCGCCGACCCGAAGGTGGAGGGCCGCGTGTACTCGATGGACACCTGGATGCAAGTGACCGAGGACGCGGGCAAGACCTGGAAGAAGGTCGGCGAGACCTTCAAGCACGTGGACAACCACGCGCTGTGGATCGAGCCGGGTGACAATCAGCACCTGATCGCCGGCTGCGACGGCGGGCTGTACGAGTCCTACGACCGCGGCGCGACCTGGAAGTTCTTCGCCAATCTGCCGGTGACCCAGTTCTACAAGGTCGAGGTGGACAACGCCGAGCCGTTCTACAACATCTACGGCGGCACCCAGGACAACAACAGCATCGGCATGCCGTCGCGCACCCGCACCGAGCACGGGATCACCAACCAGGACTGCTTCATCACCGTGGGCGGCGACGGCTACCAGACCCGCGTGGATCCCACCGACCCGGACATGGTGTACTCGATGTGGCAGTACGGCGGGCTGGTGCGCTACGACCGCAAGACCGGCGAGACGCTCGATCTGCAGCCCCAGCCCGAGCCGGGCGAGCCGCCGCTGCGCTGGAACTGGGACTCGCCCTTCATCCTCAGCCCGCACCTGCACACGCGGCTCTACTTCGCCGCCAATCGGCTGTTCCGCAGCGACGACCGCGGCGACACCTGGGTGCCGGTGAGCGGGGACCTGACGCGGCAGCTCGACCGCAACCGGCTCCCGGTGATGGACCGCGTGTGGAGCGTGGACGCGGTCGCGCGCAACGCCTCGACCTCGTTCTACGGCAATATCGTCGCCCTCAGCGAATCGCCCCGGAAGGAGGGGCTGATCGCGGTCGGCACCGACGACGGGCTGATCCAGGTCACCGAGGATGGCGGGCGGAACTGGCGGCGCATCGAGCGCTTCACCGGCGTGCCCGAGCTCACCTACGTGTCCCGGGTCGAGGCCTCGCGCCATGCCGACGGCACGCTCTACGCCACGTTCAACAATCACAAGATGGGTGACTTCAAGCCCTACGTGCTCAAGTCCACCGACCTCGGGCGCACCTGGACCAGCATCGCCGGCGACCTGCCGGCGCGCGGCTCGGTGTACGTGATCCTCGAGGACCCGGTCGACGCCGACCTGCTGTTCGTGGGCACCGACTTCGGCGTGTTCTTCACCGCGGACGGCGGCCGGAAATGGGTGCAGCTCAAGGGCGGCATGCCTCCCATCTGCGTCAAGGACCTCGCCATCCAGCGGCGCGAGGACGACCTGGTGGTGGCGACCTTCGGGCGCGGCTACTACATCCTCGATGACCTCTCCCCGCTGCGCCGCGTGAGCACGGCGATGCTCGACAGCGCCACGGTGCTGCTCCCGGTGCGACCGGCGAAGATGTTCGTCCCACGCTCGCCGCTCGGGGGGCGCGACAAGGCCTCGCAGGGCGACGCGTTCTACACCGCGCCGAACCCGCCGCTGGGCGCGACCTTCACCTACTACGTCGGGCAGGCCATCAAGACGCGCGAGAAGACGCGCCAGGCGAAGGAGCAGGAGGTCGCGAAGAAGGGCGGCGACAATCTCTATCCGTCGTGGGACAGCCTGCGCGCCGAGTCGCGCGAGGAGGACCCGGTCGCCATCCTGACCGTGACCGATCCGGACGGCGGCGTGGTGCGACGGGTCACGGGCCCGCTGACGTCGGGGTTCCATCGCGTGACCTGGGACCTCCGCTACCCCGCGAGCGAGCCCGTGAGCCTCACGACCGGCGACCTGGCGCCGTGGGACCAGCCGCCCGCCGGCCCGCTCGCCGCGCCCGGCACCTATCGCGTGTCGCTCGCCACCCGGGTCGAGGGCAGGCTGTCCGCCATCGCCGGGCCGGCCGCGTTCACGGTGTCGACGCTCGGCGAGTCCTCGCTGCCGCCGAAGGACCGCGGGGCGCTGCTCGCGTTCCAGCAGAAGACCGCCCGCCTGCAGCGGGCCGCCCTCGGGGCATCGCGCGCGCTCGCGGAAGCGCAGGTCCGGCTCACCCACCTGAAGAAGGCGATCGACGAGACGCCCGGCGCGGAGACCGCGGAGCTCGCCGCGCGCGCCCGGACGCTCGAGTCGAGGCTCAAGGACCTGCAGGTGACGCTCGACGGGGACGCGTTCAAGGCGTCGCGCAACGAGCCCACGCCGCCCTCGATCACCGACCGTGTGCAGCGCGTGGTGAGCGGGCACTGGTACACGACCGGTGACCCGACCAACACCCACCGGCACGACTACGAGCTCGCGGCCGCCGCGTTCGACGTCTTCCTGCCCCAGGTGAAGTCGCTGATCGAAGGCGACCTGCGCGACCTCGAGCGGGACGCCGATCACGCCGGCGCGCCGTGGACCCCGGGCCGCGTCCCGGACTGGAAGAAGGAGTAACGACCGGCGGGACGAGACCGAGCGAGAGCGAGCGGCCCCGCCGATGCGGGCGGGGCCGCTCGCGTGTCGCGCCCCGGTCCGGCCGGTGCTACGCTGGTTCCCGGAGAGAGAGCCCCGGCGGGCCGCGGGAATGCGGCGGACGCCCGGTGGCGTCCGGGCGCGGCGAACCGCCCGCGGCACCCCGGTGGCGACGGGAGGCAGCCATGCCGTCCACCGATGCCATCCTCGACCGTCAGCTGCGCCGCTGGGAACTCGAGCGCCGGATCTCGAACGCCGCGTTCGCGCCCCGCGCTCCGCGCCCCGTGCGCCAGCCGGTGATCACCGTCTCACGCCAGCGCGGCAGCGGCGGCACGCAACTGGCCGCGAAGCTCGCCGAACGCTTCGGGTACACGCTGCTCGACCGCGACCTCATCGACCGCGTGTGCGCCACCACCGGCTACCAGCGCCGCATCCTCGAGTCGCTCGACGAGCACGCGCGCTCCGAGATCTCGAACTGGATCGAGGCCCTGTTCGCCGGCCACTCGGTGGACGCGTCGGACTACGTGCGCGCGCTGCTCGAGACCCTGACGGCGATGGCGCGTCTGGGCGGGGTCGTGGTGGTGGGCCGCGGCGCGAACTTCATCCTCGGGCACCTCGGCGGGTTCCACCTGCGCGTGGTGGCGCCGCGCGACGTGCGGGTACGGAGCCTGGTCGAACGGGACGGCCTCGGCGCGCGCCAGGCGGAGCACATGATCGACGTCGCCGACCGCGAGCGCGCGGAGTTCGTGCGCAAGGTCTACGGGCGCGACATCGACGACCCGCTCGGCTACGACCTGATCGTCAACCATCTCAGCATCTCGGTCGAGGCCGCGGTGAGCCTGATCGCCGCGGCCGCGCTGGAGAAGTTCGAGCGGCTGCGCGCGGACGCCGGCACGGTCCACGCCTGACCCGCGGGGCGCGGCCGGGCCTCCGCGCCGTGCCGCGCCGCGCCCGTCCCGTCTCCGGCCGCGCTCGCACCTCCGGTGACGGACGCCCATAACGATTCCTTCACCGCGACCTCGGGAATGCGTATCCTGCCGCGGTCCGCGCACCGGGG
Source organism: Candidatus Eiseniibacteriota bacterium (assembly GCA_963776245.1). Lineage (GTDB taxonomy): Bacteria > Eisenbacteria > RBG-16-71-46 > RBG-16-71-46 > RBG-16-71-46 > CAVSAC01. Next base: position 192,654 of record CAVZLN010000008.1, on the reverse strand, counting down.
CCACGGGGCCGCCGGAGGCGCCACCGTTCCCGCGCACGCCCGTCTCACACGACCCGGGGGATCCCAATCGTGAGCGCCACCGTCAACGTCAAAGCCCCACAGGAGCGCACCCTGATGGGGCATCCCGTCGGGCTGTTCGTGCTGTTCTTCACCGAGATGTGGGAGCGCTTCTCGTACTACGGCATGCGCTCGCTGCTGGTGCTCTACATGGTGAACTTCCTGTTCATCAAGCCCGATGTCGGCCAGCAGGTGCTCGGGTTCAACGCGGTGAAGGGCTCGCTGGAGATGCTGTTCGGCCCGCTCGCGAACCAGCCGCTGTCCTCGCAGCTGTACGGCTTCTACACCGCCTTCGTGTACCTGACGCCGCTGCTGGGCGGCATGCTCGCGGACAAGGTGCTCGGGCAGCGCCGCTCGGTGATCCTGGGCGGCGTCCTGATGGCGATCGGCGAGTTCACGCTGATGTCGCCCCGCCTGTTCTTCCCCGGGCTCATCCTGCTGATCATCGGCAACGGCGCCTTCAAGCCCAATATCTCGACGCAGGTGGGGGGGCTCTACAAGGAGGGCGATCCGCGCCGGGACGGGGCGTTCACCATATTCTACATGGGCATCAACCTGGGCGCGTTCCTAGCGCCGCTGGTGTGCGGCACGCTCGGTCAGTCCACGCTCGGCTGGCACTGGGGATTCGGCGCCGCCGGCGTCGGCATGATCCTCGGCCTGATCCTCTACCTCTGGGGCCAGCCGATGCTGGCGCCGGAGCCGGCGGTCCGCGAGAGCTCATCGGGGAAGGCCATCGGCCTGGTCCTGCTCTACATTGTGGGGATCGGACTGGGGCTCATCGTGCTGGTGCTCGGCCTGCCCTGGCTGCTCGGCGCCCTCGGCGTGCCGCAGATGTTCGCGTCGCTGTCCGCCGTGGTGCGCGGGCTGGTGATCACGGGGATCGTCGGGGTGTGCCTCACGGCGCTCACGTTCTGGATCACCCGGCTGCCCCGCGAGGAGCGCCTGCCGGTGGGCGCGCTGCTGCTGCTGTGCATCCTCAATATCGTGTTCTGGGCCTGCTACGAGCAGCAGGGGAACACCATGCAGCTGTGGGCGGACCAGAACACGCGCTGGCCCCGCCTCCCGCTGCTGGGGACCCTCCCGGCCTTCGATCTGTTCGGCTGGCATCTCAAGGCCTTCTCGATCGGGGGCTTCGTCCCGCCCTCGTCGTGGTTCCAAGCCTTCAATCCGCTCATGATCTTCGCGTTCGCGCCGCTGCTCAACATGGTGTGGGCGATGCAGGCGAAGGGGAAGAACGAGCCCTCGAGCGTCACCAAGATGGCGATCGGCTGCTTCCTGCTCGGGTTGTCCTACATCGTCATGGTGGTCGGCGCGCAGGGCATGGGCATCACCGACAAGCGCAGCGTGATGTGGCTGGTCAGCACCACGTTCGTGATCACGATCGGGGAGCTCTACCTCTCGCCGATCGGTCTGTCGCTGGTCACCAAGGTGGCGCCCCAGCGCATGGTGTCCATGATGATGGGAGCGTGGTTCCTCTCGAGCTTCTTCGGGAACTACCTCTCGGGGGCACTCGGGACCCTGTGGGACAAGTGGAACCAGAGCCAGATGCACCTGCTCATGTTCGACTTCTCGGGCAAGCAGATCTTCTTCCTGATGCTCACCGCGCTGGGGCTCGGAAACGGCCTGCTGATGATGATGGCCAACCGGCCGCTCAACCGGGTGCTCGGCGCCCACGACCGGCCCTCCGACAGCACGGCCTGAGGCCTCCTCCTCGAACGCGCCACGGCCCGGCGGGGCAGCACGCCCCGCCGGGCCTTCGTGCGCCCAGGCTGTCGTTCGGTGGAGTGCGCACTCCGCCGGCGTGGAGTCCGACTGGACGGAGCGAGCGGGCCGGTGGCCGCCCCATCGGCGACCGGGCCCGGAGCTCCGGCCTCGTGCGACGCGCAAGCGGCGGTGGCCCGGCCGATTGCCGGGGTGGGTCGGCGCCACGGTGAGGCTCGGACCCGCGTGGCATGCGCTCTGCAACCGGACATGCGCGGAAAGCGTAAGAGCCGCGAGAGCGAAGGAGGAAGCCATGCACGCGATGAACCGCAGGATCGGAACCCTCACGGCCGCAGCGATCGTCGTACTGGTCACCGGTATGAGCGCCGCGGCGACCCGCCCTCCGGTGCGCGACGAGCTCTACCGCGGCGCCCAGCTCGACAGCCATCGGACGATCACCATCGCGGTGCTGCCCGTCGTGGGCGTGGCCCGCGATCCGCGCGCGGAACGCCAGGTCGAGGCGGCATGGGTCGGGCTCTACCAGCCATCCACGACCCGGTGGATGCCCGCGGACGAGGTGCGGGCGCGTCTCTCCGAGGCCACCGTCGAACCGGGCAACCTCGCGAGCGAGGTGGACGAGCAGATCTGGCGGTGCGGCGAGGTGGAGCCGTGGATGGCGGGTCGGCTGGCCGGGCTGCTCGGGGTGCACGCGGTGCTGAGCGTTCGGATCGATCGGTGGGAGATCGCCGACGGCGGGCGCGGAGTGGTCGGCATGACCGCCTCGCTCACGGACGCGGACGGCACGCGGTTGTGGTGGATCTCGGGGGCCGCCGGGCATGGACTGCCGCCCGCCAGCGCCGAGCAGAACTTCGAGGCCGACGGGAGCGCGTTCTGGAACGCCGCCCTCGAATGGCGCGAGAACGATCACAATCTCGAGCGAGCGCTCCGCACCCTGCTCGCGCGGTGGGCCTGGTCGCTCCCGGCGCCCCTGTACGGGGACGAGGAGCCCGCGACCCCGATGCTCGCGGGAGGGGACCCGGCAGCCCGGAATGGGGCCGCCGCTGGCGGCTCGTTGCAGTGACCGGTGGAGCGCGGCCACTCCCAGGGCGCGGCCACTCCCGGCAAAGGAGTGGCCGCACGCTGTGTCTGGGAAGCCCGATTGCGGCGTTGGCTTCGTCGCTCCTCGCTGCGGAGTATCTGACGATACGCCTCGCTCGTCGCTCCTCGCCGCCTTGCACTCGGGCTTCCCAGACACAGCTTGGCCCTCCGGGGGAGGGATAGCGCCACGGGAACGCTCGCCCCTCAGCCTCCGAGCCCGTAGAGGCGGAGCTTCTTGTAGAGGGCCGACTCGCTGATCTTGAGCTTCGCGGCCAGCTCGGCGCGGGTCACGCCGGGGTGCCGGCGCAACGCGGCCTCGAGCCACGATCGCTCGGCCTCCGCGAGCAGCAGGGGCAGTCCGGCCTCCAGTCCGAGGGTGGCATCCGGCCGGGCTCCCTTGCCCGCGGGCGCTCGCTCGCCGACGGGCACGCCGCCCGGCACCGGGCCCGCCGCCTCCGCCGCGGCCCGCGCCACTCCCGCGCCCAGGAGGCGCTCGAGGTCCGCGACGGCGATGGGGCGGCGCTGACCCTCGATCGAGAGGCGCGCGGCCAGTTGTTCGAGGTGTCGCACATTCCCGGGCCAGCTGAAGTCCAGCGCCTGGAGGTAGCGCGCGGCATCGGCGCCGATCTCGACCCAGCGCCCGGTCTCGGTCTGGTCGAGGCAGTGACGAAGGATGACCGGGATGTCCTCGAGCCGCTCGCGCAGAGGAGGCACGCGCACCGGGCACGTAGTCCAGGCGCTCGAACAGGTCGCGGCGGAACCGCCCCTCGCGCACCTCCTGCTCGAGATCGTGGTTGGTGGCCGCGATCACCCGCACGTCGGCGCGCCGTTCCTCCGCGTCGCCGAGGCGCTCGTAGGTCTTCTCCTGGAGCAGGCGCAGCAGCTTCGGCTGCAGCTCCAGCGGCAGGTCCCCGATCTCGTCGAGGAAGAGCGTGCCGCGCTCCGCGGCCTGCACCTTGCCGGGCCGGTCGGCCTCGGCGCCGGTGAACGCGCCGCGGCGGTGGCCGAACAGCTCGGCCTCGACCATGGACTTCTCGAGCGAGGGGCAGAACACCGTGACGAACGGCTGCTTCGCGCGCGGGCTCGCCCCGTGGAGGATGCGCGCGAGGATGCTCTTGCCGGTGCCGGTCTCGCCGATCAGCAGGACCGGGTAGGGCGCGGCCGCCGCCTGGTGCACCTGCGTCTCGAGCTCGCGCACCGCCGGACTGCGTCCGACGAAGCGACCGAAGGACCAGTCGCGAGCCAGCAACCGGCGGTTCTCCTCCGCCTCCTCGAGTAGACGCCGCTCCGACTCGGCGAGGTGGTCGCGCTCCTGGAGCACCGCGCGGCCGGCCGCCAGCGCCTCGAGCACGGGGGTGACCAGGTCGAGGAGCGGGCGCAGCCGCTGCCGGTGGGAGTCGTCGAAATAGCCGACCTGTCCGCTCTCGAGATGGAGCAGCGCGGCGATGCGGTCGCCGACCCGGATGGGCATGCACAGCACCGCGGCCATCCGGTACATGCGGATGGTCTGGGTCTCGTCGGCCGGCATGTCGGCCACGGCGTCGCGCAGCACCAGGTCCTCGCCGGTGCGCAGGCAGGTCGCGAACACCGCGCGGCTGTAGTGTCCGGCGTCCCGCAGGGCGTCCGCCCGGTAGCTGTGGAGCACGTTGAACGCCAGCTCCCCCTTCGGACTCACCTCGACGAACACCCCGCGCGTCGCGCCGGTGACCGCCACCGCGTGCTGGAGGATGGTCGCCAGCACGGCCTCGGGCTCGGCGTGGCGCGCGAGCACGCCCCACAGCGTGCCGACCAGCCGGGTGACGAGGACATCATTGGGAGTGGGCACCAGGACCTCCGCCGGAAGGTGCGGCGACCGACCGCGTTGCCGGGAGTCTAGCGGAAGGGCGCCGGGGTGTCAGGGCGCGGGCCCCGCGGGTTCGTGTAGACTGCCGCCAGCACTCCGGGCCACCCCGGCTCGGACTTCGGAGGCTGCCCGGATGTCACTCGAGCCCGGCGCGTCACTCGCGCACTACCGGCTGATCGAGATGATCGGCCGCGGCGGGATGGGGACGGTCTGGAAGGCGCTCGACACCCGGCTCGGGCGCGAGGTCGCCATCAAGATCCTCTCCGACGAGCTGGCCCCGGACCCGGGCACGCACGCGATGTTCAAGCGCGAAGCGCAGGCGGTCGCGGCGCTCAACCACCCCAACATCGTGACCCTTCACTCCGTCGAGGAGGTCGATGACGTCCGCTTCTTCACCATGGAACTGCTGGCCGGTCGCACGCTGCGCGAGCTGATCCCCTCCTCGGGCATGGCGATCGACCGGCTCCTCGAGATCGCCATCGCGGTGGCCGACGCGCTGGGGGCCGCGCACCAGGCGGGCATCGTCCACCGCGACCTCAAGCCGGCGAACGTGATGGTCACCGCCGGCGGGCGGGTCAAGATCCTCGATTTCGGCCTCGCCCAGGTGCGCCGCCCCGAGCCGGTCGGCCCCGGCTCGGCATGGAGCACCCAGGCCTGGAACCGCGAGGACCAACTGGCCGGGACGCTCCACTACATGTCGCCCGAGCAGATCCGGGCCGAGCGCGTGGACCATCGCTCCGACATCTTCGCCTTCGGCGTGATGCTCTACCAGATGGCGACCGGGCGCCGTCCGTTCGAGGGCGAGACCATCGCCGCCCTCGCCGCGGCGATCGTGACCGACGTGCCGGTCCCCCCCTCGCGCCTCCGTCCCGAGCTGCCGCGACGCCTCGACGAGGTGGTGGCGCGCTGCCTCGAGAAGGACCGTGCGCTGCGCCTGCAGTCGGCCGAGGATCTCCGCGTCATGCTCTCCGGGATCCGCGCCGAGACCGACGCCGCCGGGAGCGCGGCGACCGTCTCGATCGCGGTGCTCGCGTTCACCGACATGAGCCAGGCGCGGGACCAGGACTACTTCTGTGAGGGGGTCGCCGAGGAGATCATCACGGCGCTGGCCCGCGTGGAGCACTTGCGCGTGGCCTCGCGCACCTCCTCGTTCCAGTTCAAGGGGGCGCCGCTCGGCAGCCGCGAGATCGGCCGCCGCCTCGGGGTGCGGCACCTGCTCGAGGGCAGCGTGCGCAAGGTCGGGAGCCAGCTGCGGATCGCGGCCGAACTGACCGACGTGGAAGCCGGCTACTGCCTCTGGTCGGAGCGCTACGACCGCGAGATGAAGGACATCTTCGCGATCCAGGAGGAAATCGCGCGCCATATCGTGGAGGCGCTGCGGATCACCCTGAGCCCGAGCCAGCGGGCGGCGCTCGGGAAGGTGTCCACCGTCGACGTCCAAGCCTACGAGTACTACCTCCGGGGCCGGATGTTCTTCTACCAGTACAGCCGCCGCGGGGTGGGCTTCGCGCGCCAGATGTTCACCCACGCCATCGAGATCGATCCCGGGTACGCCCTCGCCCATGCCGGGCTGGCCGACTGCTGCACCTATCTCTTCATGCACGTGATGGGGCAGGAGGCGATGCGCTCCGCCGCCATCGAGGCCGGACGCCGGGCGGTCGAGCTCGATCCCGGACTGGCCCAGGCGCACGTCTCGCTCGGGCTCGCGCTCTCGCTCACGCGTGACCACGCGGCCGCCGAGCGCGAGTTCGAGGCCGCGCTGCGACTCGATCCGCGGCTGTTCGAGGCGTGTTACTTCTACGCGCGCGACGCGTTCATGCAGGACGATCTCGAGAAGGCCCTGCGGCTCTACGAGAAGGCCTTCGAGCTGCGCCCCGAGGACTACCAGTCGCCGCTGCTGGCGGGCCAGATCTACGAGGACCTCCGACAGCCGCAGCGCGCCGAGGCCGCCCGCCGCAGCGGGCTCGCGGTGGCCGAGAAGCGGCTGGCGTTCCATCCCGACGATGTCCGCGCGCTCTACATGGGAGCCAACGCGCTGGTGGCGCTGGGCGAGCGCGAGCGCGGGATGGAGTGGGCCCAGCGCGCGCTGGCGCTGGATCCCGAGGACGCCATGCTGCTCTACAACATGGCGTGCATCCACGCCATCGCGGGCCAGCCCGAGTCGGCGCTGGACTTCGTCGAGCGCTCGGTGCGGGCGGGGATGAACCGGCTCGGATGGCTGCGGAACGACAGCAACCTCGACTCGATCCGCGGCGACGCGCGTTTCCAGGCGGTCCTCGAAGAGCTCGAGCGCTCGCTCCCTCCGGGGTGACGGCCGGCGACCGGGCCGTGCGGTCGCGGCGCCCGTGCCACCGGCGCGGCCGGCTCGGGTGCGCGACCCGGACGTCCCCGACTGTGCGAGCCGGGGCAGGGGATGCTAGGATGCCGCGCTCGTGTCCACGTCCTGCCGGGGCGGCCGTGCCCCGCGTCACCGCGTAAGGAGCCCTTCGCATGAAGCGCATCGTCCTGGTTCCCATCACGACCCTCCTGTGTGCGGCCCTCGCACTGGCGGGCTGCCAGAAGAAGCAGGCACCCGCCGCCGCTGCCCCGGAAGGCCAGGGCGGGGAGACGCGCGGCATGATCGCCCCCGGCGGGGCGGGCGGTCAGATGGCTCCGGGCCAGATGCCTCCCGGTCATGAGCCGATGGCGGGCACCATCGTCGACGCGCCGCCGAGCACCGCGCCCGACGCGGCGGCCGGCGTGAAGTGGACGATGCCGAAGCGCTGGACGCTCGCGGACGACCGGCCGATGCGGGTGGCGACCTACGTGGTGCCCGCGGCGCCCGGGGATGCCGAGGGCGGGGAGTGCGGGGTGTTCTACTTCGGCGCTTCGCAGGGCGGCGACGTGGAAGCCAACATCGCGCGCTGGGTCGGCCAGTTCGAGGGCGCTTCCACGCCCGAGCGCACGACGCGCGAGGTGAGAGGCCTGAAGGTGGCGCTGGTGAAGGTGGCGGGCACCTATCTCTCCCCCGGCGGCCCGATGATGCAGTCCACCGGCTCGCGCCCCGGCTACGCGCTGCACGGCGCCATCGTCACCGGGCCGCAGGGCTCGGTGTTCTTCAAGCTCACCGGTCCCAAGAAGACGATCGACGCTGCCCGCGGCGACTTCGACGCGCTGGTCGGCTCGATGAAGCCCGAGTAGCCCCCGCGCGCTCCGGCGCGACGCACGCGCGCGCGGCTCGCACGAGTCGCGCGCGTCGGCGTCTCCGGCGCGGGCGCGGTGCGAGGACCCGATGACGCCCACCGAGACCCGAACCACCGCGACCTCGTTCCGCCCGCGTGCCGCGGACCTGCGGCGCCTGCTGGCGCTCGCGCTGCCGATCGTGGTGGTGCAGGTCGGGATGATGGCGATGGGCGTGGTGGACTCCATCCTGCTCGGCCATCTCTCGGCCGCGGACCTGGCGGCGGGCGCGCTCGGGAATCTCTACTTCTTCGGCGTCTGCGGGCTGGGCATGGGCACGCTGTTCGCGCTCGACCCGATCGTGGCCCAGGCGGTCGGCGCCGGCGATCCGGAGGGCGTGGCGCGCGGCATGCAGCGCGGGCTGGTGCTGGCGCTCGCGATCGCGGGCGTGACCTCGCTCGGGTTCCTGCCGGCGCGGCAGGCGTTCGTCTGGCTCGGCCAGCCCGCCGACGTGGTGCCGCGCGCGGCCGGCTACGCGCTCGGGTGCATCCCGGGCGTGCTGCCGTTCTACGGCTTCATCGTGCTGCGCCAGAGCCTCCAGGCGATGGGCCGCATGGCGCCCATCGTGTGGACCATCGTGGTCGCCAACCTGTTCAACCTGGTGCTCGCCTGGGCGCTCATCTTCGGCCACCTCGGGGCGCCGGGGCTGGGCGCGGCCGGTGCGGCCTGGGCGACCTCGGCGGCACGCTGGAGCATGGTGGTCACGCTGCTGGCGCTGGGGTGGCGCGACCTGGTGCCGCACCTAGGGCGCTTCCGCCGCGCGGCGCTCGAGGCCGGGCCGCTGGCGCGCATGCTGCGGCTGGGCGTGCCGATCGGGGTGCAGTTCCAGCTCGAGATGGGCGTGTTCTCGGTGGTGGCGCTGCTCATGGGGCGCATCGGGACCGAGGCGATGGCCGCGCACCAGATCGCCATCAACATCGCCTCGCTCACGTTCATGGTGCCGCTCGGGATCTCGGGCGCGGCGGCGGTGCTGGTGGGTCAGGCGGTGGGGGCGGGCGACCCCGGCGGGGCGCGGCGCGGCGCGGTGGCGGCGCTCGCCACCGGCGCCGCGTTCATGCTCGGTTCGGCGCTCGTGCTGCTGCTGGTGCCCGGCGCGCTCGCGGGCGTGTACTCGCGCGAGGCCGCGGTGCTGCGCGTGGCGGTGGTGCTGATCCCGATCGCCGGCGTGTTCCAGGTGTTCGACGGCCTGCAGGTGGTCTCGATCGGCGTGCTGCGCGGGGTCGGGGACACGCGCGCGCCGATGATCGTGAACGTGCTCGGCTTCTGGCTGCTCGGGTTGCCGGTGAGCCTCGCCCTCGCGTTCCGGGCCGGCCTCGGCCCGGCCGGGCTGTGGTGGGGGCTGGTGGCGGGGCTGATCGTGGTCGCGTCGTTCCTGGTGTTCCGCGTCGCCCAGCGCCTCTCGCGCACCCTGGCGCGCGTGGTCATCGACGAGGCCCGCGGGGGCTGATTCGTGCGGCACGGTGGTGTAAAGTGCACGCGCCCCCGTCACCCACCACCGAGGACGAGCCGATGAGCGCGCCAGCCGCCGCAGTCCCGGCCGAGAAGCATCCGAAAGGCCTCTACGTCCTGTTCGCCACCGAGATGTGGGAGCGTTTCGGCTTCTACTCGATGCTGGCGATGTTCACGCTCTACCTGCGCAGCCCCGAGGGCTTCTCGTGGACCGCGGCGCAGGCCACCGGGCTCTACGCGAACTACCTGATGTTCGTGTACGCCAGCCCGCTCATCGGCGGGTTCATCGCCGACCGCGGGCTGGGGTACAAGCGCTCGGTGCTGATCGGCGGCGTGATCTTCATGGTCGGCTACCTGCTGCTCACCGTGCACTCGCTCCCCGCGGTCTACGGGGCGCTGGCCTGCCTGGTGGTCGGCAACGGGTTCTTCAAGCCCAATGTCTCGGCGATGGTCGGGAACCTCTATCACGAGGGCAGCCACCTGAAGGACCGCGCCTACAACGTCTTCTACATGGGCATCAACATCGGCGCCTTCCTCGCGCCGCTGGTGGCGGAGTGGGCGAGCCGCCAGTGGGGCTTCCGCCACGCGTTCGCGTTCGCGGCCGCGGGCATGGTGATCTCGGTGGCGATCCTGTGGTCCTTCCAGCGCCACGTCGTGGATCGCGCGGCGGCCCAGCACGCCGCGGCCGCGGCGGGCGGCGCGGCGGTGCCGCGGCGCGCCATCGACGAGGTGTCGGACGCGCGCCGCATCGGCGCGCTCATCGTCATCTACGCGATCGTCATCGTGTTCTGGATGGTGTTCCACCAGAATGGCTCGACGCTCACCTACTGGGCCAACGAGAACACCGACTGGAACGTCTCGGGGGTGATCTCGAACGCCATCAACCCGTTCTGGATCGTCTCGCTCACCTTCCCGCTGATCTTCTTCTGGCGGTGGCTCGACCGGAAGGGGCTGGAGCCCTCGACGCCCACCAAGATGGCGATCGGGATGTTCCTCTCGGCGATGTGCTTCTTCATCATGTACGCGGCCGCGAAGTCGGGCGGGGACACCGGCAAGGTGTCGCCGCTGTGGCTGATCGGCGCGTACGCCGTGATCTCGCTGGGCGAACTCATGCTCTCGCCGATGGGGCTGTCGCTGGTCTCGAAGGTGGCGCCCACGCGCTTCCGGGGCATCATGATGGGCGGCTGGTTCGTGGCCACCGCGATCGGGAACAAGCTCACGATGATCGGCGTGCTGTGGGACAAGTGGCCCCACTCGACCTTCTTCGCGCTGCTCGGAGGGTGCGCGCTCACCATGTCGATCGTGTTGTTCGCGCTGCTCCGGCCGCTGAAGCGCGCGATGCCGGGGGTGTAGGGCCCGGGGCGGCACGGATCCCGGGGATGTCCGTGGCACCGCGGGCGCGGGTTCCGCGTCGCAGCTCAGGTCGCCGGGGGACGTCACCTCGACCCGTGGCCGTGCGCGGTCGGGCGCGTCGACTGGCCGGCCGGGGTCCGAAGTCCTAGAGTCGGCTGCGGAGGTGGGATGCTCCGTCGCTGGTCCTATCTGCTGTTGCTGGCCGGATTCGGGCTCGTCGTCGCGACGCACCGGCGCGAGCTCGAGGACCTGGTCCGCACGCTGGGGACCGGGCGCTGGCCGTGGGTGGCGCTCGCGGCCGCGCTCCAGCTCCTGTACTACCTCGCGTACGCCGGGCTCTATCGCGAGGCGATGCGCGCCGTGGGTGTCGGGTGCCGGCTCGGCGGGATGTTCGTCACGCTGCTCGCGTCGTTCGTGGTCAATGTGGTGGTGCCGAGCGGTGGCGGCGCGGGCGTGGCCCTGTTCGTGGACGACGCCGCGCGGCGCGGGCAATCGCCGGCGCGCGCGGCCACCGGGGTGCTCGTCACCTGGCTCGCCGATTTCGGCACGCTCGCGATGGTCCTCGGCGCCTGCCTGGTGTGGCTCGCGCGCGACCATCGGCTGGCTCCCTGGCACGTCGCCGGGACGGCGGTGCTGGTGGTCTTCGTCGGCGTCATGCTCGCGGCGCTGATCGCCGCGGGGAGCGCGCCGCGGGCGCTGCGGGCGCTCCTCGGATCGTGGCGGCGGACGGTCGCCACGGTGGCCGGCTGGCTCCGGCGACCGCCGCCGCTCGACGCGGCGTGGGCGGAGCACACCGCGGTCGAGCTGCGCGAGGCCGCCACCGCGCTCGGCGCGGCGCCGGGTCGCGCGATCCGCCTCTGCGGGGTGGCGCTGGTCGTGCACGTGCTCGACGCGGCGAGTCTCGCGGCGCTGTTCGTGGCGTTCGGCCAGCCGGTGGTGCCCGCGCTCGTGGTCACGGGATACGCGTTCGGGATCATGGCGTGGATCGTCTCGCCGATCCCGCAGGGCATCGGTGTGGTCGAGGGCGTCATGGCCGTGGTGTTCGTCTCGCTCGGCATGCCGGCCGGGGCGTCCGGCGCCATCACGCTGGCGTTCCGCGGACTCACCTTCTGGCTGCCGCTGGGCGTCGGCGCCCTGTTGCTGCGCCGGGCGCGCTCACTGGCCGTGGAGCGGGCGTCGTGACCGGGCGCTGGCTGGTGCGCGTCGCGGCGCTGCTCACCGCGCTGATGGGTCTCCTCGATGTGGGCTCGGCGGTCACGCCCTCCATCCCCGAGCGCGTCGCGCAGATCGCGGACTGGTCGCCGCTCGAGGTGCGGCACGGACTCCACCTGGCCGCGGCGCTGAGCGGGTTCGCCCTGCTGCTGCTGGCGATCGGGCTCGCGCGCCGCAAGCAGGCGGCCTGGCTGCTCACCCAGATCGCGCTGACGGTGTCGGCATTCAGCCACGTGCTCAAGGGCCTCGACTACGAGGAGGCGGCGGTCTCGGTGGCGCTGGCGCTGTTCCTCGCCTTCCTGCGCCCGGAGTTCCACGCCCGCTCCGACCGACCCTCGGTCCTGCGCGGGCTGCTGGTCGTCCTCGGGGCGTTCGTCTTCGTGCTCGCGTACGGGGTGATGGGCTTCTGGCTGCTCGACCACGAGTTCAGTGTCGACTTCGGTCTGTGGGCCGCGATCCGGCAGACCCTGCTCATGTTCGCCGAGTTCCAGGACCCCGGGCTGGTCCCGGTGACGCGATTCGGAGCGTGGTTCGCCGACTCCATCTACACCGTGGGCGCGGTCACGCTCGGTTACGGGCTGCTCATGGTGGCGCGCCCGGTGTTGTTGCGGCGCGTCGCCACGCTCGAGGAGCGCGCGCGCGCACGCGAGATCGTGGAGGGGCACGGTCGCTCGTCGCTGGCGTTCTTCACGCTGGGCGAGGACAAGTCCTACTGGTTCGACACGGGCGGCTCGATGGTGGCCTTCGTGGTGAAGCGGCGCGTGGCACTCGCCCTCGGCGATCCCATCGGTCCGCCCGGCGACATCGCGGCCGCCATCCGGGGATTCATCGAGTACTGCGGGCGCAACGACTGGCGGCCGGCCTTCTACCAGACGCTGCCCGATCATCTCGGCCTGTACCGGGACGCCGGGCTCGACGTCACCTGCATTGGCCACGAGGCGGTGGTCGACCTCGCTGATTTCACGCTCGAGGGCAGTGAGAACAAGGCTCTGCGCGGCGCGGTCAACCGCCTGACGCGCGCGGGCTACACCGCCGAGATGTTCACCCCACCCATCCCGTACGGGCTGATGGGCGAGCTGCGGGAGGTGAGCGACGAATGGCTCACGCTGGTCCAGGGCACCGAGATGCGATTCTCGCTCGGCGCGTTCGACGAGGACTACATCCGGAAGTGTCCGGTCATGGCGGTGGTGGGCTCCGGCGGGCGCATCACCGCGTTCGCGAACCTGGTGCCCGAGTACCAGCGCCTCGAGAGCACGTGCGATCTGATGCGCTTCCGCTCCGGGGTGGAGAACGGCACCATGGACTTCCTGCTGGTGAAGCTCTTCGAGTGGTCGCGCGGACAGGGGTTCGGGACATTCAACCTCGGCCTCAGCGCGCTCGCGGGGGTGGGCGAGCGCCGGGACGACCCCGCCGCCGAGCGCGCGCTGGCGTTCCTCTATCGCCACGTGAACCGCTTCTACAGCTTCAAGGGCATCCACGCGTTCAAGAGCAAGTTCCACCCGCGCTGGGAGCCGCGCTATCTCATCCACCCCGGCGCCGCCAGCCTGCCGGCCGTGGGACTGGCGCTCATCCTCGCGGATTCCGGCGGCAACGTGCTGTTCGCGCGCCGCCGCGAGGAGTCCCGGCGCATCCGTGGCGCGCTCGCACCCGCGGCGGACGAGGTGGCGTGACGCGCGGGGCGTGACACGCCGGCGCGAGCGATCCCACCGTCGATCCCGGCGCTGAGCCGCAGCCCATCGGCCCGCGTGAGCAGGGCCTCGTGGTTCGAAGCGGGCTCCCCAGGTCCCGCTGGCACGCCCCCTGCAGGTACCGAGGTGATAGGTAGGTCGAAGTCCCACTCTCAGGCGGCGCGGAGGCACGGCACCATGAACGGTCCTCCCAGGTCGACCGGTCCAAGACGAAGCAGCCCAGCGGTCGCCGAGACCGCCCTTCGTCCGGTCGTGCTGTTCGCCGTGACGCTCCTGCTCCCGCTGCTCCCCCTGATCCCCATGGGTGGGACCGCGCGGTCCGCAGAGTCCGCCTCGCAATTCGCACGACCGCTCGACGCGGCTGGGTCCGCCGGCCCGGCCGAAGCGCAGGTCGCGGCGGTCGCAGTGCTGGGGGAGAACCTCATCTCCAACCCGGGCGCCGAGGGTGGCTCCATCTCGGTGACCGGGTTCGATGTCGTCGCGATCCCGAACTGGACGCGCGTGGGCAATGTCAATGTGGTGCGCTACGCGACGAGCGCGGGTCTCTGGCCGGCGACCAGCCAGGCCGGCCCGGTGTCGCGCGGCGCGGCGTTCTTCACGGGCGGGCCTCTGGCGCTCGTGGATTCGCTCCGCCAGACCGTCGATCTCTCCGCGCTCGCAGCCACGATCGACTCGGGGTCGGTGCGGTTCGACCTCGCGGCCTATCTCGGCGGGATCGGCAGCGCGACCGACCGCGCGACGGTCCAGGCGCGGTTCCTCGACGCGTCGGATGCCCTGCTCGGCACCGCGACCATCGGCCCGGTGACGGCGTCCGACCGCGCCAATGTGACCGGACTGCTCCTGCGTTCGGCGTCGGGGGCACTGCCGACCGGAGCGCGCAGGGCGGCCGTGACCCTGACCTTCACCGGATCGTCCGGACTCTACTCGTGGGGATTCGCGGACAGCCTCGGCCTGAGCCTGTCGCGCGCGGCGGTGGCCGGTGTGGATTGGGCGGGAGGCACGTCGGGGTTGTACCTGGCGATCGCGCCCAATCCGGCGCCGGGGGAGACCTTCGTCGGGTTCACCCTGCCCGCTTCAGGCGCGACACGGGTCGAGGTGCTGGATGTGACCGGACGCCGCGTCGCGCTGCTGGCCGACGACGCGCGCCCCGCGGGGCGGTACGAACTCCGCTGGTCGGCGCGCCAGTCGGGAGCCGAGCCGGGGATGTACTTCGTCCGGCTCGCGACCCCCTCGGGCACGCTGGTGCGCAAGCTGGTGACGCTCGCTCGATAGCGGTCTAGGCGAGCCTGACGGCGAGCGCGACCCCCGGCGTGTTCGACGTGTACTCGAACGAGCGGAACGAGGGGAACCGGGCGAGCGCGGCCCGCCACACGCCGCGGAGGTCGCCCCAGCCATGGGGGTCCGCGCCGGCTTCCCGCCGCGCCGCCTCCGCGTCCACGTGATCGGGGCTGGGGGCGATGTCGTCGAACACCATCACGCCGCCGACCCCGATGCGCGGCAGCGTCGCCATCAGGTCGTCGTAGGCCCCGAGCAGCGAGTGATCGCCGTCGACCAGCATCAGGTCGAAGGTCGCCGGCGCCCGTCCCGCCAGACGCCCGACGCGCCAGCGCTGGAGCCAGCTCGAACGACGCTCGCCGAAGAAGGCGGGCACCGTCTGGTGGCTGTTCCCGGATACGAACGAGGCCTTCCCCCGATACCCCACCCGGGCCAGCTCGCCCGCGACGAAACCGGGACCCGGGTTCTCGCTTCCCGCGTAGCGCGGGACCCACAGGTCGAATCCGTACACGCTGACGCCGGGTGTCTGCGATGCCACCATCGACATCGAGAACCCGCGCCGGACCCCGATCTCGAGGTAATGACGAGGTTGCAGCGTCTTCGACAACCACGCCATGAAGCAGCGGGTCTCGATCTTCCCCTGCCGGACCAGATCCGTGATCACCGGGGTCCAGTTCGGATCCTGGGTGAGTCGTCCCATGACTTCGAGGACGCGCTCGCGACTCGCTTCCGACCCGACCTGACGGTAAAGCTCGGACTCCTCGATGCTCGACCAATCGACCACTCGGCGACCTCGATTGCGTTCGGGGGGTGCGCGCCGGAACGGGGCGACGCGGGTGCTCGAGGAATCCCGCGCCGGTCTTCCGATCGAGCCTGTCTTCGCAATGGACTTGCCGGCCATCGGGTGCGGCGCACGCAGGCCATCCCCCGATGCCTCGGCGCGAGTCTCACATGAGGTCGACGATGATGTCGAGGCCGGCCCCTCCAGCGATGCGGGGCCGGGACCCGCGGGCAGCGGATCGCGGGCGGGCGCGGCGCGGCGGCCTGCCGCGCCGTCCCTCGATCCCAGCTCTGGAGCGGCGGCCCGATGGCGGATGGCATGGCTTCCTTCGAGGCCTGTGGCTTCCGGAAAGAATCCTTGACGATTCGTTGAATTGTGGCAGCTTTCCGCTTCGGCCCCGCCGTTCCGGGAGCGGGGCGGAAGCGTTCCTCTTCACTCGTGGAGGATTGCATGAAGGTCCCCTTCCCCTCCTGGCGGCTCGCACTTCTGGCCGCCGCGCTCCTCACCCTCGGCGTGTCCATGGCGATGTTGTCCGGGTGCAGCAAGAAGAGTCCGCTGGCGCCCGTGGACCTCGCCGGTGTCACCGAGCCGGGAAGCTTCAACGGTGAGTTCAGTCTCTCGAATCCCAAGGTGCTTCGCGCCGCGGAGATCCAGGGACGCCACACACCGGCGCTCATGGGCATGCACGACGTGGTGGGCACGGCGACCGGCTTCGACGCCGACGGCAACCTCGCGGTGCTGGTGCTCACCGAACGCCCGCTCGGCCCCGGGGCCCTGCCCGCGACGCTCGAAGGGCTTCCCGTGGTCGAGGAGGTCACCGGCAAGATCGTCGCGATGGCCGACCACAAGGTGAAGCAGGCGCCGCCGATCGCGCTCGGCACCTCGGGCGGCTGGCGCTACGACCTCGCCAACGGCTACTGCTGCGGCGGCACGCTCGGCTCGCTGGTGAAGAAGGGCAGCGACGCAGTACGTGCTCAGCAACTACCACGTGCTCGAGGCCGACATCGTCACCGGCGGCAACGCGCGCGTCGCCAAGGCGGGCGACCCGGTCGTGCAGCCCGGCCTCATCGACGTGGCCTGCAACGCCGCCATCGGCGCAGAACGTCGCGACGCTGTCGGGCATCAAGAGCCTGCCCGGCTCGAACGTCGACTGCGCCATCGCCCAGGTGACCTCGGGCATGGTGCGCACCGACGGCTCCATCCTCGACATCGGCACCATCCGGGCGGCCACCGTGGGCGCGTCGGTCGAACCAGAAGGTCAAGAAGAGCGGTCGCACCACCGGGCTCACACGGAGCACGGTCAGCGGACTGAACGCCACGATCAGCGTGGCGTACGAGAACGAGTGCGCCGGCGGCAGCGCGTTCACCAAGACGTTCACCGGCCAGATCCTGGTCAAGAACACCGGGTCGCGCTTCCTGGCCGGCGGGGACTCCGGGTCGCTGATGGTCGAGGACGTCACCACCAACCCGCGCGCGGTCGGGCTGCTGTTCGCCGGCAGCTCGTCGATCGCGGTGGCCAACCCGATCAGCCAGGTGCTGACCTTCCTCGGCGCCACGATGGTCGGCAACTAGCATCCATGAGGAGCGGCGGGGCGCCGGCCGTGCGGCCGGCGCCCGCGCCGTGCGGAGCGCGCCCCATGTGGCCTCGTCGTGCGCATCTGGCGGCCGTGGCGATCACCGCGCTCGCGACGCTCGCCGCGGGCGGATGCCAGCGGAGCGACCCGCGCGAGCGACCGCAGGGAACCGAGTCCGTGACTCCGATCGCCGACGCCATCGCCCGCCACGCTCCCGAACTGATGGCGATCCCCGGCGTGGTGGGCGTGTACGAGGGCGAGACCGCGCGCCGCACGCCCTGCATCCGCATCCTCGTCGTGAAGCGCACGCGCGAACTGGAGAAGCGCCTGCCGCGGGTGCTCGAGGGGTGGCCGGTGGAGATCGAGGTGTCGGGCGTCATCCGCCCGATGTAGCCCCGGAGGCCGTCCCGCCCCCGGCCGGGGCGTGTCTACCAGCTCCGCGGCATGCCGGCGAACGAACGATGAAGCTCGACGCGCGAAGCGGCCAGCACCCGGTCGCTCCACAGGTCGATGGGATCGCGGTCGTCGGTCAGCACCACCGCGCCGCGCACCGGGGGCACGAAGCGGTTGAACCACGCGTGGGTCATCTGCACCACCAGCCAGTGCTCGTCGAGATTCATGAGGTAATCGGTGGGCTGGGGGAGTCGCTCGTCCGGGAGCGCGAGGTCACGATCGGAGGCCAGCACCACGATGCTGCCGATCGCGTCGGGCGGCTCGCTGGTGGGCAGCGCGAGCACGGTGCGGAAACGCTCCCCCAGCATCCGGGCGAGCGAGGCGAGCAGCGGGTCGTTCCAGCCCTGGGTCACGATCACCAGCGCGAGGATGCCGTCTGGGGCCACGCGCGCCCCGATCTCCGCGAGCGCCTCGCGCGTCACGAGGTGCGCGGGGGCCACGCCGACGTCGAACGCGTCGTCGATCACGACCGGGTAGCGGCGGCTCGTGCGCCGGCAGAACCGGCGCACGTCGTCCACGGTGAGCCGCACCTCGGCGGCGTGGAAGGAGAGGTTCTCCTCGGCCATGCGCACGGCGAGCGGATCGGGCTCCACGACACTCACCCGCCAGCTCGCGCGCGCGAACCGCAGGGGGATGCCGCCGCCATGCAGTCCGAGCACCAGCAGCGACTCGGGCTGGGGGAAGAACAGGTCGATCACCCGCAGCGCCGCGAGCGGTCGGACCAGCGCCTCGCGCGTCTCGCTCGAGACCATGGTCTGGATGCCGCCATCCGCGAGCAGGAACCGCCCGTCGGTCCGCTCCACCACGCGGTACTGGACCGCGGAGCCCTCGCGTGCCATCACCAGGCCGCGGGGCAGGTCGCGCTCGACCGCCGGCCAGCGCGCGGCGGACAGCGCCACGATCACCACGAGCGGCACACCCGTCAGCGCGAGCCAGCGGCGGCCGGCCCCTGAGCCCGCGAGCCAGGCCGCGAGCGCCTCGACCAGGCCGATCGCCAGCAGCGTGCGCGCGACCCCGTGCAGCGGCACCAGCACCCACACCACGAGCGGAGCGGCGCACGCCGCCCCGAGCGCCGCTGCGGCGAACGGCAGCGCGGCGCCTGCCCGCCCCGGCGCCTCGTCGGAGGGCGGACGCAGCGCGCGGCCGAGCGCGAACGCGAGCGCGGCGAGCGGCACGCCGGCGAAGAGCGCCAGCGCGAGCACCGCGGCGGCGCGCAGGCCGAGCGGCTCGAGCGTGACGAGCACGGGGACACGCACCCACGGCACGAGGAGGGTCGCCGCCGCCGCCACCAGCAGGGCCGCAGCACCCCGGCCGCGCCCGGGGCCTTCGCCCAGCGCCGAGAGCGCGAGCCCGAGGGCCGTGGCGGCGAATGCGACCGCGAGCGACGCCGAGAGCAGCAGCGGGCCGGACCCGTAGAACGGCGCGACCAGCCGGACCGACGCGAAGGTGGTGCCGAGAGCGCAGGCACCCAGCAGGAAGGGAACGAGCGAGCGATTCACCGCGCGCAAGGTAGTGGCGGGCCCCGGGAGCGTCAAGAGTTCGTTGCCGGGAGGGGCGGCTCGGCGCGCTTCTCATCCGGCCCTCCGCCAGCGTATGATTATCGGCATCCATTCCATGCGTAGACTGGCAGGAGCGTGGCCCTCCTGACCGCCGCACCCCCGGCGACGTCGGCGAGGTCCCACCAGCAGGCCCGCATGGGCCGATCCAGAAGGGCGCGCCCCCATCCTTGCGAAATCTCCCCGCGCTGTTCGTGGCCGCGCTGTTCGCGGTGTCCGTTGGCGTTGGTCCGGCCCGGTCGAGCGTCATCCTCTCCGAGCTGTGTGACCCTCAGAGCAACTACCAGACCGACCGCTTCATCGAGATCTACAACACGGGCCCCGGCACCGTGGATCTCACCAACTGGTCGGTGGTCGCCACGGCGAACAACGTGGACGTCACGACCTGGACGCTGTCCGGCACGCTCGCGCCCGGGCAGGCCAAGGTGTGCGGGAACACGACCACGACGACCGGGTTCACCGTGCACTTCCCGAGCCCGTCATGGTCCACGGGCTACGCCAACTGGAACGGCGGGAACGCCGGCGATGGCGCCCGGCTCGTGAACGCCGGCGTGGTGGTCGACCGGGCGTTCGCCACCACGGCGTACTTCGAGAACGCCGACCTCGTCCGCCATCCGGACATCACCAGCCCGAACACCGTGTACACGCCGTCCGAATGGACCTCCACTCCGGTGGTGCTCGCCACCAGCGCGAGCCCCGGCTCGCACAACGGGTCGCAGGTGACGGCCGCAGGGCCGCGGATCGCGAACCTCGTGACCGATCCCGCGACCCCGGTGACGGGAACCGGGGTGGACTTGCAGGCGAGCGTCGTGGACACCAGCGGCGCGATCGCGTCGGTCACGCTGCAGTGGGGGACCAGCGGTTCATCGCTGCCCAACGCCATCGCCATGGCGTGGCTCTCGGATTCCACCTACCGGACGAGCACGCCCATCCCGGCCCAGTCCGCGGGGGCCTCTGTCTACTACCAGGTGCAGGCGATCGGGGCGTCGGCGACGAGCCTCTCGCCGGTCCAGAGCTACACCCTCGCGGGCGGCGGGACCGGGGCGCCCACCGTCCTCGCCGTGGGCGAGATGAGCGACTCGACCCTGCTGGTGCAGTTCAGCGAACCGGTGGACGAGATCAGCGCGGAGATCCCGACCCACTACACCGTCGGGGCCCTGAGCGGCGTGGATGCGGTGCGCGACCCGCTCCAGACCGCTCACGTGTGGGTGACGGTGCGGGGCATCCCGGCGGGGACGCGGACGCTGACGGTGAACGGCGTGTCCGACCTCGCCGCGAACGTCGCATACGGCGCCACGTGCGCGTTCAATTACGTCGACGTGAGCATCCCGGCCGGCTACTACAGCAGCGCGATGGGGCTGCGGGGCTCGGCGCTGCGGATCGCGCTCCACGATCTCATCAAGAACCACACGGTCAAGAGCTACGCCTACGCTCTCACGGCGTTCGCGACCACCGACATCAAGCCGAACGGCAAGATCTGGGACATGTACTCGGATGTGCCGGGGGGGACGCCGCCCTACGAGTACAGCGTCGGTCAGACCGGACAGGGCGCCACGGAAGGGCTCGGGTACAACCGCGAGCACTCATGGCCGCAGTCCTGGTTCGGCGGTGGGTCGCCGATGTACTCGGACCTGTGGATCCTCTATCCGACGGATTCCCGGGTGAACGGCTTCCGCTCCAACTACCCTTACGGGAACGTCGGGAGCGCGACGTTCACGTCGCTCAACGGCAGCCGACTCGGTTCGAGCGCGAGCGCCGGCTACAGCGGCACGGTGTTCGAGCCCATCGACGCGTTCAAGGGCGACTTCGCCCGCAGCACGTTCTATGTCTCGACCCGCTATCTCTTCGAGGACTCCGGCTGGCCCGGCAGCGCGTCGGCGAGCGGCGCGGAACTGTTGCCGTGGGCATCGGCCCAGTACCTGCAGTGGGCCCTCAGCGACCCGGTGAGCTGGAAGGAGCGCATGCGCAACGGCGCGGTCTACGCCCTGCAGAACAACCGGAACCCGTTCGTGGACCATCCCGAGTTCCTCTCGTTGATCTACGACTCGCTCAGCTTCGCGAGCGTGGACGAGGGGGCCCCGGGGCACTCGATCCGGCTGCGCCAGAACCAGCCCAATCCGTTCGGCGCCCGCACCTCGATCGGATTCGAGCTCGCGCGGCGCGAGCAGGTCGCGCTCCGCGTGTACGACGTGAGCGGTCGCGTGGTCCGGACGCTGGCCGCGGGAGGGGTGCTGGAGCCCGGCAGCCACCACGTGGACTGGGACGGGCGCGACGATCGCGGCGCGCTGCTCCGGACCGGGCTCTACTTCTGCCGTCTCGACGCGGGCCCGGTGAGCGAGACACGGCGCATGGTGTTCGCGCGATAGAGCGCTAGCGGCGCCCGCCGGCCAGCCGGACCGCCGCGGGGGACGCGCGCAAGCGCGCCATCGCCCACGCCCCGACGGCCGGTCCCGCCGCCAGCGACGCGAATGCCGCCGGCCAGCCCCAGCGGCGATGCAGTTCCGGCACCAGCCAGATGGTGAACGCGGTGAGCAGGAAGCCCAGGCTGGTCTGGAACGTCAGCGCGGTGCCCGTGTACCGAGGCTCGCAGAGTTCGGTCACGCAGGCCGAGAACTGCGCCGAGTCCGCGACCACCGCGAACCCCCAGACCAGGCACAGGCCCACGACCAGCGCGGTGCTGCCGTGGAAGAGGAATCCCGCGACCAGCGCGCAGCTCCCGCTGGCGATCAGGGAGGCGAGGGTGAGCGTCGTCCGCCCCCAGCGATCGGCGAACTTCCCTGCCAGCAGACTCGCCGGAGCGCCGGCCGCGATCACCGCGAAGGCCGCGAACGCCGCACTCGAGCTGGAGCGGCCCGCGTGGAGGAAGTGCGCCGACAGGAACAGCGGCACCCACGACCACATCGCGTACAGCTCCCACATGTGGCCGAGGTAGCCGAGGTTGGCGAGCAGCACGTCGCGCTGGACGGCGATCCGCAGGATGTATCGCCAGTCGAACGGCGCGGAGGGCGTCCGATAGGGCCCCTCGCGCACCAGCAGCAGCGCCAGGAACGCCCCCGCGAGGGCGAGCATCGCGGAGGCGTAGAGCACCGCGCGCCAGTCGCCTGTCGGCACCCACGCGCGGAGCAGGTGGGGCGTCGAGGAGCCCAGCACGATGGCGCCCACGAGCAGACCGATGCCCATCCCGCGGTCCTCGCGGGTCCAGCTGGCGACGATCTTCATCCCCACCGGGTAGACCCCCGCCAGGAAGAGCCCGCTCAGGATGCGCAGCACCAGCGTGGCCGTCAGGCCGACGTGCAGCGCCGGGATCAGGGCGGTACACACTCCGGCCAGCGCACAGCAGCCGGCCATCAGCCGCGGCGCAGGCAGCCGGTCGGCGGCGTTGAGGAGCGCGGACAGGATCGCTCCCGCGACGAAGCCGACCTGGACCGAGATCGTGATCCAGGCCCGCCCGGACTCATCCAATCCCCACAGCACGGCCAGCGCGGGCACCACCGCGGAAGCGGAGAACCAGACCGACATCCCGAGCAACTGGACCAGCGACAGGAGCATCAACGCACGCCACTTGTGGGGAACGTCCAGCGGGGCCCCTCTCCGCGGCGCCGCCCTCATCGCAGGAGCGCGAACGGCCGCGTCTGGACGCTGTGGTCGAGGCGCAGGCTCGCGAAGTAGATGCCCTCGGGCACCGAGCGGCCCGCGTCATCGCGTCCATCCCAGCGCGGGGAATAGGCGCCACGCGCGAAGCCGCCGGACTCGAGCGTGCGCACCTTGCGCCCGCTCGCGTCGAACACGGCCAGCGAGCCACGCCTCGGGGTGGCCAGCGAGAAGCGCAGGACGCACCCGCCGGGCGCCGGGTTGGGCTCCACGGAGAGCGGTCTCGCGTTGTAGACCAGGGGTGGTTCCGGTGGTGTGACGGAGGTGTCGATGACGTCGTCGAGCACCAGGTCCACGGGCACCCCCCGTCCGACGCGATCCGCGATCGCCGTACTGAGCACCCACAGGTTGATGCTCATGCAGACGACCGACGTGTCCGCGATCGTCCATGGGTACTCGGGGTCGCTGGGCGGCGGCCAGTAACCGTAGAGGTCCGCGATGGTGCCCCCGTCCTCGAGGGAGTCCAGAAACGTCATCACCGGCTGGTACTGCGGCGAGCCCTGGCGATCGAACAACAGGCCGCAGTAGGCCGGCTCCACCGTCCAGCCGCGGCTGTCGAGATCGTAGCCACAGCCGGTGGCGCGGCTGTAGTAGTAGAGCATGCAGCCCGGATAGTCCGGACACGGTTCCTCGTACTTCGCCCGGCCGTCGGGGGCGATCCGACCTTCGAGGAACGTCGACATGGTGGAGAGGAACGGCTCGATGTGCGGATCGTCCATGAGGTGGCTGATGTGGATCAGCTCCATCGCCATCCAGCCCGTGTAGTGGATGTCACGCGACCCCGGGCACCAGTGCGGGAAACTCCCATCCGCGTTCTGGTACGGCACCAACTGCGCCAGGATGTCGTGGGTCTTCTGTTCCGCCTGCGCGGAGCCCGTGAGCCGCCCGTATTCCGCCGTGGCCATGGCCACCATGAGCCCGCCATTGAGCACGCATTGCGAGGTCGGGATGGCGAGCAGGTCGTTCATCATCGACGATCCGGCATCGAGGAAGCGCTGCTCGTGCGTGATCTCGTAGGCGCCGAGCAGGCTGTAGGCGAGCATGCCGTCGAATGGCGTGAACGAGCGGATCTCCTGGAGGCGACCGAGCAGGAAGTCCGCATGCCGGACGATCTCGACGCGCAATCGCGTGCGCGGGTCCAGGCGGGACAGCTCGACGTAGGCGAGCAGCTGGCACACCACCGTCTGGCGGATCTCCTCGGAGGGGATCACCGAGTAGCGCCAGTCCATGGTGACGCCGTCCACCTGGCATTCCTGGAGGTAGTGGTCGATGCGGCGCACCATCGGAGCGAGCGGGTCCTCCCATGCGTTCGCCAACGGGGGGAAGAGGCGGGCGGGGAGCGCAGCGGCGCCCGGCATGCCGGACAGCAGCAGGCCGCATGCCGTCGCCAGCCACAGGCCGGCACGGCCGAAGCTCGATCGTCCGGCGCGCGAACCGTCCATTCGTGATCCTCGCGGGAGGTCAGGCCGGCCAGGTCTCCTCGGTGCTCGTCGATTCTCCCACCCTCCCCACATCCCCATGGTCGGGAGAGTCCCCGCTCTCGTCAATCCCGAACTTCGACGTCACCGGCGTGAGGAGGCCCGCATCCGTTCCCGCGCCTGCGCGCGCAGTTGCCCGAGGGGATCGCCCTCCGTCGCGAGCCGTCGCGGCGGCACGTGCGCCTCGAGGAACTCGAGCGTCGCGAGGCAGCCCGCGGCGTCATCGCGCGCGAGCCGGGAGCTGGCGAGCTGGACCAACGCGGCCAGGTAGTTGCGGCACAGCCCACGGGAGGTCGCGTCCATCGCGACCGTCGTGTCCGCGACGTCCTCATAGCGGCACACCTCGAGCAGCGCGTGGCGGGGGGCCTCGATGTCCCAGACCGCGGGGTCGGCCGAGGGGACCACGCCGTAGGTGAGGCCCGCCAGCCGCGTATAGGGCCAGAGCCATGCGGTGCGATCGCGCGTCACCGTCGCGGCGAGATGCACGGGTCGGCGCCATCGGTTCCGGCGCAGGAGGTCGAGCAGCACCCGATCCTCTCCGTAGAGCACTCCGGAGGGACGGAACACGACCGACTCGGGGGCGGCCGCCCCCGAGGGCAGCCCGGTCGCGGCCCCGGGCTCCACGGCCGCGGTCACGGTCGAATCCGCCACGTTCACGACGCCCAGGACGTCGAGACCCTGCTCGCGTTCGAGCAGGTGCGCGAGGTCCGGATCGCGCCGGCGCAGTTGAGCCAGGTACCAGCCGGTGTTGGCGCACGGCAGGTTGATGACCGTGACGTCCTGGCGCACGTGTTCGACCTGCTGGAGATACCAGAGTGGGAACGTGTCGTTGTCGCCATTGGTCAGCAGGAATGCTCGGGGCGGGAGCGAGGCGAGCACGTCGCGTGAGATCGACTCCGCGAAACGCACGTCCGAGAGGTCGCAGCCCCGTCGGTTCGCGGACCAGCCCGCGATCGGGGCGAGCGCGAGCAGCGCGCCAAGGCCGAGGGCGAGCGCGCCGCGGACCCGGCCACGCGCGAACGCGGCGAGGCCGATCCAGGCACCTGCTCCCGCGCCGACGAAGGGCGCGAGCACGACCAGGGACGGCAGATAGTGCCGGCCCATGGTGCGGAAGTAGTTCGCCGGCAGGTTGAAATAGAGCACCGCGCCGAGGCTCGCGCACAGGAAGAACCCCAGCAGGCCCAGGCCGCGCCGCGGGGCGGCGCGGACCGCCGCGAACGCGCCCACCACGGCGAGGAGCGCCGGGAGCACACCCGTCACGGGACTCCCCACCGGCCACAGGTTGGAGCGAAGGAAGCTCAGGTAGTCCCCGAGTTGTACCCGGACGGGATCCGCCGCGCGGGGCCAGAGCCGGATGAGGAACCCTCCGCCCTGCTGCTCGAGCGTCACGTAGGACCACCAGCGCGACAGGTCGCGCGGGTCGGACATATTGAACGGCGGATCGCGGCGGGCGATGGGGATGAGCACCAGGTGGAATGCGAGCCCCAACGCGAGCCCGCCGAGTCCCGCGCTCCACACGGCGGCGCTCCGCCACGCCCGCGGGCGGCGCAGGGAGATCCAGAGCAGCGCGGCCGGCAGGAGAAGGAGGTTGGTGCGATGGACGCTGAAGTCGAGGCCGAAGAGCAGGAAGAGGATGAAGAGCCGTGCCGGCGCGTGCGATCCTCGTGCCCGGCGCCACCACGCCAGCGCCGTCGAGAGGATGAGACTCGTGAAGAGCGCGGTGAGGACGTAGGGGGTGAACTGAGTGGCGTAGCCCCACACCGTGACGGTGAAGGCCAGCGTGAGTCCGGCCGCCGCGCCCGCGGCGATGTCCCGCGGCCGGGGTGCCCGGTCCTCCGGGGTCGCAAGATGGATCGAGAGCCACGTCACGACCCCCACCATCGCTGAGGCGCAGAGCGCGGCGAGCAGATTCAACTGGAAAGCGACCGGATGCACGAGGGGCACGCGGGTCGTCACCCAGCCGATCAACATGAGCAGCAGGGATCCCGGCGCTGAGTTGATGCCCAGGGTGCACGCCGCGAGCGGGTAGCTGCTTCCGTCCCACCATGTGATCGTGCGCGCCGCGGTCGAGGCATAGGCGGCGAAGGCGATCGAGCCACTGGCCACCGCGACCAGGGGCGCGAGCGACTCAGGGCGAACCGGACGGATGGCCCCCGCGAAGCGCATGCGGGGAAACTACCTCACGCGCGAGGGGCTGACGACCTCGACCCGGTGGCTCGACTCGACGGTGACCGCCGATCGCTGGATCCGCACCGAGCCAGGGCGCGGTCTTCCCGACGGTCCAGCCGCCTGAAGCGCGGCGTCGGACGGCCCCGGGGGGCGCCGCGGGTTTCGTTCGTCCGATTGCAGGCCGGCTGCATCCAACGGCGCACGGGTCGGCGCGAGCTGCGAGCCGACCCTTCGGCGTTGGTCCGGAGAGCCCGGAGCGCTGGCCCACCCGTCGTCCCCAGGCGCGGTCTTCCGCGAGGAGTTCGATCTCGATGCGCATGTTCATGTCCGTCCAGCTTCCCAACGCGAGTGGCAACGGTGCGATCCAGAGTGGGGCGCTTCCCCAGGTGATGGGCAAGTTCATCGAGACGTTCCGGCCCGAGGCCGGGTACTTCATCACGTCCAATGGCGACCGCTGCGCGCACTTCTACTTCGACCTGAAGGACGTGACGCAGATGCCCGCCGCGGCGGAACCGTTCTTCATCGAGCTCGGCGCGAAGGTCACCTGGTGCCCGGCAATGAACGCGGAAGACATGAAGAAGGGGGTCGGCGCCTACATGGCCGCGCGCTGAGACGAGCACGGGCGCGACCGCGCGAGGACCCGGACAGGACAGCCCCGGGATCTCGAGCGCGCGCCCGCCTCGGGGTCCCGATCGTCATGCGGATCGGGGAGACGCCGGACGTGGTAGGGTAAACGGGCAGAGGAAGTGGAACAGCGCCACGTCCGGCGGGCCCCGGCCTGTCGGACATCGTGGTGTCGGGTGATCCGCGACCTCGCCCCCTTCCGCGGGAGATGAGCCTCGGCTGGCGTGTCGTCGTTCGACGGTGAGCGGGGCGATCCGGCGCCGTCGTGGGATCCTGCTCTCCGACGGAGTTCTCAGGACGACATGGCCGAGCGCAAACCACGAACCGCGCGCGCAGTGACCCGGGCGCATGATGGCTTCCGGCTGTCTCGGGCCCCCATCGACTTCGCGATCGTGGCGCTGGCGGTCCTGGTGGTCGGGGTCGCGGTGAGTTCGCTGGGCTGGCGCGTGTATCACGACTCACCGATCCTGCTCTACGTCGGCTTCATGATCGAGCGCTACGGGGCGGTGCCGTTCCGCGACCTGTTCGAGATGAACCTCCCGCTCACGGACCTCGCGTTCGCGCTGATCGGCAGTCTGACGGGCTTCGCGGATGTCGGCGTGCGACTCGTGGACCTGGGCCTGTTGGCGGCCACGCTGGGCTCGCTGGCGTGGGCGGCGCGGCGCTTCGGGGGCCGCGTCGGGTTCGGTGCGCCGCTGCTCTACGCGGCGCTCTACCTGCACGAGGCCGCGCTGCATGGTTTGCAGCGCGAGTCCATGATGGCGGTGCCGCTCGCGGGGGCGCTCGCGGTGCTCGCTCCCGGCGGCGGCTCGCCGGTGTGGCGCCGCTCCCTGTTGGCCGGCAACCTGCTGGGGATCGCGGCGGCGATCAAGCCCGCGATGGCGATCGATCTCGTCCCGGTCCTCGCCTATCTGTTCTGGCTGGACCGGCGGTCCGAGCCAGGAGAGAAGCGCTCCAGGATGGCGGGCGCGCGGGCGCTGGGCGCCGGCGCGCTCGGCTTCGTGCTGCCGCTGCTGGCGACCGCCGCCTACCTGCTGGTGACGGGCGCGTGGACGGCGTTCCTCGACATCTACACCGGCTATCTGCCGCTCTACGCCCGGCTCGGTGCATTGCACGAGACCCTCTCGGACGCGAAGCGGCCCGCCTACCTGTGGGCCGGGCTGTGGGCGATGGGAGGGTACCGGGCCTGGTGGCTCCCCGCGGCCGCGGGCCTCGCGCTGGCGTTCGCCGCCCACGCGCGCGGCTCGGTCGAACGCGGGTACGTCGCGCTGCTCGCCGGACTTCTGGTCGCGCACACGCTCGCTCCGGCGCTGGGCGGGCAGTTCTGGCCCTACCACTGGTATCCGTTCCTGCTGGTCATGGCATTCGCCGTGACGCTCGCGTGGTCGGCGGGGGTGAAGACACTTCCACGCGCGCTGCGCGAGGGACTGCCGCTGTTCGCCGTGGTCGCGATCGCGCTGTGGGTGCGGCCCCCCGCGGCGCTGGAGGTCCAACTCGCGGGCGGCACGGTGGACACGCCGCTGCGGTCGCGCATCGATTCGATCGCGGCGTACCTGAGGGAGAACCTGCGTCCGGGAGACACGGTGCAACCGCTCGACTGGACCGGTGGCGCCGTGCACGCCATGCTGATCGCGCGCGCGCGTCTCGCGACCCCGTTCGTGTACGACTTCCACTTCTACCATCACGTCTCGACGCCCTACGTGCAGGGGCTGCGGCGGCGGTTCATGGCCAGCCTCGGGCGCGCGGCGCCGAGGTTCGTTATCGTCATCGAGACCCAGAAGCCCTGGGTGCAGGGCGAGGACACGACGACCCGTTTCCCCGAACTGGTGCGCTACCTCGTCGCGCACTACCAGGTCGGCCTGCAGGGCGACGGCTATGCGGTGCTCGTGCGGAATCCATGAGCGAGGCCCGGCGGGGCGGCTGGCGCTGAGCCCGGGACTCGCCGCGCCGGGCGATCGGAACCGGGGCCGTGCCATTCGAGAAGTCCGAATCCATGGGTCGACCGCGTCATCGTGAGTCTCACGCGCGAGCCTTCTGCACCCGAAAGGAGTCGGCCGCGCGTCGTCGAGCGGAGCCGGGGCGGGTCGATCCAGTCCCACGGCATGCCGGGCACGGAAATGAGTCACCCGTCCGTCCGCTCACTCGACTATCATCGCGGCGTGGCCGCAGTTCCGTCCCCACCCCACGGGCCGACTGAAAGGAACCATGCGATGCCCCCCGTCACATTCAGGACCGGCGATGGCGCCACGCGGACCCTCCCCTCCGAGACGCTGGACGCCCTGCGCGCCCAGCTCCGCGGCAGCCTGTGCTGGCCAGGTGAGCCCGGCTTCGAGCAGGCCCGGACCGTCTGGAACGCGATGATCGATCGCCGCCCCGCGATCGTCGTGCGCGCCGCGGGGGTCAACGACGTGATCCACGCGGTCGGATTCGCGCGGCAGCATGGCCTGCGGCTCTCGGTCCGCGGCGGAGGGCACAACATCGCCGGCAGCGCGGTGTGCGACGACGGACTGATGCTCGACCTGACCCCGATGAAGTCGGTGTGGGTGGATCCGGCGAGCCGGACGGCGCGCGTCGAGCCCGGCGTCACGCTCGGGGAGCTCGACCGCGAGACGCAGGCCTTCGGGCTCGCGACGCCGGTCGGCATCAACTCGACCACCGGGGTCGCCGGCCTCACGCTGGGGGCCGGCTTCGGTTGGATCAGTCGCGCGTTCGGTCTGTCGATCGACAACTTGATCTCGGCCGACGTGGTGACCGCCGATGGCCGGCTGGTCCGGGCCAGCAGGGAGAGCGACCCCGATCTGTTCTGGGCGATCCGCGGCGGCGGTGGCAACTTCGGCGTGGTCACGTCATTCGAGTTCAAGCTGCATCGCATCGGTCCCGAGGTGCTCTCGGGCCTCATCATCCACCCGCTCGCGCAGGCCAGGGAGCTGCTCCAGGAGTATCGCCGCATCACCGCCGAGGCGCCGGACGAGCTGGCGGTGTGGTTCGTGCTTCGCAAGGCCCCGCCGCTGCCTTTCCTGCCTCCCGAATGGCACGGGAAGGAGGTCCTCGTCTTCGCGGCCTGCTACTCCGGCGACGTGACGAAGGGACAGCAGGCGATGGCGCCGCTGCGCGCCCTCGGCAAGCCGATCGCCGACGTGACCGCGCCCCACCCGTTCCTGGCGTGGCAGGCGATCCTCGATCCGCTCCTCGCGCCGGGCATGCGGAACTACTGGAAGTCGCACAGCTTCAAGAGCCTCACCGACGGGGCCATCGACGTGCTGCTCGAGCACGCGCGCAAACTCCCTTCTCCCGAATGCGAGATCGCGTTCGCGCAGCTCGGAGGCGCCATCAACCGGGTGCCTGCCGGGGCGACGGCGTACCCGCATCGTGACATCAACTACGTGGTGAACATCCACACGCGGTGGGGCAACGCGGCCGACGACAAGGCCTGCATCGCCTGGGCTCGCGGTCTGTTCGACGCGCTGACGCCGCACGCGACCGGCGGCGTCTATGTGAACTTCATGCCCGAGGAAGAGGCCCAGCGCGTCCGCGCCGGCGCCTATGGTGTCAACTACGACCGGCTGGCGAAGCTCAAGGCGAAGTACGACCCCGAGAACCTGTTCCGGGTGAACCAGAACATCCGTCCCGGGGCTTGAGCGCCGACGCTCGGGTGGGGCGGGAGCGCTGCGCGCGCTCCCGCCTCCGCCCGGTCACTCCACCGGACCCAGGTACCGGTCCAGCCACGCCAGGGATTCCTTGATCAGTTCGACCTTGGGCACGGTGTGGCCGCGCGGGTACGTGAGCCGCTTCTTGTGCTCCGGTGGAGTGCCGAGCATCTCGAACATCGGCCGTTGCGAGGTCTCGGCGGGGAAGAAGAAGTCCAGCTCGCCGTTGAGCATGAGCGTGGGCTGGGTCACGCGCGTGAGGTAGTTCACCTGGTCGGCCTCCGGCAGCGGGCGCTGGAAGTAGAGACCGGCCACGTAGAGCACGTTGACCTGGATGCGCTTCTCGATCGCCGGGAAGATCGCCCCCATCGCCCCGCCCCAGCTGGTCCCGAAGTAGGCGATGCGGCCCGCGTCCAGATCCGGGCGCGTCTCGATGTAGTCGATCGCCCGCGCGAGGTCCTTGCCCCACATGGCCACGTGATCGCGGTAGTCGGCCGTCGCCTTGGGCGTGTCGGACTTCAACTCGCTCCCGCGCTCGTACGTCGCCTTGTAGACGGGGAGCAATGCGGCGCGGCCGCTCCTGACCAGGAAGTCGAGGCGGCGGACCTCGGCGAGGTTGAACGTCCGCGTGTCCAGCGCCAGCGAACCGGGGAAGATCACGACCGTCTGGTACGGGGGCCGCCCCCGCGCGGGGAGGAAGAGGTGCGCCTGCATCTGCTCGCCGCCGTAGGCGGCCGCGAACTGGATGGTCTGCCAGCGACCCACCGGACTGGACTGATCGGCGACGATCACCGCCCCCAGCGGCTCCTTGTCGTAGTGGAACAGGCGGAGGAAGTACGCATACACCTCGTCCGCGACCGGGGTCTCGGTCCGGTAGTCGCGGAATGGCAGGTCGATGCGGCGGCTGAGGTTCGCGAGATTCGGCTCCGGCTCGAGCGGACGGATGCAGCGGAACCCGTTCGTGAGCGAGCGGTCGAGGGCCGGCTGGGCGTAGACGTCGGAGAAGGCGTACCCGGGATCGTTCCACCCGCCGCCGAGGATGAAGCGCTCGCCGGTGCGTTCGACCGGGTTCACCACCCACTCGCGCACGTTGCCCGCCAGGTCGTGCACGCCGAACCGGTTCACGCTCCGCGTCCGCCCGACCGGCATCGTCCCGCGGCCGGACAGGTTCGCGAGCGGCACCACCTGCGAACACACGAACGTCAGCGCCGCCCGGTTCCAATGGAACACGGTCGGCAGCGCCTTGCCTGCCCAGGCGGCAAAGGCCCCGGCTTCGTACCAACTCACGCCGACGACCGGGTGGTCATCCTCGCCGGCGGCGTACTCGCCCATCTCCCAGCCGGCCGGGCCCGGGTGGCCGACCGCGTCTCTGAAGCGAGCGACGGCCGCGGCCCATGGCAGGGCGTGCCCATCCTCGATCACGGGCTCGCGCCACCACTCCTCGCGGGCGTACCCGCCGTCGTCCACGAACCGCTTGTACTCGCGGTTGGTGACCGGGTGGCGGTCCATCAGAAACGCGGTGGTGGGCTCGGGTTGGAGGTGGTCCAGCCCGGGCATGTACATCGGGTAGCTGCCGGCCGGCACCTCTTCCATCTCGTCGGGGATCTCGCCGGGCCGGCGCATCGTGTAACGCCAGGTGCCCGTCTCGCGCTCCATCGCGCTCGACATGGTCCGCGTGAGATTCAGGACCAGGTCGTTCACCGGGCGATGGCCGGGCAGTTCCAGCCGCAGCCGTGAGAGTCCGCGCGGATACGGGATGCCGACGAGAGGCGTGCGCCCGAGCGACATCCACTCCCCGTCGGGGTCGCCATAGAAGCACGCGGACGCCGACGCTCCCGGCGGATCGGTGACGACCGAGATCGGCAGCGTGAAGTCCGGCCGCAGCCGTTCGAGCATCGGGTCGCCGGGGGCGAGCTTCTCGATCTCGCGCGCCAGTTGGAACGCCTGCCACGAATCCGGCCCCTCCTCCATCATCAGGATGCGGTCGCAGATGCGGGCCAGCTCCGGCAGGCCCTCGTCGTGCGCCCAGCGCCGCAGCCGGTCCAGGTCGGCGGCGAATTCCGCCACGGTGCCGTAGCGCCGGGCGGGATCGCGCTCGAGGCAGCGCGCCACGATGTGCTCCAGCCCGTGCGGCATGGCGCTGTTCCGCGCGGTGAGCGGCTCCGGCCGGTCGCGCAGCATAGAGGCGAGGATCGCGACACCGTCGCCGCCTGAGAACGGCCGGCTGCCGGTCGCCATCTCGTAGAGGACGCAACCGAGCGCGAACACGTCCGTGCGCGCGTCGGCCTCCCGGCCCTCGATCTGTTCGGGCGCCATGTACTGGAACGTGCCGACGATCGCGCCCGCGGTCGTCAGCGGCTGATGCACCGTGGGCGCCTGGCTTGGCGCCCCGCCCGCGGCCGCGAGCGGCTCAGCCGGGCGCGCCAGGCCGAAGTCGAGCAGCTTCACCCCGGAACCCGTCAGCATCAGGTTCGAAGGCTTGAGATCGCGGTGCACGAGCCCGGCGCGATGCGCCTCGACCAGGGCCGCGGCGATCTGCGCCGCGAGCGCGAGCAGGCGGTCGATCGGCAGCGGCCCGTGCTCGAGGCGGGCGGCCAGCGTCTCGCCCTCGATCAGCTCCATCACCAGGTAGTCGATGCCGGAATCGTGCCCGACGTCGTGGAGCGTGCAGATATGCGGATGATTGAGCCGCGAGAGCGTACGCGCCTCGCGTTCGAAGCGGGCGCGGAAATCCGGCGAGGAGGAAAGGCGCTGGGGCAGCACCTTGATCGCCACCTCGCGGCCGAGGCGCGGGTCGCGAGCCCGGTACACTTCGCCCATCCCTCCAGCACCGAGGGAGGCGACGACTTCGTAGGGACCGAGCTTCTTGCCGGGAGTGAATCGAGTCATGGACGCGAGAGTCTAGGCGAGTGCACGGACGGGACCAAACTCCGGCTCCACGAGGCGCGGGGGGGCCAGGCTGCCCGCCTCGCCCGCTGATCGGCAACCTGCTGGCGGCCGAGTCCCGAGACGGCTGCTAGCTGGCCTTCCGCTTGGTCCAGATCTCGCCAGCCATGGGGGATCGGAGGCGCAACCGTGTCGGAGCGCGTCCGCGTGCGCGTGCCCGCTGGGTGATGGGCCACCCCGTCGGGCTGAAGCCCTTGAGGTCGTCAGTGCGCACCGCCCCTTCGATGCCGTTCAGCACCCGCTCGATCGCGGCGACGAGGGGCTCGCCCGACCAGTCCCTGCCGTGCGAGCGCAGGGCGCGAAACGGGACCAGATAGTGGCCGCGCAGATGACCCGAGTACGAGTTGATGCGGACGACCCATCCTCGGCACGAGCGCTCGGCGGTGTAGCCGCCGCCCTGCACGGTCTCGGGGACGCTGAAGTGCGCTTTGTACCAGCGTCGGTATATCGCCACTCGGGCGCGCTCGCTCGGAGTCAGGCGGTGTCGCCTCCGGCTCCATCGTGTGCACCAGCGAAGCAGTTCACGCGCCTCGGTGCCGCTGATCATCTGCACGCCCTCGAGGCCGTCGAGTGCCTGTCGATAGGCGGCGGTGAGGCGCTGGCCGAGCCAGCGCGGATGGCGCGAGGCGAGTGACCTCTCCGGGATGAAGAAGCGTCGCCGGCTGGGGCCGGCGCCGTCACCGCTCAACCACACGCTCCAGCCCAGGCGCGAGCGGTTGGCGACGTACCCGCCTGCAGCGTGTCGCGTCGAGGACGCGACGGACCTTCGCCTTGCTCCACGGCTTCCGGGGGCTCCCCATGATCACGACCTCCGCGCGCCGCGGCTGGGGCGGCCCGAGGGGCCACGAGGGCCCGGCGACCGGATGCCGCTGCGCTGCATGTCGAAACGCGCGCCCGGGACCCGGGGAGTGATCCAGCGCCGTTTCCGGCCCTTCCAGGAGCGAGAGCCATGCCAAGAGCGAGGGCGATGGAATGGACGGCTGCAAGCTGCGCGGGTGTGCTGCGCGCGTGGCGAAAGGCCTCGTCCAGGGCAGATTGCGTCGGAATCCCGTGGGTGCTGGTGCGATCGCCGGGGCACGTCTCCGCCCTCGGCAGGCCCGCGCGCGGACTCCAGCTGCCGACCCACGTGGAGTCAGGAGGAGGTCCCATGGATCCCATCCGAGGTGGTGCAGGCGAAATCCACGAGCTGGCGGATGGGGTGGTTGCGGGAGCTAGAGGGACTGCGTCTGGCGATCGGTGTGCCTGCCTGAGCGCCCGGGAAGCGGGTCAGGGATTGGAGCCTCCGGGAGTCCCGGCGCGGTTCACTGGGACGACAGGAACAAAGGCGCCTGAGCACGCCGCCTGGCCACCGGGAGAGTTCCCGCGCCACCGTCCACCCTGCCTGGCGAGGAACCTCAGCCCCGGCGGGAGTCCAGTCCGCACCAACTGACCGCAGGCCCCTTGCACATCACGCCCGCGGCTCTTGCGGACGGTGACGAAGCAGCCCCGCGCTTTCAAGCGGTCCACGAAGGCCTCGAGTCGGCCTTCATCGGGTTCCTTGAAAGCCGATGCGGCATGCTCGTTCATGCGGATGAGGTTGAGATTGTGGCGTTCGCGCAGAGTGCCCATCCACTCGCCGAGGCGGTCGGCATCCTCCACCGTGTCGTTGACGCCCGCCATCAGCACGTACTCGAGGGTCAGCCTCTCCCTGGCGCCCAGGGGCCATGCCGCCAGAGCCTGCCGCAGACGCGCCAGGTTCCACACCCGGTTGACCGGCATCACGGCATTGCGGGCCGCGTCGGTGGTGGCGTTGAGGGAGAGGGCCAGCCAGGGCCTCGGTGAGAGTCTTGCGAGTCGCTCGATGCCGTTGACCAGGCCCGAGGTGGAGACCGTGATCCGCCGGGCGCTGATATTGAGGCCCTGTTTGTGGTTGAAGACGCGAATGGCCCGATGCACATGTTCCAGGTTGTGCAGCGGTTCGCCCATTCCCATGAAGAGGAGCGTGATCCGCTGCGTCCTCTCGGATCCCAACGCCCGAAGCAGGACCAGCACCTGGCCGACGATCTCTCCTGCCGTCAGATTGCGCTTGATGCCCATGGCGCCGGTGGCGCAGAAGGTGCAGCCCATGGCACAACCCACCTGGCTGCTGAGGCAGAGGGTCAGCCGTGGATCGCGGAACTCGCTGGGCATGTGCACGGCCTCGATGCGCTCGCCGTCCGAGAGGCCCAACACCAGCTTCGTGCTGCCATCCTCGGAGACGTTGCGCTCCAGGATCTCCGGGAGCGTCATGTCCAGGTTCTGGGTCATCCATTCGCGGATCACTCGACTCAGTCGAGGCCGGTCGTCGACCCAGGCCCAGGGATGCTGGCACTGAGCGAAGAGGTGCTCGGCCCGCCCCGGCGCGGCCAGGGCCGCGAAGTCCTCGGGCAGCAGCGCGTAGGCCGAGGGCTTTCCGGTCCGCTCGGGGGCGGCGCGATCCCAAGGATGGAGGCTCGATTCGGTCACGGGTGCATGGTAGTGGACGGAGGGACCAGCCCCAAGATGGCCACGGCTCGCTTGCGATCGCCAGCGCTGCAACGGGATCTCACCTTACTGTAGCTCGTGTACACGCCTCGCGAAGAACACGACAACCCATAGCAGCAGTCCGATGATCAGGTATACGAGCACGCGGGATACTCCGAGGGCCACACTCCAGCGGGTCGCATCGACATCCGTGCCCATCACCGCGATGACTTGGCCGCTGGACGGATCCCTGACCGGCGCCAATCCCGACACCCACGTTCCCCAGCGGTCGGAGACGGGCCCCTCGACGAAGGGCTCGCCGGTCGTGAATGAGCGTACCAACTCCGGCGTCGCGTCTTCGTACACTTCCCCCGGAGGCGAGTAGTCGCTCGAGCCGGGGTCGGTGGAATCGAGCAGGAACACGACCGCGCTGCCATTCCAACCCATCAGGTAGTTGAATCGCACTTCGGGGTGAGCCTTCCGTATCTCGATCAAGTGGGTCACGAGTGCCTTGAAGGCCGGGGTGCTCTCGTCCGCAGGCTGGCCGGTCAACAGCTGGATCTGGCTCACATCCAGCGAGTTCGCAAACGCCTGGGCGCGCGCCTTCAGGCGTGATCTCTCGAAGTGCACACCATGGCTCGCCACGAAGCTCAGCAGCAGATTGCCGATGACCGCGACCAGCAGAATGCCCACCGCCGCAACCGTGACCAGGCGCACACGCGACTTCGGCGGAGCGGTCTCGCGCTTCCAGCCCGGCAGAGGCGCCGTGCGATGGGCCGTGTGCTCGGGCCGTGCCAGCCCGCCCGTCGATGGGCTGATGAGCCCTGCGAGACGTGTGTGCGCTCTCTGAGGCACCGGCATTCGCTTTGTACTCCGATCCCGGTTGGCTCCAGGACGACGACGCCTCGCCGTGGAGTCGCCCGCTAAGGAGACGCGACCGTGATTGCCAGCAGCCAGCCGGGAGAGATCCGACTCTCTCCGATCAGATCTCGGTTCTCCCTCGCCCATTGCCGTTGCAGCGAAGCCTCGAATGAGCGACCCGCCCATTGCGAAGTCACGGCCGCGCCAGTCTCCAGCGCAGTCATGCCGGACACGCCGTAGTAGTGCTCGAGGCCGTACAGCTTGGACGTCACGGAGAATGCGGCCCGGGACATCGGCCATCCGCGCGACAGTCCCGCTGTCCAGTAGCCTCCCTGCCCTTCCGCGACATCCCAATGGAGGTCGAGCGTGGGCTCCAGAAATGTCTTGAGTCCCAAGGTTCCGATCAGTTCCTGCGTCGGACTCCAGTCGCGGTGGGGGTATTGGAGGTGTGCAATCCCAACCGCGCCCGAGGCCCGGCTCCGTTCCCAGTCGAACTGAATGGCCACATCCAACTCATTGACCTCGCTGCGTGCCTGATCCCAGTTGCTCCAGACCTGCAACGAAAGTCCATTCCAACCCGCCGTCGCCTGGGGTTGGAATACCGGCCTGCCTTCGCTGTAGTCGAATCCGCCCTGGAACAAGTACTTCGATGCGTACGTCACGCCCCACTCGATGCTGGGCGCGGGCGTGGGCGTGGGCGAAGGGTCGCTCGGTAGGGCCGCATCCAAGGCCGCGGCACTCGCCGGAAGGGCGAAGAGGCAGCAGGCCACGATTGTGGCGGCTGAGTGGAGACGGCGTGAGGTCACAAGGCGTTTGCGTCCATGGTCCGTTCTCAGTCTTCGGCAGTTCCGGCGCGATCGTGAGGGAAATCTGAAGTGCCCTGGCGCTCTGGAAGTGAATGGTCGCTCCCTGCGTTGCGGAGCCGGTCGTCATGCCAGGCGAGAGGCAGCGGTGGCGCAGCTCGCGCTGGACGCCGAGATCCTCAAGGAGATCAGCGAATCGAGGGGTAGCGAGGGGACTGAGCGGGACCACTCGCGCCCGCAAGTGCCTGTCAGTCCGCGTGCGTCTCTCTCGCTCCGATTCTGAGTAGCGTCCCCAAGCATCGTGAATTCGAACCGGCTCGTGGGATGGCTCCGCGGGATGGACTCGCTGAGACAGACCGTCGGCGCCGCCGCCTGAGCCCAGGCCAATCCCTGGGGCCGGCCCCCGACCCTCTGGCCATGCGGGCATGCGTCTGCGGTCCAGAGGGCCGCCACTTCCGGGGCTTTGTTCCGGCAGCGCCCAGGCGCACAATCAACCCACGGCGGGCCGGCCGCACCCATCGGAGCCTGGGCACCCGCCAACCCGGGCACCATCCAGCCGGAGGCCGTCATGCAGAAGGTCCTCGCGATTCTGCTGCTGCTTGCGCCTGCGCTCGCCTCGGCCCAGAGCTTCCCCGCGTTCACGCAGACCGACACGTACTCGAACGCGGGCTGGGGCGTGAACACGACGCGCGGCTGGTCGTTCACGGTGAGCGCCCCAATCGTCGTGGAGCAGCTGGGCTTCTGGGATTCCAGCCAGGACGGGCTTGCGACCTCACACGGTGTCGGCCTCTGGCGCGGCGACGGGACGCTGCTCACGTCGGCAACCGTGCCGGCCGGGACGGGCGGGACGCTCGTGGGCACGTTCCGGTGGGTGCCGGTGGCCGAGGTCGAGTTGTCCCCCGGCACCACGTACGTCGTCGGCGCGTACTGGTCGACGGGCGACCCGGACATGATCCTCGGGGCCGGGGAGAACGTGGTCTTCGACTCGCGCGTAAGCCGGGTCGAGGGCCGCGGGATCAACGCGCCAGGGCTCGCCTATCCGCCGCTGGTCGTGGCTGTGGAGATGACCGCGAACTTCAAGGCGCGCCCCTCACTGACCGACGTGGATGATCGGGAAGCGGCACGATTCGCGCTCCGGGGCGTCACGCCCAACCCCGCGCAGCATGAGTTGCGAGTGGCCTTCAGCCTCAGAGACTCGAAGGCGGCCACCCTGACGCTCCTCGACGTGAGCGGCCGGCAGTTGGCGGCGCGCCGCGTGGATGGAATGGGTGTGGGCTGGCACACGGTGACGCTCGGCGGGCAGAGCGACCTGTCTGCTGGCCTCTACTTCATCCATCTGACCCAGAACGGGCGAACCCTCACGACCCGGGCGATCGTCGTCCGCTGATGCGGACGGCCGCTGTCCGGCGGGCGTGGATGCGGCGACAACGAGTGCGTGAACAGCGACTGTTAGCGTCCCCAAGCATCGCGAATTCGAGCCGACTGGTCGGGTGGATTCGCGGAGTGGGGTTGCTCCGGAACGCGATCGGGTGCGCGGTCTGAGAGTGGCGTACCGACGGGTCGGACTTGCTCGTTTCGAGACGCTGGCGTCCCCAACGGGATTCGAACCGCCGTCGCCACTGCGCACCGCGGGCGATCCCCGATGAACGCTTCGGCGCCGCCCGCGCGATGCGTCAGGCGTGCGCGGAGGCCGAGGCGGGGGCGGTCGGCGCGGCGACCGAGGCGGGTGCCGCCCGCCGCGAATAGAGCGCGGCGAGCGACTCCAGTCGTGCGCGTCGCAGGTCGCTGAACTGGGCCCAGGTGAAGCGCCAGCCCCAGTTGCCTCCGCCGAGCGTCCCGGGGCGGTTCATGCGTCCCTCGGACCCGAGGTCGAGCACGTCCTGCAGCGGCACCACGGCGGTGTCGGCCACCGAAGCGAACGCCGCGCGGATCAGGTCCCACGCGATGTCGTGGCCGTCGCGGCCCAGGTAGCGCCTCGCGAGGTCGCGCTCGGCCTCGGGCGCGGTCGCGTACCAGCCACGCGTGGTGTCGTTGTCGTGCGTGCCGGTGTACACGACGCTGTTGGGCACGTGGTGATGGGGCAGGTACGGGTTGGCCCCGCCGTCGCCGAAGGCGAACTGGAGCACCTTCATGCCGGGCAGTCCGAGCCCGTCGCGGAGCGCGAGCACCTCCGGCGTCACCACTCCGAGGTCCTCGGCGATGATGGGCAGCTCTCCCAGCGCGTCTCTTACGGTGTGGAAGAACGGGGCACCCGGGCCCTTCACCCAGCGTCCGGTGGCGGCGGTGATGGCGTCACCGGGGATCTCCCAGTAGGCCTCGAAGCCGCGGAAGTGATCGATGCGTACCACGTCCACCAGCGACAGCGCGGAGCGGACGCGCTCGATCCACCA
This sequence comes from Candidatus Eiseniibacteriota bacterium, assembly GCA_963776245.1. Classification (GTDB taxonomy): domain Bacteria; phylum Eisenbacteria; class RBG-16-71-46; order RBG-16-71-46; family RBG-16-71-46; genus CAVSAC01. Next base: position 152,345 of record CAVZLN010000008.1, on the reverse strand, counting down.
CGCGTGTCCGGAGCGCTCGGAGACCTCCCAGCGATAGAGCGGGTTGCCCCACAGCTGCCCGGTCGCGCTGAAGTAGTCGGGCGGCACGCCTGCGACCACGGTGGAGCGACCGGCCGCGTCGAGACGGAACAGCTCGCGGTGCCCCCAGACATCGGCGCTGTCGTGGGCCACGAAGATCGGGAGATCGCCGATGATGCGCACACCACGCGCACGCGCGTGTGCGCGCACCGCGTCCCACTGGCGGAAGAACAGGAACTGGCGGAAGCGCTGGGCGTCCACCGCGACGGCGAGCGCGGTGCGCGCGGCCGCCAGCGCGCGCGGGTCGCGGGTCACGAGGCGCGGATCCCACTCCGGCCACGCGCGGCCGCCATGCCCCTTCTTGAGGGCCATGAACAGTGCGTAGTCATCGAGCCAGGACGCGTGCGCCGCGCAGAAGGCGGCGAACGGTTCGCGCAGCGAGGAGGCATGACCGGCCTGATACGCCGACCAGGCACGGTCGAGCAGCCCCAGCTTCCATTCGATGAGTGGTCCGAAGTCCACCGCGAACGGCGAGGATCCCGACGTCCCCTCGAGGTCGGCGCGCGTGAGCAGGCCGTCCTCGGCGAGGCGCTCCGGGCTGACGAGGAAGGGATTGCCGCCGAAGGCCGAGAAGCACTGGTAGGGCGAGTCGCCGAAGCCGGTGGGGCCGAGCGGCAGGATCTGCCACACCTGCAGGCCCGCGTCAGCGAGTGCGTCCACGAAGCGCAGCGCGTCGGGACCGAGATCGCCGATGCCGAACCGACCGGGCAGCGAACTCGGATGGAGGAGGATGCCCGCGGCGCGTGGGGAGGTCATGGCGCGGCAGCGTACGAGCGCGGGCGTGCACGGCCGTGCCGAAACCGCCGGCGCCTTCCCTCGGCTCGGGCGGGGTTCTATCATCGCGGCATGCCGGCCAATCTCACGGCACAGTACAAGGAGGCGGAACAGCGCTTCCGCGAGGCGACGGGCCACGAGGAAAAGCTCTCCGGCCTGCGCGAGATGCTCGCGCTGCTGCCCCGCCACAAGGGCACCGAGAAGCTGTACGCCGACCTGCGCCGCCGTCTCGCCAAGCTCGAGGAGGAGGGCGCGCACGGCGGCAAGGGCAGCGCGCATCGCACCGATCCGGGCCACGTCAGGCGCGAGGGCGCGGGACAGTGGGCTCTGCTCGGTCCCCCCAATGCCGGCAAATCGGCACTGCTCGCCGCGCTCACCCACGCGCATCCCGAGGTCGCCGCGTATCCGTTCACGACGCGCGTGCCGCTGCCCGGGATGATGCCGTTCGAGGACGTGCAGGTGCAGCTGGTGGACACCCCGGCGGTCACCGCGCAGCGCGCCGAGAGCTACATGGTGAATCTGGTGCGCAACGCCGATGGCGCGCTGCTGGTGCTCGATCCGGCGGACGACGACCTGGCGGCGGCGGTGGCGGCGCTGGTCGCCCTGCTCGAGCGCGCGCGGGTGTGGCCGCGCGGCAAGCCGATGCCCGAGGACGCGCCGCCTTTCGCGCTGGTGAAGCCGGTGCGCGTGGCGCTCAACAAGTGCGACCTCGACGCCGACCGCACGTTCGAGCTGCTGGCGCGCGAGTCGCTCGACGGGGTGTGGCCGGTGCACAGCGTCTCGGCCACCCATGGCAGCGGGCTCGAGGACCTGCGCCGCGTGCTCTTCGAGGACCTCGGCCGCATCCGCATCTACGCCAAGGAGCCGGGCCGGCCGCCCGACACGCGGCGGCCGTTCGTGCTGCCGTCGGGCGCCACCGTGCACGAGCTGGCGGTGCACGTGCACAAGGACATCGCGTCGCACCTGCGTTTCGCCCGGATCTGGGGGCACGCGCGATTCGATGGCCAGCAGGTCGACAAAGACCATGTGCTGGCCGACCGGGACGTCGTAGAATTGCATGCATGATCCCCCGGCCATGCGGCTCGAATACCGCCCTCCCCGCACGCTCGCCACGGCGTGCAGCCATCGCGTTCCTGGCCGCGGCGCTCTGGGCCACGTCCCTCGCCGGCCGCGGCGCGCTCGCCGGCCCGGTGTATTTCCCGCCTGACGAGTCGGGCTGGCCGGGCGGGGTGTACGACGAGAGCGACGTGGCGCCCTATCTGTCGTTCCACAAGGCGGTCGCCATGCGCCTCCGGGCGCAGCGCGCGGCGGCGGTCCGCGCGGTGGCGACGCCGGCCCAGCAGCGCTACGACGCGCGCGCCTACGACCTCGATCTCCACGCCGAACCCGCGACCCAGGTGCTCTCCGGCCTGGTGCGCGTGCGCGCGACGGTGACGGACGGGCCGCTCTCGGCGCTCGACCTCGACCTGTCCGACGTCATGACGGTGGACTCGGTGACCGTCGCGGGCGCGCCTGCGGCCTTCAGTCATGCCGCCGGGATGCTGAGCGTCTCGCTCGGCCGCGCCTATGCCGGCGGCGAGGACGTGGACGTGACGATCGGGTACCACGGCGTGCCGGGGGCCGGCACCTTCAGCGCCGCGTTCACATTCACGACCCACAACGGTCTGCCGCTCATGTGGTCGCTGAGCGAGCCGTTCGGCGCGCGCGAGTGGTGGCCGTGCAAGGACGCGCCCGAGGACAAGGCGGACTCGGTGACGGTGCGGTTCACCGCGCCGAGCGGCATGATCACCGCCAGCAATGGCGTGCTGCTCTCCTCGAGCGACGATGGCACCCACGCCGTCACGCAGTGGGCGGAGCGCCACCCGATCGCCACCTATCTCGTGTCGATCGCCAGCTTCGCCTACGCGGTGTCCACCGACTGGTACCGGCCGGCGCCGGCGGACTCGATGCCGATCCGCTTCTACATGTTCCCCGAGCGGGTGGCCGGCGCCGCGGCGGTGAACGCCAGGGTCAAGGGGATGATCGCTGCCTATGCCGCGCGCTTCGGGCCCTATCCCTACCTCGACGAGAAGTACGGCGAGGCGGAGTTCTCGTGGGGCGGCGGGATGGAACACCAGACCATCACCAGCCTCGGCGGATTCTCGGAGTACGTGGTGTGCCACGAGCTCGCGCACCAGTGGTGGGGTGACTTGGTCACCTGCCGGGACTTCCATCACATCTGGCTCAACGAGGGATTCGCGACCTATGGCGAGGCGCTGTGGAAGGAAGCCGGCGGCGGCATGTCCGCCTACCATGCCGACGTCGACGCCAATGCCTACTTCGGACCCGGCACCATCTGGGTGGCCGACGAGTACGACGAGAACGCCGTGTTCAACGGGGACCTCTCGTACAACAAGGGCTCGTGGGTGCTGCACATGCTGCGGCACGCGATGACCGACACGCTGTTCTTCCAGGCGCTGCGCCAGTACGGGCAGCAGTTCGGGTACGGCACCGCGACCACCGAGGACTTCCGCGACGTGTGCGCGAGCGTCGGCGGACGCGATCTCGACAAGTACTTCACCCAGTGGGTGTACGGCGAGTACTACCCGGAGTATCGGTACGGCTGGAACGCGCAGCCCGCCGCGGGAGGGGGCTACGACGTGTCGGTCCTGCTCCTGCAGTCCCAGCCGTGGCAATTGTTCTGGATGCCGGTGGACGTCACCATCACCACCGCCACTGGCTCGCCGACCTTCGTCGCCTGGGACTCGCTGGCGACCCAGTCGTTCACCTTCCACGTCGACGCGGAGCCGACCGCGGTCGAGCTCGACCGCGACGGCTGGATCCTCAAGAGCGTGGTGCCGCTGCCCACCGACGTGGCGGCCGCGAGCCCGGGGAGACTCGAGCTGGCGCCGCCGTGGCCGGATCCCGCCCGCAACGGGGCGCTGTTCTCGTTCACGCTGCCACGGACGGGCGACGTGAGCGTGCGGCTCTACGATGTGCGCGGCGCCCTGGTGTGGGAGCATCGCGAGGCAGGCGCGGCCGCCGGCGCCCACCACGTGACCTGGGACGGGCGGGACGCGAACGGTCGCGCGGCGCCGGTCGGGATGTACGTGGTGCGCCTGCAGAGCGCGGAGGGGACGCTGGCGCGCAAGCTGGTGGTCGTCCGATGAGCGCGGAACGCGGGCGTCCGGCCCGGCGCTCCCGGCGGGTGGGATGTCCGGGCCGGTCGCGGGACGGCCGCGGGCCGACCGGGTGGCACGGGAGATGGCGCGAGAAGTCTTGATACGCGCCTGCGGCTTGCTTACCCTCCCCTGGACAGGACGACCGGGCCGTCTCCGTCGGGGAGTTCCATGCGACCCATGAGCCGGTCGTTCCACTGGCTGCTCGTCGTCGTCCTCGGGCTCGCCGCCGCGCCCGCAGCGGCGCGACGGCTCGAGCTGCCGGTGTGGTCGGCGACGGCGGGAGACTCGGCGCCCGCCTGCTACCGCGGCGATCGGGTGGTGGTGCGCCTGCGTCCGCCGGCCGCGCGCGCTGCCCGCGCCCTCGCGCGCCGCGCGGCGTCTCCCTTCTCGAGCCCGGAGCTCGCCAGCGCTGGGGTCGCGCTGGGGCGCTTGGGCGCGCACTTCGAGCCGGCGTTCCGCGGCGCGGTGGTGGGGAATGCGCCGGCGGACGACCGGCTGGCGGCGTGGTGGTCGGTGGACCTGCGGCCGGGCGCCGACCTCGGCGCGAGCCTCGACAGCCTCGCGGCGATCCCGGAGGTGGAGCTGGCAGAGCCCGTGCCGGTCTGTCCGGTCACGGCGATCCCCGACGATTCGCTCTATGCGCTGCAGTGGAACCTCGGACCGGCGACCCGCCACAACCTGCAGGCGCCCGAAGCCTGGGACGTGCTCACGGACGCCAGCGCGGTGCCCGTCGCCATCCTCGACACCGGCATCCTTCGTGATCACCCCGATCTGGGCGGGAGCGTCGCGGGCGGGTGGGGGAACCTGTGGACCAACGAAGCCGAGCGCCTCGGGCGGCCGGGGGTGGACGACGACGGCAATGGCTACGTGGACGACGTGTGGGGCTGGGACTTCGTCGCGCTCACGGATTCCACCATGGCCACGGCGAACGAGGACTGGCGCGATCAGGACAATGACCCCAGCGACTTCACGAGCCACGGGACCGCGGTGGCCTCGGTGGTGGGCGCGATCGGGAACAATCGCATCGGGACCACCGGGGTGCTCTGGAAGGCGAAGCTGATGGCGCTGCGGGTGGGGTGGTCCTCGCCGCGATATCCACTGGGCGAGGTCGACATGCTGTGCGTGGCACAGGCGCTGGACTACGCTCGCCGCAATGGCGCGAAGGTGGTCAATGCCTCGTTCGCGAACTTCTGGACCCTGCCGCTCGTGGAGGCGGCGCTGGCCGCCAGCGATGCCGGGGTGACCATCGTGGTGGCGGCCGGGAACTACCGCTCCTCGAACTACCTCGAGTGGATGAATGACGTCATCTCGGTGAGCGCCACCGACTCCTCCGACGTGGTGGCGGCGTTCTCGAACCGGAGCGCGTACATCGATATCGCGGCGCCGGGCGTCGACCTGCCGGTGGCCATCCTGTCGCACGCGGACAGCACCGGTGAGCGCCATCCGAGCTACGTGATGGGAGGCAGCGGGACCTCGTTCTCCGCGCCCCAGGTCGCGGCCGCGGTCGCGATGTTGCAGGCACGCCGGCTCGGCCGCGGCCTCGGTCTGCTGTCGCCGGCGGACGTGCAGAGGATCCTGAAGAGCACCAGCGACGACATCTCCGCGCTCAACCCGGACGGGTATTACGGTGCGGGCCGGCTCAATCTCCACAACCTGTTCATGTCCCCGAACCTGCGCATCGGTATCCCGCTGGGCGCCGGCACGGTCGGCTCTCCGGTGGTCCTGCGCACCTACCTCGGCCGCGGCCGGATCGTCGTGGTGACCGACGACCAGCGCCTGCTCCTGCTGGATCCGGTGCGCGACACCATCACCGCCACGGCGTGGCTTCCGGCCCGCGCCGTGGGCGGCGCGGTGGCGGCCAGTCTTGGCGGGGGGCGCGGGAACGGGTTGTTCGTTCCGCTCGGCGATGGCTCCGTGTTCGCGTGCGATGCCCAGTTGCGCGCGCTCGCGGGCTGGCCGGTGGCCGGCGTCGCGGTCTCGCCCGGGCTGCCGGCCGACGCGGCGCTCGCGCTCGGCGACCTCGACGGAGACGGCCGGGTGGAGGTGGTGGAGGCGGGTGGTGGTGGCGAGGTGCGTGCCTGGCGGCTGGACGGCACGCCGTTGGCCGGCTTCCCGTACCGGATCGGCGGCTGGCCCCGCGACCTGAGCCTGGCGCTCGACGATCTCGATGGCGCCCCGGGGCTGGAGATCGTGGTGGCCACCGCGACCGGGCAGGTCCTCGCGCTCGACCACACCGGCGCCGTGCTGCCGGGCTGGCCGCAGTCGGTCACTCCGCCGGTGTCGCCACCCGTGGTGGTCCGGGACCGTGCGACGGGCGCGCCGCGCATCGTGGTGGCGGCGGGGACCGAGGTGCGCACTTTCGATGCCGCGGGGCGCATGCTGAGGCTCCGCATCCTGTCCGACGTGGTGACCGGGCCGCCGGCGGTCGGCGACCTCGATGGGGATGGCGCGGATGACCTGGTGATCCCCATCCGGGGCGGCCTCGCCGCGCTCCCGATCGACCCGTCCGTGGCGGCCGAATCGCTCTGGGTGGCGGCCCTCGCGGGGGTTCCGCTGGGCCCGGTGCTGGTGGGACCCGTGCACGTGGACGGATCGAGCGCGGTGGTGTGCCCGATGGTCGAGACCGACGGTTCGGTCCGCTTCGACCTGATCGAGGCGCGAGGCGCGAGCCTGCCGTTCGAACCGGCGCGGCGCCAGAGCCCGTGGGCGACGCTGGCGGACCTCGGCTCGGATGGCGCCACCGATGTCGTGATCGGCGCCGGCGCCGATGGCTCCCTGGCGCAGCTCAAACTGACCATGGCGCCGTGGCAGGAGAGCGCCGCGACCTGGCGCACCGCGCGGGGCAACGCCGCGCACACCGGCTCGCGCTCGCCGGCGCCGGCACTGGACCTGATCGATGACGCGTTGCCCTACCGGATCCAGGACCTGCGGCTGGTGGCCCAGGGACCCGACAGCGTGGTGCTGGGCTGGACCGCCAAGAGCGACGCGGGGCAGTCGGGCATCGCCTCGTACAGCCTGCGTTACGCCCGCGGCGCGCGCGAGGCGTTCTCGTTCGCCCTCGCTCAGCCGGCGTACCATGTTCCGCCGCCCGGTGCCCCCGGGACCTTCCAGCAGGCGGTCGTGGTCGGCCTCGATGAGAACGCGCCGTACGTGTTCGCGATCGCCTCGGTCGACTCCTCGGGCAACATGAGCGCCCCGTCCAATCTGGTCGACCTGACCACGCTGGGGGTCCCGCCGGCCCCGGTGTCCGACCTGAGAGTGGCCTCGGTGGACGACACCAGCATCACGATCACCTGGACCGCGGTCGGGGACGACGGCCGCACCGGACGCCCGGCGCTCTACGAGGTGCGCGCGGCGCACGCGCCGCTCACCGAAGCGGACTTCACGCTCGCCGAGCGCGGCTGGGACGTGCCCGCGAGCGTCGATGCGGGCGAGTGGGAGACGCTGCGCGTCGCGCCGTGGACCCCCGGGCCGGGCTGGTGGCTCGCGCTGCGGGCGGTGGATGATTCCCAGAACCGGGGGGCGATCTCGAATGTGGTGCCCGTCCCGCTCTCCAACGCCCCGGCGCGCGTGCTGGACCTGCGGGCCACCAGCGTGGGCGACACCAGCGTGACCCTGCGCTGGACCCCGGCGTGGGAGGGCGCCGCGGGCGGACGCGTGCCGAGCTACGAGGTGCGCGCGGCGCGCGATTCGATCGTGGATTCGACGTTCGACGCCGCCCCACGGGCGTGGACGGTCGCCGCGGGCACGACCCAGGTCGCGGCCGAGGTCCACACGATCGTTCCCTTCGTCCCCGGAGAGCGCTGCTGGATCGCGTTGCGAGGCGTCGGCGCGACCGGCATACGCGCGCCGGTCTCCGACGCGATCCCGGTCGCCCTCTCCGGCGTCCCTCCGGACCCGGTACGCGACCTGCGGGTGGTGGAGGTGCACGATTCGGTCGTGGTGCTGCGCTGGAGCGCCGCGCACGACGACGCCGAGAGCGGGCATGCCGCGTGGTACGAATTGCGCGCCGCGGGCGCGCCGATCACGCCCGCGTCCTTCCGCTCCGCTCCGCTGGCCTGGACGCTCCCGGGGCGCGCCGCCGCGGGCGCGGCGGAGATCGCCTCGGTCGCGGGCATCCCGCTGGGCCAGCGCTGGTGGTTCGCGCTGCGCGCGCTCGACCTCGCGGGCGGCGCGTCGCCGCTCTCGAACGTGGTGGACACGCGGGTCGGTCCGCTGGCCGGGCGCACGGACATCGCGCTGCTCGCGGTCTCGAATCCGGCGCGCCCGCCGGTGTCGCTCTTCTGGTCCGACCCGTTCTGGGCGCCGACGCCCCGGCTCATGAGCATCCACGACGTGCAGGGGCGGCTGATCCGCACGCTCGAAGTGGACCGGGGGCCCGAGGGCGTGGTGCGCTGGGACGGGCGCGACGAGGCGGGGATGGCGGTCCCGCCCGGTCTCTATCTGGTGCGGTTCGCCGGCAGCATCCGCGTGCTGGTCACCCGCCTCGTGATCCTCCGTTAGACCGCGCGCTCCCCCGCCGGTCGTGCGCGCGCGCGGAGTACCGCGTCACGGCTGGGTCCACGCCTCGAACTGCGCGCGCTCGACCGCGGGCAGGGTGTGCACCTCTTCCCAGGTCGAGAGCCGGTCGCGGTACACGTAGCCCGGCGGCACCGCCTTCGCGATGCGCTCCCGGACCGGCGCCCACGCTCGCGCCGCTGCGCTGGCGTGACCGAGCCGCGCCTCCGCCGCGCCCAGCACCATGCGCGCGAGGTCGCTCCACGGGCCGTACCCGAGCGCGCGTTCGGCGTGCGCCTTCGCCGAGTCCGGCGCACCCGACTCGAGCGCGGCCCAGCCGCGCAGCGCCTCGGCCTCGGGGTCTTCGGCATCCAGCAGGAGGGCGGCATCGAGCTGGGCGAGCGCCGCGTCGACGCGGCCGGCGCGCAACAGATCGCGCGCCTGGTCGCAGCGCAGCCCGACGATCCCGGTGCGCAGGCGCACCGCCTGGTCGTAGACCGCGAACGCCTCGTCCCAGCGCCGGGCGAGCGCGAGCGCCGCGGCCTTGCCGCGCAGCGCGTCGGGATCGTCGGACTGGCGGACCAGCGCCGAGTCGAACGCCGCCAGCGCCAGGTCCGCGTCGCCCTGGGTCCACGCCAGCCGTCCGAGCGTGCGGTCGAAGGCCGGCAGATCGGCAGCGCGGACCGCGGAGCGTGACGCCCGCAGCGACGCGATCGCGGCCTCCAGCCCGCGCCCGCCGTGCCAGGCGGCGAGCGCCGCGACGACGCGCACCACCCCGCTCGCCGGCTGCGCCTCCACCGCGCGGTCCGCGGCGGCTAGCGCCTCGGGCCCGCGCCCGCCCAGCACCAGCGCCTCGACCCGCGCGGCGTGCGCGCTCTCCTCGCGCGGCGAGCGGGCCAGCGCGCGGTCGTAGAATGGCAGCGCCTCGGCCACCTTGCCGCGCTCGATGCGATCGCCTCCGGCGTTCACGTAGGCGATCGGGTAGGACGCGCTCACGTCGGTGCGCGCCATGAGCCCCTCGACCAGCGTGCGCAGCGCGGGGTCGATGGCGTCGAGCCGCTCGCGCACCACCTCGCGCGGATCGAAGGCGTCCCGCTTCGGCGAGGCGAGCGCGTTGGCGCCCTCGGCCAGGTACTCGTGCACGCTGCCGCCCGCGTAACGCGAGAGGAAACCGTTCTTGGTGGCGTCGTCGCGGGACTTGGCGGCACGGTAGTGCTCGAGGATGACGCGCCCGTCGTCGGGCGGCAGCACGCCGTGCACCTGGTGCGTGAGCTCGTGGAGCACGGTGTTGTAGCGATCGAAGATGGTGCGCTCCACGTCCTCGATGCCGGTCACGGTGCGATAGCCGCCGCACCCGCGCACGTCGTCCCACAGCCGCGAGTCGTAGTCGATGCGCTGATCCTTGAGCGCCTCCTGCCCCGGGCAGTCGGAGAGCAGCATGTACATCGGCTTGATGTAGAAGGTGGCGCCGCCCTCCACCAGCACCGGGAGGAACGCCTTCCACGGCGCGACCGAGAGCGCGACGCGCTTCTGGTGGCGGGGCGAGAGCGACTTCCAGTTGACCACGAACCGCTCGATGCCGGGCACCTCCGGCGTCGGCGCCTCGGCGAATCGGCGCTCGTAGTCCTGGCGGTGCACGTCGATGGTGAAGCGCCGCGCCTCGAGCGCGCGCGACAGGACGGCGTGCGCGCGGCCGTACTCGGGGCAGAGCCTCAGCGCCGCCTGGCAGCCCGCCACCGCCTCGGCGAAGCGCGCGTCCTCGAAGTCGAGCGACGCCAGGCGCACCCGGGCGTCGGCCCACCCCGGGTGCGCGGCGATCACCGCCGCGTACGCGGCGCGCGCGGCGGCGCGCTCGCCGGCGGCGAGGCGCGCGTCCGCCGCGGCCAGCGCCTGGCGGCCCGCGGCGTCGGCGAACGCCTGGCGGTAGGCGGCGGTGAGCTGGGTGTAGTTGCGGCGCGTGTAGCCGTTGCCGAGCAGGTAATGCGCGCTCGAGTGGGAGGGATCGAACGCCGCGTCCGACTGGGCGGCGTACGGATCGAGCGCGGCCTCCCATTGCGCGGCGCTGATGGCCTCGTCGGTGCGGCCGAGGCGGATCAGCGACTGGGCGAGGGTCTCGAGCGCGTCGGGGCTGGGATCGGTCCGCAGCGCCTCGTCCGCGCGCGCCAGCGCCCCGTCCCAGTCGCGGCGCCGCTGGAGCACCAGGGCGAGACGGGCAAGCGCCGCGGCGCGAGCGGTGCCGGAGGGGACCATGCCCTCGCGGTACTCGGACACGCCGGGCGGATAGCGCTCGAGCAGCCGGGTCGCGCACGACTCGGCGCGCGCGTCGTCGAACATGTCGTAGGCGAGCCGCGCGGCCGCGAGCAGGTCGGGCGTGCGCGCGAGCGTGCCCGGCGCCAGATCGAGGCCGCGCGTGGCGTCGGCTACCCGCCCGGCATCGTCCATGCCGAACCGCGCGGCGAACCACGTGCGGCGCTCGAGGTCGGTCGCGTCCGCGCGCTCGAGCGGCCGCAGGTCCGCGCGGGTGAGCGCGCCATCCCGGGCGAGCAGCGCCTGGAGCGCCGCGAGCGTCCACTCGCGGCTCTCGGTTCGATGGGAGGTGGCGAGGCTGCACGCCTCGTCCACGCGTCCGCAGGCGAGCAGCATGCCCACGCGCTGGGGCCCGGGCAGGCGCTCGAGCGCCGCGAGGCTCACCGGTAGCGCTGGGCCACGGTCTCGAACAGGCCGGTGTCGGGCAGCGCCAGACCCTCGACCGTCACCGCCGCACGTGCCGCGGGCGCGGTCACCAGCACCGCGCCCGCGAACAGGATCGCCAGCGTCCGCGACCGCATCGCGGTCACGCCCTCTTCTTGCCGGCCAGCACCATCTCCCAGCCGGTGAACAGCAGCAGCGCGCACAGCAGCGCGAACGGGATCAGGGACAGCAGGTCGGCCTGCGGTCCGGCGAAGAATGGGTTGTGCGCGGCCGCCCAGGCCGCGAGCGCCGCGTTGAATTCGTCGAGGCCACCGGTCACAAACGCGATGATGATGCCGGCGATGGCGCCGCCCGCGATGTACCCCGATGCCAGCAACACGCCGGGGCTCTTGTCGGCCTCGGCCGCCAGCTGCTCCTCGCTGAGATTGTGGTGAGCGAGATCCTTGCGGAGCTTGCGATCCACCAGCCAGCGCACCCAGCCGCCGATGAGGATGGGCGAGGATGACGACAGCGGAAGGTAGACCCCCACCGCGAACGCCAGCGACGGGATCCCCGCCAGCTCGAGGACCACTGCGATCATGACTCCGAACAGCACCAGGCCCCACGGGAGATGCCGGTCGAGGATGCCCTTGATGATGTAGGACATCAGCGTCGCCTTGGGCGCGTCGAACTTGTTCACGTGAGAGCCGTCGGGACGCGTGGGGAAGGTGCCGTTGATGCCCGGATCGACCAGCCAGGTCGCCCGGCCGGTGTCGTCCACCAGATAGCGGCCCGCCGGCGCGCCCACGTCGTCGGTCTTCTGCCACACGTGGTAGACGGCGCGGTCGCCCTTGCCCTGCGGCCCCTTGATGCTCTCGGTCTTCGGCAGCTTCGTCACGTCGGTCGAAAGCCCCGCCGGCGCCACCTGCGCGATCGGCACGTAGACCGTGGCCGCCTCGTTCAGCTTGAGCAGGATGGGACCGAGCAGCAGCGACGAGAACAGCGCGCCCACCAGGATGGCGACCTGCTGGTAGCGCGGGGTGGCGCCGACCAGGAAGCCGGTCTTCAAGTGCCTGCGAGGTGCCGCCGCCGTTCGACGCCGCGATGCACACGATGCCGCCGACCGAGAGCGCGGTGACGTAGTAGAGGCCGCCGGTCCAGCCGACCACGAGGAAGATGAGGCAGGTGAGGAGCAGCGTCGCCACGGTCATGCCCGAGATCGGGTTGGACGACGAGCCGATCTCGCCGACCAGGCGCGAGGACACGGTGACGAACAGGAACCCGAATACGACGATCAGGACGGCGCCGAGCAGGTTCATGTGGAGCGGCTTGGCGAACACGATCGCCGCCACCAGCGCGAGGATGCCGATGAACACCACATTCATCGGCAGGTCGTGCTCGGTGCGATGCGGGTCGGCGGCGCCGCGCGCGGCGGTGACGTCGCGCAGGCCCTCCTTGAGCCCGTGCCAGATGGTGGGCAGCGAGCGCGCCAGCGAGATGATGCCGCCCGCGGCGACCGCGCCGGCGCCGATGTAGAGCACGTACGCGCTGCGGATCTGGGCCGGGCCCATGTCGGCGATCGGGATGGTGCCGGGGGCGAGCGGTCCGACGATGTGCTCGCCGAAGAACTTGATCATCGGGATCAGCACCAGGTACGCGAGCACGCCGCCCGCGCACATGATGGCCGCGATCTTGGGGCCGATGATGTAGCCCACGCCCAGCAGTTCGGGCGAGATCTCGGCCGAGATCGAGCCGGCGGTGAAGGGCTTGGTGAACACGCGTTCGGGGATGTCCTTCCAGCCGCGGAACGCCGACATCGCCGCCTTGTACACCAGCCCGACGCCGAAGCCGGTGAAGATGGTGGCGGCCGACAGCCCGCGCTGCGGGCCCGCCAGGTCGGCCGCCTTGGCCTCGGGCGAGGACGCTGCGCGCGACTCCTCGGAGGCGCCCGCCTTGAGCACCTCGGCGCACGCCGTGCCCTCCGGGTACTTGAGGATGCCGTGCTGCTGCACGATGAGCGCCCGGCGCAGCGGGATCATCATCAGGATCCCGAGCAGTCCGCCGAGGACCGCGACCAGGGCCACGCGCGTCAGCTCGAGGTCGAAGCCGAGGATCAGGATGGCGGGCATGGTCACGCCGACCCCGAAGGCGATGGACTCGCCGGCGGAGCCCGCGGTCTGGACCAGGTTGTTCTCGAGGATGCTGGCGTCCTTGACGCCGAACACGTGCGCGAACTTGAACAGGATGACCGAGATGACCGCCACCGGGATGGAGGCGCTCACGGTGAGCCCGACCTTGAGCACGAGGTAGAGCGACGAGGCGCCGAAGATGGCGCCGAGCAGGGTGCCCAGGATGAGGGCGCGCGGGCTGAACTCGGGCAGGTTGGCCTGGGCGGGGATGTACGACGCGAACGGCACGTGGGTCTTGGGTGGGCGAGCGCTCACGTACTCCTCCTCGGATCGCGGCGGATGCGGCGTGGGGATTGCGCGGCGACTCTAGGCGCGCGCGTGCCGACGCGTCAACGGTTTGTGCGCGACCGCCCCGCGGCTGCTCACCGGGCATCCCGCGTCCCTGCGGCTTGCCGCGGCGCTCGCGCTGTCTCTATCCTGCGCTCATGGCCTCCCAGCCCTCCTCCTTGCTGACCGACGCGGACCGCGCGGCGCTCGCGGCGCGCGGGATCACCGCGGCCGAGGCGGAGCGGCAATTGCGCCTGCTGGCGGCGCCCGCGGCGTACGCGAGCCTGGTGCGCCCGTGCACGGTGGGCGACGGGATCGAGCGCATCGAGGACGGGCGGCTTCCCGCGCTGCTCGAGCGCGCGGCGCGGGCGACGCGGGCGGGACGCGTCTCGCGCTTCGTGCCGGCCTCGGGCGCGGCCACGCGCATGTTCCGGGACCTGCTGGCGTGGCGCGGGCGCGGGGGCGCGACCTCGCGCGCGGCGCTCGACTCCGCGGCGGCGGCCGGCGACGCCGAGGCGATCGCGGTGCAGGCGTTCCTGCGCGGGCTGCCGCGGTTCGCGTTCCGCGACGCGCTCGCGCACGTGGTGGCGCGCGCGGGCCACGACCCCGATGGCCTCGCGGCGTCGGGGCCGGTGGAGCCCCTGCTCGAGGCGTTGCTGGGGCCGGCCGGGCTGGGGTACGCCGAGCGTCCGAAGGGGCTCCTCGCCTTCCATCGGGAGGCGGACGGCCCGCGCACCGCGTTCGAGGAGCAGCTCGAAGAGGCGGCCGTCGGCGCTCGCGATGCCGAGGGCCGGTGTCGCGCCCACTTCACCGTGAGCTCGGAGCACCGCGCGGGCTTCGACGCGCTGCTCGCCGGGTGCGCGCCGCGCGTGGGCGCGCGCCATCACGCGAGCTTCGAGGTGACGTTCTCCGCGCAGTCGCCCGCCACCGACACGCTGGCGCTCGATGCCGACGGCCGGCCGTTCCGCGACGAGCGGGGCGCGCTGCTGTTCCGCCCCGCCGGGCATGGCGCGCTGATCGGCAATCTGGCGGCGCTGGGTGGCGATCTGGTGCAGGTGAAGAACATCGACAATGTGCAGCCCGACGGCCAGCGCGCGGCGACGCTCCACGCGTGGGCGGTTCTGTGCGGGCTCGCGCTCGAGACCGAGGAGGCGGTGCGGGATCTGCTCGCGCGGCTGGCGGACACGGGCGATGGGGGCGCGTGCGTCGCGGCCGAGGGCTTCGCCCGGGAGGCGCTCGGCCTGGCGCCGGGCCTCGACGCGGCGCCCGATCGCCGCGCGGCATGGCGCGCGCTGCTCGACCGCCCGCTGCGCGTGTGCGGCATGGTGCCCAACACCGGCGAGCCGGGCGGCGGCCCGTTCTGGGTGCGCGGGCGCGATGGCGTGGTGCGCCCGCAGGTGGTGGAAGGGGCCGAGGTGGATCCGGCCTCGGCCGCGCAACTGGCGGTGGTGCGCGGCGCGACCCACTTCAATCCGGTTCTTCATGGTGTGCGCGGTGCGCGATGGGAGAGGCGAGGCCCACGAGCTGGCGCGCTTCGTGGACCCGGACGCGGTGATCCTCGCGCGCAAGAGCGCGGGCGGGCGCGAGCTGATCGCTCTCGAGCGCCCGGGCCTGTGGAACGGCGCGATGGCGGGCTGGCTGACGCGCTTCGTGGAGCTGCCGATCGAGGTGTTCACGCCGGTCAAGACCGTCGAGGACCTGCTGCGCCCCGAGCATCAGCCGGCGGGGGACGCGTGAGCGACCCGCGCGCGCACGTGCTCGAGGCGCTCGAACGCTGGGCCGCGGCGGTCTCGGCCGCCGATCTCGCGGCCACGCTCGCGCTGTTCGCGCCCGGCGCGGGCGTCACGCTGATCGGCTCGGAGGCCGCCGAGGTCCACATCGGCCCCGCTGCGCTCGAGGCGTTCTTCCGCCGCCTCTACGACCGCCGGGTGCGCTACCGCTGGGAGTGGACCCGGCGCGAGGTCGAGGTGCGCGGGGAGGTCGCGTGGCTGTTCGCGGATGGCGACATGGTGATGACCCACATCGATGGCACGGTCGCCCGCGGGCGTTACCGCATCACCGGCGTTCTGGTGCGTCACGCCGGCGAATGGCGCTGGCACCAGTACCACGGCAGCGAGCCGGTGGGCTGAGTCGCGGGCAGGTTCGGGGGCGCCGCGCGGGGTACCGCGCACGGAAGACCCGAGGACGCGCCCGGTTGCTCGTTCCCGATCGCCTTTGGCCGCGCCGCGCGGCTCTGCTAGCCTCGCGCGCATGGCTCACCACCGCATCGCAGTGCCCGCCCTGGCGCTCGCCGTGATGCTCGCGGCCGGCGCTTCCGCGCACGCGGCGACCACCGCGTTCGCCTCCGCCTCACCCGCGCGGCCCGGCGCCCCGGCGCCGCGCATGGTGCTGCCGTTCATCCACGACGACTGGACCCGCGCGATGGCGCTGGCGAAGCAGCGCAAACTGCCGGTGTTCGTCGAAGCCTGGGCCCCGTGGTGACACTCGTGCCGCTCCATGAGGGCCTTCGTCTTCACCGATGAGGCGCTCGCGGGGCAAGCCGGACGGTTCGTCTGGCTCGAGCTCGACCTGGAGAAGGCGGTCAACGCGCCGTACCGCAGGAAGCCGCTCGCGAACACGGCGCTGCCGACCTTCTACATCATGGACCCGGCGGACCAGAGCGTGGTCGTGAAGTGGGTGGGATCGATGACCGTGCACCAGTTGCGGCGGTTCCTCGAGGATGGCCGGCTGGCGGTGCGACGCCGTGGCGAGCCGCGCGGGCACACTCCGGCCGACAGCGCGCTCGCGCGCGCCGACCGGGCGTACGGCGCGGGCGATGACTCGAGCGCGGCCCGCGCCTACGGCGCCGCGCTCGCTCGCGCGCCCGACGACTGGACGCCCTATCCGCGCGCGGTCGAGGCCATGCTGTACGCCTCGACGCGGATGCGGGAGTACGAAGCGTGCGCCACCACCGCGCGCGACGCGCTGGCGCGCCTCGGGCACTCGACCTCGGCGGCGAGCGTGTCCGGCAGCGGGCTGGACTGCGCGGTGAGCCTGCCCGAGGAGCATCCGCGGCGCGCGGAACTGATCGCCGCGCTGCTGCCCGCCGCGCGCGCGTGGCTCGCCGACACCACGGTGGCGATGTCGGCGGACGACCGCTCGGGGCTCTTCATCATCGTCGGCGGCGCGCTCGAGGCGGTCGGCGACTCGCTCGGCGCGCGCGCCAACACCGAGGCGTGGTCGGCGTACCTCGACCGCGAGGCCGCGCGCGCGACCACGCCGGCGGAGCGCACGGTGTTCGACTCGCACCGCCTGAGCGCCTACCTCGAACTGGGCACGCCCGAGCGCGCGATCCCGATGCTCGAGGCCTCCGAGCGCGACCTGCCGGACGACTACAACCCGCCGGCACGGCTCGCCGCCGCCTACCGCGCGCTGAAGCGCTGGGACGACGGGCTGGCGGCCACCGAACGCGCGATGCCGAAGGCGTACGGCCCGCGCAAGCTCAACTTCTACCAGTTGCGCGCCGACCTGCTGGTGGGCAAAGGCGATCGCGAGGCGGCGCGGCGCACGCTCGAGGACGCGATCGCGTACGCGCGGGCGCTGCCCGCCGGGCAGCGCAGTGAGGCCACCCTCGCCGCGCTGCGCAAGAAGCTCGATGCCATCCCGCTGTAGCGGTCCCCGAACGCAGTCCGGGAGGGACGGACCCATGACCCATGCGCGGCGCCGCGGGAGCGGCGCGCTCGCCCTGCTGATGGCCGCGGCGCTGGGGTCGGGCGCGGCGGGCTGTGCCACCACGCGGCTCGCCACCGAGTGGCACGACGCGGGGATCGCGCCGTCCGGCTACCGGGTCTGGCTGGTGATGGCGGCGATGCCCGATCCGGTCCGGCGGCGGCTGTGGGAGGACGCGTTCGCGCAGGCGCTGATCGCCCGCGGCGTGTCGGCGACCCCGAGCTACCGGCTGTTCCCGACGAGCTTCCCGGACACCGCCGAGGCCCGCGTCAAACTCCACGAGGGCGGGTTCGACGGCCTGCTCGCGGTGCGCAAGGGCGCCGAGGACGAGGTCGAGCGCCGTGGCGGCGCCGGATCGGTCGGGATCGGCGGTTCGTTCGTGCCGTTCTGGGGCGTGTACGTGGACATGGCCCGCCGGCTGGACCACGGGGGTCCCACCGAGCGCGAGCGCGTGGTGCGCTGGGACGTCGAAGTCTGGGAGGGACGTGGCGAGAGTCGCATGGTGTGGGCCGGGCGCACCGCGATGGTGCCCCCGGGGGACGCCGAGCAGGCGAGCCGCGAACTCGCCGCGACCGTGATGCCGCGCCTGAAGCGCGCGCGGCTGCTGCCCTAGCCGCGCCGCGTCCCGATCGCGACGATCGCCGCTCACCCGCAGGCCGAGGACACGACCGACCATGGGCCTCCATCGACGCTTGTCGGCACTCCCCGCCGGGGCCTGGTTCCGGGCGCTCTCGGACTACGTGGTGTTCCTGGCCGCGGTGCAGATCCTCGCCCTCTCGCTCAGTGTCGCGCGAGTCGGCATCGGCCAGGGCGTGGCCCTCGGCATCCTCCTCGCTGCCGCGTTCACCGCGTGGGCGAGCGACGCGTGGTGCTGGAAGGGGAGCGCGGCCGCACCGCCCGCAGAAGTAACGACTCCGGTGGTCTGCCGGCCGGTGATGGCGGCGACGCTGTTCGCGGTCGGAACCTACCTGGTGCTCGGGGTGTGCGCGTACGTCCGGCCGGATCTGTCGTGGGACGGCAACGGCTACCACATCCCGACCATGAGCTTCTGGGCCCGGCGCGGATACGTCCACTGGCTGGAGCAGACCTCGACCGTCAGCCACATCATGAACGGCTACCCCAAGGGCATCGAGCTGATGGCGTTCGTGGTGGTGCGGGCGCTGCGGAACAGCCATCTCGTGACCGCGGCGAACCTGCTCTTCCTGCCGCTCGGCGTGCTCGGCATCGTCTACATGGCGCGGGCGCTGCGCGCTTCGGGACCGATGGCGCTGTTCGCGGGCTGCGCGTTCGTGCTCGTCCCGACCCACATGCATCAGGCGGTGACCACGTACGTGGACGCGGGATACGCCGCGTGCATGGTCGCCGTGATCGCGGCCGCGTTCTTCGTCCTCGAGGCGCTCCTCGCGGGCGGGGGACTGCCGTGGGGGGCGGTGCTCACGCTCGGCGGCGCGGTGGGTCTGTCCATCGCGGCCAAGGGCGCGGGCCTGGTGGCGAGCGTGATCGTCTTCGCGCTGCTCGCGACTGTCGCGCTCGCGAAGTCGGGCGCGGCCGGCGCGGCCGCGCGGCGCCTCCGTTCCCGCGCGGCGCTCGGCGCCCTCGCGCTCAGCTTCTTGCTGGCGTGCGGAACGGGCGGCTTCTGGTACGCGCGCAATTACGCGCACACCGGCAGCCCGACCTACCCGATCGGCCTGACGGTCGGCCGCCACGTGGTGTTCCCCGGGGTGTCCGTGGACAGCAGCATCTACGTGGTGGCCAACACGCCGCGGAAGATGCGGGCCTGGCCCAACGTCGTGCGGGTCGCGTACACGTGGACGCAGGGGCTCGGACATTGGCCCAAGAGCACCCTCGGGGTGGACAGCCGCGAAGGGGGTATGGGCTTCCTGTGGCTCCTGGGCTGCCTGCCGGCGCTCGGACTCACGCTGCGGCGGTACTTCGGGAGCGCGCCGCGCCCGCGCGAGCTGCTGCCCATCGTGCTGCTGTCCGCCGCGGTGGCGGTGATCTTCGCGAGCACCCCGATGAACTGGTGGGCGCGCTACACGACGTGGATCTACGGACTGGGATCGCCCTGTCTCGCGCTGATGTTCGACCGCGCGTCCGCGGCGGGGCGCGCGCGCTGGCTGGCGCGCGTCTGGCTGTGGGCGTGCGTGGGCGCGCTGGTGCTCGAGGCGGGTGTGAGCCTGGCGGTGATCGGACGGCAGTCCTATCCGGGCCAGGGGTCGTTCCGTTCGCAACCCGGGGCGGTCCTCGCGGCGCGGAACTGGAAGTGGCCGACCAGTTACCTGTTCGCCGAGATGCGGCACACCGAGTTCGACCGGATGCTCGCGGCTGACGACGCGGTGGCGGTGGGGCCCCTCCACCTGCAGAAGATCATGCTGATGGGCCAGCTCTCCCTGCCGCTCGGCCACCGCGAGATCATCCTGCTGCGGCCATCGGGCGAGCAGCTCGTGTCCGCCGCGTCACGGGTGAGGTACGTGGTGTGGGACGACACCGTGCCGCTGCCCGCGGTGCTCGAGCGGCTGGCGGTGCCCGCCGCTCACGTGGCCGGGTTCTGGCTGTTCACCGTGCGCCCGGGGTCGTGACCGCATGCCGCGCGCGCCCCGTCGCGTGTCGTCCCACTCCCTCATCCACGCGGTGGTGCGCCGCATCCCGCGCGGCCGCGTCGCCACCTACGGCCAGGTCGCCGCACTCGCCGGGTTGCCGCGCCACGCGCGGCTCGCGGGGTACGCGCTCCACGCGCTGCCGGAGGGATCCGCGCTCCCCTGGCATCGCGTGCTGGGCGCGGGCGGACGGCTCTCGCTGATGCGCTCGCCGAGCGGCGCGGGGATCACCCAGCGGCTGCGGCTCGAGCGCGAGGGCGTGGGCTTCGACGCGCGCGGGCGCGTGGACCTCGAGCGCTACGGCTGGCGGCCGCGCGCCGCGGTCAGGCGGAGCGCTTCATCCGCTCCGCGACCGCCGCGACCTCGCGCGCGCTGACGCCGCGGCCCTTGCGCCACGCGATCTCCTCGGCGTAGGCGCGCTCGAAGTCGCGCGCGGCACTAGCCACACTCGCCGGGCGCAGCGCACGCGACGGACGCTCGGCGCGGGCGCGCGCCAGGAGCGCCGCCGGGTCGAGCCCCGGCGCGTTCACGCGCACGAAGCCCGGGCGCGGGTCGAGCCCGGTCGCGGTCAGGGTCGAGAACGTCGCGGCGGTGCCGTCCTGGTAGTAGCACGTGCAGTCCAGCCAGGGGCCGGTCGCCGGGTGCTCGTAGGTCGCGGCGAGCCACGATTCGCCCGGGTGGGCGAGCAGGCGGACCGCCACGCCGGGCATCTCGACGATGGTGAAGGTGCCCGCGTCGCGGAAGCCCGCGGCCTCGAGCGCCGCGGCCAGCCGCGCCTGCGCGCCGGGGTCCTTCCATACGCCCGGGGTGGCGGGGATGAGCTGGATGGTGTCGCTCTGGCGCGCCAAGGCGTGCGCACCGACGGCGCGACCGAGCCATGCTCCGAGCAGCGCGCGCAGCAGCAGCGGGACGAGGACGAACGACACCAAAGCCGCGGCGAGGGCGACGGTGAGCGTGTTCATGAGGTCTCCGGAAGGGCTCGGACGGGGGACTCGTTTCCCGTTCTATCGGCCGGGCGCGGCCGCCGCATCACCGCGAAGTCGTGACGGGCGACTGCGTTCGCCCGCTCCGGCGCCGTGCCCGGGGAGCGTTGGAGCCGCGCTGGGCGCGGACGGGCGCGGCCTGCATTTCCGTCCTTGAAGCGCGCCGCAAGGTCGAGTTATCTGTACCGTCACTTCAACCTGACCCCCTTTCCACAGCGCGCGAACGGCCGGACCCGCCGCGAGCGCTTGCCCGCCAGCCGGCCGAGAGCCCGCTGGCCGATGAGGCGGACACGATGACGAACAACAAGGTCCTCGAAGCCTGGGTGAAGGACATGGCCGCGATGTGCCAGCCCGACCGGGTGGTGTGGTGTGACGGCTCCGAGCGCGAGTACCAGGACATGCTCCGCATCATGGTGCAGTCCGGCACCGCGACGTGGCTCGACCCGGTGAAGCGCCCCAACAGCGTGTTCGTGCGCTCCGACCCCGCGGATGTCGCGCGCGTCGAGGAGTTCACCTTCATCTGCTCGAAGCACCGCGAGGACGCCGGCCCGACCAACAACTGGCGCGACCCGGCCGAGGTGAAGGACACCCTCCACGGGCTGTTCACCGGCGCGATGAAGGGGCGCACGATGTACGTGATCCCCTACAGCATGGGTCCGATCGGCTCGCCGATCGCGCGCATCGGCGTGGAGATCACCGACTCGCCCTACGTGGTCGCCAACATGCACGTGATGGCGCGCGTGGGCGCCCAGGTGCTCGAGGTGCTGGGCGCCGCGGGCGAGTTCGTGCGCGGCCTGCACTCGGTGGGCGCCCCGCTCGACGGCACCGCAGTCCGACTCGCCGTGGCCGTGCAACGCCACGACCAAGTACATCTGTCATTTTCCCGAGACGCGCGAGATCTGGTCGTACGGCTCGGGCTACGGCGGCAACGCGCTGCTCGGCAAGAAGTGCCACGCGCTGCGCATCGCCTCGGTGCAGGCGCGCGACGAGGGCTGGATGGCCGAGCACATGCTCATCCTCGGCATCACCGACCCGGCGGGGAAGAAGATCTACATCGCCGCCGCGTTCCCGTCGGCGTGCGGCAAGACCAACCTCGCCATGCTCAACCCGACGCTGCCCGGCTGGAAGGTCGAGACCATCGGCGACGACATCGCGTGGATGAAGTTCGGGGCCGACGGCCGGCTCTACGCCATCAACCCCGAGGCCGGCTTCTTCGGCGTGGCGCCCGGCACCAGCATCAAGAGCAACCCGAACGCCATGCGCACGATCGAGAAGAACACGATCTTCACCAACTGCGCCATCACGCCCGACGGCGACGTGTGGTGGGAGGAGATGGGACCGCCGCCCGCCGAGGCCATCGACTGGCTGCGCCGCCCGTGGACCCCGCAGAGCGGACGCAAGGCCGCGCACCCGAACGCGCGCTTCTGCGCGCCCGCGCGCCAGTGCCCGGTGATCGCGACCCGAGTGGGAGGACCCGAAGGGCGTGCCGATCTCGGCCATCCTGTTCGGCGGCCGCCGCGCCACCGTGGTGCCGCTGGTGAACGAGGCGCTGTCGTGGCAGCACGGCACGTTCCTCGGCTCGATCATGAGCAGCGAGACGACCGCCGCCGCCGCGGGCGCCGTGGGCGCGCTGCGCTTCGACCCGTTCGCCATGCTGCCGTTCTGCGGCTACCACATGGGCGACTACTTCGGGCACTGGCTGGCGACCGGCGCGAAGGCGGACGCGGCGAAGCTGCCGCGCATCTTCCACGTGAACTGGTTCCGCAAGAGCGCCGACGGGCAAGTTCCTGTGGCCGGGCTACGGCGAGAACAGCCGCGTGCTCAAGTGGGTGTTCGAGCGCGTCACCGGCGCGGCCAAGGCGGTGGACACGCCGATCGGCCGGCTGCCCGCGCCGGGCGCGCTGGACCTCGCGGGGCTCGACGTGCCGCAGGCGGCGCTGGCCGAACTGCTCAAGGTGGACGTGGAGGGCTGGAGCGCCGAGCTGCCGCTGATGCGCAAGCACTACGAGAAGTTCGGCGGCCAAGCTGCCGCAGGGGCTGAAGGACGAGCTGGCTGGCCTCGAGAAGCGCCTGGCGGGGGCCAAGACCAGCGCGGCGGTCTGAAGCGCGCCGCGGCGCGGGATGGGCGAGGGCCGGGAGCCATCGAGGCTCCCGGCCCTTCGCATGAACCGGCGCGGGGCGCGGCCGGCATCGCCCCGCTCATCGCGGGCGCGCCCGGGTGTCAGCGTGCGGTCGCGGGGGGCGGAGCGGTGTCCACCACCACGCGCACGCTCATGCCGGGGCGCAGCGGATGGAGCGTGTCCCCGCCGGCCTCGACGCGGATGCGCACCGGGATGCGCTGGACCACCTTGGTGAAGTTGCCGGTCGCGTTGTCGGGCGGCAGCAGCGAGAAGCGCGCCCCGGTGGCGGGGCTCAGGCTCTCGACGTGGCCGCGGAACTTCCGGCCCGGATAGGAGTCCACCGTGATCTCCACCGGATCGCCGTGCTCGACGTCCTTCACCTCGGTCTCCTTGAGGTTGGCGACCACCCAGATGTCCTGGAGCGGCACCACGCTCATGAGCGGCTGCCCGGCCTGGACGAGCTGCCCCACCTCCACCGATCGGCGGCTCACCACGCCGTCCACCGGGGCGGTGATGCGGGCGTACGAGAGCATGAGCGCCGCCTGGTCCCGCGCCGCGCGCGCCGCCTCCGCCCGGCTCCCGGCACCGCGCAGCCCCGCCTGCGCGGCCTGCACCTGGTCGCGTGCCGCCTGCAGCGCGGCCTGCGCGGCGGCGGCGCCGGTCTCCGCGGCGTCGAGCTGCTGGCGGCTCACGATCCCGCGCTCGACCAGCGTGCGGTAGCGCCGCAGATCGTCCTCGCTGCGGCGTGCGGTGGCCTCGGCCTGCGTCACCGCGGACCGCGCCGCCTGCAACTGCGCGGCCGCCTGCCCGGGGAGCCGCCGGCGCCCGCCACCGCGAGCGCGTTGGCGAGATCGCCCTCGGTCTGTTCGAGCCGCGCACGCAGATCGCGGTCGTCGATCCGCACCAGGAGCTGCCCGGCGCGCACGGCCTGGTTCTCGTCCACCGCCACCGCGGCGACGAATCCCACGACGCGGGTCAGGATCGGGATCACGTGCCCCTCGACCTGGGCGTTGTCGGTGGTCACGTGGGTCCGCGCGAGGGCCCAGCGGCGGACCCCTACCACCCCGGCGACGATCACGACCAGCGCCAGGACCGCGAAGACGATCGGGCGACGCGACCGGCGGCGGACCGGCTCCTCGGATGGCGTGCTCTCGGATCCCGTGGTCATGTCGTCTCCTCACCTCATGGTGCGGGCGGCGCCGGCCGCGCGCGCGAGCGCGACCCGCGCGAGCGCCACCGCCGTGCGCGCGTCGATCACCGCGTCGCGCGCGCGCAGCAGCGACGCCTGGGCTTCGATCACTTCGATGTTGCTGGCCACCCCGCTCGCGAACCGCTCGCGCGCCTGCGCCAGTTCCTCCTCCGCCAGCCCGACCCGCTCGAGCGCCACCGACTCCTGCTCGCGCCCGGCGCCCAGGTCGAGCGCGGCCGAGCGCACCTCGGCGGCGATCTGGCGCTCGAGGTCGCGCACCCGGACCTCCGCCTCGCGGGCCATCGCGCTCTGCTCGGCGGCGCGCCGCTCGCGGCGCAGGCCGTCGAACAGCGGCACGGTCGCCTGCACCGCGATCTGCCGGGTGGGGATCGAGCCGGACGGATGATCGCCACTCAGCCCGTAGTCGGCGCTCACGTCGAGGCGCGGCAGCCGCTCGGCCGTGATCGCCCCGAGGTCGGCGCGCGCGCGCGCGCGGCGGGCCCGCTCGGCGGCCAGCTCGGGCCGCCGCACGAGGGCCTGCGCGACCGCGGAATCGGCCGCCTCCGGGACCGCGGAGGCCCCGAGCGTCGCACCCAGCGTGTCCGCCAGCGCCAGCCGCGCCGTGGGTTCGAGCCCGAGCGCGCGGGCGAGGTCGATCGCTGCGCGGTCGGCCTGGTTGTTCGCGATCAGCAGCGCGCCCCGCGCCGCCGCCTCCTGGGTGCGCGCGCGGGAGAGATCGATCGCCACGGCGGTGCCGGCCTTCGACTGCTCCTGCGCGAGCCCCATCAGGGCGCGCGCCAGCTCGAGGTCCGAGCGGCGCGCTCCGACCACGGCCTGGGTGCGCGCCGCTCGCACATAGGCCAGCGCGGCCTGCTGGGCCGCGGTCTCGGCGGTGCCCTCGGCCTCGGCCCGGCTGGCGTCCACCGCGTGGCCGCTCGCTCGCAGCCGCATCCAGGACGACGCGTCGAACAGCGTCTGGGTGGCCCTCAACCGGGCATCCACGGCGTCCACCGGACCCACGAGGTTCGGCACGCCGGGGAACGAGAATCCCATCGCCCGGGTGCTGAACGTGTGCTCGATCGCGAACGCCGAGCCGGAGAGCGAGGGGGTGAGGGCGGCGCGGGCCTGGCCGCGGCGGGCGTCGGCCTCCTGCCGGCGCAGCGCGGCGATCTCGACCGCCGGCGTCGCCTCGGCGGCGCGCGCCACCGCCGCGGCGAGCGTCAGCGGAGTCTCGTCGGGCGGCGGCTCATCCGCCCACACCGGCCCCGCGGCGATCACCAGCCCGGCGACCAGCGGGCCGATCACACCCATGAGGCGCACTCGGGGCACCGTCCCTGCGATCTGCGTCTGCAACCTGACTCCGTGTGAGCTGCATCCTTCCCGACGGGTGCAGCGGCCCTACTCCTCGAACCCACGGGACGCTCGCGCGGCATCGTGGACGCCGCACCTGCTGCGCAGCGCAGCATAGCGACAGCCCGCATGCCGCGCCAAGCGACCGCGTGCCTCGGGTCGCGCGGCGGGTTCCCGTCCCACACCCATCCAGCCTCATGCGCGGGGTGGCAGCGCGCGCGCCGGCGAGCGTATGCTCGCCATCCTGCCCGTCGCGCTGGGAGGCGCGGGCGCGGCAGCCGCGTGGATGGTTCACGGAACGAGGGGAAGCGAGTGAGTCCGACCGCCGCTCAGAAGCGCGACTGGCCGATCAGCCTGCCGGGACTCGGCCGGCCCGACAACAAGTGGCTGGTCGCGGGGTCGGTCTCGCTCGGCGCCCTGATGGCGACCATCGACCTCTCGATCGTGAACGTGGCGCTGCCCCAGATCCGCGGCTCGATCGGGGCCACGGTGGACCAGATGACCGCGCTCGCCACCTCGTTCGCGATCGCCCAGGTGGTCGTCATGCCGCTCACCGCGTTCCTCGGACGCTTCCTGGGCCAGAAGCGGGTCTATCTATTCTGCCTCGGATTGTTCATAGGTGGCTCGATGTTGTGCGGCGTGGCGCGCACGCTGGTGCAACTGGTGGCCGCCCGCACCCTGCAGGGCCTCGGCGCCGGAGTGCTCATGCCGAGCCAGATGGCGATCCTGCGCCAGAGCTTCCCGGCCCGCGAGCAGGGCATGGCGATGGCCGTGGTGGCGATGGTGGTGGTGATCGGGCCGGCGGCCGGGCCGGCGCTCGGCGGGTGGATCGTCGACAACTGGTCGTGGCCGTGGATCTTCTACATCAACCTCCCGATCGGCCTGCTCGGCATCCTCATGACCAGCCGCTTCGTCCACGAGCCCGAGGACATCCGCGCCGCCAACCGCGCGCAGGCCGGAGTCATGCGGCGCGACCTCGACTGGCAGGGCATCGTGCTCCTGTGCGTCGGGCTCTCGGCGCTCCAGTACTTCCTCGAAGAGGGCAATCGCAACGACTGGTTCGATTCGCCCGAGATCACCATCGCCGCGGTCGTCGCGGTGGTCGGGGTCGTGGGGTTCCTCGTCCAGGAGCTGCGCGCGCGCGCGCCCGCGGTCCAGTTGCGCCTGTTCAGCGACCCGACGTTCGCGTCGGCCACCGCGATCGGCAGCATCATGTTCGCGAACCTGATGGCTGGGATGTTCCTGCTGCCGATCTTCATGCAGGAGATGCTGGGATTCACGGCGCTCAAGGCGGGGCTCACCCTGATGCCGCGGGCGATCGTGATGATGGTGTGCACGCCGATCGTGGGCCGGCTCTACAACCGCGTGCCGCCGCAGATCATGGTGGCGATCGGGGTGGCGTGCGTGGGCCTCGGCTCGATCGAGATGGGCCGCTTCACCCTCGACTCGAGCGACGTCGGCATCATCCACGTGCTGGTGCTGCAGGGCATCGGGTTCTCGTGCCTGTTCGTGCCGCTCACCACGGTCGCGCTCAGCCACGTGCCGCGCACGCAGCTCGCCGACGCCACCGGCATCAACTCGCTGGTGCGCCAGTTCGGCGGCTCGGCGGGGCTCGCGATCTACGGCACCCTGCTCACCCAGTTCATGGTCCGCGCGCGCAACGCCCTGATCGCGCACGTGGACCCGTTCCGGCCCGAAGTGGCCGAGCGGCTCGCGCGCATCACCCAGGGCCTGATGGCCCGCGGCATGGACGCCACCTCCGCGCACACCGCGGCGATCCAGGCGCTCGAGGGCACGGTCGCGCGGCAGGCGTCGCTGATCGCGTTCGAGAAGACGTTCTACCTCACCGGCGTCTCGATGCTGGTGCTGCTCCCGCTGGCGTTCTTCCTGCGCGACCGGACGCGCGAGTCCCCGGCCGGCCACGCCGCCGCGGATCGACCGGTCGCGATCGCGGGCGAATGAGGCGGTGATGCGCCCCGCCGCGCGGCGGGGCGCGAGCCCCGTCGTCGACCGGCTTCCGCCCGGCGCGCCCCCCCTACATCGCCTTCGACAACGCTCCGGTGAGCACCTCGGGCGCGCCCTCGGTGACGTGCACGTTGTCCTCGATGCGGATGCCGCCGAAGTCGAGCAGCGTGTCCACCTTCGCCCAGTCCACCACGTCCTTGAGCTTGGCGCGGCGCTCGGGCGAGTTCAGCAGGGCGGGGATGAAGTAGATGCCCGGCTCCACGGTGATGGTGTAGCCCGGCTCGAGCGGCAGGTCGGTGCGCAGCATGCTGAGCCCCGGCCGGGTGCTGCGCTTGCGCCCCGGCAGGTAGCCGCTGGCGTCGCGCACCCCGAGGCCGACGAGGTGGCCGAGACCGTGCGGGAAGAACAGCGCGTGCGCGTCCCGCTCCATCGCCGCTTCGACGTCGCCGCGCAGGATGCCGAGCGTGCGCAGCCCCTCGGCGATCTCTCGCGCCGCGGCCAGGTGGATGTCGCGCCACTCGGCGCCCTTGACGCAGCGCGCCACGCCGCGCTCCTCGACCCCGAGCACCACCTGGTAGAGGTCGCGGTAGAATCCGTCGGCCTTGCCCGCGCGGTAGGTGCGGGTGATGTCGCTGGCGTAGCGGCCGATCTCGGCCCCGGCGTCGATCAGCACCACGTCGCCGTCCTTCACCACGCGGTCGGAGGGGCTGAAGTGGAGCACGGCGGAGTTCGAGCCCGCGCCCACGATGGTGCCGTAGGCGGTGCGCTCGCCGCCGTGGCGGAAGAACTCGGCCTCCAGTTCCACCTGGAGCGCGCGCTCGGTCACGCCGGGGCGGATCAGGCCCTTCACCTTCTCGAATCCCGCGACCGTGGCCGCGGCGGCCCGCCGCATGCGGTCGAGCTCCACTGAGTCCTTGGGGCGCCGCGCGTGCGAGAGCGCGTCGCGCAGTTCGTCCACGCGCGCGCCGCCGGCCGGGATGCCGGCCAGCGCGCTGCCGAGGTTCCGCAGCGGGCGACCGCGCCGCGCGTGCAGCCATGCCGGGAGCTCGTGCACCGGCACGCCCTGCACGTCGGCCTTGCCTTCCCACACGCGCTCGTCCTCGGTGACCGGGGGCACGAAGTCCACCCAGCCCGACTTCGGATCGTACGCCACCACCCCGCCCACGCACTCGGTGTCGGTGAGCCAGAAGTACTCGGCGTGCGCGAGGAAGGGATAGGTCTGGTCGGCTCCGCCGGGGATCGGGAGCGGCTCGCCGGCGCCCACCAGCACGATCTCGTCGGTGAGCGCCCAGGCGGCGGCGACGCGCGCGCGCCGCTGCTCGAGGTGGGTGGCCATGGGGTTCGGCACTCCTTTCGCGCGCGGGCGCGGGCCCGCGCTCAGGTGGTGTATTCGGCGTTGATCGAGACGTACTCGGCGCTGAGATCGCAGGTCCACACGGTGGCGGCGGCGCCGCCGAGCCCGAGGTCGAGCTGGAGCGTGACCGGGTCGCGGCGCAGGCGCTCGGCCGCGGCGCGCTCGTCGTAGGCGGCGCGCGTGCCGCGCTCCACCACGCGCACCGCCTCGCCGGCCGGGCCGAACGCCAGCGCCAGCCGTGCCGGCTCGAGGTGCACGCCGGCCGCGCCGGCGGCGGCGAGCACGCGGCCCCAGTTGGGATCGCCGCCATGGATGGCGGTCTTCACCAGCAGCGAGCGCGCGATGGCGTCGGCCACCGCGTGCGCGTCGCGCTCGGCCACCGCCCCGGTGACCGTGACCTCGACCAGACGCGTGGCGCCCTCGCCGTCGCGCGCGATCTGGCGCGCCAGCGAGACGCACACCTGCTCGAGCGCGTCGGCGAACGCCGGCTCGCCGGCGGGGTCGAGGCGGGCGCCCGAGGCGCCCGCGGCGAGCAGGAGCACGGTGTCGTTGGTGCTCATGTCGCCGTCCACGCTGATGCGGTTGAACGAGCGCGCGACCGCGGCGGCGAGCAGCCGCTGGAGGGTGGCGGGATCGGACGCGACATCGGTGGTGACCACGGCCAGCATGGTCGCCATGTCGGGATGGATCATCCCGGCGCCCTTCGCGAACCCGCGCACCGTCACGGCGCGCCCGTTCACCGCGACGTCGGCCGCGGCGACCTTGGGACGCGTGTCGGTGGTCATGATGGCGCGCACCACGGCGGCCGGCGCGTCCGGCGCGCCCGGCGCGAAGAGCGCGGTCACGCCGCGCGCCACCTTCTCCATGTCGAGGGGCACGCCGATCACGCCGGTCGAGAGCACGAGCACATCGGCGGCGCTGGCCCCCACCGCGGCGGCGGCGAGCGCGGCCATGGCGCGCGCGTCCGCCATCCCGCGTTCGCCAGTGCACGCGTTGGCGCAGCCCGAGTTGGCGATCACCGCGCGCACCCCCGCGGCGTTGGTGCGCAGCACCTCGCGGTCGAACAGCACGGGCGCGGCCGGCACACGGCAGGTGGTGAACACTCCGGCGGCGGCGCATGGCGAGTCGCTCCACACCATCGCCAGGTCGGGCCGTCCGCTGGCCTTGAGCCCGCAGGTGGTCGCGCGCGACTGGAACCCGGGGGCGAGCGCGAAGCCATGCAGCGGATCGTGGTCGGATGCGGCGGTGGTCATGAATGGGCTCCGGAGGGTCGTCGAGGAGTGGATGCGTCCGGCAGGATAGCAGCGCCGCGGCTCACGGGTCACGAGCCGCCCCGCCGCGTCCGTCGCTCGGACCGCTCCGTCCGTCGGGTGCGCGAGCGTTCCGCGCTCTTCCGGCTGGTGCGTCCGGTGGGAGCGGGGGTAGGCTCGCGCGCCGTGCGGATCCCCAGCCAACCGAGGTCCTCGGAGGACGCCATGCGTGCCCCATTCCTGCCCGTCGCCCTGATGGCGGCCGCGCTGCTCGCCGCCGCCGTGCCCACCCATGCGGCCGACGCGCCTTCCGGCGACATCGAAGCGCGGCTCAAGGCCATCGAGGGCCGGCTCGACGCCGCCGGTTACGCGAACGACCAGCTCATGAAGGCGGTCGACGACGTGCTGTGGTTCGCGCGCGTCGGCGACGTGGCCGATCATCGACAAGGTGTACATCACCGGGCCGCCGAACCCGAAGGGCACCGCGACCTACGGCATCGCCAACGAGCGCCATCCGCTCAAGTTCTGGTCCTACGTGTTCGTGCCGAAGAAGTTCGACCGCCGCGGCAAGGCGCCGCTGCTGGTGCTGCCGCACGGCGGGGTGCACGCCGACTTCACCACCTATCACACCCACATCATCCGCGAGCTGATGGAGCAGGGCTACGTGGTGGTCGCACCCGAGTACCGCGGCTCGACCGGGCTACGGCCGCGATTTCCAGGAGGCCATCGACTACGGCGGCCTCGAGATCGACGACTGCATCGCGGCGCGCGACTGGGCGGTGGAGACCCTGCCGTTCGTGGACGGCGGCCGCGTCGGCGTCGTGGGCTGGAGCCACGGCGGGCTGATCGCGCTGATGGCGGTGTTCGACCACCCGGAGAAGTTCGCGGTGTGCTTCGCGGGCGTGCCGGTCTCGGACCTGATCGCCCGCATGGGCTACCTGACCGACGACTACCGCGAGGAGTTCTCCGCGCCCTACCACCTCGGCAAGACCGCGAACCAGAGCGTGGAGGAGTACCGCAAGCGCTCGCCGGCGTGGAACGCCGCCAAGCTGCGCACGCCGCTGCTCATCCACACCACCACCAACGACCGCGACGTGAACGTGGTCGAGGTCGAGCACCTGATCGCCGAGCTCAAGGCGGCGGACAAGAAGTTCGAGTACAAGATCTACACCGACGCGCCCGGCGGGCACTCGCTTCGACCGCATCGACACCGCCTACGGGCGCACCGCGCGCAAGGAGATCTGGGCGTTCCTCGCGAAGCACCTGAAGTGAGCCGGGCGGGCGGGAGCGAGGGACCCGTGAGCACGTTCCGCGCGGACGGCGCCGCCGCGCTCGAGTGGGCGGCGCGCTATCTCGAGACCCTGCGCGAGCGCCCGGTGCTGGCGCCCGTCGCGCCGGGCGAACTGCGCGCCCGCCTGCCGAAGCATCCGCCGGAGCGGGGCGAGCCCTTCGCCGCGCTGTTGAGCGATCTCGACACGCTCATCCTGCCGGGCGTGACGCACTGGCAGCACCCGCGCGACTTCGCCTACTTCGCCAGCACCGCGCTCGAGCCCGGCATCCTCGCCGAGCTGATCGCCGCGACGCTCAACAACGTCGGGTTCCTGTGGCGCACGTCGCCCGCGCTCACCGAGCTCGAGCTGCACGTGGTGGACTGGGTGGCGCAACTGCTCGGCCTGCCCGACGGCTGGCACGGGCACATCGAGGACACCGCCTCGACCTCCACCTTCGCGGCGCTGGTCGCGGCGCGCGACGCCGCGCCCGGGCGGCGCGTCGTGGTGTGCTCGGAGCACGCGCACTCCTCGGTGGAGAAGGCCTGCCGCATGGCCGGGCTCGAGGTGCGCAAGCTCCCGGTGGATGCGGCGTTCCGGATGCGCGTCGAAACGCTCGACCTGTCGGGCGCGTGCGCAGTGGTGGCCACCGTCGGCACCACCTCGACCACCTCGGTGGACCCGGTGCCCGCGATCGCCGACGCGTGCGCGCGGGCGGGCGCCTGGCTGCACGTGGACGCGGCGTACGCCGGCAGCGCGATGGTGTGCCCGGAGCTGCGCTGGGCATTCGCGGGCGTGGAGCGCGCGGACTCGCTGGTGGTGAACGCGCACAAGTGGATGTTCACCCCGATGGACTGCTCGCTGTTCTGGAGCCGCCGCCCGGACGACCTGCGCCGCGCGTTCAGCCTGGTGCCCGAATACCTGCGCACCGACGACGGCGCCGGGGTGAACCTCATGGACTACAGCCCCGTGCTCGGGCGCCGCTTCCGCGCGCTCAAGCTGTGGGCGGTGCTGCGCGCGCTCGGCCGCGAGGGCCTGCAGCGCCACATCCGCGAGCACGTGCGCCTGGCGGAGGTGTTCGAGTCCTGGGTGCGCGCCGACCCCGGGGTGGGAGGTGTGCGCGCCGCGCCCGTTCTCGGTGGTGTGCTTCCGCCGCGACGCCAGCGACGCGGCGAACGCCGCGCTCATGGAGCGCGTGAACGCGAGCGGGGAAGCGTTCCTCTCGAGCACCGAACTGGCGGGACGCACGGTGCTGCGCCTGGCGATCGGCAATCCGCGCACCACCGAGGACGACGTGCGCGTGGCGTGGGACGCGCTCTGCCGCGAGGCCGCGAAGGCGACCTAGTCGGGGGCGGCCGCCGCGGGCGTGGCGCGCACGGCGAGGAACACGCCCAGCAGGATGAGCGCGGCCCCGGCGAGCGTGAGGGCCGAAGGGGTCTCGCGGAGCACGGCGTAGGCGAGTGCCGCCGAGCCGACCGGCTCTCCCAGCAGCGCGATCGACACCAGTGCCGCGGGCAGGAAGCGCAGCGCCCAGTTGAAGGAACTGTGGCCCAGCAACTGGGGGACGAGCGCCAAGAGCGCGATCCAACCCCAGGCGCGCGGCGGGAGCGCGCGCGGATCCAGCCCCGCGCCCAGCACCGCGAGCGCGAGCAGCACCGCCGCGCACCCGTAGACCGCGAACACGTACGGCACCAGCGCGAGCCGGGTGCGCAGCCGGCGCCCCACCAGCAGGTAGCCCGCCATCATCCACGCGCCCGCGAGCGCCAGCAGGTCGCCGCCCAGCGCGTGCCCCGCGAGCGCCCCGCCTCCGGCGTCGCCGAGCGCGATCGCGACCCCGCCCGCGAGCGCGACCGCGAGCCCGAGCAGGGCCAGCGGGGCGAGGCGCTCGCGCAATACCAGGGGCGCGAGGAGGGCCACCCACAGCGGCGCGGTGGTCACCAGCACCACCGACGACACGACGCTGGTGCGCTCGAGCGAGGCGATCCAGGTGGCGAAGTGGAGCGCCAGGAACGCGCCCGCCACCAGCGCCAGCGCGAGGTCGCCGCGGGTGAGCGCCCGCAGCGCCACGCGGTGGCGCGCCAGCGCCAGCGGTGCGAGCACCAGGGTGGCGATGCCGAGGCGCCCGGCGGCGATCACCAGCGAGGGCGCGTCGGCCTGGGCGTAGCGGACGAGGAGCGAGGCGGTCGAGACCGCGAGGATGCCGCCCAACAGGGCGAGCCGGGTCAGCGCGGGGCGCA
This sequence comes from Candidatus Eiseniibacteriota bacterium, assembly GCA_963776245.1. Classification (GTDB taxonomy): domain Bacteria; phylum Eisenbacteria; class RBG-16-71-46; order RBG-16-71-46; family RBG-16-71-46; genus CAVSAC01. Next base: position 118,688 of record CAVZLN010000008.1, on the reverse strand, counting down.
TCGGAACGGATGGCGTGCGGTCATCGGGAGGTCCTCGCCGGTGGGTCAGGTCGCGCGCCACGATACCAGAGTCGTATCCTCGCGCCTCACCGGAGGGACATCGCATGAGCACGCATCACACCGAGACCGCCACGCTCGCGGGCGGCTGCTACTGGTGCATGGAGGCGGTCTTCACCGAACTGGCGGGGGTGGAGCGCGTGGTGTCGGGGTTCGCCGGCGGCCGCGTCCCGAACCCGTCGTACGAGGCGGTGTGCACCGGCGCCACCGGCCACGCCGAGGTGGTGCAGGTCACCTTCGATCCCGGGGTGATCGGGTACCGCGACCTGCTCGAGATCTTCTTCGCCTTCCACGACCCGACCACGCTCGACCGGCAAGGCGCCGACGTCGGCTCGCAGTACCGCTCGGCCATCTTCTTCCACTCGCCCGAGCAGGAGCGCGTGGCGCGCGAGGTGATCGCGGCGCTGGGCGCGGCGCAGGTGTTCGATTCGCCGATCGTCACGCAGGTGGAGCGGCTCGAGGCGTACTACCCCGCCGCGGCGTATCACCAGGACTACTACGCGCGAAATGCCGACCAGCCGTACTGCCGGGCCACCATCACGCCGAAGGTCCAGAAGCTGCGCGCCCGGTACCGCGAGCTCCTCAAGGGGGCCGCGGGGCGCGCTACGTCCTAGCGGGTTTCGTCCACGGGGGCGTAGAACGACAGCCCGCGCACGTTCTCGTCCACCGCCAGCGGGGTCTGGATCGAGGGGAAGGCGCGCGCGCGGCAGTCCATGCGCTCGCATAGCCGGCAGGTGAGCCCCACCGGCACCACGCCGGCGGCGCTCTCGAGGTCCATGCCGTCGGCGTACACCAGCCGTCGCGCGTGCTCGAGCTCGCACCCCAGCTCGATGGCGTAGAGCACCTCGGGGGCGTGGAAGCCGCCGCGGTGGCGGCGGATGGTGCGCGCCACCGAGAAGAACGCGGTGCCCTCGGGCAGCCGCGAGACCTGCACGCGCAGCAGGTTGGGCTGGAGGAACGCCGCGTGGACGTTGCGCAGCGGGCACAGCCCGCCGAAGCGCGGAAAGCCCACCGCGTTCGCGCTGAAGCGCTTCGAGATGTTGCCGGCGATGTCGATGCGCACCATGAAGAAGGGCACGCCCTCGGCGCCCTTGCGCTGGAGCGTGCACAGCCGGTGCGCGACCTGCTCGAAATTGACGCGGAAGCGGTGCTGGAGCAGGTCGAGGTCGTAGCGCTCCTCCTCGGCCGCGCGCAGGATGGCCGCGTAGGGCATGAGCACCGCGGCGGCGAACTGGTTCGCGAGCGTCACCCGGCCGAGGGACTTCGCCTCGTCCGAGGTGAGCGCCGGGTCGCGCGTCAGCCGGTCGAGCGCGGGCCCGCACTCGAGCAGGCCGATCTGGTAGGCGACCTGGAAGTTGCGCGAGCCGCGCCGCAGCACCTCCGAGAGCGCCAGGGTGCGGGCCGCCGGATCGAAACGCCGCATCGCGCCGCGCATGGCGCCCACCTTCACCACCTGCACCGTCACCTGGTGGCGGCGCTCGAGGTAGGCGCACAGGGCGCCGAACAGGTCCTCGCCCTCGAGCCCGGCGTCCTTCCACACCCGTTCGGCCTCGGACTCCAGTTCGTCGAAGTGATTGGCGTGGCGCTGCAGGAAGTCGGTCACCTGCTCCGAGGAGAGCACGGTGCGGTCGACCCCGCTCACGTCCTGCCCGTCGAGCACCTGGGCGGCGAGGGTCTGCGCCGAGGCCTGGGCGGCGCGGTAGGCGTGGTGCAGGTGCAGCACCGCGCGCGCCAGCCCGGGGCTGGCGGCCGCGAGGTCCCGCACCTCGCGCTCGGCGGGCGCCAGGCCCTCGAACAGCGCGTCGCCGAACACCTCCGCCAGGTCGCCGGCGAGCCGCGCGTCCGCGGCGTCCACCACCGTCTTGAGATCGAGGTCGAGCACCTGCGCCAGCTTGATGAGCAGCGCGGCCGGCAGCGGACGGCGGTCGTTCTCGATCAGGTTGAGGTAGGAGGTCGAGACCCCGAGGCGCTCGGCGAGCGCCGCCTGGGTGAGCCCGGCGCGCACGCGCAGGGTGCGCACCTTGCGTCCGAGACCCTTGCTGGGCGTGGGCATGAGGGCTTGGACATTACAGACATTACAAAGTGACTTCAAGATGATTTCAGATTGCTACATGATAATCGACTGTGCGCGCAGGTTTTTAGTACCTTTCAATGGCCTCGCGAGTCAAAACTATTCACATGCGACAGACGACCAGCAGGACCCCGGAAGGGGTGGCCATCAGGGGTGCCGCAAGCCCCGTCCACGACGCGGTGCTCACGCCCGAGGCGCTCGCGTTCATCGCCGGGCTCGCGCGCCGCTTCACCGCTCCCATCGACGCCGCGCTGACGCGCCGCGCCGCGCGCCGCGCGCGGCTCGCGGCGGGGGAGACGCTCGACTTCCTGGCCGAGACCGCGCACGTGCGCGCCGGCGACTGGACGGTCGCGCCGCTGCCGAAGGACCTCGAGCGTCGCACCATCGAGATCACCGGGCCGGTCGACCGCAAGATGATCATCAATGCGCTCAACTCGGGCGCCGACGTGTTCATGGCCGACTTCGAGGACTCCACCGCGCCGACCTGGGACAACCTGCTCGAGGGGCAGTCCAACCTGGTGGACGCGGTGCGCCGGACCATTGCGCTCGACGACCCGCAGAGCGGCCGCCGCTACACGCTCGGGGCGCGCACCGCCACGCTCATGATGCGGCCGCGCGGTCTGCACCTCACCGAGCGTCACGTGGAGGTGGACGGCCGCGCGGTGCCCGGCGCCCTGTTCGACTTCGGGCTCTACGTGTTCCACAACGCCGCGGAGCTGCTGGCGCGCGGCACCGGCCCGTACCTCTACCTGCCCAAGCTGGAGAGCCATCTCGAGGCGCGACTGTGGAACGAGGTGTTCGTGCACGCCGAGCAGGCGCTCGGGATCGGGCGCGGCACCATCAAGGCCACCTGTCTGATCGAGACCCTGCCCGCGGCGTTCGAGATGGACGAGATCCTGTTCGAGCTGCGCGAGCACTCGGCGGGCCTCAACTGCGGTCGCTGGGACTACATCTTCTCGACCATCAAGACCCGCCGCGACGACGCAGCGGCGGTGCTCCCCGACCGCGTGCAGGTGACCATGGAGCAGCCCTGCATGCGCGCGTACACGCAACTGGCGGTGCGCACCTGCCACCGCCGCGGCGTGCACGCGATCGGCGGCATGGCGGCCTTCATCCCGATCAAGAGCGACCCGGACGCCAACGCCGCGGCGCTCGCCCGGGTGCGCGCGGACAAGCTGCGCGAGGTGCGCGACGGACACGACGGCACGTGGGTGGCCCACCCCGGCCTGGTGCCGGTGGCGCGCGAGGTGTTCGACGCCCACATGAAGGGGCCGAACCAGCTCGAGCGCCGGCGCGAGGACGTGCGGGTGAGCGCCGCCGATCTGCTGAGTGTCCCCACCGGCACGCGCACGCTCGACGGGCTGCGCCTGAACGTGCGCGTGGGTGTGCAGTACCTCGAGGCCTGGCTGCGCGGCGTGGGCTGTGTGCCGCTCGAGAACCTGATGGAGGACGCCGCGACCGCCGAGATCTCGCGCACCCAGATCTGGCACTGGCTCCACCACGGCGCGGCGCTCGAGGACGGATCTCGGGTGACACGGGAACTGGTCGAGCGCGTGCTGGACGAGGAGATGGCGCGCGTCCGGCAGGCACTCGGCGAGGAGCGCTTCGCGAGCGGGCGCTTCGACGAGGCCACGCGCCTGTTCTTGCGCGTCGCCACCGCCCCGGCGCTCGAGGAGTTCCTGACCCTGTCCGCCTACGGCCCGCTGTGCCGCATCCACGACGCCCCCCACGCGACCCCGAGCGCCGCACCCCACCGTCACCCGGAGGTTCCATCATGAGCGCCTCACGCATCCCGCCCGACCACGACTGGACTCCCGAGTCCGCGGCCGTTCCGCCGGCGCCGTGGGAGCGGCTGGTCCCGCGCGGGCGCTGGGACGGCATCCAGCGCCCGTACACCGCGGCCGATGTCGAGCGCCTGCGCGGCAGCGTGCAGGTCGAGCACACGCTCGCGGCGCTGGGCGCGCGCCGGCTCTGGCACCTGCTCGCCACGCGCGAGTACGTGAACGCGCTGGGCGCCCTCACCGGCGGCCAGGCGGTGCAGCAGGTGAAGGCCGGGCTCGAGGCGATCTACCTGAGCGGCTGGCAGGTCGCGGCCGACGCCAACCTCGCCGGGCAGACCTATCCGGACCAGAGTCTCTACCCGGCCAACAGCGTGCCCCAGGTGGTGAAGCGGCTGAATCAGGCGCTCATGCGCGCCGACCAGATCGAGCATGCCGAGGCCTTCGAGGCCGCGGCGAAGAACGGCCACGCCGCCGGAGCGCTGAACGGCGCCCGGCCCACGGGGTCCCTCAACGGGCACGCCAACGGCAACGGCAAGCCCGCGCCGGCGCGGCGGCACTGGATGGTGCCGATCGTCGCCGACGCCGAGGCCGGCTTCGGCGGCCCGCTCAACGCGTTCGAGTTGATGAAGAGCATGATCGAGGCGGGCGCCGCCGGCGTGCACTTCGAGGACCAGCTCTCCTCCGAGAAGAAGTGCGGCCACCTCGGCGGCAAGGTGCTCATCCCGACCGGGCACTTCATCCGCACGCTGGTCGCCGCCCGGCTGGCGGCGGACGTGCTCGACGTGCCCACGCTCATCGTGGCGCGCACCGACGCCGACAGCGCCCGGCTGCTGACCAGCGACATCGATCCGCGCGACCGCGAGTTCCTCACCGGCGAGCGCACCGCCGAGGGGTTCTTCCGCTACCGCGGCGGGCTGGAGTGCGCGATCGCGCGCGGGCGCGCGTACGCGCCGTTCGCCGACCTGGTGTGGTGCGAGACCTCGACGCCCGACCTGGCCGAGGCCCGCGCGTTCGCCGAGGGCATCCACCGCGACTTCCCCGGCAAGTTGCTGGCGTACAACTGCAGCCCGTCGTTCAACTGGAAGGCCAAGCTCGACGCGGCGACCATCGCGGAGTTCCAGCGCGAGCTGGGCTCGATGGGCTACAAGTACCAGTTCGTCACGCTGGCCGGATTCCACAGCCTCAACCACGCCATGTTCGAACTGGCGCGCGACTACCGCACCCGCGGCATGTCGGCCTACGCCGATCTCCAGGAGGCCGAGTCCGCGTCCGAGGCGCACGGCTACACCGCCACGCGCCATCAGCGCGAGGTGGGCACCGGCTACTTCGACCAGGTGATGCAGGTGATCGCGAGCGGCCAGGCGTCCACGCTGGCGCTCGAGGGGAGCACGGAGAAGGCGCAGTTCTGACCGGCGTCGGGATGCGGACGGGGTCCGCATCCCCTAGACTCGGCGTCGCCATGCCACGCACGAGCCCGCCCACCATCTACGTGATCTCGGACGGCCGGGGCGACACCTGCGCCCAGCTGCTCAACGCGGCGATCGTGCAGTTCGAGGGCCAGCGCTACACCGTGGTCCGGCGCCGCCAGGTGCGCACGGTGCGGCGCGTCGAGGCGATCGTGCGCCGCGCCGCCCGCTCGCGCGCGGTCATCTTCTACACCCTGGTGGGTCTCGAGACCCGCGCCGCGATGGCGACCGCCGCGGCCCAGTCGGGCGTCTCGACGGTGGATGTGCTGGGGCCCGCGTTCTCGGCGCTGCACGACCTGTTCAAGGCCGCCCCGCGCTCGCGGCCCGGCCTGCTCTACTCCTCCGAGCGGGAGCGCTTCGACCGCCACGACGCGATCGACTACACGCTCCAGCACGACGATGGGCAGCACCTCGAGGGACTGGCGGCCGCGGACGTGGTGCTGGTCGGGGTGTCGCGCTCGGCCAAGACCTCGACCTGCTTCTACCTCGCCTACCAGGGCGTCCGGGCGGCGAACGTGCCGATCGTCCCCGGCGTCCCGGTGCCGCCCGAACTGGAGGCCCTCGATCCCGCGCGGGTGATCGGGCTGCACGTGAACGCGCTGAGGCTCGCCACGGTGCGCGCGGCGCGCGCCCACATGCTGGGACGCGCTCCGCTGGATTCGTACCTCGACGAGCGCGCCATCCAGCGCGAGGTGCTCGACGCCAAGCGGCTCATGGACCGGCACGGCTGGCGCTCGTTCGACGCCTCCTACATGGCGGTCGAGGAGCTGGCGCGCGAGATCATGGCGCTCCGCAGGCGCCGCGTCAGCCGGCTGCCGTAGCCCGCGGCGCCCGGGTCAGGCGGCCTCGTCCTCCTGGCGCAGGCTGAATCGCGGTCGGTCGGCGGCGTCCCCCACGCCCGCGTCCATCTTGATCCGCAGCCGCAGGTTGTTCGCGCTGTCGGCCTGGCGCAGTGCCTCGTCGAGGGTGATCAGGCCGGCACGGTGGAGCTCGTGGAGCGCCTGGTCGAAGGAGCGCGATCCGTCCCGCGCGTTGCCCTCGATGGCGCCCTTGAGCGCGGCGATGTCCCCCTTGGCGATCAGGTCGGCGACGCGCGGCGAATTGAGCATCACCTCGACCGCCGCGACGCGGCCGGCGCCGTCGGCGCGCGGCAGCAGGCGCTGGGACACGATGCCCCGCAGGTTGAGCGCGATCTGGCCGAGGAGCGCGGCCTGCTGCTCGGGGGAGAAGAAGTTGAGCACGCGCTCGACCGCCTGGTTGGCGTTGTTGGCGTGGAGCGTCCCCAGCACCAGGTGGCCGGTCTCGGCGAAGTGGATCGCGGCCTCCATGGTCTCGACGTCGCGCATCTCGCCGATCAGGATGACGTCCGGCGCCTGGCGCAGGGCGCTGCGGAGCGCGGCCGCGAACGACGCCGTGTCCACCCCCACCTCGCGCTGTGTGACCAGACAGCCCTTGTGGTCGTGCACGAACTCGATCGGGTCCTCGATCGGTGAGGATGTGCCCGCGGGTGTGGAGGTTGCGGTGGTCGATGAGCGCCGCCAGGGTCGTGGACTTGCCCGATCCGGTCGCGCCGGTGACCAGCACCAGCCCGCGCTTCTGCATGATCGAGTTCGCGCAGCGAGCCCGGCAGCCCGAGCGCTTCCACGTCGGGGAAGTCGATCGGGATGAGACGCGCCACCAGCCCGAGCTGGCCGCGCTGCCGGAACACGTTCAACCGGAAGCGCCCGACCCCGGCGAGCATGCGCGCGGTGTTGAGCTCGTAGCGTGCGATCGATGGTCTCCTGCTCGGCGGGGGAGAGCGCGGCGCGGATCAGCGACTTCGACCGTGGGCGCGTCGAGCGGACGCTCCTCCGCGGCGCGATGGTCGAGCCATCGACCCGGAACAGCGGGGGCGAGTCGGCGCTCAGGTAGAGGTCGGACCCGCCGCGCGCGTGCAATTCGGTCAGCAGCCCATCGAGGTCCATGGTGGTCTCCGTCCGAACTAGCGCGACAGGACCCCGGGCAGCTTGGTGGCCGCGGCCGCCGGGGGCCGCGGGCCGGCCGGCGCGCCGCCCGGGACGGCCGGGACGGGGCTTTCGAAGACCTGCGGGCTCGACGAGCGTGCCGCATCGCCTCCGCCCGCGAGAGCCGGCCCTGCATGACCAGCTCGCGCAGCGACTGGTCGAGGCTCTGCATGCCGTGCTTGCGCGCCGGTCTGGATCACCGACAGGATCTGCGCGGTCTTGTCCTCGCGGATCAGGTTGCGCAGCGCGGGCACGCCGACCAGCACCTCGAGCGCCGCGACCCGGCCCTTGCCGTCCTTGGCTGGGCAGCAGCGTCTGCGCGACCACGCCCTCGAGCGACTCCGACAGCATGGTGCGGATCTGCGCCTGCTGGCCGGAGGGGAAGATGTCGATGATGCGGTCGATCGTCTTGGACGCCGAGTTCGTGTGCAGCGTGCCGAACACCAGGTGGCCGGTCTCGGCGGCGGTGATCGCGAGCTGGGTGGTCTCGAGGTCGCGCAGCTCGCCGACCAGGATGACGTCCGGGTCCTCGCGCAGCGCGGCCCGCAGCGCGTTGGCGAACGACTGGTGTGCGGGCCGACCTCGCGCTGGTTGACGAGGCAGCGCTTGGACGTGTGCACGAACTCGATCGGGTCCTCGACCGTGAGGATGTGGCCGCGCAGCGTTCTCGTTGATGTAGTCCACCATCGCCGCGAGCGTCGTCGACTTGCCCGAGCCGGTCGGCCCGGTCACCACCACCAGTCCGCGCTCGCTTCTCGGCGAGCTCCTTGAGCACCGGCGGGCATCCCCAGCTCCTCGAGCGTCCGCACCTCGGTCGGCACCAGGCGGAACACCGCCTGGCCTCGCCGCGGCTGCTGCATCATGACGTTGGCGCGGAAGCGCGACAACCCCGGGATCTCGAACGCGAAGTCGAGGTCGTGGTGCTCCTCGAAGACCCGCTTCTGGTCGTCCTTCATCAGGTCGTAGATCGCCGCGCTGGGCGTCCTCGGCGGCTGAGCGGCGGCATCTCGAGACGCACCATCTCGCCGCGGATGCGCAGCAGCGGCGGCAGGCCGGGCCGAGATGTGCAGGTCGGAGGCCCCCTGGTCGTTCGCGAAGCTGAGCAGTGCGGTGAGGTCGAAGGACATGGGGCCTCAGGAAAGGACTCGGGTGGCTTCGGACGCGCTCAGCCGCCCGGCGCTCGCGAGCGTGCGGACCTGGTCCGCGAGGTCGCGCTGGCCTTCGGCGCGCGCGCACGCGCGCAGCTCCGCGGCGGACGCGCCGGCGCGCAGCGCGTCGCGCAGCGCGTCGCTCACGAACAGCGTCTCGAAGATCGGCCGGGCCGGACCGGCGGGCCCCTCCACCCGGTCGCCCGGCGCGCAGCGCACGTGCGCCATGCGCTGCTGGATGACCACGCGCAATCGGGCGGCGAGCGGCCCCGCGCCGCCCGGGCGCCGGGACAGGAACTCGAGCAGGGCGAAGGTGTCGCTCCAGTCGGTGGTGGCGAGCACCAGGCGTCCGCACGCCGCGCTCGCGACCGCCCCGGCCACCGCCTCGCCGGTCAGCACGTGGTCCAGCGCCACCACGTCGGGGTCCTGGGCCACCACGATCTCGGCCCAGCGCTCGCGGGCGTGGGCCGCTTCGATGGACACGCAGGTCTCGGTGGACAGCGGGGCGCCGCGGGGGGGGGCGAACGCCAGGGTGCGGACGCCCTCCGCGCGCGCCGCCGCCAGCAGGCTCGCGAGCGTGGTCGAGCGGCCCGCGCGGGCCGGGCCCGAGATCAGCACCAGACCGGCCGGCAGCGCGAGCACCGTGCGCAGGCGGGCGAGGTCCACGGGGTCGAGCCCGAGGGCTTCGAGCGCGGGCGGCGCGCTCGGCCGGCCGCGCAGCCCGAGCACGATCGCCAGTCCCTGGTCGCAGCCGAGCAGCGACACCTCGAGCGGGATCTCCTCGCCCCCGGCCGGGCAGAGGACCCGCCCGCTCGCGTGCACCTGGTCCCCGTCGAATGCCGGCCCGCCCAGCGCCTCGAGGCGCGCGAGCAGGTAGTAGAGGGCGGTCGCGGGTTCCGTCCCGGCGGCGATCAGGCGCTCGCCGACGCGATGGTGGACGTGCACGGTCTCTCCGGCCGGCAGGAAGTGGATCTCCGCGGCGCCGGCCACCAGGGCGCGGGCGAGGTGGCCCTGGAGGAGGCGCGCGCCGGAACGGTCGCGGTCCATCTGGCGATGCGCGGGCTGTCCCGTGGCCGGGTGGCGCACGTTCGCTTCGGGGCGGCCGCCCATGAGGCGGTCCAACGCCGCGTGGATGGCCGAGGGATTCGCCACGCTCGGGCTCACCGGCACGCCGGCCGCGCGTTCGAGCTCGGCGAGCGCCTCGCGATCGGTCGGATCGCCGAAGGCGGCCGAGAGCGAGCCGTCCTCCCGGACCAGCGGCAGCGCGAGGAGGCGCCGCAGGAGAGCGTCGGGGAATCCGCGGATCAGTTCGGCGTCGAGCGCCTCGGGCTGGAGGTCCACGAACGGCAGCCCGAGCTGGCGGGCCAGCGCCCACCCGATGTCGCTCTCGCTCGCCGCCCCAAGCTCGACCAGCGCTTCGCCGATGCGCGTCCCGGTCATGCACTGGCGCGCCAGTCCCGCCTCGATCTGGGCGGCCGTGACGACGCCTGCTTCGAGCAGGATGACGGTGATGTTGCGGTAGGTGGGAGGGACCACACCGGCCACGGAGCACTCTCGCTGGCGCGTGCTGCGCCTGGGTGTCTCCGAGGGGTCGGCGACAGGGTGGGTATCGGCCCGTCGCCCCTCGCGCTTGAGCCGCGCCGGTGTAGGATGCCGGGGTCACGGCGCGGACCCCGCGCGCGACTCGCCACGCGCGCGCGGACGCCCTAAGATGCCCCGGCTTTCGACGCGCCCCCCGCGTCACGCCCTCTTCGCACCCCTGGATCCCATGGAACGCTCGACTCTCACGCGCTTCGCCTGGCTCTCGATCGTCGCGGCGGTCGCCACCATCGGCCTCAAGACCACCGCCTACCTGGTGACCGACTCGGTCGGGCTGCTCTCCGACGCGCTCGAGTCGCTCGTGAACCTGGCCGGGGCGATGATGGCCCTGGGCATGCTCACGGTCGCGGCGCGGCCGGCCGACGAGGACCACCCGCACGGTCACGGCAAGGCGGAGTACTTCTCGAGCGGCGTAGAGGGCACACTCATCCTGGTCGCGGCGGCGAGCATCGGAGTGGCCGCGGTGTCCCGGCTGATCCATCCGCGGCCGCTCGAGCAGATCGGCATGGGCCTCGCCATCTCGGTCGGGGCCTCGCTCGTGAACCTCGCCGTCGCGCTCGTCATCCTGCGCGCCTCGCGGCGCCACGATTCGATCACGCTCGAGGCCAACGCGCACCATCTGCTCACCGACGTGTGGACCTCGGTCGGGGTGGTGGTCGGCGTGGGCCTGGTGGCGGTCACGCGCTGGCAGTGGCTCGATCCGGTGGTGGCGCTGGTGGTGGCGGGCAACATCGTGTGGACCGGCGTCGGCATCGTGCGCAAGTCGGTGCTCGGGCTGATGGACACCGCGATGGCCCCCGACGAGCGGGCGGCGGTCGACCGCGCGCTGGGGATGTACCAGGCCCAGGGCATCGAGTTCCACGCGCTGCGCACGCGTCAGGCGGGGGCGCGGCGCTTCGTCTCGCTCCACGTGCTGGTGCCCGGCGCGTGGACCGTGCACGACGGGCACGCGCTGCTCGAGCGCATCGAGGCCGACATCCGCGCCGCCATCCCGCAGGTCTCGATGCTCACTCACCTGGAACCGCTCGACGATCCGGCGTCGTGGGAGGACGTGGCGCTGGACCGCGCCGGCGGCCCCGGGGCGCCGCCCGCCGCCAAGCCCTGACCACCGGCGGTCAGGCGCGCATCGCCCCGCACACCTTGCGGAAATGGTGCCCGTAGATCGCGAACGTGACCGCGCTTCCGAACTGCGCGGGGCGGCGCGCCAGCGTCCACCCGAGGAGCCCCCAGAACTGCAGGCGCTCGCGGCCGATGACGCCCAGGCGCACGCTCGCGTAGAGCAGTGCGAGCCCGTGACGCCAGCTCGGCGCCACCTCGATCCGAGGCGCGCGGTACTCGCGCAGGAACGTCCGGACCCGCCGGTAGTACGGTCCCGGCGCGTAGATCTGGTTCAGCAGGCGGCGGTATCCCTCCCGCAGCGCGTCGAGCCCCATGCGGGGCGCGAAGTTCGTGGTGCCGTCCGAGTTGTCGCCGGTGCTCTCCCCGAGCAGCCGGCCCTCGCCCGCGAGCCGGACATGCAAGCGGGTGCCGGGGAGCGCGATCAGCATCCCGACCATGGCGGTGATGATGCCGCTGCGCTGGATGAAGTCCACCTGGCGCTGGAAGATCGAGGGCGTGTCGCTGTCGAAACCGACGATGAATCCGCCCTGCACCTGGAGTCCGGCGCGCTGCAGGCGCTTCACGTCGGCGACCAGGTCGCGGCCGAGGTTCTGGCGCTTGCCGCACTCCGCGAGACTGGAGTCGTCGGGCGTCTCGATGCCGATGAACACCGTCCCGAACCCGGCCTCGACCATCGCCCGGGTGAGCGCCTCGTCGCGGGCCAGGTTGATCGAGGCCTCGGTGTAGAACGGCACGCCGGGGCTGCGCCGCCGCCACGCGGTGAGCGCCGGCAGCAGCCCGGACCTCAGATCGCGCGGGTTGCCGATGAAGTTGTCGTCCACGAAGAACACCGAGCCGCGCCATCCCCGCGCGTACAGCGCGTCCAGCTCGGCGAGGATCTGCGCCGGCCGCTTGGTCCGCGGCCGGTGGCCGAACATCGCGGTGATGTCGCAGAACTCGCAGTCGAACGGGCAGCCGCGCGAGTACTGCACGCTCATCGAGTGGTAGTCGCGCAGTCGCAGCAGGTCCCACCGCGGGGCCGGCGTCTCCGCCAGGTCGGCGAACTCGGTCGCGGTGTACACCCGGCGCGCGAGGCCCCGCTCGAGATCGCGCAGGAAACCGGGCAGGGTCACTTCGGCCTCGTCGAGCACGAAGTGGTCCACTCCGGGATAGTTCGCCTGCTCCGACTTGAACAACGGCCCGCCCGCCACCACGGTCCTGCCTGCCGCATGGCAACGGTCGATGAGCGCATGGGCCGACGCGCGCTGCGCGATCATCGCGCTCACGAACACCATGTCCGCCCACGCCAGGTCCGGCCCGGTCAGCGGGCGCACGTTGGTGTCCACCAGCTTCAGCCGCCACGCGGGGGGCAGCATCGCCGCGACCGTGATCAGCCCGAGCGGCGGCAGCGCCGCTTTCCGCCTCACGAACTTCAGCGCGTGCTGGAAGCCCCAGAAGGTGTCGGGGAACCGCGGGTACAGCAGGAGCACGTTCATCGAGGCCCACCGTACTCCTCGGCGACGACGCCGCCAACGCCGGCCCCGGCGGGCCGTGGGGCGCCCGCCGCATGCGATTGTCCGGCCACCGATTGGACGCCGATCGCCCCTTCGCTGCGGCGGCACTCCCACCGCCGGGGACGCGGGGCGAGGCGTTGGCCGGCCAGCGGGGCGGCGAGCGCGCGTGCTTCGCGCGCCCGAGTCTGCGATAGTGCAGCCCTATCGAAGCGTCGGATCGGCCATGACCCGCGCTCACCGCCTCGGAGCGTGCGAGAGGAGCCTCACCTGGCAGGGAACAAGCGACCGTCATTCCTCAAGCGTCAGAAGGAGCAGCAGCGCCAGGCCCGCGCGGTCGAGAAGCGCGAGGTGCGCAAGGCGCGCAAGCAAGCCAAGGCCGACGGGACGTTCGAGCCCGATCCGATCGATCTGCTCGAGCCCTTCGATGGGCCACCCGAGCCGGCGGACGACGACCCGAAGCTCTGATCGCGGCCATCCCGCCCGCATGAGCACGCCACCGCCACGCCCCGCGCGTGACTTCGTCCGCGGGGAGGCGCCCCACCGACCAGACCTCGAAGCGCGCGCCACCTCCGGGACGCGCATCGCCCTGCTCCTGCTCCCCGCGGGCCTGAGCGCGCTGGTGCTGGGCGCCCACTTCCTGTTCCACGGCCAGCTCCTGCTGGTGGCGCCGAGCCTCGCGCTGCTGGCTCTGCTGTGGGTGCGCCGGGCGTGGGCGGCGCGCACGCTCCAGGCCGCGCTGGCGCTGGCGGCGGCGGAATGGGTGCGCACCCTGCTGATCGCGCTGGCCGAGCGCCGGGCCGCGGGGCAGCCGTGGGAACGCATGGCGGCGATCCTCGGCGGGGTCGCCGGGCTCGCGCTGATCGGCGCGGCGCTGCTCGAGACCTCCGCGCTGCGCCAGCGCTTCGGCACCTCGAGGGCTCACCCGCCGGGCTGAGCGCGCGGGCCCCGCGGCGCGACTCCCGCGTCCGTCGCTCCTCATCCGCGTCCGTCCGGCGACCGGTTCCGGCGCGAGCGCCCACCTCCCGGGCTCTGGTACCGTGCGCCGCGGCCGCCCCCCTGCCGGCTGCGCCCGCCGCCCGCCGCATCCTCAGCCAGGAGGCCGCACCCATGCGACTGTGCCTGATCCTGCTGCTCGCCCTCGCCGCGAGCCCCGCGAACGCCCAGTCACCCGCCGGGGACACCACGATGTCGAACCCGCTGCTGTCCGAATGGACCACGCCGTTCGGGGTGCCGCCCTTCGACCGGTTCCGCGAGGAACATTACCTGCCCGCCTACCGGGAGGCGATCGCGCGGCACGCGCGCGAGGTCGAGGCCATCGCCCTCGACCGCCGCGCGCCGACGTTCGAGAACACCATCGTCGGCCTGGACCGCTCCGGCGAACTGCTCGCGCGCGTGGCCGCCGTGTTCGGCAACCTCAGTTCGGCCGAGACCACGCCCGGGCTGCAGGCGATCGCCGAGCAGACCGCGCCGATGATGGCCGCCCACCGCGACGACATCGCGCTCGACGCGCGGCTGTTCCAGCGGGTCAAGGCGGTGTGGGACGGACGCGCCGTGCTCGGACTCGCGCCCGACCAGACGAAGCTGCTCGAGAACACCTACAAGGACTTCGTGCGCGGCGGCGCGCTGCTGGACTCGGCGGGCCAGTCGCGCCTGCGCGCCATCCATGCCGAACTGGCTTCGCTGTCGGTGCGATTCCGCGACCACCTGCTCCACGAGACCAACGCCTACGCGGTGGTGGTCGGAGACCGCAAGGACCTCGCGGGCCTGCCCGAGCGCGTGATCGCCGGTGCGGCCGAGGCCGCGGCCAAGGCGGGGCAGCCGGGCCAGTGGCGGTTCACGCTCCAGGCGCCGAGCCTGTGGCCGTTCCTGCAGTACGCGGAGAACCGCGAGCTGCGCCGGCGGATGTTCGCCGCCTACACCACGCGCTGCGACCACGGCGACGCCAGCGACAACAAGGCGGTGCTCACCCGCATCGCCGCGCTGCGGGCCGAGCGCGCGCGGCTGCTGGGCTACGCGACCCACGCCGACTTCGTGCTGGACGAGAACATGGCCCGCACACCCGCCCAGGTGTACGGGCTGCTCGACCGGCTGTGGGCCCCGGCCAAGGCGCTGGCCGCACGCGAGGCCGCGGACCTCCAGAGCGCCATCCGCGCGGACGGCCAGAGCTTCACGCTCGAGCCGTGCGACTGGTTCTACTACACCGAGAAGGTGCGCAAAGCGCGCTACGACATCGACGAGTCCGAGCTGCGTCCCTACTTCGCGCTCGACAACGTGCGCGCCGGCGCGTTCGAGGTGGCCCACCGGCTCTATGGCATCACGTTCACGGAGCGCAAGGACCTGCCGGTCTATCACCCCGAGGTGCGGGCGTTCGAGGTGAAGGACGCCGACGGCACGCATCTCGCCGTGTTCTACGTCGACTACCATCCGCGTCCCGGCAAGCGCGGGGGCGCGTGGTCGAGCGAGTACAGCGAGTACCGCGTGAAGGACGGCGTGGCGGTGCCTCCGGTGGCGGTGAACGTGTGCAACTTCTCGCGCCCGGCTGGCGAGGCGCCCGCATTGCTGTCGCTCGACGAGACCGAGACGCTGTTCCACGAGTTCGGCCACGCGCTGCATTCCATGCTGTCGAAGGTGCGCTACCCGGGGGTGGCGAACGTGCCGCGGGACTTCGTCGAGCTGCCCTCGCAGATCATGGAGAACTGGGCGCTCGAGCCCGAGGTGCTCCAGTCCTACGCCCGTCACTACCAGACGGGGAAGGTGATCCCCGCGGCGCTGGTGAAGAAGATCAAGGACGCGCGACGCTTCAACCAGGGGTTCGCGACCACCGAGTACCTCGCGGCCGCGCTGCTCGACATGCGCTGGCACACGCTGGCGACCCCGGTGGGTGAGCTCGACGCGACGGCGTTCGAGAACGGCGTGATGAAGGACATCGGCATGCCGGCGACCATCGTGTCGCGCTACCGCTCGCCGTACTTCCAGCACATCTTCGCGGGCGGCTACTCCGCCGGGTACTACAGCTACGTGTGGGCCGAGGTGCTCGACGCCGACGCCTTCCAGGCGTTCAAGGAGAAGGGCCTCTTCGACCCGGCCACCGCGAAGGCGTTCCGCACGCTGCTCGCGAGCGGCGGGAGCGAGGACGCGATGACGCTCTACCAGCGCTTCCGCGGCCACGAACCGTCGGTCGAGCCGCTGCTCGAGCGCCGCGGGCTCAAGCCGCCGAGGTAGCCCGTCACCCGAAGCCATCGACCGACCCCGAGGCTCGCATGACCGATCCGAGCGCCGCGACCCCGCCGGACACCGAGCGCGAGTGGCTGGCCCATACCTACCGTCCGAACACGCCCCAGCTCACGGTGCGCGCGGTGCTCACCGGCATGGCCATCGGCGCCGTGATGTGCCTGTCGAATCTGTATGTCTTCTTCAAGACCGGCTGGTCGATGGGCGTGACCATCACCGCGGCCATCCTGGCGTTCGCGCTCTTCCGCCTGTTCGCCGCGCTGCGGCTGACGCGCACCCCGCTCACCGCGCTCGAGAACAACGCGCTCACCACGGTGGCCTCGGGCGCCGGGTTCATGACCGGCGGCGGCAACATGGCCGCCTTCGGCGCGCTCCTGATGGTGACCACGGTGCGGCCGCCCCAGGTGCCGATGATCGCGTGGTTCGGCGCGATCGCCGCGCTCGGCGTGTTCACCGCGATCCCGATCAAGCGCCAGCTCGTGAACCAGGAGGGGCTGCCGTTCCCGACCGGCAAGGCCACCGCCGAGACCCTGCGCGCCATCCACGGCGAGGAGGGCGAGGCGGGCGCCGGCGAGGGCGCGAAGCAGGCCCGCGCGCTGGGGCTCGGCGCGCTGTTCGCGGCGGCGCTCGCCTGGCTGCGCGATGCCAGGGCCGCGTGGATCCCGTATCCGAACCTGCCGGGCGCCGTTCCCGCTGCCGTTCACGATCGCGGGCCGGCCCGCCGCCGACTGGACGCTGGCGCTCAAGACCGAGGTGGTGCTGCTCGGCGCGGGAGCGCTCATGAGCTTCCGCACCGCGTGGTCGCTGCTGCTCGGCGGGCTGCTCACGTACGGCGTGCTCGCGCCGGCGCTGGTGGCGAAGGGGGTGGTCGCGAGCGTGAGCTACCGGGCCATCGTCGGCTGGACCGTGTGGCCGGGCGCGGCGATCCTGGTGGCCTCCGGGCTCACCTCGTTCGCGCTCGACTGGAAGAGCGTGGCGCGCTCGTTCTCGGGACTGGGCCGGATGTTCTCGCGTGGCGCCGCCACCGCCGCGGACCCGATGGACGCGGTCGAATGCCCGGGCTGGTGGTTCCCGGCCGGCTTCGTGGTGCTCGGCCCGCTGGTGGTGGTGCTCATGACCTGGCTGTTCCAGATCCCGTGGTGGGCCGGCCTGGTCGCGGTGCCGCTCGCGGTGGTGATGGGATTCGTCGCGGCCCGCGTGACCGGCGAGACCGACGTGACGCCCACCAAGGCGCTCGGGCCGGTCACCCAGCTGCTGTACGGCGTCATGACGCCCGGCAACCTGTCGGGCAACATCATGAGCGCGAACGTCACCGGCGGGATCGGACTGCACGCGGCCGATCTGCTCACCACGCTCAAGACCGGCTGGCTGCTGGGGGCGAGCCCGCGCGTGCAGTTCTACGCCCAGCTGTTCGGCGTGCTCGCGGGCGCCGCCATCGTGGTGCCGGCGTTCAACGTGCTCATCCCCGACCCGTCGGTGCTCGGCACCGATGCGTGGCCCGCGCCCTCGTGCCTGGTGTGGGCGGGCGTGTCGAAGGCGTTCGCCGGCGGCGTGGGCGGGCTCGACGCGCTGGCCCGCGCCGGCATGGCCGCGGGCCTGCTGCTGGGGGTGGCGCTCGCGGTGCTCGAGCGCATCGCCCCGGCGCGGCTGAAGTCCCTCGTGCCGTCGCCCTCGGGCCTCGGGATCGCGATGGTGATCCCCGGCAGCAACGCCATCGCCATGTTCGCGGGCGCGCTGATCGCGTGGGGGATGCAGCGCCGTAGCCCGGCGTTCGCCCGGCGCTACGTGGTGCCGGTCAGCAGCGGGCTGATCGCCGGCGAGAGCCTGATGGGCGTGGTGGTGGCGCTGTTGATCGTGGGCGGCGTGCTGGCGCGGTAGCCCGTCGACCCCGCGAGCGCCCCGCGCTACTTCGCGTCCACCGCGCCCTGGGGCTCGGGGTGCTCGACCGGGTGGAACTGCGACGACACCGCCGTCAGGCCCGCGGCGCCGTTGGCGAGCCGCAGCGTGGGCTCCTCCTCCTCGAGGTAGGTGTAGCCCGCCAGCCCGTCGTCGTAACGCTTCATGAGCAGTGCCGACTCCTCGAACGTGAGCAGCCCGCGCCGCAGCGCCTCCTCGTTCGCCTGTCGCATGCGCTGCATCAGGTAGGGCTTCTGGTACTGCACGTAGCCCAGCACCTCGGTGACCGAGTCGCCCTCGACCACGTGGTCGATGCGGTAGCCGGTCTCGTCGATCGCGATGTGCACCGCGTTGGTGTCCCCGAACAGGTTGTGCAGGTCGCCGAGGATCTCCTGGTACGCGCCCACCAGGAAGACGCCGAGGTAGTACGGCTTGCCGTCGAAGGTGTGCAGCTCGAGCGCGTTCTTCACGTCGCGCAGGTCGATGAACTGGTCCATCTTGCCGTCCGAGTCGCAGGTCAGGTCGGCGATCACGGCGCGGCGCGTCGGGCGCTCGCCGAGACGGTGCAGCGGCATGGTGGGGAAGAGCTGCTTCACCGCCCAGTGATCGGGCACCGACTGGAACACCGAGAAGTTGCCGTAGTAGGTGTCGGCGAGGCCCTTCTCGAGCCCCTCGAGGTCGTCGGGCACGTAGTCGAGCTCGCGGATGATCTTCAGGATCGCCTCGCAGCAGCCCCAGAACAGCTGCTCCACGCGCGCGCGGCCCCGCAGGTCGAGCAGGCCGAGGTTGAACAGGCTGGTCGCCTCCTCCTTGAGCTGGAGGGCGTCGTGATAGGACTCCTGGAAGTTCTTGCGCGAGACCCCGCGCCAGGTCTCGACCAGCTGCTGGATGACCGCGTGCTCCTTCTTGTCCACTCGCGGCGGCGCCTGGCCGACCAGCACCTCGTTCACGTCGAGGATGTTGAACACCAGCACCGAGTGGTGCGCGACCAGCGCGCGGCCGGACTCGGTGATGATGTCGGGATGGTCGATCCCGGCGGTCTCGCACGCCTCCTGGATCGAGGCGACCACGTCGTTGGCGTATTCCTGCATGGTGTAGTTGGTCGAGGAGTGCCAGTTGGTGGACGAGCCGTCGTAGTCCACCCCGAGCCCGCCGCCGGCGTCGAGGAAGCGCAGGCCGGCGCCGGCCTTCGCCAGCTCGACGTAGACGCGCGAGGCCTCCTTCATGGCGTCCTTGATCGCGCGCACCGCCGAGATCTGCGAGCCGATGTGGAAGTGCACGAGCTCGAGACAGTCGAGCATCTGCTCCTCGCGCAGCTTGTCCACCAGCATCACCATCTCGGTGGCGGTGAGGCCGAACTTGGAGCGGTCGCCGGTGGACTCCATCCACTTGCCGGCGCCCTTGGTGGTGAGCTTGGCGCGCACCCCGATGTGCGGGCGGATGCCGAGCCGGCGCGCCACGCCGAGCAGCAGGTCGAGCTCGCGGAAGCGGTCGATGACCACGATCGGGTAGCGCCCCAGCTTCTGCGCCAGCAGCGCGGTCTCCATGTACTCGATGTCCTTGTAGCCGTTCAGCAGCAGCAGCGCGTCGGGGTTGTCGAGCAGCGCCAGCCCGGCGAGCAGCTCGGGCTTGGAGCCGGCCTCGAGGCCCAGCCCGTACGGGCGGCCGAAGCGCACCAGTTCCTCGACCACCTGGTGCTGCTGGTTGACCTTGATCGGGAACACGCCGCGGTAGCGGGCGCGGTAGCCGTATTCCTTGATCGCGTTCTCGAAGGCGCCGAACAGATCGCGCACGCGGCTGTGGAGGATGTCCGAGAAGCGCATCAGCAGCGGCATGTCGAGGCCGCGGCGCTGGAGGTCGAGGATGAGGTCGTGCAGGTCGACGCGGGTGCCGTCGGGCCCCGCGGGGGTCACCTCGACATGGCCGGCGTCATTGATGCGGAAGAAGCCCCCGGACCAGCCGGCGACGTTGTACAGCGCGGCCGAATCCCGGATCGTCCAGGCGCGGATCTCCTTCAACGTTCTCGTCTCCTCCGGGCACAGGGCCCTGCGGGTGGATTCAGGTGATCATGCGATCGCTTACGGGAAGGAGAGTAGCGATATGTCGCGCCGGATGCGAGCACTGGTTGCGGGCCTGGACGGCCATCCGCTCGGCGTATCGGCGCCCGGTTCACCGCAGACTTCGACAGCCGGCGGCCACCTCGGCGAGGGGTGGCCGCCGGCCGCGCAGACCGGCTCGATGCGAGCCTCCGGGCTCGAGAACGGCGAAGGCGGCGCGATCTGACGACCGCGCCGCCCTCGTCGCCTTCAAAGCCTATCGGGACTAGAGACCTTCGGTCCTCGCCCGCGAGCGGAGGATCCACATGCTGCCACCCAGCAGCAGCAACACCATCCCGAGGAGGCCCCAGGTGCCCGTCATCGGGACGTCATTGGGAGTGCCTCCCGAGTCGCAACGGTACCTTCCGACCGTGCTGGGATAGCCGGGGGCCGAGTAGGTGACCGTTCCGATGCAGCTATTGGTCGCGCAGCTGACGGTGAAACTGGCGCATCCATCCACCCCGGTCACAGCGGTTGCCGGGGCCACCGTGATGCAGCCGGGCTCATTCGCCGTCGCACTGATCGTCACGCCGGCGGCAGCCGGGGTCACGCAGACCGTCTGCACTGCGGAGCCTTCGATGATGTACTCGCCTGAGGGCGCCTGCTTTCCGCCCTGGATGGTGATGCCGTCGGCCCACACAGGGGCTGCCAGGGTGCAGAGGAACGCGAACGCGAAGAGCGGAAGGGCACGCTGCCGATTCATGTTGGCCTCCATTGTTGGCCTTCGAGATGCGCTGGACGCGTTCGGTGGTGGCACCGTGCGCGTCGGTGATGGATCCCGCCGGGGGAGGGCGGCATCGGAGTTGGTCGTGGTGGTCACATCTGCGGCGCGAGTGCCCCCATGCGGCTTCCCCCATCCGGTCGCAGCTCAGGGCCCGGACTCTGCCGGGCCGCTTCGTCGGCTTCCGCCTCGGCCGCTCTTCCGCATGGAGCGTGCCCGGCGTCGCGGCCTCGCCCGGGTGCGCCCAAGCGGTTGAACGGCTGAGGGATTCCCGGAGGCTCCCGACGCGGTGGGGGGCCGGCCGCGCGCACGCTGTGCGTCGTTCCGCCGCGGAGTAGCCGACGACCGGAGGCACTCGATGCTGGCGAGGCGCCTCTGACGCGGCATTCCACGCGGACCGCAGACCCGCGGCGGAATGCCGCGCCTTGCGGCGAAGCGCCGCGTGCGGCTCGAGCCGGGGAGGGCCCTGGGCCGATGTGCGCCCGGGGCAGCGGCTCAGCGGGGGTCTTCGGCCGGGCTCGGCTCCCTCAACCTGCGCGCCAGAGTGCCGCGGTCGATGCCGAGCAGGCGTGCGGCGAGCGTCTGGTTGCCTCCGACCTGCTCGAGGATCCGCCGGATGTGCTCGCGCTCGACCGCGTCCAGCGCCGTGGGGCGTGACCCGGGCGCCCCCGCGCGGCCATCGGCTGCAGCCCGCGGGGCAGGTGGGACGGGAGGATCATGCCCTCTGCCGCCAGCAGCGCCGCGCCGCGCACGGCGTTGCGAAGCTCGCGGCAATTGCCCGGCCAGGGGTGGCGCACCATGGCATCCAGGGCCGCCGGTGAGATGCGCGCCGGCCTCCTGGTGGCCCGGGAGACCTCGTCGAGCATCTGGCGGATGAGCAGTGGAATGTCCTCACGGCGCTCCCGCAAGGGAGGCATGACCACCTCGAGCTGGCGCAGCCGGTAGTAGAGATCGGCCCGGAAGGCGTTGCCGGCGACCAGCGAGCCGAGATCCGTGGCGCTCGCGGCCATCACGCGCGCGTCGACCTGGTGTTCGCTCGAGCTGCCCACGCGCTGGAAGCGGCCGCTCTCGAGCACCCGCAGCAGCTTGGCCTGCAGGTGGAGCGGGAAGCTGTCCACCTCGTCGAGGAACAGCGTGCCGCCATCCGCCTCCTCGAACAGCCCGCGGTGATCCGCCGTGGCCCCGCTGAAGGCCCCGCGCACGTGGCCGAAGAAGACGCTCTCGGTCAGTTCCGACGGCGTCGCCGCCATGTTGTGGGCCACGAACGGACCCTGCGAGCGCGGACCACGCTCGTGGAGCACGCGCGCGAGCAGGTCCTTGCCGACCCCGGTCTCGCCCAGGATGAGGAGCCCTTCGCCGCTGCCCGCAAGCAGGGGGATCAGTCTGCGCACGTCGCGGATCGCGGCCGATGTCCCGACGAGCCCGTAATCGTCGCACCCGGCGCGCTCGCCCCCGCCGGCCCGCGACACCACCGCGAGGATGTCCGCCGGCTCGGCGGGCTTCACCAGGTAGTCGAACGCCCCGAGTCTCAGCGCCTCCATCGCGGTGCGCGCCGTATCGACCGCGGTCAGGATCACCACCGGGGGCGGGGGTGTCCGCTGCACAGCGGCCCTCAGGAGATCGAAGCCGTCCGGCGCGGGCATGCGCAGATCGGTGATCACCAGGTCGAACGACCCCGCTTGCAGCGCAGCCAGCGCCTCGGCGCCCCCGGCACAGGAGGTCACGTCGTGCTCCGCCTCGAGCACGGCGACCAGCGCCGCCAGGACGGCGGGCTCATCGTCTGCGGCCAGCACGCGCATGGCTCAGGCCCGTACCGTCCCGGACCTGGCGACCGGTTCCGAGGCGGTGATGGGTAGCGTGATGCGGCACAGCGTGCCCCCGTGCGGCGCACGCGCGAAGGTCAGGGCGCACCCGCCGGACTCGAGGAAGCGCCGGGCCGCGACGAGGCCCAGCCCCGACCCCTCGTGCGAGGGGACAGGCCCACCCGATCCATCCACCCCGGGCGGCAGCCCGGGCCCGCCGTCCACGATGTCCACGTGCGCGCACCCGTCCACCCGCTCCATGTGCACGTGGACTTCGCCTCCCGGCGGTGTCGCCCGGCAGGCGTTGTCGATCAGGTTGTAGAGCGCATGCACCAGCCGCCCGCGCGAGGCCCAGACGCGCAGCTCTGCCGTGGTCGGATCCACCGTCACGCGTACGGCCCCGGGCCGAGCGAGCAGCAGCGCCGAGGAGACCACCTGCGTCAGCTGGAGTTCCTCCCGGCATGGCCGCGCCGCGCCAGCCACCGCGAGCACGTCGTCGGTGAGTTCGCCGAGGGTGCGCAGCGCGACCTGGAGCCGCTGCGCACCCAGCGCCGAGTCCCTGTCGGAGTCCGCCCGCTCGGCCTGATGGACCAGACTGCCGAGCGCCTGGAGCGAGTTCTTGAACTGGTGCGCGATGCAGGCCGCGGCCTCGCCCATCCGGTGGAGCGGGTCGTCCGCTGCGTCGGTTCTGTGCGGTGCCTCGAGGAGCAGATGCATGCGCCGTCCGTCGGGCGCGGGGCTCATCCACAGGTCGCCCCGCAGCGCGACCGGCGCGCCGTCGCCGCGGTGGAACACGATCGGCACGTCGCGCTGCGTCTCGCCCTCGGCGAGCGTTCGGGCCAGCCGCCCGGCAGTCGGAGGATCCGGCCGGAGCACCTCCTGCCAGGGATGGCCCATCGCCGCCTGCCCCTCGAACCCCAGCAGCGCGGCCCCGGCCAGGTTCACGCTCGCCAGGCGGCCCATGTCGTCCACCGAAAGCAGCGCGCTCCCGAGGTAGTCCCCGAGCAGGCGCAGCTCGGTCGCCAGGCTCTCCGCGCGCACGGACAGCGCGGAACGGGCCGCGAGGATGGCGGCGCGCTGGCGCTCGAGGATCTCCAGCAGCATCCAGGTGAGCAGCGCCGCGACCCCGATGAGGCCCGTGACCAACGGAATGACGTCCAGCTCGAGGGGACGGTGGGAGGCCACGGCGTAGGCGAGGTAGGCGCCGGCTGCGGCGATCGCAGCCAGAACGCAGCCCCGCCGGCCGAGCAGCGCACCCGAGAGCGGCACCTCCAGCAGCAGCCCGATGAAGAGCGGTGAGTGCTGCCCGCCCGAGACGTGGAGCAGGTAGATCCACACGGCCACCTGGGCCGGCACCAGCGGCTCCCCGGGCAGGGTGGGCCGGCGAAGCGCGAGCGCGGATTGCCCGACACCGAGCAGGGCGGACGCCACGATCCCCGCCGCGAGGTGCAGGCGGGAGATCGGACTGTGGAGCAGGAGCACGCCCGAGCCCGCGATCACGGCCAGCACGATGAAGCGCAGCCCCAGCGCCAACGCGGCCAGCGCTGCGCCCGGGTTCGGCGCCGTCGGCCGCGGCCCCGGGGCGAACGCTGCTCGGATCGCCATGGCACCCCTCTGTCGGGCCCGCGAAATGGCGGGCACTGCACCGATCCAGCCAGCGTTGCAGAGTCTGCTTGCTGGCGCCGGGATTCGGCCGCGTGTGCGGGGGACTCGTGGCTGCGGATCGGGCGACCGTCGTGACGCAGGAGACGCAACCGCACCGGGCCAGCCAGAGGGTCCGACTGAGGGGGTAGCGCTTGCGCCAACCTTGTCAAGGAGGTTACAAGTCGCCGGATCGACGGTCAACGGCCGAATCGTGCCGGGACGCACGTCCCCGCACGGTCGCGAGCGTCACCCGGCGGCGCCTGCGCCCCCGGCCTCTAGCGGCCGGCCTGCTGCTTCTCGATCCGCGCCCAGGCGTCCTTGAGCGTCACGGTGCGACTGAAGACCGGAGCGCCCGGCGCCGAGTCGGCATCCACGGTGAAATAGCCGACCCGTTCGAACTGATACGCCTCCCCCGCGGTCGCCGCCGCCAGCGAGGGCTCGAGCCGGCAGCCGGTTAGCACCTCGAGCGAGCCCGGATTGAGCGCGGCGACGAAGTCCTGGCCCTCGGGGATGTCCTCGGGCTTCTCGGCGCTGAGCAGCGTGTCGTAGAGACGCACCTCGGCCGGGATCGACTGCGCCGCCGACACCCAGTGGAGGGTGGCCTTGACCTTGCGGCCGTCGGGGGTGGTGCCCGAGCCGGTGGCGGGGTCGTAGGTGGCGCGCACCTCGGTGACCTCCCCGGTGCGCGGGTCCTTCTCCACCCCGGTGCAGCGGATGACGTAGCCGTAGCGCAGCCGCACCTCGACGCCCGGGCTCAGCCGGTAGTACTTGGGCGGCGGCACCTCGCGGAAGTCATCCCGCTCGATCCACAGCTCGCGCGTGAACGGCACCTGCCGGGTGCCCTGCGATGGGTCCTCGGGATTGTTCACCGCCTCGAGCAGGTCGACCTGTCCGGCGGGGAAGTTCTCGACCACCACCTTGAGCGGCCGGAGCACCGCCATCGCGCGCCGCGCGCTGCGGTTCAGGTTCTCGCGCACGCAGTGCTCGAGCAGCGCCAGCTCCACCAGGTTCTCGCGCTTCGCCACGCCGACGCGCTCGACGAAGTCGCGCAGCGCCTCGGCCGGGTAGCCGCGCCGGCGCATCCCCGAGATCGTCGGCATGCGCGGGTCGTCCCAGCCGCGCACGTGGCCCTCCTGCACCAGCCGCAGGAGCTTGCGCTTGCTCATCACCGTGTGGGTCACGTTGAGGCGGGCGAACTCGATCTGGCGCGGTTGCGGGCGCGGCAGATCGAGCGCCTCGAGGATCCAGTCGTAGAGCGGCCGATGGACCTCGAACTCGAGCGTGCAGATGCTGTGGGTGATGCCTTCGATGTAATCGCTCAGCCCGTGGGCGTAGTCGTACATCGGATAGATGCACCACCGGTCCCCGGTGTGGTGATGGGAGGCGTGCCGGATGCGGTAGAGGATCGGGTCGCGCAACCACACGTTGGGCGCCCCCATGTCGATGCGTGCGCGCAGGGTGCGCGCGCCGTCGGGGAACTCGCCCGCGCGCATGCGCTGGAACAGGTCGAGGCTCTCCCCGATCGAGCGGCCGCGATAGGCGCTCTCGACGCCCGGGCGGTCGGGCGCGCCGCGCATCTGGTCGACCTCCTCGGCGGAATGGTCGCAGACGTAGGCCTTGCCCCGCCGGACCAGCTCGAGCGCGTACACGTAGAGCGCGTCGAAGTAGTCCGAGGCGTAGAACGGCTCGGGTGCCGCGCCCGCGGCGCCGGCCGGCGGCATCGGCGCGATGCGGAAGTCGGGCGCGCCGTCCGCGGGGACCGGCTCGGGAGTGCCGCCGGCCGCCTTGAGACCCAGCCGCTCGCTGGCCCACCCCTCGATCAGCCACTTCACGTCGGCGGTGATGGAGTCCACGTACTCGACGTCTTCCTTGGCCGGGTTGGTGTCGTCCATCCGCAGGTTGCACCGGCCCCCGAACTGGCGGGCGATGCCGAAGTTCAGGCAGATCGACTTGGCGTGGCCGATGTGCAGGTAGCCGTTCGGCTCGGGTGGGAATCGCGTCACCACCTGCCGCACGCGCCCGGCCGCGAGGTCGGCCTTCACGATCTCGCGGATGAAGTCCTCGCGCTCGGGCGCGGGGGTCGGTGCGGGGGGAGTGTGGTTCATGGGCCGACAAGATGACGACATCGGCGTGGGTTTGTCCACCCGGGGCGCGCCGGCGCGGGGCCTGCGTCGCGCGCGGGTTCGCGATCCGGGCACCGCGGACCTTGGGCCGGACGCGAACGCGGCACGCGGGGCGTCCCGCGTGCCGCGCCGGTCACGAACGGATCAGCGGCTCACCGATAGAGCGTCTTGAGGGCTCCCCAGGTGGACTTCCCGACGGGCGTGGCGCAGTCGGCGTTGATGTTGATGATGATGTCATTGACGTCGCCCCACGCCCCGAACTGGTGGAGCGCGTCCGCCGGCGAGCAGTCCGCGGCGAGGAAGATGGGATAGGTGGCCGGCTTGGTGAGATAGGGCGGGTCGCTCGTCTCCCCGGCCCCGAAGCCATTCCCCATCGCGAAGGTCATGCGTGCAGCCGATGTCGAAGTGGCCGGTCGTCACGCCGGTGAAACTGGCGGAGAGCGGAATGCCGTTCATCAGGTAGACCTGGGTGGCGACCGAGGTCGTGTTCAGCGTCCCGTTGCCCGAGCCCCAGCCCACCGCCGGATCGGCATAGAGCGAGAACGTCCCGCCATCGAAGGTCTGGTTGTAGGTGACGTAGCCGGTGTTGGTGCCGAAATCGTACCCCGGGCCGAAGACCGGCGGAACGCTCGCGGTCTCGACTCCGCAGCGGAACTCCCACTGCGCGCCGAGGACCGAGCCGTTCCACGACTGGCCGTGGAAGATCTTCGGGTTCCCCGAGTTCGGGAACTGGCGCGAGACCGACATGTGCCCGAGCTGCACTCCGGGATGGGCGCCGGGACGCAGAGCGGAGGTGTACATGCCTGGGACCGGGTCGGCCGACACGGCGGTCGGCAGGGTCATGACGATGGCGAAGAGAGCGGCGACGGAAACGTGCTTCATGGTGGCATCTCCTCTCAAGAAGATGGCTAGGGGCTCGATCGGAATCGTCGAAGAGAGGATGAAGTAGCGGTGGGTGCCGTCGGTCTACCTTTCCGGATCACGACGCTGAGGGGCTCAGCGCGATCCAACGCAGATGCACTCACGTCCCCCGCGGCCGAGGAGCATTTCAGAGGTGACACACACCCGACATTCCGCGGGGGGCGGATACTGCGTAGGTGCGACCGCCAAGAGCATAGCGTCGTTCTTGCCGGAAGCAAGGCTTTCTGTTCTCTATCCCCATGTCTCATGAAGGAGACAGAGGTGGGTCGGGGCATCCGGGACCATCAGCCGTCCCAGACTTGCCCTGCGGCGCGCGCGCCCCCAGAATGCCCCCCCGCTCTCATCATCGGAGGAGGACGAAGTGCGCGCCGGGCTGCCCCCGCATCTCTGGAGATCGCTGGCTGACGACCTGACCTCGTTCCCGCGCCACATCCGGGAGCGCGGCATCGGGTACGCGGGGGAAGGCCGCGTGGGGCCCCTTCAGATCCTCGATGACCAGGTCGCGGCGGTGGTGCGCGGCACCTCGGACTACGAGGTGTCGTGGGAGTGGGACGGGCAGTTGTGGCTGCCCGACTGCACCTGTCCGGTGGGGCCCTACTGCAAGCACGCCTACGCCCTCGCGTGCTGTCTGCTCGATCGCGCGCGCGGGGAGGCGGGGTTCAGCGACCGGCGGTTCGCGCGTCTGCTGCCCGCTCACATCCCGCCGCCGCGCGGCGGGCCGGCCGCGATCCCGGGCATCGGGGAAGTGACCCGCCGGCGCCGTGGACCGTCAGCGGCATCGTCCCGCGTCCGGCGCGCGTCCGCCGCGGCGCCACCGCGCCGTCCGGCCGCGGCCGACGTGGAGGACCTGCGCACCGCGCCCTCCCTGTGGGGACGCACACTGGCGCTCCAACGACTGCTCGACGAGCGGCCCGATCTCGATCTCGACCTGTCGGTGGCGCCCTTCCCGGCGGTGCTCGCCGAGGAAGACGCCGACCTGAGGTGCTGGCGGCTCGCGCGCGAGCTGCCGCTGCTCGCGGAGGGCTGGCTGCCCGGCGCGCTCGAGCCGTGGCGCGACCGCCCCGACCTCGCCGACTGGGATCGCGAGCGCGCGCTGCCGCGCGTCGAGCACGAATTGCGCGAGTGGGCGCAACGCCGGGTCGAGATCCCGTCGCGCCGACTGCGCGTGGTGCTCGGGGTCGCCCACACGTTCAGGGAGCCGGGGATCACGGTGATGGTGTTCGTGTCCTCGCCGCGGGTCCACGACCAGCCGCGCACCGGCCACCAGCTGCTCCAGCTCCACGCCGCGGCGCGCCGCCAGCCGGGCCTGCTCGAGGGAGCCCAGGCGGCGGTGCTCGACGCGCTGATCGAGGCCGGGCGAGTGGATGAGACCCCTCAGGTGGGGACCCGGCCCGTGGTCTGGTCGAACCGCGCGATCGCGCGGCTGCTGCATCGGGTGGGCGAGAGCCCGGACGTGGTCTGGGACCCGGGCCTGCCGAGCGATCTCGCCCGCCACACCGGCCTCGTGCCGGGCGCCCCGGTGCGGATCGGCCCGCTGCCCCTGCGACTGCTGCCCGCTTGCGTCGCCGGCGCGGGCGAGCCGCGGCTCGAATTGCGGCTGGTGTGGCCCGATGGGAGCGCGCGTTCTCTCTCGGACGCGCTCTACGTGCGGGCGATCGATGCCCACGGCGAGCCCACCTGCGGGCTGGTGCTGGCGGACGGGGCGCTCCACGAGCTGGTCGAGGAACCGTCGCTGGACCTGATCGGCTCGTTCCGCGACCACGGGCCGGTCCCGGTGCGCGGCGCCGCGAGCGGCGATCTGCTCGCCGTGCTCGCCGAGGGTTTCCCGAGCGTGCGCGCGAGCCTCCTCCCGCACACGCTCCACCATCCCGTCACGCCCGCGGTGACGCTGCGCCTGCGGGGAGACGACTGGCTCCAGATCCGCGTACTGGCCCACACCGCAGGCGCGGCATGGCGACCGGGCGAACCGCTGGCGCCCCCGGCGGTGCTCTACGAGTATGCGCCCGAGCGCCGCTGGGAGCGGTGGTCGGCGGCACTCGCGCGCTCCGGCCGTAGCCCCCTCGAGGCGATCGCCGGAGCGGATCCCGCGGTCGAGCCCGCCGCGGCGCAGGGCGCCGCGCCGAGTGATCCCGCGGACGAGGTCACCGCCGCCGACAGGATGGAAGCGATGCCGCCGCCCCCGGCGACCGAGGTGTGGCTCGAGGCTCCGGATCCCGAGCGCGTGGCGCCGGTGCTGGAGTGGCTCGCGGCGACCCAGGCGCGGCCGGGTGCGAAGCGCGGTCCCGGCGGCCACGCGACGGCGGCGGCCGACGCGCGCGTCGGCTGGTGGGTGCGGCTCGGGCCGCGCACGGTCGAGGCTCTCGCGGAGGCGTGGGAAGGTCGCCCGGCGGGAGTGGGATGGTTCGGCGACGCCGAGGTGAGACGGTTGCTCGGGACCACCCCCGTGCGCGGCCCGCGGGTGAGCGTGCGGTCGAGCGGGATCGACTGGCTGACGGTCGCGCTCGAGTGGGAGTCCGAGTCGGCGACGCTGAGCGACGAGGACCTCGCGCGCCTGCGCGGCGCGGACACGCGCTGGGTGAAGCTCGCCTCGGGCTGGGTCGCGCCGCGATGCCCTCGAGCAGCACGATCGCACCGCCGCCGTGCTCGCCGACCTCGGGATCGAGCCGCACGCGGGCGAGCAGCGCCTGACCCTGTGGCAGCTGGCGCACGCGCGGCCCGAGAGCCTCGCCGAGCTCGAGCGCCTGGGCGCGGGCCCCGGCGCGGTGGAGGCGCTCCAGCGTCTGCGCGGGGCGGTGGAGGCGTTCGCGGGTGTGCCGCACGTGCCCGGTGCCCGAGGGGTTCGTGGGCGACGCTGCGGCCCTACCAGCAGCGGGGGCTCGACTTCCTCGCCTTCACCTCGTCGCTCGGGCTCGGCGCGGTGCTGGCCGACGACATGGGGCTCGGCAAGACCGTGCAGGCGCTGGCCTGGCTCGCGGCACCTGCGCGCCGCGCGAGCCCGGGCGGCGGGCCGTGCCTGGTGGTGTGCCCGGCCTCGGTGCGTGCACAACTGGGCGCGCGAGGCGGCGCGCTTCGCGCCCGGCCTGCGCGTGCTGGTGCTCGAGCAGCGGCGAGCGAGCGGCACGCGCGGCGGCGCGACGTGGACGGAGCACGACCTGGTGGTCACCAACTACGCGCTGCTGCGGCGCGACCTCGAGCACTGGAAGCGAGGCCGAGCTGCGCGCGGCCGTGATCCTGACGAGGCGCAGAACATCAAGAACCCCGACGCCGCGGTGGCGCGCGCCGCGCTGCGAGCTGCGCGCGCGCCACCGGCTGGCGCTCACCGGCACGCCGCTCGAGAACCGCGCGCTCGACCTGTGGAGCATCATGCGCGTTCGTCAATCCCGGCTACCTCGGGAGCCGCGCGCGCGCTTCGTCGCAGCGCTTCGACCGCGCCGGACGCGCCGCCGCACGTGCGCGCGCTGCTCGCCGCCCGGCTGCGGCCGGTGCTGCTGCGGCGCCTCAAGCGGCGAGGTCGGCGCCGGATCTGCCGAGCGCATCGAGGAGCGCCGCGACTGCGAGCTGACCGCGCGGCCAGCGCCAGCTCTACCTGGCCGAGCTGCAGCGCAGCCGCGCGCTGCTCGGCGCGCTCGGCGGCGGAGCCCGACGGGCGTCGCGCGCAACCAGATCACCATCCTCGCGGCGCTCACGCGGCTGCGGCAGATCTGCTGCCATCCGGCGCTCGCGGGCGGCGCGCGCGGGGCTCGGCTCGGGCAAGTTCGACGCGCTGTTCGAGCTGCTCGAGCCGCTGCTCGCCGAGGGCCACAAGGTGCTGGTGTTCTCGCAGTTCGTGCGAGTGCCTGAAGCTGCTCGCGGCCGCGCATGGACGAGCGCGGCGTCGCCCTACCACATGCTCACCGGCGCAGCACCGTGCAAGCGCGAGCAGGTGGTCGCGCGCGTTCCAGGACGATCCCGGCGCCGTGCGTGTTCCTGGTCTCGCTCAAGGCCGGCGGCACCGGGCCTCAACCTGACCGCCGCGAGCTACGTGGTGCTGTTCGATCCGTGGTGGAACCCGGCGGTCGAGGCGCAGGCCATCGACCGCACGCACCGCATCGGCCAGGACCGCACCGTGATCGCCTACCGGCTGCTCACGCCGAGGGCACGATCGAGGAGCGCATCTGGGAGCTGCAGCAGCGCAAGGCCGCGCTCGTGCGCGACGTGCTCGGCGAGGACGGCTTCGCCCGCGCGCTCGACCGCGCGACGACCTGGAGTACCTGCTGGCCGACGCGTGAACGGCGGGCGGAGCTAGTCCTTCGTCACCGACCAGTAGAGCGCGTTGAACAGGAACGGGAAAGTGGCATCGGTCTGCGCGCGGTGCTGGGCGCGGAACCCGAGCAGCACGAGCCGCCCCTGCCCGCAGGTCAGCGCCACCGCCGCCGCGCGTCGGCCGAGACGCTCTTCACCGAAGATCCACCCCGACAGGAGCACCCGGCGCGGGTCCTCGGGGTAGGTGGCGAGCACCCAGCGCTGGACCTCCGGGGCGGGAGGCGCGGTCTCGAACGCGAGCGGCCGGTCCACGAACAGCGCCAGCTCGGACGGCAGACCGAACGTCACCGGGTGACCGGGTCGCACCTCCGCGCGCAGCAGCGAGCCGGGGCAGGCGAACTCGTCGGGCTTGGCCCGCGCCAGCGTGTTGACCACCGGGATGTTGAACTGCTCGATCAGGTACTCGCACGAGCCGGCGAGCGCCACCAGCGTGCCGCCGCCCTCGACGAACGCCTTCAGGGCCCCCGCGCCGTCCGCGTCGAGCCCACCGGTGTACTCGGGCGGCAGTTCGGCGAAGTACGCCATCGCCCCGTCCTCGCGCTTCGGCCGTCCGGTGGCGATGATCTCCTTCGCCACGTCGGGCAGCACGATGACGTCGAACCGCGCCCCCAATCCACCCTTCTTCACCGCGGCATTGTCGAGCGAAGTGGGGGCGAAGCCATACTGCTCGAGCACGAAGCGGGTCCAGCCCTCGTCGGTCGAGGCGGCCCAGGGCTTGTACAGTCCGACGCGCGGCGCGGCGAGCGGGGTGGCCCCGGCGGGAACGGCGGGGCAGCCCACCAGCTCGACGCCCGGCGCGAGCGCCTGGCTCGCGGCCGCGAACGCGGTCCGGTCGAGGAACGCGGTGCCCGCGGGCCACGCGGCGCCCTCGATCGTCGCCACTTCACGCGCCAGGCTCACGCGGCCGCCGGCGCGCAGCGCGGCATTGAGCGCGCGCGCCGACTCCACGCCGGGTGCCAGCGCCCACACCCCCGGGCCGGCGCTCTCGCGCGCGGGGCCCGAGGGCCGGGGCGCGGCCCCGGACCACGGGCGGGTTCCCGCCGGCATCGTGCCGTGCTCGACCGTCACCCCCATCATGAGCGGCAGCGACCACGCCGCGACATCGTACGGACGCACGATGTCCTTCCCCGGGACCAGCTTCACCTCGGGATAGCGCTGGGTCTCGAGCATCTCCCGCACGAACGCGCCGTAGGGCTGCGCCAGCGGGACCCAGGCGTCCCCTCCGGGACCGCTGGCGACCTCGACCCCATGCTCCTCGAGCAGCGCGACGAGCTTGAGCGCGGTGGGCCAGTCGCGCTGGCGGCACGGGATCCGGTACGCCTCGCCCGGCGCCGCGGCCGCGATCGACGCCCGCGCCCGCTCCGCCATGTCCCGCAGCACGTCCTCGCGGCGGTCCGCGCACTCCTCGAGCAGCGCGTCCGAGGCGATGCGCTCGTAATCCATGATGTCGCGCAGCCGCCACCAGCCGCCCGGCCACGGATGGGGGAAGTTGGTCTGGGCCTCGTAGTCCACCAGTCCCTTGCGCCCCCCGCTCAGCTCGGTCGGATCGATGTACACCGGGGTGGCCAGCCGTGCCGAGGCCACCTCGGTGAGCAGCCCCGAGATGTTCTTGAACCAGGCGGTGTTCTTGGTGCCGCCCGGCCAGTAGGCGTCGAACGCGTAGCCGTAGATCACCCCCGACTTGCGCGCCTGCTCGAGCCGCAGCGCCATCTGCCCGCCGATCAGGTTGACCTCGCGCCAGATCAGCGGATGGATCTCGGGGGCCACCGGCTCGGAGTAGGGCGGCATGAAGATGCGCGGCCCGGTGCCCCCCATCTGGTGCTCGTCGAGCCACACCTGCGGGAACCACTCGCGATAGACCGCGCGCGACATCGCCTGGGACTCCTTCTGTGTGAGCATGAACCAGTCGCGGTTGTCGTCGTGCCCGGTGTACGGGTGGTAGAGCCACGGCATGCGCCCGCCCTCGTAGCGGGTGCCGAGGTACTTCCGATACCACTCGCACTCCATGATCTGGCCATCGGGATTGAGCGACGGCACCAGCAGCAGCACCACCTGGTCGAGCCGCCGCAGTGTCTCGGGGTCGTCCGCGGTGGCGAGCGCGTGGGCCCATTCCATCGCCATCTGCGAGGCCCCGATCTCGGTCGAGTGGATGTTGCACGTGACCAGCACGAACGCGCGCCCCTCGCGCGCCAGCGAGTCGAGCCCCGCCTCCGAGAGCCCGCGCGGATCGCTGAGCCGGCGGGCTATCGACTGGAGCCGGGGCAGGCGCGCGAGGTTGTCCGCCGAGGAGATCACGGCCATGATCATGTCCTCGCCCAGCGTGGTCCGGCCGAGGACCTCCACCTGGACGCGCGGCGAGCGCCGGTCGAGCTCGGTGAAGTAGGCGCGGATCTGGCGATAGTCCGCCACCACGCGGTCGGCGCCGACCGCGATCTTCAGATACTCGCTCGGGGACGGGATGCTCGCGGCGCGCGCGGCGGTGGCCGCGAGGAGCACCATCAGGGCGGGGGCAAGGCGGGAGAACAGACGCACGGTCGACCTCCGGTCGTGG
The DNA here is from genome assembly GCA_963776245.1 of Candidatus Eiseniibacteriota bacterium. GTDB lineage: Bacteria > Eisenbacteria > RBG-16-71-46 > RBG-16-71-46 > RBG-16-71-46 > CAVSAC01. The sequence goes on along the minus strand of CAVZLN010000008.1, from coordinate 84,664 downwards.
GTGGAGCGCGCATGGTGCCATGGTTCGCGGGCGGTGGGAACGGACAAGGTGGACCACCGTCGTGAGGCGCCGCAGGGCGGGGAGCGTCGTCCGCGCGTTGCGATTCGCATGGCCGGGACCGGGTCGTGGGGCGCCCAGCCCGCTCGAACGCGTTGCCCCCCAGCCCGGCCCGCGCTTCCCCGCCCTCTGGCACGAGCGCTGCAGCGAGCCCCGTGGCCCGGGGACCGAGCGCACTGGCGCGCCGCGACCGCGGAGCAGGGGAGGCGCGTGATGCGGAACTCGAAGCGATGGCTGTTCGTCGCGTTGCTCGCGATGACGCCCGGCGCGGCGTGGGCGGGCACGGCGGTGGGGGTGGACCTCGGGATCGCGAATGGTCCGACCACCCTGCGGCTCTCCATCCAGAGCCAGCCCGAGGTGGTGTACGTGCGCGAGAGCAACGTGTACGTCGTGGACGACGCTCGCTGCGACGACGACATGTTCCGCTACGGGGGGCGGTGGTGGGTGGTGCGCGACGACCGTTGGTACCGCGCCGCCAGCTGGCGCGGGCCGTTCGTCCGGGTGCGGGACCGCGCGGTGCCGGTGGCGCTGTGGCGGGTGCCCGAGCGGCACTGGAAGCATCATCCGCACGGCATGCCGCCGGGGCTGGCGCGCAAGTCGAGCGTCGTGGTGGTGGACGGCCGCGAGCCCGGACGCGAGCGCGGCCGCGGGCATGGGCGGGAGCACGACCGCGACTGACCGCAGCGCCCGAGCGGCGATGGAGACGGCCGCGTCCGAGGCACCGGGCGCGGCCGTCGCGTTGCGGTGCGCGCTTGACAGGGGATGGAGTTCGCGATGAGGTGACCGCATGTCGGAGCCCGGTCCATCGGACGCGCGGCAACGCGCGAAGTCGCACCCCCGCCTGGCGGTGGGCAGCGGGGTCGGCGCCGTGCATCTCATCGTCACCGATCTCGAGGGCGCGGTCGCCTTCTACACCGGCCATATCGGCCTGCGGGTGCGCGTGCGCGACGCGGAGAGCGCGCGCCTCGGCGCCGGCGACGGGGACCTGCTGGTGCTCGCCGGGCGCCCCGCCGCGCCGCGGGCGCGTGGCACCACCGGGCTCTACCACTTCGCCCTCCTGGTGCCCACGCGCGCCGATCTGGCGGACGCGCTGCGCCATCTCGTCGTCACCGGCACTCCGCTCACCGGCGGCGCGGATCACGGGGTGAGCGAGGCGGTGTACCTGTCGGATCCCGAGGGCAATGGGATCGAGATCTACCGCGATCGTCCGCGTGCCGAGTGGCCGCGTGAGGGCGATTCCATCGTCATGACCACCGACCCGCTCGACCTGCACGCGCTGCTCGCCGAGAGCGAGGCATCGGGCGCGGCGTGGAGCGGGCTGCCGGCCGGCACCCGCATGGGCCACGTGCACCTGCGGGTGGCGCGGATCGCGGACTCCGAGCGCTTCTACGTCGGCGTGCTGGGCTTCGACCTGGTGACGCGCTACGGGCCGGCGGCGCTGTTCGTCTCGGCCGGCGGCTACCACCACCACGTCGGCCTCAACACCTGGGCGGGTGAGGGCGCGCCGGCCGCGCCCGAGGGCGCGGCCGGCCTGCACCGGGTCGAGGTGCGGGTGCCGGACGCCGCGGAGCTCGAACGCTTGCGCGCGCGGCTGAACGCCGCGGGGGAGAAGATCGAGCCCTCCGCGGAAGGGTTCGTGGTCCGCGATCCGTCCGGCCATCGTCTCGCGTTCGGGATCGCGAGCGGGCCGGCGCGGTAGCGCGCCCGCGGGCCGGGGCGGCCGCGGGGCTCAGCCGAAGAACAGGTAGGCCACCAGGATGGCGGCGATCACGCCCGCCGCGTCGGCGGCCAGCCCGCAGGCGAGCGCGTGACGCGTGTTCTTCACCCCGACCGAGCCGAAGTAGACCGCCAGGATGTAGAACGTGGTCTCGGTGCTGCCCTGGATGATGCACGTCAGCCGGCCGGCGAACGAATCGGGGCCGAGCGTCTTCATGGTCTCCACCATCAGCCCGCGGGCGCCGCTGCCCGAGAGCGGCTTGATGAGCGCGGTCGGGAGCGCGTCCACCCAGCGGGTGTCGAGGCTCAGCCCGCTCACGGCGGTGCGGATGGCGCCCAGCAGGGCCTCGAGCGCGCCGCTCGCGCGCAGCGCCCCGACCGCCACCAGGATCGCCACCAGGTAGGGGACGATGCCGATGGCGACGGTGAAGCCCTCCTTCGCGCCCTCGACGAAGGTCTCGTAGAGCGGCACCTTGCGGCGCGCGCCGGCGGTCAGGAACAGGAGGATGACGCCGAGCAGCAGGGCGTTGGCGAGGAGCGCCGACTGACGCCCCACCTGCTCCGCGTCGAGCCGCGCGAAGTACCACACCAGTCCGCCCACCAGCGCCGTGAGCAGCGCGAGCCAGCCCATCACCACGCGGTTCCACAGGCTCAACTTCTGCACCGCCGCGGTGACCAGCAGGCCGCACATGGTGCTGCAATAGGTGGCGATCAGGATGGGCACGAACACGTCGGTCGGGTCGGCCGCTCCGAGCTGGGCGCGGAACGTGAAGATGGTCATCGGCAGCACCGTCACCGACGAGGCGTTGATGACCATGAACAGGATCATCTCGTCGGTGGCGCGCTCCGGCTGGGTGTTGAGGGTCTCCAGCTCCTTCATCGCCTTGAGACCGAGCGGGGTCGCGGCGTTGTCGAGGCCGAGCACGTTGGCGGAGAGGTTCATCACGATCGCGCCGGCCGCCGGGTGGCCGTCGGGCAGGCCCGGGAAGAGCCGGTTGAACAGCGGCCGGAACATCCGCGCGATGGACTCGATCACCCCGCCGCGCTCGCCGATGCGCATCAGCCCGAGCCACAGGCTCATCACGCCGGTGAGCCCGAGGGCGATCTCGAAGCCGGTCTTGGAGGAGTCGAACAGCGCGCCGACGACGTCGCGGAACACCTCGGGGCGCCCGAATGCCACCGCCTGCACCAGCGCGGCGACGAACGCGACGAGGAAGAACGCGGCCCAGATCCAGTTGAGCATGGTGCGCGCACACTACGACACGCGGCGATCCCGGGGAATCGAAACCTCGCCGGGAAGCGGTGCCGCCCGAGCCGGGGCCGGCGGGTGCCGGTGGCCACCGGCGTTCACGCGCCGACGCCCGGGGCCCGCGGTCGCTACTTCGCGGGCAGCAGCGCCGCGATCCGCTCGGTGACCTGGTCCGCGAGCGGATCGATCTTCGGCCCGAAGCGCGCCACCACCCTGCCGTCGGGGCCGACGAGGAACTTGGTGAAGTTCCACTCGATGTCGCCCGCGAACCCGGAGTCCCGGGTGAGATAGGCGTAGAGCGGCGCCATGTGCCGGCCCTTCACGCTGATCTTCGCGAACACCGGGAAGGTCGTGCCGTACTTCAGGCTGCAGAAGCTCTGGATCTCGGCGTCGGTGCCCGGCTCCTGGTGCAGGAAGTCATTGGCCGGGAACGCCAGCACCACCAGGCCGCGATCCTTGTACTTCTCGTAGAGCGCCTCGAGCGACTTGTACTGCGGGGTGAAGCCGCACTTCGAAGCGGTGTTGACCACCAGCAGCGTCTTGCCGCGGAAGTCGCCGAGGCTCTGCTCGCCGCCCGCCGCCGTCTTCACCCGGAAGCCCAGGATGCCATCCGTCACCTGCCCCCCTCCACCGGCGATCGCCGGCGTGCCCGACCCTGTCAGTGCCAGCGCCACGAGGGCCCCGGCCAACCCGCCCAGCTTCATGTCGTCCTCCACGCGCGCGATCGACCCACGCCGCTTTGGATAGGGATGGCGCCGGTTCGATTCATCCCCATCCCAGCCCGCCGCGGACGGCGAGCGCCAGTGACGCGGCGAGCGCGAGCACGCAAAGCGTCGCGAGCCCGCGCAGCGCGAGCCCCGGGCGCGGCCCGCCGAGGCCCGGGCTCACGGGGAGCAGGGCGCCGAGCGCCGCGCCCGCGACCAATCCGCCGGCGTGCGCGGCATTGTCGGTGCCGAGCCGCGTGAAGCCCGCCGCGAGCGCGGGCGCGATCAGGAAGAGGAGCGCCGCGGCGAGGGCCCGTGCCCGCGTCGGCGCCAGCCGGTGCCGCAGCCGGAACGCGGCCATCAGCATCGCGCCGCCGAGGGCGAAGATCGCTCCCGAGCCGCCCACGCTCAGGCTGTACCCGCCGCCCGCCTGACTCGCTCGCCACGCCAGGCTCGCGAGCGAGGCCGCGCCGCCGCCCAGCGCCCACACCACCCAGAACGCCCAGCGCGTGAACACGCGCTCCACCGCGGGGCCCATGATCATCATGCTGGTGGCATTGAAGAACACGTGCGCCGCACCCGCGTGCACGAAGGTGGAGGCCAGCAGCCGCCACGCGCTGTCGGGCAAGTCGAATCCGGTGGCGCTGGCGCCCCACGCGAGATAGGCCAAGTCGTCCCCGACCTGGCGCCGGAACGCGAGGGTGGCGAACACCGCGGCCCAGGTCAGCAGGATCAGGGTGGTGCCCCACGGCGTGACGTCCCCCACCGCCGACCACAGTTCGACTGGCGGCGGCTCATCGGGGTCGGGCGCGACCTCGTCGGGCTCCTCGGGCGCGGGTTCGACGGGAGCGGGAGGCCCCTCCTCCGTGCGATCCATGGCGCGTCCGCTCAACGCCCGCGCGCGGGCTCGTCCCCGGGCGCACCCGCCGCGATCCAGCGCGCGATCAGCGCGCGCTCCTCGTCGGTCATGCCGGTCATGTTCTCGAGCGGCATGGTGCGGGTCTCGACCACGCGCGCCTGCAGGCGCGCGGCGTAGCGGCGCAGCACCGCGGGATCGTCGAAGCTCACGCCGCCCGGGGCGGCGCCGAAGTAGGCCAGGCGCGGCTGCCGCGAGTGACACGCGATGCAGCGTGCGCGCACCACCGCCTGCACCTCGGCGAACGCCGGGGCGTCGGGCGCCACCGCCGCGGTCGCCACTCGATGGCGCGGCAGCAGCGCGACCGAGGGCACCAGCGCCACCGCGGCCGCGGCCGCCGCGGCCAGTGGCAGCCACGCCCGGCGCCGGCGCGGCCCGCCGATCATGAGGTGGCGGGCACTCATGCCCACGACGGTCATCAGCAGTAGCACCAGCGCGCTCTGCGGATACGCCCAGGTGCCCGGGTAGTGCGTGCTCAGCATCATGAACAGAAGGGGAAAGGTGAGGTAGCTGTTGTGCACCGAGCGCCGCTTGGCCTGGCGCGAGTCCGCGAGGTCGGGCTCCTCGCCGCGCTCGGCGGCGCGCACCATGCGGCGCTGCGCGGGCAGGATGCGTTCCCACACGTTGGCGGCCATCAGCGTGCCCAGCAGCGCGCCCATGTGCAGGAACGCCGCGCGCCCGGAGAGCGCGTGGCAGAGCCCGTAGGCCACCGCCGCCAGCAGCGCCAGCGAGAGCGCCAGCGCCGCGCGCTCGTGGCCGCGTTCACCCCACCGCCACAGCGCGTCGTACACGAACCACCCCGCCACGAGCGTGCCGATGCCCAGCGCCACCGCGGCACCGACGCCGAGGCCCGAGCGCGCCGGGTCGAGCAGGTAGAGGCCGCCGGTGGCGTAGTACACCACCACCAGCAACGCCACGCCGGAGATCCAGGTGATGGCCGCTTCCCACTTGAACCAGTGGAGCCTCGAAGGCATCTGCCCCGGGCCTACCCGGCGGCGCTCGACGCGGTAGAAGCCGCCGCTGTGCACCATCCACAGCGTGCCTTCCACGTCGCCCGCGGCACTCGCGCTCTCGAGATGCTGGTCGAGCCAGATGAAGTAGAACGAACTGCCGATCCAGGCGATGCCGGCGATGAGATGGGTCCACCGCAGGGCGAGGTTGAGCCACTCGTGGAGGGACATGGGGCGCGAGACTACCGTACGACCGCGGTCCGCGCACCGGCGGAATGCGCCGCCGGGAAGAACGGCGCTCGCCGCCCGATCCCGCCGCGGCCGGGCGCGCCGCGCGCCGGCCGCGGGGCCCGTGCCGCGCCCCGGCCTTGACGGTGCTCGCGAGGCGATGCTTTCCTGCCGGGTCATGACCTCCCGCTCACGACCCGCCGGCTCCGGCCCACCAGCCGGGCCCGCGCGAGCCCCCGCCACGAGCGGGCCGGCCGCGCCCGCCGCCGCGACCGTCTTCCGCGCGCGCCGGGTGCTGGTGGGCGCGGGCGAACGTGCCGCCACGGTGCACGTGCGCGATGGGCGCATCGAGAGGCTCGGCGCGCACGATGACCTGCCCGCCGGCGCGCGTTTGATCGACGCCGGTGACGCAGTGCTCCTGCCGGGGCTCACCGACACCCACGTGCACATCAACGAGCCGGGGCGCACCGAGTGGGAGGGCTTCGACTCCGCGACCCGGGCCGCGGCCGCGGGCGGCGTCACCACGCTGCTCGACATGCCGCTCAACAGCATTCCCGCGGTCACCGACGTGGCGGCGCTCGAGGCCAAGCGCGACGCGGCGCGCGGCCGGATCCACGTGGACGTGGGCCTGTGGGCGGGCGCGGTGCCCGGCAACGAGGACTCGCGCGCCGTGCTCCATCGCGCGGGGGCGTTCGGCTTCAAGGCGTTCCTCTGCGACTCCGGGGTCGCCGAGTTCCCTCCGCTCGACGCGCCCGCGCTGGCGGTGGCGCTCGAGCAGGCCGCCGCACTGGGCACCGTGCTGCTGGTGCACGCCGAGTGGCCGGCCGCGCTCGCCACCGCGCCGGCGGCGAGCGATCCCCGGCGCCACGCCACCTGGCTCGCCACCCGACCGGTCGCGGCCGAGACCGAGGCGGTGGCGCGGCTGATCGCCGGGGCGCGCCGCACCGGGGCGCGCGTGCATGTCGTGCACGTCTCCTCGGCCGCGGCGCTCGAGCTCCTCGCCACCGCGCGGGCGGAGGGCGTGCGCGTGACCGCCGAGACCTGTCCCCACCACCTGGTGTTCGCCGCCGAGGACATCGCCGACGGCGACACGCTCTGCAAGTGCGCGCCGCCGATCCGCTCCGCGGCGGATCGCGAGGCCCTGTGGGCGGCCCTCGGCGGTGGCGTGCTGGACGCGGTGGTGACCGATCATTCCCCGAGCCCGCCCGCGGCGAAGCACCTCGGGACCGGCGACTTCCTGCGCGCGTGGGGAGGGATCGCCTCGCTCGGGCTGGCGCTCCCGCTGGTGTGGACCGAGGCGCGCCGTCGCGGCGTGCCGCTCGCCGAGGTGGTGCGCTGGCTGTCGGCGGGGCCCGCGCGCCTCGCCGGGCTGGAGGCCGCCAAGGGGGCCATCGTGGCCGGACGCGACGCCGATCTGGTGGTGTTCGACCCCGACGCCGAGTGGGAGGTGGAGCCCGCCCGGCTCCGCTTCCGCCATCCGCACACGCCGTACGCGGGGCGGCGGGTGCGCGGCGTGGTGCGGGCCACGTACCTGGCCGGCGAGCCCGTATACTCCGACGGTCACAGCATCGGACCGGCACGTGGCCGGCTGCTGGAGAGAACATGATCGATCCGTCCGCGGCCCCGCCGCAGGATCTGCCGGCCGCCTTCGAGCGCCTGGTGAACCTCGCCTCGGCGCGCATCGGCGCGGTGGCACTCGCCGCCAACGACGACTTCTTCGCGCCGCGCCAGCGTCTGCTGCGGGCCGACGAGCCCCGCTGGCGCGCCGATGCGTACACCGCGCGCGGCAAGTGGATGGACGGCTGGGAGACGCGCCGCCGCCGCACTCCGGGGCACGACTGGTGCCTGATCCGCCTCGGCCTCGCGGGCCGCATCCACGGCGTGGTGGTGGACACCCGCTTCTTCCGCGGCAACTTCCCGGCGGCGTGCTCGATCGAGGCCTGCGATGCCCCCGCCGACGCGCCGCTGGAGTGGCTCGAGAGCGCGCCGTGCGCGTGGGAGGAGATCCTGCCCCAGGCGCCGCTCGCGGGGGACACTCGCAACCGGTTCGCTCTCGATGTCCCCTGGCGCTTCAGCCACCTGCGCCTGCGCATCTACCCCGACGGCGGCGTGGCACGCCTGCGCGTGCACGGCGAGCCCCTCCCGGAGCCCGGCACGCTGCGCGAGACGCGCGGCCTGGTGGACCTCGCTGCGCTCGCCCACGGCGCCGCGGTGACCGCGGCGAGCGACGAGTTCTTCGGCAGCCGCCATCACCTCGTCCTGCCGGGCGCGAGCCGCGGGATGGCCGATGGCTGGGAGACGCGCCGCCGCCGCGGTCCCGGCCACGACTGGGCGCTGGTGAAGCTGGCGGCCGAGGGCGTGATCGAGCACGCGGTGGTGGACACCTCCCACTTCAAGGGCAACGCCCCGGGCCAGGTGGCGATCGAGGTGGCCGCGGAGGTCGCCGCGCTGGACCAGGCGTCGGTGACGGGAGCGCCCTGGCGAGCCCTGCTCCCCGAGGTCCGCGTGCGCGCGCACCGGCGCCACCATTTCGCGCGCCGCCTGCTCGCCGCCGGCCCGGCGCGCGCGGCGCGCCTGCGCATCCTGCCCGACGGCGGCGTGGCGAGGCTGCGGCTGTTCGGCACGCTGACCGAGCGCGGCCGCGCCGAACTCGGCCTGCGCTGGCTCGGCGCGCTGGCGCCGGGCCCGGCCGCCGCCGCATTGCGCGCCTGCGTGGGCGGCGAGCGCTGGGCCGAGCGCGTGCTCGCGGCGCGCCCGTACGCGGATCTCGCCGCGCTGCTCGCCGCCGCGGAGAGCGCCGCCGGCGCGCTGACGCGCGAGGACTGGCTCGCGTGCTTCGCCACCCACCCGCGCATCGGCGAGTCCCGCGAGGCCGCGCAGGCCGACGCGCGCGAGCGCTCGTTCTCGGCCGCCGAGCAGTCGGCCGCGCACGACGCGGACGACCGCGTGAGCCGGGCGCTCGCGGCGGGGAATCGGCGCTACGAGGAGCGCTTCGGCCACGTGTTCCTGATCGCCGCGGCCGGGCGTGGCGCGCGCGAGATCCTGGCCGAGCTCGAGCGCCGCAGCGCGCTGTCGCCGGGCGAGGAGTTCGAGAACGCGGTGCGCGAGGAACGTCGCATCGCGGCGCGGCGCCTGCGCCGCATGGTCACCGGACGGGAGGAGACCCCATGAGCGCGATCACCACCCACGTGCTGGACCTCGCCGCGGGCCATCCCGCGGCGGGTGTCGGGGTGCGGCTGGAGCGGCAGGAAGGCGCCGCGTGGCGTCCGCTGGGAGAAGGTCGCACGGACGACGACGGCCGGCTGCGCACCCTGCTCCCCGCCGGCCAGCCCGCCGAGCCCGGCGTGTACCGGCTGGTGTTCGCGCTCGAGCCCTACTTCGCGGAGCGCGGCGGGGAGTGCTTCCATCCCGAGGCGAGCGTGACGTTCCGCGTGCGCCGCGCGGGCGAGCGCCTGCACGTGCCGCTGCTCGTCGCACCCTACGGCTACTCGACCTACCGCGGCAGCTGAGTCCCGCCGCGGCGGCGCTCGAGCACGTTCAGGAAGGACCTGCCGCGCAGCTCGTCGAGGGTGAGCCCGGTGCGGCGGGCCGCGTCCCCGGCGGGGATCGCCCCGCAGTTGACGGCGCGGATGAAGTAGTTGAGCAGCCCCTGCCCGGTGGCCGCGTCGTCGAACACGTCGCCCACCAGGGTGGCCTGGGCCGCCTGGTCGACGAAGTTGGCCAGCCGGGCCGCGGCCGCGTCGAGCCCCTCGAGGAAGAACGCGAACACCGCCGCGTAGCGCGTGGGCAGCTGCGCCGGATGCAGGTCCCAGCCCTGGTAGTAGGCGTTCGCGAGTGAGTGGCGCACGTGGTCGTAGTGGAGCTTCCACGCCGCGTGCACCGCGCGCCGGTTCTCCTCGGACTGCGCCGGCGTGAGCGCGGCGCCCGGCGCGGCCCGGTGAGGCGCCACCGGGAGGACGTTGGTGGCGCCGTCGGAGAGCGCCACGCCGGTGCCCGCCAGCGACACCTGGAGCACGTGCTTGGCGAAATCGCATGCCGGGTGCGTCAGGTGCTGGTACGCCGCGGTGATCCCGAGGCTCGCCGTGTAGTCGTAGGTGCCGAAGTGCAGCGACCCGCAGCGCCCGCGCGCCGCCGCCACCAGCCGGCGCGCCACGCGCGCCGCCATCGGCCGCGAGCACCGCACTGTCGGCGTCTCGATCATGAGCTCCACGCGCAGCGTGCCCGCCGCGAGCCCGAGCGCCGGCTCGAGCGTGTCGAGCACGTCCGCGAGGGCGGTGACCTGCTCCGGCAGCGTGACCTTGGGCAGCGTGACCACGAAGCCCGGAGGGCAGCCCGCCGTGCGCGCGCACCAGGGTGGTGAGGAACAGATCGAGCGTGCGCGCCGCGCGCGGGAACAGTTCCGCGCTGAACGGCTTGATGCGGATGCCGAGGAACGGGGCGGAGCACCGCCCGCGCGAGACCGGCGATCACCTCGCGCGCCGCCTGCTCCGCGTGGCCGTCCTCCTCGGCGTCGGGACGGTTGCCGTAGCCGTCCTCGAAGTCGATGCGGAAGTCCTCGACCGGCTCGCGCCCGAGCTTATCGAGCACCTGCGCGTACACGGTGGGCGCCAGCGCGGGCGAGATCCCGAGCACGCCCGCCAGGCTCGCGGCGTCGGGGGCGTATTCCGCGAGGGCGTCCAGGGCGCGCTGCCCGAGCTTGGGCGCGATGTCGGCGCGGAACAGGTGGGCGCCGCCGTACACGGTGTGCACCGCCTGGCGCGCGCCCGCGTCGCCGGGATGCGCGCCCTGGTCCGCCCGCAGGACGTCCTGCAGGTGGCGGGAGATCGGCGCGAGGACGGAGGCGGGGAGCGAGCAGGACATCGCGGGTTCTCCGTGGGGTGGAGGGGACGGCGCGGCGCGTGCGGACGACGGGGGCGGAATCTAGCACAGCCGCGCCGGGGTCGGCCGCCGCCGCGGCCCGGGATCACCGTTCGCCCGTCAGCCCGTGCGGCGTTCCGTGGCCCGCGACCGCGCCGCGTTGAGCGCGCCCGGCGGCAGGTCGAGGTGGCTGCCCATGAGGCGGATGAGCGAGGTCTCGTGCTGCGAGAGCACGCCGTCCGCGTCCACCACGCGCCACAGCTTCTCGGCGAGCGAGCGGCGCTCGTCCTCGTCGTAGCGCGCATTGATGACCGTGGTGAACTGATGCAGGTCGACCGCCTCGCGCAGCGACTGGTCGGCCGCGGTCATCAGCTCCCGGGCGCTCCGCGGCGTGAGACCGAAATCGCTCACCAGGATGTCGGCGATGTGCGCGCGCTCGACCTCCGAGAACTCGCCGTCGGCGCGCGCCAGCTCGATCAGCAGCGCGCAGGTGGCGAGGCGCAGCGGGTCGGCGCCCGCCGGGGGCGCGGGCGCGTCGTCGCGCGCCGCGTCCGCGGCGGGCGCGGGACCGAGGAAGCGCCGGAATCGCTCGAACATGCGCGGCACTCTACCGCACGGGCCGCGGTCTGTCGCCCGGGCCCGCGGCTCCCCGGCCTCGGCCGGCCCCCGCCCGCGTGATAGACTTCGTGCACATCGCCGGTCGTCGCGTCCCATCCTCCCGGGGGGCTCTCCATGCGCTTCTTGCTCCGCTCATCCTGTGTTCTCGCCGCCCTCTCGCTCCTCGCGCTCACCACCCTCGCGGTGCCCCGGGCCCGGGCCGTCACGCACGTGGTCATCAGCGAGTTCGCGACGCGCGGGCCGGCGTCGGCCACGGACGAGTTCGTGGAGCTCTACAATCCGACCGACAACGCGATCGACATCGCCGGTTGGAAGCTGCAGTACAAGTCCACGAGCGGGACGACGTGGAGCGATCGCGCGGTGCTGCCGGCCAATTCCACCATCCCGGCGCGCGGGTTCTTCCTGATCGCCAACACCTCGTACGTGGGCTCGGTGGCCCCGGACTTCTCCTCGTCATCGTGGACCTCGGGCACCGGCATGGCCGACAACGGTCACGAGCGGGTCCTCGACGCGGCCGCGGTCGAGGTCGACAAGGTGGGCTGGGGGACGGCGATCGATCCCGAGGGCGGCGTCGCCGCTCCCAATCACGGCACCAGCGCGAACGGGAACAGCGTCGAGCGCAAGGCGAACGCACTGTCGACCGCCGCCTCGCTCGCGAGCGGGGCGGATGCCTTCCTCGGCAACGGGCAGGACACCGACGTCAACGGCAATGACTTCGTCACCCAGACCTTCGGGCGCAACCCCCAGAACAGCTCGAACGGGCCCGAGCCGCCGTTCGCCTCGGGTGGGAACGGCACCGGAAGGGCGCGCGTCGATCCGGCCATCGTGTACACCGACCGCCCGGTCGACCTGCTGACGCTCGCGTTCGCGCAGGACTCGAGCTACACCCTCACGAGTCTCTCGATCGTCGTGCCGCCCGAGTGGACGTGGTCGCACGACGTGTCGTCCGTCGCGCTGTCGGGGTCGGCGTTCCTGAGCGCGACGCCCTCGGTGGTCGGCGACACGCTGTTCATCACCGCGGCGGCGCTGAGCCCGACGGACAGCGGCAGCGTGAGCATCGCGAACCTCACCTCCCCCGCGACCAAGGGCAACTCCACCTTCGCGGTGCGGAGCGCGGTCGCGGCGGGAACGCTCACCCCGATCGTGTCCAATCCGCGCGTCCGCGTGCTCGACCTGGTCCCGATCGTCGTGGTGCACGTGAACGACGCCTCGGGGGTGGCCGCCTCGCCCTACGGTGCCGGCGCCGAGGTCACCGTGACCGGGATCGTCACCGCCAACATGAGCGACGTCCGGACCGACTTCTACCTGCAGGACGGCACCGCGGGCATCGATATCTTCAACTTCAGCCTGCCGCCGTTCACGATCGCGGCCGGCGACAGCCTCACCGTCACCGGCTCGGTCCTGCAGTTCCGCGGCATCACCGAGATCCAGGCCGAGTTCGCGCTGCTCACGCGCCACGCGACCGGGCGGCCGGTCCCGGATCCGCTGGTGGTCACGTGCGCCGACGTGAACGCCACGTTCCGGCCCGACTACACGGAGCCCAACGAGGGGCGGCTCATCCGCATCAACGGAGCGACGTACAACCCCACGCTCTCGACCATCACGGACCCGTCCGGCACCACGACCATCTTCATCCCGGTCACCTATCCGCCGGTGCCCAGCGTGTTCGACGTGATCGGGATCCTCAAGCAGTACAAGCCCGGCACGCCGGCGCCCGGTCCGCCCTACACCGCGGACTACGAGATCACCCCGCGGACCCCCGACGACATCATCGCCCACCCGGGTCCGATCATCCTCTCGACCCCCTACGAGGACCAGCTCCAGCCGACCTCGGTCCGGCTGAACTGGACCACCGACGTCGCGTCCTCGAGCATCGTCCACTACGGGCTCACCTCGGCGCTCGGGACCGAGATCGTCGACCCCACGCCGGTGACGGCGCACACCGTGACGGTGCCGGGGCTCACGGCGGCCACGGTGTATTCGTACAGCGTGGGATCGGGTGACGTGAACGGGACCAACTTCGCGCCCACGCGCCTGTTCAGCACCGCTTCGCCCCCGGCGTCCACCGGGCAGATGAACGTGTACTTCAACAAGAGCGTGGACACGGGCCTCGCCTGGCTCCACCCCGCCAACGGCAACCAGGACCTGCCGGCGCGGCTGGTCACGCGGCTCGACAACGCGAAGCGCTCGATCGACGTCGCGGTCTACAACCTGAGCGGGACCCCGGGCGCCACGCTCGCCACCGCGCTCGTCAACGCCAAGAACCGCGGCGTGAAGGTGCGCGTCATCTGCGAGGACGACAACAAGACGAACGCCCCGTTCGGCACCCTCACGGGCAGCGGCATCCCGCTGATCACCGACCGCTTCGATCCCATCAACTACGGGCTCGGGCTGATGCACGACAAGTTCGTGGTCATCGACGCGCGCGGCGGCGCTCCCGAGAGCACCTGGGTGTGGACCGGTTCGTGGAACCCGACCGATCCGGGCACCAACAACGACCTCCAGAACTCGATCGAGATCCAGGACCAGTCGCTCGCGAACGTCTACCGGCTCGAGTTCGACGAGATGTGGGGGAGTGGCACCGACACGCCGAACGCCTCGGTCTCGCGGTTCGGCGCCCGCAAGCTCGACGACACGCCCCACGAGTTCGCGATCGGAGGGAACCGCGTCGAGTGTTACTTCAGCCCGTCCGACGGCGTGACGTCGCACATCATCTCGACCCTCAATGGCGCGCAGCATTCGATCGGCTTCCAGCTGCTGACCATGACGCGCTCCGACATCTCGAGCGCGCTGGTGGCGAAGCACCTGGCCGGCGTCAACGTGCGCGGCGACCTCGACTCCGACTCGGATTCCGGATCGCAGTATGCCTATCTGATCGGGAACTCGGTGGACGTGCGCCTCAAGACCGGGGTCTCGGGGCTGCTCCACCACAAGTACTGCATCGTCGACGCGGAGAACCCGGCGTGGGGCGCCGCGACCCTGACCGGATCGCACAACTGGTCGAGCGCCGCGGAGAACTCGAACAACGAGAACACGCTCATCGTCCATGATTTCGACGTGACCAACCAGTATCTCCAGGAGTTCGCGGCGCGGTACTACCAGTTCGGCGGGATCGACTCCGTGCAGGTGGGCGTCGAGCAGTTCGACGCGAGCGTCCCGCGGGCGCTGTCGCTGGCGCAGAACCAGCCGAACCCGTTCCACGGCGTCACCACCATCGCGTACGCCATCCCGGTCGCCCAGCGGGTGGTGCTCCGGCTCTACGACGTGCAGGGCCGCGAGGTGCGGACGCTGCTGGATCGGCGGCAGCTCGCGGGAAGCTACCGGGTCGAGCTCGACGTGAAGGGCGCCCCGAGCGGCGTGTACTTCTACCGCCTCGAGGTCGGCGGCGAGGTCCGGCAACGCAAGATGCTCCACTTGAGGTAGTCGTTCCGCAATCCGCCGCGGTCGGGACGACCGCGATCGGCCGACGTCAGCCCGCGATCCCGTGGCCCCGGGGATCGCGGGCTGCACGCTGTCGGGGCCGCGGTCCGCTCCGACCCCTCCCGGCCGGCTGATTCCGCACCTCCGCATGGTGGATTTGTGTCCACCGGGAGACCCCTCGCGCAGGCCGGGGGGAGCCCGCGGGTCGGGCATTCCCATGCGATCCCCAGCGGTCGGACGCGCTCCCGGCCCGTTCCGGAGCGGGGTGGGTCCTCATGGACTTCCAGGGCCCGCCGGGCCCGCTCCGCGCGCCTCGCCCGGCGGCTTGCATCTTGCAACCGGGGTCGCGTGCTTCGGGCTCGGTGCGCCGGACTGCCGCCGACCACGACGCCGCAGTAACTCCGGGGACGGGGTCCGCCTCTTGCAATGAGGTGGTCGTCTTCCCAGGTCCGCTCCGTCCATCGTGCGTGGAGAACCAGGAGCGGTCACGCCGTCACGTCGATGAACCGCCGGTCCCCACGAGACCGCCGGATCGCGCTCCGAAGGAGCTTACGATGACCCCTCTGCTCGATCGTCTGCTCGGGAATGGCTCCGAGAACCGGGAACTCGCCGAGGAGATGCGCGCCGTCCTGCGCGAGATGCAGCAGGAACGCGGGCGTTACGAGCGGCTGGTCGAGAACTCCCGCGCCGCGGCCGAGCGGCTGCAGGGGCTCGGCGAGCCGATCGCGAAGGCGGGAAGCGACGTGGACGCGGTGGGCGCCCGCATCGCGGAGCTGGAGCAGCGCTTCGCCGCCATGGTGCAGCTCGCGTCGCACTACCAGACGCTCGACGGGCGTGCGGAGGAGCTGACGCAGGGCCAGCGCCGGGCCGAGACGCAGATCGCCGCCGTGCTCGAGGACGCCCAGAAGACCCGCGCCGCGTTCGAGGAGATCGGCCGCAAGATCGAGCTGGCGCTCGGCCTCAAGGACCGGCTCGAGACCTTCCTCGAGGTCGAGAAGCCGTTCCATCAGCTGCAGGGCGAAGCCGACGGGATCCGTGCCCATGTCGAAGGCACCGGCGAGCAGCTGGTGCGGATGCGCGAGCAGCAGGAGCGTCTGCTCGGACGCGCACAAGCTCGCCACCTCGAAAGTGGAGGCGCTCGACCGGCGCCGCGAGGAGCTCAGCCGCGACCTGCAGGACAAGGAGCGGCGGGTCGCCAGCGTCGAGCAGTCGCTGCGCGGCATGGACGGGGTCCAGCACACGGTGGACGACGTGCGGCGGGAGCTCGGGACGCTGAAGACCCTGGGGGACTTCATCACCCAGAAGAGCGCGGCGCTCGAGGCCCAGCGCGAGGTGGTCGAGAACGCGCTCGCGCGGGCGGACAACCTCGAGCGCGCGGTCCGGCAGATCGATGCCGGCGTGCGGCAGCAGCAGGAGAACGAGAAGACCCTTGGCGCGGTGCAGGATCAGGTCGCGGCGCTCCAGGCGCTCCACGAGTCGGTGCTCGAGCGCTCGCGCGAGATCGGCCAGTTGCAGCGCGAGGCCGGTGAACGGGCCCAGTCCACCCGCCAGGATCTGGCCGTGGTGCGCGACGAGATGAAGAACACCGTGGAGCGATTCGACTTCGAGGCCAAGAGCCTGGAGTCGGTCAGCCAGCGCGTGGCGGACCTGCGCGGGGCGCTCGCGGACTTCGAGAACCGGTTCAAGGGCGTGAGCGAGTCGAGCGTGACCGTGGCCGGGCTCAAGACCCAGACCGAGGCGCTGACGGCCCAGCTCCAGACGCTCTCGGGCCAGGCCGGGCAGATCGACGAGGACATGGCCAAGGTGCAGGCCATCCGCCGCGATCTCGACGAGACCGCCCGGACCGCCCGCGAAGCCGGCGATCGGGTGGAGCGGATCGAGCAGGCACGGCCGGCGGTCGAGGACGCCCTGCGGGACATCGAGCAGCTGAACGGGGCCAACGCGCTGGTGAAGGACGCGATCGAACAGGCCCGCATCGCGCACGCCGAGATCACGCGGGCGCAGGAGAGCCAGTCGGAGACCCGGGCCTGGCTGGCCGGGGTCGAGCAGTCCGCCCGCGGGCTCGAGCGCCAGTTCGGCGAGCTGCGCGCGATGGCGCCCACGCTCGAGGCGGCGCAACGGGACAGCCAGCGCATCGGCGAGTCCATGGCGGTGATCGAGTCGCGGCGGGAGTTCGTCGAGGACCTGCATCGCCGGCTGGCCGATCTCGGCGCGCTCAGCACGAACCTCGACGTGCGCGGCCGCCAGTTGCAGACGCGCATGGAGGCCGCGGAGCAGCGCTTCGTCGGGCTGGGGGCGCAGGCCGAGGAGGCCGAGCGGATCAGCAAGACGGTGGCGGGCGTGACGTCGAGCGTGGACGAGGCCGGTCGGGGGGCGGACGCGATCGGGAAGACGGTCGCGGCGATCGAGGCCCGCTGCGAGTCGGTCGAGGCGCTGGCCGAGCGGACCCGCGCGCTGCGCGAGGAGATCCAGCAGCGCCACCACGCGCTCGACGAGGCGGCGAAGGACCTGAAGCGCTCGTCCGAGTTGCGCCAGGAGGCGGCCACGTCGGCGCAGCAGCTCGACGAGCTGTCCAAGCGGCTCACGGCGGCGCTCGTGTCGGCCGACCAGCGGCTGGTGCAGGTGGATGCGTTGTCCACCCAGCTCGAAGACCGCGCCAGCGGGCTGCAGGTCGTGGAGAAGCGACTCACCCAGTTCGAGGAGCGCCTCGCCAAGTGGGAGCGCGTGGAACTCGAGATCAGCCGGTCCCTCGAGCAGATCGCCGCTCGCCAGGGCACGGTGGAGTCCATGCAGGCCGACCTCGACCGCATGTTCGCGGTGGCCGAGAAGACCGCCAAGGATGTCCGCGCGATCACCTCGGCGCAGCGGGAGATCGAGGAGAGCCGCGGACTGCTCGACGACGTGCGGGGCCGGCTCCGGGAGGTCCGGGACACGACCAGCGCGCTCGATGAGCGCAAGCGGCAGATGGCCAAGGCCGAGGAACGCCTGGCCCGCGCGGACGCGCTCCTCGTGGACGTGCGATCCAGCCTCGAGGTGCTCGAGGGGCAGAAGGTCATCGTCGATCACGCGGTCGAGAAGGCGGGCGCGCTGCGGTTCCTCCTCGAGCAGGCCGAGGCCATGATCGAGGGCCTGCGGGAGGAGCGGGAGATGGCCGCCCGCGTGCAGGCCGCGGTGGCCGGGGTGCGGCACGAGGACGACGCGGACGAGAACGAGGACCTGGCCCAGGCGGCCTGAAGCCCGAGCCGGCAGTCCATCGCGCGGCGTGGACCGGTCCCACCGGTTCCACGCCGCGCGTGTCGTTGCGTCCCGCGGGGCCCGTGCCGGGCGCCGCGGGTGCACGCACTCCCGCGGTCCGCAACGGGCGCGTGTGCGCGGACCGGTGGTCCTGAGGTAGATTGCCCCGATGCCACTCCCCACTGGCACCCGGCTCGGGCCCTACGAGATCGTCGCGCCGCTCGGCGCCGGCGGCATGGGCGAGGTGTACCGCGCGCGCGACCCGCGGCTGGGACGCGAGGTGGCGATCAAGGTGCTGCCCGCGGCGTTCGCGCAGGAGCCCGAGCGGCTGGCGCGCTTCGAGCGCGAGGCGCGACTGCTCGCCTCGCTCAACCATCCGAACGTCGCGGGCATCCACGGTCTCGAACAGGTCGAGGGTCATCGCTATCTGGTGCTCGAGCTGGTCGAGGGCGAGACGCTGGCGCGGCGTATCGCGCGCGGCGCGCTGCCGGTGGACGAAGCGCTGGACGTGTGCCGGCAGGTCGCGGCGGGCGTCGAGGCGGCGCACGAGGCGCGGCGTCGTGCACCGCGACCTGAAGCCCGGGAACGTGATGCTCAAGCCCGACGGCGCGGTGAAGGTGCTGGACTTCGGTCTGGCCAAGGCCGGGTCCGCGGACCTCTCGGGATCGGACCCGAGTCTCTCCGCCTCGCCCACGGTGACGCACGCGGCGACGACCGCGGGCGTGATCCTCGGCACCGCGGCGTACATGAGCCCGGAGCAGGCGCGCGGCCGGGCGGTGGACAGCCGGCTCGGACATCTGGTCGTTCGGCTGCGTGCTGTACGAGTGCCTCACCGCGCGACAGGCGTTCGACGGCGAGACGGTGTCCGACACGATCGCGTCCATCCTCAAGACCGAGCCCGAGTGGAACGCGCTGCCGGAGAAGACGCCGGAGAAGTTGAGCGCGCTGATGGGTCGCTGCCTGGAGAAGGACGTGAAGCGTCGCCAGCGCGACATCGGCGACGTTCGCATCGAGCTGGAGGATCTGATCGCCACCCGCGCCTCCTCCAGCGGCACCCGGGCCGCTGCCCGGCCGGGCCCCGCGCGGGGGCTGCCGCACTGGGTGCTCCCGGCCGTCACGGCCCTGGCCGCTGCCCTAGCCACGTGGCTCGCTGCCTGGGCCCTGACGAGACCGCTCGCTCCGGGTGTCGCCCGTTTCGAGGCCTCGGGCCCACGGAACCAGTTCCTGATCGGGGACGGTGCCGGCGCACAGCTCTCGCCCGATGGCCGGATGATCGCGATGATCGTGGCGGACTCCTCGGGCACCGCGCGCATC
This sequence comes from Candidatus Eiseniibacteriota bacterium, assembly GCA_963776245.1. Taxonomy (GTDB): domain Bacteria; phylum Eisenbacteria; class RBG-16-71-46; order RBG-16-71-46; family RBG-16-71-46; genus CAVSAC01. The sequence goes on along the minus strand of CAVZLN010000008.1, from coordinate 65,401 downwards.
TGGGTGCGCCGCCTGGATGCCCTGGTGCCCCGCGTGCTGCCGGGGACCGAGAACGCCACTCTCATGTTCTGGTCTCCCGACAGCCGTGACCTGGCGTTCTTCGCGGGCGACCTCCAGCTTTCCCGGATCGCGGTCGCGGGGGGCGATCCCGAGAAGATCTGCGACGTGAAGACGGCCCGCGGCGGCAGCTGGAACAGGCAGGGCATCATCCTGCTCGCCCCGTTCTCCAACGGCGGCATCTACCGGGTCCCGGCCGGCGGGGGCGAGCCGGTCCAGGTGACCCGTCCCGACTCGACCCGCGGCGAGACCGGGCACCGCTTCCCGTGGTTCCTGCCCGACGGCCGGCACTTCCTGTTCAGCGCTGTTCCCGCAGGCAGCGACGGCAAGGGCGGCCTCCTCGTGGGTTCGCTCGATGGGGGTCCGCCCCAGCCGCTCATGCGGGTCGAGACCGGCGCGATCTACTGCGCTCCCGGCTGGCTCTTGACCACGCGCAACGGGGTGTTGCAGGCGCAGCGCTTCGACGCGCGGTCGCGTCGGTTCCGCGGCGCGCCGATCCCGCTCGGAGACACACCGCAGATCTCCACGTTCAGCGGGGCCCCGCTGGTCTCGGCCTCGAACACCGGCACCCTGGCGTACCTGACCCAGGGGCTCGTCCGTTCGCGTTTCGCATGGCTGGATCTGGAAGGTCGCGAGATCGCCGGCGCGCCCGTTCCACCGGGGCTGTACTTCGGCTTCTGGCTCTCGCCGGACGGACGCCGCGCCGTGATGGTGGTCGGAAGCGACAACCTCGCGTTGCGGGCCCACGTCGCGGTCGCGGACCTCGAGCGCGGGGTCCTGACCCGCATCTCGGAGCCGGCGGAGGGCGGCGCGACGCCGGTCTGGTCACCGGATGGCCGCCGGGTGGCCTACCTGGACGACATGACCCAGGTCATCGCCATCCGGTCCCTCGTGGACGGGAGCCGGAGAACGCTGGCGGGCTCCGACCGGGCGTACAAGCGGATCGATGCCTGGTCGCGTGACGGCAAGTACCTGTTGATCGAGCGACTCGATCCGGCCACCAAGTGGGACCTGTGGCTGGTCCCCGTGGAGGGCGACGCTCCCCCGCGGCCGCTGGTCCGTACCCCCGCGAACGATGGCGCCGCCGTACTCTCTCCGGATGGCCGTTGGGTGGCGTACGTGTGCGACGAGTCCGGGGGCACGGGGGAGGTCTTCGTGCAGTCGTGTGAGTCCACCGGGATGAAGTACCAGGTCACGACTGGCGGCGGGTTCGTCACCGGCTGGTCGTCGGATGGAAAGCGGCTCCGCTTCGCGAACCAGAAGGATCCGCAGCGGATCCTCGAGGCGGATGTCCAGGCGGGCCCCGAGTTCTCCCTGGGGCCGGCACGCCCATGGTTCCATCGGCCCGCGGAAGCCACGTGGTGGGACCCTGCCCAGGACGGCCGTCGCGTTCTTGCGCTCCTGCCGGCGGAGAAGGCCCCGCCGCAGACGGTCACGCTCGTCCAGAACTGGCAAGCCGCGCTGCGCAAGCCATGACGATCGCTCCCGGCACCCGGCTCGGGCCCTACGAGATCGTCGCGCCGCTCGGCGCGGGCGGCATGGGCGAGGTGTACCGCGCGCGCGACCCGCGGCTGGGACGCGAGGTCGCGATCAAGGTGCTACCGCAGCACCTGTCGGCCAACGCGGAGGTGCGCGCGCGCTTCGAGCGCGAGGCGAAGACGGTCTCCTCGCTCAATCACCCGCACATCTGCACGCTGCACGACGTGGGGCGCGAGGGCGAGACCGACTACCTGGTGATGGAGCTGGTGGACGGGGAGACGCTGGCGCGCCGGCTGACGAAGGGCGCGTTGCCGGCGGCGGAGGTGCTGAAGCTCGGCGCGCAGATCGCCGACGCGCTCGACCGCGCGCACCGGGCGGGAGTGATCCATCGCGACCTCAAGCCCGGGAACGTGATGCTCACGAAGGCGGGCGCGAAGCTGATGGACTTCGGCCTGGCGCGCGCGACCGGGCTGGCGGGTCCGGGCGGCGGGTCGGGGGTGACTCAGGCGGCGATGACGCAGTCGCCGACCGTGGCGGCGCCGCTCACGGCCGAGGGCACCATCGTCGGGACTTTCCAGTACATGTCGCCGGAGCAGCTCGAGGGCGGGGAGGCCGACGCCCGGAGCGACATCTGGGCGCTGGGGTGCGTGCTCTACGAGATGGCGACCGGCCGCCGCGCGTTCGAAGGGAAGAGCCAGGCCTCGCTGATCGGGGCGATCATGAACGCCGCGCCGCGTCCGCTCGGCCTGCTGGCGCCGCTCGCGCCGCCCGCGCTCGAACGGCTGGTGACGCGGTGCCTGGCCCGCGACCCCGACGAGCGCTGGCAGAGTGCGCGCGACCTCGGTCTCGAGCTGGCCTCGGTGGCGGCGGACTCCGCCGCCGGCCGGAGCGGCGCGGTCCTTCCGCGCCGGGGCGCGCTCGCGGGCCCGTGGCTGCCGTGGGCCCTGCTGCTGGTGCTGCTCGCCGCTGGCGGGGGGTACGTGTTGCGCCCGAAGTCACCGGGCGCCGATGCCCGCGTGGTCTCCGCCATCCTCGCGCCGCCACGGATGTCGTTCAGCATCGCTTCCGGCCCGATGGCACTCTCGCCCGATGGCCGGCAGATCGCGTTCGTCGCCGAGGACTCCACCGGCGTGAGCTCGATCTGGGTGCGATCGCTGGACGCGGCGGAGCCCCGCGCGCTGGCCGGCACCGAAGGCGCCCAGTCGCCCTTCTGGTCGCCGGACGGCCGCGACCTCGGCTTCTTCGCGGAGGGGCAGCTCAGGCGCATCAGCCTCTCGGGCGGTTCCTCCCAGGCGCTGGCACCGGTGCTGCTGCCGCTCGGCGGCGCGTGGAGCCGGGACGGCTTCATCCTGTACGTGGGCTCGCGCAGCGGGGGAGTCCAGCGCGTCGCGGCGACCGGCGGCGAGAGCACCTGCCTGGTGGACACCTCGCGGAACGCGACCGTGAGGGAGCTCGCGTGGCCGGCCGTGCTGCCCGGCGGCCGCCACTTCCTCTTCACCACCGCCGGCGGAACGGTGTGGCGCGGGGTCAAGGACGGCGTGTACGCCGCGCCGCTCGACCGCCGAGAGAAACCGCGATTGCTGCTACCGGGAGCCACGAGCGCCATCTACTCGAAGCCCGGCCGGCTGTTCTTCTGGCGGGACGGCGCCCTGTGGGCCCAGGCCTTCGACGCGGGACGGCTGCGTTTCTCGGGCGCCGCCATCCAGGTGGCTGACCGTGTCACGCTCGACCCGACGAAGTTCTGTGGACTGTTCTCGGCCTCCCCCGACGGCCGGCTGGTCTACCTGCAGGGGAACACTGCCGGGTTCACCGAACTGTCCTGGGTGGACCGCGCGGGCAAGGATCTCGGTGTGCTCTCGCCTCCCGGCTCCTACTACGCGCCGCGCCTGTCGCACGACGGCCGGCGGGTGGCGGTGGACCGCAGCGACCTGGTCACCGACCAGGGCGACATCTGGATCTTCGACGTCGCGCGCCGACTCGGGGACCGCCTGACGTCCAGTCCGCTGAACGAGACCGCCCCGATCTGGTCCCCGGACGATTCCCACCTCTACTGGATGTCCGCCGTCGGGGCACAGGCGAGCGGCGACATCCACCGCCAGGCTCTCGGCGCGGAGGGAGCCGAACAGACCGTGCTCCGGAGCGACAAGGTGACGAGGCCGGCGGACTGCACGCCCGATGGCCGCACGCTCGTGTTCCTGCGTCGCGATCTGGACATCGGCCGGAACAGCTCCCTGATGCTGCTCTCGCTCGCCGATGGGAAGATGACACCCTGGTCGTCGTCCTCGGCCGGCGAGGCGGCCGGACGCCTGTCGAGGGACGGCCGGTGGATCGCGTTCGCCTCGGACGAGTCCGGGAAGAGCGAGGTCTACGTCCAACGCTTCCCGCAGCGAGGTGAGAAGTGGCGCGTCTCCACCGCGGGAGGCGCGACGCCCGTGTGGCGCGGGGACGGCCGCGAGATCTTCTACGTGGTGCAGGACCGCCAGGTGATGGCGGTCCCGTTTCGGGCCGAGCCCACGGTGGAGATCGGCGTCCCGGTTCAGCTCTTCCGCGCGCAGCTCCAGCCGGGCGGGTCGCAGGCCAATTACGACGTCACGGCCGACGGGCAACGGTTCCTCGTCGACCGCCAGTTGCAGGCCCAGGGCCGGACCTCGCTCACGCTGGATCAGGGATGGGCGCCGCCACGGTGATCGCGCGTGGCGCGAAGCCATGAGGGTCCGGCCCGCACCCCGCGCGTGACGGGCGGCGCGGCGCGGGACTCATTCGCCGCGCAGTGCCTCGACCGGATCGAGCTGCGCCGCGTGCAGCGCCGGCGCGACCCCGGCAGCGACCCCGACCGCCAGCGCCACCCCGAGTGCCAAGGCCACGGTGGCGGGAGAGGTGTAGCTCTCGAGCCCCGGCACCGCCGCGCGCAGCAGCCAGGCGCCGCCGCCGCCCACCAGCAGTCCGGCCACCCCGCCCGCGAGCGAGGTGGCGCCGGCCTCGAACAGGTACCAGACCAGGATCTGCCCCTGGGTCGCGCCGAGCGCCTTCACCAGGCCGATCTCCGCGGTGCGCTCGCGCACCACGATCCACATGATGGTCAGGATGCCGATGGCGCCGACCAGCAGGCTGATGGCCGCGATGCTCGTCACGACGATGGTGACGATGTCGAGCACGCGGCCCACCATCTCCTGGCCCTCCTTCTGGGTCATGAGCGTGAAGTCCTCGCGGCGGTCGTGGCGCTCGAACAGCAGGCGGCGGATGCGCTCGGCCACCGGATCGATCTCGGCCGATGAGGCGGCGAGCACGTCCAGCTCGTCGATCTCGGGGCGGTTGAGCAGGCGCATCGCGCTGGCGACCGGCACCCAGACGCAGTCGTCGAGGTCGAAGCCGAGGATCTGCCCCTTCGACTCCATCACCCCGACCACGCGGAAGCGCCACTGGCCGATCCGCATGGCCGCGCCGAGCGGGTTGGCGTCGCCGAACAGCTCACGCTTGAGCCGCGGGCCGAGCACCGCCACCGACGCGGCGCGGTCGTAGTCCATCGGCGGGAAGAACTCGCCCTGCGCGACCTTCATCGAGAACACCGCCGGGACCTGCGGCGACGCGCCGAACACGTAGGTGCGCCGCGAGCGCCCGCCGTACTCGCACACCGCGGTGCCGGACACGGTCGGGCACCACGCCGGCCACGCCCGGGCAGTCGCGCGATCGCGCGCGCGTCGTCGAGCGAGAGCTTGCGCATGCTGCCGCCCATCATGCCCGGGCAGGCCACCGGTCTCGGTCTTGCCGGGGTAGACCGCGATGATGTCGGTGCCGAACTGGGCGAGCTGTCCGACGATGAAGCGCTTGGTGCCCTCGCCGATCGAGGACAGCAGCACCACCGCGGCGATGCCCACCGCGACCGCCAGCGCGGTGAGGGCGTAGCGCAGGCGATGGCCGCGCAGCGCCTCGAGCGAGAGCGCGAGCAGGTCGGCGCAGCCTCATGCGCGACCCCGCAGCGCCTCGGCCGCCGGCAGACGCGCGGCGCGGCGCGCGGGCATGAGCCCGAACGCCAGGCCCGCCGCGAGCGCGAGCGCCGTCACCAGCCCGATCCAGCACCGGGCTCGGGCGCAGCGGGACAGGTCGGGCCAGAGGCCCGCCGCCGCGTACAGACGATCGCGACCCCGAGCGCGATGCCCGCGAGCGCGCCGCCGCCCGAGAGCAGCACCGCCTCGGCCAGGAACAGCCGCAGGATCTGCCGCCGCCGCGCGCCGAGCGCCTTGAGCAGTCCGACCTCGCCGGTGCGCTCCGAGACCGAGACCAGCATCACGTTCATGATCCCGATGCCGGCCACCGCGAGCGAGATGGCGGCGATGCCCGCGAGCGCGGCGGTGAGGGCCTCGATCACCGCACGGAACGTGGCGAGCATGGCGTCCTGCGTGATCATCGTGAAGTCCTCCTCGTCGTCGTGCCGTCGCGTCAGGATCCGTCGCGCCTGCTCGGCGGCCTGCGGCACCGCGGTCGCGTCGGTGCGCCTTGAGCGCGATGCGGAACAGGCTCGGCTGGTCGAACATGCGCAGCGCGGTCGCCACCGGGACGAGCGCGGCATCGTCGATGTTGAGGCCCAGGCGCTGCCCTTCGCCTTCGAGCACGCCGATGACGCGGAAGCGCCAGCGGCCGATGCGCACCGGCTCGCCGAGCGGGTTCTCGCCCGCGAACACCTCGCGCGCGAGCGTGCGCCCGATCACCGCCACCGGCTCGCCGCGGCGCGGGTCGCCCGCCGGCAGGAAGCGGCCGGTGAGCAGCGTCATGTTGCGCACCTGGGCGTAGGCCGCCGTGGTGCCGAGGACGCGGACGTCGCGCGTGCGCCCCGCGTACTCGAACGGCGGCCGTGCCCGAGCGAGAGCGGCGCCACCAGCTGCGACCGCCGACGCCTCGCGCGCGACGGCCTCGGCGTCCTCGATGGTCAGGTTGCGCACCGCGCCGACGGTCGCGCCCGGGATGCCCTGGGTCTCGGTGCGCCCGGGCGTGATCATGATCAGGTTGGTGCCGATGCCCGCGAACTCCTGGACCACGTAGCGCTTGGCCGCCTCGCCGAGCGCGGTGAGCAGGATCACCGCGGTCACGCCGACGAGGATGCCGGTGACGGTGAGCGCGGTGCGCAGGCGGTGGAGCCGCAGGCGACTCGAGCGCCAGCGCCGAGCAGGTCGTCGTTCCTACACTCGGCGACGCCGCCTCCGCCGGTCGCGCCGCTCGTCCAGGAGCGGCCGTCGCGCATGCTGCAGGATGCGGCCCGCGTGCGCGCCCGACTGGCCGGATCGTGGGTCACCAGCACGAGCGTGAGCCCGTCGCGGTTCAGCCGCTCGAGCAGCGCCACGATCTCGCCGCCGGCGCGCGTGTCGAGGTTGCCGGTCGGCTCGTCGGCCAGCAGGATCGCCGGCTGGTTGACGATCGCGCGCGCGATCGCGACGCGCTGGCGCTCGCCGCCCGAGAGCTGCGTCGGGCGGTGGTGCGCGCGGTGGCCGAGCCCGACCGCGTCGAGCGCCCGCGCCACCCGCTCGCGGCGGCGGCGGGATCGAGCCCGGCGAAGATCATCGGCAGCTCGACGTTGCGCGCCGCCGTCATGCGCGGCCACCAGGTGATAGGCCTGGAACACGAAGCCGATGCGGCGCTGGCGCACGTCGGCGAGCCGGTCCTCGCCGAGGTCCTGCACCGCCTCGCCGTCGAGCACGTAGCGCCCCGAGGTGGGCGTGTCGAGGCAGCCGAGCAGGTTCAGCAGCGTGGACTTGCCCGAGCCCGACGGTCCCATCAGCGCGACGAACTCGCCGCGGCGCACCACCAGCGAGATGTCGTCGACCGCGCGCACCTCGGAATCGCCGACCTGATAGAGGCGCGTGAGGTGTTCGACGCGCAGGATGACGCCGCTTCGGTCGCGCGCCCGGCGCTCGGCCTCACCCGGCGCGGACAGCGGTCGGACCTGCGATCCGCCGTCCGAGACGCTCATGGCCTCGCGCCCGCCGCGGGGAGGGCGGCGACGCGCTCCGTGCCTGCACCGCCACTCCCGGCTTGACGCCCTGGCGGTCGATGCTGGTGATCACCTGGTCGCCGCGCCGCAGCCCCGAGGCGATCTCGGTCCACTCCCAGTTCTTGAGCCCGGTCGTGACCTCCCGCGAGAGCGCTCGCCCGCGCTCCGCCACCAGCACCCGGTGGCCCTCGAGCACCGCGGAGGTGGGCACGCGCAGCACGCCGTCGCGGCGCTGGAGGATCACCTCGACGTCGGCGGACGCCCCCGGCTTGGGCAGCGGCTGGCCGGGTTCCAGCGGCAAAGTGACCTCGATCTCGAGCGTGCGGTTCTGCTGCTGGACGTCGTTGACGAACGGCGCGACCCGTACCACGGTGCCGCGCCAGACCACGCCGGGATAGGGATCGAGGGTGACGCGCGACGGCAGGCCCGGCTCGCAGGCGGCCGATGTCCATCTCGTCGATCGGCGCGCTCACGTAGAGGGTGCCCGGGTCGAGCAGCTCGAGCACCGGCTGACCGGGCACCACCGACTCCCCGACCTCGACGTAGCGCTGGGTGACGACGCCACTGAACGGAGCGGTGAGGCGCAGCCGGTCGAGCGCATCCGCCGCCAGGCGGGCCGAGGACCGCGCCTGCTCGAGGCGCGCCCGCGCGGCCTTGAGTCCGGCCGCCGCGGTCTGATGACGCGAGCGCGCCTCGTCCATCTGCCCGGCCGACGCCAGTCCCTGTCCGAACAGCTCCTCGACCCGCCGGAAGTCGCGCTCGGCGAGCGTGGCCGAGGCCTGGGCGGACTCGACCGTGGCGCGCGCGGCCTCATCCTCGCGGCGGGCGAGGTCGAGCTGGCCGCGCGCGATGACCGGGTCGAGCTGCAGGAGCAGTTCACCGCGGCGCACGTGTGAGCCCTCGCGCCTCAGGATGGCGATCACGCGCCCGGTGCTCTCGACCCCCAGGCGCGAACGCTGCCGGGACTTCACGGTCCCCGCCTGGCTGTTGGAGACCGCGTCTTCGACCAGCCCCGGCTCGGCGCGGACCACCTCCACCTCGATGCCGCGGGGGCCGCGGACTGAGAAGATGGCGATCAGCGCGACGATCCCCAGCGCGGCGGCGATCGACCACCCGCGCGTCCGCTTCGACATCGTCATCCGCATGCTCTCGCTCCCGATGAAGCCGCCTGCTGGTCGCGGACCGCACCTCGTGCCGGCGAGAGTCACCGGAGCAGCCGGGCGCAGCGGTCTGGATGAGGAACACCGTCGGGGGAGCCCTGCACGTCCCGCGGCAGCCTAGCAGTCCGCCGGCGAACGCCCAACCGGCGCGGGGCGCGGACGCGGGCGCGCCCGGGAGCGATCGGGCGTGGCGCGGGTCGCGCGCGTCCCGGCCGGGCTACTTCCCGAACAGGTCGCTGGCGTCGAAGCTCACACCCAGGCTGAAGTGCACCGAAGTGAGCCGCAGCCCGTCGGGCAGCTTTCGCATCACCGGGTCGGGCAGGGGCAGTTCGGACGGCGCGCGGTAACGGATCGACGACCAGCGGATGTGCTGCGCACCGATCCCGCCCAGGATGCGAACGCCGCGATGCGCGCGCCAGCCCAGCAGCAGGGACGCCTCCGGCGCCATCGCGCGCTCGGTGTCGAACCGCACCAGCGTGCTGTCGCATAGGCCGTTGGCCTGGGTCAGCTGCGACACGTTGGCCCCCAGCGTGCCGTACCAGAAGACGAACCGCGACGCATGCCATACCGGGAACGGGCCGAAGAACGCGCTGGCGTAGAACCCGCCCACAGGGAACGTCGAGGCGAGGGTGCCGCGGTCACCGTGAAGGTCCACGCGATACGCACTCGCGTACTGGTAGCCCACGGCGAGCGACACCCAGCCGTCGCGCCCGGGGAGCGTGCGATGGCTGCGCAGGGCACGAACGGTGCGCACCGTATCCATCCGTGTCGCGCCCGGCGTGCTCGGCCTGGCCTGCACCCATTCGACCGTGGTCCGCACCGAATCGAGCGTCACGGTCGTGTCGGGCTGGCCGCCGAACGGGCCCAGCATCATGGCGAACCCACCCCGCACGAACGGGTGCCGGTCGCCGACGGAGAACCGCTCGGGACGCCGGACGTCGCGTGAGCCGAGAGATCCCCAGAGATACGCGCCGGTCAGTTTGGCGAAGGGCGGAGCGATCGAGTTGAACTGCGCTCGCGCGGGCAGCGCGGAACCGAGAAGCACGAGCAGCGCGGTCGTGGCCGCGGCATAGGATGCGGCGTGCTTCAGGCGGACCTCCGTGCGAGACACGTTCCGCGGCGGATGCGTCCCACGGCACAGATGAAGCGGGCGGACATCGGGTTGGCAAGCGAGGCCGCGTCGCATTGCCCGGCCGAACAGCGGCCTGACCAAGTCCGCCCGCATTTCCAGCGCTGCATCACCCACATCGACATGTCCGATCGGCTCGTGCTCCGATCTTCTGATGCCCAGGCCAAAGCCAGATTGATGCCAGCGTGCGCGGGAAGATCGTCGGCCGCAACAACCCATTGCCGACGAATGCCCTGGCGACCATCGGCGCCAGCCGATGAGAGACCCCTGGGTGCGTCCGGAGGGCTCCGGGGATGGAGAAGTCTTCAAGCCACGGAAGTTTCTTCAACCCGGTCCCGCCCGGCCGGTCGCGATCCACCGTCTCGATGCGTCGGCCGCGCGAGCACGTCTTTCGAGCGCCTCCGCCGTTCTCCCGAAGTCGCTCGCGCCTCCCTCGCGCGCACGGCGGGCGGCCGCCGATGCGCCGCGGATCCGGGTTGTAAGACGTGCCCGGCATGCGGGAAGGACTTACAAGGCACCGCATGTCCATGGCCCCGGGGCCCCATGGATGGGGCGATTGCCGTGCCCGTTCGCGCCTGTCGTCTGGCACAAGAAGTGCCCTGTCCTCCGTGTCCCGATCGCCAACGGCGCGGTCCCTCTCGATCACGCGGCGTCCGGTCGTGCGGGGCATCCCGCGGCTCCCGGTGCAGCGCGACCTCGAACCCTCACCACTCGGATGGCACGTGAAGCTCGTCGCACGATCCCCGCTCATCGCCCTCCTGCTCCTGTCACCCGTGGCCTTCGGCGGGTCCGCCCATGCGGCCTCCGAGGTTCCCGACACCCTCGGCGCGTCGTCCGGGGTGCCGTGGAATCCTCCGCACGCGATGGCGAGGCGGCAGGGCTGGGAGCAGGCCCTGTTGCTGCCGGGCAGGATCGTCTCCCTGCCGCTCTCAGGGCTGGGCTTCGTGACCGGGGATCTGCTCTTCCGCCTCGAGCAGAGCCCGCGATTCGCGAATGTCCTGACGTCATCCCAGGGGACCGGGGGAAGCCTGGTCGTGCTCAAGACCCCGGCGATGGGGGACCGGATCGGTCTGGGAGGCGCGGTCGAGGTTCGCAAGGATCTGCTGCACGGCGCGCTCGAGAGCCGGGCCAGCGCTGAATATGCCGGCACGCTCCACTCCTACAATCGCACCCGGCTGACCTGGTCCGGCCGTCCGCTGTCCCTGCAGTACGGCTACGAGTGGCGGCCGCAGGAACAGTTCTACGGCATCGGCAACCGGGCCGCTGAGGACAGCGTCTCGGACTACGCCAGCCAGAGCGAGTCCGTACGCGGCGGCCTGGTCTGGGAGTCGAACCGCGAGCGCGATCCCGCGCGGACGCATTCGGCCCTCCTCCTCTGGGGCGGCCCGCTCAGCCGGGTCACCCGCGTGGGCCGCGAGACCGGCGAGGTCTCCTACCAGACGCGCTTTCCCGCGCTGGGGGCCATGACGCTGGACCGCCGCGTCGAGAACCTGGTCTATGGCGCCAGCGTGCTGCACGACCGGCGCGCCGGATCGCCGCACTGGAGCCGCGGCTGGCGTGCGCTGCTCTCCGCGGAGCGCTTCGACGTGCCGACCCACGCGCTCGCGCTGCACTCGAGCGCCGGCGGCGGCGCGCAGTTCACGCGTTACCAGGCCGAGGCCGAAGTGGGGCTCTCGTTCATGCGCGACCCCCGGACCGTGCGGCTCTTGGTGCGCATGGCCGACCTGCAGGCCGGCTCGAACCGGGATCGTCTGCTCATCTCGGACCTTTCCATGCTCGGCGGCCATGCCGGCCTGGGAGGCTATTCGCCCGGACGATTCCACGACCTGGACCTGCTGCTCACGCGGCTCGATTACGTCTTCCCGCTCGAGCGGCGCCTCGAGATGGATCTTCATTCGGAATGGGGCGCCGTCTATCCGGACCTCTGGAGCGACGCGAAGCCCAACACGCTGCACAACTCGTTCGGGTTCGCGCTGCGGGTGAGGGACGACCGCGCGCCCCGTGCCTCGATCGGGTTCGATTTCAGCCGTGAGGCGGCGCGACTGCGATTCTCGATCGGGGGTGTGGAATGAAGTACGTGTCGCGCCGGCTCGCCTGCCTCGCCGGGCTCGCCCTGGCCCTGGCCTCTTCCGTGCGCGCGGCAGGCCCGGAGAGCGCCGGACCCCGGGCTCCCGCGGAACGCGAGTACTCCTATGACTACGACCTGATCGGCAACAGTGTGGTGCGCCCGGCGACGCGGTTCTTCGACCTCCCGCTGCTGGCGCGCAGGATCACGGGCCACCCGAGGGAAGCGGCGAACGTGGACGAGCACGACCAGGTGCGCCTGCCCAGCACCTGGTGGCAGCCGCGCCTCGGATTCCGGACCGTGACTCCGGAGGAGATGATGAAGGGCCCCGGGCCCGGCACCGGCCCCGCGGCCGGGCGTTGGAAGGTCACGCACGCCAAGGCCCAGGGCGTGACGCACGGATTCCAGATCAAGGACTCGACTGGCGCCCGGTTCCTCGTGAAGTTCGATCCGCCGGGCCACGCCGATCTCGCCAGCGCGTGCGACGTCATCGGCTCGCACCTGTTCTGGGCCGCCGGGTACAACGTGCCCGACAACGCCATCGCCTACTTCCGGGCGGAGGATCTCGACATCGCCAAGGACGCGACCTATACCGACGCCGGCGGGCGGAAGCAGCCCATCACGCCGGACTACCTCGCGCGCCTGCTGGCCAACGTCCCGCCTCCGGTCGAAGGCCGCTTCCGCTGCATCGCGAGCCGTTTCCTCGAGGGCAAGCCGATCGGCCCCTACCAGTACTTCGGTCGGCGCCCGGACGATCCCGAGGACCTCGTCCCGCACGAGCTGCGGCGCGAGCTGCGCGGACTGTGGACGCTGTGCGCATGGCTCAATCATGCGGACAGCCGCGGGCCGAACTCGCTCGACACCTGGGTGAAAGGTCCCGACCGTTCCTTCGTCCGCCATCACCTGATCGACTTCAGCGCGATCCTCGGCGCCGGCGCCACCGGGAAGCGCGCCTATCCGACCGGCACGGAGTACTACATCGACTATGGGGTCAGCGGGCGCGAGCTCCTGACGCTCGGGCTGGTCCCGTTCGCGTGGGAAGCCAGCATCGACCCCGAGATCCCCTCGGTCGGGTTCGTCGAATCTCAGGTGTTCGATCCCGAAGGATGGCGCCCCGACTATCCCAATCCCGCCTTCGACGATCGCACCGATCGGGACATCCGCTGGGGGGCCCGGATCGTCGGGGGCTTCTCGAACGAGATGATCCGGACGGCGGTCGCGGCCGGGCGGTACTCGGATCCCCGCGCTGCCGACTACGTGACCCGCGTCCTGATCGAGCGCCGCGACATGCTGGTGAGGCGCTGGCTCGGCGACTCGACCACCCCGGCGGTCGCGGCCCAATGACCCCGCGCGGAAACTCCCCATCGACGCGCATCGGACTCGTCCTGATGGTGGGCGTCGCCGCGGCGACGCTGACCGGCTGCGCCGCCATCGGGCGCCTCAGCTACGTCCCGCAGACCGTGGCGCCGGTCAAGGTCGACTCGACGGCCGGGGCGCGCGCGGGTGGCCGCGCGGGTGCGGTGGAGCTGGGTCCGATGTTCGGGGACACGCTGATCGGCCTGATCCCGGGCACGGCCGATTCGTCCCGGCGCTACCTCGGGCGCCTGCGCAATGGGTTCACCGCCGACACGCTGAACATCCTGCTGCTCGGGGACAATCGCCCGGGCAACCGCTCGACCCGGCTGGCGCCGCAGTACTACGCGATCCGGGGCATGTTCCTGCCCGGCTCGGGGAAGTTCCTCAAGGGACTGGCCGCCATCCCGTCCCTGTTCTTCCACGGGCTGTACCCCGATCTCGCCCTGCTGCGGGACATCCCCGGCCGGCTGCGACACCTCCCCACCTGGGGCCCCGAACGGAAGGTGGTCTCGGCGATGCTGGCCAAGATCGATTCGCTGCGCGTCAACGGGGAGATGGTCGCCGCGGTGATCAACACCGGTGACCTGGTGACCGATGGGCGCCGCCCCATGCAGTGGGAGCGCTTCCTGAGGATCAACCAGCCCCTCACGTCGCGCGTGCCCTACTTCCCGGTCGCGGGCAATCACGAGCGCACCGATGCCGTGGAAGGCATCGCGAACTGGCGAACCGCCACCGGGCTCCCGGTGGGCGGCGACCGCCTCTACTACTGCTTCGACTCCGCGGACGGCTGGGTGCGCTTCATCGCGCTGGACTCGAACCCGATGGCGGATCCCGCCCATCTGTGGACGCGCGAGGTCCAAATCAAGTACTCGGACGAGGAGATCAGCTGGATGGTGGCGCGGCTCAAGGAGCACAACGGTCCCGCGTTCGTGTTCCTGCACCATCCGCCGTTCTCCGTCGCCTTCCATCGCGACGAGTGGCAGGCGGACTCGGTGCTGCGCGCGCGGCGCGAGCGCATGATGGCGGCGATGCACGACGCGGGCATCGGCGTGCTCGCGGCGGGACACGAACACGCCTACGAGCGCGCCCTGTTCACGTGGCCCGACGCCGTGATGATCGACATCGTCACCGGCGGCGGCGGAGCGCCCCTGCACGCCCTCCCGCCGCCCGCACAGAGCGCTCAGATGTTCTCCGAGTACCGGGTGGCGGGCTCCACGGTCAAGCCCGAGAACGTCTTCACGGGCTCCTTCAACCATTTCATCCATGTGCGCCTGTGGTTCGGCGGCGGCGAGATCTACACCTACGCGGTGGACGCGCAGTCCAGGACGACGCTCGCCGACAAGGTGCGCATCGACTTCACGCGTTACGGCGTCCCCAGGATCGACGAGCACAAGATGCCCATCCTTCCGAAGGGGCCGCCGACCACTCCGCCGCAGGAGGGAGACGTCAAGAAGTCTAACCCGGCCAGGGTGGACACCCTGGCGAACAGCCAGCGCATCCTGACCAAGCCCTCGCCACGCGAGACCAGCCGGCGGCAGGTGAGCCGGGCGGTCACGGTGCGCGATTCCGTCGCGGCGGCGAAGCGCGATTCGCTCGCGGCGCGCAAGCGGGCGCAGCCCCCGGTCGCACCGAGCAAGCCACCCGTCCGATAGGCGACGCACCCGCGCCGTGGCGGACCCACGCAGGAGGAAGCGACATGCAGACCATCGCGACGAACGAGGCACCCCGGGCCGGAAGCGCGGGCGCCGGGCGCAAGGGGCCGCTCGATCACGTGCTCGGCCTGTTCGCCGAGGTGCGCGGTGGCGAGGGCGCGACGGCGCTGCTCCTGATGCTCAACGTGTTCCTGCTGCTGGCGGCCTATTACCTGCTCAAGACCATCCGGGAGCCGCTCATCCTGAGCGTTCCCGGAGGGGCGGAGGTGAAGAGCTACGCGGCGGCGGCGACCGCCGGCCTCCTGATCCTGGTCGTCCCGCTGTACAGCGCGGTGGCGTCGCGGGTCTCCCGCGTCAAGCTGATCAATGGCGTCACGATGTTCTTCATCGCCTGCCTGATCACGTTCTTCGTCCTCAGCCGTTCGAACGTGCCGATCGGGGTGGCCTTCTTCATCTGGGTGGGGATCTTCAGCCTGATGATCATCGCCCAGTTGTGGGCCTACGCGAACGACATCTACACCGTCGAGCAGGGCCAGCGCCTGTTCGCGGTCGTGGGCGTCGGGGCCGCGCTGGGGGCGATCGCCGGTTCGTTCGCCACCGGTCAGCTGGTCAAGGCGTACGGTCCGTATCCCTTCATGTTGGGCGCCGCGGCGATCCTCGGCGTGTGCATGCTGCTCACGAGCGTCATCAACGTCCGCGAGAAGGGCCACCGCGCGACCCCGACGCCCGGCGCCGCGGCGGCGCCCGCCGGCGCGGGGGCGAGGGCAGCGAAGGGTGAGATCGCGGACCAGCCGATCAGCGGTCGCAGCGGCTTCGCCCTGGTGTTCGCGGATCGCTACCTGCTGCTGATCGCGGGCCTGATGCTGGTCTACAACATCGTGAACACGAACGGCGAGTACATCCTCGGACGGACCGTCGTGTCGCTCTACACCGCGGCGCACGGCGCCGCGGCCACCGGCGGCCTGGACGAGAAGAAGGTGATCGGCGAGTTCTACGGCAACTACTTCACGCTGGTGAACATCATCTCGGCCGTCCTCCAGGCGTTCGTCGTCTCGCGCGTGCTCAAGTACTTCGGGGTGCGCACCGCGCTGCTCATCCTGCCGGTCGTGGCGATGATCGGCTACACCGCGATGGCGTTCGTGCCGCTGATCGGATTCATCCGCGGCGCCAAGCTGGCGGAGAACTCGCTGGACTACTCGCTGCAGAACACCACGCGCAATGAGCTCTACCTGCCCACCAGTCGCGAGGCGAAGTACAAGGCCAAACAGGCGAACGACACCTTCTTCGTGCGCTTCGGCGACGTGATCTCGGCGGGCATGGTCTTCGCGGGCACGACCTGGCTGGGCTTCGCCGCCCGTCAGTTCGCGCTGGTGAACGTGGGACTGATCGTGGTGTGGCTCCTCCTCGCCATCGCGATCGGCAGGCGCTACGGTAAGCTCGCCCAGGTCGCCTGAGAGGTTCCGGTGATGGATGTCAGGCGTCCCTTCGACAGCCTCGCGCGCCGGCTCGGCCTCGAGCCGGACGAGGGGCGCCGGCTCGCCCTCATGGGGGTGCTGGTCGCCGTGCTGTACGGCGCCTACACGGTCGCGAAGGTGCTCCGCGACGCGCTCTTCCTGGCGGAGTTCGGCGCGATGGCGCTGCCCTATGCGTACGTGGCGGTCGCGCTGGGCACGGCGGGGTTCGTCTGGTTCGAGGCCCGCTGGGCCGGGCGCTTCACGCTCGTCGGGGTCCGGGGCTTCAATCAGTACCTCGCGATCGCGTGCAGCGTGGTGGCGGCGCTCGCCTATCCCCACGCGCACCGCTGGACCACGGCGGTCTTCTACGTGTGGACCGGCAGCCAGGCGATGATGCTGCTGCCCCACTTCTGGGGCCTCGCGCTCGACCTGTGGGATTCGCGCCGGGCGCGCCGGGTGTTCCCGTTGCTGGCGGGCTGCGGGCTGCTCGGCGGGCTGGCCGGCGGCGCGCTGGCCGGCTGGTCGACACCTCTCATCCAGCGGGTCGGCCTGATGTGGACGCTGCCGGTCTTCCTGCTGGCGGCCCGCGCGCTCACGCGCAACCTCGAGGCCCATCGCACGCATCGACAGCGCCCCCGGGACATCGCCACATCGCCCTGGAAGATCATCCGCCGATCGCCCTACATCATGATCCTCGTCATCGTGCTCGCGCTGTCGGTGATCGTGGGCACCCTGGTGGACTTCCAGTTCAAGTACTTCCTCCAGCACCGCTATCCCGATCCCCAGGCGCTGACGCGGTTCCTGGGCCGGTTCTACGTCGGACTCAACGGGCTCTCGCTGTTGTTCCAGTTCGGCGCGGCGGGATGGCTGCTGCAGCGCCTGGGCCTCGGCTTCTCGACCGGTCTCCAGCCCGCGACGGTCCTGGGCCTGGCCTCGTGGGCGGCGGTCGCCCCCGGCATGTGGGTGGTGGTCGCGATGCGGTGGATCCAGGGCGTGCTCTCGCAGACGCTGGGGAAGTCGACCAACGAGATCTACTACACCGCGATCCGTCCGAGTCAGCGCCGGCGCATCAAGCCCGCCGTCGACACCCTGGTCGAGCGCTGGTCGGATGCGGCGGTCGGCGTGCTGCTGGTGGTCGCGCTCCACGTGCTGCGCGTGCCGGTGGCGATGATCGCGACCATCACCGCCGTCCTCACGGTGGCATGGATCGGCATGCTGTTCGCACTCGATCGCCAGTACGGCCGCGCGTTCCAGCAGGTCCTCAGCAGCCGCTGGATCGAGCCCGAGGAGACCCCCGAGGCGCTGCGCATCCCGGCGGCGCGCCGGGCGCTGGTCGAAGCCCTGCACGCCGAGGATGAACGGCGGATCGTCCTCGCCCTGCGGCTCAGCGGCGAGGTGAAAGATGCGCGTATCGTGCTGGCCGTGCGCGAGTGCCTGGCGCATGGGTCGCCCGATGTGCGCGCCGCCGCCGTGGCCGCGATGGAATCGCTGGGCCTGGCCGATCGCGAAAACCGGATCGCCGGCTTCCTGAGCGAGCCGCACGAGGTGCTGCGCCGCGCGGCGATGCGCCACCTGCTGGTGCGGGGCCCGCGTCCCGAGGAGTTCGCCCGCCAGGTGCTCGCGGGGGACGACCGGACGCTGCAGCAGTACGCCGTCGACGTGCTGTTCGAGCTGCCGTGCTCGGCGCGGGCGGCCCTCACCCTGGAATGGGTCGATGCCCGCCTTGCCTCGACCCGCGGCGAGGACCTGCTGCTCGCCGCTCGTGGGCTGGGGGCGCTGACCGGCCAGGCGCCCGTGCGGCGGCTGCGTGCCCTGCTCGCGCATCCGGATCCCGAGATCCGCAGGGCCGCCCTGCTGTCCGCGATCCGCCGGCCTTCGCGCGAGATCCTCGACGTGCTGTTGCCCCTACTCGTCGTGCCCGGGCTCCACTACGAGGCGCGGATGGCGGTCGCGGCGGTCGGCGATCCTGCGGTGCCCGGTCTCGAGCGCCTGCTGGACGGCGCGGGGGGGGACCGCGCCCCGTCGCTCGCCGCCAACGTCCTGGCGCAGATCGGGAGTCGTCGCGCCCAGGCGGCGCTCGAGAGGCTCGCCCGCAGCGGCGACCTCGGGATGCGACACCTCGGGCTGCGGGGGCTGGCGCGGGTGCGCGTGCGTCTGGGGCAGCCGGTGCTGGCGCAACACGTCGTGCACCGGCTCTTCCTGCGTGAACTCCGCGATTACCGGGACTGCCTCGACCCGGCCACTGCGCTCGGATCGCACCCCGCCACGGAGGTCAGGCTGCTCGCCGAGAGCTACCGGGAGTCGGCCGAGACCGCCCTGGAGCGTGCCGTGCAGGCGCTCGCGTGCTGGTATGAACCCGGGCCGCTCATGGGCGTCCTCGAGCGGCTTCGCTCGCGCGACCGGCTGGTCGCCTCGCCCGCCCTCGAGTACCTCGAGCACATGCTGCCGCGCTCGATCTTCGGGGCGGTGAGAAAGGTCTTCGAAGAACCCGTGACCGTGACCGCGGACGAGCCGACCGCTCCGGACCCGCTTGCGGTGTGGATCGGGGCCGCCTGGAACTCGAAGGACGGGTGGTTGCGCGCCTGCGCGGTGCGCGCCTCGCGCCACTCCCCATCCTTCGATCCGGGCGGCTTCGCGACCGGCGAGGACGACGACCCCCGGGTGCGGGCCGAGATCGTCTCGCTGGGGCTTGCCGGCGCCCGATCCCCGGACGCGGCCGCGCGGGGGATGGCATGCTGACCTTGGTCGAGCGGGTGATGATCCTCAAGGGAGCGGACCTGCTCCATGAGGTGGGCCCGCGGCACCTCCTGGAGCTGGCGGAACTCGCGCGCGAGGTCGAACTCGCGGCGGGAGAGGTCATCTTCCAGGAGGACGACATCGCCGATGCGCTCTACATGATGGTCGAGGGCCGGGTGCGGCTCACCTCCGGCGAGCGCACGATCTCGGAGGTCGGTCCGGGCGAGTCGTTCGGGACCTGGGCCCTGGTGGACGATTCCTCGCGCGGGCAGGGGGCGGCGTGCATCGAGGACGGGGTGGCGCTCGCGCTTCACCGCGATGCCTTCTACGACGTGGCCGCCGGTGACCTGACGCTGCTCAAGGGGGTGGTGCGCGCGCTGGCGGGCCGGCTGCGTGCCCTGGTGTCCGAACGGCCCGACGAGGCCCGCGTCGAGGGGGAGGGGATCGAGAAGCCCAAGGCCATGGTCGAGGCCGAAGCCACCGTGGCGGAGCCGACGCCGGACGCCGCACCACCGCCCACACCGGGCGCGGCGCTCGAAGCGGCGGCGCTCGGGCAGCCCGCTCCCGAGGTGCTCCCGGCGCAGTCCGCCACCCATCCCGTCATCCCCACGGCCGAGGCCGAGCGGGCGGCCGAGCGCGTGGATCCGCCGGCCACGAACCAGTAGCACGCCACGGACGACTTCCCAGGAGGGACTTTGGGGATCATCGAGAGGATGCGCAGGCCGAAGGTGGACTTCTTCGGTGGTTTCGAAGAGGCGGCGCGGAACAACGTCGAGGCGGCGAACCTGCTGGATGGGCTCTGCCAGGACTTCCGCGATCGCGGCACCATGGTCGCGCGCCTGCACGACCTGGAGCACAAGGGCGACGAGATCACCCACCGGATGTACGCGGCGCTGAACAGCGTGTTCATACCGCCGATGGATCGCGAAGACATCATCGCCATCGCGACCGGCCTGGACGACGTCATGGACCACATCCACGAGGCCGCGGACGCGATGCTGGTCTACAACGTTCGCACCCCCACCGCCGTCGCCCTCGCGCTGGCGGCGATCATCGTCCAGTGCACCGAGGTCGTGGCCCGGCAGCTGCCGCACCTGCGCAGCCGGTCGGCGATGCGGCAGGTGCAGGAGGGCGTGGTCGAGATCCACCGGCTCGAGAACGCGGGCGACGCGCTGTTGCGGCAGGGCATCATGGACCTGTTCCATCATCCGCACGATCCCACCGAGGTGATCGCGTGGAGCCGCATCTACGAGACCATGGAGCACGTCACCGACGACTCCGAGGAGATCGCGGACGTCCTGCGCGGGCTCGTGCTCAAGCATGCCTGATCCGGCGCTCACCCCTCTGCTGGTGGTCATCGGACTGGCCGTGGTGTTCGACTTCATCAATGGATTCCACGACACGGCGAACGCGGTCGCAACCGTCATCTCGACCCGGGTGATGAGGCCGTGGGTCGCGATCACGATGGCGGGGGCTCTCAACTTCATCGGCGCGATGACCGGGACCGAGGTCGCGAAGACCGTGGGTAGCGGCATCGTGGGCGCCTCCGTGCCGCTCGGGGCGATCGCCGCGGCGCTGGGCGCGGCGATCGCGTGGAACCTCATCACCTGGTACCGCGGGATCCCCAGCAGCTCGAGCCACGCCCTGGTCGGCAGCCTGCTGGGAGCCGGGATCGCGAGCCTCGGGCCGGGAGCGGTTCACTGGGGGGTGCTGTGGACCAAGGTCGCGCTGCCGCTTCTGGTGTCCCCGGTCGTGGGCTTCCTGGTCGCCGTCGGGCTGATGCGCCTGCTCGCGAGGATCTTCGGCTCGATGCGGCCGGCGCGTGTCGGGCCCATCTTCCGGCGCACCCAGATCGTGTCGGCGGCGTTCATGGCGTTCAGCCACGGAGGCAACGACGCGCAGAAGACGATGGGCATCATCACGCTCGCGCTGGTGAGCGGCGGCATCCTGCCGTCGTTCCGGGTTCCCACGTGGGTGATCGCGCTGAGCGCGGGGGCGATGGCCGCGGGCACGTTCGCGGGCGGACGCCGGATCATCCACACGATGGGCAACCGGCTCGCTCAACTCCAGCCGATCCACGGATTTGCCGCGGAGACCTCCGCGGCGGCGGTCATCCAGGTCGCCTCGCGGCTGGGCTTCCCGCTCAGCACGACGCACGTCATCAGCTCGTGCATCCTCGGCGTCGGTGCCTGGAAGCGGCTGAACGCCGTGCGCTGGGCCGTGGCGTCGACGATGGTGAACGCCTGGCTGCTGACGATCCCGGTGACGGCCGTGCTGGGCTTCCTCGCCGCCCTGCTGGTGCGCTCGCTTCGCTGAGCGCGGCGTGCGTATGGCCGCGGTGCGAGCGCAAGCCGGACCCGGCTAGGGATGGGCGGGCACGAGCGCGTCGAGCAGCGCGTCGTCCTTCGATCCGTTGGTGTTCGGCGGGTCCGCCGCGAACGTCGGGGCCTTGGGCGCCGACGCGACCGGGATCGTGAGTCCGATCCCGTTGCCGACGATCGCCGACAGCGCGGCGGGAACGACCTCGATCTCGACCACGTTGGGGACGCGCCCGATCTTCATGTCCGAATTGGTGAGCAGCGGCTCCTCGGTGGTGATGCGCATCCGGCGGGCCCGGTAGATCTTCAGATCGTCGGGCGCCTGGGACGACGCGGCGAGGAAATGCGCGACCAGGGCCGCATTGCCCATCCCGTCGTAGACCGACACGTCGAGGAACCCGTCGTCCATCTTGGCTCCCGGGGCGGCGAGCATGTTGTTCCCCATGAGCGGCGCGTTCGAGACGGTCACCAGGCGGGTGGAGGCTTCGATGACCACGCCATCCAGTTCGACGCGCATCACGCCGATCCGGGTCTCGAAGAAGCGGCGAAACGCGCGGGGGAGCGTGTGCCACCGTCGCTTCTCGGACGACTGCCCCGCGAGCGCACCGATCGCGCTCAGGCCCACTCCCGCGCACTCGAGGAAGTACTCGCCCTGCGGGTTCTCGATCGTGTGCACCCGGCCGAGGTCGATGTGGCGCGTCGTGCCCATGCCGATCAGCGCGCAGGCGTCGTCGATGTCGAGCGGTACGCCGAGCGAGCGAGCGACGTTGTTCATGGTGCCGATCGGAACGATGCCCAGTGCGGTCGGACTGCCGACGAGTTCCGACGCGATGTCACCGATGGTGCCGTCGCCGGCCGCCACGATCACGAGCGGTGCCCCGGCCTTGACCGCGTCGCGCGCCAGCATGCGCGCCGCACGGCCCGAGGTCTTGATCCCGATCTCGACCTTGATGCGGTGGGAGCGCAGGCTGCGGACGATCTGGGACAGGCGCATGGCGTTGTTCTGCGCATCGCGCCCGGAGGCTGGATTGAAGATCAGCTGGGCGCGCCGGAGCACACCCCGGCCATCGCCCTTGTCACTGTGGCGCGCGGCTTCGGGGTCGGCCGCCCGCCGCTCGAGATCGGCGATGCGCGACTCCAGGGCCTCCAGCTTGAGCTTGCGTTTCTCGAGTTGCGCCGTGGTCTTCTCCACGCGGGTCAGCTGCGCCCGGTGCTTCTCCTGCTTGCGATGCAGCGCCTTGAGGATCGAGGACGTCGAGGGATCGCGCATGTGCGTATCGGACCTCATGAAAGTGAGATGGGGGACGAGGGTGGGGCGGGAGCGGACCCGGTCCCGTGCATCCGCATCCAGCGGGCGCACATCGCCGAGTAGATTCCGAAGGCCATCAGGCCTGCGCCCGCCGCGCCGAGGAGCGATCGGCCGAATGGATGGTGGAGGAGCGCGAGCAAGGCCCCGTCGAGGCCGCCCTCGCCGAGGGGACTCCGGTGCAGCGCGGCGGAGACGAGCAGCATGCCGATGATCGTGAAGACGATGCCGCGCGCGATCGATCCCACCCGCCCGAGCCGCATCGCCCAGCGGCGCTCGCGGGCACCCATGCGCTCGAGCGCGAGATCGCGGGCGAAGCCCGCGCGCCAACCCTCCACGATCTGCGGAAGTCCCGAGCCGAGGATCCAGCACGCGCCCACGATGCCCACCAGCAGGGCCCCGAATGGCTGGCCCAGGAGCCCCACGGTCCAGTCCTGCGCCGGCGCGACGTGGGACAGGGCACCCGCCAGGTAGCGCAGCGTGGCCGCGAGCAGGCCAGCGTACGCGATGGCGCTCATGGCATAGCCGAAGCGCTGTGCGAGTCCGACCGGGGAGTGCCCACGGCGCAGCGGATCGAACACCGCGCGGACGAGGCCCCACATCGAGTAGCCCGCGAGGCCCACGGCGACGGCCGGGAGGAGCAACCAGCCGAGCGGCTGCTGGGCGATGAGGTCGATCGCCCCCGCCTGGGTGGTCGTCTGGCCGTGCTGGCCGAGGGCGAGTTTCAACGCCAGCGCTCCGGGGAGGAAGTAGATGATCCCGCGGACGACGTGGCCGAAGCGCGCGAGTCGCTCGATCCAGGGGTTCGCGGCCACCTCGCGCGCCTTCTCACCCGCGCTTCGTCCGGCACGGGCGACCGCGAATGGCCGGGGCACCCCGGAAAGCGTCATCGCGTCGTTCCTAGCTCGTGCCGATGGAGGCGGAGGCGGCGCCCGCCGGTGCGACGGGCTCCGCCGGCGCCACCGGTTGGTGGACGAAGTACCGCGGCTTGCCCCAGATGTAGACCTTGATCGTGAGCGCCAGCCAGAGGCTGCCGAACAGGTAGGCGCCCATCACGTCGCTGAACCAGTGCTGACCCATGTAGATCCGCGAAGGTCCCATGAGCACGATGATGATGAACAGCGCCGCGATCCCGAGGGTGCGGCCGACGGAGGGCTTGAGCAGCGTATAGCACAGGAAGACGAGGAAGCCGACGAACGCCGTGCACAACAGCACGTGCCCGCTCGGGAACCCGGAGGACGAGAGCTGCGCGAACACCTGCACCAGGTCCACGTTCGGCCGTGGGCGGGAGACGATGAGCTTGATCAGCGCGCCCACCGCCGCGCTCAGAGTCGCGACCACCGTGGCGGCCGCCTCCCAGCGCAGGCCCCCGAGCCACAGCGCCAGGATCACGCCGAGGCCGATGAGCGCCACCTGCGGGAAGAACCCCGTCCAGCTCACGCCGTACATCAGATGGTGGAACAGGTGGCCGGGGTAGCTCTGGACCGCGCGCGTGATGGTAAGATCGATGGGGAAGTAGGCGACCGAGTGGGCGACCACCGCCAGCACCACGAACACGACGGCCGCGACCAGCACGTAGATCTGGAACGCCGCCGCGCGATAGCGACGGACGTGGCGGGGCGCGATGACGGCGTCGTCGAGCTTCTTGAGTGTTTCGGGCACCGCGGTCGGCGCCGGCTGCGGTCCCGCCACTGCCTTCTGCATCGGTTCTCCGTTCGAAGGACTCGCCCGCCGGCGACGAGGCACCGGGCTCGGACGGATCGAACAGCGTCATGGACCCGGATGAAGGGCACTTCTTGTGCCAGTCCCGGACCGAGCGGGGAGCCGTGAATCGGGTCCAGAGGGGAGCAAACCGCAGGGGGGCGGCGCCTGGTTGTAAGACCTACCGGCACCTTCCAGCAGGTCTTACAAGCGCGGCCGGGCGGCGCTCTCCCGCCGGGGGGAGAGTCGCGGGGAACCGCGCGGAGGCCCCGAGCCGGCCCACGGCGGGCTTCAGGAGGCCATCAACTTCGCGCGCAGCCCCTTCGCATCCAGCTTCACCCGGGGCAGCCTGGGGTCCATCTTCTCGAGCGTCTCCGCCAGCACCTCGGAGACCGCCAGGTCGCGGTACCACTTGTTGTTCGCCGGGATGACGTACCACGGCGCGTGCCGCGTGCTGCAGCGAGCGAGCGCATCCTCGTACGCGCGCTGATACGCGCGCCAGTGATCGCGCTCGAGGAGGTCGGCGTCGCTGAACTTCCAGCGCTTGAGCGGATCGTCGAGGCGTGCGAGCAGGCGCTCCCGCTGTTCCTTGCGGCTGATGTGCAGGAACAGCTTGATCACCTGGGTTCCCTGCACGTGGAGGTGGCGCTCGAACGCATTGATCGTCTTGTAGCGATGCGACCAGACCGGTGTCGGCACGAGATCGTGCACGCGGACGACGAGCACGTCCTCGTAGTGCGAACGATTGAAGATCGAGATCTCGCCGCGGGCCGGCGCCGCGCGATGGATGCGCCACAGGAAGTCGTGTGCGGCCTCCTCGGTCGTGGGCACCTTGAACGGCCACACGCGGCAGCCCTGCGGGTTGAACACGGTCATGACATTGCGGATCAGGCCGTCCTTTCCGGAGGTGTCCATGCCCTGGAGCACGATCAGCAACGATCGGCGCGCCTCGGCGAACAGGCGATACTGCTGCACGTCGATGCGGGCGAGGTTCTTCGCCAATCGCTTGGCCGCCTCCTCCTTGTCCGAGCACCCGGGAGTGGACCCGGGGTCCCAGTCGGCCAGGTGGACGGTCCGGCCGCGAACTTGCATGTGCCTCGTCGTACGGCTGTTCAAGGAGTCCTCCATCCCGCGCCTGCGGCACGTCGGTTGGGTGGGTGTGGAGCCTTCGTGTCCCGATATCATCGAAGACCATGCAAGCCGGCTGCCAGCCCGTCGAACCGCGGGGACCCACACCGATGCGCGTCATCCTGTTCCGCCACGGCCCGGCCGGTGGCCGCGATCCCGAGCGCTGGCCGGACGACAGCGTGCGCCCCCTGACGTCGCAGGGCGCCCAGCTCACGCGCGCGGTCGCGAACGGACTGTCGGCGCTCGGGCTGGATGTCGGGACCATCGGGACCAGCCCGTTCGCGCGCGCGCGGCAGACGGCGCGCGTGCTGGCGCACGTGCTCGGCGTCGAATTGATCGAAGAGCTCGAGGATCTGGGCCCCGGAGGATCCCACGCCCGGATCCTCGGGTTCCTCGCGGCCCACACGTCGGATCGGACCGTGCTGCTGGTCGGGCACGAGCCCGATCTCGGCGCGCTCGCGGGCATGCTGTTGTTCGGCGCGCCGGTGAGCATCGCGCTCAAGAAGGCGGGGGCGTGCGAGATCCGCTTCGAGGCCGAGCCGCGCGAGGGCGCCGGCCGCCTGTCCTGGTTCATGCCACCCCGCTTGCTGAAGCAGTACCTCACCCGGAAGCTCCGCACATGACCCTTTCGCGCAGTTACGGTGACATTCCGCATCCGCCCGCCGGCCGTCTGTTCATCGTCGAAGGCATCGACGGGTCGGGCAAGAGCACGCAGCTCACCCTGCTCGCCCAGTGGCTCAAGAGCGAGGGCCACCCGGTCGTGTACACGGAGTGGAACTCCTCGGCGATCGTCAAGGCCACGACGTCGCGCGGCAAGCGGCGGCGGCTGCTCACGCCGCTGACCTTCTCGCTCATCCACGCCACCGACTTCTCCGATCGCATCGAGCGCGAGATCATCCCCTCGCTCAAGGCCGGCGCGATCGTGCTGGCGGACCGCTACGTCTATACCGCGTTCGCGCGTGACGTCGTGCGCGCCGTCTCGCCTTCATGGCTGCGCTCGCTCTACCGATTCGCCGCGACCCCGACGAAGGCCTTCTACTTCCGCGTGCCGCTCGAGACCGCGCTGCGTCGCATCCTCTCGGGGCGCCCCAAGCTCAAGTGGTACGAGGCCGGCATGGACCTGGGGCTGCACGCCGATCCCCAGGAGTCCTACCGGATCTTCCAGTCCCGCATCCTGATCGAATACGAGAAGCTGGTGCAGGAGTTCGGCCTGGTCGTGATGGACGCCACGCAGCCCGTGGAGATCCAGCAGCGGCTCCTGCGCGAGGCGATCCGGCCGCACCTGCCCGTGCCGGGAGGAGAGGCGCTCGCGTATGAACGGGTTTGAGTCGTACGGCATCCCCATCCCGGGCGTGGACCCCACCGAGCTCACGGGCTGGCTCATCGTGATCGAGGGCACCGACGGCGTCGGGTCGCACGACCGTGGTCGATCGGCTGCGCGCCCATCTCGAGCGGCTCGGCTACGCGGTCGCGGAGATGGGGCTGAATCGTTCCGACCTCGCGAGCCGCGGGATCCGCCGCGCGAAGCAGGGCAACACGCTCGGCTCCACGGCGTTCAATCTCTTCTACGCGACGGATTTCGCGGACCAGCTCGAGAACCGGATCGTGCCGATGCTGCGGGCCGGGTTCGTCGTCCTCACGGATCGCTATCTCTACTCGCTGGTCGCGCGGGCGATCGTGCGCAAGGCCGACCCCGACTGGATCAAACGGGTGCTCTCCTTCTCGCTCAAGCCCGACGCCGTGTACTACCTGCGCATCGAGGTGTCCGAGCCTGGTGCCACGCGTGCTGCAGGCCGGGGGCTTCGACTACTGGGAATCGGGCATGGACCTGCCGATGGGAGAGGACCTCTACGAGTCGTTCATCCACTACCAGCGGCGCGTGATCGAAGAACTCGACGCGCTGGCCGAGGAGTATCAGTTCAACACCATCGACGCGACGCGTTCCATCGACGACATCTCGGAGGAGCTGTGCGCAGCACGTCTCCCACCTGCTGCAGGCCGGGCGGCGGTCGGCCCATCCGCCGGCGGAGCGCTGATCCTCGCGAGCACCGCGGCCGCGGCTTCACGTCACGAATCCGACCGCGAGGGACTGCTCGAGCGCCTGGCCGGGGCGGCCCGGCGCGTGCGCCGCCGCGCGGACGCGGATGCCGTGCACGACCTCCGCGTGGCGGCGAGACAGTTCGAGGCGGCGCTCGATCTCTGGCGCGGGACGCTTCGACGCCGCCCGGCGCGCCGGGCCCGCCGGGCCCTGCGCGAGTTGCGAAGGTCCCTGGGGCCAGCGCGTGAGGCGCGCGCCAGCCTGGCTCTGCTGAACGAGCGGGCGCCCCATCTCTCGCCCGAGGGCCGCGGCGTCGCCCTGCAGGTGATGGCGGGCGCGCAAGGCCGGATCGAGCGGCTGGACGAGCGTGCCGCGAGGCTCTGCGGGCGCGGGAACACCGCCCGCCTGCTGCGGCGGATCGAGCAGGCCTGGCCGGGCTCCATGGCCGCCCCGCGTGCATCCGCCACGTGGCTCGAGCGGGCGGGAGCGCGGATCGGCGTCCGCCGCGCGCGCGCGGAAGCGGCCCTGCGCGAAGCGCAGGCGGCCCCGACGGACGACGCTCCTCCACTCGGCCCGGGTGGCGGTCAAGCGCTGGCGCTACTCGGTCGAGCGCCTCGCGGCGGTGAGGCCGGAGGAACAGGCTCCGGGACGCGAAGCGCTCAAGGCCATCCAGGACGCCCTGGGGCGGATCCAGGACCTGCGCGTGCTGCGGGAGCGCGTCGTCCGCACGATCGCGCGGCGCGAGCCCTCGGACCTGCGCGCGGCCCTCCCCGGGCTGCTCGAGGTGCTGGAACACCTCGAGGCCGAACGTGCCGTGCGCATGGCCGAGTTCCAGAACGCAGTTCGATCCGCCGCTCCCGATCACGCTCCGGCCCCGCCGTCCCCGCGCGCGCGCGCCGCGCCCTCACGCGCTCGTCCGTGACACGAGCGCCTTGCGCCTACGCTCGGTGCCCCGCGCGGGGGCCGGCGGCGCGAGTCGCGGGATCCTCATCTTGGCCGCTGCCGGCTTCGCCGTCCCGGCGGGCCGGCGCCTGCGGGCCGCGCCCGGCGCGTCCGTCGAGCGCTTGATCGTGATCGCGACGCGCGCACCCAGCAGCCGCGCGAGCAGATCGGTGCGGCGACGGGCGGCCCATTGCTCGAGTCCCGCCCCGCGGCGCACGGTGAGTCGCAGTGATACCCGGCCGCGTCCCGAAGCGACCTCGAGATCCTGGACCAGCTGGTAGTGGCTGCGGTCGAGTCCCTCGGCGATCCGGAGCATCGCCGACAACCAGCGCACCGTCCGACGCCGGCGCTTGTCCAGCGAGTCGAGCGTGTCGTCCCGCTTCCGCGGCCGCGCCTTGCCGTGGTAGTGGGCCACCAGCGCGATCATCCCGACCTCCTCGGCGGACAGGCCGCGCAGCTTGCCGTTACGGATCAGGTACGACGAGTGCACCGCATGGCGGTCGTAGTCCACCACCGCCCCGACGTCGTGCAGCAGCGCCGCGAAGTGAAGCAGATCGCGCGCCTCGTGGTCGAGGCCGTGACGCTTGCGCAGGGCGTCGAACAGGACCAGCGAGAGGCGCGCCACGTGCCGGGCATGACGCAGGTGGCGGTCCTCGGGCTGGAACTTCTGGAGCATCTGCAGCACGCTGCGGAACCGGAGGTCCTCGATGTCGCCGAGCGCGTGGATCTCGCGGCCGTGCGATGCCAGGTAGTCGATCACCAGTCCTTCGCGCACGCCGAAGTCCGAGATCGTGATGCTGTCGGCCTCGAGCGTCTTCAGGATGTGCGCGAGAACGACGGCGCCCGGCACGATGATCTCGGCCCGCCGGGGATCGAGGCCCGGCAGCTTCTCGCGTTCCGCGAGACGTCATGCGCTGCAATCTCCGGAGCAGGCGTTCGAGCGAGGCACGCGGGCAGGACGTGCCCATTGAGGTGGGCGAGCGGACGTCCGGTTTCTTCGTGATGCGCGAGCTCGGCAAGCGCGTGGATCGAGCCCGAAGAGCCGTAGACCCGGACGGGCTCGAGCGCGGCGATCGCCGCGAGCGGCTCGGCCGAGACGTGGCGCACGTGGCGCCACAGCCGCGCCAGGTCGCGCCGCGTGGGTGGATCGGAGGTGCAGCAGTCGTTCGGTGAGGCGCAGCGCTCCGAGTGGCGCGCTCCGGGATTCGATCAATCGCTCGCCGTCCGCCACCACCAGTTGCGCGCTGCCCCCGCCGATGTCGACGATCAGCGCGGGCTGGGTGCCGAATCGGAGCGCGCCCTTGACCGCGAGATAGATCAGGCGGCCTTCCTCTTCCGGTGGGATGACGCGGGGCGTGATGCCCGAGACCTCGCGAGCGGCGTCGATGAACTGGCCGCCGTTGCGCGCCTCGCGCACCGCCGCCGTCGCGGTGCACAGGATCCGGTCCACCTGCCGTCGGCGCGCCAGGTCGACGAAGCGCTTGAGCGCCTCGAGGGTACGCCGCATCGCGGCGGCCTGCAGGCGCCCGGACGCGAACGAACCGCGTCCGATCTGCACCACCTCGCGCTCGCGATCCGCCAGTTCGAAGCCCGCCGCTCCGGTCGAGCGGGCGATCACCATGTGGATCGAGTTGGTGCCGATGTCGATCGCCGCGATGCGCAATCCGCCTCCCCTTCGTAGTGACTGTGGCCCGCCCCCGTATCGGTGATCGGGTCAGTGCCGGGTGATCCGCGTGGCATGGTTCCTGCGTTCCGACCGCTGAGTCCCGGCATCGTGGCGGCTTCCATCCCGTCGATCGCCGGGACGCATGCCATCGGAGGTCCAGATGCCACTGCTCAACGTCGTCGTCACCCTGATCGTCGTCGGGGTGTTGTTGTGGCTGGTCAACTCGTACATCCCGATGGACGGGAAGATCAAGAAGCTGCTCAACATCGTCGTCGTAGTCGCCGTCGTGCTCTGGCTGCTGAGCGCGTTCGGCCTGATCGGGAATCTCGCCAACGTCAGGGTCGGACGGGGCTAGCTCGCCCGGGCGGCGCGGAGCCGACGGCCTCGCGGCACCTCAATGCCGGCTCAACGGAGCGTTCAGCGCGGCGATCAGCGGCGGATCCAGATCGTAGACATCGCGCATGTACCGGATCTCACCCGACGCTCCGACGCTCACGGTCCAGTACACGATCAACACGGGCAGCGAGTGCTCGAGCGCCACGTTCTGCATGTCGTCGGTGGCCGCGACCCGCTGGATCCGCTCGCGCGTCCAGCCGTCCTGCCCGGAGAGCAGCTGCTCCGCCAGTTCGAGCGGATGCTCGATCCGGATGCACCCCGAGCTGAACGTGCGCTGATCGGCCGCGAACAACTCCCGGTGCGGTGTGTCGTGCAGGTAGATCGAGAACGGGTTCGGGAACAGGAACTTCACCTGGCCCAGCGCGTTGTCCTCGCCGGGAGGCTGGCGAAGCGTGTAGCGGAAGTTCTCGGGCGTGGCCCTCTTCCAGTCGATGGAGGCCGGGTTCACCTCGTGGCCGGCCTGATCCAGGACCACGAGATGCTTGCGAGCGAGCGGATTCTCGCCCTTCCGCATGCCATCGAGCACGTCCTCCGCGAGGATCGTGGGCGGCACCGTCCAATCCGGATTGAAGACCACGGTCCGCATGTCCGCGCGAAACGTCGGCGTCATGCGCACCTCCTTGCCGATCTGGGAGCGGGTCTCCCAGACGTTCTTTCCGCCACGGATCAGGTACACCTTGTAGGCGGGAAGGTTCACCAGCACGAAGTCGTCCTCGAGCCCGTTGATCACCCAGCGCGAACGCTCGAGGTTCGCGCGGACCTGATCGACGCGCACCTTCACGCTCACGTTCATCGCCTCGATCGTGGCGGCATCCAGCGTGCCGCCGGCGTCGAGCCGATGCCGGCTGCGGAACAACTCGACGGCCTTGCGCAGCCGGTCGTCATATCGCGTCGAGTCGCGCGCGGCGGGTCCCGTGAGCTCCCCGCTCTTCGCCAGGCGTGAGCGGATCGCCGGGATGCGGGGGTCGATCCCGCCGGGCGCGATGGTCTTGCCGGCGGCGGATGACGGGCCAGCCGCCCTGCGCCTGGATCTCCCTCAACCGGGCGAGCGCGCCGACCAGCCCCCGGTAGATGAAGTGCGGAGGCCGGGCGGCTTCGATCGCCTCCGGGGGCGAGGGCGCGGCCGCGATCCGCTCCAGTTCCGTCTCGAGCGGGGGAGCGCCTTCACGCGGGTTCACGTTCCAGCCGGGATCGAGCGAGACCGGCCGGACTCGTCCATATCGGACGTGATCGATCAGGCCCGCGATGGCGTCGGTCAGGAGCAGATCGAGGTCCGCTTCCAGGCCCGCCGCGGGCGCGCTCTCGCGCCGCCGCATCAGCGCCTGCAGGGTGTCGAGGTGGTAGTCGGTGGCCGTGAGGCCGTCGCGCTCGATGCCGCGGATGGACGCGACGACCTTCTCCGGCACTCCCGGCGAGGACCAGGCCGGGCTGAAGCCGCGCGCGCGATAGAAGGCGACGACCGCGCTGGATCGCAGGAGCGATTCGCCATGCACGCGCGGGGGCTTGCCATCGAGCCCGGCCACGCGCGTTCGCAGTTGCTGGTCGACGGCCCGCGATGACACCGCGGACCGGCCACAGCCGCCGGCGACCGCCGTCAGGGCGCACGCGACCAGGATCAGGCCGGTCCGCAGGGGCCGCTGCGGGCGCGACGACGACCGCGGCCGATCCCACGCGCGAGCGCGGGGGGGGTGCGATCCGGACGACTTCGACAAGGTGCCTCCGATCGGTCCCATCGCGGGCGCGACGATGTCGTCGGCGCGCAGGGGACCGGGTTGAAAAAGCTTCCGTTCGACGGAACGATTTTCAAGGACCTCCGTGGTCCGATATTTCTCGTTCCGTGCGCGAAGTCGCTGCTCCAGGACACATTCAGGAATGGAGTTGAGACCGCGGCCCGCGCTCCCACGGTGAGTGGCACGCATCTGGCGTTCACCCGGGGATGGCGCGCAGGAGTACGAGGGCCGAGACGTGTCCTCTCGCGTCAATCGTGCCAGCGTCCCCGAGGTCCGGCTCCGGTCCTGGAACCAGGGAGCGGAACCGACCTGCATCGCCGCCCGGCGCGGAGGAATCGAGCCTTCTCCGGCATTCGCATGGATCGCCGCGCGGTTCCAGCCGTGCCCCCTTCTCGATCGGAGAACACATGATGCGGATTCGACGCGGGTTCATGCTCGGCGCACTGGCACTGGCTGCGACGCTGGCCGGCCCCCAGGCGAGGGCGGCGGTCGGCGACGAGGTGAAGCGCTTCGAGGTGGTGCCCTTCGGCGGCTGGACGATCTTCGACCGGGAGTTGAAGGTCGACAAGGACACCCAGCGTCCTCCCGGTCCGCTGCTCGACAACGACATCTACTACGGCGGTCGCGTCAGTGCCCGACTGCATTCCATCCTGTGGCTCGATCTCGCCGGGGGCCTGACGAAGGCCAAGCGGTTCGACGCCAAGAACGAGACCTGGGGCCATCTGTCGGGGAACCTCATGCTCGCCTCGGCGAGCCAGCACGTATTCGGCCCGTTCGTGTCGGTGGGCGGCGGCTTCTCGCAGTTCCGCCCGCAGCTCAATACCGACAAGAGCGACGGCCTGCTCGAGGCGGCGGCCGGCGTCAAGGTGCGATTCACCGACGCCATCGGCATCCGGCTGGAAGCCAGGAACCTGCTGTTGGTGCCCAAGGAACACTACGAGAAGTCGCACATCGACAACATCGTGGTGGGTGCCGGCCTGATGATCGGCTTCGGCGGCAGGGCCATGGACACCGACGGTGATGGCGTCACGGATGGCCGCGACAAGTGCCCCGGCACGCCCCATGGGTGCATCGTGGACGAGCGCGGCTGCCCCGGCGACGCGGACGGTGACGGAGTGTGCGACGGCAACGACAAGTGTCCCGACACGCCGCGCGGGGTCACCGTCGACAGCCGGGGTTGCCCGATGGACGACGACGGCGACGGCGTGTTCAACGGCATCGACCAGTGTCCGAACACCCCGAAGGGCTGCACGGTGGACGCGCGCGGTTGCCCGGTCGATTCGGATGGCGACGGCGTGTGCGACGGCCTGGACCAGTGCGCCGACACGCCGACAGGGTGCACGGTGGACGCGCAGGGCTGCACGCTGGATTCGGACCACGACGGTGTGTGCGATGGCCACGACCGGTGCGCCGACACCCCCGCGGGAGCCAGGGTCGATGCCGACGGCTGCCCGCTGAGCGAAGTCAGGCAGCGCGAGATCGAATTGCTCGACACGGGCATGATCCGGCTGCAGAACGTGAACTTCGAGACGGCGAAGGCGGTCATCCTCGAAGAGTCCCGTCCCACCCTGAACGTCGTCGGCGAAGTGCTCAGCAAGTGGCCGCAGCTGAAGATCGAGATCGGCGGTCACTGCGACTGGCGCGGCAGCGACGCGTACAACCTCGGCCTGAGCAAGCGCCGCGCGGCTGCCGTCCGCGCGTACCTGCTCGAGCACTATCCGAAGCTCGAGGCGTCGCAGATGACCTCGAGGGGCTACGGCGAGTCCAAGCCGCTGGTCCCGAACACGAGCCCCGAGAACATGGCGCAGAACCGTCGTGTCGAGTTCGTGGTGCTCAATCGGGAAGTGCTGCGTCAGCTCAAGCCCTGATCCCCGCCCGGCGAGGGGCGATGCGGCGCGCTTGAGCGTCGCATCGCCCGCGCGGGCACCGCGGGCGCGTCCTGCAGCGAGGCGTCCGTCCATCGAGAGACGTCCTTGCGCGCGTCCGCGACAGCGGGCGTGACCGCGCGGACAGGAGCCGAACGAATGAACCTGACGCGGATCCAGGATCTGGCGTGCCTGCTGGCGAGGTTGGCCATCGGCTGGATGTTCATGCAGCACGGCGGACAGAAGCTGTTCGGATGGTTCGGCGGGGCGGGCGGCGCGCCGGGCGCCGCGTTCCAGGTGGCCTCGACGATGGGATTCGCCGCGATCCTCGAATTCGCCGGCGGCATCCTGGTCGGGCTGGGGCTGTTCACGCGTCCGGTGGCCTTCCTGCTGAGCGGGGAGATGGCGGTCGCCTATTTCACGGCGCATCAACCGCACGGCACCTGGCCGATCCAGAATCACGGCGAGCTGGCGGCGCTCTACTCGTTCGTCTTCCTGTGCTTCGCGGCGCGAGGCGCCGGTCCCTTCAGCCTCGACGCCGGGTTCCGTCGCCGTCCCGGGAATCGGCCCTTGTAGTTCACGCCCGGGATTGAAGCTTCGACTCTCCGCGCCGGCGCCGCGTCGGCCGGCGGACGGGTCCGGCGAAGGGTCACGAGCCTGCAAGTCGTGCGCCCCGCGCGACCTCGCGGCTCCGGGGCCGTCCGCCGCGCAGGTGGCACCATTCGTGCGCTCTCAAGTCTTGCGACAAGGCAGTAGGCCCACTCCACGAACGCCGAGGCGATTCCTGGACGCCCACGACCCCACGCGAGGCACCGCCGGCTTCCCCGGCATCCAGGTCGCGACGGTCCTGCCGATCGGACGACGTCATCGGGCTCGCGGCCGGGTTT
Source organism: Candidatus Eiseniibacteriota bacterium (assembly GCA_963776245.1). GTDB lineage: Bacteria > Eisenbacteria > RBG-16-71-46 > RBG-16-71-46 > RBG-16-71-46 > CAVSAC01. The sequence goes on along the minus strand of CAVZLN010000008.1, from coordinate 30,353 downwards.
CGAACGCGTGTCGTGACGGGCGGAAACCCGGCCCCATCCATCGGGCCCAACCAGGAAGAGGAACGCATCATGAGGAACCTTCGCACCACATTGCTGGTCACGCTCGCGCTCGCCGCGACGCTCGGAACGCTCAACGGATGCAAGGACGGCGTCTCCGAGGCTTCCGCCGACGGTCGCCGCGCGAATTCGCGCCCGTTCTACCGCGCCGCCTCGGGTCCGAGACTCTCGGCGGGCAGCACGATCCAGGTCGCGATCGGCAGCACCATCTCGTCCAAGACCGCTCGCTCGGGTGATGCCTGGTACGGAACGGTTGCCGAGAATGTCGTCGGCACGAACGGCCGCGTGATCGCTGCGGGCAGTCAGGTGACGGGTGTCGTCACCGCCGCCGTCCCGGCCCAGCGAGGCTCGCGGGCGATGCTCGACCTCGCGGTCCGCAGCATCCAGGTGAATGGGCGCAATGAGGCGGTGACGGCGAATGCGGGCGAGATCGTGGCGGGTTCGACCCGGGCGCGGAATCTCGGCGTGATCGCCGGCGGCGCCGCGGCGGGCGCGATCGTCGGGAACAACGTCGGAGATCACAACCACACCGCGCTCGGCGCCCTCATCGGTGGCGTGACGGCCGCGGGCGTCGTCTCCAAGACCAGTGGGTACCAGGTCGAGTTGAAGGGCGGTACGGTCATGAGCTTCACCGTGTCGGAGAGCGTCACGATGCGGTAACCCGCGGGTCGCGGGAGCCGGGGATCCGGCTCCCCGCGACCGGCGGTGAGAGCGCGGACGGTGATGGAACGAGCGTGATGCGCCGCGGACAAATGGGATGAGAGACTCGCTCTCCTCGGCTCGCGTGGCCCTGCTGTGGACGGCCCTCGTCGTGGTGGCGCTGGTGTGGGCCATGCGCGATCTCGCGTTGCTCATCGGCTACTCCGTCCTGCTCGCCTACACGCTGCTCCCGGTGGTGCGGGCGATCGAGCGCCTGCACGGCCCGCGCGGGCGCTCCCTGCCCCGCCCGGTGGTCGCCGCGACGCTCATCCTGGGACTGGTCGCGCTGACGGGCTGGTTCCTCGTCCTCGCGGTGCCGCGCCTGCTGGAGGAGGCCGCGCGCTTCTCCGCCACGGTTCCTGACGCGGCGTTGGCCATCGCCGAGCGGATGCGCGAGTACGCCTTCGATCACGGCTTCAGCGCGCTGCTCGACCCCGTCGTCGAGCATGTGCGTGGAACGGCCGCCGGCCTGATGTCGGACATCGGGGGCACGGTCTCACGCTGGCTCGGACCGCTCTTCGGAGGCCTAGCGCAAGTGCTGGGAGTCGCGCTCGTCCCGCTGCTGGCGTTCTACCTGCTGGCCGAGGCCGAGGCGGTCCAGGACAGCTTCCTGCGCTTCGCGCCGGTCGAAGCCCGCTCCGAGATCCTCCGCCTCGGTGTCGCCGTGGACCGTGCGCTGCAGAGCTACGTGCGCGGCCAGACGATCGTGTGCGTGCTCATGGGAACCGCGGTGGGCATCGCCCTGGCGCTGTTGCATTGTCCCGCCCCGTTCCTGCTCGCCTTCCTCGTCGCCCTGGGCGAGCTGATCCCTTACCTCGGCTTCCTGGTCGCCGCGCTCGCGATCGTGCTCACGGGCTCGAGCGTGAGCCTGTTCTGCGCCGTGAGCGCGCTGGTCGCGTACATCGCGATCAACTGGGCGATCGGGACGTTCGTCACTCCGCGCGTGATGGGTCGCTACCTGCGCATGCATCCGCTGGTGGTGACCGTGAGCGTGCTCGCCGGCGCCCAACTGCTCGGGCCCGCGGGGTCGCTGCTCGCCCTGCCGGGCGCCGCGGTGATTCAGACCGTGATCGCCGGGCTGGCCCCGCTGCGCACGGCCGTCCGCCCCGGGGACGGACCGCCACCAGCGCCCACCGCCACAGCCTGAGCCCACGGACCACCCGGGCACGAAGTCCGGGAGGGGGGCGACCGCGCTTGTAATTTGTTCCTGAGCATTGAACGCCGGCGCCTCCGTCGGGCACCCCACGCGCGTCCCCACGGCGCGGATCAGCGCATTTCCCGTGTGAATCGAGCATTTCGGGTGGAGAGACTTCGCGGGAGGGGCTTCGCCTGCGCGGCACGAATCCGGCAATGCCCTGACATCGCATCCCGCAGCGCCCTCCTCCACGTGAATCCGGAATCGTCATCGCCTTCTGATCCGTGAGGCCGACCATGAGCACTCGTGATCTCGCGCGTCTCCTGCTTCTCGGGGTGGCGTGCATCTTCGTCGCCCCGCCATCGCCGGCCGCCGAGAGTCCGGGCCCGGCGCACGCGGCGGCCGCGAGGAGTGCGGCGCGCAGTCGCGCCCCAGCGCCCCCCGCCATCCGGATCGTCGTGGCGACCGCGGAGCGTGGCCTGTCCTACGTGCCCGTCGACCTTTCGGCGGTCGTGCTCGACCTCTTCGGCAGGCAGGTCGAGCGCGTGCCGGCGCGGGCCGTCGCGGCCGACCAGGGCGTGCTCACGCTGACCTGGGACGGCATGCGGGGAGGCGTCCCGGCCCCTCCCGGGGTCTACCGCGTGCGGGTGCATGCGCCTTCGCTCAGCCTGCGGACCGAGCGTCTCCTCGTGGTGCGGTAGCCGGCCCGCGCCTCACCAGCGGGCGCGCATCCCGCGGGCGTCGATGTGCACGAAGGGCCCGTGCGCGGAGGTCGCCGGGTAGGCGGAGAGGCCGCCCACGAGCCCGGGATGCTCGGCCTCGACGCCTTCGGCCACGGCGTAGAGCACCCGCGCATCGCGGATCGTGATCTTCCCATCGCCGTCGAGGTCGTCCATCACGCCATCCCCATCCGCATCCACGATCACGTCGGCGGCGTCTCCGTACATGTGGCGGCTCTCACTGGCCCGTCCACCCGTGGGGCCGACCCCCTGGGCGTTGTACTGCGGGGTGCGGAAGCCGGACATGACATGCAGCAGCCCGGGCAGCCCCTGATGCTCCAGCGCATCGCCGATGAGTTCGAGCTTGTCCAGCAGCGCCACGCGCAGCACCAGCACCTTGGGCCACACCTTCGGCTGGTCGTGGGTCAGGAAGTCGCCGAGTCGAAATCGCTTCGAGACCAGTGCCGAGGCGTTCTCGAGCGTCACGGGGAAGAAGCCCGGGGGCGGGGCGTAACGCGGATCGCGGGCCGCCAGTCCGCGGGTGGGCCAGCGCCCGACGCGATAGGCGGCCAGTCGCCCGCCTTTGATCTCGCCGAGGGGCTCCAGGGACACGACTCCCAGCGATTCCCGCACGGGTGCGGTCCACCCCGACTCGGGAACACCGGGTGTGGAATGGATCGAGGGCAGCGCCGCGGGTGCCGCGATCAGCATGAAGGACACGGCCGCGATGACGGAGTAGGGGCGGAGTGGGTTCAAGGAGCCTCCCCGGGCGCGCCGGACGATCACGCCTGGCTCGTCCTGCGCCTCCAGTCGTTCCCCGGACCGGATGGCCCGTGGTGGATCCCATCGATTGGGAAGGGAGTGCCGCAGCTCCGGCTGGGTCCGCCGAGCGCGGACCGACCGGGTGGGAGGTGGGCTCTTCTGGACCACCGGCTGGGGGGTGCCCTCACCGGTCTGTACGGCTGGGGATCAGCGCAAGTCCGGGGCCGCTGGGGCGGATTCGGATGGATGGCTCGCAAGGCGCTGCCAGCGGGCGCGATGGAGCCCGACCGGGCCCGCTCCGGGTGCGCTCGGTGCGCCCCGGGGTGCGGCGGAGCGCGCACACGGTGGCTCCGGTGCCTCGGTGCGTGCCCTGCCGGATGGGAGCCGCGGATCCGCCGTTCGCCCGGACGCGCCACCCGCTGCGTCACGGGTGGGGCTCAGTCCCCCGCGTGCACGAGCATGTGCCAGGTGAACCCGGTGCGCAGTTCGAACCCGTGCTCCTCACCCGTGGCGATGGTCTTGACCGCCACGTCCATCGCCAGGCCCTGGCGCGTCTGCCAGACCACCCCGGCGAGGAATCCCCGTGCCCCGGCCGCGTCTCCCTCGCGCTCCCAGGAGAGCTCGCCGACCGGACGGATCGGCCAGGCTTCGGGTCCCTCGAGGATCACGCTGACGAATCGCTCGGTCTGCTGCTCCTGCGTTCGCTCGAGCTCCGCGTTGAAGTGCAGCATGGTTCGGGCGGCCGACAGCGGCTGGCTGACGATCACGCCGGCGCCGAACCCGGCGTGCGATTGTCCACGGGAAGGGAAGTGGACCGCTTCCTCCGCCGCGATGCTGGGGCCCTTCTTCTCCTGCAGCACGCCCTGGCGCACCACTTGTTTGACCGCGAAGGTCGCCTCCTCCAGCCGCGGGGATGCGCCCTCCGGTTCGGGGTGCATGAGCATCACGTTCATGCCTTCGAGCACGAACTCGAATCCCGAACCCGTGCCGTAGTTCAACGTCACCTGCGGAGCGATCAGCGCCCGCGTGCTCCCAAGGCGCACGTACGAGACGGGGGCGGCCTCGAGCTCGAACAGATGGGGCTCCGCCACGTGCGCGTCAGTTCCGTCGAACGGCCGGTAGGCATCCGCGGGACGCACTCCGGTGCAGACCAGCGCGCACACCGCGGCGAGGACGAGGGGGCGTGCCCATCGTCCGGCCCGCCGGGCCTGCCCGAACCCGGAGCGTGCCGCGATCGGGCCGGCTCCGCACCTGCTCGGATCCCCCTTGATGAAAGGGCCCTGCCGGTTCTGTCGTTCCATGCCGCGCTCCGCTGGGTGGTGGGTGGGTGAGGATCATGGTGAGTGCGGCACGCATGCGCTCGATCGTCCATCCGGGCTGATCGCACAGGACATGGACGGCCGGGCCGACCGGGTCGCTCAACCGGATGCCGCCGTGATTGAAGTCGCGCCGAGCAGCGCGGCACCGGCCGCCCGTCGCATGCGTGCCGGCGTCAGCGCCCAGCGGCCTGGCGTCGCGCGTCTTCCTGCAACGTCGCACTCGCGTAGATCGCGATCTCGACGCGCCGGTTCTGCTGGCGCCCGGCCTCGGTGGTGTTCGACGCGATCGGCTCCCGCTCCCCGAGCCCTGCCGTCGCGATGTGGCGGGAGACTCCCTGGGCCGCGAGGTAACGTGCGGCCGCCTGGGCGCGTCGCTCCGAGAGCGCCTGGTTGTATTCCGGGCTCCCGACGGCATCGGTGTGACCGGCGATCATCAGGTTCGAGTCGCCGTACTTGCTCAGGTTCATCGCCAGTTCGTTCAGGTTCGTGGCGGCGGTGCTCCGGACGACGTCGGAGTCGAAATCGAACAGCAGCCCCGAGGGGAACGTGACCTGGATGCCTTCCCCGACCCGTTCGACGATGGCGCCCGGGACGCTCTGCTGGATCTCCTTCGCCCGCTGGTCCATCTGGCGACCGATGATCGCGCCCGCCGCGCCGCCCACCGCGGCGCCGATGATCGCGCCCCGCGCCGTCGAGCCGGTCTGGTTGCCGATCACGCCCCCTGCCAAGCCGCCGGCCGCCGCGCCGATGACCGCGCCCCGGGCGGTCTTGTTCATCGACGCACAGCCCGAAGCGCTCACGGACGCGAGTACGGCGAGGAACGCCGCGAGCATGGTGAGATGCATTGTCCGTCGCATGACATCCTCCCTCTTCCGATGCGGACGTGGGCCGCCGGTGACCTACTCTGCCGTACGCTTCACCGCGGCGAGGTCCGCCGCGTGGTCGCCGGCGTGGGCCGCGCGGCGATCGGAGCGCGATTCGCGAGTCGCGCGGTCGTGCAGGAATGCTTCGCGGCCGGCCTTCATGGCGGACTGCGCGTCGGTCCCCAGCTCGGTGATCGTGTCGTGAGCCTGATCGAGCGTGTGCTCGGCATCCCTGCCCAGCCGCTGGGCGGTGGAAGCGAGGCGCTGGCGCGTCCGCTTCCCGCTGTCGGGGGCCAGCAGGAGCGCGATCCCGGCCCCGACCACGGCGCCGAGTGCGAAGCCGATCAGGGTCGAACCGGTGCTCGAACCACCGCGAGCGTGCGAAGTGTCATTCATGTTCCTGGCCTCCATTGATCGAGGAACGGCGGGGAGCGAGTCGCTGCATCAGTCGTCTGAGGAAGTGATCGGCGCCCGATCTCACGCCCCGTGCGACGGCGGCGGCGGCGAAGACCGGTTGTTCGATCTCGTCGAGCAGGGTGGAGGACAGGTCCGCCGTTCGTTGACCGACGGACTCGAAGCGATCCACGACGCGCTGGACGGGTGGGACGCACTCCCGAAGCGAGGCCACGAGTGCGTGCGTTTCGTGGGTGACGAGGTCGATCTGGGCGACCGACTCACGGACCGCAAGCGAGAGCTGTGAGATGTCCTCGGTGGCCTGGCTGAAGAAACGGGCCAACATGCGCACGGTCAGCAGCGCGATCACGAGCAGCCCGACGGTCACGATCACGATGCAGATCTGGAGCAATGCGGGCATCGGGCGCCTCCCTTCGAGCCCTGGGGAATGTGTCGGGGCGGGGCAAGTCGCCGAACGCGACCCGGCCGCGTCTAGCGAACGATGACCTGCTTGTTCATGAGCCGGAGGACGACGATCACCAGGATCACCACGACCAGGATCCCGATGATGGCCCCGGTGCCGTCACCTCCGCTCGGCAGCCCCTTGGACGCACTCGCCAAACGGTGCAGGTCCTGGTCGGACATGCTGGCGAGCCTGAGCTGGGCCTCGGTGGGCGAGACGCCGTAGTCGCGCAGCTTCTGCGCCACGACCTTGTTCTCGAGCGTGCGCTGGGCGACCAGCAGGTCGGCATCGCGCGCCGAGGCGACCGTGGTCGCTCCCGATCGCGTCGAGGGCGCGAGCCCGGCGGCCGCCGGGCCGACCGTGAGCGAGCTCATGCAGAGGATCACGAAGAGTGCGGTCCAGAAGCGAAGCGGCTTCGGAAACGTGGTCATGCTCTCACCTCTCGGGTTGTGGCCGGATGCCACCCCGTGCCGGGATCAGAACCTGATCGCCAGCCCGAGTGACGTGCTCCAGAAATCGGGATTGAACTGGGTGGGAAGCTGGATGCTGTCGTCCTTCTGCATGAAGATGTACCGGCCGTTCAGATCCAGCCCGAGCCTGGGCGCGAGCGGGAACGCCAGGCCGCCGCCCAGGTGGACGCCGATCTTGTCGGTCGTCGAGTCGGTGAACGGCAGCGTGCTCCGGTAGTCATAGGTGGTGCGATACCAGCCGAGGCCGCCGCCCGCGTACAGCATGGGGACGGGGGTCAGCCACAGGGACGCCGTCACGGGCCACATCCGGATCTTGAGGTCGTCGTTGGAAAGTGACTCCTCGCGGTAGGCGATGCCACCCTCGGCGCTGAGGAACGGCAGCAGGGAAGCGCGAAGCGCCACGCCCCCGTAGAGCTTGCCGTCGCCTGCGCTGGAATCCGTGGCCTTCGTGAACCCGATGGACGGGATGAACTGCGCCGCCCGGCCGACGCCGGCGGAGACGGAAACCAGGATGACCGACAAGGTCGCGACCAGCAGCCGCACGCGGACTGCCGGGATCGTGCGATGGATGGGATGACTCATGTCCAAGGGTGCTCCTCCGAGTGCGCAGATGGGCCGATGGCCGAGGCCTGCGCGCCCCGGCGCGCCGACGACATCGGGACCGTCGTCGGTCGGACACGCGGACGGCGAGGCCACGAAGCGAGTCTCGGCTGGTCGCCGTCTCGTGGGCTCTGATACGCGCGCCCCGCCGCGAAGCGATGCTTCGTGCTTCGCTCTCTCTCTCCCGTCTCGCGCCCCACCGTCATCTGAGCCAGGACCGCATGAAAGGTGCCAGCCGGCGGCCCGGGCCGGCATCTCTCCCGAAGCCGATGTGAACGGGCGAGTTGACCGCTCCACCGGCGGGCCTGACCCACGCCGGGCGGGGCTTCCCGGGTCGTGCCGGCGGGGGAGGTTTCTACAAAGCCTCGTTGGAACTACAAGGCTGGCAGGGGGCGGGCGCCGACGGGCGGGGGTGGCGCGGTACTCGAACCCGGGCGAGAGGGTGCGGATTCACCGCGGTCGGCGCGGGGCCGCCATCACGTCGGCGAGCGTCGCTCGGTAGATCGAGTCGCGCTCACCGCCGGCGGCCACCGCACGCTCGGCGAGCGAGCGCGCCTCGTCCAGCCGCCGGTCCTGACGCAGCAGCGCGAGGGCGAGATTGTTCAGGGCATCGGTATCGGTCGAGGAATCGGCGAGCGCGCGGCGGTAGCACTTCTCCGCGGTGCTCCAGCGCCCCCGGGCGGCCTCGACGTTGCCGAGGTTGACCCGCGCCCGGGCCTGTCGTGGATCGAGCCTCAGGCTGTGGCGGTACTCGCTCGCGGCCAGGTCGAGCTGACCGGTCGATTCGTACGCCACGCCGAGGTCGTTGTGCTCGGTCGCCGTCAGCGGGTCGTTGAGCACGACGAAGTGCGCGCAGCTCCCGAGCGACGCGAGCCACAGGATCCCGGCGGCCCGACAGGCCGCGCCCTTCGCGCTCATGGCACGCGTCGCCGGACGATCAACGCCTGTGAGCCGGCCGTCCGCCACCTCTTCGCCAGCTGGTCGCGCCGCACCACGCGAGGAAGGGCGCCGCCATCGTGCAGCGTGAAGGCCTCGCGCACGGGGTCCCAGCCCGTCACCACCCCGAAATGCGGGACGGTCAGCGGCCGCCGGCCATTCTGATAGAGGACGACCGGTGGCACCCCGGCGGCGAGCAGGTCGATCAACGAATCGGGTGTCAGGGTCGCGATCGCGGCATCGTATCCGGCGCGGCGCGCGGCGGCGGCGAGGTCGGTGATGAGCGAGCCGCGCAGCACCGGATCGTAGGCGCGGTCCCCTTCGCGCAGGGATGCGGGATCGGCACCGTAGTATCGCAGCACCATCTCGAGCGCCGCCTGGCCGCAGCGCTCGGGCGCCTGCCTCACGATCGGGACCGCGAGTCCGATGCCGACGCCGGGCAGCGGGCCCGCCGGCGAGGCGGGCGCCCCCGCCGGGCCCAGCACCATCAGGAGCATCGGCAATGCCCGCGAGAATCTCGTCACGTTCACCCCTCTCGGCGTCCTGGCCAGGGCGGGTTCGACGGTACGGACACTACGTCCGCTCCGGAGAGTCCTCCAGGCGTCTGTCCGCCCGCCGCCGATTCGCGAGACTGGCCACCACGGCGATCAACTCGCTCGGGTCCGCTGGCTTGGAGAGGTACATCTGGAAACCCGCGGCCAGGATGCTCACCCGATCCTCGATCTTGGCGTAGGCGGTGAGCGCCGCGGCCGGGATATCGCCGCCCGCTTCCGGGCTGCGTGCCCGGATCTTGCGGATCAACGTGTACCCGTCCTGTTCGGGCATGGCGATGTCGGAGATCAGCACGTCCGGCTTCCAGACATCGAGCGTCTGGATCGCCTGCGCCGCCGAGCCCGCGACCCGGACCTCCGCGCCGCAGGAAGCCAGCAGGACCTGCAGCGCCTCGTTCGCGGTCGGCTCGTCGTCCACCAGCAGCACCCGGATCTTGTCGAGTCGCCGAAGGTAGATGTCACCCATCCCATCCGTGACCGCGGGGTGTCGGGGCAGCCGGGTGCCCGACGCCTCGCCGGTGCCGAGCAGCGGGAGCTTGACCGTGAAGCTGGCGCCCTTTCCCGGGCCCTGGCTCCGGGCCACGATCTCGCCGCCGTGCAACTCGACGATGTGGCGGACGATCGAGAGGCCGAGGCCGAGCCCGCCGTGGCGCCGCATCGAACCGTCCATGGCCTGCTGGAAGGGCTCGAAGACATGGGGCAGGAAGGCCGCCTCGATCCCGATCCCGCTGTCGGAGACCCCCATCTCGACGTGCGAGTCCGCGCGTCCCAGCGTGACCTGCACGCTGCCGCCCTTGGGAGTGAACTTGATCGCGTTGGAGAGCAGATTCCCCACCACCTGCTGGAGTCGTTCCGAATCGCCCGAGATCAAGCCCGCCCGTTCGTCGAGGACGAGCTGCAGCCGGATCTGCTTGGCCTCACTCGCGGGGCGCTGGGACTCGGCCGCTGCCCGGATCACGGGGGCCAGGTCGACCGGTCTCACGTCGAGCCGGAACTTGCCCGAGACGACCCTCGAGACATCCACCAGGTCGTCGATCAACTGCGCCAGGGAGACGACGTTGCGCTCGATGACCTCCAGTCCGCGCTGGGACTTGTCGGAGTCGAGGGTGCCGCTCCGGAGCAACTGGGTCCAGGTGAGGATCGGCGCGAGCGGATTGCGCAGCTCGTGCGAGACGGTGGCGAGGAACTCGTCCTTCAGGTGACTCGCCGCCTTCTCCTCCCGCAGGGCGGCGGTGGTCCGGGTCTGCCCCTCCTCGGCGAGCATGCGCGCGCTCGATTCCTCGCGATAGGTCCGGTTGATGATGACGATGAGCATGATGCACAGGATCACCGCCAGCGAGATCGAGATGGAGGTGATCAGATTGAAGATCGCTTGGGTGCGTTTCACCGAGGTCCGGGTGGTCGAGAGCCCTCCCCCCGTCGCCGGCTCCATGTGGGCGACCAGAGCGTCCAGCGCCGCTTCGAGGGCCTGCCCGCGCGACCCCATGGCCTCCGACGCGGAGACCGCCGACCGGCCAGCAGGGGCCTGCAGCGCCTGCTCGAACGCCAACTGGTACGCGCGCTCGGCCCGCTCGACGCGGTCGAGGACGGAACGTGCCCCGGGGTCGATGATCTGGCTTCTCAGACGCCCCACCTGATCGCGCACCAGCGTGCCTGCCGAGCGTGCCCCGCGGGCGTACTGCGGCTGGCCGGTGAGCAGGGAAGCGCTCGCGTCCGACACCTCCCGGAGGCCGATGAGCCGCAGCGTCTGGCAGTCGGCGAGATCGCGGACCTCGCCGATGGCGAGTCCCGCCATGTTCTGGACCAGGATGTTCGACGCGAACAGGGACGCCCCGCTGCTCAGGATCGCCAGCAGACCGATCACGATCAACCCGGAATTCAGCGTGTGCTGGTGAGACCACTTCGCCATGGAGCGTTCCTGACCGTGATACCTGAGGAGGGAGTTCCGACGCATCCCGCGCATCGACGACTGCTGGAGTATGGACTTCGTTCGCCGATCCCACCAATCGCGGACCGAGACGGCGATCCCGGCGCGAAAGCGCCACCCCCGAGCCTTCGCCGGGACCGGGACGCTTCAAGGGGGGCGCGCACCGGACACGGTTGGACCCCGTGCACCCAAGCGCCGATAAACCAGAATCGTGCCGCCGGGCCCGCGGTGGGTGCCTCGATCGCAACTCGTTGTCCAGGACCGCGCCCGCCCGATTCATCCCAGGTTGTCATGGGATCCATCGCGCGTCTTCGACCCGCCACGCGGGGAAGATCCTTCAATCGAGTGAACCGATTTCAATCCAGCGGGGGCTGGGGCGCGGCTCAGATGCGGGCGTAGAGGTGGAGGCGGTTGTAGAGGGTCTTGAGGGAGATGCCGAGGATCTCGGCGGCCTGCTTCTTGTCGCCGGCGCAGCGCTCGAGGGTGGCGAGGATCAACTGGCGCTCGGCGTCGTCGAGCGAGCCGCCGACCCCCGCCGCCGGCGCGCTGGCCGGCCGCGGCGCCGCCGGCGCGGGCCCGGCGGTGAGACCCTCGAACTCGATCACCTCCTCGGACATGATGAAGGCGCGCTGGATCTCGTTCTTCAGCTCGCGCACGTTGCCGGGCCACGGATAGCTCTGGATGCGCTCGCGGGCCGCCGCGCTCAGGCGCTTGGCGGTGCCCTCGGACTGGTTGATGGCGGCCAGGAAGTGGTCCGCCAGCAGCAGCGCGTCGCCCTCGCGCTCGCGCAGCGGCGGCAGCACGATCGGGAACACGTTGAGCCGGTAGTAGAGGTCCTCGCGCAGCCGGCCGGCCTGGATGGCGTCGCGCGGCGGCCGATTGGAGGCCGCCAGCAGCCGCACCCGCACCGGGATGTGGGCCTCCCCGCCGACCCGCGTCAGCGCCCCCGACTCCAGCACCCGCAGCAGCTTCACCTGCAGCTCGATCGGCATCTCGGTGACCTCGTCGAGGAACAGCGTGCCGCCCGAGGCGCGCTCGAAGTGCCCGCGCCGCTGCTGGGTCGCGCCGGTGAAGCTGCCCCGTTCGTGGCCGAACAGCTCGCTCTCGATCAGCGTCGGCGGGATCGCCCCGCAGTCCAGCGGGATGAACGGCCGGTGGCGCCGCGGCCCCAGGTCCACGATCGCCTGCGCCACGATCTCCTTGCCGGTGCCGCTCTCGCCGGTGATCAGCACCGTCGCGTCGGTCGGTGCCACCCGCGCGATCAGGTCATAGACCTTCTGCATCGGCGCCGAGTTGCCGATCATCTGCCCGAAGCGGCCGAACTTGCGCAGCTCCCCGCGCAGCGAACCGACCTGCTCCTTGAGCGAGCGCACCCGCGCCGCGTTGGCCAGCACCGCCTGCAGCCGCCGCGTGTCCAGCGGCTTGGTCAGATAGTCCAGCGCCCCCAGCCGCAGCGCCTCGATCGCCGAGTCGACCGTCGCCACCCCCGAGATCATGATCACGTCGGTCTCCGGGCTCTCCTTCAACTCCTGGAGCAGCTCGGTCCCCGCGCCGTCCGGCAGCGAGAGGTCCACCACCACGATGTCCACCGCCTCGCGGCCGAGGTGCGCGCGTGCCTGCCTCAACGAGCCGGCGGTGGAGACCACGAACCCCTCCTGGCGTGCCAGCTCGGCCAGTCCCAGCAGGAAGTCCGCGTCGTCGTCGATCAGCAGCGCGTGCAGCATGGGGGGATCCTCCTGGTCGGCCGGCGGGGGAACGCTCGCGCGTCGGCGAGCGGACCGGCGCCACGCACGGACCACCTCGCCTTCCGGCGCACGCAGCATACACCCGCGCCAGCGGGCCGCGCGATTGTAGATAGCGACCCGCCAGAGTTACACGCGGGGCTCCCGCGCGGGCCCGGCCCCCGCGCGGGGCCAGCGTTACCAGCCGCTTACGCCCTCGGCCGCGTGGCACAGGAGATGCCCCTGCACAGCGGCGCCGCTCCCGGGGACGCCCGGAAACGCGCACTACATCCCCACACCATTGGAGGCAGAATATGACGCGTGCACGTACGTGGATCACCCTCGCCGTCCTGACGGCGGCGCTGCTGGTGCGTGCCGCAGGCGCGGCCGACTTCGAGGAGAAGCGGTTCTACCTGACGCCGTTCGTCGGCTGGACCTTCTTCGACAATGAGCGCCTGTTCTCGAGCGGGCAGAAGCTGACGGACGACGTCTATTTCGGCGGCCGCGCCGGCGTCCGGCTGGTCTCTCCGCTCTGGCTCGACCTCGCGGGCGGATACACCGGCACCAAGGACTGCGCCGAGTGCACGGAGAGCCTGACCCACTACTCGGCCAACCTGCTGCTGAGCTCGGCGACGGTGCGCACCTTCAACCCGTTCGTCTCACTCGGCGGCGGCTGGTCGACGTACCGGCCCGCCAGTGGCGAGTTCCGGAACGCCACCACCTTCGAGGCCGCGGGCGGCGTGCGGGTGCGACTCAACGACGCGCTCGGCATCCGGCTCGAGGCGCGCAACCTGCTGGAGCTCTCCAAGGAGGGCTGGTCGAAGTCCCACGTCGACGACATCGTGGTGGGGGCGGGGCTCACGTTCGCATTCGGCGGTGCGGGTGAGGAGAAGGTGGTCGATCTCGACTCCGACGGCGACGGCGTACCCGACAGCCGGGACGACTGCCCGAACACCCCACGGGGCTGCAAGGTGGATGCGCGCGGCTGTCCGATCGACTCGGATGGCGACGGCGTGTGTGACGGGCTCGACCAGTGCCCGGACACCCCCCGAGGCTGCCGCGTCGATTCGCGCGGCTGCCCGATCGACTCGGACGGCGACGGCGTGTGCGACGGGCTCGACCGCTGTGCCAACACGCCCGCGGGCGCCAAGGTCGACCGCGACGGCTGCCCGATCGTGGAGCGCGAGCTGCAGCTGGAGACGGAGCTGCTCGACACCGGCAAGCTGGTGCTCTCCGACGTGAACTTCGACTATGACAAGTCGACCATCCGGCCCGAGGCCCACGCGGTGCTCGAGACGGTCGGCCGGGTGCTGACCAAGTGGCCGGGACTCCGCATCGAGATCGGTGGACACACCGACTGGCGCGGCAGCGATGCCTACAACCGCAGACTCAGCGACCGCCGCGCCGCGGCGGTGCGGGCCTACCTGCTGGAGCACTTCCCGCAATTCGCGCCCGACCAGATCACGTCGAAGGGCTACGGGGAGTCCAAGCCGATGGTGCCCAATACCAGTGCGGCCAACATGCAGTTGAACCGCCGGGTCGAGTTCGTGGTGATCAATCGCGAGATGCTCAAGCGTCAGCCATAAGGTCGTCCACACCGATAAAGGGGGAAACACCATGCTCACGTTTCGTCGGCCTTCAGCAGCACGCGCGATCGTTCTCCTGTGCGCCGCGCTCGCGATCGGGGCCCTGAGCTGTCGCACCGCCAACGGACCCTGTCCGGCGACGACGCTCACGGTCACGCCCGATCCGGCCACGGTGGTCCAGGGCGCGACCCAGCAGTTCACCGCCACCGGGCGGGACTATCGCGGCAATGTGGTATCCACTTCGGCATCGTGGGCGGTCATCGCCGGTGGTGGCACCATCAACCCCACCGGCCTGTTCACCGCCGGATTGGTGAACGGCACGTACGCCAACACCGTCCAGGCCGCCAGCGGCGGCCTGACGGGCAACGCCACGGTCATCGTGGTCAGCCCCGGTCCACTGGCGACGATCACGGTGACCCCGAACCCCGCCTCGGTGATCGTCGGTGGGACCCAGCAGTTCGTGGCCACCGGCAGGGACGCGGGCGGCAACATCGTGCCGATCACGCCCGTGTGGTCCACGGTTGCGGGCGGCGGCAGCATCAACGCCGCGGGGCTCTTCACCGCGGGCGGGACGGCGGGCGCATACCCGAACACCGTCCGGGCGACGAGTGGCGCCATCACGGGCTACGCCACGGTGAATGTGACCGCACTCGCACCTCCGGCCACGCTGGGCACCGCGGGGACCTTCTCGATCCTCGGGGGCTCGACGGTGACCAACACCGGCGCGACCACGACCATCACGGGCAGCGTGGGCGTGAGCCCGGGGAACTCGATCATCGGTCTTCCCGCGGGGCAGCCGACTCTGGGAACGATCCACGCCGGTGACCCGACCGCGGCGAACGCGCAGACCGATCTCACGACGGCCTACAACGATCTCGCGGGCCGGCCGTGCGGCACCAATATGACCAGCCTGGACCTGGGAGGACGCACGCTCGCGCCGGGTGTCTACTGCTTCAACTCGTCGGCCCAGTTGACGGGAACCGTCACGCTCGATGGCCAGGGCAATGCGAACTCGGTCTTCGTCATCCAGATCGGGAGCACGCTCACGACCGCGTCGAACGCCGCCGTCTCTCTGATCGGTGGGGCGCTGGCGCGGAACGTCTACTGGCAGGTCGGCAGCAGCGCGACGCTCGGTACGGGCACCGCGTTCAAGGGCAACATCATCGCGCTGGCGAGCATCACGTTGACCTCTGGCGCGAGCCTGAATGGCAGGGCGCTGGCACGCACCGGCGCCGTGACGCTGGACACGAATGCCGTGACCTTGCCGTAGCCGCTGGTGGCTCTCCCGCGGCCGTGCCTGCATCGCGCAGGCGCGGCGCGGGAGGGCCCAGCCGGCGCTTTCCTGGTTGCACCGGGATCCACATGAGTCGACGGATGCTGCACCACTGGCCCGGGCTGGTCCTGTTCTTCGCCGGGCTCCTCTTCTTCGGGCTGTGGTTCAAGAACGTCACCGCGGCGCGCGCCTTCCATTCGATCGAGGCGAAGAAGTTCGAAGCGGCACGGCTCCAGGCGAGGTTGATCGGTCCGACCGCGCGGCGGCCGCCGCCGGCCGCGTGGATGCCCATGACACTGGAGAGCGGGGTGTTCGGCCGCATCGAGATCCCGCGGCTCGGGATCTCGGCCCTGATCGCCGAGGGCACCGAACCAGCCCATCTCGAGCGCGTGGTGAACCACATCGTGACCTCCGCGTTCCCGGGGCAACCGGGCAACTGCGCCCTCGCGGGCGATCGGGAAGGATTCCCGCGCGGTCTGGGCGCGCTTCGCGAGCACGATGTCATCCTGATCGACACGCTCCAGGACACCTATACCTACGAGGTGGAATGGGGCGCCGTGGTCGGGCCTGACCGCGGGGACGTGTCCGACACGACCGGAGCGGCGTCCCTGACGCTGGTGACCTCCGATCTGCTTCACCCCGCGGGTCCCGACGCCGAGCGCTTCGTGATCCGCGCGAAGCTGGTCGAGCCAGCAGCCTGGGTGGCCCCGTAGCGGCGACGGTCCGGCTCACGTCCTCTACGTGGCGACCGCTTGGTGGCGGCGCGATCCTCGGATTCCCGAAGGAGGACCCAGGGCAGCCCGATCAAGCATCTCGTGTGGGTTCCCGAGTCAGGTTGTCTTGACGTTATGTCAAGTTAGCTTGACAGCCATCCGAACCCTTCCTATCCTGCCTCCCATGAGCGAGGGCGTCCGCAGCGAGGTCCGGAAGCTGCGCTTCCTGAACGGTGAGATGACCCAGGAAGAACTGGCCAGGCGCGTCGGCGTGAGCCGACAGACCGTCGTGGCGATCGAAGGCGGGATGTACAACCCGTCGGTCGGCCTGGCGATCCGGATCGCCAGAGTGTTCGGGGCCTCGGTCGAAGAGGTCTTCATCCTCGGCGGGACCGATCGGAATCGCGGCCCCGCGAGCAGCCGGAAGAGAAAGGGCGCGGGATGACAACCGGACTCGCCGTGATGGGACTGGGCCTGGTCGTCGAGGCCCTCACGGTGTGCGCCGGTCTGGCCGCGGCGGACCACCCGCCGATTCCGCTCGATCCGATCTCGCTGGATGCCAACGACTGATCGAGGACGCGACGGACCCCAACCGATAAGGATGAACACCATGGCCGCTATTTCAGGCTGGTTCCGCTAGCGACCCTCTCCAGCCACGCTGATCGGGGGCGGCCTGGCCCTGCTCGGCTTCGCGCTCACGGGGAAGCACTGGGGCTTCCTCGCTCTGACGGGAGTGGGCACCTTCGGTCCAGGCATCCTGCGCGAGCTGGGCTGGCTCAGGGACCAGGACGAATTCCAGCGCCGCGCGGCCCATCGCGCTGCGTATCACGCCTTCGTCATCACCGGGCTCGTCGCGTTCATCCTCTATGGCTACACGCGCTCGGGCGGTGTTCTCAGGGAGCCCGAGGAGCTCTCCCTCGTCTACCTGGCCCTGCTCTGGTTCACCTGGATGTTCAGCTCGCTGTTCACGTACTGGGGCCCGCACAAGACGGCCTTCCGGGTCCTGCTCATCTTCGGTTGCGCCTGGGGAGTGTTCAACGTCTTCGGGGATCTCAAGGATCCGGTCGGCATGTTCATGCAACTGCTCGTCACGACGGTCCCGTTCTTCCTCCTGGCGTATCTATCCCGTCGCTGGCCCCGCGTGGCGGGCGCGCTGCTGGTCGCTCTGTCGTTGTTCTTCCTCGGGTACTACTTCGCCCCCGGGCATTTTCCGAACCTTCTGTTCCTCACGAAGATCGCCACTGCCGTGCTCTTCGTCGGGCCCCTGCTGGCCAGCGGCGTGGCGCTCGTGGGTGGAGGGGAGGCGGTCCCGGAGGGTGGTGTGAAGGGCTGATGCGACCACTCGTCGTGGGACTGTTCCTGCTGGTCATCGCCATTCCCGGATCGTGCCACGGCGCTGACGCGGGATCTGTGATGCCGCAGGTGCCGGGGAGACCGTCCAGGGGCTCGTGGTTCGTCGCGCGGCCGAGCGAGGACGACGTGCTTCTCTCGGTCTCGTCCCTCGAATGGGGAAACCCGGACCGCTGGTCGTTCACCTCGCGGTATGTCCACTTGTACGGGACGCTGGACGAGCGGAATCGCGGGCCGTGGGTGCGCAGCATCACGGTCACGCTCAGTCCCGGCACCGATGGTGGACGCCTCGGGCTCGGGTACTGGGGCGTCTTCACCCCCCGGAAAGGCGCGCGCGGGTCGGGCATCCCGATCATGGGCGAAGCTCGCGTGGTGATCCTGCGCACCTGGTCCGATCCGCTGGGGACCACTGCGGGCCGCACTTTCGTCGGCCCTGAGAAACGCGGCAGCTTCCTCGCCCTCGTCAATGTCGGTGCTGGCTACTACCGCCGGATCTCAGCGGGGAGCCGCGGAACCTTGGCTGCGATCCACGTCGGGGTCGGCATCTGAGCGTGGGTACGGGAGCAGGCGGGGGAGGGACGGTCAGCGCTCCGATCTTTCCAGGAGCGCAGCCTCGGGGGAGAACTGGGACGGTTCAGGGAGTTTGCGACTATTCGCGGCCGCCTGCTATCGTCCTCGCCCCACGGCAAGAGCAGCACCCGTGAGGCGGCATAGCCAAGTGGTAAGGCGAGGGTCTGCAAAACCCTTATTCCCCGGTTCGAATCCGGGTGCCGCCTCCAGTATCGCTCCGGCCTTCGTTCCCCCGTTGCTCCGGGCATCGCCCATCCGCCTCGTCCTCAGCGCTGCGACGCCCCGAGCGTGAACGCGGCGCCCGGGTAGCCCACGAAGTGGTAGAGGTTCGTGGGAGCGGTGGGGGCCATGCCGATGTCGCGCAGGCCCAGCTCGGGCCCGCTGATGGAGGTGGCGTAGGCGACCGGCCAGCCAATGGCCCCGCCCGCGCCCCGCGCCACTCGCTCGAGCGTGAGCAGGCCGAGCGGCACCGAGAAGCGCCCGCACCAGGTCCAGCGGTAGGTATCAGGGTGCTGCGGGTCCACGAAGGTCTCGTACAGCGTGCGGATCTTCGCGGTCGTGAGCTGGCCCTGCAGCGGCCCGGTGAGCAGCCCGCGGTCCTTCGCGGTGGCCAGTTCGTAGGCCTTCATGCCGCCCGCGCCGAAGGTGAGCTGGCTGAAGTCCGGCCCGTAGTGGATGCCGTCCGCCGAGATGGCGATGGCCACGTCGCGGCCCCATCCCCAGCCGCGCGCCTCGAGCTCCGCAGTGAGCGCTCCGCTCAGGTGGTCGGCAAGCGCCTCGAGCCGCTCGAAGCGCGCGGCCGGCACGATGATCGGCACGATCTCCACGTCCGGGCGGATGTGCTTGAGCCAGCACACCAGCGGCTCGAGCGAGTGCTCGAGGTCGTGCGCGGTCGAGTCCTGGGTCCAGTCTTCGCGCGGCAGTCGCGCGAGCAGCGCCTCGCGCAACGGCGAGACCGGCACCATGCCGTCGGGCGCGGTCCACTCGTGGTACGGATCGAACACTATCCGATCGCGCTCGCCGAAGCGCCAGTAGCCGTGGAAGACGCCGAACAGCACGACCGTGCGCGCGGTCACCAGCGGCAGCACGCGCCGGTACACGCGGCCCGCAAGGCTGAAGTCGTCATGCGGGCAGATCACCGCCGCCACTCCAGGGGTGGGCAGGGGGCCGAGCGAATCGGGCGCGGGCGGCTCGGCGGACCGCTCCCAGACGCGTGCCATCTGCGCAGCGTGCAGCGCATAGCCGGTGGAGTCGATGCGTCCGCGCACGCCCGGCCGCGAGGGGATCGCCATCTCGCGACGCACCGAATCGGCGGGCGGGCGGTATCCCACCAGCGGGGTCGTGGTCTGCGCCCGCGTGGGCGACGGCGGCGCCGTGAGCGTGAGGGCGACGAGCGTCAGCAGGATCGAAGAGCGCTGCGGCATGAGTGCCTCCTTGCGGGCGTGCTCGCTTGGGATCAGAACCTCCGTCGACTCCACCATACCGCGACCTGGGTGTCGGTGTGGACGACGGTTCCGCGGAGCGCGGCCGCGGTGCGGTGCCGCCCGCATGTAGTGGGGGTCTCGCGAACCACCGTGATCGCAACGACTCGCCGCTAACTGGGACTGCCACGAGCGACTGGACTGACACTTGCGTGAAGTAATGGCCGATGGAAAACGACCAGGCTGTTCGGAGCGGACTCAGCGCCAGAGCAGCTCTGGTGCTCCTGTCAGGGATCGCCCTGCTCAGCGTGGCCTCCTGCCGCGATCTGCCCGTGGCACCGTCGCTCTCGCCCGTCACCGGGGACGGCGCGGAGCCGCCTGCCGTCCAGAGCGTGCGGATCGCGCGCCATGGCGATGCCATCGGGTTCGAGCTGTCGCTCTCGAACGATGTCGCGGCCGGGCGGCTGCCGCTCGACACCCCATCGCGGACCGGCGCGAGCTGGGCGTTCCAGCTGGCGCTCGACACCGATCAGCGCGGCGAGACGGGCCGGCACGGCGGAGTCGACTACGAGTTGATCCTCATGCCGGATGGCGAGCTCGCGGTCTATCGCCAGTCGGACATCGGATCGATCCAGGTCGCGTCGGTCGCGGTCTCGGTCCAGCCCGGCCGGGTGAGCTTCAGCGTCCCGGCTGCCGTGCTGGGGGATGACGACGGGTGGATGGACTACGTGCTCAGGACCTACCGGGCGGAGATCCGAGGTGGTGCGCACGACTACGTCCTTGCTGCGACGATCGCCGGAACGAATCAGGAGCTTCCGGACGAGTCTCTGCAGGTCCCGGCCATCATCAACGTCAGAACCGAGGTCCGGGGCGACACGCTCTACCTGCGCGCGCAGTTCCTGGCGCGCGATCCGCTGTATCGGACGTCCTACGACCCGGAAGAGCCGGGTGGATGGTCCCTGCAGCTCTTCCTCAACACCGATCAGGCGCCGACCGGCTACTGGCGGGGCTACGACTACATCGTCCAGGGATCCGAGGTGCGCCCCGATGGATCCTTCGTGACGCGCTGGATCGCACCGGACGAGTCGGGGTGGGGCCCCATGACGGGCACATCGCGATTCACGCTCCACCCGCGCACCTTCGAGATCGCCGTGCCCCTCGCGGCGATCGGGGACGACGACGGCCTGCTCGACTATTGCCTCGAGCAGTACGCGGCGGTGGACTGTCCGGACTGCCCGGGAGGCTTCACCGCGCACTACGTCTCGGACTTCTTCGGAAGTGTCGGCTCGAACCAGGCCTCCCGTCTCGTGGTGCACGGGAGGCTCCGCCCCGGCGACACCCTGTTGCATGGCGGCGGTGTCCATCCGCTGGGCCGGGCGATGGACGGGCGAGTCGCGACAGCCGAGCGTCCGGGCCGCGACTGATCCTCTACTAACTAGAGGACGCCCCGGGCACGCCTCGCAGGGCCTGTTTTCGCTGGTCGAGCCACCGACCGCGGTCCATATTCCCCACTGACGCGAGGCGGGCCCCGGCCATCCGGGCACGTTCCGGAGGAGTCGGGCGCCGCATTTCGCCACCAACGCGTGCGTCCCATCTCCGTCCTTCTCACTGACGGAGACATGCAAGCGACTGGATACCGGCAGGCCGACCGATGTTCACGGGACAGCGTTCCCTCGCTCGCTCACCTCACCTGTCGAACCTCACTGGCGCCCGATATGCCCTGCGCGCGATGCCGCTCGCTCGCTAGGGCGAGCCCGGTGGCCGTCCCGCGGCCAGGGGGAACATCGGGATGAGAACCGCGTTTCGAGGCGGGCCGGGTGGGGCCGTGCGGAAGCTCATCGCTTCCACGTTGGCCGTCCTCGCGCTCTCCGGTGGCATGGCGCGAGACGGCTGGTGCGGGTGGCAGACATTCACCAGCGTCGACGGCCTTGCCTACAGCAACTACGTCTCCTCCATGCTCGGGGACCGCGCGGGGAACCTCTGGTTCGGGACCGACGCGGGTGTGAGCCGCTACGACGGTGTGACGTGGACTTCCTTCACCACCGCCGACGGGCTGCCGAGCCAGCCCTCGAACGTCGCCCTCGTCGACCGCTCGGGCAACATCTGGAGCTGGACCACTGGCGGGGGAGTGAGCCGCTACGATGGAGGGACGTGGAAGACCTTCACCTTCGCCGACGGGCTGGCCGGGAACTCGGTGGCCGCCATCCTCGAGGACCGCGCCGGGAACCTCTGGTTCGCCACCTCGTGGGGGATCAGCCGCTTCGACGGGACGACCTGGCAGACCTTCACGACCCCGGATGGGCCATCGAGCAACAACATCCGGTGCGTCCTCGAGGACCGCGCGGGGAACCTCTGGTTCGGCACCTATGCCGGCGTGAAGCGCTTCGACGGGACCACGTGGCGCACCTTCACGACCGCCGACGGGCTCCCCGCCCTTCCGATGAGCAACATCCTCGAGGACCGCGCGGGGAACCTCTGGTTCGGCTCCTCGGGGGCCGGCGCGGTCCGCTACGACGGCGCGGTGTGGCAGACCTTCCCGACCGGCGTCGGGCCCTCGGGCAACAGCGTGAACTGTGGCTTCGAGGACCGCGCCGGTAACCTCTGGTTCGGGAGCTATGGCGGAGTGGCGCGCTACGACGGGGCGACCTGGCGGACCTTCACCACCGCGGATGGGCTGGTCGACGATCGAGTGTTCTCCATCTTCGAGGATCGCTCGGGCCTCCTCTGGTTCGGGACGTTCGCGGGCATCAACCGGTATGACGGGGCGAGGTGGAGGACATTCACCCTGGCCGACGGGTTTGCCGGGAAGACGGTGCCCCACGTGCTCCAGGACCCGTCGGGGAACCTGTGGTTCCAGTCCGAACACGAGGGCGTGAGCCGGTATGACGGGGCGGCCTGGAAGACCTTCACGGCCGCCGACGGGGTGGTGGGCGACTACGTGCGCGCCAGCCTCGAGGACCACCTCGGAAACCTCTGGTTCGCGACCTACGGCGCGGGCGTGAACCGCTACGACGGAGCGTCGTGGCGGACCTTCACGACCATCGACGGGCTGGCCAGCAACCACCTGAATGCCCTGCTGGAGGATCGTTCGAGGAACCTCTGGTTCGGGACCGCGACCGGCCTGACCCGCTATGCCGGGACCACGTGGCGGACCTTCACGACCGCCGATGGGCTCTCGAACGACGATGTCCATGCGATCCTCGAGGATCGCTTGGGGAACCTCTGGGTCGGCACCAGCGCCGTCGACACCACGCGGCGGGTCGTGAGTCGGTACGACGGGCTCACGTGGAAGACCTTCTCGGCGGCCGACGGGTTGGCTCTCGACTTCGTGGTCGCCATGCTCGAGGACCGCGGGGGCAACCTCTGGTTCGCTGGCAACGGGATCAGCCGGTACGACGGAGTGACGTGGCGGTCCTTCACGGCAGCCGCCGGCGTCACGGACGTCTACGTGAACTGCATCCGCGAGGACCGCGCGAGTAACCTCTGGTTCGGGACCGATCAGGGGGTGCGCCGCTACGACGGGACGACCTGGAGGACCCTCACGATCGCCGACGGGCTGGCGGACAACCGAGTGACGTCCATCTTCGAAGACAGCGCCGGGTACCTCTGGTTCGGCAGCGATCGCGGCGCGACCTTCTACGACGGAGAGACGTGGAGAACGCTCACGGCCAGCGACGGACTCTCGGGCAGCGTCGTCACGACCATTCTCGAGGACCGGCTGGGTAGCCTCTGGTTCGGGGGCTATCAGCGCGTGACGCGCTACGAACCCGATCGCGTCCCACCTCACACCGTGTTCCTGAGCGTGCCGCCACGCGTGACCGCGGCGAGGGATTTTGGGATGGTGTTCGTCGCCGCGTTCGGCGACAGCCGGGGCATCGAGTTCGCTTCGCGCCTCGACGCCGGGCCGTGGTCCGAATGGTCCCGGGCCGGCAGCGCGTTCCTGACCTCGCTCGCTCCGGGGCCTCACGTGTTCGAGGCGCGCGCACGCGACTACGTGCTCAACCTGGAACAGACGCCCGCGCGCGCCGCGTTCGAGGTGGACGCCGAGCCTCCCGCCCCGGTGATCGCCGCGCCGGCGTTCGGCCAGCCGGTCCGCGGGCGCGTCGAGGTGCGCGGCACGGCCAGCGATCCTCGCTTCGTCGGCTATCGACTCGAGGTGCGCGCCGAGGAGCGCCCTCGTGGGATCCGCCGCACGCCACGCTGCTGGCCCAGTCGGCCACGGCAGTCGTGAACGGACTGCTCGGTTCCTGGGACACCTCCGCTTCGCCCGACGGAAGGTACGAGGTGCGTCTCGCGGTCACCGGACTCGCTCGAGCTGACGGGGCTCACCCAGGTCACCGTTATCGTGGACAATCAGGCGCCATGGGCGAGCGTGACCTCGCCGGCACGGGTGACCGCGGAAGCCGGCGGCGACGTGTACACCACCAATGCGGAAGCGCACGTGTACGTGCCCCCGCACGGATTGGCGGAGGACGCGCTCATCACGCTGGCGGCACTGGGCGCTGGGGATGTGCCGACGACCCAGGCGGGTGGCGCGGAACTCGTGCACCCGGGCTACCGGCTCGACTGCGGCGGCGCGGGGCTGCGCAAGCCCGTCACATTGGACATGTCGTATGCCGGGAGCGACGTGCCACCGGGCAGCAGCCTGGCGCTCTACATGGTGGGGAGCGACTCGCTGTGGCGCCGCCTCGGGGGCACCGCGGTCGCCGAGACCCGGCGGATCTCGCTGGCAGTCGCGGCGGATGGCCGCTACGCGCTCTACGCCGAGGCCGCGGCCGCGAACGGGTCGGTCAGGCTTGCGAACCTCTCGATGACGCCGCGCGTGTTCTCGCCGCGAGGCACGTACGCGACCGGAGCGGTGGCGATCGGGTTCGACCTCGGCCGCGCCGGCTCGGTGACGGTGAAGGTGTACACCCGCGCGGGCCGCCTGGTGCGCGAGGTGCTCCCGGGCCAGACGCTGGGGCCCGGGGCCAACCTGGTGCGATGGGACGGCCGCGACCGGGAGGGATCCATAGTCGAGCCCGGGGCTCTACATCGTCGCGGTGGAAGCGCTGGGTGAGCTGCAGTCGCGCCCGCTGGCGGTGGTGCGATGAGCGCGCGGGTGGTGTTTCGGAGCGTGGTACTGCTCGCGATGATCGTGGCCGGCGTGGCCGCAGCCGAGACCGCGCAGCAGGTCCCGATCGGGCCGCGGGCGCTCGCGCTGGGGGGCGCGTACACCTCGCTCGTGGTCGACGCGTCTGCGACCTTCTGGAATCCGGCCGGGCTGGCGCGGATCGAGCATCAGGAGATGGCCTTCACGCACGCCAACCTGTTCAAGACCGGGATCCGCGACAACTTCTCCGCCCTCGCGATCCCATTCGCGGCCAACCGGGCCGCTGCGTTCTCCTGGACCGACTCGGGCTACGACGACGGTGAGCTGGCCTTCGGCGAGAACCAGGTGGACCTCTCGGCGGGCGTGCTGATGTCCGAGTGGCTGCAGCTCGGCGCGACCGGCAAGCTGGTGACACGCGACGTCGGGCTGGATGGCGTGACGGTCCGGCAGGGGCAGGGGCTGGGCCTCGACCTCGGCGCGCTGTTGGTGCCGGCCGAGCGCTTCCGCCTCGGTCTCGTGGTGCAGGACCTGCTCGGCACGCGCGTGCGGGACGCGGACGGGATCAGCGAGGTCATCTTCCCGCGAGCGGTGAGGGCGCGCTTCGACGCCGGGCCGCCGCGGCACCGCGAGCTTCGATCTGGACGATCGCTGGCATCTCGGGCTCGAGGCCACGCCGCTGCAGGTGCTGGCGCTGAGGTGCGGCGCCCAGGACGACCTGCGCGGCGGCGAGCGGCCGACCTGGAGCTACGGGCTCGGCCTGCGCGCCGTACGGTGCGGCTGGACTGGGCGCGCGTCGAGCACCCGGTGCTGGAGTCCACCGATCACCTCGCCGTGTCGCTCGAGTTCAATTCAGCCCGGCGCAGGTGAGGCTCGAGAAGGTCGAGGCCCAGCCGCTCTACACCTCGCTCTACCGCAGCTACTTGCACGAGCCGCTGGGCTCGGTGCGGGTGCGCAACCTGCAGGACCGGCCGATCCAGGCGCGGCTCGGCGTGCGGATCGAGGGTCTGATGGACGCGCCCTCGGAGCAGGATGTGCTCCTCAGGCCCAAGGCGGTGCAGGAGGTGGCGCTCACCGCCGTGCTGCCGGAGTGCGTGCTCACCCAGCGTGGCGACCGCTCGGTGCAGGTCGAGATCACCGCGCAGCTATCCGAGTCGTCAGCTGGTGCGGCGCGAGCGGGCCTCCGCCCGCACCGTGGCCTACGCGCCCGGCGCGATCCGCTGGGGCCGCGGAGTCGAGCAGATCGCCGCGTTCGTCACGCCGCTCGATCCGGCGGTGGACGCGCTGGCGCGCGAGGCCACCCGCGTCGCCGGACTGCATTCCCGCGAGGCGTACGGCAATCGCAATCTCGCGTTCGTCGCCGCACTGGTGGACGCGCTCGAACAGCTCGGCGTGGTCTACGTGCCCGATCCCAACAATCCCTTCGACGCGATCTCGCGCTCCGCCGAGGCGGTGGATTCGATCCGCTACCCGTTCCAGACCCTCGAAACCCGCACCGGCGACTGCGACGACACCACCGTCCTGCTGGCCGCGCTGTGCGCCAACGTGGGGATCGCCACGCAGGTCGTGGATGCGCCCGGCCATGTGTTCCTGCTGATCGACACCGGACTCCACGAGCGCCGGCGGATGGCGCTGCGGGTGGACGAGGGACTCAGCGTGGTGGCGGACGAGGAGGTGTGGATCCCGATCGAGACCACGCGCGTGGGGCAGGGGTTCACCGAGGCGTGGCGCCGGGGAGCCGAAGCGTGGGCGGGCTGGAACGCGCGCGGGCAGCTCTCGCTGGTGGATGTCAGCGCCTCGCAGGCCCGCTACGAGCCCGTCGTGCCTCCGGGCGAACGCCGGACCCTCGTGCTCGATGACGGACGGCTCGATTCCCTGCTCGCGCGCGACGCCGCCTCGCTCACCGAGTGGCGGGAGGCGTGGGCGCTCGAGCGCTTCGGCGATCCGCAACGGAAGGCGGCGTCCGCCGGCGCCCTAGAGGAGGTCGCGCGCGTGACCTGGGAGGGCGGCGACTTCGCCGGAGCGCGAGCGCTGCTGGAGCAGGCGCTCGCGGTGATAACCGCGATCGGTCGCGGCCACCTGAGGGATTTCTTTTACTTGGACTTGCAAGGGGAGGGAGGCAGAGCCAACATTTCAACGGGTTAAGATCCAGCAATGGAAAGGAATTTGCGTGGCACGTCCCGTGCTGTGTTTGGTCGCTAGCAGCACAATACAACTCATCCTTTTGAGGATCAATACTGTTCTGGAAAGGAGAAACACCATGACGATGATAGACGCGTGTTGTTCAATGGTTCGCAGTACATCGTTTCACTTGGACTCTTGGCCCTGGCATGGGCAAGTTACAGAGAACTAATACATGAACGAGGATTCGACAGTGCGCACGTATCGTGGTTTGAACGGCATGCACCACTAACTCAAGGAGGTCCCATGATATCAAATCCCCAAATCAGCAGCGTCCTGTGTGGTACTGGTCCTGCTCATGAATGTGTCCCATGCTGCCGCGCAGGCCCCGAATGACCTGACTCACCACAGGACAATCAAGGGCGACGTAATGCGCATCGAATATGCGTACTATGTCGTCAAGGAGAAGGACGGCAGGGAAGTGCGCGTGCACGCTGATAAAACTACGCAGATGATGGGACAGCTCAAGCAGGGTGATCATGTCGAGGCGGAAGTCAGCGCTCAGAACCACGTGCTGCGGATGCGGTCACTCCCTTAAGCAGATTTCGATAAATTTCGCGACGAGTATGAGCCGATGACCGCAGAGGGGCCCTGAAATAGGGGCCCCTTGTTTTCTCTGTGTGATCGATGTCTCTTATCCAGGGTGGCGCGTTATGCTAATAGGGTGCGGCTGGAGAACCGACCACTATCGGCGAGTGGGGAGTTGTCCGTTACCATAAGCCGACAGCCGTCCGCGAGAAATATTTGCAGAAAGATCAAGAAAAAGTTTCACAACCCCTCTCCCCAGTCTCTGTGGACAAAGCCTGTGAATAAGATCATCATGCCAGTCCAATAGCCCCGAATTTCCGTACGTCCAGACCGTCGTTGCCCAAAAATTAAGCATTGGGTGAAATCGATATTCTGCACCACAAGATATGGGGGTGCCTAGGGGTTACACCCAGTAGAAAGATCAATTCCTAGAACGATGCGTTGCGACGTAGGCTTCACCATATGAAAATTTCAGCACTGGGAGGCGCTGTTCACGATCGAGTTATGCACAGACGCCGCTCCTGGCTTGTGTATTGTGCTTCATTATGGGGTTTGGGGCGCAATGGAACAGAAAACCGGGTTAAGGACCATCGTTGGCCGGGTTTCTGAGGGGCCGGAGCTCGCCTCGGGCGACTGATTCTGGAACGGCGAAGGAGTACCGGCCCAGCATATTAATGTGCGCGTGTCCATGCGGGCTCAAGTGCGCAATGTCCGCGTCCAGCACCGGGAATCCCCCCGCACGCAGTTGATCGATCGCGGCCTGCATGTAGAGCGTGTTCCACAACACGATCATGTTGACCACCAGCCCGAGTGCTCCGAGCTGATCTTCCTGGCCTTCGCGATAGTGCTGGCGCAGTTCACCGCGCTGACCATGGAACACGACGCGACTCAGGCCATGTCGGCCTTCGCCCCGATTGAGCTGCACGAGCGTGCGGCGGCGTTTGGAGTCATCATCAATGAAGCTCAACGTATGGAGAGTCTTGTCGATGCGACCCAACTCCGCGATGCCCTGGGCCAGGCGGGTGGCTCGCTCGCCCACCTGAAGCGTGCGCATGATGCCGGTTGCGGGGACGCGGCCTAGTTTCAGGGAGCCCGCGAGGCGCAGCATATCGTCCCAGTTCTCGTTGATGCGCGCGAGATGGACTCGATGCCTGGAAATATCATTAAGCAGGCCATAGTCGGCATGGGGATCGATGCGCCAGAAGCGCGTGCCACCCATGTCCGCCAAGCGCGGGCAGAACCGAAACCCAAGTAAACGGAACAAGCCGAAGACCACATCCGCATAGGCGCCGGTATCGGTCATGATCTGGGTGGGCTGGAGTTCTGTCTGCTGGTCCAGGATCAGAGCCAGCAGCAAGAGACTATCACGCAGCGTGCCGGGCACCGTGATGCCATGGAGTCCTGTGAACTGATCGGACACCAGGTTGTAGTACGTGACACCGCGGCCGATGCCGAAGTACTTCGGGTTGGGGGCGGCGTGGATGGTTTGACGGGCACCACAAACCGGATGCCATCGGCGGAAGCCACCGCGCCGCCACCCCAGGCGTGGGCCAAGGGAATGTCATTTTGTGCAGCGACCAGCCGTGCGTTGGCCGCCATCAGCGTCTCATCACGCACATAGTTCTGATTGACCCAGGAGAGCCGATCGGCACACAGGGCTGGAATATCGCTTCGGACGAGGGGCACCAGGCCGGTATTGCAGGCTTCGGCCAGCAAGACCGCACAGAGACTCAGGTCCAGATCCGCCGCGCGCGCGGTGCGCTCACTGACATGGGTAAAGGCCCCGGCACACTGCGCGCGTGCCGCGATTTCTAGAATGATCTCGGGCAGCTCAACTCGCGGTAAACGCGCCGCGACGGCCGCCCGCAGCGCCAGAAGCGAGACAGGCTCGTCCAGCTTGTCGAGTCCGGTGAGCATCACCTGTTCTTGTCGTCGATGCGCTCGAAGCGTACCGCCGGGTTGTGGGGCAGACGTGCGACCACCGCGCGATACGTGTCATCCAATTCCGCCGTCAGGGCCGCGATAACCGGCTCGGGGTTCGGTGTGAGCCCCAAGGTGCGACAGATCATCGGCCGGGTCGACTGCCACTCGGTGCCTGACAGCAAGGCGCGGCGCGGATCGGCGTAGCGCCAACTGGGACTGACGAAGACCTCCCGGCGTCGTAGGGCGGTGCGCAGCTGATCCAGCACACAGAACGTGTAGGCACGCTGCGTCCATGACGCCGTGACCCTGGCCGACGTGGCACCGCCACTTGGGTGGCACGACCCCCATCGGCGCGTGCTGTGTGTCGCGTGTCGGTGCCGCGTTGTGGCGCAGGTAATCGAGTCCCGCGAGCAAATCGGCTTCCGCCGGTCCCGATGAGAATCGAATGTGCTCCAGCAGCGCCGGGACCGGCGCACGCGCCGGTACTGGCTCTGCAGCGCCTTGTAGAACACGTCATCGGGAGGTCGCACGAGTTCGCCGATGTCATGGATTGCTCGGATCAGCGCATCGCGTGGGATTTGCGCATACACTGCGATGCGCACACGCTCATCGGGCAACGCTGGATCCACCACCAGCTTGCATGCATCGGCCAGCGTGATGGCGAGCGCGTCCAGGTCCTTGAGGGTTCGCAGCCGCGTCTGTCCTCTTTCTCCGCCTCGCCAAACACCTCGTTCAGCAGCATTTCGAGCAGTTCGATGGCATCGTCTTGAGCCGAGGCCTCCAGGGTATGCATGAACGCGACCAGGGTGGCCAATCGACGCGCCTCGGGCAGGCGCAACACGGCGGACACTTTGGCCTTGTCGGCAAAGCGCGCGAGCGTGGCGATCCGACTGGTCGGGACCAGCACGGTGGCCGGAATCGCAATGCCGAGGTGGCGTACAGATTGTAAGCGACGGAGTGAACGCACCAGTGACGGGCCACTGATCAGAACCGGTCCGGTACGCAGCGCATCGAGCGGAGACTGGTGCGCACCCTCGGGTACGCGCAGCAACGCCTCGAGCTGGGCCTGTTGGCTCTCGTTGATATTCATGCCCAGCTGTCGCC
>CAVZLN010000007.1:0-148011 GCA_963776245.1 Candidatus Eiseniibacteriota bacterium | reverse complement strand
TGGCCAAGGTTCCGGCGGACCGGTTCGCGACGGGGGCCGCGTTCGCGGACGCCGCTGGCTTGTCGGGCGATGCCACCAACGATCGCTCCCAACGCCTCGAGGTGAGACCCGAGTCGGCCCGAAAGGGCCCGCCCTCGGTGGCCGTCCTGCCCTTTGTGGACATGAGTCCCGCGAAGGATCAGGAGTACCTCGGCGACGGGATCGCCGAGGAGCTGATCAATGCCCTGGTGCGTGTCCGAGACCTGCGCGTCGTCGCTCGGACCTCGGCGTTCGCCTTCAAGGGCGCGAAGGTGGATGTCAGGGAGATCGGCCACAAGCTCGGCGTCGATACTGTACTCGAAGGCAGCGTGCGGACGTCCAGTAACCGACTCCGGGTCACGGCGCAGCTCATCAGCGTCGCGGACGGATTTCACCTCTGGTCGGAACGATTCGACCGCGAACTGGTCGACGTCTTCGCGATCCAGGACGAGATCTCTCTGGCGCTCGTCGCAAAGCTCAAGGGAGAGTTGTTGGCGGGGGAAGAGGCGGCGCTGCGGCGCCGCTCAACGGCCGACCACGAAGCCTACAATCTCTACCTGAAGGGGCTGCAGTTCCTTTACCGGCCCGACCCCGAGTCGCTTGCCAGGGCGCTGAGCTTCTTCGGGGACGCTGTCGCGAGGGATCCGCACTTCGCGCTTGCCCATGCGGGGATTGGCACTGCATACGCGAATCTGGGCATTCTGAATCTGGCGCCGTCGGCCCACGTGTTGCCCAAGGCGACGGCGGCGCTGCAGCGGGCGCGCGAGCTCGACCCCGACCTCGCCGATGCCCAACTGGGCTCTGCCACACTGGCCTTCTGGTATGCGTGGGACTGGGAGGAGGCCGAGCGGAGCATGGAGCGCTCGCTCGCTCTCAACCCCGGGAATGCCGTCGCCTACGGGTTGCGGGCCTGGCTGCGCTTGAGCCAGCGTCGGTTCGACGACGCGATCCGCGACATCGATGTGGCGCTCTCGTTGGACCCGCTCAAGCCGATCTTCTACGCGTGGTCCGTCGGGCTCCGAGTGGCCGCCGGCAGACTGGATGAAGCCCTGACCGAGTTCGCAAGGGCCATGGAGATCGACCCGCGCCTCGGCCTGGCCTACTTCCACGCGGGAGTGGCCTACGTCAAGAAGGGCCTCTTCGCCGAGGCGACCCTCGCGCTCGAGAGGGCGAGAGAACTGGCCGTTGCTCCCGGCTGGGCGGAAGGCCTCATCGGGCTGGTCTGTCTGAAGCGGGGCGACACGGAGCGCGCCTCCCGGATACTCCTCGAGATGGTTGAGGCCAAGAAGACGAGCAACGTATCGCCTACGGCGATCGCCTGGCTGGCCGCGGCGCTCGGAAGGTACGACGAGGTGTTCGCCCATTTCGAACAGGCCTTCGAGGAACGGGACACGTTGATGGTCTTTCTCCACGTCTACACGGAGATCTTCAGTTCGCAGTTGTGCTTCGACCCGCGATACGAGGCCATGCTGAAGAGAATGCGCATCACACGATGAGCGCCCGCGGCATGACTGGCGCAGAGGTGACAAGGCCTTGCCCATCTCGCAGCCACGCCGAGCAGCGGTCTACTGGACCGCGTGCCGATGTGCGTGCCGATGTGATTTGCGCGCCTAGCAGAGTGCGCTACCTTCTTGCGCCACGGCCCCGTAGCTCAGACGGATAGAGCAGCGGTTTCCTAAACCGCGTGCCGCTGGTTCGACTCCAGCCGGGGCCACCACCTACCAAGGGTTTACGAAGGCGCTCGCAGACTGCGTAGGCTTCCCCGTCAAGCGACGGTTCGAAGCTCGACTCCCGGGACTGGTTCGCCCTCGGCAGGAACGATCGCCGCGGAGGTGGTCGGCCGCCGGCCGGGTCGGCCGCGCTCGACCTGGGCCGGCCCAACGCCCGCCCGGTTCCATTCCGGATTGCCGCGACCGCGACCTTCTGACCTCCAGGCCGCGGCGCTCTTCCCGCCCGACCGCGGCGAGCAGGTGCTCATCCAGCCACCGGCTCCACGCCTCCAGGCGCCGCGCCTGGCTGCGAGGAACAGGCGGCCGCCGGGAACTCGACGGCGGCGGCGCACTCACGTTCAGTGACGGGGGTGCCGATAGGTCGACAGGCCCAAGCGTGCCCCGGTGGCCGCCGGGGTCGCGCTGGGTCGACCTGCCGGATGGCAGAAGGAGCCGCCATGCACCGCCTTGCACCGCGCTTCGCGCCCGTGTGCGTGCTGCTTTCGACCCTATTGTCCGCAGTCTCGACCTCCGCCGCTCGCGCCCAGTCGCACGAGACCGCATCACCTTGGGCCGCGACCGGCGTCGGCATCCTGGTCCTCCAGCCTGGACCCGACGGCAAGGACGCGACCGTGTCCTCGCTGTCTCCGGGCACGAACTACGGAAGCCACGAGTGGTTCGTCGGAGTCGGGCTGTCGTACTTCGCGGGGTTCCTCGAGTTCGACATCTCGGACCTGCCCGTTGACGCCGTGGTCACGTCGGCGCAACTCACGCTCTGGGGCGAGTTCAAGGACGGCACGATCACCTTCGATCCGGTCGGATATCCGTGGGACGAGGCCACGGTCACGTGGCCCACCCAACCGAGCGTCATCTACCCGTCGATGGCGCTCACGTATCCCGTCAGCCGCGGCGATCCGTCCGGCCCGTGCTACTGGGGCTGCACTCAGGATTTCGACGTCACGAGCATCGTCAACGCGTGGGCGGGCGGAACGATCCCGAGAAGCGGGTTCCGGATCATCGGCAACACCGGCTCCATCAGTTGCCTGATCGCCACCTCGGACAACCTGACCCATCCGTGGCCGCGTCTGTGGATCCAGTACGACTCGAACACGCCCGTCGCCTCGACGACCTGGGGCCGGCTCAAGACGATCTACCGCTAACGCCCTCCGGCTACACTGAGATCGACCAACGACCTGTACGGCTTGGACTCAGACACGGCGCTGTGCCCTCCACAGAGCGAGCGACAGCCGACGACCACCGACCGGGTATGGAGTTCCCAGTGGAGAAGGTGGATGCGCGCGTCCGCATGGGTGAGGCACAATGATGCCGCCCTCGGGCCAGGGGGCGAGGAGTCGTGATCCTGGGGCATGACTCCCGCGCGGAGCCGTCCACGCGCGAGTCCTTCAATAGTCGGCCCGTGTGCACTGCTGCGTTCGAGACCGCGTGCCGCTGATTCGACTCCAGCCGGGGCCACTTGTTCTTCCGACGCGCTGGTGGCGTTGGCGGACTTCAGGCAACGCAACCTTCTTCAAGGATGCGAGCATGAAAGAGAAGTCAGGCGCGAGCCAAGGCCAGTCGGCCTCGAAGCTCATTTCGAAGCGGATCGCTGAACTCGGGGACTGGCGCGGCAAGACCCTCAGCCGAATGCGCAAACTGATCAAGGAAGCCGACCCGGATGTCGTCGAGGAGTGGAAGTGGATGGGCACTCCGATCTGGTCGCACGACGGCATCATCTGCACCGGCGAATCCTACAAGACTGTCGTGAAGCTCACCTTCCACAAGGGCGCGTCTCTGAAGGACCCGGCCGGTCTCTTCAACTCGAGTCTCGACGGAAACGTACGCCGCGCGATCGACATCCGCGAGGGAGAAGAGGTCGACGAGGTCGCCTTCAAGGCGCTCATCCGCCAGGCGATCGCGCTCAACAGTTCTGCCAAGCCGAAGCCTTCGAAGAAGGCGAAATCGTAGACCGCGATCCCAGGGCGGCGCACGGGCTCCTTCACCGAACCGCCCGCTGCGCGCTATTCACGGGAGCTGGTCAAACGTCACTCCAGCACCGCAACGCGAGCCACACGCTCGTTCGTCCCCTGCACCAGACGCACGAAGTACATCCCCGGGGTGAGGCGCTGGTCCCCGGCGAGTGTGATGGCATGGTGGCCAGCGCCGAGATTGCCCACCTCGCGAGCGATGGCACGGCGGCCTGACACGTCGAGGACTTCGAGCGTCGCACGCTCGTCGCTGGGCAGTGTGAACGTCACCGTGAGACGGCCATCCCGGGACGGGTTCGTCAACCGCTCCAGCGCGAACGCGAGGGGGCGATCGAGGACCGCGAGCGTCCCGCTCGGCGTGATCAAGGCGAAGCCGCTCTCATTGCCGTTCACGTCCACCGCCGAGAGCTTGTAGTACGAGCCGGCGGGTCCCGGGTCCGCGTAGCCGGTGTCCGGCCTTGTCGCGATCAGGTTCCCGGCACCCGGCGTGAAGCCGGCCGAGCCACCGCGATACAGCCGGTAGTAACCGAAGTCGCTCTCCGTGTTGGCTCCCCAGTGCAATTGAGTCGCGCCCGAAGCGTAGGCCGCCGCGAACGGTGCCGGGACCGCGGGGGGCAGGTTGTCCACCGAGTACCCCGAGTCCGGTGCAGAGTCGTAGAAGATCGCCGGAGTCGCCGTCACCGCGCTGACGAAGAAGGTCGTGAAGTGCGTTCCCGACATGTTCGAGTCTGCCAGCGTCGGCACGACGAGGTTGTAGGCGGAATCCGCGCGCGCGCCCACCGTGCCCACGAGGTCCCAGCCGTCCACCTGCGTGCTCGCCGGGCTCGCGCCCTCCCGCGCCGTCGCGCCCGAGGCGACGGGCTCCGGCGCGATCACCGATGGCGGAGCGAGCCCGGCCACGATCCGGCGGTAGACGCCGTACGAGAGGATCGGGGTCGACGAGCCGAGGTAGTCGAACCCGCTGGCGCGGAAGCGCACGCGAAGCTGGTGGCCCTGGTCGGCGCCGACATCGCTGATCCCGGCGAGCGCCGGCGCGGCGGTCGGCACCACGCGTCCGAGCTGGGTCGGCGCGATGCTCCCGAAGTGCTTCGCGTCACCACCGTACACGGCCGTGATCGGGCGCAGCCCGACCACCGGCGCGAACAGCGCCAGCCCCGCCGCGCCGCCGCTGACCGCCGAGCTGCCGAGCAGCGTCGTGCCGTCGTAGAAGCTCACCGTCCCGGTGGCGGCCCACACTCCCGGCGACGGCACGGTGACACTCGCCGTCAGGGTGACTGGAGCGCCCAGCACCGCCGGGTTTGGATTCACCCCGAGCACGGTGCGCGTCGGCTCCTGCGCCAGCAGCACCGAGGCCGCGTTGGTGTAGTAGTTGGAGGCCACGAGGTCGGGCCGGCCGTCGGCGTTCAGGTCGGCGATGGCGGCACAGGAGGGATAGCTCTCGGCGGCGAAGTCCGCCTTGGGGCCGAAGCCACCGACGCCGTTGCCGAGCAGCACCGAGATCGGCGATGCCGACCAGTGCGCCACCGCCAGATCGGGCCTGCCGTCGCCGTTCAGATCTCCGATCGCGACCGACGCCGGAACGGCATTGGTGGGATAGTCGGTCCGCGAGCCGAAAGTGCCATCCCCGTTGCCCACGATCACCGAGACCGTGTTCGAGCCCTGATTGGCGACCGCCAGGTCGGGGATGCCGTCCCCGCTGAGGTCCCCGATCGCCACCCATACCGGCGTGATGCCGGTGGACACGTTGGGCTTGGGCACGAAGCCGCCGCCGCCGACCCCGACGTAGATCGTGAGCGTGGCGGAGTTCGCGTTCGCGACGACCAGGTCCACGAGGCCATCCCGGGTCAGGTCGCCGGCGGCCACGTACACCGGAGCCAGTCCGGTGCCGAAATCGCTGCGGGAACTGAACGTGCCGGCGCCCGAGTTGTAGAGCACCGACATGGTGTTGGCGCCCTTGTTGGCGGTGATGATCTCGGGCTTGCCGTCACCATTCAGGTCGGCGATGGCGACCCCGCTCGGGTTGGCGGGCGTGGCGAATTCGGCGTGGGCACCGAAGCTGCCGGCGCCCTGACCGAGCATCACCGAGACCGAGCCAAGATCGAAATTCGCCGCCACCACGTCGGGCCTGCCGTCGAGGTTCAGGTCGCCGACCGCGACGAGCGCGGGGAACCCGGCCGTGGGCAACACGGTCCGGGCCCCGAACGTCCCATCACCGGCTCCCATGAGCAGCGAGACGGTCCTGTCCTGGTTGTCCGCCACCGCCAGATCGAGGCGGCCGTCGCCGTTCAGGTCCGCGATGACCACGTTCTTGTCCAGCGCCCCGGTGGGGTAGTCGGTCCTGGGCTGAAACCCACCCGAGCCGTTGCCGAGGAGCACCGACGCCGAACTGGCGTAGAAGTTGGCCGTCAGCAGGTCGCGCCGACCATCACCGTTGACGTCGGCGACCACGACGCAATACGGACCGCTCGCCGTGGCGAAGTCCGTCTTGGCGCCGAAGCCGCCCGCGCCATCGCCGAGCAGCACCGAGACCGTATTGGCCGCACCGTTGCCGCTGACCAGATCGGCCTTGCCATCCCCGTCCACGTCGTCGAGCACGACGGCAAAGGCACCCGACCCCGCGAGGTAGTCGGTCTTGGCACCGAAGCCTCCGAGGCCGTCACCGAGCCGCACCGAGATGTTGCCGGAGCCGCTGTTGGCGACCGCCATGTCGAGTCTGCCGTCGCCATTGATGTCGGCGAGCGCGACCGAGCCGGGGTTGATGTTGGCGGCGTAATCGACGTGCGGCGCGAATCCACCGCTGCCATTGCCGAGCAGCACCGAGGCGGAGTTGCCGTAGTAGTTCGCGGTCACCACGTCGAGCTTGCCGTCGTTGTTCAGGTCGGCGATCCGCACGTCGATCGGATTGCTCGCCGTCGCGAAATCGGTGCGTGTCGGGAAGCCGCCCATGCCATTGCCGAGCAGGAGGGAGACCGAGTTCGAATTGCCGTTGACGACCACGATGTCCGGCCGCCCGTCGCCATTGAAGTCGCCGATGGCCACCGCCTGGGGAGCGAGTCCGATCGCGTAGTCGGTCTTCGGCCCGAAACCGCCGGCGCCATCGCCGAGCAGTACCGAGAGCGTGGTCGAGCCGTAGTTGGCGACCGCCAGGTCGGGCTTGCCGTCACCATTCAGGTCCCCGATGGCCGCCATATTGGGGGCGGGGCCCGTGGTGAAATCGGTCTTCGGTGAGAAGCCACCGGTGCCGTCCCCGAGCATCACCGAGACCGTGGTGCCCCCCTCGTTGGCCACCACCAGGTCGAGCCGGCCGTCACCATTGATATCCCCGACCGTGACCCAGCGCGAGGTGGCACCCGCCGGGAAGTCGCGCCGGACACCGAGGCTGAAACCGGCGGCGGCGGCGGGGGAGGGCAGGAACGCGGCGGCGGCGAGGACGCATACCAGGATCCATGATGTCGAGCGTGACGCCGAGCGAGGGGCGGACATCCGGATAGGAACGGGATCGGGCACGCGAGCCGGGATGCACGCCGTGCGCACCGGCCGGGGGCATGGGGGAACCGTGGGGAGCATGCAGGGACCTCCGGATCGAATGGGACTCAGTCTGGCGGGAAAGCCCTGCGGCCGGAGCACTGCGGGTCACACGCACCGGGGACCCGGCATGCTGGAACCCATGCCGGGCGCGGATACGTCGTCACATCGCGGCACGGGACACTCGACGTTGGATTCGTGAGCAAGGGTGCGGATTCGAACCGGGTCTGCCCTGGGGCGGCTCGGGTGCTGCACAGACACCCCGACGCGTGGCGGTACGTGGGGCCGCCGGACGTCACGTGGGGGTGTTACTCGAGGACTACGGCCTTCGCCACTCGGGACACGCCCGACTGTGTCAGCCGCAGCCAGTAGACCCCGGGCGACGGCGGGTGCGCCGGCGCCAGCGTGAGCGCGTGCGGCCCGGCGCCCAGCGCACCGACCGCGGCGGCGGCGACGCGGCGGCCGGTCACATCGAGCATCTCGAGTTCCGCCGGTGATCCGCTCGCGAGCGAGAACGCCACTGTCAGGTCTGAGAGTGTCGCGGGATTGCGCGTGAGTCCGCGTAACGAGAGCACGGCCCGTGGCGTGACCGGCGCCGGCGCCACGTCCACCAGTTGCAGCGCGTTCGTGCCCTGCCAGAACCCGCCCGCCAGGCTGTAGTCGCCGCCCGTGAGCACTCCCGCGTCCAGCTGCCCGATGGTGCCCCCGAGCGTGAACGAGCCGCCGCTGCTGGTGCTGATACCGCCTTCGGCGACCTTGTACCACGTCAGGTCGTACCCGCCGCCGCTCGATGCCGACGACGGTGCGGCGACTGCGAGCACGAGCGCCAGCGTGAGCCGCACGCCGCGCGCGAGGGATCTCCGGTTCGAAGTGTCGTCGCATGGCGCCCTCGCTCAGTACGGCAGTTCGGTGACGACGACGTTGAAGATGTCGTTGTAGTCGGTCGAGGTGCCCGCCATCGGCGTCAGCGAGATGGTGTGCGAGCCCGCCGCGATGCCGGTCAGCACCCACTGCTTGGGGACGAACGCCAGGTGCGTGCCCAGGGCATTGGCGTAGATCGCCGTCTGGTCGAAGGCCACGCCGTCCACCTTCACCACCATCCCGATCATGATCCCATTGACGCTCGAGTACCCCGATCCTGAATACGAGATCACCAGGGTCCCGCCATAGGTCGAGAAGCTCGCCGAGGTGATGGGCATCGGGCCGGCCGAGTTGATGGCGATCAGGCTGTGGAAATGAGGCACCTGGAGCTTGCCTGACACATAGAGACCGCCCTGGAAGTAGCCGGCCCATCCCGACCCCGAACTCGAGCCTGTGACCGCCCAACCGGTGTCGGTGGTCCCCCAGAGTGCGGCGCCGGATCCAGAGTCACCCCAGATGCCGACGGAAGTCCCCGACCAGGACCAGCTCGAATGCGGTCCCGCCGAGACCATGAGCCCCATGGGATTGCTCGCCAGCACGGCCGGCGCGGTGATGCTCTGCACGGGGTATCCCGAGTACGAGTCGCCTGCGCTCGTCGTGGTGTGCGGCACCAGGCCCGCCGCCAGTGGGGCTGCGGTGAGCGCCTGCCGCGGAGTCAGCGGGGTGTAGGAACCCGTGCCGCTCGGGCTGCGCACCGCGATGGCCACCCAGAGCGCGCGGCCGTCGAAGGCCGTGCTTCCGAACTGCCCGGCGTCGTTGAGCGTCACGGTGAACAGGCCGTTCACGATGGTGGTGGTGACGGTCTGCGTGGCGCCGATCTGCGTGCCGGCCGCAGCGTCGTCCCAGAGCGAGAACTGCAGGTCGCATG
Organism: Candidatus Eiseniibacteriota bacterium; assembly: GCA_963776245.1. GTDB lineage: Bacteria > Eisenbacteria > RBG-16-71-46 > RBG-16-71-46 > RBG-16-71-46 > CAVSAC01. Next base: position 138,985 of record CAVZLN010000007.1, on the reverse strand, counting down.
TCGCGTTGAGTGGCGCGCCGGCGCTGCGCAGCATGCCCTGGTAGGTCAACGACGGTCCCGCGAGCACGGACGCCACGGCGGTGGTCGCGAGCGGGGCGAACTTCGCGGGTTGTGCCGAGGTCCCGGCCGCGGCATTCCCGGGAGCGAGGATGCCCCCGGACCCGATGGGCCCGGGCGACCCGTCGCGAAGCAGGGCGCCATCCGTCGACGCGGGGGCGCCTGGCTCCACTGCACCCGCGGCGGCGGGAAGGAGCGCGAAGCACGAGGGCGAGCACGGCGAACGTCCGCTCGAGGGGAGCGCGGGGCACCTTGGCCTCCTGTTCGAGGGATGACCCGCGGGGTCACCGGGGCATCCGACCTGTGGGGGTAATGTACGTGAACACTCGACGACAGGGCGGCCGCACTGTAGGACCGCGCGCCCGGACCGGCGGCTTCGATGCGCGCGACCGAGGAAAGTATAACTGAGCGCTCGCCGGGCGCGGCCAGGAAATCAGGTCCGACCCGGCTCGGGACCCGGGCACGCCCGACGACCGGCGCGCGACGCGGCGTGGGTGGCGCCCTCCATCATGAGTGAGGCACTATGCTGGCGGCGGGACCGCCCCCCTGGCCGGAGGGCGCGAGGAGTCGTGATCCTGGGGCATGCCTCCCGCGCGGAGCCCGTCCACTCGACCACATCATCCGAAACGCAATCAAGATTGGGGAGAGCCATGCCAGCAACTAGGACATCTTGCACATCTGGGCGGAGATCGTTGAGTCGGGCACTGCCGGGTCCGGTGGCGCTGTTCGCGATCGGCTGGCTCATGGTGGGTGGCCCGGCGAGCGGACGCGCCGAGGAAGTGACGTCCGTGGATCGTGCGGCGAACCGCCCGGCAGGTGCGTCGGCGGCGCCGGTCGCGGCGCCGGTGGCACGAACCATCCCAGAAGCGAGTCTGATCCACCCCAAGGAGCTTGCGGCGGCTCTCACCGGCCCGGTGGCGCAGCGTCCCGCGGTGCTGCACGTCGGCTTCCGCGTCCTCTACCGGAGCGGACACATCGTCGGGTCGCGCTACATCGGGCCGGCCTCGACGCCGGAGGGCCTGCAGGCCCTGCGCGCGGCGGTGCTGAAGCTGCCGCGGACGAAGCCCGTCGTCCTGTACTGCGGCTGCTGTCCGTGGACCGACTGCCCCAACATGCGGCCGGCATACTCAGCGCTGGAGTCCACCGGCAGGACTGTCCGGATCCTCTACATCGCGAAGAACATGCAGAAGGACTGGATCGATGCCGGGCTGCCGACGGTGAGCGGAGATCGGTGATGCGTCACGGGTCAGGAGCCGTCCAGGCACGGCGCCCGTCGCGTCAGTGCTTCCGGGTCGCCGCACGATGCCGGAACAGCACGAGGCACCCGACGATGAAGGCCAGCAGCGCGGCGGATGCGGTGTAGCGGCTCAGAGCCAATCCGCCCGAGCCCACCGGCTTGTCGAGCAGATCGCCCACCACCGCGCCCAGCGGACGCGTCAGGACGAACGCGGCCCAGAACAGCTTCGTGCGCGATAGGTTCGTCCAGTAGTACGCGGCGACCACGAGCGCCAGCAGCAGGCTGAACACGATCGCGCCACCGCGATAGCCCAATCCCGCGGTGTCGGCCGTCCAATCGCCGAGCGCGGTGCCCAATGTCTGGGAGAACATGATGGTCACCCAGTAGAACATCTCCTGTTTCGCTGACACCACGGTGTCCACCGACACCGATCCCATCGTCCGATGCCACGTGGCAAGCGACGCGATCAGCAGCGCGAAGAGCAGCGTGGCGCCGCCCGCGTAGCCGATGTGGAGCGAACGATCGGCGAAATCGGCCAGCGTGGTGCCGACGGTCGTGGTGGCGATGATCGTCGTCCAGTACAGATAGGGATGGAAGCGCTTCGCGGTGATCTGCGCGCCCACGGCGAGCAGGAAGACCAGAGCGAAGATGGCGGTGGCGACGAGGTAGCCCAGCCCCATCGACATGGAGACCGCGTCTCCGGCGGTCTCGCCCAGCGTGGTGGCGGCGACCTTCACGACCCAGAAGAGCAACGTGACCTCGGGAACCTTGCTTGCGCGGTGATCGGTCGTGGTACTCAGGTGACACTCCTTGGCGACACAGTGGTTGACCCCGTCCATCACGGCGACCCCGGGCGAGCGCCCGACTTGAGTCTATTCGAAATCGCAGGGTTGTTGGACCTCGGGGGACGACGGGTCCGCGAGGTGTTCCGGGGCGAGCGGGAAGCCGGGAGCCACGCGGTGCGGATCCCGCTCCGGGACGCGTCCGGTCGCCCACTGGGGCTGGGCGTCTACTTCCTGCGCGTGCACTCCGGTCGCGAGAGCGTCACCCGGCGGCTCGTGGTGGTAAGGTGACGGACACGCGCCCGGGCCTGCCGAGCGCGTAGTCCCTCAACACCGAGACGGGGCCCCGGTCATCGATCCCACCGGTTTCGCGACGTTCGCTGGACTCGATGTGGCGCCCGAGCTCGTCGCCGCCCTGGCGAAGCAGGGCATCACCGAGCCCACCGATATCCAGCGGGTGGCGATCCCGGTGCTGCGGGCGGGCAGCGATGCCTATCTGAACGCCGAGACCGGCACGGGCAAGACGCTGGCCTACCTGTTGCCGATCTTCGGCCGGCTCGACGCCGCCCAGCCGGCGACGCAGGCCATCATCGTCGCGCCCACTCACGAGCTGGCGATCCAGATCCACCGGCAGTGCGGTGAGTTGGTCCAGAACACCGGCTGGCCGGTGCGCTCGCTGCTGCTCATCGGCGGCACTTCGATGGACCGGCAACTGGAGAAGCTCAAGACCAAGCCGCACCTGGTGGTCGGCTCGCCCGGCCGGATCCGCGAGCTCATGACCATGGGCAAGCTGAAAGTGCTGGCGGTCGGGTGCTTCGTGGTGGACGAGGCCGACCGCGTGATGATCGCCGAAGGCGTGCCGGTCATCCGCGCGATCGTCCAGGGCCTGCCCCGCGGGCGCCAGCTGATCTTCGTGTCGGCCACCGAGCAACCCGAGAGCGCGGACGCCATCGCGACGCTCGCGCCAGGGCTGGTCATGCTCAGGCCCGGCGCCTCGGCGGTGAACCCGAACATCGCGCATCTCTACCTGGTCTGCGAGGAGCGCGACAAGCCGCGGGTGCTGCGGCAGATCCTGCACGCGCTCGGTCCGGAGCGCGCGCTGGTCTTCGCCCATCTGAACGAGACCGCCGCGCGGATCGCGGCGCAGCTGGCCCATCACCAGGTCGCGGTCGCGGAGCTCCACGCGGCCATCGACAAGCACGATCGCAAGCGGTCGATGGACGACTTCCGCGGCGGCCGGGTCAGCGTGCTGGTCGCTTCCGACCTGGCGGCGCGCGGACTCGACATCGTGGGTGTGCGGCACGTGATCAACTTCGACGTGCCGACCCAGAGCAAGGCGTACCTGCATCGCGTGGGTCGCACCGGCCGTGCGGGGGCACAAGGGCAGGCGGTCACGCTGATGACCGCGGCCGAGGTCCGCCGGGTCCAGCGCTACGAGCGCGAACTGGGCGTGGTCCTGCGGCGGGTGCGCCTGCGCGAAGGCCGGTTGATCGCCGCGGACGAGGACGCGCGGCGCGGCTGAGACCGTCCGCCTCGATCAGCCCGTGCGTCCGGCCACGAAGCGGGCGTAGATCGCCTCGACCTTCCTGCGCGCACGGGGCGCTTTGCGCAGATATTTGAGCGCCGACGTGAGGCTGGGATCGACGAGGAAGCAGTTGATCGGGATGTCCCTCGCCAGGCCTTCCCAGCCGTAGCGCTCGACCATCTGCCGGAGCATGACCTCGAGGGTGATGCCGTGCAGGGGATTGTTGGGTTGCGGCTCGGGCATGGTTCCGGTCAGAGTTCGAGGATCCGGCGTCAGAGGTCACGGTGGGACGGACAGCGTACCACCGGCCGCCTGGTTCGCGCCGAGCCCTGGAGGATCCCATGCCGTCCGCTTCGCCGCGCTGGTTCGCCACGCTGACGCTCGCCGCTGCGCTCGCCGCGGCGAGCGCTCCGCTGGTCGTGACTCCGTCCCGGGCACAGCAGGTTCCGGATTCCGCGTTCGCGCCGCCGGTCCCGTCGCCCGACTTTCCGCCGGGCAGCGGGCCGGTCGTCTTCATCGACGAGGGACACTGGAACTTCCACACCCTGGGAGGTCGTTTTCTCCCGTTCGCGCGGCTGGCCGAAAGGGACGGCTTCGTGGTCCGCGCCCATGGCGGGCGCTTCACGCGCGCGGGGCTCGACAGCGCGCGCGTGCTCGTGATCGCGAACGCGATCGAGACGCGCAATCGCGACAACTGGTACCTGCCGGTCTGGTCGGCCTTCGACACCACCGAGATCCGCGCGGTCGAGGAGTGGGTGCGCGAAGGTGGCTCGCTCCTGCTGATCGCGGACCACATGCCCTTCGGCGGCGCGGCCGAGGATCTCGCGGCGGCGTTCGGGATCCTGCTCAGCGATGGGTTCGCCCGGGATGCCAGCGGAGAGTCCGAGTTCATGGTGCGCCGTGCGGAGGGCCGGTTGCGCGGCCACGCGATCACCGACGGGCGCGGGCCCGGGGACCGGGTGGACTCCGTGAAGGTGTTCACCGGGCAGGCTTTCCGAGCGGCGCGGCCGGTGGACACGCTGCTGGTCATGGGACGCGGCGCGCACCTGTTGTTCCCGCAGGTCGCGTGGCAGTTCTCGGAGCTGACGCCCAACGTGCGCGCGGACCGGATGCTGGTGGGCGCGGCGCTGGCCCACGGGCGCGGGCGGGTGGTGGTGTTCGGTGAGGCCGCCATGCTCACGGCGCAGCTCGCCGGGCCTCGCCGCGCGCCGGTGGGCATGAACTCGCCGGAGGCCGTGGGTCACCCGAGACTCGTGCTCAACACGCTGCGCTGGCTGGCCGGGACCCCGGAAGCGGCGGCCGCTCACCCCGGGGAACGCCGGCGCTAGGGATGGTGCTAGGATGGCCCGTCACGCTGGAGCCGCCGCGCGACGCTCGAGCGGCGCCGACCACCGTGGATCGTGCTACGCGCCGCCGGTCGAAGGTCGGCGGTCCACCCGGGAGGATGCCATGGTCGCGCCGATCACCGATCACCCGAGCACGGGCTCCAGGAATCCCTCGAACGCCTGCGAGGTCCTGCGGCGCGGTGCCACCCGGACCGCGTTCTGCTTCGCACTCGTGTCGATCCTGCTCGCTCCGCTGACGGCCACGGCGGCCGGAGTGCGCGAGGATCATCCGAACCTCGTGTCGGGGGAGCTGCTGGGCCGCGGCTTCGTGCTGACGGTCAACTACGAGCGGTACCTGACCAACCACTTCGGACTGGGCGGCGGCATCATGGCGATCGGGACGACGGACGGCACGATCGCCATCATGCCCCTGTACGCCTCGTTCCTCTCGGGTGACACGCACAGCCTCTATCTGTCGGCCGGCGCCGCGCTCCTCGGCGGCGGTGGGCGGATCCACGATTACGAGAGCACCTGGATCATGCAGGGATCGGTCGGCTATCAGTTCCACTCCCCGAACGGCTTCTTCATCCGGCCGCTCTTCACCTTCAATCAGGCGACGGAAGGGAGCGGCGGCGGATTCCTCCTCTGGCCGGGGGTCACGATCGGGGGGAGTTTCTAGGCGGCGAGCTTCTGGAGCGTGCCGCGTACCGGTGCTGCCGCGGTCAGTCCGCCGCGCGGAAGGGCTCGCCGAAGATCTCCGGCGGGAGGGAGCCGCGGAAGAACTCCTCGTGGAGGGCGCGCAGCGCCCGATCCACGTCCTCCTCGGCGAGCACGAGGCTGAGATTGATGGCCGAGGCGCCCTGCGTGATCATCCGCACCCGGACGCCGCGGAGCACCTGGAACACATCGGCCGCCAGCCCGGTGCGGCCCCGCATGCGGTCGCCCACCAGACACACCACCGCCATCCCGCTCTCGGCCTCGACCTCGGCGAACGCGCGCAGGTCCTCGATCAGGGCGGGCAGCCGGCTCGCGTCGTCCACGGTCAGCGAGACCGACACCTCCGAGGTCGTGACGATGTCCACCGACACGCGGTGCCGATCGAAGGCCTGGAAGATGCGCGCGAGGAAACCGTGCGCCATCAGCATGCGCGTCGAGATCACGCTCACGACGGTCAGGCCGCGCTTCTCGGCGATCGCCTTGACGAAACCGCGCTCGCCCGCAGGCTGGGTGCCCTCCGCGAGGATGGTGGTGCCGCCGCCCGCCGGCCGGCGCGCGTTGCCGACCCAGACCGGGATGGACGCTTCGACCGCCGGCAGGACCGTGCTCGGGTGGAGCACCTTGGCGCCGAAATACGCGAGCTCGCTGGCTTCGGCGAAGGAGAGCTGGCAGACCCGGCGCGCCTCGCGGACCACTTTCGGGTTGGCGGTGAGCACGCCGTCCACGTCGGTCCAGATCTCGATCCGCTCGGCGTCGAGCGCCGCGCCGAGCAGGGAGGCCGAGTAGTCCGAGCCGCCGCGGCCGAGCAGCGTCGGTCGCCCCGAGGGATCGCTGCCGACGAAGCCCTGCGTGACCACGACGCGGCCGGCGCGCAGCAGCGGCTGCAGCCGCTCGCGCGCCAGCCGGGCGATCTCCGCGGGGACCGGCGTATCCTTCTCGGGGTCGGTGCCCGCGGTGCGGAGCACCTCGCGGGCGTCGAAGCACGCGGTCATGATCCCCGCGGCCTCCAGCGCCGTCGCGACCAACCGGCTGGCGAGGAACTCACCGGCCCCGATGACGCGCGCCCGCACCCACGGGGACGCGTCCCCCACCAGCGCGATCCCGCGGCGCAGGGACTCGATGCCCTCGAGCGACTCCTCCAGCGCGGCGAGGCTCGCGGCGGCGGCCCCGGGGGTCGCCGGGGTCTCCTCGAGCAGGCGGCGGTGGCGATCGGCGAGCCCGCGCAGATCGCCCGCTGACTCGGCATCCCGTCCCGACACCGCGAGGTCGACCACCCGGATCAGCCCATCGGACACGCCCGCCAGCGCCGACACCACCACCAGCGGAGCGCGCGACAACCGATCGCGCACGATGGACGCGAGTCGTTCATGCGCCGCGCGGTCGGCGACCGAGGTTCCTCCGAACTTGCAGACGATCATGGGTGGCGGAGTATACCCCGCGGCAGGACATACGCGGGGTCGGTTGACGCATGCACCCGCACCCCGTTAGCGTTTCGCGGACGATGACACGTCGCTGGTCGGTGCTGCGCTCGACACGCCTCCTCGCCCAGGTCGGCTTCCTGCTGGCGGCCGGGATCGAGGGGGTGCGGCTCGCGCGGGGCGAATCCCTCGCGGGGGTGGAGAGGTACTGCCCGTTCGGCGGGCTCGAGACCGCCTGGTCGTTCGTGACGCGCCACAGCTTCAGCTGCACCGCGGGCGAGCTGAACCTGGCGCTGTTCCTGGCGCTGCTGGGACTCACGCTGGTCGCTCGCAAGGCGTTCTGCTCGTGGGTCTGTCCCGTGGGGTCCGTGAGCGAGTGGCTGTTCCGCCTCGTCCGGCGGCCGGGCCGGCCGGTTCCCGTGGAACCGCCGGCGGGCGTCGACCGGGTCCTGCGCTGGCTTCGCCTGCCGGTGCTGGGGGTGATCCTCGTCGCGACCTGGACCACCGGCGAACTGGTCTTCCGAGGGTACGATCCCTACTACATCCTGGTGAGCGCCCGCGGGCACGACGTGAGGGCCTGGAGTTACGCGATCCTCGCCGGCGTGCTGGCGCTGGGGATGGTCGTGCCCATGGCATGGTGCCGCTACCTTTGCCCGCTCGGGGTGACGCTGTGGCCGTTCGCGGCGGTGGGCCGGATCCGCCTGCGCCGGAACGAGCGCCATTGCACCGCATGCGCCGCATGCACGCGCGCCTGTCCGCACGGGATCGACGTGGCCGCCTCGAGCGAGGTCCGCTCGGGCGAGTGCACCTTGTGCCTCGAGTGTTCCGCGGCCTGCCCCAGCACCTACGCGATGGAGCTTCGCCTCGAGGGTTGGAAGCCGTGAGGATCTCCGGCTGGGTGGTTCCCGTCCTCGTCGCGCTCGCCGCGCTCATCGGGATCGGCGGGGCCCGCGTCCTCGCGGCCCCGAGTCTCACGCGCGATTTCCCCGGCGCCGCACCCGCGGATCCCGAGACGGTCCTCTTCGTGGTGAGCGGCCTCAAGTGCGTGGACACCGCCCGGATCCTCGGCGGCCAGTTCGAGGACCAACCGGGCGTCCGGCGCTTCGTGGCCTACGCCTCGCGCAATCAAGCGTGGGTGACCTACGACGCCGCCGTGACCGACCCGCGGGCGATCCGCGCGGCGATCGAAGCGGCGGTCGTGGACACCGCGACCGGACAGATCACTTTCCACCAGTTCGAGGTCGTCTCCATCGACGGGCGCAGACTGCAGGCGATACGCTAGAATCGTGCTCGCGACCCGCCCACGCTTCCACCGGAGGTCCATCCATGCGATACCTGAAGACATTCGTCGCGACCCTGACCGTGCTGGCGATGTGCGCCGGCGGTGCGCTCGCCGCCCAGCCCGCGACCGAAGGCCCCAATGCCGCCGGCATCCAGCAGGATGCCATCTTCTCGGTCCCCAAGCTCGCTCGCGGCGGCGTCCTCAAGAACCTCGCGAAGGCGCTGGCCGACCATCCCGGGATCGTGGTCGCGCAGGCCGACTCCGCGAGGCAGAACTTCGTCGTCACGTTCGACAAGCACCGAACGAGCCCCGACCAGATCCTGAAGGTGGTGAGCTCGGTCTCGAAGGAGGCCAGGCTCGTCTCGGTCGCACCGACGGACCCGAAGGCGGCGGCCGCTCACGACTGCGGCAAGTGCCCGCAAGCGCGGACTTGTCCGTCGATGAAGAAGAAGTAGGGGCGTGAGCGCCGCGCGGACGATGCCGCGACCGGCCTACCGCTTCGCCGGCTGAAACGTCATCGCCACCGAGTTCATGCAGTAGCGCAGGTGGGTGGGCGCCGGGCCGTCGTCGAACACGTGGCCCAGGTGCCCGCCGCAGCGCGCGCACTGCACCTCCTCGAACCCCATCCCCAGACTGCTGTCGGTCGCCACGCGCAGGTGCGTCGGGGCGATCGGCGCCCAGAAGCTCGGCCAGCCGGTGCCGGACTCGAACTTGGTCCGCGCGCTGAACAGGGTCAGGCCGCATCCCGCGCACCGGTAGATCCCGTCGGCGTGGTTGTCCCACAGCGCGCCGGTGAAGGCGATCTCGGTGCCCTTGTCCCGCAGCACGCCGTACTGCCCGGGGGTGAGGCGTTGCCGCCACTCCGCCTCCGTCCGCACCACGCGCCCCACGGTGTCGCGCGCCGCGGGCGCCGGCTTCGTCGTCCGATTCGCGAGGCGGCTCGTCAGCCCGATGAACCCGAGGCTCGAAACCGCGGCCACCACGAGGACCCACTCCTTCGCGCTCATCTCATCCCTCCTAGCCGATTCAGAAGCGTGCCCGCACGCCCAGACGGACGCTGCGCCTCAGGGGCGTGAGGAACATCCCGACGCGCGGAGCCCCGCCGCCCCCGGCGACGCCGTGCCGCCGGGCGAGGGTCTCGACCTTGTCCGCGGTCCACCAGCCGAGCGCGGCACCGGCGGCCACGTCGCTCGCCCAGTGCTCGTCGTCCTCCACGCGCGACCAACCCACCAGCGCGGCGACCGGGTACGCGACGAGCGGGACCCAGCGCGAGTCGGTCTCGCGGTCGAGCGCGGCGGCGAGGGCGAATGCCACCGCGGTGTGCCCGGACGGGAACGAGGCGTTCCCAGAGAACGGGCGGAACACGCGGGGATCGCCGGGCGACGCCCGCGGCCGCATCCTCCCGACCGCGAGCTTGAGCCCCTCGCACGCCACCCCCGCGGCGCCGACCGCGAGCGCCGTGCGCACGCTGGCCCGCGCGACCGCCGGGCGGTCGAGCAGGCGGCCGGCCGCGTACCCGAGCACCAATCCCGGCGCCACCACCCCGGGCGATCCGAACGGGCGGAAGGTGTTCGCCAGCTCGTGAAGGCGCGGCGCGTCGGGCCCCGCGGAGACGCGGTACACGTCACCGTCCAGCATCCCGGCGATCCCCACGGCGGCCACGGCGCCGGCGCCGAACCAGGCGTCGGACGCGCTGAACCGGCGCACCGACGGCGTCACGACGGTCGCGGCGGACGGGGCGCGCGCGCCTCCAGGCGAGACGACCGTGAGGGCGAGCGCGAGCGCGGCGAGCGGGTGGGGCATGCCCCTAGGATGCCGGGCACGCATGCCGGGATGCGCGCGGGTTGGGTGGCGCGACCGCGTGGTCCGTGCAGGCGGCACCACGAATCGCTAGAATGCAGGGCGGACCTGTCCCGTTCCACCTGCCCGGGAGCCGACCGATGCCCAAGCCCACGCACGCCGACGCCGAACTGCTGCTGCGTCTCTACGAGATCCGCCGCGAGCCCGAACTGCGCCGTGCGCGCCGGTGGTTCCTCTCCGAGTTCCAGCCCGCGGGCTGGGAGGAGATCCACGCCCGCTACCTGTCGCACATCGACGAGGACCGCTGGTTCCGCATGACGATCTCGTACTGGGAGATGGTGGGCACGCTGGTGAACCACGGCGTGCTGAACTCCGAACTGTTCTTCGACCACACCGGCGAGGACGTGGTCACGTGGGAGAAGTGCAAGCCGTGGATCGCCGGCGCGCGCGCCTCCATCCGACCCACCTACCTGCACCAGTTCGAACGGCTGGTGCTGGGCCACCTCGCGTTCCGCGCCCGCCTCAACGCGGCCCACGCGAAGACCCTCGCGCAGCCGGCACGCGCGCGGGCCACCGCGAAGCCGGCGCGAGCGTCCTCCCGCGGCCGGCCGACGCGGACGCGCTGACGTGGCCTCCACCTTCGGACGGCTGTTCCGCGTCACCACCTTCGGCGAGTCCCATGGCCCCGCCGTGGGCGTGGTGGTGGATGGTCTGCCTCCCGGGGTGCCCATCGACGTGGCCGCGATCCAGCGCGAGCTCGACCGCCGCCGTCCCGGCCAGAGCGTGCTCACGACCCAGCGTCAGGAGACCGACGCCGTCGAGGTGCTGTCAGGCCTGTTCGAGGGCGTGAGCCTCGGCACCCCGATCGCGATGATGGTGCGCAACGCCGACCCCCGCTCGTCGGACTATGAGGCGCTCAAGGAGGTCTTCCGCCCCGGCCACGCCGACCGCGTCTACCTCGAGAAGTACGGGGTGCGCGATCACCGCGGCGGGGGTCGATCCTCGGGCCGCGAGACCGTGGGCCGGGTGGCGGCCGGCGCGCTCGCGCGGCTCGCGCTCGCCGGGGTGGGAGTGACGATCGTGGGGGGCACCGTCCAGGTCGGCGAGGTGCGCACCGAGCGCCGGGACTGGGACGAGGTCGAGAAGAACCCGGTGCGCTGCCCGGATGCCGCGGCCGCCGCCGCGATGGCCGAGGTCATCACCCGCGCCCGCGACGCGCGCGACTCGGTGGGGGGCGTGGTCGAAGTGGTGGCGCGCGGCGTGCCGGCTGGCTGGGGCGATCCGACCATGGACAAGCTCGACGCCGCGCTCGGCGCGGCGATGCTCTCGATCCCCGCCACCAAGGGAGTGGAGATCGGCGGCGGCTTCGGCATGTGCGCGCTCCACGGCTCGCAGACCAACGACGTGTTCGACGGATCGCGCCACCTCACCAACTTCGCGGGCGGCGTCGCGGGCGGCATCTCGAACGGCGCCGAGGTCGTGGTGCGCGTCGCGGTGCGGCCCGCGACCTCGATCGGCCGGCCGCAGACCGCGGCCACCCGCGCGGGCGGCACGACGACCATCGAGATCCGGGGCCGCCACGACCCGTGCATCTGCCCGCGCGTGGTGCCGGTGGCCGAGGCCATGCTCGCCCTCACGCTCGCGGATGCCTGGCTCGCCCAGCGCGCCGTGCGCGGACGCGAGAAGTAGGGGCCATGCGATGCTCGTCATCCTCCAGCCGGGTGCGAGTGAGGCCGTCGCCGGCGAGGTGGCCTCGCACCTGCGCATGGCCGGGCTCGCGGTCCACCGCACCGATCACGACGGGCGGGTGCGCCTCGCGGCGGTCGGCGATCTGGCGGGGATCGACTGGGCCCAGGTGCGGGGCTGGGCCGGGCGTGGAGTCGGCCGAGAAGATCAAGGCCCCCTTCAAGCTCGTTTCGCGCGCGTTCCGCCCGCACGACACCATCATCTCGGTGGGCCGGTGCGCCATCGGCAGCGCGCAGCTCGCTCTGATGGCCGGGCCGTGCTCGGTGGAGGGCGAGGAGCAGGCGTTCACCATCGCCGCCGCGGTCGCGAAGGCGGGCGCGCACCGATCCTGCGCGGCGGCGCGTTCAAGCCGCGCACCTCGCCCTACGCGTTCCAGGGCCTGGGCGAGGAGGGGCTCAAGATCCTGCGCCGCGCCGCCGACGCCCACGGGCTCGCGGTGGTGAGCGAGGTGATGGACACCGCGCAGGTCGCGCTGCTGGCGCGCTACGCCGACATCCTCCAGATCGGCGCGCGCAACATGCAGAACTACTCGCTGCTGCGCGAGGTCGGGCACCTCGCGAAGCCGGTGCTGCTCAAGCGCGGGCTCGCCTCGCACCATCGAGGAGTGGCTGATGAGCGCCGAGCACGTCATGTCGCAGGGCAACACCCAGGTCATCCTGTGCGAGCGCGGCATCCGCACCTTCGAGACCTACACCCGCAACACGCTCGACCTGAACGCCATCCCGGTGGTGAAGGAGCTCTCGCACCTGCCGGTGATCGTGGACCCCTCGCACGGCACCGGCATCCGCGACAAGGTGGCGCCGATGGCGCGCGCCTCGATCGCCGCGGGCGCCGACGGCCTCATCATCGAGGTCCACCACGATCCCGACCACGCCCTGTCGGACGGCGCGCAGTCGCTCTACCCCGAGCAATACGAGGAACTGGTGCGGCAGATCCGCACCATCGCCGAGGTGCTGGGACGGAGCGTCTAGCCCCGCTGCGAGTGACGCGGTCGAAGAGCGCGGTCGTTGGACGGAGATCGGGCACCTGGCGCCTCGTCCGAGGCGGCCGGCCGGCGACGCTGTAGCCTGGTGGAGACTCCGTGGCCCGAGCCCGCAGAACCCGAGCGATCCCCACCGCGCCCGCGGTCGCCCCGGCGCCGCCAGCCGTGCGGCCTGGACCTCAGCGGCTCGCTCTCGCTGCGGGATCGCTGTTTGTGGTCGCGCTGGTGTGGATCTCGCTCGCGTGGCACGCGACACCGCTCTACGGGGTCGAGACCGACCTGCTCGGGGAGTACATCCCGGCGGCCCGCGACATCGCGGCGGGCTCGATGCAGGCCGTGCACTACCAGTTCCACGGATTCGGCTATCCGTTGCTTCTGGCGGGCGCCGCGCCGCTGGTGGGCGGGGACTACTGGCTGGCGGCGCGGCTGCTCGAGGTGGCCGCGGCGGCCGGGGGAGCGGCGGCGGTCTGGGCGCTGGTCGCGGGGTTCCTCGGGCCGATGGCCGGGCTCATCGCCCTGCTCGCGCTGCTCGTCAATCCGGTGTTCGTCCGCGCCACCCTCGAGGCCGGAACCGATCTGCCCTGCTTCGCGCTCGCGATCGGGGCCACCGCGCTGCTGCTGCGGGGCCGCGGACCCCGGCTCGCGCTGGCGGGCGCACTCGCCGGGCTCGCGGTCACCTGTCGCTATGACAGCGTGACGCTGCTCGCCGCGGCCGCGATCGTGCTGCTCGCGCGCCGCGCCCGCTGGCCCGACCTCGCCGCCTACGCGGGCGGTGCCGCCGTGCCGCTCGGCGCCTGGCTGATCGCCTGCCGTGCGATGCACGGCGACCCGTTCGGCCGGCTGAACTACATGAACGTCGCGTACGAGCTGGTCGGGAACGGCCTGCCATGGGACACGTTCTGGAGTCAGGTGGGGGCGCGGTATCACTCGCTCGGCGACGTGCTCCTCGACCGTCCCCGCGAGACGCTCACCCATCTTGTGGGCAACCTCGCCCTGCGATGGTGGCGGGACTCCCGTGAGCTCATGCCGCCGGTCCTCGGCGCGCTCGCGGTGCCCGGGATGCTGCTGGCGTGGCGAAGGCCCGGGTGGCGAGGCATGGTGCTTCACTTCGGGCTCGCCTACCTCGTCCTCGCTCTCGTGTTCTACTCCCCGCGCTTCTCCCTCTACCTGTTGCCGTTCTACCTCGCCGGGGTGGCGGGCCTGCTGACCCTCGACCGGCTGCCGTTCACGGCCGCGACGCGCGCGGGGAGCCGCTGGGTGCCACGCGCCCGGGCCGGGGTGACGGTGGCGCTGCTCGCGGTCTCCGCGGTGTCGACGGTCGTGGATGTCCGGCGGCTGCTCGCCGATCCGCCGGACGAGGTGCGTCTCGCCGCCGCCGAGCTGCGCTCCCACGGACTCGAGGGCGCCGCGCTCATGGCGCGCAAGCCGCACACGGCCTACTTCGCACACATGCGTCACGTGGCGCTGCCCGACGTGGACTCGTTCGAGGAGCTCATCCGGGCGGGTCGCGAGGCGGGAGCGCAGGTGCTGTTCTTCTCGCGGATCGAGGCGGGGATGAGGCTTCAGTTCTCGGTGCTCGCCGAGCCCGGCGTGAACCTGCCCGGCCTGCTGCAACTGGAGTATCACAACGGCGGACCGCGCCACTCGTACACGCTCTACCGGTTCACCGATGAGGCGACCGACGAGCGGGCGTTCACCGACTCGGTGCTCGTGGTGATCGGGCGATCGATCCGGAACCGCCCGGACGCGATGTGGCCGCGCACCTATCTGGCGGGCTACCTGCTCGACCGGGGGCGTCCCCGCGAGGCCCTCGACCAGCTCACTGCGGCGGAGCGTCTCGCGCCGCAGGACGCCGTGATCGCGCGCATGCAGACGGTGGCGCTCACCGCGCTCGGAGACTACGAAGGCGCGGCGAACGCCTGCCAGCGCGCGGTGGCGCTCGGGGGCCGCTCGGCCTGGACGGAGGCGAATCTCGGCCACGCGCGCCTGCTCCAGGGCCGCTACGCCGAGGCGCGCGAGCGGCTGACGGCGGCGGTGCGGCTCGATCCCACCAACGCGAGGTACGCCCACGCGCTCGGGCTGGCGTGCTTCCGGGCGGGCGACGCCGCGGGGGCGATCGCGGCGCTCGAACACCTGCTCGCCAGCCGCCCCGATGACGACGAGGCGCGCGTGATCGCGGCCCACGCGCACGTGCGACTCGGGGACGTCTCCGGCGCGCTCCGGCTGCTCGAGGTCGCGCCGGGAGCGCGCGACCCGTCTGCGCTGCGGGCCCTGGCGGACTCGTTGCGCCGTCACACGCCCGCGAACCGCGGCCCGCAACCTTGACAGCGCGCCGTCGCCTGCGGTTTCATCCGCGATTCGCGGGGGATTAGCTCAGCTGGCTAGAGCACTTGCTCGACAAGCAAGGGGTCACTGGTTCAAGTCCAGTATCCCCCACCATCTTCGCGGGGCGCGCACGCCGCAGGGAACCGTCGTCCCGGCATGCCGCCCCGCGTTTCATTGAAGGGAACCCGTCATGTCCATGGCCTCCGCGTCCTCCTCGGGCCCCGACCTCTCCCAGTATCCCGGGGGCGAGGCGCTCTACAAGTTGCGCCACTCGGCCGCGCACGTGCTCGCGACCGCGGTCGTGGAACTGTTCCCCGAGGTGAGGGTGGCCGGCGGCCCGCCGATCGACAGCGGCTTCTACTACGACTTCGCCAAGGAGACCCCGTTCACGCCCGAGGACCTCGAGCGCATCGAGGCGAAGATGCGCGAGATCATCGCCGCGGACCAGCCCTTCGAGTACGTCGAGACCACCCGCGAGGAGGCGCACCAGCGTTTCTCCGCGGCCAACGAGAAGTACAAGCTGCACTTCATCACCCAGATCCCCGAGGGCGCCAAGGTCACCTACTACCGCAACGGCCCGTTCCTCGACCTGTGCCGCGGCCCGCACGTGGAGAGCACCGGCCGGCTGCGGGCGGTCAAGCTCACGCACGTCGCCGGCGCGTACTGGCTCGGCAGCGAGCGCTACGAGATGCTCCAGCGCATCTACGGCACCGCGTTCGCCACTCCCGAGGAACTCGACCGCGCACCTCGCGCTGATCGAGGAGTCGCTCAAGCGCGACCACCGTCGGCTGGGGAAGGAGCTCGACCTCTACTCGGTCCACGAGGAGGTCGGGGCCGGGCTCATCCACTGGCACCCCCGGGGCGGCATGCTGCGTCACGTGATCGAGGGCTTCTGGAAGGACGAGCACCTGAAGCGCGGCTACCAGCTCGTGTACACGCCGCACATCGCGAGCGAGAAGCTCTACGAGATCTCGGGCCACCTGGTGAACTACGCCGACCTGATGTACGCGCCGATGGAGATCGACGGGCAGCCCTACCGGGTCAAGCCGATGAACTGCCCCGGGCACATCATGATCTACAACACCCGCAAGCACTCGTACCGCGAGCTGCCCCTGCGCTACGCCGAGCTGGGCACCGTCTACCGCTACGAGCGCTCGGGCGTGCTGCACGGCATGGAGCGCGTGCGCGGGTTCACCCAGGACGACTCGCACATCTTCTGCACCCGCGAGCAGCTCGCCGACGAGGTCGCGGGCATCCTCGACCTGATGGACTTCCTGCTCCGCACCTTCGGGTACGAGTACGTGTGCTACCTCGCCACCCGCCCGAAGGACAAGTACATCGGCAGCGACGAGGAGTGGGAGCTTCGCGACCGAAGCGCTCCGCCAGGCGCTCGAGCGGCGCGGCCTGCCGTACGAGGTGGACGAGGGCGGCGGCGCATTCTACGCGCCCAAGATCGACGTCAAGCTGCGCGACGCGCTCGGCCGCGAGTGGCAGTGCCCGACCATCCAGGTGGACCTCAACCTGCCCAAGCGCTTCGGCGTGCACTACACCGGCCCCGACGGCCAGGACCACGAGGTCGTGATGCTCCATCGCGCGCTCTACGGTTCGCTCGAGCGCTTCGTCGGCATCTTCATCGAGCACACCGGCGGCGAGTTCCCGGTGTGGGTCGCGCCGGTGCAGGTGATGGTGATCCCGGCCAACCCGAAGGCGTTCGACTACGCCACCTCCACCGCCGAGCTGCTCAAGGCGGGCGGGGTGCGCGTCGAGACCGACATGCGCGACGAGAAGATGGGCGCCAAGATCCGCGACGCCGAGCTCCAGAAGATCCCGTACATGCTGGTGGTCGGGCCGCGCGAGGCCGAGGCCGGCACGGTGGCGCCGCGGCGCAAGGGCGAGGGGCAGCTGCCGGCGATGTCGCGCGAGGAGTTCCTGGCGCGGGTGCAGCAGGAGACGCGCGAACGGCGGAGGTAGCCGGCCACCGCGCGGCCGCTACGGGAAGATGACCCCGACCGCGAACGGGATGTACTGCACCGGACGGCCGCCGGTGTAGAGCGCGCTCCAGTGCAGATCGGCGAACAGGCCGCTGCCGTCGCGGCGCAGGAACTGCACACCCACGCCCGCGCTCGCGCCGCCGCCGTAGCGCTGGTCGCCCGGGTTCTCGAACAACTGCGCGGTCACCGGGTCGTAGAACAGCGCGTCCGCGCTGCGGAACATGCCCGCGCCCGGGCCCCCCTCGATGGCGAACCCCGGCCACGTGGCGCGCGTCTGGAAGCGCAACAACGCCGCGACCAGGACCACGCTCGCGGCGCCGCCCTCGACGATCGCGCCGGTGCCATAGCGATTCACCTGCTTGAGGAAGCGCCGTCCGTCGAACGGCAGCTGCGCCCACTCGCCCCGCAGGCGCACGCCGAAGCGCGGCTCGAGGAGCAGATCCATGCCGGCGCCGAACGCGCCGCCCGGATCCCACTGGCGGGTGAACGAGGACGGCGCGAGCGGGAAGCCGAGCCCGGCGAAGAGGAAGATGCGCTGCCCGGGTGCGGACGCGCCGTCCTTCGCGGGCCGCGCCGCCGCGGGGCGCCGGGCGCTGCTGTCCCGCGCCTCGAGGGGATCGCCGCCCGCGGGCACGCGCACGATGGTGAACCCCGGGAGCCGGGGGAGGCTGTCCGGTCGCGACGCGCTCGAGTCCGCGGCCAGCGCGCGAGCCAGCGCCGGCGACGCCATCACGCCGACGAGCGCGAGGACGAGCGCGAACCGGGGCACCCTCGTGCGCGGGACCGTGGTCCGCGCTCCCGTCGGGACCGGGTGGACCGCGGGCGTCGTCAGAACTTGAACACCAGGCCGCCCGAGCCCTGGAAGCCGCTCGGCCACCAGGTGGCCTTGGCGCCCTTCTCGGTGGCGGAGGCGTAGCCGACGTAGCGGCCGACCTGGCAGTTGAAGCCCACCCGGTCGGTGAGCATCATGATCCCGCCGACCCGACCCGAGATCCCGATGCGCGTCACGGCCTCGGTCTCGACGGCGGTGGCGAAGGGCCCGCCCGCGGCGCCGCCGGCGAACTTGGCCTTGCCGGTCCAGTATTCGAGGCCCGGACCGAAGTAGACGATGCCGCGTTCGCCGACCTGCACCACGCGGTCGCCGCCCACCCGGACGCTCCACGAGTCCTGGGTGTACTTGAAGTCGGTCGAGCCCGCGGGGGCCCCGGTGCCCGGCTTGTCGGTCTCGCTGAAGTAGCCGAGGCCGGCCGCCAGCGTGAAGGCGTAGTCCTTCGACATGAGCCGCCAGTACTGGAACCCGACGCCGACTTCGGAGTGATCGTAGGCGGTGATGTACTTGTTGCCATCGAGCAGCCCGTGGAGGTCCGCGATGCCGTTGGTGACCTGGATGGCGTACAAGCCATCGCCGGCCTCGAGTGCGGAAGCTGCCGGGGCGCTGACGAGCAGCGCCAGCAAGGAGAGGGCGATGAGCTTGCGCATGAAGCCTCCTGGTGGTGGGGTTCCCCCTGACTCGGGTCGCGCGGACTCACGGGGAGCCGCCGCGACCGGCACGGGCGGTAGGATGCACCGCCGCGAGCCGGGGTTGTCAACCGGGGTCCGGAGCCGGGCCCAGACGCCGCTTGCGTCCGGCCGGGCCCTCCTCTAGAGTACCGGCCAGTTTCCAAGCAGAAGCCCTGTGCTTCTCACCCCCGCGGACCTTCACGGTCCTGCTCAAGGGTCCTGGCCACGCGCCACCGCGACATCGGCGCGTGCTCGCTCGCTTCGGCCGACGCCGGGTGGGGCCTTCCGCTTGGAGGACCCGCCCGGCGTTCGCGTTTTGGTGGTGCGCCACCCGCGACCGGGCACGAGTTCGGACGTCTGGATCGGAGGTGCAGCCATTTCGGTGATGAAGCAGCCTGAAGTGCGCGTGAATGAGCGCATCCGCGTCCCCCAGGTCCGCGTGATCGGGGACGACGGCGCTCAGGTCGGCGTGCTCCCGGTGCGCGACGCGCTCGTCCTCGCACAGTCCAAGGGTCTCGATCTGGTGGAGGTGTCGCCCACCGCGCGACCGCCCGTCTGCCGCATCATGGACTACGGGAAGTACAAGTACGAGCAGAACCGCCGCGCGCGCCAGGCCAAGAAGAAGCAGCACCAGATGCAGCTCAAGGAAGTGAAGATGCGCCCCAAGATCGACGACCACGACTACGACTTCAAGATCCGCCATGCGCGCACCTTCCTCGAGGAGCGCGACAAGGTGAAGGTCACGGTCACGTTCCGCGGGCGCGAGATGGCGCACCAGGAACTCGGGTACGCGCTCATCCAGAAGGCGATCGCCGAGCTGGCCGACGTGGCGCTGGTGGAGTCCCCGCCGCGCTCCGAGGGTCGCACTCTCAACGCGGTGCTGATGCCCAAGCCCGGGAAGAGCGGCGGCGGCAAGTCCGAGACCCACGCGAGTCCGGGCGGCAAGCCCGAGATCGCTTCCGCCGCGGCGCCTGCGCCGCACGGCGCAGTGAAGGAGTGACCGGATGCCCAAGATGAAGACCAACCGCGCCGCGGCCAAGCGATTCAAGGTGACCGCGACCGGCAAGGCCGTGAGCGGGCACGCGAATCTGCGCCACGGCATGATCAGCAAGACGCGCCGCAAGAAGCGCAAGCTCGTCGGCACCCGGGTCCTGGCGCCGGCCGACCAGGACCGCGTGCTGCGCATGCTCGGCAAGCGATAGCCCAGAACCCGACGAACATTCGCCCCGCGACGCGCCCGCACTGATCGGCGCGCCGGGCATGGAGGTCCATTCCGATGCCACGCGCAAAGACCGTAGTCCCCGGACGCGCCCGACGGAAGAAGGTGCTGAAGGCCGCGAAGGGGAACTTCAGCGGCCGCCGCAAGCTCTACAAGACCGCCCTGCAGACCGTGCAGCGCGCCGGGCAGTTCGCGTACGAGCACCGACGCCTCAAGAAGCGGGACTTCCGCCGCCTCTGGATCGTCCGCATCAACGCCGCCGCGCGCATCAACGGGCTGTCGTACAGCACGCTCATCGCCGGCCTCAAGCGGGCCAACGTGGACGTCAACCGCAAGCTGCTCGCCGACCTCGCCGTGCGTGATGCGGGTGCGTTCGCGAAGCTCGCGGAGGTGGCGAAGTCGGCGGTGGTGTAGCGCCATGGCCGATGAGCTGCTCAGCGGCCTCGAGCCCCAGTGGGGAACGGCCGACCCGGGGCCTCTGCTGGCGGACTGGAACGAGCGGCTGGCCGTGCTGCGCGCGACCGACGACGGTCTCGCGCACGCGGCGCTCGCCTGGAGCGAGCGCCTGGCCGGCGCCGCCGACAGCACGGAGCTCGCCGCGCGACTGGTCGCCGTGCTCGGCCGCGAGCGCGGCGCGCTCACGCTCGCGCTCGGCCAGCTGCCGTCGCTCCCACTCGACGAGCGCAAGCGGCGCGGCAAGGGCCTGAACCTCGCCAAGCGCCTCCTCGAGGAGGTCGCGGCCGCGCGGAAGTCCGCGCTCGAGCACGCCTCCGAGACGCGCGACACGCCCGACGTGACGCTGCCCGGCCGGCGGCCCTGGGTCGGGCACCGGCACGTGCTCGCGCAGGTGCGCGACGACCTGCTCGACCTGTTCCACGGGCTCGGCTACTCGGTCTACACCAGTCCCGAGGTCGAGTGGGACGACTACAACTTCGGCAAGCTCAATTTCGCCCCCGACCATCCGGCGCGCGACGCGCACGACACCTACTTCGTCGATCCGAAGGTGGTGCTGCGCACCCACACCTCGCCCGGCTGGGTGCGCGCGATGGAAGGGGCGGAGCCGCCGCTGCGGCTGGTGTTCCCGGGGCGCGTCTACCGGGCCGAGCAGGTGGATGCCAGCCACATGGACCAGTTCCACCAGATCGACGGGCTGTTCGTCGACTCGAACGTGTCCATGGCCGACCTCAAGAGCACGCTCGACACCTTCGCGCGCCACATCTACGGCACGCACGTGAAGACGCGGCTGATCCCGATCTACTTCCCGTTCGTCGAGCCCGGCTGCCAGATGGACGTCTCGTGCGTGATCTGCGGCGGCGATGGCCGCCAGCGCACCCCGGCGGGCGAGCGCCGCTGCGTGGTGTGCAAGGGCTCCGGCTGGCTCGAGGTGCTGGGCGCCGGCATGGTGCACCCGAACGTCTTCCGCGCGGTCGGCTACGATCCGGAGAAGGTCACCGGGTTCGCCTTCGGCATGGGCCTCGAACGCATCGCGATGCTGCGCTACGGCGTCCCCGAGATCCGTCTGTTCCTCGAGAACGACCTCCGCTTCCTGCATCAGTTCTGACCCGGCGCGCGGGTGCCGCGCGCCACGAGAGAGCGCATGAGACTCCCGATCTCCTGGCTGCGTGACTGGGTCGAGACGGACGCCACGCCCGAGGCGGTGGCGGACGCGCTGACCCGGCGCGGCTTCTACGTCGAAGGCATCGAGTCGCACGGGCATGCCTACCCCGGCGTCGTCGTGGCGCGCGTGCTCGACGTCGCCCGGCATCCGAACGCCGACAAGCTCTCGCTCTGCCGCGTGGACTCCGGCGCGGGCGAGCTGCGCGTGGTGTGCGGCGCCCCCAACGTGCGCGCCGGCATGATCGCGCCGCTGGCGACGGTGGGGGCGAAGCTCCCCAACGGCCTCACCATCAAGAAGTCGAAGATCCGCGGCGAGGAGAGCCAGGGCATGCTGTGCTCGGCCGACGAGCTCGCGCTCTCCGACGACCACAGCGGGATCGTGGACCTGGCCGCGCTGCGCGGGGGCGAGGCGGGGCTGGTCATCGGCGGCGCGCTGGACGACCTGTTCGGCCCGCCCGACACCCTGCTCGAGATCGAGGTGCCGTTCAACCGCCCCGATGGTCTCGGCGTGGTGGGACTGGCGCGCGAGGTCAAGGCCGCGCTCGGCGGCCGTTGGACCCCGGCCGCCTCCGCGCGCCTCAAGGCGCGCTGGAGCGGGCGCGCCGACCTCGACCTCGAGCTGGAGGACAGCGACGGCTGCCCGCGCTACATCGCGCAGGCGGTCGAGGGCGTGACGGTCGGTCCGTCCCCGGCGTGGATCGTGCGCCGCCTCGAGGCCATGGGTCAGCGCTCGATCAACAACGTCGTCGACCTCACCAACCTGGTGCTGTTCGAGTTCGGCCAGCCGGTGCACGCGTTCGACCTCGACCGGCTCGCCGGCCCCGCGATCCGCGTCCGTCGCGCGGCCGAGGGCGAGCGCCTCACCACGCTCGACGGCAAGGAGCGCGCGCTCACTCCCGAGGTGCTGGTGATCGCCGACCGCCAGCGTCCGGTCGCGGTCGCCGGCGTGATGGGCGGCGCCGACAGCGAGGTGAGCGCCGCCACGCCAGCGCCTGCTGCTCGAGTGCGCCTGGTTCAAGCCGCAGCGCGTGCGCCGCGAGCGCGCGCGCGCTCGGCCTCACCACCGAGGCCTCCAAGCGCTACGAGCGCGGCGTGGATCCCGACGTCACCTCCACCGCGGCCGCGCGCTTCCTCGCGCTGCTGCGCGAGCTCATGCCGGATGCGCGGCTCGAGCCGCCGCGCGCGAGCGCAATCACCTCGACGGCAAGCGCCGCACGCTCACGCTGCGCATGTCGCGCTTCGCGCGGCTGGTCGGCGTGAGCCTCGCCGCTCCCCAGGCCCTGCGCCACCTGCTGAGGCGCTCGAGTTCGGGGTCGAGGCGAGCGACCCGCTGCGGGTCACGGTGCCGTCGTGGCGGCTCGACGTCACGCTCGAGGACGACCTGGTCGAGGAGGTGGCGCGCGCGCACGGCTACGACCGCATCCCCGAGGCGCCGCTCGAGACGCACGGGCGTGTACGCCCGCGCGCACGCCGCGCGAGCGCACCGTGCGAGCGGGCGCGCGAGGCGATGCTGGCGCGGGGCCTCAGCGAGGCGTGGACCGCCTCGCTGGTCTCCGAGCGCGAGGCGCTCGCGTGCCGCCGCGCTCCCGGCGAGGCCCCGCGGCGCTGGTGCGGCTCGCCAACCCGATGAGCCGCGAGAGCGAGGTGCTGCGTCCCAACCTGGTGCCGGGACTGCTGCGCGCGTGCGCGCACAACCTGCGGCAGGGCGCGCCCGCGGTGCGGCTGTTCGAGGTCGGCGCGGGCTTCCGCGACGGCGGGCGAGGGGCTGCCCGAGGAGCGCCTGATGCTCGTCGCGCGTCGTGACCGGCGCGCGCTTGCGCGCACGCGCACGACGCCGTCGCAGCAGGCGGTGGACTCTCGATCGACGCCAAGGGGCTCTGGGAGGCCTGGCTCGACGAGATGGGCGTTGACATGCCGGAATGGCGAGCCTATCCTGCGGCCGGTTGGAAACCCGGTGCCAGTGCGGAAGTTGCGGTCGGTACTTCACGCATCGCATGGGCCGGGACGCTGGGCCAGCCGCTGCTCCGCGAGTGGGAGATCGAGGTCCCGGTCCACTCTTCGTGGCGCTGCTCGATCCGCTGGTCGCCCGCCGCGGCGAGACCGGTCCGGCGTCACGCTCCCGGGCGCGTTTCCCGCCGGTGCGTCGCGATCTCGCGTTCTTCGTCCCGCGAGACCGCGACGCACGCGAGGTGCATCGCGCGCTCGCCGCGGCGGCGGGCGAGCGCTGCGCTCGCTGGAACTGTTCGACGTGTACGATGGCCCCGGCACTCCGCAGGGCATGAAGAGCCTGGCGTTCGCGCTGCAGTTCCAGCATCCGGAGCGCACGCTCACGGAGGCCGAGGTCCAGGACATCCAGGCTCGCATGGTGCGGCCGTCGAGAAGGACTGCGGCGGTCGACTGAGAGAGCGATGACCGAGAACCACCGCCGTCGTGACGCACCGACCTCGACCGCCTCGCCGAGCGCGTCGAGAAGGCCGCAGCGATCGTCCAGGAGCTGCGCGACGAGCGCGACCGCGCGGGGCCGAGAGCGCGACGAACTGGCGGCGAAGCACCATCTGCTCGAGACCCAGCTCCAGGGTCACGACGCGACGGCGCTCGTGCAGGAGGTCGCCGCGCTCCACAAGGAGCAGCGCGAGTGGCACAGCGAGCGCAAGGAGGTGGCCACGCGGATCGAGACCCTGCGTCAAGAAGCTCGAGCGGATCGAGGGGTGATAGCCCGGCCCGGCCGCGGCGGCCGCCCTCGGGGCTGCGGCGCGGCCGGCGGAATGTGACGCTGGCATCGACAACGCAGGGGAAACGCGGCGAAGCGGGGTCACCATGGACGCGCAAGAACGTCGTTCAGGTCCAGATCCTCGGGCATCACTTTCCATCCGCGGCGAAGCCGACCAGGAGTACATCCTCGGCGTCGCCGGCTACGTGGACCGCAAGATGCGGGAGATCACCGAGAAGCTCCCGGTGGCGTCGCTGTCCAAGGTGGCGATCCTCGCCTCGCTCAACATCGCCGATGAACTGTTCAAGGAGCGCGCGTGCCGCGAGTCCACGACCGCGACCTGAACCTCCAGGCGGCGCGCCTCAACGCCGTGCTCGACGACGTGCTCCAGCAGGACGGTTCGACGGCGCTGATCCGGGTGGGCGCCCGGCCTCGCAGCGATTTCCCTGCCGTGCTCGTGATGCATAGAGTTCTTGAACCAACAGAAACTCAAAGGGTGTCCGGTGCCGGCGACGCCGCACCGGGTCCCGCGAGGGATCCGGAGGGCCGACCCGGTCGTAAGGACCGCCCACCTGGCTCGCCAGGTCTCAAGAACGCGACGCACACGGCAATCCGGCGGGGATCCTTCCCGCCTGGGGACCGGGGCGGCGGCGACGCCGCCCGGGGCCCGGGGGTATTCCGATGGCCAATGGCAATGGATCGTCGGCATCGCGGTCGGTGCCGTCGTGTCGTTCTTCCTCGGTTGGTTCCTGCGCTCGCGCTCGGCCAGGCCCGGCTCGACAGCGCCGAGCGCCGCGCGCAGGCGATCCTCGAGCAGGCCGACCGCGAGGCCGACACCTCAAGCGCGACGCCCTGCTGGAGGGCGCGCGAGGAAGCGCTCCACCTCAAGCAGGAGGTCGAGCGCGAGATCCTCGCGGCCCGCAACGCCCAGCTCGAGGCCGAGCGCGCCTTCCAGCAGAAGGAGGCCGCGTTCAACCGCCGCGTCGAGCTGATCGACAAGAAGGAGCGCGACCTCAAGAGCGTCGGAGCGGACATCGGCGCAGCGCGAGGCCGCGGTCCACGGCGCGGCCACGAGCTCGACAAGCTGATCGCGAGCAGACCGCGCGGCTCGAGCGCATCGCCGGCCTGTCGGCCGAGGAGGCGCGCCAGCAGCTCATCGCGACCATCGAGAGCGAGGCCCGCGCCGAGGCCGCGCGGCGCGTCGTCGAGATCCGCGAGACCGCCCAGCGCAACGCCGAGCGCGAGGCGCGCAAGATCATCGCGCTCGCGATCCAGCGCTACGCCGGCGACCACGTCTCCGAGTCGAGCGTGTCGGTGGTGCACCTGCCGAGCGACGACATGAAGGGCCGCATCATCGGCCGCGAGGGCCGCAACATCCGCTCGTTCGAGGTCATCACCGGCGTCGACGTGATCATCGACGACACGCCCGAGGCGGTGATCCTCTCGGGCTTCGACCCGGTGCGCCGCGAGATCGCGCGCCTGGCGCTCGAGCGGCTCGTCGCCGACGGCCGCATCCACCCGGCGCGCATCGAGGAGGTCGTCGCGAAGGTCAAGGAGGAGGTCGAGGCCAAGATCCGCGAGCTGGGCGAGATGGCCTGCCTCGAGGTCGGCGTGCACGGCGTGCACCCCGAGCTCATGCAGCTGCTCGGCCGGCTCCAGTACCGCACCTCCTACGGCCAGAACATCCTGCGCCACTCGATCGAGGTCGCGCACCTCGCCGGCATGATGGCCGCCGAGCTCGGCATCGACCAGAAGCTGGCCAAGCGCGGCGGGCTCATGCACGACATCGGCAAGGCCATCGACCACGACCACGAGGGCACGCACCCGGCGCTCGGGCATGGAGGTCGCGGCGCGCTACGGCGAGCCGCAGCCGGTGCTCGACGCCATCGGCTACCACCACGACGACTACGCCGGCGGCAGCCTGTGGCCGGTGCTGATCGCGGCCGCCGACGCCATCTCGGGCGCGCGCCCCGGCGCGCGGCGCGAGAGCCTCGAGATCTACATCAAGCGGCTCGAGTCGCTCGAGAAGATCGCGAACACCTTCCCGGGCGTGGAGAAGTCCTACGCCATCCAGGCCGGCCGCGAGGTGCGCATCATGGTCGAGCACCACAAGGTGGACGACGCACGCGCCCAGGCGCTGGCGGGCGAGATCGCGCGCCGGATCGAGAAGGAGCTCGAGTACCCCGGCCAGATCCGCGTCACGGTGATCCGCGAGACGCGCGCCGTGGACTACGCGAAGTGACGGGCGGAGGCCTCCTCTGAATCTTCTCTTCGTCGCCGACGTCATCGGCGCGCCCGGGCGGCGACGTGGTGAGTGCGCTGCTGCCCGAGCTGCGCCTGCGCCACGCCGCGGCGTTCGCCGTGGTCAACGCCGAGAACAGCGCCGCGGGCTTCGGGCTCACCCAGGCTGCGGGCAGCCAGATCCTCGCCGCCGGCGCCGACGTGATGACCGGCGGCAACCACCTGTGGGACCGCCGCGAGAGCATGGACTACCTCGCCGCGGAGACCCGGCTGGTGCGCCCCTTCAACATGCCGCCGGGCACTCCGGGACAGGGCTGCGGCGTGTTCCGGGCCGCCGACGGCACCCCGGTGGGCGTGGTCAACCTGCTCGGCCGCGTCTTCATGAAGGAGGCCGACGACCCGTTCCGCGGCGCCGAGGCCGCGCTCAAGGCGCTCCGGGGCCAGTGCCGGATCATCCTCGTGGACTTCCACGCCGAGACCACCGCCGAGAAGATCGCGCTGGCGTGGTACCTCGACGGCCGCGTCTCCGCGGTGATCGGCACCCACACGCACGTGCAGACCGCCGACGAGCGCATCCTGCCCGGCGGCACCGCGCTGCTCACCGACGCCGGCATGACCGGCGGCTTCGACTCCGTGATCGGCATGGAGAAGGAGCCCGCGCTCAAGCGCTTCCTCACCGGCATGCCCGCCCGGCTGGCGCCCGCGCACCGCGACCTGTGGCTCAACGGCGTGGCGCTGCAGATCGACGCCGCGAGCGGGCGCGCGCTCGCGATCCGCCGCATCCAGGAGCCCTGCGACCTGTCGCGCTCGCGCCGCCCGGTGCGCCTGCTCACCGGCGACGCGCCCGCCGCGGTGGTGACGGCGCGCGCGAAGGCGGAGTGCGAGCGGCTGCGCGCCTCCGGACGCACGCCGGTGCTGGCGCTGGTCTCGGTGGGCGAGGACCCGGCGTCGCGGATCTACCTGAAGAAGAAGCAGGAGGCGTGCGCCGCCGCCGGCATCGAGGCGCGGCGGGTCCAGCTGCCGGCCGGCACCGAGACCGCGGCGGTGGTGGCCCGGGTGCGATCACTCGGCGACGACCCCGACGTGCACGGCATCCTGGTCCAGCTCCCGCTCGCGCCTCCGGCGGACGCGCGGATGGTCCTCGAGGCCGTGCCGCCCGCCAAGGACGTGGACGGCTTCCATCCCGAGAACGTCGGGCGCCTCTCGGCGGGCCTGCCGGGGTTCGCGCCCGCCACCCCGGCGGGCATCCTCGAGCTGCTGCGCCACTACCAGGTCCCGCTCGCCGGGATGCACGCCGTGGTGCTCGGGCGCAGCGCCATCGTCGGCCGCCCGCTGGCCACGCTGTTGTCGCAGAAGGGCGTGGACTGCACCGTGACCCTCGGCCACAGCGCCAGCGGCTCGCGGCTGCGCGAGCTGGCGCAGCAGGCCGACCTGCTGGTGTGCGCGATCGGCCGGCCCGAGATGGTGGACGCCACCTGGATCAAGCCCGGCGCCGTGGTGGTGGACGTCGGCATCCACCGCGTCCCGCGCCCCGACGCGCCGGGCGAGACCCGTCTCACCGGCGACGTCGAGGCCACCAGCGTCTCGGCCATCGCGTCCGCGCTCACGCCGGTGCCCGGCGGCGTCGGGCCGATGACGGTCGCGATGGTGGTCGCCAACACCGTGCTCGCCGCGGCGCGACAGGCCGCCGGAACCGGGGCGCGCTGAGCATGGCGGTCGCTCCCGAGCGCGAGGGCATCCTCTCCGTCGCCGAACTGACGCGGCGGGTCCGCGGCGCGCTCGAGGACTCGTTCAGCGGCCTGTGGGTGCGCGGCGAGATCTCGGGGTTCAAGCGCTCGGACCGCGGGCATCTCTACTTCGCCATGAAGGAGGGCACCGTCGCGGTGCTCGACTGCGTGATGTGGAAGGGCACCGCCGGCCGCCTCGCCTTCGAGCCGCGCGACGGCACCGAGGTGGAGGCCTACGGCTCGATCACCGTGTACGAGCCGCGCGGGCGCTACCAGCTGGTGGTCGAGGAACTGCGCCCGGCCGGCATCGGCGCGCTGCTGCTGGCGCTCGAGGAGCTCAAGCGGCGGCTCGCCGCCGAGGGGCTGTTCGACGCCGCGCGCAAGCGCCCGCTGCCGCTCTATCCGCGCACCATCGGGCTGGTGACCTCGCCGACCGGCGCGGCGGTGCGCGACCTGGTGAAGGTGCTGCGCGCCCGCTGGCCGGGCATCCGCATCGTGCTCGCCCCGGTGCGCGTGCAGGGCGAGGGCGCGGCGGCCGAGATCGTGGCCGCCATCCAGCGCTTCGATCGCTGGGGCGGCGCCGACGTGCTGATCGTCGGGCGCGGCGGGGGATCGCTCGAGGACCTGTGGGCGTTCAACGAGGAGGCGGTGGTGCGCGCCGTCGCCGCTTCGCGCACGCCCACGCTCTCGGCGGTCGGGCACGAGGTGGACTTCACGCTCTGCGACCTCGCCGCCGACGTGCGGGCCGCCACGCCGAGCCACGCGGCCGAGCTGGCGGTGCGCGATCGTCGCGAGGTCGCGGCGCGCCTCGCCGCGCTGGCGCCGCGCATGGAGCGCGCGCTGCGGCAGGGGCTGGTGGACCGCCGCCGCCATCTGGCGCGCATCCTCGAGAAGTACGGCTTCAAGCGCCAGGCCGACGCGGTGCGGATGCACCAGCAGCGGCTCGACGAGCTGGTCGACCGCGGCCGGCGCGCGCTGCGCGGAGCGCTCGACGCGGCGCGGGCGCGGCTCGGCGCGGTGACCTCGCGCTATGGCCTGCGCGAGTGGCCGCGGGTGCTGGCCGACCGGCGCGTGGGCGTGGGCGAGGCGCGGGAACGGCTCACCCGGGCGATCGTCGAGCGCGTGCACACGCAGCGCCACCGGCTCACCGCCTACGGGGACCGGCTGCGCGCGCTGTCGCCGCGCGCGGTGATGGAGCGCGGCTACTGTCTGGTGAAGGGACCGCAGGGGGATCTGTTGCGCGCCGCCGAGGCGCTGGCCATCGGCGACGCGGTCACCATCGAGTTCGCCCGCGGCGAGGCGGATGCCCGCGTCGAGGCGGTGCGCAGGGGAGGGACGCATGGCGGCGAAGAAGACCACGAGCGCTGAGAGCGAGCAGCCGGGATTCGAGCAGGCGCTCGAGCGGCTCGAGACCATCGTCGAGGAGCTGGAGGGCGGCACGCTGTCGCTCGAGGAGTCGATCGCGCGCTACGAGGAGGGCGTGAAGCTCTCCCGCACGCTCACCCGGACGCTCGACGCCGCCGAGCGGCGCATCGAGCGCCTGGTGGAGGGAGCGGACGGGCCGCAGACCGAGCCCAGCGACCTCGACGACAGCGCGCCCGAGGCGGCGCCCCCGGCGGCCGCGCCGGCGCGGCCCGCGCGCGCGCCGGCCCCGCGGCGGCCCGCGCCGGACGACGACGACCCCGCCGGCCGGTTGCCGTTCTGATGGCCCGCGCCGCCGCAGCGCAGCCGCGTGTCCCCGCGCGCGACGCCGCCGACGCCCGCGCCCTGCGCGGACGCCACGCCACCTTCGAACGCTACCTGGCGCACGCGCTGCCGCGGGCGGGCGCGGTGCCCGCCACGCTCCACGCCGCGATGCGCTATGCCGCCCTCGGCCCCGGCAAGCGCGTGCGCCCGCAGCTCTGCCTCGCCGCCTGCGAGGCGGTGGGGGGCGACTGGCGCGACGCGCTGCCCGCCGCCGCGGCGCTCGAGTGCGTGCACGCGTTCTCGCTGGTGCACGACGACCTGCCGGCGCTCGACGACGATGACTACCGTCGCGGTCGCCTGACCACGCACAAGAAGTTCGGCGAGGCCATCGGCCTGCTGGCGGGCGACGCGCTGCTGGCGTTCGCGTTCGAGGAACTGGCCCGGCTCGCGGAGCGCGGGGTGCCGGCCGGCCGGGTGATCGAGGCGCTGCGGCGTCTGGCGCGCGCGAGCGGCAGCACCGAGCTGGTGGGCGGGCAGGTGCTCGACCTCGAGGGCGAGCGCCGGCGGCACGGCGCCGCGGGGGTGCGCGCCATCCACGCGCGCAAGACCGGCGCGCTGATGGGCGCCGCGTTCGCGCTCGGCGCGATCGCCGGGGGCGCCGACCGGGCCGCGACGCAGCAGCTCGAGACGGTCGGCCGCGACCTCGGACTGGCGTTCCAGATCCACGACGACCTGCTCAACCGGCTGTCCTCGCTCGAGCATCTCGGCAAGCGCGCCGGCACCGACGAGGCGCGCGGCAAGGCGACCTGGCCGCGCGCGGTGGGCGAGGCCCGGGCGCGGCTCGACGCCGGCCGGCTGTTCGAGCGCGTGCTCGCGCGGGTCCAGCTGCTGGGGCCCCGCGCCCGCACCCTCGCGGCGCTGGTGGTGACGATGGCCGAGCGCACGCGCTAGATCCCGCCCGGCGGCCTGGTCGGGGTTGCCGACGCGCCGCCCGGTCCGTATCTTCATCCGGCTGACGTCCACGGAGGGCGAGCCACAGGGGAGCGGAGGGACCACGGAACCTTTCTGGCTGGCGTTGATCGTCGGATCGCTGGTCCAGGGCTTCAAGGGGGTCGCGTACTACGTGGCCCACCGGCGCTGGAACTTCCAGCGCTTCGTCGAGACCGGAGGGATGCCGAGCGCACACTCGGCCGCGGTCTGCGCGCTCACCGCGGCGGTGGGCTTCCGCGAGGGCTTCACCTCGACCCTGTTCGGCGTGAGCCTGTATTTCAGCCTGATCGTCATGTACGATGCCGCCGGCCTGCGCCGCGCCGCCGGCAAGCAGGCCGCCATCCTCAATCGCCTCATCGACGAGCACTTCGAACACGCCGAGGCCGAGACCGGAAGGCTCATGGAGCTGCTCGGGCACACCCCCTTCGAGGTGCTGGTGGGGGGCCTGATCGGCCTCCTGAGCGCCATCCTGTGGCACTGGACGACCCGATGAGCCTCCTCGAACGGATCCATTCGCCGGCCGACCTGCGCGCGCTCTCGCGCGCCGAGCTCCCGGTGCTCGCCGCCGAGATCCGCCACGTCATCATCCAGACGGTGGCCCGCAATGCCGGCCACCTGGCGCCCAACCTCGGCGTGGTCGAGCTCACGCTCGCGCTCCACCGCGTGTTCGATTCGCCGCGCGACAAGATCATCTGGGACGTCGGACACCAGTCGTACCCGCACAAGCTGGTCACCGGCCGGTTCGACCGGTTCCACACCCTGCGCCAGCTCGACGGCCTCGCCGGCTATCCGCGCCGCGCCGAGAGCGAACACGACGTCTTCGGCACCAGCCACGGCAGCACCTCGATCTCGTCCGCCCTGGGATTCGCCGCGGCCCGCGACCTGCGCGGCGAGCATCATCACGTGGTGGCGGTGATCGGCGATGGCGCGCTCACCGGCGGGATGGCGTTCGAAGGGCTCAACAACGCGGGGGAGCTCGGCAAGCGCCTCATCGTCATCCTCAACGACAACGAGATGAGCATCTCGCGGAACATCGGAGCGCTCCACCGCTACCTCACCAAGCTCACCACCAGCCGGATCTATCGCCGCTTCGAGCACGACGTGTGGGAACTGCTGGGCAAGCTCCCAAAGGGCTGGAAGATGCAGGAGGGCGCGAGCCGCGTGAAAGAGGGGCTCCAGAACCTCGTGGTCCCGGGGCTGCTGTTCGAGGAGCTGGGCTTCAAGTACTTCGGCCCCATCGACGGCCACGACCTCGACGTGCTCCAGGAGACCCTCTCGGACCTCAAGCGCTTCGACGAGCCGGTGTTCCTGCACGTGCTCACGCGCAAGGGCAAGGGCTACGGCCCGGCGGAGTCCGACGCCACCACGTTCCACGGGGTGGGGGTGTTCGACCCCGACACCGGCACGGCCTCCAAGGGCGCGAAGAAGACCTATTCGCACGTGTTCGGGGAGACCGCGGTGCGGATCGGCGAAGCCATGCCGGAGACGGTCGCGGTGACCGCGGCGATGACCGACAACACCGGGCTCAAGGAGTTCTCCTCCCGGTTCCCCCAGCGGTTCTTCGACGTCGGCATGGCCGAGGAGCACGCCGTCACGTTCTCGGCCGGGCTCGCCGCGGGCGGCCTGATGCCGATCACCGCCATCTACTCCACCTTCCTCCAGCGCGCCTTCGACCAGATCATCCACGACGTGGCGGTGCAGGACCTCAAGGTGATGCTGTGCCTCGATCGCGCCGGGCTGGTGGGCGACGACGGGGCCCCGCAGCACGGCGTGTTCGACATCGCCTACCTGCGCATGATCCCCGGCGCGGTCGTGATGCAGCCGAAGAACGGGGAGGAGCTGCGCGACATGCTGTGGACGGCCGCCCGGTGGACGGGCTCGGCGCCGATCGCGGTGCGCTATCCGCGCGCCGCCGTGCCCGACATCCTGCCCGACCGCGAGCCGCGCCTGATCGAGATCGGCAAGGCCGAGCAACTGCGGGCCGGCGGCGACGTCGCGCTCCTCGCGCTCGGCACCATGGTCGGCCCCGCGCTCGCCGCGGCGGACACGCTGGCCGCGCAGGGGGTGTCGGCCACCGTGGTCAACATGCGCTTCGCGGCCCCGCTCGACGAGCTGGTGATCGCCGGCCTCGCCCGCTCGGTGGGCCGCCTCGTCACCCTCGAGGAAGGCGTTATCGCCGGCGGCTTCGGCAGCGCGGTGAGCGAGTGCCTCGACCGGCTCATGCTCTCGGCCACCCCGCAGCTGCGACTCGGCGTGCCCGACCACTTCGTCCTGCACGGCAAGCGCGACGAACTGCTGGCGCAGATCGGGCTCGACGCCCCCGGCATCGCGAGCCGCACGCTCGCGTGGGTGCGCCAGACCCAGCCGCTCCACGCGTGAGCCCCGCATGATCCGCCGCGTCGCCATCCTGGGCCACTCCCGCCGGCCGAGCGTGAGGCGGGCGGCCGCCCAGTTGCGCGGCTCGCTGGCGCGGCGCGGGCTCGAGGTGCGCCTCTCACGCGACCTCGCCGAAGCGATGAACGCGGACGGGTTCACCCCGCGCTCGCTCGGCGCGTGGTGCGATCTCATGATCACGCTCGGCGGTGACGGGACCGCGCTCGCCGGCGGACGTGCGCTGGCCGGGCACCGCGGGGCGATGCTCGCGCTCAATCATGGCGGGCTCGGCTTCCTCACCGTGGCCGAGGCCCACGAGACCGCGAAGGCGGTCTCCGCCGTGCTCGCCGGTCGCTGGCCGGTGGTGCCCCGGCGGCTGGTGTCGGCGGTGGTGCGCCGCCGCGGCAAGGTGGTGCGGCGGGGGGTCGCGATCAACGACGCCGTCATCAAGAGTCGCAGCGGCTACCAGGCCGTGCACCTGCGCACCCGCGCGCTCGGCCAGGACCTCGGCCACCTGGTGGCCGACGGCCTGATCGCGGCGACCGCCTCGGGCTCGACCGCGTACTCGCTCTCGGCCGGCGGCCCGTTGCTGGAGCCCGGGCTCGAGGCGCTGGTGGTGACCCCGGTGTGCGCGCACTCGCTCGGCAGCCGCCCGCTGCTGCTCGCGCCCGGCTCGTCGATGGAGGTGCACGTGCTCGGCGCCTACGACCAGGTGACCCTGCTCTACGACGGGCAGGAGATGTTCGAGCTCGCCGACGGCGACCGGGTCACGCTCACGCTCGGCAAGGCCGCGGTGCGCCGGCTGCAGAACCCCGCGCGCCCGTTCGCGCACGCGCTGCAGGCCAAGCTGGGCTGGCAGGGGAGCGCGAAGCGCTCGTTCTGAGCCGGCCGCGGACCGCCGTCGCGAGCGCGCCGGCGCCGGTCCGCACCCCGCGTGGCCCGCCCCGGGCACCGCGCGCTCCGCCCTCGGCAGCGGGTCCGCCCATCGGCTACACTCCGCGCCATGCTCGACCGCCTGATCATCCGCGACCTCGCGCTGGTGGAGCGCGCCGAGGTCGAGTTCGGCCCCGGGCTGAACGTGGTCACCGGCGAGACCGGGGCCGGCAAGTCGCTGCTCGTCCAGTCGGTGAGCCTGCTGCTGGGCGGCCGGGCCGACGCCGACGCGGTGCGCGACGGCGCCCGGGCCGCGGTGGTCGAGGGCGAGTTCCAGCTCGCGGGCGAGACCGCGGAGCGCGTGCGCGCGCTGCTGGAGACCTGGGGCCTCGATCCCGCGGGCGAGACGCTGGTGGTGCGCCGCGAGGTCCAGGCGGGAGGGAAGTCGCGCGCCAGCGTGAACCAGTCGCCGGTCACGCTCACCGCGCTCAAGTCGCTGGGCGAGGTGCTCGCCGACCTGCACGGCCAGCACGAGCACCAGAGCCTGCTGCGTCCCGGCGCCGGGCTCGAGACGCTCGACCGGCTCGCGCGGCTGGCGCCCGAACGCGCGGCCTGGGACGCCGCG
Organism: Candidatus Eiseniibacteriota bacterium; assembly: GCA_963776245.1. GTDB lineage: Bacteria > Eisenbacteria > RBG-16-71-46 > RBG-16-71-46 > RBG-16-71-46 > CAVSAC01. Next base: position 104,237 of record CAVZLN010000007.1, on the reverse strand, counting down.
CTCGCCGCCTACCGCACCGCGACGCACGAGCTCACGCTGCTCGAGCAGTCGCTCGCCACCTACGACGAGCGCCGGGACCACCTGCTGAACGCCGCGCGCGAACTCGACGACGCCCGTCTGGTGGAGGGCGAGGAGGAGGAACTCGCGCGCGAGGGAGCGCGACTCCAGCACGCCGACCGGCTGCGCGAACTGGTGGGCGGCGCCCTCGGGCGCCTGAGCGACGGAGAGACGCCGGCCCTCGACGCGCTGGCCGGCGCCGCGCACGCCCTCGGACAGGCGGCAGCGCTCGACCCGTCGCTGGGCGAGACCCTGCCGGTGCTCGAGGAGGCGCGCATCGCCGCCAGCGAGGCCGCGCGCGCCCTCGCCGACTACGCCGCCGCGCTCGAGGCCGACCCGCGCGCGCTCGAGGGCATCGAGCAGCGCCGCGACCTGATCGCGCGCCTGACGCGCAAGTATCGCCGCGACGTGCCCACGCTGCTGCGCTGGCGCGCGGAGATCGCCCACGAGCTGGCCACCGGCGAGGACGCCGCGGGAGCGCTCGAGCGCGCGCGCGCCGCGGTGGCGAGCACGTGCGAGGAGGCCGCGCGGGCGGGGACCGCGCTCGGCGCCCGCCGCCGCGAGGGCGCGCGCGCGTGGGGGACACGGGTCACCCGGGAGCTCAAGCCGCTCGGCTTCGCCCACGCCCAGCTCGCCTTCGCGGTCGAGTCGGCCGCGCCCGAGCCTCGGCACTTCGGGCCCGCAGGGCTCGACTCGGTCGAGATGCGCTTCACGGCCAACCCGGGAGAGGTGGCGCGGGCGCTGGCCCGGATCGCCTCGGGCGGGGAACTGTCACGCGTCATGCTCGCTCTCAAGTCTGTGCTGGAAACCCTAGACTGCGTTGACCTTCTGCTTTTCGATGAAGTAGATTCCGGCATCGGCGGGGCGGTCGCCCAGGCGGTCGGAGAGCGCCTCCGCTCGCTCGCCGAGCGTCGTCAGGTCATCTGCGTCACCCACTTGCCCATGATCGCCGCTCTCGCCAGCCACCAGTTGCGCGTCTCCAAGCACGCCGCCGCCGGGCGCACCATCGCCCGCATCGAGCCGGTGGCGGGGGAGGCACGCATCGACGAGCTCGCGCGCATGCTGGCCGGCGACCGGGCGACCGCGACCACCCGCCGCCAGGCGCTCGAATTGCTGGGCGCCACCCCCGCGCGGTCCGCGGCCCGATGATCGTCCCTTCGCTCCCTGAGTTCCGCGCGCTCGCCCGAGGGGGCCGGCTGGTGCCGGTCTACCGCGAGGTGTTCGCCGACCACGACACCCCGGTGTCGGCCTTCCGCAAGATCGACGACGGCCCCTATGGCTTCCTCCTCGAGAGCGTCGAGGGCGGCGAGAAGTGGGGCCGCTATTCCATCCTCGGCAGCCGCCCGTCGCTGGTGTTCATCGCGCGCGGCGACCGCTGCGAGGTGATCCGCGGCGGGAAGACCACCGTGCTGGCGCGCCATCCGCTCGAGGAGCTGGCCGATCTCCTCCAGCAGCACCAGGCCGTGGCGCTCCCCGGGCTGCCGAAGTTCTGCGGCGGCGCGGTGGGCTATCTGGGGTACGACACCGTGCGCTGGTACGAGCGCGTGCCGGCGGGGGACAAGGAGGACGTCGGGCTGCCCGATGCCGTCTTCCTGTTCGGGGACGTGGTGAGCGTGTTCGACAACCTCACCCACACGCTCAAGGTGGTCACCCACGCACGCGGCGGCGACGATCCGGACGCCGCGTGGCACGCCGCGGTGGAGCGCATCGAGGGCGAGGTCGTGCGCCTGCGCCGTCCGCTCGACTGGAGCGAGCCGGTCGCGGGCGTGTCACCCGCCGAGCCCGAGTCCACCTCGACCCGCGTGGGCTTCATGGCGGGGGTGGAGCGCGCCCGCGAGCACATCCGCGCCGGCGACGTCTTCCAGGTGGTGCTCGCGCATCGCATGAGTGCGCCGGTCACGCAGCCCGCGTTCGAGGGCTACCGCGCGCTGCGCGTCACCAACCCGTCGCCCTACATGTACTTCCTGCACCTCGGCGACTTCGCGCTGGTGGGCTCGAGCCCCGAGGCGCTGGTGCGCCGCACCGAGGGCGTGGTCGAAGTGCGGCCGATCGCCGGCACGCGCCCGCGCGGGCGCACCGCCGAGGAGGACCGCCGTCTCGAGGAGGAGCTGCGCGCCTCGGAGAAGGAGCGCGCGGAGCACGTGATGCTCGTGGACCTCGGCCGCAACGACGTCGGCCGGGTCTCGGAGTTCGGCTCGGTCGAGACCAACGAGTACATGGTGGTGGAGCGCTACTCCCAGGTCATGCACCTGGTCTCCAACGTGCGCGGCCGCGCCCGGCCGGGGCTCACCCCGCTCGACGTGGTGCGCGCGTGCTTCCCCGCGGGCACGGTGTCGGGCGCCCCCAAGGTGCGCGCGATGGAGATCATCGAGGACCTCGAGCCGATGCGCCGCGGGGTGTACGCGGGCGCGGTCGGCCACTTCGACTATCACGGCAACCTCGACCTGGCGATCGCCATCCGCACGCTGGTGTACGCCAACGGCCGGGCGTACTGGGGGGTGGGCGCCGGCATCGTCGCCGACTCCGATCCCGAGACCGAGTGGGAGGAGACCCTCAGCAAGGGCCGCGCGCTGTGGGTCGCGGTGCAGCGCGCCGAGCGGGGCCAGCCATGATCGCGGTCATCGACAACTACGATTCGTTCACCTACAACCTCGTCCAGTACCTCGGCACCCTGGGCGCCGAGCTCCAAGTGTGGCGCAACGACGCGGTCACGGTGGACGACCTGCTGAAGCGGCCGGTGGAGGGGCTGGTGATCTCGCCGGGTCCGGGCGAGCCCCGGGACGCCGGCATCTCCGAGGACGCGATCCGCGCGCTTCGCCGGGCGGGTGCCGGTGCTCGGGGTGTGCCTCGGCCACCAGGGCCTCGGCGAGGTGTTCGGCGGCCGCGTGGTGCGCGCGCCGCGCCTCATGCACGGCAAGACCAGCCCGATCCTCCACCGGGGCGCGGCCTGTTCGCCGGGCTCGACAACCCGTTCGAGGCGACGCGCTATCATTCGCTGATCGTCGAGCGCGAGTCGCTGCCCGACGTGCTCGAGATCGTGGCCTGGACCCCGGAGGGGGAGATCATGGGCCTCAAGCACCAGTCGCACGAGAGCTGGGGCGTGCAGTTCCACCCCGAGTCGGTGCTCACCCGTCAGGGCCTGCGGCTGATCGAGAACTTCCTGACCCTGTGCCGCCAGCAGAGGAGTGCACGAGCGTGATCGTGTCCGCCATCGCCAAGGCCGTCCTGCGCGAGGATCTGCCACAGGAACTGTGTCACGCCGTGATGGATCAGATCCTCGCCGGCGACGCGACCGCGGCCCAGATCGCGGCGCTCGCCGTGGCGCTGCGCATGAAGCACGAGACCGCCGACGGAGATCGCCGGCTTCGCCCAGGCGATGCGCGAGCGACTGCCGGTGATCCGCACCCGCCGCGCGCCGCTGCTCGACACCTGCGGCACCGGCGGCGACAACGCCGGCACCTTCAACATCTCGACCACCGTGGCGATCGTCACCGCCTCGTGCGGCGTCGCGGTCGCCAAGCACGGCAACCGCGCGGTGTCGAGCCGCACCGGCAGCGCCGACGTGCTCGAGTCGCTGGGCGTGCCGATCGACCTCACCCCCGAGAGCGCGGGGCGCTCGCTCGACCTGCTGGGCCTGACCTTCCTGTTCGCGCCCAACTACCACACCGCGCTGCGGCACGCGAACACCGCGCGGCGCGAGATCGGCGTGCGCACCATCTTCAACGTGCTCGGCCCGCTCACCAACCCGGCCGGCGCCCGGCGCCAGCTGCTCGGCGTGTTCTCGGACAACCTGGTGCTCCCGGTCGCCGACGTGCTGCGCATCCTCGGCAGCGAACGGGCCTGGGTGGTGCACGGGCTCGACGGCCTCGACGAGCTGTCGGTGTTCGCGAAGAGCCATGTCGCCGAACTGCGGGACGGCACCATCCGGGAGTTCGAGGTGGACCCCGCGGCGCTCGGCCTGTCGCACACCGACCGCGCGCAGGTGAGCGGCGGCGACGCGGCCGCCAACGCCGAGCGGATCCGCGGCGTGCTGCGGGGGGAGACCGGCGCGGCCCGCGACATCGTGCTCCTCAACAGCGGCGCGGCGCTGGTGGTGGCGGGTGGGTGCGACGACCTGGCCGCGGGCGTGAAGCGCGCCGCCGCCGCCATCGACAGCGGCGCCGCCGCCACCCGGCTCACCGAGCTCGCCGCGTTCCGCGGCTGACGGGAGAGGCCATGACCCGAGGCGCGGACTTCCTCGCCCACATCGCCGGCGACCGGGCCCGGCGCGTGGCCGAGGCGACGGCTCCGCGTGCCCGCGCACGCGCTGCGCGCCCGCCTCGGCGCCATCGAGCCCGCCGGGCGCCTCGAGCGCGCGCTGCGTCGCGGCGCGCCCGGACGGCCGCTGCGCCTGGTGTGCGAGGTGAAACGAGCGTCACCTTCGAAGGGCATGCTCCAGGCCGACGTCGATCCGGTGGCGCAGGCGTCGCTCTACGCCGCCGGCGGCGCCGCGGCGGTGTCGCTGGTGACCGAGCCCGACCATTTCCGGGGTGACCCGGCGTGGGTGGACGCGGTGCGCCCGGCCGTGAAGCTGCCGCTGCTCATGAAGGACTTCGTGGTCGACCCCTACCAGATCCTCGACGCCGCGGCACGCGGGGCCGACGCGGTGCTCCTGCTGGCGGCCCTGCTCTCCGAGACCGAGCTGCAGCGCTTCATCACCGAGGCGCGGCTGGTGGGCCTCGACTGCCTGGTCGAGGTGCACGACGCCGACGAATTGCGCGGGGCGGTGCGCGCCGGGCGCGACCGTGGTGGGCATCAACAACCGCGACCTGCACACCTTCGAGGTGCGCCCCGAGACCGCGCTCGAGCTCCTGCCGCTGGTGCCGCCGATGGTCACCGCGGTGGCCGAGAGCGGGATCTGCCAGCCCCGCCGACCTCGCGCGTCTGCGCGCGACCCGCTGCGACGCGGCGCTGATCGGCGAGGCGTTCATGGTGAGCCCCGACCCGGCCGCGACCCTCGCCTCGCTGATGGCCGCCGCGCGCGGCTGAGGCCGGGACCCGCACCGTGGCTCCCGCCTCCGCCCGCCCGCGACCTCACCGCACGATCGTGAAGGTGTGCGGGATCACCCGGCTCGAGGACGCCCGCGCCGCGCTCGCGGCCGGTGCCGACTGGCTCGGTTTCGTGATCAAGGGCGCGAGCCCGCGCCGCGTGGAGCCGGCGCTCGCCGCCGACCTGGTGGCGCGCAGCGGCGCCACGGTGGCGGTGGCGGTGATGGTGACGCCGTGGCCCGACGACGCGCTGCGCATGGCGCGCGAGATGGCGGGCCGCGCGCGTGCAGCTGCACCGGGTCGATCCGCTGGCGTGGCCCGCGGACTTCCCGCTGCCGGTGAGCTTCGGCGTGCCGGTCGAGCCCGACGGCCGCATCAACGGCGCGCTGCCTCCGCTGCCGCACCTGGTGCTGCTCGACACCGCGCATCCCACCTTCGCGGGCGGCACCGGGGAGCGCTACCCGTGGCACGAGGCCGCGGCGCTCGCGCGCACCCGCGACGTCATGCTCGCCGGCGGACTGTCGGCCGCGAACGTCGCGGCGGCGGTGGCCGAGGTGCAGCCGTTCGGCGTGGACGCCTCGTCGCGGCTCGAGACCGCGCCGGGGATCAAGGACCCCGATCTCGTGCGGCGCTTCGTCGCCGCGGTGAGGGAGAGCGATGCGCGCAGCCAGCCAGCCTGACGCGACCGGGCATTTCGGACCGTATGGCGGCCGCTTCGTGCCGGAGACGCTGGTGGCCGCGCTCGACCAGCTCACCGACGAGTATGCGCGCGCCCAGGCCGATCCCGCGTTCCACGCCGAGCTCGACGCCGCGCTGCGCGACTTCGCCGGACGGCCCACGCCGCTGCTCGAGGCGACGCGGCTCTCGGCGGTCGCGGGCTGCCGCGTGTTCCTCAAGCGCGAGGACCTGCTCCACACCGGGGCGCACAAGATCAACAACACGATCGGCCAGTGCCTGCTGGCGCGCCGCATGGGCAAGCCGCGGGTGATCGCCGAGACCGGCGCGGGCCAGCACGGCGTCGCCACCGCCGCGGCTGCGGCGCGCTTCGGGCTGACGTGCACGGTGTACATGGGCGTCGAGGACGCGCGCCGCCAGCACCTCAATGTCGAGCGCATGAAGCTGCTCGGCGCCGAGGTCCGCGAGGTGGACGCCGGCAGCCGGACGCTCAAGGACGCCATCAACGAGGCGCTGCGCGACTGGGTGACCCGCGTGCGCGACACCCACTACGTGCTGGGCTCGGTGCTGGGCCCGCATCCGTTCCCGGCCATGGTGCGCGACTTCCATCGCGTCATCGGGATCGAGGCGAGGAGCCAGTTCGCCGCCGCGGCCGGCGGCCTGCCCGACCTGCTGGTCGCGTGCGTGGGCGGCGGCAGCAATGCCATCGGGCTGTTCCACGCCTTCCTCGGCGACCCTGCGGTGCGCAAGGTGGGGGTGGAGGCGGCCGGTCTCGGGCTCGCCAGCGGCCGGCACGCCGCGCGCATCCCGGAGCACAGCGTCGGCGTGCTCCACGGCACGCGCACGCTCATCCTGCAGGACGCGCAGGGGATGGTGCGCGAGACCCACTCGGTCTCGGCCGGCCTCGACTATCCGGCGCTCGGCCCGGAGCACGCGTGGCTCGCCGACCAGGGACTGGCCGAATACTCGAGCGCCACTGACGACGAGGCGCTCGCCGCGTTCCAGGCGCTGTCCCATCTGGAGGGCATCCTGCCCGCGCTCGAGAGCGCGCACGCCATCGCCTGGGTGCTGCGCGAGGGCAAGGCGCTCGGCCGTGACGCCCGCGTGGTGGTGAACCTCTCGGGCCGCGGCGACAAGGACGTCAACGAAGTGCTGCGTGTGCTGGGGAAGCAGGGGTGACGCCCCGCCTCCCGTGTGCTATAAACGTTCACCGCTGCGCCCGTAGCTCAATTGGATAGAGCGTCAGCCTCCGGAGCTGAAGGTTACAGGTTCGACCCCTGTCGGGCGCACCACCCACACCCTCCGCACCCATCGGCTCACCCGCGATGACCCCCGAGATCCCACCGGAGCACAGCAGCCGCTTCGAGCCGCGCGCCGCTGGCGCGATGGCCGAGATGTTCGACGGCGTGTCGGGCCGCTACGACCTGCTCAATCGGCTCATGACCCTCGGCCGGGACGACGCCTGGCGCCGCACCCTGTGGCTCGCGGTGCCCGAGAACGCGCGCGCCGTGCTCGATCTGTGCACCGGCAGCGGGGTGTCGCTCGCGGGGCTGCGCCGCCCGGGCCGGCTGGTGCTCGGCATGGACGTGAGCCTCGCGATGCTCGAGATCGCCGCCGACCAGCAGGGCACCACCGGCTGGGCCCCGCGGCTGGCGTGCGCGGACGCGTTCCACCTGCCGCTGCGCGGCGCGGTCCTCGACGCCGTCACCGTGGCCTTCGGCATGCGCAACCTGCGCCCGCAGGCCGCGGCGCTCGCCGAGCTGGCGCGGGTGCTGCGGCCGCACGGCGTGCTCGCGGTGCTCGAGGCGACCGCGCCGGCGCCCGGACCGCTGGCGCCGTTCCATCGCTTCTGGCTGCGCCACGTGGTGCCGCGGCTGGGCCTGCTGTCCCCGGACCCGACCGCCTACCGCTACCTCGCCGAGTCCATCTTCGAGTTCGGGGACGGCGGTGCCTTCGAGGCGGCCCTCACGGGAGCGGGGTTCGAGGTCATGGAGCGGCGGGGCTTCCTGCTGGGCGCCGCCCGGCTGTGGGTGGCTGAGCGCCGACCACGCGACGGTGAAGGGTTGGCCGGCCGACCCACCACCGTGCAGGATGCACGCGCCCCGGGAGCCGGCCATGGCGAGATGCCCCAACCCTCGGATGCCCGGGAGAACGAGTGGCGGACCTGGGCGATCGTCTCCGCCCTGACCTCCGCGGGCCTGACCGCGGCCCTGGCGTACGGCACGGTCGCGTACTTCAACTCGCGCTCCACCTTGCCCTTGAGCCCATGGTATGACAAAGGACTGGAGATCCTCCTGATCGGCGGGACGGTCGGGTTCCTGGTCCGGACCCTGACGCTCATCGGCCGCGCATCCGGTCCGCGGCCACGACTCTAAGCCCGCGGATCCCCGTGGCATAGGCGTTGCGATATCGAGTGGGTTTCAACGCCCATACTCGAACCGGCAGGACGCCTGAATGCTCAGCCGCGAGAAGATCATGGAGTCCCTCCTCGACCTCTCCGCGCGCACCGGATCCCGTGCGCGCGGCGGACTGCTCGAGCGGGTGCTCCTCACCGCGCTCACCGTCGCCGAATGCGACGGTGCCGTGGTGCTGAGCGGCACCAGCCGCCAGAGCGAGCGCTGGCTCATGCGGCGCGACCTCGAGCGCCCCGAGCGCCGGGACGCCGAGCGGACGGGGAGCGAGTTCGCGCGCCTGCTGCTCCGCAGCGGGGCGCCGCTGGCCACCCCCAACGCGGCGGAGGACGGCCGGCTCGGCATCGACGACCGCTGCCCCGGGCTCGACGCCGGCCCCGCGGTGTTCGTGCCGCTGCGCCAGCGCGACCAGTCGCCCGCGTATCTGGCGGTCTACCGCCGCCACGCCGCCGCGTCGTTCTCGTCCGACGAGATCAACCTGGTGACCCTGCTGGGCGCCTGGACCTCGATGGCCCTCGAGAACGTGCGCCTCTCGGAGAGCGTCGAGAAGCTCGCCATCACCGACGACCTGACGCAGGTCTACAACTACCGCTTCCTCAAGAGCGCGCTGCGGCGCGAGATCAAGCGCGCCGGACGCTTCCGCCAGGAATTGTCGATCGTGATGATCGACGTGGACAACCTGAAGGCGTACAACGACCGTCACGGTCACCTGCGCGGCTCGTTCCTGCTGCGTGAACTGGCCGGGCTGTTCGCCGAGCACGTGCGTTCGTTCGACCTGGTCGCCAAGTACGGCGGCGACGAGTTCACGCTCATCCTGCCGCAGACCGATCGCGACGGCGCGCTGGTGGCGGGGGAGCGCATGCGGACCGCGGTGGAGGCGCACACCTTCCCGCTCGCGCCGCGCGGCGCCATCACCGTGAGCCTCGGAGTCGCGACCTACCCGGTGGACGCGTCCGATCCGACCAGCCTGCTGCAGGCCTCGGACCGCGCGCTCTACCTCGCCAAGCAGCGCGGCAAGAACCGCGTGGAGACGCTGTGGCCGATGGCGGCCTGAGCGCCCGCGCGCCGCGCGGCGCGGGCCGGCGCGTTGACCGCGTTTCCGCGCCGCTGCTAGGCTGCGCTGGATCGGATGCCCCCACGCGTCTCCTTCTGGACCCGCCGTACTGAGAGGATGCCATGTCGGAAGCCGTAGGGATCGCGGTGGTCGGGACCGGTGACTGGGGTGCCAACCTCATCCGGAATTTCGCCAATCTGCCCGGCGCGCGCCTGGCCGCCCTGTGCGACCTCGATGCCGCGCGTCTCGCCCGCACCGTGGGCCAGTACCCGCAGGCCCGCGCGGTGCCCAACCCCGCGGAGATCGCGCTCGCCCCGGACGTGCAGGCGGTGGTCATCGCCGCCTCCGCGGTGAGCCACTACCCGCTCGCCAAGGCCATGCTCGAGGCGGGGAAGGACGTGTACGTCGAGAAGCCGATCACCCTCGAGGTCGCCCACGCCGAGGAACTGGTGCGCATCGCCCGCGCGAAGCACCGGATCCTGATGGTCGGCCACCTGCTCATCTACCATCCGGCGGTGCGCTACGTGAAGGACATGGTCACGCGCGGCGACCTCGGCGACGTGTACTACCTCTATTCGCAGCGCGTGAACCTGGGGAAGGTGCGCAAGGACGAGAACGCGCTGTGGTCGTTCGCGCCCCATGACCTGTCGGTGATCCTCCACCTGCTCGACGCCGAGCCCGTGGACGTCGCCGCGCGCGGCTCCGCCTTCCTCCAGAAGGGGGTGGAGGACGTGGTGTTCGTGGACCTGCGCTTCCCGGGCGGCAAGCAGGCGCACGTCCACGTCTCGTGGCTCGACCCGCACAAGCTGCGCAAGCTCACCGTGGTCGGCAGCCAGAAGATGGTGGTGTTCGACGACATGGACGCGAGCGAGAAGATCCGCGTGTACGACAAGGGCGTGGACCGCGCGGGGCAGGTGGTGTCGTACGGCGACGCCCTCACGGTGCGCAGCGGCGACATCGTGATCCCGAAGGTCTCCCTGCAGGAGCCGCTCAAGCTCGAGTGCCAGCACTTCGTGGACTGCGTGCGCGACCGCAAGACCCCCGCGACCGACGGCGAGAGCGGGCTCAAGGTGGTCAAGGTCCTCGACGCCGCGCAGCGGTCGCTGGCCGCGGGGGGCGCTCCGGTGGCCATCGCCCCGCTGACGCAGGGGGTCGCGTGAGCGCCGGGCTGATGCACCCCAGTGCCCGGATCGGCGCCGGGACGACGTTCGGGGAGCAGTGCGTCGTCGGCGCCGACGTCACGCTCGGCACCGGCTGCCGGATCGGCCACCACGTGGTGATCCACGCGGGCACGGTGGTGGGCAACGACGTGCGCATCGACGACCACGCCTCGCTCGGGAAGCTTCCGATGAAGGCGGCCAACTCGGCGACCACCTCGGACCAGGCGCTCCCTGCGCTCGAGATCGGCGACCTGTGCATCGTCGGCACCGGCGTGGTGCTCTACCGCGGCGCGAAGATCGACGGCAAGGTGCTGATGGCCGATCTCGCCACCATCCGCGAGAACGTCACCATCGGGCGCGGCACCATCGTCGGCCGCGGCGTGACGGTGGAGAACTTCTGCACCGTGGGCCGCTACTGCAAGCTGGAGAGCGAGTGCTACATCACCGCGTACTCGACGCTCGAGGATCGCGTGTTCGTCGCCCCCGGCGTGGTGACGTCGAACGACAATTTCGTCGGCCGCACCGCCGAGCGCTTCAAGCACTTCAAGGGCGTGACCGTGAAGCGCGGGGCGCGCATCGGCGCCGGCTCGGTGATGCTGCCGGGCGTGGTCATCGGCGAGGACGCGCTGGTCGCGGCCGGATCGGTGGTCACGAAGGACGTGCCCGCGCGCAAGATCGTGCTGGGTTCCCCCGCCCGGGTGTGGCGTGACGTTCCGGTCGAACAGTTGCTCGAGAACCAGGGCTGGGTCGATTCCTAGACCCTCGTCATAGAGAGGAGAGCACCATGAGCGCGATGTCCTCCAAAGCCACCATGCAGGTGCCGCTGCTGGACCTCAAGGCGCAATACGCGGACCTCCGCGCGGACCTCGACGCGGCCGTGAAGAGCGTCATGGAGAGCCAGCACTTCATCGGCGGCCCCGAGGTCAAGGGCCTCGAGGAAGAGGTGGCGCGCTACTCGCAGTGCGCGCACGCCGTCGCCTGCGCCTCGGGCACCGACGCGCTGCTGATGGCGATGTGGGCGCTCGGGATCGGCCCCGGCGACGAGGTGATCACCAGCGCGTACTCGTTCTTCGCCAGCGCCGGCACGATCGCCAACAACGGGGCGACCCCGGTGTTCGTGGACATCGACCCGCGCACCTACAACCTCGACCCGTTGCGCCTCGAGGCCGCCATCACCCCGCGCACCAAGGCCGTGATGCCGGTGTCGCTGTTCGGCCAGTGCGCCGACCTTCCGGCGATCAAGGCGATCTGCGACAAGCACAAGCTCTACGTCATCGAGGACGCGGCCCAGGCCATCGGCTCGGAGTGGGAGGGCAAGCGCGCCGGCTCGATGACCGACTTCGGCTGCTTCTCCTTCTTCCCGTCGAAGAACCTCGGTGGGGCCGGGGACGGCGGCATGATGGTGACGCAGAATGCGGAGTTCGCCGAAAAGGCGCGTCTGCTCTGCAATCACGGCGCCAAACCGAAGTACTACCACTCGCTGGTGGGCACCAATTCGCGTCTGGACGCCCTCCAGGCCGCCATCCTGCGCGTGAAGCTGCGCCACCTCGACCGCTGGAGCGAGAAGCGCGCGGCCAACGCCGCCCTCTACAACCGCCAGTTCGAGGGCGCGAAGCTCGGCCGTCCGTACCACGACCCGCGCACGCGTCACATCTACAACCAGTACTGCATCCGCGTGGAGAAGCGCGACGAGGTGCGCAAGCACCTCGCCGATCACGGCATCGGGAACGAGGTGTACTACCCGGTGCCGCTCCACCTCCAGAAGTGCTTCAGCATGCTCGGCTACGCGACGGGCTCGATGCCCCACGCCGAGGCCGCCGCGCTGGAGACCATCGCCCTGCCGATCTACCCCGAGCTGACGGAGGAACAGATCCGCTACGTCGCCGCCACCGTGCGCGAATTCACGGATCGCTAGACCGTTCGATGGGCGGGGCGCCTCGCGGCGGCCCGCCACGACCCGGCACGCCCACCACCCCGCCCTGTGACGCGTGCCGGTGAAGCACCGAGCCTCCGGGCCGGCGAGCCCTTTCGCCGTGCCCTGGTGCGAGAGTCATGGCCATCACGCAGCACGAGCAGCTGCGCGACCTGTTGAGGCGCGTCGACGAGGTCCGTGGGCTCACGGACACGTCCGGCATCACGCTGCCCGTCGATCCCGAGGGACCGGAGGCGCTGCTCGAGACCGTGCGCCTGCTGGTCGAGGAGCTCGAGCGCAGCCAGCGGCGCCTGATCGAGACCAACGTGCAGCTGGTTTCGCTGCGCGAGGTCGCGAGCCAGGTGGTGAACAGTCTCGATGCGGGGGAGACCACCCGCACGGTGGCGCGCTACCTGTGCCGCGCGTTCGGTTTCGACGAGGTCTGCCTGATGCTCGTGGATCGCGGAGAGCACGCGCTCCAGGGCACCTGGGTCAGCCGCCGGGCCGACCGCGAGCACAGCACCCCGCTGGCGGTGTCCCTGCTGGGCGACGGGGGCGCGCTGGCCCGGGCGGTGTGGCTCGACCGCACGGTCACCCACCGGGCGCTGCGCCCCCGCCTCGCCGCCTCGCTGCCCGAGGGACATCCGCTGGAGGAGACCCTCGAGGACCTCGGCTCGCTGGTGGCGGTGCCGCTGCGCCGCAGCCACACGCTGGTGCCGGTCGGCCAGCAGCACGAGCTCTGCGGGGCGCGCTGCATGCTGGGCGACGCCGCGGTGGTGGTGCCGCCGCCCGGCGCCGCGGCCGATGGCTGGGCCGCCGACCGCGAGGAACGCCAGCGCCATTGCCTCGGCTGCGACCACATGCCCGTCCTCGGCATCATCGGGGCGGCCCGCCACCGCGGCGCGCCGGCGCTCACCGCCACCGACACCACGCTGATCGAGTCGATCGCGCAGTCGATCGCCCCGATGATCGAGAATGCCCGCCTCTACCACGAGCTGCGCCGCAGCGAACGCTTCCGCGAGCACGTGCTCGACAGCATGCCGAGCGCGCTGGTCGCGGTGAACATGCAGGGCGAGGTGCTCACCTTCAATCACGCCGCCGAGGCCCTGCTCGGCTGGAATGGCGACGACGCCCTCGGCGAGGGGGTCGGCGTGGTGCTGGGCGGCGACGGCGAGGAGATCATGCGCGCCACCCTCGAACATGGCCGCGAGGTGGTGCGCGAGACCCTCATGCTGCGGGCCCAGGACGGGACCCCGGTGCCGGTCTCGCTCACCACCTCGCTGCTGCGCAACGACCGGCGCGCCGTCTACGGCGCCATCGCCACGTTCATCGACCTCACGCCCCTGCGCCGGGCCGAGGAGCACGCCCGGCGGCTCGACCGGCTGGCCGCGCTCGGGCGTTTCACCTCGAGCGTGGCGCACGAGATCCGCAACCCGCTGGCCGGCATCGGCGCGGGGGTGCAGTACCTCGCCCGGGCGCTCAAGGACGACGACTCGCAGCGCGAGAACCTCGCCTTCATCCACGGCGAGATCAAGCGCCTCGACCGCATCGTCGGCGACCTGTTCGAGATCACCCATCCGCGCGGGCTCAGCCTGCGCGTGGCCCCGGTCGAGGACGCGCTCGGCCGCGCGGTGCAGTGCCTGCGCGCGGTCTACGAGCAGCGCGGCGTCTCGCTCGACGTCGCGGTCGCCCCCCGGGTGCCGGCCGTGGCGCACGACCCCGATCAGATCGAGCAGGTGTTCATCAACCTGCTCAAGAACGCGGCCGAGGCGTCGTCCGCCGGCGACCGCGTGCAGGTCGTCGTCGAGCCCGCGGCGCCCCGCGGCCCCGGATCCGGAAGCGCCGTCGTCCCGGGCGTGATCGCGCGCGTGGAGGACCACGGCAGCGGCATCTCGGGCGAGGCGCTGAAGACCATCTTCGAGCCCTTCTTCACCACCAAGCCCGGCGGGACCGGGCTCGGTCTCTACATCTGCCACGACATCGTCAAGCGACACGGTGGGAGTCTCGCGGTCCAGAGCGAGCCCGCCCGCGGTACCACTTTCACCGTGGAACTGCCGCTGGAATCCAACGGAGGCAACGCATGAGCAAGGCCAACATCCTGGTCGTGGACGATCAGGATTCCATCCGGCACTTCGTGAGCCGCACGCTCGAGGACGCGGGCTACTCCGTGGTCACCACCGGTTCCGTGCGCGAGGGCCGCGAGGCCTTCGAGCGCGACCTTCCCGACGTCGCGGTGCTCGATCTGAAGCTCCCCGACGGCACCGGCATCGAACTGCTGCGCGAGATCAAGCGGATCCAGCCCGAGGTCTCGGTCATCCTCATGACCGCGTTCGGTGAACTGGAGACCGCCGTCGAGGCGATGAGCGCCGGCGCGTTCTGGTTCGTGCGGAAGCCGTTCCAGAACGACGAGCTGCTGGCGCTGGTCGAGCGCGCCATCGACTCGCAGCGCATGTGGATTGAACTGCGCCGGCTGCGCCACCAGGCGTTCGCCGACGAGGACTACCTGCACTCCGGCAGCGCTCGCATGCAGGAGGCGTACGCGATCGCCGAGCAGGTGGCGCGTGGCGACACCACCAGCGTGCTCATCGAGGGCGAGAGCGGCACCGGCAAGGAGTACTTCGCGAACCTGGTCCACCGGATGAGCGCACGGCACGACCGGCCGTTCATCGAGCTCAACTGCGCGGCCATCCCGAGCGAACTGCTCGAGAGCGAGCTGTTCGGGCACGAGAAAGGCGCGTTCACCGACGCGCGCTCGCAGAAGCTGGGCCTGATGGAGCTGGCGAGCGAGGGCACGCTGTTCCTCGACGAGATCGGGGAGATGGCGCCGATGCTCCAGGTCAAGCTGCTGCGGGTGCTGGAGCGCCGCACGGTGCGCCGCGTCGGAGGCACCAAGGACTTCGCCGTGAATCCGCGCATCATCTCCGCCACCAACCAGGACCTCGAGCGGATGGTGCGGGAGGGGAGCTTCCGCGAGGACCTCTACTACCGCCTCAAGGTGGTGCCGCTCTACGTCCCGCCGCTGCGGGAGCGCCGCGAGGACATCCTGCCGCTCGCCAAGCTCTTCATGGAGCGCTTCTCCAAGCAGTTCAAGAAGCCGTTCCGCGGCATCAGCCCCGCGGCCGAGCAGGTCCTGGCCGACTACCCGTGGCCCGGGAACATCCGTGAGCTGAAGAACCTCTTCGAGCGCACCGTGCTGCTCGAGAACGCCGAGGTGCTCGAGCCGCGGCACCTCAAGCTCGCCCCGCGCGCGCGCGCCGCGGCCGGGGTGACGCTCGGACATCGCGTCGACGAGGCGATGGGAGGCGCGATCCCGCCGACCGGGATCCCCTTCGAAGCGCTCGTCGAGGAGCTGGAGCGCGCCTTGATTGTGCGTGCGTCGTGTGCTACCAAGTGGAATCAGAGTCGCACCGCGGAGCTCCTCAACCTCAAGCGCGACAAGCTCCGTTACCGGATGAAGCTGTACGAGCTGCAGCCCGAGCACGAGTCGTCCGACCCGACCCACAAGGTGGCTTGAGTCGTGAAGATCTCCCGCCCCCGCGCGCTGCTGCTCGCGGGGGCGGTCGCTTGCCTCGCGGGCGGTTGCGCGTACACCACCAGCACCGCGCTGCTGCCGTCGAACCTCAAGACGGTGGCGGTGCCGGTGTTCGAGAACGCCACCACCGAGTACACGCTCCAGCAGGAGATCACCGACGCGGTGCTCCAGCGCTTCGTGCAGGACAATCACCTCAAGGTGGTGAACGAGCGCTCCGCCGACTGTGTGCTGAGCGGGAAGATCGTCGCCTACAAGAATTCGGTGTTCGGCTTCTCCACCCAGAATCGCGCGCAGGAGTACCGCGTGACGATCACGGTCTCGGTCGTGTTCAAGGACCAGCTGAAGAACCGCGAGATGTGGCGAGACGACGCCATGATCAAGACGGCGAACTACTACGTGCAGGATGTCCCCGGCCAGACCGCGAAGACCGAGCTCGATGGACGCAAAGAAGCCATCCAGAAGATCGCCGACGAAGTCCTCAGCCGCTCCACCCAGGGCTGGTGACTCCCCGGCGCCCGCGCGCCGCGCGCCCTTCCCGCGCGGTCGGGGCGCCGGCGCGAGCGTGACGGCCGACGCGTTCGCGTTGCTCGGGCGCTTCGATCGCGACGACTTCCCGGCCACGCTCTACCTCGAAGGCCCCTCCGAGCCGCTCAAGACCGCCCTGCTCGCCGAGCTGCGCGCCGCCTGGGCCGCGCACGTGCCCGCCGCGCCGACCGCCCGCGTGCTGCGCGCCGCCGAGAGCGGGGTGGAGCAGATCCTCGCCGCCTACCAGGGCGCATCGCTGTTCGCGCCGCGCGAACTGACCCTGGTGCTCGAGGTCGAGACGCTCGGGCGCAGCGAGAAGAAGGTGGCGGCCCTCGCCGCGGGCCTCGCTCGGCCGGCGGGCGGCTCGTGCCTGGTGCTGGTGGAGTCCGAGGCCGACGTTCTCCGCAAGTCCCTCGAGCCGCTGCGCGCCGCCGCCGCCGTGCGCTGGGAGGCGCGGCCGCCCGAGCGCCCCGCGCTGCTCGCGTGGGGCGTCCGCCGTCTGGCGCGCGAGGGCATCGAGGCCGAGCCCGGCGTGCTCGAGTCGACCGCGGACGCCTGCGAGGGCGATCCGCTCGCGTTCTTCAATGAGCTCGAGAAGATCTGCGCCTGGGCGGGAGGGGACCGCGTGGTCCGACTGGCCGACGCGCAGGCGGTGCTGCGCCCCGCGGTGGGCGCGGACCTGCCGGAGTACCTGGGCGCGGTGGCGCGCGGGCGGGCCGGCGCCGCCACCCTGCGGCTCGGCCGGCTGCTGGCGACCGGGGTGAGCGAGGGACAGGTCCTGTTCGCACTCGCGAACCTGGTCGGGGGCGCGCTCGGGGGCTGGGCGATCCACCGCGAGCACAGCGGCACACTGCGCCACCGCATGCGGCCCGCCGAGCTGTGCGCCGCGGCGGACGCGCTCTACCGCGCCGAGGCGGCGTGGAAGAGCGGTCGCGCCGATCCCATCGCGGTGCTCGAGCAGGCCACCCGCACGCTCTGCGGCGTGCGGTGACGGGCTGAGCGGCGGCCGCGGGACCCGCGGACCGCGTGACTCGCGGGCCGCGCTTCGCTACTCTCCGCCGCCTATGAGCCTCCACTATCCGTTCGCCGAGGTCGAGCCGCGCTGGCAGCGGCGGTGGGAAGAGTCCCGTCTGTTCCGCGCCGACGACCGCTCCGCCAGGCCCAAGTACTACTGCCTCGACTTCTTCCCGTATCCCTCCGGCTCCGGGCTGCACGTGGGGCACCTCGAGGGCTACACCGCGACCGACATCCTGTGCCGGTACAAGCGCATGCGCGGATTCAACGTGCTCCATTGCA
The DNA here is from genome assembly GCA_963776245.1 of Candidatus Eiseniibacteriota bacterium. Taxonomy (GTDB): domain Bacteria; phylum Eisenbacteria; class RBG-16-71-46; order RBG-16-71-46; family RBG-16-71-46; genus CAVSAC01. Next base: position 86,587 of record CAVZLN010000007.1, on the reverse strand, counting down.
CCGGCTGGGACGCCTTCGGCCTCCCCGCCGAGGAGCACGCCCGCAAGACCGGCGAGCATCCGGCGGTGCAGACGCGCCAGAACATCGACAACTTCCGGCGGCAGATGAAGCGCGTCGGGCTGTCGCACGACTGGGACCGCGAGGTCGACACCACGGATCCCGCCTACTACCGCTGGACCCAGTGGATCTTCCTGCGGCTCTTCGAGCGCGGGTTGGCGTACGTGGCCGAGGTGCCGGTGAACTGGTGCCCCGAACTCGGCACCGTGCTCGCCAACGAGGAGGTGGTGGAGGGCCGGAGCGAGGTCGGGGGCTTCGAGGTCGTCCGCAAGCCGATGCGCCAGTGGGTGCTGAAGATCACCGCCTACGCCGAGCGCCTGCTCGAGGACCTGAAGCTCGTCGAGTGGCCACCCAGCACGCTCGAGATGCAGCGCAACTGGATCGGGCGCTCGATCGGCGCCGAGGTGGATTTCCCGCTCGCGGGGCTGAGCGGCCAACTGCGCATCTTCACGACCCGGCCCGACACGCTGTTCGGAGCCACCTACATGGTGCTGGCGCCCGAGCATCCGCTCGTCGACGTGCTCACCACGCCGGAACGGCGCACCGCGGTGGACGCCTACCGCGACGCGACCGCGCGCAAGAGCGACCTGCAGCGCCAGGAGCTGGTGAAGGAGAAGTCCGGCGTGTTCACCGGTGGGTTCGCCCTCAATCCCGTCAATGGCGAACGTCTGCCGGTGTGGATCGCGGACTACGTGCTCATGAGCTACGGCACCGGCGCGATCATGGCGGTGCCGGGGCACGACGAGCGCGACTGGGAGTTCGCCCGCGCGTTCGAGCTGCCCATCCGCGAGGTGGTCCGGGGCGGCGACGTCGAGGTCGCGGCGTTCGTGGACACCGACGGAGGCGTCGCGTGCAATTCCACCACGCCCGACGGATCGTTCACGATCGACGGGCTCGGGCCCGCCGAGGCGATCGCCAGCATCACGGCGTGGCTCGAGCAGACCGGCCGGGGCCAGAAGGCGGTGAACTACAAGCTGCGCGACTGGCTGTTCTCGCGCCAGCGCTACTGGGGCGAGCCGTTCCCGATCGTGTGGGTGGACGGCGCGCCGCGGGCGCTGCCCGAACACATGCTGCCGGTCGTACTGCCGGAGACCGACGACTTCCGCCCCGCCGGGACGGGGGAGAGCCCGCTCGCGAACATCGCCGAGTGGATGGCCACCACCGATCCCGCGACCGGCCGGCCGGCTCGGCGCGAGAGCAACACCATGCCGCAGTGGGCCGGGTCGTGCTGGTACTACCTGCGATTCATCGACCCGCGCAATCCCGACCGACTCGTGGACCCGGCGCTCGAGCGCTACTGGATGCCCGTGGACCTGTACGTCGGCGGGGCCGAGCACGCCGTGCTCCATCTGCTGTACGCGCGCTTCTGGCACAAGGTGCTCTACGACATCGGCGTGGTGAGCACGCCCGAACCGTTCCGCAAGCTCGTGCACCAGGGCATGATCCTCGGCGAGGACGGCCAGAAGATGTCCAAGTCGATCGGCAACGTGGTGACCCCGGACGAGCTCATCGACCGCTTCGGAGCCGACGCGCTGCGCATCTACGAGATGTTCATGGGCCCCCTCGAGGCCTCGAAACCGTGGAGCACGCAGGGGCTCGAGGGCATGTCGCGCTTCCTCGACCGCGTCTGGCGCCTGTTCGTGGCCGAGGACGGTTCGCCCAGCCCCTTGATGGTCGACGACGAGCCCTCGCTCGACCTCCGCCGCGTCCTGCATCAGACCATCCAGAAGGTCACCGAAGACCTCGAGGCGCTCAAGTTCAACACCGCGATCGCGCAGATGATGGTGTTCGTCAACGAGGTCACCCGGCTCGACCGCCGCCCGCGCGCGGCCCTCGAGCCGTTCGTGCAGGTGCTGGCGCCGTTCGCGCCCCATCTCGGCGAGGAGCTCTGGCAGCGCCTCGGCCACCCCGAGAGCCTGGCCTACCAGCCCTGGCCGGGGTTCGACCCGGCGCTCGTGCTCGAGGACACGGTCACCGTGGCCGTGCAGATCGACGGCAAGCTGCGGGCGACCGTGGCGCTGGCCCGCGGCTCCACCCAGGAGACGGTGCTGGCGGCGGCGCTGGCCGACGAGCGGGTCCGGCGTTACACCGACGGCACCCGGTTGCGGAAGGTCATCCACGTGAAGGACAAGCTCCTCAACCTGGTGGTGGGCGCGCCGTGAGGTGACCCTCCCGGGCGCGAGTCACGAGCGCCCGGCAGGTGGGATGTCGGCGGACCGGCGACGGGGGAGAGCGGATCCACGGCCACGATGCCTCGGACGCACGGCCCTCCGTGCCTGTAGGTTTACATAATACTGATTATGCGCCTACCGGATCCCGGCCGGGCGACCGCCCCGATCCTGGGCGATGACCGGGCCGGGATCGCCGCGACGAGGCGCAGGACCTCGTCCCTCCTCATGCCTTCTTCAGCAGCGCGATCTGGCCGGCATGATAGAGGTCGTGCTGGGCCACGCCCTGCGCGAGCACGTAGCGCGACACGGTGGAATCCGCCGGGCATCCGTCGAGCGCGCCGGGATCGAGCGAGCGCGCCACCCGGCGCAGCGCCTCATGACCCCGCCGGAGGCGATCGAGCGCGTCCGCCCACGCCGCGTCGCTCGGTTCGCGGACCGGGGGCCAGTCCACCTCGGGCGTCACCTCCACGCGTTCGCCGGCGAGGCGCCGGCGCGCGATGTCCTGCCAGGCGCCGATGTGGAGCACGATCTCCCAGATGCTGTGCGCGCTCCCCACCGGGCGCCGTGCCGCGGCCGCCGCGTCCACGCCGTCGAGCGTCTCGAGCAGCGACGGTCCCGACCACGCCTCGCGCTCGAAGGCACGGCGCAACTGGTCGTCGATGCGTGCGATCTCGTCCATCGTCCCTCCTCGGGCGGTTCCGTCGGCCCCGTCGGCCGATGGTATCCTGCCCCCCATGCGCTCCGTCAATCCCGCCACCGGCGAGACCCTCGCCGAGTACCCCGATCACGATCCTGCCGCGGTCGCCGGGCGGCTGGCGGATTCCTCCGCGGCCTTCGCGGTGTGGCGCGCGCGCACGTTCGCCGAGCGCGCCGCGGTGCTCACTCGCGCGGCCCTCCTGCTGCGCCAGCGCCGCGACGGCCTCGCCCGCCTGATGACGCTGGAGATGGGCAAGCCCATCGTGCAGTCCGAGGCCGAGGTCGAGAAGTGCGCGGGGACGTGCGAGCACTACGCGCAGCATGCCGAGCGCTACCTCGCCCCGCAGGTCATCGCCAGCGACGCGACCCGCTCGTTCGTGCGCTGCGACCCGCTCGGCGCGGTGCTCGCGGTGATGCCCTGGAACTTCCCGCTCTGGCAGGTGTTCCGCTGCGCGGCGCCCGCGCTCATGGCGGGCAACGTGGTGATCCTCAAGCACGCCTCCAACGTGCCGGGATGCGCGCTCGCCATCGAGACCCTGATGCGCGACGCCGGCCTGCCCGACGGTGGGCTGGTCGCGCTGCTGGTGCCTTCGTCCGTGGTCGCCGGCCTGGTGGCGCACGACGCGGTGGCCGCGGTCTCGCTCACCGGCAGCGACGCGGCGGGCGTGGCGGTGGCGGCGGCGGCGGGCGCGGCGCTCAAGAAGTGCGTGCTCGAACTGGGGGGCTCCGATCCATTCATCGTGCTCGCCGACGCGCCCGCCGAGCAGGTCGCGCTGCGCGCGGTGGACGCGCGGCTGCTCAACAACGGGCAGTCCTGCATCGCCGCCAAGCGCTTCATCGTGGTGGCCCCGGTCCTCGAGCGCTTCACCCGCGCGTTCGTCGAGCGGCTGCGCGCGGCGAAGGTGGGCGACCCGCTCGACCGCGCCACCGTGCTCGGCCCGCTCGCGCGCGCCGACCTGCGCGTCGAACTCCACGACCAGGCGCGCCGCTCCCTGGCCGCCGGCGCCACGCTGCTGGCGGGCGGGCACGCGCTCGACGGCCCCGGCTTCTTCTATGCCGCCAGCGCGCTGGGCGGCGTGACCCCGGGCATGGCGGCGTTCGACGAGGAGACCTTCGGGCCACTCGCGGCCGTGATCCGGGCGGAGAGCGCGCCCCACGCGGTGGCGCTCGCGAACCGCTCCCGCTACGCGCTCGGAGCGAGCGTGTGGACCGCGGACGCGGCCCGCGGCGAAGCGCTGGCGAAGGAGCTCGAGGCCGGGCAGGTGTTCGTCAACGGGATCGTGAAGTCCGACCCGCGGCTGCCGTTCGGAGGGCTCAAGCGCTCCGGATATGGCCGCGAGCTGTCGGCGCTCGGCATCCGCGAGTTCGTGAACCTCAAGACCGTCTGGGTGAGGTAGCGCCGCCGCCGGCGGCGAAGGCCGACCTCGCCTACGCCTCCCACATGATCTGATCGAAGTCCGCGTCCGGGATCTCGAAGCGCATCAGGTCCTCGTCGGGCAGGCTCTCGAGCGGGGCCCCGTGGTCCTGGATCTGCGCGATCATCTCGACGTTCTCGTGCGGCCGCAGCTTCAGACTCGCGAACGGCACCGCGAGTTCGACCACGTGGTCGGCGCACGCCCGCGCCCCCTCGACCGCCCGGCCCGCGCGCGCGCCTCCCCCCCACAGCACGGTGCGCTCGCCGTGCGCCAGACCGCTCACCGACAGGCGCACCGGGCGAGGGCTCATGATCTCGATGGCGAGATCGATGCCTTCCCCCGGCAGCCCGGCGGCGAAATCCACCCGCAGGTAGAGGTGCGCGGCGTCGAACCCGAAGAACACCTCCTTGGCGAGCCCCGCGGCGCGGTGCATCGAACCGCCGCCGGCCCCGGTCTTGAAGGAGCCCGCGCCGTGCCACTCATAGAAGTGGGTGCACCGCCCGTCGATGACCGGCTGGATGAAGTTCTGCGGCTGGGTCCCGGCGCGCTTGATGCGATGGCGCGCCACCGGGAGCAGCAGCTCCCCCGGCACCGAGAGCCCCGCGCGTTCGCGCGCCCCCATCAGGTGTTCGCGGAAGATGCGGTCGAAGAGCGCCTTGTCCGAGGTGTGGTGGTCCTCGCCGTACCACCAGAACCAATCCGAGCCCTCGGCCGCGGCGAGCGCCTCCCAGGCCTCGGGGTGCGAGGCCGGCGTGGTGCCGGCGTCCACCAGCGCGCGCCGCGTGCGTGCGAGCAGGTCCCAGGCGCGGTTCTTCTCGGGGTGGCCGATCCAGATGTGGAAGTCGGCGTCGATCCACGAACCGGTGTGGAGCCCGGCGAGCAGCGGCAGCGTGCCCTCGCGCTCGGCGAGGATCGCGGAGGGTGTGGAGGTGCGGATGTCGGGCGCGGTCTCGAGCGCCCGATAGAGCGCCTCGAGGAACGGACCGCCGTCGTCCGGGTAGTGCTCCCAGCAGTTCTCGCCGTCGAGGATGATCGAGATCACCGGCGGCTCGCTCCCCGCGTGATCCTGGGCGATGCGGCGCACCCGCGCGAGGAAGTCGAGCACCGCCTCCTGCGCATCCCAGTGGTGGTAGACGAAACCGATGCGGTCCGAGATCTCGTGGTCGCGGAAGAACAGCGCCACGTCCCCGGCGGGCGTCGCCACGCGCCACGGCCGGTAGAGCGCCCCGTGGCCGCGGTCCCCGCCGGACAGTGAATTCCACAGCACGCCCTCGTCGGTCGCCAGCCAGCGCACCCCGAGGCCCGCCACGATCTCGCACACCTCCGGGCTCACGCCGCCCTCCGGAGGCCACATGCCGGCCGGCCGGGCGCCGAAAGCGCGCGCGTGTCGGTCGAGGGCCCGCTCGACCTGTCGGACCGCGTCCCCGGGCGCGCTGAACGGCTCGGAGGGCAGCGCGATCTGGGGACGCGCGCGCCGCGCCGCCTGATGGGTGACCAGCAGCGGCAGGATCGGGTGGTAGTACGCCGACTCGGACAGCTCCACCTGGCCGCGCTCGGCGAGCGCGCGGTAGGCCGGGATGACCTCGCCGGTGAGCCGCGCGTGCAGGTCCCACAGCGCGTCGCGCTCCGCGGTCCCGGGGTCGTTCTGGCGCTCGAGCGCGGCCACGGCGGCAGGCTCGCCATGGAACATGGGATCGAGCCACGCGAGCAGGAACCACGTCTCGAGCGCGATCGCCTCGGCCTCGCTGATCGACTCGCGCGGACCGTCACCCCGCGCGCGGCCGGCCTTCTCCGTCAGGGCGCGGTAGCGCGGCCAGCGGTCGAGCGCCCAGCGCGGCGCCGAGGCGCAGCGCAGCAGCACCTCGTCCCGCTGCTCGGGGTCGAGCGAGGCGAACGACCGCCGCAGCAGGGGGAACAGCGCGTCCGGCACCCCCGCCGCGGCCTCCTCGAGCTGGTCGAGGAGCGAGGGGACGAAATTGAACGTGGCCTTCACGCGCGGATGGCGCCCCAGGCGGAGCGCCATGTCGAGGTAGTCCTTGGTGGCGTGGAGCCGCACCCAGGGCAGCAGGGCGTGTCCGGTGCGCGGATTCCGGTAGTCGGGCTGGTGGTGATGCCACAGGAAGACGAGAATGACCGGAGGCACTCCGCTCATCGGGCCCTCCTCCCCTGACCTCGCGGTCCTCCGAGACTCAGCGTGTCACGGGCTGGAGCGCGCCCAGGTCCACCTGGGCCCGCGCCGCATGACTCGTCTCCCCGAATTCGGCCAGCAGCCGCTGCAGACGCTTGGCCGCCTCGGCCGGCTGGCTCTGCGCGACCAGGCAGCGCGCCGCGGAGGCCAGCATCTCAGCGGAGGTCTCGCGGTCGAACTTGCCGACCAGCGACTCGTAGATCTCCGCGGCCTCCTTGAACTGCTTCGCGTTCTCGAGCGAATACGCCAGGCTGCGCCGCGCCGCATCCACCAGCAGACCGGCGGGCGCGCCAGCGATGTACTTACGGTACTCGTCGACGGCGGTGCGGTAGTCGCCGAGCCAGAAGGCGTCGTCGCCCGACAGCCGATGCGCGTCGCGGCCGCTCGGTGTGGAGCCGTACTGCGTGTACACCTGCCGGGCGGCCTCGAGCGAGCGCTGGTAATCCCCCTGCCAGAACAGCACGTTGGCCTCGGCCAGCCGGCCAGCCGCCCCTTCCTCGGCCGTCGCGCGGGAGCGGACGTAGAAGATCGACCCGGCGATCACCACCGCGAGTCCGATCAGGACGCCCGATCCGATCCGCCCATAGCGATCCCAGAACGACGTCAGCTGATCCACGACCTCGGCGCCCGGATCCTCGAGCGTCGCGCCTTTTCGGTTCTCCAAACTCAAGTCGGGCCTCCGTTTGCGGCGCGAGTCCAACGCGCCGCCTGAAGTGATGCCAGCCGCGAGCGGCGAGCACGTTATCCCCTCGCGACGGCCGGCGTCAAGCCGCCCTTCACCGCCCGCGCGCTACGCGCAGCGCGGACAGGCCACCGTGCCCCGCGAGCGCGCCAGCATCTCCGCCGGCGCCCCGCACGTCGGGCAGGCGGGCAGCGCGGGCCGGCCGCGCGCCACGTCGACCTGGCTGGTCAGTCTCACGTGCACCGCCCCGGCGCGCAGCTCCTGCTCGACCTCGGCCACCGGCCACGACCACTCCTCGAGCCCCCACATCCTCAGCTCGGTGCGCAGCGCCCAGCGCTGGCGGACCTCGGCCGCGCGGCGCTCCCACTCGAGCTTGAGCGAGGTCGCGTCACCATGGTCGTGCAGCGGGTCCTCGGTCGCGGTGGTGCGGCGGCGCAGCCGCTCCTCCTCCTCCTCGATGCGGGCCGAGAAGAACGCCCCGAGGCGGTCGAGCTCGTCGTCGCGCAGGCGCGCCACGGTGCGCTCCCACTGCACCTCGTGCTCGGCGAGCAGACGCTCGAGCTCGCGCCGCGCCTGCTCCATCCGCCGCTCGCGCGTCGCGGGATCGAGGTCCTCGGTGATCTGGTAGAGCCCCTCCCGGCTGCGCACGTCCGGCAGCTCGTATCCGGTCGTCCACTCGATGAAGCGGCCGTCCTCGCCGATCACCACCACCCAGTGCTCCTGCGCCGGCAGCCCGCCCCAGCGCGTGACCAGCGCATGGAACGCGACGCGCCGCTCGTAGCGCACCGGGCCGAGGCGCGCCGGGCCCCACGCCAGCCCGCGCACGCGGCAGACCGAAGCCAGGCCGTCCTCGGGCGCGCCCGGCACCCGCACCAGCGCGGTGCGGCGGGTGAAGCCGGGACGCTCGAGCAGCGCGTCGAGGATCTTCCTGCCCGCCACGCTGCCCGGCGCGCAGAACCACGCGCCGCGCGGCAGCGTCGGGCGCAGCGGGTCGAAGACCAGGCGCACGCGCTGCCGCCGCCAGCGCTTCTGCAGCGCCTCCGACAGCTCCACCTCCCAGTCCCCGCGCGCCGCCGTGCTCACCGCGCAGCCGCACGCCTCGAGCCAGCGCCCGACGAACGGCCGCCAGTCCGGCGGCAGAGCGGCGTGCGCGGGCGATACCACCACGGCGGGAGTCGGGGCCGGGCGCGCGCCGGCGCGCCGCGACACCGGCGAGCGGCGGCTCGGGGCGGCGGCCGCGCTCACTTGGACCCCTCCTTGGTGGCCGCCGGGAACAGCAGATTCTGGAGGTTCTTCTGTTCCTGGTACATGCGGCGCGCCACCAGCAGGTGCTGGGCGAGCTCGGTGAAGCGGCGCTTGCGCACCCGCGGATTGCTGGACTCGGTCCAGCGCCGGAACACCTCGTCCTCGAACGAGCCGTGCGGTTGCCAGGTGCCGAGGATCTCCTCCATCTCCCCCACCACCAGCTCGAACATGCGGATCTTCTTGTCGAGGATCTCGAGCACGTAGGCCTCGATGGTCCCCCGCGCGGCGAGATTCACGACCCGCACCGGGTGGGCCTGTCCGAGGCGGTGCACGCGGCCGATGCGCTGCTCGACGCGCATCGGGTTCCACGGCAGGTCGTAGTTGATGACGATGCGGCAGAACTGGAGGTTGCGCCCCTCGCCGCCGGCCTCGGTGCTCACCAGCACCTGCGCGCTGTCGCGGAAGCGCTCGAGGGACTCCTCCTTCTCGTTCCACGCCATCTCGCCATGGAACAGGCAGGGCTCGACGCCGGACGCGCGGAGGGCCTCGGCGATCGCGTCCTGGGTGCACCGGAACTGGGTGAAGATGATGCACTTCTCGCCGTTGAGCCCGGCGACGCAGCGCACCAGCGAACGGACCTTGCTCGGCTCGCGACTCGCCTCCGACGCCTTGCCCGCGAGCAGCCGAAGGCGTCGCGGGTCGAGCCCGTCGGGATGGTGGGAGAGCTTCTCGAGCGTGGCGCGCGCGGCCGCCCACGACGAGCCCATCTCCTTCTGCAGCACCATCAGGGTGAAGTAGTGCGGCCGTCCCGGCGCGCCCGCCTCGCCGTGCACCGCGTCCGCGACGAACTCGCTCACCTCCCGGTAGAGCGTGCGCTCGGCCGCGGTCTGGGCCACCCACATGGTCTCGACCTTGCGCGGTGTGAAGGTGAGATCGGTCTCGCTGCGACGCGTGCGCACCATCACCGATTCGAGCAGCGTCCGCAGGCGCGGGGTGTTCCGCGGCGTGCGCTTGTCGTGGCCGGTGAGGAAGTCGCGCCGGAACTGCGTGAAGGTGCCGACCGTGCCGGGCCGCACCAGTGTGGCGAGGTTGTAGATCTCGCGCAGGTCATTCTGCACCGGCGTGGCGGTGAGCAGGAGCAGGTAGCGCGGATTGAGGTCGTTGATGAACTTCCAGCCGAGCGTGAGGTGATTGCGGAGGCGGTGGGCCTCGTCCACGCACACCAGGTCGTAGTTCGAGGCCCGCACGCGGCGTCGATGGCGCTCGTGCCGCGCCGTCTCGAGCGACGAGATCACCAGCGGGTGGCGGCCCCACTGGCCGGCGGGCCCGCGCGACACGACGAAGTCGAGCTCGAACTTCTCCCACAGCTCCGCCCGCCACTGCTCGCACAGCGACGCCGGCACCAGCACCAGCACCGTGCGCACCGCACCGCGCAGCAGGTAGTCCTTCAGGACGATCCCGGCCTCGATGGTCTTGCCCAGCCCGACCTCGTCGGCCAGGATCGCGCGCCCGTTCAGCTCGCGCATCACCTTGAGGCAGACGCGCATCTGGTGCGGATAGCGTTCCACCCCGCGGAGCGAGTCGAGCGAGACCAGCCGATCGGTGCCGGCCCATCCGGCCCAGCGCTCGGCCTCGCTGCGCAGGTCGAAGTGCGCGGGCGCGCAGGCCTCGCCCGCGGTCCAGTGCTCGAGCAGCCGGTCGCCCAGTGGGTGCCACGCACGGGACGCGCGGCAGGTGCTCGCGGTGGTCTCGGCGCCACCGTCGCACCCGGGAGAGGGCGCGGGCTCCGGCTCGGACGCGGGGCCGCCGGCGACGATGTCCCAGGCGCGCTGCGCCGAGAGCCGGCGCAGCACGCCCTCGAACACGACCTCGAGCACCTCGCGACCGCGGTCGGTATGGACCTCGACCACGAGCCCTTCGCCGAACGTCGGGTGGCGAAGGCGCTGCCCGATCCGATAGCGGCCCTCGGTCAGCTCCACAGGTCGACCACCTCCCCCAGCTCGGGCACCCGCACCACGGCCGTGGTGCGCTCGCGCAGCAGGCCCGCCAGCACCTCCGCCGCGGCCGGCTCGCCGTGCACCAGATGGATCGCGCGCGGCGCCGGATCCAGTCGCGCCACCCAGTCCAGCAGCTCGCGCTGGTCGGCGTGCGCGCTGAACGAATCGAGCGCGTGCACCTCGCACGCCCTCGGATAGGGCTCACCAAAGATGTTCACCCGCTCGGCGCCCTCGCGCAGCCTCCGGCCGAGGGTGCCTTCGGCCTGGTAGCCGACGAACAGCACGGTGTTGCGCGGGTCGCCGATGCTCTGACGGAGGTGGTGCAGCACCCGCCCTCCTTCGCACATCCCCGAAGCCGAGATGATGATGCACGGGGGTTCGTATTCGTTCAGCGCCATGCTCTCCTGCGCCGACGAGACGTAGCGCAGGCGCGCGAACGCCAGCGGTCCCCCCTCCCCCTGCTCCCACTCGCGGCGGGTCTCCTCGTCGAAACACTCGGCATGCCGGCGGAACACCTGGGTGGTCCGCGAGGCCATCGGACTATCGACGAAGATCGGCAGGTCGCGCAGGCGCCGCCCCTCGATCAGCCGGTGCAGGGTCGCGACCAGCTCCTGCGTGCGGCCGACCGCGAACGCCGGCACGATGACGCGTCCTCCCCGCTTCGCGGTCCGCTCCACGATCTCGATCAGCGCCTGCTCGTCCGCCGCGCCGTCGGTGTGCAGGCGGTCGCCGTAGGTGCTCTCCAGCACCAGCACGTCCACCCCCGGAGGCACCTCGGGATCGCGCAGGATGGGGCGCCCGGCACGCCCGAGGTCCCCGGCCATCCCGAGCCTCAGGCGCCGCCCGCCGCTCGAGAATTCGAACGTCGTGAGCGCGGACCCGAGGATGTGACCGGCGTCGTGGTACTCCACCCGCACCCCCGGGAACAGCTCCCAGGACTCGTGGTAGCGATGTCCCACCAGCAGGCCGAGCGTGGTCTCGACGTCCTCGGCCGTGTAGAGCGCCTGTCGCGCCTCCCGGCCCTTGCCCTTGCCATGCCAGTTCACGTGCTCGACATCGCGCTGCATCAGGTGCGCACTGTCGGGGAGCAGGACGCCGCACAGGTCGGAAGTGGGTGCGGTGGCGTGGATCGGCCCGCGGAAGTCGCGGGTGACCAGCGTCGGCAGATTGCCGGTGTGGTCGAGGTGCGCGTGCGAGAGCACCACCGCGTCGAGCTCGGCCGGCTCGAATCGGAAGGTGCGATTGATCTTGTCCGCCTCGTCGCGGTGGCCCTGGAAGAGCCCGCAGTCGAACAGCCACTGCCGGTCGCCGAAGCGGACGCGGTGGCGCGACCCGGTGACCGTGCGGGCGGCGCCTTCGAACGAGATCGAGAGCGTGTCGGCCATCAATAGCTCGCGTAGAAGATCAGGCCGAGACTGGCCTGGAGGTCGTGATTGGTCTTGCCGTCCTGGAACACCGCGACGTAGCGCGTCCCGAGGTCGAACGCCCACGAGCGGTAGAAGAAGTGCTCCATCCCGGCGCCCGCGCTCAGGTACATGCCCTCCCCGTTCGGGTAGGCGGTCTCGCCGTCATTGAGCCGGAACGAGGCCTGGGCGAGCCCGAACCCGCCGGTCAACATCTTCGTGGTGCGCGTGCGGGTGCCGAACATCTGGGAGATCTCGAGACCCGACAGGATGAGCTTGAGCTGCTTGCGCGCGTAGAGGCTGTCCGCGGGCGCGCTCACGCGGGCGTCGTACGTGCGGCCCTCGAACGCCAGGGCGGCGGCACGCTCGTACCGCATGCGGTAGCGCAGGCGCACGCTGAGCGCCGGGCCGGAGCCGAACTGATCACCGAGCGACCCGCTGTCGAGCAGGGTGCCGTAGCCTCCCCCCAGCCCGATCCCGACCTGCCCCGGCCGCGGCAGGACGATCGACGACGCGGCCTGCGCCGCGCCCACCAGCACCAGACCCGCCAGCACCGTGGCGGTGATCCCCACAGCGGCTCCCTTCATCCGGCTCATCGAGACTCCTTTCGTACGTGCTTCCCCGTGCCCGGTCCGCGTTCACGGGGGTGGAAGGTGGCATGCACCTCCCGGAGGTGATCCCGGTCCAGATGGGTGTAGATCTCGGTCGTCGCGATGGAGGCGTGACCGAGCAACTCCTGCACGACGCGCAGATCCGCGCCGCGATCCAGCAGGTGACTGGCGAACGAATGCCGCAGCGCGTGAGGATGGACCCGTCCCGCCAGCCCGGTGGCGCGGGCGTGTCCCCTCAGGATCTTCCAGAACCCCTGGCGGCTCAACCGCCCGCCCCGCGCGTTCACGAACAGCATCTCGCTGCGCGAGCGCTTCACCAGCGCCGGGCGCCCGCGCTCGAGATACTCCTGCAGCGCCGACTGGGCCCGGGCGCCGAACATGGCGATGCGCGTCTTGTCGCGCTTGCCGGTGACGACCAGGCTCTTCTCGCGCATCTGCACCGCGCTCCGCGTCAGCCCGCACAGCTCCGAGACGCGCAGTCCGCTGGCGTAGATCAGTTCGAGCATGGCGCGGTCGCGCAGCGCCAGCGGGGACTCGCCCGCGGGGGCCGCGAGCAACGGCTCGAGGTCCTCGGCCGCCAGCACGTGGGGCAGCCGGCGTTCGCGGCGCGGCGCCGGAAGCTGCGCGAGCGGATCGTCGGCGCGCACGCCGGTGCGCTCGAGATGGGCGTGGAACCCGCGCAGCGTCGAGCGCCGCCGCGCCACCGTGCGGGCCGCGAGGGCGCGGATGTGGAGCCACGCGAAATACCCGTCCACGAACACCGGCGTGGCTTCGGCCCAGTCCGCCAGCCGGTGGCGCGCGGCGAAGCCGGCGTAGTCGGCGAGGTCCCGCGCGTAGGCGTCGAGGGTGTTGACCGAGAGCCGGCGACCGGTGCGCAGCTCGTCGAGGAACGCCTCGACCGGGCGCGTCAGCGCGGGACCGGGCACCGTGCGCGCGGGCGGGTCCAGGGCCTTGGTGCGCGTCATCGGCCCGCCTCCCCCGCGCCCGCGACGCCCGCGAGGTGCGCGGCGACGCGCGTGGCGAGCGTCGCCGGGAGGCCGGCCCGCGCGGCGATCTCGGTGGCGCTGGCGGCGCGCACCGCGGACAGCGAGCCGAACGCCCGCAGCAGCGCCGCGCGGCGGGCCGGGCCCACGCCCGGCACGCGCTCGAGATCGCTCGCCAGCCGCGCCCGTCCCCGCAGCATGCGATGGTAGGTCAGTCCGAAGCGATGCGCCTCGTCCCGCAGGCGCTGGAGCGTGCGCAGCGCGCTGCTGCGGCGCGGCAGCGTGATCGGCGGCGCGCCCTCGCGCACCACGGTCTCCTCGCGCTTGGCGAGCCCGATGACGGGCACCGGGCGCGCGCCGGAGCGCTCGAGCGCGGCGCGCGCCGCGCCCACCTGCCCCACACCGCCATCGATCATCACCAGGTCCGGCCGTGGCAGCTCGCCCGACTCCACCCGGGCCCAGTAGCGCTCCACCGCCTCCCCGATCATCGCGAAATCGTCGGGCCCGGGTCGCCGCAGGCGCATCCGCCGGTAGAGCGAGCTGCGCGGGCGCCCGTTCTCCGCCGCCACCACCGCGGCCACCGCGTGCTCGGCGCCGAGATTGGAGACGTCGAAGCACACCATGCGGTGCGGCGGGATCGCGAGCCCGAGCGCGCGCTGCAGCGCCAGCACCTCGGGCGAGAATCTCGAGCGACGTCCGGCGGCACGCGCGGCGAGGTCCTCGAGCGCGAGCGCCGCGTTGCGCTCCGCCACCAGCACCAGCCGGCGCTCCCGCCCGCGCGCCGGCGCGACCAGCTCGACCCGGTGCCCGGCGCGGCGAGTGAGCGCCTCGGCCAGCACGTCGGCCCCCTCCGGCAGCGCGTGCACGACCACGCGGCGCGGCGGATCGCCCGCGCCGAGATAATGCTGGCTCATGAAGGTCTCGACCAGCGCGCCGTCGCTGAGCGCGTCGGCCCCCTCGACGAGACGCGACTCCTTGCCCGCCACCCGGCCATCGCGCACCAGGAGCACGGCGAGGGCGGCGCGCGTTCCGTGCCGCGCCACTCCGAGCACGTCGGTGTCCCGCCCTCCCGCGGGGCTCACCATCTTCTGCGGTACGCGCGCCTTCTCGAGCAGCCCGAGCTGATCGCGCACGCGCGCCGCCTCCTCGTAGCGCCGCGCCGCGGCGGCCTCGCCCATCTGGGCACGCAGCGCGCGCCCCACGTCGGCGTCGCGACCGGTGAGGAACAGCACCAGCCCGTCCACGATGCGGCGGTACCCCGCGGCGCTCACCGGCGAACGCGTGGTGCACGGACCCGCGCAGCGCCGGATGTGGAAGTAGAGGCACGGACGATCGGCGCGCCGGTGGTCCTCGAAGTCCCGGCAGGTGCGCACCGGGAAGACGCGGCGCAGTTCGCGCAGGGTCCGGCGCAGGTGCTTGACGTCGGTGTAGGGCCCGAGGTAGCGCGCGCCGTCCCCGCGCACCCGGCGGGTGACGGACAACCGCGGCGACTCCTCCTGCACGCTCACCCTCACGTACGGGAACGACTTGTCGTCCTTGAGCAGCACGTTGAAGGGAGGCTTGTGCTGGCGCACCAGGGTGGATTCCAGCAGGAGCGCCTCGGCCTCGGTGTCGGTGAGGATGGTGTCGAGGTCGGCCGTCTCGGCCATGAGCTCGGCAAGGCGCGCGTGGCCGCTCTCCCCGGTGAGGTACGAACGGACGCGCTGCTGCAGGCTCCGGGCCTTGCCCACGTAGAGCACGCGGCCGCGCGCGTCCTTCCAGAGGTAAACCCCTGGAAGAGCGGGGAGATTCCTCGCTTTTTCGCTCACTGCGCTCATGGGAGCCCCAGCGGCCCACTGAGGGAGGGTCGAGGCAAAGACCCTACATCCCCGGCGCACCAGAGACAACGCCCATGTGAAGCGCGCGTCGGGGGTGGGTCGGTCCCGGGTCGAACCGCATTCCGAGCGCTCTTGACAGGGGTTCCGTGCGGGTCGTAATGTCCGCGGGCTAATCCGAGATCCGACGATCCTCAAGGAGGGATGAATGCCGCATCACAAGTCCGCGGCCAAGCGCGTCCTCACCAACGAGAAGGCTCGCCAGCGCAACGTGGCTGCCCGCTCCCGCATGCGCGCCGCCGTGAAAGCCGTACGCGAGGCCACCACCCGGACCGAGGCCCAGGCCGCCTACATGAAGGCCGTCACCATCCTCGACCGGACCGCCGCCAAGGGCATGATCAAGAAGGAGACCGCGAACCGCCAGAAGTCCCGCCTGGCGAAGTTCGCGTCCAAGCTGTCGACCTGAGACCCGAGCCTGACCGCATGATGCCGCGTCTCGCGACCGCGCTCGTCACGGCCCTCGTGCTCGATCTGATGCCCCTCCCGGCCGCCTGCGCCTCCGCGCGGGCGGCCGTCGCACTCGAGGCCCACCTCGCGCCGCCCGCGGCCCCCGCCGGCGCCGCGGCGCACGTGCCATCCTCCCCCTCGCCCTTCCCGATCGTGCCGTTGCGGTACCCGGCGCCGGCCCACTCCCACCTCGGCGCCTACCTCACCCTGGCCGCGGGCGCCGGGCTGGTGGGAACCTCGTTCGCGTGGCAGGCGCGCGCGAACCGGACCTACGGGGACTACCTGCGCGCCACCGAGCCCGGTCTGATCGCGGCCCTGTACGACCGCGCGGCCCACTATGACCGGCTCTCGAGCGCCGCGCTCCTCGGCGGCGAGGCGCTCGTCGCGACCGGGCTGTGGATGCGCTTCATCCGGCATCCGGCGCCCGGGCGCGTCGCCCTCGACGCGGGGCCACGGCGATGCGCGCTCGCGCTGCGCTTCTGATCGCGGCGCTCGCGCTGCTCGCCGGCTGCAGTCGACGCGAGCACGCGAACCCCTTCGACCCCGCCAATCCCTCCACCGGCGGTCGTCCGGCGGGATTCATGGCGCTGGCGGAGAACACGTTCGTGCGGCTGCGCTGGGCCTCGTCGAACGCCTCCGGGCTGGTGGGGTTCCAGCTCCAGCGACGCGCGGCCGGACAGGCGGCCTTCACGCCGCTGGGGTCCACCTTCCCCCCCGGCTCGGCAGGGTTCGTGGACCTCGGTCTCGCGAACGGCACGCTCTACGAGTACCGGCTCTACCACGTGTTCGCCGCGGGCGTGGGCGGCCTGCCCGCCGAGGACCATGCCACGCCCGGGCGGGCGCGTGCGTGGGCGACCGACTTCGACGCCGGCGCGCTGCTCCGGTTCACGGCCGACGGACGATACGTCGCGGAGAGCGTCACCGGCTTCGGCTCCCCCGCCGAGGTCACCGTGGACCCGGGATCGGGAGTGGTGTGGTGCACCGACGACGGCACCGGGAGCGTGGTCGCCGTCGCTCCCGGCGCACCGGTGCCCCTGCGGGTGGATGGCTTCCGGCGACCCGGCGCCCTCGCGGTGGACCCGTTGGACCACGCGGTCTGGGTGTGCGACGAAGCGGCGTCCCAGCTGCGCCACCTCCGGCCGAACGGACTCCCCGCCACCCCGTCCTCGATCGGCTCGCTCGACGAGCCGCTCGGCGTCGCCGTCGATCCCGCCGACCGTTCCGTATGGGTGTGCGAGCGGGCCGGCAACGCGGTCCGCCGCTTCTCGGCCGATGGCGTGCAGCTCGGCCTCGCGGCCGTGATGCTGCCGTCGCGCCTCGCCATGGACTCGCTCACCCGCGTGGTATGGGTGAGCTCGTTCAGCCTCGGCCAGGTGGTGCGGCTCTCGTCGTCGCTGACGCCGCTCGACACCCTCCGCGGGTTCGTCGGCCCGGTCGGGATCGGCATCGACCACCGCCGCGGCCGGATCTGGGTCGCCGACCCGGGCGCGGGCGCGGTGGTGGCGCTCGACCGCAGCGGCACGGTGCAGTTCCGCGTCACCGGCCTGCCGGGCGCCCGCGCCGTGGCGGTGGATCTCGCCAGCGGCGAAGCCTGGGCGGTGGTGAGCGGGGCGGGCCGCGTGGTGCGCATCTCTCCCGCCGGCGCCGTGCTCGAGAGCGTGTCCGGGCTCGCCCTGCCCTGGAGCATCGCGCTGGACGGCTCGGGACCCTAGCGACCGAGCCGCGCCTCAGTAGTTGAAGCCGAAATCGAACTGCATCCGCGGGCGCCGCGTCCAGCGCACGAAGTCGGTGGTGGTCCAGGCGAAGTTCCAGCGGATCGCCGGGAAGTAGGCTCCGCCGACGTACACCGCCACTCCGGCGCTGCCGCGGCGCTCGCGGTAGCGGCCCTCCCACCCCCACGCCGCGTCGACGAAGGACGCGCCCTGGATGGCCGGGAACTCCCATGGCACCGGCAGGGCGAGCATCAGCCCGCGCACCAGCGGGAAACGCGACTCCTGCTGGAGCAGCAGGGTCTGCAGCCCCGCCAGCTCCCGCCGGTCCCAGCCGCGCAGCGTCGATCGTCCGCCAAGGTAGAACCGCTGGGAATCGCGGCCGAGGCTCGCCAGGCCCTGCGCGCGGGCGGCCAGCACGAGCCCGGAGGCCGGGTTCACGTACTGGCGCGCCTCGGCCATGAGGGTGCCGAAGTCCGCGGCCCCCGAGCTCAGATCGCGCGTGTATCCCGCGGACAGAAAGGCGCGCAGCCCGCTCGAGGGACCGAGCGAGGACCAGCCGACGTTGTCGCGCACCAGCGTGAGGAAGTTGGAGACCAGGTCCGGGTTCAGCACGCGCCCGTCGCGCAGCAGATGATCGCTGGCGTGGCGGACCACGGCCGAGGCCTCGATGCGCGTGAACTTGTCGAAAGGGTACGAGGCCAGCGCCAGCATGCCGACGCGCTTCTCGCGCCGGATGATGTCGAGATCGGCGTCGTACTGCTCGGTGAGCCGGAACAGCCCGACACCGTAGTTGAGACGGCGGGTCTGGTTGATGTACGTGACACCCGCCTGGAAGCCGTCCCAGAAGTCCCCGAAGCGCTCGGAGTCGTTGGCGAGGAACAGGTACCAGCGCTCGTTCCCCAGCACGTCGCTGAGCGTGAGCTGCCCCACTCCCGCCCCGCCCCCCAGCACCGGGTCGTAGGCGATGGCGTTCTGGACCAGATCGAGCGCGACGCGCCGCTGGTATCGCCGCGGGGCGCCGGTGTGCATCACCACCGGCGGCTCCACCGCCGGCGCCGCGAGCGACTCGGGCTCCGCGCGCAGCGAATCGGGATCGAAACGCACCGCGTACGCCTGGAACCTGAGCGCCTCCTGCCCGGTGAACAGCAGCCCCCGGCCGTCGGCCAGCCAGTCGGGGTCGGTCGCCGGCCCGCGCAGCCGAGTCACCCGGCGGGCCTCGCGCGCGGGTCCGGCCGGGCGCACCCACAGGTCGCTGGTGCCCCCGCGCGTCGACCGGAACGCCAGCCAGCGGCCGTCGTGCGAGTACACCGGCTGACGATCGTCGCCGGCCGGCGGCTGGCTCAGCGTCTCCACCCGGCCGTCCGCGAGCGACAGGCGGAACAGCGAGTAGCGCCCGCCGCGCGCCCCGCGGTCCGAGGCGAACGCCACCCAGCCGCCGTCCGGGGAGACCGACGGCTCGAGATCGTCGTAGTCGTCGTCGGTCAGTCGTTCGAGGCGCTCGGGGGACCGCCACCACAGGCGATACAGGTCGCTGCGTCCGCTGCGGTCCTGCGCCGAGAACACCACCGCGGAGTCGGCGCAGCAGAAGACCGGATCGGTGACCATCACCAGCGACGGCAGGTCCACGGTGCGCACGACGCGGCGCGCGCGGGCGTCGACCACGTGGATGCAGTCCCGTCCGCCGCGCTTGGAGGAGAGCACCACGAGCCCTCCGGGCGAGGCGCCGGGCCGGTTCTGGAACAGGTGGAACGATTCGAAGCGCGGGGACTGGTAGCCGCGCACCAGCCGGTGCTCGCGACGCCGCCCGCCCGGGCCCGGCTCGCTGAGCCGCAGGTCGATCCCGCTCTCGGAGGCCGCGAACCAGCAGAATCGCAGCGCCGTGTCGCCCGGCGCGGCGGCGGGCAGCACGCGCGCGCCGAGATTGTAGCGGCCGTGCGGCGTCCATCGGCGCGCCGTGTCGGCGACCGCGTCGGTGGTCGCGATCGCGGGGTAGAAATGCCGCCGCACGTCGGTGAACCAGCGCTCGTCGGCGTCGGCGAAGCGCTCCCCGAGGGTGATGCGGAAGACGGTCTCGAAGTCGTCGGCGCGCCACCAGTCCTCGAGCAGGCCGATGAGCCGCGACTCGCCGTAGCGCGCGGCGAACCACAGCATGAACGACTGGCCCTCCTTGTACATGAGGACCGAGCCCCAGATCGACTCGCTGCGCCCGAGCGGCACGGCCTCGCCCGAGAGCACCGCGTCGCGCATCAGCCCCTCGGCCTCGGCGTCCCACGTGGTGCCGAAGTACTCCGCCAGCCCCTCGACGAACCACAGCGGCGGCAGCGAGCCCTGGGCGCGGTGGTGGTCCTTCATCACGCGCGCGAGCTTCTCGAGCATGTACCAGTGCGCCAGCTCGTGGCGCGTCACCCACGCCAGCCGCGCCCACGAGCCGGTGTGCGGGATGAGCACGCGGCCCTTGATGAGCTCGGTGAGCCCGCCGGTGCCCTCGGAGATGAGACCCGCGGCCGCGTTGGTCTGCTGGAACAGGTTGTGCGCCGAGTAGAGCAGGAACGGCACCCGCGACCTCGGGGTGACGCGGAACCGCGCGTCGTACTCCACGCACACGCTCTCGGCATAGGCGGAGAGCCGCCGCGCGAGGCTCTCCTCCTCGGCGTAGTGGTGGAGCCGCACGTGCGCGGTCTCGAACACCGTCCAGTCGAGGGACTCGTACTGGACCTTGTTCTTCCCGAACGACTGCGCCCGGGCGGCGGGCGGCGCGGCCACGCCGAGGATCGCGAGGATGGAAGCCAGCAGGAGCGCCAGGCGCGCCAGATGCATGGAGAGCCCCGAACGGGGTGGGTGCGCGGTCCCCGGACCCGCCGCCCGGTGCCGCCGGTGGGCCCGCCCGCCCCGAGGGGCGGGGACGCACCGGCGGCGACTAGGCGCGGCCTGCGACGACATCCTCGAGTGTATAGAGCCCCGGCGGGGCCTGCACCACGAATCGTGCGGCTGCGAGCGCGCCGTGCGCGAACGCCGCGCGGTCCTGGGCCACGTGGCGCAGCTCGAGCCACTCGCCCTCCCCCGCCAGCAGCACCGCGTGGTCCCCCACCCAGGTGCCTCCGCGCACCGCGTGCACTCCGATCTCGGCGGCCGGGCGCGCCCCCACGCGGCCCTCGCGGCCGTGCCGCAGCGCGCCGCCGGGAAGCTCGCGCGTCCGGGCCGCGTCGCCCGCCAGCAGCAGCGCGGTGCCCGAGGGGCTGTCGGCCTTCATGCGATGGTGGCGCTCCACGATCTCGATGTCCCACGACCCCGGCACCGCGGCGAGCGCGGCCGCCAGAGCGCGGCGCAGCGCCAGCACGCCGAGGCTGAAGTTGGCCGCTCGCAGCACCGCCACGCGTCGCGCCGCCTCGGTCAGCGCGCGGTCCTCACCCGGGCCGAGCCCGGTGGTGCCGGTGACCAGCGGCGCGCCCACCTCCGCGCAGCGTGCCGCCACCAGCCGGAGCAGCTCCGGCGCGCTGAAGTCCACCACCACGTCGCCGCCGACGATGGACTCGGCGTCCCGGCTCCACCCGGGTGTGGCGTCCGCCGCACGGTCGATGCGCGCGCGCACCGTGAACCCGCCGGCCTCGGCGGCGGCGCGCTCCACCGCCCGGCCCATGCGCCCGGCCGCGCCGGCGAGCGCCAGGGCGATCACGCGCGCGCTCCGGCTCCGGCGGCGAGCGCCACGCCGCAGGCGCGCGCCGCCGCGAGGACCGCGCTCTCGCTCGCCGGTTCGATCGGCACCAGCGGAAGGCGCAGCTCGTTCCGGATCAGCCCCATCGCGGCCAGCAGGAACTTGGCGGGCGCCGGGTTCGACTCGATGAACAGCGCCTTGAACAGCGGCGCGAGCGCGCGGTGAGCGGCCTCGGCCTCGCGTGCCCGTCCGGCGCGCGCATGGTCGCAGAGCGTGCGCATCGCCCGCGGCGCGACGTTGCCGGCCACCGAGATCACGCCCTGCGCTCCCACCGCGATCATCGGCAGGGTGAGCGAATCGTCGCCCGAGAGGATGGTGAAGCGCGTCTTCGCGCACAGCGCGCTGGCCTGGTCGAGGCTGCCCGAGGCCTCCTTGATGGCGACGATGTTCGCGGCCGCCTGGGTCTGCGCGAAGGTGTCGGGCAGCGTGTTGGTCCCGGTGCGCCCCGGCACGTTGTAGAGGATCACCGGGAGCCGGGTGCTCGCCGCGACCGCGGTGAAATGCGCGATCTGTCCCTTCGGCGTCGGCTTGTTGTAGAACGGCGTCACCACCATCACGCCGTCGAGCGCGAGCTCCTCGGCCATGCGCGTGAGCTCGATGCTCGCCGCGGTGTCGTTGGTGCCGGTGCCGGCGATCACCGCGCAGCGGCCGCGCGCGCGCTCCTTCACGAACGCCCACAGGCGGCGGCGCTCTTCCACCGTGCAGGTCGCCGCCTCGCCGGTCGAGCCCGAGACCACCAGGCCCTCGACCCCGCCCTCGAGCATGAACTCCACCAGTCGCCCGGTGCTCTCGAGATCGAGCGCTCCGTCCGCGAAGGGCGTCACCATCGCCACCGTCAGTCCTTCGAACATCGGTCCCTCCTCGGTCGTGGATCGCCCGGGCGCCCGCGCGACCTCACTCCGCCGATTCCCACGTGCCCCGGAACGCCACCTCGGCCGGCCCGCTCAGCGTCACGTCGTACCCGCCCGCGCCAGTCTCGAACGATACCACCAGATCGTCCCCGCCGGCGGTGTGCACGATGACCGGCGGACGCATGCCGCCGATGGCCGCCGTGAGCGCCGTCGCGATCGCCCCGCTGCCGCACGCCAGGGTCTCGCCCTCCACCCCGCGCTCGAACGTGCGCATCGCCACCACGCCGGGGTCGAGCACCTCGATGAAGTCCACGTTGGTGCCCGCCGCGCCGAAGCGCTCGTGGTGGCGCAGGGCCCTGCCCCACGCGAGCACCGGGACCTCGCGCACGTGGTCCACCGGCACCACGAAGTGCGGCACGCCCGCGAGCACGGTCCAGCCGGTGAACCGGCGCCCGCCCGCCTCCAGCACCTCTGCCCCGCCGGGCGCGTCGACCCGGCCGAAGCGCAGATCGAGGGTGCGGCCGTCGGCCGCCCAGCGCCCCTCCTGCGGGCCCGCGTCGCTGGCGAACCGCACCCGTCCGTCGTGCCCGAGCCCGAGGTCGAGCGCCAGCCGCGCGAGGCAGCGCGCGCCGTTGCCGCAGAAGTCCGCGCGGCCGCCGTCGGCGTTCCAGTACGCCATCCGGAAGTCGAGCGTGTCGTGGCGCTCCAGCGCCAGCACTCCGTCCGCGCCCACGCCTCGGCGGCGGTCACACAGCCGCGCCACCAGCGCGCCGGGCGCCGCGGGCAGGAAGGGCGTGCGATGGTCGATGACGACGAAGTCGTTCGCCGCTCCGTGCATCTTCCAGAACTCGAATCTCACGGTCCCTCCCGGGGCTTCACCGCGGCGGCCTCGAGGCGCAGGACCAGGTCCTTCACCTCGATGGCGGGCGGCACCTCCACGCGCAGGGGCTCGCCGCCCAGCTCGGTCACGGACTGCCAGCGCTCGTCGCGATTGACGTCGAGGAACACGCGCAGGCGCCAGACGCCGCCCGGGAGCGCGCAGCTGAAGGTGTCGTCGGGATGCACCGGGAAGGACAGCGGGTGCGTACTGTCGCGCTCGGCCACCGCCCAGATCTGCCGCGTCAGCGTGCTGTCGATCCGCCCCACCACCGCCACGCGGCCGGACGCGCGTCCCGGCGCGCGCGGGTTCACCACGCGCACCACCAGCCCGGTGGCCGCCGGGGCCGCCGGGGTGAGCGCGATCACGGTGTCGGCGGGGACCAGCAGATCGGTCGCGGGCTCGAACGAGCGATTGCCGTTGAGGTCGGCGAACGCCCAGATGCGCCAGCGGCCGGGCACCCGCAGCCCGGTGACCCGGAAGCGGCCGTCCCGGTCGGCGAGCCCCACCGCGTCGAAGTCGCGCGCGGTGCTGTCGGGCAGGCGTCCGGTGGCGGCGTCGTAGCACCACAGGTAGGTGCCCGCGGCCGCGAAGCCCAGCGCCTGGATCTCGCCCTCCATGCGCCCGGGCGGGAACGAGTCCGCGGTCGTGAACACCACGGTGGCACCGCTCGCGAGCGGGTTGCCGTGCCGGTCGCGCGCGTTGCCCCCCACGAACAGCGTGTAGGTCTGGGACGCGGCGAGGCTGTCGCCGAGCACCAGCGTGAGCGTGCGCCCACTCCAGCGCCGCTGGCGGATGTTCACGCGGGGCGCGAGCGCCGCCGCGTCCCCGGTGCTGCGCGGCTCCATGCCCTCGCTGAAGGTCACCGCCAGCGTGGTGTTCCGGGCCACGCCCGCGGCGCCCGAGTCGGGCAGCGAGGACACGACGCGCGGAGGCTCGAGGTCGGGCGGACCGCCCGAGGGCGGCCCCTTCTTCGCGCAACCCGCGCCGCCGCCCGCCAGCGCCACCAGCGCGAGCAGGCCGCACGCGGCCCGCGCGCGCGGCGCCGCCGATGCCCAGCCTGCGACCGGTCGCATGTTCACGCCCTCGGGTGGGCCTGCTCGTACGCCTTGCGCAGCCGCGCGCGCGAGACGTGGGTGTACACCTGCGTGCTGGTGAGCGAGCGGTGGCCGAGCAGTTCCTGGATCGCGCGCAGGTCGGCGCCGTGGTCGAGCAGGTGGCTCGCGAACGAGTGGCGCAGCGCGTGCGGGGTGACGCCGAGCCCGGCGGCCACCCCCGCGAGCCGTGCGCGCACGATGCGCTGGACCGAGCGCGGCGCGATCCGCGGCCCCCGGGCGCCCGGGAACAGCGCGCTGTCCGGCCGCGCGCCGGCGCGCGGGACCACCGCCTGCCAGCGCTCGAGCGCGGCGAGCGCGGTGCGCCCCACGGGCACGATGCGCTCGCGGCGGCCCTTGCCACGCACCCGCACCAGCCGGGCGCCGCGATCGAGGTCCCCGTGATTGAGTCCCACCAGTTCGGCCAGGCGAAGGCCCGAGGAATAGAGCAGCTCGAGCAGCGCGCGGTCGCGCAGCGAGGCGGCGTCGGTCGCGGACAGCGCATCGAGCGCCGCGTTCAGGTCGAGCTGGGGCAGGGTGCGCGGCAGGCGCCGCGGCAAGCGCGGGAAGGCCAGCCCGCGCGCCGGATCGCGCTCGATCACCCCGCGGCGGGCGCAGAAGCGCGAGAACGAGCGCCAGGCGGCGAGCGCGCGGGCGGCGCTCGAGGCGGCGTGGCCGGTGCGGTAGAGATCGCGCAGGCCGCGCTCGAGAAGTTCGCGCGTCCAGTCGTCCGGTCGCACGGGCTTCCCGGGCCCCGCGGCGAGGTCGAGCACGCGGGTGACGTCGCGGCGATAGGCCGCCACGGTGTGCAGCGAGGCGCGGCGCTGGGCCGCGAGCTCGCTCAGGAAGCGCTGGAGAGCCTCACGCACCGACGGCTTCCAGGGCGAACCGGCCCTTGCACTTCGGACACGACAGGCTGGTGCCCTTCTTGGACTCCTTCTCGAGCAGGTAGGGCGAACCACATCCGTTCGGGCACGGGATCGGACGCGGCCGGTCCCAGGCGATGAAGTCGCACGCCGGGTAGCGCGTGCAGCCGTAGAACGTCTTGCGCTTGCCCTTCTTCTCGGCGAGATCGCCGAGTCCGCACTGCGGACACTTCACGCCGATGGTGAAGGGCTGCGTGTAGTCGCACTTCGGGCGTGTGGCGCAGTGGATGAAGCGGCCGTACTGCCCCTTGCGCATCACCAGTCCACTGCCGCACTTCGGACAGGTCCCCTCGACCGGCACCGGCTTCTCGGACTCGTGGAACGGCTCGGTGTGCTTGCACTCCGGCCAGCCGGTGCACGCGTAGAACGGCCCATTGCGGCCGAACTTGACCGCCAGCTTGCGGCCGCACTCGGGGCACACCTTGTCGGTCTCCTTGCGGAGACAGCGCGGGCAGGCACCCCCGGCGCGGCGTTTGCAGGTCGCGCCCTTGGGCTGCTTGAGCGCGACGTCGAGGTCCCGCTTGAGCGGCTCCCACAGGTCGAGCACCACGCGGTGCCAGTCCTGCTTGCCCTCCTCGATGCCGTCGAGCTCCTCCTCCATGCTGGCGGTGAAGCCGACGTTGAAGACGTCCGAGAAGCTCTCCACCAGCATGCAGGTCGCCACCCGGCCGAGATCGGTGGGCTTGATGCGGCCCTTGTCGCGCTCGACGTAGTTCCGTCCGGTGATGGTGCCGACGATGGTCGCGTACGTGCTCGGACGGCCGATGTTCTCCTCTTCGAGCGCCTTCACCAGCGACGCCTCGCTGTAGCGCGGCGGGGGCTGGGTGAAGTGCTGCTCGGGGCGCACCGGCGCCTCCCGCTCCGCGGCCGGTTCGCCGGCGATCGCCAGCGGCAGGTCGGGCGACAGTTCGGGCAGCCTCGACTCGTCCTTCTCGTCCTCCTCGTCGAAACCGTAGAGCCGCTGGAAGCCCGCGAACTTGAGCACCCGGCCGCTGGCCCGCAGCCCGAGCCGCCCGGCCTCGATCTCGGCGGTGGTCTGCAAGTACTCCGCCGGGGCGGCCTGGGAGGCGACCGCGCGCAGCCAGATGAGCTCGTAGAGCTTCGCCTGCTCGTCGGTCAGCGAGCGACGGACCGAGTCCGGCGTGCGCTCGACCGAGGTCGGGCGGATGGCCTCGTGCGCGTCCTGGGCCTCCTTCTTGCCCCGGTACTGGCGCGGCGACTCGGGCACGTGGTCGGCGCCGAGGTTCGCCTCCAGCCAGCGCCGCATCTCGCCGATGGCCTCCCCCGCCAGGCGCGGCGAGTCGGTGCGCATGTAGGTGATGAGGCCGACGTTGCCCTCGGTGCCGAGCTTGACGCCCTCGTAGAGCTGCTGCGCGACCTTCATGGTGCGCTGGCTGCCGAACCCGAGACGGTTGAAGGCGGTCTGCTGGAGCGTGCTGGTGATGAACGGCGGCTTGGGGTGCACCACGCGCGGCGCGGTCTGCACCGTCACCACGCGCGCCGCCGTGACCGCCAGTTCGGCGGCGACCGCGCGCGCCGTGGCCTCGGCGGTGGCGCCACGGATCTGGCCCTGCTCGAGCGCCTCGTCCCCGATGCGCACCAGGCGCGCGGTGAGGTCCTGGCCCGCGGGCGTCCGGTAGTCGGCCTCGAGGGTCCAGTACTCGACCGGCCGGAACGCCTCGATCTCGTCCTCGCGCTCGCAGATCAGCCGCAGCGCCACGCTCTGCACCCGCCCGGCCGAGAGCCGGCCGAAGAACAGCTGCTTCCACAGGAACGGGCTGACCCCGTAGCCCACCAGGCGGTCGAGCACGCGGCGCGCCTGCTGGGCATTCACGAGCGCCATGTCGATCTCGCGCGGATGCTCGAGCGCCTGCTGGATCGCGCGCTGCGTGATCTCGTTGAAGGTCAGGCGCAGCAGCGGCCGTCCGAGGTCCTTGAGGTTCTCGGCGAGGTGCCAGGCGATGGCCTCGCCCTCGCGGTCCGGGTCGGGCGCCAGGTAGATGCGGTCGGCGTGGCTGGCCGCGCGGCGGATCTTCGCCACCATGTCCTCGCGGCCGCCGATCGGCACGTACTCCACCCCGATCCGGTCGCGCTCGATGGTCACGCCCATGCGCCCCTTGGGCAGGTCCATGACGTGACCCTTCGAGGCCATGACGGTGAAGCCGCGGCCGAGGTAGCGGGTGAGCGTGCGGGACTTGGTGGGCGACTCGACGATCACGAGCGCTCCGCCGTTCACCTCGGGCTCATCGGCCGACCGCGCGCGGCCCGCGGCGCGCCGGGCGGGCGGGCGCGCCGCCTTCTTCACGCCCGGGCGCGGCACCGCGGTCTCGGCGGCCGGGCGCGAGGCCTTCTTCACGCTCGGGCGCGGCGCGGCGGTCTCGGCGGCCGGGCGCGCCGTCTTTTTCACTGCCGCGCGCGGCGCGAGCTTCGCGTCGGCGGCCGGGCGGCTGCCCTTCCCCCCGGCGCGGCCGACCACGGGCACTCCCCCGGCGGGCGCACTCGGCTTCCTAGTTCGCCCTTTCGCCGTCGCCATGAGCCGGGCCTCCATGTTCGAGATCGTCGAACTGCAGCGCGATGCGTGCGGCGACCTCGCGCACGGTCTCGACGTCGACCGGGCGGATCGCGAGATCGGTGAGCCGCTCGATGACCTGCTCGAACTGTGCCGCGGTGAGCGAGCCCCGGCGGCGCAGGTCGATGAGGTAGCCCCACGCCTCGGTGCTCAGCGAATCGCGTTCCTCGGCCGAGGGCACGCGCTGCGCGTGCTCTCCCGGCGCGCTCTCGAGGTCGGCCTCGCCCCCCGCCGGCGGCTCGCCGGTCAGGCTCCGCAGCACCAGCATCGCGGCGTGGAGGTCGTCACCCGTGCAGCCCTCCTCCTCGATCCGCTCCCCCAGGGTCTCGAACGCCAGCTCGTCGCCCTCGAGGTAGGCCTCGAGCCGCTCGGCGAGCAGGCGCAGCAGGCGGACGACCGGGTCGCCGGACGGTTCGTCGCTCATCCCAGCCCTCCCGGACCCGCGTTCGTCAGGCCATGGCACTTCTTGTACTTCTTCCCGCTCCCGCACGGACACGGATCGTTCCGTCCGACGCGCGGCCCGGCCTGCACCGGCGCCTGGCTCCCCTCCGGCGCACCGGAGGCGCGCGGCCCTGGCGCCGCCGGCCCGTCGCTCCCGGCGGACGGCGCGGCGCTCGCGGCGGTGGTGAAGGCGTTGCCGGCCTCGGCGTGCTGCGCCACCACCTGGCGCGGCGCCGGGCGGCGCTCGATCTCCCGCATCGCCTCGGGGGCGAGCTGGACCCGGAACAGCCGCTGCACGAACTCCTCGCGCACCTCGCGCAGCAGGGTCTCGAACAGCGTGAACGCCTCCTTCTTGTACTCGATCAGAGGATCGCGCTGCCCGTAGGCCCGCAGGCCGATGCCGCCCTTGAGCCCGTCGAGCTCGTAGAGATGGTCGCGCCAGTGCTCGTCGAGCGTGAACAGGTAGACGTGGCGTTCCAGCTCCCGCAGCACCTCGGCGGTGAACTCCGCCTCGCGTGCGCGGTAGGCCTTCTCGCCGATCGCCGCCGCCGTCTCCTCGAGCGTGGCATGGTCGGCCGCGCTCTCGAGGTCGTGGTGGGTCACCGGGGTCAGCAGCAGGTACGACAGGTCGTCCGCCAGCCCGCGCAGGTTCCAGTCGTCCCGGTGTCCCGAGGCGCCGCCGGTGGCCTTCCCGACGCGGTCGGCGACCGCCTCCTCGATCAGGTCGAGCACCTGCTCGCTCATGTCGGTCGAGAGCAGCGCCTTGTCGCGCAGCTCGTACACGACCGTGCGCTGCTGGTTCATGACGTTGTCGTACTCGAGCAGGTGCTTGCGGATGTCGAAGTTGTAGGCCTCGACCCGCTTCTGCGCGCGCGAGATCGCGCGGGTCACCATCCCGTGCTCGATGACCTCGCCCTCCTCGACGCCGAGCTTCTCCATCAGGCCGGAGATGCGCTCGCTGCCGAACAGCCGCATCAGGTCGTCCTCGAGCGAGAGGAAGAAGCGCGACGAGCCCGGATCGCCCTGGCGGCCGGAGCGGCCGCGCAGCTGGCGGTCGATGCGCCGCGACTCGTGGCGCTCGGTGCCGAGGATGTGCAGTCCGCCGAGGTCGGCGACGCCGGCGCCGAGCTTGATGTCGGTGCCGCGGCCGGCCATGTTGGTGGCGATGGTCACCGGCGCGCTGGCCGGCCTGCGACCACGATCTCCGCTTCCTGCTGGTGGTACTTGGCGTTGAGCACGTTGTGCTTGATGCCGCGGCGCTTGAGCATGCGCGAGAGCAGCTCGCTCACTTCGACCGAGATGGTGCCGACCAGCACCGGCTGGCCCTTCGCGTTCAATGCCACCATCTCCTCGATGACGGCGTTGTACTTCTCGCGCTTGGTCCGGTAGACGACGTCGTTCTGGTCCTTGCGCGCGGTCGGCCGGTGGGTCGGGATGACCGCGACGTCGAGCTTGTAGATCTCCCAGAACTCGCTCGACTCGGTCTCGGCGGTCCCGGTCATGCCCGCCAGCTTCTCGTACATGCGGAAGAAGTTCTGGAGCGTGATGGTCGCGAGCGTCTGGGTCTCGCCCTCGACGTGCACGTTCTCCTTGGCCTCGATCGCCTGGTGCAGGCCGTCGGAGTACCGGCGGCCCGGCATCAGGCGGCCGGTGAACTCGTCCACGATCATCACCTTGCCGTCCTGCACCACGTACTCGACGTCCCTCTCGAACAGCGAGTACGCCTTGAGCAGGGCCGAGACGTTGTGGATCTTCTCGTTCTTGGAGGCGTAGCTGCGGTAGATCTCGTCGCGGATCTGGACCTTCTTCTCGGGGGTCAACTCGTCCTGCCCCTCGAGCTCCGAAAGCGACGCGGCCAGGTCGGGCACCACGAAGCGCTCGGGGTCGCCGGGCGACATCAGGGCGCGGCCGTTCTCGAGCAGGTCGACGTTGCGCGCCTTCTCGTCGATGGCGTAGAAGAGCTCGTCGTCGATGTCCTGCATGCGTTTGTCGCGCAGGAACTCACCCTCGACGCGGGCGATGACCTTCTTGAGCCCGGGCTGCTCCGAGAGCAGCTTCATGAAGCGCTTGTGACGCGGCGCGGCCCGCTGCACCTGGAGCAGCTTGATCCCCGCCTCGTGCTCCTTCTGCGGGTCCTGGAGCAGGACCTCGGCCTCGGACATCGCCGCCTGCACCCAGCTCGCTGCGCGTTCACCAGCCGCTCGACCAGCGGCTTCAGCTCGTCGAACGCCTGGTCGCTGTGCTCGACCGGGCCCGAGATGATGAGCGGCGTGCGGGCCTCGTCGATGAGCACCGAGTCCACCTCGTCCACGATCGCGTACACGAACCCGCGCTGCACCTGGTGCTCGGGGCGCACCGCCATGTTGTCGCGCAGGTAGTCGAAGCCGAACTCGTTGTTGGTGCCGTAGGTGATGTCGCAGAGGTACTGCTGGCGCCGGGTCGGCGGGTCGAGCTCCTGCTGGATGCAGCCGACGGTCAGGCCGAGCGTCTTGAAGATCTCCCCCATCCACTCGCTGTCGCGCCGCGCCAGGTAGTCGTTCACCGTCACCAGGTGCGCGCCGCGCCCGGTGAGCGCGTTCAGGTAGAGCGGCATCGTGGCGACCAGTGTCTTGCCCTCGCCGGTCGCCATCTCGGCGATCCTGCCCTCGTGGAGCATGACCGCGCCGATGAGCTGGACGTCGTAGGGCACCATCTCCCAGCCGAGCGGCAGCCCGACCACGTCCCACGACCTGCCGCACAGGCGCCGGCAGGCCTCCTTGACCACGGCGAAGGCCTCGGGCAGGAGCGCGTCGAGGGCCTCCTGCTCCGCCAGGCGGCGTTCCGCCGGGTCGGTCAGGTCCTGGGTCGCGGCCGCCACCCGGGCCTTGAACTCGGCCGTCTTGACGGGCAGCGCCGCGTCAGGCAGGTCCACGAGGGTCGCGTGGAATCGGTTGATCTCGGCCACGATGGGCCGGACGCGCTTGAGCTCCCGGTCATGCTTGGAGCCGAACACGGTCTTCAGAAGGCCTTCGAGCATGGGCGTCAGGATAGAAGAAGTGTCAAGCGGGGACCCCGCGAGGGTCGCGGGGGCGTCGTGCCGGCTGGCCGCAGCGCCGGCTGCGGGCGCCGCCACCGGCCGGGGGCCCGAAACGCGTCGGCCCGATGCCATGCACCGGGCCTTGCGTGCTTCGGGCGTGGAAACCTTCAGAGAACCTTGATGACGTGCGCGGCCTCCGCGCCCCTCTCGCTGCTGCGGAGCTCGAACTCCACCTGCTCACCCTCGTGCAGGGTGCGGAATCCTCGCCCCTCGATCGCGGAGTGATGGACGAACACCTCGCTCGACCCTTCCGCACTGATGAAACCGTAGCCACGCTGGTCATTGAACCACTTCACGATGCCACGGGCCATGGACACTCCTCCCTGTCAGGCCGACGGAAAGCTAGCTTCCGCCCGAAGCGCCCACAGGGTGCCCCGGCCGCGCGCCGCGGTCAAGTCGGATCGCGGCGGCGGTCCGCGCGCGCCGTGAGGTGCGCGGCGCGGGCGCCCCACTCGACCTCGAGCGCGAGCGCCTGGGTCTGGCCGGGCTCGCTCTGGAGCACCAGCGCCACCTGCTCGAGCGCCTGCGCGCGCGCGCCCAGCGCGTCGAGGGCACGTGCCAGCAGGACGCGCGCGGCGCTGAAGTCGGGGTTGAGCTCGAGGGCGCGCGCCAGCGAGACCAGCGCGTCGTCGTACGCGCCCTCGCGCAGCTCGGCGGCGCCGAGCCGGTAGTGCAGGTCGGGATAGGCCTCGAAGCGCGGCAGCACCTCGCGCAGCAGTTGCGCGGCCCGGCCCGGCTGGTCCTCGTCCATCAGCGCCTCGTAGCGCTCGAGGCGCTGCTCGAGCTCGGGCTCGGCGAGGCGCAGCGCACGCCGGAGCCGGGCCGACGCGGCGTCCCAATCGGCCCGCTCGAGGCACTCCATGCCCTGTTCGAAGGTGTGCGGTTCGCTGATCCGCGTCGCGTGCCCGAGGGCGCGCAGCTCGGCGATCGCCTCGCCCACCAGCCCCTCGCGCGCGTCGAGCAGCGCGCGTTCGAGGCGTGCCGCCACGAAACGGGGATGGATGCGCAGGGCGGTGTCGAGCGCCGCGCGTGCCGCGGCGCGACGGTCGAGGGCGGCACACGCGAGCGCGCGGTGGAGGTGCAGGTCGGCCCAGCCCGGGCGGCATTCCACCGCCAGATCGAGCGCCGCCAGCGCCGCGCCGCGGTCTCCCGCGGCCTCCGCGAGCCTCGCGACCTGGGACAGCGCGCGCGCCGCGTCGGCGAGACGGAGATCCCCGGGTGCCGCGCCCCGCGCGTCCGCCACCCAGCGCACGGCATCGGCGTGGCGCCCCTCGCGGGCGAGGACCATCGCGGGCTCGAACGCCGAACGGTCGGGCTCGACGGGTCGTGGACTCATGAGATGAGCAGCAGCTTCATGGCGTACCCCGCGGCCAGCGTGATGCCCAGGTTGTCGTCGAGGGGTATCGGCAGGAACTCCACCAGACTTGCGACCGCGGCGCCCGCGAGCACCACGTGCCAGGGCAGGTGGCCACCGAGCGCGAGGAACGCCGCCCACGCCCCGCACGCCGCGAGGCAGCCCAGCAGCCCTTCCACCGACTTGCGGAACACCCGCGTGCGTCCCCACGCCCGGCCGACGATGGCCGCGAACGCGTCTCCCAGCACCGTGAATCCGAGCGCCGCCGCGGCCACCGGCTGGGTGAAGATCTCGATCGCCAGCAGCGAGGCGAGCAGCAGGTAGGTCGAGCCGAGCAGGTTGAACTCCTCGTGCTCGCGGATGATCTCGCCGAGGAACTTCCGGAAGAAGGTGCGGACCCGCGGCTCGTGGATGCGCAGCAGGTCGATGGCGATGGCGCCCGCCACCAGCAGCAGGAACAGCACCCGGAACTCCCCCCTGCCCTGGGGCCACGGCAGGAAGTGGAACAGCAGCTCGAGCGGCAGGATGAGGAACCCCAGGTGGATCGCCTTGCGCTGGGCCTCGGTGAGGAACGCAGGCTCACGCAGAGGCGCGAACAGGTCGCGTCGGGGGTCCGGCGGGATGGGCGTGCTCACGCGCCGCACGGTAGCAGAAACGCGTGGCCGCGCGTCAGCGTGTCGCCGCGGTCGGTCTCAGCTCGCGATAGGCCTGACGGAAGCCGAGGATCTTGCGCGCGTAGTCCTGGGCGGCGGCGTTGGAGGCGATCTCGCAGAACAGCGCCTCGCCCCCGCGCGCCAGCAGGTCACGCCAGCCGGCGGGCAGCGATCCCGGCCCGGCGTTGTACGCCGAGAGCGCCACCGCCACGCTGCCACCCGTGCGCTCGAGCAGGCGCCCCAGGTAGCGCGCGCCGTAGCGCACGTTGAGGGCCGGGTCGAACAGGGTGCTCTCGGCCGGCGCGCGCTCGTGGGCCCAGCGCGCGACGTCGGCGGCGGTGGAGAGCTTGAGCTGCATCAGGCCGAGCGCGTCGCTGGCCGAGCGCGCGCGCGGGTCGAAGCGGCTCTCCTGGCTCGTGACGGCGAACAGGAGCGCGGGCTCGATCGCCCCGGTCGCGGGGTCGGACGACGCCACGAACAGCTCTTCGAACGCCGGCGGATACGCCCACGGCACGATCGTCCACTGCTCCTCGGCGGGGCGCTCGGCCGCTTCGCGCAGCGCGCGGTCGGCGAGCACGATGCCGAGACCGGTGCGCCCGGCGGCGTACGCCAGCCGGGCGCCCGCCAGCCATCCGCCCGGATCGGCCCCGGGCCCCACGCGCCCGACGCGGACGTCCCCCGCCGTCCACCGCGACAGCACCAGCGACGCGTCGTCGTCGAGCCCGAGCGCGAGCAGCGCTCGCGCGTCCCCCAGCGCGTCGCAGCCCGCCGAGCCGCCCGCGCAGCTGTCCTCCGCCACGGCGCCGCCCGGCCATCCGCGCACCCCGAGCGATTCGCGCGCGGCGACCCGGTGGAACGCGTATCCCGGCCGCCGGGCGACCTGCCGCAGCGCGGAGTCTCCCGCCGCGCTCCGCCTCTGCGCGCGCATCCCGACCCCCCACCAGAAGCAGGCGGCATCCGAGCTGTCGCCCGCCCACCACGCGCAGGCCGAGTCGGGCCGGCCGGCCACGAACTGCATCAGCCCGGCCCGCAGCGCGGCGTCGCGCGCGCGCCGCCCGCCGGCCGCGGCGCCGCGCGCGAAGGACGCCAGCGCCACCGGCCAGCGCTCCGCGTCCTCGGCCGCGCGTCCGGACTCCCACCACGCCACGTCCCGCGTCGCGCTGTCCGGCGCGGCGGCCGCCGCGGCCGCGTAGCCGCTGAGGGCATCGTCGACCCGGCCGCCGTCGCGCGCGACCCGGGCGCGCTCGAGCAGGGCCCGCGCCCGCGCCCCGTCGTCGGGCGCCGCCGCGAGCGCGGCCTGCGCGGCCTCGTCGGCCGCCCCGAAGCGTCGCGCCCCGCGCAGCACCTCGGCGAGCCGCACCGCCGCCGCGGAACGCTCCGCCCCCGCGAGGCGCGGCAGCGCCCGGCGCAGGCGCCGCGCCGCCGCGAGCCGGTCGCCGCGGTAGATCTCGGCCTCCGCCGCGGCGCGCTCCTCCGAGGCCGCGAGCGAGTCCCCGCGGGCAACCAGCAACCCATCGAGCGTGTCGAGCACGGACGCGGTCGCGGCGGCCGACGGGTAGACGCGGAGCGCCTGGCGCGCGAGCTGGATCGCCCGCGTGGTGTCCGCCAGCGCGACCCGCAGCCGGACGCGCAGCGCGAGCCACGCCGCGCGGTCGGCATCGGGCCAGCCCTCGCGTTCGGAGGATCCGAGGATCTCCTCGGCGCCGAGGGCGTCGCCGCGCGCCAGCGCGAGCGACGCGCGGCCGCGCATCGCGGCCCAAGCCCACAGGCTGCGCGCGCCGGCCGCCTGGGCCCAGCACGAGTCGGCGCGCGCCGTGTCGCCCGACGCCAGCCACAGGGCGCCGAGGCGGTGGTACGCCGCCATCCGCAGCCTCGGCTGCGCCACCATGCGCTCGAGCAGCAGGACCGAGTCGGCGCGCGTCGCCCGCGCGAGGGTGAGACCGCCCGCCCAGCCAGGCGACGAGTCGGGGCGCGCGGCCCAGCGCACCGCGCCCGAAGGGTCGAGCGCCGGCGCTCCGAGTCCGAGGGACGCCGCGCGCGCCGGGCCCCCGGCCGCCACGCCGACCATCGCGGCGAGCGCCAGCCCCACGCCGCGCACCCGCGCCGCGACCCGCGCCGGCGTCATTCCCACTCGATGGTCGCCGGCGGCTTGCTGGTGACGTCGTACACCACGCGGTTCACCCCCCGCACCTCGTTGGCGATGCGGCTCGCCGCGCGCTCGAGCAGCGAGGCCGGCAGGCGCGTCCAGTCCGCGGTCATGCCGTCGCTCGAGTTCACCGCGCGCAGCGCGATGACCTTTTCGTACGAGCGTTCGTCGCCCTTGACGCCCACCGTGTGCACCGGCAGCAGCACCGCGAACGCCTGCCACGTCCGCCCGTACCACTTCGCGCGCCGCAGCTCCTCGATGAAGATGGCGTCGGCCCGGCGCAGGATCTCGAGGTCGCGTTCGTTCACCGCGGCGAGCGTGCGCACCGCGAGCCCCGGCCCGGGGAACGGGTGGCGGTCCACCAGGTGGTCCGGCAGGCCCAGCTCGCGGCCGAGCGCGCGCACCTCGTCCTTGAACAGCCAGCGCAGGGGCTCGACCAGCTCGAGATCCATGTGCGCGGGCAGTCCGCCGACGTTGTGGTGCGACTTGATGACCTGCGCGCCCCAGCCGGCCGACGCGCTCTCGATGACGTCCGGGTAGAGCGTGCCCTGGGCGAGGAACGCGACCGGGCCGTGCTTCTTCGCCTCCTCCTCGAACACCGCGATGAACTCGTCGCCGATCACCTTGCGCTTCTGCTCCGGGTCGGTCACCCCCGCGAGCCGGTCGAGGAAGCGCCGTCGCGCGTCCACCACCGTGAGGTCGAGATTGCGCTTCGCACCCAGCTCGAGCGCCACCTCCTCCGCCTCACCCTCGCGCAGCATGCCGTGGTTCACCAGCACGCACTTCAGGCGCGGCGCCGATGGCGCGGTGGAGCAGCGTCGCCGCGACCGTGGAGTCCACCCCGCCCGAGAGCCCCAGCAGCACCTGGCCGCGGGCCCCCACCCGCGTGTGGATGTCCGCGATCGCCTGCTTCACGAATCCCTTCATGCTCCAGCCGCCCTTCAGCCGCGCGACCCGGAACAGGAAGTTGTGGAGCACCTGCCGGCCCTAGGGCGAGTGCACCACCTCGGGATGGAACTGGATGAGGTAAAACGGCAGGTGCGTGTGCTGCGCCGCGGCGAACGCGCAGTTCGAGGTGTGGGCCAGCCGCCGCCAGCCGTCGCCCAGCGCCCGGACCTCGTCACCATGGCTCATCCAGGCGCGGAAGCGCTTCGGCACGCCGGCGAACAGCGGCGACCGGCCGTCCTGCACGAAGGTCGCGGTGCCGTACTCGGCGCGCGCGGCCTGCGCCACCACGCCGCCGGTCAGGTGCACGGTCACCTGGAAGCCGTAGCAGATGCCGAGCAGCGGCTTCTTCAGTCCGTAGATCCCGGGGTCGGGCAGCGGCGCCGCCGCCTGATAGCCGGACGCCGGGGAGCCCGACAGGATGAGCGCGCTCGGCCGGCGGTCACGGATCTCCGCGAGCGGGGTGTCGCCGCGCACGATCTCGGAGAACACCCCGAGCTCCCGCACCCGGCGCGCGATCAGCTGCGTGTACTGCGAGCCGAAGTCGAGGATGAGGACGAGCTCACGGGGCATCGGGCGGCTCCGACACCGGCTAGTCCCGCCGCGCCATCTGGAGGATGCGGCCGGTGGCGGCCAGCGCGATGGGGAGCACCAGCCCGACGATCACGCTGCGCGCGTCGGCCGGGAACGGGGGCCGCGTGGTGAATCGCACGAAGCCGAGGTCGAGCGTGCCCCCTGCCTCGTTCCACATCGCCCACGCCCACAGCGGGCGGACGAAGAAGAACAACAGCAGGATCGCCGCGGTCGCGTAGGCGGCGAGCGAGATCACGTGACGGCGGTCCGAGTCCATGCCGGGGCACCTCCTCGAGTGGCACTCTTACCCCGCGGCCGGACGGCGGTCAAGACCGGCGCCCGCCGCGTGCGCTCAATGCCGGAACGTCCGTCGCTCCGTGAACACCATCGCGATCCCCAGCCGGTCGCACGCGTCGATCACCTCGCCGTCGCGCATCGAGCGCCCCGGCTGCACCACCGCGGTGATGCCGGCCTCCGCCGCGTGCTCGACGTTGTCGGCGAACGGCAGGAACCCATCGCTCGCGAGCACCGCCCCCCGCACGTCGTGGCCCGCGCGCCGCGCCTTCATCAGGGCCACGTCCACCGCGTCCACGCGCGAGGTCTGGCCGCTGCCGATCCCCACCAGCCAGGTGCCGCGCGCGAGCGCGATGGCGTTCGAGCGCGCGGCGGAGGCCACCTCCCACGCGAAGCGCAGCGCGCGCATCTCCTCGGGCGCCGGCACGCGCGCGGTGACCACCTTCCATTCCGGGGGCGCGCCGCCGGTGTCGCGCTGGAGCAGGGCCCACGGCCCGACGAAACGCGCCCGCCACGGGTCGGCGCTCGCGAGATCGGCGGCTACCAGGCGCACCACGCGCAGGTTCTTCTTCCCCGCCAGCGCGGCGTCCGCCTCGGGCGCGATGTCGGGCGCCGCCACGCACTCCACGAACTGCCGCGCGAGCGGTGCGGCGGTCGCGCCGTCGAGCGTCCGGTTGAACGCCACGATGCCGCCGAACGCCGAGAGCTCGTCGGACTTCAGGGCCTGCTGATACGCCGCGGCCGGCGTCCCGGCGCACGCCGCGCCGCACGGCTGTCCGTGCTTCACGATCACGCACGCCGGCCCGTCGAAGCGCGCCACCAGATCGACCGCGGCCTCGAGGTCGAGCAGGTTGTTGTACGAGAGCTCCTTGCCCTCGCGCCACGCCGCGAGCGCCGCGCCGCCTCCGGCGCGCGCGTAGAGCGCGGCCTCCTGGTGCGGGTTCTCGCCGTAGCGCAGCGTGCGCACGCGCTCGAGCGCCAGCACGTGCACCGGCGGCGGGGCGTCCGGCGCCTGGCGCCGCGCCAGTTCGGTGGCGATGGCGGCGTCGTAGCGCGCGGTGCGCGCGAAGGTGCGCAGCGCCCACGCGCGGCGCTGACCGGGCGACGGGCCGTCGCCCTCGAGCGCGGCCAGCACCTCGCCGTAGTGCGCCGGATCGTGCACCACGATCACGCTCGCGTGGTTCTTGGCCGCGGCGCGCAGCAACGCCACCCCGCCGATGTCGATCTCCTCGACCATGCCCGCGTCGTCGAGCCGGGCACCCCGCTCCTCGAACGGATAGAGCGTCACGGCCACCAGGTCGATCGGCTCCAGTCCGCGCTCCGCGAGCGCCGCGAGGTCGCCCGGGACCTCACGGCGCGCGAGGATCGGGCCGTGCACGTGCGGGTGCAGCGTCTTCACCCGGCCGCCGAGCATCTCGGCGAAGCCGGTCCATTCCTCCAGCGGGGTGACCGCGAGCCCGGCCTCGGCGAGGTGCCGGGCGGTCCCGCCGCTGGCCAGCAGGCGCGTGCCCCGCGCGGCGAGCGCGCGTGCGAACTCAGCCGCGCCGGTGCGGTCGGAGAGCGAGAGCAGTGCGGCCTTCGGCCACGTCATGGCGCTCCTCCCCCGCCGCCGCTCAGACGCCGCACGCACTCGAGGTAGCGCTCCTGGG
Source organism: Candidatus Eiseniibacteriota bacterium (assembly GCA_963776245.1). Classification (GTDB taxonomy): domain Bacteria; phylum Eisenbacteria; class RBG-16-71-46; order RBG-16-71-46; family RBG-16-71-46; genus CAVSAC01. The sequence continues at coordinate 47,946 of CAVZLN010000007.1, read as the reverse complement.
TGCGGCGCACCACCTCGGCCGGCAGCGCGGGGGCCGGCGGCTCGTGGTCCCAGCCGCTCCGGTCGAGCCAGTCGCGCACGATCTGCTTGTCGAACGACTCCAGCCGCCCGGCCTCGTACGCCGCGCGGTCCCAGTAGCGCGAGGAGTCGGGCGTGAGCGCCTCGTCGATGAGCGTGAGCGCGCCGTCCACCCGGCCGAACTCGAACTTGGTGTCCACCAGCACCAGTCCGCGCGCCCAGGCGATCGCGCGCGCCTCCTCGTAGAGCGCGAGGGCGCGCGCGCGCAGCGCCGCGGCGGTCTCGGCGCCAGAGCATCGCCGCCATGCGCTCGAACGGGAGGTTCTCGTCGTGCCCGGTGTCGTGCTTCGTCGCGGGCGTGAAGATCGCGGGCTCGAGCCGCGCGCCCTCGCGCAGTCCGGCGGGGCAGCGCGAGGCCGCACACCATGCCCCCCTGGCGGTACTCCTTCCACCCCGCGCCCGTGAGGTGGCCGCGCACCACGCACTCGACGTCGATGCGCTCGGCCCGGCGCACCAGCTGCGCGCGCCCGCGCAGGCGGTCCGCCGCGGCGGCGAACGGCGCCGGGAAGCTGGCGGGGTCGTCGCTCACCAGGTGATGGGGCGCGGCGCTGGCGAGCGTGCGCATCCAGAACGCGGAGAGGCTCGAGAGGATGGCGCCCTTGCCCGGGATGGGCGTGGGCAGGATCGAGTCGTAGGCGGACAGCCGGTCGCTCGCGACGACGACGAGGTGCGCGGGGCCGGCCTCGTACACCGTGCGCACCTTGCCGCGGCGCCAGATGCGCGCCCCCGGGACCTCGACCTCGGCCATCGCGCGCGCGGGATCCAGCCACTCGGCGGGGATCTCGATCGGGGTCCGGGCCGCGCTCATGTGCCGATCCTCCTCATCTAGTAGCGTGGCGCGCCGGCGCGAGTCTCCGGCAGCTCGAAGTGCGCCGTGACCCACGGCGCCAGGGCGTCGATGGCCGGGATGCGCGCATCGCCCTCGCCGTAGTCCATCCCCGGGTCGAGCAACACGAAGTGCATGCCCGCAGCCCGCGCCCCCACCTCGTCCACCGACCGGATGTCGCCGACGTAGAGCGACCGTTCCGGCGCCACGCCCAGCCGCTCGAGGGCGAGCGCGAAGATGCGCGGATCGGGCTTCTCGATGCCGACCTGCTTCGAGTCGACCACGAACTCGAGGCCCTCGCGCACCCCGCAGTCGGCGAGGTGGGCTTCGGCGCGCCCGTCGGAGTTCGAGACGCAGGCCAGCCGCAGCGGCAGCGCGGCCAGCGCGTCGAGCGCCGCGCGCGCGCCTTCGCACGGCCGCGTCCACAGGCCGCGCTCGAGATGACGGGCGAAGAAGCGCTCGAGCACCCGGGGCACGATGGCTTCCGGCGCGCCGGCGGCGGCGAGCATCCCGGTGAAGTACGCGGCGGTGTCCCCGTGCACACCGAGCGCCGCGTGGCGCGGCTCCGCGGCCGCGGGGCGCCCGCGGCTGGCGTCGTACCAGCGGCGCCCCTCGATCTCGCTCCGGCGCAGCGCGCGCGGCGGGATGGTGCGGTCGAAGTCGGCGAGCACGTCGCTCATCCACTCGAAGTCGAGCCGCACCAGCGTGCCGCCGGCGTCGAAGATCACCGCTTCGAGCCGCGGGCGCTCAGCCATGGCGGAGCTCCGAGGGAGCGCCGAACTCGATCCGGCGGCCCGCGATGCGGACCGACTCGGTCAGGAAGCGCCGCACCGCCAGCGGGTAGAGGACGTGCTCGGCCTCGTGGACGCGCGCCTCGAGCCGCTCGAGGGTGTCGTCGTCGCGCACCTCGACGGCGCTCTGCGCCACGATCGGTCCCCCGTCGAGCGAGTCGTCCACCAGGTGCACCGTGCAGCCGGTGACGCGCGCGCCGTGCGCCCACGCCTGGCGGATCGAGTCGAGACCGGGGAACGCCGGCAACAGCGACGGATGGAGATTGAGGATGCGCCCCGCGAAGGCCGCGAGGAACGGCGCGTGCAGCCGGCGCATGAAGCCGGCCAGCAGCACGGTGTCCACACCGCGCTGGCGCAGGGCGTCGATCCACGGCTGCTCGTCCTCGAGGCGCGTGGTGAGGCGGCCGGTGGGCGGCGTGATCGCCTCGACCTCGAGCCGCCGCGCGCGCTCGATCGCGCCCGCGCCCGGCGTGTCGCACGCCAGCACCGCGATGCGGCCGCCCAGCGCGCCGCGGCGCTCGGCCTGCACCAGCGCCTCGAAATTGGTGCCGCGGCCGGAGGCGAGCACGGCCAACGTGCGCGTGGAGGAGGGCACGGCGCAATCTAGCAAGCCCCCCGCGGGCGGGCAAGCCCTCGACCTCGTCATCGGCGACCGCGGCGGACCCGGACGCGCCCGGCCACTCAGCGGCGCCGCGGCGCCCGCGCCGCGCATGCCGGCGCCGGTGGCGGGCGGGCCGCCGCGCTCCCGGGCCGGGCGGAGCGCCAATCCACGTCGCGCCACCCGTCGGCGTCCAGCTCGTACCACAGCGCGCCCGCGACATCGGTGCGATCGAGGCGCGCACCGCTCGCCGCCAGCCGCTCGAGCGCCCCGCGGTGCGGGTGGCCGAACGGATTGCGCCGGCCGCACGACAGGATGGCGACCGACGGACGCAGGCGGCCCGCGAAGACGGCTCCGCTCGAGGCGCCGGAGCCGTGGTGGCCGGCCTTCAGCAGCGCCACCCCGGGGGCGATGTCGAGGGCCGCTTCCACCACGCTGTCGGCATCGGCGAGCAACAGCGCCCGCCCGCGGCCGGCGCCCACCTCGAGGATGAGTGCGGCCTGGTTGTCCGCGGTCGACAGGGCGTCGATGAGCGGCGGCTCGTCGCGCGGCGGCCAGCGCACGATCAGCCGCGGGGCGCGCGACAGCGTGTCCCCGCGCGCCGCGGTGCGGGCGTGGAAACGCGCCGCCGGGCCGGCCGCTCCGGGCCGCGGCACCGGCGCCCACACCCGCGCCACCGGCATGGCCCGGAGCACGGCCGGCACGCCCCCGCGATGGTCGTTGTCGTCATGGGTGACCACCAGCGCGTCGAGCCGGCGCACACCCGCCCAGCGCAGGAACGGGAGCACCACGCTCTCTCCGGCGTCGAATCGCGGCGTGCGCGGCCCCGCGTCCACCAGCCACCACCCGCCGCCGTGGGCGAGCGCGATGGCATCGCCCTGCCCCACGTCGAGCGCCACCAGCCAGGTCCGCTCCGGAGGCGGTGCCAGCGGGCGCGCGGAGGCCGCGAGCGCCAGCGCCAGCGCGACGCACCACGCGCCCGCCCAGGCCGCGAGCCGGCGTGCGGGCGGCGTGGGCGCCGTGTTCGCCGCCAGCGTGGCCCGTGGCGCCAGCGCCCAGGCCAGCAACGCCGCGCCGAGGGCGGCGAAGGCCGCGGTCGCGGGCTCGCTGCCGCACGGCACCAGCGCGCTCGGCACGCGCGCGGCCAGTGCCGCCAGCGCGCCCAGCGCCCGCGCGAGCAGCTCGCACGCCGACAGGCACAGGTGGCCGGCGCCGGGCCAGCCCAGCTCGAGCAGCGCTCCCACCCACGCCGCGGTCAGCAGCAGACCCGACACCGGCACCGCGGCCAGATTCGCGACCCCGGCCACCCACGACACCGCATGGAAGCGCGCGAGCAACAGCGGCAGCGCGCACAATTGCGCCCCGGCGGTCGGCGTGAACGCCGCGAGCCAGGCGCGCCAGCGTCCCGCGCGCGCGTCCAGCCACGCGGCGACGGTGACCAGCCCGAGCGTCGCCGCGCACGAGAGCTGGAAGCCGAGGTCGTGGGCCCAGCCGGGGAAGCACACCAGCAGCGCGAGCGCCGCGAGCGCCAGCGCCTGCACCGCGTCGAGCGCCCGCCCGCGCAGCTTCGCCGCGGCGCCGGCCAGTTCCGATGCCGCCGCGCGCGCCAGCGACGGCAGCGGCCCGGCGATCCCCACGTACCCGAGCGCGCACAGCGCGCCCGCCAGCGCCCGGGCGCGCACTCCCCCGCCGAGCGCGCCCGCGAGCCCGCGTGCGAGCGCGGCGAGCCACACCACGTGCAGGCCCGAGAGCGCGAGCAGGTGCACCAGCCCCGACGCGCGGAAGTCGGCCTCGACCCCCGGCGGCATGTCCGAGCGATCGCCGGTCACCAGCGGCACCACGAGCGCGCGCGCCGACGCCGAGAGCCGCGTGTCGTACACGTGCTCGAGCGCGCGGCGCGCGCGCGCCACGGTGGCGCGCGGCCAGCCGAGCGGCACCGCGCCGCCGAGCCGCTCGACACTCGGCGCCCGCCCGGTCGCGCACAGGTGGGCCGCATCGGCGGCCGCGCGCGCATCGAAGCCGCCCGGGTCGCGGGCCGTGAGCGGCACTTCGAGACGCGCCAGCACGCGCACCCGGTCGCCCCATTCCACGCCGTCGCCGGCCGGCAGGCGCACGCGCACGCGCGCCCCGCCCGGCAGCGCGGGGCGGGCCCGCTCGACCGTGAGCACCGCCACCGGCTCTCCCGAGGCGCGCAGCGGCGGGCCGGTGACCCGCGCCTCGACACGATAGAACCCGCCAGCGCGCACCAGCGCCGCCCGCTCCACCGCGAGCACCGCGCGCTGCGCGCCGGCACGCGCCGCCGCGGCGAGCGCCACCGCCACCAGGAGCGCCGCCGTGCCGGTGCGCACCGGCCCGCGCCACGCGATCGGCGCCAGGGCCAGCGCGAAGCCCAGCACCGTGCCACACGTCCGCGGAGACAGTCCGGTCCCCGCGAGCAGGCCGAGCCACACCATCGCCGCCACCGCCACCGCCGTGCGTCCGCCCATGCGGCGCATCCAGCGGAAGAGCCGTGCCAGCGCCGGTTCTGCACCGGCGCACCCGCGCGGGCCGTTACGCGACGAGGCCCGTCCACGACGTGGACGGGCCTCGTTCCGCGGGCGACGGGATCAGGGCGTGACGGCGGCTCCCGCCGGCGCTCGCCGGCGCGGCGCGACCTCGCCGATATCGGCGTTGCCGATCTCGGTGAAGTACTCGTCGCCGGTGGACACCGTGGCGCTCGCGTACCAGCGCGCCCGGGTGCCGGGCGTGAACAGATTGCTCGGGAAGACCACCACCCCCACCACCCCGGTGGGCGACTTGAGCATCGCCATCTGGTAGCGCCGCCACGCGCCCTCGGGCGTGCGCACGTGGAGCCACATCTCGCGCACGTCGTTCGCGCTCACGCCGTCGAGGCCGGCCGACACCACGCCGGTGCCTCCCGCGGCGAACCGCGTCGGGCTCTCGAGCGCCACCAGATGCGGCCGATCGACCCCGAGGGCGAGCTCGAACTGGGCGAAGCGCTGATTGCCTCCCGGCAGGTCGATCACCTGCACCGGGGCGGTCTGGTCGCGGTACGTGATGCGCACGCTGTGAGGCCCCCGCGGAAGCTCGAGCGTGAGCGGTGTGCTGCCGCTCGGTTCGCCATCCACGAACACCGCGGCGCCCGCCAGCGCGCGCGTGCCCTGATCGTCGGTGATGCTCGCTCGCACCTCGAGCATCCCGGTGGCGGGCGAGGTCATGGGCCGCGCGACCACCTCGGCGCGCTGGCCCACGTGGAGCTCGACCGGCTGGCCCCACGCCGGCATGCCCGGGCCCGAGAAGCGCAGGTCGTGCGCCCCCGGCTGCACGCTGTCCAGGCTCACCGGCGCGAAGCCCACGTCGCGGCCGTCGAAGGTCACCGTCACCGGCGGAGCGCCGTTCGCGGCGTACACGTCGATGGTGCCCCACAGCGGCGCGTCGAGCGCCACCCGTTCGCCGCGCTCCCCGCGCACCTTGAAGGTCGCGCTCCCCAGTTCGGTGATCGAGAGCGTGATCGCGTGTTCGCCCGGGGGCAGGTCGATCGACGCCGGCGTGCGGCGGGCGAGGTCCTTGCCATCCACCGCGATCCAGGCACCCGACGGGCGGCTGTTCACCATCACGTCGAAGCGCGCGCCGCCGAGTCCCAGTCCGCGCACCAGCGCGGCGAGCGGACTGCGGCGTGGCGCCTGTCCCGGGTCGCGCTGCAGACCACCCACGATCCACCCACCGAGGAACAGCGCCACCACCACGGCGACCCACGTCCAGGGCTTCTTCCACACCGGCACCGACGCCATCTGCTGCGCCGCACTCGGCCACTCCGGGCGCAGCGGGACGCGGCTCGGCGGGCTCTCGGCCGCCGGCGCGTTCGGCGCTTCCGCGGGCGGGGGCACGGGCGTGTCCTGCGCTTCTTCGCGCGCGCGCACGACCGTGACGGGAATGGGCTCCGCGCTCGGCGGCGGCTGCACGACCAGCGGGCCGGCCTCGGCGCGCGCTTCGGGGACCGGCGCGCTGCGTGCGAGGGCGCGCGCGCTCAGCGCCGCACGCATCGACTGCGAAGACGGGAGCGCGGCCGGGGCGGCCGGCGGCACCGCGGCGGCCGGCATCGCGTCTTCGACCGCCGGCGGCGGGGCGTCGGACTGCACCTCGGCCGCGAGCGCGGCGAGCGCGGCGGCGAGCGCCTCCTCCTCGAACGAATCCGCGAGCGGGTCGGCGATCATCGAGGGTGGCGGCTCCCAATCGGCGGCCGGAGCCGCAGGGATGGGCCCGGGCCCCGGCGCGGGCGTGCTCGGATCGTGGACCGGCGCGCGACCGGGCGCCGGCGCGACGGGGATCGCGACCGGTCCCCTCGCTGCCGGCGCCGGGACACCCGGCGATGGGGGCGAGGCGTCCCATTCACCCGACTCCTCGCCGACGCGGACCACGCGCAGTCGTGGCGGGCCGGCCACGGTGGGATCCTCGAAGCGCGGCACGTGCAGCAGCGGCGGCGTGCGGTCGGCGGCGACCGGACCGAGCACGCGCACGTGCGGGTCCTCGATCTCGACGTCGAGACGCGCGAGCGCGGGCGGCGCCGGCGAGACCGGGAACAGGTCCTCGTGGGTCCCGGTCGCGGGCTCGAGCCGGGGAGTGCTCGGATGGGCGGCCGGATCGGGCACCCGCGCCTCCGCCTCCGCGATGTCGGGAGCGGCCGCCGCGGAGCGCACCGGCGACGCGTCATGCGGTGGCTCGCCGGGCTCGGCGGCCTCGCCCGCGGAGCCCGCGACCTTCGGGCGCCGCAGCCACGAGGAGATGCGGCCGAGCAGACCGCGCTTCGCGCGCGCCGTGCCGGGCAGCTCGATCGCGGCGGTGGCCTCCTCCACCACGCGCGACGCGGGAGCCATGTCGGAGGGCGCCATCTCCACGCTCGGGCTCGACGCGGCAGGCTCGGCGGCGGTCGAGCCGGCGAACTCCGGCTCCGCCGCGGCGGCGTGCTCCACGTCCTGCCGGGCCTGAGCCTCGGGCGCGGTCGAGCGCGCGACCACCGATACGATCTCGACCTCCTCGCCCGCAGAATCGGCGCGCGCCGCGACCGGCGCGCCCGTCACCCGCGCTTCGAAGGCCGGCGTGGCGCCCGCCCACTCCGCCTCGATCACCGCGGAGGGCGCGTGCGTGGCCCCGGGCAGCGCGGTCCACGTCAGGCGGACGCGCACGCGACAGCCGGGGTCGAAGGCGATGCCCAGCGCCTCCCGGCCCTCGTCGTCACGCACGCGGGTGTAGACGTCCTCCAGCGGCCCGTCGTCCACCCACACCTCGGACAGCGCCTCCCCCACCCAGCCGAAAGCCACCCGCCCGTCCGCGACCACGAACGCCGCGGAACACGGACGGGTGATCCCGTCGCTCTCCCACAGCTCGGCGTGAGAAAACAGCAGGCCGGTGAGCGCGTGATGGAGCAGCGGGGGGATGGTGCGGGCGCGGGTGTCGCCGGTGGCGGTCTCGCGGGCGACGCCGGTCAGATCGTTCACCCAGCCAGCGATCTCCTCGGGGGTGAATCGGTCGGGGAACCCGACGACGCAGAACTCCAGCCCATCCGAGCCTGCCCCGGCGGTGAGGATTTCGCCGTCCGCGCGAGCAGAAACCATCCATTGGGTGGCGGCGGCGAGGGCCTGGTTCATCTCAGTGGAGCTCCTTCCTCGGGTTCTCCCACGTGGAAGCGATCCATGACGCGGTCGGGCGCACGCTATCCAATGCCCCCGCAAGTGTCAATGATTCGCGGAGTTGTGGCACAGGACTTGCGGTTCACCAAGGGTCCGGAAGTGCGGGCATCGAGGTCCGTGGACCTCGGGGACGCGGGACCGGGCAGTATCGACATGTGTGTTTGCATCTTGCATGCCGCCCGGGTAGGTTCGCCCGGCTCGCTGACGCCCCAGGCAGGGCTATCCGACCTCGGGAGGTACATCCGTGGCTCTCCGCCCCATCCTGGCGGCCCTTGCGGTCGCCGTCGTCCTCATGAACGCCGCCGCCAACTCCAGGGCCCAGCAGGCTCCGGGGTCGGCCGTGGCGTCCGTGGACTCGGCGTCCGCCCTGCTGCCCGCGCCGATCGCCGCGGCCCGGGCCGCCTACGAGAAGACGTGGAGCCAGCGACAGGCCGGAGCGTACCCGCTGGCGGTCGCGACCGCGGACAGCGGGCTCGTCCGGCTCGGCATGGCCCTCGCCGGCGACCCCGACGCCGGGCTGCGCCGCGAGTTGGTCGACCTCCAGTCGAGCCTCGCCGCGCTGCGGGACGCCGCCCAGCGGGACGCGCATTCGGCCAGCGCCGCGCGGGTCACCGGCAACGAGCCCGATGAGAGCGTGCTCAACGCTCCCGCGATCGAGGAGATCCCGTCCCAGCTCAACGATGACGTCTACCGTTACATCGACTTCTTCACCGGCGCGGGCCGCTCGACGTTCGAGCGCTGGCTCAAGCGCTCCGGGCGCTACATGTCCCTGTTCCGCGACGTGCTCCGCCAGGAAGGGCTGCCGCCCGACCTGGTCCACCTCGTGTTCGTCGAGAGCGGCTTCAACGTCAACGCGCGCTCGATCTCGGCGGCGGTCGGTCCGTGGCAGTTCCTGACCGGCACCGCGCGGCTGTTCGGTCTCACCGTCGACCGCTGGGTGGACGAACGCAAGGACCCCGAGAAGTCCACCGTGGCCGCGGCCCGCTACCTGAAGCATCTGCACTCGATCTTCGGCGACTGGCCGCTGGCACTGGCGTCCTACAACGCCGGCGAGGGCACCGTGCTGCGGGCCATCAAGCGCCAGGGCACCACCAACTACTGGGACCTGCGCCTGCCCCGGCAGACCGAGGAGTACGTGCCGCAGTTCATGGCGGTGCTCGCGATCTCGCGCGACCCCAAGAAGTACGGCTTCGACGACGTGGCGCTCGACGACCCGCTCGAGTTCGACGAGATCGCGCTCAAGGGCGCGGTGGACCTGCGCGCGCTCGCGCGGCTCACCGAGTGCGCCTACGAGGAACTGCGCGACCTCAATCCCGCGGTGCTCAGCCACGCCGCGCGCGGCCGCGACGGCATGACCGTGCTGCGCGTGCCGCCGGGCAAGGGCGAGGCGCTGCTCGCGCGTCTGCGCGAGGGCGCGGCGCTGCCCGCCGTGGACCTCAAGCTGTCGCACAAGGTGCGACGCGGCGAGACGCTCGCCAGCATCGGACGCCAGTACGGCGTCAGCGCGCGACAGCTCGCGCTCGCCAACGGCATCGGCCGCAAGCGGCCGCTTCAGCGCGGCATGACGCTCCAGGTCCCCGCCTCGCTGGGCGCGCCCGCGCCCGCCATCCTCGAGGGCGAGGACCCGCGCGCGTCGACCGCCTACGTCCCGGCGCGCGCCATCCGCCCGCCCACCTCGCTCGACGCCGAGTCGACCGCCGAGGGGCGCACCACCATCACCGTGCGCAGGGGCGAGACCCTGGCCTCGATCGCCGAGCGCCACGGCGTCTCGGTCGAGGACATCCGGCGCTGGAACCGGCTCTCCACCACGACCGTGCACCGCGGCACGCGGCTGAAGATCCGCACCGGCGACGCGGCGCTCGCCGACGCCTCGGCCGACAGCGCGAAGATCGCCGGAATGCGCGTGCCGGCCGCGCGCTCGCGCCACTCGGCCGCGGGCCGCGGGGTGCACGTGGTGCGCGCCGGGCAGACGCTGGGCGCGATCGCGCGCGAGCATGGCACGTCGGTACGCGCCATCCAGCAGCTCAATGGCCTGCGCTCCGACCGCGTGCGTGCCGGGCAGCGACTGCGCCTGCCGGCCTGACCTCCTGCGCGGAGCGGCCCGGCCTCCCGACGGAGACCGGGCCGCTGGCTTCGCCCGCCGCGCGCGTCAGTGCATCGACTCGGGGCCGTCCACCACGCCGCCCGAGGGCACGTCGGCGGTGAAGTCCTCGCGCGACACGTGGGCGCCGATGCGCACGTTGCGGCCGATCGTCAGTCCCTCCGGCAGCACGGTGCTCTTCCCCACCAGCGTGAGCCCGCTCGACAGGTGATCCGGACAGGCGCGGTTCGCGATGGTCTCGCCGCCGACCCCGAGACGCACGCCGTCGCCGATGCGCACGCCCTTGTCGATGATGACGCGGTCCAGCATCGAGCCGCGCCCGATCAAGGTGTCGTGCATGACGATGCTGTCGTGCACCACCGCGCCCGGCGCGACCGTCACGCCCGGGAACAGCACCGAGCGCACCACCTCCCCGCCGATGCGGCAGCCGTTCGCGATCAGGCTGCGCCCGATGCGCGCGCCGTGATCGAAGCGCACCGGCGGCCGGTCGGCGCTCTGGGTGTGGATCACCCACTCCGGGTCGCTCAGGTTGAGCGGCGGGTTCTCGGACAGGAACGCCATGTTGGACTCGTAGTACGAGTCCAGCGTGCCCACGTCCTGCCAGTAGGACGGGAACCGGTACGCGTACACCCCGTCCCCGCGCTCGACCAGCCGCGGCAGCAGGTCCTTGCCGAAGTCGTGCGACGAGTCGATCAGCGCGGCGTCCTCGATGAGCCACCGCATCAGCATCTCGCGGTCGAACAGGTACACCCCCATCGAGGCCAGCCGCGAGGTCGCGTGGCGCGGCTTCTCCTTGAACGCCGTCACCCGGCCGCCCTTGTCGGTCTCGAGGATGCCGAACTCCGAGACCATGTCCTCGGGCACCTCGGTGACCGCGACCGTCATCGACGCGCGGTTCGCCTGATGGAACGCGAACAGCACGTTGTAGTCCATCTTGTAGACGTGGTCGCCGGAGAGCACCAGCACCTGATCGCAGCGCCGCCGGCGCAGGTGGAGCAGGTTGCGGTAGATCGCGTCGGCGGTGCCCTGGTACCAGTCGGTCTGGACCGAGCCGAGCGCGGGCTGCAGGATCTGCACCCCGCCGTGCGAGCGGTCGAGGTCCCACGGTCGGCCGGCGCCGATGTGCTGGTTGAGCGAGGTCGGCCGGTACTGCGTCAGCACGCCGATGTCGTAGAGCCCGGAGTTGACGCAGTTCGAGAGCGTGAAGTCGATGATGCGGTACTTGCCGCCGAACGGCACCGCGGGCTTCGCGCGCCGCTCCGAGAGCAGGCACAGGCGCGTGCCCATGCCGCCCGCGAGGATGAACGCGTAGCGCGACGATCTCACGGACGCTCCTCGTACCAGGCGCGGTTCCCGAGCAGCGTGCCGGCGGGGAGCGTCGCCGCGGGGATGTCCCCCGCGCGCGTGCCGATGCCGACCACCGACGGCGCGTGGACGCGGGTGCCCGCCGGCAGGTCGGCGTCCTTGCCCACCAGCACCAGGTCGTCGAGCCACGCGAGCTCCGCGTCGGCGCACGCCGGGGGACCGCCCACCCAGGCGCCCTCGCCGACGGTCGCGTACTTGTCGATGATCGCGCGCTCCACGCGCGCGCCCGGCTCGATGCTGACGTCGGACATCAGGATGGAATCCACGACCTCGGCGCCCGCCTTGACGATGACGCCGGGCGAGATCACCGAGTTGCGCACCAGCCCGGCGACGCGCGCGCCGTTGGCGACCAGGCTGTTCTCGACGTGGGCGCCGTCGCGCATCAGCACCGGCGCGCGCTCCTCGTCGCGCGTCAGGATCGGCCAGCGCGTGTCGTGCAGCACCAGCCGCGGCTCGGCCGCCAGCAGCTCGAGGTTCGAGCGGTAGAAGGCGCGCACCGTGCCCACGTCCTCCCAGTAGCCCTTGAACTCGTGCGCCACCACGCGCCGGCCCTGTGCCAGCAGCGGGCGGATGACGTCGAGCACCATGTCGACCGGCCGGTCCACCACCATCTCGCCCAGCACGTCGGTCTCGAACAGGTAGATCCCCATCGAGGCGAGCGGCGTGTCGGCACGCTCGGGCTTCTCATCGAGCGCCGTGATGCGGCCGTCCCGGCTGACCGTGGCCATCCCGAAGCGGCGCGACTGCTCGGGCGGCACGCGCGTCACCGCGATGGTGACGGCGGCCCGCTCCTGCTGATGGGTGAGCATGAGCCCGCGGTAGTCCATGCGGTAGACGTGATCGCCCGAGAGCACGAGGACGCGCGGCGGGACGTGGTCCTCGATGACGTCCCAGTTCTGGCTGATGGCGTCCGCGGTGCCGCGATACCAGCCCGCGTGGCTGCGCGTGAGGTAGGGCTGCAGGATGACCACGCCGCCGCCACGGCGGTCCAGGTCCCAGGGGCGGCCCGCGCCGATGTGATCGTGGAGCGAGGTGGGCGCGTGCTGCGTGACCACTCCGACGCGCCCCACGCCCGAGTGGCAGCAGTTGCTGAGCGTGAAGTCGATGACCCGGTACTTGCCGCCGAACGGGAAGCGCGGCCACGGCGCGCTCGGCGGACAGCACGCTCATGCGTTCGCCACCGCCGCCGGACAGGACCAGGGCCAGAGTCTGACGCACGCCACTCTCCCGCGGGAACGTCGGAGCGCCATCGAACGACGGAGAAATGAAGACGCCGCACACTAGGGAGCGTGCGGCGGAGTGTCAAGCCTGTGGAGCGCGCGGCGCGCTACCAGTTCACGCCGAGCGAGACCAGGTGGGTGACGTTGAGGTCGGTGTCCGAGGGGTAGTTCGGATCGTCGGCCGCGAAGAACCGGTTCAGCGACGCCGCGTAGTCCACGCCGACCTGCTTGTAGCGCACGCCCGCGCCGAAGGCGAGGTCCTTGCCGTTCACGCCGCTGCGCAGCGCCAGCGTGTTGCGGTACCAGTACTCGATGCCGGTGCGCAGGTCCGCGGTGACCCCTCCGAGCTTGAGCTGGCTGTCGAAGGTGCGGTCCTCGAACATCCAGCCGAGGTCCACCGCCCAGGTCAGCGCGTGGCGCTCGGCGGGCTGGAACTGGAATGACGCGCCGGTGGTGAGCGTGGGCCAGATCTTCTCGCGCGTGCCGTTGCTCCACGCGAGGTACGTGGTGGTGAGGTCGCGCACCACCACGCCGAGGGTCACGGCATCGGTCGGCATGTAGAGCAGCCCGGCGTCGATCCCCGCCCCGAAGGAGGTCACGTGTTCGCCCGGCAGCGTGTCGGGGATGCTCTGGCGCACGAACTTGAAGTTGCCCCCGAACGCCCAGCGCGTGCCGCGGTGACGGGCATACGTGAGGGTGAGCGCCATGTCGGCGCTGCTCGCGAGGTAGAGGTCCGCCGCGGTCAGCAGCAGGCGCTCGCCCGGGTCCCAGATGCCGTTGCCCTGGCCCTGGTCCATCGTGCGGTCGTCCCCATCCACGCCGTAGTCGTAGAAGTCGACCCCCGGCACGAGTCCGCCCGGACGCGGGGTGATCGGGATGTCGTCCACCGCGAATCGCACCAGCGACACGCCCAGCGCCTGCTCGTGGCCCTTTTCGCCGCCGAGCGGGAGCACGCCCGCGAGGTAGTCGTGATTGGCGAGGCCGCCGAACTCCTCGGCGTGCTGGAACAACACCTCGCGGTAGGGCAGGTAGATCACCCCGGCGGGATTCCAGTGCGAGGCCGAGGCGTCGTCGCAGATCGCGCTGAACGCGCCACCCATGCCGATGGCGCGCGCTCCCACCGGGAGCTTGAGGAACTCGGCGGCATACTTGGTGGCGGATGCCGGCGCGGCCACCAGGAGCGCGGTGGCGGCGGCCAGGATCAGCGTGCGGATGCGCGACATGGACTCCTCGGGGTCGTACCGAAGGGTGACCGAAGCGCGCAGCCTACGAGCCGCTTCGATCAGATGTCAACCGAACGCGGGGTCGGTCGCCACTCCGGCATCGAGACCTGTCCGATGCTCCGCGCGATGCGCCACTCCCCATGCACGCGCACCAGTTCATTCCCGGAGGGGAACGTCTGCTCGACGCTCTGCCCCACCGGCCGGAAGCACACATCGTACGTCACCATGACGCGGCCCGCGGTCACCGGGAGCGAGCGGAACCCATCGAGACGGAACGCGTCGGTCTCGGGCAGGAACCACAGCATGCCGGGGAACGGAGAATCGTGACGCACCTCGGTCAGGCACTGCCACGCGGTCTCGGCATCCCCGCGGCGCAGCGCGTCCCAGTAGGTCGTGAGGGTCGCGCTGGGCGACCGGAATCGACGGTCGACGTCGAACCGCTCCCCCTGCCCCAGCAGGCTCGCCAGGGTGAGCGCCAGCAACAGCCACGACCGCGGGCGCGCGCGCCGTCTCGCCGGCACCGCGATCCCTTCCCCGCGAAGGTCTAGCGCGGATACCCCGCCGGGGGGGAGCGGTGTTCCCGGAACTTCGTCGGCGACCGGCCGCCGCGGCGGGATTCGATCGAGCTGCACGGATCGCTCCTGCGGCGCCGGGGCGCGGACACCGCGTTGGTCGCCTCCGTGCGGGATGGGTGGAGCAGCCGGGGGGGCCAGGAGGGCCCCCACCCGGCCCGGGCGAGAGAGATGACACTCCTACGCCAGCGCACGATCCGTTCCGCGGCGGGCCGCAAATGACGACGGCCCCGCTCGTCTGTCCTGACACGCGAGGCCGTCGCTCGAATCCCCTACCCTTCAACGCCTTGGGCGTCCGCCTCCACCTTGCCGAGAAGCTCCCCGGCCGGGGCCACGGCGAGCCGCGGCGCGCGCACCGCGCGGCGAGGCACCCGGACCTGCGCTTTCACCCCCACGCGGCCGAGGGTTTCGACCCGTGCCCGGACGCTGCCGGCTGGCGCGTCGCGCCGGCGGCTCGGGGCTCATCGGACTGCCGCCGTGGCGCCAGTCGATGGGGCGCGGCCTGCCGCCCTGCCGCTTCGGCGCGCGGCTCTCGGGAGCCTCCGGACGCCGGGCCCGCGCCGGTCGCGCGTCGTCGCGGGGACGGGACGTCTCGGCCGGGGCTCCCCCGCCGCGTGCCGGCCGAGCGGAGCCGTGCCCGCGCAAGGTCTCCGGCCGAACTCCACCGGCGCGCGCCGGCCGTGCCGGCCGCGCGTCATCTCGGAAGCGCGGACGCGCGCGTTCGGAGGGGCCCGGACGGGCCGCGCGACCCGGTGCCCGCGCCGGCCTGCCGGCATCGCGCCCGGCCGGGCGCACCGCGCCGCGCTCGGGACGCGGACGCCGCGCTCCCGGGCTCGCGGTCGGGCGCACGGCGCGCTCGGGTCGTCGAACCTCTGCACCTGGCTGCGGACGCCGGGGCCCGACCGCGGGCCGCGACGGCTCCGGACCGCGCGCAGCCCCCGGCCGCTCGCCGCGCCGCAGCGCGGCGAAGCCGATGCCGCCCGCCAGCACGCGGCGGGGCCGTCCCGCGCGCTCGCGCGGCGCCGCCGCGGTCCCGGGACCGGAGCACGCGATCCGCAGCAGGCGCACCTCTTCGGTGGACAGCTCGCGCCACATCCCGCGCTCGAGCTCGCCCAGGCGCAGCGGGCCGTAGCCCCAGCGATGGAGCGCCACGACCTCGAGATCCACGGCCTCGCACATCCGGCGGACCTGGCGGTAGCGGCCCTCGTGGATGGCGATCTCGAGCACGTGACCGCGCGCGATCCTGTCGCGCACGCGCACCCGCGCCGGGGCGCTGCGCACCCCGGGCTCGTACATCACGCCGCGCGACAGGCGCGCGACCTGGGAAGGATTCGGATGGGAAGTCACCAGCACGCGGTAGAGCTTCTCGACGCCGTAGCGCGGGTGCATGAGCCGGTGCGCGAGATCGCCATCGTTGGTCACCAGCAGCAGTCCGCTGGTGTCGGCGTCGAGCCGGCCCACCGGGTAGAGCCGCAGTCCGGGGGGCAGCAGCTGCCGGATGGTCGGGCGGCCTTCCGGGTCATCGAGCGTGGTGATGACGCCGACCGGCTTGTAGAGCGCGAAGTAGCGCGAGCGCACGGGCCCGGGGAGCGGCTTGCCCGAGACCATCACGCGGTCCTTGTCCGGGTCCACCTTGACCCCGAGCGTGACCACCACCTCGCCGTTCACCCGCACCGCGCCGGCCTCGATCAGCTCGTCGCACTTCCGGCGCGCGCCGATGCCGCGCTCGGCCATCAGCTTGTTCAGGCGGACCATCACGTGGTCCGTCCCTCCGAAGGCTCGGTCTCGAGCGCGAGCGGCTCGCGTGGGTCGTCCCCGTCGAGATCGTCGTCCTCTTCGTCTTCGTCGTCCTCGTCGTACTCGTCCTCGTCGTCGTCCGGATCGTCCTCGTCCTCGCCGAGCGGTTCGATCGTGTGCCGGTCCGGCGCCAGCTCGCCGGCCAGCGCGCTCGACTCCAGATCGGTGGCGAACTGCGAGACCACTTCGATCTCCATCATCTCGAGCTGCTCGGGCTCGCGCGCCGCGATCAACGCGCGCAGTTCCTCCGGCCGCGGCAGCTCGACGAGGTCGTTGAGTCCGAAGTACTCGAGGAACTCCTGCGTGGTGCCGTAGAGCAGCGGGCGCCCGACCACCTTCGAACGGCCGCGGATGGTGACGAGATTGCGCTCGAGCAGCGTGGCCATCACGCCGCTCGCGTCCACCCCGCGGATGGCCTCGACCTCGGACTTGGTCACCGGCTGCTTGTAGGCCACGATCGCGAGCGTCTCGAGCGCGGCGCGCGAGAGGCGCATCTTGCGCTTGCCGCGCAGCATCCGTCCCACCCATTCGGCCTGGCCGGGCGTCGTGACCAGCTGCCAGCCGCCCGCGATCTCGCGGAGCTCCACTCCCGCTTCGCGCGCGCCATAGCTCTCGCCCAGCGCCGCGAGCGCCGCGGCCACGTCGCCGGCCTCGGACTCGAGCGACTCGGCGATCAGCGCCAGCGTCAGCGGCTGGTCCGAGGAGAACAGCAGCGCTTCAACCGCCGCTTGGAGATTGCCTGGAGGCATCGGTCTCACTCCCTTCCGGCATGCGGGCCACGATGGTGATGTCCGAGAAGTTCTCCGCCTGCACCACCGTGACCTGTCCGAGCTTCACGAGCTCGAGCAGCGCGATGAACGTCACGATCATCTCGAGGCGGGCGTGGCAGCGCAGCAGCAACTCGGTGAGCGACACCTCGCCGCGCTCGGCCACGGTGCTGGCGATGAAGCTCATCTTCTCCTCGACGTCGTACACCTCGCCCTGCACCTCGTACACCACTTCCGCGGCCACCCGCGACATCACGCGGTTGAGCGCCTCGAGCAGGTCGAACAGGGACGCGGGCGCGAGCGGCAGCGGGCCGGCGTCGTCCTCGCCCGGGATCATGCCGCGCTCGAACAGCAGGCGGCGTTCCGCCTCCTTGTCGCGCAGCGTGCCGGCCGCCTCCTTGAACTGGCGGTACTCGATGAGCCGCTGCACCAGCTCCTCGCGCGGGTCGCCCTCGTCCTCCTCCTCGCCCAGCTGGGGCGCGGGCAGGAGCATCTTGGCCTTGATGCGCATCAGGGTGGCGGCCATCACCAGGAACTCGCCGGCGATGTCGAGGTCGAGCGAGCGCATCAGCTCGATGTACGCGAGGTACTGCTGCGTGATGTGCGCGATCGGGATGTCGTAGATGTCGATCTCGTCGCGCTTGATCAGATGGAGCAGCAGGTCGAGCGGGCCCTCGAAGCGCGCGAGCTTGACCGTCACCGACGGCCGCGGCACGCGGCCGGCCGGCGCGTCGAGCGCCTCGTGCGGCGGATCCGCGTCCCGCGTGGGCGCGGGCACCCGATCGGAGGCCGCGGTGCGCGCTCCGCCGCCCGGCTCGCCCGGGGCGCTCACGAGCGCACCTGCCGGTCGGACGCCAGCCCCATCGCCGAGCGCACCTCGTCCATGGTGGCGCGGGCCACTTCGCGGGCGCGCCGGTTGCCGTCGGCCATCACGTCGCGCACCGCGTCCAGGTCGGCCGCCCATCTCGCCCGGCGTTCGCGGATGGGCGCCAGCCGCTCGGCGAGCTGCCGGGCCAGATGCCGCTTGTCGTCGACGCACCCGAGCGCGCCGGCACGGCACCGCTCGGCGATGTCCGCCGCCTCGTCGGGATTGAACTTGCGGTGATACTCGTACACCACGCAGCCGCCATGTCCGTCCGACGGATCGGCCTCGGGCCGGCCGGGGTCGTTCTTGCGCATCTTCTTCGGGTCGGTGTACGCGGCCTGCACCCGGGTCGCGATCGTCGCGGGCTCCTCGGCGAGCAGGATGGTGTTGCCGACCGACTTGCTCATGCGGTTGCCGTCGAGCCCGCGCAGGCGCGCGAAGTCGGTGAGCGCGGCCTCCGGCTCGGGGAACACCGGCGCGCGGTCCTGGCAGTAGACGAAGTTGAAGCGCCGCGCGATCTCGCGCGTGAGCTCGACGTGCGGCACCTGGTCCTCGCCCACCGGCACGTGCGTGGGCTTGTAGAGCAGGATGTCGGCGGCCTGCAGCACCGAGTAGCCGAGATGGCCGTACGAGATGGTCTGCTCGTCGAGGTTCAGGTCGCGGATCTGCTCCTTGAGGGTCGGGATGCGTTCGAGCCGCGCCTTGCTCACCAGCATCGAGAACAGCAGGTGGAGCTCCGCGTGCTCCTTCACGTCGGACTGCACGAAGATCACGCTCCGCTGCGGATCGAGTCCCGCGCCGAGCCAGTCCAGCACCATGTCGAGGATGTCGGACTGCAGCCGCGAGGTGTCCTCGTAGCCGGTGGTGAGCATGTGCCAGTCGGCCACCATGTGGAAGTTGCGCCAGCCGGCGTCCTGGAGCCTCACCCAGTTCTCCAGCGCGCCCGACGAAGTTGCCGAGGTGCAGGCGCCCGGTGGGGCGCATGCCCGAGAGGATGCGCCCGGGCGTCACAGCGGCAGCCCCTCGGCCGCCAGGCCATAGAGCTGCAGGCACGCGGTCACCACCGCGCGCAACGGGGCGTGGAAGAGCGGGCCCGCGGTGAGCGGCGACCACAGCAGCAGCGCCACCAGCGCCATCCCGGCGAAGCGGAACGAACGCAGCGCGAGGATGTGACGGAGCGGCAGGAACCGCATCAGCACCCACGAGCCGTCGAGCGGCGGGATCGGGATCAGGTTGAAGAGCCCGAGCGCGCAGTTGAACACCACCCCGATGATCCCCATCTCACGCAGCGGCGCGAAGAAGCCGGTGCCCGGAGCGAGGCGCGCCAGCGCGCCGAAGGCGAGCGCGAGCAGGGCGTTGGAGGCCGGCCCGGCGAGCGCCACTCCGACCATGCCGTCGCGCGGGTTCCGCAGCGCCGCGGCGTTCACCGGCACCGGCTTGGCCCAGCCGAACAGCAGCGGCGCCTTGAACAGCAGCAGCGCCCCCGGCACCAGCAGCGAGCCCACCAGGTCCAGGTGGGGCAGCGGGTTCAGAGTCAGCCGCCCGCGGTCGCGCGCCGTGGTGTCCCCCTGCCAGAACGCCGCCAGCCCATGCGCGTACTCGTGCGCGATGATGCTGAAGACGCAGATGGGGATGAGGGCCACGAGCATGGGGTCGAAGCTCACGGGAACGCTCCGGGACACGGGTGGATGGCGAGGTGCGGGGCAGACTATCGGGTATGCCCATGCGGGTCAAGGATTCCGCACTTCAAGTGACGCTTGAAGGGCGGCCGGCGCCCGCGAGCGGCCCACGCGGAAACCCTCCGCGCCCGATCCGGCGCCTCAGGCGATCTTCGCCTTCACCACCAGCAGCGTGAGGTCGTCGTTCTGCCCGCGCTCGCCTGCGAACTGGCGCACCGCCTCGATCACCCCGTCGAGGATCTCCTGCGCGCTGCGATGCGCGAAGCGTCCCATGATCTCCTCGATGCGCCCGCTGCCGAACTGCTCGCCGCTCGGGGACTCGGCCTCGGAGACGCCATCGGTGTAGAGCACCAGCACGTCGCCCGGTCGCAGCGCGATGGGCCGCTCCTCGTAGAGCGAGTCGGGCATCACCCCCAGCGCGAGGCCGCCGTCGATGAGGTACTCGAGGCTGCCGTCGCGGTGGCGCAGGATCGGCGGGTTGTGGCCGGCGTTCGAGAAGATGAGCACGCGGTTGCGGAAGTCGAGCACGCCGTAGAACGCGGTCACGAACTTGTCCCGGTCGGTGCTCTCGTGGAGCAGCGAGTTCACCTTGCGCATCACGGCGCGGATGGCGAACTCGTTGCGCACCTCCGCGAGCAGGCTCATGCGGAAGCCCGCCATGATGAGGGCCGCCGGGATGCCCTTGCCCGCGACGTCGGCGATGGCGAGCCCGAGCCGCGTCTCCCCGACCGGGATGAAGTCGTAGTAGTCCCCGCCCACCTCGTCGTGCGGCATCGCCGCGCCCGCCAGATCGAAGCCGGGCACCTGGGGCGCGCGCGTGGGCAGGAACGAGAGCTGGATCTCGCGCGCGATCGCGAGCTCCTTCTCGAGCCGGCGGCGCTCGACCAGGTCGCGCAGCAGCTGCGCGCGCTCGACCGCGATCGCCGCCTGCGCCGCGAACGCCGAGAGCAGCTCGAGGTGGCCCTCGTGGTATGCGTCGTCGAGGTCGCTCTCGAGATTGAACACCCCGATGGTGCGGCCACCGACCCGCAGCGGCGCGGCGAGCTCGCTGCGCGTGGTGAGGCGCGCGGCCACGTAGCGCGCGTCGCGCTTCACGTCGGGCACGATGACCGGTTCGCCGGTCTTCGCCACCCAGCCGACGATGCCCTGCCCCAGCTGCAGGCCGAACGCGTCGTCGGAGCCCTCGGGATACCCGACCGAGCTCACCAGGCCGAGGATCTGGGTGGACCGGTTCGCCAGGTACACCGCCGCGGCGTCGTAGTTCACCACCTCGCGCAGCGAGGTCAGGATCGCCTCGATGACGTCGTCGAGGTCGAGGCGGCCCGAGAGCGTCTTCGAGACCTCGAGCAGCACCTCCTTCTCGAGCGCGCGCCGCTCCGTCTCCTCCAGCAGCAGCGCGCTGTCGAGCGCGAAGGCGACCTGTTCGGCGGCGGCGTCGAGGTGATCGAAGTCGGCGTCGGTGAACGCGTCCTGCCCGCGCTTGTCGAGGCACTCGATGGCCCCGAACACCTCGCGGCGGCGGAACAGCGGGATGACCAGCGCCGAATGGAACTCCGGCACCTCGCCAGGCAGCCACGGACGCGGGTCGCCGGGGCCGAGGCGGAGCGACTGCTGGTGCGCGATGGCCCAGCCCGCGAGCCCCTCGGCGGGCCCCTGCCGCACCACCCGGGCCGCCCCGTCGTCGTCGGGGAACTCGTGGGCCACCAGCCGCCGGCCGCCGCGCCGCAGCACCCACACCCGGACCTCCCCGGCGTCCACCAGCCGCCGGCAGTGGCGGGACGCCACCTTCAGCAGTTCCTTCATGTTCGTCTGGGCCTCGAACCCGTCGGCGCCGGCGGCGGCGAGCGTGGCGAGGGCGTGACTGAGGAACGGCGAGACGGGCAGGTCCTGCGAGGTCGGCTCGGTCATGGTCGGCCGGCACCGTAGCACGCGCTCGCAGGCCCCTCAACACACGCCGGGCCCGCGTCGGACGCGCATCCGGCAGCGCGTCCGCCGGTCGCCGAAGCCGCTGAAGTAGGAGCTCCGCCGGGCCGATAACGCAAGGGCGGAGGCTCTTCCCCCGAACACCCCGGAGTCACGGATGGCCAGAGAGCACAGGCGGCTGGGTGATCTCCTGCTGGACGCGAGGCTGATCACCCAGGAGCAGCTGGATCGCGCCATCACCGAGCAGCGCCAGACCGGCGAGCTGCTCGGTGCCGCCCTCGTGCGCCTCGGCGCGGTGACCGAGGACACCCTGCTCCACCTCCTCGAGCAGCAGCTGCACCTGCCGCTGGTGGACCTCGACGCCATCTCGGTGGACGAGGAGGTCCTCGCCTTCATCAAGGAGGACATGGCGCGCAAGTACAACGCGCTCCCGCTCGCGATCGAGGGCCGTTCCACCCTGATCGTGGCGATGGCCGATCCGCTCAACGTCTCTGCGCTCGAGGATCTGCGCTTCCACTGCGGCATGTTCATCCAGCCGGTGCTGGCCCGCCCGAGCGCCATCGTCGAGGCGATCGAGCGCTACTACCACATCGACTCCTCGGTGAACGAGGTCATCCGCAACATCATCTCGAGCGAGCAGGACGTGGTGGTGAACGCGGTCAAGCAGGACGAGCCGACCGAGGCGCTCGACGACCTCATCAAGGAGGCCGAGGGCCGGCCCATCGTGCGGCTCACCAACTGGCTGATCCATCGCGCGGTGCAGGAGCGCGCCAGCGACGTGCACATCGAGCCGCAGGACCACGACCTGGTGGTGCGCTTCCGCATCGACGGACTGCTCCAGGAGGTCCAGCGCCTGCCGAAATGGACCCAGGGCGCGGTGGTGTCGCGCATCAAGGTGCTCTCCAACCTCGACATCGCCGAGAAGCGGCTGCCGCAGGACGGACACCTGGTGGTCGAGATCGACGGACGGCGCATCGACATGCGCATCTCGACGCTGCCGGTGACCGGGGGCGAGAAGGTGGTCATCCGGGTAGTCGATCAGCAACGCATGATGGTGCCGCTCGTGGAGCTCGGCCTGTTCCCGGACGACCTCACGCGCCTCCAGAACGCCCTCGACCGGCCGCAGGGCATCGTGCTGGTGACCGGCCCGACCGGATCCGGCAAGACCACGCTGCTCTACGCGGCGCTGCGCTCGATCCAGGACGTGACCATGAACATCGTGACGGTCGAGGACCCGGTGGAGTTCGAGCTCACCGGCATCAATCAGGTGCACGTGGACGAGAAGGCGCGCAAGACCTTCCCCGCCGCGCTGCGCGCCATCCTGCGGCAGGACCCCGACGTCATCATGGTGGGCGAGATCCGCGACGGCGAGACCGCGCAGATCGCGTTCCGGGCCTCGGTCACCGGCCACCTGGTGCTGAGCACGGTGCACACCAACGACGCGGCGAGCGCGGTGACCCGCCTGGTCGACCTCGGCCTCGAGCCCTTCATGGTGGCCTCCTCGCTGGTGGCCGTGGTGAGCATGCGCCTGGTGCGCACGCTGTGCCCGCGCTGCCGCGAGCCGTACGAGGCCTCCGCCGCGACACTCAATCGCCTGGGTTCCAAGAGCGCGGCCGGCGGCGCCGTCCAGTTGTGGCGGGCGACCGGGTGCGCCCACTGCCACGAGTCCGGCTACACCGGTCGCACCGGGATCTTCGAGCTGCTCGAGGTGGACGACCACATCCGCTCGCTCATCCACATGCGCCAGTCCGACTCGGTCATCCGCCAGGCCGCGGTCGAGTCGGGGATGCGCTCGATCGGCGAGGACGGCCTGCGCAAGGTGCTCGACGGCCGCACCACGCTCGAGGAGGTCATGCGGGTGGTGTACCTCGCCGAGCAGGCCGGCCGGGTGTGCCCCGGCTGCCAGGCGGTGCTGAGCCAGGACTTCGACTACTGCCCGACCTGCGGTGACTTCGTGGGCGACCACTGCGAGTCGTGCCGTCGGCGCCTCCATCCGGACTGGACCTTCTGCCCGTTCTGCGGAGTCGACGCTGTCCAGGACCGCACCGCCGAGAACCGCGATCAGCGCCAGGAGGCCCGCGGGCACGGCGCCGCGCGCATCACCCCGGCGCCGCACCGGAAGGCGTCGTGACCCGGCCGGCGCGCGCCTGGTGGACCGTGCACCGCGGGCTGCTGGTGCTGCTCGCGATCGTGGCCATCACCGGGGTGATCAACTTCTGGGTCGTGAACCAGCGCGCGTTCCTCAACTTCTACTACCTGCCGGTGGTGTTCGGCGCCTACACGCTGGGGCTGCGGCGCGGGGTGTACTCGGCGCTGCTGTCCTGCGGCATCGTGGCGGCGATCGCGCTGGTGAGCCGGGCCCACTTCGTCGCCGGGGACCCCGAGCCCTGGATGCGCTGGCTCGACCTCGGCACCTGGGGCGGCTTCCTGATCCTGACCTCGTACGTGGTCGGCTCGCTCTCCGAGACCAAGGAACAGCAGTTGCGCGAGATCCGTGACGCCTACCGCGGCATCATCGAGATCATGGCCAAGCTCATCGACTCGGTGGACAAGTACACCGAGGACCATTCGCGGCGCGTGGCGGACTACGCGGTCGAGATCGCCCGCGCGATGGGGCTCCGCGAGGACCTGGTGGAGGACATCCGGGTCGGCGCGTTCCTGCACGACATCGGCAAGGTCGAGATCAGCACCGAGGTGCTGCGCAAGGCGGCCGGGCTGACCGGCGACGAGTACGTGGAGATGAAGCGGCACGTGGACCACGGCGCGCGGCTGGTGCGCACCATGGGCGGCATCCTCAAGCACATCGTCCCGATGGTGGCCTACCATCACGAGCGCTGGGACGGCACCGGCTACAAGGGCTACCGCGGCGAGGACATCCCGCTCGGCGCGCGCATCATCGCGGTGGCGGACACCTACGACGCCATCGCCACCGATCGCGCCTACCGCAGCCGCCGCACCCATGCGCAGGCGGTGCAGGTCATCCGCGAGGCGAGCGGCACCCAGTTCGATCCCGAGGTGGTCGCCGCGTTCCTGGCGCTCTACGCGCAGGACGAGGACGCGGGATCCGACGAAGCCGCCGCGGCCTGACGACCCCCATTCCGGCGTTGACGCGCTGACCGGCGACGGTAGACTGCGGCGGTCCCGCCACCGCGTGCTCCCGGAGACCCCCGCATGCCCGCGCTCTACCTGGTGCTGTGCTCGGCCCTGGTCGCGATCATCGCCTATCGGACGTATGGCGCGTTCCTCGCCGCGCGCGTCGCCACGCTCGACGACCTGCGTCGCACCCCGGCGCACACCCGGCGCGACGGGCACGACTACGTGCCGACCCACCGCTGGGTGCTGCTCGGTCATCACTTCGCCGCCATCGCCGGCGCCGGGCCGCTGATCGGGCCGGTGCTGGCCGCGCAGTTCGGGTGGGCGCCCGGGTTCCTGTGGCTGCTCGCGGGCTCGGTGCTCGCCGGCGGCGTGCACGACTTCGTCATCCTGACGGCCTCGGTGCGCAGTGGCGGGCGCTCGCTCGCCAACATCGCACGCGAGCACGTGAGCGGCCTGACTGGCGCCGCGACCGCCATCGCCATCGTGTTCGTGATGGTGGTCGCGGTCGCCGCGATGGCGCTGGTGGTGGTGAACTCGCTCAAGTCGAGCGCGTGGGGCGTGTTCTCGCTGCTCTGCACCATCCCGATCGCGCTGCTGATGGGACTGTGGTCGAACCGCGTCCGTCCCGGCGACATCCGCGGCGCCACGCTCATCGGCGTGGCACTGCTGCTGGCCGCCATCGCGGGCGG
Source organism: Candidatus Eiseniibacteriota bacterium (assembly GCA_963776245.1). GTDB lineage: Bacteria > Eisenbacteria > RBG-16-71-46 > RBG-16-71-46 > RBG-16-71-46 > CAVSAC01. Next base: position 22,670 of record CAVZLN010000007.1, on the reverse strand, counting down.
CGCGTGGGTGGCGCAGTCGGCGTGGGGCCCTCTCTTCACCCACCCCGAGCGCACCATCGGCGTGGCCCTCATGCTCTACGGGTTCATCGCCTCGGTGCTCCCGGTGTGGCTGCTGCTCGCGCCGCGCGACTACCTGTCCTCGTTCATGAAGGTCGGGGCGATCGTGCTGCTCGCGATCGGGGTGGTGCTGGTGAACCCGCGCCTGCAGATGCCGGCGCTCACCTCGTACGCGCACGGCGGCGGACCGGTGTTCCCGGGACCGCTGTTCCCGTTCGTGTTCATCACCATCGCGTGCGGCGCCATCTCGGGCTTCCACTCCCTGATCGCCTCGGGCACCACCCCCAAGATGCTGGACCGCGAGCGCGACATCCTCCCGATCGGCTACGGCGCGATGCTGCTCGAGGGCTTCGTCGGCGTGATCGCGCTGATCGCGGCGTGCGCGCTCCACCCCAGCGACTACTTCGCGATCAACACGCGCCCCGAGGTGTTCGCGACGCTGGGGCTCGCGACCCATGACCTGCCGTCGCTCGAGGCCGCGGTCGGCGAATCGCTGGCCGGCCGCCCCGGCGGCGCGGTGTCGCTGGCGGTCGGCATGGCGCAGATCTTCTCCTCGCTCCCGCTGCTGCGCGGGCTGATGGGGTTCTGGTACCACTTCGCCATCATGTTCGAGGCGCTCTTCGTGCTCACCCTGATCGACGCCGGGACGCGCGTCACGCGCTACATGCTGCAGGAGGTCGGCGGCATGGCGCTGCCCGGGTTGCGCGAGTGGAAGGGCATGGCGCCCGCGCTGGTGTTCAGCGCGCTCGCGGTCGGTTCGTGGGGCTATTTCGTGTGGACCGGCACGGTGAGCACCATCTGGCCGATGCTGGGGGTGAGCAATCAGCTGCTCGCGGCGTTCGCGCTCGCCATCGGCACCTCGGTGCTCCTCAACACCGGCAAGGGCCGCTACGCCTGGGTCACGCTGGCGCCGCTCGCGTTCATGTGCGTGAACACCCTCACCGCCGGGTGGATGAACCTGTCGGTGAACTACCTGCGGCCGCAGTTGAAAGCCGGCGCTCCGGACCTCGCGGCGGCGTTCGCGGCCGCGCCCGCGACCGCCCGCATCCAGTGCGTGGTCACGCTGGCGGTGATGGCGCTGCTGGTGGTCGTGATGGTGGACAGCGTGACGCGCTGGACGCGCTGGCTGCGCGGCGAGCCCGGCGCGCTCGCAGGCGCCGCGGCCGCGGGCGCGGGCGCGCGCTGATGCGCGCCCCCACCGCGGTCTTCCTGGTCGGCGCCAGCGCGCTCACGCTGTGGCTGTGGAACGCCCAGTTGTTCACCGTGAGCCGCAGTGGCGTGGCGCGCCCGCTCGCGGTGGCGAGCCCCGCCTCGCGCCCCCACGTCGCGCTCGACGTGGTGTTGCCGGCGGTGCCGATCGGCCTCGCGCGCCTGCGCGACGGCGAGGGCGTGCTGGTGGTCCACTACTGGGCGCCGTGGCAGCGCCACGCGCGTGCGCAGGCGGCGGCGCTCGACTCGCTGCGGCGCTCACCCGGCCTCGAGCGCGCGCGGGTGGTGATGGTGTGCGCCGACCCCTTCCCGTCGGTCGCGCGCTTCGTCGCGCGCCAGCGCCTGCGCCTCCAGGTGCTCATCGACGGCCGGCGCGCGCTGCGCGAGGTGCTGCCGTGCCCGAGCGTGCCCTACACCTACGTGCTCGACCCGGGCGGTCGCATCGCGGTGGCCCAGGAGGGCGAGGTGGACTGGCTGGCGCCCGCCACCCGCGCGGCGCTCGAGGCCCTGACCGAGGAGCGACCGGTGCTCCCGCAGGCGCCCCCGGCCGCGGCGCTCCGTGAGCCAATTCCCGGAGGATCCTCGCCCATCTAACCCGAAGGCCCGCTGGGACTCCCCCGCGGGCCTTCACGTCGATTCATGGAAGATGGTGGAGCTGAACGGGATCGAACCGTCGACCTCTTGACTGCCAGTCAAGCGCTCTCCCAACTGAGCTACAGCCCCACCCCAGACATTGCGCGCAGAGGTTTACCTCAGCGCGCGGGCCGCGGTCAACCCGCGGCCTTCACCTCAGCGCCCGTCTTCGCCACCGTCGTGCACCGAGGCGCGCGCCAGGTCGCCCCCGGGGACGCGCCGGCGGAGGTCGTCGCGGAACTGGATCGCGCTCGGGTCGCGCGCCCCATCAGGCCCGGCCAGGGCGAAGAAGCGGTCGAGCGAGGCGAGCGCCGCTGGGTAGCGCTGATCCATGGCCTGGAGCATCGCCCAGCGCCGCCAGCCCGCGGGCCACTCCGGTGAGAGCGCCCGCGCCGCGAAGGCCTCGATGATGGCGACCGAATGCCACTCCGGGCGCGCGAGCGCGAGATCGGCGAGCAGGGCATGCACTCCCGGCTCGGCCACGTTGCGCCCGACCGCGGCATCGATGCGCCGGAACGCGGCCAGCGTGTCGCCGCGCGCCACCTCGCGCAGCGCCGCTTCGATCTCCGCGGCCGCTGCGGCCCCGGAGGTCGTGCCGGCGACCGCCAGCCGCTGGCGCGCCTCGGCGGCGTCACCCAGCGCCAGTGCCATCCAGGCGAGCAGGTAGTTCGATTCCATGCTCGGCCCGAGGCGCTCGTCGCGCATCAGGATCGCTTCGCGCGCGCCGACCACGGCGTCGTCCAGCAGCAGGTTCAACGCCAGGTTCTCGAGCAGGCCCGGGGTGTCGGCCGTCCGGATCCGCTGCGGGTCCGCCGGCGAGTAGAACAGCACCGGGCCGCGACCCGCGCCCGCGCGCGAGAAGCGGCTGGTGAAGTCCGCGCGCAGGCTGGTGTCGCGGTACGCCCAGCGCAGCATCGGGCCCCCGCCCGCCTGCACCCCGCTCCACGCCGGCGTCCCCGAGAAGTACACCGTGCTCCCGGGCGTGAGCGTGGGCCTCACCGACTTCAGTCCGGCGAGCAGTTCGCTCACCTTCTCCCCCGCGCGCTCGAGGTAGCGCGGGTTGACGTGCGAGAGCGTGGCCCACGCGTCGGGCTTCTGCGCGAACTCGTCCAGTCCGCGCGCGCCGGCGGCCCCCCACGCCAGCGCCGCCACCACCGCCAGCGCGGCGAGGCGCGGAGCGCGCGCCAGCGCGGCACCCAGTGCCAGCGCCACGCCGCCGAGCGCGAACAGATAGAAGTAGGCGCTCCAGATCGGCGCCACCACCACCACCGGCAACGCCCCCAGCAGCGCCCACGCGAGACCGGCGCCCACCGCGCCGCGATGGGTCACTGGCGGGGCCGGACCGCGCGCGAACCCGAGCGCGGCGAGCGCGAGCGCCAGCGGCACCAGCGGCGGCAGGATGCCGAGACCCTGGAGGGCCCCGCCGGGCGCCCACTCGCGGCCGACCGCCGTCTGCACCAGGTGCGCGAGCGCCGCGGGCAGGTTCGCGGGCGCGAACGAGAGTGCGGCACCGGCCGCCGGGCGCGCCGCCGCAGTGCCGAGCCACACCACGGCCCACGCCGCGCACGCCGCGAACAGCGGCCCCGCGCGCGCCAGCGAGTCGCGCGGCCGCTCCCCCTCCCGCCGCGTCACCAGCGCCGCGATCAGCGGCGTGGCGACCACGGTCTCCTTCGACAGCAGCGCGAGCACCAGGCAGACCGCCGCCCACCATCGCCGCCCGCCGCGATGGAGCACCAGCGCGGCGAGGGCGAGCGTGACGGCGAGCAGGTCCTGCGCGCCCGCGGCCCAGCGCACCGCGACATCGGGCGCGTGGCTCAACGCCACGAACGCCGCGGCGATCACCGCCGCGAAGCCGCCCGCAATCGCGCGCACGAGCACGAACAACAGCACGAGGGCGATGAGCAGGAGCGCGAGGTTGGCCGCGTGGAAAGCCTCCGGCGCCTCGCCGCTCGCGTGCCCGAGCAGCCAGAACCACAGCGCGCGTCCGACCGGCCGCACGAAGTTGCCGATCGGGTCCGGGGCCGCGAGCGCCGCGAACAGCGAACGGCCGCGGGCCTGATCGAGGAACAGGTAATCGTCAGCGAAGAACGGCGCCCGCAGCGCCGGCACGCGCAGCCACGCCGCCGCCGCCAGCACCAGGCCGAGCGCCACCCACTCGCGGACCGCGATGGACGACTTCATGCCGGAGAGCGGCTCGGCCTAGTAGCGGCGCCGGCGCCGGGGCGCGGGACCGAGCAACGCCCCGAGCAACCCGCGCGTCACGGTGGTGGCCACCGCGCGGGTGAGCGGCGACTTGAGCACCTGCTCGAACGCGCTCGGCTCGGGCTTCGCGGCCCGCCCGCGCGCGGGGGGCGCGGCGCCGCCCCCACCGGCCCCGCCCGCTCCCGCCGCCGGGGCCTCCGCCTGCGCCTGCTTCGCGAGCGTCTCCTGCGCGCTCTCGCGGTCGAGGGCGGTGGCGTACTTCTTCACCTGCGCCGACGAGGAGAGCCGCTGCGCCATCTCGGCCTCGGTGAGCGGACCCATGCGCGACGAGGGCGGCACCAGCCGCGTGGCCACCGGCGGCGTGGGCACGCCGTTCGCCGACAGCACGGTGACCAGCGCCTCGCCGATGCCGAGCGTGGTGAGCGTGCGCTCGATGTCGTAGTACTCGGTCCTCGGGAAGGTGCGCGACGCGGCCTTGAGCGCCTTCTCGTCGTCGGGCGTGAACGCCCGCAGGGCGTGCTGCACGCGGTGTCCGAGCTGTCCCAGCACGTCGGCCGGGATGTCCTTGGGGCTCTGGGTGATGAAGAACACGCCCACGCCCTTGGAGCGGATCAGGCGCACCACCTGCTGCACCTCCTGCAGAAACTCCTTCGAGGCCCCGTCGAACAGCAGGTGAGCCTCGTCGAAGAAGAACACCAGCTTCGGCTGGTCCAGGTCGCCGACCTCGGGCAGCTCGCCGTAGAGCCGCGCCAGCATCCACATCATGAAGGTCGAGAACAGGGCCGGCCGGTCCTGCACGTCGGTGAGCTCGAGCACGCTCACCAGCCCGCGGCCGTCGCGCTCGGTCTGCAGCAGGTCGGTGTCGAGGTCGAACTCGGGCTCGCCGAAGAACGCGCCCGCGCCCTGCTGTTCGAGTTCCACCATCTCGCGCAGGAGCACGCCGACGGTGGCCTTCGACATGCCTCCATAGTCCTTGAGCTCGCCCGCGCCCTCTCCTTCGAGATGCTGGAGCACCGCGCGCAGGTCCTTGAAGTCGAGCAGCAGGAGGCCCTTGTCGTCGGCGTACTTGAAGACCATCGCGAGCACGCTCGACTGGGTCTCGTTCAGGCCCAGCACGCGGGCGAGCAGCAGCGGACCGAACGACGAGACGGTCGCGCGCAGCTGCGCGCCCTTCGCGCCGGTGAGGCTCAGGTACTCGACCGGGCACGCGGCGCCCTTCCAGGTGTAACCGGTGGCCTTCGCCCGCTCGTTCACCCGATCGCCCGGATCGCCCGCCGCGCCCACCCCGGACAGGTCGCCCTTCACGTCGGCGAGGAACACCGGCACGCCCGCTCCCGAGAGCTGCTCGGCGAGCAACTGGAGCGTCTTGGTCTTGCCGGTGCCGGTCGCGCCGGCGATCAGGCCATGGCGATTCATCATCGCCAGCGGGATGCCGACCAGGGGCTCGGGATGGCAGAGGTTCTCGAGCACCGGCGCTCCGAGCGTGACGGCCCTGGCGGGCTCCGGGAACGCGACGCGCACCGACTGCAGGAACTTGTCGTCCATGGGAAGCGGATCTCCTCGGTTGAAGGTGCGCGCCGATGCTAGCAGTCACGCCCGCGCGCACTCCATCTGTCATTTTCCCCGCACCGCCTCTCCGCACTTGCCAACACCCGCCCGCTTGGGCGAAGGTCCGGCCGCTTGTCGGGCCGCGCCTGCCGCGGGCCACGACTGTCCGGTGTCCACGCCCTGTCGTCGAGGAAACCCGTCATGAAGGAATCCGCCCAGATGTTCCCCGCCGCCCGGATCCCGTACGGCACCTGGGGCAGCAGCTTCTTCCCGGCCTGGCAGACCAGCCGCGCTGGCGGAGGTCAACATCGGCCAGTTCGCCGGCGAGTCCATGGGGCGCATCCTCGGGCTGCGCAAGGTCCCCAAGAGCGAGCTGCGAGTACCTGGTCATCGGCTCGACCATCCCCTGGCACTGGAAGTTCTGGACCGCGCCGCTGGTCGCGAGCTGCATGGGTCAGCGCATCCCCGGCTATCACGTCGAGCAGGCCTGCGCCACCGGCCTGCAGGCCGTGCTGCTCGCCGGCGGCCGAGGTCCAGATCGGGCGCCAACGAGGTGGTCGGCGTGCTCACCTTCGACCGCACCAGCGACTCGCCGGTGGGCGTGTTCCCCGAGCGCCGCGCGCACCAGCGCACGCACGCGATCGCCGACGTGTGGGACAACTTCGGCTTCGACCCCGCCACCGGCCAGTGCGATGATCGCCGCGGCCGGGCATGACCGCGCGCAAGTACAAGATCGACCGCAAGCGAGATCGACGACGTGGCGTTCCTGCCGCCACGAGCAGTACTTCGCGCGCCAGGGACTCCGGCTTCCTCGACCGCGTGCTGGTCCCGCTCGATCTCCTGAACGTCGCCGGGCGCGCCGCTCGGCCGCGTCGACGACGACCGCGGCGTGCGCCGGATGACGATGAGCGGCCTGCGCGCGCAGCGCGAGCTCGACACCTGCGTGACCAGCGGCACGCAGACCCACGCCTCCGACGGCATGGCGACGCTGCTCGTCACCACCCGCGAGAAGGCGCGCGAGCTCAGCCCGCGGCCCGAGATCGACATCCGGTTCGTCGGCAAGGCCGAGTCGCGCACCCAGCCGAGCCTGATGCCCGAGGCGCCCGCGCTCGCCGTGCAGCGGCTGCTCGAGCGCGCCGGTCTCACCATGGACGACATGGCGGTGGTCAAGAACCACAACCCGTTCGCGGTCAACGACGTCATCTTCGCCAAGATCACGGGCTACGACTGGCGCAAGATGAACAAGACCGGCTGCTCGCTGGTCTGGGGCCACCCGCAGGGACCGACGCTCACGCGCGTGCTGATCGAGGCGCCTGGAGGAAGCCGTCGCGCTGGGCGGCGGCTACGTCGCTCCTGTTCGGCTGCGCGGCGGGCGACGTGGGCATCGCCGCGCTGTTCCAGGTCTCGGAAGGAGCCCGGACCATGGCCAACACGACCCGGCGATCGACCCTCGAGGGGACCATGACGAACACCCTTCGCCAGCCCACGCTCGAGACCCTCGGGCTCGGCAGCGTGATCGGCATCTTCCGCGCGGCGCCCTGCCCGCGCGCACCGCGGACCTGGTGGACCAGGTGTTCGGGCCGCCCGCCCAGCGCGGCTCGCTGGTGATCTCCGGCGCCAACGGCATCGTCGGCGCCGGCAAGACCATGCAGCTCGGCTCGCGGCTCGAGCCGTTCGGCGTGCGCGTCGTCGGCGCTCGACTTCCCCGGCGCGCCCGACGGCATCGGCCGGCAATACCCCGGACTGGTCGCAGGCCTTCGGCCGCGACGGCGCGGCGCGGATCATGGGGAACATCGTCCGGCTCACGTACGACGGCAAGCGTCTGCCGGCCGAACTGAAGGACCTCAAGCCGCGCTTCCTGCTCGAGGCGATTCCCGAGATCCTCGAGGTCAAGAAGGCGCACTACAAGGTCTTCCGCGACAGCTTTCCCCGGGATCGAGATCCGCTCGGTCACGTCGGGCTTCCCGAGCTCCGAGCTGGGCGTGGGCATCGCGCACCCGGCGTTCCCGCACGAGATCAACAAGGTGTGGGAGATCGTCGAGCCCGCAGCCGTCGGCGATCACGCAGCTGCTGTGGGCCCTGGGGCTCATCCCGGTGCCGGTCGAGCGACCACTGGTCGTTCGTCCTCGACGTGCTGTTCTGCGGCATCACGCTCGCCGGTCTGCGCTAGCACCGCGCGCACCAACATGCCGTTCTGGAAGATCGACAAGCTACGTCGCCGGCTGGTGGGGCCGAACCCGTTCCGCGCCCACGACGCCATCGGCGCCAAGGGCGCGGACTTCCTCACCTGGTCGTGCCTGCACCACCTGGGCCAGAAGTACGGCGAGCTGTTCCGCCCCACGCCCGAGCTCGACGAGCGCAAGGAGAGCGGCCAGGCCTGGTATCCGCCCGACCATTTCCGGCCGCTGGTCGACTGGACGCTCGACCGCCGCCGAGCACGAGGAGTTCCGCGTCCGGATCCTGGGCCCGGTCCTCCAGATGACCAGCCTGCATGCTGCACGAGAAGCGCGGCCACCTGCGCGCACATCAACGCGATCGGCGAGCTGTGCGCGCAGTTCCGCCGCGGCGTCCTCGCGATGATGCGCGACCTCGGGCCCGAAGGCCGCGATCGACGCCGGTCGAGGCGTACCACCGGCTGCACCCCGAGCGGCCGCGACGAGCGCCTGGTATCCGGACGCGTTCGAGCGCATGGACGGCCCCGACTGGCAGCAGCTCTACGTGAACGCCGAGCACGACGGCACGCGTCGGCGTCATCACGCTCGGCCGCGAGAGCTACAACTGCGACGTGGATCGCGAACTGAACCGGGCGATCGACTGGCTCAAGGCCGCAGGGCATCCGGCGCGTGATCGTGACCGGCGACTTCCACCTCTCCACCCAGATGGTGGGCGCCGACACCAGCGAGTTCTTCCCCGCGCTCGACGACGTCGAAGGAGGGCGCGCGCGATCCGCCACGCTGGTCGCAGACCGCGCGGCGCCTCTACGACGAGTTCGAGGTGTCGGTGGCGTTCGTCAACGGCAAGCGCTGCCTGGGCGGCATGCTCGAGCTGCTCATGCACTGCCACTACGTGGTCGCCGTGGACGACGCGCGCTTCGGCTGGCCCGAGGTGACGCTGCCCGTGGTGCCCGGCATGGAGGGCTGCCACTGGCCGTTCCGGCGCACCACGCTCCGCGCACTGGCCGAAGCTGGTGCATCTCGCTGCTCGAGCGGCGCGCCGGTCAAGGCGAAGGACGCGGTCGGCTGGCTGGTCGACTACGCCGGGCCGATGGAGGACGCGCTCGAGACCGCCTGGAAGCTCGCGAGCGGTGGCGAGCACGGTCTCACGCGGCGGCCGCTCGAGACCGGCGCGCTCTCCGGCGTGCCCCAGGACGTGGCCGGCCTGCCGCCGGCCGACGATCCCGCCGACGCGCACGCGCGCGCCGCGATCATGACCTGCATCCAGCAGTCGTGCGGCAAGCCGCTGTCCGAGGCGCTGGCGCTGCAGGCTCGGATCGCCGCCGAGTTCCTGGCCTCCCCGGCCTGCCGCGAAGGCCGGGTGGGCGCCGAGTGCGCGAGGACGATGGCGGTCTGAGCCGCGACTCGGAGTCGGGCGCGTGAGGACCCGCTGGATCCTGCCCGCCCCGGCGCCGGAGCCTGACGGTGCGGCGCCCTACCGCGTGATGGCGTGCGCGACGGCCGGCACCTGCGGACCATCGCCCGCTGCCGCGCACGCCTCGCAGGTGCGCGGCAGCACGTCGAGGCCCAGCAATTCGATTCCCGGCGCCAGGTAGTCCGCGCGCGCCGACTCGGCGTGCATCAGGGCGGTGCTCAGGTACTTCTTATTGTCGTCCGCGAACACCGTGACCACCACCGCGTCGGGCGCGAGCGTCTGCTGCACCATCAGCGCGCCGAGCAGGTTCGCTCCGGAGGAGATGCCGACCCCGAGCCCGAGCCGGGCCGCCAGCATCTGCGCCATCAGGATGGCGTCGCCGTCGTGGACGCTCACCACGGGGTCGAGCGACGCGAGATCCACGATCGCGGGGACGAACTCGTCGGACACGCCCTGGATCCGGTGCGTCCCCACCTTGCATCCGGTGCTGAGCGTGGGCGACTCCGCCGGCTCGAGCGGATGCACGCGCACCCCGGGGCGCACCGCGCGCAGGTGGCGGCCCACCCCCATCACCGTGCCGCCGGTGCCCACGCCCGCCACGAACGCGTCCGGCGCGAGCCCGCGGCGCGCGAGCTGCCACACGATCTCCGGTCCGGTGGTGAGCGCGTGCGCCTCGACGTTGGCCGGGTTCGAGAACTGGCGCGGCAGGAACACGCGCTGATCGCGCGCGGCCAACGCCTCGGCGCGCTCGATGCAGCCGAGGAACCCGCCCTGCTCCCGCGACACCAATTCCACGCGCGCCCCGAAACTGCGCAACAGGTCCAGGCGCTCGTGGCTCAGCCAGTCCGGCATGAAGATGGTGACCGCGTGCCCGAGCGCCCGCCCCACCGCCGCGAACGCGATGCCGGTGTTGCCGCTGGTCACCTCGACGATGGTGTCGCCGGCGCGAATCGTGCCCTGCTCGTAGGCGCGGCGGAGCACGTGGAGCGCCATGCGGTCCTTGATGCTCCCGGTCATGTTCAACTGCTCGGACTTGGCGTAGAGCGTGCGGGTGACGCCGCGGAAGCGCAGCGTGATGGCGAGCAGCGGAGAATTGCCGATGGTGCGGGCGAGACCGCGGAAGGTCTCGGCGGGGCGCGGATCGAGCGGTGCGGCCGTCTGCATGCGCGGATCTCCAGGCGATGCGGCGAGGGGCCGGGCCGCGTCGTGGAGCATGCTAATCGCTGGGCGCGCGCCATGGCAATGGCGCGCCGGCGGAGGCGGTCAGGCGAGCGCGGCCATCGCGACGGCACGATCCCGGATCGGAAGGCCCGAGCAGTCGGCCTGCTCGGGGCCACAACCGGCGAGTGGCCTCCGGCCGTGATCCGGCGATAGGATGTCAGGGTTCCCCACTCTCCGTCTAGGAGGTCGCCATGACTGATGCCTCTCATCGCCTCGTCGCGGCGCTCGCGATCGCGTGCAGCGTCGCTCTCGTCCCCGGCCCCGCACACGCGGCTGGCAAGGTCTCGCTCTATCTCAGTCGCATGGAGCCCACCGATGTCGACGCGCGACGTTTCAGCCGGACGTCATGGGGCGGCGGGATCGACGCCGTGCTGCCCTGGTACGCGGCGTACAACCTGGTGGCGCTCACCAGCGGGCTCGAGATCTCGAACATGATGAGCCAGTCCACCCACGTCTACGATCCCTTCCTGCGCGAGACCCTGGAGCAGCGCACCAACCAGAGCTACGGACGTTTCTTCGTGGGTGGGCGCGCCGGCCCGCACGGCCCCGGCTTCATCCGTCCGCACGCGGGGGCCAACATCGCGGTCGTGTGGTACGGCATCTCGACCGACATCGAGATCCCCAACCCGGCGGATCCCGAGAATCCCAACTCGAAGACGCTCGAAAGCCACTACAAAGCCGCGTTCGGGTACGACGTGAATGCGGGCGTCGATCTCAACCTCGCGAACGCGTTCCCGATCGAGGTCGGGGTGCGCTACGTGCAGAGCTTCAACGTGCCGCAACAGCTCGGCGAGGGGGCGGTGAGCGTCTCGCCGAGGTATCTGCAGACCTATCTCGCGATCGGGATCGGCTTCGACTTCATCGCCCGCACGAGCGCCCGGTCGAGGGCATCGGAAGACTAGCGACAGCGTGCCGCCCCGTGATACAAGCGACGGGCCTCGGCGCCGATCCCGGGGTGCGCGGCGTCGAGTGACCCCGCGCTGACGAGCGGTTCCATGGTGTGCCGGAGTGGCGAAACTGGCAGACGCGCGGGACTCAAAATCCCGTTCGAGCAATCGAGTGTGGGTTCGACCCCCACCTCCGGCACCAGCCTCTTGCACACACTTACGGCCGCGGCGCTGCGTCGCGCATCGCGCCTCCCTTCCGCAAATTGTGCTCGAACTGTGCTCGTTCTCGACTGACCGTCGCTCGGGAAGCGCCGACGACGCGGCGATCCGGGCCCTCGTTCGCGCCGCGCATCGCCGCGACCTTGCGCACGCCCTCGGCGAGGTCGGCCTCCGACGACGATCGCGTAGCGCCGGTAGATGCTCTCGGTCTTGTGCCCCGAGAGCTTCATCGCCACCGAGCGCGAGACCCCCGCCCGCTCGAAGTTCCGCACCGCCGTGCGCCGCAGGTCGTGGACCAGTCGCCCGGGCACACCTGCGCGCTCGCAGGCGCGTCGCCACGCCATGTGGAAGTTCCGGATCGGTCGCCCGCCCCGGTGGAACACCCACGGGATGAGCCGCCGCCTGCGCGCTCCAGCGCCGACGTGTGCTCGCGCTGGGCTCGCAGCAGCTCCTCCAGCCGCGGCAGCGCCGCGAAGGGGAACGTGCGCCCCTCGTCGTTCTTGGTCGTGCCCGGCTCGAGGCGGACCGTGCCCGCGTCGAAGTCGACGTGGCGCCACGTCAGCCCCTTGGCCTCGCCGATCCGCCAGCCGGTCAGGTGCACGAACTCGATCAGCACGCGCAGGTCGGCCGGCAGCTGCTCCAGCACTGCCTGCAGCTCGGCCTCCTCGAAGAAGCCGCTGCGGGTGTTGCGGACCTCGATCGAGGGGAAGTACGGCCGGTGCGACACCTTCCCGGCCCGCGCCGCCGAGCGTGAACATGCGCCCGAGCGCCGCCAGCTCCAGTCGGATCGTCGCCGGCTTGGCCACGGCCAGCCGCGAGCGGATGTAGGCCGAGACGCGGTCCGCGCGTGATGTCCACCGCGTGGGAGCGGCCGAAGAACCCGCGCAGGTGCTCGATCGAGCGCTCGGCCCGGTCGAGCGACTTGCGGCCGTTGACCTGGTAGTCGTCGACCAGCATCGCGGCGAGGTCCTCGAAGGTGGTCCGCTCGACGCTCGGGCCCACCAGGCGGCCCTGCCCCATCTCGGCGTGCCGGCGCTTGAGCAGGATCACCGCCGTCGCGCGTCGACCGTCGAGCTCGAGGACTCGCGGTGGAGCTGCGCCGCGGAAGTAGTACTGGATCCACCAGACCTCGCCGCGCTGGTAGACCCGCCCGAATCCGCGGGGCTTCTTCGCGCGTTTCGCGGGCCCACCGCGCCTGCCGCTGTCCCGGGTCGCCCGGCGAGTTCGGCCGGTACGGAGTGGCCCCGTGCCTCCTGCGGCTCACCACACGGTTCCTTGCGCATGGCACCACACATACCTTGGCTGGGCGCGGTAGTCATGGTCGTTTCGTGGCCAGGTAGCGCGCGATCCCGGCCCGCGAGAAGCGCAGGACCTTTCGCGACAGTTTGCGGGCAAACGGCAGGGTCTTGGCGTGCCGGTAGAGCCAGCGCGGCGAGACCCGGAGCAGGGCCGCGGCCTCGTCGACCGTCAGCAGGTCGCCCTCAGCTCCGCGGAGCGGCGGACCAGTGCGGCAGCCGGCCGAGGACGCGCCGCGCCTCACCCACGACGGCGCGGAGACTGGCGACCATGAGCCTCGCTCCTGCTCGTGCGTGAGCGCCGCGAGCCTGGACTCGTCGTCGAGCAGGGCACGCAGGAGAGTGCCGAGTTCAGCCGACATGGGTGGCCATCCCGCTCATCATGGTCCCCTACCCAAGCCCTTCACCGTCACCTTGGCGCGGGGCGACGATGATGAGCATGGAATCGGCCTCCTTCTTCTTCCTGTCACTCTTCCTCTCAGTCGTAGAGAGGGGGAAGTATCCTCATGATCGTCAATCCTCCGGCCCGACCACCTTCCAGGCCGCAGGGCGCTGGTTGCCCTCTGACGTAAAGCGGAAGCCGCCGACCATCCGTCCCCGGACGCGGCGCAGGGCGTATCCCAGCGCACTCCCTGTCAGCTTCTCCTTGCCTAGCAGGTCGAGTAGCGCATCCCGCAGGGTCGGGCCGCCGCTGACCTTTCGAATCGCCCCGAGCTCGGCGTGGGCGACGGCGGCCGACGCCGTCATGGCTCCGTCTCTGAACGCCGCGCGCCACGCCTGAAGCGCGGTGGCCCATGCGGCGAGATCGGAGTCATCTTGTTCGCGGATGCGTCGGCGCCCCGTGGCGGGGTCGGGAAGCCCTACCCACATACAGGCCCCGCGGACGAGGTCATCCCATGCCTCGAACGAGCCGATCCGGGGACGGGCTCCATGGCGGCAGGCGCCCCGCGATGTGATAGGCGCGCAGCACCGTCAGCGCCGCGCGCACCAGCTCGGGTCGCCGTTCGCGCACATAGGCCTTGAGGTCGACGTGCTGGAAGCCCGAACGATCCTCGGGAAACTCGACCCTGGCTTCCAGGTCGATCGGGATGACGCGCCGCCCGAGGTCGCCGCGAAACACGAGCCCATTGCCCGTGAACAACCACACCGCTCGCAGGGGAGCGGCAACCGTGCCCGAGATCCCGAGCAGGCGGTCTTGCCACACCTCGGCCGTAAGCGCGGCCGCCAGGTGCTCGGAGCCCAGTGGATGCTGGATATCGTCAATCAGGACCACCGGCAGGCCCTCGAGGGCCACCGCGAGGATGCGCTTGCGCAGCTCATCGGGGTCGCGCCCGGCGGTGGTCATACGCGCTGCCACCCGCCCGGTCCCGACGATCGTGATCGCATCCGCCAGCAGCCCCTTGCCGCTGGCCGGGGCCGTCGCGCGCACGGCAAACGCTGGGACCGGACCCCGTATCGCGGCGCGCCCCACGAGCGTCAGCGTCGCAGCCACGGCCGCCGCGCGATCGCTCGGCTCAAGCCATGGGAAATCCACCAGCGGTTCGCACAACTCCGCGGCCGAGAGCTGTGCTTGTTCACGCGTCGGCGACGCCGGGTACCGGCGGGAATCTCCCTGAAGGCTCGTAGAGCAGCCCGGTGGTGGCGTCATAGCCGGGCCGGTCGAGCACCGTCCCGTCGGGTCGCAGTGAGGGAGCTTCCGTCACTCCCTCGAGCACTGGAAAGGGCCACGCACCCCGCGACGCGAGCGTCTCAGCGACCCAGACCGGCGGCAGGGAGGGCGTCTCCCGCTGCCCGCGGGCATTGCAACGCACCCACTCCGCGGCGTCGTCGAGCAAGCCACGCAAGGCCGCCACGTTGAGCACCTCGATCACTGGCGCCCCGGCAGGCCGCTCAAGGCCCGGCAGACCACCGGGTTGCTCGCGCACGACGCGCACCAACCGTCGGCTGCGGACGAAGACGACGCCACGCCTGCGCAAGGCACGTTCCGCCTCGTCCGTGACCACGTTGAGTTCAGGGCGTACGAGGATGGTTGGTCGTTCGCTCACCGAGGCGGGTGCCTGATCGATGGCCAGGCTGGGGGCGGGTGACCACTCCTGCAGGGTGCGATCGTTCACGGCCGGGCCTCGAGCGGCACCCTCGGCAACGCGTCGTCACAGACCAAGTCGAAGGTCACCAGAACCGGCAGTGCTGTCAGGATGGCGAGGAGGGCTACGGCCGCGGGTACACCGCATCGCGCCCATGCGACGCCCGTCCGCGAGTTCACTCTCGCTGGCCCGGAGAGGCCTCGCGCCCAGGTCCAGCGAGGCGCGGTGGCCATGGCACCAGACGCAGGCGGGGCAAGCCGCCTCCCCTCCGGTCGCCGACGCGGACGGAGCGCGACCTGCGCCGCGCAGCGCCGCCGCGACCCGCTCAACGGTATCGCCAGCGCACAGCATGGACTTCTGAAGGGTCAAGACGACCTCCTTGCCGTCTGTCTTGGTGAATCGCTGCTTCCCGCAAGCGTCCGGCTGGCGCATGCGGATTCCGTCACCGACGACGCAGCACGAATGGCCCACCACCCCATCCCCTGAGTGGCAGCCGGTCTTCGGTCCCGCGCCGTGCTCGAGGGGCCGAACCGCAAGCAGGGAACATCCTCGGGCTCCCTCAAGGCGCACAGCGGGGATCCGACCGACTGTGATAGCCGCTCGATCCTGTTCCCCATCACCCGACGCCCACGGTGGGCCGAGCTGACCTGAGTCGCTGCTCGCTTGCACCCGCCTCCGCTACCTCCCTGCAGATTGCGGTTGAGTGCCTCTTCACTGCGCAGTATAGGTGCATCAGTTAGGAGGCCCGCTAAATGACACATCGACACCCAAGGACGAATCGACGTTATGGGAAGTCCTGGCGAAGGACACACGGGATCGGCAGTGACTGACCCGGAGCGCAAGCACCTGCGCTCGGTGAGACTTGGTTGCAATCGCCCTAGACCCACGGGAGGAGATCGGCTACGACGAGTGTCGTGAGGCCCTCAAGGGCTCAGGCGATGCCACGAAGATGCGAAGCCACTGGAACGTGAGAACGGCCTGCCGACGGGTCGCGCCGGGGCTCCGCCCCCGCCCCCGGCTGAAGACGACAGGGTGGAAGCCAAGAAGATGCCCGCTCGCCAACTCGTCGGGGTCGCCAGTGAGGAAGAGGTCGAGCGTTGCATTGTCCTCTCCCGCCACTTCGCCCGCGTCGCGCAGCGGGGTGCCCAAGTTCGGTACCTTCGGCAGATGCTGTTTGATGATCCGACGACCACCTTGAGCCCAGAGGAAGCTATTGAGCTGCTCGCGTCCCCAGCCTTGCGCCTGCTCAGCCCTGAGGTGTTCAGCAAGCACAAGATCCCGGTTCGTTGGCACCGCTCGACGGCCACGCGCACTTCCTTCGCTCACAGCAAGGTACTCCTGCGGGAGTCGTTCAAAGTCCAGCTGATGTGGCCGGAGGCACAGCCACCGAGGACATTCGCGTTCTCCGGCACAACGCGAAGACTGGCGAGAGTCCGCGATTCGTGCTCGTTCCTCAGCGCGATGGCCTTTCCAGGCCCGTCGACACCTTCAAGGGCTCCGTGCTTTGGGCCATTGCCGCCTGCTCGGATCAAATGAGGACGATGCTGTGGTGGACGGAGCTCGATACGATCTGGTTCCTGCTGACCGGGACCACGCCCCCGATGTACCCCGTCAGCGCGCAGACGAAGACGGTCTACAACGAAGATGCGAGCCCCGCGCTCGATATTATCACGTTGCAGGTCTTCCCATTCGTCTCTGCCAGGACGGTGTTCCGAGCGCAGGCGAGGGTGCGCAGGAGACTCCAGCGCTTCAGCCCCAGTCGCGCCATGCAGGTCTGGAACCTGAAGCTCTTCGAGTTTGTCGAAGAACGACGAGAAGACCCATCCAAGAAGCCACAGTGGTCGCGGCTAATGCTGGAATGGAACGGCCAGGCGCGACCAGCGTGGAAGTACAGCCACCGCGGGAATTTCAGGCGCGACTATCTGCGCGCACGCACCCTACTGTTGGAATCTGACTCCAGTGACTCCTAGCTCGAATCATTCATGGGCGTGACTGGCGAGCGCGCGAAGCGGTTCGGTTTCCAGTAATGGCGCTCGGAAGCTCCGGGGGTCAGCTCAGTCCCTCACGTGCTCGGGTAGCGCGGCTACTTGAGAAGTGCGCCCACCATCACGATCGTCGCGAGCACAATCAGCAGCATCGCGCCCAGGTCCATGATCAGCTCGAGCCAGGATGCCTCGGAAATCGCTTCTGCCAGTTTGTAGCGGCGCGATTTCTTGTGGGCGGACTCAGCTCGCCACAGTAGAGTTGCCACATGGCGTGCTTGTACAGGATCGACTCGCCGACTGGAGCGCCACACCGACAAGGAACATCATGCCGACACAGGTCGCGTGACCCGAGGCTCTGAGGGCGGCCCACGCCGTGGGGTTGGAGAGCACGAAGGCCGGCGCCCCCAACTCCATAGGCTATGAGCCACGTCCTCAAGCTCCTCGCGAACTCTGAGTACGGCTGGTAGAACCCACTGTCGTCTCGCGCCTGCGGGGGTGCCTCGGTTCAGGGCTTGTGACTGGCGTCTCGGACATGGTCGGTGGCCTCCCTATGACTCTGCGACAAGCGGATGCTCGCCGCTGGCAGCTGGGCTGGCTCGCTACCTGGAGCTCCGTCCTTACCGATGCGGACTACGCGCTCGCACCAACGAGGCAGGCCAACCTGAGCTCGTTGAGGCGGGCGAGATACGTCTCGACACCCGCCCGGCCCGGCTCGAAGTGCCAACGCGCCCAGGCGTGCGCCGCGGAATTCACGATGTGCAAGCTGAGCGCGGCAACCGCGCGCAGATTCTCGAGCGCTTCACCCTCCTCTGTCTCGTTCCCGTCAAGCGATCCGCGGCTCGGAAGAGCGGATGTCGCCCATTGATGGCAAGCTGACGCTGGTCAGGGCGCACCTCGGCCTCCTCGTCATTCTCGCCCATCTCCCAGTCGATGACCGGCTTCAGCTGAGTGCCGGAGACGAAGGCAGGACTGCCGGCCATGAGATTCTCCAGTGCGACTGAATATCGGCAGCGCGATCGTCATCGCGAGGCCACGTTCTGCTTGCGTCGAATGTTCGTGCTCGTACAACCGAGCCGCCCGGTGGGTTTGCCGTCGCGACCCACGGAGTGCTCGCAGCAGATGCGTGGCGTGAGGTCGCGAGGGACCTTCCAGCCAACCTTACAGTCAAGACACTCCCAATGCGCATTGCTAACGAACGACATCGTCTTGACGCCCGATTCCGCGAGGTTCTTGCGAACGGTGCGATCAGCGCAGTCAACGGCCGTCGTGTACGTGTCGCTCTCCACCCTGTTCAGACCAACCGAGAGCGGATCCATCGCCTTCTTGTACCGCTCATTGATCCGCGACCGCTCCTCGCGGACCTCGTCCTCGCGGACGAACTCCGAGAGCATAGTCACCATGCCCCGTACGTAGTCCACGAATTCGAGGTGCTCGTCATTCAGCTCGATCCCTTCACGGCTCGTTGTGTCTCGGAGCTCCGGATTGGCATCCTTCGTGATGTGAATCGACCCCTCAAGGTAGTGCGGCTTGAGTCGGAAACGGCTACCGCCCGTGTAGCGGGTGCGGTAGATCTGCAGCCAGTCACCCTCCGCGTCCAGGTTCGCCGTATGGGCGCACTCGACAGGCATCGCGGAAGACACGTACACCCATATTCCAGTCAGCCTCGGCATCACCACCGCGACTAACCTCGGTCTTCCGGAATCCCTGACCGAAGTAGCGAAGACGCCCGCGGCCGGCCGAAACTCGGGCGCGCGACTAGCCTGGGGCCTGCACCTTCGGCTGTCCATCCTTCGTAAGCACGATCCGCTGAGCGCCATCAGCCCCCAATGTGAACTCAAGGGAGTGCGTCTCCTTGCCCTGCAGTGGATTCGTGAGGGCGCCGTTGAGTTCGGCCATGGTGTGTGCAATTCCACCGTGAAGTCCGAGACCCCCGCCTCCGGATCGACGAGCTGAGCAAGCTGCGCGCGAAGCTTGACCCACCGCTGCTTGGTCCAGCAGATCCGGAGCGGCTTGATCTCGAGACGGGACCCGTGCACCGGCTCGTAGGGCTTGCACCCTTGATCTTGATCAGAAACCCGTAGTCCCCCAGCTCGTCGATCACCCTGCAGCTCATCCCAATCGAAGACGACTTGCAGCGTGCTTGCATCGCCCTCGGGGCGCGTGCGGAGCACCAGCTTGTGGCCGAGCTTTGCGCGGCAAAGCGCCCGACACCCTTCTGCCCGAGTCGTCGTCGCTTGAGCTGCGGACTACGTTCATCCCGAATCTTGTTCTCCGTGGCGAGCCACGCCCACTTACCCTGAAGATCGTCGAGGTACATACCGCTGCCGTCATCCTGGATAGTGATCGTCTGGCCCGCGTCGCCCTCGCGGAATTCCACAGCACACTAGTGACGCGTCAGCGTCATAAGCATTCTTGACCAGCTCGATCACCGCCGTGATCTCGTCCTTCAGTTGCTCCGCACCCAGCCTCGCGGGCATTGCGGCTCCGGTTCTGAACCGAAGCACCATTCGGTCTTCCACCCGATCGAATAGCGTCATCTGCGGCTCTCCTTCGGTCATCACTTCGCGGCCTTCGACCGCAGGTAGACGAGCTCGGCAGCCTGGTAGCAGCTCTGCCAGACGAGCGCCGACTTCCCGGTCTTCGATGGATTGCGCTGATCGAGAGCGAAGTTCCCGACGATCCCGGCGAGCGTCTCCCCCAGACCCGCCATGAGCAGGACCTTCGGATCGAGTCCCTTCCCCCACACATACCGCCCATCGCGCTCTTCGAGGACCGCGCGAAATGCTCCGAGGATCGGGTACTTGAAGCCCGCGGGAATGCTGTACTTCGATTCGCCGTTGATGAAGTAGAGCGGCTCGCGTCGCTTCCCATCGTACATCGCGACGCCGGTGAGCTTCCCGAACTTGCCGCCGCTGACGTCCTCGCCCTTCCCCCTCGCCCGGTTGTAGAGCTCGGGCAACTGGAGATGGATGTGGTCCCAGAGCTGCAGGATGTCGTGCGCGAGCGGGTAGATCTTGTCGAACGACGCCCGATTCTGAGCGAAGTGGTTGAGGCTGGCCGCCTTGGAGCGATAGGCGTTGATCGGGTGGGTCTCGGCGTCGAAGTGCTCACGGTCGAAGACCATGAGCAGCGAGATGATCTCGCGGATGTCGATCGGCTTGGTATCCGCCGTCCTCCATGATCTCGTGCTCCTTGTAGGCGATGAGGTCGGCGTACTGGCGGCGCGCGACGGCCTTCTTGAGCTTGTCGAACTCGCCCGCGAGGTTCATCAGACTTTCGTCGCGCACCTGATTCGAAGTGTTCCGTGCGTCGACGAGGTCGCGAATATCGTCCTTCGTGAACCCCTGGATGATCTCCAGTCGGACGTACTGGGTGCCCTCAAGCCCGTCCTGCTCCTCGATGACGATCTTGTAGGTGTGCCCGCCATCCATCAGGCCGTGGAGGTTCGGATCCTCCATCGAGAGCGAGAGCTTGCCGGAGCGACTGTCGAACGACACATCCGCGGCAGAGATAACGAGCCCGCGATTGAGGAAGAGAAACGTCTCGGTGTTCGCGTGCAGGCTGTCGCGAATGGCCGGCGCGGGACCGCGCCCGTCAGCTTGGGGTCGCGAACATTGATCTTCCGCCAATCCGAGAGATCGGGGAGACTGCTTCACCTCGACGATCGCGAAGTAATCGCGAAAGCCCTTCGACTGAAACGGGGTATCGAGATGGCGGAACGAGACGACCGGGAAGGTCAGATGCGTGGGATTGGCCATGGAGGCCCCTCCTTAGCAAAGGCAACGTGCCCTGTGCACCGAGCCGAGGGCGGATACCTGCAACTCGCGTCAGCCTGTATGGCTAGACATGCGGACCCTACACCCGACAATTGGGAATCGCCAAGGGGAATCGCGCTCGCTGGGCCCACCAGCTCTTCGCCCATCCACGATGACACCCAACAGAGTCCGGCATAACTCATTCGCCTGGTGCCAGCTTCGGGCTGAGGGCTACTGCCCCCTTACACGGCAGCCGGTTAGAGTTGTGCCATGTATGCCAAGGCGCTCATTCGTCGGGGAATCGTTGGACGATGGCGCGGGGGGGCACATTCGCGGCACCACTCGGAAAGTACACTTCTACGCCACCACCAGCTTGACCATAGCCGGGCGCGACTGTTCCGACGTGAATCTCTGTGTCAGGGCGTGGCACAATCTCGTAAACATACGATGCTGGCTGAACATTTGGTAGCGCGTACCTACCTACTGCAGCAAACCCTGAGGGTGCCATCAGCCAATCCCTAGCTGACGTCGCATATGTACCTGGAAAGTCCCCGCTTTCATCCTCGATCCGCCCGTCCTTCGAAGATGCCGAGAAGCGGTAGAACCTGTCCCCCGACCTGGTGGTCGCCTTCTTCACCAAAGCACTCCGCGCGGGGGCCGCACCATGAGCAATCCCCGCTAGGTGAGGACCACGGGCCACTGTGGTCCGCTGCATGAGCACCTGGACGTCATGGAATTCGACTTGTTCCAACTTCGACCCACGAAACCAAAATCGCAGCGGCTCATAAGCCGTGCGCATCCGCAGCCACCGCTCTGTCTCCACGTCGTCGTCCAAGCGAACAGCGTACTCCCCCGCCAAGGCCAGCCAGACGTTCCTAGACTGCAGCACGGTCGCGGATTCTACCAACTGAAACCCCATCCCTGTCTCAGGTTGCTTTCGCAACGCCTCGCGTGACCGCTTACCGAGCTCAAAGAGTATCATGTCACCACGCCTCCCCCAAGCCCCTACCGTCGGAGCGCCGGCCTTGCGCCTGCATCTTCCGAATGCGTGCCCGCTGCGTAGGCTTCCCTGCTCTGACCCCTATTTCGTGAGACACCCGGTGTCTGCAACTGTCTGCTGTTCGCGACGGAACTCGGCCGGGGAGTTCATCCCGAGCGACGAGTGCGGCGCGAACGTGTTGTAGTCCTCGATCCAGCCGGGGATCTGCTCCAGCACCCGCGCGGCCGAGGCCAGGTCGCCGCCCGCCACGTAGTCGCGCTTGAACGTGTTCACGAACGCTTCGGCCATCCCGTTCGACTCCGGGCTCGCCACCGGCGTCGTGATCGGCGTGAGGTGGTGCCGCTCGGCCTCGATCACGGTCTCGAGCGCAGTGTAGATCCCCTCGTTGTCCGTGAGCCACTCGATCGGGACCGCGGGCTTCTCGGTCCCAAGCGCGCGAACACCGCTTGCGCATCAGCCGCCGGATCTCGGCCCCGTGGTCGGATCGGGGTCGCGACGTGGGCCGTGACCTCGCGGTCGCGGCAGTCGAGCGCGAACGCCAGCTGCACCACCTCGCCGTTCCAGCACGCGATCGTCGAGCACGTCCGAACACCACCGCTGGTTCGAGATCACGCACTCGACCTGCCCTCGATGTCGGCGCCCGCGGCGCCGCGGCCCCGGATCGGCAGCGCCAGACCGTAGAGCCGCATCACGCGCTGGATCCGCTTGCGGTTGTAGCGCGTGCCGAACTCGCGATTGACGATCCGTCGGGCGCGGCGATAGCCGTAGCTGCCGCGCTCGCGCAGCATCTGCCGCAGCTGGGCCAGCACCACTTCGTCCTCCTGCCGGTGATAGCGCCGGGGCCGTGGGCGGTCCTGGCGGTAGGCGGTGGCGCGGCCGATCTGGAGCGTGCGGCAGATCATCGCGACGGGCCCTCCGGTCGCTTCGCGGACACGCCGTAGTAGCGCGGTCTCTTTCTTGCAGCAATACGTCGTCGAAGCGCTACAA
>CAVZLN010000006.1:0-902951 GCA_963776245.1 Candidatus Eiseniibacteriota bacterium | reverse complement strand
CGCGCCGCGCTACGCGCACGTGCCGCTCATCCTCAACACCGACCGCACCAAGATGAGCAAGCGCGCCGGCGAGGCCGCGGTCGCGGTCGGCGACTGGCGCCGGGCGGGCTACGTCGCCGAGGCGCTGCTGAGCTACCTCGCGCTGCTCGGCTTCCACCCGGGCGACGAGCGCGAGATCCTGTCGCGCGCCGAGCTGATCGAGGCGTTCGCACTCGATCGCATCGGCACCAGCGGCTCGATCTTCGACGCCGACAAGCTGCGCTGGACCAACGCGCAGGTGCTCCACCACGCCAGCGGCACGGAGCTGGCGCGCTGGAGCGAGGCGTTCCTGCCCGCGGCGGCGCTGGCGCTGGCACCGCGGGCGCTGGTGGAGCTGCTCGAGCTGGTGCGCGGCAATCTCGCCACGCTGGCCGACCTCGCGCCCGAGCTCGAGCCGCTGCTCGCCGCCGAGGTCACGCTCGAACCCGATGCCGCACCGGTGCTGGCGCCGGAATCGGCGCGCTCGCTCTGCGCGGCGCTCGCCGACGTGCTCGAGCCTCTTGCGGAGTACCGAGCGGAAGTGTTCAAATCGGCGCTTCAATCGCTCGGTGTGCGACTCGGGGTGAAGGGCAAGGATCTCTTCCAGCCGGTGCGTGCCGCCCTCACCGGGCGCGTGCACGGTCCCGAGTTGCCGCGCATCGCCGCCGTGCTCGGGCGGGAGCGGTGTGTCGCGCGTCTGCGCGCGGCGGCCGGCCATCATCCATCGCAGGGAGGCAACGAATGAAGGTCGCCGTGCTGATGGGCGGACGCTCGTCGGAGCGCGTGATCTCGCTCCGCACCGGACGCGGCATCGCCCAGGCGCTGCGCACGCTCGGCCACGACGTGACCTCGATCGATGCCGCCGACGGCGCCACGCTGCCGGCGGGCGACGAGGAGAACGGCGCCCGCAGTCCCGAGGTGGTCCGCGCACTGCCCGCCGCGGCCGCGCTCGGGGTCGCGACGGTGCCCGCCGTGCGCGACGCCGACGTCGTGTTCATCGCGCTCCACGGCCCGGGCGGCGAAGACGGCAGCATCCAGGGGCTGCTCGAGTACGCCGGCAAGGTCTACACCGGCTCGGACGTGCTCGGGAGCGCGCTCGCGCTCGACAAGGCCAGGTCCAAGGCGATGTTCGACCGCGTCGGCGTGCCCACGCCGCGCTGGGCGGTGGTGCGCGCGCACGACCCCGCGCCGCGCATCGACGCGGCCGCGCTCGGCGGCTGGCCACTGGTGGTGAAGCCCAATCTCGAGGGCTCGACCGTGGGGCTGTCGATCGTGCGCGAGGCCGAGGGGCTGCCGGCGGCGCTGCGGCTCGCCGCGGACTACGGCGAGGAGACCCTGATCGAGGAGTACATCCCGGGCCGCGAGCTCACCGTCGCGTTGCTCGAGGACGAGGCGTTCCCGGTGGTCGAGATCGTGCCGAAGGGCGGCTTCTACGACTTCGAGCACAAGTACACCAAGGGCATGAGCGACTACTTCTGCCCCGCCGACCTGCCGGCGACGATCGAGTCGCGCGCGCGCGAGCTGTCGCTGCGCGCCGCCGCCGCGCTCGGCTGCCGCGGCGTGTCGCGCGTCGATTTCCGGCTCAGTCCGGCCGGTGAGTGCTTCTGTCTGGAGGTGAACACCATCCCCGGCATGACCCCGCTGAGCCTGGTGCCGATGGCGGCCAAGGTGCGGGGCATGTCCTACGAGCAGCTCGTGGGCCGGATGCTCGACCTGGCGCTGGCGGCGTCGCGCCGGCGCCCGGCCGTCCTGCGCACGCAGGCCTGATCCCTGGAGACCTCTGCATGGAGTCGCGCAAGCAGTTCCTCAAGCAGCTGCTGGATGCGCACGGTGTTCCGGGCGCGGAGCACGAGGTGTGGAAGGTCATGGAGCGCCGCCTCAAGGGCGTGGGCGCGATCTCGAGCGACAAGCTCGGCTCCTTCATCTGCGAGAAGAAGGGGAGCGCCACCGCGCCGCGGGTGATGCTCGCCGGACACCTCGACGAGGTCGGCTTCATGGTGAAGTCGGTCACCAAGGACGGCTTCGTGAAGTTCCTGCCACTCGGCGGCTGGTGGGGCCACGTCGTGCTCGGCCAGCGGATGACCATCAAGACGCGCAAGGGCGACGTGCAGGGGATCGTGGGCTCCAAGCCGCCCCACGAGCTCCGCGAGGAGGACCGCAAGAAGGTCCTCGAGATCCGCGAGATGTTCATCGACGTGGGCGCCACCGAGGACTGGGACGTCAAGAAGCACCTCGACATCCGCCCCGGCGACCCGATCGTGCCGTGGTCCCCGACCACGCCGATGGCGAACCCCGACCTGGTGATGGCCAAGGCCTGGGACAACCGTCTCGGCTGCGGCATCGCCGCCGAGATCGCGCTCGGCCTCAAGGGCGCCTCGCACCCGAACACCCTCTACGCGGTCGCCACGGTCCAGGAGGAGGTCGGGCTGCGCGGCGCACAGACCTCGGCCACCAAGCTCCAGCCCGATGTCGCGATCGTGCTCGACGTGGGCATCGCGCACGACACGCCGGGCACCGACAACGACGTCCATCTCGGCAAGGGGCCGCTGGTGGTGATCTACGACGCCAGCGCCATCCCCAACCGCAAGCTGCTCGACCTGGTGATGGACACCGCCAGGAAGCTCAGGATCGAGCTCCAGTTCGAGTCGGTCGAGCGCGGCGGCACCGACGCCGGGCGCATCCACCTGGTGGGCGAGGGCGTGCCGAGCCTGTCGATGGGCTGTGCCGCGCGCTACATCCACAGCCACGTCAGCATCGTCAGCCAGCGGGACTTCGACGCCACCGTGAAGCTGCTCACCGCGGTGGTGAAGCTGCTCGACAAGCGGACGGTGGCGGGCCTGACGCGCTGAGCCATCCGGCGTGAACACGGCGGAGCGCGGATCCTCGCGCTCCGCCGTCGTCGTCCCGGGGCCGCGCCGCGCTCACGCGGCGACGCGGCAGTCGGGCGGCAGGTACTCGCTCAGCGCCTTCTCGATGTCCTCGCGCCGCACCGGCTTCGACACGAAGCCATTCATGCCGGAGTCGAGCGCGGCCTGGCGCTCGTGGGCCATCGAGTTCGCGGTCAGCGCGACGATGGGCACGCGCGCGACGTCGCCGGCCATGGTGCGGATCGCCCGCGTGGCCTCGAGCCCGTCCACACCCGGCATCTGCATGTCCATGAACACCAG
Organism: Candidatus Eiseniibacteriota bacterium; assembly: GCA_963776245.1. Classification (GTDB taxonomy): domain Bacteria; phylum Eisenbacteria; class RBG-16-71-46; order RBG-16-71-46; family RBG-16-71-46; genus CAVSAC01. The sequence goes on along the minus strand of CAVZLN010000006.1, from coordinate 899,766 downwards.
GTCGACCCCGCCGTGGGCGGCGTGGTCGATCGCCTCGGCGCCGTCGCAGGCGAGCGTGACCTCGCAGCCGAGCTTCTCGAGCATGCGCATGACCACCTTCTGATTGGTCACGTTGTCCTCGGCCACGAGCACGCGCCGGCCCGCGAAACCGCTCACGAGCGGCCTGGCCGGGGCCGCCTGCGCGAGCTCGGTCAGGGTGTGGCGCGTGACCAGGCCGGTGGGCCGCCGGTCGGGGTCGCGGGTGACCGCCTCGATCGCCGCGAGCAGCACGTGCGCGCGCACCGGCTTGAGGAAGCGGCCACCGCCGGCGCCGGGATCGACGCACGGCCGACGGGCGCCATCAGGATGCGGGGCAGGTCGGGGGCCATCTCGCGCACGGCGCGCGCTTGCTCGACGCCGTCGCGGTCGGGGAGGGTCCGACGATGATCACTGCCCCCAGCGTCTGGCGGCTGGCAGCGTTGTCCGAGCGCAAGCGCAGTCTGCGCGCTGTCGGCCTCGAGCGCCGAAGGCCCACGGTGGAGCCTGTCGCGCAGCGAGTGCCGGGCGCTCGTTCGTCCACCACCAGCACGCGGGCGGGCGCGGCTGCGGCCAGCGGCGACGGCCGCCGGGCTCCCCGCGGACCTGGAGCGTCGAACTCGATCACGAAGCGAGCCCCTCCCGGTTCGCTGCAGCGCCCATGTCCCGCCCATCAGCTCGACCAAACGCTTCGAGATCGCCAGCCCCAACCCGCTGCCGCCGTAGCGGCGCGTGGTCGAGGCGTCGGCCTGCGAGAACGATGCGAACAACCGGTGGCGGTGCTCCGGCTTGATGCCGATCCCCGTGTCTCGCACCGAGAGGATCAAATGCAGGGTGTCGGCGTCGCGCCGCTCGCCGACGGCCGACACCTCCACCTCGCCCCGCTCGGTGAACTTCACGGCATTGCCGAGCAGGTTCACCAGCACCTGGCGCAGGCGTCCACAGTCGCCCACGATGGCTTCGGGCACGCCTGCCGCCACGGTGCCCGACCAGCTCCAACCCCTTTTCGAGGGCCTTGGGCGCGACCACGTCGAGTGCCTCTTCGATGCAGCGTCTCAGCTCGAACGCCTCGTGCTCCAACTCCAGCCGCCCGGCTTCGATTTTCGAGAAATCGAGCACGTCGTTGATGATACTCAGCAGCGCTTCGCCGCTGCTGCGGATGATCTCGACGAACTCGCGCTGCTCCCGCGACAGCCCGGTGGTGAGCAGCAGGCTGGTCATGCCGATGACGCCGTTCATGGGGGTGCGGATCTCGTGGCTCATGTTGGCGAGGAACTGAGACTTGGCGCGGTTGGCCGCCTCGGCGGCGTCGCGGGCCTCGCGCAGCTCGAGCTCGACGCGGCGCCGGTCGGTGACGTCCTCGACCGCGAAGCCGAAGCGCGGCGGGGCGCCCGGAGCGCTCTCGAGGGGGCACACGGTGGCCGCCAGGATGCGCCGCCGTCCGTCGACGTGGAGCACGTACTCGAACTCGTGCGGGCTACCGATGCGCGCGCATTCCTGGTAGGCATCGCGCCAGGCGCGCTGACCGTCGACCATCGAGTCGAACTCGCGCACCAGGTGACCCTCGAGCTGCTCGGGGAGCAGCCCGAACAGCTCCGCGGTGCGCTGATTGCACTGCAGGTAGCGCACGTCGTCGCCGTCGACCTCGACGATGCCGCGCTGGATCGCGCCATGATCGTAGAACGCGCGCAGCAGGGACTCGCTCTGGCGCAGCTGGGCCTGGGACGACTCGATGGCGGCGAGCATGCTGTTCACGTGCGCGGCCAGCTCGGCCACCTCGTCTCGCCCGTCGACCGCGACCCGCTGGGCGAGGTCCTGGTGACCCGCCACGCGCCCCAGCTCCGCGCCCAGCCGGGTGAGCCGGCCGAGCACCCAGCGCTCGACCAGCTGCACCGTGCAGACTCCCATCAGCAGCGCCGCCAGCAGCACGCACAGCAGCAGGGTCTGCACGCTGCGCAGGCCCTGGGCATGGATGTGACGGGCGTTGCGCACCTCGATCGCGAGCACGGGGCTCGCGGCCAGGTCGCGCACCACCTGGACCGAGGTGAGCGTGTTCGAGTCGAGCGGACGCACCAGCGTGCTCTCGGCCTGCGGGCCCGCGAGCTCCGGAAGCGGCACGCCCGCAGGCACCGGCCGGTCGAGGCGATGGACACTCACGTCGAGGAGGGTGCGCTTCGCGAGCTCGTCGACGGCCGCCGCGTCGAGCCAGCGCGCGAAGACGAGCGTGCCGTGCACCGGACCCGCGGAGTGGCTGTCGAAGATGGGACGGGGTGCGACCAACAGCGGCCCGCGCTCGAGCATGATCACACCGGGATGGCCGCCGTGCGGCAGCGAGCGCGCTGACAGGGCGCCGATCCGGCGCAGACCCTCGAGCACGTCGGCCGCCACCGGGCGCTCGGCGCCGGAGTCCAGGTCGAACTCCCCCGCGTAGGCGATACGCCCGGTGGTATCGGCGATGACGAGCATGTCGACCTGAAGGATCCCGACCGAGGCCGCGTTCGCGTTCCCGACCAGGTACTCCTGGTTCCGGTCGATCGCGAAGCGGTAGGTGTCGTCCCAGTTCGCCCAGTCGCCCGCCTTGGCGTCGAGGTCGTCGAGATCCTGGCCCAGCGCCGCGACCACGCGGCCGACCGCGAGCCTGCCGTCGCGGGCTTCGAGGCGCAGGAAGCCGCGCATCAGCAGGGGCGGCAGCAGCACGACGAGCGCGGTCACCATCGCGGCGGTGGCGGTGCCGACGATCAGCCAGGTGCGCAGGCGCAGGCGCATGCGTCAGACGTCCCTGCCCCGCGGGGCACGGAACGACATCGACGGCGTGGGCGACATCGGACCCCTCGTCCTTGAAGGCATGGGCCGGCAGCCGCGCACCCGGGCCACGAGGGCGGGGCACGTCCTGCCGGGTCGGTACCGAGGGGTGCTGGGGTTATCGGCCGGAGCGCCGGGCTGCTTCACGCGCCCCGCGGCCGCCTGCGGGGCGCGGATCGGCCGCGGCCGCCGTGACAAAACGGCCCGGATGCCGTTTCATGTCCGACCCGAGCCCGGCGCGCCGTGGGCGCGCCGCCCACGAAGCCGCGACAGGAGAGGAAGGACCGTGGCGCTGCGCATCTACGACAACCTGACGCGCGAGAAGCGCGAGTTCGTCCCCGTCCGGCCCGGCCATGCGGGCATGTACGTGTGCGGCATGACGGTCCAGGACAAGCCCCACATCGGGCACATCCGCGCCTCGCTCGCAGGGGACCTGCTGCGCCGCTACCTGCTCCATCGCGGCTACGACGTCACCTACGTCTACAACTTCACCGACGTGGACGACAAGATCATCGCCCGCGCCAACGCCGAGAGCGTCGGACTACGAGAGCGTCAGCGAGCGCAACATCGAGGCCTACCTGCACGGGGCCGACGCCCACAACATCATGCGCGCGACCCACTACCCGCGCGCGACCGAGCACATCGACGAGATGCTCGCGATCATCCGGCGCCTGATCGAGAACGGGCACGCCTATGCCGCGGGCGGCGACGTGTACTTCGACGTGCGCAGCAAGACGCGACTACGGCAAGCTCTCGGGCCGCCAGCGTGGACGAGATGCGCGCCGGCGAGCGCGCCAAGGCCGGCGACGCCGCGAACGTCGGCGAGGCGAAGCGCGACACCGCTCGACTTCGCGCTCTGGAAGGGCGCCAAGCCCGGCGAGCCCGCGTGGGAGAGCCCGTGGGGCCCGGGCCGCCCCGGCTGGCACATCGAGTGCTCGGCGATGGCGATGAAGTACCTGGGCGAGACCTTCGACATCCATGGCGGCGGGCACGACCTGATCTTCCCGCACCACGAGAACGAGATCGCCCAGAGCGAGGCCGCGACCGGCAAGCCGTTCGCGAACTTCTGGACCGCAGAACGGGCTGGTCAACATCTCGGGCGAGAAGATGTCCAAGAGCACCGGGACCGGGCAGCTGTTCTTCGTCGAGGACATCGCCAGCCGCGTGGATCCCGAGGTGGTGCGCTTCTACCTGCTGTCCACCCACTACCGGAGCCCGATCGAGTTCAGCGAGGAGCGCCTCGCCGAGGCCGGCGTGGCCTACCAGCGCCTGCGCTCGCCGCTCGAGCGGGCCGAGGCGTGGGGCGCTCCACCCGGACCGGCCCCCGGCGGCGCGCTGGGCGAGGCGGTGGTCGAGGCCGACCGGCTGGTGCACGAGGCGATGGACGACGACTTCAACACCGCCAAGGCGATCGGGCACCTGTTCGACCTGTCGCGGGCGGTCAATCGCGCCATCGATGACGGGCTCGGAGCCGAGGCCCGCGCGGCCGCGCGCGAGCTGCTGCGACTCGGCGGCATCCTCGGGCTGTTCTGGAAGGCGCCCGCGGGGGACCAGTGGCCGGCGGAGGTGCTGGATCTGGCGGCGCGCCGCGAGGCCGCCCGCAAGGGCAAGGACTGGGCGGCTTCGGACGCCATCCGCAAGCAGCTGATCGACCTCGGCGTCCTGGTCGAGGACACTTCCCAGGGACAGAAGCTGAAGAGGAAGTAGCTGGTGCGGCTGCCCATCCGGGCAGTCCGCGACCTGTGCACCGCCCCGGACCGGCACAGTCGGCCCGGGGCGGACCGTCTCCGGGTCGAGGGTCGCACAAGCTGCCGCGATCCCCTCGAGAAGCCCCGCATCCGATCGGAGTACGCCTGGGTGCGCGAGAGGCCCCGGCGAGCAGGAGGGGCCCGGGGCGCCGTCGGCCCAACAAGTCCTTGACCCTCACGCGTTTCGAGGACTAGCCTTTGAGTGCGCTCCGGGCGTAGGCGCGGCGCGGGAAGCCTGGTGGAGATCACCCCGTATCCAACGGCCACCATGCGGATCGCGACGGGTCTCAGAGCGCGTTTGGCACGGCCGGCGCTGCCGGCCTTTTTCGGACTCGGGAAGGAAGGGATCACATGCCTCGATTCATCACGAATCGCTGGTGGACCTTCATCCTAGTGCTGTTCCTCGGCGTGAGCATGTTCGTGGTCGCGCCCTCCCACCCGACCTATGCCGACAGCATGGGTGGGCTGCTGGGTACGGGCGACAACCCGAACGGCGGAAGCACGCCGCCTCCGAACGGCGACCCGGACTATCCGATCCTGTCCACGAAGCGTGGCACGTCGGTGGGTCGGGTGCAGCAGCCGGGGACGTTCAGCATGCGGGCTGAGGGTGACAGCCGCATGACGGACAGCGCTGTGATGTGGCGTCTGCGGGTCGCGATGCGTGCGCTGAAGGGCTTCTACCTGCACTACTAGCAGGCGGCCCGACAACACGCGGCGACCGGGAAACGAAGTGCTCTCGTTGAACCGGAGTTTCGGCGTGCCGAACGACGACCGGAAGGACATCGAGCAACTCGAGGAGCGACTCGCGCTCGCCCCGCCCAAGGGGCTGGGCGACGCGATGGCGCAGCTCGAGATGCTGGCTGATCTGTACATCCAGGCGGACAGTCACGTGCCCGCGCTGGAGACGATCGACCGGCTGCTTTCGATGCCCGCCGCACGGACCCTGTCGTCGGAACGCCGGGCCGCCCTCGAGAGCAAGGCAGTGATGTGCCGCCTGGCGCAGGGTGACTACCAGGCGGCACTCGCCCACTGCCGTGACCTGCTGGCGCGCGAGGAGTCGATCGACTCCCTGCCGCTGCGCGCGAAGCTCCACCTGCAGTGCGCCGAGGCGCTGTTCCGCCTGTCGCGCTTCGCCGAGACCCGCGATCACGCTTCGCGCGGGCAGTCGCTGGCCGAGGAGGCCGGTGACCTGAGGCTGCAGGCGCAGAGCCTCAACACGCTGGGGCACGTCGACTATCGCATCGGCGACCTGGCGTCGGCGCGGGAGGGCTTCGAGCACGCGCTCGCGCTCTACCGCCGCATCGGCGACGAGGCGGGCATCGCGACGGTCCGCAACAACCTCGGCCTGATCCACAAGAACCTGTGCGAGTGGGACGCGGCGATCGCCGACCTGAGCGCTTCGCTGGCGCTGTTCCGTCGCCTCGGGCGCTTCATCGACAGCGCCCACGTGCTGCTCAACCTGGGCATCGTGCACCAGAAGAGCGGCGAGTGGCCGCGCGCCCTCGAGGAGTACAAGCAGGCCGAGGAGATGTACCTGCAGGTCTCCGACCACCTGCGGCTCGCTCACGTCGCTGATCGGACAGGGCAACATCGCGCGGCTCGAGCGGCGCTTCTCCGAGGCCGAGACGCTGCTGCTGTCCGCGCTGGAGCGCGCGCGCTCGAACGGCGCGGCGCGCGAAGAGGCGCTGGCGCTGGAGTTCCTGGGCGAGCTCGACTTCGACCGCGGCCGGGCCGAACCGGCGCTGGGCGCGGTACGCCGAGGCACTGCGCGTGGCGCAGCGCATCGCGCCCGAAGGTGACCTGGTGGTCGAGATCGAGCGCCGCCGCGCCGAGGCGCTGTGCGTGCTGGCACGCTTCGACGAGGCCGAGCGTGCGCGCGAGCGCGCGCATCTGCTGGCGCGCAAGACCGACGACCGGCTCGAATACGCCATCACCGAGCGCGTGGCGGGCGACATCGCCTGGGCGCGCGGTGACCGGGATGAGGCGATCCGGGCCTGGACGCTGGCGACGTCGACCCTGCGCGCCTGCCACGAGCGGCTCGAGCTGGGCCGCGTCCATCTGAGCCTGGGCCGTGCCGCCGACGAGCCGGGCGAGGCGCGCCGCCAGTTCTACCTGGCGGGGTCGCTGTTCGCGGCGCTGTCGACGCCCTACTGGCTCGAGCAGTCCGAGGCCGATCTGCAGCGCGTGCTGGGCACGACCATGGCCGAGCCCGCGCCGGCACGGCCCGCGAGCCTGCTCGGCCGGCGCCATCGCGCGCCCAGCCTGGTGGCGTGCTCGCACGCCATGCACCTGGTCGAGACCCTGGCGCGGCGCGCCGCGACCACCGAGCTCTCGGTGCTGGTGACGGGCGAGACCGGCACCGGCAAGGAGCTGATCGCGCGCACCATCCATTCGCTCTCGCCGCGCGGCGGTCGGCCGTTCCTCGCGGTCAACTGCGGCGCGCTGCGTGCCGACCTGGCGCTGAGCCAGCTGTTCGGCCACCGCAAGGGCGCGTTCACCGGCGCGCACGCCGAGGGCGTGGGCCTGGTCGAGGCCGCGCACAGCGGCACCCTGTTCCTCGACGAGGTCGGCGAACTGCCGCTGGACGTGCAGGTGACGCTGCTGCGCTTCCTGGAGAGCGGCGAGTACCTGCGACTGGGCGAGACCCAGGTGCGGCGTGCCGACGTGCGCGTGATCGCCGCCACCAACCGCGAGCTGCGCGGCGACCAGGGCGAGAAGCTGTTCCGTCGCGACCTGCTGTTCCGCCTCAACGAGATCGAGATCCGGCTGCCCTCGCTGCGCGAGCGTGCCGACGACATCGTGCCGCTGGCGCGCCACTTCCTGGCGTTCTACGGCGGCATGGACGGACCGCGGCTGACGCGCGGGGCCGAGTCGGTGCTGGGCTCGTACTCGTGGCCGGGCAACGTGCGCGAGCTCGAGAACGTCATGAAGCGCCTCGCGGCGCTGCACGGCGAGGGCGAGGTGGACGCCGAGGGGCTGCTGCCGTTCCTGAGCCACCCGGTCGATGCGATCAGCGGCCCGCTGCCTCCGAACGCCAGCCGGGACGACGCCGAGCGCATGCGCATCGTCGAGGCGATCCGCCAGGCGCACGGCAACAAGAGCCGCGTCGCCGAGATCCTGGGCGTGAGCCGCAAGACGCTCTATGCCCGTATGAAGCGCTACAGCGTCGAGCACTGACGCGCGATCGACCGCTCCGAGGGCCCGGCGCCGACACGGCGGCCGGGCCTTCCGCTTTCTGGCGCGTGGGACGTCGCTGGTCACCCGCCGGCCATCGCTGGCGCGGAACCGGCGCGGTGAAGCCGATGTGTAGCGCTGTGGACTGTCACCTTGTTACCCGAGGGTGACACTGGCGCCATCGCCGCGCGCGCGCATCACTTCGACCGTGTCGGACCCCCGGGGAGTGTTACCTCCGCGTGGTGACAGCGGCTTGACGCCGAGGCACCTCGGGCCGATGGCGTGCAGGACCACGAAGGCGTAACTCGTTGGCTTTCAGGCGCGCCGTGCATCGTGTGCACTGAATCCGCGCGATCCGCACGGAGTGGCACGCGCCCTGCTCTAGCACGGGAGCGGATACGGGGTACGCAGACGATCAGAGCCGAGTCTGCGGCAGTGCTGGGTAAGGTTCCCGTGGGGGACGGGGCCTGAGGCTTCGGGTGGTTGCTGCGCAGGACTTCGCACCTCCATCGGCGCGCACCACCCGAGGCACCCAACTCCCCAACGGTTTGCTGGTTCGTAGGTGGGCGGGACGACCGCCCGGGGCTCGTACCCTTCTGAACCACGACCAACTGAAAGGGGTGAGGCGAAGCTCGTAAGCCGGATCGAAGCAGTTTCGGTGAGTAGTGGTTTCGCTGAAGTCACAAAAAAATCAAATACGCCCGGTCAACGAAGCCGGAGTTTCAGGGGGTTCATCCCGGTCACTCTCTGATCCTTCGGGAAGAGGCAGCCAAGAGGATTCACTCGAGGCTGCCTTTTCGCATGCGCTCGCCGACTCGCGGCGGGCTTGAACCGATCGGCCGCCTCGCCTAGCGTGGCCCCGTCACCGCGTACTCGCAGCCTGCGAGGCGCGCACCCCCCGACGAGGAGCCGCCCCATGGCAAAGACCACCCAGACCTACGCGAATCACGCCCGCTACGTGCCGGGCTTCCACCTGGTGCTCGGCCTGCTGCTGGTGCTGAACTTCTTCCACTGCACCAAGGAGGCGTGGGCCCACTTCGACACCGGCACCGTGTGGTCGCTGGTGGTGTCGATCGCGCTGATGATCATGTACTGGTACGTACGGGCGTTCCCGGTGGCGGTGCAGGACCGCGTCATCCGCCTGGAGCTGCGGCTGCGCCTGCGCGAGCTGGCGCCCGACGTGATGCCGCGATTCGACGAGCTGACGGTCGCGCAGGTGACCGCGCTGCGCTTCGCCAGCGACCACGAGCTGCCGGCACTGGCGCGCGGGGTGCTCGAGGGCAAGCTGACCCAGAGCGCCGAGATCAAGAAGTCGATCAAGGACTGGCAGGGCGACTTCTGGCGGGCGTAAGCGGCGCGACTCCACGAGTGCCCGCGGCCCGTCGCCCGCTGGTCGGGCCGGCGCACCGCGCCGCCGCACGGTTGCCCACGAGCCGGACTTGCCGCGGGCGATACGAGTGGCCCGGATCCCGCCACACCGGCACGACGCATGCACGGAATGCTCCGCCGCGCTGGGCGTAACCAGTCCAGCGGGCGGCACCCGATCCGACCGGACCGGTGATCCCGACCTCGCCTCCGTTGGCCGGACCCCTGGGACCGGGCGCACCACGTGACCGGGTGGGCGGATCGCAGCGCCGAGCGAGTGGCCCGCGCTCCGCCGGATGGGATCCTCATGAGACCGCATCACGCAACGCTCCTCGCCCTGGGCATCGCCGCGACCGTGCTCGCCATCACCGCCGCCGGGCCCGCTCCCGGATCGCGCCCGACGCCGGCGCTCGCCGGCCACGCTGATTCCGCCGCCACCGCATCTAATGCCCGCCAGGTCGAGCTCGACCTGGACCGCGCCAGTGCCATCACGCTGCCCGCCCTGACGAAGGACCTCGAGGCCACCGCGTTCCGCACCGCCGACGGGCGCGGCGGCTGGGCCCTGCGCATCCCGGGCGGGCGCCCGATCGCCACGCCGGCCTATGCCGACGGCCGCATCTTCGTGGGCGGCGGCTACGGCTCGAACGAGTTCTATGCCTTCGACGCCGCGACCGGGAAGGTGGCGTGGCAGATCCACACCAGCGACGACGGCCCCACCGCGGCGGTGGTGGAGGACGGCTGCGTGGCGTTCAACACCGAGAGCTGCACCGTGATGGTGGTGAACGCGCGCGACGGCAAGCTGCTGTGGCAGGAGTGGCTCGGCGACCCGCTCATGAGCCAGCCGGCGATCCAGCACGGGCGGCTCTACATCGGCTTTCCCGCCAACCCGCGCGGCCCGCAGGCCACGGCCGGCGGCAAGCTCGGAGGCGACGAGTCGCGCTGGCAGCACCGCCTGCTGTGCGCCGACCTGCGCACCGGGCGTCACCTGTGGGTGCGGCCGATCCCCGCGCCGGTGATCTCGGCGCCGGTGATCGCCGGGAATCAGATCCTGCTCGCCTGCTTCGACGGTACGTCGCTGCGCATGGCGTGCGACGACGGCCGGGTCACCTGGCGCGAGCGCAACGGCGCCACCAGCGCGCCCATCGTCGCGGACGGCCAGGTGGTGGTGAGCGAGAAGCACTTCCGCGGCGGTCGTGCGATGGAGGGCATGGCGTTCGACCAGATGCACGCGCCGGCGGGCCACGACACCACCATGGTCGCGGCGAGCCAGGCCCCGTATCTGAACCTCGGCTCGGGCCAGTCGAGCATGATCGCGTCCAAGGCCCAGGCCGAGCTGGACCAGTCGGTGGGCTTCGGTGACGCGGCCGGAGTGGCGCTGATGGGTGCGCCGATCGAGCACCTGGCGGTCGGCACCGTGGCCGGCGGGTGGGCCTACCAGGGCTCGCGCGCCGCCAGCCGCGGCGGCAACGTGCTGAACGCGCAGGGCCAGTACCTGAACTGCGTGACCGCCGCCGACAAGAAGGTCGCCTGGCAGGCCAAGGCGAGCGGCGCCGGCGTGACCGCGGACGCGCAACTGTTCGCCCCGCCCGCGCTGGGCAAGAAGAACGCCTACCTGTGCAGCGCGCGCGGGCACATCGTGTCGCTGCGCCAGCGAGACGGCAGCGTGGTGTTCGCCTATGCTCTGGGCCAGCCGATGGCGTTCCAGCCCGCGCTGGCGAACGGCAACCTGTACGCCGGCACGTCGAACGGATTGCTGGTCTGCCTGAACACCGGCGACCCCGACGCCGATGGCTGGCACGCCTGGGGCGGCAACGCGCAGCACAACAAGAGCGAGTGACCCGCGGCGGCCGCGCGCGCAGCCGGCGCCGCGCGCGGCCGCCCCCGGCGGACCGCAACACAGGAGGTGGCGTGAAGCACCTCTACCTGATGTGCGGCCTGCCGTACGCCGGCAAGACCACGCTCGCGCGCGCCATCGCCGCGCGCACCCGCGCCACGCTGGTGAGCCTGGACGACATCAACGCCGAGCGCGGCCTGCACGGCGCGGACGAACTGCCGGTGGTCGAGTGGGCGCGGACCCACGAGATTGCGCTGGAGCGCTGCCGGGCCATGATGGTGGAGGGCCGGCCCCTCGTGGTGGACGACACCAACAACTATCGCTGGCTGCGCGACGATCACCGCCGCGACGCAGCGGCGCACGGCTACGAGACCCGCGTGGTGTTCCTGGATGTCCCGTTCGGCGAGTGCCTCGAACGCGCACGGCAGGGGGCGCGCTCGAAGGAACTGCCCACCGACATGATGTTCCGCCTCGCCCAGGAGTTCGAGGCACCGGGCGCCGATGAGGACACGCTGGTCTACTCCGGCAAGGAGCCACCAGAGGACTGGGTGGCGGGGTTGGTCGAGGCGGGGGAACGGTGACGTAGCGCGGAGCGGGGCATGGGGCTAGCCGTCTGCTGCCTGACCGCGCGCCGGCTTGGCACTGGGGGGCCTGCCGCTCTCGGGATGCCGGAGGGACTCCCCCATGGACTTGGGCCTTGACCTTGGGCTGACTCGTTCATAGATTCTCAATGTAGCGAAGGCAGTTGTGGCCAAGTCCCTGTGTCGAGACGGCGTCTCCCTATGTGCGCTTCCCCTCGTCCGACTCAGCTGAACGCTCGTGGCCCCGCGTCGGCACCAGCCAGGTGCCAGCGCGGGGTCGTCGTGTCTTTGGGCGGTTCTGCCGCGAGCGCAGGAACAGGCCGCCCCATTCGGAGCGCGAGCTCCGGAGGAGCGGTCTGATGAGAACCCCCCGTCGATGGATGGTGTGGCTGGCCGCCATCGTGCTGTTCTCCTGTTCGCTCTTGTCGGCCGAAGGGGCGGCCGCCAGGACGATCAAGCTCTTCACGCCTCCGAGCGAGGAGTACTTCGGGGATCCGGATGAGCCAGTTGGGGCTCCCGCGCGGGCTGTCATGCGCGGCTGGGGAATCGCAGTTGTGCCCTCGTCGCTTTCTCCGTTTGGGACCGTCGTCATCTTCCGGACGATGACTCGACCCCCTGCCACCGCATCGGTCCCTCGGCGAGTAGCTGCCCGAAACGAACTAGGCAGGCGTCATGAATGACCTCTACTCGGTCGCGGCAGCCCTCGATCAGATAATGGCCTCGGGGGCCTATGCGGGGACGCTTCAGCCGACAACCGAAGCGGTCATTTCTTGTTGTCGTCAATTGAATGACGCAGGGGCACCCAGGCTCGCGCTTGAGCTTGCCGAGAGGCTGTTGGCACTTGGCGAGTCGCTAGCGGCGTCTTCGTTGCTCCGCCTCGGAGTCTGTCGCGCGCGTTCACTTAATCTCCTTGGAAAGTACCAGGAGTCGATCGACCTGATTCGAGAGGTTGAGCGAGCGTGCGAGCATGAGGTACATGAATTCCACGACGAGCACTTCGCACTTCGAAACCTCGAAGGTCTTAATCTTCGACTCCTGAATCGCACTGACGATGCAATTCGGAATCTGATGCAACTCCGGAGCGAACTCCTCAAGTTGCCTGACTCCGCGAACCTCGGCTGGTCCGCTTTCTACCTTGCTGGGGCGTACATCGTGTCGGGGAACTACCGCGCGGCCCGCCGGTATACGTTGGAAGCGCTCGTATCCGCTCGGCGAGCTTCAGAGTCCTATCTGGAAGTGGGTGCTCTGGGCAATCTCGCGATTCTCGACAAGGTGGCCTGTAGGTGGTCGAGCGCGATTGACTCCGCTCAAGAGGCGATAGCTATCGCAAGACAGGGTGGCCATTCCCTTCTCGAGTGCGGCGTTCTGCGCACCGAAGGCATTTCTCATTGGAAACGTGGAAATCTCCAGCGCGCGCTCGAATGCACTGAAGCCTCCCTTGAAGTGGCGAGGAGGGTCGCCGTCGATCGGTTCGAGTGGTATGCGTCGCTATTGAAAGGGATGATACGAGTGCACTTGGGCCACCTTGAGGAGGCAAGGCAGACGTTCAGTATGGATCCCGCGTGGATGCATCCCGAAGCAGTGTCCCGCCCCTCCCTCCTCACCACCGAGTTCCTCGGCGACATCCATCTCGAGCAGGGGCAGGCCGTCGAAGCGCTGGCTCGGTATGACGACGTGTGGCCCAAGGCACTCGCGCTCGTGCCCAAGGGCGACATCGTCGCGGAGCTCCGCCGTCGCCGGGCCGAGTGTTACTACCTCCTGGGGCGCTTCGAGGAGGCGCATCGCGAAGCGCTCACCGGACTCGACCACTGCCGCGAGCTTGGTGACCGCTACGAGGAGGCCGCGACCTATCGCGTTCTCGCGCTCAGCACAGCCGCCATCGGTAAGCCCTCGGACGCCAAGAAGTGGTTCGACCAGGGCTTCGCCTACTACGACGACATCGAGACGCCCTACGAATGGGGCAAGCTCTGGATGTCCTACGGAGACTGGCTGCGTGGGCCGCACGCTGGGGAGTACCTGAACGAGAAGGCGGCGCTCGAGGCGTACATTGCCGCCGCTGACCACTTCGAGCGCATGGGCGCGCAGGCCAAGCTCGCCGAGGCGAATGCACGGATCGTCGCGCTGCAGCCCGCGCCACCGAGCACCACGCCGGGAGCAATGGTCGATGCCGCGCCAGTCCGTGCCCGCCGACCGGCGCGCAAGCCGCGAGCCCAGGTCGAGTTGGAGCGCCGCGCGGCGTGGGCAGCGGATACGTTCGGCTTCATCACGCGCCACCGCGGTGTGCTCGATCTGCTCGACGAGGTCGCCAAGCTCGCCCGGAGCGATGCACCCATCCTGGTGTTGGGAGAGTCGGGCACCGGCAAGGAACTGGTGGCGAACGGCGTGCATCGGCTGTCGGGCCGCGCGGGCCAGTTCGTCGCCATCAACTGCGGCGCCATCCCGCGCGACATGATCGAGAGCGAGTTGTTCGGCCACGTCGCGGGTGCGTTCACGGGCGCCACGCGAGACAAGCCGGGCATCTTCGAGACCTGCCACAACGGTACGGTGTTCCTCGACGAGGTGGGCGAGATGTCGCTCGACCTGCAGTCGCGCTTGCTGCGTTTCCTCGAGCGCAGCGAGGCGCGCCGGGTCGGTTCCAACCGCAACTACTCGGTCGACACGCGCATGGTGGCGGCGACCAATCGCGACCGGGTGGCGCTCGAGCGCGGCGAGGGCTTCCGCCCCGACCTCTACTACCGGCTGGCGCACGCGGTCATCGTGCTGCCGCCGCTGCGTCGGCGCGGCGACGACGTGCAGATCCTCATCGACCACTTCCTCGCGGAGTTCGGTCGTGTGCGAGGGGCGCGAGGTCGAGTTGTCCGACCCGCGCGCGACCTGCTCTCGAAGCACAGCTGGCCGGGCAACGTGCGCCAGTTGCGCGCCGTGCTGCGTCGCGCGGTGTTGCTGAGCACGCCGGGCCGTGTCATCGATCCGGCGCAGCTCCAGATCGACTAGGGCGCGGCGCCGGCCACGCTGCTCGAGGAACTCGAGCGCGGCTGAGAAGGCGCGCATCGTCGAAGCGCTGGCGCAGTCGCGCGGCTCGCGCACCGAGACCGCCCGTGCGCTGGGCATGCCGCGCACCACTCTCATCAACAAGATGCAGCGTCACGGGCTGATGTAGCCCGGAGCCCGAACGACCCCCGCGGCTGCTGGGCCGCTTCCTGCCGCGGCGCGCCGACCCTCGCTTCCTTGACACCCCCGCATGCCCGACCCTAACTTTCCTTCGCTCTTTCCGACCGAGCGATCTGCTGGCGTAGCTCAATTGGTAGAGCATCTCATTTGTAATGAGGTGGTTGGGGGTTCGAGTCCCTTCGCCAGCTAAGACGTCTTCCATCCGAGCCCGGCGGGGGAAGTCCGCCCGCCGTGCTCATGCCCGGCGAGTTCTCCATGGTTGCCCAGCGGCGCCGGCCACGAGCGGGCCGCCGCCTCGCGAGTCGGTGCGGCGAGCGGCTTGCCGGGGATCGGAGCGAGATGGTAGCCTGCGCGCGCTCCAGCGGCCCTTCGGGGCCAGCGGGGTTCGACTCACGCGACCCCCGCAGATGGCCTCGCGGCATGGCGATTCGTCCGCCCCTCGTTCGTGCGGGTACGCTCATCAGCCGACAAAGCTCGGTGTGCTCGTGCTGGAATCCGGCGAGCGCTGCTGAATGACCTCTTGAGCGAGTGGTGGGGTTCCCGAGCGGTCAAAGGGAACAGACTGTAAATCTGTCGGCTCTGCCTTCGAAGGTTCGAATCCTTCCCCCACCACCATCCTCTTGTCTTTCAGCGACTTGAGCGGGAATAGCTCAGTGGTAGAGCGTCAGCCTTCCAAGCTGAGGGTCGCGGGTTCGAATCCCGTTTCCCGCTCCATCTTTCCGCCGGCCCCGGCATCCCTCCTCCCCCCGCGATGAACGGTCCCGTCCCCGGACGGCCCCCGGAGCGCCGACGCCGTGCCGTCAATCATTTGCCAAGAACCGGGGTTTCGCTGGGCCTGGATGAGCTCCGAACGACGGGGTCGAGGCGCCGCCGGGAGGGGTCGGCACCGACCCCGGAGAAGCCCTCGGCGATGGCCTAATCGACGATATTCCCGAACTTTTCGTTTGACACCCCCGGCGGCGCGCAATTATCTTCACGCGCTCGCACCCCACCCCGACGTCCAGTGTAGTCCGCTTGACGGCACGGGCTAGTGCGTCTTCAAAAGACCCCAGGACGCTGATCCGAAATACCTCGTCCGAGCAGCACGCATCTTCGCGTGTGCCTCTCAGCCGTGCTGCCCGCCGCGAATCGTCCAGGTCGCCTGATGCCCACGTAGCTCAGTCGGTAGAGCATCTCCATGGTAAGGAGAAGGTCATCGGTTCGAATCCGATAGTGGGCTCCACTTCGAGCGCCGGCGCGGACCGCGCGGCTCCCGGGGTGGGTCACCTGCAGGGCGTGGCAGTGCCGGAGCGACAGGGTTCGCTCCGAGCGGTGCGTCGCGGTTCAGCAGACCGGGTCATGGGCAGATAGAACGAGTCGCGCGCGATCGCGCATCGGCGAAGCCGTGTGTGCGCCGAGCCGCACGCACGCACGACAACCGCAGTCGCGAAACAGGGAGCCTTCGGACATGGCGAAGCAGAAGTTCGAGCGCACGAAGCCGCACGTGAACGTGGGGACGATCGGGCACGTGGACCACGGGAAGACGACGCTGACGGCGGCGATCACGATGGTGCTGTCGCAGAACAACCCGAAGATCCTGGTGCGCGACTACGGTTCGATCGACAACGCGCCGGAAGAGCGGGAGCGCGGGATCACGATCGCGACGGCGCACGTGGAGTACGAGACGCGAGACGCGGCACTACGCGCACGTGGACTGCCCGGGACACGCGGACTACATCAAGAACATGATCACCGGGCGCGGCGCAGATGGACGGGGCGATCCTGGTGGTGTCGGCGGCGGACGGGCCGATGCCGCAGACGCGCGAGCACATCCTGCTGGCGCGGCAGGTGGGGGTGCCGTACATCGTGGTGTTCATGAACAAGTGCGACATGGTGGACGATCCGGAGCTGCTGGACCTGGTGGAGCTGGAGGTTCGGGAGCTGCTGAAGAAGTACGAGTTCCCGGGGGACGACATCCCGGTGGTGCGGGGCTCGGCGCTGAAGGCGATGGAAGGGCTGGGCAAGGATGCGGCGGCGAACCAGTGCATCCTGGACCTGATGGAGGCGGTGGACAGCTACATCCCGACGCCGGAGCGGGCGACCGAGAAGCCGTTGCTGATGGCGGTGGAGGACGTGTTCTCGATCTCGGGGCGCGGGACGGTGGCGACCGGGCGGATGGAGCGCGGGAAGGTGAAGGTGGGGGACAAGGTGGAGATGGTGGGGCTGCGCGAGACGCGGGACACGGTGGTGACCGGGGTGGAGATGTTCCGCAAGTCGATGGACGAGGCGATCGCCGGGGACAACGTGGGGCTGCTGCTGCGCGGGGTGGAGAAGGACGACATCGAGCGCGGGATGTGCGTGGCGGCGCCGAAGTCGATCACGCCGCACACCAAGTTCAAGGGCTCGGTGTACGTGCTGACGAAGGAGGAGGGCGGACGGCACACGCCGTTCTTCAACGGGTACCGTCCGCAGTTCTACTTCCGGACCACCGACGTGACGGGGGTGGCGACGCTGCCGGCGGGGCGCGAGATGGTGATGCCGGGCGACAACGTGGACATGGAAGTGGAGCTGATCACGCCGATCGCGATGGAGAACGGGCTGCGCTTCGCGATCCGCGAGGGCGGCCGCACCGTCGGCGCCGGCGTCGTGGTCGAGATCCTGAAGTAACCGAAAGGCGAGAGCGATGCGCGACCAGGTCACGCTTGCCTGCAACGACTGCAAGCGCCGCAACTACATCACGACGAAGAACAAGCGGCTCCATCCGGACCGCGTGGAACACAAGAAGTACTGCCCGACCTGCCGCAAGCACACGGCTCACAAGGAGACGCGTTAGTCCCCGAGTGCGCGCCTTCGGGCGTGACGGTCGTGGCGGGGCGCCGCGAGGCGCGACCGTGTTCGAGGCAGGCCAGTAGCTCAGCTGGCTAGAGCACCGGTCTCCAAAACCGGGGGTCGGGGGTTCGAATCCCTCCTGGCCTGCCAGTCTTCGCGCGGCAGGGCCAGGTCGCCCGCCGCACGGGCGGCGGGCGGACGAGTACAAAGCGAGGCGAGATGGCCGAAACGGTGACGACTGCGGCGACCCCATCGCGGATGGATCGCGTCCGCGAGTTCGCCAAGGACATCCGGGTGGAGTTCCTGAAGGTCAGTTGGCCCACGCGGCAGGAGCTGCGGGACTCGACCATCGTGGTCATCATCACGGTGATCCTGGTGTCGATCTTCGTGGGTCTCGTGGACCAGGTGCTCTCCGCCCTCATGGCGTTGATCATCCGCTGACGGAAGCAGGCGCCCCGGGGCGCCGGTGCGGGCCGCGCGAGGAACGCGCGACGCCCAAGGGATGGGAAGGCACATGTCCAAGAAGTGGTACGTGATCCACACGTACTCGGGTCATGAGAACAAGGTGAAGACGAACCTCGAGAAGGCCATCCATTCGGCCGGGCTGGAGGATTGCTTCGGCCAGATCCTGGTGGCCACCGAGGAGTTCGTCGAGATGAAGGACGGCAAGCGCAAGACGTCCAAGCGCAAGACCTTCCCCTCCTACGTCATGGTCGAGATGGACCTCAACGACGACACGCGCCACGTGGTGCAGAACGTGCCCGGCGTGACGCGCTTCATCGGCTCGGGTCAGAACGCCGTCGCCCTCAAGGAGAACGAGGTGCGGCGCGTCCTCGGGCAGATGGAACAGACGAAGTCACGTCCGACGCCGACCGTGCAGTTCAAGGTGGGCGACCACGTGCGCGTCGTCGACGGTCCGTTCAGCGCGTTCACCGGCGTGGTGGACGAGGTGAGCGAGCGTGGCAAGGTGAAGGTGATGGTGAGCATCTTCGGGCGCGCGACGCCCGTGGAGCTGGACTTCCTGCAGGTGGAGCCGGTCTAGCCGGTCGAGTGAGCGGTCGCGGATCGGCGACCGGACAGGAGAACACGAGATGGCCAAGCCCATTCAGGCCGTGGTGAAGCTGCAGTGCAACGCAGGCGTTGCGACGCCGGCCCCGCCGGTCGGTCCGGCGCTCGGCCAGCACGGCATCAACATCATGGAGTTCTGCAAGCAGTTCAACGCGAAGACCCAGCACCAGACGGGGCTCGTCATCCCCGTGGTGATCACGATCCACACCGATCGTTCGTTCACCTTCGTCACCAAGACTCCCCCAGCCGCGATCCTGCTCAAGCGCGCCGCGGGCCTGGCCAAGGGCTCCGGGGTGCCCAACCGCAACAAGGTCGGCACCGTGACCCACGCCCAGGTGCGTGAGATCGCGGAGTTGAAGGCGCCGGATCTGAATTCCGCATCGGTCGAGGCGGCCGAGCGGATGGTCATGGGAACGGCCCGCAGCATGGGCATCGAGATCGCCCCGTAGGAAGGGAAGGAACCGGATGGTTCGCCTGGACAAGGAAAGTGCCGAGCAGCTCTTGAGGGGCAAGTCCCCGCGCGAGATCTACGACATCGTGCGGGAGCAGGTCGCCAAGGCCCCGGACGCGAGCATCAACGACCTCTTCGAGACGCTCGATTGGGTCGTGGAGCAAGGCTACGCCACCGAGGCGCAGTTGGAGGCGGTCGAGGAGGAGAACGGTTAGTTCCCCCTTCGGAGGGTGCGCGGACTCGCGTCGCGCGCCCGGCGGCGCCGGAGTGTCGCTCCGGAGTCGCGGCTGATGCATCGGCACACGACAACCTGAACCGCGTGGGAGTGACGGCGGAGGTCGCCGTCACGCCGGAACCACGGGAGGATCCATGAAGCACGGCAAGCGTTATCGCGCTGCGGCCGAGCTGGTGACCCGATCGGGAGGGGTGAAGAGCCTCTCCGACGCGGTCAAGCTCGTGAAGCAGACCGCGCGCGCGAAGTTCGACGAGACCATCGTGATCTCGTCCCACCTGGGTGTGGACCCGCGCCACTCGGACCAGCTGGTCCGCGGCACGGTGGTCCTGCCCCACGGCACCGGCAAGAGCCTCCGCGTGCTGGTCATCTGCAAGGGCGACAAGGAGAAGGAGGCGCTCGCTGCCGGAGCGGACTTCGCGGGCGCCGAGGAGTACGTCAAGAAGATCCAGGAGGGCTGGCTCGACGTCGACGCGATCGTCGCCACGCCCGACCTGATGGGCGAGGTCGGCAAGCTCGGACGGGTGCTCGGTCCGCGCGGCCTGATGCCCAATCCCAAGAGCGGCACCGTGACGTTCGACGTCAGCAAGGCGGTGCGCGAGCTGAAGGCCGGGAAGATCGAGTTCCGCGTCGACAAGGGCGCGAACGTGCACGCCCCGGTCGGCAAGGCGTCGTTCGGCGAGGACAAGCTCCTCGAGAACGCGCGCACGTTCCTGCGGGAGCTCCTCCGGGCCAAGCCTGCGGCCGCGAAGGGCACCTTCATCAATTCTCTGACCCTGAGCTCCACGATGGGCCCGGGCATCACGCTCGATCCCTCGACCATCGTGGCCGAGCTCGCAACGCACTAGGAGGAACCCATGCCGACTCCGCAGAAGGTACAGGTCCTCCAGGCGACCTCCGAACGTCTCGAGGGAGTCCGCGGCATCTACCTGGCCGACCTCTCGGGCATGACCGTCGAGCAGGCGACCCTGCTGCGGCGGCGCTGCCGCGAGCAGAAGATCCAGGTGACCGTCATCAAGAACACGCTGCTCAAGCGCGCGTTCCACGAGCGCGGCATCACCGCGCTGGACGACTTCCTCGCCGGTCCCACGAGTCTCGTGTACAGCGCGGGCAACGAGATGGCGCCCGCGAAGGTGCTCGCGGACTTCGCCAAGGAGTTCGAGAAGCCCCGGATCAAGGCCGCGGTGGTGGACGGACGGCTGTTCACCCAGAAGGAGATCGCCACGCTGGCGACGCTGCCGAGTCGCGAGGTGCTGCTCGGCCTCGTGCTGGGCACGCTCATCGCACCGATGACCACGTTCCTGGCCGCGATCGACGCGACGCTGCGGCTCCCGGCGACGATGGCCGACGTGCTCGAGAAGGAGCGCAGCAAGCAGTCCTGACCTCTGAACGATCCCCGGGACGTCGTGGTCCCGGTCACGGTTTGAAACGACGCAACGCCCAAGGGCACACAGAAGGAGACACAGACCATGTCCAGCGCGATCGACCAGGTGCTCGACCTCATCGGCAACATGACCGTCCTCGAACTGTCCGAGCTCAAGACGAAGTACGAGGAGAAGTTCGGCGTCACGGCAGCGGCCCCGATGATGGCGATGCCGATGGGCGGCATGGGTGGCGGCGTGCGGCGGTGGCCGAGGAGAAGACCGAGTTCGACGTCGTCCTCCTGGGCGCCGGCGACAAGAAGATCCAGGTCATCAAGGTGGTGCGCGAGCTGACCGGTCTCGGCCTCAAGGAGGCGAAGGACCTGGTGGACGGCGCGCCGAAGAACGTGAAGGAGAAGGTCACCAAGGCTGAGGCGGCGAAGATGAAGGCCAAGCTCGAGGAGCAGGGCGCGTCGGTCGAGATCAAGTAGCGCTCCTGGCCGTTCTCCCCGGTCGCGTGTGAGCCCCGGCTCGGCGCGCGGACGCTCGTGTCCGCCCGCCGCCGGGGGTGCATCACTTCCCCAAGTGAGAAAGGCGGGAAGGCCTTGAAGACTGCACGCCGCAAGGAACGGAAGAGCTTCTCCAAGATCGAGCAGGGGTGGAACATCCAGATCCCGAACCTGCTCGAGGTCCAGCTGAAGAGCTTCCGGGACTTCCTCCAGATGGAGCTCGATCCCGCGAGGCGACGCAACGAGGGCCTCCAGGAGGTGTTCACCGGGGTGTTCCCGATCAGCGACCCCCGCGAGCTCTTCGTCCTGGACTACGTCTCGTACGACATCGGTGAGCCGAAGTACTCGATGGAGGAGTGCATCGAGCGCGACCTCACGTTCTCGGCCCCGCTGAAGGCCCGCCTGCGCCTCGTCACGCGCGAGGAAGTGGACGGCGTCCGTCGCGACAAGGACGTGATCGAGCAGGAGGTGTATCTCGGCGAGCTGCCGCTGATCACCGACAGCGGCACGTTCATCATCAACGGCGCGGAGCGCGTGATCGTCTCGCAGCTCCACCGTTCGCCGGGCGTGTTCTTCGACGAGCTCACCCACCCCAACGGCAAGCTGCTCTACTCGGCCCGCATCATCCCGTACCGCGGTTCGTGGGTGGAGTTCAGCCTCGACGTCAACGACGTCATGCACGTGCACATCGACCGCAAGCGCAAGCTGCCGGTCACGGTGCTGCTGCGTGCGCTGGGCTTCGTGGGCGACCGCGAGATCCTCGAGCTCTTCTACGAGAAGGAGACGCTCGAGGTGAAGGGCAAGAAGTCCGAGAACGCGCTCGGCCGCATCTGCGCGCAGGACATCGTCGACGAGGGCACGGGCGAGATCCTGCTCGAGTCCAACGATGACATCACGGCCGAGAAGGTCGAGGTGATCAAGAAGGCCGGGCTCGACAAGCTCGAGGTCTTCATCATCCCGATGCAGGACGAGGCGGACGTGGTCCGCAACACCCTGCGCAAGGATCCGACGCACTCGCAGGAAGAGGCGCTGCACCGCATCTACAACCTGCTGCGCCCCGGCGAGCCGCCGCGCGCCGACTCCGCGCGCGAGATCCTCAACAAGCTGTTCTTCAATCCCAAGCGCTACGACCTCGCGCGCGTCGGCCGCTACAAGCTCAACCAGAAGCTGCCGCACGAGTACCTGCTGCCCGCGCGCGAGATCCGCAAGCGGCTCGGGCTCGGGCTGCCGGACCTGAATCACTCGACGCTGTGCCGCGAGGACTTCATCGTCATCATCAAGTACCTGCTCCTGCTGCGGACCAACGGCGAGATCGCGACCGACCGCGGTGTCGAAGCGGCCATCACGGACGACATCGATCACCTCGGCAACCGGCGCGTGCGCTCGGTGGGCGAGCTGCTCGCGAACCAGTTCAACATCGGCCTGGCGCGCATGGCCCGCATCATCCGCGAGCGCATGTCGCTCCAGGACCAGGACCAGATCACGCCGACCGACCTGGTCAATTCACGCACCATCTCGGCGGTGATCCAGTCGTTCTTCGGCTCGAGCCAGCTGTCGCAGTTCATGGACCAGACCAACCCGCTCGCCGAGCTGACCAACAAGCGCCGGCTGTCCGCGCTCGGACCCGGCGGCCTGACCCGCGACCGCGCCGGCTTCGAGGTGCGTGACGTGCATTACACGCACTACGGCCGCATGTGCCCGATCGAGACGCCGGAAGGCCCGAACATCGGCCTCATCTCGTCGCTCTCGACCTACGCGCGGGTGAACGAGTTCGGCTTCCTCGAGACGCCGTACTTCCGCATCAAGGACGGCAAGGTGGTCAACCGCGCCAAGCCCGAGTTCCTCGCGGCCGACGTCGAGGACCGCTCGCACATCGCGCCGGCCAACACGCCGGTGGACAAGATCACGGGCGAGCTCACCGACGACCATCTCACCGTGCGCTTCCGCGGCGAGTACCCGCAGATCGACAAGGGCGGCGTGGACTACATGGACGTCTCGCCGATCCAGCTGGTGTCGCCCGCCGCGGCGCTCATCCCGTTCCTCGAGCACGACGACGCCAACCGCGCGCTGATGGGCTCGAACATGCAGCGCCAGGCGGTGCCGCTGCTCGTCACCGACGCGCCGCTGGTCGGCACCGGTCTCGAGGACAAGGTCGCCGAGGATTCGGGCGCGCTGGTGCTCGCCCGGCGCTCGGGCGTGATCGAGTTCGTCTCGGGCGAGATGATCACGGTGCGCTACGAGCGCGACCCGGACGAGATCCCGGTGGACTACAGCGAACAGCCCAACCTCGACATCTACCGCCTCACCAAGTTCCGCCGCTCGAACCAGGACACCTGCCTGAACCAGCGCCCGGTGGTGAAGGAGGGGCAGAAGGTCAAGAAGGGCGACGTGATCGCCGACGGCCCCGCCACCCGCGAGGGCGAGCTGGCGCTCGGGCGCAACGTGCTGTGCGCGTTCATGCCGTGGGGCGGCTACAACTTCGAGGACGCCATCCTGGTGAGCGAGAACCTCATCAAGAACGACGTCTTCACCTCGATCCACATCGAGGAGTTCGAGCTCCAGGTGCGCGACACCAAGCGCGGCGTCGAGGAGATCACGCGCGAGATCCCGAACGTCTCCGAGGAGGCGGTCAAGAACCTCGACGACGAGGGCGTCATCCGCATCGGCGCCCGCGTGCGCCAGGGCGACATCCTGGTCGGCAAGGTCACCCCGAAGGGCGAGCAGGAGCTGAGCCCCGAGGAGCGCCTGCTCAAGGCGATCTTCGGCGACAAGGCCGGCGACGTGCGCGACGCGTCGCTCAAGGCGCCGCCGGGCATGGACGGGATCGTCATCGACATCAAGGTGTTCTCGCGCCGCGAGAAGGACGAGGGCACCAAGCAGCAGGAGAAGAAGAAGATCGAGAAGCTGCGCCGCGAGAGCAAGAAGGAGCGCGAGCGCATCGCCGACGTGCGGCTGGCGAGCGTCACCGAGATCCTCGCCGAGCAGCTCGTCAACGTGCTGCGCAGCGCGTCCACCGGCGAGGCGATCGCCCGCAAGGGCCGCAAGTACGCGGCGGACTTCCTCGAGAGCGTCGATCTCGACGACCTCGCCTGGGGCACTCCGGTGACCGAGGACGAGCGGTTCAACGAGCGCTTCTGGAAGGCGATGGAGGGCGCGCAGTCGGCCTTCACCCGCTGCGAGAAGGAGCTCGAGAAGGAGATCGAGAAGGTCACCCGCGGCGACGAGCTGCCGCCGGGCGTGGTCAAGCTCGTGAAGGTGTACATCGCCAAGAAGCGCAAGCTCTCGGTCGGCGACAAGATGGCCGGCCGCCACGGCAACAAGGGCGTGGTCGCCAAGATCCTGTCCGAGGAGGACCTGCCGTACCTGCCGGACGGCCTGCCGGTCGAGATCGTGCTCAACCCGCTCGGCGTGCCCTCCCGTATGAACATCGGGCAGGTGCTGGAGACCCACCTCGGGTGGGCCGCGAGCAAGCTCGGCTACACGTGCGCGACCCCGGTGTTCGCCGGCGCGACCGTGGACGAGATCAAGGCGGAGCTGCGTGCCGCGGGCCTGCCGGAGGATGGCAAGGAGGTCCTGCGCGACGGCCGCACCGGCGACGCGTTCGATCAGCGCGTGTGCGTCGGCTACATCTACATGCTCAAGCTCAGTCACCTCGTGGATGACAAGATCCACGCACGGTCGACCGGGCCGTACTCGCTCGTCACGCAGCAGCCGCTGGGCGGCAAGGCCCAGTTCGGCGGCCAGCGTTTCGGCGAGATGGAGGTGTGGGCGCTCGAGGCGTACGGAGCGGCGTACACCCTGCAGGAACTCCTGACGGTCAAGAGCGACGACGTCGCCGGCCGGTCGCGCATCTACGAGGCGATCGTGAAGGGCGAGAACCCGCCCGAGCCCGGCGTGCCGGAGTCGTTCAACGTGCTCGTGAAGGAACTGCAGAGTCTGTGTCTGGAAGTCCAGTTCGAGGAGGTGTAGCGGACCTTCACCGTGATCGGCGCCGCCTCGCGGCGCCCCTGGGATTCCAACGCGGACCACGGAGAACCACATGATCCACGAGACCGAACTGCAGTCGCCTCTCAACATGGCCACGGGCAAGCTGGGCCTGAGCCGGATCGACGATCGCGAGCCGCGCCGGCGCGCGGCGTTCAACTCGATCCGCATCCGCCTGGCCTCGCCGGACGTCATCCGCGCCTGGTCGCACGGCGAGGTGACCAAGCCGGAGACGATCAACTACCGCTCCTTCAAGCCGGAGAAGGACGGCCTGTTCTGCGAGAAGATCTTCGGCCCGGTCAAGGACTGGGAGTGCAACTGCGGCAAGTACAAGCGCATCCGCTACCGCGGCGTCATCTGCGACCGCTGCGGCGTGGAGGTGACGCAGGCCAAGGTGCGCCGTGAGCGTCTCGGCCACATCGAGCTCGCGGTGCCGGTCTCGCACATCTGGTTCTTCAAGGGCGTGCCGTCGCGCATCGGCCACCTGCTCGACATGAGCATCCGCGACCTCGAGCGCATCCTGTACTACGAGTCCTTCGTGGTGATCGAGCCGGGCAACACCGGCTTCAAGAAGAAGGAGATCATCTCCGAGGACCAGTACAACGAGGTCATGGACGAGCAGCCGGACTCGAACCTCAAGGCCAAGATGGGCGCCGAGGCGATCCGCGACCTGCTCGGCGAGCTCGACCTCGAGGACCTCTCGACCGAGCTGCGCGCGCAGGCCAAGATGGAGACGTCGGTCCAGCGCAAGAAGGAGCAGCTCAAGCGCCTGCGCATCGTCGAGGCGTTCCGCCACAGCGGCAACCGCCCGGAGTGGATGATCCTCGAGGTCGTCCCGGTGCTGCCGCCGGACCTGCGCCCGCTGGTGCCGCTCGAGGGCGGCCGCTTCGCGACCTCCGACCTCAACGACCTCTACCGGCGCGTGATCAACCGCAACAACCGGCTCAAGAAGCTGATGGACATCAAGGCGCCCGAGGTCATCCTGCGCAACGAGAAGCGCATGCTGCAGGAGGCCGTCGACGCGCTGTTCGACAACGGCCGCCGCAGCCGCGCCGTGCGCGGGCAGGGCAACCGCCCGCTGAAGTCCCTGAGCGACATGCTCAAGGGCAAGCAGGGCCGCTTCCGCCAGAACCTGCTCGGCAAGCGCGTGGACTACTCGGGCCGTTCGGTGATCGTGGTCGGGCCCGAGCTCAAGCTCAACCAGTGCGGCCTGCCGAAGAATCACAGCGCCGCCAAGAACATGGCGCTCGAGCTGTTCAAGCCGTTCATCATCCGCAAGCTCGAGGACCGCGGCTACGTCCAGACGGTGAAGAGCGCGAAGCGGCTGGTCGAGCGCGAGAAGCCCGAGGTGTGGGACATCCTGGGCGAGATCATCCAGAACCACCCGGTGCTCCTCAACCGCGCGCCGACGCTCCACCGCCTCGGCATCCAGGGCTTCGAGCCGGTGCTGGTCGAAGGCAAGGCCATCCGCATCCACCCGCTGGTCTGCCAGGCGTTCAACGCCGACTTCGACGGCGACCAGATGGCGGTGCACGTGCCGCTCTCGTTCGAGGCGCAGATCGAGACCAGCCTGCTCATGCTCTCGACCCACAACATCCTGTCGCCCGCGAACGGCCGTCCGCTCGCGACGCCCAACCAGGACATCGTGCTCGGGTGCCACTACCTCACCAAGACGCGGGGCGAGATCCTCAACCCGCGCGCCGCGAAGGCCAAGCTGGCGGCCGACGATCCGCGCCGGCTGCGCACGTTCCACAGCCCGGGCGAGGTGCGCGCGGCCTACGACAACGCCGAGATCTCGCTGCACGGGATGATCGCCCTGCGCGCCTCGTCGGTGCAGCTCGCCAAGCCGGCGACCGGAGCGTACGTCCGGACCTCGGCGGGCCGCGTGCTGTTCAGCCAGGTGGTGCCGCCGTCGATCGGCTTCGTCAACGAGACCATGGACAAGAAGCGTCTCGAGCGGCTGGTGGGCGACAGCTACAGCACGCTCGGCTCCGAGGTCACCTCGGACCTGCTCGACGACCTCAAGAACCTCGGCTTCAAGTACGCCACGCAGGCGGGCTTCACGGTGGGCATCGACGACGTGCGCATCCCGACCGAGAAGGGCGGGATCATCGACAAGGCGCGGACCGAGGTGAACACCATCAACGCCAACTACCAGAAGGGCGTGATCACCGAGGGCGAGCGCTACCAGAAGGTCATCGACGCCTGGACGCGCGCGACCACCGAGGTCGAGAACAAGACCTTCGAGGGGCTCGAGCGCGACCGCGAGGGGTTCAACCCCATCTTCATGATGGCGGACTCGGGCTCGCGCGGTAACCGCGAGCAGGTGCGCCAGCTCGCCGGCATGCGCGGTCTGATGGCGAAGCCCCAGAAGAAGATCACCGGCGGTCTCGGCGAGATCATCGAGTCTCCGGTCATCCACAACTTCAAGGAAGGCCTCGACGTCCTCGAGTACTTCATCTCGACCCACGGCGCGCGCAAGGGCCTCGCGGACACCGCGCTCAAGACCGCCGACGCCGGCTACCTGACGCGCCGCCTGGTGGACGTCGCCCAGGACATGATCATCAACGAACCGGACTGCGGCACCATCCGCGGACTCTCGGTCGCCCCGCTCAAGGACGGCGAGGAGGTCATCGAGTCGCTCGCCGACCGCGTCCTCGGCCGCGTGGCCTCGGAGCCGGTGGTCCACCCGATCACCAGCGAGGTGCTGGTGGAGGCGGCGGAGCTCATCGACGAGGAGCTGGCGGCGCGCATCGACGAGGCCTCCAAGCTCGGCCTCGCCCAGATGCGCATCCGCTCGGTGCTGACCTGCGACGCGCGCCGCGGCGTGTGCGCGAAGTGCTACGGCCGCAACCTGGCGACCGGGCGCCTCACCGACCTCGGCGAGGCGGTGGGCGTCATCGCCGCGCAGTCGATCGGCGAGCCCGGCACCCAGCTCACGCTGCGCACCTTCCACATCGGCGGCGCCGCCACGCTGCAGGTCGAGCAGTCCCGCCTGAAGTCGAAGGGGGACGGCACGGTGCGGTTCGTGGCGCTCGAGACGGTGGAGTACAAGCCGGTCACCGAAGGCGCCCCGCGCACGAACATGAGGGTGTGCGTGGGCTACAACGGCGAGATCGAGGAGCTCGATCCCGACGGCCGCGTGCGCCAGCGCTACGCGGTGCCCTACGGCGCCCACCTGTTCGTGAAGGACGGCCAGAAGATCGAGGCCGAGCAGGCGATCTTCGAGTGGGACCTCTACAACAAGCCGATCGTCACCGAGCGCGGTGGCAGCGTGCGGTTCGTGGACGTGAAGGACAAGGTCACCGTCCGCGACGAGGTCGACGACACCACCGGCATGCGCCTCCTGGTCATCATGGAGGACCGCAACAAGGAGCTGCAGCCGGCCATCGACATCCTCAGCTCGGACGGCAAGAAGCTCGCCCACTATCCGCTGCCGACCGGCTCCCGCCTCGAGGTGCGCGACGGCCAGCCGGTGGTCGCCGGCGACGTGATCGTCAAGATCCGCCGCGAGGGCGCCAAGAACCGCGACATCACCGGCGGTCTGCCGCGCGTCGCGGAGCTGTTCGAGGCGCGCCGGCCCAAGGACGCCGCGATCGTCTCCGAGATCGACGGCCGCGTGGAGTTCGGCGGGGTCTCGCGCGGCATGCGCAAGATCGTCGTCCGGGGCGAGGACGGCGCGGCGAGCGAGTACCAGATCCCGCAGGGCAAGCACCTGTACGTGCAGGAGGGCAGCCAGGTGCGGGCGGGCGACCGCCTCACCGAGGGCCCGATCAACCCGCATGACGTGCTCAAGATCAAGGGCATCGAGGAAGTGCAGGAGTACCTGGTCAACGAGATCCAGGAGGTCTACCGCCTCCAGGGCGTGCGCATCGACGACAAGCACATCGAGGTCATCGTGCGCCAGATGCTCCAGAAGGTCCGTATCGAGGACCCGGGGAACACGCCGTTCCTCGAAGGGGAGCATGTGGACCGCCTGGTGGTGCTGGAGGAGAACGAGCGGATGCTGAAGGAGGGCCAGAGCCCGGCGACGTTCCAGCCGCTCCTGCTGGGGATCACCAAGGCGTCCCTGTCGACCGACTCCTTCATCTCCGCGGCGTCGTTCCAGGAGACCACCCGGGTGCTCACCGAGGCCGCCATCCAGGGTAAAGTGGACTATTTGAGAGGGTTGAAGGAGAACGTCATCATCGGGCACCTCATCCCGGCCGGGACCGGCATGCCGAACTACCGTCGGCTCCGTCTCGAAGCGGAACGGCCGGTGCCCATGGAAGAAGCGACCATCATCGAGGACGAAGGGGCCAAAACCGCTTGACAGAGTGGGAGTAGGCAGGTAAGTTTTCGCACCTTGCGCGGCAACGGCGCATGTAGTCCCTTCACGGATGCCGTGGCCTGCCTGTCCGCGCATGCCCTACGTCGACAAGAGGTTGGAGGTCAACTGTGCCGACGCTGAGCCAGCTCGTCCGTCATGGACGGCGGCCCCAGAAGAGCAAGACCGGCGCGCCCGCATTGAAGGCGTGTCCGCAGAAGCGCGGCGTGTGCACTCGCGTGTACACGACCACGCCCAAGAAGCCGAACTCGGCGCTGCGCAAGGTGGCGCGTGTCCGGCTGACGAACGGTATCGAAGTGACCTGCTACATCCCGGGCGAAGGCCACAATCTGCAGGAGCACTCGATCGTGCTCATCCGCGGTGGCCGCGTGAAGGACCTGCCCGGTGTGCGCTATCACATCGTGCGCGGGACGCTCGACGCGAGCGGTGTGCAGGGTCGCAAGAAGAGCCGTTCGAAGTACGGCACCAAGTCGAAGTAGGGTCGACACACGGGACGGTGACCCCTTCGGGGGCGCGGTCCGACGACCGTGCATTTCCGCCATGGGCGGGGCGCACGGGAATGGGGAAGCGAGAATGCCTCGCAAAGGTTACGTCCAGCGCCGCGAACCGGCGCCGGATTCGAAGTATGACAGCGTGCTCGTGACCCGCTTCATCAGTTCGATGATGTCGGCGGGGAAGAAGTCCATCGCGGAGCGCGCCTTCTACACGGCGATGACCATCATCGAGCAGAAGACCGGCACCGAACCGATGACGGTCCTCAAGCAGGCCATGACCAACGTCAAGCCCGTGCTCGAGGTGAAGTCGCGCCGCGTGGGTGGCGCCAATTACCAGGTCCCGGTGGAAGTCCGCCCGGAGCGCCGCAACGCGCTCGCCACGCGCTGGATCCTGACGTACGCCGATGCCCGCACCGATCACACGTTCGCGGAGAAGTTCGCGGCTGAGATCGTCGCCGCGTCGCGGAACGAGGGTGGCGCCGTCAAGAAGCGCGAAGACACGCACAAGATGGCGGAGGCCAACAAGGCCTTCGCGCACTACCGCTGGTAGCCCACTCCTGACGGAAGGCCGGCCTTCGTGCCGGCCTGGGCTCGGATTCCGGGGCGTCCTGCCACGGGCCGGGCCTGACGGTCCCGGGTGGCCCGAGAAGTCCATCGCCGCACTTTCTGTGGGAACGGAAAGGCAGGTGGTGCTGTCGACGATTCGACCCAAGCGATAGAGGATCTCCACGCCGATGCCTCGGCAGACCACGCTCGATAAGTACCGGAACATCGGGATCATGGCCCATATCGACGCCGGCAAGACCACCTTGACCGAGCGGATCCTCTTCTATACGGGCCGGATCCACCGCGTGGGCGAAGTCCATGACGGCGCCGCCACCATGGACTGGATGGAGCAGGAGCAGGAACGCGGCATCACGATCACCTCCGCCGCGACGACCGCTCAATGGCGCGAGCACCGCATCAACATCATCGACACCCCCGGCCACGTGGACTTCACCGTCGAGGTGGAGCGCTCGCTGCGCGTCCTCGACGGCGCGGTCGCCGTGTTCTGCGCCGTCGGCGGTGTCGAGCCGCAGTCCGAGACGGTGTGGCGCCAGGCCGACAAGTACGGGGTCCCGCGCATCGCGTTCGTGAACAAGATGGACCGCGTCGGCGCGGACTTCGAGAACGTCGTGAGCATGATGCGCGACCGCCTCGGCGCGCGGCCGGTGCCCATCCATCTGCCGATGTTCGTGGGCGAGGCCTTCACCGGGACCATCGACCTGGTCGAGATGAAGGCGATCACCTATCTCGAAGACACGATGGGCGCGAAGTTCGAGGTCCACGAGATCCCCCGCGACCTGGTGCAGTCCGCCGAGGCCGCGCGCTTCCATCTGCTCGAGACCATCGCCGAGTTCGACGAGCAGCTCATGCACAACTACCTGCACGAGCAGCCCTACACCTCCGCGGACATGCGCCGGGCGCTGCGCAACGGCACGCTGCAGGGCGCGATCAACCCGGTGCTGTGCGGCTCCGCATTCAAGAACAAGGGCGTCCAGTCGCTGCTCGACGCGGTCGTGGACCTGCTCCCCTCGCCGGTGGACAAGCCGCCGGTGCGCGGCCAGGACGCGGTGACCTTCGACCACATCGAGCGCCGGCCCAGCGACGACGAGTCGTTCTCGGCGCTGGCGTTCAAGATCATGACCGACCCGCATGTCGGCAAGCTCACGTTCTTCCGCGTCTACTCGGGCAAGGTGGCGACCGGCGACTCGATCCTCAACGTGGCCAAGGGCCGCAAGGAGCGCATCGGGCGCCTGCTCCAGATGCACGCCAACAAGCGCGAAGAGGTCAAGGAGGTCTACTCCGGCGACATCGCCGCGGCGATCGGCCTGAAGGGCGTCACCACCGGCAACACGCTGTGCGCGCTCGACAACCCGATCACGCTCGAGTCGATGCACTTCCCGGAGCCGGTGGTGGACGTGGCGATCGAGCCCAAGTCGAAGGTCGACGAGGAGAAGCTCGCCGAGGCGCTCCAGCGCCTGTCGGAGGAGGACCCGACCTTCCGCGTGCACACCGACGAGGAGACCACCCAGACCATCATCTCGGGCATGGGCGAGCTGCACCTCGAGATCATCGTCGACCGCATGATGCGCGAGTTCAAGGTGCAGGCGAACGTCGGCAAGCCGCAGGTCGCGTATCGGGAGACCATCTCGAACCCGGCCGAGCAGCGCCATCGCTTCGTGCGCCAGACCGGCGGCAAGGGCATGTTCGCCGACGTGATCCTCAAGGTGGAGCCGCAGGAGGCGGGCAAGGGCTTCGAGTTCGAGAGCGCGATCGTCGGCGGCTCGATCCCGAAGGAGTTCATCCCGGCGTGCGAGAAGGGCGTCGAAGAGGCGCTCAAGAGCGGGATCGTCGCGGGCTACCCGATGGTGGACATCAAGGTGACGCTGCTCGACGGCTCGTACCACGAGGTCGACTCGTCCGAGATGGCGTTCAAGATCGCGTCTTCCATGGCGTTCAAGGAGGCCTGCCACAAGGCGCATCCGCGCCTGCTGGAGCCCATCATGGACGTCGAGGTCGTGATGCCCGAGGAGTACATGGGCGACATCATCGGCGACCTGTCGTCGCGCCGCGGCCGCATCGGCGGCATGTTCCACCGCGGCTCGGCGCGGGTGGTGGCGGCTTCCGTGCCGCTCGCCGAGATGTTCGGTTACGCGACGCGGATGCGCTCGATCTCGCAGGGGCGCGCCGCGTATTCGATGCAGTTCTCGCGCTACGACACCCTTCCGGCCAGCGTGGCGGAGGAGATCGTGGCGAAGGCCAGAGGTTAGAGGATCCCGGCCCGGGGCCGCGCCCAGCGCCGCCCGGGGCCGTCTGACTGAAGCAGCACGTCGCGAAAACGGAGGTTCCGTCCATGGCGAAGCAGAAGTTCGAGCGCACGAAGCCGCACGTGAACGTGGGGACGATCGGGCACGTGGACCACGGGAAGACGACGCTGACGGCGGCGATCACGATGGTGCTGTCGCAGAACAACCCGAAGATCCTGGTGCGCGACTACGGTTCGATCGACAACGCGCCGGAAGAGCGGGAGCGCGGGATCACGATCGCGACGGCGCACGTGGAGTACGAGACCAAGGCGCGGCACTACGCGCACGTGGACTGCCCGGGACACGCGGACTACATCAAGAACATGATCACCGGGGCGGCGCAGATGGACGGGGCGATCCTGGTGGTGTCGGCGGCGGACGGGCCGATGCCGCAGACGCGCGAGCACATCCTGCTGGCGCGGCAGGTGGGGGTGCCGTACATCGTGGTGTTCATGAACAAGTGCGACATGGTGGACGATCCGGAGCTGCTGGACCTGGTGGAGCTGGAGGTTCGGGAGCTGCTGAAGAAGTACGAGTTCCCGGGGGACGACATCCCGGTGGTGCGGGGCTCGGCGCTGAAGGCGATGGAAGGGCTGGGCAAGGATGCGGCGGCGAACCAGTGCATCCTGGACCTGATGGAGGCGGTGGACAGCTACATCCCGACGCCGGAGCGGGCGACCGAGAAGCCGTTGCTGATGGCGGTGGAGGACGTGTTCTCGATCTCGGGGCGCGGGACGGTGGCGACCGGGCGGATGGAGCGCGGGAAGGTGAAGGTGGGGGACAAGGTGGAGGTGGTGGGGCTGCGCGAGACGCGGGACACGGTGGTGACCGGGGTGGAGATGTTCCGCAAGTCGATGGACGAGGCGATCGCCGGGGACAACGTGGGGCTGCTGCTGCGCGGGGTGGAGAAGGACGACATCGAGCGGGGGATGTGCGTGGCGGCGCCGAAGTCGATCACGCCGCACACCAAGTTCAAGGGCTCGGTGTACGTGCTGACGAAAGAGGAAGGCGGACGGCACACGCCGTTCTTCAACGGGTACCGTCCGCAGTTCTACTTCCGGACCACCGACGTGACGGGGGTGGCGACGCTGCCGGCGGGGCGCGAGATGGTGATGCCGGGCGACAACGTGGACATGGAAGTGGAGCTGATCACGCCGATCGCGATGGAGAACGGGCTGCGCTTCGCGATCCGCGAGGGCGGCCGCACCGTCGGCGCCGGCGTCGTGGTCGAGATCCTCAAGTAGGGAGCCGACGATGCTTCAGAAGATCCGCATCAAGTTGAAGTCGTACGACCACGCGACGCTGGACGAGTCCGCGTCGAAGATCGTGCGCGAGGCGCGCCGCACCGGCGCCGTCACCTCGGGGCCGGTTCCACTGCCGACCCGGAAGACGGTCTACACGGTGCTGCGCAGCCCGCACGTGGACAAGAAGTCCCGCGAGCAGTTCGAGATCCGCATCCACAAGCGCCTGATCGATATCACGCGCTCGACCGCCCAGACGATGGAGGCGCTCGAGAAGCTCGATATCCCCGCGGGCGTCGACATCGAGATCAAGACCTGACGCGACGATCCTGAGGACGCCCAGCGGCGGCCCGGAGAAAGAACATGATCGGACTCATCGGCAAGAAGGTCGGGATGACGAGCCTCTTCACGGAGAGTGGAGAGAGCGTCAACGTGACCGTCATCGAAGCGGGACCGTGCACCGTCGTCGAGGTGCGCACCCCCGGCCACAACGGCTATGCCGCGGTGCAGCTGGGTTTCGGCTCCAACAAGGAGTCGCGGTTCACCCGCCCGGTGCTCGGCCAGTTCAAGAAGAAGAACCTGACGCCCTCGCGCACGCTGCGCGAATTCCGCGTCGGGGATGCGTCGGGCTACCAGGTCGGACAGAGCCTCACCGTGGCGCTGTTCGAGAAGGGTGAGATCATCGACGTCGAGGGGACGACCAAGGGCCGCGGATTCGCGGGGGTCATCAAGCGCCACGGCTTCTCCGCCGGCCATGCCTCGCACGGCCCGACGATGGGGCGCGAGCCCGGCTCGATCGGTTCGTCCGCCTATCCCTCGCGTGTCATCAAGGGCAAGCGCCTCCCGGGCCGCATGGGCGGGAAGCGCCTGACGACCAAGAACCTCCAGGTCGTCCACGTCGACGCCGAGCAGAACGTCATCCTCGTGCGCGGCGCGGTGCCGGGGTGCACGAACGGCCTCGTCTACGTCAAGAAGCAGGAAGGCTGACCATGAACGCCATGACCGCGAAGATCTACGGCGCCGACGGGAGCGAGAAGGGCTCCGCCGCGCTGCCCGAGGAGCTGTTCGGGCAGCCGGTGCACGAGCATCTGCTCTGGCTCTCGGTGAAGCGCCACCTGGGCAACCAGCGCCAGGGCAACGCGGCGGTGAAGAATCGCGCCCTCGTCTCGGGCGGCGGCCGCAAGCCGTTCAAGCAGAAGGGCACCGGCCGCGCTCGCCAGGGCTCGAACACCTCGCCGCTGATGCCGGGCGGCGGTCGCGCCTTCGGGCCGCGTCCGCGCGGCTACCGCACGGACCTGCCGAAGAAGCAGCGCCACACCGCCCTGGTTTCGGCCCTCTCGCTCAAGGCGGTGGAGAGCGCGGTGTACGTGCTCGACACGCTCGCGCTCGACCGGCCGCACACGCGCCCGGTCGCCGACGTGCTCAAGAAGCTCGGTCTCTACGAGAAGCGCACGCTGCTCGTGCTGGGCGATGCCGACGAGAACGTGCTCAAGTCCTGCCGCAATCTGAGGAACCTGCGGACCACGCAGGCCCAGCAGCTCAATCCGTACGACCTGCTGGACTGCGAGGCGGTGCTGCTGACCGCGGCGGGCCTCGAACGCGTCAAGGAGGTCTACGTCCGATGAAGGATCCGCGTTCGATCGTCCGCAAGGCCCTGATCACCGAGAAGGGCACCGAGCTCCGCGAGCTGCGCAACCAGTACCACTTCGAGGTGGCCCGCGACGCCAACAAGATCGAGATCAAGCGTGCGATCGAGACCATCTTCTCGGTGAAGGTGGACGATGTTCGCACCATGCAGGTTCGCGGCAAGGTCAAGCGCCAGGGCCGCTGGGTCGGCCGGCGCAGCGATTCGAAGAAAGCGATCGTCACGCTCAAACCCGATCAGAAGATCGAGCTGTTCGAGCAGATCTAGCGGGACGCTCCGGCGCCCGCCGCTCAAGAGGAACTCATGGGCCTCAAGAAATTCCGACCGCTGACTCCGTCGCTCCGGCACACCGTGCTCCCGGACTTCTCCGAGATCACGCGCCGGAAGCCGGTGAAGTCGCTCACCGAGCCCATCCGCAAGACGGGTGGCCGTGACAACTACGGCCACGTCTCGATGCGGTGGATCGGGGGCGGACACAAGCGCCGGTATCGGCTGATCGATTTCCAGCGCAACAAGGACGGCATCCCCGCCCGGGTGGCGAGCATCGAGTACGATCCCAACCGCTCGGCGCGGATCGCGCTGCTCAACTACGCCGACGGCGAGCGCCGCTACATCGTGGCACCCGACGGCCTGAAGGTGGGCGAGGTGCTGCAGTCGGGTCCGGACGCCGAGATCAAGACGGGGAATTGCCTCCCGTTGAAGAGCATGCCGCTCGGCACCAACGTCCACAACGTCGAGCTGATCCCCGGCCGTGCCTCGCGCGTGGCGCGATCGGCCGGGTCCTTCTGCCAGCTGATGGCGAAGGAAGGCGACTACGCGCAGTTGCGCCTGCCTTCGGGCGAGGTGCGCCGGTTCCACGTGAACTGCCGCGCGGTCGTCGGACAGGTCGGCAACATCGATCACGAGAACGTCTCGATCGGCAAGGCGGGTCGCAGCCGCTGGATGGGCCGCAACCCGAGCGTGCGCGGCGTCGCGATGAACCCGGTCGACCACCCGATGGGCGGCGGCGAGGGCAAGTCGTCGGGCGGCCGGCACCCGTGCTCGCCGTGGGGCAAGATCTCCAAGGGCCTCAAGACCCGCAAGCGCAAGCTGAGCGACTCGCTCATCGTGCGCAAGCGGAAGAAGTAAGGGGGAGTAGGACCACATGGCGCGTTCCATCAAGAAGGGGCCGTACGTCGTCGACTCCCTCGTCAAGAAGATCGAGACGCTGAACCGCGCGGGCGAGAAGCGCGTGCTCAAGACCTGGGCGCGGCGCTGCACCGTCCTGCCCGAGTTCGTCGGCCACACGCTCGCCGTGCACAACGGCAACAAGTTCATCCCGATCTACGTGACCGAGAACATGGTCGGCCACAAGCTCGGGGAGTTCGTCCCGACCCGCGTGTTCCGCGGGCACGGAGAGAGGGCGGCCGAGAAGGTCGCGGTGCCCGGGAAGTGATGTCATGAAAGCCAAAGCCATCCAGCGTTACGTGCGCATCACGCCGCGGAAGTGCAACCAGGTCCTCGACCTCATTCGTGGGCAGAGCGTGGAGCAGGCCACGGTCACGCTCCAGTTCACGCCCAAGAATGGCGCCCGCATCGTCCAGAAGGTCCTGAAGTCCGCGGTGGCCAACGCTCTCCATGAGGGCAAGGTGCGGATCGAGGACCTCTACGTCGCCGAAGCGATCGTCGGTGCGGGGCCGACGCTCAAGCGCTGGCTGCCGCGCGCGCAGGGGCGCGCCACTCCGTTGCTCAAGCGCACCAGCCACGTGTCGGTGACCGTGGCCACCAGGGAGACCTGATCACATGGGTCAGAAAACCAATCCCATCGGCCTTCGTCTCGGGATCGTGAAGACCTGGGACTCGCGCTGGTTCGCGAAGAAGAACTTCGCGGAGCTGCTCCAGGAGGACCTGCTCATCAAGCGGTACCTCAAGAAGCGGCTCTACCAGGCCGGGATCTCGAAGATCACCATCGAGCGCAAGGGTGACAAGGTCACGATCGGGATCCGCACCGCGCGCCCGGGCCTGGTCATCGGCCGCAAGGGCGAGCAGGTGGACAAGCTCTCCGAAGAGATGAAGCAGATCACGAAGAAGCTGGTGCAGCTGAACATCGAGGAGATCAAGCGCGCCGATCTCGATGCCCAGCTGGTCGCCGAGCACATCGCGAAGCAGCTCGAGCAGCGCGTGTCGTTCCGGCGCGCGATGAAGAAGGCGATCGCCTCCTCGATGCGCGCGGGCGCCCAGGGCATCCGCATCGCCTGCACCGGCCGTCTCGGCGGCGCCGAGATGGCGCGCTTCGAGACCTACCGCGAGGGGCGCGTGCCGCTGCATACGCTGCGCGCCGATATCGATTTCGCACGCGCGACCGCCAACACGGCCTACGGCACCTGTGGCGTGAAGGTGTGGATGTTCCACGGCGAGGTGCTGGACAAGCCGCAGGCGGTGGCTGCGGCCCCGGCCACCGGCCGCTAGGGGGTACGTTCGTCATGCTGATGCCGAAGCGCGTCAAATACCGCAAGCAGCAGCGAGGCCGCATGCGCGGGAAGGCCCACCGCGGCGGCACCGTGACATTCGGGGAGTACGGGCTGCAGGCGCTCGAGCCGGCGTGGGTGACCAACCGCCAGATCGAGGCCGCCCGCGTGGCCATCACGCGCAGCATCAAGCGCGGGGGGAAGATGTGGATCCGGGTCTTCCCGGACAAGCCGGTCACCAAGAAGCCGGCCGAGACCCGCATGGGCAAGGGCAAGGGCGCTCCGGAGTTCTGGGTCGCCGTGATCAAGCCCGGGCGGGTCATGTTCGAGCTCGAAGGCATCCCGCGCGCGGCGGCACAGGAGGCCATGAAGCTGGGCGCCTCCAAGTTGCCGATCCGGACGCGCTTCGTGGAACGCCTCGAGCTGGGAGGTGAGTGACGTGGCTCAGGTGAAGGCGACTGGAATGCGGGACCTGACGGTCGACGAGATCACCGCGCGGCTGACCGAGTTGCGCGAGGAGCTCTTCAATCTCCGCTTCCGCAACTCGATGAAGCAGCTCGACAACCCGCTGAAGATCCGCACGAGCCGTCGCGAGATGTCGCGGCTGCTCACGGTGCTCCGGGAAAAGGAGCGCTCGGCGCGCGCCTAGCGCGGCCGGGGAACGGAGCGATATGGCAGAGATCGAACGCAGCAGAAGGAAGGTCCGCGTCGGCAAGGTGGTGAGCGATCGGATGGACAAGACGATCGTGGTCTCCATCGAGCGTCTGGTGAAGCACCCGACGTACGGCCGCTACGTGCGCCGTCGCGCGAAGTTCAAGGTGCACGACGAGAAGAACGAATGTCGCATGGGTGACGTCATCCGCTTCACGGAGACGCGGCCGCTGTCCAAGGACAAGCGCTGGCGGTTCGTGGAGTTCGTGGAAAAGGCGAAGTAGTTCAAGTGCGTGAGGGGGCCGAGGGCGGCCCAGCTGCAAGGCGCGACCGAGCAACGCGGCAGATGGGGTGCGATCGGCACCCGGGAGCAGGCCAATGATCCAACTCAGAACCATGGTGACCGTCGCGGACAACAGCGGCGCGAAGCGGGCCCAATGCATCAAGGTGCTCGGCGGCCACCACAAGCGCTACGGACGCCTGGGCGACATCGTCGTCGTTTCCATCCGGGACGCGATCCCGGGTGCCGCGGTCAAGAAGGGTGATGTCGCGAAGGCGGTCGTCGTGCGCACCGTCAAGGAAGGCCGCCGCAAGGACGGCTCGTACATCCGCTTCGACGAGAACGCGGTGGTGCTCATCAACGACGACAAGGAGCCGCGCGGCACGCGCATCTTCGGGCCGGTGGCCCGCGAGCTGCGCGAGAAGGCGTTCATGAAGATCGTGTCGCTCGCGCCGGAGGTGATCTGATGGGGCTCAAGATCCGCAGGGGCGACACGGTGGTGGTGATCGCCGGCGACGACAAGGGCAAGACCGGGCGGGTGCTCTCCGTGGACGAGGTCAAGAACCGGCTCGTCATCGAGAAGGTCAACCTGGTCAAGCGTCACACCAAGGCCCGCAAGCAGGGCATGAAGAGCGGCATCATCGAGAAGGAAGCGCCAGTGCACATCTCGAACGTGCTGCTGTGGGACGCGAAGGCCGGCCGGGGCACGCGCGTGAGTATGCGCACGCTGGCGGACGGACGGCGCGAGCGCGTGTCGCGCGCCAGCGGCGAGACGATCAACAAGCCCGAATGACCGCATCCGCGGCTCGAACCACCAGGGTCGAGCCGAGCCGCGGTGAACCTGACCCTGGAGTGACGTGATGGCGGACGACAAGAAGAGCAAGGGCGGCGCGGTCAAGACGGCGCCCCCGAAGAGCAAGGGCGGCAAGGCCACCAAGGCCGAGGGCAAGGCCAGCGGTCCGTCGGGACCGGTGACCGAGGGACGCCCGGCCGGCCTCAAGGAGAAGCCGCGCATCGCGAAGTACTACCTCGAGAA
This sequence comes from Candidatus Eiseniibacteriota bacterium, assembly GCA_963776245.1. GTDB lineage: Bacteria > Eisenbacteria > RBG-16-71-46 > RBG-16-71-46 > RBG-16-71-46 > CAVSAC01. The sequence goes on along the minus strand of CAVZLN010000006.1, from coordinate 859,693 downwards.
GGTGCGTCCGGCGCTGGTGGAGCACTTCAAGTACACCAGCATCATGCAGGCCCCGCGCATCCAGAAGATCGTGATCAACATGGGCGTCGGCGACGCCATCACCGACCAGAAGCTGCTCGACGCCGCGATGAACGAGCTCGGCCAGATCACGGGCCAGCGCCCCTCGGTGCGGCGCGCCCGGAAGGCGATCTCGAACTTCAAGCTGCGCGAGGGCGTGCCCATCGGGTGCACGGTGACGCTGCGCGGCGCCCGCATGTACGAGTTCTACGACCGCTTCGTCAACGTGGCGGTGCCCCGGATCCGCGACTTCCGCGGCCTCAACTCGCGGTCGTTCGATGGGCGTGGCAACTACACGGTGGGTCTGAACGAGCAGATCATCTTCCCCGAGATCAACGTCGAGAAGGTGGGGAAGATCCGCGGTATGGACGTGACGATCGTCACCTCCGCCAAGACCGACGAAGAGGGGCGCGAGCTGCTGAAGCTCATGAACATGCCCTTCCGTCAGCGATAGGAGCGCCCCGTGGCGAAGAAGTCGATCATCGAGAAATGGAAGCGCACTCCGAAGTTCAAGGTGCGCGCGTACACCCGCTGCAACCGTTGCGGGCGCCCGCGCGCCGTCCTGCGGGATTTCGGTCTGTGCCGCATCTGCTTCCGTGAACTGGCGCTCTCGGGTCAGATCCCGGGCGTCGTCAAGTCGAGCTGGTGAGCATCGCCCCTGCGGGGGCGGAGGAGGCCAGGCTGCAGGCCGTGGCCGCGCAACTCGCGCGGTGCATGACGGCCTGGACGCTGGTCTCGAGGAGGATGGATGTCCGTCAGTGATCCGGTGGCTGATTTCCTGACCTGCCTGCGCAACGCGATCCGCGCCAAGCATCGCAAGGTCGACGTGCCCGCCTCACGCGTCAAGGCCGAGCTGTCCAAGGTCCTGCTGCGGGAGCGGTACATCAACAACTTCAAGCTGATCGAGGATACCAAGCAGGGGATGCTGCGCGTGTACCTCAAGTACACCGCGGACGACGTCAGCGTGATCAGCGGCATCAAGCGTGTGAGCACGCCCGGCCGCCGCGTGTACGTCCCGAAGGACCGCGTACCGCGCGTCCTCGGCGGGCTGGGTACCACGGTCCTGTCCACGTCGAAGGGCATGATGACCGACCGTGAGGCCCGCGAAGCGGGACTTGGCGGCGAGCTCGTCTGCCAGGTCTGGTAGGGGGGCCGACATGTCTCGTATCGGCAAGCGGCCTGTCCCGCTCCCGGCGGGTGTCACCGTGAAGGTGGCGGACGGCGCCGTGCACGTGAAAGGTCCCAAGGGCGAGCTCAAGACGCACGTGCTCGCCGGCACGACCGTGGTGGTCGAAGGCTCCGAGGCCCGGGTCTCGGCGGAGAAGATCACGCGCAATCCCGCGTTCGGGACGATGCGCGCGCTGATCAACAACATGGTCACCGGAGTGACCACGGGGTTCGGGAAGACGCTCGAGATCGTCGGCACCGGCTATCGCGCCCAGCAGGACGGCAAGAAGGTGGTGCTGGCCCTCGGCTTCTCGCACCCGATCGTTTTCGACCCGCCGGAGGGCATCACCGTCAAGGTGGAGAGCCCCACGCGCATGAGCGTGAGCGGCATCGACAAGGCGCTGGTGGGCCAGGTCGCCGCCGATCTCCGCGGGTTCCGTCCCCCCGAGCCCTACAAGGGCAAGGGCGTCAAATACGAAGGCGAGTACATCCGCCGGAAGGCCGGTAAGGCGGCGGGGTCGGCATAATGAGCGGACAACACAACAAGTACGAGCGGCGCCGGATCCGGCGCTATCGCATCCGGAAGCGCGTGTCGGGCGATGTCCAGCGGCCGCGCCTCAGCGTCTATCGCAGCTCCAAGCACATCTACGCCCAACTGATCGACGACCTTGCGGGCCGCACCCTGGCCACGGCCTCGAGCCGCGACGATCTCGCGGGCAAGGTCGAGGGCACGGGCAAGACCGCGGTCAGCAGCGCGGTCGGGAAGTTGCTCGCGGAGCGCGCCAAGGCGGCGGGGGTCACGAAGGTGGCTTTCGACCGCGGTGGCTACCTGTACCACGGGCGCGTGAAGGCGCTCGCCGACGGCGCTCGCGCCGGCGGCCTGGAATTCTAGGAGGCGTCTCGTGGCGCGCATGCATGAAGCACCCAAGTCCGAGTTCGCCGAGCGCGTGATCGCGGTCAACCGCTGCGCCAAGGTGGTGAAGGGCGGCCGGCGGTTCTCCTTCAACGCCATCGTCGCGATGGGCGACCAGAAGGGCCGCGTGGGCGTCGGCCTCGGAAAGGCCAACGAGGTCGCCGACGCGATCCGCAAGGCGGGCGAGGCGGCCAAGAAGGGCATGTTCAACATCCCGCTGACGCGCGCGGGCTCCATCCCGCACATGATCGTGGGCCATTTCGGGGCGGGCGAGGTGCTCCTCAAGCCCGCGTCACCCGGCACCGGCGTCATCGCCGGCGCGGGCGTGCGCGCGGTGCTCGAAGTGGCGGGCGTGCAGAACGTCCTCACCAAGTGCCTCGGATCGCGCAATCCCCACAACATGGTGAAGGCCACGGTGAACGGCCTGCGCGGCCTGCGCCGCGCCTCTGACGTGGCGGCGATGCGCGGTCGCACGGTGGCCGAGCTGTTCGGCCGGGGAGGCGAGTCGCATGGCGCCTAAGCTGCTCATCCGCCAGATCGTGAGCGCGAGCGGGCACAAGCAGGATCAGCACCGCACGCTCGAGGCGCTCGGCATCCGCAAGCTGCAGCGCTCCGTCACGCACGTCGATACGCCCCAGATCCGGGGCATGATCTTCAAGGTCCGCCACCTCCTGCAGGTGGAAGAGATCAAGGACTGACAACCATGCGAATCGGACAGATCCGACCTGCGTCCGGCGCGACGCAGACGAGGAAGCGGCGCGGCAAGGGCCCCGGGAGCGGCATCGGCGGCACCTCGGGAAAGGGCCACAAGGGCCACAAGGCCCGTACCGGCGGGGGTGTGCCGGTGTGGTTCGAAGGCGGGCAGATGCCGGTCCAGCGACGTCTGCCGAAGCGCGGCTTCAAGAACCCCGGGCGCGTCGAGTATCAGGTGGTGAAGGTGGGAGCGCTGGCGAAGGCGCCGGCCGGCGTGGTCGTGGACCGCGCGTGGCTCAAGGCGCAGCGCATCGTGCGCCGTCCCGGCCCGATCAAGCTGCTCGCGGGCGGTGAGATCGGCACGGCGATCACCGTGAAGGTGGACGCCGTGAGCGAAGTCGCCCGCCGGGTCGTCGAGAAGGCCGGCGGCACGGTCGAAACCCCCGGCGCGAAGGCCTAGGCACGCATGCTCGAGAAACTCCGGAACATCTTCCAGGTACCCGAGCTCAAGCGCCGGATCATCTTCACCCTGGCGCTGTTCGTGGTCTACCGGCTGGGCGAGCACGTCCCGACCCCGGGAGTGAACGCCGCGGCGCTCAGGAGCGCGTTCGACTCCCAGCGCGGCGGGCTGTTCGGGATGTACGACATGTTCGTCGGCGGGGCGTTCTCTCGCGCGACCATCTTTGCGCTCGGGATCATGCCCTACATCTCGTCCTCGATCATCCTGCAGGTGCTCGGGGCGGTGGTGCCGTACTTCGAGAAGCTGCGCAAGGAGGGCGAGGAGGGCCAGAAGAAGCTCACCCAGATCACGCGCTACGGCACGGTGCTGATCTCGATCCTCCAGTCCTTCGGGTACGCCGTGTTCCTCGTGAACATGGGGGCGGCCCAGGGCACCAGCGTGGTTCCGGACCCGGGCCCGCTGTTCTTCTTCTCTACCGTCATCACCCAGACCACCGGCACGATCTTCGTGATGTGGCTGGGCGAGAAGATCACCGAGCACGGCATCGGCAACGGCATCTCGCTGATCATCTTCATCAACATCCTGGGTGGCGTGCCCAACCGGATCCTGATGGCCTACCGCGAGTTCCGCGGCGGCAGCCTCACCCTCTTCACGGTGCTGCTGGTCGTGGTGATGGTGATCGCGGTCGTCGGGGCGGTGGTGCTCATGACCCAGGCGGTGCGCAAGATCCCGGTGCAGTACGCCAAGCGTGTGGTCGGCCGCAAGATGTACGGCGGCGCCAGCACCCATATCCCGCTCCGCGTCAACACCGCGGGCGTGATCCCGATCATCTTCGCGTCGAGCTTCATGATCCTGCCGGCCACGGTCGCGGGCTTCGTGCCGCCCGACCATCCGCTGCAGAACCTGGTGCGGCTGTTCGACCCGATGGGCTGGTTCTACAATTCGCTCTACGCGATCATCATCGTGTTCTTCACCTACTTCTACACCGCGGTGGTGCTGAACCCGAACGACCTCGCGGAGAACATGCGGAAGTACGGCGGCTTCGTGCCCGGCATCCGTCCCGGCAAGAAGACGGCCGAGTACATCGACCGCGTGCTGTCGCGGATCACCCTTCCCGGAGCGGTCTTCCTCGCGCTGATCGCGGTGCTGCCCGATGTCATCATGAGTGCGACGGGTTCGCGCACCATCATCATCGGCGGGACCAGCGTGCTGATCGTGGTGGGCGTGGCGCTCGACACGCTGCAGCAGATCGAGTCCCACCTGATCATGCGGCACTACGAAGGCTTCGTGAAACGCGGGCGGATCCGCGGACGCGCGCGGATGTAACCATGCGGTTGGTCTTGCTGGGGCCACCGGGCGTGGGCAAAGGGACGCAGGGCCGCAGGATCGCGGCCGAGCATGGCTGGGCGTTGATCTCGACCGGCGAGATCCTTCGCGAAGCGGTCGCGAAGGGCACGCCGCTGGGGAATGAGGCCCGGCGGTTGATGGAGCAGGGCAGACTGGTGCCCGACGACGTGATGATCGGGCTCGTGCGCGAACGGAGCGCCGAGCCGGACGCGGCGGCGGGGTTCGTGCTCGACGGGTTCCCGCGCACGGTGCCTCAGGCGGAGGCGCTCGAGTCGGTGCTCGCCCAGCGCGGATTCAAGGTGGACGCGGCGATCTGCCTCGACGCGTCCGAGGACGAGGTGGCGCGGCGGCTGGGTGGGCGCAGCGAGTGCCCCGTCTGCATGCGGGCCTACAATCTGGCGAGTGCGCCGCCCCGGGACGGGCGTCATTGCGACGACCATCCGGGGGTGGAGTTGGTGCAACGGAAGGACGACGGCGAGGAGACCATCCGCAAGCGGCTCGAGGTGTACCGCGAGTCGACCGAGCCCCTGATCGGCTGGTACCGCAGCCGGGGGCGCCTGCGGGAGGTGCCGGGACTGGGCACGATGGACGAGGTGTACCGCGCGATCGAGCAGGTCCTGGCGGCCGCGCGAGCGGCGGGATGAGAACATGGTGTACCTGAGGGATAGATCGGAGATCGAGGCGATCCGCGCCGCCGCGCAGCTGGTGGCGCGCACGCTGGAACGTCTCGGGCAGGAGGTGCGGCCGGGCATCACCACGGGTGAGCTCGACGCGATCGCGGAGGCGTTCATCCGCGCCCACGGGGGCAGCCCGGCGTTCAAGGGCTACCGCGGGTTCCCCGCCTCGATCTGTCCGTCGGTGAACGAAGAGGTGGTCCATGCGATCCCGGGCCCGCGCGTGCTGCGCGAGGGCGACATCATCGGGATCGACGTGGGAGTGGAGATGGGCGGCTACTACGGGGACGCGGCGCGCACCTTCGCGGTGGGCGGGGTCAGCGAGGAGGCCAGGCGCCTCCTGCAGGTGACCGAAGAAGCGCTGATGCACGGCATCGCGCAGGCGCGGGCGGGTCTCCGGATCGGCGACATCTCGCATGCGGTCCAGTCGCACGTCGAGCCGCAGGGATTCAACGTGGTGCGCGCGCTGGTCGGGCACGGGATCGGGAAGCAGATGCACGAGGAACCGCAGGTGCCGAATTACGGGCCGCCCGATCGGGGCCCGCGGCTGATGGCGGGACAGGTGCTCGCGATCGAGCCGATGGTGAACACCGGTGGACCGGATGTCGAGACGCAGGCCGACGGCTGGACGGTGGTGACGCGGGATGGCGGCTACAGCGCCCACTTCGAGCACACGGTCGCGGTCGGTCCGGAAGGACCCGAGATCCTGTCGCTCCTTCCGGAGCGCGGGAAGTAGGGGCCGGGCTGGCGCGGGCCGAAGTCGGGCCGAGGGCCCGGGTCCGGTGCGAGGCAGGGCGGCCCATGCGGGTCGCGAAGAACCGAGGGACGGATTGGCGAAAGAAGAAGGCATCCAGGTCGAAGGCACGGTGATCGAGCCCCTTCCCAACGCGATGTTCCGCGTGGAGCTGGAGAACGGTCACAAGGTGCTGGCCCACATCTCGGGCAAGATGCGGATGCATTTCATCAAGATCCTGCCGGGGGACAAGGTCACGGTCGAACTCTCGCCCTACGACCTGTCGCGCGGGCGGATCGTGTACCGGTACAAGTAGGTCGTCGCGCCGCGAAGCAGCGTGGCGGTGAGCGCCGTGCGGCATCGCGGCGGGAGGCGGACATGAAGGTTCGGACATCGGTGAAGAAGATCTGCGAGCACTGCAAGGTGGTGCGTCGCAAGGGCGTGATCCGCGTGATCTGCACCCGCAATCCGCGGCACAAGCAGCGCCAGAAGTAAGGCTCAGAGGAGGAATTCCGTGGCACGTATCGCGGGTATCGACCTGCCGGCGGACAAGCGCATCGAAGTCGCGCTGACGTACATCTACGGCATCGGTCACACGACGGCGCGCAAGATCCTGGCGTCCACCGGCGTCTCGCCGGACACCCGGGTGAAGAATCTCAGTGACGAGGACGCCGGAAAGCTGCGGAGCATCATCGAGCGTGACCACAAGGTCGAAGGCTCGCTGCGCAGCGAGATGGCGATGAACATCAAGCGCCTGATGGACATCGGCGCCTATCGTGGGCTCCGGCATCGCCGCGGGCTGCCGGTGCGCGGCCAGCGCACGAAGACGAACGCGCGCACGCGCAAGGGTCCGAAGAAGACCGCCGGAGCGGTGAGGAAGCCGGTGGCCAAGGCGGCGCCGCCCAAGAAGTAACGGCATGACAGCGGCGCCGCGGAGGCGGCGCGCGCACGGAGGTTTCGAGTGGCGGAAGTCAAGAAGGCCAAGAAACGCGACCGCAAGGCGAGTGTGAACGGGGTCGCCCATGTGCAGGCGAGCTTCAACAACACGATCGTCACGATCACCGACATGGATGGCGCCGTCCTCACGTGGGCGAGCGCGGGCAAGGTGGGTTTCAAGGGCTCGCGCAAGAGCACGCCGTTCGCGGCGCAGGTCGCCGCCGAGTCGAGCGCTCGCGAGGCCCTCAACATGGGGATGAAGCGCGTCGAGGTCTGGGTCAAGGGTCCGGGCGCCGGGCGCGAGGCGGCCATCCGCTCGCTCCAGGCGGCGGGGCTCGAGATCTCCGCGATCAAGGACGTCACGCCCATTCCGCACAATGGCTGCCGTCCGCCGAAGCGGCGCCGGGTCTAGAGGGGAGCGAACGCCATGGCTGTGTATCACGATGCGAAATGCCGCCTCTGCCGCCGCGAGGGGATGAAGCTCTTCCTCAAGGGGCAGCGGTGCTCCAGTGACAAGTGCGCCATCGAGCGCCGGGCCTACGCTCCCGGCGAGCACGGCAAGAGCCGGCGCGTGAAGGAGACCAACTACGGCGTGCAGCTGCGCGAGAAGCAGAAGGCCCGCCGCATCTACGGGCTGCTCGAGCGGCAGTTCCGTCATTTCTTCGCCAAGGCTTCGACGTCGAAGGGAGTCACCGGCGAGACCCTGCTCCAGATGCTCGAATGTCGTCTCGACAACGTCGTCTTTCGGCTCGGGTTCGCCCCCAGCCGCGCGATGGCGCGCCAGATCGTACGTCACGGACACATCCAGGTGGACAGCCGCAAGGTGGATATCCCCTCGTACCAGGTGAAGGCCGGGCACGAGGTCGGTCTCCGCGACAAGAGCAAGAAGCTCGCGGTGGTGTTGAACACACTCGAGTCCCGCAAGGGGCAGAGCACCCCCGAGTGGTTGGACCTGAGCGTCGAGAAGATGACCGGCCGCGTGCTGAGCATCCCCACGCGCCAGTCCATCACGGTCCCGATCAACGAGCAGCTCATCGTCGAGCTCTACTCGAAGTGATGACTGATCGCCTTCTCCTGAGGGGGCATTCCTCATGAAGTGGAAGAATCTGACCATGCCGAAGCAGGTCGAGGCCGACTCGGCGAATACCGACCGGTACGGGAAGTTCGAGCTGTCGCCCCTCGAGCGCGGATTCGGGGTCACGCTCGGGAACGCGCTGCGCCGTACCCTGCTCTCATCGCTGCAGGGCGCCGCGATCTCCGCGGTGCGGATCGACGGCGTCTTGCACGAGTTCTCGACGCTCCCGGGCGTCATCGAGGACGTCACCGAGCTCATCCTCAACCTGAAGCAGGTGCGGCTGAAGCTGCACGGCGATGGTGTGAAGAAGGGCGTGTTCGAGCTTCGCGGCAAGGGCGAGCTCAAGGCCGGCGACCTGAAGGTGGACTCGGAGGTCGAGGTGCTGAACCCCGAACTCCACATCGCCGGGCTCAACCGGGACGGCGACCTGCGCATGGAGGTCGAGATCAGCGGCGGCCGCGGTTACGTCTCGGCCGACTCGCACGTCGCGACCGACCGGCCGATCGGGGTCATCCCGATCGACTCGCTGTTCTCACCGGTCACGCGGGTGAACTACGAGGTCGAGGCCGCGCGCCTCGGCCAGCGCATCGACTACGACAAGCTGACCCTCGAGGTCTGGACCGACGGCAGCATCCTGCCGCAGGACGCGGTCGCGTGGGCGTCGATGATCCTGAAGGAGCATTTCCTGCTCCTCATCCACTCGGACATGCCGATGGAGGTCGAGGCGGATGTGGAGGAGGACGAAGAGGTCGTCCACACGCGCCGGCTGCTCGACAAGAGCGTCGAGGAACTCGAGCTGTCCGTGCGCTCGAGCAACTGTCTGCGCGCCGCGGAGATCAAGACCATCGGCGAACTGGTGCAGAAGACGGAAGGCGAGATGCTCAAGTTCCGCAACTTCGGCCGGAAGTCGCTCAAGGAGATCCAGGACATCCTGGGCGAGATGAAGCTGAGTTTCGGGATGGACATCAGCCGTTTCCTCGAGCCCCGCACCCCGGTCGACGTCGAGGGCTAGTCCGCCCGCGCCAGAGCCGGCAGAGAAGGACGACCGCACATGCGTCACCGCAAGGATCATCGCAAGCTGAGCCGCACGTCGTCGCACCGTCGTGCCGTGCTCCGCAACCTGGTCACGGCGCTCTTCCAGTACGAGCGCATCGAGACCACGGTGGAGAAGGCCAAGGAGGCGCGGCGGCTCGCCGAGCGCCTCATCACGTTCGGAAAGCAGGGCGATCTGGCGGCCCGCCGTCACGTCGCGCGCTTCCTCTTCAAGCCCGAGGTGGTGCAGAAGCTGTTCGCCACCATCGCGCCGTGGTACGCGGACCGCAAGGGCGGCTACACGCGCATCGTGCGGATCGGTCGCCGGCTCGGGGACGCGGCGGAGACGGGCTATCTCGAACTGGTGAAGAGCGTCGAGCAGAAGGACCAGGAGCGTCAGGACCGCATCGCCGCCGCCGAAGCGAAGGAAGCGGCGCTCAAGGGCAGCAAGACGGCCAAGAAGAAGGAAGGCAAGGAAGAGGGGAAGGGCGAATCCGACGCCCCCGACAAGTCGAAGCGTGGCCGGAAGCGCGACGAGAAGGACAGCGAGGTCGCGACCCCCGCGCGTCGCCGTGGACGGGTGAAGACCGGCTAGCGCGCCGATCGCGGTCGCAGCATCGCGCGGGCGGAGGGGGGACCTTCCGCCCGCGCACGTGTCACCGGGAGGATTCCGCTCACATGATCCGAGGCCAACGCACGAGGCTCTGCTGGCCGCTGTTGATGGCGGTGGCGCTGGCGTGCCCGGCGTGGGCGCAGCCGCCGGAGCCGGTCCCGCCGTCCACGGCAGACACCACGGCCCTCGCACGTCCGGCGGGCCCGCTGGTGGACGACCTGTGGGTCGTGCGCACGGCCCTCACCTGTCCGGCGGACGTGGACGAGGTCGTGCGCCGCGCGCGGGCGCTGGGCGTGCGCGGTCTGCTGGTGCAGGTGGTCGGGCGCGGCGACGCCTACTATCGCTCGGATCTGCTGCCGCGGGCGGAGGCGCTGAGCGCGAGCACCACCCCGCCGGGGTTCGATCCGCTCGGGGCGCTGCTGCCGCAGGCGCATGCCGCGGGGCTCGAGGTGCACGCGTGGATGAACTGCGTCCTGGTGTGGTCGGCGCCGCGGCCGCCGCGCGATCCCCGTCACGTCATCCGGGCGCATCCCGAGTGGGTGGCGCGGATGCGCGACGGACGCCGCCTCAGCCAGATCCCCGAACGCGAGCGCCGGCGGCTGCACATTGAGGGGGTGTTCCTGAGTCCCGCCCATCCCGGGGTGCAGGCGTGGATCGCCAGCGTGGCCCGCGAGATCGCCGTGCGGTACCCGGTGGACGGGGTGCACCTCGACTACATCCGCCAGCCCGGCGTGGCGGTCGGCTACGACATGACCACGCGGGCGCGGTTCGCGCTGGAGACCGGCGTCGACCCGGATCGCTTCGGCCGCCTGCCGCCCGCCCGCCGGGCGGCGATGGACTCGGCGTGGTCGGCCTTCCAGCTCGCCCAGGTCACCGCCATCGTGCGCGGGGTGAGGGATTCGCTCGCCACCGTGCGTCCCGGCATCCAGCTCAGTGCCGCGGTGCTTCCCGACACGGCCAACGCGGAGCGCCGGCACGCGCAGCAGTGGCGCGGCTGGCTGCGCGACACCCTGCTCGATCGGGTCTACCTGATGTGCTACGCCCCGGTGGTCCAGACGGTGATGGACCAGTTGCTCGCCACGCTGCGCGAGCTCGGTGCCACCGACCGCGTGGTGCCTGGCATCGCCATCTACAACACCGGGCCCGCGGCCGCGGCCGCGAAGATCCTGGGAGCGCGCACGCTGGGATTCCCCCGGCTGGCGCTGTACTCCTACGATTCGCTCGTCGAGCAGAAGGGCTACTGGCCCGCGCTGCTGCGCGCGCTCGGCCTGACGGCGTCCGCGGATCACCCATGAAGGAGGACGTCTTGAACCCCACCAGCCTGAACCCCACCAGCGCTCGCCCCACTCCCGCGGCGCGCGGCGCGGTCCGCGAGGACCTGCGCAACATCGCCATCGTCGCCCACGTCGACCACGGCAAGACCACCCTGGTGGACGCGATGCTGTGGCAGAGCGGCGTGTTCCGCGCCAACCAGGAGGTCGTGGATCGCATCATGGACTCCAACGATCTCGAGCGCGAGAAGGGCATCACCATCCTCGCCAAGAACACCGCGGTGCGCTACGGCGCGCACAAGATCAACATCGTGGACACCCCGGGCCACGCGGACTTCGGCGGCGAGGTCGAACGCACGCTCAAGATGGTGGACGGGGTGCTGCTGCTGGTGGACGCCAGCGAGGGTCCGCTGCCGCAGACGCGCTTCGTGCTCAAGAAGGCGCTCGAGCTGGGGCTCGCCCCGATCGTGGTCATCAACAAGATCGACCGCAAGGACGCCCGGCCCGCGGAGGTGCTCGACGAGATCTACGACCTGTTCATCGATCTCGACGCCCACGAGGGGCAGCTCGACTTCCCGGTGCTGTACACGATCGCCCGCGATGGGATCTGCCGCTTCACGCCCGATGGCGAGGACCACAAGCTCGTGCCGCTCTTCGAGGCCATCATCGAGCACATCCCGGCGCCGATCTACGAGCCCGACCTGCCGCTGCAGATGCTGGTGCTCAACCTCGACTACTCCGACTACATCGGACGCCTCGCCATCGGCCGGATCGTCAACGGCACGGTCTCGGCGAAGCAGGACGTGGCGCTGGTGCGCCTCGACGGCAGCCTGAGCCGGGCACGCGTCACCAACCTGTACGTCTTCGAGAACCTCGACCGCACCGAGGTGGCCCAGGCGGGCCCCGGGGAGATCGTGGCGCTGGCGGGATTCGCGGAGGTGCATATCGGCGACACCGTCACCGAGGTGGACCGGCCTTCGCCGCTGCCGCGCGTGGTCGTCGACGAGCCCACCGTGAGCATGGTGTTCTCGATCAACACCTCGCCGTTCGCCGGGCAGGAGGGCAAGTACATCACCTCGCGGCACCTCAAGGACCGGCTCGAGCGCGAACTGCTCACCAACGTGAGCATCCGGATCGAACCCTGCGACACGCCCGACGCGTTCCAGGTCTCGGGACGCGGCGAGCTGCAGATGGCGATCCTCATCGAGATGATGCGTCGCGAGGGCTTCGAGCTCGCCGTGAGCAAGCCCGAGGTCATCACCCGCAAGGAGAACGGGGAGGTGTTCGAGCCGATGGAGAAGCTCGTCATCGATTGTCCCGAGGAGTTCGTGGGCATCGTCACCGAGAAGATGGGGCGTCGCAAGGGCCGCATGACCAACATGGTCAACCACGGGACCGGCCGCGTGCGGCTGGAGTTCCGCATCCCCTCGCGCGGGCTCATCGGCTTCCGCAATCAGTTCCTGACCGACACGCGCGGTACCGGGCTCCTGAACCACCTGTTCGACGGCTACGAGGCCTGGCAGGGCGACATCCCGCACCGCACCACCGGGGCGCTGGCCGCCGACCGCGCGGGGCGCATCACCGCCTATGCCATCGAGCACGCGCAGGACCGCGGCAAGATGTTCGTCGAGCCCGGGGACCGGTGCTACGAGGGCATGGTGGTGGGGGAGAACGCGCGCGAAGAGGACATCGACGTCAACATCGTCAAGGAGAAGAAGCTCACCAACATGCGCTCGTCCAACTCCGAGGAGAGCGTGCACCTGCTCCCGGCGCAGAAGATGTCCCTCGAGCAGGCGCTCGAGTGGATCCGCGAGGACGAGCTGCTCGAGGTCACGCCGGCGGCACTCCGGCTGCGCAAGCGGGTTCTCCAGGCGAACGTCCGGCCCAAGTACTGGCAGCGCAACGACGCCCCGCGCCCGTAGCCCGGTCGGGCTCGTGAAGCAGCGCGCGGCTCCCCGCTCAAGTCGCGCTGTCGCTTGCCGATAATCTTCAGGGGGGACGCCGGAGTGCGCCCCCCCTGACCATGACCTCCGGATACCATCCCCCGACGATGAAGCCGGCGAAAACGGCTTCCCCCCATGCCCCCGGTGCCGCGCATGCCCGGGGAGCGGTCCCGTCCCTGCTGGGCGGTGGCCTCGACGCCCGGCGGGAGGGGGTGCGCATCGCCATCGGGCTGACCGCTCTCGCGGTGGTCAGCCTGGCGCTGCTGAACGTCGGCATCTACCAGGGCACGCGCAACCGCACCGTCGACCAGAAGTGGGGCCATCTCGTCGCCCAGACCGACCAGTGCCGCGACGCGGTGCGCGACGCGCTCGATCACGTCGCGCGCGAGGCACGCTTCGCGGCGGGAAGCGACGGCCTGCTGGACCTGACCCGGAGGGCGATCGTCCGGCCGCTCACGGCTGCGGAACGCGAGCGCCTTCAGGCCGAGCTGGTGCGCGCCGGGCGCACGTTCGACTTCATGGCCGTGCAGGTGATCGGTCCGGACGGCCGCATCCTCGCGTCGACCCCCGGCGTGGAGGACGAGCGCCCCGACGACCTGCGGAAGCTGTCGCGGCGAGCGGCGAGCGTCGGCGCGCCCGTCTTCGCAGATCTGTTGCACGGCTCCGGCGGGTTCCCCGTCGTGGCCCTCGCCGTTCCCATGACCGACCTCGCGGACGCGACCGGGACCCCGGTCGCGATCTTCGACGTGCGGGTCGCGGACGTGCTCGAGCCGCTCCTGCAGGATTGGCCCGGCTATGGCCCGGAGGCCGGGGCCTACCTGGTGCGCGCGGCGGGCGACCACGTGGTGTTCCTCTCGGCGCCCGCGGCAGGGACGGCGTTCGCGGCGGGCGACCAGATCCCGGGCACCGATCCCAGCGCCAAGGCGGCCGCGATGGCCGCGGCGGGCGTGGAATCGAGCGTCGAGGTGACGGGCGGGCACGGCGCGGTGTACTGGGCGGTCTCACGCTACCTCCCCGAGCTGGGCTGGGGGCTGGTCGGCCAGGCGGAGCGCCGCACCCTGCTCGAGGGCATGCGCAACACGCTCATCGGGCTGCTGGTCCTCGACCTCGCGATGTTCCTGGCCTCGATCACCGCCTTCTGGTTCTGGCGCCGCCAGTATCTCGGCGGCCTCGCGCAGCGCGAGATGGAGATCACCCGCCGCCACGCCGCCCGCGTGCAGGCGGTGTTCGACAATGCCTTCGACGCCATCGTCACGCTCGACGCCGCGGGCCGCGTGCGGAACGTGAACCGGGCGGCCGAAGCGCTGCTCGGCCGCTCCATCGCCGAGCTGCGGGACGCTCCGCTCGAGCGCTTCCTGCACCCCGGACCGTTCGAGGCCGGTGCCCCCACGGCCGGCACCGTGGTCAAGTCCGAGGTGCTGCGCTCCGACGGCGCCTCCGTCCCGGTGGAGTTCTCGCTCGGCACCTCGGGAGAGGGCGAAGACCTGCTGCACACCGCGATCGTGCGGGACGTCAGCGACCGCATCGAGGCCGAGCGCCGCATCCAGGCGTTCGCCGAGGGCCTCGAGGTGAGCAACCGGCGGCTGGAGGAGGCCAACGCCCAGCTGGAGGAGGCCTCGCGGCTCAAGAGTGAGTTCCTGGCCAACACCTCGCACGAATTGCGCACCCCGCTGAACGGCATGATCGGGTTCCTCCAACTGGTGCTCGACGGCATGTGCGACTCGCCGGAGGAGGAGCGCGACTTCCAGAAGCAGGCGCTGCAGTGTTCCCGTCACCTGCTGGGTCTGATCAACGACGTGCTCGACATCGCCAAGATCGAGGCCGGCAAGCTCACCCTCGAGATCGAGCGCATCGACATCGGGGCGCTGTTCGACGAGGTGTACACCATCGCGCATGTCCAGGCCGCGCAAAAGGGCCTGCGACTCACCTTCGTGCCGCCGGACGACCGCCTGCTCGGGGTGCGCGGCGACTTCGGCAAGGTCAAGCAGATCCTCATCAACCTGGTCGGGAACAGTCTCAAGTTCACTCACACCGGCAGCATCACCGTGCGCGCGCTCCCTCACGCCGAGCTCGGGTACGTGATGCTCGAGGTCCACGACACCGGGGTGGGCATCCCGGCCGACCGCCAGAAGGTGATCTTCGAGAAGTTCACGCAGGGCGACGGCAGCACGACGCGCCGGTACGGAGGCACGGGCCTGGGCCTCGCCATCTCGCGTAGCCTGGTCGAGCTGATGGGCGGGATCATCGGGGTGCACAGCGACGGCCCGGGCACGGGCACGCGCATGTACTTCTCGCTGCCGGTGTGGCACGGGGAGACCGACGCGGAGACGGTGGACGAGGAGACCGCGGCCCAGCGGATCCAGGGCCCGCAGGACGGCACGCTGGTGATGGTGGTGGAGGACGACCCGACCTTCCGTCTGTTCCTCGGCACGCTGCTCCACCAGCACGGGTACCGCACCGTCGAGGCCCGCAATGCCGAGATCGGCTGGATGCTCGCGCGGCGCCTGCGACCCGCGGTGGTCGTGCTCGACTACGCTCTGACCTCCTCAGACGGCGCGCACCTGCGCACCGGTTGGGACCTCGCCGAGCGGATGACGGCGGATCCCAAGACGCGCCATGTCCCGATCGTGTTCGTCACCGGTTTCGACGGTGAACTCAAGGCGAAGCTGAAGGCCACCGCGTTCGCTCGCAAGCCGCACCATCTGCAGAAGCCGATCGAGGGCGCGGCCCTGCTGGCGAAGATCCGGGAACTGGTCGACGGCGATGTGGGGCGCACGCTGCGGGTCCTGATGGCCGACGACGATCCGGCCGTGGCCGCCTACGTGCGCAAGGTGCTCCCGCCGGAGCGCTTCATGGTCGAGATCACCACCAATGGCGAGGAGTGCCTGCACCTGCTGCGCACGCAGCCCCGCGGGTTCGACCTGCTGCTGCTCGACCTCATGATGCCCGAGGTGAGCGGATACGACGTGCTGCGCGAGATGACGCTCTCCAACCTGGCACCGGACCTGCCCGTCCTGGTGCTCACGAACTTCCCCGAGGGACGCTCCGACGAGGAGCGGCGCTTGCTGCAGGAGGGGATGGTGCTGGACGTCGTGCCCAAGGGATCGGTGCACGACAACCCCCTGCTGCTGCCGCACATCATCGACTGGCACCTGCAGGTGGCGCGCGAGAACACCGAAGAGGACGAGCCCGCCGGCGGGCCCACCGAAAGGGCCGCATGAGCCACATCCTGGTGGTCGAGGACGACCCGCACAACGCGATCCTGTTCCGCAAGATCCTCGAGAAGCGCGGCGGTTTCCGCGTGACCGTCTCCGAGGACGGCGCCGAAGTGCTCGCGCTCGCGGCTTCCGGCGACGTGGATCTGATCATCATGGACGTGTCGCTCGCCCATACGCGCGTCGACGGCCGCCCGGCGAACGGGGTGGACCTGTGCCACCGGCTCAAGTCCGCGCCCGCGACCGCGCGGCTGCCGGTGGTGCTCGCCACCGCGCACGCCATGCGCGGCGACGCCGCGTCGCTGATGGCCGAGAGCGGAGCCGACGACTACGTCTCCAAGCCGATCGTGGACCACGAGGCGTTCGTCGCACAGGTTCGCCGCAGCCTTGCGGAGGCAGCGTGAAGCCGACCGGGGAGATCAAGGTGCTAGTGGTCGAGGACGACGCGTTCTTCCAGCGCGTCCTGCAGAAGCGCCTCCAGGTCGAGGGCTACCAGGTGCAGGTCGCCTCGGACGGTCGTGAGGGCATGAAGGCCATCGTGTCGTTCGAGCCTGACCTGGTCATCTCCGACTGGATGATGCCCGAGGTGGACGGACTCGAGCTCTGCCAGTCGGTGAAGACGGGACTGCTCGAGGCCGCGCCGTACTTCATCCTGCTGACGGCGAAGGGCGAACTGAGCGACCGGCTGCTGGGTCTCGAGACCGGCGCGGACGATTACCTCGTCAAGCCGTGCGACCAGGCCGAGCTGATGGCCCGGGTGCGCGCGGGATTGAGGATCGTGCTGCTCACCCAGGATCTCCGCCGCACCGTGTCCGAGTTGCAGGCGGTGAGGTCAGAGCTGGAAGCCGCGCGTCCCCGGCCGGCCGGGAACGGCCATTCCGGTGGTGCCGTCTCGCTGTCGGTGTGCTCGTTCTGCCACCGCGCGCGCAACGCGTCCAATGCCTGGCAGGCGCTCGACGAGTACCTGGCGCAGCACGGCATCGCGGACGTGAGCCATGGGCTCTGCCCCGAGTGCCGCGCGGAGAACTACGAGCCCGCCTGAGCGAAGCGTCAGCGCCGCCGCCGCCGCTTTCCCCGGCAGCATCGCGCGGGGTAGTCTCACCGCCTCGCTTTCGCCCGCGCCCGCAGCGCTCCATCCGGGGGTCCACATGCGCAGCCCATCCATCGTCCTGATCGCCGCTGCGTTCCTCCGGCGGCGGCCGAAGGGCAGGTCCTGGTGACCGGCGCGCGGGTGCTGCTCATCGGAGGCACCGGCTTCATGGGCGCGCGCACCGCGCTCGCCCTGCTCGAGCGCGGCGCGCGGGTGGCGGCACTCTCACGCGGCCGGCGCCCGGTGCCCGAGGGCGTGGAATCGCTGATCGCCGACCGGCGGGACCCGGCCTCGCTCGCGGCCGTTCTCGAAGGCGCGCGCTTCGATTTCACGGTGGACTTCACCGCCTACGACGCCCCCGACATCGAGCGCCTGCTGCTGGTGCCCTACGCCTCGCTCGGGCGCTACGTGATGATCTCGACCGGGCAGGTCTATCTGGTCACCGAGGCCGCGCCGCCTCCATTCCGCGAGGCGGCCAGCGAGTGCCCGGTGATCCCCGAGCCGCCCGCGGATTCCCCGGAGCACGCCGAGTGGCGCTACGGCGTAGGGAAACGCCGCGCCGAAGGCGTGGTGCGGGTGCTGCGCGCCTCGCATGGGGTGCGCGCGACCATCCTGCGCCTGCCCATCGTGCAGGGCGAGGGGGATGGCACGCTGCGCCTGTGGGCGTATCTCGAACGACTACTCGACCGCGGTCCGCTGGTGCTGCCCGACGGTGGCGCCAACGCGGTGCGCCACCTCTACGCCGGCGACGTGACACGCGCCATCGTCGCGCTCTTCGAGGGGCCGCCGCCGCGCGAGCGCGTGTACAACCTGAGCCAGCCGGAGACCGTCACCCTGCGCGAGCTGCTCGAGCGCGTCGCGGCCGCCGCCGGGCTGACGCCGCGATTCGTGGACGTGCCGCGTGGCGAGATCCGCGCGGCGGGCATCGAGCGCGCCTTCTCGCCGTACGCGGGCCCGTGGTCGTCGGTGCTCGACGCCACGCGCGCCGCGGGCGAATGGGGGCTGCTGGGCACGCGCCTCGACGACTACCTGCCGCAGGTGGTCCGCTGGCACCTCGAACATCGGCCCGCGGAGAGCCACCGCGGGTACGCGTTCCGGGCCCGCGAGCTCGAACTCGCGGCACGCGCGGACGCCCGCGCCTGAGCCCATTGCCTTGACCCGGGTCGTGGACAGCGGATAGACTTCGCCGCCCATTTCGAAGTGGGTCGACCCGGTTCCGGGTCCACCCCGAGACCGTTCCTCGGTAGCTCAATGGTAGAGCATCCGGCTGTTAACCGGAGGGTTGTAGGTTCGAATCCTACCCGAGGAGCCAGTGACCGAGACCCCCCGCATCCGACCAGGATGCGGGGGGTTCTCGCTTGCGGGCCCGGGGCCCCCGGGAGTATCCGCGAAGCGGGCTCCCGGCGCCGCGCGAGTCTCGCGTCCCTGCTTCGCCGACACCCTTTGGCGCGTGAACGAATCAAACCCCCCCGGCGAGGCGGGGCCCACGAGCCGTGCGGTGGGGGGAGCCTCGCGGGGAAATGCCGCTTCGACGATGATCCGCGGAGGGAGGCTGCATGAAGAGGACGTCCGGGTGGCTGTGGTCGCTGCTGTGCCTGTTCTCCGTGTCGCTCGCGACTGAAGCGGGGGCCAAGGTGATCACGCAGACGGTCGAGTACCCGCAGGGCGACAAGGTGCTGCAGGGCTACCTCTCGTTCGACGACGCCGTCCAGGGCAGACGTGCCGGGGTGCTGATCGTGCACGACTGGTTCGGTGCCACGGAGCACCAGAAGTCGCAGGCCGAAGCGCTCGCCGCGCTCGGCTACGTGGCCCTCGCGGCCGACGTCTACGGCAAGGGCGTGCGTCCCGCGGACGCGAAAGCGGCCGGAGCCGAGGCCGGGAAGTACTACCAGGACCGCGCGCTCCTGCGTGCCCGCGTGCGCGCCGGTCTGGATTACCTCGCCAGCCGCCCGCAGACCGATCGCGAGCGTCTGGGTGTGATCGGCTACTGCTTCGGCGGGGCCGGTGCGCTCGAGCTCGCGCGCAGTGGCGCGCCGGTCCGGGCCGTGGTCACGTTCCACGGCTCGCTCAAGAGCGCCGATCCGCGGGACGCGAAGAACATCAAGGCCAAGGTGCTCGTGCTGCACGGCGCCGATGACCCGTTCGTGAACCAGGACGAGGTGAAGGCGTTCACCGACGAGATGCGCGCCGCGGGCGTGGACTGGCAGCTGGTGCAGTACAGCGGAGCCGTGCACAGCTTCACCGACTCGCGCGCCGGCACCGACAACAGCAAGGGCGCCGCCTACAATCCGGTCGCCGCGCGCCGGGCGTGGCGCGCGATGCTGGACTTCTTCGAGGAGACGCTGAAGTAGGAGGGTCGGGGAGCGCGGGACGCGGGACGCGGGCAGGGCAGGCGGTGGGATCGCCTGCCCCCTCCTCGATCGGTTCAGAACGCGAAGTCCAGCCGGAGCGTGAGGAAGTCCTCGGTGACGTCATAGAGCGCCGCTGACGTCACGGTCTGGCGCGAGTACTCCAGGTGCGTGGCCACGTTGTCCTCGAAGTAGTAGCGACCGCCGGCCGTGATGCGCTGGATGTCCCGGTCGAGGAACGACGGCTCGTTCACCATCCCGAACCGGGCGAAGCCGGTGACCCGGCGGTCCGACGTGTAGCTCAGTTCGGCGAAACCGCCGCTCCACGTGGTCCGTCGGTCGCGTCCCCAGAGCTCGCCATCGTCCCGGGCCCAGAGGTACTGCAGGGCGAGGTTCAAGCCGCGGGCGTTGAGGCTGGCGTCCGCGCCGATGCGGCTGAAGCTCCTCGAGCGACCGCCCGCCGCGTGCAGGGACGTGTCCGCCCTCGCCCGTCCGAGGTAGCCGGTGAGTCCGAACCGGTGCCCCGCGCTCTGCCCCTCGCCTGGACCGTACATCCCCTCCACCCGGACGTAGCCGTCCTGCGGTGGATCCCCGGCGAGGTTGGTGCCCGATCCCTCCACCAGCCCGGCGAGCGCGCGCAGCGGGCCGTGACCGCCGCCCCGGAGCTCGACGCCGGTCTGGGTGTAGGAGAACCTGGGGCCTCCGGCGAAGCCGTAGTCGTAGACCTCATAGGGCGACACGCTCAACTGTCGCTTGACGCTGAATGCCGCGTAGGCCGGCTCGAACCGCCCGGCGCGCAGCGTCAGCGGTCGGCCGGCGATGTGGGAGAAGACGACGTTGGCCATCTCCAGCGAGGCCTCCTGCCCGTCCACGCCGTGGGCCTCGTTGATCCCCGGGACGAAGACCACGAAGTACCCGATCTCGGGCCCCAGGAGCCCGGCGGAGAGGATGTCCAGGCCATTCATCGCGAGCCCGCTCCGCTTCGGCGTGCGGGCCGCATCCAGCTCGTGCTGGAGTTCGTGGTAGGTGTAGCCCGAGCTGCTGCGCAACGCCACCGGGGTGGGCGACTGGAGGATGGTCTTCTCGGTCTTCTCGCGGCCCGGCAGCCGATAGCCGTCGGCCCGGAAGCGCGCGCCGAAGTCGTTGAGCCGGGGGTAGGCCGAGTGGCACATCGTGCAATCGAATCCGTATTTCCTGGCGAACACCGGGATGGCCGAGGACTCCCCCGGTACCAGGGCCGCCAACGCGATCAAGGCGGCGAGGAGCACGGTCAGATGTCGGATCTTCATCGCAGGCCTCCCTTGGCGTCGGCAGCGGGCCCGGGTCCGGCGGCGAACTTCGGGACCTGGATCGCGGGCACGGGCCCGGTCAGCGCTTTCATGAACTCGACCAGGTCCCGCTTCTCGCGGGGCGTCAGGCCGAGCGGCAGCATCAGCGGGTCGAGGTTCGCGTTCCGGGTCCCGCCGCGGTCGTAGTAGTCGACCACATCCATCAACGTCTTCTCCGTGCCGGTGTGCAGGTACGGTGGCGTGCTCTCGATGTTCCGCAGCGTCGGCACCTTGAAGCGACCCTTGTCCGCCGGGTCCCGGGTCTGCTCGTAGCGCCCCAGGTCCGGCTTCGGCCGGTCCATCCCCACGCCGATGTTGTGGTACGACTGGTCGGAGAACAGGGGCCCGCTGTGGCAGGGCGTGCAGTGGCCCTTGCCGTTGAACAGGCGCAGGCCGCGCACCGCGGCGGGGCTCATCGCGCTCTTCTCGCCCATCAGCCAGCGGTCGTAGGGCGACGGGCCGGAGACGATGGAACGCTCGAAGGCGGCGATGGCCTTGGCGATCCCGTCGCTCGTCACGCGGGTGCCGAAGACCTGCTCGAACTGCTCCCGGTAGCCCGGGATGGCGTTCAGCTTGTCGACCACGTTCTCGAGCGTCTCGCCCATCTCGATGGGATTGTGGATCGGGCCCAGCGCCTGTTCCTCGAGCGAGCCCGCGCGCCCATCCCAGAACTGCACGCGCATGTAGGCGGCATTGATGATCGTTCCGGAGTTGCGTCCGCCCACCTGCCCGCGGATCCCGGTATCGGTGGGATGGGGGTTGACCCATCCGGTGCGCGGGTCGTGGCAGGAAGCGCAACTGATCGTGTTGTCCGCCGAGAGCCGGGTGTCGAAGTAGAGCTGCGCCCCGAGCCGGACCTTCGCGTCCGTCTGGGGATTGTCCGCCGGCACCGGCACGGGGGGCAGAAGCCCGTTGGCCAGCATCGGTCCCTCGGCGTGCGCCGGCGGCTGCGGAGCGAGCAGGGGCGGCACGGCGAGGGCGAGAGCGAGGACCACCAGGGGGATCCGCGTCATCGCTACCTCCTTGTCCGTTTCGTATCGGTCGGCGCTCGGACCTCTCGGCGGCTGGCGCCGAACAGTGGAGGTCCGGCAGGCGTCCGGACAGTGCGGGTCGGGGGCGACGTCACTGCGGGGGCCATGAACATGGCAGGTCCCCGGATCACGGGCAAGACGGGGCGGCCGACGCGCTCCGGAGGCCGCCGTGGTGCGGCCTGGAACACATTCCACGCGCCCTCGCGCGTTCACGCCCAGCGGCGGAAGAACAGCGCCTGACGGGCGATCGGCTCGGCGCGCGCGCTGAGCGCGGCCTGCTGTGCCCCGCTCAACGGCGTGAAGTCCCGCGCCAGCGCCACGTTCTCCTCGACCTGGGCCACCGAATCGCAACCGATGATCGCGGTGCTCACCGGGAGCGAGAGCACGTAGTACAGCGCCTCGCGCATGGTGAGCGTGCCCGGGCGCGCCGGGCGCTCGCTCTCGCGCTGCTGCTCGGGCGGCGGAGGGGTCCAGGAGGCGAGCAGGCGGCCGCGCGCCGGGATCTTCATGCCGATGATGCCCATCTGCTGCTCGACCGCCATGGGCAGCAGCTCCGGCGTGAAACTGAGATGGTGCGCATCGGCGGCGTTGATGGCGAGCAGGACGGTGTCGAACGCGAAGCGCCGCATCGCCTCCATCAGCGCGCCCGGCTCGGTGTGGCCGGTGATCCCCAGGAAGCGCACCAGCTTCTGCTCGCGCGCCTGTTGCATCGCCTCCATCGCCCCGCCCGGCGCGAACACGCGCTCCACGTCCTCGGCGCTCGCGAGCCGGTGGAGCTGCCACAGGTCGATGTGGTCGGTGTTCAGCAGCCGCAGCGATTCCTCCAGCAGCCGCAGCGAACCGTCGCGGGTGCGGTCGTGGGTCTTGGAGGTGAGGAACGCCGCGGCCCGCCGATGCTTCATGACCTGGCCGATGTAGCGCTGGCTCCAGCGCTTCTCGCCGCCGTAGGCCGCGGCGGAGTCGATGTAGTTCACACCGAGGTCGAGTGCGCGCTCGATGATCGGGACCGCGACCGCTTCGTTGTCGGGCTGCTCGAGCGCCGCCTGGCCGCCGAGGCTGAAGAGCCCGACGCGGTGGCCGGTGCGCCCGAGATTGCGCGTCGGCATCGTGCCCGCGGCCGGCGGGCCCGCGGGGGGCGGTGTCGCGGGTGCGGGTGCCGCGGCGTCCGCCGCCGCGCTCGCCGCGGGCAGCCCGCCGGTCACCAGCCCCGCGCCGGCCACGGCGCCGAGGCGGAGGAAATCACGACGGTCCGGGCTGGGCGGGGTGTCCGAGATGAAGTCCTTCATGCGTCCTCCATGCGGTCGAACGGTCCGGGCGATGCGAGCACGGTCATTCCTCGGCCACGCGGCCCACGCCGCGCGGGTCGCTGACTCCGGTCGCATGCCCGCCTGCGATCTCGATGGCGTGCACGTCGCCGAGTCGCTCGCGGGGCGTGATGGCGTACCCGAGCCCGGCGAGGGCGGCGCGGGTGGCGGGAGGGAGCGGGCGGTCCGCCTCGATGAACAGGGCGTCCAGCGCTGGGTCGCGCGGCGGCCACTGATGGTGGAAGCGCGGCGCGGCCACGGCTTCGGCGAGCGATCGGCCGAAGTCCACCCGGTCCACGATGACCTGGAACACGGTGGTGAAGATGGTGGGACCGCCCGGCGTGCCCAGCACCAGCCACAGCGCTCCGTCACGGAAGACCAGGGTCGGACACATGGACGACAGCATGCGTTTGCCCGGCGCGATGGCGTTGGCCTCTCCGCCGGTGACGCCGTACAGGTTGGGCGCCCCGGGCCTGGCCGAGAAGTCGTCCATCTCGTTGTTGAGCAGGAAGCCGGCGCCGCGCACCACGAGGCGCGAGCCGTACGCGTCGTTGAGCGTGGTGGTGCACGCCACCGCGTTCCCCTGGCGGTCCACGATCGAGAAGTGGGTGGTCTGCTCGCTTTCGGACGCCGCGTCTCCGGCGTGGATGCCGGCCGGCACGGTGCGCCGGTCGGGCACGATCCCGTCCCGGCGCCGGGCGGCGTACGTGCGCGAGACCAGCGAGTCCACCGGGACGCGCACGAAGTCCGCGTCGCCGAGGAACGCGGCGCGATCGGCGAAGACGCGCTTCTCGATCTCGGCCACCAGGTGCACGTACGTTGGACTCTCGGCGCGCAGGCTGTCGAGGGCGAAGCCCTCGAGCATGTGCAGCATCTCGATCAGGATCGGGCCACCCGAGGACGGCGGCGGCATGGACACCACGCGCAGGCCGCGGTACGTGCCCGTGACGGGGGTGCGCACCCGGGGCTGATAGCGCTCCAGGTCAGCGAGCGTGACAAGGCCGCCGCCGCGCTCCATCTCCGCCGCGATCAGCCGCGCGGTCTCCCCGCGATAGAAGCCGTCGCGGCCGTCGCGGGCGATGCGGCGCAGGGTCGCGGCCAGTTCGGGCTGTCTGAGACGCGAGCCCGAGTCGCCGTGGAAGTAGGCGCGGAATCCCGCGAGGGGCTCGGCGGCGAACGAACGGGCGGCCGGGCCGGACAGCGCGAAGCCGTCCTCCGCCAGCGCCACCGCGGGCGCGACCAGGTCCTTCCACGGCAGCGTGCCGTGGCGGCGGTGGGCGAGCCACAGCCCGGCGACCGATCCCGGCACACCGGCGGCGCGATGGGTGTCGAGACTCGCGCCCGGCACCACCTCGCCGAGCGAGTCGAGGTACATGTCGCGCGTCGCCGCGGCTGGCGCGGTCTCGCGGAAGTCGAGGGCCTCGTCGCCGGCGCGCGTGTGCACCAGCATGAAGCCGCCCCCGCCGAGGTTGCCGGCGCTGGGGAAGGTGACCGCGAGCGCGAAGTGCACCGCGATGGCGGCGTCCACCGCGTTGCCGCCGCGCCGCAGGATGGCGGCGCCCACTTCGGCGGCCAGCGACTCGGGCGCCGCGACCACGCCGCGCTCGACCACTTGCGGGGCGGGCGCGTGCGCGCAACCCGGGAGCGGCGCCAGCACGGCCGCGAGCGCCGCGAGCCACTCCGCGCCGGCGAGCAGCAGTGGCAGGTTGCAGCCGTCGAGCACGCGGCGCCTGCGCGCCCGCGCCCCGTCGGAGCCGGGCGCGCACAGCCGCCCGATGCGGGCACGCTGGGACTCGTGAAGCGTGGGCGGTCGGGCAGGGGCGGCCAGGGTGCGCATGCGGTCCTCCTGCCCCGGAAACTAGCAGGCGGGCGCTCCGCCCGCTATGCTGCCGCGTCCGTGACCCGCCGCGCTCCGGCCCGGCGGCCAGGCCCAGCACGCCGACCCACTGCGAGGACCGGATGACCAACGACGACACCGCGGCGACCGCCCCGGCGGCGGAAGCGCAGACGCTCACCCTGGGCGAGAACGTGCGCATCCTGTTCTCCGCCTCGCGCGCGTTCTGGCTCGTGAACCTGGTGAACTTCGGGGACGGGATCGCCTATTTCGGCATCCTCAACCTGCTCACGCTGTTCATCAACCGCAACGTGGGCTTCTCCGACCAGGCCACCGGCTTCGCGGTCTCGTTCTTCACCGGCATCGTGACGCTGTGCATGTTCGGCGGCGGCTTCGTGTCCGACCGCCTCGGGGTGCGCCGCGCGCTCACGTGGTCGGTGCTCGGGCTGCTCGTCGGGCGCGTGCTGCTGGTGCTCAGCCCCGGGCTCGGCGGGGGCGGGGGCGCCGTGCTGTGGTCGGGGCTGGCGCTCATGGGGATCGCCTCGGGCGTGCTCCAGCCCGCGCTCTACGCCGGCGTGAAGGAGTTCACCGATCCACGCACGGCGACCATCGGCTACAGCCTGCTCTACGCCATCATGAACCTCGGGATCTGGGCCGAAGCCATGGTGTCGCCGTACATCCGCGAGCGCACCGGCATCACCGGCGTGTTCTGGGCGATGATCGCCATCACGCTGATCATGCTCCTGGCCAACCTCGTGTTCTTCACCCGGAAGATCGAGCTGCGCGACCGCGGGGCCGAGCACGCCGCCGCGCAGGCCGCCGACCGCCGCACGCTCGGCGAGAAGCTGCGCGCGCTGCCGTTCCTTGACTCGCGCTTCCTGTTCTTCATCTTCATCCTGCTCCCGGTGCGCACCTTGTTCGCACACCAGTGGCTCACGCTGCCCGATTACGTGATGCGCTGCTTCCCGCACGCGGTCAACTCGCGCTACGAGTGGTTCCAGGGCCTCAATCCGCTGATCATCGTGATCTTCGTGCCGGTGATCGCCGCGCTCACCCGGCGCGTGAACATCATCACCATGATGATCCTCGGCACCGCGCTCTCGGCGGTCACCACCTTCATCCTGGTGCCGGGCCCGAACCTGTGGACGCTCATCGCCTACGTGGTGCTGTTCTCGTTCGGCGAGGCGATGTGGTCGAGCCGCTTCCTCGAATACGTGGCCAACCTCGCGCCGTCGGGGCAGGTGGGCGCCTACATGGGCCTGGCCGGCATCCCGTGGTTCCTGGCGAAGTTCACCACCGGGTGGTACTCGGGGTCGATGATCGCGCGCTACCTGCCCACCTCCGGTCCCCAGGACTCGGGCACGATGTGGCTCATCTACGGCTGCGTCGCGCTGATCTCCCCGATCGGCCTGCTGCTGGGCAAACGCTGGGTCCAGCGCGGGGTGAAGAACCCCGCCTGAGCCGCGCCGCGATCCGGGCACACGAAGGGCCCGCCTCGTTCGAGGCGGGCCCGGTTCGTGGCGGCCCTGCGGGATTCGGGGGACCCCGTGTCTACTTCGTCTCGGCGGTGACCAGCTCGACGCCGCGCGTGGAGACCACGTACTCGGGCTTGGGACAGGCGTGGCCCTCGGGCTTCTCCTCCTTCACCTTCTGGGGGAGCGTGGTGACGACGCCCTGCACGACCACCTTCTGACCCTTGCAGTCCTTGGGCAGCAGCACGCTCTCGTCGAGGCTGCGGGCGAGGAACGAGGCGCCATTGGCGTCGGCGACCTCGACCCAGCAGCCGCGGCCCTGGCAGACGTCCTTCACCACGCCCTCGAGGCGCACCGTCTTGCCTTTGAACTTCTCCGGCGCCTGCGCGAGCCTGGCGATGTCCACCGGCTTCCTGGCGGTGATCCTGGCGCCGTAGCGCTGCACCGTGTCTTCGGCACGCGCGGGAGCCGCGACCAGCGTGAGCGCCGCGAGCGCGGCCAGCAGGAGATGGGAAGCCTTGAGCATCGAACCTTCCTTTCGTGGATCGGACGCCGGCCCTCGACACCGGGCCGGCTGCGGGTACGGACTAGGTGCCGTGCTGGACGCGGCCCTGGAGCACCTGCCAGCGCGCGTCGGTCTCGGCCTGGACGTATCGGATCTGCTCGTCGGTCAGGTGCCGGAAGCGGCCCTGCCGGCGGATGTACGGCTCCACCGGCTCGCCCGGATGGTCCATGGTGAAGCGCCAGCGCTGGCCGTCCTCGACCTCCATCAGCGGGAACACCCGGTTGAGCACCGCCATGCGCGCGAGGTCGATGGTCTCCTCGTCGAGCGTCTTCCAGCCCGGAGGGCACGGCGACAGGATGTGGATGAACCGGGTGCCGCGGATGCCCTTGGCCCGCGTGACCTTCGCCACCAGGTCCGCCGGATAGGCCACCGACGCGGTCGCGGCGTAGGGGATGCGGTGGGCGGCCAGGATGGCGAGCATGTCCTTCTTGGGGTGCGACTTCGGGGTCTCGGCGGGGGTGGTCGTGGTCCACGCGCCCCACGGGGTGGACGAGGAGCGCTGGATGCCGGTGTTCATGTACGCCTCGTTGTCGTAGCAGACGTAGAGGATGTTCTCGTTGCGCTCCGCCGCGCCCGAGAGCGCCTGCAGGCCGATGTCGAACGTGCCGCCATCGCCGGCCCACGCCACCACCGTGGTCTCGGTGTCCCCCTTCATGTCGAGCGCCGCGCGGATCCCCGAGGCGGCCGCCGCGGCGGTCTCGAACGCGGTGTGGAACAGGGGCACGCCGAGCGTGGACTGGGGATACGGGCCGGCCACGATGGTCCAGCAGCACGCCGGCAA
This sequence comes from Candidatus Eiseniibacteriota bacterium, assembly GCA_963776245.1. Classification (GTDB taxonomy): domain Bacteria; phylum Eisenbacteria; class RBG-16-71-46; order RBG-16-71-46; family RBG-16-71-46; genus CAVSAC01. The sequence continues at coordinate 831,811 of CAVZLN010000006.1, read as the reverse complement.
CGCCACGATGGTCTTGGGGCCGAGCGCCTTGAGCACCAGGCGCATGGAGATGCTCCCGCCACAGCCCGGGCAGGCGAGGTGCCCGGAGGACATCAGTTCGCCGTCCGGGATCAGGTCCTTGATCACGATCTGGCTCATGGATTCACCCCCACCCATTGGTCTTCGCGCACGGCGGGCTTGCCCGTCCGCACGGTCGCGCGGGTCCGATCCACGCAGTCGATGATGGTCTCGGGCGTCACGTCGCGGCCGCCGAGGCCGACGATGTACCCATGGATGCCCGGCCGCCGATCGGCCGGCACGTCATAGAGCGCCGCGCGGATCTCCTCGGCGAAGATGCCGCTGCGGCCCGGCGAGATGTTGCGGTCGAGCACCGCCACCTGCGGGACGCCCTCGAGCGCGGCACGGATCGCCTCGGTGGGGAATGGCCGGAACATCTTGATCTTGAGCAGCCCGACCTTCTCCCCCTTGTCGCGCAGCGCGTTCACCACGTAGCGCGCGGTCGAGGTGATGGTGCCCGAGGTGACCAGCACGATCTCGGCGCCTTCGGCGCGGTAGGCCTCGATGGCGCCGTAGCGGCGGCCGAAGCGCTGGCCCCACTCCTCGTCCACCTGGGTCATCACCGTCCGCGCCTGCTCCATGGCCTCCTGCTGGCGCATCCGCATCTCCATGTAGACCGCCGGCGTGGTCAGCGCGCCGTAGGCGTGCGGGTCGTCGGTGTCGAGCTTGAACTGCGGCACGCGCGCGGGCAGGAACGCGTCCACGTCCGCGGGCTCGGGAATGTCCACCGGCTCCGAGGTGTGCGACAGGTAGAAGGCGTCGAGCACGATCATCACCGGCAGGCCCACCGCCTCGGCCAGTTTGAACGCCTGGACGGTGGTGTCGAGCACTTCCTGGTTGGTCTCGCAGTAGAACTGGATCCAGCCGGTGTCACGCTGCGAGAGCGTGTCGTTCTGGTCGGTCCACACCGTCCAGCCCGGCGCCACCGCCCGGTTGACGTCCGCCATCACGATCGGCAGCCGTCCGCCGGCCGCCCAGTGCAGCAGCTCGTGCATGAGGAGCAGGCCCTGCGACGAGGTGGCGGTGAAGGCGCGGGCGCCGGTGGCGGCCGCGCCGATGCAGGCCGCCATCGCGGAGTGCTCGGACTCGACCTTGATGAAGCGCGCCTTCAGCGTGCCGGCGGCGCACATCTCGGCGAGCTCCTCGACGATCTGGGTCTGGGGCGTGATCGGGTACGCGGCGATCACCTCCGCGCGCGCGAGCCGGACCCCCCACGACACCGCATGATTGCCGATGATGACCTTCTTCACAGGCCCTCCCGCGTCATGATCATGGCGCCGCGCGGGCATTCCTCCACGCACACGCCGCAGCCCTTGCAGTACTTGTAGGAGAGCGAATAGCCGTGCCCGCTCGCGTGCGGCTTGATGGCGACGTCGGGGCAGAACACCATGCACAGCCCGCACATGTTGCACACGCCGCAGTTGAAACAGCGCTTCGCCTCGGCCAGCGCCGCGTCGCGCGCCAGGCCGAGGTTGGATTCGGCGAAGTCCGCGCGGCTCTCATCGGGCGGGCGGAGGTGGTCCGCCGCCCCCGGGACCCGGGTGAAGTGGGCCATGTTGAGCGCGTCGAACGGCACCAGCTCGTTCACCGGGCTGGTGCGCGTCACCGGGTCGTCGCCGCGCCAGCGCGTGATGCTCATGCTGCCCGAGCCGCCATATCGCAGCGCTGTCTCCGCGAGCGTCTCGAGTGGCTCGCCGCCGCGCTGCCGCAGGTAATGGTCGATGCCGATCGCCGCCCGCTTCCCGGCGCCGAGGGCATGCGCGACGGTGCGCGGCTCGCCGGTCACGTCCCCACCGGCGAAGAAGCCCCGGCGACTGGTGTGCCCGAACGCGTCCACCCGGATGAGGTAGCCCTTGCGGGTGATGTCCGCGGGCAGGCAGTCGAAGTCCGCCTCGCGCCCCACCGCGGTGAGGAGCGTGTCGGCGGGCAGGAAGAACGGGCTGCCCGGCACCGGCACCGGGTGCGTGGCGCCGTCGGCCGGCGGCCGCATGCGCACGCATCGCACGCCCGTCAGCCGCTCGGGCGCGGGCTGGCCATCGCCCTCCACGAACATGGTGCGGATGGCCTCGAGTGGTGGTTCTTCGTTGGCGTGTTCGGCGGTCTGGAGCCCCACCGGCGAGGCCAGGAACTCGAAGCGCACGCCCTCGCGGAGGGCCTCGTCGACCGCATCCGGGTTCGCCGGCAGGTCGGCGCGGGTGCCGGGGTAGAGCACCACCGGCTCCGCGCCCAGCCTCAGCGCGGCGCGGGCGCAGTCCACCGCCGTGTCGGTCCCGCCCACCACGACCACCCGGCGCCCGAGGGTGCCGCGCTCGCCGGACTTCAGTTCGCGCAGGAAGTCCAGCCCCGGGCGCACGTCCGGCACGTCATGCGACGTCATCTCCACGCTCCGGCCGGCGCGGGCGCCAGTGGCGAGGAAGACCGCGTCGTAGCCCTCGAGCGTCTTCCAGTCCACCTCCGTGCCCACGGTGGAGCCGCATCGGATGGTCACGCCGGCGGCGCGCACGCGCTCGATCTCGCGCGCCAGCACCGCGCGCGGCAGCCGGAACTCCGGCAGCCAGCGCAGCCAGCCACCCGGTTCGGCATCGCCCTCGAACACCGTGACCGCGAGCCCGAGGCGCGCGAGGTGATAGGCGCACGCCAGTCCGGCCGGGCCCGAGCCCACCACCGCGACCTTCTCGGTGCGGGTGCGGGCCGGGGTCTCGGTGCCCGTCGCGGGCTCGTCGTCGCCCAGCATGCGTTCGATCGCGCGGATGTTGAGGGCCCCGTCGAACTGAGCGCGGTTGCACGCCGCGTGACAGGGGTGGTCGCACAGGCGGCCGGTGACGGCGGGCATCGGGTTCTCGCGCAGCACCAGCTCGCGGGCTTCCGCGGCCCGGTCCTGCCGCAGCAGGTTCATCGCGCCCTCGATGTCGATTCCCGCCGGGCACGCCGCGTTGCAGGGCGCGCCGCGGTCCTGATACCGGGGCTGCACGTACTTCCACGAGCCGGTGCGGTTGCCGAGGGTCGTCTCTGCGCTCACGGAGATCGGCGGCACGCCGTGCGCGAGGTCGGGAGTGCGGCGCTCATCGGGCATGCTGCACCTCCGTGGCTGGGGCGCGGACCACCAAGCGCGCCGCTTCGCGGGCGGCTTCCACGTTCCGTTCCGGCTTGGTGGGCACGGACTCCGTGATGGCGTCGCAGATGGCCTCGAGGCCGACGAGCCCGGAGTCGGTCGCGAACGCGCCGAGGATGGCGGTGTTCACGATCGGCTGGGTCTTGGAGCCGAGCCCGTGCCGGCGCGCGATGCTCGAGGCGTCCACCAGCGCGACGCGGAAGCGGCTGGCGAGGCTCGCGTAGGTGTCGGGCGTGCGGTCGGTGTTGATGAGGATGGTGCCCCCGGGCTTGAGGCCCTGGGTGACGTCGATGGCCTTGATCAGCGTGGGATCGAGGATGATCAGGCCGTCCGGCGCCGTGATCTCGCAGCGCAGCAGGATCGGGCCGTCGGACATGCGCAGGAACGCGGTCACCGGCGCCCCGCGGCGCTCGACGCCGAAGGCGGGGAACGACTGGACCGCCTTGCCTTCGTGGAACAGGGCGGAGGCGAGCAGTTTCGAGGCGATGACGGCGCCCTGCCCTCCGCGTCCGTGGATCCGGAATTCGCGCATCGGGTGCTCCTGGCCGGAGAAGTCCGAAGATGATCGCGCGTCCCATCGCAGCGGGCCGGGCTCGAGCTGCCGCCGGGGGCGCCTTTCGGTGGGGAGAGGATGCGAAAAGCATGCTTCGCGCCAAGCCGCCGCGATCGCTCGAGCCCTCGCGAGCGCGGGCAACTCGTGGCCGGAGCGCGCATTGAGCGACGCGGGCCCGGCCGCCGGGGGAGCATGCGGGGTCGGGGCGAGGGTCCCCGCTGTCATCCTGACAGGCGCTCAAGACAGGCGGTCAGGTCGCCGGCCTCACGCGCACGTGAGGGTCGGGGCCGCGGGACGCCGGACGGTCAGTACAGGAACATCGGCTTGCCCAACAGGTGCGCCACCTTCGGGCGGTAGTTCTCGATGTCGTACAGCTCGTCCACGTCCACGCACTTCCGGCCCTCGGAGATGCTGTTCGCCGAGACCGTGGTGTACTTGCCATCGCGCAGCGCCACCATCCGCCCGTACTGCTTCTTGAGCAGCAGATCGGTGGCGAGGTAGCCGTACGTGGTGGCCACCATGCGATCGAGCGCGTCGGGCGCCCCGCTGCGCATCAGGTAGGCCACCTGCTGGTAGAGCGTGCGCACGTTGGTGCGCCGCTCGACCTCGGCCGCCACGAACTGGCCCACGCCGCCGAGCTTCTTGTGGCCGTACGCGTCCGCCTCGCCGCTGGTGGTGAGCTGGCCTCCCAGCGGCTTGGCGCCCTCCGACACCGTGACCACCGCGTACGAGCTGGGATTGGCGCGCCGGTCCTCGTACAGGAAGCGGGTGAGCTTCTCGACATCGAAGTCCACCTCGGAGATGACGGCGCGGTCGACGCCCGCCAGATAGGCGGCGATCAGCGAGGTCTCGCCGGAATAGCGCCCGAACAGCTCGACCACCGCGATGCGTTCATGCGAGCCGGCGGCGGTGCGCAGCGCGTGGATGAACTCCACGCTGCGCGTGACGGCGGTCGAGAACCCGATGCAGTAGTCGGTGCCGTAGACGTCGTTGTCCATGGTCTTCGGGATGCACACCACCGGCACACCCTCGCGGTGCAGCCGCACCGCGTACGAGAGCGTGTCGTCTCCGCCGATCGCGATCAGTCCCTCGAGGCCGAGGTGCTGGATCGCGCGCAACACGTGCGGGGTGCAGTCCGCCCGCTGGTCCGGGCCCAGACCCGCGTGGTCGCCCCGCAGGAAGTCGGGGAGGTCCGGGAGGCTCACCTTCGCGGGATTCGTGCGCGAGGTGTGCAGGAAGGTGCCGCCGCTGCGATCGATGGTCCGCGTGTTCGCGCGGTTGAGCGGGACGACGTACTCCTCGCGGCTCGCCGGGTCGTCCGGGTTCAGATGGAGCAGGCCGGCCCAGCCACGCCGCAGGCCGATGACCTCGCTGCCCTCCTCGGCGGCGCGGTGGACCGCTGCCTTGATCGTCGAGTTCAGACCGGGGACGTCGCCGCCGCCCGTGAGGATGCCGATGCGCATGGACCGGTTCACCGTCGGTAGGGTGGAAGCCGCGGCGCGCCGGGCGGCAGAGGATCTCGCACCACCTCGGCGACGCCACAGCGGGTCGCGACGCGGAAACTATCGCGCGCACCTCCTGGGCACAAGCGGGCCGCTCAGGCCAGCGCGTTCATGCGGGACCACAGCCGCGTGGCCTGCTCGCGCGCTTCCAACCGGATCTCCTCCAGGTCGGCGCGCACCAGGCGGCCGTTCTCCACCACGGTCTCGCCGGCCACCACCACGCGGAGCGCGCGCGTGGGGGCGGGACCGCCCGCGGTGCTGGCGGTGGGTGGCACCAGCTCCACCGCGTCGCGCGCCAGGGCGTCGGCGCCGAAGCGCTCGGCCGCGAGCTTGCGCCCGGAGTCGAGCCGCGCGCGCAGCACCCCGGGGTCGAGACTCCCGTCGGCGCGGGCGGCGATGCGCTGGAGGTCGTGCAATTCCGCCGGCAGATCGGCCGGATAGCCATCGGTGCCGAGCGCGACGCGCTCGGACGCCTTGAGCGCGGTGGCGAAGCCCACCCGATTGCCCTCGTTGGAGCGCGGGTTCTGCACCAGCCACAGGCGCCGCGACGCCGCGGCGCGCACCTGCGCCTCGTCGAGGTGGACGCCGTGGGCCATGATCGACCCCGGGGGCAGCGCGCCATGCGTGAGCAGGCGTTCGAGCGGGCCGGCGTGGCCGCGCTTGCGCGCGTCGGCGACGTCGGCGACGTCCTCGGCCATGTGCACGTGCATCACCGTGCCGAGCTCGCGGCACATCGCGGCGGCCTCTTCGACGGTCTCGTCCGAGACCGTGAACGAGGCGTGCAGGCCCACCACGCCGCGCACGTTCGGGCGGCGATTCTCCCGCATGAAGCGCCGGCACTCCGCGAGTCCGGCCTGCCCCTCGGAGCGGCCGCCATTGCGGTCGGTGGCGCCGAAGGTGAGCAGCGCGCGCGCGCCCAGCTCGTCGCAGGCGTCCGCCAGCACGTCGAGCGAGCCGTCGATGAAGGACGGCGATTCGTGGTGGTCGATGAGCGTGGTGGTGCCGTGGAGCAGCGCCTCGGCGACGTACAGGCGCACCGACGCCCGCAGCGTGGCCGGGTCGAGCGCGCGATCGAGCCGCCACCACACGCGCTCCAGGATCTGCACGAAGTTCTCGGGCGGGACCGCGGGCGCGGGCATGCCGAGCGGCGCCAGACCGCTGTAGAAGTGGGTGTGGGAGTTGACGTAGCCCGGCCGCGTGCCGGCGGCCCGAGTGGTCGTGTCGGGGTTCATCGGTGGTCCTCGCGGCGCGCCCAGCGGGACGCGCTCCGGTGAGTGGTCGCCCGCGCGATGCGGCGGCTCAACGCCATGCCTCGCGTGGCGCCTTGGTGCGGATCTTCCCGACCGAGAGCTGCCTCGCGGCCGGAGAGTCCTTCATCGGCAATGTCGTGCGTCGCACGCCGTCGAACGCCTCGAGCGCTCCGTGGACCGCCGCGGCGGTGGGCACCAGTCCGATCTCGCCCACGCCCTTGGCGCCGAACGGCCCTTCGGGCTCGGGCGCCTCGATCAGGAGGGTCTCCACCTCGGGCATGTCCTTGGCCCGCAGCACGCCCAGCTGATAGAGCGAGAACGTCACCGGCATGCCGTCGGCGCACGGCAGCTCCTCGGTGAGCGCGTAGCCGAGGCCCATGTGCACCGCGCCCTGGATCTGCGCTTCGGCCAGCGCCGGGTTCAAGATGCGTCCGATGTCGTGCGCGGCGACCACGCGGTCCACCCGGCCCGCGGTGTCGAGGGTGACCATCTGCGTGGCGAACCCGTACGTGGTGTGGGTCTTCAGGCGCGGGGCCGTGGAATCGAGCGGGGTGGTGTCGTCGATCTTCACGTCGCCCGCGTACACCCGCCCCACCAGGTCGGCGAGCCGGTGGCCCGCGTCGAGGTCGGCGCGCAGGCGCTTCGCGGCCTCGATGGTGGCGTTGCCCGCGAACAGCGTGCCGCGCGAGCCGGTGGTCTGGCCGCACGCGAGCGCGAACGTGGCGTCCACCCGGGGACGGAAGATCGAGGCCGGCAGGCCGGTGACCTCGGCCGCGAACTGCTGGATCAGCGTGAACAGGCCCTGGCCCATCTCGGTGTAGCCGTTGTAGCACGCCACCCCGCCGTCGGGCTCGACCACCAGGCGCGCCTTGCCCCATTCCTCGGCGCCGTTGCCCAGCCCGGTGTTCTTGAGCCCGCACGCGATCCCCGCGGCTCGCCCTTCGGCCCGCGCGCGCTCCCAGTGCGGCCGGATCGCCTGGAGCGTCGCCTTGATGCCGACCGACTTCTCGATGCGCTGGCCGGTGCCGAGCACGTCGCCGACCTCGACCGCGTTGCGCCAACGGATCTCCCAGCGATCGAGCCCGCTGGCGGCGGCGAGCCGGTCGAGCGCGCCCTCGAGCGCGAACGCGGCCTGGTTCACGCCGAAGCCGCGCATCGCGCCGCACGGCGGGTTGTTGGTGTACACCGCGAGCGATTCCACGTCCACGTTCGCGACCCGATAGGGCCCGCACAGGTGGCCCGCGCAGCGCTCGAGCACCTTGCTGCCCACCGAGGCGTAGGCGCCCGAGTCGCCCACCACGCGCGCCCGCACCGCGGTGAGGCGGCCCTCGGCATCGCAGCCCAGGCTGAGCGCGATCCGCACCGGATGGCGCTTGGTGTGCACGCGGATGGACTCGCGGCGCGAGAGCGCGAGCTTCACCGGGCGCTTCGTCAGCCACGCGAGCAGGGCGGTCTGCGCCTGCACGCTCATGTCCTCCTTGCCGCCGAAGCCGCCGCCATTGGGCACCAGCTCCACGAACACGCGTTCCTCGGGGACACCCAGCAGCCGGGCGACCTGCCGGCGGTCGTCGAACACCCCCTGGCCCTGGGTGTACAGGTGGAGCACGCCGTCCGCGCGTGGCACCGCGAAGGCGCACTCGGGCTCGAGGAACAGATGCTCGATGCGCTGCGTCTGCCAGGTGTCGCTCACCACGTGCGCGCTCGCGGCCAGCGCCGCGTCCACGTCCCCGCGGCGGATGACCGAGCGCGAGAGCAGGTTGTCGTGGCGCGGATTCACCCGCGCGGCGCCGGGCGCCAGCGCGTCGTCGGGCGAGAGCAGCGCCGGGCGCGGCTCGTACTCGACCTCCACCAGCGCGGCGGCGGCCCGCGCGGCCACCTCGCTCTCGGCCGCCACCGCCGCGAGCACGTCGCCGACGTAGCGCACCTCCTCGCCCTCGGCCACGAACGCCGGCCAGTCGTCGTAGAGCAGGCCGTTCCAGCGCTCGCCGGGCACCTCCCGCGCGGTCGCCACCGCCACCACGCCAAGATGGGCGCGGGCCTTCGACACGTCGATGCGCACCACCCGCGCGCGCGCGTGCGCCGACAGATGGAGCGCGCCGAAGAGCATGCCGGGCGCGCGCAGGTCGTCCACGTACGGCCGCGTGCCGAGGGTCATCTCGCGCGCCTTCCAGCGCTCGGTGCGCCGGCCCAGCGCGCCGTCCACGTCGGGCTCGGGCAGCGGCTCGCCGCGCCGGGCGCGCGCCACCAGCTCGATGGCGTCGATGACCTTGAGGTACCCGGTGCAGCGGCAGAGATGCTCGTCGAGGGCGCGGGCGATCTCGTTCCGCGTGGGGGCGGGGTTGTGGTCGAGCAGGTGCTTCGCGCGCATCACGATGCCGGGCGTGCAGAACCCGCACTGGAGGCCGTGGGTATGCGCGAAGGCGCGCGCGAACAACTCGCGCTCGGCGGCGGGCAGGCCCTCGAGGGTGCCGACCACGAGGCCTTCGGCTCCTTCGGCGGAGATGGTGCACGAGGACTGGGGCTCGCCATCGACCAGCACCACGCAAGCGCCGCACTGGCCGGCGGGCTGGCAGCCGCGCTTGGGACTGGTGACCCCGAGCGGCCCGCGCAGGAGGTCGAGCAGGCTCTCGCCCGGATGCGCCTCCACCGTGCGCGCGCGGCCGTCCAGCGTGAGCGTCACCTTCATCACGTCCCTCCGGGTGCGGTCCCGCACCGGCTCGCCATCGCTCCGCGCGCTCCACCGTCAGGCCTCGAGCGCGGCACTATAGCGCGTGCGGCCCAGCGTTTCACGCGATACGCACCGCGCGCCCGCGGCCACCTCCGATTCCCGTGCGGGGGGCGCCGGATGGGGGCAGACCCTCCGGGGTGCAATACCCACACGCACCCCTCCGGGCCTGCCCTCATCCAGCGCCTCGGCAACGTGTGGCCATCGAGGCACAGCGAGGGGAGCGAGCCTGGATCCGGAGCGGTGCGTGTGGGTATTGCACCGCGGAGGATTCGGGCTCGCTCCCCTCCGCCCCGCGCTCATCTCCCCGCTCATCTCCGCGCTTCGCATGCCAAGCGGGTCTCGTCTACACTGCTCCACACCGCTCGCCAATCGGTCCGGAACCGCGCCGCAAGACGACAACCCGAAGGGGATGCCCCCGTGCCACACCCGAACCTGTTCCTCACCGACGCCCAGCTGGCCAGCGAGATCGCGCGCTGCGTCTACTGCGAGGAGAAGCCGTGCATGAAGGCTTGCCCGGCCGACTGCTCGCCCGCCGACTTCATCATGGCCGCCCGCGGAGGCACCCCGGCCGACCTCGGACGCTCCGCCAAGATGATCATGGCCAAGAACCCGCTGGGCGGCGTGTGTGGCGGCGTGTGCCCCGACATCTACTGTCAGGCCGCGTGCGCGCGGGCCGGTTTCGACATCCCGATCGAGATCCCGATGGTGCAGGCGTCGATCGTGGCGCGCGCGAAACATCTCGGCACGCTGCCCGCGCTCGAACCGACGCCGGCCAACGGCCAGCGCGTCGCGGTCGTGGGCGCGGGCGCGGCGGGCCTGGCGGGCGCCGGCGTGCTGGCGCAGCTCGGTTTCGAGGTGGACCTGCTCGAGCGCGGGGCGAAGCCCGGGGGCGCGGTGCGGCTGATCCCGACCCACCGGCTCGACCCGAACGTGCTCGACACCGACATCGACTGGCTGCTCGCCAGCCCGCGCATCCATCTGCACACCGGTCGCGAGGTCGCGGACCCCGGCGCGCTGCTCGACCAGGGCTACGCCGGCGTGCTCGTCACCGCCGGCCTGCACGATCCCATCCGGCTCGGGATCGAGGGCGAACCGCTCGCGCTGGCCGGCAACGCCTATCTCGCCGAGCCCGAGCGCCACGCGGTGCGCGGGCGCGTCGCGGTGATCGGCGGCGGCGCGATCGCCTGCGACTGCGCCGTGACCGCCGCGCGGCAGGGCGCGACCGAGGTGGAGATGATCACGCTCGAGCGCGCGGGCGAGATGCCGCTGTCGCCGCGCGAGCGCCAGTCGCTGCTCGATCACGCCATCAACCTGGTGGGGCGCACGCGCGTGACCGCCATCCTCGGAGCGGGCGGCCGTGTGAGCGGGCTGAAGCTCGAACGGGTCCGCCTGCCGGCGGGCGAGAAGTTCCATCCGGCGAAGATGGTGCCGGAGCCCGGCTCGGCGCACGCGCTCGACGGCATCGCGCAAGTCATCGTCGCGATCGGCAATCGCGCCGGCTTGCCGCCCGGCACCCGCTCCGGCGTGTTCGTCGCCGGCGATGCGCCGCACGGGCCCAGCAACGTGGTCGAGGCCGCCGCCTCGGGCAAGAACGGCGCGGTCGCGCTGGCGGCGTGGATCGCGCGGCAGCCGGCGCCCGAGTTCCCGGACCCGCGCAAGAGCCACGTGCGCCTCGCCGGCAGCCGCGACCTGCCGGTGCCGCTCGATGTCGATTTCTTCGGCCGCCGCATCCGGTCGCCGTTCCTGCTCTCGGCCGCGCCCCCGACCGACGGGTACGAGCCGATGCGCAGGGCGTACCGGGCCGGCTGGGCCGGCGGCGTGATGAAGACCGCGTTCGACGGGCTCGACATCCACATCCCCGCCGACTACATGCACGCCTTCGACGCCGACACCTACGGCAATTGCGACAACGTCTCCGACCACCCGCTCGACCGCGTCTGTCGCGAGATCGAGCGGCTGGTGAAGGAGTACCCCGACCGTCTCACCGCCGCCTCGACCGGCGGGCCGGTGACCGGGCGCGACGAGGAGGATCGCAAGGTCTGGCAGGCCAACAGCCGCAAGCTCGAGCGCGCCGGGGCCATGGCGGTGGAATTCAGCCTCTCGTGTCCGCAGGGCGGCGACGGCACCGAGGGCTCGATCGTGTCGCAGTCGCCCGGGCTCACGGCGAAGATCGTGGAATGGATCATGGAGAGCGGCGATCCGGCGGTGCCCAAGCTCTTCAAGCTCACCGGCATGGTGACCTCGGTCGAGGTCATCGTGCGCGCCGTGAAGCAGGTGCTCGACCGCTATCCCGGCAAGCGGGCGGGGGTGACCCTGGCCAACAGCTTCCCGACCCTGTTCTTCCGTCCCGGCGCCAAGAGCACGTGGGACGAGGGCATCCTGGTGGGCATGAGTGGCGCCGGCGTGGCGCCGATCTCGAACCTCACGCTCGCCTCGGTCGCGCACCTCGGCGTGACCGTGTCGGGGAACGGCGGCCCGATGGACTACCGCGCCGCCGCGCAGTTCCTGGCGCTCGGCGCGCGCAGCGTGCAGTTCTGCACCGCGGCGATGAAGTACGGGGTCGGCGTGGTGGACGAACTGCACTCCGGCCTCAGCCACCTGATGGAAGCGCGCGGCCTGCGCTCGGTGGACGAACTCATCGGGCGCGCGCTGCCGGACCCCATCACCGACTTCATGGCGCTGTCGGCGACCAAGCGCATCCCGCGGCTCGAGCCCGACCTGTGCATGCACTGCGGCAATTGCACCCGCTGCGCCTATCTCGCCGTGAGCCTCGACGCGCAGGGCCTCCCGCGCTTCGACGCCTCGCAGTGCGTGGGCTGCAGCCTGTGCGCGCAGAAGTGCTTCAGCGGCGCGCTGGCGATGGGCGAGCGCACCGCCGCCGAGGCCGCGGCGCACGAAGGGAGCCCGAGGTGAGAGCCTGGCTGTTCCTCGGTCTGCTGGTCGTGGCGCTGGGCACCGCGTGCGGTGGCGACTTCGGCTATCCCGCCGCCGAGCGGGCCGCGGTGCGCTGGACCGGCACGCCCGTGGCGCGCGCGATGTTCACCAACCTGTTCGTGCTGGCGGAGACCCGGGACTTCCGCGTGAGGTGCGCCACCGCGCTTCCGCTCAGCGACGCCGACCGCGAGGCGGGGGTCACCGGCTCGTGGTGCGTCACCGTGGGCTTCCTCGGGCGGGTGCGCACGTTCGACGGCCGGCCTGCGAACTGGGACGAACACACCATCTCGGTGACGGTGAAGGCGGTGAAGGGCGGAGAGCCCGCGGCGTCCTCGTGGGCGGACTGCCTGTGCGGGCCCTGAGCCCGCTCACCCCGGACCGCTGAGGGCACGCCGCGGCAGGCGGCGGGCTCGGGCCGCCGTCCCGGACGGCAGGTCGCGTCGGAGCCCCGCTCCCCGGTGGGGCGCGGTTTCCGCGCGCCGCCCCGAGCGCGTAGAATAGTCCCGGTCCCGGCTCACCCACATCGAGTCCCTCCACCCGTGCGTGGAGGGCGCACCCACGTGTCTCGACCCCGCCCGCAGTGGCGACCCCCGAGCCACGGCCCCGAAAGGCGGGCGTAGCGCATGCGCAGGTCGTTCCTCCTGGTCGCCGCGGCGGTCGCGGCCCTCTCATTCCTGCCGACCGCGGCGCGCTCGAGCGTCCTGATCTCCGAGTTGTGCGATCCGCTCGAGGCCCACTACCTGACGGACCGTTTCATCGAGATCTACAACTCCGGCCCGGACAGCGTGGACCTGACCAACTGGGCGCTGATCGCGGTGGGCAATGGCGTCGACATCATGACCTGGCACCTCTCGGGCACCATCGTCCCCGGGCAGGCGCTGGTCGCGGGGAACTCCACCACCTTCGCCGTGTTCACGGTGAACTTCCCGGACGCCGCCTGGTCGACCTCCAACTCCACCTGGAACGGCCGGGTCAATGACGGCGCCAAGCTCGTGAACGGGAGCGGGAGCGTGATCGACCGCGTGGTGGTCGGCGGGACGGTGTTCGAGAATTCGATGTACGTGCGCAATCCCAACATCTACTCGCCGAACCCCACCTACACGCCGGCGGAGTGGACCGCCACGCCCGTCACTCTGTCGTCCGACGCCAACCCCGGCACGCACACCGTCCTGCCGCGGCCGCCGGGACCGTCGATCTCCCAGATCGTGACCAGCCCCGCCTTCCCGCTGGCCGGCACCCCGACGGACGTGCACGCCGATGTCGTGGACACGGCCTCCGCCATCACCGCTGTGACGCTGGCGTGGGGGACGAGCGCGTCTGCGCTCTCCAACAGTATCCCGATGACGCTCCTCTCCGGCGCCACTTACGCCACCAGCGCCGCGATCCCGGCCCAGGTCGCGGGAACCACGGTGTTCTACAAGGTGACCGCCACCGATGCCGCGGCCGGCGCCAGCACCACGGATCTCCGGAGCTACGCGCTGTTCTACGACCTCACCATCGCCCAGATCCAGGGCGCGGCGTCCGCCTCGCCCTACGCCGGCAGCGGCGCCATCACGCAGGGCGTGGTCACCGGCCGCTTCGGCACGTACTTCACCGTGCAGGACGGCACCGGCGCGTGGAACGGACTTTGGGCGCGCGCCACCACGGCGCCGGCCGTCGGCGACGTGGTGACCGTGCGCGGCACGGTGATCGAGAACGACGCCCAGGGCTACGCCGGCAACACGCTGCTCGCGAGCGCGGTGGTGATGAGCGCGACCCCCGGCGGCACGCTTCCGGCGCCGGTCGTGGTGCCCTCCGGCAGCGCGCTGGCCGAGGCTTACGAGGGCGTGCTGGTGAAGATCGCGGGCGGCGTGTGCGCCAACCCGAGCCTGGGCGCCGGGCAGTGGTCGGTGAACGACGGCAGCGGCGCCGCGGTCGTGGACCCGCTGGGCTATGTCTTCACGCCGCTGCTCGGGACCACCTACGACATCACCGGTCCGGTCAACTACAGCAACGGGGCGTACAAGCTCGAGCCCCGCGACGCCGCCGACGTGGTGTGGGCGGCCGACCTCGTGGCGCCCAGCATCGTGGTGGTGGGCGAGATGAGCGAGTCCACGTTCCTGGTGCAGTTCTCCGAGCCGCTCGAGCAGACCAGCGCGGAGAACCCCGCGAACTACTCCATCGCGGGGATCGCCGCCTCGGCCGCGGTGCGGGACCCCTCGAACCCGGCGCACGTGCTCATCACGGTCGCCGGCGTGCCGGCGCGGCTCGACACGGTGATCGCGACCGGCGTCGCCGACCCGTACGCGAACGCCACCGTCGGCGCCCGCGGCATCTTCACGTACACCGATGTCGCCATCCCGCCGGGCTACTACGACGGCACCGCCGGCCTGAAGGGCGCGGCGCTGCGCCTGGCCCTGCACAACCTCATCAAGAACCACGCGGCGCAGAGCTACGACTACGCCTACACCGCCTTCCAGACCACCGATGTGAAGCCCAATGGCAAGGTGTGGGACGTGTACTCCGACATCCCGGGGGGGACCCCGCCCTACGAGTTCGTGTTCGGCCAGACCGGCGGGACCTCGGAAGGGGACGGGTACAACCGCGAGCACTCGTGGCCCCAGGCGTGGTTCGGTGGCGCATTGCCGATGTACTCCGACCTGTGGATCCTGTATCCCACCGACGTCAAGGTGAACGAGCACCGCAGCAACTACCCGTACGGGCCGGTCGCGGCCGCCACCTTCACCTCGATGAACGGCACCAAGCTCGGGACGAGCGCCGACCCCGCCTACGTGGGCACCGTGTTCGAGCCCATCGACGCCTTCAAGGGCGACCTCGCTCGCAGCGCGTTCTACGTCGCCACGCGCTATTACACCGAAGACGCCGGCTGGCCGGGCAGCGCCTCCGCCAGTGGCGCCGACCTGCTGCCGTGGGCAGCCTACCGGTACACGCAGTGGAGCCTCGGCGATCCGGTCAGTTGGAAGGAGCGCCTGCGCAACGGCGCCATCTACACGATCCAGAACAACCGCAATCCATTCGTGGATCACCCCGAGTTCGGCGCGCTGATCTTCGACTCGACCTCGGTGACCGCGGCGGACGGCGCGGCCGTGCCGGCGTTCCGCCTGCTCCAGAACGCCCCCAACCCGTTCCGCGACGCGACCGCGATCCGCTTCGACCTCGCCCGGCGGGAGCGCGTGCAGTTGAGCGTGTACGACATCACCGGCCGCCGCGTGCGCACGCTGCTGCGCGGGGGTGTGCTCGACCCGGGCCGCCACGAGGCGGTGTGGGACGGACGGGACGATGCCGGGAGCCGGGTGGGGGCGGGGCTGTTCTTCTGCCGTCTCGACGCCGGCGCGCGCAACGAGACGCGGCGCGTGGTCCGCATCCGATAGGCCGGTCCGGTCCGCCGCCCCCACCCGGCGCGGCGGCGGACCACGCTTCCGAAGGCGTATGATGCCGCCACGGAAGTCGCCCCGCTGGCTCGGTCCCCGTCTCTTCCCCAGGAGCCCGACATGATCCACCGCCCTCTCCGCGCGGTCGCCGCGCCGCTCCCGCTCTTTCTGCTCACCGTCACGGTCGCGTTCGCGGCGCCGGCGCCGGCGGCCCGGCCCGCGCCGGCCGCGCACCCCGCCGCCGCCGCGGCGGTCGCGCTCCCGCGCTATGAAGAGCCCGCCGCCTACAGCGTGGATCTCGTGATCCAGTCCCCGAAGGCCAAGATGGTCCTCAAGCGCTTCATCGACCACGGCCGCGTGCGCACCGAGATCACCGGGGCCGACGAGGACCTGGTGCTGATCGAGCTGGGCGACGAGAAGGGCACCACCCTCACGCTGATGCCGAAGGAGAAGCGGGCGATGCGACAGTCGCGCGCGGCGATGGCGTCCCTGCTCCCCGAACGCGCCCGGAAGGACATGCGCGAGGGCGACGCGGCCGCCGCCGCGCCGGCGCCCGAGGGGAGGTTCGAGGATCTCGGCGAGGAGACGCTCGGCGGACGGGCGGTGAAAAAGGTGCGCATGACCATGCCCCAGGGCACCTCGGTGGGGTGGTTCGACAAGACCACCGGCGCCCCGGTGCGCATGGAAGGAACGGTCGAGGGCGAGACCACCGTCGTCGAGTGGAAGGACTACCAGGTCGCCCCGCAGCCCGCGAAGCTCTTCGAGTCGCCGAAGGACTACGAGCTCACCGACATGGACGAGATGATGGGGAAGATGAAGGGGATGGGGGCCATGGGCAGCATGGGCAGCATGATGGGCGGGATGGGCCAGGGCATGGGGCAGAGCATGGGCAGCAGTCTGGGCGCCAGCCTGGGCGGCGCGCTGGGCGGACCGGTCGGCGCGATGGCGGGCCAGTATCTGGGAGGCAAGGTCGGCGGCGCGATCGGCCGGAAGGCCGGCACGATGGTGACGCCGGGCAAGTGAGGGCGCGGCGCCCGCCTCAGCCCCTCGCCACGTAGGCCCCCGCGAACCTGGTCAGGAACGCGATCGCGTGGCGGAGTTCGCGCACGTCGAGCGCCTCGCCGATCTTGTGGGTGTTCTGCTCGATGCCGGTGCCCATGCCGAACATCGCGGCGTGGTGGTAGGCGCCGGCATCCACCCAGCGCTTGCCGGCGGGCACCTTCAGGCCCTCGAGGGTCTTCGGCACCGGCCAGCCCACGCCGTCGGTCGAGAACACCCAGCGATCCACGCGCGGCGCGCGCCGCATCGAGCCGCCCTGTTCATTGCGCTCTTCGACGTGCGGGGTCACCACCGCCTTCCACGCGTCCACCGCGGCCTGGATGGCGGGATGTTCCTCGGGCGTGGCCCAGCCCATGTAGATCTGGGGATTGCCGGGCTTGAACCCGCGCCAGGTCGGCAGGTCGTAGGTCGGCACGCGGATCTCCACCGGCAGGCCGTGCGCGCGCGCGGCCTTCACGCTGTCGAGCGCCTCGATGGTGGCGAGCGCCATCTCGGGGGTCTCGCCCGCGGTCAGCCGGCGGTCGAAGCGGAACGTGAACGCCTCGGGCACCGCGCAATCGCTCGGCGTGTCGAGGTGCGCCCATGACGCGGTGCGCGTGCCGCGGCCGAGGAACGCGTCGTCGAGCATGCCCTCGCCGCGGGCGTGCCGCTCGGCGGCCTCCTTCAGGATCGCGCCGCCGAACTCGAGCGGGTTCCGGCCCTCGTGCGGCATCGAGCCGTGGCACGACTTGCCGGTGACCCGGACCTCGATCTGCATGCGTCCGCGCTGGCCGCGGTAGATGCCGAGCGCGCCCTTGCGCGAGTCGCCGGTGGAGTCGGTGAGGATGACCACGTCCGGGATCATCTCGGCCGGCGCGCCGGGCAGCACGCGGCGGGCGAGGTAGAGCGGGCCGCCGCCGTCGTTGTCCTCCTCGGCCACGGTCGCGAACGAGCGCCAGATCACGCCGCGCAGCGCGCCCTCGCCGCGCAGCTCGTTCAGGATGCGCGAGGCGATCATCTGGCTCACCACGCCGCCGAGCTGGTCGGCCGCGCCGCGCCCGAACACCAGCTGGTCCCACTCCGCGTCGGGTGGCAGCCAGCCGAGCTCGGAGCG
Organism: Candidatus Eiseniibacteriota bacterium; assembly: GCA_963776245.1. Taxonomy (GTDB): domain Bacteria; phylum Eisenbacteria; class RBG-16-71-46; order RBG-16-71-46; family RBG-16-71-46; genus CAVSAC01. The sequence goes on along the minus strand of CAVZLN010000006.1, from coordinate 814,152 downwards.
CATCCAGTCGCGCTGGAGCTTCGCGGCGTCCGTCAGCCCGAGGTAGGGGTCGAGCCCGCCGGTCTTCTCGTGCCACTGCGCGCGCAGTGGCTTCACCGTGTCGCAGTGGCCGTCGAGGACGATCACGCGCTTCCGCTCGCGCGGGATCCCGTCGGCCGGATCCTCGAGCGTCCACCACAGGTTGCCGAACGCGTCGATGCCGACGTCCTCCGCGCTGGCGACCGCGCCGATCTCGATCAGCGTGCGGCGCAGGAACTCGATGCGCGGGCCCTCGTGATTGCTGAGCCCGCACTGCGGGTCGCCGCCCTGGTCCACCGGCCGGTCCACGAAGTCGGCGGGGATGCGGATGGCCTCCCGGAGCACGCGCACCGCGAGCGGCAGGTCGCGCGCGGCGAGCGCGGCGATGCGGGCGTCGAGCGCCGCGGGCGTCGTGGTGCTCATCGGGCCGCTCCCTCGAGGCGCGCCGCGAGGTCCGGCACCTTGGCCACCGCCAGCATCGCCATCACGACGTACATCTTCTGGTTCGCCTCGCGCGCCACGTTCACCCGGTGCTTGTCCATCACGCCGCGCGTGACCTCGTCCCCGATGTCGGCCGGCAGGCAGTGCAGGTACATCGCGTCGCCGCCGTGGGTGAGCGCCATGCGGCGCTCGTCGCAGATCCAGTCCCGGAACTTCGCGTTGCGCTCGAGCGCGCGCTTCTCGATGTCGCCCATGCGGGCCTTGTCGCGGGCGCGGTTGGCCTCGACGCGCTCGAGCATCAGGTCGTACGGGCCCCAGGACTTCGGATACACCGCGTGCGCTCCCTGGAACGCGTCGTCCATGGAGTCCACGATCTTGAACGAGCCACCGGAAGCCGCGGCGTGGCGCGCCGCGATCTGCATCGTGTCGTCCATCAGGCGGTAGCCCTCGGGGTGGGCGAGCACCACCTCGGCGCCATAGCGCGTCATGAGCATGGCGATGCCCTGCGGCACCGAGAGCGGCTTGGCGTACGTGGGCGAGTACGCCCACGTCATCGCGATCTTCTTGCCGCGCAGCCCGTCCGGGAACACCTGCTGGAGCCACGACAGGTCGGCCAGCGTCTGGGTGGGGTGGTCGATGTCGCACTGCAGGTTCACCACCGGCACCTGGCGCGGATCGGCGGTGGCGGCGAGGTAGTCGTCGATCCCCTTGTGCACCGCGCGCATGAAGCGATTGCCCTCGCCGAGGATGAGGTCGTGGCGGATGCCGAGCGCGTGCGCGTTCATGCCCAGCATGGCGCCGGTCTCCTCGGCGGTCTCGCCGTGCTCGACCTGCGTGGACGAGCCGTCGACGATGACCGGCCGCATCCCGAGGCGCGCCGCCGCGCCCGCCCACGCGGACTTGGTGCGGGTGGAGTTGTCGAAGAACAGCGCGTAGGCGAGCTGGTCGGGCAGGAACGCCGCGGAGCGCCCGGCGCGGTCGATCGCGGCGAAGCGCGCGGCCACCGCGAGCAGGGCGTCGAGCTCAGGCGTGCTCCAGTCGCTGGTCAGCATCAGGCTGCGGCCGTACAGCGTACGCAGCACGCCGGTGTCGAGGCCCGGGAGCGCGGTGAGCGGGGTCGGATTCATGTCAGGACTCCTGGTGGATGCGGGTGCCCGCGTTGCCGTCGAAGGCCTCGACCAGCGCCTCGGGATGACAGATCACGACCTCCTCGCCGCCGCGCGCGAGGAAGTACATCGCCGCCTCGACCTTGGGGCCCATGCTGCCGGGCGGGAACTGCTTCGCCTCCGCCATGGCCCTCAGCTCGGTGAGCGTGGTGTCGCGCAGCGCCGTGCGATGGTCGGTGAGGTAGTCGCGGTAGATGGCGTCCACGCCGGTGGTGATCACCATGCGCTTCACCCCGAGCCGCACCGCCAGCAGCGCGCTCGCGCGGTCCTTGTCGATGACCGCCTCGAGTCCGCGGATATGGCCCGCGGCGTCGCGCATCACCGGGATGCCGCCGCCGCCGCACGCGATCACGGTGACGTCGTCGAAGACCAGTCGGCGGATGGTGTCGAGCTGCACGATCTCGATCGGCGCCGGGCTCGCCACCACGCGGCGCCAGCCGCGGTGCGAGTCCTCGACCATGTCCCAGCCGCGCTCGGCCTTGAGCGCATCCGCCTCGGCCTCGGTGTAGAACTTGCCGATCGGCTTGGTGGGCTCGCCGAACGCCCGGTCGTGCGGGTCGACCTCGACCTCGGTCACCAGGGTGGCGACCTCCACCAGGATGCCGCGGCGCCGCAGCACCTCGCGCAGCTCGCGCTGGATCATGTAGCCGATGGCGCCCTGCGAATCCGCGACCAGCGAATCGAGCGGCACCTCGTGGATGTGTTCCTTCGCCATCTCGACGCGCAGCTGCATGAAGCCGACCTGCGGGCCATTCCCGTGGGTGAGCACGAGGTGCTCGCCGCGGCCGATGAGCTCGGCGATGGGCTCGACCGCGCGGGCGGTGACGGCGAACTGGTTGGCGACGGTGGGAGCGAGTTTCGGGTCCAGCAGGGAGTTCCCGCCCATCGCGATGACGGTGGGAAGGCGACCAGTATGACCTTGAGTGGTATCCATAGGCCTGCGAGTATCGCGCAGGTGCGCGAGCACCGGCAACCCGCCGGCGCGCGCGCCGGTCCCGGAGGCCCGGGAATGAACAACCTCATGACGGCCGTTCACCTCATCCTGTACGTGTCCGATCAGCGGCGGAGCACGAGCTTCTACGCCCGCACGCTCGGCATGGTCCCGCGCCTCGATGTCCCGGGCATGACCGAGTTCGCGCTCCCGGGCGGCGCCGTGCTCGGGCTCATGCCCGAGGCCGGCATCCGCCGCCTGCTCGGCGCCGCGCTCCCCGATCCCGCCGGCGCCGGGGGCGCGCCGCGTGCCGAGCTCTACCTGGTGGTGCGCGACGCCGCCGGGAGCCATGCGGCGGCGCTCGCCGCCGGCGCGCGCGAGCTGAGCCCGCTCGCGCCGCGCGACTGGGGCGCGCGCGTCGCCTACGCGCTCGACCCGGACGGCCACGTGATCGCGTTCGCGGAGACGGGCGAATGGCCCGCACCCGCTTCCGAAGCAGCGCACCCCGGACCGCGAGGTCAGACCCGATGAAGCATCCCTGCGACTCTTCGCTGCTCCCGGCCGGCCTGCTGACGCTGGCGGCCGCGCTTTCGCTCGGGCTGGCACCGCACGCGTCCGCCGCGCCGGCCCGGAGCTGGGTGGACATGCCGCGCACGTTCGTGGTGCTCAACGCTTCCGGCCCGGCGGCGGCGCGCATCTTCGCCGACCAGCTCGAGGCGGCGGGCGGGCACGCCTCGGTGGTGTACGAGAGCGGCGCCGCGGTGGTGTACGCCGACGACGCGGTACTGGCGCGGCCCGCGTGCTCCGGCTCGATCCTCCGGAGCTTTCGGTCGAGCATCGACGAGGGCGCTCTCGCGGCGCTCGAGCCGCCGGCCGCCGAGGCCGCGGGCGCGTGGAACTTCGCGCGCACGCTCGGGGACCTCGGCGCGGCCGCCGGCCATCCCGCCGGCGACGCGATCGACCGCGCCGGCTTCGCCGACGCCGGACCGCGCCCGGTGCCGCTCGCGAGCTTCGCCCCGCTGGCGCCGCAGGATGCCTACACCAGCCTGCCCCGCGGCGCCCAGTACTACGACACCAGCGAGTTCATGGCCGGCTCGGTGGCGGTGGGGGTGTGGCTGCTGGAGGACCCCGGGACCACGTACAACTGGAGCGCGACCGAGCAGACCCAGACCTACGGGGGTGTCCAGGCCTCGCTCGACAATTGGGTGAGGAAGGGCGGCGCGAAGGCGTTCCTGACCTTCTTCGTGCAGCAGCATTCGGGCGCGATGGTGAGCGGCACGCCCATCCTGAATCCCCAGTCCATGGATCAGGTGTGGATCGATGAGGTGCTGGGGAACGCCGGCTGGACCGGCGCCAACGCCTTCGAGAAGTGCTTCGCCTACAACAATTCGATTCGCACGTCATTCGGCACCAACTGGTGCTACTCCATCTTCATCGTGGACAGCAATCCGCTGGTGAACCAGGGGCTGTTCTCGACTGGCGGCTACGCGTGGGCCTATTACGGCGGGCCCTGGATCTACATGTCGCGCTACTCGTCCTGGGCGTACAACGCGACGAGCTACGCCGGGGTCGTGCCCATGCACGAGACCGGCCACATCTTCATGGACACCGACGAGTACAACGCCACCCTCCAGTACGGGGGCTACCTGAACCTGCCCGATGCCGACGGTGGCTCGTGCATCATGAACATGAACGACTCCGTCTGGGTGTGCACCGCGACGCGCGGACAGCTCGGCTGGCGCGACCTGGACGCGAACGGCATCATCGAGCCGCTGGACGTGCCGCCCACCACGGCTCTCACGCCGGTCGCGCCCGATCCCACCCCCGATCCGGCGCCGACGTGGACCGGGCAGGCCCAGGTCGCGCTGCTCGCCAACCTGAATCCGCTCTCGAACTACTACCCGCCGCACGACCAGACCATCGCGCGCATCGACGCCGTGGAGTGCCGCGTGGATGGCGGGAGCTGGGGCCCCGCGACCGCGAGCGACGGCAGCTTCGATGGCTACGTGGAGGGCTTCTCGTGGACGCCCTCCCCGGCGCTCGCGGTGGGCGGGCATCTCATCGAGTCGCGCGCCCACACCACGGTCGGCCGCTGGAGCGCGGTGTATGGCGCCGACAGCATCACCATCACGTCGGCGGGCGTGGACGACGTCCGCCCCGACGGGACGCTGGCGCTGCTCGCGCCGATGCCCAATCCGGCGCGCGGCACGCCGCTGCTGCGCTACCGGCTTCCCGCCGCGGGCCCGGTGAGGCTCGCCGTGCTCGGGGTGGACGGGCGCCCGGTGCGCACGCTGCTCGACGGGGTGCGACCCGCGGGCCCGGGACAGATCACGTGGGACGGACGCGACCAGGCCGGGCGCGCGGTGGCGCCGGCGGTGTACATCGTGCGCCTCGAGAGCCCGGCAGGCGCGCGCGCGCGGAAGATCGTGATGCTGAGGTAGAGGCGCGGCCCGCCCGGATCCGGCGAGGCGCGCGGGCCGATCCGGCCGCCCGGGGCGGCGCACGGGCGCCGCCCCGGGCGCGCTTTTTCCCGCTCGCTCCGGCGCCGCCCGGGTGTATCCTTGCGCCCGCTCCGATTCCAGACATCGCGCGCTTCCGTGGCGCGCGTTGCGCTCGAACCACGACGCTGGGAGACGCGGGTCCCGAGAGCCCCGACTTGGCCGGCTGATCCTTCATCCCGGGGACTCCCACCATGTCGGCGACTCGCGAACCTGCCACCTTCACCGGCCGCAGCGCCCCCGCTGCGGGCGGCGTCCGCACGATCCAGAACTACATCGGCGGCCATTGGATCGACGCGCTGGCCACTCCGACCGCCGAGGTGCGGAACCCCGCGAGCGACGAGCTGCTGGCGCGCGTCCCGCTGGGCGGCGCCGCCGATGTCGACCGCGCGGTCCAGGCGGCGCTGCGGGCCTACCCCGCGTGGCGCGCGACCCCGCCGGTGAATCGCGTGCGTCCGCTGTTCGTGTTGCGGGAGCTGTTCGAGAAGCACTTCGACGACATCGCGCGCGTCCTCACGCTCGAGCACGGCAAGACGCTCGACGAGTCGCGCAGCAGCGTGCGCCGCGCCATCGACAACATCGAGGTGGCGTGCGGGATCCCCACCCTGATGCAGGGGCGCGCCCTCGAGGACGTGGCCACCGGGATCGACTGCTTCACCTACCGGCAGCCGCTGGGCGTGTTCGCCGCGATCACGCCGTTCAACTTCCCGGCGATGGTGCCGCTGTGGTTCCTGCCGCACGCCATCGCGTGCGGCAACACCTTCGTGGTCAAACCGAGCGAGCGCGTGCCGCTGTCCCAGATGCGCATCTTCGAGCTGCTCCACGAGTGCGGCCTGCCCGAGGGCGTGGTGAACCTGGTCCACGGCGCCAAGGACGCGGTGGACGCCATCCTCGATCACCCGGGCATCGCGGGGGTGTCCTTCGTGGGCAGCTCGCCGGTGGCCCACCACGTGTACAAGCGCGCGGCGGAGGCCGGCAAGCGCGTCCAGGCGCTGGGCGGCGCGAAGAACTTCGTCCTGGTGATGCCCGATGCCGACATGGCGCGCGCCGCGCAGGTGAGCACCGAGTCGTGCTTCGGCTGCGCGGGCGAGCGCTGCCTCGCCAACAGCGTGGTGCTGGCGGTGGGCAGTGCCTACGACGAGATCTCGCGCCGGCTGGTGGACGAGGCGAAGAAGATCCGCGTCGGCGACGGGCTCGAGCCCGGCATCACCATGGGCCCGGTGATCTCGCGCGCGCACCGCGACAAGGTGATCGGATACATCGAGCAGGGCCTGGCCGAGGGCGCGACGCTGGCGCTGGACGGCCGGGGCTTCAGCGACCCGAAGCACCCGAACGGCTACTTCCTCGGGCCATCGGTGTTCACCGGCGTGCGGCCCGAGATGGTCATCGCCCGCGAGGAGATCTTCGGCCCCGTCCTGTGCGTGATGAAGGCCGAGACCTTCGAGGCGGCCGTCGAGATCGTGCGTCGTCACGAGCTGGGCAACGCCAGCAGCATCTTCACCAGCAGCGGCAAGTGGGCCCGCGAGTACCGCTACCGCGTCGAGCCGAGCATGCTCGGCGTCAACATCGGCGTGGCGGCGCCCATGGCGTTCTTCCCGTTCGGCGGCGCCAAGGGCAGCTTCTACGGCGATCTCAAGGCGCACGGCCAGGATTCGGTCGAGTTCTTCACCGACAAGAAGGTGTCGATCACCCGGTGGTTCTGAACCGGGCCGTGACCTCCGCCGCGTTCGTGGCTCGCCCGCCGCGGGCGGGCCACCCGGCGCATCCGGCCGCGGGTGACCCGCGGGCCGCTCGGACGCGCGAACCAGCCGCCCCGGCGCCCCCATGCGACGCGAACCCCTTCAGGAGCCTTCCATGTCTCGCATGCTGACCGGCGGTCTCATCCAGTGCAGCAACCCGATCAACGACGAGACCACGCCCATCGCGAAGGTGAAGCAGGCGATGTTCGACAAGCATGTCCCGCTCATCGAGGAGGCCGGCGGCAAGGGCGTGCAGGTGCTCTGCCTGCAGGAGATCTTCAACGGGCCCTACTTCTGCCCGGGACAGAACGCCCGCTGGTACGACGCGGCCGAGTCGGTGCCCGGCCCGACCACCGACGCGGTGGCGAAGATCGCCTCGAAGTACAAGATGGCGGTGGTGGTGCCGGTGTACGAGAAGGACATGCCCGGCGTGCTCTACAACACGGCGGCGGTGTACGACGCCGACGGCGGCTACCTGGGCAAGTACCGCAAGAACCACATCCCGCACACCTCGGGGTTCTGGGAGAAGTTCTTCTTCAAGCCCGGGAACCTCGGCTACCCGGTGTTCGAGACGCGCTACGCCAAGATCGGGGTGTACATCTGCTACGACCGCCACTTCCCGGAGGGCGCGCGGGCGCTCGGCCTGAACGGCGCCGAGATCGTGTTCAACCCGAGCGCCACGGTGGCCGGCCTGTCGCAGTACCTCTGGAAGCTCGAGCAGCCGGCGCACGCCGTGGCGAATGGCTACTTCGTCGGCGCCATCAATCGGGTCGGCACCGAGGCCCCCTGGAACGTCGGCAAGTTCTACGGCTCCTCGTACTTCGTGGACCCGCGCGGCGACTTCCTGGTGCAGGCGGGCGAGAACGAGGACGCCGTGGTGGTGGCCGAGATGGACCTGGAGCGCATCGACGAGGTGCGCAAGGTGTGGCAGTTTTTCCGTGATCGTCGGCCCGAGACCTACGGTTCCCTGGTGGACCTGTAGGAGCGCGGCGGTGACGGTGGAGCGGTCGAGAGCGGGCGGGGCGCCCGCCGAGGAAGGGGCATGACGTGGGTCTCCTGATCAAGAACGGCGAGGTGGTGACGGCGTCGGACCGCTTTGCGGCCGACCTCTACTGCGAGGGCGGGAAGATCGTGGCCATCGGGACCGCGCCTCGACCGGCGCGCCGCCGGCGACGAGACCATCGACGCCACGGGCAAGCTGATCCTGCCGGGGTTCATCGATCCGCACGTGCACATGGAGCTGCCGTTCATGGGCACCGTGTCGGCCGACGACTTCGAGACCGGCACCGCTTCGGGCGTCGCGGGCGGCAACACCTGCATCATCGACTTCTGCATCCCGGGCCCGGGCGAATCGCTGATCGCCGCGCTCGAGACCTGGAAGGGCCGCGCCGCCAAGGCGGTCACCGACTACACCTTCCACATGGCGATCACGTCGTGGAACGAGCGGACCCCGGCCGAGATGCGCGAGGTGGTCGAGCGGCACGGCATCACCAGCTTCAAGGTGTTCATGGCCTACAAGGGCGCCATCATGGTGGACGACGCGGCGCTCTACTCGGTCATGCAGCACGCGGCCCGGCTCGGCGCGGTGGTCACGGTCCACGCCGAGAACGGCGACGCGGTCGCCCACCTCCAGCGGGAGCTGCTGGCGAAGGGGTGCACCGGGCCCGAGTTCCATCCGGTGTCGCGCCCGAGCGCGGTCGAGGGCGAGGCCACCGAGCGGGCGCTGATGATGGCGCGGCTCCACGGCGCCACCGCGTACATCGTGCACATGACGTGCAAGGAGGCGGTGCACGCGCTCGAACGGGCCAAGCTGGCGGGCCAGCGCTGTTACGGCGAGACCTGCCCGCAGTACCTGCTGCTCGACGACACGGTGTTCCACCGCCCCGACTTCGGGGGCTCGACCTACGTGATGAGCCCGCCGATCCGGCCCCCGCACGTCGGGCACCACGAGGCGCTCTGGCACGGGCTCTCCAACCGGCTGCTCGACTCGACCGGCACCGACCACTGCCCGTTCACGCACGAGCAGAAGCGGATGGGGCTCGCGGACTTCACGAAGATCCCGAACGGAGCGGCGGGGATCGAGGACCGGCTGCTGTTGCTCTACACCCACGGGGTGCTCGGCGGGCACTTCGACGTGCACCGCATGGTGGAGCTGGGCAGCACCGCCCCGGCGCGCATCTTCGGTCTCACTCACAAGGGCTCGGTCGCGGTCGGCCTCGACGCCGACCTGGTGGTGTTCGACCCGGCCGGCACCCACGTCCTCAGCGCGAAGACCCACCACTCGCGCGCCGATCGCAGCATCTTCGAGGGCTTCGAGGTGAAGGGCCGCATCGCCACCACGCTGGTCGGCGGAAAGGTCGCCTTCGACGGCTCCCGCCTGCTCACCCAGAAGGGCGCCGGACGCTTCATCGCGCGCAAGCCCACCCATTTCGCCCGCCACCCGGAGGTGAAGCCGTGAACCCGAAGACCACTCCAGGCACGCCGACCTCCGCGGAGGTCCGCGCCCGTCACAAGCAGGTGCTGTTCCCGTCCGTCACGCACTACTACGCCGAGCCGGTCGCCCTCTCCGAGGGCAAGGGCCTGCGGGTGCGCGACCTCGACGGGCGCGAGTACCTCGACTTCTTCGGCGGCATCCTCACGGTGTCGGTGGGGCACTGCAACGACGAGGTGAATACCGCGGTCAAGGCCCAGATCGACCGGCTCGGGCACGTCTCGACGCTCTATCCCACGCTCCCGATCGTGGAGCTGGCCGAGAAGCTGGTCTCGATCGCGCCGGGGCAGCTCAAGAAGGCGTACTTCACCGCCAGCGGCACCGAGGCCGACGAGACCGCGGTGATGATGGCGCAGGTGTACACCGGGCGCAGCGAGATCATCGCGCTCCGGCACGGCTACTCGGGGCGCTCGATGCTGGCGCAGTCGCTCACCGGCCACGCCCCGTGGCGCGCGGTGCCCACCCAGATCGCCGCCGTCAAGCACGCGCTCGCGCCCTACTGCTACCGCTGCCCGCTCAAGCTCACCTATCCCACCTGCGGCGTGCAGTGCGCGCGCGACCTCGAGGAGCTGATCCGGACCACCACCACCGGCCAGCCCGCGGCGTTCCTCGCCGAGCCGATCCAGGGCGTGGGCGGGTTCGTGACGCCGCCGAAGGAGTACTTCCCGATCGCCGTCGAGATCGTGCGCCGCTATGGAGGCGTGTTCATCTGCGACGAGGTCCAGACCGGCTTCGGACGCACCGGCGAGAAGTGGTGGGGGTGCGAGCACTTCGGAGTCGAGCCCGACATGATGACCATGGCCAAGGGGATCGCCAACGGCATGCCGCTCTCGGCCACGCTGGCGACCACCGCGATCGCCGATTCGTTCACCAAGGCGCAGATCTCCACCTTCGGCGGCAATCCCATCAGCGCCACCGCGGGGCTCGCCACCATCGACGTGATCGAGAAGCACGACCTGCGGCGCAACGCGGCGGTGCAGGGCGCCCGGCTGCGCGAGGGGCTCGAGCGCATCCAGCGCAAGCACCGCCGGATCGTGGGCGACGTGCGCGGCATGGGGCTGATGCAGGGCGTGGAGCTGGTCAAGGACGAGACCGCCGGCGACCGCACGCCCAACCCGCAGGCGGTGAACGCGCTGTTCGAGGAGACCCGGAAGCGCGGGCTGCTGATCGGCAAGGGCGGACTGCACGGCAACTGCCTGCGCGTCTCGCCGCCGCTCACGGTGAGCGCCGCCGAGGTGGACGAGGCGCTCGAGGCCTTCACCGCGTCGTTCGACGCCATCGACGCGTGACGGCTCGCGTGGCCCCATCCGTGCCCCTGCCCGAGGGGCGCCTGGAGCGGCAGCTCGCCGACGCCAAGCCGGTGTACGCGCGCGGTGAGGCGCTCGCCGAGGCGAACCGCTGCCTGTACTGCCACGACGCACCCTGCGTCGCCGCCTGCCCGACCGGCATCGACATCCCGGGCTTCATCCGCAAGATCGGCACCGGCAATGTGCGGGGCTCGGCGCGCACCATCCTGTCGGCAAACCTGCTCGGGTACTCGTGCGCGCGCGTCTGCCCGGTCGAGGTGCTGTGCGTGGGCGCCTGCGTCTTCAACACCTGGCATCGCTCGCCCCCGATCGCGATCGGCCGGCTGCAGCGCTACGCCACCGAGAGCGCGTTCGAGGACGGCAGCGCCGCCGCCCTGCTGTCGCGGGCGCCCGCCAATGGCAAGCGCGTGGCGTGCGTCGGCGCCGGGCCCGCGTCGCTCGCCTGCGCCGGCTACCTGGCGCTCGAGGGCACCCAGGTCACGGTGTTCGAGAAGCGCGAGCTCGCCGGCGGGCTCAACACCACCGGCGTGGCCCCCTACAAGATGCACGTGGACGCCGCGCTCGCCGAGGTGGAGTTCGTGCGCTCGCTGGGCGTCGAGATCCGCTGCGGGGTCGAGATCGGCGGGGACGTGGCGGCCGAGGACCTGTTGCGCGACCACGACGCGGTCTTCCTGGGCGCCGGGCTCGGCGCCGACTCGGCGCTCGGGGCCCCGGGCGAGGACGGCCCGGGGGTGAGCGGCGCGGTGGCGTGGATCGAGCGGCTCAAGCTCGAGCCCGGGTTCGCGGCGCGGGACATCGCCCGTGCGGTCGTTATCGGCGGCGGTAACACCGCCCTCGACGCGGCGCGCGAGCTTGCGAAGCTGGGCGTGCCCTCGGTGCGGATGCTCTACCGGCGCACCGCCGCCGAGATGAGCGGCTACGCGCACGAGCTGGAGCAGGCCCGGCTGGACGGGGTCACGCTGGTGGAGCGCGCGCGGGTGGCGCGCTTCGAGCGCGACGCCGCGGGCCGGCTCACCGGCGTGACCCTCGAGGACGGCACGCTGGAGCCCTGCGAGCTCGCGCTGGTCGCGATCGGACAGGCCAAACAGGGCGAACTGGCGCGCAGCTTCCTGGGCGTGGCGATCGACGCCCGGGGCCGCATCGCCGCAGATCCCGCCACCGGCCGCACCGAGAACCCGCGCGTGTTCGCCGGCGGCGACGCCGTGCGCGGCGGGGAGCTGGTGGTGACCGCGGCGCAGGACGGCAAGCGTGCCGCGCGCGCCATCTGCGCCGCGCTCGGGGTGGCCGTAGGTCCCGAGTCCCCGATGCGCGCCGGACACGAGTAGGACGCCCACCACCGGATCCCGGCACACTCCACCGCACGGAGACTGACGACCGACATGGCTGATCTCTCGATCTCGTTCGCCGGCATCTCGAGCCCGAACCCCTTCTGGCTCGCCAGCGCCCCGCCCACCAACACGGGCGAGATGGTCATGCGCGCGTTCGATCACGGCTGGGGCGGCGCGGTGTGGAAGACGCTCGGGAATCCGATCGTCGACACCTCGAGCCGGTTCGGCGCGCTCGACGTCGGTCACCAGCGCATGGTGGGCTTCAACAACATCGAGCTGATCACCGAGCGCCCGCTGGAGGTGAACCTGCGGGAGATCCGCGAGACCAAGCGCCGCTATCCCCGGAACGCCCTGCTGGTGTCGCTCATGGTGGAGTCCCGGGAGGACTGGCGCGAGATCATCCGGCGCGTCGAGGACACCGGCGCCGACGGGCTCGAGCTCAACTTCGGCTGCCCCCACGGCATGTGCGAGCGCGGCATGGGCTCGGCGGTGGGGCAGGAGCCCGAGGTGCTGAAGACGGTCGCGGGCTGGGCGCTGGAGTGCACCTCGCTCCCGGTGCTGATCAAGCTCACGCCCAACATCAGCGACATCCTCGAGCCCGCGGTCGCGGCGGTCGAGGTCGGCGCCCACGGGCTCTCGCTCATCAACACCATCAAGAGCTTCACCGGCGTGGACCTCGACCGCATGGTGCCCTACCCGGTGGTCGGCGGGCGCTCCACCAGCGGCGGCTACTGCGGGCCCGCCGTGAAGCCCATCGCCCTGCACATGGTGGCCATGCTCGGCCGCGACCCGCGCATCACCGTGCCGGTCTCGGGCATCGGCGGGATCGCCACCTGGCGCGACGCGGCCGAGTTCATCGCCCTCGGCGCGACCAGCGTCCAGGTGTGCACGGCGGTCATGCACTACGGCTACCGCATCGTCGAGGACATGATCGACGGACTGTCCGGCTTCCTCGACGAGCGCGGCATGAAGTCGGTGGCGGAACTGCGCGGCCGCGCGCTGCCGGCCTGCGTGGACTGGAGCGACCTCGACCTCAGCTACAAGGTGATCGCCCACGTCGACCCGGCGAAGTGCATCGGCTGCGACCTGTGCTACGTGGCCTGCCGCGACGGCTCGGTGCACGCCATCCACACCGGCGAGCTGCCGCTGGCGGCCGGTCACGTCTCGGCCACCCGCCGGGACGCGATCGCGCGCGCGCAGGCCGAGGGCGTCCACGTGACGTGGGTGGACGAGACCGAGTGCACCGGGTGCAACCTGTGCGCGCACGTGTGCCCGGTCGCCGGCTGCATCACGATGAAGGACGTCACCGGCGGCAAGCCGTTCGAGTCCTGGAACGACCGCATCGCCCGCGGCACCGCGAACGTCCCGGGCGGCCTCCACGACTGATCCCCAGCGCCGCCGGGGGGCGTGAGCCCGGCCGGCGGCGAGGTCCCTGACCCGCGCGCCACCCGAGGAGATCCGCATGGCCGAACGCGTTCACGCGCCGTCCTCGCAGCTCTCGAACCCCGATCTCGCCCCGGTCCCGGCCGCGCGCCGCACCTGGAACTGGTGGCACTTCTGCGCGCTGTGGATCGGCATGTCGGTCTGCATCCCGACCTACACGCTGGCCTCCGGGCTCATCGACTCGGGCATGTCGTGGTCGCAGGCGATGTGGACCATCTTCCTCGGCAACAGCATCGTCCTGCTCCCCATGCTGCTCAACGCGCACGCGGGCACGCGCTACGGCATCCCGTTCCCGGTGTTCGCGCGCGCCAGCTTCGGGGTGCTCGGCGCCAACGTGCCCGCCCTGCTGCGCGCGCTGGTGGCCTGCGGGTGGTTCGGCATCCAGACGTGGTTCGGGGGCGCGGCGCTGTGGACTCTGACCAGGCTGCTGTGGCCCGCGGTCGGGCACCTGCCGAACGTGCTGCCGGCGTGGCTCGGGCTCGGCACCGGCGAGGCGCTCGGGTTCCTGGTGTTCTGGGCGATCAACGTGTGGTTCATCCTGCGCGGCACCGAGAGCATCAAGTGGCTCGAGTCGGTCTCGGCCCCGTTCCTGATCGTGGTCGGGCTCGCGCTGCTCGCGTGGGCCTACACGCGAGCCGGGGGATTCGGTCCGATCCTCGCGCGGCCCTCGCGGTTCGCGGACGCGGCCGCCTTCTGGCCGGTCTTCTTTCCCTCGCTCACCGCGATGGTCGGCTTCTGGGCCACGCTGTCGCTCAACATCCCGGACTTCACGCGCTTCGCGCGCTCGCAGCGCGACCAGGTGGTCGGGCAGGCGCTGGGGCTGCCGCCCACGATGACGCTCTACGCCTTCATCGGGGTGGCGGTGACCTCGGCCACCGCGATCATCTTCCCGGGCGGCCAGGTGGTGTGGGACCCGGTCGTGCTGCTGGGCCGGATCGGCGGACCGGCCACGGTGCTGCTGTCCATGCTCGCGCTGAGCATCGCGACCCTCACCACCAACCTGGCGGCGAACGTGGTGTCCCCGTCGAACGACTTCAGCAACGCCGCGCCGCGGCTGATCTCGTTCCGCACCGGCGGGCTCATCACCGCGGTGGCGGGGCTGGTGATGATGCCGTGGCGACTGCTGGCCAGCTCGCAGGGCTACATCTTCACCTGGCTGATCGGGTACTCCGCGCTGCTCGGGCCGATCGGCGGGATCCTGATCGCGGACTACTTCGTGCTGCGGCGCCGCGAGCTCGATGTGGACGATCTCTACCGCCGCGGCGGCCGCTACGAGTACGCGGGCGGGTTCAATCCCGCGGCGCTGGTGGCGCTGGTCGCGGGCGTGGCCCCGTGCGTGCCGGGCTTCCTGGCCCAGGCGTTCCCGGTCGCGTTCGGCGGGGTCGCGCCGCTGTGGAAGTCGCTGTACGCGTACGCGTGGTTCCTCGGCTTCGCGGTGGCGGGGGCCACCTATCTGGCGCTCATGCGGCTGGCGTCGCTCCCGCGCGCCGGCGCGCGCTGAGCGCCGCGGGCGGCGCCAATCTACGGCGCGGCCACCGCGACGCCGCTCACGCGCACGCTCTGGGTCTCGGCCAGCTTGAGGAACAGGAACTGCGGCCGGCTGATGGCGTAGTCGGCGAGGGCGACGGGGAAGGTGGTCTGGAACGCGATCTGACCGCCGCCCGCACCCGGCGTGTACGTGGCCTCGACGTCGATGCGGATCCGCCGGCTCACGCCGTGCAGGCTGAAGGTGCCCTCGACATCGAACGTGGTCGGCTTGCCCGGCTCGAGCCGGGCGCCCGCGGGCCCGCGCACCGCGGCGCCGTCGAACACCGCCTTGGGGTACTTGGCGGTCTCGAGATGGTTCTCCCTCATGTGCTGGTTGCGTTTCGCGATCCCGGTGTCGAGGCTCGCGAGGTCCACCTCGAAATGGGCGGTCAACGTGTCGCCGAAGCCCGCGGGATCCACCACCAGGTGGCCCGACAACTGGCTGGTCTTGCCCTCGAAGCCCTCGATCGAGGCCCGCGAGGCGAACACCACCTTGTTCTCGCCGCCCGGCCGGACCACGTAGTCCGCGGCGCACGCGACGCCAGCTCCCATGGCGAGAAGCCCGATCACCAGCAGTGTCCGCTTCATGGCGTTCCCCCGTGGTGGCGCCGACGCTCCGTCAGTAGAGCAGATGGAGCTGGAGCACCGTCTCGTACGCGTCCCGGCCGAAGTAGGAGATCCCATTCTCGAACCGCGTCCGGCGGAGCATGCCCTCGAGCGCGAGGTAGGAGTGGGGCATCACCGCCACGCCGCCGCCCCACCGCGACTTGGCCCCGGTCGCGTGATCCCGGTCGGGGTCGTAGAAGTCGTAGGTGGCCTTGAGCTCGAGCCCCTGCCGCAGGAGGCAGGTGAGTTCGTGCGAGGTCACCACGCCCTCGGTGGCGGTGGCCGCCGCCGGTCGGGTGCGGAACAGATCGGCCTCGCCCAGCCAGGTGAGGTTCCGCCAGATGAGATAGCCGTACACGCCCCCCGAATCGAAGTCCTCCAGCGTGCCCGGGTGATGGTAGCCCGAGACCCCGGCGGCGGCCCCGAGCGGGCCCACGTGGAGACGGTAGATCCCGTTCGCGACCGTCGCGACGCGCCGGTCGTTGTCCAGGATGGCGCCGCGATTGCCGTTCACGACCCCCAGCTGCACGTCGAACCGCTGCGGCGAGGCGCCCACTTCGACGCCCACGTCGCTGTTGCCGGGCGGGAAGAAGCCCAGTTCGCTGCGCACGAACATCGTGTGGTCGTCGAACTTCCAGCCGTAGGACGGCACGAAGCGCCCGGCCTTGACGTACGCCACTGGCAGCGGATAGACGAGACCGAACAGTTCGATGCTGTTCGCCGCGCCCCGGTCGTAGTAAAGCGAGACCTTCGGGTCGAGCTGGAAGTCGAAATACAGGTCGCCCTGCATCTGGAAGAACCCCAGCCGGCCGGCGGGGTCGTCGGAGCCCACGTAGAGCTCGCGGAAGTCGGTCCCGATCAGGATGTTCTTCGCGATCAGTGGGTCGATCCCGGCCAGCAGCTCGGGCCTGGCCTTCGACCACGCGAGCTCGCGCGGCACCAGGTCCTGGCTGGCGTAGGCGGAGCGCAATCCGCCGCCCGAGGGATTCACGTGGCAGAGCGCGCACTTCTGCTCGTAGCGCGCGCTGTAGCGCGGCACCGCCCCGGCCTGGAGCGCCAGCAGGGCATCGATCGTCGCGAACGCCACCGCTCCCGCCAGCCCGAACCGTCGGGTCCATCTCATCTCGCACCTCACGCTAGTTGTCCCGCGCGCCTTCGAGGATCCAGGTGGCGAGCTCGATCCGTTCGGGCAGCGTGAGCGGCGGGTAGCCCGGCTGGGGCATCCCGCCGCCGAAGCGGCCCGAGTTGGTCACCTTGCCATAGAGCACCGAGTTCGTGGTGTCGAACGGCACCACCAGCACCGCCGGCGCGTAGCCCGAGCTGGTGCGGCCGACCAGCAGGGCGTAGCTCCAGCCGTGGCAGGTGGTGCAGCCATGGGTGTCGAAGATCCCCGCCCGGATGTCCTGGGCGAACGACACCGAGGTCGCGCTGCCCGCCACGGCCACCTCCGGGCAGCCCGGACCGACGGCGATGGCGCACCCATGATCGCCGCCGGAGAGCGGGCTGAACAGCACCCTCACGACCATGGAATCCCCGGGCGCGATAACCGCCGGGCCGCCCCCAAGGATCGGCACGAACTCGCCGCAGGGCGACACCACGTTCACCAGCAGCGGGGCCGTGCCCACGCTGAAGACCTTGAATTCGCGGTAGCTCGCCTGACCCACGGCGACCACGCCGAGGTCGAGGGAGAGTGGGGTCACGAGGGACTGGGCGCCCGGCGCCTGGAGTGCCGCGGTCCCGGCGAGCGTGACGTGAGGGGAATCGGGACCGAGATCGAGCACGCACGAGTACGCGCCGACCGCGGCGGGCGTGAATCGCACCGCGACGCCGAGCGTGTCCCGCGGGGCGAGCCGGAACGGGCCGCCGCCCGCGATCACCCGGAACCCGGCGCACGAGAGACCCACCTCGCCCACGAGGGCCAGACTGCCGGAGTTGCGCAGCGTGAATCGGCGGGTGGCGGAGTCGGCCACCGCGATGGTGCCGAAGTCCAGCGCCGTGGCGGACACCTCGCCCCGTGCCTGGAGTCGCACCGGACGGCCCAGATCCGAGCAGCCGGCCAGCGCGAGGGCGAGGGCGACCACCATCGGGAGGAGGATGAGCCGCTCGAGCATGATGGGTGACTTGATACCCCAGCGCATCGGCGGCATCAAGCGTCATCTGGCCCGCGCACCGGCCCACCGCGAGCCCTTGCCCGCGCCCGCCGCGGCCTCTAGCATCGCGCTCCACGCGCACCGCCACCGGAGGACGCCATGCCGCACACCGCCGACCCGCCACCCCTGCAGCTCGAGCGCGGATCGCCGCTCACGGCGGACGGATGACCGCGGGCGCTCCTCACGCTCCCGGCGGGGCCGCTCCGGCGCCGGACCCGGCGATCGCCTTCGTGCTGCGCCTGCTGCGCGCGCTCCACGCGTACGGCGCGCCGGCGCATCGGCTCGAGGCGGTGGCGCGCGACACCGCCGCCCGGCTCGGTCTGCGGGGCGAGATCTTCTCGACCCCGACCGCCATCCTGGCGTCGTTCGCCGACCCCGAGGAAGGCGACACCTCCCTGCTGCGCGTCGAGCCGGGGGGGCTGCACCTCGAGAAGCTCGCGCGCCTCGACGCGCTCATCGACCGCGTCTCGAGCGGGGAGTCCGAGCCCGCGCGAGCGGTGATCGAGGTGGACACCATCGTCGGCACGCCCGAGCGTTACGGCGGCCTGCTGACGGTGGCCTCGTACGGGCTCGCGTCGGCCGCCGTGGCGCGCTTCTTCGAGGGCGGCTGGCGCGAGATGGCGGTCGCGGGAGGGTGCGGGCTGGTCACCGGCGTGTGCATGCGACTGGCCGGGCGTCGCTCCGGGTTCGCGCGCGTCGCGGAACCGCTCGCCGCGGTCGCCGCGGCGCTGTTCGCCACGCTGGCGACACGGTGGATCGCGCCGCTGTCGCCGGGCCCCGCCGCGATCGCCGGCGTGATCGCGCTGGTGCCGGGCTTCGGGGTCGCGATCGCGATGACCGAGCTGGGCACCCGCCATCTGGTGTCCGGCACGACGCGCCTGGCGGGTGCGACCATGTCGCTGATGACCCTCGGCTTCGGGCTCGCGCTCGGCTTCGGGCTCGCGTCCCGGCTGGGCGGGGCCCCGGTCCTCGGCGCCAGCGCGCCGCTGCCCCCGTGGACCCTGTGGGCCACTCTTCCGGTCACTCTGTTCGCCTTCACCGTGCTGTTCCGCGCCGCGCCCGGCGCGTACCCGGTCATCCTGGTGGTGGGCGCGCTCGCGTTCGGCGCGGTGCGCGCGGCGGGGGCGGCGTTCGGTCCGGTGCTGGGCATGTTCGTCGCGGCGTTCCTCGCCGGCTCGGTCTCGAACGTGTACGCGCGCCTCTATCGCCAGCCGGCCGCGGTGCCGCTGGTGCCGGCCATCATGCTGCTGGTGCCGGGGAGCCTCGGACTGCGCTCGTTCACCTCGCTGTTCGAGCATCAGGTGGCGCTCGGCGTCGAGCTCTCGTTCCAGCTGGTGTTGCTCGCGTTCGCGCTCGCCGCCGGGCTGGTGTTCAGCACCGTGGCGGTGCCGCTGAAGCGCTCGCTGTAGTCCGCGTCCGGCGGCCCCGCGTTGCCGCTGACGCACGGTTCGCGGTAGGGTCGGCACCCATCGCGCGCCCCCCACGCGCCTCGATCTCGCGGTTCCGAAGCCCCCCGGAGGGGGCCTGACATGGCACGATTGGGACTCGAGCAGCACATCGTCGACCGCGCCGTCTACGACCGCACGGTGCGGCGCTTCCAGGAAGCGCGCATCGTGCTGCCGACCTTCGCCGAACTGGCCGAGCCCACGCGCATCCCGGCGGCGGTGCGGTCCGCGCTGGCCGCGATCGAGCCCGACGCTCCGCACCCGCTCAACCTGTTCCGCGTCCACTGGTACAACGACGCCGCGCGCCGCGGACAGGACCCCACGCCGGGCTACCTGACGCTCCCCCGCGAACTGACCGGCGTGGACGCGCCGATCCTGGTGGCGATCGGGCGGCGCTTCCCGATGATCACCGCGCACAAGGTGCTGGCCGCGTACGCGTGCCTGGCCCCGCGGCTGGTCACCGGCCAGTTCGACCCGACCGCGCACCGCGCCATCTGGCCGTCCACCGGCAATTACTGCCGCGGCGGGGTGGCGATCTCGCGCATCATGGGATGCCGCGGCGTCGCGGTGCTCCCCGAGGGCATGAGCGCCGAGCGCTTCGAGTGGCTCGGGCGCTGGGTGGGCGAGCCGGGCGACATCATCCGCACCCCCGGCACCGAGAGCAACGTCAAGGAGATCTACGACGAGTGCGCGCGCCTCGAGCGCGACCCGGCCAACGTGATCTTCAACCAGTTCTCCGAGTTCGCGAACTACCTCGCGCACTGGATGTGCACCGGGCGCGCGCTGGAGGCGGTGTTCGAGCACGCGCGCCGCACGCGCCCGGGACTGACCGCGGCGGCCTACTGCTCGGCCACCGGCTCGGCCGGCACGCTCGCCGCGGGCGACCACCTGAAGGAGAAGCTCGGCGCCCGCGTCGTCGCGGTGGAGGCGCTCGAGTGCCCCACGCTGCTCGAGAACGGCTTCGGCGAGCACAACATCCAGGGGATCGGCGACAAGCACGTGCCCTACATCCACAACGTGATGAACACCGACTTCGTGGTGGCGGTCTCGGACCGCGCCACCGACGGCCTCGACGTGGTGTTCAACGAGCCGGCGGGCCGCGAGTACCTGGCGCAGCGCCGCGGTGTGCCGCGCCCGCTGGTGGAGGCGCTCGGCCAGATGGGCTTCTCCGGCATCTGCAACGTGCTCGCCGCCATCAAGGTCGCGAAGTAC
Source organism: Candidatus Eiseniibacteriota bacterium (assembly GCA_963776245.1). Classification (GTDB taxonomy): domain Bacteria; phylum Eisenbacteria; class RBG-16-71-46; order RBG-16-71-46; family RBG-16-71-46; genus CAVSAC01. Next base: position 793,850 of record CAVZLN010000006.1, on the reverse strand, counting down.
CTGGGGCTCGGCCCCGATCAGGCGGTGCTCACGGTGGCGACCGACGGCGCCGACATGTACCGCACCGAGCGCGCCAAGGCGCTGGCGCGCGATTTCGCCGGCGGCTTCGACACCGTAGCCGCCGCCGAGACCTACGGCCGCCACCTGCTGGGCACGGACACCGGCGCGATGCTCGAGCTCACGCTCCCCGAGCGGCGCCGCATCTTCAACCTCGGCTACTACACCTGGGTGGAGCAGCAGGGCGTGTCGGTCGCGGACTTCAACGCGCGCCGCCAGCAGTCCTACTGGCGCGGACTGCGCGACCTGGTGCCGGCGTGGGACGCGATGATCCGCGAGTTCAACGCCCGCACCGGCGCCTCGCCGGACGCGTGAACGCGCTCGAGGGCGTGCGGCTCGCGTGCGCGGGCTGCGGCGCGGCGGCGCGCGACGACGACCCGTACCCGTTCCGCTGCGCGGCGGCGGGCGAGGGGGACGCGAACCACGTGCTCGCCCGCACGCTCGATCCCGCGCGCGTGCCGGCGCCCGAGGCGCACCCGAACCCGTACATCCGCTGGCGTGGCCGGCTGCGTGCCTGGCACGTGGCGCGCGCGGGCGGCATGCCCGACGCCGAGTTCGTGGCGCGGGCCGAGGACCTCGACGCGCGGGTGGCCGCGGTGGACGGGCGCGGGTTCCGGGTCACGCCGCTGGCGCGCAGCGAGGCGCTCTCGCGCCGCCTCGGCTTCGCGCCGCGCGGCGGGGTGTGGGTGAAGGACGAGACCGCCAACGTCGCGGGCTCGCACAAGGGCCGCCACCTGTTCGGCCTCGCGCTCCATCTCGAGGTGGTCGAGCGCATCGGGCTCACCACGCGCGCCGCCAGCGACCGGCGCGGGCTCGCGATCGCCTCGTGCGGCAATGCCGCGCTCGCCGCCGCGGTGGTCGCGCGCGCCGCCGGGCGGCCGCTGTCGGTGTTCATCCCCGTCGACGCCGATCCGCGCGTGGTCGAGCGCCTGCACGCGCTGGGCGCCAGGGTCGCGGTGTGCGAGCGCGAGGCGGGTGTCGCCGGCGACCCGTGCGTGCGCGCCTTCCATCGCGCGCTCGCGACGGGCGCGCTGCCGTTCTGCGTGCAGGGGAACGAGAACGGCCTGTGCGTGGAAGGTGGCATGACGCTGGGGTGGGAACTCGCCGACGCGCTCGCCCGTGAGGGCGTGCGCCCCGAGCGCCTGTTCGTGCAGGTGGGCGGGGGCGCGCTCGCGAGCGCGTGCGCGCAGGCGCTCGGCGAGGCGGCGACGCTCGACGGCGTCACGCTCGCACCGCGCGCTCCACGCGGTGCAGACGCTCGGGGCGATGCCGCTGCGGCGCGCGTACGACCGCGTCCGCGCGCGCGCGTTCGGGGATGCCGGCCCGCCCGCGACGCCCGGCCCGGGCGAGGACGAAGCGATCGCGCTGCACCTCGCCGCGGTCCGCCTCCGCGCGCGCGGTGCGCGAGGCGCTCGACCACGCGCGCGCCCATCGCGCAGTCTACATGTGGCCCTGGGAGCAGGCGCCGCGCAGCGTGGCGCACGGCATCCTCGACGACGAGACCTACGACTGGCACGCGGTCGTCACCGCGATGCTCGAGGGCGCCGGCTATCCGGTGACCGCCAACGAGGAGACGCTGACCGAAGCGGTGACGCTCGCCGACGAGGCGGGCTTCCGCGCCGACGCCACCGGGAGTGCCGGTCTCGCCGGTCTCGTGACGCTCCGCCGTGCGGGCGTGGTGCGGGACGACGAGCGCGTGGTGGTGCTCATGACGGGAGCGCGGCGCTCCAGTGAGGCCGCGTGAGCGATCGGCCGGCCGTGCCCGCGGGCGCCGCCGAGCGCCGCGCCGCGGTCGCGCGCCAGCGGCGGTGGCGACGCGTCGCCCGGGTCGCGGCGGTGGCGGGGCTGTGGACGCGCAACGCGCTGGTCGAGCGCATCATGCGCGGCGCGTTCGGCGACGTGGTCGAGGGCGACGGCCATCTGTTCCACGTCGATCCGGCCGACCGCACGCTCGGGGTGTTGATGCGTCGCCGCGGCGTCCTGAGCCCGCCCGAGACCGTGCTCTACGCGCGCGAGGTGCGGCCGGGCATGACGGTGCTCGACCTGGGCGCCAACTTCGGCTACTTCACGCTCGCGTTCGCGCGCGCGGTCGGGCCCGCGGGCCGCGTCATCGCGTTCGAGCCCGACCCCCGCAATGCCGGGCTGCTGGCGCGCAACGTCCGGGACAACGGTTACTCGAACGTGCGCGTGGCCGCGCAGGCGGTGTCGCGCGCGGCCGGGACGCTCCCGCTCTACCGCAGCGACTACAACTTCGGCGACCATCGCTTGGGCTGGGGCGGCCCGGAGCACGCGGAGCGCGTCGCGGTCGAGGTGGTCGCGCTCGACGAGGCGCTCGCCGGCGCCGATCGCCAGCTGGACTTCATCAAGATGGACGTCCAGGGCGCCGAGGCCGCGGCGCTCGCGGGGGCGCGCGGCCTGATCGGGTCGCTTCCCCGTCTCGCGCTGGCGACCGAGTTCTGGGCCGAGGGCATCCGCGCGTTCGGCGACGACCCACGCGCGTTCCTCGACCAGTTGGTCTCGCTCGGCTTCCGGATCTCGATCGTCGGCGAGTTGCCGGGGCCGGCGCTGCTGCCGGTCGAGGGGCCCGCGGCGCTGGACCGGCTGGCGGCGCGCCCCGACACCGTCGACCTGTTCTGCCGCAAGGGCGCCGGGACCGCGACCATCCGCTGACCCCGGGGTAGAGGCGCGTGCGTGTCCCACCCGCACGGGCTGGGGTACAGTGGGCGCGGAGGTCATCGCATGGATCCCGATTCCGACATCCTGCTGCTCACGGAGCGCATCCCGGCCGATCTCCTGCGGCGTCTCGTGCAGGAGGGGTTCGGAGATATGGTCAAGTACGTGGCCGACCTGGAGCGCCAGGTCATCGCCATCGGTGGCCAGATGCACGCCGACGCGGAGCACGTGTTGCTCGACGACGGCAGCGCCCAGGTGGATCTCTGGGGCGCGAACTACTACCCCGGGCGCGGACTCGACGGCTGCATCGAGTACACCTCGCTGATCAACATCCGCCCCGCGCAGGGCAATCCATCCATGGTGGTGTCCGACCCGGCCGTCCGCGCGCGGATCCGCGGGCTCACGCTGCGGCTGATCGGAGAGGGCGAGGGACTCTGAGATGACTCAGCACGGCGCGCTCACGCCCGAGCGCTGGGCGGGCTACTCGCTCGACCAGCAGGTGCTCATGATCGCGAACGAGATGAATCGCGCGTCCCAGATGATGGCGCCCGCCGACCGTGTCCGCCGGCTCAATTCGTACGAGCGCGTGCTGCGGCTCGCCGATCTCACCATCGCCACCCGCACCCAGCGCGGGCTCCGTCGCGAGATGCTCCGCTGGCGCGATCTCGTCGCGCAGCTCTACGTCCAGAGCGAAGCCGATGCGTCCGCGCACGCCGATGCGATGCGTGTACTGCTGCGCTTCACCCCCGAGGCGTCCCGCCAGATTCCGTTTCTCCTGCCCGGCGCGTGACGGGAACGCGGAATAGCGCGCGGTAGGCGTCAGGACCTCCTACTCCGTCGGCCCCTCCGGCGTGCCGCGCGCGTCCAGCGTGTCGGCCGCGCGGGCGGCGGCGAGGCTGTCCGCGCGCGCCTCCTCCTCGTAGATGCGCTGCCAGTCCGCCATGTGATCGCGGGTGCACGCGGCGGCGGGCGCGGTGCCCTTCACGAACGGCACGCGCATCGGCGAGGGGCAGTCCGGGCGCGCGCGCCCGCCGCTGAACGGGTCGATCCAGACGACCTCGAGATCGGCGCGCGCGGGGAACGCCGCGGGCTGGGCCCCGTCGGTCATCGCGCGCACGATGCCGGCCCACACCGGCAGCGCGACCTCGGCGGCGGGACGCTGCAGGTCGCGCGGGGTGTCGTAGCCCACCCACACCCCGGCGGCGAACCCGCGCGTGAAGCCCACGAACCAGGCGTCGTTGTGGTCGTTGGTGGTGCCGGTCTTGCCCGCCACGCCCTGGGTGAACCCGAAGCGCGAGCGCAGCGGGTAGCCCACCCCGAAGATCACCACGTCCTCGAGCAGCCCGGTCATGAGCGCGGCGGTGCGGTCGGCGATCACGCGCACCGGGGCGGGACGCGGGCGCATCCGGTCGCGGCCGCGGGCGTCGAGTGCCGGCGCGCAGCGGCGTGGGAGCGTGCAGCACGCCGCCGGCGGGGAACACCGCGTACGCGTCGGTGAGCGCGAGCAGGGTGACCTCGTTGGTGCCGAGACCGATGCTCGGCACCGCCTTCGCCCGTCCGAGCCCGAAGCGCTCGCAGTAGCGCGCCACGGTGCCGGCGCCGATCCGCTCCACCAGGTTCGCGGTGGCGAGGTTGAGCGAGCGCGCCAGCGCCTTCGCCAGCGTGACGGTCTCGTGGTAGTCGCCCTCGTTGTTCTGCGGTCTCCACGGTCCCTCGGGCGTCGCGAACTCGCGCCGCAGGTCGGGAACGGTGGAGGCGGGCGTGAGGGCCGGCCCGCCGCGCGCCGGATCGAGCGCCGCGGTGTACACGATCGCCTTGATGGCCGAGCCGGGCTGGCGGCGGGCCTGGGTGGCGCGATTGAAGTCGCCCTCCACCGTGGCGCGCCCGGCGACCATGGCGCGCACCTCGCCGGTGGCCGCGTCGAGCGCCACGAAGGCGCCCTGCAGCGGCGCCGCGCCGCGCCCATGCCAGCGCTCCTGGGCGGCCACGCCGGCGGCCAGCTCGCGCTCCGCCGCGGCCTGCCACACCGGGTCGAGCGTGGTCATGAGTGCCAGGCCCCAGCTCTCGGCCTCGCGCTTCGAGACCTGCGCGCGCAATCGCTCGCGCAGGTAGCCGGTGAACGAGGGGAAGCGCTCGGGCGGGGGCGCTCCGCGACGGACGCGCAGCGGCTCGCGCCGCAGGCGGGCGGCGGCGGCCGCCGGCAGCGCGCCGGTCTGCACCATGTCCGTGAGGACCGCGTCGCGCCGCTGGCGTGCGGCGCTCAGGCTGCGGAAGGGCGAGTACGCGTTGGGCGCCGGGATGATGCCCGCCAGCATCGCGGCCTGGGCCACCGTGAGCGATTCGACCGGCGCGTCGAAGTAGAAGCGCGCAGCCTCCGCCGCTCCGGCGATGCCGCCGCCGTCGCCCTGACCCCAGTAGACCGAGTTCAGGTACATCTCGAGGATCTCGTCCTTGGTGAGCAGGATCTCGAGCCCCGCCGCGAGGAACACCTCGCGCACCTTGCGACCGAGGGTGCGCTGCCGCCCCAGGAACAGCCCGCGCGCCAGTTGCTGCGTGATCGTGCTGCCCCCCTGCCGGATGCTCCCGGCCTCGACGTTGGAGAGCAGCGCGCGCAGGTTCGACCTCAGGTCGAACCCGAGGTGGGCGCGGAAGCGCCGGTCCTCGGAGGCGACCACCGCGTCCTGCAGCGCCCGCGGGACGCGCGCGAGCGGCACCCACGAGCGCCGCACCCGGTCCCGGTCGAGCAGCAGGGACACCAGCACCGGCTCGAGCCGCGCGGGATGCAGGGTGTCCGGGGGCGCGGCTCCCGCGAGGCCGCCGAGGCGCTCGACGCGGGCGAGCCGGCCGCCCTCGAGGCCGAGCCGCACGCGCTCGGGCCCGCCGTGGCCCGCCGGGTCGGGCGCGTCGACGAAGCCGCGCAGCACGATCTGGTAGCCGCCCCGCTCGACCGCGTACGTGCCGGGGCGGATCGGCGGCGCGGCCGTCGGGCGGTAATCGCGCGCGTCGAGTTGGGCGACCAGCTGGTCCGCCGATAGCGCGCGCCCGGGCAACAGCGCCAGTCCGTCCGAGTACACGCGCGACGGGAACACCCACGCCGGCCCGGTGGCGAGCCGGTCCCGCAGCGTGCCGAGGCGCACCGCGAACGTCACGAACGCCACCACGAACGCGAGCGGGATCACCGCCAGCAGCGCGAGCACCACGACGCGCCGCCGCCCGGGCGGCGGGAGGCGCCGCGCGAGCCGGGCGATCGGGGATGCGGTCGGACGCGGGGACGGCTGGTCCAAGGCGGCGCTCTCCGGGATGGACTCCGAACCAGGGCGGGCCCCGAATCTGGCCGGACCCGAGTGACGACGGGCCCCGAGTCTAGCCGCGCTGGCTCGGGCGCGCTATGCTGGCTCCATGACCTTCGCTCGCATCGGCGCCTGGTCGGCGTTCCTCGCGGTGGCGGCGGGCGCGTTCGGCGCGCATGCGCTGCGCGCCCAACTCGCCCCCGACCTGCTCGCGGTGTTCGAGACCGGCGCGCGCTATCAGATGTTCCACGCGCTCGCGCTGGTGTTGGTCGGACTGTTCGTCGAGCGCGCCGCCGGGCGGCTGCTGAGCGCGGCGGGGTGGCTGTTCGTGGTGGGCACGGTGCTGTTCTCGGGCAGCCTGTACGCGCTCGCCCTGAGCGGCGTGCGCGCGCTGGGAGCGGTCACGCCGCTCGGCGGCGCGTGCTTCCTCGCGGGCTGGGCGTGCCTGGCGGCAGGCGTCGGGCGATCGCGCTGATCCCGGGTTCCCGCTGGAGGTTTCCACAGGCGCCGGCCCAGCTTCCAGCCCCGCCGCCGTTCCCCTCGGGCGCGGGCTGTGGCAGAGTGCCGCGCATGGCTCCGCCCACCCCACTCGCCGTCGAGCAGCGCGCCGCGGCGCTGCTGCGCCGCGCGCTCGCGCGTCCGGGCGCCCCCAGCGGACTGCCGGCGCGCGTGCTGGTGGTGGACGTGGAGCGCCAGCGAGTGGCGCTGCTCGAGGCCGGCGCGCTGGTGCGGGAGTACGTGGTCTCGACCGCCGCCGCGGGCGTGGGGGGCACCGCGGGCTCGATGCGCACGCCCCCGGGCTGGCATCGCATCCACGCGCGCATCGGCGATGGCGCGCCGCGCGGCGCGGTGTTCGCGAGCCGCGAGCCGACCGGCGAGGTGTGGAACGGCGAGGCGCGCGAGGACGACCTGATCCTCACGCGCATCCTCACGCTCGACGGGCTCGAGCGCGGCGTGAACCGCGGGCCCGGGTGCGACTCGCTCGAGCGCTACATCTACCTGCACGGCACCAACCACGATTCGCGCCTCGGCACGCCCGGCCTCGCACGGCTGCGTGCGGCTGTCGAACGAGGACATCACCGACCTGTTCGCGCGCGTCGCGCCGGGCGACCTGGTGCTGATCGCCGGGCGCGTGGGCGTGCCCGATCCGGCGGGTGCCGGGCGCTTCCACTACGCCGGGCTCGGCGGCAGCGGGATGAGCGCGCTGGCCCAGTTCCAGGCCATGCTCGGCGGCCACGCGAGCGGCAGCGACCGCGCGTTCGACCGCGGCGAGCGGGGCAGGGCGCGCGCGATGCTCGAGCGGCTCGGCATCGTCGTGCATCCCCAGGACGGCAGCGGGCTCGACGAGGAGTGCGCGGCGCTGGTGGTGTCCACCGCGGTGGAGGAGGACGTGCCCGATGTGGCCGCCGCGCGCGCGCTGGGCGTGCCGATCGTCCACCGCTCGGAGCTGCTCGCGCACTTCGTCGCCGCGCACCGCACCATCGCGGTGGCCGGCACCAGCGGCAAGTCCACCACCGTGGCGATGGTGTTCGAGATCCTGCGCGGCGCGGGACGCGACCCATCGGTGATCACCGGCGGTGACCTGATCCTGCTCCAGCAGGAAGGGCTGTGGGGCAACGCCTGGCGCGGGCGCTCCGACCTGCTGGTGGTCGAGGCCGACGAGAGCGACGGTTCGCTGGTGCGCTACCAGCCGGCGGTGGGGGTGGTGCTCAACCTGCAGCGCGACCATCGCGAGATGGCGGAGGTCGCGGCGATGTTCGCGACCTTCCGCGCCCGCACGCGCGAGGACTTCGTGGTGGGCGAGGGCCCCGAGCTCGCGTCCCTGCGCCCGGACGCGCTGGTGTTCGGGGAGGGCGAAGGGGCCCACGTGCGCGCCACCGGCGTGCGCCTCGAGCGCGACGGGGTCGCCTTCGAGGTCGAGGGCGTCGCGTTCCAGCTGCCCGTCCCGGGGCGCCACAACGTCGAGAACGCGCTCGCGGCCATCGCCGCGTGCCGCGGCGTGGGCGTGGCGCTGGGCGACATGGTGGCGCCGCTCGCGCGCTTCCAGGGCGTGGGGCGGCGGTTCCAGCCGCTGGGCGTGGCCCGCGGCGTCGAGGTGGTGGACGACTTCGCGCACAACCCGGCCAAGGTGCGCGCGGCGCTCGCGACCGCCCAGGCGCGCGCGGCCCGCGTGCTGGCGGTCTACCAGCCGCACGGCTTCGGCCCGACGCGGTTCCTGCGCGCGGACTTCGTGGAGGCGTTCGCCGCGGCGCTGCGGCCGGCCGACCGGCTGTGGATGCTGGAGATCTTCTACGCCGGCGGCACCGCGGCCCGCGACCTCTCGTCCGCCGACCTGGTGCGCGAGATCGCGGCGCGCGGGCGCAGCGCGGCGTTCGCGCGCCTCCCGCGAGGCGCTGGTCGAGGGCCTCGCCGCCGAGGCGCGCGCCGGGCGACCTGGTGCTGGTCATGGGCGCGCGCGATCCCTCGCTGACCGCGCTGGCGCGCGCGATCCTCGAGAGGATCGGCAGCGCGCGGGTGGGCTGACCCGCGGGGCTTCAGCGGCCCCCCGCCGCCTCAGGCGGGCGGGCCGCCGAAGCGGCGTTCGACGTACTCGTCGAGCAGCCGGGCGAAGTCCTCCGCGATGCGTGGTCGCCCTTGAGCGTGACCTGCGAGCTGCCCGTCCACGTACACCGGCGCGCGCGGATCCTCGCCGGTGCCCGGCAGCGAGATGCCGATGTCGGCGTGCTTGCTCTCGCCGGGGCCGTTCACCACGCAGCCCATCACCGCCACCTCGGAACTCCTCCACGCCGGGGTAGCGCGTGCGCCACGCCGGCATGCGCGCGGCGAGGTGCGCGGTGACCTGCGTCCGCGAGCTCCTGGAAGAACGTGCGGTGGTGCGCCCGCACCCCGGGCACGACGGTCACCTGCGGCGTGAAGTCGCGGATGCCCGAGCGACTGCAGGATCTGCTGGCACACCCGCACCTCCTCGGCGCGGTCGCCGCCCGGGCGCGGGGGTGAGGCTGGTGCGGATGGTGTCGCCGATCCCCTCGAACAGCAGCGTCGGACAGCGCCGCGGTGGTGGCGACGATGCCCTTGGTGCCGAGCCCGGCCTCGGTGAGGCCGAGATGGAGCGGGTAGTCGCACGCGGCGGCCGAGCGCGCGGTAGACCTGCACCAGGTCGCGCACGCCGCTGACCTTGGCCGACAGCACGATGCGGTCGTGCGGCTGGCCGAAGCGCTCGGCCAGCGCCGCCGAGCGCAGCGCGCTCTCGCGCAGCGCCTCGAGCACCACCTCGCGGTCCGGCAGCGGCTCGCGGCCGGCGCGCGTTGTCGTCCATCAGCTGGGTGAGCAGCGCGCGGTCGAGCGAGCCCCAGTTGACGCCGATGCGCACCGGCTTGGCGTGCGCCGACCGCGACCTCGATCATGCGGCGGAAGTTCTCGTCGTGCTGCTCGCCGCACGCCCACGTTGCCCGGGTTGATGCGGTACTTGTCGAGCGCTGCGGCGCACTCCGGGTACTCGGCGAGCAGCGTGTGGCCGTTGTAGTGGAAGTCGCCCACCAGCGGCACCTCGACGCCCTGCGTCCCGCAGGCGGCGGCGGATCTCGGGCACCGCCGCGGCGGCCTCGCGCGTGTTGACCGTGACCCGCACCAGCTCGGAGCCGGCGGCGGCCAGCTCGGCGACCTGCCGCGCGGTGGCGGCGGCGTCCTCGGTCGGCGGTGTTGGTCATGGACTGCACCACCACCGGGTGGCGCCCGCCCAGCGGGACGCGGCCCACCCAGCAAGTGGGCGTGGCGCGGCGGTCCTTCTGGCGCGTGTCCTCGATCTGGATGATGGGCATGGGCGGCGAGGATAGGAGCGCGCGCGCGCGGGCGTCAACGCCCGCGCCGTGCGCTCACGAGGCGCGCGGAAGCGTCGGCGCTCCGCCACCGGGACCGCGAGCGTGGCGACCAGCGCCACCACCAGCGCCGCGTACGCCAGCGCGATCGCCAGCCGCTGCCCGCGCGGGATCGAGTCGTAGCCGGGGACCGGATGACGCCAGCGCTGCCACAGCGTCCACAGTCCCACCGCCATCACCAGCAACAGGATCGGCGAGGGCATGACGCACCAGCACCACCAGTCCGAGCGCGTAGCCCACGATCCAGAACGTGCGCGAGAACGCGCCGGCGATGCGGCCGCCGTCGAGCGGCGAGACCGGGACGAGGTTGAAGAGGTTGAGCCAGCGCGCCGACGTGGCCGAGTCCGACCAGCATGGGCTTCCCGGCGGCGAGGCCCACCGCCATCACCACCCACGCCGCGAGCGAGCCCAGCACCGGGCCGCCGAGACCGACGCGCGCCTCGACCGCGGCGTCGCGCGGCCGACCGCGCATCGAGATGATCGCGCCCACGAACGGGATGAACACCGGGGCCCCGGCCGGGATGCCCTCGCGCCGCATCACCAGCGCGTGGCCGAGCTCGTGGACGAAGATGAGCAGCACGAAGCCGGTCGCGAACGGCAGCCCCCACGCCATCCCGTAGACGCCGATCGAGAGCAGCATGGTCGCGAGGGTCTTGAACTCGAGCACCCCCGCGAGCAACCCCACCAGCTTGAGCTTGCCGAGCAGGAACGCCGCGCCCGCGACCAGTCCGCCGAGCGCGGTGTTGCGGCCGCGGTGCGAGGGATGCGCGTCCGACCCGACCCCCGGCCGCGGCGCGGCGGGCCGGCGCAGGCTCTCGGCGACCGCGCGCAGGTTCTCGAGGTGGCGCTCCTCCTCCGGCGGGTGCGGGCTCACGCGCGCGGCGCCTCCAGCCCCGGCAGCCGGATCGGGCGGGTGAGGGTCCACGCCTGATAGACGCAGATGGCGAGGAACACCGCGTCCATGATCCCGAGGTTCACGCTCATCACGCGGCCGAACAACTCCGCGCTCTGCGGCACCAGGTCGACGCGGAAGCTCGCGCCGCTCTTCGCCAGCGCCTGGTTCACGAAGGTGCGGTTCACGAGGTAGGTGCCGAGCGCGAAGCTCAGGATCGACACCGTCACTGCGATCGCCTGCAGGGCGACCGAGCGCTTGCCGCCCGCGAAGCGCAGCGCGCCGTGGCCCACCAGGAAGCCGATGGCGATCGCCACCAGTCCGAACGCGATGTGGGTGAGCGCCGTGAAGCCCCACCACACCAGCGCGCCGCCGACGCCCCCGAGCACGGCGCCGAGCGTGGCCGCGGAATAGGGGATGTCGGTGGACATCGCCGTCACCGCCTGGCGCAGCTCCTCGCGCAGCGTCTCGTAGCACGACGCGCAGAACACGCGGTCGCCGGCGGCGATCCGCTCGGCCGGCGCGAGGCTGCGGCCACAGCGGGCGCAGGTGGCGTCGGCGGAGCCGTGGGCGTCGGGCGTGGGTGAGGCGTCCATGGGCACCTCATCGGTCGAGGGTCGAGCGTGGCGCGCCACGCGGTCGTGGGAGGATCGTGGGAGGGACGCGCGGGCCTGGAGCGGGTCCGCGCCACCGCGCGAGGCTAGGCGGGGCGCCGGGCGCGGTCAATGTCGAACCCCCGGCCGGACTTCCGCCGGCGGAAGGCCGGAGCCTGCTCGAAGGCCGGGGCCTTGACGCTGCGTCCGCCGCGTCCCACCCTGCGCGCATGTCCGATCGCGACGCCCACTACGTGCACGGCACCGACCCCGCCGAGCAGGCGCGGCTCACCCGGCTCAACGCCCTGATGAACACCGCCTCGCTGCGTGAGATCGGGCCGCGCCCGGGCGAGCGCGTGCTCGACCTGGGCTGTGGGCTGGCCCAGTTGACGCGCGACCTGGCGCGCGCCACCGGCGTGCGCGCCCTCGGCATCGAGCGCAGCCCCGAGCAGCTCGCCGAGGCGCGGCGCCAGGCCCAGGCGGCGGGCGAGGCCGACCTGGTCGAGCTGCGCGCCGGCGATGCCCTGGCACCACCGCTCGGCGAGGCGGAATGGGGAGCGTTCGACCTGGCGCACGCGCGCTTCGTGCTCGAGCACGTCCCCGATCCGCTCGCGGTGGCGCGCGCGCTGGTGGGGGCGGTGCGGCCGGGCGGGCGCATCGTGCTCGCCGACGACGACCACGACGTGCTGCGCCGTGGCCCGAGCCCGGCGGGCTCGCCGAGGTATGGGCCGCCTACCAGCACACCTATTCGCGCGCCGGTCGCGACCCGATCGTGGGCCGGCGGCTGGTGGAGCTCCTGCACGCCGCGGGAGCCCGCCCGCGGCGCTGTACCTGGGTGTGGTTCGGGGCCTGTGCCGGGGAGCCCGCGTTCGCGGACCTGGTCGAGAACCTCGCCCACATCCTGGCCGGGGCCCGCCCGGCGATCCTCGCCGCCGGCCTGCTCGCCGGCGCGACCGTGGACCGGGCGGTCGAGCGGTTGCGCGAGTGGGGACGTCTGCCCGGACGCCGCACTCTGGTACGCGATGTCGTTGCGGAGGGAATCAAGCGGCCATGACGGACCGGCCGGGATGGTGGATCCCCCGTCAGGCCCCCTTTCATTGCCGTAACACAAGCCCCGCAACCTGATCACTCGGTCAGAACCGACCCCGCCACGCATCCGGTGGCATTGACGGCGGGCTGGGCTTCGGCTAGCGTCCCGCCGCGTTGAGTTACCGTGGGATTGGAGACGGACCCTTAACAAGGAGGTGAGGAATGAGGAAGATCGCGATCCTGGCCGGACTGCTCATGCTCGTGGCGGGCGTGTCGTTCGCGGCGGTCGGTGACACCTGGTTCGGCGTGTCGGCGTCGTGCGATGCCGACCGGTAACGCCGGCGAGGGCTCAAGACCGGCTTCGGCGGCACCGCTGTTCGGCTCGTATGGCGTGGCGAAGTACTGCGCCGTCGGCATCGAGGCCGGCTTCTTCTCGCTCAAGGGCGAGGTCGAGGACAACCTGACCTGGACGCATCATGCCGGTGTCGCGTTCTCCACCTACAACTTCCCGATGTCGGACGCCAAGCAGATGCCGTACATCAAGGCTGGCGTCGGCCTCTACAACGTGAAGGCCAAGCTCGACGTCACCCCCGGCGGCTTCGACGAGAGCAAGAGCAAGTTCGGCTTCAATGTCGGCGTCGGATACGACTACGAGATGAGCCCGAAGTACACGCTCGGCCTGGTCGGTGCCTACCACATGATCCAGACCGAAGGCGAGTCGACCAACCTCATCTCGGTCGCCGCCAAGGTCGGATTCGGGATGGCGAAGAAGTAGTCCGAACTCGGTCCTCTGCACACCGCGACCGGCCGGGGCTCACGCTCCGGCCGGTCGTCGTTTGGGCGCCGCGCGCCGGGCGGTGAACGTGCGCCGGCGGGTGTCGTGGGCGGGGGAGGCCTTTGTGCTGCGGGGCGGGCCGGAGGTAGGCTCGCGTGCGCGCGACAGGAATCGCTCATCCCCGTCACACGCGTCCGCAGGGGGTGTGTCGCGAAGGCCGAGGAGGGATGCGCGATGCCGACTCCGCGCATGTGGTTCGCTCAGGCGCTGGGCCTTGCCGCGGCACTGCTCCCGACCCCCAGCCCCGCGTCCGCCGAGTCGACCGCGGGCAGGCTCGCCGCCTACACCGAGGCCGGGGTCGCCCCGGTCGTGGTGGAGCGCTACGCGGCCGACCATGGCTACGCGAGCGGGCTCGAGGTCATGCTGCGCGCTCGCGCCATCGATCGGCTCCGCAAGCGAGGGATCTTCCAATGGGTCGGGGAGGCCGCGGCCGCCGCGCCAGCCGACACGACCGCAGCTGGCGCCGCGGCCGACGCGCAGCGTCCGGCGACCGAGCCGCAACAGGTGGACATCCACACCACCATCACCCATATCGACGTACCCTCGACCTTCGCGCGCTTCTTCGGCGCGCGGGCACGTGTGCAGGCGCGTTTCGTGTGCACCGACACGCGCACGGGGCGTGAGTTGCTGCGGTTCGTGAAGGAGGGGAAGTTCTCCGGCCCGGCGAGGCCGGAGCAGGCCGCGCAGGAAGCGGGATCCAACCTGGTCAAGGCGCTGGTCGAGGAACTCGCGACCGCGACCGCGTCCACACCTGGAGCGCCGCAGGGGCCCGCGTCGACGCCCGGCTGGAAGCGTGCGAGTCCCTACGGGCCGTGGCGCGGATTCGTCGGCGGGTCCGGCGTCAGCCACCAACTGACCGCGTCCGAGATGAACCGCCTCTACGGCACGCTCGACGGCGTGAAGCTCGACTACACCTACTGGTTCCGGCCGTGCTGGGCCGGGCGCGCGGGGCTCAGCTTCTCGACCGCGCGCACGAAGGTGGACGTCATCGACCCCTCCGTGAAGCTGGAGAAGAACTCCATGGACGTGCTCAGCGTCCCCGCGACGATCGAGGTGCTGCGCCGCTGGCGCGGCGGCGACTGGACGCGGGCTATCGGCGCGTACTACGGCCTGGGCCTCGCGTTCATCGAGAACGACGAGCGCATCCGGTTGCGCGCCGTGTATCCCTCGCTCGACACGCTCGACGTCCAGACCACTGCCGCGTACTACAGCTACGGTCTGACGTTCGTGGCGGGCTACCAGTTCCACGTCTGGGACCGCTTCCACGGGACCCTCGAGGCCCGGTGGCTTCAGACCCGACCCGGGCGCTTCCGCGATGACGCCGATCCGAAGAACGCCCAGGAGGAACAGGTGTACGCCGAGTTCAAGCGGTTGATCCACCGGCCCGACTACGACGTGACCGGCTGGCAGGCGAGCCTGGGCGTGAATTGGGGGAGATGAGCCGCTACACGTTCATGGCGCTCGCGAACGCCCGGTGGTGGCGGTCGCACGCCGGGTGCTGGATGCCCAGCAGCCGGTAGACGGCGCGGCCGGCTTCGCGCGCCATGCCGCCGGCGTACCCGCGTTCCGCGTGCATCGCGTCGATCAACGCGGCCAGCGTTCCGTCCCAGTCGCCCCCGCGCAGCGCGCGCGACGCCGAGAGCACGTGCGCCCGGGCGGCGCCGTCGGGGAGCGTCTCGGGCGCTTCGGCGTGGAGCGCGAGAGCGGCGAGCGTGCGCAGCGCGTCGGCGCGCTCGCGCTCGGCGGAGTCTTCATCGATCCCCTGCAGCGCCGCGTTCACCCCTGCGGGGTCGAGCCGCAGCAGCGCCTGGCCCAGCACCACGCGAGCCGCATGGTCCGCCGGGGTGCGCTCGAGCACCGCGCGCAGGCCGAGCGCGGCCTCGTAGAAGCGTCCTTCGGCCAGCATCGCCGAGGCCTCCGCCACCGCCGCGGCGCCCGGCGCGGGGAGAGCGTCGTCGAGCCAGCGGCGCAACTCACCGGCGGGGAGCGCGCCGGTGAACTCGTCGAACACCGCGCCGTCGATGAACAGCTTGCAGTTCGGGATGCTCTGGATGCCGAACCGCCGCGCCAGCTCCGGATGCGCCTCGGTGTCCACCTTGGCCAGCGCCCAGCGGCCGCCGGATTCGCCGAGGAGCTGCTCGAGCACCGGCCCGAGCGCGCGGCACGGCCCGCACCAGGCGGCCCAGAAGTCCACCAGCACCGGAATCGTCCGGCTGCGCTCGATGACGTCGGTCTGGAAGTCGCTGATCTCGTGGGTCATGGTCTTCATATCGGCGGTCTCCTCACAGGTCCGACCGTGGGAGACACGAAGCAGGCCGAAGGATGCGGGGGGGCCGGAACCGCCCCGGAGCGGCCGGCCGCCTCAGTCGTGCGTCAGGCGCCGGTACTTGATGCGGTGCGGCTGATCGGCCTCGGACCCCAGGCGCTCGTGGCGTTCCGCCTCGTAGGCCTCGAAGTTGCCCTCGAAGTAGCGCACCTGGGAGTCGCCCTCGAACGCCAGGATGTGGGTGGCGATGCGGTCGAGGAACCAGCGGTCGTGGGTGATCACCATGACGCAGCCGGCGAACCCGAGCAGCGCGTCCTCGAGCGCCCGCAGCGTGTCCACGTCGAGATCGTTGGTGGGCTCGTCCAGCAGCAGGAGGTTGGCGCCGGTCTTGAGCAGCTTGGCGAGGTGAACGCGGTTGCGCTCGCCGCCCGAGAGGTCCTTGACGCGCTTCTGCTGGTCGGAGCCCTTGAAGTTGAACGAGGCGACGTACGAGCGCGAGTTCATCTCGCGCTTGCCGAGGTCGATGGAGTCCTCGCCGCCCGAGATCTCCTCCCACACGTTCTTGTCGGCGGAGAGCGTGTCGCGCGACTGGTCCACGTACGCCATCTTCACGGTCTCGCCGACGCGCAGTGCGCCCGAGTCCGGCTTCTCCTGCCCGGTGAGCATGCGGAAGAGCGTGGTCTTGCCGGCGCCGTTCGGCCCGATGACGCCCACGATCCCGGCGGGCGGGAGCTTGAACGAGAAGTCCTCGATCAGCAGGTTGTCCCCGTACGCCTTGGCGAGGTGTTCGGCCTCGATCACCACGTTGCCGAGGCGCGGGCCGGGCGGGATGTAGATCTCGATGCTCTCGAGCTTCTGCTGCCCCTCCTCGGCGAGCATCTTCTCGTAGGCGGCGAGTCGCGCCTTGCCCTTGGCCTGGCGCGCGCGGGGGGCCATCCGCACCCACTCGAGCTCGCGCTCGAGGGTCTTCTGCCGGGCGCTTTCGGTCTTCTCCTCGAGCGCGAGGCGGTTCTTCTTCTGCTCCAGCCACGAGGTGTAGTTGCCCTCCCACGGGATGCCCTGCCCGCGGTCGAGCTCGAGGATCCAGCCCGCGACGTTGTCGAGGAAGTAGCGGTCGTGGGTCACCGCGACCACCGTGCCGGGGTACTCCTTCAGGAAGCGCTCGAGCCACGCCACCGACTCGGCGTCGAGGTGATTGGTGGGCTCGTCGAGCAGCAGCAGGTCGGGCTTCGAGAGCAGCAGCCGGCACAGTGCCACGCGGCGCCGCTCGCCGCCCGAGAGCGTGGTCACCTCGGAGTCCGCGGGCGGACAGCGCAGGGCGTCCATCGCGATCTCGAGCTGGCGGTCGAGGTCCCACAGGTTGCCGGCGTCCATCTTGTCCTGGACCTTGGCCTGCTCCTCGATCAGCCGGGTCATCTCGTCGTCGTCCATCGGCTCGGCGAACCTCGCGCTGATCTCGTTCCAGCGCTGCACCACCTTCACCTTGTCCGCCACGCCCTCCTGCACGTTGCCGAGCACCGTCTTCTTCGGGTCGAGCTGGGGCTCCTGCGGCAGGAAGCCCACGGAGTAGCCCTTGCCGATGAACGCCTCGCCGAGGAAGTCCTGGTCCTGGCCCGCCATGATGCGCAGCAATGAGCTCTTGCCAGCGCCATTCAGGCCGAGCACGCCGATCTTGGCGCCGTGCCAGAACGACAGCCAGATGCCCTTGAGGATCTCGCGCTTGGGTGGCACGACCTTCCCCAGGTTCTTCATGGTGTAGATGATGTCGGGCAACGCGATCCTCGTGATGTTCGAGTGGGGGGAAGGTGCGGACGCGGCGAAGGAGAATGCGGGATGAGTGCGGGTGCGCGCAAGTGTGCCCCGCCGGGTTACACTCCCGGTCGGGCTTCACCACCGCCCCCTGGATCCGCACCGATCACGCGAGGCGATCCACCATGTCCCTGTGCCGCCAGGTGCTCGTCGCCGTCGCAGCGCTTTCGCTGCAGGGAGGGGTTGCGCTGGCCGCGGACTCCCTGTTCGTGGTGCGCGTCCTGTCCGGGAGCTCACCGGCCCCCGGCACGGTCTACGCCCTTTCGCCCCCGTCCGCCACATTCACCGTGTTCAGCAACTACAACTACACGCAGACCCTCATGCTCTCGATCCGGACCCCGACCCACTCCTGGACGATCGATCTCGCCGCGGGTCGCCGCCGGAAGCTCGAAGCCGGAGTGCAGGGTCCTGCGCTCAGGACATTCCCCGCAAAGGACACGCTGCCGTCGTTCGAGTTGGTGGGACCGGGCTTCTCCTGCGACGATCCGTTCACGTGGTTCGACGTGCACCGGATCGCTTTCGATGCCGCGGGAAAAGTGAGTCGACTGCGATTGTTCTACGAGCGGGCGTGCTCGGGCAACTCCTCCATCGCCGTCGGTGAGATCCGCCTCGATGCCGATACGACGGTCACGGTGAACGCCCCGCTCCGCCAGCGCGCGCGTCGCGGTCAGGCGCTGTCCTTCGATGTCCGGGTGGTGGAAGCCGCAGGCTCCGTGCTGGGACTGACGGCCATCGGGCTGCCGGCCGGCGCGAGTTTCGTGGACCGTGGCGATGGCACGGGGCGGTTCTCCTGGACTCCCCCCATCGACCGGCCGGGTGACCATCGCATCGCTTTCGCGGCCGCCGATGCGTTCGGTCACGCCGACACCGCGCACACCATGGTACGCGTGGACGGGGACACGCTCCTCGACGCGATCAGCGAACCCGGGGACCGGGCGTGGCTCGGGCAGAACCGCCGGCTGCGCCCGGGCGATATGCGCACCACCACCTATCAATCGAACTATGTGTCGGGCTTCGGGGCCAGGTTCTTCCCCTTCGGCGGCCCGGAGCTCTATCGGGACTTCTACGTGAGCGGTGATGGATCGCCCCTGCCGGCCGGAAACTACTCGATCCTGAGACGCTGGTCGGACGACATGCATTCCATGGCCATCTTCTACGCGAACTTCGAGCCCGGTTCATGTGGTGTGCGGGAGACCCATTTCCGCATCCGCAGGCTGTTCATGGGACCCGTCGACAGCCTGCGGGAGGTGTGGCTCGAGTGGGAGCAGCATTGTGACGGCGAGGCGCCCGCGTTCCGCGGGGAGCTGCGGGTGAATGCCGGTGCGCCAGTGACGATGTATGCCCCCATCGCGCGTCGCGTCCATCACGGCGACACCCTCCGCTTCACCGTCATGGCGCGGGACACCCTGGGACGCGCGGTCACCATCACGACGGCCGGCCTCCCATCGGGGGCGACGCTCTCGCCCAACTCCGCAACGGGCGCGGATTTCGTGTGGGCCCCCGCCATCGCTTCGAGTGGCGCGCACACCATCACCTTCATCGCGACGAACGCGGCGCTGCAGGCGGACACGATCCAGACCGACATCCTCGTGACGGGGGACTTCTCGGCCACGTTCACGAGCGAGGGGGGCGATCCCGCGGGTCTCGGCCGTTCGGAAGCATGGACCGGAGCGCCCGGTCGGATCCTGCGGGCCGACGTCGGGCAAAACCTGTCCTCGTCGAACATGCTCGAAGTGGAACTCTCAAGTCCCGTCGAGGCCTGGAGCGTCAGCGCGCGCGGACTCGGTGAGGGGGCCCTATCCCTGGGTCGCTTCACGATCCCGTGGCCACCGATCTTCACGGGCCCGTTCCTCTCCGCGAGCTTTCGCACCTACGCCGGAAGCGTGGGCGGGGCCGAGTGGACCAGCTCCGAACTTCGAGTACGTCGATACGAGACCAGTCTCCACGGCCTGCCGACGAGGTTCTGGCTGCAATTCGAGCAGCGTGCGGACGACCGCACGCCGATCCTTCGAGGCGAGATCCGCCAGGACGTGACGTGGCGCGTGATGGCGCGCGCCCCGATGCGCCGGGCGGAGACATGGACGCAGCGGATCGAGTTCGAGGTGACGGGGGAGACTCCCGACGGGGAGGTGCCTGTCCTCTCGCTCATCGATCCGTCATTGCGGGGTGCCCTGGTTCCCGTCGCCCCGGGGCGCGCGGAATTCCGGTGGGCCCAGCAGGCGGTCGATGTCGCGGTGCCCCACGAGGTGGGATTCATCGCCACGCGTTCGAGCGGAGAGGCGGACACGGCCTGGACCATCCTCGACGCACTCCCTTCCGGATCACTTCAGGTGGACTCGGCGGGCCGGACGTACGAGATGTCCAGCGATCGGGGTCAGTTCCGGGTCCACGGCAACAGCCAATGGGCCCAGGTCAGCTTCTCCAGTCCCCATGCCGACACGATCTGGAACGTGTCGATCCGGGGGTATCCCGAGGACACGCTCCGCACGGGCGTTCTGACCAGCGACAACTGGCCCTATGGGCCGTGTGTGTGCGCGGATGTGCCGGGGGACTACTGGTTCCCGTGCGCTGATGACACCGGGAGATTCGAAGTCCAGTGGATCGCCCGCGCAGCGGACGGCAGCCCTACCACGTTCTGGGCCGCGTTCGATCACAGCGATTGGAGCGGGGCGTCGCGCTTCTCCGGCACGCTCAAGCTCGGCCCGACCGGTGCCCTCGACGCGCCGCGGCCCCCTGCGCCGGCGATCGGCGCCTTCGACAGCCGTGGACTCGTCCCGAATCCCGCGACCCGTGCCTCGCGGCTCCAACTCGCGCTGCCGAGGGATGGGGATCTGCAGGCCGAGATGCTCGATCTCAGCGGGCGACGCGTCGCCGGCCACACCTGGCACGGGCTCACCGCAGGTGTGCACCTGCTCGCCGTCCCGGATCTCGGGGGGCTTCCCGCAGGGCTCTACTTCATGCGGATGTCGTTCGAGGGGCGGAGCGTCATCCGGAGGACGATCCTGCTCGATTGAGCAAAGGGGGTGAAAGCGAGGGAGCCGGGGCCCCCATGGACCCCGGCTCCCTGTGCATCGCGGGCGCTAGGTGGTCACGCCCGCCGGATGCCTCCGATTCATCAGCGCCCACACCGCCCACGCGATGAGGATGAACGGCAGCGCCGGCAACAGGAGGAACACCAGCGCCCCGGCGCCGAACACCACCGCCGCCAGCAGCCCGAACACGAGCAGGAAGGGCAGCGCGAACAGCGCCGCCAGCAGTTGGACCAGCCACCGCATCAATGTGAACGGGAGCGCCAGCAGCCACCAGATCATGGACGCCACGGCAGCCAGCACTCCGAACACCATCACGCCGGCGAGCACCAGCGCACCGAGGACCAGCAACTCGACCACGGCATCGCTCCTTTCCATCCTGTCCGGGGCGCGGCGTCCGGCGCGGACGCCTCCCGCCCGATGTTCCGTGCGCATGTTACGCCGCGGTGGAGCGCGGGGTTGCGTGGCGCGCTCGCGCGACCGCCCGGGGGGGCGATGGACAGCCCGCGGTGCCGCTCGGCCCAGGGCCGAGTCGCTCGCTGCTCGCCGCTCCCCAAGCCCAAGGAGCGCATGCGGTTCTCGCGCCCGCCGGGGATTCTGCTAGAGTCCGCCGCGGTCGCGTCCATCACATCGTTCTGAGGAGCCAGACCATGGCCAGGGCACGGATCACCGTCCAGAACAATGGTTCGCTGCGCGTCGAGGGGGACTTCGAGGTCGTCGACGCGCAGGGCCAGCCGTTCGGTCTCTCCGGTCGCGAGCGCGTCTCGCTGTGCCGCTGCGGATCTTCGAACAACAAACCGTTCTGCGATGGCACGCACAAGACGTGCGGCTTCCAGTCCACGCTGGTCGCCTTCGACCTTCCTCCGGCGGCGCCCAAGCCGGGCGCCTGACGGCGCGCCGCGGCCCCGCTGCGGGGGCGCGGCGTCGCGCACCCGAGCCCCACACCCCGAGTCCCGCGCCCGATGAAGCCCCGTGCCGTGCTGGCCGCGCTGCTCGTGATCGTCGTGGCCTCGGTGTGCGTCTCGCTGGGGCTGTGGCAACTGCGGCGGCTGGCGGAGAAGCGCGGGCTCAACGCCTCCCTGCACGCGGCGCTCCGCGCCCCCGCGGTCCCGCTCGGCGACACCTTCCTGCCCCTCGACGCCGTGCGCGACCGGCGCGTCACGGCCCGCGGCCGCTACGATGAGACTCGTCAGGTGGTGCTCGCCGGCCGGGTGCGCGGAGGTTCGCCCGGCGTGCACGTGGTCACGCCCCTGGTGCTCGCGGACTCCGCCACCGCGGTGCTGGTGGACCGCGGCTGGCTCTACGCTGGCGACGCCGCCACCGCGCGGCCGCAGGAACACCCCGAGCCCGGCGAGCGCACCGTCCTCGGCCTCGCGCAGGCGCTCGCGCGCGGCGTGGGCGACCGCTCGCCGGTGTCGTTGGAGGCGGATACCGTCACCCTGTGGTCGGCGCGGCGTCTCGATCTCGATTCCCTCGCCGCGCGCTTCCCCTACGCGCTCGCGCCCTACGTGCTCCGCCAGTTGCCGGGCGCGGGCGTGCCCGCCATCCCGGCGCGCGAAGCGCCGCTCCCGTACGACGAGATGCGCCACCTGTCGTACGCGGTGCAGTGGTTCCTGTTCGCCACCATCCTGGTGGTGGGCTCGCTCATCCTCACGCGCCGGCGCCGTCCGCGGGCGGACGACGATCTCGACATCCCACCGGTGCCGGGGGAGTAGCGCCGGTTCCCGCCTGCGCCCACGCCGTTCACACGCGCGCCCGCCACGCGGGCCCGTGATCGCGCCCCAGTCGCCCCCGCGAGCTTCGGCATCGTGCTTGCGATGTGCGCCGCGCGGGCGGGCTCGCCCGCTGCTGGCTCCCGAACGAGAGTCCCCGGTGGGGAGGTGCGGGGTGGACGCGATGCGACGGATGCTCGTCATCGGGATGCTGGCGCTGGTCCCCGTGGGAGTGGTGGTGAGTGCCGCGGCCGGGGTCACATGCGTCTCGTGCGGCGCGGTGGGGGGATGTCAGCTGGGTGGCGCGTACGGGATCTGCTCGAGCGGGAAGGTGTTCGACGTGCCCTACTGCATCGCGCTCGGGACGTGCACCGGCGGGGGAAGCGAGGGCGCGGCCGACGACCCGGTCATGCGCCCGCGCCGGGGAGCCCAGCCGGTCGCGCGCGCCGGCGGCGCGGGAGGACGGTCACCGGGGGCGAGGCTGCCCGACGCGCCGGCGGAGGACACGCGGCTGACACTGTTCGCGCTGCGGCTGCCGGTGGGCAATGGGCTGGAGCCGTTCGCGCCGGGCGTCGATTCCTGGGTCGAGCGCGGAGTGCCGGGTGCCGTCACTCCGACCGGCATGCTCGGGGCACTCTCACGGCACACCGGACTGGGCCAGGACCGCATCCCGGTGATCGAGGAGTCCAGCTCGATCGGCCCCGGCCGGTTCGCGGCCTCGTTCACCGCCGCCGATGGCGACGGCTACACGCTGCGGGCCGAGTCGGTCGCGGGCGGCACGCGCGTGCGCGTGTGCGCGATCCGCGGCCACGCGCCGTCGGGCCGGCTGGCGGACGCGATGCTCCAGGACGGCGACCTGCTGGTGGTGCGGGTGCATGGCGGCGGGCACGACTACGCCATCGCGCTCACGCCGCGGCTGGACCCCGCGATCGAGGTCGAGAGCGGCGAGGGCGCGCGCCAGCAGCGCGCGCTGTTCGATCGCGACGCGGGCGCGCTCACGGCGCGCGCGCGCGACGACGGCGTGCGGTTCGCCCTCGAGGAGCTGCCCGCCGGGGCCTGCCCGTAGGCGGGGCGGCATCGGGCGAGACCGGCGGCGGCGCCAGCACGGGGCGCCGCCGTTTCCCCGTCGACGGCATCCGGCGGCGGGTGTACAGTCAGGCCTCGTTCCGGGGACCCTGTGTGTCCCCCCGTTCTCCCGAGGGCCCTGTGCGCCCTCGTCACTGGAAAGGACGCGTCATGAACGCCTCCCGTCCCGCCGATCCGTTCGGCGCGCGCGCCGCGCTC
Source organism: Candidatus Eiseniibacteriota bacterium (assembly GCA_963776245.1). Classification (GTDB taxonomy): domain Bacteria; phylum Eisenbacteria; class RBG-16-71-46; order RBG-16-71-46; family RBG-16-71-46; genus CAVSAC01. The sequence continues at coordinate 770,506 of CAVZLN010000006.1, read as the reverse complement.
GCCACCGCCGCCGGCCCCGTCACCATCCACCGCCTCGACCGTCTCGCCGCCGCGCTGGGCGTCTCTCTCGATGCGATCCCGTTCTCGCTGCGCGTGCTGCTCGAGGCCGCGTTGCGCACCTGCGACGGCTACCAGGTCACGCCCGACGACGTGAAGCGCCTCGCGCATTGGACCCCCGCGGCCGCCGCGCAGCCGGTGGAGATCCCGTTCAAGCCCGCGCGCGTGATCCTGCAGGACTTCACCGGCGTGCCGTGCGTGGTCGATCTCGCCGCGATGCGCGACGCGGTCGCGCGCATGGGCGGCGACCCGAAGCGCATCAATCCGCTGGTGCCGGTCGATCTCGTCATCGACCACTCGGTGCAGGTGGACGTGTTCGGCACCACGGCGGCGCTCGAACAGAACGCCGAGATCGAGTTCGCGCGCAACCGCGAGCGCTACGAGTTCCTGCGCTGGGGCCAGAAGGCGTTCCGGAACTTCCGCGTGGTGCCGCCGGCCACCGGGATCGTGCACCAGGTGAACCTCGAGTACCTCGCCCAGGGCGTGCTCACCGCCGAGCGCGGCGGCGTGCGCGAGGCGTTCCCGGACTCGCTCGTGGGCACCGACTCGCACACCACCATGATCAACGGCCTCGGCGTGGTGGGCTGGGGCGTGGGCGGGATCGAGGCCGAGGCGGTGATGCTGGGGCAGCCGCTCTACATGGTGATGCCGCAGGTGGTGGGGTTCCGGCTCACCGGCGCGCTGCGCGACGGGCGTGACCGCCACCGACCTGGTGCTCACCATCACCCAGATGCTGCGCAAGAAGGGCGTGGTCGACAAGTTCGTCGAGTTCTACGGCCCCGGCCTTTCGGCGATGTCGGTCGCCGACCGCGCCACCATCGCCAACATGGCGCCCGAGTACGGCGCCACCATGGGCTTCTTCCCGGTCGACGCCGAGACGCTGCGCTACCTCCAGCGCACCAACCGTTCGGATCAGGCGAAGCTGGTCGAGGCCTACACCAAGGAGCAGGGATCTGTTCCGCACTGACGCCTCGCCGGAGCCGGCGTTCAACGACACGCTCGCGCTCGACCTCGGCGACGTCGAGCCGAGCCTTGCGGGCCCCAAGCGCCCGCAGGACCGGGTCGCCCTGCGCGACATGAAGGGCGCGTTCCATAAGGTGCTCGCCGCGCCGGTCAAGGAGCGCGGCTACGGGCTGGCCGAAGGGCGACCTGGGGCGCACGATCGAGGTCGGGGCCGACGGCGAGCGCGCCGACGCTCGCCCACGGTTCGGTGGTGATCGCCGCGATCACCTCGTGCACCAACACCTCGAACCCGTCGGTGATGATCGCCGCCGGCCTGCTGGCGAAGAAGGCCGTCGAGCGCGGGCTCCAGTCGAAGCCGCACGTGAAGACCAGCCTGGCGCCCGGCTCCAAGGTGGTGACGCGCTACCTCGAGGCCGCGGGCCTGATGAAGCCGCTCGAGGCGCTGGGCTTCCACGTCGTGGGCTACGGCTGCACCACCTGCATCGGCAACTCCGGCCCGCTGCCGGCCGCGATCGCCGAGGGCGTGAAGCAGGGCGACCTGGTCGCCGCGGCGGTGCTGTCGGGCAACCGCAACTTCGAGGGCCGCATCAACCCGCAGCACGCGCGCCAACTACCTGGCCGTCGCCGCCGCTGGTGGTGGCGTACGCGCTGGCCGGCACCGTCGACATCGACCTCGACGCGCGAGCCGCTCGGCACCGGCAGCGACGGCCGGCCCGTCTACCTGCGCGACATCTGGCCGAGCCAGCGGGAGGTCGCCGACGCGATGGCGGCCGCGCTCAAGCCCGAACAGTTCGCCAGCGAGTACGGCAATGTGTTCGAGGGCAACCCGCGCTGGAACGCCATCCCCGTCACCGGCGGCGAGAACTTCCGCTGGGACGAGGCCAGCACGTACATCCACGAGCCGCCGTTCTTCAAGGGGCTCACCGCCGAGCCCGCGCCGGTCGCCGACATCCACGGCGCGCGCGTGCTCGCGATGGTGGGCGACTCGGTCACCACCGACCACATCTCGCCGGCGGGCGACATCGCCGAGGACAGCCCGGCGGGCCGCTGGCTCAAGTCGCGCGGGGTGGTGAAGAAGGACTTCAACTCGTACGGCTCGCGGCGCGGGCACGACGAGGTCATGGTGCGCGGCACGTTCGCCAACATCCGCCTGAAGAACCTGCTGGTGCCCGGCACCGAGGGCAACTGCACGGTCCACCTGCCGAGCGGCGAGACCACGAGCATCTACGACGCCAGCGCGCGCTACCGGCAGGCCGGCACCCCGCTCGTGGTGCTGGCGGGCAAGGAGTACGGCACCGGTTCGTCACGCGACTGGGCCGCCAAGGGCACCCTGCTGCTGGGCGTGCGCGCGGTGCTGGCCGAGTCGTACGAACGCATCCACCGCTCGAACCTGGTGGGCATGGGCGTGCTGCCGCTCCAGTACGAGGTCGGGCAGAACGCCGAGTCGCTGGGGCTCACCGGGCGCGAGGCCTTCGACATCAGCGGGCTCGCCGGCGGCCTGGCGCCGCGCCAGAAGGTCACGGTGAAGGCCGCGCGCGCGGACGGTTCCACGATCACGTTCACCGCGATCGCGCGTCTCGACACGCCGGTGGACGTCGACTACTTCCGGAACGGCGGCATCCTGCAGACCGTGCTGAGGAATCTGGCGAAGGGGTAGGGGCCGGTGGTCCCGACTTCTTCAGACCGGAGGACGCTCCTGATGATCGACACCCCGCAGATCACTCAGACCGCCGCCCGGCTGAGTCCGGGCTCACGGGGGAGCAGGCGCGTTCCACTCGAGGTCGATGCCCGCAGCCCCGCCGGAGCAGACCGAGGGTCAGTGACGTCGGACACGCAGGGGGAGATCCCGATGCCAGTCACCATTCGCCGCTGCGGCTACTGAATCACCGCCCTCTATGCCGCCCGGGTGGCGGCGTCGGTGAGACGCGACCTGCATCTCGATGTGAAGATGGTGGAGGGCCACTACGGGGAGTTCACCGTCCTCATGGATGGTGACGTGATCCTCAGCGGCGGTCCGCTGGCCTTCCTCGGCGTGCTACCCTCCGCGCAAGAGGTGCGGAAGGCGATCGAGAACCGACTGCGCGCCGGTCCAGTGTCAGGATGATCGGGGAGGAGGATCCCGTGCCGGGTCAGAAGGCTCCACTGCGGCGGTCGCGGTCGGACCGCAAGATCGCCGGCGTCGTCGCCGGACTCGCCCACTACTTCGGTCTCGACCCCACTCTCGCGCGGGTCCTCTACGTCGTCATCTCGATCGTCTCGGCCGCGTTTCCCGGCATCCTCGTGTACATCCTCCTCTGGGTGATCATGCCGGAGGAGGACTAGGGCCGCGGTACGACCGTCCGCCGGTGTCGTCGTCCATCGGGGAGTCGTGGACGGGTCGAATCACTTCGGGCCGACCGCGCACTGCACACCATGGGGAGAGGACTGCGCACATGGAGACTCCGCCGCGTACGGTTCCAACGTCCATCGCCGTGGCCGCCTGTCTTGCGCTGCTGGCGATCCTGTGTGGCTTTGCACTCGGCGGGGCCTTTGGCGCCCTGGAGGATCCGATCAAGAAGCACCTCGACGACTCCGGGACCGCCGTCCTTCAATCGGTGTACAAGGGAGACGTGGCGGCCAAGGACGCCGTCGTCAGGCGGTCGTGGGGGCTCTTGCAGCGGGCGCACCTGCATGCGGGCGCGATCGGAACGGCGGCCCTCTCCTCGATCCTGACCCTCGTGCTGCTGTGCCGTCCGGGGCCGCTCGCGAAGATGAGCGCACTGGCATTCGGTTGCGGGGCCCTCATCTACCCGCTGTTCTGGTTCGTCGCGGGATTCTCGGCTCCCGGATGCGGAAGCACCGACGTCGCCAAGGAGTCGCTCTCGTTTCTCGCGGTTCCCGGCGCGGGCCTCTGCATCCTGGGCCTGTGCGGCACGCTCCTCTCGGTCGTGAGGGCGTGCTTCCTCGCGCCCGCCGGACGCTGACCATGCGATTCGGTCTCCCGCGGTGAATCCACGGGAATTGCTGTACGCGCTGGGCCTCCGGCCGGGCCCCAGGACCTACGGGATCGAGCTGCGAAGCTTCGACCTGCCGCGGGAGGGGCGCGTCGAGTACGCACAGTGGACGCACCCGCGGGAGACGCCCAAGGCGATCACGCAGGATTCCATCGACGCCCTGCGCACATTCCTCGCCCCGGGGGACGTCGCGATCGACATCGGCGCCCACACCGGTGATACCAGCATCCCGATGGCGTTGGTCACCGGTGCCGCGGGTTGCGTGGTGGCGCTGGAGCCCAACCGGTACGTGTTCCCGGTGCTGGAGCGGAACGCCGCGCTGAACCGGGGCCGGACGCGGATCCTGCCGCTGATGTTCGCCGCCACGCCGCAGGACGGGGAATTCGAGTTCGAGTATTCGGATCCCGGGTTCTGCAATGGCGGCCGTCACGAGGGGATCAGCCGGTGGCGCCACGCGCATGCGTTCAAGCTCGCGGTCCAGGGCAGGAACCTGCACGCCTACCTGCGGAGTCATCTTCCCGAACTGCTGCCGCGGCTGAAGTACATCAAGGTGGACACCGAGGGCTACGACCTCGCGGTCCTGACGTCCCTGGCGAGCCTGATCGAGGAACGGCGGCCGTGCATCCGGGCCGAGGTGTTCCGGCACCTGACCGAAGCGCAGCGCGTGGCGCTGCTCCGGTTCCTCACCGGGCTGGGGTACACGGTCCGGAAGATCGAGAGCGAATCCGACTACCGCGGCCCGGTCGTCGCGAGCGGCGATGTGATGAAGTGGCGTCATTTCGACGTGTTCTGCACCCACGCTGGATAGTCGGCGCGTGGGGCGACCCCCACGCGGGCGGGCCGCATCGGGAATCGACCTCGGACCGGAAGGTGAACGATGGCATTCGACGAGAAGCTGGCGGGGCGCATCCGCCTCGTGCTCCAGACCCGCAAGGATGTCGCCGAGAAGCTCATGTTCGGCGGCATCGCCTTCATGGTCCGCGGGCACATGTGCTGCGGGGTGACGCGGAGCAGCCTCATGGTCCGTGTCGATCCGGCGCTCGCGGCCCGATGGTTGCGCGAGCCCCATGTCCGCCCGATGGACTTCACCGGCCGGCCGATGAAGGGCTTCCTGTTCGTGGATGCCGCGGGAGTGGCCTCCCTTCCGGCGCTGCGGAAGTGGATCGGCCGCGCGACGGAATTCGTCGACCGCCGGCCGGCCCAACCATCGGCGCCTCGGCGCAAGTCCGCGGCGCGCACGACGAACTGATCCCGGTGCCGTGAACGGGTGGCGCTGCGCGCCGCCCACCGGGCATATGCGCGCGCGGCGACAGCGCCGGCGCCGGACTGACGCCGCGCTGCGCTATCGTGACCCGGGGTCCGCCTTGAGGCCTTCGAGCACCAGCGACGGCGGCTCCTCGTCGATGAGCGCGCCGAACTCCTCCTTGAACCGCTCGAGCGGCATGTGCGCGGTGGCCGCGAACTTCGCCAGTGCGTGCGGATCGTCGAAGTCGTCGCGGCGGATGCGGATCATGTAGCGCCGCGCGATCGCGTAGCGCGCCGACCTCAGGTCCACCATGCGGATGCGCGCCCGGCCGGTCTCGGGGTCGAGCATGGTCCCGAACGGCAAGGGCACGAACTCCCCACCCTGCATGGTGACGACGGCCGCGTTGGCGCCGCTGATCAGGTACTTCGACGCGCAGTAGCCGAGATCGCGGGCGTACTCCATGTCGAACGGGATGGGATCCGCGCACCGCAGCTCGTAGCCGACGTTCTTGGCCACGATCGTGCTGCTGATGCTGAACTCCTTGAGCCGCTTCTGCACCGCCTTCTTGAGGATCTCGCCGAAGTCCACTTCGGCGATCCGGATGTGCCCGTGCGCGTCGCGCTCGACGTTGTCCATGCCCGCGAAGTCCTGCGGGTCGATCGCCAGCACCACACCCTCGGCGATCACCGCGACGCCATCCCGGCGCCCGTCGGACAGGCGCTTGAGGTGGGCGCCGACCAGCGTGTCCACCACGGTCTTCAACCGCAACGGCCGTGACTGGAACTCCTCGGGGATGAGGGTGAGGGTCGCCCCCGCGGCCTTGCCCATGCCCAGCGCCAGATGGCCGGCCTTGCGGCCCATGGCGATGACGTAATACCAGCGCGACGTGGTCTTGGCGTCGACCATCAGGTTCTTGAGCAGGTCCACGCCGATGTGGCGGGCGGTCTGGTAGCCGAACGTGTCGACGTGCGGAGGCAGGTCGAGGTCGTTGTCGATCGACTTGGGCACGTGCACCACGTGGATGCGTCCAGCCGACTTCTCCTCGAGCTTCATCGCCGAGAACGCGGTGTCGTCGCCGCCGATGGTGATGAGGTCGGAGACATTGAGGCGCAGCAGCGAGATGATCGCGTTCTCGAGCAGGTCGGGGCTCTTGGTGGGATTGGCGCGCGAGATGCCGATGTGCGAGCCGCCACGGAAGTGGATGCGGCTGGTGCCCTCGATGGTGAGCGGCCGCACATGGTCGATGTTGCCCTGCATGATCCACTCGAACCCGTCCTCGATCCCGAGCACCTCGACGCCATCGAGCGCGGCGCGGATGGTGGCGGCACCGATCACGGCATTGATCCCGGGCGCGGGCCCGCCGCCCACCAGGATCGCGAGCTTCTTGCGATGGGACATGGGTGTTCCTCCTCGAGCGCGGAAGAGTACCCGCCCCGCGGCCCGGATGCGAAACGGGCGGGCCGGCCGCGCCCCGGCCCGGGTGCCGCGCGAACGCTGGCATCGCGTATCCTGCCGCGCATGCAGGTCGCCTTCGATCACGCGGTAGTGGTGGTCCCCTCGCTCGACGACGCCGTGCAGCGTTACGCCGCGGCCGGGTTCGTGGTCAGGCCCGGCGGCCGGCATGACGCGCTGCCGAGCGCGAACGCGCTGGTGGTGCTGGCGGACGGCGGCTATCTCGAGTTGCTCGCGCCGCGGGACGAGGAGGCCGACCAGTCGCTCCGGATGCGCAGCCGGCGGCCCGGCTGGGCGGCCGAGCTGCGCCGCGGACCGGCGATCGGGAGGCGCTTCCTGCCGCGCCTGGTGGGTCCGCCGGGAGTGCGCGATCTGGCGCTGCGCGCCACCGGGCTCGCGCGCTTCGCGGCGGAGTCGCGGCGGCGCGGGTTCGTGATGACCGGCCCGGTCACGATGACGCGCGAGCGGCCGGATGGCGTGCGACTCGAGTGGACCCTGGTGCTGCCGGCCGCCGACGGTCTGCCGATGCTGATCGAGGACCTCACCCCGCGCGAGTGGCGCGTACCGCCCGACCCCGCGGCCTGCGCGCACGCCAATCGCGCGGGCGCCGTGGCGGAAGTGACGGTGCAGACGGCCGACGTGGCATGGACCGCGCTGGCGTACGCGGACCTGCTCGGCGCGCACCCGTTGGCACGGGCCGACGGGAGCACCTCGCTCGAGGTCGCGGGCATCGGCGTGCGGATCGTCGAGGGCGCGCCGGAGGGCGCCGTGGGACTCACGCTCCGCGGCGTCGGCGGGTTGCCCACCGATGTCGAGCGGGACGGCGTGCGCGGAGAGCGCGCCGCGGATGCGCCGCCGGCCGGCGCCCCGGGATGAGTTGGGGTTTTCCTGACGTTCGGAGGACGCCGCGGCGCTAGTCTGGGCGAGTCCGACCGCGGGCCGCGAACCGGGATCGACCCGGCGCGAGCCGCGCACGACCACACCCATGTCTGGCCTTCCAGCGACCCGCGCGACCCGCCAGTGGGCGCACCGCGTGTTCTCCGCGGTGCTGGTGGTCGCGGTGTTCGCCGCCGACGTGCGCACCGGCAGCGAGCTCTCGCTGTCGCTCTTCTACCTCTTCCCGGTCGGTTACGCCGCGTGGTTCGGTGGGCTCGGCCCCGGGCTGGCGATGGCGGTGTTGGCCGGCATCGGCTGGTTCGCGGCCGCCACCCTGCCGTCCTCGCGACATCTGGGGCCGTCGTGGCTGATGCTCTGGAACGCCGCGATCGAGTCGGGCGTGAATGCCGTGGTGGCGACGGCGATCTACTGGCTGCGGCGTGGTTTGGTCCGCGAGCGCGCGCTGCGCGAGCAGCTCGAGGCGGCTTGGCATGGCCTCGATCGCGAGCTGCACGCGGTGGGCGAGCTCCAGCGCGGGCTGCTGCCGGCGCGGCCACCGCAGTTCCCCGGCTGGGGCATCGCGGTGCATTACGCGACCAGCACGCGCGCGGGAGGGGACTACTACGACTTCTTCGCGCTTCCCGGCGGTGCGCTCGGAGTGGTGGTGGCCGACGCCTCGGGCCACGGCACGCCGGCCGCGGTGGTGATGGCCATGCTGCGTGCGCTGCTCCACACCGAGCCGCTGGCGCCCGCCGATCCGCGGACGGTGCTCGCCGCGCTCGACTGCCGGCTGAGTGGCAATCTGCCCGACGGACACTTCGCGACCGCGTGCTGGGTCACGCTCGGTCCCTCCACCGGATCGATCGCCTATGCCCGCGCGGGACACTGCCCACCGTTCGTGCTGCGCGCCTCGGGCGAGGTCGAGAGACTCGACGACGGCGGAGGCCTGCCGCTCGGGCTGGAAGGGGTCGTGCCGCGCGAGACGGGCGGCGCTTCGTCGTGCGAGACCGCGGTCGCGTCGCTGGCGCCCGGGGACACGCTGCTCCTCTACACCGATGGCCTGATCGAGGCGATGGCCCCCGACGCGGCGATGTTCGGCGAGGAACGCCTGCGGGCGCTGCTCGCCGACCACGCGGCCGCGGACCCGGCCCGTCTGCTCGAGCGCCTGCTCGACGCGGTCAGCGTCCACCGTGGCGGCGCCGAACTCGCCGACGACCTCACCGTTCTGGTGCTGGGCCGGCGGCCAGCCGGCTGAGCCCCACTTCGCGCACCGCTCGGGGACTGGCACACCGGGCGTCCTGACGCCGCCTTGATGCGCGCGCCCCGCATCCTGACCCGCGCCTGACGGTGTTCCATGCTCCAATAGGCGTGGTCCCGGAGCAACGGAGGTCGTCCATGTCAGACCTGGGGTGGCTCGTGGTGGTCCTGATCTGCGTCGTGCTCGCGCGGGCGCTGGTGCGTCTGTGCGAGCGGCTGATGTGAGGAATCGATGCCCACACTTCACCTGGTCGGCTTGCTGATCGCGATCGTGCTGCTGGCGTACCTGTTGGTCGCCCTGCTGCGACCGGAGCGCTTCTGATGAAGCCGAACGACTTGCTCCAGGTCCTGATCTTCCTGGCCGCGCTGATCGCGCTCGCAATCCCACTCGGGGGATTCATCGCGAACGTTCTCGAAGGCCGGCGCACGTTCCTCACGCCGGTGCTCGGCGGGCTCGAGCGCCTGATCTACCGCTTCGGGGGCGTCGACCCGGCGGGCGAGATGACATGGAAGCAGTACACGCTCGCGATGCTGGCGTTCAACGTGCTGGGCCTGCTCGCGGTCTACCTGCTCCAGCGGTTGCAGGGCATGCTTCCGCTCAACCCCGCGCACCTGCCGGGGGTCGAGCCGGGCTCGGCGTTCAACACCGCGGTCTCGTTCGCGACCAACACCAACTGGCAGGGCTACGCCGGCGAGGCGACGATGAGCCGCCTCACCCAGATGCTGGGCCTCGCGGTGCAGAACTTCGTCTCGGCGGCGACCGGCATCGCGGTGCTGGCCGCGTTCATCCGCGGCCTGGCGCGTCGCGGCGCCGCGACGGTCGGCGACTTCTGGGTCGATCTGGTGCGCTCGACGCTTTACGTGCTCCTGCCACTGTCCATGGTGCTGGCGGTCGCGCTGATGTCGCAGGGCGTGGTGCAGACATTCGGACCGGACCCGGTCGCGGCACTCGCGCGGCCGGTGCACGACGCGGCGGGCCACGTGGTCGCCACGCAGCCGCTCCCGCTCGGCCCGGTGGCCTCGCAGATCGCCATCAAGCAGCTCGGGACCAACGGCGGCGGCTACTACAACGTGAACTCCGCGCACCCATTCGAGAACCCGACGCCGCTCTCGAACCTGCTCGAGATGCTCGCCATCCTGGTGATCGCGGCCGCGCTGTGCCTCACGTTCGGACGCATGGTGGGCGACCCGCGTCAGGGCTGGGCGGTGCTTGCCGCGATGACGGTGTTGTTCGTGGCGCTGCTGGCGGTCGGGCTGTGGGCGGAGACGCGCGGAAACCCGGGCCTGGCCGCGCTCGGTGTCGACCAGTCGCTGGCGCGCGGCTCGATGGAAGGCAAGGAAGCGCGCCTCGGGGTGGTGAACTCCGTGCTGTGGGCGAGTGCCACGACCGCGGCCTCGAACGGCTCGGTCAACGCCATGCACGACTCGTTCACGCCGCTGGGCGGGCTGGTGCCCATGGTCCTCATGCAACTGGGCGAAGTGGTGTATGGCGGGGTGGGCTCCGGGCTCTACGGCATGCTGGTGTTCGCCCTCGTCACGGTCTTCATGGCCGGGCTCATGGTCGGTCGCACGCCCGAGTACCTCGGCAAGAAGATCGAGGCCTATGAGATGAAGATGGCCTCGCTGGTCATCCTCATCCCGCCGGCACTGGTGCTGATCGGCACCGCGTTCGCGGTGGCGGTGCCGTCCGGGGTCGCGACCCTCGGCAATCCCGGCGCGCACGGCTTCAGCGAGATCCTCTACGCGTTCTCGTCGGCGTCCAACAACAACGGCAGTGCGTTCGCCGGGCTGGGAGCGAACACGACCTTCTACAACTTCGCGCTCGGGGTGGCGATGTTCTTCGCGCGCTACGCGCTCGCCATCCCGGTGCTCGCGATGGCCGGCTCGCTCGCGCGCAAGAAGCGGGTCCCGGCCGGTCCCGGCACGCTGCCCACCCACACGCCGCTGTTCGTCGCCATGCTCATCACGGTGGTGCTCATCGTCGGCGCGCTCACATTCGTCCCCGCCCTGGCGCTCGGCCCGGTGGTCGAGCACCTGATGCAGACCGGCGCGATCGCGCTACCGCACTGAGTCTCGTCGAGGAGGAATCCATCATGTCGGCCCGGCTCGGTGCCCGCCCGCTGTTCGACCCGCCCATCATCCGCCGCGCGCTGCGCGACGCGGTGCTCAAGCTCGACCCGCGCCACCAGATCCGAAATCCTGTGATGTTCGTGGTGCTCGTGACCTCGGTGCTCACCACCGTGCTCGGCATCCAGGCACTCGGCGGCCACGGCGAGGCGCCTGCGACGTTCATCCTGGGCGTGGCGGTGTGGCTGTGGTTCACGGTGTTCTTCGCGAACTTCGCGGAGGCCATCGCGGAAGGACGCGGCAAGGCGCAGGCTGACGCACTGCGTCGGGCACGCGGACATGTGATGGCGAAGCTGTTGAGCGACCCGGCGGACCACTTCTCGATCTCGGTCGCCCCGTCGACCACGCTCAAGAAGAGCGACGTGTTCATCTCCCACGCCGGCGACACGATCGCTTCGGATGGTGAGGTGATCGACGGTGTGGCGTCGGTGGACGAGAGCGCCATCACCGGCGAGAGCGCGCCGGTGATCCGCGAGAGCGGAGGCGACCGCAGTTCCGTCACCGGCGGCACGCGAGTGCTGTCGGACTGGCTCGTGATCCGGGTCACGTCGGAGCCGGGCGAGACCTTCCTCGACCGCATGATCGCCATGGTCGAGGGCGCCAAGCGCCAGAAGACTCCGAACGAGATCGCGCTGGCAATCCTGCTCGCGGCGCTCACCATCGTGTTCCTGCTCGCTACCGGCACGCTGCTGCCGTTCTCGCTCTACGCGGTGCACAGCGCGGGCGCCGGCGCCCCGATCACGGTCACGGTGCTGAGCGCCCTGCTGGTGTGCCTGATCCCCACCACGATCGGCGGACTGCTCTCGGCCATCGGGATCGCGGGCATGGACCGCATGACCCAGGCGAACGTGATCGCGATGTCGGGCCGGGCGGTCGAGGCCGCGGGCGACGTGGACGTGCTCCTGCTCGACAAGACCGGCACCATCACGCTCGGCAACCGCCAGGCGACCGCGTTCCTGCCCGCCGCGGGCGTGAGCGTCGAGTCGCTCGCCGACGCCGCCCAGCTCGCCTCGCTGGCGGACGAGACGCCCGAGGGACGCAGCATCGTGGTGCTGGCCAAGGAGCGCCACGGCCTGCGCGAGCGCGACGTGCACGCGCTCGGCGCGGTGTTCGTGCCGTTCTCGGCGCATACCCGCATGAGCGGTGTGGACCTCGACGGGCGACGCGTCCGCAAGGGCGCGGCCGACGCGGTCGAGGCGTTCGTGCGCGCGCAGGGAGGCACGCTGCCGGCCGCGGTGCGCGCCGGTGTCGAGCGGGTCGCGCGCGAGGGCGCCACGCCGCTGGTGGTAGCGGACGGCCCCCACGTGCTGGGCGTGATCCAGCTCAAGGACATCGTCAAGGGCGGCATCCGCGAGCGCTTCCAGCAACTGCGCAACATGGGCATCAAGACCGTGATGATCACCGGCGACAACCCGCTCACCGCCGCCGCCATCGCGGCCGAGGCCGGGGTCGACGACTTCCTCGCCGAGGCCACGCCCGAGGCCAAGCTCAAGCTCATCCGCGAGCAGCAGGCCGGCGGGCGGCTGGTCGCGATGACGGGCGACGGCACCAACGACGCGCCGGCGCTCGCGCAGGCCGACGTCGCGGTGGCGATGAACAGCGGCACCCAGGCGGCCAAGGAGGCGGGCAACATGGTCGACCTCGACTCGAACCCGACCAAGCTCATCGAGATCGTCGAGACCGGAAAGCAGCTGCTGATGACCCGCGGCGCGCTCACGACCTTCAGCATCACGAACGACGTCGCGAAGTACTTCGCCATCCTGCCCGCGGCGTTCGCGGCCACCTATCCGCCGCTCGCGGCGCTCAACGTGATGCGCCTCGCCACGCCCGAGAGCGCGATCCTGTCGGCGGTGATCTTCAACGCCCTGATCATCATCGCGCTCATCCCGCTCGCGCTGCGCGGCGTGCGCTACCGGCCGCTCGGGGCCGCCACCGTGCTGCGCCAGCACCTGCTGATCTACGGCGTCGGCGGGCTGATCGCGCCGTTCGTGGGCATCAAGCTCATCGACCTCGCGCTGGTCGCGCTCCATCTCACCTAGGAGGCTGTCGTGCGTCTCGCACTGCGTCCCGCGCTCGCGCTGCTGGTGGCGCTGACCCTCGTCACCGGCGTGCTCTACCCGCTGGTGGTCACCGGATCGGCGCATGCTGCTGTTCCCGCGCCAGACGCGCGGCAGCCTGATCGTCGAGGGCGGTGTGGTGCGCGGCTCGGCGCTGATCGGTCAGTCGTTCGACGCCCCGGGCGACTTCTGGGGCCGGCCGTCGGCGACCTCGCGGGTGCCGTACGACGCGCGCGCTCTCGACGCGGATCGAACCTGGGGCCGCTGAACCCGGCCCTGATCGAGGCCGTGCGCGCGCGCGTCGCGGCGCTGCGCGCGGCGGACCCGACCAACGCTGCGCCGGTCCCGGTCGACCTGGTGACCACCTCGGCGAGCGGGCTCGATCCCCACATCAGCCCCGCGGCGGCCGCATACCAGGTGGCCGCGGGTCGCGCGCGCGCGCGGGCTCGACGCCGGACGCCGTGCGCGCGCTGGTGGCGCGCTTCACCGAGCCGCCGCAGTTCGGCGCTGCTGGGCGAGCCGCGGGTGAACGTGCTGCGCCTGAACCTCGCGCTCGACGCTGGCCAGCGCGCTCTCGCGCTGACACGGCCATCGCTCCATCGAAGCAGGAGGCCGTCCGCCAGCAGCGGACGGCCTCGAAAGGGACCTCCATGTCGCGTCGTGCCGTCATCCCGGTCGTGCTGTGCCTGCTGTTCGCATGATCGCACCACACGCGCGCGCGCCGCGGCCGCGGACGTCCTCCGCGAGCGCCGCGGCGCCGGCCGCCGCCAGCGCGCCATTCGCATTCGCGGACTTCTCGTGGATGCCCGGCAACGCCGGCGCCAGCGAGCGTCCGCTCTCGCGCCGGGCCGTTCACCGGCGAGTTCCGCGCTCGACGACGTCTACCACTACAGCTTCGCGAACCCGAGGGACAACACCATCTCGGGATCGAGCGAGGTCTTCCGGCACGGCGAGTTCCAGGTCACCCAGCTCGGCATCGGCGGCGACATCTTCTACAAGAACGTCATGGGTCGCGTCATGACCCAGTTCGGCATGTACTCGATGACGACGCCGCGCAACGACGCCAGCCCGGGGCGCGGCCAGTGGCGGCTCGACGACGCCTACCGCTACATCTCCGAGGCCTACGGCGGCTACCACATCGACGCGATGCACGGCGATCAACATCCAGGCCGGGCATCTTCATGTCGTACATCGGGCTCTGGAGCTACTACAACGCCGACAACTGGACCTACCAGCCGTCGTACGTGTCGTCGAACACGCCCGTGGTTCTTCAACGGCATGCGCGTGCAGTTCTTCCCGACCGACAAGCTCAAGATCGAGCCGTGGCTGGTGAACGGCTGGCAGTCCTACGGCCGGTTCAACGACGCGCCCGGCGGTGGCGTGCAGATCCTGTGGCGCCCGAACGGCTCGATCTCGGTGCGTCGGCAACCAGTACTACGGCACCGACACGCTCGGGAACCCGGAGCGCCGGCGCTTCCACACCGACGACAGCGTCATGGGCAAGTACCACGACCATCCGGACCGGACTCGTCGAGCAAGGCCGCGGTCTCGCTCACGGTGGACGCGGGCTGCGAGATCGGGCGGCGGCGTGACGGCGTCGTCGCAGTACTTCCTCGGCTTCATGGCGTACAACCGGCTCTGGTTCGACCACGACCGCTACGCGCCTCACCGTCGGCGGTGGCGCGATCGACAACCCGGGGCGCTACCTGGTGCTGCTGCCGCCGATCAACGGCGCGACCGCGTTCTCGGGCACGCCCTACTTCACCGCGAACCCCGGCGACCCGTACCGGGCGTGGGACCTGCAGGTGACCGCCGACTGCATGCCGAGCCCGTTCGTCACCTTCCGACTCGAGTACAACCACCGCGCCGCGAACGTGCCGTACTTCTCCGGGCGCGGCGGCGTCACGCCTCCGGGCGGGAACCAGGGCGCTCCGGGCTCGCGCGTCGACGGCTGGACACCCGATCTCGTGAAGACCGAGGACCGTCTCTCGCTGGCGATGCTCGTCAAGATGTGATGCGATCCGGCGCACGGGAGTCCGCGGTCGCGTCCGCGGGAGCGTGCTAGACTGCCACGGTCGACGGCCTAACCGCTCTCCGCCACGAGGGGCCGCATGAACCGACTCACGTCCCGATCCCGATACGCTCCTCGAGCGTCTGCGCACCGCCGACGAGCGCGCGCGCCGCGCCAAGCTCAAGATCTTCTTCGGCGCCTCGGCGGGCGTGGGGAAGACCTACGCCACGCTGGTCGAAGCGCACGAGCGGCGCCGCGCCGGCGCCGACGTCGTGATCGGCCTGGTCGAGACCCACGGCCGCGCCGAGACGACCGCGCTGCTCGAGGGACTCGAGGTGCTGCCGCGGCGCGCCCTCGAGTACCGCGGCACCACGCGTCGAGGAGTTCGACCTCGACGCGGCGCTGGCGCGACGGCCCGGCCTGCTGGTGCTCGACGAGCTGGCGCACACCAACGCCCCGGGCTCCCGCCATCGACGGCGCTGGCAGGACGTCGAGGAGCTGCTCGAGGCCGGCATCGACGTCGCCACCACGCTCAACGTCCAGCACGTCGAGAGCGTGGTCGACGTGGTGGCGCAGATCACCGGCGTGACCCAGCGCGAGACCGTGCCGGACTCGATCCTCGACCGCGCCGACGAGATCGAGCTGGTGGATCTGCCGCCCGACGACCTGCTCCAGCGGCTGCGCGAGGGCAAGGTGTACCTGCCGGCGCAGGCCGAGCGCGCCGCGCAGAACTTCTTCCGCAAGGGCAACCTGATCGCGCTGCGCGAGCTGGCGCTGCGGCTCACGGCGCAGCGCGTCGACGCCCAGATGGAGTCCTACCGCCGCGCCGAGGGCATCGCCGGCTCATGGACGGTGCGCGAGCGACTGGTGGTCGCGGTGGGCGACCCGGAGCGCGGGCTGCGGCTGGTGCGCGCCGCGCGCCATGTCGCCGCCGCGCTCAAGGCGGAGTGGATCGTGGTCCACGTGGAGACCCCGGCCGCGCTCCGCGAGGGCCAGGCGTTCCGCGACCGCATCGTCGACGTCATGGGCTTCGCCGAGGACCTCGGCGCCGAGACCGCGATGCTCGAGGGTGTGCGTGTGGTGGACGAGGTGCTGGCGTTCGCGCGGCGCCGCAATGCCTCGCGGATCGTGGTGGGGCGCGCGCGCGGGGGCGCGTGGCGGGAGCCCTTCACCGGCTCGGTGGCGTCCGCGCTGATGCGAGCGGGTCGCGATCTCGACGTGTTCGTGCTGCGTGGCGAGGAGGGCGAGGCCGCGCCGCTGGCTCCCGGGCCGCCGGCGCCCGGCCTGGCACGCGTGGCTGGGGGCGGTCGCGGTGGTGGCAGTCTGCACCCTGCTGGCGGGGGTGATGCAGCGCCACTTCGATCCCTCGAACCTCGCCATGGTCTACCTGCTCGGCGTGGCCCTGGTGGCGACGGTGTTCGGGCGCGGCCCCTCGATCCTGGCGTCGGTGCTCGGCGTGGCGGTGTTCGACTTCGCTTTCGTGCCGCCGCGCAACACCTTCGAGGTGGATGACGCTCAATACGTGGTGACCTTCGGTGTGATGCTGGCGGTCGGGCTGCTGATCGGCACGCTGACTTCGCGCCTGCGCGGACAGGTCGTCCAGGCGCGCCAGCGCGAGCAGCGCGCCGCGGCGCTGTTCCAGCTCAGCCGCGATCTGTCGGCGGGGCGCGAGCCGCGCGACCTGCTCGCCGCCGCGCTGCGCCGCATCGCGGAGGTGTTCGAGGTGCGCGGGGTCATCCTGCTGCCGGGGCCCGAGGGGCGCCTCGAGGTGGCCGCGGGCGAGCTGCCGCAGAGCGAGGGCGGCCACGAGCGGGGCGTGGCCCAATGGACGTTCGACCAGGGCCAGATCGCCGGCGCCGGCACGCCGACGCTGCCGGCCTCGCGCGGGCTCTACCTGCCGCTCAAGGGCACCGCCGGGCTGCTCGGAGTGCTCGGCGTCGGTCCCGACGTGCCGCGCAACCTGTTCGCGCCCGACCGCTACCGGCTGCTGCTCACCTTCACCAACCAGATCGCGGTCGCGCTCGAGCGCGCCCAGCTGGCGCGCCACGCCGAGCGCGTGCGCGTCGACGTCGAGACCGAGCGGATGCGCAACGCGCTGCTGAGTTCGGTGTCGCACGACCTGCGCACCCCGCTCACCGTCATCACCGGCGCGGCCACCAGCCTGCGCGACGACGCCACCCTGCCGGCGCCGGCGCGGCGCGAGATGCTCGACACCATCGCCGACGAGGCGGGCCGCCTCGGCCGCCTGGTCGGCGATCTGCTCGAGATCACGCGGCTGGAGTCGGGCGCGGTCCAGGTCCACAAGGAGTGGCACTCGCTCGAGGAGCTGCTCGGCGCCGTGCTGCGCCGCCTCGACCCGGTGCTCGCCGGCCGCGAGGTGGCGGTGCGCCTGCCGGGATCCCTGCCGCTGGTGCCGCTCGACGACGTGCTGTTCGATCAGGCGCTCGCCAACCTGCTCGAGAACGCCGTCAAGTACTCGCCGGCCGCCGCCCCCATCGGGATCGAGGCCAGGCTCGACGGCGACCATCTGGTGGTGGAGATCGCCGACCGCGGCCCGGGCCTGGCGCCGGGGGAGGAGGCGCGGGTGTTCGAGAAGTTCTACCGCGGCGGTCGCGCCGGCCCGCGGCGCGGCGCCGGGCTGGGGCTCACCATCGCGCGCGCCATCGTCGAGGCCCACGAGGGCCGCATCAGCGCGCAGCCGCGGTCGGGCGGCGGCGCGCTGTTCCGGATCGAGCTGCCGCTCGGCGGCGATCCACCCGAGGTCGAGGCCGAGGCCGCCGGCGACGAGCCGGGCGGCGGGGAAGGGCGCATGAGCGAGGACGCGCCGGTCGCCGGTCCGCCGGTGGTGGTGCTGGTGATCGAGGACGACGAGCCGATCCGGCGCTTCCTGCGGGCGGCGCTGGCGAGCCAGGGCTTCGCGCTGGTCGAGTCCGCGACCGGCGCCGACGGCATCGCGCAGGCCGCGATGCGCCAGCCCGACCTGATCGTGCTCGATCTGGGGCTGCCCGACGTCGACGGGATCGAAGTGACGCGCCGCGTGCGCGAGTGGTCGACGGTGCCGATCCTGGTGCTGTCGGCGCGCGGGCAGGAGGGCGACAAGATCCGCGCGCTCGACGCCGGCGCCGACGACTACGTCACCAAGCCGTTCTCGATGGGCGAGCTGCTGGCGCGCATGCGCGTCGCGCTGCGCCACGGTGCCCGCGCGCGCGCCGGCACCGACGACAGCGTGGTCGAGGCCGGACCTCTGCGCATCGACCACGCGCGCCGCCAGGTGACCCTCGAGGGTGCGGAGGTGCGGCTGACACCGATCGAGTACCGCCTGCTCGCCGCGCTCGCGAGGTTCCCCGGCCGCGTGCTCACCCACGAGCACCTGCTGCGTGAGGTGTGGGGGCCGAGCCACACCTCGCAGCACCACTACCTGCGCGTGTACATGGCCCAGTTGCGCCACAAGCTCGAGCGCGACCCCTCGCGCCCCGCGCTGCTCCTCACCGAGCCGGGCGTGGGCTACCGACTCGCCGAGGGCTGAAGCCGCGGGACCTTCACGGCCTAATCGGCCTTCAGCCCCGCGGCCTTCAGAATGCTCATCATCGGGCACCACTTCGAGAACGCGCTCTGCAGCAGGTTCGCGCCCACGAACGCGGTGAACGCGAAGAACCACGGGTTGACCCAGTAGCCGAGCGCCACCGAGATCAGGACGAACGAACCCGCGACCCCACGCAGGGCCTGGTTCACGGTCATGGAATGCCCCCCTTCGGTTCGGATGCGGCTCAGGCCTGACGTTCGACCGGTATCAGGAACAGCCTCGAAAGCAGGTCGCCGTGCGCGTCGCGCCGCTTCGCCATCTCGTCGAAGAGACGGTCCGCGCTGGCAGCCTCGTCGAACACCAGTACCATCGCCAGCGCACCCGGGTGGATGCGGTCGGCGGTGTGGATCCCCGTGCGGCCACGGCCCTCGGCCACCGGGATCACCGTGTAGCCCGGTGCGCCCAGCGATGCGAGGTCCTTGCGCACCATGTCGATGCGCGTCGCGTCCGCCATCATCATGAGCATCTTCATCGTGCCATCACCTCCGCGGGCGTGATCCCCACCCCACCCATCAGCCCATCGGCCTCCGCCGGGCCCGCGTCCGGCGAGATGTCGGCCGCGGCGTGATCGCCGCGCCGCAGGAGATAGTAGAGCAGGGGCACCGCCGCGCGCGAAAGCACCGGCGCGGCGAACGCGCCGCCGATCAGCGCCACCGCGAGGCCCTGGAAGATCGGGTCGAACAGGATGACCATCCCGCCCACGATCACCGCGGCCGCGGTGAGCACCATGGGCCGGAAGCGGATCACGCCCGCGTCGATGCAGGCCTCCTGGAGCGAGAGCCCCTGCGCCAGGCGCAGCTCGATGAAGTCCACCAGGATGATCGAGTTGCGCACCTGGATGCCGGCGCCGGCGATGAAGCCGATCATCGAGGTGGCGGTGAAGAACGCGCCCATCAGCGCGTGCGCCGGCAGGATGCCGACCAGCGAGAGCGGGATCGGCAGCATGATCACCAGCGGCGTGGTGAAGGACTTGAACCAGCCCACGGTGAGCACGTAGATCAGCACCAGCACCACCGCGAACGCCGCGCCCATGTCGCGGAACACCTCGTAGGTGATGTGCCACTCGCCGTCCCACTTGACCGAGTAGCCCTCGTCCGAGTCGGGCAGCCGGGTGCTGAGCTGGTGCGCCTTGCGGCCGTCGGGCGCGCGCAGCGCGTCCACCTTCGGGCGCAGCGCGCCGATGGCGTAGACCGGCGCCTCCTCGCGGCCGGCGACGTCGCCGAGCACGTACACCACGCGGTGCAGGTTCTTGTGCATGATCTCGGGCGGCGCCGAGTCGCGCTCGGCGCGCGCCAGCTCCGAGAGCGGCGTGCCGGCGCCGGCGCCCATGCGCAGCGCGCGCAGGGCGCCGAGGTCGGCGCGGTCGGCGGGGGCGAGGCGCACCTGGATCGGCACCGCCTCGGCCTCGCTCGGCGCGCGCAGCGTGCCGACCTGCTGGCCGCCGTAGAGCGTCATCGCCGTGGCCGCGGCCTGCGCGGGCGCCAGCCCGGCCAGCGTGGCGCGGTCGCGGTCCACCACCAGCCGCGTGCGGGGCTGGCCCTCGGTGAGCAGCAGGTCGGTGTCCACCACGCCCGGGGTGTCGCGGAACACGCCCCACACCTGCTTCGCGAAGTCGCGCTGGCCCTTCAGGTCGGGGCCGTAGATCTCGGCCACCAGCGTCGAGAGCACCGGTGGCCCGGGCGGCACCTCGACCACCTTCACGCGCGCTCCGGCCCGCGCTGCGATGGCCTCGAGCGCGGGCCGCACCTCGCGCGCGATGGCGTGGCTCTGGTGGTGGCGGTGCCGGGCGTCGACCAGGTTCACCTGCACCGAGGCGAAGCGCGGGTCGGAGCGGAAGTCGTAGTGGCGCACCAGGCCGTTGAACGTGATCGGCGAGCCGAGCCCGTCGTAGACCACGACGTGCTCGACGTCGGGGCGCTTCATCGCCTCGTCGGCCATCCGGCTGGCGACCGCGAGCGTGCGCTCGAGCGGCGTGCCCGGGGGCATGTCGACCAGCACCTCGAACTCGCTCTTGTTGTCGAACGGCAGCATCTTCACGGTCACCAGCCGCACCGCGAACAGGCCCATCGCCAGCACCAGCAGCGCGGCCAGACCGGCGAAGAACCACGCCCGCGACTTCGCGTCCTCGATGAGGCGTGCCATCCACCGGCGGTACGCGCGGTCGATGCGCGTCTCGTGCGGCGCGTGCGCCTGAGCGTCCTGCGGACGCAGCACCCGGCGCGCGGCCCACGGCGAGACCATGAACGCGACCGCGAGCGAGAACAGCATGGCGAGCGAGGCGCCGATCGGGATGGGCTTCATGTAGGGGCCCATCAGCCCGCCCACGAACGCCAGCGGCAGGATCGCCGCGATCACCGCGACGGTCGCGAGCACGGTCGGATTGCCGACCTCGTCCACCGCCTCGATCACGCGCACGTCGGTGTCGCGGCCGTCCTTCATGGCGAAGTGGCGCGTGATGTTCTCGACCACCACGATGGCGTCGTCCACCAGGATGCCGATCGAGAAGATGAGCGCGAACAGCGTGACGCGGTTGAGGGTGTAGCCGAGGAAGCGGTACAGGAACAGCGTCAGCGCCAGCGTCACCGGGATGGCGATCGCCACCACGATGGCCTCGCGCCGGCCGAGCGCGAACGCGATCAGCACGATCACCGAGAGCGTGGCGAGCAGCAGGTGGAACATCAGGTCGTCGGACTTGTGCTTGGCGGTCTCGCCGTAGTCGCGGGTGGTGGTGAGCTCGACCGGGGCGAGCAGCGCCGGGCGCAGCTCGGCGACGCGGCGGTGGAGCTGGTGCACGAGGTCGGTGGCGTTGACCCCCGGGCGCTTGGCGACCTCGACCGTGACCGCGGGGCGCAGGCCGCCGCGGCGGTCGCCGAGGAACACGTAGTTGGAGCGCTCGGCCGGCCCGTCGGTGACCGTGGCCACCTCGGACAGTCGCGCCCCACGGCCGCCAGCGGCGGGCACCATGAGCGCGCGCACCTGGTCGGCGCTGGCGAGCGGGGACTCCGCGCGCAGCTCGCGCCGCACGTCGCCGCCCACCACGTCGCCGGCGGGCAGCGAGATCCCGGCGCCCTCGAGCGTGCGCGCGAGACCGTCGACGGTGACCCCGGCGGCGGCCATGCGCGCGGGATCGGGGGCGATGCGCACCGTGCGCGGGTCGCCGCCCAGCAGGCGCACGCGCGCCACGCCGGGGGTCTTGCGCAGCTCGGCCGCCAGTTCGGCGGCGACGCGGCGCACGTCGTCCTGGTCTGGCGGCCGGGTCGCGGCTCGACAGCGTGAGCGCCAGCACCGGCACGTCGTCGATGGCGCGCGGCGACACCGTCATCACCCGCGCGCCCGCCGGGCAGCGAGGCCGCGGCCTCGTCGAGCCGCGTGCGCACGCGGGTCAGCGCCTGGTCGGGATCGGAGCCGACCTTGAAGCGCAGGATCAGCATCGCGCCGTCCTCGCGCGAGATCGAGTAGAGGTACTCGAGGTCGGGGATCTGCCACAGCTGGCGCTCGACCGGCGTGGTGAGCTGGCGTTCGACCTGTTCGACCGGGGTGCCCGGCCAGGCCACCTGCACGTCCACCATCGGCACCTTGATCTGCGGCTCCTCCTCGCGCGGCAGCGTGGCGAGCGCCAGCAGGCCGAGCAGGATGGAGGCGACGACCGTGAGCGGCGTGAGCTTCGAGTGCAGGAACAGTCCGGCGATGCGGCCCGCCAGGCCGACGGTCTTGAGACCCGGGGTCACGAGCCCACCTTCACGGCGCGCCCGTCGCTGAGGCCGGCGGGCTCGAGGATCACGGCGTCCCGGGCGTCGAGGCCGGCCAGCACCTCGATCGCGCCGCCGCTCTCGCGGCCGACCGCAGCCAGCGCAGCCGTGCGACGCCCGTCCTCGGCGACGAACACGCCGGTGAGACCGCCACGGCGCACGAGGGCGCGGGAAGGGACGCTGAGGAGCCCGGGTGCGGAGTCACTGCCCTCCCCGGTCCCCGGCGCCGTGGCGGCGAGCCGGACGCGTGCGAACGCGCCAGCCTCGAGCGCGGGCCCCGCCACCGGGCGGAAGCGCGCGACGCGGCTGCGCGTCGTGAAGTCGGTCATGCCGTCCACGCGCGCGAGCGTGGCGGGTCGCCAGGGCCCATCGCCGACTGGACCTCGGCGCGCCGCGCGGCGAGGCGCGGCAGCTCGGACTCCGGCACCGCGACGACGATCTCGCCGACCGCGCTCGAGCGCAGGTCGAGCAGCGGCTGGCCGGGGCCCACGGTGCCGCCGGGATCGGCGTGGCGGCGCACCACGACGCCGTCGAACGGCGCCTCGAGCGTCACGCCGCTCTGCATCTGGTCCACCTGCGCGCGTGCCTGCGCCCAGCCTGCCTCGGCGGCGCGGCGTTCGGCCTGCGCGCCTTCCAGCTCGCGCTGCGCGGCGACGCGCGCGGCGAACAGCGAGTCCATGCGCGCCTCCTGCCGCCGCGCGAGGTCGCGGGCCAGGGTCGCGGAGGCGAGACCGGCGCGGGCGCCTTCGAGCGCGGCGCGGGTCTCGGGCGCGTCGAACGTGGCGAGCGTCTGTCCGCGGCGGAAGTGGTCGCCCTCGCGCAGCGGCAGCGCGGTCAGGCGCGCCGCCAGGCGCGCGGTGAGCGTGACCTCCTCGCGGGCGGTCACGCGCGCGGGCAGCACCAGCGCGTCGCCCGGCCCGCTGCGGCGCGCAGCACCGTCACCGTGGCGGGAGGGCCGGCGTCCGCGGCCGCGGTCGTGGAGGTGCGGTGGCCGCACCCGGCGGCGAGCGCCGCGAGCAACGCGAGCAGCGCGGCGCGGGGAAGCAGGCTCTTCGTCATCGCAGGTCTCCCTGGGCATGGAGCAGTCGGTAGTGAGCGAGCACCACCGCGGTCGAGGCCTCGATCGCCGCGGCGCGCGCGGTGGCGGCCTCGGCGTCGGCGGCCAGCAGTTCGGTGAGCGGAAGCAGTCCGGCGCGGTAGCGCAGCCCGGCGAGCCGCAGCGCCTCCTCGGCGGCGTCGCGGCCGGCGAGCGCCGCGTCGCGGCGCTCGGGAGCGATGGCGTCCTCGGCGCGCGCGGCATCGAGGCCGACGGCGAGGTCGCGCTCGAGGGCACGCGCGCTCTCCCGCGCCGCGGTCGCGCGGGCGCTGGCGGCACGCCACTCGTTGACGCGCTGGGCGCCGTCGAAGAGCGGCAGGTCGGCCGAGAGCGCCACCATCCAGCGGCGTTCGAAGGTCCCGGTGTCGGCCGGCCGGTACCCGGTGACCGCGAGGCGCGAGTTGAGCGAGGGCAGCAGCCGCAGCGCGGCGGTGCGCGACTCGGTGGCCTGCGCGGTGGCGCTCTCGCGTGCCGCGGTCAGCTCGCCACGCACCGGCGCGGCGCGGTCGGTGCCGCGGGTGCGCCCCCGGGCTCGACCTCGGGCGCGATCAGATCCTCCGCCACGACCGGCGCCTGCACCAGCCGTGCGAGCCGGTCGAGCGCCACCGCGAGGCCGCGCCGCGCGCCGAGCGCCCGCACGCGGGCCCCCTGATGGCGCGCCGCGGCGCGCAAGGTGTCGAGCTCGGCGACCTGGCCCATGCGGAAGCGCTCGATCGCCGCGGCGCGCATCGCGTCCGCGGCCCCGAGCCCGAGCTCGGCCGCGCGCACCTCCTCGCGCGCCCCCACCGCGTCCACGTAGGCCGCGACCGCATCCAACAGCCGGTCCGCGACCGCCGCCCGCTCCATGCCGGACGCCGCACGGCGGTAGTGGGAGGCGAGACCCGGCGCCGTGAGCTCGCGACCGCCGTTCCACAGCGGCTGATCCACGGTGAGCCCCCACTGGAGCGCGCTCCGTGGCGCGGGTTGATTGAGCCGGTCGATGGCGAAGTCGGCGGGGGTGAAGCGTCCCTGCCAGAGCTTCTGCGAGAACAGCACCGCCGGGTCGTCGCTGCGGGTGAACCCGCTCGAGAGCGTCACGTGCGGGGCGAGCAGGGCCCAGGTCTGGGCGGCCTGGGCACGGCCGGCGTCCCCGCTGGCGCGCGCGGCCCGCACCCCGGGGTCCCGTTCGCGCACCGCCTCGAGCGTGCGTTGGAGGGTCCAGTCCGCGGCCGGCGCGGTCGCCGGCAGGCCCAGGAGGACCGCCACGGCGAGCGCCGAGGCGTGTGCTAGAGTGGCTGCCACTCGAGCGGCAGACAGGCGGGTCTCACGCGGTCGGAAGGTCATCTCGCCGGGTAGGAATCCGGTCCGGCCGGAAAGGATTCGACGTCCGAGGATGGAGCGGATCGACAGGGTCAGACGCCTGGTCCAGGGCGCCCCCCGCCGCCGGGAGGAGGGGCTCACCCGCGCCGAGGAGCGGGCGCTGGTGCGCGCGGCGCGCGCCGGCGACTCCCGCGCCATGACCCGGCTCCTGCGGCTGGTGGCCGACCCCGCGCTGCGCTTCGGCCGCGGATTCTGCCGCGACGACCACGACGCCGAGGACGTCATGCAGGACGTGCTCACCTCGCTGGTGCGCAGCCTCTCCACCTTCCGCGGCGAGTCCGCGCTCACGACCTGGGCGTACACCGTGGCCCGTCACGCGTGCCTGCGCCGCCGCCGCCGCCGCGCCGGGGCGCCGGAGACGCTCGAGTCGCTGGATCAGCCCGGCTCCGGTGATCGCGCGGGGCGCGCTCGAGCTGACCGACGGCGACGCCGATCCGGCCGGGCGCTTCGAGCGCCGCCAGATGAGCGAGCTGCTCGAGCGCGCGATCGCCTCATTGCCGAAGGCGCAGCGGGAGGTGCTGATCCTGCGCGACGTCGAAGGGCTCAAGGCGGGCGAGGTGGGCCGCGTCCTCGGCCTCAGCGAGCGCGCCGTGAAGTCGCGCCTGCACCGAGCGCGCGGCGCGCTGCGCGAGGCCCTGGCGCCGCTGCTCGGGCGCACCGCCGACGGCGGCGAGCGCGCGCAGGCCGCGAGCCTGGGGCGCGGGCGCTCGTGCCCGGACACCGGGCGACTCATGAGCCGCTACCTCGAGGGCGAGCTGAACCCCACGGTGTGCGCCGCGCTCTCGAAGCACGTCTCCGCGTGTCCGCATTGCGGTGAGGTGTGCGATACGCTGCGCACCGCCCTCGGGGCGTGCCGCGATTACGGCCAGCGTCCGCTGCCGGCGACGGTGCGCACCCAGGTGCGGGCCGCGATCCGCGACGCGGTGCGGGTGTGGCCCGGGGTGGCCGCGGGCGACTGATACGACGGGCCGAGACAGGCAGCGCGACATGCGCCCGTGCGATCGGCGGGCGCCGGGATCGAACCGCCGCGACAGGAGGAAAGCATGGACGCATCGCACCACCGCGAGGTCTCGGGACGACGCCGTTTCCTCGCCATGATCGGGATGGCGGGGCTCGCCTCCTCGCTCGGGATCGGGCGGGCGCTCGCCCAGAGCGCCGCGCCGCCGGCCGCACCCATGGCCCCCGCGCCGGCGCCGGCCGCCGCGGCGACCCCGGCGCCCGCCGCGGCGGCGGCCCCGGAGATCTCGGAGGACGCCCGGGCGCTGGCCGCCATCGTGGAGCGCCGCTACGGCAAGCACCTCGGCGGCGACGACCTGAAGGAGATCACCGAGGAGCTCGAGTTCCGGCTCCAGAACGGCAAGCGGCTGCGCGGCGCCTCGCTGACCAACGCCGACGAGCCCGACGCCACCTTCCACGCGTGAGGACGCCATGCCCGACGATCTCTCGTTCCTGAGCGTCCGCGAACTGGGCGTGCGGCTGCGCGCGCGCACGCTGTCCGCGGTGGCGCTGGCGGAGCACTGCCTCGAGCGACTCGAGCGACTCGGCCCGCGCTACCACGCGGTGGTGACCCTGATGCGCGAGCCCGGACTGCGCGACGCGCGCGCGGCGGAGGCCGAGATCAAGGCCGGGCGCTGGCGCGGCCCGCTGCATGGCGTGCCGTACGGCGTGAAGGACCTGCTCGCCACCCGCGAGGCGCCCACCACGTGGGGCGCGGCGCCCTATCGCGACCAGCACTTCGACTTCGACGCCACCGCGGTCGAGCGACTGCGGGCCGCCGGAGCGGTGCTGATCGCGAAGCTGGCGATGGTGGAACTCGCCGGCGGGATGGGCTACGACCACGCGGACGCCTCGTTCACGGGCCCCGGGCTCACGCCCTGGAACACGGCGTTCTGGAGCGGCGGCTCCTCGAGCGGCCCGGGCGCCGCGGTCGCGGCCGGGCTGGTGCCGTTCGCGATCGGCTCCGAGACCTCGGGCTCGATCCTCACCCCGACGGCGTTCTGCGGCGTGAGCGGGCTGCGCCCGACCTACGGCCGCGTCAGCCGCCACGGCGCGATGGCGCTGTGCTGGACGCTCGACAAGCTCGGCCCGATGGCGCGCAGCGCCGACGACTGCGCGCTGGTGCTGGCGGCGATCGCCGGCCGCGATCCGAAGGACGAGAGCTCGCTCGACGCGCCGTTCGCGTGGAGCAAGCCGGTGCCGCCGAAGCGCGCGCGCCTGGCGGTGCCCAAGGGCTGCGTGGAGAAGGTGCAGCCCGCGGTGCGTGAGAACTTCGAGCGCGCGCTCGAGTCGCTGCGCGATGTCGCCGAGATCACCCGCGATGTGGAGTGGCCGGACTTCCCGTGGGGACCGTCGGTCAACGCCATCGTCGGCGCGGAGGGCGCCGCGGCGTTCATCGGCCTGATCGAAAGCGGGCGCGTGAAGGAGCTGCAGTGCCCCGCCGACCGCCGCGGGGGCTACGCCGCCACCCTCATCCCGGCGGTGGACTACCTGCAGGCGATGCGCCTGCGCCGGCCGATGAAGCGCGCGCTCGCGGGACTGTTCGAGCGCTTCGACGCGTTCGTCTCGCCCACGCGCGCGACCGTCGCGTACCCGGCCGACAAGGGCTTCGGCGAGGTGTACAGCGGCATCAGCGGCGGCCCGCCGCTGATCCCCGCCGGCAACCTGTGCGGACTGCCGGCGATCGCCATCCCCGACGGCTTCGGCGAGAACGGCCTGCCGACCTCGATGGCGTTCATGGGGCCGGCGCTCAGCGAGGGCCGACTCGCGGGTCTCGCGCACCATGTGCAGCAGCGCACCGACTGGCACCGGCGCCGTCCGCCGGGCGCCGACTGAGCATCTGGTCCGACGGCCGCGAGCCGCGCGGCCGCATACGTCCACTCACGCAGGGAGGGAAGCCCCGATGAAGCGGATGATCCCGATGGTGTTGTTGCTCGCGTTCGCGACGGCGATGGCGTTCGGGTGCGCCGGAGACGTGGTGAAGCAGGCGCTGGCCACTCCGGAGATGCAGGGCAAGGTGATGGACATGATCGGCGCGGACCCGGCCATGGCGGGCCCGATGCTGGACAAGCTGCTGGCGGGCGAGGGCAAGACCATGGTGATGGAGAAGCTGCTCGCCAACACGGACGCGGCGCAGGCGCTGATCGGCAAGGTCGCCGCCGACCCCGAGATGGTGGACAAGGTGCTCTCGATGGCGGTGCAGGACTCGGTGATGAAGAGCCACGTGGTGGGATTCATGAAGGGATTGCAGGCCGCGAAGAAGAAGTAGCGGGGAGCGCGGCCGAGTGCGGGGCGGGGTCCACACGGGCCCCGCCCTGGTCGTTGGCGGGGACGCCGGGGAGCAGCGATATGACTCGATTTCGTGCGGGAAGTCTCATTTGATTCGGTCGCTTGATCATCCAGTTGCTTGCCCACTCACGAACCCGGTCTTAGACTCCTTGGGTCGTTTGGTGGGGACAGTGTGGCATTCGACCCGTCCGGCCCGGTGGGCCGGTTGGGTCGCGACATCTTGGGTCGGTTCAGCAGTTCCCCTGCAAAGGAGGCCGAGAACATGAACAGAATGGCTACGAGTATGGCTGTCTTGTGCGCGATGGGCCTGCTGGCGGCGATCGCCCACGCCGGCGCGCCCTCGCCCGGCAATTACCAGAGCACCGACATCGGCGGCACGATCAGCGCTGGACGCTACACCGAAGGCTGGCTGCCGGGCGGAGGTGCCCTCCTCGCCGGCACCACACAGAACTGCGGGTCCTGGAACGGCGCGGCGCTGGGCACGGAGTGGCGGTACACGTGCGGCACCCAGCTGTCGAACGGCGTCCTCACCCTCGACACGGTGAATGGTCTCGGCAATGGCAACCGGACCTTCGCGTGCACGTACACCGGGGGCGTGTTCTGGCTGAATGGGACGGGCCCGTGGGCCAATGGCGATCCGGATTATCCGGGCCACTTCGACAGCTATGTGGAGTACGAGACGATCCAGTACATGAATTGGGTGCCGATCGCGGCGGTCACGAACGTCCAGACCACCGCGCATTTCGACGCGTATCCGGCGCAGTGCATGAGCTTCTCGATCAGCAATGGTTCGCGCGTGGGCACGACGGATCTGGGAAACGTCAAGCCGCCGGGGTATCCGGATCTGCTCGACCCGACCTGCGCTCCGACGAGGACGCTGGGCGCGTGGTGGAACATGACGAGCCTGACGATCTCGATCACCGCCACTTGCTCGACTCCCACGGCGCCGAGGACCTGGGGCTCGGTCAAGGTCCTGTACCGCTGATCTGACATGGCCGGCCCCTGGGGCCGGGTTGCCGAGACGACCACTCCCATCCCCGGGGGTGGTCGTCGCGCTGGGTGACGGCGCCGAAGCTCAGCGGGCGGCAAAATGACCGCCGCTCGCCGCCGCGCGGACATTTTCGGTTGCCTCGGGCCCGGGCCGAACGATAGTCTCACTCGCAGTTCGCGGCCGTTCAACCCCCAACCCACCCGACCCGCCCGCGCGGCGGCCGCGCCCGCGTGGCAGGCGAGCTCCCTCGCCATGGACCCCACCCCGACCTCGACCGTCACCGTCGCCGTCCCGGGCGCTCTGCGGGATTACTGCTCCGGAGCGTCGCAGCTCTCGCTCTCGGCTCCCACCGTGCGCGGACTGCTCGAGCAGCTCGAGCGCGACCACGCGTCCCTGTACTGCAACGTGTGCGACGAGACGGGCCGCGTGCGCCGCCACGTGAACCTGTTCGTGAACGCGGAGAACGTGCGCGACCTCGCCGGGCTCGACACGGCGCTGGTCCGCGGAGATGTCGTCAGCATCCTACCGGCTGTCTCAGGAGGTTGATCATGGCGGAACGCGTCGTGCTGTGCATCGGAACTCGCAAGGGTCTGTTCGTCGCCGAGTCGGCCAAGACGCGTAAGCGATTCGATCTGCGCGGCCCGTTCGGGTCAGGCGTCGGGGTATACGCCGCGCTGATCGACACGCGCGGCACGCCGCGGCTCTACGCCTCGAGCTGCAACCCCTTCTTCGGCATGAAGGTGCTGCGCTCGAA
Organism: Candidatus Eiseniibacteriota bacterium; assembly: GCA_963776245.1. Lineage (GTDB taxonomy): Bacteria > Eisenbacteria > RBG-16-71-46 > RBG-16-71-46 > RBG-16-71-46 > CAVSAC01. The sequence goes on along the minus strand of CAVZLN010000006.1, from coordinate 740,650 downwards.
CGACCTCGGGAAGTCGTTCAAGGAGACCAAGGCGGCGCCGGCGTTCCCGAAGGAGGACGGGCGGGCGCTCGCCAACATCTGGTCGCTCGCGACCGGCGACGGCAAGAAGGACCTGTGGTGCGGCGTCGAGCCGGCCTCGTTGTTCCGCAGCGGTGACGGTGGCGACACCTGGGAGATGATCTCGGGCATCAGCAATCACGATCACGCCCGCAAGTGGCAGCCCGGGGCCGGCGGGCTCTGCCTGCACACCATCTACCGGGACGGGAGCCGCATGCACCTTGGGATCTCGACCGGCGGTCACTACCTGAGCGAGGACGGTGGCACGACCTTCGCCGCCTCCAACCAGGGCGTCGGCGCGGGATTCCAGCCCGATCCGTACCCCGAGTTCGGTCAGTGCGTGCACAAGATCGCCGGTCACGAGGACGCGCCGGGCCGGCTCTACATGCAGAACCACGGCGGCTGGGCCGAATGGGACGGCCCCGGGGGACCGCGGCCGGACATCGGCGTGCTGCGCAGCGACGACCACGGGCACACCTGGCGCTCGATCGCCAAGGGACTGCCCTCCGACTTCGGGTTCCCGATCGTGGTACACCCGCACGATCCCGACGTGGTGTACGTCATGCCCCTCGAGCCGATGACGCGCACGTGCCCCGGTGGCTCGCCCGCGGTCTGGCGCAGCGAGGACGGCGGCGATTCGTGGAAGCGCCTCGCCAAGGGGCTGCCGAAGAAGCAGAGCTACTTCACCATCCAGCGCGACGCGATGGACGTGGACCGGCTCAAGACCCCCGCGCTCTACTTCGGGACCACCACCGGCCAGCTCTGGATGGGACACGAGGGCGGGGAGGAGTGGAGCTGTCTCTTCGACTCGCTGCCCCCGATCCACTGCGTGAAGGTCGCGGTGGTCTAGCGGCGGACGGGCGTCGGTGTGCCGCCGCGGGCCCTCATGCCTGCGGCGGCGTCTCCCCGGCGAGCCCGGTCTTCCGCAACAGCGGACCGTACCGGGCGTCATCGCGGATCGCGTCGAGGCGCGGGTGCACGCGCAGGAACACCAGCCCGGTGGCGCCTTCCTCGACCGCGACGTCCAGCCAGTGGAACGCCTCGTCCACCTCGCCCAGCCGCGCGTGGAGCACGGCGATCCCCCACGCGGACACCACGCGCTGCGCGCGCGCCGCGATCAGCTCGCCGAGGATGCGCCGCGCGTCGGCCCCGTGGCCCATGCTCACCTCGAGGTTCGCCAGCCCGAAAGACGGGCCCGCGACCCCGCCCGACAGCCGGCGCCCTTCCTCGTACTGGGCGCGGGCCTCGTCGAAGCGGCCGAGCGTCTCGAGCGAGCGCGCGAGGTCGGTGTGCGCCCCGTCGAACCGCGGGTCGATCTCGATCGCCATCGTGTAATAGAGCACCGACTTCTCATACTCTCGGGCATAGTAGTACGCGTCGCCCACCGTGGTGTGGATCAACATGGACAACGGATCGAGGCTGAGCGCCTTGAGCATCGCCCGTTGCGCTTCCGCGTGCCGCTCGCTGCAGTAGAACACGCGGCCGAGCCAGTAGTGCGCGGAGGCGAGACCCGGGTTCAGCTCGATCGCGCGCTGGAGCGAGCCCATGGCGCCGACGAGATCGCGCTGGTGGATCTTCACGTTCCCGAGCGCGGCGTGCGCGTCGGCCAGCGAGTCGTCGAGTTCGAGCGCCTTCATCGCCGCGGCCATCGCCTCGGCGCTGGCCTCGGCCGGGGGCGCCATGCCACGGCCCGCGCGGATGTTGTGGCACTCGGCCAGTCCGGCCCACGCCGGAGCGAACGAGGGATCCAGTTCGAGCGCGCGGCGGAAGTGCCGGAGGCTCAATTCGATCGCCTGCGGCGAGGCGGCGGCCACCGTGTGCCGGCCCTTGAGATACTCGACATGGGCCTCGGCGTTGACCGCGGCGCGCTTCGAGAGCAGCGTGGCCTCGCGCGCGCTGACGTGGATGGTGATCTCCTTCGCGACCGTCTCGGCCACCTCGCTCTGCAGGCCGAGCACGTCCTCGAGACTGCGGTCGTAGCGATCGGCCCACAGGGTGTCGTCGGTGCGTGCGGACACCAGCCGGACGGTGACCCGCACGCGATTCCCGACCAGCAGGGCCGAGCCTTCGAGCACCGCGTCCACGTTCAGCTCGCGCGCGATCTCCGGGAGCGCCTTCTGCGCTCCCTTGTACTCGCATGGCCGAGGTCCGCGAGATCACCCGCAGCGCCTTGATCCGCGCCAGGTCCGAGATCAGGGCCTCCGTCATGCCGTCGGCGAAGTACTCCTGCGCGGGGTCCCGCGACACGTTCTCGAGCGGCAGCACCGCCAGCGAGCGGATCACCTCCCGGGCCGGCTCCGACGGCGCGCCGGACTTCGCGGCCTCGCGGAGCCGCCGCAGCATCTCGCCGACCGCTCCGGCCGAGGCCGGTCGCGACTCCGGCTGCTTGCTCTGGCACTCGGCCAGCAGCCGGTCCAGCTCCGCCGGAGCGTCCGGCCGCAGCGAGCGGACCGCGGGCGGCGCGCTGTTGAGGATCTCGAACATCAGCGCCTCGGGGCGCTCCTTGTGGAAGGGCCTGCGCCCGGTGGCCATCTCGAAGAGCAGGGCGCCCAGGGCATAGACGTCGGTCCGGGCATCATCCGCCTCGCCCAGGATCTGCTCGGGAGCCATGTAGGGAAGGGAGCCCATGATCGAGCCCGGGCGGGTGACGGCGGTCGCGGCCTGGGCGGCATGCAGCAGTCGCGCGAGACCGAAGTCGAGGATCTTCGGTCGGCCGGCGGCCGTCAGGACCACGTTGCCCGGCTTGAGGTCGCGGTGCAGGAAGCCCAGCCGGTGCGCGTCCTCGAGCGCGTCGGCGATCTCGGCGCCGATCCGGAGCAACTCGTCCAACTCGAGCGGTCCGTCCAGCAACCTCACCTGCAACGTGCCGCCTGGCACGTACTCCATGACCAGGAAGTCCACCCCATCCTGAGCGGCGAAGTCGAAGATGGTCGCTACGCCCGGATGGGACAGCCGGGACAGGACGTGCGCCTCGCGCCGGAACCGCTCGCGCGTGGTCGCGTCGTCGAGGGCGCCGCGGGAGAGCACCTTGACCGCCACATCGCGGTCGAGGTGCTGATCGCGCGCCTTCCAGACCACGCCCATGCCGCCCTCGCCGATCCTCTCGACCAGGGTGTAGTGCGCGAGCGTGCTGCCGGGGGTGTGCGACACGGGGGTCCTCCAGTGAGGGCGCGCAGTCTAGTCCAGCCCGTGCCGCGTGCGCTACACCGTCCGCTCATCGGGTTCGCCGGTGCGCTCACGCGGCCGGCCGCGACTCGACGGGCACGATGGCGAGCGTGCGCCGCTCGCCCCGGCGCAGCAGCGTGAGCGTGGCGGGCCGCCCGATGCGGCCCTCGGTGAGCAGGCGGTGCAGGTCGTCCACTCCGGCGACCGGCTCGCCCTCGAACCCGATCACGATGTCCCCTTCGGCGAGGCCGGCGGTCGCGGCGGGGCTGCCCTGCTCGACGTGCAGCACCAGCAGCGCGGTCTCGTGCGGGAGCGCGAACTCGCGCACCCGGCGGCGCTGCAGCGTCACGTTCTGCCCGCCGATGCCGAGCCAGCCGCGGCGCACGCGACCTTCGCGGATCAGCAGCCCGGCGACGCGGCGCGCGGTGCTGGCGGGGATGGCGAAGCACAGCCCCTGCGCCGGCAGGATGACCGCGGTGTTCACACCCACCACGGCGCCGCGCGAGTCGAGCAGCGGGCCGCCGGAGTTGCCCGGATTGAGCGCGGCGTCGGTCTGGATGATGTCGTCCATGAGCCGGCCCGAGCGCGAGCGCAGCGAGCGGCCCAGCGCGCTCACCACGCCGGCGGTGACGGTGGCCTGGAAGCCGAGGGGGCTGCCGATCGCGATCACCAGCTGGCCGGGCTTCAGCCGCGCGGAGTCGCCGAGCTCGGCCACCACCAGGTCCTCGGCGCTGATGCTCACCACCGCGAGGTCGGTGTCGGGATCGTCGCCCACCAGCGTGGCGGGCACGCGGCGCCCGTCCTGGAGCGTCACCTCGAGGCTCGAGGCACCGTGGACGACATGCGAATTGGTGAGCACCAGACCGTCCGGCGTGAACACGAAGCCCGAGCCCGCGCCCGCCGGGTGCGCGGCCGCTGGATCGGTCATCTTGCCGTTCCGATGCCGGGTGGCGATGTGCACCACCGCCGGACCGACGCGCTCGACCGCGCGCGTCACGGCGCGCGAATAGGCGTCGAGCAGCGCGCCGTCGTCAGGGAACGCGCCGGGGTCGTCCGGGGGGGACGGCGAGGGGACGGGGCCGAGCGAGACGGGAAGGAGCGTGGGGTCCATGCGATCCGAAGGGATGGGGCCGCGCCCCCGGCGGCGGGGACGCGGCCCGGGAGATGGCGGTGGCCCGGGTGTTGGGGATTCGATGCGCCGCGACCGCGATTCGGTTCGGATCGCGCGGCGCGACGGTCCCGGCGCGCACACGCGTTCGCCGCTGGGAAACGGCGCGGGGGACGCGGCGCTCAGGCGGCGCGGCGGGGGCGCTGGTCGAGCGCGTCGGCCAGTGAGGTGGCCTCGGCGAGCAGCTCGCGCTCGCGCGCGCCGGTGGCGGAATCGAGCACCTCGAAGCCGACTCGGTCCTCGGCGCTGCCGGCGCACGCCCGCACGCACACCACCTCGGCGCCGGAGAGATGCGCGGTGGCCCGCTGCGCGTCCGCGGCCGCGAGACGTTCGGTCCAGCGCGACCCCATCGCCCGGCGCGCGGTGTCGGGCACCCGCGTCACGATGTGACGCACGCCGTCGAGCGCCTCGAGGGCGCCCTCGGGTGCGGCCTGCGTCAGGTCGAGCACCAGCGTGACCGGCTCCATCGCCGCCAGCGCGGCGCCCAGTTGCGCGGGGCTCGCCACCATGAGCGCGCCCGGCCCTTCGTCGTGATGCCAGCCGGGGTGGTCGGCCGCCAGCAGCACGGAGTCGCCCTGCCCGAGCCGCCACGCCAGCATCGCGTGCACCAGCCGTGACACCTGGTCGGGGTCCTCGCCGCCCACCACCACCAGCGCGCGCCTTGCGCCGAACGCGGCGTCGAGGCGCTCGCTCGCGCCTTCGAGCGCGGGCGGCTCGAGGTCGGCGGGACGCAGCCAGAGCGATTCGCCATCGGCGCCCGCCACCAACGTGACCTCGAACGCGCGGCCATCGGCGAGACGCGTGACGGCGCAGCGCGGACCGTCGGTCGGGCCTTCGAGGCCGTCCGGGCCGAGCAGGCGAGCCCGCAGGTCCTCGTAGTCCGCGTTCGAGAGCGCGGCGTCGCGCGCCACGCGCCACAGGCCGTGGGTGCGGAGGCGGGCCGGCCGGCCGGGACGGAACAGCAGGCGGTCGCCGGGGTGGCGCAGCGCGTCGAGCTGGCCCGCGGGCGCGACCGCGCTCGCCGCGGGGGTGAGCCCGCGCGCCTCGCGCGCCACGCTCGTGAACGCCTCGCGCAGCGCCTCCATGGTGCCCTGCCGCTCGCGCAACCGGCCGGCCTCGCCCGCGCCCTCGCCCCCCGGTCCGGCTTCGTCCATCCGGCGCGCGGCCTCGAGCATCAGCGCCTCGGTGCCGACGTCGATCAGGCCGTCGCCGCCGGGCGGCTCGGGACGGAAATCGAAACGACCGGTGCGCCACGTGAACAGGTGGAACGCCGCGGCCTCGCCCTCGCGGAAGTCCTCGTCCACCGCGTTGATGATGCGGCCGTCGCGGAAGTAGAAGTAGCCCTTGCGCGCGCCGTCCACCACCGCGAGGCAGCCGGTGGCGCGATTCAGCATGAGCAATTGCCCCAGGTCGAACAGCCCGACCAGCCCGAGCTCGCCGCCGAAGTTGCTGGACGCGCCCATCACGCCGCCTGCGCGCGGGGCCCCGCGCCGCGTTCGAAGGGCGCGAGCAGCTCGCGGTTGACGAGATGCGGCGCCGCGTCCTCGGCGGCCACCTCGCCGGCGCGCACCAGCGCGATCACGCTCTCGTCCATGGTCTGCATGCCCTCGCGCTTGCCGGTCTGGATGACCGAGCCCAGCTGGAAGGTCTTCTTCTCGCGGATGAGCGAGGAGACGGCGGAGTTGCCGCCCAGGATCTCGACCGCGAGCGCGCGGCCCTTGCCGTCCTGCTTGCGCAGCAGGCGCTGGGCGAGCACGCCCTTGAGCGACTCCGCGAGCATCAGGCGCACCTGGGCCTGCTTCTCGCCGTCGAAGGAGTCGATCATGCGGTCCACGGTCTGCGCCGCGCTCATGGTGTGGAGCGTGCCGAACACCAGCTGGCCGGTCGCGGCCGCGGTGATCGCCAGCTGCATGGTCTCGGGATCGCGCATCTCGCCCACCAGGATCACGTCCGGGTCCTCGCGCAACGCCGCGCGCAGCGCCTGCGCGAACGACGGCGTGTGGCGCCCGACCTCCCGCTGGGTCACCAGCGAGAGCTTGTTCTGGTGGCGGTACTCGATCGGGTCCTCGATGGTGAGGATGTGCTTCGCCTGGTTGCGGTTGATGTGGTCGAGCATCGCCGCGAGCGTGCTCGTCTTGCCGGTGCCGGGAGGGCCGGTGACCAGCACCAGCCCGCGCGCCATCTCGGTGAGCCGCGCCACCTGGGGAGGCAGGCCGAGCTGGTCGAGCGACAGGATCTGGTTGGGCAGGATGCGGAACGCGCCCGCGACCCCGCGCGACTGCTCGTAGATGTTGCAGCGCACGCGCACCACGCCCGCGACCTCGTAGGAGAAGTCCACGTCCCTCATCTGGTCGTAACGGGCGCGGATGTCGGCGTCCATCATCTCGAACAGCAGCAGTTCGGTGAGCTCGCGGGTCAACGGCTCGTTGGGGATGGGGGTGATGGCGCCATGGATGCGCATGATCGGCGGCGCGCCCGTGGTCATGTGCAGGTCGGAGGCGCCCTGTTCCTTGACGAGCTTGAGGATGGCGTCGATGCGAGCCATGGGTCCCCCGGGTGGTGGAGCCGTGCGGCGCCTGCGCGTGGGGGCCGGACCGTCGCGCCCCATCGGACGCAGGGACACCCGCCCGAGCCTGTTGTCGGCTGCCCGGGGCGCTCCCCCCAGCGCCAAATGACCGGGGGACAGGAGGGCGTCAACTCCGCCCCCCGGGCGGCCGATACCTTGGCCGAGGATCCCTGTTCCCGGACGAGAGGCCCATGCCCAAGCACATCGAGAAGCTCCGGGTCGCCGTGCGCCTGTGGTTGCCGCACGAGCCACCCATGGACGGCACGCTCGCGCTCGGTCCCCAGGCGGAGTTCCACGCCGGGCCCGAGACGCTGCTCGAGCGGCTCAACACGCACGACCGCGTGGTGCCGTTCCAGCGCGAGCGCGATGCCGCGATCCTGCTCGTCCAGCGGCTCGAGATCGAGCTGGTGGAGCCCGGCCGGGGAGTGCCCGAGAAGCTGGTGTGGCCGCCGGCGTGGCAGGTGACGCGCGAGGAGCGCGTGCACGTGCGCCTGTGCAGCGGCCGCGAGCTGTCGGGCCGCATCCTCATCGAGCTGCCCGAGGACCTGAATCGCGCCTCGGACTTCCTCAACGCCGCCGGCGACTACTTCGCGCTCGTGTGCACCGACGGGGTGCGGCTGGTGAACAAGCAGCGCGTCAGTTCCACGCGCGTGTTCGAGCAGTCGCCCCGCCCGGTGACCCCCGACGCCGGACGTTCGCGCGCCGAGGACGTCGTCGAGGACTGAGGCGGCGCCGGCGGAGCGGGCCCTCGTCCGCGCCGCCCTTCCTTCCCCCGCGATGCCCCCGGGCGCGACCCGGACCGCCAGGTGATCATTCCGTGGAGTGGGACGGGTGAGGCGCGTCAGGCCAACGACTCAGTCCCGGCGTGTATCTTTGCCAGCTGAAGGTCGGTGAAGAGAGACTCTGGAGAAGGATCATCCTGCGACCCTAGCTGCCGCAGTGAGGCGAGGTGGCCATGACACTGCTCCGAAGGACGTGGATGGCTACGGCGATGTTCGTCCTAGCTTCGATTGTGGCCTGGCAGAGGTTTATCGATTGGGAGGCCGCTTGGAGGCATGTCCTTCCAACCCTGTTTCTCACGCCGCTCGTCTGGTGGGTCTTGGTCGGGTGGCAACCCAAGCCGCGTCTCTGGCGAGGGATCGTCGGAGGAGCACTCACTGGCTTTGTGACGCAGGCCGCCGAGAACATTCCGCTGATCTGGGGCCTCGTCTCACGCCGGGGAACGTATAAGGGGGATGAAGGGTTCGGCGCGATGGCCGCGCTCGCCGTCCTTCTACTGATCTGCTTCTGGGCGATCATCCTGGGGGCCCTTGTCGGATTAGTTGCTGCGGCAATTCAGCGCCGCATGGACGGCCGCGTTCCCTCTTCGTGAGTGGTGAGGTGGCCATGACGGTGCTCCGAAGGACGTGGTTGGCGACAGCGCTATTCGTCCTCGTGTCGACCACAACTTGGTGGTTGCTCATTGATTGGTCTGTTGCCCGAGGGCAGTTCCTGCAGACGGTGCTGCTGACACCGCTGATCTGGTGGATCGTGGTTGGGCGGCAGCCCAGCCCGCGTCTCTGGCGTGGGATTGTCGGAGGGGCACTTGCGGGCATTGTGACGCAGGCAGCCCAGCACATTCCCGAGCTCTGGAACATCTTCTCACTCTCACGACGCAATCCGGGTAACGGAGAAGACCAGGCCATGGCAATAGCCGCGGTTGCTGTCTACCTCTTGATCGGCGTCTGGGCGACGATCCTGGGTGCGCTTGTCGGGCTAGTTGCCGTGGTAATTCAGCGACGTACGGACGGCGGCGTTCCTTCTTCGTAGGTGGTGTCGGGAAACTACCGTCTCTCTAGAGTGTGATCTCATGGACCTCGCCATGACGGTCGAGGAAGGCGGAGAGGCGGCGCCCGCGCCAGACTCCGTTGGACCGCGCGACCATTCCCGCCCGACGGATGTGGACACGCGCCGAGCCCGCGCGCTAGCATCCGGCGCATCTTCCCTCGCCGCTCGCACGGACCCCGCGCCAAGGAGCACTGCGCATGCACTCCATCCAGCCCGCGCGGCTCAAGCCGGGCGTGACGCTCGCGACCCTGCCCGGACCGCGCGAGGCCGATTCCGCCACCGAGGTCGCGGGGCGCGTGCTGCGCGGGCAGGCGCTCATCTTCTGGGACCCGAAGGCGCCGGGCCGCAAGCTCGACGCCATCGACACCGACCAGATCACGCCCGCCGCGGACTGCGTCTCGGAGAGCCTCGAGACCCTCGACGAGCGCTGGAAGGCCGGCAGCTTCCGTCACCTGATGCCCGAGTTCCGCGCGCGGGTGCACCGCGGCGAGACCTTCGTGATCGCCGGCGACCGGTTCGCCATCGGCTCATCGCGCGAGATGAGCCCCGCGGGTCTCAAGGGCGTGGCCGAGGAGGCCGGGCTCGAGCTGGTGGTGGTGTGCGGGAACAACATGGGCGACATCTTCCGCCGCAATGCCTTCAACCTCGGGCTCCACGTGGTGCAGTCGCCCGAGGCCGTGGCCGAGGCGCGCGACGGCGACACGTTCGAATTCGAGCCCGGCTCCCGCGCGCTGCGCAACGTGACCCAGGGGAAGGCCTACGCCCCGGTGCCGCTGACCGCGAAGGAGGACGAGATCCGCCGCAGCGGAGGGATCTTCGCGGCCGGGCGTCGCGAGTTCCGCGCCTCGGTCGAGCGCGTGCCCGCGGTGGCATGGCCGGACCCCGAGACCGCGCGCCGCCTGACCACGACCGAGCAGATCCTGTGGGCCCATCGGGTCGATCGCGACGCCGCGGTGACGCCGGGCGCGACGCTGCGCGCGTACGCCGATCTGCTGCCGGCCTCGGACGGCACCGCGCCCTTCGCCATCCACACCTTCAACCAGATCACCGGCGGCGCCAGCATCGACGCGCGCCAGCTCGCGGTCGCCAACGATCACTTCGTGTTCACCGGGGTGGACGCCGACGACCGGCAGACCGCCATCGGCCGCGCCTTCGCGGCCCAGCACGGCATCGGCAAGCCCTACTACGCCACGCCCGGCGACGGCATCTTCCACTTCTACTTCCCCGAACAGGGGCTGGTGCTGCCGGGGGCGTTCATCCCCGGCGCCGATTCGCACAGCCGCGCCTATGGCGCGTACGGCGCCATCGGCATCGGCGTGGGATCGACCACGCTCGGCTTCGGGTGGAGCACCGGCTACATCTACACCACGGTGGCGAAGCCGCGCCGGGTGACGTTCCGCGGCGCGCTCCAACCGTGGGTGACGGGGAAGGACCTGGTGCTCGAGCTGCTGCGCCGCTGGGGCGCCCGGCAGTCGCAGGGGATGAGCGTGGAGTTCGTGGACGCCGACCGCCAGCTGCCGATCGCGTTCCGCAACACCATCTGCAACATGATGGCGGAGGCCGAGAGCTACAACGGCATCTTCGCGCCCGACGACATCACGTACGCCTGGTATCGCGCCAAGGGCATGACCGGGCTGCCCTATCCGCGCATCGCCCCGGGCGCCGACGTGGCGTGGGAGATCGACGAGACGCTGTCGCTGCCCGAGGTGCGGCCGATGATCGCCAAGCCGTTCAGCCCCGGCAACGCGTTCCCGGCCGAGGAGGTGGCGAAGGAGCGGATCACGTTCGACAAGGCGATGATCGGCTCGTGCACCAATGGCTCGTACGACGACCTGCTGAGCGCGGCGCTGGTGCTGCGGGCGGCGCGCGCGCAGGGGCTGGCGAAGGCGGTGAAGGAGTTCGTCATCTTCCCGGGCTCGGGCGGGGTGAAGGCGCAGATCGAGCGGGCCGACGCGCGTCTCGGCGGCGAGAGCATCGCCGCGGTGTTCCGCGCCGCCGGCGGGCAGATCCGCCCGAGCTGGTGCGGCCCGTGCTTCGGGCAGGGCCCGGATGCGCTGGGCCGTGGACAGCGCGCGATCACCACGTTCAATCGGAACTGGACCAACCGCATGGGGCTCGGCGGCGAAGGCTACCTCGCGAGCCCGTCAGTGGTGGCCGCGAGCGCGCTGCTCGGCTACATGGCGCCCCCCGGCGAACTGGGGCTGGCGTGGCAGGCGGAGGCGTTCGCGGTCTGACGGCCCCGCTCAGCGCGCCGCGGAGGGTGGTGCGGCCGGGGCCGCCGCCGCGGCGGGCTTCGCCGGGCCGCCGGTGAGCAGCACCACCCCCGCGAGGATCATCGCCACCGCGACGGCCTTGCGCACCGTCATCGGCTCGCGCAGCACCAGCCAGCCCAGCAGCACCGCGACCGCGGGGGCGACCGTGAACGCGATCGGCTTGATGCGCGAGATGTCGTCGAGATTGAGCGCCGCGTAGAAGCAGATCATGCCGCCCGCGCCGGCGAGCAGGCCGGAGCCGAGCACGAGCTTCGCGATGTCGGCGCCCTCGAGCGTGCGCCACCACCCGGTCGGCTCGGCGCCGAGCATCGGCACTGCCACGAGGTAGGCCACCCAGAGCAGCGGGAGCGCCACCGTGGAGCGCAGCGCGATGGCCGTGAGCGGGCCGACGTGATGCGTCTGCAGGACCATCTTCGTGCACAACTCGCCGACGCCCCAGCACGCCCCGGCCAGCACCGCCAATCCGATCGCTCTCATGCGCCGTCTCCTCGAAGGGGGCTCGTCCACGAACTCGCCGCCATGGATCGGCCCGGGGTTCCCGTGTCCCGGTCCACCGAATGGGTACGCGCCCGCAGGGTAGCGGGTCCGGCCGGCGTGCGCCCGCGGCGGACCGCGCCGCGGGTCACTCGCCCAGCAGCGCGTCCACGTGCGCCCGGCTGGGCGGGTGCGCCAGCAGGAGCGCCATCGCCACGGCCGCGAACGGGACCGCGCGCGAGGGCGGTGAGCCGGCCAACACGATGACGAAGCCGTAGATCGCGACCGACTCGAACATCGCCCAGCGCGAGATCAGCACCGGCTGCACGGCACGGGCGCGCTCGTCGTCGTCCACCGGTGGCAGGTCCCCGAGCTGGCGGCGCACGCCGGAGCCGCTGAGGCGGGGCACCACGAAGCCGGCGGCGATCGCCACCAGCGATGCGATGGTGAGCACGAGCTCGAGCGGGTTCCAGGGGTCGGGCAGGCTCACGGTCAGCGGGCTGCCTGGGCGCGTCAGGAACGCGACTGACAGGTAGCTGACGGGCGCGACGGCCAGCCCCAGCCAGATCACACGGAGCAGCGTGAGAGTGGGCGTGGACACCGGATCGGCGGGGCGATTCATTTCGGCGCCTCGATGTCGAGCGCCACCCGCCAGCGGCCACTCTCGCGACGCCACACACGGACGTAGGACGCGGTGTCGGCCGCGGTCATCACCAGCCCGCGCGCGTACCCGAGATCGCCGGAACGTGCCACCTCGCAGGCCTCGACCTGCCAGCGCGCCCCGGCGGCGGCATGGCGCAGCCGCGGCGCGCCGGCGGCGAGCCCGCGCGCGGGGGGGAGTTCGCCGTGATACACCCGGACATCGGGCGCGGCCGCGGCGACCAGCGCGTCGTCACCCTGCAGCGCGCTCTCCGCCGCTTTGAGCGATGCGAGGTCGAGCGCGCGCGGGTGCGCCGGCGAACCCGCGCCACGTGGGGCACGCAGCTCCAGGGGGGGCGTGAGGGTCGGCGGCGCCGCGTGGGACACCCCCAGGTCCACCAGCAATCGCCACGCTCCGCCGGCGTCGGTGCGCCAGATGGAGACGTAGTGTCCGTACGCGACGGCGGTGTCGGCCGGACCCGGCCGGAAGGACCACGGCCCGGTGGTGTACCCCAGGTCCCCGGCCGCGGAGACCTCGGCGTACTCGGGCTCCCACGCCAGCACGCTCGGCCGCGCGGGTTGCGCGCCGAACGCCCGCTTGCCGTTCACCGCGGTGGGACGGAACACCACGCCACTGTCGTCCAGCACCGCGAGGAACGCGTCGCGCGTGCTGGTGGTGGCGGCCAGCCGCGCGAACGCGTGCTCCGCCTCGACCAGCGCGCGCGCGGCGTCTTCCGGAGCGCGTGACGGGAGCGTGGGCGAGGCGGCGGCGAGAACCGTGGCGAGGACAGCGGCCAGCGATGATGTCACGCGTCCCTCCAGGTCCGGGGTCCCGCCTGCCGCGCACCGGGGATGGTGTCGCGACTGCCGGGGCGAGACTAGCGCAGGCGAACCCGGAGGCCCAACCCCGGCCGGGGTCGCGACCCGGCCCGATCGCGCATGGCTCCTCGCGGGCCGGGGCGCATCATAAGACCGTACCGGTCATCGATGGACCCCACCCACGAGGCCTCCATGCGCAAGCCCGTTCTGCCCGTCGCCCTGCTCGCCGCCGTACTGTCCGCCACCACCGCCCTCGCTTCGGGAGGGGGATGGTCGAAGCCCGAGCCGACCTCCCAGCCCGACCAGCCGCAGGGGACCGCGGACGCGGCCTCGCCCCGCCACGAGGCCGAGCGCTGGTACGGGGACGCGTTCAAGGACGTCCGCAAGGGGCGTGACGACCTCGACCACGGTCGGACCGCGAGCGCCGAGAAGTACTTCAGGCGCGCGCGCGAGCGTGCCGAACGCGCCGTCGCGCTCGACCCGAAGTTCCACGAGGCCTGGAACCTCGCCGGCTACTCGGCGCGCAAGACCGGCGACTACAAGGCCGCTTTCGCGGCCTACGAGAAGTGCCTGGCGCTCAAGCCCGACTACGCCCCGGCGCGCGAGTACGTGGGCGAGGCCTACGTCGAGGTCGGCGATCTCGAGCACGCGCGCGAGCAGCTCGGCTGGCTGGAACGGCTCGGCGCCACCGACGACGCGAAGGACCTGCGCGCCGCGATCGAGACGGCCGCTGCGAAGCAGGCGGCTGGCACCGCGCCGAAGGCGCCCGGCGTGACCGGGCGCTGATCGGAGGCCGGGCGTGTGAGCGCGCCAACGTACGCGCTCACGCCCCGGCCGGCTCCGCCGCCCGCCATGCGAAGGCCCTCCGGTCCCGTCAGACCGGAGGGCCTTCGTGATCCCGGGGAGCGACCTACTTCTGCGCGGCCTCGCGGACGGCCTCGACGTGGATCTCGATCGCCACGTCGTCACCGAGCATCGTGCCACCGGCGTCCAGCACCGTGTTGTAGACGATGCCGTAGTCCTTGCGATTGAGGGTCGTCTTCGCGTCGAATCCGGCCCGGTAGCCCATCGCCCGGCCGCCCACGCTCGCGTCCCCTTCTCCCAGCAGCTCGCAGTCGAGCGTCAGGGGCTTGGTCACGCCGTGCATGGTGAAATCGCCCGTCACCTGGAACTTGCCATCCTGGATGGCCGAGACCTTGGTGCTCTTGAACGTGAGGGTCGGGAACTTCTCGACATCGAAGAAGTCGGCTGAGCGCAGATGGCCGTCGCGCCTCTCGTTGCCGGTGTTGATGCTCTTCGACTGGATGGTGAACTCCACCGAGGACGCGGTGATGGCCTTGTTGTCGTACAGCAGTGTCCCGCCGAAGTCGGTGAACTTGCCGGGGATCTTCGAGAAGATGTGGCGGATGCTGAACCCCACCTCGGTGTGAGGGGGGTCGAACGTGAACTTCGCCGGGGCGGCGAACGCCGCCGTGGCGAGGGCCATGGCCGCGATCGAGATCAGAACGGTGAGACGCTTCATCTAGGGATCTCCTGGTTCGGGCGTGGCCCGGTAGGGACGGCATTCCACGACCCGCGGACGTGACGGCCCGGGGGGGCCCGGCGTCGCGCGGCCTGGTACTCGGGTTATTGGGATGTGGGAGCACGGGAATCGGTGCCCGGGGCGGCCCCGGGACCCCAAGACTTAACCTGTGTGTGAACACGGTTCGTCGGAACCGACCTCCCGGGGGCCGGAAGGCGCTTGTGCCGGCCCTTCGCGGCCACTAGCATCGGCCCCCGCCATGATCTTCGAGAAGGCCCCACCCGACATCCGCGATCTGCTCTCCAAGCGCATCAGTCAGCTCGGGCTCCAGCTCGAGGGCTCGCCGATGGAGAAGCGGGTGAAGCAGCTCTACCTCGAGCTCGAGCGCAAGGGGATCCGGCGCTTCCGCCCGGTGTGCTATCTCACCGACGAGTGGGGCTGCCCCGATGGCCAGCCGGTGATCGGCATCCCGTTCTATCTCGCCGACCCCAAGCTCGCGCGGCTCGAGCGGGCGATGAACGACCTCGAGGACGAACGCGAGATCATGATGTACCTGCGGCACGAGGCCGGGCACGCGTTCAACTACGCCTACCGACTGTTCGCGGAGCCCGAATGGCGCCAGCAGTTCGGCCCGTTCAACCGGCGCTACCGCGATCGCTACCGCCCGGTGCCCTTCAGCCGCAAGTTCGTGCGGCACATCGCCGGCTGGTACGCGCAGAAGCACCCGGACGAGGACTTCGCCGAGACCTTCGCGGTGTGGCTCACGCCGCGCTCGAACTGGCGCGTCCGATACAAAGCGTGGCCCGCGATACGCAAGTTGCGCTATGTTGATGCCGTGGTGCGCCGGGTCCGCGATTTGGAGCCGGCGGCGCCGAGCGAGATCCTCGACGTGACGGTCGAGGACATGAAGCTCACGGTCGAGCAGTTCTATCGCCGCTGGCTGCGGCAGAACGGCGCGGCGGTGAACGTCGCGCTCGAGGCCGACCTCGGAGACATCTTCGTGCCGCGCGGTCGCCGCCGGAAGCACGTGCGGCCGGCGGCCGAGCTGGTCGAGGAGCAGCGGTTGCCGCTGACCGACAAGATCACGTACTGGACGGGTGTGAAGCGCCCGGTGGTGCGCGCGCTGGTGGAGCGTATCCTGCGCACGTGCCGCGAGCGGGACCTGGTGGTGGATACGACGCGGGAGATCGCGACGATGGTGGAGCTCACCGTCTATGGCACGACGCTGGCGATGAACTACCTGACGCGCGGCAGGTTCGAGCAGTCCTGACACGTCCGGCCCAGCGGATGGGCCGTGGAACGAGACGGCGAGGATCGCCATGGCAAAGCTTCGGATCGGCGTTCTCTACGACTTCTGGTACGACGAAGGGGAGGAACGGAGCCCGGACGCGCGGCCCAAGCGCAAGGGCGCCGACGAGGACGTCCAGGAGGTCTACGAGGCCCTCAAGAAGGCCGGCCACAGCCCGGTCTACCTGCGCCTCGACGGGACCACGGTCAGCCTCCAGGAACTGGCCACCTCCGAGAGCGACCTGCTCTTCAATCTCGTCGAGTCCTTCGGCGGCGATGACACCGCCGACAGCCGCGTGGCCGGCTACCTCGAATTGCTCGGGCGGCGCTTCACCGGCTCGGGCTCCCAGGGACTCTACCTGGCGCAGGACAAGGCGCTCGCCAAGAAGATCTTCGCGTTCCACGGCATCCACACGCCGACCTTCGCGATGGTCTACCGCGGGCGCACCGAGTACGCCCACGACATCCAGTTCCCGGTCATCGTCAAGCCCGCGCGCGAGGACGGTTCGATCGGCATCCGCTTCAACGCGGTGTGCGGCTCCATCAAGGAGATGATGGAGCGCCTCGACTACATCCACACCGAGTTCGACACGCCGGCGCTGATCGAGGAGTACATCGAGGGCCGCGAGCTCTACGTCGGCGTGCTCGGCAACGACAAGCCCGAGGCGCTGCCGATCGTCGAGCTGGATCTCTCCAAGCTCCCGGAGGGCACGCCGAAGATCGCCGGGGCTGAGGTGAAGTGGGAGGAGGACAGCGAGGCGTACCGCACCACGCGCCCGTTCTTCCCCGACGACCTCGACGAGACGCTGGCGGAGCGCATCCGGGACACCGCGGTGCAGGCCTACCAGGCGCTCCAGTTGCGCGACTACGGCCGCATCGACATCCGCCTCGCGGCCGACTCCACCATCCATGTGCTCGAGGTCAATCCGAATCCGTACCTGCTCTCGACCGCCGAGTTCGCGATGGCCGCCAAGAAGGCGGGCCGCTCGTACACCGACCTGATCGCGGAGATCGCCGACCTCGCGCTCACCCGCTACGACCGCAACGGCGCGCGCATCGCGTAGGAGCGCGTCCGGGCGCGTCCCGCACCGCGCTCGATGGACCGGCTACCGCAGCAGCGAGATGGTGCGCGCCTGGTCGAACCCCTCACCGCGCACGCGCAGGCGGTAGATGCCCGGCGCCGCCGCGCGCCCGTCGGCCCCGCGCGCGTCCCAGCGGAACGGGTGTTCGCCCGCCGCGAGCGGCCCACTGTGGAGCGTGGCCACGCGCCGGCCGCTCACGTCGAGCACCTCGACCGAGGCCTCACCCGCGCGGGACAGAGTGATCGCGAACGTGACCGCGTCGCGGGACGGATTGGGCGCGGGCGGACGCGAGAACCCGGAGCGCGCCGCGGACGGACCGGGGCCCACCGAAGCGACGGGATTCACCACGATCACGCCCCGCATGTTCGACAGCTCGTGGAGCTCACAGTAGTAGGGCACCGTGCCCACCGCGGTGAACGTCCAGTCGAAATCGGGCGCGAGGGAGGTGATCAGGGCGCTGAACAGGGCGCCCGACTCCGGGTCCAGACTGCCGGTGCCGCTGGTCACGGTGTGGGTGAAGTCGAGGCGATGCCAGCGCACCGTCTGGCCGACGGTGATCGCCAGCGTGTCGACCTGGGTCAACGCGTTGCCGTCGGCGTTGAAGCGGAACGATCCGGCGGTGATGGTGAAGTCGGGGACGACGGCGGACTGGGTCGACGGCACGCGCGCGACCTTGGGCCCGGCCTGGGTCTGGACGACGAATGCCCCGGGGTCGCCCGGCACCGCCATCGGGTCCATGTCCATGGCCGCAGTGTGCGGGTCGGCGAAGGCGGGAGCGACGGTGGCGAGGATCGCCAGCGCGATCAGGGCCATGGCGCGGGAGGGTCGGACGCGCATGCGGTGCTCCAGAGTGGGGGCCGGTGGCCCGGGGTCGAGGTCGCGGCCGGCTCGGGGCGGCGCATGGGTGCTCGCCACCTGATGCTTGGACGCCATCCGGGCGCGGGAGGTTCACACGCACTTTGCGTCTGAGCGCCGGGGGCGGCGTCGGACGGCCGGGCGACCACGGAACCCGTCAGCCGCCCGGGGCTGGCGCCGGCACGCTCTCCCCGCGCGACACCACGACCGCGGCGGCGAGGTCGCCGGTCACGTTGAGCGTGGTGCGGCACATGTCGAGGAAACGGTCCACGCCCAGGATCATCCCGATGCCCTCGGCGGGCACCCCCACCATCCCGAGGATCATCACCACCACCGGGATCGAGCCCGCCGGCACCCCCGCGGTGCCGATGCCACCGAGGATGCAGATGAACACCACCGTGAGCTGCTGCGCGAAGGTGAGCGGCACGCCGTAGAACTGGGCCAGGAACAGCACGGTGACGCCCTCGAAGAGCGCCGTGCCGTTCTGGTTCGCGGTCGAGCCCACGGTGAGCACGAAGCGGCTCACGTGCGGCGGCAGACGCAGCTCCTGCTCCGCCACCCGCAGCGCGGTCGGCAGCGTGGCGTTGCTCGAGGCGGTCGAGAACGCGGTGAGCATCGCCTCGCGGATGCCGCTGAAGAAGCGCAGCGGGCTCATGCCGCCGAGCCACGCCACCGAGACCGAGTAGACCACGAACTGCTGGATGGCGAGCGCCCCCACCACCACCGCCACGTACGCCCCGAGCTGGCGCAACACGTCGTACCCGAGGCGCGCCGTGAGCGTGAACAGCAGGCACGCCACCCCCACGGGCGCCACCCGGATGACGAGGTCGAGCAGCCGCATGACCACGTCGTAGAGGCCCTCGAGCATCCCCTCGAAGCGCCGCGCCGCGTCGGTGCGCGTGAGCGCGAGCCCGATGCCGAGCAGCAGCGCGAACACCATGACCGCGAGCATGTCGCCGTCGCCCATCGCCTTGACGATGTTCTGCGGCACCAGGTTGACCAGGAAGTCCACGCCCGCGGCGCCGGCGGCGGGCGCGGCGGTGGGCACCGCGCTCTTCTGAGCCAGCAGGCGTTCCTTGAGCGCGGGGGAGAGCCCCTCGCCGGGACGCACCAGGTTCACCATTCCGACGCCGATCAGCACCGCGATGCTCGAGACCACCACGGTGTAGGCGAGCGTCTTGAGCCCGATGCGACCGAGTCGCCCGAGATCCCCGAGCCCCGACACGCCGAGCGCCAGCGCCGATAGGATGAGCGGCACCACCAGCATGAACAGCAGGCGCAGGAAGATGCGCCCGGCCGGCTCGGTGACGTGGCGCACCACCCAGTCGAGGGCCGGCGCGCCCCCCCAGGCGAGATGGGCCGCGGTGCCGAGCACGACGCCCAGCGCGAGTCCGGCGAGCATGTGGAGGGAGTGTCCGCGGCGCATGGCGCGGCAGTATGGGAGCGCCGCGGACCCGAAGCAACCGCCCCGGGGCGCCTCGCGACGGGCGCTCCGCGTGCCGGGCGCGGCCCGCCGGGGCTGTGCGCCCGCGCGGCGTCGCACGTGCGGCGCACCGCCCGGGGTGGTCAGCGCATCAGGAGCAGGGGCGGCGGACCGGTCGCCCGCGACCTGTCCCGGAGGTTCCCATGCGCCGCCCGCCGACCCCCATCGCTGCATGCCTGCTCGTGGCGCTCGCGCTGTCATCCCCCGCGCCGGCCGCCGGCGGACAGGCGCTGCTGCCCCCCGGGTTCTCGGACCACCTGGTGCTCGCCGGGCTCGATCAGCCGGTGGGTATGGTGCAGTTGCCCGATGGGCGCGTGCTGGTGGTGGAGCAGAAGAGCGCGCGGGTGCGCGTGATCCTCGATGGGTCCTTGGTCGCGCCCGATCCGGTCGGCACAGTGGACCAGGTGCGCACCACCGGGCCTGAGCAAGGGCTGCTCGGCATCGCGGTGGATCCCGGCTGGCCCGCGCGGCCCTACGTGTACGTGCACTGCGACGACGTCACGGGACCGCGCATCCGGGTCTCCCGCTACACCATGACCGGCGACGTCGCGGCCACTGGCACGGGCGGGCTGACGCTCGACGTCGGGTCGCGCTACGACCTGGTGCGCGACGTCCCCGACAACGCCGGCAATCACAACGGCGGCACGCTGCGATTCGGCCCGGACGGCATGCTCTACGCCTCGTTCGGCGAGGATGCCGACCCCTGCGGCGCGCAGGACACGACCGCGCTCAAGGGCACCATCCTCAGGCTCGACGTCTCGCGTCTGCCCGCGGGGCCCGGCATCGCGCCGCGCGCGCTGATCACACCGCCCGGCAATCCGTACGCTACGTCGCCGGACTCGAACCGCCGGCTGATGTGGCTGAAGGGACTGCGCAATCCCTTCCGCTTCTCCATCGATCCCGCGAACGGAACGCTCTTCATCGGCGACGTCGGCCAGAACACATGGGAGGAGATCGATCGCGCGCCGACCGGCGGGCTGAACTTCGGCTGGCCGCTGTTCGAGGGGAATGCGCCGTACACCACGTGTGCGTTCGCGCTCCCGGCCCCGCTCGCGCCCATCGCCACCTACGATCACACCCAGGGGGACGCCGTGGTGGGGGGCGTGCTCTATCGCGCGCCGGTGGGCGCGATCGTCCCGTTCCCGGCGGAGTACGAGGGGCGCTTCCTGTTCAGCGACTACTACACGGGCCTCCTGCGGGTGCTGACCGACGCCGGCGCCGGCTGGGCGCTGGTGCCGGGCACGGGCCCGAGCGATTGGGCCACCGGCCTCGACGCGGTGAGCGACTACTTCGTGGGCCGCGATGGCGCGGTGTGGTACTGCCGCCAGTCGGTCGCGTTCGCGGCCGCGTCGGGAGAGATCCGCCGCATCGTGTACGGGCCGGACACCTCCGCCGGTGGGGCCAGCGGCCGCACCGGCGTCGATTTCGCGCCGCCCTTCCCGTCGCCCGCGCCGGGCCATGCCACGTTCGCGTACTCACTGCCCGGCCCGGCCCGGGTGAGCATGCGTCTGTTCGACGCGACCGGGCGTCAGGTGCGTCTGCTGGTGCCGCTCGAGTCGCAGTCGGCCCCGGGCCGGAGGATCACCTGGGACGGGCGTGACGATGCCGGCGATCCGCTTCCCTCGGGGCTCTATTTCGCGGACCTCGAGGTGGATGGCGTGGCGCACGTGCGCCGGGTGGCGCTGGCCCGCTGAGTCCGGCGACTGCCCGCGCGCGGCCCGGGGCTCAGCGACCGGGCCGGCGCCCGCCGTGCCAGGGTGGCGCCTTGAGGACGAATTCCCGCGCGGCGTTCAATCCGGCGTTCATGAGCAGGCCGTAGGCGCCACTCACCAGACCATCGGCATAGGTGTACCGATCCGGGTAGTGCGTGGTCACGGTCACCACGGGCCCCACGAACGGGGAGAGCGTCTTGCCCGGCGAGAACACCAGGTCCCCGTCCCGGTCGCGCGCCGCGAACGTCATCACCAGGGCATGCCCGAGCCGCGAGCCGAATCCGGTCCGCGGGCAGCGGTAGTAACCGGCATCCTGCCGCATCGCCGCCGAGGCGAGCGTGAGCGATGTCTCGCTGGTGAAGGTCGTGAGTGAGCCCGTGGCGAAGCGTCGCGCGAAGCCCCCTCCGTCGGTGTCCCATTCGGGAGGTTCGTCGGTCGCCCAGTGTCGCCATGCCGCGCCGACCAGGTTGCCGGCGATCGCGGGCGGGCCGAGCGCGCTCATCACCCAAGCTCGGGAGCGGTCCTGCGCCGATGGAAAGGTGTAGTCGCCGGGGCTCGCCACCGGCGCCGAGGACGAGTCGAGGCCCGCGGGCGCGGGGTCGGCATCGGGCGCGCACGCGACGCCGAGGGCGCGCCCCGGCATCAGCGTCGCCGCCAGCAGCATGAGGACGACTGCACGGCCTGACCACTTCACGGTGCGGCTCCCGGATCCTGCTCGTCGAGTCGGACCCGCGCCCCGCGACCGCGGGAGCGGGCCCGACATCGTCCGCCCGGACATCTTCGCGCATCGGGGCCGCGGCGCAAAGGGACCTTCGCCGGCCCGGCGCCGCGGGGCCGGCGCGACCGGGACCGGCCGCCTACCCGGGCCCCTCGACGCCACGGCGCACCGGCGATTGCCGTGGCGCGACCGCGGGTGCTAGGCTGACCGCGGTGTTGGAGCATCGCCCCGCGCAGCCTCGGCATCGTGTGCGCGGGGGGCATCGGGTGCCGTCGCCGCGCCACCCACTCAGCGCAATCGTCGCGCGGCCGCGGGTGCAGGAACAGGCGGGGCCATCGTGACCGGTCGCACTGCGCTTCGGTCCCTGCTGCGGCTGATGTGTGCCGCGGCACTCGCCGTGCCGTGTGTCTCCCACGCGGCGGATCCACCCGCCGAACCGCCCCGCCGACCCCGCATCGGGCTCGCGCTGAGCGGCGGCGGCGCGCGCGGCGCCGCCCACATCGGCGTGCTGCGCGTGCTCGAGGAGCACCGCGTCCCGGTCGACCTCATCGCCGGCACCAGCATGGGCGCGCTGGTCGGCGGCCTCTACGCCTCCGGCCTGGCCCCGGCCCAGCTCGACAGCGTCGTCTCCGAGACCGACTGGACGGAGGCCTTCGCGGACAACATCCCGCGTGGCGACCGTTCGTTCCGCCGCAAGCGCGACGACGACCTGTACCTGGTCAAGCACAAGCCCGGCCTGCGCGGCGGCCGGCTGCTGTTCCCGCCCGGGATCCTGGACGGCCACCGGGTCGATCTGCTGCTCAAGCGGCTGTCCCTGCCGGTCGTGACGGTGCGCGACTTCGATCGGCTCAGCATTCCCGTATCGCGCGGTCGCCGCGGACATCGTGACCGGCGAGGCCGTGGTGCTCGACCATGGCGACCTCGCGCTCGCGATGCGCGCCAGCATGTCCATCCCCGCCGCGTTCGCGCCGCGGGAGATCGACGGCCGCCTGCTCGTGGACGGCGGCATCGTCAACAACTTCCCGATCGACGTCGTGCGAAGCATGGGGGCCGACGTCATCATCGCCGTGGACATCGCCACCCCGCCGTCGGGTCGCGAGCAGCTCAGCTCGGTGCCCGCCATCACGGCCCAGCTCGCCACGCTCGCCTCGGAGCAGGACAAGAAGCGCCAGATCGCCTCGCTGGCCGAAGGCGATGTGTTCATCCGGCCCGACCTCGGCTCCATCACCGTGGCGTCCTTCGAGCGCGCCGCCGAGGCCGTCGACATCGGCGAGCGTGCGGCCCGGGCGGCGCTTCCCGCCCTCGAGCGGCTGGCCCTGTCGCCGGCGGAGTACCGCGCCTACCAGGACGCGCGCGCGGCCCGCGCCGCCGTCCGCCGCGCCCCCGGTGCTCGGGGCGGAGCGCATCGTCAACCGATCCCGCGTGACCGACCAGGTCATCGCCACGCGGCTCGAGACCGCCATCGGCCATCCGCGTCGACGCCCGGCGGCTCGAGCATCGGACTGGACCAGATCTACGGACTCGAGCTGTTCGAGTCCGTGTACTACGACGTCCTGCCCGGTCCGCATGGCAACGTGCTGACGGTCACGGCGCGCGAGCGCGCCTGGGGGCCGAACTACCTGCAGGGAGGGGTCGCGGCCTTCGAGGACTTCGAACATCCGAACTTCAACGTCGCGCTCGCCTACAGCCGCACCGCGGTCAATCGGCTGAACGGGGAGTGGCGCACCGGACTGCAGGTCGGGCAGGAGCCCGGCGTGTGGACCGAGTTCCATCAGCCGCTCGACGCCGGGCTGCGCAAGTTCGTGGACCTCGAGCTGCTGGCCGGCGAGCGCGCGATGAACGTGTTCGACGGGAGCGGCCACAAGCGGTCCGAGCTCGGCATCACGCACTACGGCGCCACGCTCGCCGGCGGGCGCGAGATCGGGACGTGGGGCGAGTTGCGGGCCGGCGTGGTGCGCGAGGGCGGCAGGATCCGCGTCGCAGGTCGGTGACCCCGGGCTTCCGGTGGCACCGCTACGACACCGGCGAGGCGTTCGCCCAGTTCTTCATCGACAAGCTCGACGAGGTCGCGTTCCCGCATCGCGGCGGGAGTGTGCGCGCGCGGCTCTCGGCCGGCCTCGACGCGCTCGGCTCCACCGTGACGTACCAGCAGGTGGACCGTCGAGGCGAGCCTCGCCGGGACGCGCGGGCACTGGACCGGGGTGCTGGGCGGGGAGTCCGGCACGACGCTGCAAGGGGACGCGCCGCTCGAGAAGCGTTTCTGCCTGGGCGGCCTGGGCCGGCTGTCCGGCCTCGAGCAGGACGAGTTGATCGGGCAGCACGAGCTGCTGGTGCGCGCGCTCCTCTACCGCCGGGTCGTGGACTTCCAGCTGCTCCCGGTCTACGCGGGGGTGTCGGCCGAGTACGGGAACGTGTTCCAGTCGCGATCGGCGATCGGGCTCGCGGACGGGATCGCCGCCGGCAGCGTGTTCCTGGGCGCCGACACCCTGATCGGCCCGCTCTGCCTCGCCTACGGCCGTGGCGGAGGGCGATCGTGGCAACTACTACCTGACCCTGGGCCAGCCGCTCGGCGGCCGGCGGTCGGGCTTCCGGTTCCGCTGAGATGGTCGGCTCCCCGACATCGGCGGATCGGCCGGCCGTGCGCCAGCCGGCGCGCCCGGGGGCGACGACTGGGACGCGCCGGGCTCGCGTGCGCGTGGCTCGCGTCCGCCTCGCGGCGGTCCTGTTCGCGCCGCCGAGCGCGGCGTACTCGGACCGCGCCGGCACCGACATCGTCATGGATGCGCCGTGGCGGACCGTGCGGGACTACATCCCGGTGATGTTCTTCTTCCCTCAGTTCGAGGGGGGGCGCCGGGTCGAGCGGATCCGGATCTTCGAATGCGCGCACGGGCGCGCCGATCGGCCCCGCGGTCGTCGTGGACGCGGCGGGCGGTCCCGACACGCTGAACGGCGCCACGTTCGTCGGCCCGCTCGGGCGAGGCGCGGGACGGGCTGGGCGCGGACGAGCGCGTCACGAGCTTCTGGCACTACGTCGTGCGCGTCCCGCACGCGGCGCTCGCGCGCCACGGCGTGCCGGACGTGCACGAGCTCCGCGCCGAGGTCGAATGGACGCGGCCCGGGCCTGCTCGCGACGCACGCGTGTTCCGGAACTCACCGCGTGCTGCGGGTGATCGTGGATCCCAGCCAGTTCCCGAGCCTCGCCCCCGAGGATCGCTACTTCGACACCCACGTGCACACCATCGCGGAGCAGACGACCTCGGGCGTGCTCGACGTGAACGGCGCCAGCAAGGCGTTCGGCGGCCCGATCGTCATGCTGCTCGAGGCCTCCTACGCTCTCGGGCTGGTGCAGACGCAGCCCCGCGACGGCAACTGGGCCGACTATCGGGACAGCATCGTGGTCACCGACCACAACATGTTCTACTCCCGCGAGCCCTACGACACGGGCGTGCCGCCGCGCTTCGGTCCGACCGCGACCACCGACGGCCACGCCGGCGAGGCGGCGTGGTACCGGGCGAACCTCGGCGGCCTGGCGGGTGAGGAGATCACGCTGCGGCGCGGCTCGAACCAGGACGACTCGGCCGCTCCCGAACCTCGGGCACCACCTGCTGGCGTACGGCACGCGCCACTTCGAAGGGCCGTGGCACGGCGGGCTCTTCCTGACCTCGCGGCTCGAGAATCCCGAACACGCTCGAGACGGTGCTGGCGGGGATGAAGGCCGCGGGCCCCGCCGGCTTCGTCTACGCGTCGCACCCGAACCTCGAGGGCTTCGTCTGGCCGCCCGAGTACTTCGCGCAGGCCATCGGCTTCCCGCCCTACGACTCGCAGCGCCGGACCCTTCCGTCGACTCGGCGTGCAGCGAGTTCCTGTTCAAGGGCTCGGAGGTGTGGAACATCAAGATGGACGAGGTCGCCCGGCGCAGCGGCCGCCTGCCGGCCTCGAGCGCGTTCGACGCGATGAACCCGTTCCCGGGGGGGCCCGAGGCGCAGCGGTTCCTGCCCCAACGCCTGGGACGGCGAGCTGACGCGGTCGCTGGACACGTTCTACGGGCAGCTCGGCCGCGGTCTCGCGTTCTCGTTCCAGGAGGCGCCCGAGCACCGGTTCATCCGCAAGCTCTACATGAGCGCGGGCTCCGACGCCCACGGCGACTTCAACTACGCCGACGAGGTCACGGCCACCGCGGTGCCGTACTCCGGCATGCTCCACAGCAACGCCTACGCGCGCGTGCGCACGTACGCGCTGGTGCACGACCGACCGGCGGGCACGCGCGACGCGCTGGACGCCCTTCGCGAGGGCAACACCGTGCTCACGGACGGCCCGGTCTTCGAGTACCAGCTCGACGCGGACGGGCGGCACGACCCGGACGCCGGCGCGGCCCGCTGGCACGACGCGACCAGCCGCTGGGAGAACGCCGACGGCAGGATCGGCGGATCCGGCAGGTTCGACGGCGGGACGCACCATGCTCGTGCCCCTCGCCCGGCGAGGAGCGTGTGGATCCGCAGCCGGTGGAAGCGCTCCGTGACCCCGGGCGCCGGGGACATCACGCGCTACAGGTTCGACCGCGTGATGGCCTCCGCGCGCGACTCGTTCAGCCGTGGCCGCGGGGCCCGAGGGCGCGCCGGACCGGCGTCCGCTGCCGCGGGCGATGGACCGCCTGGCCGCGCTGGTGGCCACCGCGCGCGACCCGGACCGGGACGAGCGCTGCATCGCGAACCCGGTGTGGGTGGCGCCGGTGCGCGTCGAGATCGCGGCGCCGGCGGAGCGAGCGCGCGGCGCGGCCGGGCGTGGCGCTTCCCGGCGGGGACGCTCAAGGTCACGTTCCACTTCCCGCTCTCGATGTCGGCGGAGGCGGGCACCCGCGCCTTCCTCCGGCCGCTGGACTCCCGCGGGAACAGCACCGATCCCGAGATCGAGCTGGTCTCCGGATCCCGGGTGGGAGGACGAGGACGGCGTGGCCGACGCGCGGTACTCCGCGGCCAATGCCGCGGACGTGCCCGCCCCGCCGGAGGCGTGGGACGC
The DNA here is from genome assembly GCA_963776245.1 of Candidatus Eiseniibacteriota bacterium. Classification (GTDB taxonomy): domain Bacteria; phylum Eisenbacteria; class RBG-16-71-46; order RBG-16-71-46; family RBG-16-71-46; genus CAVSAC01. The sequence continues at coordinate 713,987 of CAVZLN010000006.1, read as the reverse complement.
CGGCTCGCACGCCAGCGTGAGCCGGCGTCGCAGTCCTTCGTCGTCTACCTCGAGCGCCCGGCCGACGTGCACGGCAATGTGCTGAACGACGTCGGACGAGCGTTCGCGGTATCCGGTCCAGCGACAGCGCCCGGCGCCCTCGATACGTCGTCGCCGGTGCGCGAACGGTAGTCGCGCGGGGGACGCACCGCGCGCGCTTTCCGGGGCTACCGGGCTGCGCTAGACTCGGCGCGTCGTCTGCCCGCCTCACCATCTCGCGTGGCGCTCCGTGCGCCCGTCCGGAGGTTCGCTCATGAATCCCACCACCGCGCGGATCGCGCCCGTGGACCTGACGTCGCTGCCCGAGTACCGGCCGACCTCGTACATCGACTTCTCGAGACCCGAGCACCAGGCGGCCTTCGAGCAGGCCCTCGCCACGGTGCGGAAGCAGTTGGGCCGCACCCATCCGATCGTGATCGGCGGCGAGCGCGTCAGCGGCGGCGCCACCTTCGATTCGCTCAATCCGGCACGGCCGTCGGAGGTCGTCGGGAAGTTCCAGTTCGGCACCCAGGAGCTGGCGACCCGCGCGATCGAGACCGCGCACGCCACGTTCGCGACCTGGAGCCGCGTGCCCGCGACCGAGCGCGCCGCCTACCTGATCGAGGCCGCGAAGCGCATGCGCGAGCGCCGCCACATCTTCTCGGCCTGGATGGTGCTCGAGGTGGGCAAGAGCTGGGTCGAGGCCGACGCCGACACCGCCGAGGCGATCGACTTCATGGAGTTCTACGCCCGCGAGATGCTGCGCTACGCCGGCCCGCAGCCGTGCGTGCAGATGCCGGGCGAGAAGGACAGCGTGGTCTACATCCCGATCGGCGTGGGCGTCGTCATCCCGCCGTGGAACTTCCCGCTCGCGATCTGCGTGGGCATGACCACCGCCGCGATCGTCACCGGCAACACCGTGGTGCTGAAGCCCGTCGAGCGACGCGCCCGGCATCGCGTGGGCGTTCTGGCAGTTGATGGAGGAGGTCGGGCTGCCCGCGGGCGTGGTCAACTTCCTCACCGGCGGGGGCGGCACGGTCGGCGACTCCCTCGTGCGCCACCCGAAGACGCGCTTCATCTCGTTCACCGGCTCACGCGAGGTCGGCCTCGGCATCAATCGGCTGGCCGCCGAGGTGCAGCCGGGGCAGATCTGGCTCAAGCGCGTGGTCGCCGAGATGGGCGGCAAGGACGGCATCGTCGTGGACGAGGACGCCGACCTCGACGCCGCCGCGCAGGGCGTGACGCTCGCGGCGTTCGGCTTCTCCGGCCAGAAGTGCTCGGCGTGCTCGCGCGCCATCGTGGACGAGAAGGTGTACGACGAGTTCGTCGCCCGGCTGCAAGACCGCGGTGGAGAAGCTGGTGAACGTGGGCGAGCCCGACGAGCACGGCGTGTACATGGGCCCGGTGGTGAACGCCAAGGCGCGCGAGACCATCCTCGACTACATCGAGATGGGCAAGAAGGAGGGACGCGCTGATCGACGGCGGCGGCCCGGTGGCGGGCCCCGAGCGGCTGCTTCGTCCAGCCGACCGTCATCGCCGACGTCGCCGCCGAACGGCGCGACTCGCGCAGGAGGAGATCTTCGGCCCGGTGCTCGCGGTCATCAGGGCGGCGAGACTTCGACGACGCGCTGGCGATCGCCAACGGCACCGAGTACGGGCTGACCGGCGCGGTGCTACTCCCGGGACCCGGCGAAGATCGAGCGCGCCCGGCGCGAGTTCCACGTCGGCAACCTGTACATCAACCGCAAGTGCACCGGCGCGATGGTGGGCGTCCATCCGTTCGGCGGCTTCAACATGAGCGGCACCGACTCCAAGGCCGGCGGCCGCGACTACCTGCTGCTGTTCCTGCAGGCCAAGAGCATCGCCGAGAAGATCCTCTAGTCCGCGTCGGACACGCGACGGCCCGGGCTCCGTGAGGCCCCCGGGCCGATCGCATGTCTGACGGGTTCATCGGTAGCGGATCTTGAGCTCGCCCCAGGAGGGAAGCCGTGCCGGCACCACGGTGGCGCAGTTCGAACCGAGATGAGCCGTGAGCAACGCCATGCTGGCGTGCGATCCGCCGCCACCGGCGCAGAAGAAGTCGATGCCGGGGTCGAGCGCCTGGTCGGGGCTGTCCCACCGGGCGGAGTACTCCGCCACGTCGTCCTGGGTCACCGCCAGGTCGCCGGTCATGTCGAGCGAGGCGCACCCGCGCTTGCCGAGCAGGATACCGTCCGCGACGATCCAGACGTCGTTCACCCCGCATTCGCCCCCCGCGCGCAGGTCGAATGTGACGGCCCCATCGGCGTCCGTGGTCTTGCGCACCGATCGCGCGCTCAGGTCCGTGACGCACCCGGCGCACGTGTTGGGACAGAGCGCGACCAGCGGACAGCGGCTGAAGTCCATCACCACCATGCTGCCCACGACCGGGTTGCTGGCGAGGTCGCGGACCACGACGGTGAAGGGCAGTGTCCCGTCCGGGGACGTCACCAGGCATCCACCCACCGTGGAATTGAAGGGGCTCGGAACGCTGGTGACCTGCGCGTGAGCGGCGACTGCCGAGAGGACACCGAGGATGCAAAGTGCGCGAGTCATGAGGTGCATGCGGCCTCCACCGGAGCGGGCCCGGGATCCGGGGCCCTCGGCGAGAGGGCCGGTCCGAGCATCGGCGTTCGGTCCCGTGGGGAACGGGACATGCGCATAGTCTGCGCCCGGTCCGCGGGCGAATCAAGGGCAGGCGTGGGGCGCCCGGAAGCGCGAAGGCCGGCGGGGGACCGCCGGCCAGTCGCGTGATTGCGCGCGGTCGCGCGCGTCGCGTCCGCGGCTAGGCCGCGAGACGCTTCATATGGACCTCGAGCAGCGGCCGCAGTTCGCCGAACTCGCGCACCGCGCGGTCGAGCACCGCCACGCAGCGCTCGAGTTGCTGCGCGCGCGCGAACTGCTCGATCTCCGCCGCGCACTGCCCCAGGCTCCCGGCGCCCAGCGTGAGCGAGGAGCCCTTCATGGAATGGGCGGAGCGCTCCAGCCCGTTCGCGTTCCGGGCCTCTAGGGCGACCCGCTGGCGCTCGAGCAACTCGGCGGTGTTCTGCAGGTACTCCTCGAGCAGCTCGCGCTCGAACGCGGGATCGTCGCCGGTGACTTCACGGAGAACCTGGAAGTCGAACTGGGGATCCGCCATGGCTCCTCCGGAGGGGCCGGGTGGGCGTGAGGGTATCGGGGCCTCTTGCTGAGGGTATCGGCAGGTGGCGACGGCGGGTTTAGCGCGCCCGGGTGGGGCGGCAGCGCCCGCGTTCAGCGCGACGGGCGCGCCATCAGCGCGGTTCCGCCCGCGATCATGGCGCAGGAGATGGCCACCGGCACCCACACCGGCTGCACCCACCAGGGGTGAGGCGGGATGAGGAACAACAGGTCCCGGGTGGCGAGGGACGCGGGCCAGCCCACCAGCGCCCGCAGCGCGATGTAGTAGGTGATGTCCCACACGCCGAACGCCACCAGGAACGCGCCGAAGCGGGCCCGCAGCGTGCGCGCGGCGAGCCCGCCGACCGCCGCCAGCATCACCAGCGTCGCCGCCTCGCGGCCCTGCTCGGTGGGGAGCAGCCACGGCACCGAGCGCAGCGCGCTCATCCAGGCGTCGGGCGGCGGTGTCGCCCCGCCATGCGGCATGCCGAGCAGCGCGCGGATGTACACCACCACCACCGCCTCGAGCCAGCCCATCGCCGCGCCGAACACCACGACGCTGGCAAGGCGGGTGCGCATGCGCGGGCCGGGTGGACGCGACGGGCGGGTCAACGCGCCCTCGGCTTCTTCGGCGCGCGCGGTTTCGCGGCCGGAGGTCGAGCGGGAGCGGCCGGCCCTTCAGCGGCGGTCGCCCTGGGCGCGCGCGGTCTGGCGGCGGTTGCTCGCTTGGGGACGGCTGGCGCCTCGGCCGTGGTCGCCTGCGGCGCGCGTGTCGCGGCCGCGCGCGGACGCTCGAGCCACTCGGCGAAACGCCCGTACGGGAGCGTGTTGAGCACGTCGTCCGCCGTGAGCCCGGCGCGGCGGGCCTGGAACACGCCGAAGCGGAGGTTCTCGAGCTGCGCGATGGAGTGCGCGTCGGTGTCGATCACGAAGCGCACCCCCTTGGCCTTCGCCAGCCGCGCGTGCACGTCGGTGAGGTCGAGCCGGTCGGGCTGGGCGTTGATCTCCATCGCCACGCCGCGTTCGGCGGCGCGCTCGAACACGCGCTCGACGTCGAACGGCGAACCGGGGCGCGTGCCGATGAGGCGCCCGGTCGGATGTCCCATCGCGTACACCCGCGGGTGGTCGAGCGCCTCGCAGCACGCGCGCCGTCGCGACCTCCGCGGGCTGATCGAGGCGCGAGTGGAGCGAGACGATCACCCAGTCGAGCAGCGCCAGTCCTTCGTCGTCGAGGTCGAGCGCGCCCGCGGCGAGGATGTCCACCTCGAGCCCGTGCAGCACGCGGATGCCCGGCACCGCCTGCCGCACCGCGGCGATCTCGGCCACCGACTTCCGCACCCGCGCGGTGTCGAACCCGCGCGCCATCGCCAGCGACTGCGAGTGCTCGGTGATGGCGCAGTACGCGTATCCGCGGTCGCGCGCCGCGCGCACCATCGCCTCGAGCGGGTCGCGGCCGTCGCTGCGGTCGCTGTGCACGTGCAGGTCGGCGACCAGGTCGCGCTCCTCGATCAGCCGCGGCAGCCGGCCCTCGCGCGCCAGCGCGATCTCGCCCCACGCCTCGCGCGACTCGGGCGGGATCCACGCCAGCCCGAGTGCCCCGTACACGTCCTCCTCGGTGCGCGCGGCCACCACGTGGCCGTCCCGCTCGCGGGTGAGGCCGTACTCGTTGAGGCTCAGGCCCTGGTCGATCGCCAGCCGGCGCAGCTCGATGTTGTGCGCCTTGCTGCCGGTGAAGTAGAGCAGCGCCGCCCCGAAGGACTCGGCCGGCACCAGTCTCAGGTCCACCTGCAGGCCATTGCGCAGGCGCACACTCGACTTGGTGTCGCCGCGCCCGAGCACGTCCGCCACGTCCGGGTGCCCGGTGAAGACTTCCATCACGTCCTCGGCGCGGCCCCCGCACACCAGCAGGTCGAGGTCGCCCACGGTCTCGCGGCGGCGCCGGAACGAGCCCGCCAGTTCCACCCGGGACACGCCCGGCACGCGCGCCACGCGTTCGGCGAGCGCGTGCGCCACGCCCCACGCGTTCGCGAGCAGCAGGCGGCCCGCCTCGTGGCTCGCCACCTCGAGCGCCTTGAGGACGTTCTGCTCGACCTTCTCGCCGAAGCCGGGCAGGTCGCGCAGCCGGCCCTCCGTGGCGGCTTGGGCCAGCGCCGCGCGGTCGCGGATGCCGAGGGTCTCGAACAGCGTCTTCACCCGCTTGGGGCCGAGGCCCTGCAGTTCGGTGAAGCCCACCACCTCGAGCGGGATCTTCTTGCGCAGGTCGTCGTACAGCTCGGTGGAGCCGGTGCGCGCGAGGTCGCGGATCTTCTGCGCCAGGTCCTTGCCGATGCCGGGCAGCGCCTCGAGCGCACCCTCGGCGTCGGCCAGCGCCGCCATCGGCTCGCCGCTCGCCTCCACCACCCGCGCTCCCTCGCGGTAGGCGCGCACGCGGAACGGGTTCGCGCCCTCGATCTCGAGCATGGTGGCGAGCGTGGAGAGCACCTGTGCGATCTCGGCGTTGGAGCGCATGGTGGGGCCTCAGGCTTCCCCGATGCGCTTCAGGAACCCGTCCTCGTCGATCACCGGGATGCCGTGCTTCTTCGCCTCGTCCAGCTTGGAGCCCGCTCCGGGGCCGGCCACCACCAGCGTGACCCGCTTGCTCACCACGCCGGCGATGCGCGCGCCCAGCGACTCGGCCTTGCGCTGCGCCTCGGGGCGGCTCATCCGTTCGAGCGAGCCGGTGAACACCATGATCTCGCCCGCCAGCGGCTGCGCACCCTTCGGCTTCACCTCGTGCACCGGCTCCACGCCCGCCTGCGCCAGGCGCTCGAGCACCCTGCGCGTCTTCCGGTTGGCGAAGAACGCGCTCGCCGACGCGGCGACCTCGGGGCCGATGCCGTGGATCTTCTGCAGGGCCTCCTCGTCGGCCTCCATCAGCGGCGCGAGCGCGCCGAACTGCTCGGCCAGCAGCCGCGCCACGGTCTCGCCCACGTGCTCGATGCCGAGCGCGAACAGGAAGCGATCGAGACGCGGGCGCTTGCTGGCCTCGAGGGCGGCGATCAGGTTCTCGATCGACTTCTCAGCGAAGCCCTCGAGCCCGGCGAGATCGATGGGGGTGAGGCGGTAGAGGTCGGCGAGGTCCTTCACCATCCCCTTCTCGAGCAGCTGGGCCACCGTCTTGCTCCCGAGCCCGGTGATGTCCATCGCGCCGCGCGAGACGAAGTGCTCGATGTGGCCCTGCAATTGCGCCGGGCAGGCCAGCCCGTTGGTGCACACGTGCGCCGCGCCCTCGCGCTCCACCGCGCCGCCGCACGCCGGGCACTGGGCGGGCATCACGAACGCGCGGGCGCCGCGCGGGCGCCGGTCCTTGAGCACCTCGACCACCTCGGGGATCACGTCGCCGGCGCGGCGCACGCGCACGGTGTCGCCCACGCGCACGTCCTTGCGGTCGACCTCGTCCTGGTTGTGGAGCGTGGCGCGGCTCACGGTCACGCCCGAGACGTCCACCGGCTCGAGCACCGCCACCGGCGTGAGCTTCCCGGTGCGGCCCACCTGCACCACGATGTCGGTCACGCGCGTGACCTCGATGCGCGGTGGGTACTTGAAGGCCACCGCCCAGCGCGGCGAGCGCGAGCGCATGCCGAGGATGTCCTGCCAGTCGCGGCGGTCCACCTTGATGACCACCCCGTCGATCTCGTAGGGGAGCCGCTCGCGCTCCTCGCCGAGCGCGCGGTGGAACTCGATCGCCTGCGTCGATGCCGTCGCAGCGCTTCACGCGCGATTCGACATGGAATCCCCAGTCACGCAGCGCGGCCAGCATGTCCTCCTGCGTGGCCAGCGGGACGTCCGCGGCCTCCATGATCTCGTAGGCGAAGAAGTCGAGCCGGCGCGAGGCGGTGATCGCCGGGTCGAGCTGGCGCACCGTGCCTGCGGCGGCATTGCGAGGGTTGGCGAACGGCTCCTCGCCGGCCGCGAGGAGGCGCGTGTTGAGCGCCTCGAACTCGGCCCGCAGCATGAGTGCCTCGCCACGGATGGCGACCCGGCCCACGGCGCCGCCGCGGGGCCCCGCGCCGGCGAGGCGCAGCGGGATGGCGCGGAGGGTGCGCAGGTTCTCGGTCACGTCCTCGCCGGTCTCGCCATCGCCGCGGGTGGAGCCGCGCGCGAGCAGGCCGCCCTCGTACACCAGCTCGATCGAGAGCCCGTCAAACTTGGGCTCGGCGACGTACACCGGGTCGTCGCGCTCGAGCCCCTTGCGCACCCGCGCATCGAACTCGCGCACCTCGTCGGCGGACATCAGCGAGTCGAGCGAGAGCAGGGGCTTGACGTGCGGCACCTTCTTGAACGCCGCGCGCAGACCGCCGCCCACCCGCAGGGTGGGGGAGTCGAGCCGGCGCAGGTCCGGGAACTCCGCCTCGAGCGCTTCCAGCTCGCGGTAGAGCGCGTCGTAGGCGGCGTCGGAGATGCTCGGGCGGTCGAGCACGTAGTAGCGGTGGTCGTGCCCGGAGATCTCGCGCACCAGCTCGTCGATGCGCCGGCGCGCCTGCGCCGCGGTCACGCCCGCCTCACAGTCCGCCCAGCCGCTCGAGCCGGTCGAGCTGCACCGTGCTCACCGGCATCACCGAGAGGCGCGAGAAGCGCACGATGTCCATGGTGCACAGCACCGGGTCGGACTTGATGACCCGCAGCGGCACCGGCTGCTTGAACGCGCATTCCGGGCGCAGGTCCACCACCACGTGACGCGGGTCGGAGCGGTGGGGATCGGGATAGGCGGCGGAGGTGGCGACCGCCAGTCCGACCGCGGTGCGCGCGTCGCCCGAGTGGTAGATCACGACGCGGTCGCCCTTGCGGACCGTGCGCAGGTGGGTGAGCGCGAGGGCGTTCGACACCCCGTCCCACACCGCGTGCTTGTCACGCGCGAGGTCGGCGTAGGAATATGCCGACGGTTCGGTCTTGAACAGGAACGCCGCCACGCACGCAGGGTAAGACCCGCGCGCCACGGCACGCAACCGCCGCGGCGACAGCGGCGCGCGCGAGGATCCGCTTTGTTCGCCACTCGTCCCCGGGAGGACTGATGCCCCACTCGAAGGCCACCGCGCTCAAGGCCGGCTCGTTCTCGAACGTCGCCCGGGCGGCGCTCGAGAAGCACGTGCCCGAGGCCACCCAGTCCTCGGCCGCGTGGGGCAGCAAGCCCAACCTGGTGTGGGTCCGCTGGCATCGCGGCGACGGCTCGAACGTGTACCTCGGGCTGCGCCGGCACCTCGGCTGGGTCACCGGCGAGGCGGGCATCTCGGTCGCCCGCCAGGATCTCGCCGCGCTCCCGCTGCGCACCGAGGGCGGCGACGAGACCCTGTGCACCCGCGCGCGCGGCTACCGCGTGCGGCTCGGCGAGCTGCTGAACGAGGAGGACCGCTGGTGGCCGGCCGGCACCAGCGCCGCCGAGCTGAGCCAGCAGCTCGAATGGATCGTGCTCCAGCTGCGGGTGAAGGCCGACGGCTACTTCCTGAGGCACCCGGTGGCCTGACCGCGGTCGCGGACGGCGCGATCCGCGTGCGCGGCGATCACCCGTGCCGCGCGCCCGGCCACACCATCGCCGCCACGCTCACCACCGTGCTGTCGGGCTCGGCGGCCTGTTCGTAGTGCAGCACGCGGCCGGCGCCCGGCTCGGCGCACCGCAGCAGGGCGTAGGTGGGCGCCAGCCCGCAGATGCGCGTGACGTCCTGCTGCTCGGCGATCGCCGTGAACCACGCGTCGGCATCGCCCGCGGCGGCGGCCGCCAGCGCCGCGCGGTCCACTTCCTCGACCTCGGCCTTCACGCGTTCGTCCACCGCGGCGTCGCCGAAGCGCGGGCCGACGTGCGAGAAATCCACCGCGGCGAGGTACACGGTGTCGCCGCCCTGCTCCGCCGAGGTCTCGCGCACCGCCCGCACGAACGCCTCGAACGCCGCGTCCTCGCGCGGGGTGCGCCCGTCCTCGATCAGGTCGTGGAACCCGCCGCACACGATCGGCACCATGGAGAACGGCCGGTCGGCGAGGTGGCGCCGCAGGTAGACCGCCGCGAACTCGATCGAGTGCTCGTCGCGGTGAGCCAGTTCGCCGTGGTAGGCCGTGTCCCCGAGCCGCGCGGCGAGCGCGTCCACGAACGCCGTGTCGCACTCCACCATCCCGAGCGGGGTCTCGTAGCGCTTGCGGGTGAGCGCGTACGCGTCGCCGAAGAGCTGGTGCCCGGTGCCGAACACCACCACCCGCAGCGGCCCGCGCGGCGCGCGCCCGATCTCGATCAGCGCGCGCGCGATGGTGGTGCCGGCGCGACGCGGGTCGAGGTGCGGCGCCAGCACCGCGCGCGGGAGAGCGTCCGCGGCGGGCGCGGGGGCACCGGACGCGGCGCGCGACGCCTCGGCGGCGGCGAAGTCCGCGTCGATCACCCGCGCGCACTCGGCGGCATCCGCCGGGTAGGACACGCCCTCGAACATCGCCTGGCGCACCTCGAGCGCGTGGTAGTCGTCGCGCACCGTCCGGTACGCCGCTTCGAAGCGCGGCGTGTCGAGCATCAGCAGGCGGTCGAGCTGGGCGATGAAGTCCTTGACCATGCTGCCGACGCGCAGGTCCTTGCTCTCGCGCATCACCGCGGCGGTGAGATCGTTGATCGAAACCCGCCCGTCGAGCAGCTGGAGCAGGCCGAGCGACTCGAACGCGAGCGCGGCGGGAGCGGGCATCACGCCGAGCGGGTCGTTCACCACGATCACCTCGCGCTCGCCATCGCGCGCCACCGCCAGCAGGAGCGGGCGCAGGCGCGGGAACTCGGGCAGCTCGTCGGGCTCGTCCAGCCGCGCTCCGGGGGGCAGCACGATGCGGGAGCCCGGCGTGGGCGCGCCCTCGGCCCCGGGCATGATGATCCGTCCGGGGCGCTTCGCGTCGTCAGGCGTCTCGATCGGCATGCAGGTCCTCGGAAGGGTCGCGCGTGCGCCGGCGCGGCGCCGGACACGACAGGAGGGGCGCGCAGCGTGCCGCGCGAGCCTACCGCGGCGCGCGCGCCGAGGAAAGTGCGTGCATCCCGGGCCGGCATGCGCGAAGATGCGTGCGCTCATGACCACCACCGCCATCGGCAAGATCCTGGACGCGTATCTCGGCGACATGGAAGGCCAGCCCGGCTTCTGGCGCGGGCTTCGCGACGAGGTCCCGGTCTACGTCTTCAGCGACGACACCCACGATCGCATGCGCGTGATGTCGCCGGTGGGCGAGCTGCGGGAGCTCGAGCCCCAGGTGCTGCAGGTGCTGCTCGAGGCCAACTACGACCGCGCGCTCGATGCCCGCTATGCCCTGCGCGGCATGGAGGTGTGGTCGGTGGCGGTGCATCCGCTCGCCACCCTCGCGCCCGACGACTTCGCGGGCCTGATCGAGCAGGTGGTCCGCCTGGTCAAGAACACCGGCACCACGTACGCCTCGACCGACCTGGTGTTCATGGCCCAGAACGGCGGCGAGGGCGGCTCCGGCGACGACGGTCCCGATGGCGAGGCGAGCCCCGGCCCGGGGGAGACCCCCGCACCGTGAATCCGTCCCAGTCCAGCCTGACGCCCACCCGCATCGACGTGCGTGTCGACCGCGGGCTGACGCTGCCCGGCCGGGTGTGGGCCGCCGAGAGCCCGCGCGCGATGGTGGCCGTGTGTCATGGGCTGGGCGAGCACGGCGGCCGCTACGCGGCGCTCGCCGAGGACCTGGTGCGCGCGCGCCTGTCGGTCGTGGTGCTCGACCTGCCGGGGCACGGCGAGGGGCCGGGACCGCGCGGGGACGTGCCGTCATGGACCCTGCTGCGGGACACCGTGGTGCCCGCGATGTTCACCGCCTCCCGCGGGCTGCCGGGCCACCCCTCCCTGATGCCGCAGATCCTGCTCGGCCACAGCATGGGTGCGGTGCTCGCGCTCGACTACGCGATCCGCCAGCCGCGGGAACTGGCCGCGGTGGTGGCTTCCGCGCCGGGCCTGCGCAGCGCCATCCCGCCGTGGTGGAGACTGGCGCTCGCCAACGTGGCGCGCGTCGCCCAGCCCTCGACCGGCTTCCCTCACGGGCTCGACGAGAGCGGCATGTCGCGCGACACCGAGGTGCTGGCCGGCCGCAAGCGCGACCCGCTGGTCCACGACCGCATCAGTCCGCGGCTCTACTTCGGGTTCAACGAGGCGCGCCAGCGGGTGATGCGGGACGCGCGGCGCCTGGCGGTGCCGGCGCTGCTGCTCCACGGGGCGGCCGACCGCGTGACCGACCCCAAGGGCTCGCTCGAGTTCAGCGGCGCGGCGCCGCACGGGATGGTGCGGCTCATCACCTACAAGGATGCCTACCACGAGCTGTTCAACGATCACGGCCGCGCCGAGGTGGTGCGGGACGTGATCGGCTGGCTCGACGCCGCGCTGGTGGTGTAGCTAGGCCGCCTTCGCCTCACCCGCGCTCGCGCGCACCGGGAGGGAGAGCGCCAGCGCGATCCCGCCGTCGGGCGCGCGCTCGCTGCGCAGCGTGCCGCCGTGGAGCTCGACCAGCTCGCGCATCATCAGCACGCCCCAGCCGAGCGCGTCGGTGTGCCGTGGACCACCGGCACCGGCAGCGGCGCCGGGCTCGAGGTCGGCCGCGTTGAACCCCGCGCCCGGGTCCCCGGTCGCGCGGATCCCGAGCGTGACCCGCTCGCCGCCGTCCACGCCCGGGTCGAGCCGGGTCTCCACCTCGAGCGCGGCGCCCCGCGCGCTCACGCGCACGGCGCCGGCGATCAGATGACGGATCGCGGAGTGGAGCTTGGCGTGGTCCATCCACACCGGTGGCAGCGCCGGATGGAGCGTGACCGTGAGCACGATCGCCTTGCGCGCGGCGCGCCCGGTCATTCCCACCACGCTGTCGTGCACCAGCTGGTTGAGCGATCCGGGCACGCTCTCGAAGGTCACCTCGCTGGCCTCGAGCGAGTACAGCCCGTGCAGGTCGTCCACGCTCTCCAGCAGGCGCCCCGCCTGCTCCCCGAGCGCCGCGGCGAACGAGCGGCGCTCGCCGAGCGTGCCGGTCTCCTCACGCAGCAGCTCGGCGTAGCCCATCACCGAGGCGAGCGGGTTGCGCAGTTCGTGATTGAGCGCGCACAGGAACTCGCGCTTCAGCAGGTGCATGCGCTCGAAGGTCGACGCCCGGCGGTCGAGCGCCGCGAACTCGCCGATGCGGCGCACGGTGATGGCGAGGTGGTCGGCGAACGGCATGAGCAGCCGCGCGTCGTCTTCGGTGAACGCCGGCCGGCCCTCGAGCCGCGTCACGTTGAGCACACCGACCACCCGGTCGGGGAGCAGCAACGGCACGCACACGGCCGAGCCGATGCCACGCCACACCTTCTCCTCGCCCGGGAATCGCTCCGCGATGTCCTCCGCGTGGATGAGGGTCGCGACCTGCGACTCCACCACCCGGCCGGCGATGCCTTCGCCGACCCGCACGCTCGCCTGGCGCACCAGGTTGCCGTCGGCGCCCGAGACCGCGAGACAGCGCAGCTCCTGACCGCTCTCGTCGAGCAGCATGATCGAGGCCTCGTCGGCATCGAGGCAGGGCAACAGCCGATGCGTGATGGTCTCGAGCACCGGTTCGAGTTCGAGCTGCAGGTGGAGCCGCGCCGCGACGTCGAACAGCGCGCTGATCTCCGACAGCCGGGTGTCGAGCGTGCTCGCGCGCACGTGCTCCTCGAGCAAGGTGCGCGCGAGCGAGGCCACGCGACGCTGCTGGACGAGGGCGTAGAAGGAGAACATCAGGAGGAACGCGGAGAGCCCGGCGAGCAGCCACGGGCGCGTCTCGGGGGTCGGGAACGTGTCGGCCGAGACATTCAGCTCCGTGAGGTAGAGCATGCCCACGGCGAGGCCGAGGCCGAGCAGCAGGATCGTGCTCATGCCCCAGTTCGCGAGTCCGCGCCGGGACAACGTGCGCAGCAGGCGATCGTGGCCACGGGTGGGGGCCGTGCTCCGAGGGCTGGACGCCATGATGCCGGGGTTATCGGCATCCCGGACAGCGGCCTTGATGGCGTACGCCGGGCCGCTGCGGGCGGGTCTAGCGGAACACCTTCACCCCGGTGGCCTTGAACGCGGCATGCACCTCGAGCCCGGGGCGCAGGCCCAGCGCGTCCGCCGCCTCGCGGGTGATCTCGGCCACCAGCGGCGGTGCCGAGTCGAGGGCGACGCGCAGGCGCTCGCCGAGCGGGGGGGAGGGCACCAGTTCGATCACGGTCGCGCGCAGCACGTTCTGCGCGCTGCCGGCCGGTGCCGCGCGCGAGAGCGTGATCTCGCGCGGGTCCACCACCGCGAACGCCTCGCCTTCGCCGCCCGGATCGATCACCGCGAGCACGCCGCGGCCGGTGTCGAGGTGCGCCAGCCGCCGGGGGCTCTCCACCCGCAGCGGCCCGCGGAACAGGTTGACGCCGGTGAGCGCCGCGACGGTGGCCGTGCGCGGGTGCCGCGCGAGATCGTCGGGCGGCGCGCACTGCTGGATGGCGCCGTCCTCGAGCACCGCGACGCGGTCGCCGAACAGGAACGCCTCGACCGCGCTGTGGGTGACGTAGATCGTCACGCACGGCAGCCCGGCGAGCAGGCGCTTGAGCTCGCCGCGCACCGCCTCGCGAGTGCGCGCGTCGAGCGCCGAGAGCGGTTCGTCCAGCAGCAGCAGGCGCGGCTCGAGCACCAGGGCGCGGGCCAGCGCCACCCGCTGCTGCTGGCCGCCTGACAATTCGTGCGGGCGCCGCGCAGCGAGCGCGGCCACGCCCAGTCGTTCGAGCGCGGCCCCGGCGCGTGTCCGCGCCGTGCGGTCCGGGAGCCCGAGGGCGCGGAGGCCGAACGCCGCGTTGCCGAGCGCGTCGAGGTGGGGGAACAGCGCCCAATCCTGTGGCACCCAGCCCACCGCGCGCCGCCACGCCGCGAGATCCACGCGGCGCTCGGCATCGAACCAGGTCTCCCCGTCGAGCTCGATGCGTCCGGAGTCCGGTCGCGCCAGTCCGGCGAGCAGGCGCAGCGTCGTGCTCTTGCCCGAGCCGCTCTCGCCGACCAGCGCCAGCGTCTCGCCGGCGAGAGCCTCGAGCGTCACGTCGAGCGCGAGGGAGCCGAGGCGCCGGGTCACACGCGCGGTCAGGCTCACGGGCGCCCCCCGAACAGCCCGCGCGGCGCGGCGCGCAGGCCGAGCAACAGCCCGAACGACATCGCGAGCAGGACGACCGACAGCACCACCGCCGAGTCGAGGTCGCTCTGCAGTTGCACGTACACCGCCAGCGGCATGGTCTGGGTGACGCCGGGGCGGTTGCCCGCGAACGTGATGGTGGCGCCGAACTCGCCGAGCGCGCGCGCCGCGGCCATCGCCACGCCGGCGAGCACCGCGGGGCGCGCCAGGGGCAGCACCACCTGGAAGAACGCGCGCGCCTCGGAGGCGCGCAGCGTGGCCGCCACCTCGCGGTAGCGCGGCTCCACCGCCTCGAACCCGGCGCGCGCCGCGACCACGAAGAAGGGCACCGCCATGAAGGCCTGGGCCACCACCGCGCCGAGCGTGGTGAACGGCAGGCTCACCCCGCACGCCGCGAGCGCGCGCCCGGCGAGCCCCATGCGCCCGAACGCCATCAGCAGCGCGAACCCGCCCACCGTGGGCGGCAGCACCATGGGCAGCAGCACCACCACCTCGAGCAGGCGCTTGCCGGGGAACGCGCGCGAGCTCAGCAGCCAGGCGAGCGGCAGACCCAGCGCCACCACCAGCGCGGTCGCGCACCCGCTGGTCACCAGCGACAGCGCCAGCGCCTCCAGCACCGCGGGCTCGCCGAGCCGCGCGAGGAAGGTGGCGGGAGCCACGCGGAGCACGAGCGCCACCAGCGGCAGCGCCACCAGTACGAGCACCAGCCCGAGCGCCAGCGCCACCCCCGCGCGCAGCAGCGCGCCGGCGAGCGCGCGGACCGGGGTCGCGCTCACGGCGTCGCGGGGGACGATGGCAGCGGCGAGAAGCCGTGCCGCTCGAGCACCACCTGCCCGTCGGGGGAGCACAGCAGATCGACGAACGCCTGCGCGGCCGCCGGCTGCGGCGCGTCGCGGACCAGCGCCACCGGGTAGGCCGCGATCACGTCCGCCGCGCCCGGCAGATCGAACACGCGCACGAAGCGCGCGATCGGGCCGGTCACGTCGGAGCGGTAGACGAAGCCCGCGTCGGCTTCGCCGAGGCGCACCTTGCCCGCCACCGCCTTGACGTTGTCCTCCTCGGACACCACGTTGGCGAGCACGCGGCGCTCGTATCCCGCCGGGAATCCCGGCTGGCGCGCGAGCGCCGCGATGGCGCGGCGCGCGTAGCGCCCGGCCGGCACGGCGTCGGCGGCGATCACCAGCTTCACGCCGGAGCGCGCGAAGTCGGGCAGGCCATGCAGGCGGGCCGGGTTGGTGGCCGGCACGATGGCCACCAGGTGGTTGCGCGCGAACGGCCGCGGCGCGCCCTGCACGCGGCCGTTCGCGACCGCGTCCCGCATCCAGCGCTCGTCGGCCGAGGCGAAGACGTCGGCGACGGCGCCCTGGGCGAGCTGCAGCGCCAGCTGCTGCGAGCCCGCGAACGAGAAGCGCACCACGATGCCCGGATGTGCGCGCTCGAACCGTGCGCCCAGCTCGGTGAACGGCTCCGAGAGCGACGCGGCGGCGAACACGGTGAGGGCGACCGGCGGGGGCGCCGCCGCGCGCGCGGGCGCGGCGAGCGCGAGGGCGAGCCAGCACAGCGCGATGCGCGTCATCGGGCCTCAGCTCCGCGGCTTGGCCACCATGACCTCGGTGGACTTGAAGACCGCGAACACGTGGTCGCCGATGGCGAGGCCGAGGCGCTCGGCGGAGGAGCGCGTGATGATCGAGATCAGCGCCTGATCGCCGACGCGCAGCGCCACCTCGGCCATCACGCCATCGACGCGGATGGCCTCCACCGTGGCGTGCAGCTGATTGCGGGCGCTGAGCGACTCGAGCCCTTCGGTGGCGAGCGGCGCCGTCGGCCGGCCGAGCAGGCGCTGCAGGTCGGCGCGGTGGAAGAGCCACTTGCGGCCCACGCGGGTGGCCGGCAGGCGGCCCGCGCGCGCCATCGCCTGCACGCTCTTGGGGTGGATGTGGAGGAGTTGGGCGGCCTGCTCGGCGGTCAACGTGTCCATCGGGATCCTCCAGCTTGAATCGGCCTTTGATGGCGCTTATATTCCTCTAAGCGCTGACAACCGGCATTTTCAGACATCTTGGGGAAGAAGGCAATGACGATTCTCGTCGGGCTGATGATCTCGGTCCTGGCGGTCGGCCCCGGACCCGCGTCGTTCGACAGCACCGAGTCGGCCCGTCTCGCGGCGCCGGCCTCGGTCGCTCTCGCCGCGCCCAGGGTCGGGGGCTACATCCAGGTGCGCGAGGTCGCGCAGGAGCGGGTGGGGATCACCGCGACGCTCAATCGCGCGCGCCTCTCCATCGACGGCGCGCTCCCCGCGCGCTTCTCGTATCGACTGCTGGTCGAGCTCGAGGCCAGCGCGGGAGCGAGGAGCCCGTCCACGCCCAGCCTGCGCGAGGGCTACGTGCGCTGGAGCGCCGCGCCGTGGGCGGTGACCGCGGGACAGTTCAAGGCGCCGTTCAGCCGTGAGTACCTGATCCCGGTCCCGGCGCTCGAGACCGCGGACCTCGCGGTGGTGGTGGACTCACTGGCGCCGAAGTACGACCTCGGCGTGCAGACGGAATACGCCTGGGGCTCGCTCGCGACCCTGGTCGTGGGGGTGTTCAATGGCGAGGGGCAGAACGCCTCGGCGAACCGCGATTCGAACCTCATCGCGGTCGCCCGCGCGACCCTCACACCCATCGCGCAGATGGGATTCGGGGCGAGCCTCTCCCGGGACGGGCCCGACAGCCTGCGCTGGGGCATCGACGGCTGCCTCGAGCAGAGCGGCGCCCTGCTGCGCGGGGAGTACATCCTCCGGCACCGGCGCGGTCGCGATCACGACCGGGACGACCGCGGCTGGTCGGTGTTCGGTGGCTATCGCGTGATCCCGCGAGCGCAGGTGTTCGGCCGCACCGAGGCGTTCGAGCGGCCGTGGGCCGGCCGCGCGACGCGGGTCCGCGCCACCGCCGTGGGCATCAACGTGGAGCTTGCGCCCGCGCGCGTGCGGCTGCTGGTCGAGGGTCTGCGGCGCCGCACCGGGCTCCGGCAGGCGCGCACCGACACCGGGATCGCCCAGCTGCAGGTGCGCTTCTAGCGGCCGGTCGGGCGGCCGTGAAGCGGTCCGCGCCTCACGCGCGCGGCGCCGCCAGCAGCGTGGCGACCGCCTGCCGCCAGCGCGCCTGCTCGGAGCGGCGCCATGCCGCGGTGCGGCGCGGCCGGAACACGCGCTCCACGCGGCGCGCGTGGCCGAGCTCGCGGTGCGAGCTCCACAGCCCGACGCCCAGGCCGGCGAGCAGTCCGGCGCCGAGCGCGGTGGTCTCGATCACGCGCGGACGCTCCACCGGGATGCCGAGCAGGTCGGCCTGGTACTGCATCAGCAGGTCGTTGGCCGCGGCGCCGCCGTCCACGCGCAGCGTGCGCAGCCGCGCGCGCGCGTCGCGCGTCATCGCCTCGACCAGGTCGGCGCTCTGGAACGCGATGGACTCGAGCGTGGCGCGGGCGAGATGGGCGCGGGTGGTGCCGCGCGTGAGTCCGAACAGCGCGCCGCGCACGTCGGCGCGCCAGTGGGGCGCGCCCAGCCCGACGAACGCCGGCACCAGCGTCACGCCGCCGCTGTCGGGCACCGAGCGGGCCAGCGCCTCGCTCTCGGCCGCGGTGGCGATGGCGCCGAGGCCGTCGCGCAGCCACTGGACCGCGGCGCCGCCGATGAACACGCTGCCCTCGAGCGCGTAGGCCGGACCGCCGCTCGCGTCGCAGGCCACGGTGGTGAGCAACCCGGAGCGCGAGCGCACGCGCTGGCTCCCGGTGTGGAACAGCAGGAAGCAGCCGGTGCCGTAGGTGATCTTCGAGCCCCCGGCGGCGACGCACCCCTGGCCGAACAGCGCCGCCTGCTGGTCGCCCGCGACGCCCGCGATCGGGATGCCGTCGGGCAGTCCGGGCACCCCGCGAGTCACGCCGAAGTCCCCGCTCGACGGTCGCGCCTCGGGCAGCACGGCTCGCGGCACACCGAAGCGCGCGAGCAGCGTGTCGTCCCAGCGCAGGCGCGCGATGTCGAACAGCAGGGTGCGCGAGGCGTTGGTGAAGTCGGTGGCGTGCACGGCGCCGCCGGTGAGCTTCCACAGCAGCCAGGTGTCCACCGTCCCGCACGCCAGCTCGCCGCGCCGCGCGCGCGTCGCGAGCCCGCGGTGGTGCTGGAACATCCACTCCAGCTTGGAGGCCGAGAAGTACGGGTCGAGCACCAGCCCGGTGCGCCGCCGCACCTCGGGCCCGAGCCCGCCGCGTCGCAGCGCCTCGCAGCGCGCGGCGGTGCGACGGTCCTGCCAGACGATGGCGCGCGCCACCGGGCGCCCGGTGCGCCGGTCCCACACCAGCACGGTCTCGCGCTGGTTGGTGATGCCGATCGCCGCGAGGGCGCCGGGCCGCAGGCGCGCGGCGCGGAGCGCGCGCCCGACCGCGGCGCGCACGCTGGCCCAGATCTCCTCGCCCTCGTGCTCCACCCAGCCGGGCTTCGGGTAGTGCTGCGGCAGCTCGGCGTAGCCGCGCCCGCGCACGTCGGCGTGGCGCGACAGCACGAGCGCGGTGGTGCCGGTGGTGCCCTGGTCGATGGCGAGGACGTGCGAGGGCTTCATGGTCTCTCCTGCGGGGGCCCGGGCGCGAGCGCTTCGGCCGCGCGGGCGGCGAGGGCGGTCTGCAATTCGTCGCGCTCGCGCTCCGCGCTCCAGCCCAGCCGTCGCGCCATGTGTCCGGCGATGCGGGGGGCCGCGGCGCGCGCGCGCGGGGGGTCGAGCCACAGCGTGGTGCGGCGCCTCAGCACGTCGTCCACGCGCCGCGCGTGCTCGGTGTCGAGCGCGAAGTCCACCACGTGCTCGAGCGCGAGCCCGGCAGCGGGCGGGGGCGGCAGGGCGTCGTCCGGGTCGCGCAGCTCGTGCGCGGGGCGGCCGAGCACGCGCAGCACGTGCTTCACGGCGTCCCGCGCCATGACGCGGAAGGTGGTGTACTTGCCGCCCGCCACGGTGAGCACCGGGCCGTCGGCGATCACCCGGTGCTCGCGCGAGGCGGTGCCCACCGCGCCGGAGCCGGCGAGCAACGGGCGCACGCCCGAGATGGCGGCGAGCGGCTCGAGGCCGGCGGCTCCGGGCAGCGCGCGCGCCAGCTCGGCGCGCAGGTAGGCGATCTCGGCGGGGTCGGGCGCCCACGCCGCGGGCGGCGGCGGCGAGGGCACCTCGATCTCGGTGGTGCCCACCAGCGCGTGACCCGGCAGCGGCACCACGAACAGCGCGCGTCGGTCGTGACGCGCGATCAGCAGCAGCCCGTGGCCGTGGGTGAGCGGCGGATACACCAGGTGCACGCCGCGCGACGGGCGCAGCAGGGGAGCGGGCGGCGGGCCGGGACGCAGGCCGGCCAGCAGGAACGCGCGCACGCCGTCGGCCCACGGGCCGGTGGCGTTCACCACCGAACGCGCCTCGAACGCCAGTCGCGTGCCATCGAGCGCGTCGCGCGCCTCGACGGTCACGGTGCCCTCCGCGCCGGGACGCACCCCGGTCGGCTCGGCGTAGGTGTGGAGGGCGGCCCCGTGGGCCGCGGCGTCGCGCGCCACCAGCACCGCGAGCCGGGCGTCGTCCATCACCACGTCGGAATAGAGCCCGGCGCCCGAGAGATCCGCGGACTCGAGCGCGGGCTCGAGCGCGTGCACCTCGCGCGCGCGCACCATGGTGTGCGGCGCGAGGCCGCGGCGACCGGCCAGCAGGTCGTAGAGCGCCAGCCCGGCGCGCAGGCGCCACAGCGGCAAGCGGGTGCCGCGATAGACCGGGACGAGGAACCGGCGCGGATGCGCGAGGCCGGGAGCCATGTGCGCGACCGCGGTGCGCTCGGCGAGCGCCTCGCGCACCAGCCCGATCCGCCCCTGCTCGAGGTAGCGCAGACCGCCGTGCAGCATGTGGCTCGACACGCTGCTGGTGCCCGAGGCCAGGTCGCCGCGCTCCAGCAGCGCGACCGTGAGCCCGTGTCGCGCTGCCAGCCGCGCCACCCCGAGCCCGGTGATCCCGCCGCCGACCACGAGGATGTCCACCCGCCGCGGCGTCATGCCGTCGTCCTCCGTGGCGGCGACGGCATCATCGACTTCCTCCAGGGCGAGGGCGACCGGCGGCGGGCAGCGGCACGCGCGCAGGATAGCACCGGGGCGGTGCAGTGGGTCACCGCGCGGCCACGCCGGCGATCAGCGTCGCAGCACGAGCCCGGTCTGCACGTTCACCTTCTCGTGCTGGTCGCCGTACAGCGCGCTGACCACCGGCACCTGGACTCCGAGCCGGAGCCCCAGCCGCTCACTGATGCGCAGCTCGGCGCGCGGCGTCACGTAGAGCACCGCTCCGCCGGTGTTGGGGTCGCGCTCGCCGGCATCCAGATCGTGGCGCGCGCTGCGGTAGTCGAGCTCGGGCCCGGCCTCGAGCCACGGCCGGACCTCGTGCTGCCAGCCGGCATGCGCGACCAGCGCGCCGCCGTAGCGATAGCCATGCGAGTTGGTGCCGTTCCAGCGGCCGGTGACGCCGGCGTAGAGCGCGTCGTGCTCGCCGAGCGACTGCACCGCGCCGAGCCCGGCGAAGCCGCCGGCCGCGCCCGCGCCCGGCTGCAGGTGCTCCTCCAGCCGCACGCCGCCGAGTTCCAGGTCATTGCTCCCGGCCGGCAGCCGTGCGCCCGCGTGCGCCGCGATCCAGAGCGGGTGCGCCCCGGACGTGTGCATCAGCTCGAGGTTGGCTGACAGCTCGGGGTCCGAGACCCCGGCGCGCGTGGTGCGCTCCGCGCCGGCGGTGAGCGTGCGGTCGCTGACTGCCGCGCGCGCGCGTAGCGTGACGCGATGCGCCGGCGTCCACGCGGCGCCGGCGGTGTAGCGCAGCTCGGTCTCGCCCTCGCGTCGGGAGGGGTCCTCGACCGACACCTGGTCCTTGGCGAAGCGCTCGGCCTCGAAGGTGATGCGCCAGGAGTGCTGGCGCAGCATGGGCTCGCCGGCGAGGGTGTGCGCGGGATCGTCGCAGCGGCACATCGAGCACGCGAACGCGGGCGTGGGCGCGGCGAGCGCGAGGCTGACCGCGGTGGCGCCTGCGAGCGCGGCCACCCGGGAGCGGGGGCGCTTCATGACTTGGATCCTCCGTGGGGGGTGCAAGTGAGCGGGAGGATTCTAGCGGGCGGCCCGCCGCGGCCGCAACGGGAACCTCCGCACGCGCACCCCGGCGCGGGATCCGGGGCGCGAGGCCCCGGGCGCGGCGGAGGCGCCGTCCCGCCTCACTTCACGGTCTTGTGGAACCGCGTGGCGGCGAACCACAGCACCCCGACGCCCATCACCAGGAGGTAGAGGTACTGCGGCCACAGCGCGCCCAGCCCCGAGCCCTTGAGGAAGATGGCGCGGATGATCTCGAGGTAGTGGCGGAGCGGATTCAGCAGGGTGATCACCTGGAACAGCCTCGGCATGCTGGCCACCGGGAACATGAAGCCCGAGAACATCATGGTGGGCATGATGGCGAGGAAGGTGGTGAGGAACGCCTCCTGCTGCGTGTTCGAGACGGTCGAGATCAGCAGCCCCATGCCCAGCATCGAGAGCAGGAACAGCACCGCGGCGAGCAGCAGCAGCGGCCCCTGCCCGAGGAACGGGATCTGGAACCACAGCAGCGCGATCACGGTGATGATCACCATGTCGAACAGGGCCACCAGCGCGAACGGGATGGTCTTGCCCGCGATCAGCTCGCCGGGCGTGAGCGGGCTCACCATCAACTGCTCGAGCGTGCCCAGTTCGCGCTCACGCACCACCGCCAGCGCGGTCAGCACCAGGCTCATCATCAGCATGATGGTGCCGATCACGCCGGGCACGTTGTAGTTGCGCGATACCAGCGCGGGGTTGAACCACGCGCGCTCGCGCAGGTCCACCGGCATGACGATCCGATGCTCGAGCGTGCCGAAGCCGTGGGCGCGTACGATCTGCTCGGCGTAGCCGAGCGCCACCGTCGCCATGTTGGAGTTGGTGCCGTCGACCAGCAACTGCACCGACGCGCCGCCGGGCGCGTGCAGGTCGCGTGCGTAGCCGGGGGGGATCTCGATGCCGGCGGTGATGCGGCCGTGATCGAGCGCGTCCATCAGGTCAGCCCCGCGGCTCGAGCCGCCCACCACGTCGAAGTAGCGCGACGCGGTGAGCGCGTCGAGCAGCGCGCGCGATTCCTGGGTGCGGTCGTGGTCCACGACGAACAGCCGGGTGTGCCGCACGTCGGTGGAGACCGCGTAGCCGAAGATCAGCAGCTGCATGATCGGCGACACGAAGATCATGCGCCGCATCCGGCCGTCGCGCAGCAACTGGCGGAACTCCTTGCGCACCAGGCCGAGCACCCGCTCGAGCTTCTCGCGGGGGATCATTCCAGCTCCTTGCGGAACGCGCGCACCGCGAGTCCGAGGCCCGCGACCGCGAACGCCACCATGAGCAGCGCCTGCAGCCACAGCACGTCGAGCCCCACGCCCTTCAGGAAGATGCCGCGCACCACCACCAGGAAGTAGCGCGCCGGCACCAGGAAGGAGATGGCCTGCAACGGCGCGGGCATGGTCTCGAGCGGGAACATGAAGCCCGAGAGCAGGAACGCCGGCAGGTAGGTGGCGAGCAGCGCGAACTGGGTCGCCATCAGCTGGGACTTGGCCACCGCGGAGATGAAGATGCCGAGACCCAGCGCGCCGGTCAGGAACAGGAACGAGAGCGCCGCCAGCAGGGCCACGTCGCCGCGGAACGGCACGCCGAACACCGCCACGCCGAGCACCGCGGTCATCGTGACGTCGATCATCCCGATGGCGAGATAGGGCAGCAGCTTGCCGAGCACCACCTCGAGGCGCGACACCGGGGTGGCGGCCAGCTGCTCCATGGTGCCGCGTTCCCACTCGCGCGCGATGGTGAGCGCGGTGAGCATGGCCGAGATGATCATCATGATCGTCACCACCAGCCCGGGGACGATCATGTTGCGGCTCACCAGTTGTTCGTTGTACCAGACCCGGCTCTGGGCGATCAGCGGCGGGCGGACGTTCTGGCCCGCGAACAACACGCGCTGCGACCACGTCTGCACCGTGGCGCGCGCGTATCCGAGCACGATGGTCGCGGTGTTCGCGTCGGCGCCGTCCACCAGCGCCTGGACCGGGGCGCCGTGGCCGTGGGCGAGGTCGCGCTCGAAGCCGGGCGGGATGACGAGCGCGAGCCGCGCCGCGCCGCGATCGAACAGCGGCGGCACCTCGTCGACGCGGTCGAGGTGCCGGGTGACGCGGAAGTAGCCCGAGGCCGAGAACGCGTCCACGAAGTCCTGGCTCTTCGCGGTGTGGTCCTGATCCACCACCACCGTGATGATGTCGCGCACGTCCCAGGTGATGGCGTACCCGAACACCACCAGCAGGAACACCGGGAGCACGAACGCCAGGATGAGGGAGCGCGGGTCGCGGGAGATCTGCAGCACCTCCTTGCGCGCCACCGCGATCAGCCGGGTGCGGTTCACGGACGCCATGTCAGTCGTCTACGGCGCCGCCCGCGCTCTGCACGCGGGCGATGAACACGTGCTCGAGCGTGGGCTCGATGCGGGTCAGGCGCTCGAAGCGCACGTGGCGCTCCGTGAGCCGGGCGGCGAGCGCCTGCTCGACCCCCGGGCCGCCCGCGACGGTGGCGTGCACCGCGCGCCCGAACAGACCGGCGGCGCGCACGAACGGCGCGCCGATCAGGGCCTCGACGGCATGCAGCCCATCGTCCGTGCGCACCTCGAACACCGGGTCGGTGAGCCCCTCGCGCAGGTGGGCCGGGGTGTCGAGCGCGATCAGCCGCCCGCGGTTCATGAGCGCCAGGCGGTGGCAGTACTCGGCCTCCTCCATGTAGTGCGTGCTCACGAACACCGTGGTGCCATCCTCGGTGAGCGTGTAGATCAGGTCCCAGAACGCGCGCCGCGAGATCGGGTCCACGCCCGAGGTGGGCTCGTCGAGGAACAGCAGCGGCGGCCGGTGGAGCACCGCGGTGCCGAGCGCGAGACGCTGCTTCCAGCCCAGCGGCAGCTCGCGCGTCATGCGGCGCGCGGTGCTCGCGCAGTCCCGCCATGCCCAGCACCCAGTCGCGCCGCTCGCCGCGCTGTTCGCGCGGCACGCCGTTGAGCGTGGAGAAGAACTCGATGTTCTCCTCGACCGTGAGGTCTCCATAGAGCGAGAACGCCTGGGACATGTAGCCGATGCGACGCTTGATGGCCTCGGTCTCGCGCATCACGTCGAAGCCGGCCACGGTGCCGGCCCCCGAGCTGGGCTGGAGCAGTCCGCACAGCATGCGGATGGTGGTGGTCTTGCCGGCGCCGTTGGGTCCGAGGAAGCCGAACACCTCGCCGCGCCCGACCTCGAACGAGACGTGATCCACGGCGACGAACGCCCCGAAGGTGCGGGTGAGGTCGCGCACCGCGACCGCGGGACGGGCGCCGGGGTCGCCGTTCATGCCACCGCCTCGCGCTCGGCGAGCCGCGCGATGAACACGTCCTCGAGCGAGGGCACGATGACCTCCACGCCGGTGACCGCGAAGCCGGCCGCGCGCAGCGCGCGCTCGGCCTCGGGGCCCTCGCGCGCGGCGTCGGCCACCCGCAGGTGCAGCCAGTCGCCGAACACCGCCGCGCTCTCGACGCCCGGCAGGCGCAGCGCGGCCGTGCGCGCCTCGCGCACGCGCTCCACGCGCACCGCCACCAGCCGGTTCTCGAGCGTGCGCTGGAGCGCCTGCGGGGTGTCGAGCGCCACGACGCGGCCCTGATGCATCAACGCCAGCCGGTCGAAGCGCTCGGCCTCGTCCATGTACGCGGTGCTGACGATCGCGGTGACCCCGCGCGCCACCATCTCGTGCACGATGATCCACAGGTCGCGGCGCGACACCGGATCGACCCCGAAGGTGGGCTCGTCGAGCAGCAGCAGGCGCGGCTCGTGGATGAGCGCGCAGGAGAGCCCGAGCTTCTGTTTCATGCCGCCCGAGAGCTTGCCGGCGAGCCGGTCCTGGAACGGCCGCAGGTTCGAGAAGCGATAGAGCCGCTCCAGACGCGCCGCTCGCTCGGCGGCCGGCACCTCGTACAGGTCGGCGTAGAACGCCAGGTTCTCGGCCACGGTGAGGTCGCCGTAGAGCCCGAAGCGCTGGGACATGTACGCGAGCGAGGTCTTCACGCGCTCGGGGTCCCGGGTCACGCGGGTGCCGAACACCGTCGCGTCCCCGGCACTCGGGCGCAGCACGCCCGCGAGCATGCGCAGCGTGGTGGTCTTGCCCGCGCCGTCGGGGCCGACGAGCCCGAACAGCTCGCCCGGGCTCACGCTGAACGACAGGCCATCCACCGCGGTGACGGCGCCGAAGCGGCGCACCAGCGCCAGCGCCTCGACCGCCGCGCCCGGCGTCCCGGCGGCCGGCCCGTCCACGCTCACGGGATGCCCTCGAGCACCACGTCGACCGGCATGCCCGGCTTGAGCTCGAGGCCGGGGTCGCCGGTGATGCGCACCTTCACCGCGTACACCAGCTTCACGCGTTCCTCGCGGGTCTGCACCGTCTTGGGAGTGAACTCCGCCTCGGAGGCGATGAACATCACGGCGCCGCGGTAGGTCCGGCCCTTGAAGGTGTCGCTGGAGAGCGTGGCGGCCTGTCCCATCCGGACCGCTCCCATGCGGGTCTCGGGGACGTAGATCCGCACCCAGCGCCGGTCGCGGTCCAGCAGCGTGACCGCCGCCGCGCCCGCCTGCACGATCTCGCCCGGCTCGTGGTGGCGCACCGTGACCACGCCGGCGAACGGCGCCTTCACCACCATGTTGGCGAGCGTGGCCTCGAGCGTGCGCACCGCGGCCTCGGCCGCGGCGAGCGTGGCGCGCGCGGCGGCGATGCGCTCCCGCCGCGGGCCGGCCTCGACCAGGCGCTGCGCCTCGCGCGACTGGTCGAGCTGGCGCCGCGCGAGGTCGAGCGCGGTGCCGGCCTTCTCGAGCTGCTGCTCGCTCACCAGTTCGGACGCGCGCAGCGACTTCGCGCGATCGAAGTCCTTCTGCGCGTCGGCGAGCCGGTCCTCCGCCGCCTGCGCGGCGGAGCGGGCCTGCGCGCGCTCTTCCGGGTCGCGCGCCGCGCTCGAGCTCCTGCAGCGCCGCGCGTGCGGCCAGCGCCTGGGCGGCCGCCTGGTCGCGGCGCCCGAGCGTCTCGGCGCGGTCCAGCCGCGCCAGCTCGTCGCCCGCCCTCACGGTGTCGCCCTCCTGGACGCGCACCGCCTCGATGCGGCCCGCCACCGTGAAGCCCAGCTCCGCCTCGACGGCCTCGACCGTGCCCGAGGCTTCGAGCGTGCCGGCATGGTCGCCGCGGCGCAGGAGCACCACGACGATCACGATGGCGACCAGCAGGACGGGGATGAGGACGAGCGGACGGCGCTTGGGATCCATGCGGGGTTCTCCTGCGCGGCGAAGGATCGGCACGACGCCGCGGGCCGAGCGTGGGCGAGAGCCGGCCCCGCGGGCTCGGACGTGACGTCCGGCATCCTGCGTGAGTGTCGTGGATGGGACTGTCGGCGCGCTCCCGGAAGGTGTCAAGCCGCGGCGCCGTCGCTCAGCCCCTTCAGGCACAGAGCGCCGACGCCCCGGCGGAGGAATCCACCGGGGCGTCGGCCTGTCCGCACGATCAGCGCCGCGCGGGTGGTGGCTGCGTCGTTACGGCAGCAGCACCAGCTTGCGCTGGTCGCGGAACGCACCCGCGGTCAGCCGGTAGAGATACACCCCCGGCTCCACCCGCCGCCCGTTCTCGCTGCGCTGCCGCCACTCCACCGCGTGATAGCCCGCCTCCCACTGCCCCTGCGCCAGTGTCGCGACCCGGCGCCCCTGCACGTCGAACACTTCCAGCCGCACCTCGGCACCCACCGGCAGCGCGAACCGGATCGTGGTCGTCCCGTGGAACGGGTTGGGCTGGTTCTGCATCAGCGCGAAGCTGGCCGGCAAGGCCCGGGCCTCGCTCTCGCCCAGCCCCTGCAGGGCCGTTCGACTGGCCGAGTACGTCCCCAGTCCCAGCAGGAACAGGTCCCGCACCATCCCCGCCGCAATCGCTGGAGACTCGAACTGGAGCGTCAGCGTGTCCCCCGGCGTCAGGGCCGTCGCGCTCCCCGCCGCGGCGCTCACCGCCGTGAGCGCGTCTCCCAGCCGCGAGTGCCGCGCCGTCCGCAGCGGCAGCACCACCGGCGTCGCGCTCTCCGCCCCTGCCAGCCGGCCGATGAAGCGCACCCGATGCCGCCCGATGAACACCAGCCGCAGCTCGCCGGTGCCCAGCGAGTCCAGCACGTGCTCGTCGAAGAACTCGCGCGGGTAGCGGTGCTCCACCGTGCGCCAGTCTCCGGCACCGTCCGGCGCCTGGATCAGGAGTCCCGTGTTCGCCAGCACGGCCACATCGAGTGCCTCGCGTCACCGCCGCCGGGAGTGCGGGGGCCGCGCCGCCACCACCGCCTCCACCACCGCCTCCCTCGCCACCCTTCTCGCCATCGTCGATGGTGCCGGGACCGCCATCCATCACCTGCTGGGCTCCTGTCGCACCCGCCACTCGGCCGCTCGAGCATCGCGACCCACAGCGTGTCGCCGGGCTGGCCCTGGTAGTAGTCAGCGCCTTCGCCGTCCACCATCGCGGTCACATCGGTGCCGTGCTGGTCGGTCACCCGCGCGGCCGGCACCCGCGAGCCGAGCCACACCTGCTCGCCGGCCGCGAACGCGCGCACCGCCGGAGCGTGGTCCACCGCCACCAGCCGCACCTGATCCAGCGCGGTGTACTCCTGCTCGTTCTCGCGCAGGCGCAGCGTGAGGAGGCTGTTCTTCACCAGTGGGGTGGCCTTGAGTCGGTAGGCATCCAGACGCGGCACCCCGTCGGTGGCGCGGGCGAGGACCGAGTTCTCGGTCACCCAGCCGCTGGCCGTCCTGGTGTCCACGAACGGGCAGCCCCCACCGGGGTACTCGGCGACCGTGAAGCAGACCACCTTGCTGTGCACGCCGCCGGTGCCGTCGTGGACGCGGAAGACGACGTAGTAGGTCCCCACGACCGGGCTCAGCCACGAGAAGATGTTGCCATTGAGCGTGGCGCCCGGCGGCAGATAGGCCGCGAGGTAGGTCAGCGACTGCCCATCGGGATCGGTGGCGCTGAGCGGCCGGGCGTACGGCACCGTCGCCGTGAGGCCGGTGTCGTTCGGGATCGACGAGAACTGCGGCGGGTGGTTGTAGGTGACCCGCCCGATGAACACGTCGCGGTCCCCGGGGGCGTTCTGGTCGCTGCTGTAGGCGACCCTCACCCCGTCGGGCGACCAGCGCGGATTGAAGTACTCGGCGCTGGTGCGATAGAAGCGCGCCTCCGAGTCATCGATCAACGTGTCGCGGATCGCCAGACGCCGGAAGGTCACCTGGTTGGCCGCAGTCGAGCAGTCATACTTGCCGCGGAACGCGCCGGGCTCTTCGAGCGCAAACCAGTCCTCCGCGGGGTGCGGATCGACGGAGCCAGCCTTTGATATCAGGCCGGACCTGAAGATGGGTGTCCCACCGGCAGCACTCAGCGTGAACAGCGAGTCGTTGCGGGTGAAGTAGAGCCAAGCGCCATCCGGCGACCAGCGCAGGGACATCGGCGGATCCTGGCCCAACAGCGGGGTCAGTGCCGCATCTTCGGTGCCATCGGGACGCACGCAACGGATCTGCCAGTTCTCCGTGATCTGGTTGCCGACCCGCCGCCCGTACTCGGTGTAGGCGATCCGCTGGCCATTGGGCTGGAACACCGGCCAGTGGTGCTCGCAATTCATGGTCGTGACGCGGTGCGCCTCGCTGCTGGTGGTGCTGCGAACCCAGATGCCGGAGAAGCCGACCGACTCGGCCTCGAACGCCACCCAGTCGCCGCGTGGCGACCAGTCGGGTGACGACTGCCGGAGGTCCTGTTCGTGAACGCGCGTCGGTGTGCCTCCGTTCGCCGGCACCCGGTAGATCTGCTGCAGCGACGACTGGACGGGGAGGGTCGCCTCGTATGCGATCGTGTCCCCGGCTGGGGACCACGAGGGGTGGTCGTCGGTGGCGCCTGAGGTGCGGGCCAGCATGCGGACGTCAATGGAGTCGAACGGGGCTTGCCGCAGCGCGAGCGACAGCCTGTACCTCATCGGCTGCGCCCCGTAGGACGACTGCGCTCGATCCGAGTAGCCCTGGGACGGGCCATCAGCGAGCGAGAGGACCACGACCGCCGCCCTGGTTGTTGTGCCGAATGAAGGAATCACCCACTGGAGCGCGCCCGCCGCGCTGTCGACATCCACGACAATGGGCTCGGTCGGCGTGCCCGCCCACTCCGGGTGCTTCCACAACGAATCCAGCGCACCATTCTCCAGCCGGTGTTGGGAGTAAGGGATGACCGAGCCCAGCAGGGTGTCGTCCGCCTTGGTGCACGCGTCGCCCTGTGCGGTCCACGTCCGGGCCCCCTCGGGGGTGACGCGAATCACCAGGTCTTGGCTCGTGCTGCCCAGTGCCGCATCGGCGCGCAGCACCCAGTACTCCGCCCCGAAGGTGGTCAGGTTCATCGGGCGAGACGGCGGGCGCGTGAGCAGGCTCACCGAGCGGTAGGTCAGGTCCGGGGTCACGATGATGGTCGGTGGGATCACTTCAGTGTCGGGTGAGGTCGTGTCGGCGTTGGTCCACGGCGTGACATCGACGAATGGCGAGAAGTCGAACCCGGGCGTGTATCCATAGCGCCCCTCGGCGATGTCGGTGCGATTCAGATAGTTCGCCACCCGCCAGTCGTGAAGCAGCAGTCTCAAGCGGCTGGCGTTGTCCAGCGGCGGCTGGCTGGGGGGATTGAAATAGGTCCTGGTCGAGCAGTCGTAGCAGACCGCGTTGTCGAGCAAGTCGCGGAGCCCCCCTAGCGAGTGCTCCCCCCGCGCCCAGCGGCCCAGCAGATCGTCCTGCATGCTGGCCGGTGTCTGAGAGACGTCGCGGCCCCGGAAGTTCACACCGAGATAGCCGCTGAACATCCGCCACGCCGGGTAGTTCGGGGTGGTGGCCAGGGGAAGCGAGTACGGGATGTCGAATCTCGAGGTCTTGTCCGTGTTCCCGGCGATCAACTCGGCACCGCTCGAGAGCACCTCGTCGATCCAGGGTGTGTCGAGTCGGCCGCTGAAACGGTCGAACTGACCGTTGAGGCCATGCTGGAACTCGTGGGAGAAGACCCAATTGGCGACATCGTCGGGTCGCGTCCAGTCAATCCCACCCTGCCACAGGATACTGGGCGCATCCGGCCCGGGAATCGTCACGGAGTTCGATGCGAAGACCACGACGCTCTCGGGAGGCATCCCGACCCGCCAATTGCCGGTCGAGGAGTCCTCCTTGGCGGTGAAGAACCGTGCCGGATACTCGCCCCATCCTGTGTAGGTCCGGCCCCCCGTCTGATGGGCCCAGGGACGCGTAATGTAGTAGTCAATATGACCGCGATTGTCGGCAGACAGTGTCTGCTCGCCCATGACTTCGTTTATGTACTGTGTCTTGTCCCCGTACGTGAACCCGTGGGGCGAATAGGGGTCCGAGTCATAGGGAGCGATCGAATCCGGCCTGAAGTAGTCGTGGACCAGGCGGACGTCGGTATAGGGAATGCCGAACGGATTGACGCCCACGCTATCGGCGAGCACCTTGCCGAGGCGATCGAGCGTGTTCTCCTCGGCCTGCGTCACACCCAGACCGCTGTCACGCACGGTGTACGCGTAGTCGAGCCACATCTCCAGATCGCGGAACCGACGGGTGCCAAGGCGCGAGGGCTTCACTCGGTGGAAATCCTCGAACGTTGCACCGCCTCCCTCTGACGAATCAGGGGGCGCGGGGATCGAGATCCCGACGCCTCCGGGAAATGCGGCCATCGGCGCGAGACCGAGGAGAACAAGAAACGTGGCGAGGCGATTGAGGAGTTTGCGTTGCACGGCGGCCTCCGTACCCGGCGCGATGGGAAACGCTGCGCGGGGACATCTCGCGCCGTCTCGCCGGATGAGCGAGTGGCGCGAACGCGGCGACCGTCAGGGGGCTGCTGTGCTTGGATGTTCGTGAAGACTCATCGCCCGGGCCGCCATGGCGCATTCTCCTCGACGTACGGGGGGGGGGGGCAAGTACAATCTCGCTACGCCTCCAGCGCGACTCCCACCGCAGTGGGGCGGTGCTCGACACGGAGTCTCACCCGATGAAGCCAGCGCGATCTGGTGCGGCGGTCTCGCCGCTGTGCCTTATACGGACGGGTCTCGGTATTGGCATCACTGGCTTCGCGATCCTCCTCATGGCGACTCCCTCGAGCTTCGCGCTCACTGCGGGCAAGGCGTGGACTCCTGCCTATCCCATCTCCGTGACTGGGTTCGACTACCTGTCGGCCCCCAGACTGGAGGTGGACACGACAGGCGTGCCCTATCTGATTACGTCCGCGCGACGCCTGCAACCAAGAGCCGGCGACGCATTCGTGTTCGGATGGCGAGATACCGCATGGGTCCAGCGCTGGCGCGCAGGCCAGATCACAATGGCGCCTTGGCCGGTCCAATCACCGCCCGGAACGACCTATCTTACCTGGTGTGGTGGGCCAATCAACGTCTACAACCTGATGATGTGGGCGCGTGTGCTAGGCGACAGCCTCTCGCCGATCGACACCGTGACCACGGTCATGGACGTGCGTACCGAGTACTCCGGCGCGGTGAGCGGTGACCGGCGCTGGCTCGCGGTGAGCGACGATCAGGGCCACAGCGAATTGCGCGTGCTCTACTCCGACGCCAAAGGACCGTGGCGGCAGGCCCCGGTGGTCGGTCTGGGCGAGAACGGCGTGGCGGCGGGCGCCCTCGACGACACCACCGCGCTGGTGGCGTGGGCCGGCTACTACGAGGGCATCAAGTGGGGCGAGCTGCGCGGGGACGATTGGGTACGGACCGGTCAGTTGGTGCCAGCCTACCAGTACTTTACGAATGCGCCCCGCTTGCGTCGCCGGCCGAGCGGCGGGCAGTGGCTGGCGTGGGGCACCTGGGACCCCCATATCCTTCTGACCTCGTATCGGGACGGCGTGTGGTCGGACCCCGAGAGCCTCACGTGCGCCTACACCGACGGTACCGCTCAGCATCTGTCAGACTCCCCCGACCTGAGCCGTGACGATGATCGACATGAGTACCCGGTGGCGGTGTGGGGTGCGCAGGACGGACGCGGGCACTTCAACATCTGCGTGTGCGCACCCTCCGACTCGGGCTACGGCGTGGGCGAGGAGATTACTCAAGCCCTCGACGGAGGCCTGCCGACTGTAGTGCGCGACCGCGCGGATGACGTATGGGTGGCCTGGATGATGTCCAACTACGTGGGCGGGGTGCGCTGGCTGCACTCGTATACCACCGCCACCACCGACACCCCGCAGGTCGCCGCCGCCGGCCGCCTGCGTGAGGTGCGCTGGGCGCTCTCCACACCCGCCCCGCGCTCGTGGTGGGCGGTCGAGCGCGCCGATGGCGATGGCGAGTTCGTTCAGGTGGCCCGGGTGCGCGCCGGCCCCGACTCGCTGATGGCGTGGACCGACACCACCGCGCCGGCCGGGATGGTGCGCTACCGCGTGCGGCGCGAGAGCGTGGACCGGCGCTACGAGTGGCTCAGCCCCGCGACACGCTGGCCCGCGCAGGGTCTGGGGCCGTGGGTGCTGCGGGTGTCGGCCAATCCGGCCAGCACGCAGGTGGCATTCGAGGTGATGGACGCCATCGCGGGGGCGCTGGAGGTCAAGCTCTACGACCTGCAGGGGCGGGTGGTGTGGCGCGAGCGGCGGATGTCGGCGGGCAGTGGGCGCGACGCGTTCACCATCGCGCTGCCGCCGGCGGGCGGGCGGATCCGCGCCGGCATCTACTTCCTGCGCGCCCGCGACGCCAGCGGCCGGGAGAGTGCCACCGCCAAGGTCGCGGTGGTGCGGTAGCGGGCCGCACCACAGGCGGGCGTGCGGAAGGTGCGACGACGTGGGCGGCGCCGCGGCGCCACCCGCGTCGTCCGTGCACTTCGAAGACCCCCGGTCGCACTTCGGGTCCACCGCCGGCGACTCGAACTGGAGCGCCAGCGTGTCCACGGACGTCAACGCATCGCTTCCCCAGCCGCGGCGCTGGCAAGTAGAATCCATCTTGTCGCCGGCGCATTCGCATCCGACAACCACCCTCCATGTCGGGTGCGGAGCCTCGCCGATGCGATGGAGGTGCGCCCCCATGGGACAGCGCGGGTGGCGATCGGCGGCGCTGGTGGCCCTCTCGGCCGTGGCGATCGCAGGGGTTGCGCGCGCCGATGGGCTGCCGCCCGGTCGCGCCTGGACGGCCGCCACCACGCTCATCGAGCCGGGGTTCGGCTATGTTGCCTTCCCGCGGCTGGAACGTGATACCACCGGCACCCCCGAGCTCTACGCCATCGCGCGCTGGGGCCCCGGCGGGGCCAAGGACGCGTTCGGCTACCGGTGGGCCGACAGCACCTGGCAGCGCACCTGGAGCCTTGGCCGTGGCACTGGGGCGCTGTGGCCGGTGCAGTCCCCACCGGGGCTGACCTACCTCGTGTGGTCGCGGCTGGCGGTCGTATATGAGTTGCGGACGTCGATGCACATGGCCCGCGTGGTGGCCGACAGCGTCTGGGCGCCGGATAGCGTGACGGAGGTATCCTACGCTGTGACGGAGTATGCGGGCGCGGCGAGCCGCCGGCGACACTGGCTGCTGGTCGAGGACCGCGGGTATCGGGAACTGCCGGACTCGCTGCGGCTCTACTACTCCGACGGTGGACTGTCCTACACCAACGTGCCGCTGCACGCGCCGACCAATAACTACGGGTTGACCCTCGGGGTGCTTGACGATACGACGGCGATCGTGGCGTGGGCGGCGGGCTGGGACATTGGAGTCAAGTGGGGGATCGCACGCGGGGACGACTGGCAGGAGGGGCCGCTCATCCCCGATCCAGGGCCCCAGCGGCCTCGGCTACGGGCGCGACCGGGTGGCCGGCAGTGGCTGGCGTGGGTGATCCCCTGGGCTCCACACGTGCGCATCACCAGCTTCGATGGCACGGCGTGGAGCGAACCGGAATCGCTGGGGTGCGCGTACCTCAATGGGACGCAGTTCCACGGGGGATTTGGTGCAGAGATGAGCCGGGATGGGGATGAGTACGACTATCCCGTAGTGGTGTGGGACAGCCAGGACTGGGGGGGCAATGACAATATCTGCATCTGCGTCCCGTCGGATTCGGGGTTCGGGCACGCGGTGGAACTGGCCGAGGGACTGAACGGCGGCCTGCCCAACGTGGTCCGCGACCGCAATGGCGACATCTGGGTGGCCTGGATGATGACCAACTACGTCGGCGGCGTCCGCTGGCTGCACTCGTACACCACCGCCACCACCGACACCCCGCGGGTCGCCGCCGCCGGCCGGCTGCGTCAGGTGCGCTGGGCGCTCTCCACGTCCGCCCCGCGCTCGTGGTGGGCGGTCGAGCGCGCCGATGGCGATGGGGGGTTCGTTCAGGTGGCCCGGGTGCGCGCCGGCCCCGATTCGCTGATGGGGTGGACCGACACCACCGCGCCCGCCGGCATGGTGCGCTACCGCATCCGGCGCGAGAGCGTGGACCGGCGCTATGAATGGTGGAGTGCCGCGACACGGTGGCCCGCGCAGGGTCTGGGGCCGTGGGTGCTGCGGGTGTCGGCCAACCCGGCCAGCACGCAGGTGGCGTTCGAGGTGATGGACGCCATCGCGGGGGCGCTGGAGGTCCGGCTCTACGACCTGCAGGGCCGGGTGGTGTGGCGCGAGCGGCGGATGTCGGCGGGTGCCGGGCGCGACGCGTTCACCATCGCGCTGCCGCCGGCGGGCGGGCGGATCCGCGCAGGCATCTACTTCCTGCGCGCCCGCGACGCCAGCGGCCGGGAGAGTGCCACCGCCAAGGTCGCGGTGGTGCAGTAGCGGACCAGCATCGAAGCGACGACGCAGATGTGGATTGTGCCGCCAACGTGGTCTCGCATCCCGCGCCCCGCGCGGCTCAGTCCGCGTCGGCCGCCGCGCGCGCGCTGCCGCGCGCGAGGTCCACGGTGAGCAGCAGCCACCCGCCGCCCACGAACAGCGGCAGCAGCCCGAGCACCGCCAGCCGGCTGCTGCCCGCGAGGCTCGCCGCCACCCCGAACAGCAACGGACCGACCACGCCCGCGAGCTTCTCGCTCACCGAGTAGAAGCCGAACAGGCTGGCGCGCCGCGACGCCGGGGCGAGCCGCGCGAACATCGAGCGCGAGAGCGCCTGGGCGCCGCCCTGGAACAGCGCCACCAGCCCGGCGAGCGCCCAGAAGTGCCATGGCTTCGCCATCGAGTACCCGACCGCGGTGATGAGCACGTAACCCGCGAGCGCCAGCGCGATGGCGCGCTGCGGACCGAGCGGACGCGCCAGCCTGCCGAACACCAGGCTCGCGGGGGCCGCGATGATCTGCACCATGAGCAGCGCGCCGATCATGTCCGCGCGACCGATGCCCACCTCGCTGCCGTAGGCGGTGGCCATGCGCATCACCGTGCCGATGCCGTCGCTGTAGAGCCAGAAGGCGATCAGGAAGCGCAGCAACTCGGGATGGCGCGGCAGCAGGCGCAGGGTCGCCAGCACGTCGGCGAAGGCGTGCGCGCCGTGGCCGCGCGCCACGGACGCGGGCTCGCGCACGTGGCGGGCGAGCGGGATCGAGAA
Organism: Candidatus Eiseniibacteriota bacterium; assembly: GCA_963776245.1. Lineage (GTDB taxonomy): Bacteria > Eisenbacteria > RBG-16-71-46 > RBG-16-71-46 > RBG-16-71-46 > CAVSAC01. The sequence continues at coordinate 678,014 of CAVZLN010000006.1, read as the reverse complement.
CGCCACCCACCACAGCGCCACGCTCGCGAACGAGAGCCGCGTCGCGGCCTCGACGTCCGGCAGTCCGAATCGGCGCGGCATCAGGATCCACGCGAGGTTGAGCGCGAGCAACACGCCGCCGCCCAGGTAGCCGAACGCGAATCCGCGCGCCGAGACGCGGTCCATCTCGGCGGGCCGCGCGACCGCGGGGAGCAGCGCGTCGTAGAGCACCAGGCTGGCCGAGAACGCCACGTACGCCGCGACGAACAGCGCCGCGAGCGGCGGCCACGCGCCGCTCGGCACGACCGCGAGCGCGGCGGTGGCGACCGCCCCGGCGAGCATGCAGGCGAGCAGCAGCGGCTTGCGGCGGCCGGCCCGGTCGGCGAGCGCGCCGAGCAGCGGCCCGGCGAGCGCGGCGAGCAGCTGTCCGGCCGCCACCGTGTACGCCCACGCGGCGGTGGCGAGATGCGCGGGCAGGGTGCGCGAGGCGGCGGCGTGGAAGTACGCGGGCAGCACGGCCACCATCACGGTGGTGGCGAACGCGGAGTTGGCCCAGTCGTACATGCACCAGGCGCGCACCGCGCGCCGCTCGGCGGCGGTCGGGGGTGCGGCCGCGTCCTCCCGGAGATCGTCCATGCGCGAGTCATAGCAGAGCCGGGTGCTATATTCGACCCCCATGGGAGCGCCGACCGTCATCATCGTGGGGGCCGGGGTCTCGGGGCTCGCCTGCGCCGGCGAGCTGGCGCGGCGCGGGGTGTCCGCCGTCCTGTTGGAGCGCGGGCGCGGCGTGGGCGGCCGGTGCGCCACGCGACGCGTGGCGGGCGGTCAGCCGGTGGACCACGGCGTACCGTTCTTCCACACCCGCTCGCACGAGTTCGGCGTCGCGCTCAACGCGCTGGGCGAGCCGGGCAAGCTCCACGGCTGGCCGCGGGACGTGCGCGGCCGCCGCCTGGCCTGCCAGCGCAGCGCGTTCAGCCCGGGCTCGAAGCGCTGGGCGCGCGAGGAGGGAGTGAGCGCCTTCCCGGAGCATCTCGCGCGCGGCCTCGACGTGCGTCTGCGCGCGCGCGTGACCGCGCTGGGCGAGGAGGATGGGCGCGTCACGGTGACGCTCGAGGACGGCCAGCGGCTGGCCGCGCCGTTCGTGGTGCTGGCGTTGCCGCTGGCCGAGTCGGCGCTGCTCGCGAGCCCGCTGATCGGGGACTGGCCGGACGCGGCGGCGCCGCTGGCGCGATTGCGGGCGATCGAGATGGTGAGCACCGTGGCGCTGATCGCGGGCTACGCGACGCCGGCCTTCGATGCGCTGTTCGAGATGTGGTACCCGATCGAGACCACGATGATCCACATGATCTCCCACGACTCGAGCAAGCGGCCCAAGCCGCGCCACGAGGTGCTGGTGCTGCACGGTCGCCCGCGCTTCTCGAGCGACAGCCTGGCGCGACCGCCCGAGGAGTGGAGCGCCGATCTGCTGTGGGAGGCGGGCGAACTGCTCGGACGCTGGGCCGCGCGCCCGGCCTGGACCCAGACGCACACGTGGCGATACTCGCGCGTGCGGCAGGGCGACCGGATCGGCGATCCGCTGGGGTTCGAGTCACCGCGCGGAGGGCGCGTGGCGATGATCGGCGACGCGTTCGCGAGCGTGGGCGGTCTCGAGGGCGCGTACCTGAGCGGGATCCAGATGGGCGAGCAGATCGCGGTGCTGCGCGGGGTGACGGAGTAGGGCGGTCGCGGTTCCCTCCACTCCATGGTCGGGGGCCGCTCGCCGGACGGGACCAGGTACTGCGGGGCGATGAATCCGCTCCGCCGGAATCGCCCCTCCGCACCTGGTCCCGCCCGGCGAACGGCGCGCCCTGGTGGCGCGGGGCGATGAATCCGCTCCGCCGGAATCGCCCCTTCGCACCTGGTCCCGCGCGGCGAACGGCGGGCCCGTGTGGGCCCGCCGCTCGTGGGGATGGCGTCAGGTGCTGGCTACCACTGCGGCGGCTTTGCGAAACCCAGCTCGCCGCGCTCGCGCTCCCACACCCGGTCGCGGCGGAGGTCGATGCCCAGCGCCCGCAGGCCGGAGGCGTACTCGTAGCGGAGCGTGATGCGGTCCACCGGCGCGCGCTCGGCGCGGAACTCGACCTCGCGCACCGGGTCGCGGCGCTGCTCGCCCCAGCCGGTGCCGGGCGTGGACTCCTGCACCAGCGGGAGGGCGCGCCCCGTCGCGGAACTGCTCCGCGCCGCGCGGCATGCCACCCGCGGCGTCGCCCAACTTCGGGGACGCCGGCACGGGAGCGCCCGGCGCGCCGTCGGACGACTTCTCGCGCGCCGCGGTCGGCGGCGCCAGGTCGTCGCGCTCTCCCTGCTGGGCGCGCTCGTCGCGCCCGGGGCGCACGCGGTTCCATTCGTCCCAGCGCCACGCCGGGCGGTCCTCACGGAAGGACAGCACCCGGATCCAGCCCATGTCGCCGTTGGCCTGGCCGGTGCGCTCGGCGTACGAGCGTTCCTCGTCCACGAACACGAAGCGCCGGATATCGTCCAGCGAAGTGCGCCAGCCACGGATGACGGCGCTCTCGTACGGACCGAGCACGTACATCGCTTCGCCGTTCGCCAGCCGCGAGCGCTCGCCGTTCACGACATTCAGTCCGTCCACCGCGATCAGCACGCCGACGCGCTGCCCGGTGGTGTTGCGCACCTCGAGCGAGTAGTTGCGACCGCGGAACGCCTGGAAGTAGTGGCGGTCCCACGCCCCGGCGCGCTGATAGAGCGGGGTGGCGGCTCCATCCACGAGCACGCGGACATCCACCAGCCGGCCGTCGGCCATCGGCACCGTGAGAGAGCGGGCGGTCGCGGGCGCGGCGGCGCCGAGCAGCGACCCGAGCGCCAGCGCCAGGGTCCCGGCGAGAGTGATGCGCCGCCCGGGGCGGCCCGCGGCGTCGAGGGCCGCGCGAGTGAGCGTGCTCATGAGGTGCATGACCGTCCTCCTCCTCGTGTGATGCCTGGGACAGCGGGTTCCTGCGTGGTGCGACTGGCTGGAACTACGCCGTCACCCGGGGGCTATTCCCGGGCGAGGGGCCCGTCGACATGGGGGACCGGACCGCGGAAGAAAGGAGGGAATGGAAGTCAGGCGGACGGCGTATAGCGAGGTTTCGCCGCGACCGGAGGACGGGAGCCGGGGGGACGAGGCCGGGCGGAAGGTCCCGGGGAGGGTGGCGGGGCCGGAGACACACATCCACTTGGGGAGGGGCAAGGGTCGGGCCACCGGCGCGCGCGAGGACGCGAATCCGCCGAACCGCGCGCCACGACGAGCCCTGGATGCGTCGCGCGGGCGCGTGACCGGGCGCCCGATGGATGCGCGGCTCGCGAAAGCGTCAAGCGTCCCGACACTCGCGGAGCGCTCGCCGCTCCCGGCCGCGCCGCTACCGCAGGCGCACGATGCGCCGCACCAGGCGCTCGTCGCCCGCTCGCACCACCGCCCAGAACACGCCCGCGCCCGCGTCGGCGCGCTCGGAGACGCGCCCGTCCCACGCCAGTCGGTGCACGCCGGCCGCGAGCTGGCCGTACGGCACGCGGCCCACGCAGCGGCCGGCCACGTCGTACACCTCGAGGCGCACCGTCGGCCGCGCGCGGCAAGCCGACCGAGAGCTCGAGCGTCCCGCGGGAGGGATTGCTCAGCGGGCGCACCGAGAAAGCCGTGGGCAGGGGAGCGGCCTGAACGCCCGCCGACTTGCGGAGGGTGGCGGTCGCCATCACGACCGGCGGCGAACGCCGGTTCGCGGTCCAGGCGCCGTAGAGCGTCTGGCCCGCGGTGTTGGTGGTGTTCGCGTCCCGCAGGAACTCGACGTACTCCTTCGAGGTGGTCTGGTAGTAGAGCGTGGCGGTGACCTCGACGGTGCCGGGCGGCAGCGGGTAGTCCGAGACGTCCCAGTTCTGGTTGTCCGGATAGCGCGGCGCCGGGCCGGCGGGATCCACCGGCATGCCGCCGAACGCGTCGTAGGCGGCGTTCGTGAACCCGAGCGGCGGGATGCGATTGTCCTTGTACACCGAGTCGTTGAGCGCGAAGTGGAAGCTCGCGCCGTGCGGGAAGCCGAGCGCCGCGCCGGTCGCGCGCGAGATCCCGAGATTGACCTCGTACACGCGCGAGCCGGGGCCGGGCGCGAGCACGCCGGTGGCGGTGTCGTACGGGCAGGACTCGTAGAGCACCGTCCCGCCCGCATCGCTCGCCCGCACGTCGAGCCACATGCGGCGGCCTTCCGGGTAGCCGGTCGGCAGCTTGTGCCCGCTGCGGTTCGTGACGGTCACGCTGGCGCGCAGGCTGTCGGCTTCGGGGGCGAGCACGAGCCCGAGCGTGGCGGCCTTCTGGAGCGTGGCGACCGCCCGGACCGAGGCGTCGGCGAGCGCCACCGGGTCGGCCTCGGCCGGATACAGGGACGCCATCACGCCGCCCATCCACGCGTTCCCGCCGGTGAGGTCGTGCAGCGGGAGGTTGGTGCGCACCGGCGCGCCGGGAGCGTTGCAGCCCTGGCCCGTGACCGCGCGCATGTGGCAGTCCTGGCACGAGGACACCACGCCGCCGGGGGCATTGCCCGCGAAGTCGGGCAGCACGACGCCGGCCGGGAACGCGCTGTTCTTCCACTCGCTGTACGTGCGCTCGAGCGGCATGAGCGCGCTCGAGCTGATGGAATCGGCGGGGGTGTCGAGCGGCCCCGCGGCGTAGCGCGCGCCGCTCACGCGCGCGTACACCGGGTTCGAGACGTCGTGGCAGGTGCCGCACAGGTCGCTGCTGGTGTGGAACGGCGAGGCGAGGAACTCGTGGGGGGCCTGCGGATCGGCGAACGGGCCGCGCCGGCGGGTCGAGGAGTCCAGCACGTACTGGCCGTTCGCGTAGCCGGTCGGGATGTGCGAGGGCAGCATCCCGCTCAGCACCGCGAGGTCCTCCGCGGGGCTCACGCCCGACTTGTAGACGGGGTCCACCAGCCGGTGGCAGAAGTCGCACCCCACGCTCTCGCGCCCGAGCGCGTCGATGCGCGAGCCATCGGTGGGCTGGCTGAGGCCCGACAGCCACGACATGGGCGCGTGGCAGCGGATGCACAGGTCGCCCGCGTTCGGCGCGTCCTGCTCGGCGACCGCGAGGCAGGCGTAGAACAACGGGTCGCGCGCGGCGTTGCTCATCATGGTGCCGCGCGCCGTGCGCCCGGGCTCGACCGCGGCGGAGTACCCGCTGTGGCAGGTGTTGCACGCGGACTGGCTCGAGAAGCCGCCGGCGCCGTGCGGCTGGGTCCCGGGCATGGTGAAGTCGCGCAGGGTGGTGTGCACGATGCCGCCCCCGCGCGCCGTGATCGCGAAGTCGGCGTTGCTGGTGTCCTCTCCGGAGTGGCCATCGGCGTCGTACGCCACCACGCGCACGCGCGCGTCGCTGGTCGGGGTGTCGTGCACCGCCCAGTCGAAGGTGCCGGTGTTCGGGATGTCGACCGCCAGCGGCGTCCATGGCGAGCCGGCATGCTCGCGGTAGAACAGGTCCACGAGCGTGACCGCGACGTCGTCGGTGGCGGTCCACTGGATGGCGTGCGTCGAGCCGCCAGCCCAGGACTCGCCCCCGTTGGGCGAGGTGACCACCGCCACCGGGCTGGCGCTCACGGTCACGTGGTTGCCGCCGCCGAAGTCGTCGAACCGCGACTGGAAGGTCTGGGAGAGCGTCATCCCGATCGAGCCGCCCGCGGTGGCATAGGGCCACGTCAGCGCCGAGTAACTGCCGAGCAGGGCGCCGTTCTTGAACACCTGCACGACGCCGTCGGCGCGCGCGCGCGCGCCGAACTGATCGCCGGCGACGAACGTCGCCGGCGATATGATCCCGTGCTCGCGCCAGCCGGCGCCCGGTTCGTACGAGCCGATCGCGATCCACTGGAGATTGTCGTCGTAGCGGATCTCGAGATGCGCCGCGGCGTCCGAGGTGCCCTGGATCTTGAGCATCAGGTCGTGCTCGGGCGCGCCCGGCGTGACCGCGGCCAGTGTGACGTAGGCCTCCTGGTCGGGACCGAAGCTGGCGCCGCCCCACACCGGGTTGGCGTACCCCAGGGTATGGATCATCTGGTTGCTCGAGATCGAGAGCCCGGTGGTGCCGAGCCACGGCGATCCGAGCGGCCCGTCGGGACGGTTGAAATTGTCGAGCACCGCCGTGGTGGGGAACGAGCCCGTGGCGCCCACAGTGATCACCGTGGACGACTGGGACTGCCCGCCGTGTCCGTCACTCACCGTGAGGATGGCGGTGTACGTGCCCGTGGTGGTGTAGAGGTGCGAGGGGTTCTGGAGGCTCGACGTGCCCCCGTCGCCGAACGTCCACGCGAAGGTGAGGGCGTCCCCCTCGGGGTCGAAGGTGTCGGCGCCCGAGAAGCTCACGCTGAGCGGCACTGGCCCGCTGGTCGGCGAGGCCACCGCGGGCGCGACCGGCGCCGCGTTGCCGCCCGGCGTGCCGGTGTAGCGGATGCGGCGGATCTGGCCGGTGGTGATGGACACGTAGTAAAGGTTGCCGTCGACCGGGCTGCGCTGGAGGTCCACCGGCACGTCCATCGAGGTGCCGAGCGTCTCGATCGAGATCAGGTTGTTGGTCGAGCTGAAGGTCGCGGCCCGGATCCAGTCGCCGCCGTAGTCCGCGAAGAAGTACCGCCCGCGGTACTGGCCGGGATAGACCGTGTCGGCGTAGAACGTGCCGCCCACCGCCGCGATCCCCGTGACGCCCGGGGGCACGCTGCGGGTCGGCAGGGTGTGGTGCCACACGCTCGCGGGCTGGCGCCAGCCCGAGGGATTGGTGGCGGTGCCAGTGGTGCCGCATCCGTTGTGGGCGGGGGCGGCGCTCTGGTAGACGGGCACGGGGCCGAAGCCCTCGTTGCACGGCCAGCCGAAGTTCTGGCCCGCGAGCGTGACGACATCCAGTTCCTCCCAGGTCGCCCAGCCCACGTCTCCCACGAAGGCCACCCCCGGGTTCCCCGCGGCGGGATCGGTGCTCCCGGTGCCGGGGCGCAGCCCGAATCGGAACGGGTTGCGGAACCCGTACGCCCATACCTTCGAGCGCGCCGCGGTCGGATCGCCGTTGTAGAAGGGATTGCTCGGATAGCCGAGCCCGGTGGCCGGGTCGAGGCGCAGGATCTTGCCGCCCAGATTGGTGATGTCCTGCGCCCGGAACGCGCCGATGTCCTCATTCGGATCGGTGCGGGTGCTGCCGAACGCGGCCGGGTAGAGCCCCCCGGCGTCCATCTGGTTGAAGTCGGCGCCCTCGCCCGCCGAGACCAGCAGGCTGCCGTCGCGTCCCCAGCGCAGCGAGCCGATGCTGTGCGAAGTGGCGCCGTCGAGCTTGCCGTGGCGCCAGTCCACCCCCATCAGGATGGTGCGCGTGGCCGGATCGACCGTGTTGGTGTCCCCGGTGGCGCGCATGGTGTAACGCGTCAGCCGGCCGAATCCGCTGGCGTCGGTGTCGACGCCGTTCGAGTCGGGGTCCACCGTGTACAGGAAGTACACGTAGTGGTTCTGGAAGAAGCGCGGATCCACCGCCACCCCGAGCAGGCCGCGATCGCCGTTGCTGAGCACCTCGTTGGTGCCGTTCCACACCGGTGCCGTGAGCCGGGCGCCGTTGCGAACCATGTAGGCGGTGCCGGTCTGCTGGCACACGATGAAGCGTCCATCGGGCAGGAACGCCATCCCGACCGGCCCCGAGAAGGCGGATCCGGAGACGGCGTTCTCGACCACGAATCCGCTCGGAACGGTGACCGCGCGGGCGGGCGCGGCGGAACCGAGCGCGACCCATGCGGCGGCGAGCACGGCGGGGGGCAGCAACGTGCGGGACACGATTCACCTCGGATCGGGGGGTCAGGCTCCAAGGGCATCCGCGCGGCCGGATCGCCGACAGGCGATCTCACGGGGGCAACCTGGGTACGAAAGAGCACAGGAATGATATCAGGCGGGCCGGCGGCCATCCTAGCGATAATCACCATCCGGCCCGCCGGGCTTCCGGGTTGCCCACCTTTCTGCTAGACATACCGGGCCCCGCATCGCGAAGCGCTCTCCCCGGCCCCCCGGTCTCGCGCGCGGCGGGTCCGCGTCCACGACGGACGCGGAGGGATGTGACGGCCCCGCGGGGCCACATCGAGGCGATGGAGATCGCGATGCACCTCACCGAAGAGCAGCAGACCATCCGCGATCTGGCGCGGACCATCGCCGAGGAGAAGGTCAAGCCGGTCCGGGCGAAGTACGACGAGGAGAACATCTTCCCCTGGGACATCGTCGAGGAACTGGCGAAGGTCGACCTGTTCCGGGTGTTCGTCCCGACCGCCTACGAGGGCCTGGTCGAGGACGGCTACGGCATCACCAACATGTGCCTGGTGACCGAGGAGCTCTCGAAGGCGTGCGCCGGCATCGCGCTCGCGTTCGCGGGCACCGCGCTCGGCGCCTTCCCGATCCTGCTGCACGGCAGCGACGAGCAGAAGAAGAAGTACCTGCCTGCGATCGCCGCCGGGAAGCGGCTCGCCGCGTTCGGCCTGACCGAGCCGATGGCGGGCTCGGACGCCGGCGCCCAGCGCACCACGGCGCGGCGCGAGGGCGACGAGTACGTCCTGAACGGCACCAAGGTGTTCATCACCAACGGCGGCGAGGCCGACGTCTACACCACGGTGGCGCTGACGAATCCCGAGAAGGGAGCGCGCGGCGCGTCGTGCTTCATCATCGAGAAGGGCACGCCCGGGTTCACGTTCGGGAAGAAGGAGACCAAGATGGGCATCCACGCGTCGGTGACGCGCGAGCTCATCTTCGACGGCGCGCGCGTCCCGGCGGCGAACCTGCTGGGCAAGGAGGGCCAGGGCTTCATGGTCGCCATGAAGACCTTCGACATCTCGCGTCCCGGCGTGGGCGCCCAGGCGCTCGGCATCGCCGAGGGCGCGCTCGAGGAGACCCTCAAGTACGCGCACACGCGCCACCAGTTCGGCCAGAGCATCATGAACTTCCAAGGCCTGCAGTGGATGCTCGCCGACATGGGGATGCAGATCGAGGCGGCCCGGGCGCTGATCTACGACCTCGCCGGGCGGGTGGACCGCGGTGACATCCGGGACATCGGGCACCTGAGCGCGATGGCCAAGGTGTACGCGTCTGACGTGGCCATGAAGGTCACCACCGACGCGGTGCAGATCTTCGGCGGGTACGGTTACATGACCGATTACCCGGTCGAGAAGATGATGCGCGACGCGAAGATCACCCAGATCTACGAGGGCACCAACCAGATCCAGCGCAACATCATCGGTTCGTGGATGGTGAAGGAAGCGGCCCGGCTGGCGGGGGGCTAGAGACCCGCCGGCGCGGGGCGCCGGTCACATCCCGAGGATGTGCCAGCCGGCGTCCACGTAGAGCGTCGTCCCGGTGATCCCGCTCGCCATGTCGCTGAGCAGGAACAGGGCGGCGCTGCCCACCTCGTCCTTGGTGATGTTGCGCTCGAGCGGCGCCGCGCCGCCGTGCTCCTTGAGCATGTCGGTGAAGCCGCGGATGCCACGCGCCGCGAGCGTGTTCACCGGACCGGCCGAGATGCAGTTGACGCGGATGTTCTTCGGCCCCAGCTCGTAGGCCATCTGGCGCGTGCTCTGCTCGAGCACCGCCTTGGCGCTCCCCATCACGTTGTAGTTGGGGATGGCGCGCTGGGCGGCGAGGTAGGTGAGGGTCACGATGCTGCCGCCCTCGATCTCGAGCAGCGGGAGCATGCGGTGGGTCACGTTGATGAACGAGTAGGCGCTCACGTCGAGCGCGAGCTGGAAGCCGTCGCGCGGGGTGGCGACGAAGCTGCCCTCGAGGTCCGCCTTGCGCGCGAACGCGATGCCGTGCACCAGCACGTCGAGCGAGCCCCAGCGCCCCTCGATCTTCTTGCGCACCTCGTCGATCTGGTAGTCCTTGGTGACGTCGCACTCGGCGGTGAACGCGTGCGGCAGCGTGGCCGCCAGTTCCTCCACCATCGGCTGGAGCCGCTCGTTCGCGTAGGTCAGGCAGACGCGTGCACCGGCCTTCGACAGGTGCTCCGCGATCGACCACGACAGGCTGCGGTGGTTGGCCACGCCCATCACCAGCGCGTGCTTGCCCCGCATGTCGATCTGGTACATCGCTCCTCCTTCGGACGGCGCGACGGGTGGGGGCCGCGCCCGACTCAGCCGATCCCGGGCCCGGACGCCTTCGGCTCCCAGACCCGGATCGGCAGGATGACCGACTGCATCCCGCGGAACTGCAGGCGCCGCTGGATCGCGAACGCCGTCTCCTGATGCAGCACGCGCGTCAACAGATTCTCGCGCTCGAACACCAGCTGGCCGAGGAACACCGTCACCCCGCGGAACTCGCGGGTGAGCGAGGCGCACAGCGCCTCGAGTTCCTCGACCGAATCGGTGCCGAGCGCGTACCGATATTCGGCATAGTACCCCATGCGGTTGGCGAGGCGGACGTACTGGCCCAGATCGGCGGCCACCTGGTCCTCGAGGGCCCGCGTGCTGTCGGCGCCCTTGAATCGCCCCGAGTCCACGATGCCCGCAGACACGAACACGACGTTCTTGAAGTGGTGCGGCAGCAGGCGCTGCACCGACAGCAGCGTGTGCACCCCGAGACCGTCGTAGGCCCCGACGCACACCACGGCGGTGGGTCCGTTGGGCGCCAGCGCGCGCTCGGGGACGTCGTCGTGGAACGGCAGATCGAGCAGCGTGTCGTCGAGCCCCTTCATGATCTCGCCGACCTGGCGGTAGTGGCGGCGGATCAGCAGGCACACGCCGGCGAACACGGCAGTCACCGCGAGCGTGACCCAGCCGCCCTCGCCGAATTTGACCACCGAGGTGACCGCGAGGATCAGCGCGGTGACCAGCGCGCCGAGCCCGGCGAGCACCAGCCGGCGGCGCCAGTGGGCCTCGGAGCGCCGCACCTGCCACCAGTGGCGCACCATGCCGGCCTGCGACAGCGTGAAGGTGATGAACACGTTGATCGAGTACATCACCACCAGCAGCTTCACCGCGCCGCGCGTGTAGGCCAGTACCGCGATGGTGGCCGCGCCCATGAGCAGCACGCCGTTCTGGGTGACGAGGCGTTCCGAGAGATGCGCGAACCGGCTCGGCACCCAGCGGTCGACCGCCATCACCGAGAGCGTCCGCGGCCCGTCGATGAACCCGGTCTGCGCGGCGACGAACAGCAGCGCGCCCTCGCTGATCAGCGTGATCACCACGATCGGGGGCCCGAGGTCGAACCGGCCGATGTGCCAGCCGTGCGTCAGGAGCGCCCAGAGCGACGCGTTGAGCGTCCGGCCGGGCTCGTGCGTGACGCCATTGAGCAGGTAGCACAGCAGGATCCCGCCGGCGGTGAACGAGAGCGAGGCGGCCATGTAGAGCATGGTCCGCTTCGCGGTCCTCACCCGCGGCTCGCGCAGGATCTGGACGCCGTTGCTCACCGCCTCGATGCCGGTGAACGTGCCGCCGCCGAGCGAGAACGCGCGCAGCGAGATCGCCAGCACCCCCAGCAGCCCGACCTCGCCGATCGCGGAATGGGTGTCGGCGACGGTGTCGGCGACCAGGTGCCCGAGCGCCGGGCCATGGGAGAGGATCCCCCACAGGATGAGCCCGAGATGGGTGACGACGAAGGCGAGGAAGATCGGCACCAGCGCCGCCACCGACTCGCGCACGCCGCGCAGGTTGAGCAGCGTGAGCCCCGCGATGACCGCGAACTCGGCCTCGAGCTTGACCCCCGTGAGGCCCGGCAGGAACGAGAAGATGGCGTCGCAGCCCGAGGCCACGGAGGTCGCCACGGTGAGCATGTAGTCGATCACCAGCGCGCTGCCGGAGACCAGCCCGAGGCCGGGCGAGAGCAGGCGCGTGGCCACCAGATAGCCGCCGCCGCCGCTCGGGAACAGCTCGATGATCTGGGAGTACGAGGCCGAGATCAGGAACACCGTGAGCACCAGCGCCACCGCCAGGTAGAGCGCGAGGTGGGTGTGCGCGCCGAGCGCGAGGAACGCCTCCTCGGGGCCGTAGGACGACGACGACAGCCCGTCCGAGCCCAGCCCGACCCACGCGAAGAACGCGATCAGGGCGAGCCGATGGTGGATGTGCGGATCGAGGAGGTTCCTGGGAGCGCCGATCAGGGCGCCGCGCACGCGTTTCAGCATGGCGGGGCCGCCCTCAGGCCGCGCCCTTCCGCTCCCACACGCGGATCGGCAGGATGATGACCTGGACCCCGCGGAACTGCAGCCGGCGCTGGACCGAGAACGCGGTCTCGTGGTGCAGCGTGCGCGTGAACAGGCTCTCGCGCTGGAACACCAGCTGGCCGGCGAACACCACCGGGCGCCGGAACTCCTTGATGAGGTCCATGCACATGTGCTCGAGCTCCTCGATCAGGTCGGTGCCGAGCGTGTAGCGGTATTCCGCGTAGTAACCCATGCGTTGCGCGAGGTTCACGTACTGCCCGAGGTCCTTGCGCACCTTCTCCTCGAGCGCCTGCATGTCGGCGGTGCCCTTGAACTGGCCGGAGTCCACCAGGCCGACCGAGCAGAAGACGAAGTTCTTGAAGTGGCGCGGGAACATGCGCTGCACCGACAGCAGCGTGTGGATGCCGAGGCCGGCGTACGACTCCACCAGCACGATGGCGGTGGGCCCGTCGGGCGCCAGCTCGGCGACCTCCTTGGGCTCGGGCAGCGGCAGGTTGGTGAGCACCTCGTCGAGCGACGAGAGCATGGTGCGCACCCGGTGGTAGTGGCGCCGCACGATGAAGCAGAACGCGATCAGGCACGCGGTCGCGACCAGGGTGACCCAGCCGCCCTCGCCGAATTTGACCACCGACGTGATGACGAGGATGCCGCCGGTGACCGCGGTGCCGAGGCTGGCCACGATCATGCGCCGGCGCCAGTGTCCGAGCGCGTGGCGCTCGTTCCACCAGTGCCGCACCATGCCGAGCTGCGATAGCGTGAACGTCATGAACACGTTGATGGAGTACATGATGACGAGCAGCCGCACCGCGCCGTGGGAGTAGAGCAGCACCATCGCGGCCGCCGCGCCCATGGCGAGGACGCCGTTCTGGGTGACCAGCCGCTCGGACAGGTGCGCCATGCGCTTGGGCACCCAGTGGTCCACCGCCATCGCCGCCAGCGTGCGCGGGCCGGCGACGAATCCGGTCTGCGCGGCCACGAACAGCAGCGCGCCCTCGCTGAGCAGCGTGATGATCACGACCGCCGGCCCGACGTTGAAGCCGCCGATGTTCCAGCCGCCGATGATGATCTCCCACAGCGTGGCGTTGAGCGTCTTGCCCTCGGCGTGCCCGACGCCGTTGAGCAGGTAGCACAGCAGGATGCCGCCCGAGACGAACGACAGCGAGAACGCCATGTAGAGCATGGTGCGCTTGCCGGTCTCGACCCGCGGCTCGCGCAGGATGTCGGTGCTGTTGCTGACCGCCTCGATGCCGGTGAACGTGCCGCCGCCGAGCGAGAAGGCGCGGAGGAAGACGAAGATGACCCCCCACAGTCCGAGATCCTGCACCGCGCCCTGGGTGTCGCGCAGCGTGTCGCCGAGCAGGTGGGGGAGCAGGGTCGTGTGTCCGAGGATGCCTTTGAGGATCAGCACCACGTGGGTGATCACGAAGGCCACGAAGATGGGCATCAGCACCTGCACGGACTCCTTCACCCCGCGCAGGTTGAGGGCGGTGAGCCCGAGGATGATGAGCAGCTCGACGCCGACCTTGAAGCCGCTCAGGCCGTGGGGAAGGAACGAGAAGATCGCGTCGCATCCCGAGGCCACCGAGATCGCGATGGTGAGGATGTAGTCCACCACCAGCGCCGAGCCCGAGATCACCCCGGGGTAGGTGCCGAGCAGCTTGGTCGCCACCAGGTAGCCGCCGCCGCCGCTCGGGAACAGCTCGATGATCTGCCCGTACGAGGCCGAGATCAGGAAGATGGTGATGACCGTCGCGAGCGCGAGGAAGATGGCGAGATGCTGGTGCGCGCCGAGGTGGAGGAACGCCTCCTCGGGCCCGTAGGACGAGGACGACAGCCCGTCCGAGCCAAGGCCCACCCATGCGAAGATCGCGATGAGGGCCAGGCTGTGATGGATATGCGGGTCGAGGAGGTTCTTGGGACGCCCGATGAGGAGTTCCCGCAGGGCGGTCAGGACGTCCCTTATGCGTTCGAGCACCGGGGGAATCTAGGGGCTTGCCCAGGGCGAATCAAGCCTCCTATGCTGACCGTATGGGATCGCGCCGGCGGCTGCGCACACCGGGGCCGCGGCGAGCCCGGCGGCCCGGAGCCCGCGTGGCATGGCCCGGCCGCTGAGGCCCGCGGCGAGCCCGCGCACGCTCGCGGCGGTGGCGCGGGCGATCGTGGAGTGCGAGGCGTGCCCGCGTCTGCGCGCGCACTGCGCCGCGGTCGCGCGCGAGCGCAAGCGCGAGTTCCGCGACCAGCTCTACTGGGGCCGTCCGGTCCCGGGCTTCGGCGACGCGAACGCCCGGCTGCTGGTGGTCGGCCTCGCCCCGGCGGCGCACGGCGGCAATCGCACCGGGCGCGTGTTCACCGGGGACTCGAGCGGCGACTGGCTCTACGAGGCGCTCCACGCCGAGGGCTTCGCGAACCAGCCGACCAGCGTGGGACGCGACGACGGTCTGCGGCTGACCGGCGCGTACGTCACCGCGGCGGGACGGTGCGCGCCGCCCGCCAACCGGCCCACCGGGGCCGAGCTCGAGCGCTGCCGCGGGTTCCTCGCCGCGGAGTGTGCGCTGCTGCGCGAGGTGCGCGTGGTGGTGACGCTCGGCCGCATCGGGCACGAGGCCTGGCTGCGCGCCACGGGTTGGTGGGAGCGCCTCGCCGCCCGCGAGCGCCCGCGCTTCGCGCACGGCGCGGAGGCCACGCTCGAGGGCGTGACGCTGCTCGCCTCGTACCATCCGAGCCGCCAGAACACCAACACCGGCCGGCTCACGCGCCCGATGTGGCACGCGGTGTTCCGCCGCGCCTGCGCGCTTGCCGACCAGCGGCGATAGCCACCGCGATCAGGGCGTCGCGTCGCCGGGGAAGAAGTAGTCGCGCATCAGGCGCGGCATCCACTCCGGAAGGCGCGCCGGATCGCGGCGGTCGAACGCCGGTACGTAGGGCTTGAGGTCGAGCACCGGGGTGCCGTCCACCGCGTCGAGCCCGCACACCACCACCCGGCCGGGCTCCACCCGCACCAGCGTCGCCGCGGTCACCCCGATCGGGTTGGGGCGGTTGCGCCCGCGCTGGGCGAACACGCCGAGCAGCGGCATGTCGGGGCGTCCGCGCGGGCGGCGCTGGAGCGCCGGGGCCTCGCCGACGTCGCGGTCCATGAAGAACACCACCAGCACGTGGGAGAACGAGTCGAGACCGGCGAGCCCGTCGGCGTACCCGGGCGCCATCTCGATCACCGACTCCACGGCGCCCCACGCGGTGTCGTCGGAGGTGCCGGTGCGCGCGTTGCGCACCGTGGCGATGACCTTGAGCGCGATCTCCTGCATGCGAGGCTCCTCGGGTGTCGAGCGGGCGCGCCGTCGCGCGGCGCGAGCGAGCGTACCACCCGGCGCGGCTCCCCACTTGACGGGAGCGGACGCGGGGGGCATGGTGCGCGCGACATCTTCCGGGTGCCCGCACGTCGTGGGTTGAAAGGGAAGGGGGTGTGAATCCCCCGCGGTCCCGCCACTGTGATGGTCCCCAGGATCCTCTGTACGCCACTGGCCTCCGGGCTGGGAAGGCGAGGATCCGCACGGTCCTGAGCCAGGAAACCTGCCCGGAAGCCTTGCCCGTGACGCTTCGAGTGAGAGCGTCGAGGGTGTGCGCGGCGCTCTCCGGGCCCGGCCTCCCGAGATCCTCTCTCGCGACGCCGGGCTTTCTCGATCCAAGCGCGAGAGACGCCGTGATCGGTTCCGCCGCACTCCTGCTCCTGCTCGCCTCCGCGCCGGCCGCGGCGGCGCCGGTGCGCGACACCGTGTTCGTGCTCCCCGAGGTGCGCGTGGACCGCGAACGCGCGCGGCTCGAGGGCGCCCGCCGCCGCCAGCCCACCGCGTTCGTCGCCGACCTTCCCGCCGGGGTCTCGGGGCGCGCCCTCGAATCGCTCGCCGAGGTGATGGCGGGCGCCGCCGGGGTCCACGTGGTGCAGTACGGCGGGCTCGGCGCGTTCAGCACGGTGTCCCTGCGCGGCGCGCCGGCGGGCCAGGTGGCGGTGTTCCTCGACGGCGCGCCCATCACCTCGGCGGCGCACGGCGTGGTCGATCTCGCCGAGCTGCCGTTCACCGCGGTGGAGCGGGTCGAGGTGTACCGCGGCGTCGCGCCGCTGGGTCTCGGCGCGGCCACGCCGGGCGGGGCCATCAACCTGATCACCGCGGCCTCACCCGACCTGCTCGACGCGCGCGTGGCGCGCGGCTCGTTCGGCACCTGGGAGGGACGCGCCACGGCGGGTGCCCGGCGCGGCACGCTCGGGGCGCTGGTGCACGCCGGCTACCAGTCCTCGCGCGGCGACTTCCGCTTCGCCGACGACAACGGCACGCCGTTCAATCCCGGCGACGACAGCCTGAGCACCCGCGTGAACAACCGATTCGCCTCCGCCACGCTGCTCTCCAGCGCCACCTGGCGGCCGGGCGAAGGCCTGCGGGTGACGCTGCGTGAGGACGTCTTCCACAAGGCCCAGGGCCTCCCCGGTCTCGGGGTGGTGCCGGCGCGCGAGGCCCGGCTGGCGTTCGTGCGCGCCCTCACCCGGTTCGAGGCCGAGCGCGAGGCCGGCCGCGCGACGCCGGCGGTGCGCGTGCGCGCGGCGCTCCAGCGCGAGCGCTCCCGGCTGCGCGATCGCGCGCGCTCCGGCGAGCTCGGGCTCGGGCGCCACGACACCGACGACCGCTTCACGGGCGAGGACGCCGCGCTCTCGCTCCAGTGGCCGGCGCTCCCGGGCGGGTTCGCGCTCGAGGCCGGCGCCAGCGCGCGCCGCGAGCGCGCCCGGCTGACCGACGCGGCCGACCCGTTCACCGATCCGCCGCCGAGCAGCCGCCGCAGCACGGGCGCGCTGCTGGGCGCCCAGTGGCGCTCCCCCGGGGACCGCCTGCTGCTGCGCGCCGCGCGCCGCTGGGACCGGCTGCGCGACCAGCGTCGCACCGGCGGCGTGGGCGACCGCGTCCAGTCGATCGACCTCGCGCGCACCCTCGATTCGCCGCAGCTCGGCGCGCGCGTGGCCGTGGGGCGCGGGCTCGAACTGCGCTCCAACTGGAGCGCGGCCGAGCGCGCCCCCGACTTCCTCGAGCTGTTCGGCAACCAGGGCTTCGTGGTCGGCAATCCCGCGCTGCTCCCCGAACGGGGCAGGAACTGGGACGCCGGCGCGGCGTGGAACGGGGCGCTGCGGCGGGCGCGCGCCGCACTCGAGTGGGCGCACTTCGAGTCGCGGCCGCGCGATCTCATCCTCTACACCCGCCTGTCGCAGAGCTACTCGCGCGCCGAGAACGTCTCGCGCGCGCGCATCCGCGGCGAGGAGCTCAGCGCGCGGGTGGCGGTCCCCGGCGGCCCCGCGCTGCTCGGGAACCTGACCTGGCAGTCGGCGATCGACCAGAGCGACACGGCCTGGCTGCGCGGCAAGCGCCTGCCGCAGCGCCCCGACCGCCAGGCCTACCTGCGGCTCGACGCGCCGGCGGGCGCGCTGCGGTTCGCGGCCGACGTGCAGGTCATCGGGGACAACGTGCTCGATCCGTACAATCGCGACCGCGTCCCGAGCCGCACCCTGGCGGGTGCCTCACTGTCGTGGCCGGTCCTGCGCGGCCGGCTGCGCCTGACGCTCGAAGGCAAGAACCTGACCGACCGCCACGTCACCGACGTGGCGGGATTCCCGCTGCCCGGCCGCACCGTGTTCGTCGCCTGCGAGACGCGCGTCGGTCCGGCGGAGCCCATCCACCGCTAGTCGAAGGACACCATGCACCGTGCATCGCTCGCGTTCTTCGCGCTCCTCGCACTGCTCCCGAGGGTGGGCTCCGCCGTTCCGAACGAGACCCGTGGGTACGTCGTCACCACCGACTTCACCACCGGCGGCCTGAGCGCCGTGGACCTCGCGACGCGCGCGGTGCAGGCCGACGTCGCGCGCGTGCACTCCGACGCCACGCTGCGCTGGTGGGGCGGGCGGCTCTATGTGGTCAACCGGTACGGCCAGGACAACATCCAGGTGGTGGCTCCGGCGCAGGGCTACGCGACGCTGCGCCAGTTCTCGACCGGCAACGGCACCAACCCCCAGGACATCGCGGTGGTGTCCGCGACCAAGGCGTACGTCTCGTGCCTCGGGCTGGCCCAGCTGCTGATCGTGAACCCGAGCGCGGGCACGGTGACGGGCGCGATCCCGCTCGCCGGGTTCGCGGACGCCGACGGTCTGCCCGAGGCGACGCGCATGGCGACCGCGGACGGGATGCTGTTCGTCGCGCTCCAGCGGCTGGTGAACTTCGCGCCCTCCGAGACCAGCCTGGTGGCGGTGATCGATCTCGCCGCGGACACTGTGCTCGACGTGGATCCGGGTCGCCCCGGGGTCCAGGGCATCCCGCTGACCGGACGCAACCCCACCACCGCGTTCGAGCTCGATTCCGTCGGGGGGCGCCTGCTGATCGGCTGCGCCGGCGCGTACGGCGTGCTCGACGGCGGTATCGAGTCCATCCCGGTCAACTCCGGCGGCGGCCCGGCGCCCGGCGGCGGCCTCCCGCCGGACGCGCCGCGCTACGCGAGCGCCGGTTTCCTGGTCACCGAGGAGGCGCTGGGGGGCGACATCGGCGACTTCGCGTACTGGCTTCCCGACCACTCGTACGCGATCGTGAGCGACGCGTCGTTCAACACCTCCGTGGTCTCGTGGAGCGCCACCCGCGGCGAGAGGATCGCCACCGTGTACGCCCCCGGCGGCTTCTCCCTGCCCGACCTGGCGGTGAGCCGCTCGCGCGACGAGCTGTGGGTGTGCGACACCCGCCCTTCCGCACCCGGGCTGCGGGTGTTCGGCTGTGGCTCCGACGCGCCTCTCGCGGGCCCGCTCGCCACCGGGCTGCCGCCCTACCAGATCGTCTTCGACCGCGACGACGTGAACCTGACGCCGCTGCCGCCCGGCGCGCCCGGGCCCGACGACGATCTCCCGGCGAGACTGGCCCTGTCGGCGCCGCGGCCGAACCCCGCGCGCGACGCCGTCGCGCTCACGCTGCGGATGGCGCACCGCGGCGAGGTGGTGGCCGAGGTGTTCGATCCTGCGGGGCGGCGCGTGCGAGTGCTCGCCCGGGGTGAGCTCGCGGGCGGCGAGCACCCGCTGAGCTGGGACCTGTGCGACGAGGCCGGCCGGCGCGTCGGTCCCGGGATCTACCTGGTGCGGGCGCGATCGGGCGGCCAGTCCGCCGCGCGCCGGATCGCCGCGGTGCGCTGAGCCGCATCGGATCGCGGGCGGCCGCCGGGCGCCGCGCCGGGCACCTTCCTGCGCGCGCTGGGGACGCTCGCGGTTGCCTCGTGCCCTCGTCGCCGCCTACGGTGGCGCGTGCCGCTCCGCTCCCTGACGAGGAGAGATCCCATGTCGCCTGACGGTCCGCTCCGCTGGCCGTGCCGCCTCGCTCGCGCGTTCGCCCACCCGCTGGCGCTCGCGGTAACGCTCACGCTGGCCTTCGCACCCGCCGGCTTCGCCGCCCCCGCGCCCGGCGCGGGGGCGCCCGCGGCGGCGGACAGCGCGGCCATCGCGCCCGGCGGAAGCTCGCCCGCTGCGGCCGACAGCGCCGCGCTCGCGGCCGCGGACTCCTCCGCGCCGGCGGCGCCGGCGCCCCCGGTCGACCATCTCGCCGAGATCCGCGCCAACTTCACCCGCGAGAGCCGCGCGTACTCGCAGAAGCGCGGCGCGCTCGCCCTGCTCGACCCGTTCTACTCCATCGCGGTGGCGCTGCTGGTGCTGGCCACCGGGCTGTCGGCGCGCATGCGCGACATCGCGCACGCGCTCGGCTCGTCGCGCTACGTGCGCGTGCTGGTCTACCTCACCCTCTACTCGCTGGTGGGGGCCGCGCTCGGGTTCCCGTTCGCGTGGTACCAGGGCTTCGCGCTCGAGCACCAGTACGCGCTCTCGAACCAGTCGTTCGGGGCCTGGCTGCGTGAGGAGGGCATCGGTCTCGCGGTGTCGCTGTGCTTCCTCGGCGTGGTGCCGCTGGTGGCGCTCGCCTACGGCGCGCTCGAGAAGCAGCCGCGTCGCTGGTGGCTGTGGCTGGCGCTCGGCACGCTGCCGGTGATCCTCGCGGGCTCGCTCATCTCGCCCTACGTCGACGGGCTCACCAACAAGTTCACGCCGCTGCGCGACCAGGCGCTGAAGCGCGAGATCGTCGCGCTCGCCGAGAAGGCGGGCATCCCGGGGCGCAACGTGTACGAGGTGGACAAGAGCCGCCAGACCCGGAAGTACAACGCCTACGTGAGCGGCTTCGGGGTCTCGCAGCGCATCGTGCTCTGGGACACCACGCTGAAGGGCATGCGCAAGGACGAGATCCTGTGCGTGATGGGCCACGAGATGGGCCACTACGTGCTGCACCACATCTGGAAGGGCATCCTGCTGACCAGCCTGCTCTCGTTCCTGCTGTTCTTCCTCGCCGCGCGCCTGCTCGATCCGCTGGTGGCGCGGTTCGGCCCGCGCTGGGGTTTCACGGCCCTCCACGACCTGGCGGCGATGCCGCTGCTGGTCGCGGTGCTCACGCTGCTCTCGTTCGCGGCCCAGCCGGTGGTGAACGGCTACAGCCGCGGCGTCGAGCACGAGTCCGACATCTTCGGGCTCGAGATCACGCACGACAACGACGCCGCGGCGCGCGCGTTCATCAAGCTCGGCTCGCAGAACCGCTCCGATCCCGAGCCCCCGGCGTGGCGCGTGTGGCTCCAGTACTCCCATCCGCCGCTCGCCGAGCGCGTGCGGTTCGCGATGGAGTACCGCCCGTGGGAGCGGGGGGAGCCGAACCGCCTGTTCCGGGAGCGGGCCGCCGCGGCGCCCTCGACCGCGCGCTGAGGATCCGGCGCGGGCGCGCCGCGCTCAGGCGTCGCCGAGGCGGATGGTGGTGCGGGCGCGCTCGCCCGGGATGCGCGCGACCAGCCGCGGCGCGGGCTCGCGCCAGCCGAGCGCGCGCGAGACCTCGCCCGGCTCGACGCGCCACGGATCGAGGCCCTCGCCCTCGAAGCGCGCGACCGCGCGCCCAGCGCGTACGATCGCGCGGTGCCCCTCGAGCGTGACCTGCGCGCCCGGCGCGAGCGGGAACGCCAGCCGCGCGCCGGCGCCCCGCACCCCGTCGTCGATCACCACGCGTTCGGCCGACGCGTCGACCGCGCGCTCGTGGGTCTCACCCGAGGCCCAGCGGCAGGCGCCGCGCCCCGCTTCGCCGTCCACCCGGGCGTGCCGTCCCCACAGGAACGGACCGCGCATCTCGCTCTGGCTGCGTCCGCCGAAGTTCACCGTGCCGTGGTAGGGCGTGGAGCGGAACCGCGCCCGCGCCGGCTCGTCCTCGTGGTAGGCGTAGGTGCCGGGATCCACCACCACCGCGTCCGGACCGCGGAACAAGCGTGACCGCCAGGGCGTCCGCGTGGCCGTGCGCGGCGAGCGCGCCGAGTCCGAGCGGGCCGTGGTCGAACGTCGCGAGCATGCCGCGGTCGCGCCACACCGTGTACCCGCCGTCGGGGAACACGTGGCGCCCGTCGAGCGCCGCGCGGGTGCGCGCCGGCGCGCGGCCGAGCACCAGGCGCGCGTAGCCGTCCGCGCCCTCGGCCAGTCCATCGGCGCCGAGCCAGGCGGCGAGCGCGCCGCCGGCGAGGTCGAGCCGGTCGCCGTGCGCCGCGAGCAGGATGCGCGCCTCGTCGGCGTCGCCCACCATCGGCACCGAGCCATCCGGCAGGCGCAGCACGCGCATGAACTCGAGCGCGCGCCCGAGCCGCTCGCGCACGCCGGCGGACGCGGGGCGCCCCGCCGCCTCGGCCGCCACCAGCGGCAACAGCACCAGCTCGGTGATGAACGGCAGGTAGCCGAACGCCTGCTCGGCGTTCACGCCGTCGGGGTGGAACTGGCGCAGGATCTCGCGCTCGAGCCGGCGTGGCCGCGCGCGAGCAGGGCGGCGCCTTCGCGCAGGGTCGGCCAGGTGGCGCCCGCGAGGGTCATCGCCGCGTACTCGGCGAGCAGGTGGTTGTTCGCGCTCGAGCCCAGGCTCAGGTGGTCGCGGCAGAACAGCGCCTGCTGCGCGAGCAGGCCGAGCGCGGCCCCGAGCCGCGGCCCGCGGGCGCGTTCGCCGAGCAGCCCGAGCGTGGCGGTGACGGTCGCCACCCGGATCGCCATCTCGATGCCGCTGGTGTGGTGGATGCCGCGGCCGAGCGGGTTCGCGGCCACGAAGTCGTCCAGCCAGCGCCCGGCGCGCGCCGCGTGCGCGTCCTCGCCGCCCGCGCGCCACGCCAGCGCGAGCGTGGGCAGCACGGTGAGCCGGCCCAGTTCCCACGCGTACTTCGCCCCGCCCGCGAGATCGGTGCGGTGGTAGTCGAGCGCCGCGCTCGGCAGGTCGGGCCACTCCGCTCCGCTCACCGGGTTCGCGCGCCACGACGGCGGATCGCGCGAGCGTCACGGCGTGGCCGAAGAGTTCCCAGCGTCCGTCCGCCAGCTGCGCCGCCTGCGCGAGCGTGGCCTCGAGCCCGGTGGCGTCCCGGGGCACGCCGGCCAGCGCGCCGAACCGCGCCGCGCTCAGCGCGGCATCGGCGTCGCCCTCGAACAGCGCCCCGAACGCCGCGTCAGGGGCGAGCCGGGCGTAGGCCGGCGGCGCGAACCGGTCGCGCAGGGCGACGCGCGCCCGGTGCACGACCTCGCCCGGACCCATGGCGCGCAGGCGCCGGAACCGCCAGGCGAGAGCGCCGGATGCCTCGGGCAGCGCAGGGAAGGGCACGGGATCTCTCCACGGGAGCGGGAGCGGCGGACACGGGCACGCATGCTAACATGCCGCCCGCCCGCCATGAGTCCTACCCCGACACTCGCCTGGCTGTTCGACATCGACGGCACGCTGCTCTCGACCGAGGGCGCGGCCCGTGAGGCGTTCGCGCGGGCGGCGCGCGAGCGGCTGGGGGTGGACGACACCCTCGGGTCGATCGCCTTCGCCGGGCGCACCGAGCCGCACATCCTCGCCGACATCCTCGCGAAGCACGGCCGCACCCTCGACACCGCCGACGAGGCGCGCTTCTGGGACGCCGTGTTCACGCACATCCGCGCGCTGCTCGTGCCCCCCCGCGGCCGGCTGCTGGCCGGCGTCCCGCGGGTGCTCGACGCGGTCGCGGACGAGCCCGGCTGGCGCATGGCGGTGCTGACCGGCAACATGACCGAGATGGCGCGCATCAAGCTCGCGCGCTTCGGGATCGAGGGGCGGTTCGCGTTCTCCGCCTGCGGCGAGGAGGCCGTCGACCGCGACGCGCTGGCGCGGCTCGCGGTCGAGCGCGCGCGCCAGCGCTGGGGTCTGCCGCCGTCGCGCTGCGTGGTGGTGGGCGACACCGAGCACGACATCCGCTGCGCGCGGGCCGCGGGCGCGCGCGTGGTGGCGGTCGCGACCGGCTCGCTGACGCGCCCGCGACTCGCGGAGCACGCGCCCGACCTGGTGCTCGACGACCTCTCGGACGCCGGCGGACTGATGGCGTGGGCGCGCGCGCTGCCCGCGCGCGGTGACCCGGAAGCGACCGTCGGGTGAGCCACCCTCGCCGGCCCGGCGGCGTCGCTCGCCGGTCCGCAGCCGCCGCTGGCCGATTCCCACAGGCGGGCGCGCCGGCGCCCGCGTAGTCTGCCTGTGGAGCCGGGAAATCCCGGCGAAGGAGGCGAAGATGGAAGGAAGCAACGGGTCTCAGGGACAGCGGCGGATCATCATCGGACTGCTGTTCATCGCCGCCGGCACGCTGTTCGCGCTCGACCGGCTGGGCGGATTCGGACTCGGCGACATCGGTCAGTGGTGGCCGCTGCTGGTGGTGCTCTACGGGATCAGCCGCGTCGCGGTGCCCTACCGCGCCGGCGACCTCGGCCACGGCATCTCGTGGGCGCTGGTCGGGCTGTGGCTGCTCGCGGTCCAGCTCCACTGGTACGGGCTCACCTATCGCAACTCGTGGCCCCTGCTGTTCGTCTCGAGCGGCGTCGGGATGGTGGTGCGCGCCCTCACCGAGGACCGCGTCCGGCGCGACCGCGACGCGGGGTCGCCCTCGTGAGCGCGCCCGCCGGACGGACCGGGCTCCGCATGCGCCACGCGGGCATCGTGTGTATCGTGGCCGGCGCCTACCTCACGCTGGTGAGCGTCGGCGCCTGGGCGCTGGACCGCGTGCTGCCGCCGGGTGTGATCCCGACGCTGGCGCGGACGCTGATCGCGGTGGCCGGCGAACTCGCGCTGCACGCCTGGCCGCTGCTGCTGGTCGCGCTGGGTGCGGCGCTCGTGCTGTTGGGAGCGACCCGGACGCGGGTCGCGGCCGCGCCCGAAGGAGGCCCGCGATGATCGAGACCCGCCCGGTGCTGCGGGCACGGCTGTTCTTCGGTCTGGTGCTCGCGGCGGTCGGCGTGCTGTTCACGCTCGACAACTTCGACGTGCTCGACGCCAGCGCGATCCTCCGCTTCTGGCCGCTGACGGTGGTGGCGTGGGGCATCGTGTGCCTGATGGGGATCGGCTGCGCGCGCCGGCCGCTGATGGGCTCGATGGTGATCATCGCCGGCGTCTACATGCAGGCGCTGGCGCTGCACGGCGACTGGACGTCGTCCTTCGAGCTGGGCCCGCTCATCCTGGTGCTGATCGGGGTCTACCTGGTCGGCGGTCCGTCGTTCCGCAAGGGGCGCTCCCCGTTCGTCCTCGGCGCGGTCATCGGGCGGCGCTCGCGCCGCGGCCGGGTGCGCGTCCATCTGGCCGACGCCATCGACCGCGGGATCACGCGCGCCGTGGACGAGGCCGTCGGTTCGGACGCGAGCGGCGACGAGGTGAACGCCGTCGCCGTGCTCGGTTCGGTGACGCGCACGTGCTCGTCCGCGGCGTTCGTGGGAGGCGAGGTCTCCGCGGTGCTCGGCGGCGCGGTCATCGACCTGCGCGCGGCCCGCATCAGCGGGGGCGAGGCGACCCTCGAGGTGCTCGCGCTGATGGGCGGCGTGGAACTGCGCGTGCCCGACGGCTGGCGCATCGTGGGCGAGGTCACCAGCGTGCTGGGCTCGGTGGACGACCGCACGCGCGTCGCCCCCGCCGAGGGCGCCCCGATCCTGCGCGTGCAGGGCACCGCCCTGCTGGGCTCGGTCGAGATCAAGCACTGACCCATGCATCCGCTGCTCGCGAGCCGCGCCCGCCTGTTCCTCTACCTGGCCGCCTGGCTGCCGGTGGCGGCGCTGCTCACCGCGCTCGATCGCATGCTGGTGCCCCGCACCTGGCCGGAGGCGCTCGCGTTCGTCGCGCCGCCCACCCTGGCGCACGCCGTCATCTGCCTGTCGGCCTGGTGGGTGTGTCGCGCGGCGCCGCTCGGACGCAGCGCGCCCTCGGCGGTGCTGGCCCGGCTCGGCGTGGCCGCGGGGGCCGCGGGCGTGGCCTGGATGACGCTGACCACGGTGTGGGGGCGCGTGCTCGAGTCCGCCACCCCGCTCGCGGGCATCGATGCCGCGCGGGAGTCGGGGATGCTGGCCGGCGCGGGCGCCATCCTGTACCTGCTGTCGGCGGTGGTGCACTACCTCATCATCGCGTTCGAGGACTCGCGCGCCGCCGAGCGCCGCTCGCTCGAGCTCCAGGTGCAGGCGCGCGAGGCGGAATTGCGCGCGCTGCGGGCCCAGGTGGACCCGCACTTCCTCTTCAACAGCCTCAACTCGATCAGCGCGCTGGTGGCCGGCTCGCCCGAGGGCGCGCGCCAGATGTGCCAGCGGCTGGGCGAGTTCCTGCGCAGCAGCCAGCGGCTCGGCGCGCAGGAGTGGGTGTCGCTCGCGGAGGAGCTGGCGCTCGCCGAGCGCTACCTCGCGATCGAGCACGTGCGCTTCGGCGGGCGCCTCGAGGTCGAGCGCCAGGTCGCCCCCGAGGCCGAGGTGTGCCTGGTCCCGCCGCTGCTGCTGCAGCCCCTGATCGAGAACGCCGTGCGCCACGGCGTGGCCCAGCGTCTGGAAGGGGGCACGGTGCGCGTCGAGGCCCGCCGGCACGACGACCGGCTCGACATCGTGGTCGAGAGCCCGTTCGATCCGGCCGCGCCGGTGCACCGCGGACAGGGGCTCGGGCTCGCGAACGTGCGCGCGCGCCTCGACCTGCTCGACCCGCGCCGCACGCGCGTGGACGCGGGCCCGGCGGGCGACCGCTATCGCGTGTGCGTCACCCTGCCGGCCACCGAGCGCGCCGACCTGCCCGCCGCGTCGGGGGAGGCGCGATGAACGCCGCCCGCTGCGCGTGCTGGTGGTGGACGACGAAGCGCCGGCCCGGGCGCTGCTGCGCGAGTACCTGGCCGCGCACCCGGACGTCGAGGTGGTGGGCGAGTGCGCGAACGGCTTCGAGGCGGTGAAGGCCGTCACCGAGCTGGCGCCCGACCTGCTGTTCCTCGACATCCAGATGCCGAAGCTCGACGGCTTCGACGTGCTCGAACTGGTGGGCGAGGGGCCGCAGGTGATCTTCGTGACCGCCTACGATCAGTACGCGCTGCGCGCGTTCGAGGTCCACGCGGTGGACTATCTGCTCAAGCCGTTCGCCCGCGAGCGGCTCGCCGAGGCGCTGGTGCTGGCGCGGGCGCGCGCCGCCCAGCATGCCGCGATGCCGGTGGCGGCGCTGGTGGCCGACGCCCGCCCGCCCGGCCGCTTCCTCGAGCGCGTGCTGGTGCGCGACGGATCGAAGGTGCACGTCATCCCGGTCGACCGCGTGGACTACTTCGAGGCGCAGGACGACTACGTGGCGATCCACGCGGAGGGCAAGGTCACGCTCAAGCCCCAGACGCTCGCCGCGCTCGAGCGCGGGCTCGATCCGGCGCGCTTCGTGCGCATCCACCGCTCGTACGTGCTGAACCTCGAGCGCCTGGCGCGCCTCGAGCTCTACGCCAAGGACAGCCGCGTGGCGGTGCTCCAGCAGGGGCGCGAGCTGCCGGTGAGTCGCGCCGGCTACGCGCGGTTGAAGGAACTGCTGGGCTGAGCCGGTCCGGCTACGCGCCGTCGAGCGTGCGACGCGCCGCCTCGAAGTGCGCCAGCGCCTCGTCGAGTCGGTGCGCCACCGGCGCGCCCGGGAACGCGTCGAGCAGCGCCCGCACCGGGCGGTAGAGCACCGGGAAGTCGCATGAGCCGAGGATGGACAGGTCGTTGAGGCTGTCGCCCAGCGCCCCCACCTTGAAGCCCGCGCTCCGGAACCCCGACACGATGCGCTCCTTCTGGCCCCGGATGCGCAGCCGGAAGCCGCGCAGCGTGCCGTCCGGGTCGAGCTCGAAGCGGTTCGCGAACAGGCTGTGCCCGCCGAGCTTCCCCACCAGCGGCTCCGCCAGTTCGTGGAAAGTGTCGGAGATGAGGATGACCTGCCCGAGGCCGCGCAGGCGGGTGAGGAAGTCGCGCGCCCCGGGATCGGGCTCGATCGCGTGCGCGACCGCCTGCAGCTCGGCGAGCGTGAGCCCGCGCGACCGGATGGCGCGGATGCGGGTGTCCATGAGCCGGGCGAAGTCCCCGCTCTCGCGGGTCGTGAGCGAGAGCTCGGGCAGCCCGAACCGGGACCCCAGCACGGGCCAGATCTCGGGCGCCAGGACGCCTTCCAGGTCGATCGCGAAGAGCATGCCGGCGGGCACTCTAGCACGGAGACCGTGGAACCGGCCGAAACCAGCATCCGCCGAACAGATTCACGTTGTGCGGCGTATTGTCCGAATGTATTATCGTGTCATGTCGATCCGAGTGAATACATCCCAGACGCTCGATTCCAAGGACCGCCGCATCCTCGAGCTGGTCCAGCGCGACGCCAAGGCCGCCCAGGCCGAGATCGCCAGCCAGGTCGGGCTCTCGACCGCGGCGGTCAACGAGCGCCTGCGCAAGCTCGAGAACGCGGGGTTCATCCGCCGCTGGTCGGCGATCGTGGATCCGCGGGCGGTGGGGGCGACGGTGGCGGCGTTCGTGGAGGTGTTCATCGAGCAGCCGCGGTACGAGGCGGCGTTCATCGAGCGCGTGCTGGCGCTCGACGAGGTCCAGGAGTGCCACCACATCACCGGCGAGTTCTCGCTCCTGCTCAAGGTGCGCGTGCGCGACATGGACGCGCTGCGCGACCTGCTGCTGCACCAGTTGAACGGTATGGACGGCGTGCGCCAGACGCGCACCATCATGGTGCTCTCCACCGCCAAGGAAGAGAGCTTCGTGCCGACGGCAGTGAAAGGAGACGCCCCGTGAATCCGACGATACGCGCGCCGCACCTGGCTCCCGGCGAGGTGCACGCCACGCTCGGCCGCCACATGCTGGTGGACGGCTACGACATCGTGCTCGACCTCGACAAGAGCCATGGCCGCCGCCTGTGGGACTCGCGCAACCGGCGCTGGCTGCTCGACACCTTCTCGTTCTTCGCCACGCTGCCGCTGGGGCTCAACCACGCCGAAGATGAAGGACCCCGACTTCCTCGCGGCGCTGCAGCGCGCCGCGCTGGTGAACCCGTCGAACTCCGACATCTACTCGGTCGAGATGGCCGAGTTCGTGGACGTGTTCGGCCGGGTGGGCATCCCGGGCTACCTGCCGCACCTGTTCCTCATCTCGGGCGGCACGCTGGGCGTGGAGAACGCGCTCAAGGCCGCGTTCGACTGGAAGGTGCGCCAGAACTTCCGCGCCGGGTACACCGCGGAGAAGGGGCACCAGGTGCTCCACTTCCGCGAGGCGTTCCACGGCCGCTCGGGCTACACGCTCTCGCTCACCAACACCGCCGACCCGAAGAAGTACCAGTACTTCCCGCGCTTCGACTGGCCGCGCGTGGACACCCCGAAGCTGCGCTTCCCGGTGGACGCCGCCGAACTGGCGCGCGTCCAGCAGGCCGAGGAGGCGAGCCTGGCGCAGGCGAAGCAGGCGTTCGCCGAGCGCAAGGACGACATCGCCTGCGTCCTCATCGAGCCCATCCAGGCCGAGGGCGGCGACAACCACTTCCGCCCCGAGTTCCTCCGCGCGCTGCGCGACCTGGCGCACGAGAACCGCGCGCTGCTGGTCGTTCGACGAGGTGCAGACCGGCGTGGGCCTGACCGGGCGCTTCTGGGCGCACCAGCACCTCGACGTGCAGCCCGACCTGATGGCGTTCGGCAAGAAGATGCAGGTGTGCGGCTTCCTCGGCGGGCCGATGCTCGACGAGGAGCCGGACAACGTGTTCCAGGTGTCGAGCCGGCTCAACTCCACCTGGGGCGGCAGCCTGGTGGACATGGTGCGCAGCCGGCGCTACCTCGAGATCATCGAGGAGGAGCGCCTGATCGAGAACGCCGCGACCGTGGGCGCGCACCTGCTGCGCGGGCTCGGGAAGCTGCAGGCGGCGCGGCCGGAGACGCTGTCGAACGCCCGCGGCCGCGGGCTGATGTGCGCCATCGACCTGCCCGACGGGGCCGTCCGCGACCAGGTCACCGACGTGGTGTACGAGCTCGGCATGATGCTGCTGGCGTGCGGCACGCGCAGCGTGCGCTTCCGCCCGCCGCTCGACATCACCGTGGCCGAGATCGACGAGGCGCTCGGGCTGTTCGAACGCGCCGTCGAGCGCGTCGTCGCCCGGCCGGCGTGAGCGAAGGGCGCGTGCCCGGGGCGCTGCCGATGGCGAAGTTCCGCGAGGCCGCCACCGTGGTGCTGGTGCGCGGCCACGGCGAGCGGCTCGAGGTGTTCTGGGTCCGGCGCAGCGACGCCGTGAACGTCATGCCGGGCTTCCATGCGTTCCCCGGCGGCAAGGCGGACGCCGAGGACGCGGAGCTGCCGATCGCGGGTGCCGCCCCCGGGGACGAGCGCGTGCTGCGCGCGTGCGCGATCCGCGAGGCGTTCGAGGAGATGGGCGTGCTGGTCGGGCTCGACGGCCCGGCGCCCGAGCCGGCGGCGCTGGCGTCGGACCGCGACCGCGTGCTCGCGGGCGGGGTGCGCTTCGTGGACCTCGCGCGCGAGCGCGGCTGGAACTTCCGCGCCGACCGCCTGCCCTTCGCCGGGCGCTGGCAGACCCCGCCGTTCGCCGCGGTGCGCTTCGACACCATCTTCTGGCTCGCGCGTCTCGAGGACGCCCAGCAACCGCACGTGCGCCCGGGCGAGCTGGAGTCGGGGGAGTGGATCCGCCCGCTCGACGCGCTCCAGCGCTGGACCGACGGCGCGTGCGCGTTCGCGGCGCCCATGCTCTACGTGCTGCAGGCACTCGCCGAGGGCGAGGAACGCCTGCCCGAGCGCCTGGCGGAGGCGCCCGCGCGCGCGCGCTCCCCGGTGCGGCGCATCGAGCTGAAGTGGGGCATCGTGCTCCACCCGATGAAGACGCGCCCGCTGCCGCCCGCCACCCACACCAACGCCTACCTGGTGGGCGAGGCGGACATGGCGATCGTGGACCCGGGCAGCGACGACCCGGGCGAGCTCGAGGAGCTGTTCGCGCTGGTGGACCACCTCGCCGACGACGGCCGCCGGCCCGGGCGGATCCTGCTCACGCACCATCACCCCGACCACGTCGCCGGGGTCGAGGCGGTGCGCGCGCGCTACGGCATCCCGGTGAGCGCGCACGCCGAGACCGGCCGTCACGTGAAGGTGGACGTCCCGCTCGCGGACGGCGACCGCGTGCCGCTCGCTCCCGGCAAGGCCGGCGACTGGACGCTGCGCGCGGTGCACACCCCCGGCCACGCGCCCGGCCACCTGTGCTTCCTGCACGAGCGCACGCGCTCGCTGCTGACCGGCGACCACGTGCCGGGCGGCGCGGGCACCGTGATCATCGATCCGCCCGAGGGGGACATGGCCGAGTACATCGCCTCGCTCGAGCGCCTCGCGCGCCTCGACCTGGCGTGCCTGTTCCCGGGCCACGGGTCCCCGCAGGGCGCGCCCTACCGGCGCATCGCCGCGCTGCTGGAGCACCGGCGCGGGCGCGAGGCCAAGGTGGTCGCGGCGCTCGGGGAGGAGCCGCGCACGCTCGGCGAACTGGTGGAACGCGCCTACACCGACACGCCGCGCGCGCTGTGGGGCTACGCCGAGCGCTCGCTGCTGGCGCACCTGATCGCGCTGGAGCGCGCCGGGGCGGCGGTCCGCGGTCGAGGATCGGTGGCGGCGCGCGTGAAGGAACGCGGCCGGTGACGCTCGCCCTGCTGCTGGGCGCGCTGGCCTCGCTCTGCTACGGCAGCGGCGACTTCGCGGGCGGGGTGGCCGCGCGCCGCGCGCCGGCGATCGTGATCACGTGCTTCTCCGGGCTCGGGGCACTCGCGGTGCTGGTCCTCGGGCTGGCGCTCACGCGCGGCACGCCGACCCCCGCCGACCTCGCGTGGGGCGCGGCGGCGGGCGCCTGCGGGGCCGCCGGGGCCACGCTCATCTACTGGGCGCTCGCACTCGGGCCGGTGAGTCTCGCCTCGCCGCTGGTGTGCATCATCGCGCTGGTGCTGCCGGTGCTGGTGGGGGTGGCGCTCGGCGAACGTCCGACGCCGCGGGCGTGGACCGGCGTGGCGCTCGCGGTGCTCGCGATCCCGCTGCTGGCGCAGACCGGCACGCACGCCGCGGCGCCGTCGCGGGCGCACGTGCGACGCACCATGGTGGTCGCGACCGCCGCGGGGCTGGTCGCCGGCGCGTTCCTGGTGTGCGTGGCGCGGGTCGGCACCCACGCCGGCATGGGGCCGCTGGTGCTCGCGCGCAGCGTCTCGGTGGCGATCCTCGCGGTGCTGGTGCTGGCGCAGCGGCGCCCGCTGCTGCCGGCCGCTGCTGCTCGCGGCCCGGCCCTCGCGGCCGGCGCGCTCGACTCCACCGCCAACGTGGCGTTCTGGTTCGCGGTGCAGGGCGGGAACCTCGCGCTGGTCGCGGCGCTGGTGTCGCTCGCGCCCGCCACCACCGTGGTGCTCGCGCGCCTGTTCCAGGGCGAACGCTGGACCGCGGCCCAGGCGTGGGGTCTGGGCGTGGCGCTGTCCGCCGGGACGCTGATATCGCTCGGGTGAGGAGCGCGCGGCGCCGCTAGGGCACGCGCACGCTGAAGGTGACGCTGCCGCTGCCGCCGGGGGCCAGCGTGCCGGCGAGCGTCCAGGCCACGTCGCCGGTCGCGCCGGCGGCGGGCTGCTGGCTGAGCGCGCACCCGGTGAGGCCCGCGCCGAGGGCCGCGCAGCCCGCCGAGTCGAACACCGTCCACGGTGGCGTGGCGTCGCGGATCACGATGCCCGAGAGCGGCTGCCCGCCGGGATTGGTGTACGTGATGGTGTAGGTCAGGGTGCCGCCCGGCGCGACGTTGACCGCGTCCACGCTCTTCGCCAGCACCAGACCGTTGCCGAGCGCGATGGTGGTCAGGTCGGACAGCGCGTTGCCGGACCCGAGCGCGGGCGCGGCGTTGACGTAGGCGTACGCGGCGGTGAGCGTCGCGGTCTCGGCGGCGCCGTTCGGAGCTCCCGCGGGCGTGGCGTGGCGCGCGATCACGCACAGCGACTGCCCGGCCGCGAGCGCGACGGTGGCCGGGAGCACCGGCTCTCCGCTGTCGAGCACCCCATTGCAGTCGAGGTCGCGGTAGAGCGTCACGCTCCAGCCCGGGAGCGCGGGCACCGGGGTCTCGGCGATGCCGAAGCTCACCGTGCCCGCGCTGCCGGCGGTGAACCGATGCGCGTAGGCCGCGACCCCGCCCGCCGCGACGGCGCGCGTGAGCGGCGGCGTCCAGGTGTTGAGCGGCACGTCCCCGAACGCCACGCCGTCGTACACCACGCCCGCCGCCGCGTCGAACGTCACGTCGTCGGTGGCGCGCGCGTAGGCGCCCGCGGTGGTGCCCGGCTGCCCGCCGGTCGAGAGCCATCCGCTCGGGTCCACTTCGGCCACGCGCATGCCCGCGCCGGCGGCGGCCGCCGGGAGCCACAGGCGGAAGGCCCCGGTCGCGCTGGTGGTCGCGCTGTCGCACGTCCCGCCCGCGCAGCCGGCTCCCAGCAGCCGGACGCGCGCCGCGGCCACCGCGCCCTCGGCGCCCTGTCGCACGCCGTCGTTGGCGAGCGCGCCGCCGGCGCCGTCATCGCGGAACACGGTGCCGTCCACGCGGCTGCCGTGCCACAGACCGAAGTCCAGACCACTCCGGTCGGTGGCGGCCACGATCACCCCGGCGAGCACGCCGCTCTCGGTCTCGGTGCCGATCCAGCCGGCGGGGCGCCCGGCGGTCAGGTCGTCCGGGTCGGGGTTGTCGTCGAGCACCACGTCGTACGTCGCGGCGTTCACGAACGTGAACGCGTACGCCCCGGTGGCGGGATCCACGGTCGCCACCTGCTGGGCGCCGAGCCCTCCGGCCGGGACCAGCTTGGCCCACAGCGCGGCCCCGGTGCCGCTCTCCCCGGCGTCCTGCTGCGCATTGTGGTCGCGGTCGTCGTACGCGGCGCCCCGCACCGCCACGCCGGCGGTCACCAGCACGCGGCCCGAGAACTCCGAGGTCCCGGAGCCGGCGAGCGTGGCGGTCGCGGTCAGCGCCACGCCCGCGGCCACGCCGGGCGGCGCCGCCCCCGTGAACCGGAAGCGCCGCGTGTTGTCCGCGCCCTGCGCCAGCCCGTTCACGAGGCCGGAGTAGGCGCTGGTCGCGGCGTCGAGATCGGCGACCGAGCCCTCCACGAACGTGGCGGCCCACGCGCGGCCCTCGCCGAAACCGCTCGGATCGAGCGCGGCCACGAACAGCTCGATGGTCGCGCCCGGACGCGCCCAGCCCTGGAGGCGTGAACTGGCCGTTCGAGAGCACCGCGCTCTCCAGCACCGGGAAGTTCAGCAGTCCATTGCCGCCGGCGTCGCCGTCGCCGGGATCGTTGAGCGTGACGTACGGCGCGCTGCCGCGCGCGGCGTCGTCGCCGGCGGCCAGCAGGTCGATCCCGATCTGGCCGGTGATCCCGCTCACGCCCGCCACCGTGCCATTGTCCGCGACGCGGTTGCGCGTGATCACGGCCCCGCTCGCGGTCGCGCGTCACCATCACGCCAGCGCCCACGTTGTCGGCGAGCGCGCAGCGGTCCACGCGGCTGCCCGCGCCGCCGATCCGCAGGCCGGCGTTCGGCACGCCCGCCACCGAGGCGAGACCGCTCCTGCGCACCGTCAGCGAGTCGAAGCGGTCGCCGCCCGCGCTCGCGGCGGCGTCCACGCCGGGGCCCGGATGCTCGATCACGAGCGACCGCGCCAGCCTCAGCGCGCCGCTGGATTCCACGCTCACACCGGCGCGCGCGCTGGCGGACTGGGCGTTCTGGCGGAACTCGGTGGCGGTCACGTTCCAGCCATTGGAGCCGGCGGTGAGCGCGAGCCCGTTGCCGGCGCCGAACGCGATCAGGCACGAGTCGATGACCCCGTTGTCGCCCCCCAGCGCGCGCACGTGGTCGCCGCCCGAGCGCAGCGCGCCCGGGTCGGTGAAGCTGGTCGCGGTGGTGCCGATGGCACAGCGCTCCAGCCGCGCCCCGCTCGCCGCGGCGCCGATCCGCACGTCGGCGTGCGAGTCGCTCCCCGCGGCGTTGCCGAAGCCGGTGATGGCGAGTGCCCTCAGCGTCACGTTGGCGCCGGTCACGTCGAAGCCGATCGCCAGGCCCGCGCCGTCGCGCACCTCGACCTCGGGTGCGGGCAACTGAGGCAGCGGCAGGTCCTCGGCGCCCACCACGCCGCCGGTGCCGAGCAGTCCTGCGGCGGTGTCGCCCACGTTCCGCGACTGGGTGCTGCCGTCCATGCGGGTGCCCGCGTCGCTCAGCGCGGGCAGCGCGCTCGCGAGCGTGACGCGCACCACGCCCGCGGTGAGCAGATTGGCGAGGCCCGCGCGCAGGCCGGGATGCGCGAGGCCGTCGCTCACCATGAACACGCTGGTCTCGAGGCCTGCGGGCAGCCCGGCCTGCGCGAGCCCGGCGTTGCCCAGCGCGTCGGCGTGGACGATGAACTGGCGCAGCGATCCCTGGCCGCTGTCGTTCGCGTTCACGATGGTGTCGAAGTTGAATCCGAAGTCGAGCCCCGCCACGTCGGCGGTGCCGAGCACCACCGGCGTGACCGACTGCGGAGTGGCCGCGCCGGTGGTGAGCGAGGCGAGCGTGGCGGCGCTGGTGTTGGCCGCGGCATCGGCGAGCGCGGGGGTCTCGCCGCCGACCCGGTCCGGGTCCGCGACCGCGGTCCCCGAGGAACCCACGGTGCGGAAGGTCTGGACCGGCAGCTGGCCCGCCGCCGCCCCGCTGCGAGAAGAGGTCACCGACGCGCCGACCACGCGCACGGTGTACGACCCCGCGGGCCAGCCGTCGAAGGCGTAGGCCCCGGTGGCCCCGGTGGTATCGGCGTCGAGATACGCTCCACTGCTTCCATACAGTTCGACCCGCGCCCCCGGCCGCCCGGCGCCACCGCTGGCGAGCAGCGAGCGCCCCGCGCCGCCGCCATAGTTCGCGTCCTCGAACACGGTGCCCGACAGCTTCGCCGCCACCACCGTCACGTTGGTGGGCTGCGCGCCGCCGGTCGCGAGGTCGCCGTCGCTGCGCCCGAGCAGCGTGGCGCCGGTCTGAGCGCCCACGTACGCGATCCCCGCCTGGTTGCCCACCACCGTGCCGCTCGGGGTGGGCACGTTCACCGTCACGCGGAAGCGCACCACGGTGGAGTCGTTCACGTTGATCTGCCCGCCGGTGGCGGCGTTGGCGCCGGTGCCCACGCGGGCCACCACCGCGCGCGCGGCGGCGAGGTACTCCATCTGGTCGTCGCCCGCGGCGTCGGTCTTCGCGCCGGCGTTGGCGCCGCTCACCACGCTGAGCGATCCCGAGACATAGCTGACGCTGGCCGGGAGGGTGTCGCGCATCACCGTCTGGGTGGCGTTGTCCTGCCCGACGTTGCGCATCACCAGCGTGTACTCGAGCACGTCCCCCGGCCGCACCGAGCCGCCGTTCGAGTCCACCACGCGCTTCTGGAAGCTGTCCCCGTCGATGACCGGGGCGTACAGGTCGGTGGCGAACGACACCACGCCCGGGAAGTAGGTATCGCCGTTCGAGGTGAGCTGGATGGTGGCGCTGGTGGCGTTGTTCGCCAGCCGGCCGTCGGCGTTCACCATGTCGATGTCGAAGCCGAGCTGATTGAGGTAGTTCGGGTTCTTGGCCGTGACCGTGGTGTCGAAGCGGCTGATCGAGCTGTTGAAGAAGTTGGTCGCCGGGTTGCGGGTGTTCGAGAGCGCCACGCCGTTCAGGTTGAAAGCGTCGCCCGTGAACCCCAGGTCGCCCTCATGCGCCAGCACCCCGAGGCGGGTCCGCACCGGCCCGGCGGGCGGGGTCACGAACCCATTCACCGTCATGGTGATGGGCGAACCGTTGACCACCTGACCGAAGCCGTCGAACACGACCAGGTTGCGCATCGGCTGCGAGGTGAGCTGGTAGACCACCACCAGCCCCCAGCCGGCGAAGCGGTTGGTCGAGTTCGGGGTCGAGTACACGTTGGCGACCCGGTAGGTGCCATTGCCGCCCGCGCGCACCTGGGTGGTCACGTCCGCGATCCCCTGATACACGTTGCCGGAATTGTCGACCCGCAGGGCGGTGATGGTGGCGTAGCCGGCGACCGGGGTGGCCAGACGGCAGGTGCCGCGGCTGGCGTTGTTGGAATCGCCGCCCCAGTACAGCCCGGCCCACAGCACGGTGGCGCCCGAGGGCAGCGCCAGGTCGGCGGTGCTGGAGCTGAAGGTGGACGCGTCGCCGTCCACGTCCACGTACACCATGGTGAAGTCATTGTCGTTCACGCTGCCGCCGGTCCCGTTGCGGCCGTTGGTGCACGTGCCGCCGTTGGAGCACGACATCAGCGTGTTGCCGATCATCGTGATGTCGCCCGGCGCGTTGGTGGTGAAGCGCGGCGTGAACGCCCGCACGATCTGCGCCCGCGCCGGCGCCGCCGCCGCCGCCGACAGCGCGATCGCGGCCACCAGCAGCGCCGCCCGCCGTGCCGCCCACGCGCGCCTCATCGGCGGCCTCCCGCGCGCCGCAGCGTGCTCTCGTCGAGCTTCATGCGCAGGCGCAGGTAGCCGCCCTCGCGCGTCCACTCCTCCTCGGTCAGCTCGTCGTCGCGGTAGCCGAACTGGTTGAAGCCGAGCGTCAGCCACACGCCCCATCGGCAACTGGCGGCCCAGTTCGGCGCCGAGGCCCCAGCGGCGCTGGCTCCAGCGGCTGCCGGTGAGCGCGCTCGCGGTCCAGCCGATGTCCCAGCCGTCCGCCAGGTCGCGCGTGGCGCGCGCGCGCAGCCACTGCCCGCCGCCGTTCGAGGCGGCGAGGAACGACTCCTCGCGGGTGAGCTTGCCGGCCCACGCGATCGACATCACGTCGTGATCACCCATCGGGCCGTCGGCGTGCAGCGAGACGATGCCCGCGATCCGCCGCCCGCGTGGATCGGGGTCGCCGGTCTCCATCGCGGTGGGCGCGAGCGCGGCGGCGCCGCGGTCGTAGCGGCCCTCCCAGCGCGCCAGCCCTTCCCACCGGCCGCCCGGGCGCCACGCGAGCCCCACCTGCAGGCGCGCGCGCGCCGCGCCGGCGGCGTCGGCGGCATGCGCCTCGGTCACGCTCAGCGCGTAGCGGAACAGCCCGGTCCACGCGCTGTCCAGCGCCACCGCGGCGGCGAGCGTCTGCAGCAACTGGGTGTCGGAACGGTTCGCGCGCACCTCGATCCGCGACGACCCCTTCCAGCCGACGTCGCCGGTGAAGTCCACCGCCAGCGCGGCCGCGGTGGTCGCGCCGGACGCGGGGTGTCCCTCGCCGAGCGGGCTCACGCGCTCGAACGAGGTGCCCAGCCGCACGTCGGGGTCGACCTGCCATCCGTTGCGCAGCCCGACCGCCGCCTGCGCCTCGCGCCCGGCCAGCACGTCGGCGAGGCGGTACTCGCCGAACACGTGCTGGTCGCTGCGCACGTCGGCGTCCACGCCCAGCACGGTCGCGAGGCGCTGCTGGGCGCCGTTGAGGTCGAACGCGCCGCCGAGGCTCGAGATCAGCTCGTGGCGCGCGTACATCCGCCCGCGCCCCGCGACCCGGTACTCGCTCCCCAGCGCCGCCATGCGCCGGCGCGCCTCGCGCACGTCCTGCTCGCCCTCGGCGTAGCTCGTCCACTCGGGGCGCGAGCGCGGCTGCCACCCGAGCCGGGTGCGGACCGCGGCGACCAGCGGGTCCTCGCCGTTCGCGCGCACCGTGCCATCCGAGACGCGCACCCCGAGCTGGCCGCGCCACGCGTCCGAGAGCGCGCGGTCGAGCGCGAGCAGGCCGCCGCCGCGGCGGTCGCGCCCGGCGGCGTCCCCGCTGTACGACGCCTCGGCGGTGAGCCGGGTGCGCTCGGCGAGGCGCGCCTCCAGCCGGCCGCCCGCATCGTCGCGTCCGCCCGCGAAACCCGCGAACGGGTTGTCGAAGCGCGCTCCGGTGGACGCTCCCCACAGATGCGCGTCGATGCCGCCGGCCGCGTGCCGCAACTCGAGCCGCCCGCCCTGGCCGGCGGTCGTGCCGAGTCGCTGGGTGAGCGCCCACTCGCCCTCCAGCGTGGTGCGAGGCGCCAGCCGCGTGCGGAACGCCGCGCCGCGGAGCTCGCGCGGGGCAGCGGGGTCGTGATCGTCCACCACGGTGCCCGAGAGCTCGAGCGCGGACGCCGCCTGCCAGCGCGCGGTCGCGCCGTGCACCCAGAACGGATCGCCGGCCGGGCCGCCGTCGGCGGTGCGCACCTCGTACGTCACGCGCACCGACACCGGGTTCATCGCCGCGTCGAGGCTGGGCACCGGGGCGCGGAACAGCAGGCGCCCGGTGAACGGCTCCACCTCGTAGTCGGTGAAGCGCTCGCGCGCCGAGGTGCTCAGCACCACGCCCGGGTGCTCGCGGTCGCGCACCAGCACCTCGACGCGCTCGGTGTTCTCCACGAATGGGAACGCGCGCAACTGGTAGGGGCCCGAGATCCCGAGGCCCGGGAGCTCGTCGACGCGGCTGCGGGTGCGATCGCGGCTGGTGAAGGCGTCCACCCGCACCGCGCCCTCCTCCCAGTGCGTCTGCGCCCCCGAGAAGCTGCGGTTGTAGGCCGCCAGCGCGCGCGTGCCGCCCTCGGCGGGTGATCCGATGCCCTGCGTGACATAGTCCCCGTACAGCAGCCAGGCGCCCGGACGCTCGAGCCGGGAATAGAGCCGGCCGGTGCTCTGCGCGTCGTAGCCGCGCACCGACGCGTCGCCCAGCACGGTGTAGCCCGCGTCGGGCTGCAGGTCGCGGAACCGGCGGGCGTCGCGCTCGCGGTCGGAGTCGTACCCGAGGGTGAGCGACCACGGCCCCGCCGCCCGCCCCTTGAGGAAGAACGCGCCGCGCGCCGCGGCGCTCGCGCGGCCGTCGCGGCTCACGCTCGCGAACTGCTCGGCGGGCGACTCGAAACGCGCCTCGCGCGGGTCGGCCGCGGCACCGCGCCGCGAGAAGCCGTTCCAGCCCAGCACGCCCTCGAGCGTGCCCACCGCCAGCAGCCGCCGCGGCTCGGTGGTGAAGGGGACGAACGCCACCGCGTGCAGCTCGCCGGTCGCCGCCGTCAGCCGCGCGACCCCGGGGGCGGCCGGTGATTCCAGCGGCACCCGCGCGCGGCCGCCCTCGACGGCGATCTGCACGCCGGCGGTGGCGGGATCCAGGTCGTCGAGGCGCACCCGGCCGAGCGTGCTCTCGAGCGTCACCAGCGTGCGCGCGCCCACCGGCACGCCGTGCGCGTCGAGCAGCGACAGGGTGACCTCCGCGGGCGTGACGCCATCCGCGGGCACGCCGCGCGGCGCGTCGAGCATGAGCGCGGCGAGCGGCCCGGGCGCCACCACGCGCACCGCGGCGCGGGCGAGCGACTGGGCCGGCGCCACCTCGAGCACGTTCACGCCGGGCCGCAGGTCGACCCCGAGGTACTCCCGCGCCTCGATGCCCGCCTCGGGCGCGATCACGCGACGGGCGACGCGCGTGTCCGGCTCGAGCCGCCCGTTCACGAACAGCTCCAGATGCGTGCCCGCACCACCCTTGACGCGGACCGCGATCTGCGTGACCGCGACCGTGTCGAGGTCGGCGAGGCCGAGGAAGCCCGGCTCGGCGTCGAGCTGCGACACCAGCTGCTCGAGCGGCAGGCTCGCGAGCGCGCGGGGCGACCGCGCGTCCTGCGGCGCCGGCGACTCGGTCGCGCGGCCGGACTCAGGCGCCGGCGCGGGCCACGTCGCGGTGGCGGTCGCGCTCGCGCCCGGCGTGCCGGTCGCGCGGCGCGTCAGCGGCAGCCCGCTCTCGCCGGTGAGCACGCGGCTGGCGGGAAGCGCGCGCGGATCGGAAGCCGGCATCGGCGTGGCGAGCGGGTCGGCGCCGCGCGCGAGCAGGCGATCGCGCTCGGGGCGGCCGCTCGCGACGCCGTGGTCGGACACGTCGCGCAGCGCCGCGGTGTCGCCCTGCGCGGCGAAGTCGGCGCGCGCCAGTTCGCCGCGCGTGAGGTCCACGAAGCGCAGTCCGGGCAGGCCGCCGGCGCGATGGTCGAGCGCGATCAGCGTCGCCGCTGTGGGCACCGTCGAGGGGTCCACCTTGAGCGCGTGGGTGCGCGGCGTGACGCCGGTGAAGCTGTAACGCCCGCGCGCGTCGGTCACCGCCCAGGTGCCATCGTCCAGCACCAGCCGCACGCCGGCGAGGCCGGGCTCGCCGGCCGAGAGCCGCCCGTCGCGATCGGCATCGAGCCCCACGGTGCCGAGGATGATGCCCTCGTCGGCGAACACCCCGCCGCGCACGGTGACCCGCGCCACTGCCTCGTTCGAGCGCGCGCTGCCACTGCTCGCGGTCGCGCGGTTGACCGCCTCGCCGAGCGAGGCGCCGGGGCCGACGCGCAAGCGATAGGCGAGCGTGACGGTCGCGTGCGGCGCGAGGGCGCCGAGCGCGAACTCCAGCGTGCCGCCGGCGCGCTTCGGATCGGCCACCGCGGCGCCGCCCACCCGCGCGCTGCCCGCCACGTACGCGAAACCCACCGGCAGGACATCGCGCACGCCGAGAGTGGCGATCGTGCTGTCGGAGCGGTTCGCCACGCGGACCTGGTAGCCGACGTCGTCGCCGAGCTCGGCCTCGGTGCGCGAGGCGGCCTTCTCGGCGAACAGCACCACCGGGTGGAGCGCGTCCACCGGCAGGTCCATCACGATCGGCGCACCGTCCTCGGTGATCGGGAACGGCTGGCCGAACGAACCGCCGGCGTCGAGCACGTGGCCGGGAGGCGAGCGTCGCGGGGGGCGCCAGCGAGGGGAAGCGATAGGGCGCCGGGGGCAGCACCAGCAGGCGGTAGGTGCTCCGCGCGACCCACGGGAACTCGAACTGTCCGGTCGCGCCGGTCACCGTGTCGGCGGGCGCCGGCGTGGCCCCGTCGGCCGCGAACACCTGCGCGAGCGCGCCGGGTCGGCCGCCATTGCCCGCGCCGGTGACGTCGATCAGCTGCACGCGCGCGCCGCCGAGCGCCACCCCGCTGCTCGCGTCGAACACCTGCCGCGCGGGGTCCACCCACACCGTCGCGTCGGTGCGCGCGCCCCGCAGCCGAACAGCGTCGCGGTGACCTCCTCGCCGCGGCGCACCTCGATCACGCCGTCGCCGGCCTGTGCGGTGGCGCCCGGCGGCGGGTGAGTGGCGTGACAACGGCGACGATGCGGAACGTGCCGGTGTGCGGCCCGGTCTCGACGGCCCGGAACTCGTCGAGATCGCCGGTGAGGCGGGTCGCGAGCCGGATGGTGACGGTGTCGATCCCGCCCGGTCGCAGGTCGGCCTGCGGCGCGATGGCCTGCACGAACAGCGGGGTGCCCAGCGGCGTGCGGCGCGTCGTGCGCGTGTAGTCATTCCCGGTGAAGAACGCGATCGACGGCGGTGGCCCGAGCGGCGGCGTGCGCACCGTGTCGGTGACCGACTCGGAGACGCGCTGCGCCTGGGAGGTCGCGGTGAGCGCGAGCCACGCCTGCGACAGCCGCGGGCGCCGTGCGGCACCGTGCCGGTCACGAGCACGCGCCGCCGAATCGCCGGCGCGCGAGCGTCAGCATGCCGCCGTGCGCGAGCGGAAGGTCGGCGCCGCTCACGGCGCCGTCGAGGTCGCGGTCGAGGACGATCGCGAGCGCGTCGAGATCGAAGTCGTCGCCGCCGACGTTCGCGAGATCGAGCCGATAGTCGCTGGTCGTGGCCGGTGTTGCGCAGCATGTGCGGCGAACACCACGGTCTCGCCGGGGCGCGCGATGAGCGCCGGGCTAGGGCGTCAGGCCAGGCGCCTCGAACGGCTGCACGACGGCCGCACGGTGTTCGACGCGGCCGCAGCGTGACGGCCGGTCGGGTCGGTGCAGGCTCCCTGGCGGTGTTGGCGATCGGCGTGCCCGCGATGGGCGCCGCGGCCGGCGCGGCGGCGAGCAGCACGGCGAACGCCACCGGCATCGCGAGCGCCGCCACGCGCGCGAACCCATCGCGCGCGTACGCGTGTACCCGGGAACGCGCGGCGCGCGTGCGCTCCGCGCGCGTACCGAGAGCGCCCGCGAGGAACGCGAGCGCGGAGGCCGGTGCCCGGCGGGTGTCCGAGCGTGGCACGCCGGGTCCCTGCCGCCGCGCGCGGGGGCGCGCGGACGCGTCGAACCGACGCGGCTGGCGGAAGGCCTCGGTCATGGTCCTGAGGTCCGTCGCCCGCTGTCGCCGGCGCCCCCCACCCGGGACGGGGGAGCGCCGGCACAGCCGGCATGCTGTGAGCGGCGACGGGAGGACGCGGACCGCCCGCGCCCCTCCGCACGCCGCGCTGGCGGAGGCGGGATCCCTCCCCGCCTCCGCGCGGACGCGTCACGGGTTGATGCGGACTCCGAAGCGGACCACGGCGGTGGCACCCGGGGCGAGCGTGCCGACGTCCACCACCACGTTGCCGGTGGCGCCGTTGGCGGGCTCCGAGGTGACCGTGCCCTGCGACGTGAAGGCCGGGATCGCGGCGGAGTACATCGTGTTCGCCGGCGTCGCGTCGGTGACCGTCGCGTTGGTCACCGCGGTCGAGCCGGTGTTGGTGACCGGATCTCGTACCGGATGCACGCCCCCGGGACCGCGCCGGTGGTGAGGTCGGTCTGCACGTAGGCGCCGTCGGGCGAGCCGTCACACGCGACGTCGAGCGCCTGCCACTTCTCGAGCAGGAGCTGGCCGTTGATGATGGTCGTCACATCGGTGGCGTTCGCCGACGGCGGCGCGCCGGTGTAGCTCGAGGTTCGGAGGTGGCCGCGGTGAGCGTCGTGACGTTCACCTGGGCGAACGGCGCGCCCACCGGTGCCGCCACGCGCACGAACAGCCGCACGGTCTGGCCGGGGTTGAGACCGCCGATCGGCGAGAGGTCCGAGAGCGTCGTGTCGGCGGCGTCGAACGCCCCGTTGCCGTTGCGATCCCAGTAGACGGCCGCGTTCCAGCCGGCCTGGTCGTTGGTGGCGTTCAGCGTCACCACGCTGCCCGAGGCGTCGCCCTCGACCACGTTGCCGGTGTTCGAGAGGAAGTGCGTGTACACCCAGAAGCCGCCCGGGATCACCTGGGCGCTGTTGTTCGGCACCAGCGTGAGGCGGCGTTGCGCGTTCACGCCCAGCTGGTCGTGGATGCGATCCGACGCGCCGGTATTGGGCGAGAGCGCGCGGAAGTAGAGGTCGGTGTTGCTCGCGGTGAAGGCGGCGGGCACCGCGACGTCGGCGTACACCACCACCGAGCCATTGGCCGCGACCGGGACCGCCGCCACGATCGGCGCGTTCGCGCCGTCGCGGAAGGTCA
Organism: Candidatus Eiseniibacteriota bacterium; assembly: GCA_963776245.1. Lineage (GTDB taxonomy): Bacteria > Eisenbacteria > RBG-16-71-46 > RBG-16-71-46 > RBG-16-71-46 > CAVSAC01. The sequence continues at coordinate 634,257 of CAVZLN010000006.1, read as the reverse complement.
CCGTCCAGCCGGCCGGCAGCGACAGCGAGGCGAACGTGGGATCGGTGCTGGTGGTCAGGTGGTAGAGGTCGGGCTGCGAGCTGGTGTTGTTCACGTACAGCGTGAAGCGCACCGTGCCGCCCGGCGCGGTGGTGTCGCGCACCACGTACGCCACTTCCGGACCGGCGCCGGCCCCGAGGCCTCCCGGCAGCGGCGCGTTGTTGGTGAGGTCGACCGAGTTGGCGGTGATCGCCGTCAGGATGTCGGTGGCGATCGCCGAGACGGTCGGATCGGACGCGCTGGTCGCGGTCTTCACCACCTGGAACGGACCGCCGGTGGCGTTCGCGGGCAGCAGCACCTTGAGCACCACGGTGTACGAAGCGCCGGCCGCGAGCGGACCGGTGTCGGGAATCCCGTTGAGGTTCGAGTCGGTGAGCACGTTGACGCCGTTGCTCTGGTAGAGCGTCACCACCGAGCCGGCCGGGAACGAGCTGGCCGCCCACGTGATGTCGAACGTGTCGGTGCCATTGCCGGTGTTGGTGAGCACGTTCGAGAACGTCACCGTCGCGCCCTGCAGCGCCGCGGGCACCGTCTGCCCGGCAAACGTCAGCGAGACGGCCTGGTCGACCACGAACGGCGCGACGTTGGTGTAGAACGGACCGGCGGCGGCGGCGCCGTCGAAGTACGCGAAGCGCGCCGCGTTGTCGAGCGTCTGCGGCGCCAGGCCGGAGTTGACCGTGACGTCGAAGGTGAGCGACGCGGCGTTGCCCGGCCGCACGCGGCGGAACACCGCGGTCAGCGTGCGCGAGGGGCCGTCGTAGATGAAGCGCACCGAGTCACCCGAGGCCACCTGCCAGTCGGTGGAGTCGGCGTCGGTGAGCGCGGTCGCGCCCGTCACGCTCCAGCGCGCCGAGCCAGCGACGTAGGTCATGCCGACCGGCACCCCATCGGTGAGGCGCACGTCGGTGGCCGCGCTGTTGCCGTTGTTCTGGTACTGGATGGTGTAGCGCCACGGGCCCGAGGGCGACGCGCCGTTGGGCTGATTGATGCTCTTGGCCATCGCGATCACGGCGTTGCCGGTGACGTTCACACGGTCGGTGTTGAACGCCGTCTGGAGCGCGTCGAAGGTGCTGGTGGCGGTGATCCGCAGCTGCGCGAACTGGCCGCCGACCTGGATCCCGGGCACGTTCCCGACCACCACGAAGCGGTAGGTCCCGCCGGCCGGGATCACGCCGGTGTTGGTGATCGCCGTGCCGTTGTCGGGCACGCCGTTGCCGTCGGCGTCCACGTACATCGCCAGCCCCGAGAGGTCGAAGTCGTCACCCACCAGGTTGCCGAGCACCAGCGTGAGCGAATCGCCGCCGTTGCCGGTGTTGGTGATGACGTGCGGGAAGACGACCTGCGTGCCGGGAGCGGCCGGGAGCGTCTGGCTGCTCACCAGCGTGAAGCTCGCCACCTGCTGCACGTAGGTGGTCACGAAGTTCGAGGACACCGACCGCAACGTGGACGTGGCGTCCAGGTACGTGGCGGTGGCCTGGTTGCCGATCGGCGTGCCGGCGGGCGGCGCGGCGTGCGCGGCCGGGACCGCGAGCCCGATCGCCACGGTCGCGAGCAGCAGGCCCGCGGCCGCGATCCGGCGGAGGTTCGAGAGGGACAAGATGGCGTTCATATGCACTCCGTAGGTGGGGTGTGACGAAGACGGGAAGGCCGGACCGCGGGCGGGTCGCGCGAGGGAGGGCCGTGGGTGCGCGGGGCGGTACCCCGGGCGCCGGACGGCGTGGCACACTCCCAGCGTGGCCGCGACGCGGAGATCAGCCGTGGATCAGCGGATCAACGCGTCGCTGCGGCCATCGGCACGGACTGGACGCGCATGCGCGCGCTCACCGTGCGGGCCGCCTTCGAGCCCAGGGTCCCCAGCGTCCAGCGCAGCCAGCGGTATTCGGCCGCCGGCACCGGACGCACGATCTCGCGCCCGTCGGCCTGCAGCACGCGCCGGGTGAGCGGGACCGCCGCAAACGTGCGGCCGTCGAGGCTGGCCTCGAGCTTGGCGGGGGCCGCGGTGCGACCGATGAACTCCATGCCGGCCGGGACCGGCAGCGTCGCCAGCAACTGGCGCGCCGGCTGGTCACCCGCGTTGGTGTAGGTCGCGCGGTACTCGACGAGATCGCCGGGCTTGACCTGCGCCGCCGGCGAGAACGTCTCCTTGCCGTGGGTCACGGACACGCGCTGGGCAGCCAGCGTCACCGTGACGTCGCTGCCGGCATGAGCCGTCGCCGGCGCGAACAGCGCCAGTGCGAGCGTCGCCGGCGCGAGCCAGCGGGGGAACGAGCGGTCCATCGTGGAACCTCCCTGGTTGATCCGCAGAACGGATGCTCGGCTGCACGGCGCACGCGAACGCGTGCGACCGGCCGCCCTCCTGGCGAGGCACCGCGATGTCACAGCTGCTCGGATACGATGCGGATGGTCACCCAGATCTCAGGCTTGAGGGGCCGAAAGCCGGGAACCAGATGCCTGCCGAGGGAGGTCATCGGCGGGTGGGAACGCCCAGTTGAGCGCGAAATCGTGCGCTTTACACGCCGGGGGCCGGGGGGGGGGCCGGGACCCGCTCAGGCCCGCTCGATGAAGGTCCCCGCCTGCAGCTCGCTGAGGGCCTGCCGGAGCTGCTCCTTGGTGTTCATCACGATCGGGCCGTACCAGGCCACGGGCTCCTGGATCGGCCGGCCCGACACGAGCAGGAACCGGATACCGTGCTCGCCCGCCTGCACGGTCACTTCGTCGCCGGAGTCGAACAGCACCAGCGACCGATCGCCCGCAGACTCGCGCACCACGCGCTCGACCGGACCGGGCTGGTCGGTGAGCACGCCGAGCGGCGGGGAGGCATGGCGGAAGTCGCCGCTGCCTTCGAACACATACGCGAACGCGTTGCGATAGGTCTCCACCGGGAGCGTCTTGCGACGGCCCGGCGGCACCCACACGTCGAGGTAACTGGGCTCGGCCGCGATGCCGTCCACCGGGCCGCGCTTGCCCCAGAAGTCGCCGCACACCACCCGCACCCGGGTGCCGTCGTCGTCCACCGTCTCGGGGATGTCCCGCGACAGCACGTCCTGATAGCGCGGCGTGGTCATCTTGAGCGAGGAGGGGAGGTTCGCCCACAGCTGGAAGCCGTGCATCCGCCCCTGCGCGTCCCCCTGTGGCATCTCCTGGTGCATGATCCCGCGGCCCGCCGTCATCCACTGGACGTCCCCGGAGCCCAGCGCGCCCTGATTGCCGAGACTGTCGGCGTGAGTGACGGTGCCCGAGAGCACGTAGGTGATGGTCTCGATGCCGCGGTGCGGGTGCCACGGGAAGCCGGCGAGGTAGTCGGCGGGGCGCTCGTTGCGGAAGTCGTCGAACAGCAGGAACGGATCGGTCTCGTTCGTGTCACCGAAGCCGAACGCGCGGCGCAGCTTCACGCCTGCGCCTTCCACGGTGGGCCGCGCTTCGATGATGCGTCGGACTGCTCGGATCGACACGTTGCCTCCGGATGACGGGCTCGGGAGCCGGTGGTGAGCGCCGAGGTCGGCGCGGGAGTAGCGGGCGCGTCCCGCGCGGATCCCGCATGACCTGGGCGCCCGCCGCTGGGGGATTCGATGCTGGCCGGGACGGAAGGGTGCTCCCCCGCGGGTCGCGACGGGAGCCCCTGTCGCTCTGACATTGCGCGGGTCGCGCGCCGCTGGCCGGGGGCCCGGCATTGCACTAGCCTTCGCCACCATGTCCATCCGTCGAGTCGCCGTCGTGGGGGCCGGAGCCGCCGGCCTCACCGCCGCGCTGCGTGCCGCCGAGGGCGGGGCGCGCGTGACGCTGTTCAACGCCCATCCCAGCCTCGGGCTCAAGATCCTGATGTCGGGCGGGACGCGCTGCAATGTCACCCACCAGGTGGTCACCGAGCGCGATTACCACGGTGGCTCGCGCCGCGTGGTCGCCCGCATCCTGCGCGCCTTCACCGTGCCCGAGACCATCGAGTGGTTCGGATCGCTGGGGGTGGGACTCAAACTCGAGGACACCGGCAAGTACTTCCCGGTGACCGACGAGGCGCGCACCGTGCTCGACGCCCTGGTCGCCGGCTGCGAGCGCGCCGGCGTATCGATCGAGCGTGGCGCCCGCGTGGTGCGGCTGGAGCGGGGGTCGGGCGCGGGCGGCGGTGGACGCGGCGCGAAGGGCACCGCGGGCGAAGGTGGCACGGATTCCGGCCCGGCGCCTGGCACCTGGCGCCTCGGTATCCAGCGCGTGCGCGACGCCGCGGCGTTCTCGGCGGAAGTGCGCGCGCTCGACGAAGCCCATCGGACGCTGCCCGCGGTCACGCCGGGGGAGTGGTTGGAGGCCGAATCCGTGGTGCTGGCGAGCGGCGGGCTGTCGTTCCCGCGCACCGGCAGCGACGGCACCGGCTACGCTCTCGCGGTGGCACTCGGGCACTCGCTGGTGCCGCCGGTGCCCGCGCTCACGCCGCTCACCGCGGACGACGAGCTGTGCGATGCGGCGCAGGGACTCACGTGCGAGGCCGAGCTCACGCTGCACGTGGAGCGCGCGCGCGTCGCGAACGCCGCCGGCTCGCTGCTGATCGCGCACTTCGGCTACTCCGGCCCCGCGGCGCTCGACCTGTCGAGACACTGGATGCGCTCGGAGGGACCGCGCGCGGTGAGCGCCAACTTCATGCCCGGGGAGACCCGCGAATCGCTGCTCGCGTTCTGGAAGCGACTGGCGAACGAGATGCCGCAGACCGGGACGAAGCGCTTCCTCGCGCACCGTCTGCCCGAGCGGCTCGCCGAGCGGCTGTGCGTCGAGGCCGGAGTGGACCCGGCAACGATGCTCGGCCAGGTGGACCGCGCACACCGCGACGCGCTCATCGGACGCGTGGTCGCCCGGCCCATGCGGGTGACCGGCACGCTCGGCTACGAGAAGGCCGAAGTCACCGCCGGGGGAGTGCCGCTGAACGAGGTGGACGCGTCCACGCTCGAGTCGAGAGTCGCGCCGGGGCTGTTTCTGTGCGGGGAGGTGCTCGACGTCGAGGGCCGGCTGGGGGGATTCAACTTCCAGTGGGCGTGGAGCTCGGGAACTGTGGCCGGGCGAAGCGTCGGCGTGGACCGGCCAGCGAGTCCGCGCCGGAGGGAGGACGCGCCTGCCGGGGGGCCGCCGCCGGCGGAGTGAGTGCCCGCGAGCCGTTCGTGCGCATCTCCGATCGAATCATCTCCCGCCGCCGGCGTCTCCAGCGTTAACATACTCTGCGGTCCATTCCCGACCCTGGAACACGCAGCGGCCGGGCCACCTGCGGGAACGATGCGGAAGACGGAGGACTCCATGGGTCGAGACATCCGGGTCTGGTTGGCGTTGGGGACTCTGGTCCTGGTTGGCACGGGGACGAGCGCGTGGGCGCAGGTGAGCCCGGTCAACATGCAGAGCGGCTGCATCAACTTCGTCGCGGGCAGCGGATTGCTGGAGGCGACGCTGTACACCGTTCCGACGGGATCGAGCTTCGTCCTCACGGACTTCAACTTCTCCCCCTCGGGCTACCCGGCTCCGCCGGTGGCCGCCACGTGGGCGGTGTCGATGTGGATCCGCGACTGGAACCTGGACAACAACGTGCGCTGGGTGACCGGCGGGCTCTGGGACGCCAACGGCAACCACAATTGGCCCGTGCACGCGAACTGGACGACGGGGATCGTCTTCCCCCCGAACGAGGTCCTGCGCTTCGGCATCGCGGGGCCCGCGTACCCGGCATCGACCATCTGCTGGTCCGGCTACCTCGTTCCCAACGCGACGAGTTCCGTGAACCCGACGCCCGAGACGACCAGGCTGGGAATGCGCGCCGCCCCGAATCCGGCGACGAGGGACGTGGAGCTCAGCTTCGATCTCGTGAAACGCCAGCCGGTGGTGCTCGCCGTCTTCAGCGTCGAGGGCCGGCGCATTCGCACATTGCAGCGCAGCACGCTGGAGGCGGGCCACCACAAGCTCGCATGGGACGGGCTCGACGATCACGGGAAGCCGGTGGCGGACGGCATGTACTTCGCGCGTCTCGAGGCCGCGGAGGGCTCGCGCACGACGAGCATCGTGCACGTGCGTTGATGGGCGCGGGTGGACATGGAGCAGCGGGACGGTGGCGGGACGGGCCACGATGATTCTGCTTCCTGACGGACTCACCGCGCACGTATGCTCTTCGCACCCATCCAGCATGAGGTTCCAGCATGCCGACGAGCCCCGAGCCAGGCTGCCGCTTCCGCGGCCGCGTGAACGCAACGAGAACCATCGCTCCGCGGAAAGGTCCCGGTCCGGGCCTCGTCGTCTTCCTGCTTGCGATCATCCTCGTGGGCACGGCCCACGCCGAACAGGTCGGACGGGATGCCGACCTGCTGCGCACGGGCTGGTATCGCGACCAGCCCGGCATCACGCCGCAGACGGTTGCAGACAGCACCTTCGGCCAGTTGTTCTCGACGACCGTGACCGGCCAGGTCTACGCGCAGCCGCTCGTCTTCGGCGGCACGCTGCTGGTCGTCACGCAGTCGAACTGGATCTACGGCATCGACCCTGTCACCGGCGCGATCCAGTGGTCACGCAATGTGGGCACGGCCTGGAAGGCGAGTGACATCGCCGGATGCACAGACATCGTTCCCGTCGTCGGCATCACGTCGACCCCGGTGATCGACGACGCCACCGGCATCGCGTACTTCACGGCCAAGGCGTACCGGTCGGGTTCCTCAGGCACCGTGTCTTGGGAGATGCACGCCATCGCCGTCGCCACCGGCACGGAGCAACCGGGGTTCCCGGTGACGATCCAGGGAACCGCGGACAACCAGGCCGGGCAGACGTTCAAAGCGAAGACGCAAAACCAGCGTCCCGGCCTGCTGCTTCTGAACGGCGTGGTCTATGCCGCGTTCGGGTCGGTCTGCGACGTGCTGCCGTTCCAGGGCTGGGTGATCGGCGTGTCCACCGCGGGCAGCATCACCGCCCGGTGGGTCGATCGAGGAGGCAGCGCGTCGGGCGGCGGCATCTGGATGTCCGGCTCGGCACTCGCTTCGGACGGTCCGGGGCAGATCCTGCTCGCCACGGGAAACGGGATGGGCGGCGGCACGCCCGACTCTCCCATTCCGGGCACTTCCCCGCCCGCTGAGCTCAGCGAGTCGATCGTGCGGCTGAGCGTCCAGCCCAACGGTTCGCTGCAGCCCGTCGACTTCTTCACTCCATGGAACTCGCTGGCGGTCTACGATCCCATCGACGCGGATCTCGGCTCCGGAGGCCTGGTCGGGCTGCCGTACCCGTACTTCGGCTCCGTCGCCTACCCCAATCTCTACGTTCAGGTCGGCAAGCCTGGCATCGTCTTTCTGCTCGACGGCAACTCGCTCGGCGGATGCCAGCAGGCCGCCGACGGCACCGACAGTCTGGTCCAGGAGACCGGTTTCGATGGCGGCGTGTGGTCCAAGCCGGCGGTGTGGGGCGGTGACGGCGGCTGGGTATACGTGCCAACCGCCGACAGGCTCATCTCTCCGGATGCCACGTCCGGCTTCCTGCACGCCTACCAAGCCGGGGTGGATGGCTCGGGAAGGCCCACGCTCACGCTCGCGGGCGCCGCGGCCGATTCGTTCGGCTTCGCCTCCAGCGCGCCGATCGTGACCAGTTCGGGCACCCAGAGCGGCTCGGCCCTGATCTGGATCGTCTGGAACCCAGACGCCTCGGGCGTGGGAGCGCAACTGCGCGCCTATGACCCCGTGCCGGTGAATGGCGTTCTCAACCTGCGTTTCAGCGCGCCGGTGGGCACGGGATCGAAATTCGATCCTCCCGGTGTCTCCGGAAACCGTCTCTATGTGGGCACCCGTGACGGTCACGTGATCGCGTTCGGCCTGCCGCTCAGCGCCCTGTCGGCTGCTGGCGATCCCTCGTTTCCCGAGCGCGCTCGGCTGGGCACCGCGTTCCCGAACCCGTTCACAGGTGCCACCACGATGGATCTGGCGCTGGCGAGGAGTGGGCCGGCGAACCTGACGATCTTCGACCTGGCCGGACGCCGGGTGCGCCAACTCGTGAACGGCGACGTCTCGGCGGGGGCACGGCGCGTGGTGTGGGACGGGCGCGACGAGGCGGGGGCGAGCGCACCGGCCGGGCTGTACCTGGCCAGGTTGGATGCCGCGGGAATCCGGCAGACTCGCCGCGTGATGCTCCTGCGGTAACGCCGAACGAGGGCCCCCCGCGACTCTTGCGCCGGGCGTCGCGCGTGCTGGGGAGGCCGGTCACCGCAGCAGCCCGAGCCTCACTCGACCCTTCCCTACGCGACCGCCCGACTGACGGTGGTCAGGTGCCGCTTCGCCGCAGCCACGTCGTCGTGCACCGAGAGAACGTCCGCGACGCCGGTCTTATCCAGCAACCAGCGCTGCAGGGGCGTGGCGCCGCAGAGCACGATGCAGCCGCCATTCTGCGCGGCGATCTGACGGGCGTTGGCGAGGATTCCCACGCACCGCGCGGTCATGTGCCTCACGTGGGTCACATCGACGACGACCAGGGCGCCGCGAGCTGCGAGCCGGGCGAGGGCTTCCTCCATCTGGTCGCACTCGCCACCCTCGTAGAGGTCCTCGGTGGGCTCGAGGACGATCACCGGATCTGATTCGCGCACGATCACGACGTTCTCTCCAGTCTCGGCACGAGCTCCGTGTTGCTGAGTCCCTTCGCCTCGTTGGACGAGCGAGTCGCCTGCAGAGTTGCATCCGACGCACCCGCGTGCCGAATCCGATGACCAGCGCGCGGAGCAGCCGCGACGGAACATCCTCCGGACATCGAAGGCGGTCGCGGTGGACCGCGGCGGACCCCGCCGCGCCGGGTCACGCCACCCCAAGATGATGCAAGCCGCCCGGTTGGGTCCAGCCTCTGCGCCCCCATCCTTGCGACCGCTGCCATATGGCTGATAGAGTGTGGCCACTTGGCCGATACAGGAATGGAGGAGGAACCCATGGCGGTCTCGCACAAGGCGGCGCTGCACCAGCGGGCCGATCTCGCCGAATTCCGCCTGCGGCTCCGATCGGGACCACGGCCGGGGCATTTCTATGCCGCGTTGCTGGGGCTCCGCACGTACGAGCCGCTCGAGTTGTCCGAGCAGATCCGCAAGGGCCTTCGGTGCTCGACCTTCGTCCGGTTCCAGCGCAACACCAACCTCTCGGCGAAGGTGCTCTCGGAGCTGACCCAGATCCCGTCCCGGACACTGGCGCGACGAAAGGCGGAGGGGAAGCTCGATCCCGAGCAGTCCGACCGACTCCTGCGCGCATCGCGAGTCTTCGGTCGCGCGCTGGGATTGTTCGAGGGCGACAACGCCGCGGCGAAGGACTGGCTCTCGAGCGCGCAGCCCGCCCTGGGCGGCCGCGTTCCGCTGGAACTGGCCAAGACCGAAGTCGGCGCCAAAGAGGTCGAGAGTCTCATCGGCAGACTCGAACACGGAATCCCCAGCTGAGCCCGATGATCCGCGCCTGTCGACTGGTGAAGGCGCGCTACGCGGCCGCCGCGTTCGACGGCGAGGGCGCGCGGCTGAACGGCGGGCGCTGGAACAGTGCGGGGACCCGCGTCGCGTACGTCTCGGACAGTCTGGCGCTGGCGATGCTCGAGGTCCTCGTGCACCTTCGGGCCCCCGCGGTGCTCGCTTCCTACTCGGTGGCCAGCGTGCAGTTCCCCGAGACCCTCGTCGAGGACCTCGATGTCGCGGGACTGCCGCGTCACTGGCGGCGCTATCCGGCTCCCGCGGAGACACGTGCCGTGGGTGACCAATGGGTGAAGCGGCTGCGATCCGCCGTCCTGTCGGTTCCCAGCGCCCTGGTCCCCTCGGCGCGGAACTTCCTTCTGAATCCCGCACACCCGGCGTTCACTAAGATCATCATCGAGCGCCCGGAGCCGTTCGAGTGGGACCCACGGATTGTCGGCTCCTGAGCCGCGTCCAGTCGAGTCGTGGCACGATCGGCGCGGCTCGCTCATGGCGCAAGATGACGCGGAGGCCGGCGCCAGGGTGCCCCGCCGCCGGCCTCCGCACTCCGTTCTAGCGGGAGTTCGCGTAGCGAGACTTGACCGCGCCCCAGGTGATGCCCTGCGCCGGAGTGGCGGAGTCGTAGTGCACGGTCACCAGCCAGTCGTCGATGCCGCCGAACAGACTGCTGCCGCCACCGCCGACGCTGGTCGAGTTCGAGCGATAGAACCCGAACTGGATCGGAGCGCCCGCCATGGTGAAGTCGGGGTTCTGCACCCCGGGCGCGGCGGCGTCGAACATCGCCGCGGTGAGCCCAGTCTGGCTGGTCGGCACCCACAGATTGAGCGTGCTCGGGGTAAGGAACCCGGGCCCGTAGTAGATGACGCCGCCCTGCTGGAGTGCCACGCCACATGCCTGCACACCCGCCGCCAGGCGGATCGAGGACTCTGAATAATCGATCGAGGTGATCGGCCCGCTGACGGCCGGGTTGAACGACGCGCCGGCTCGCATGTGGAACCCGAACACCGAGTTCGAGAACCCGAAACCGATGGCGCTGTTGAGCGTGTTGACGATGCGCCGGTAGGGGCCGGAGGTGCCGCCCGAGGCGACCTGGTTTCCTATGACGGAGCCGCCGAGGTTGATCGTTTCCGTGGTCACGGTCCAGTCCGCATCGAGGAAGGTGGCGTCGCCGAAGGTGGTGGTCTGCGCGAGTGCCACTGGCGCGACGGTCGTGAGCAGGATGAGCACGAATGCTGGGATGGCGTAGCGAGGCAGGACCATGGACCCTCCGGGGATGTGGGGAGCTCAGCGCAGGGGCATGCGCGTCCCTTCCCGGGAAGTCCCGCCAAGGGTACGACGGCCACGCAGGGCGAGGAATCTAGCAGCCTCGCCGCGGGAATTGCCAAGGAAATACGCACGGCGGGCAGCCTCGCGGGGCTCTGGTGGCCCCTGAGTGACGAGAGACAGTCACCGTGGGACGATGGCAACATCAGCGCACCACCCCCGCCTCCGTGCGGACGCGAGGGAGGCGGAACGCGAAGGGAAAGGAAGTCGGGCTCCAATAGTGGATCGAACACCCGTGATGTCCCCCGATGACTGCGCACGCTATCTGCGTGTGCTGGGAGTGCCCCGGCGGGAGCCGAGCCTCGACGCGCTCGCGCAACTGACCACGGCCCATCTCACGCGGGTCCCGTTCGAGAACGTCTCGAAGCTCTATCACGATCGCCGGTCGGGATCCCGCGGGATCCCGGAGTTGTCCGGGTTCCTCGACGGCATCGAGCGCGACCGGCTCGGCGGCACCTGCTACGCGAACAACCATCACCTCAACCGCCTGCTGGAGACACTCGGCTACGACGTCGCCCTGTGCGGGGCCGACATGGCGCGACCCGACGTGCACCTGGCCAATCGCGTCCGACTCGATGGACGCGACTATCTGGTGGACGCGGGATATGGAGCCCCGCTGCTCGCGCCTCTTCCGCTGGATCTCGACCATGATCGCGAGATCGTGCTGGGAGACGATCGCTACGTGCTAAGGCCGCGGGACGCCGAGGGCAGGTCGCGTCTCGAGCTGCACCGCGGCGGGAAGCACGCGCACGGCTACGTCTTCAAGCCTGCGCCCCGGCATATCGAGGAGTTCACGCAAGTCGTCGAAGCGTCCTTCGACCCTTCGGCCACCTTCATGAACGCGCTCGTGTTCGTGCGGTTCTCGCCCGGGCGCGCGCTGGTGCTGCACAACCTGAATCTCATCGAGGCGGACGGCACGCGGTCGCGCGCCAGCCGGATCCCGAACGCAGCGCTCCTGCCGGAAGTGCTCGAGGAGCGATTCGGGGTCCCGCGGGTGATCACGCGCGAGGCGCTGGTCGGATTGCCGTTGTCGTACGATCCTTGGGGCGAGACTGCCGCGGGTCGGGGCGAAGAGCGAGCGCGCTGAGGACGAGGGGAAGCGGAGCATACTGCGCCACCTTGAACGCGTTCCGGTCCCAAGATGCAGGCGTGCCGTATCCATCCGCGTGGAGGAAGCATGCAAGACCCGGAGAACGTCGGTCCCAGCACCATCGTGCCCGCGCGGCCGAGCGAGCCCATCGGGCGGGGGGAGTGACCATGTCCTTCCTCGCGGATGCGCGGATCGTCGCCGAGGAGCTGGATCGCTACCAGCGGGAGTCGGCGTCGGGGAGCCGGCCGGTGATCCGCCAGACACCTCTGGCGCAACTGGTGGCGGAGCTGGACCTGGCCAGGCTCTCGGCCGCGGGTGGGCTGACCGGGGAGCGGCTGCGCGGGTTCATCGCGGCCTACCTCGACTCGACCACACGCCTGCATCATCCGGGATACGTCGGCCACCAGGTCGCGGTCCCGCACCCGACGGGGGCTCTCGCGGCGCTCGTCGATGGCTTCACCAACAACGCCATGGCGGTGTACGAGATGGGGCCCGCGGCCTCGAGCATCGAGTACTACATGCTCAATTGGCTGCTGGAGCGCGTGGGATGGCGCCCGGCGCCGCTGCCCGGACAGGCTTCCGATGGCGGCGTCCATGGCGGGGGAGTGCTCACCCACGGAGGCTCACTCGCCAACCTGACCGCGCTGCTCGCGGCGCGGAGCGTCATCGCGCCCTCGGCGTGGCGGGATGGGAATCCCGGGGACCTCGCGCTCATCGCCCCCGCGGCGAGCCACTACTCCATCGCGCGTGCCGCCGGGATCATCGGGATAGGCACCGGCGCGATCTATCACGCCGAGGTGGACGCGCGCGGCGCGATCCGGCCCGATCGGCTTCCCGCGCTGCTCGATCGCGTGGAGTCCGACGGCAGGCGCGCGATCGCGATGGTCGCGAACGCGTGCAGCACGGCGGTCGGCATCTACGATCCGCTGCGCGCGATCGGGGAGTTCTGCCGCGAGCGGCGGCTCTGGCTGCACGTGGACGGCGCGCACGGGGCGAGCGCCCTGCTGTCGAAGCGGCTGCGCCACCTGCTCGATGGCGTGGAGTCAGCCGACTCGCTGGTGTGGGACGCTCACAAGATGCTGCGCACCCCGACGCTGTGCGCCGCGGTGCTCCTGCGCGACGGCCGGATCCTCGACGGGACCTTCCAGCAGGAGGCCAGTTACCTGTTCCACGCCAAGGACCAGCCGGGATTCGACTTCCTGCTGCGCAGCGTGGAGTGCACCAAGGCGGCGCTGGGGCTGCGACTGTTCGCGGTCCTCGCGGCGCTCGGCGAGCGCGGGCTTGCCGGGTACGTCGAGCGCCAGTACGCGCTGGCCCACGAGGCCTGGGAGCACGTGCGGCAGACGCCGGACTTCGAGTGCGCCGTCGAGCCCGAGGCCAACATCCTGTGCTTGCGCGTCCCCGGGGACGACGACGCGCAGCTGCGGGTGCGCGACCGACTGATCGCCCGGGGGGAGTTCTACCTGACCACCACCCTGTTCCAGGGCCGGCGCTATCTGCGCCTGGTCTTCATGAATCCGGAGACCTCGATGGACGATGTCCGGCGTCTGCTGTCGAGCCTTCGCGAGCTGCGGACCTGACCGGGTCCAAGCGCCGCGACACGAGCCGAGGAGCAGGGCCGATGAATGATGTCCATGGGAGCCGCACGGTGCGAGCGCAAAGGGTGTCGTGCGGCGGCGGCTCCCGGACGGTCAGTGGATGACGATCAGCCGCTTCATGGAGGTCTGCCCGCCGAGGGTCGCGCGGATCAGATAGATGCCGGCCGCGATGGCCCGGCCTCCGTCGTCCCGCAGGTCCCAGTCCACTTCGCCCTGGCCCACGCCTCTCCAGCCGCGCGCGATGCTGCGCACGTGCCGGCCGGCGAGATCGAACGCCTCGATCTCCACCGGGCCCTCCTTGGGCAGGGTGTACGACCAGCGCGCGGAAGCGCGGGCGGGGTTCGGGAACGGAGGCGAGAGCCAGAGAGTCAGAGAGCTGGCATCGGTGTCCGCGGCCAGGGTCGGCGAGTACACGCCGACGTTCGAGATCAGTGACCAGTTCGCGAGCTCGTCGACGGTCTTGATGGCGAAGTAGTAGCCGTTGCCCGCGACGAGGTTCGTCACCGCGAAAGTCTCGAGCGCTCCCGCCGACTGCGGCGCGGGTACCCCGGGGACCGAAATGGCCGCGGGGAAGTTCGACGCCGTGATCGGTGTCAGCGAGTAGCGGACATCGTAGGCGAACGCGCGGCCGATGACTCCGTCGTCGCCAGGTGCGGTCCAGTGCAATGTCACCGTCAGCGGGACCGCGAGAGCGAGCGACACCGGACCGGCGAGTAGGCACGAAGTCAGGCTCAGGCATATGGAGAGACGCGGAACCAGGTTCACGATTCCTCCCTCATCACTCGGGGTCGGAAAATGCGTGACAGGAGCGTCGAGTACCGCCATGGCTCCGTGGGGAGCGGGGCGGATGCGTATTCGATTCTTGGGGAAGGGCTCATCGTGACCGGCGAGTGAGGACGGTCTCGATGGATGGGAGGGCACGCACGGCCGGGCTGTGACCGGCCTCCGGAACCATGCGCCGCCGCCTTGGAGCGCAAGAGCGGGGCCGCTGGCCCACCGGGGCCCACGATGGACTCAAGTGCCCATCTCACAGTGGGTAGGAATGGTCGCGGCCGCCTGGCACGGGGCGACTGGACCGTCATGCTGCCGCAGTGTGTCGCGCTCCCGCCACGCGGCAGGCACCGAATGTGAATTCCTAGCACGTGCGCGCGGCGCGCCGGGCACCTCGTGATTCTCGAGCGGGTCCGCACGAGCCGGGTCCGACATGACACTCGTCCTCCGGACGGGTCATCGAGTCCGTCGCGGAAACGGCGGCCTTCCGGGTGTAGAGTCCATGCTCGATCGAACTGGAGCCACCTGCCTTCGACCAGGGATGGATGCGGCGATGGGCGACAACGTGACGACGACACTCGAGCGGCTGCGCGCGTGGGTCGTGACCGCCGACATGGGGCTCGGGCATCAGCGGGCGGCGCATGCGCTGTCCTATCTGGCGGAGGGCGGGATCCTCACCGCCGGCAGCGCGAACATCACCGATGCCGACGAGGTGGCCTTCTGGCAGCGGCTGCGCTGGACCTACGAATTCGTGTCCCGGTCCAAGGGGATCCCCGTGGTGGGGGGCGTCCTGTTCAGCACGCTGGACGGGATCCTGCGGATCCCACCGTTCTATCCCCTGCGGGACCTCTCGCATCCCTCCCTCAACAACCTCATGGTCGACTGGCTGATCCGCCAGGGTCTCGGCAAGTCCCTGATGGCGCGGCTGCGGACTCGGGCGATCCCGTTGATCTCGACGTTCTACGCCCCGGCCCTGGTGGCCGATCATTCCCACCCGGGCCCGGTCTACTGCGTCATCTGCGACGCCGATCTGAATCGCGTCTGGGTGGCCTCAGACGCCAGGAAGAGCGACATCCGCTACTTCGCGCCGTGCGGGCGCGCGATGCGGCGGCTGCGCCAGTACGGCGTCCCGGACGAGCGGATCTACATCACCGGCTTCACGCTCCCGCGGGAGAACATCGGCGGGCCGGGGATGGAGACGCTCAAGACCGACCTGCTCGCACGGCTGGGCCGGCTCGATCCGATGGGCAGGTTCTCCTCGGTGTTCGGGCGCACCGTCGAGCAGCTCCTGGGCGCGGCACCCACGCCCGCGCGCGGCGCGCGGGTGACCGTGACCTTTGCGGTGGGAGGGGCCGGCGCGCAGGTCGAGATCGGTCAGGCGCTGGCGCAGAGCCTCCAGCCAGGGATCCTCGACGGCCGCTTCCGGCTGATCCTGGTGGCCGGCGTGAACCGCGAGGTGGAGAAGGCGTTCACCGAGTTCCTCACCCGGATCGGGCTCGAGTCCGCCGTCGGCGAGGGCGTGTCGGTCATCTGCGAGGACAGCAAGTACGACTACTTCGAGCGCTTCAACGCGGCGCTGCGCGGAACCGACATCCTGTGGACCAAGCCGAGCGAGCTGTCGTTCTACTCGGCGCTGGGCCTTCCCATCGTGATGGCGCCGAGCATCGGGCCGCAGGAGGACAAGAACCTCAAGTGGCTCATCGACAAGGGGTGCGCGCTTCCGCAGTACACCGCGTCGCTCGCGCTGGAGTGGCTGGGTGACATGCTCCGGGATGGCGTGTTCGCGGAGAAGGCGCTCAGCGGGTTCATCAAGAACCGGAAGCTCGGGGTGTTCAAGATCGAGGAGGTGCTGCTGACCGGTTCGATGATCCGGGAGACGCACCCGCTGCGGCGGTAGGCAGCGGAGCTCCGGGGTGACGGACTCAGATGTGGAGCCCCAGGATGTGCGTGAGCACGAGATGGAGCCCCACGAGCACGAACACTCCACCGGTGACGCGCGTGGCCACCCGCTCGAACTTGGTGAGCGCGGCGAAGGTCCTCGCGATGCCTCCCATGCCAAGGGCGAGCAGCCCGGCCACGGCCACGACCGGGAGACCGGTTCCAATCCCATAGATCCCTGGGAGGACGAAGCGCGATCCGGTGCTCGTGGCCAACGGCAGCAGGCCACCGAAGAACAGGCCCGCTGAGACCGGACAGAACGAGAGCGCGAACAGGATCCCGAGCCCGCCGGCGCCGAGGACGCCACCCGTGGCCATTCGCCGTTCCAGCGCGCCGACGCCTCGGTTTCCCAGCCATGACAGTCGAAGCCATCCGATCATCCCGAGACCGGCGACCATGAGCAGCGGGCCCAGCACCTGATTCATCCGCCGCTGCAGGAAGAACGACACGCTCGGGATGGAGAGCAGGCTCGCGACCACGACGACCGCGACCACCACGTAGGTCAACGCCCGACCGAGCGAGTACGCGAGGCCCGCGAGCAGCACGCGGTGCGGCGCCCCGACCCGGCGGCCGAGGTAGGAGACCGCCGCGATATTCGAAGCCAGGGGGCAGGGGCTGATGGACGTGAGGATCCCCAGCCAGAGCGCCGTCGCGCCGGCAGCGAGCGGGTCCATCATGAGATCGGGCCGAGGTAACTTCTCGTCTCATCCTGCACGTAGCGGAAGAAGGCGTCCTTGTCCCGCAGTAGCTGCCAGACCTTCTCGAGGTTCTTCCACTGCGCCGGCTTCCCGCGGGTCTCACACACCAGCACGAGGGATTTCGTGTACAGGCCGTAGTCCTTGATGAAGTGTTCGTTGCCCTTCACCTCGACATTGACGACCTTCCACAGGAGCCGACCGTCCTTGAGCTGATCGGCGAACGCGCTCTGGATCGCCTCTCGCGAGTACGCCTCGATGGCCCGGCACGATGCGCAGCGGTATTGGGTGTGGAAGTAGTAGGCGATGACTCGGTGAGAGCGGGAACTCGGCGTCACCACGATGGGAGATCCGGTGGCCGCGTCCCGCGGGGCCGGCTCCGCGAGCGTCCGGGAATGGACCATCCCCATGCCGACCAGGGCCAGGGACATCACGACGAGGGCGATCCCCAAGCGCGCGCGCCCATCCCTCGGCGGCCGCCGCGGACGCGCCGTCGATTCCATCCTCCGACCTGCGACTCGGACACTCATGACAACAATGCTTTCAGTTGTTCCGCCGATGGCACGCGCCCCGCGACCCTGACCTCGCCGTCGACGACCAACGCCGGGGTGGCCATGACGCCGTAGCCGATGATGGCGCTGATGTCGGTGACCTTCCGGATCTCGTATTCGATGCCGAGCTCTTTGGCCGCCGTCTCGGCATGCTCGTAGAGCACCTTGCACTTAGCGCAACCGGGCCCGAGGACCTCGATGCGAGTCATGGTGTCACCTCCCCCGTGCATGCATTCACGGACCACGGCGTGCGATCCACGCCCTCAGATCAGCCAGTTGAACAGGTAGCCGACGATCACGATGCCCATCGCCACCACACCGATGAACGTCCCGATCAACACGGGTCGCAGCACCTTGCGCAGGATGATCAATCTCCGGCAGCGAGAGCGCGATCACCGCCATCATGAACGCGAGCACGGTGCCCAGTGCCGCGCCCTTCTCGAGGAGCGCGAGGACCACCGGGATGATCCCGGCCGCGTTCGAGTACATGGGCACGCCGATCAGCACCGCCAGCGGCACCGACCACCACGCGCCCTTGCCCATGATCGCCGCCATGAAGTTCTCGGGCACCCAACCGTGGATGCCCGCGCCCACCGCGATGCCTACCAGGACGTAGGGCCACACCTTGCCGACGATGTCCCTCACCGAATCGAGGCCCTGACGGATGCGGTCGTCCCATGTCAGCGCCACGCCTGCCGGGCCCTGCACACCCGTCGACATCGTGTAGACCCACGGCTCGACGTGGCGCTCGAGCCTGAGCCGGCCGATCACCCAGCCGGCGACGATCGCGACCAGCAGCCCGGTGCCGAGGTAAAGCGCCGCGACCTTCCAGCCGAACAGGCCGAAGAGCAGGGCGAGTGCCACCTCGTTCACCATCGGCGCCGAGATCAGGAATGAGAGCGTGACCCCCAGCGGGATGCCGGCGGTCAAGAAGCCGATGAACAGCGGCACCGCCGAGCACGAGCAGAACGGCGTGACGATCCCGAGTGCCGCGGCCAGCACATTGCCGATGGACTCAGGCTTGCCTGCGAGGACCGCGCGGGTGCGCTCGGGCGTGAAGAACGAGCGCACCACACCGACGCCGAAGACGACCAGCATGAGCAGCATGAGCACTTTCGGTGCCTCGAAGACGAAGAACGCGGCGGCGCTCGCGAGGGCCGAGCCGGGAGCCAGCGGCAGCAACCGATAGGCGAACCACCGAGACAACTCGGGCAAGACCGCATAGAGGCCGATCCAGCCGACGAGGGCGAGTCCCAGCCACAGGCTGCTCCATCTTGCCGGCCCCGGCGGATGGGAAAGGCCCGCGCCTGATGTCCGATCGGGCGTCGCGCGCAGGACGCGCGGATCGGGTGCGCTGCTCATGGGAGGACGGCCACGACCGGCCCGCGCGCCGGCGCCGGGAACCAGTGCCGCGTCCGGTTGCAGGCGGCGCACACCGAGAGCATCACGGGGACCTCGACCAGCACCCCGACCACGGTCGCGAGTGCCGCACCCGAGTCCGCGCCGAACAGCGTGATCGCCACCGCCACCGCCAGTTCGAAGAAGTTGCTGGCGCCGATCAGGGCCCCGGGCGCCGCGACGCTGAACGGGATCCGGAACAGCCGCATCAGTCCGTAGGCCAGCGCTGAGTTGAAGTAGACCTGGATCAGGATGGGCACGGCGATGAGCAGCACGTGGAACCAGCGTCCCGTGATGTTGTCGGCCTGGAACGCGAAGATGAGCACCAACGTCGCCAGCAGCGCGACCACCGTGACTGGGTGGAAGAACGGCAGGAAGGTCCCTTCAAACCACTCGCGCCCACGGGTGCGGAGCAGGATGGCGCGGCTCAGGCTGCCGAGCGACAGCGGGATGACGATGAACGCCACGACGCTGTAGAGCAGCACCTGAAAGGGCACGGTCAGGGCGCTGGCCCCGGCGACCAGGAGCGAGACGATCGGCGCGAACAGCACCAGCATGATGAGGTCGTTGAGCGAGACCTGGACCAGCGTGTACGCCGGGTCGCCGTCGGTGAGATAGGACCACACGAACACCATCGCGGTGCACGGCGCGGCGGCGAGGATGATGGTCCCCGCGACGTACTGGTCCGCCAGTTGCGGGCCGATCCAAGGCAGGAACAGGTGCTTGAAGAACAGCCAGCCCAGCAGCGCCATCGAGAATGGCTTCACCAGCCAGTTCACGAACAGCGTGACCAGGATGCCGCCGGGGCGCCGGCGCACCCCGGCGATGCTCGCGAAGTCGATCTTGAGCATCATCGGGTAGATCATCAGCCAGATGAGCACCGCGATCGGCAGGTTGATCTGGCTGCGCTGCCCGAATTCCATCCCCCGGATCGCCCCGACGAAGCCGGGGAGGAGCTTGCCGAGCAGCACGCCCACCACCATGCACAGAGCGACCCAGAGGGTGAGGTAGCGCTCGAACACGTTCAGACGCTTGGCGGTCACCTCGGCCCCCTTCGTGTCGTGGGCGCAGAGGAACGATTGGGCATGACGCTGCAGAGCTCCGCCCGCGGAACGGACTTCACCTCGCGCATCCGCCGACGGTCGGCGACGACCACCGGGTGGCGGTCGAGTGGGCCGCCCAGCATCGCCAGCATCGGCGCGATGTACGGATTGCGCTCCCCCGCGGCGAGGGCGTACTCGATCCACTTGCCATCGCGCCGGTCCTCGACGAGCCCGGCGGCCCTGAGGATCGCCAGGTGCTTGGACACCGTCGAAGGTGCGAGGCGCAGCACCGCCTGGACCTGGCAGACGCACAGCCCGCCATCCTCGAGCAGCTTGAGGATGCGTGTGCGCGTGGGATCGCCGGCGGCCTTGAGGACGAGTTCGAGCTCGCGCATGGGCTGGGGCTCATTCCGTCGTTTCGTCACATGGCGAAATGTAGAACAGGCTCAGATCCGCGTCAAAGCCGCCCGCGGCACCTCCCCGCGACGACCTCCCGCCGCGTCGCGCGATTGTAGATAGCGACCCGCCAGAGTTACACGCGGGGCTCCCGCGCGGGCCCGGCCCCCGCGCGGGGCCAGCATTACCAGCCGCTTACGCCCTGCGGCCGGGTGGCACAGGAGATGCCCTTGCACGGTGGCGCCGGTTCCCGGGGACGCCCGGAAACGCGTGCGACGCCGGGCGCGGACACCCCGCGCGCTCCGTCGCCCACCGGCGCGCCGACCTGACAGGGGGAAGGAAAGATGCTCTGGACCATCGCCGTCGTGTTGGTCGCGCTCTGGCTGCTCGGCCTGGTGACTTCCTACACGCTGGGCGGCTTCATCCACGTGCTGCTGATCATCGCGATCATCGCCGTATTGCTGCGGGTCATCCAAGGCCGGCGCGCGCTGTGAGCGGCGCCGCGGCCAGATCGGATCGCCACTCATGAAGATCATCGGTTTCGTCCTGGTGGTGCTGGGCGTCCTCGCGCTGGTCTATGGCGGGGTCAGCTACAACCGGCAGCGGACCATCATCGACGTCGGGCCGTTCAAGGCCACTGCCACCGAACAGAAGAACATCCCGCTCTCACCCATCGTCGGAGGGATCGCGCTGCTGGGCGGCGTGCTGCTGCTGGTGGTCCCGCGGAAGCGCCTTGTCTAGCGGCCCTCGCGCAGCCGGGGCCCGGCCCGGATCCTCGCCCCCCGGCGAGCCCAACACCCCCACACGAATCGGAGGCAGAAACATGATGCGTGCACGAACGTGGCTCACCTTCGCCGTCCTGGCGGCGTCGCTGCTCGCGCAGGTCGCGGCGGCATCGGACTTCCAGGGGAAGCGCTTCAATCTGGTTCCATTCGTCGGCTGGACCTTCTTCGACCGTGAGATCAAGGCGCCGGCCGGGCTGGAACTCAACGACGACGTGTACTTCGGCGGCCGGGTCGGCGTGCGGGTGCTGTCCCCGCTGTGGCTCGATATCGCGGGCGGGTACACCGGGACCAAGGGCTGCAACTGTGACGCGACCTGGACCCACCTGTCGGCCAACCTGATGCTGGTGTCGTCCAAGCCCCGGGCGATCAATCCGTTCATCTCGCTCGGCGGGGGCGTCTCCAAGTTCGTGCCGCCGTGGAGCCCGGACCAGAAGGACGGCACTTTCGAGGCCGCGGCCGGACTGAAGGTGAAGGTCACGAACTCGATCGGGCTGAGGCTCGAGGCGCGCAATGTGCTCCTCGTGCCGGCGAAGAACTACTCGAAGTCCCACATCGACAATATCGTGGCCGGCGCCGGGCTGGTGTTCGCCTTCGGCGGCCGTGACGAAGACAGCGACGGGGACGGCGTGACCGACCATCGGGACAAGTGCCCCGACACGCCGCACGGATGCACCGTGGACGCGGATGGCTGCCCGAGCGACTCGGACGGCGATGGCGTGTGCGACGGGCGCGATCAGTGCCCCAACACCCCGAAGGGCTGCAAGGTGGACGCGCAGGGCTGCCCGATCGACTCGGACGGCGACGGCGTGTGCGACGGGCTCGATCAGTGCCCCAACACGGTGGCGGGCGCCACGGTGGACGCGGTGGGCTGCGTGGTCGCACCCCCGGAGCCGCCGGCTCCGGCGGAACCGCCCGAGATCAAGCAGCGGATGACCGAGTTGCTGGACACCGGGAAGCTGGTGCTCACGGACGTCAACTTCGAGTTCGACAAGTCTGACATCCGGCCCGAGTCGTACAACACGCTCGATATCGCGGGCAAGGTCCTCACCAAGTGGCCGGGGCTCCAGATCGAGATCGGCGGGCACACCGACTCGCGCGGCAGCGATGCGTACAACCGCAGGCTCAGCGACCGGCGCGCCGCGTCGGTGCGCACCTACCTGCTGGCGCACTTCCCCGACTTCAAGCCCGAGCAGATCACGTCGAAGGGCTACGGCGAATCCGAACCCCGCGTCCCCAACGACAGCGAAGCGAACATGGCGATCAATCGCCGGGTCGAATTCAAGGTGCTCAACAAGGAGATACTGGAGCAGACCAAGCGCTGAGCCGGGCGCCGGCGGGTGGAGGGGCGTGGTGCCCTCGTAACGCACCGCGCGACCATCCGCCGGCGCGCTCGCGAGTCGGCCGCGGTGGCAGCCTCCCAGCCGGGGGCCGCGTCGAGGCCGAGACGAACTGAATCGAGATTCGGGTCTCACACCTAGAAGGAGTGATCCCATGCGACTTCATCAACGAACGTATGCCCGGCTCGCCGCCGTTCTGCCGGTCGCCGCGCTGATCGCGGCGATGTGCGGATGCTTCTCACCGACCAAGGTCTGCGCCGTCAAGGGCGCGGCCCCCGGAGCCGGCCCCCCCGCGGCACCGCTCGGCACGCTGTCGACCTTCGTGATCCTGGGCGGATCGACGGTGACCAACACCGGTGCGACCACCACCATCTTCGGGAGCGTCGGCGTCAGCCCGGGCTCGGCGATCACGGGTCTCCCGGTGGGGCAGCCGACCGGCGGGTCGATCCATGCCGCCGATCCGGCCGCGGCCACCGCTCAGGGCGATCTCACCACCATGTACAACGACCTGGCCGGCCGGGCGCGCAATGCCACCATGACCGGCGTCGACCTGGGCGGCAAGACGTTCCAGCCCGGCGTCTACTTCTGGGCGAGCTCGGCCCAGTTGACCGGTGCGGTCGTGCTCGATGCGCGGGGCGACCCCAACTCGGTGTTCATCTTCCAGGTCGGGAGCACGCTCACGACCGCGGGAAGCTCGGCGGTCACGCTCATCAATGGCGCGGATGCGAAGCGGGTGTTCTGGCAGATCGGGAGCAGCGCGACGCTGGGTACGGGCACGGCGTTCCAGGGCACGATCGCGGCGCAGGCGAGCATCACGCTCAACTCCGGCACGACACTGGTGGGACGCGCGCTGGCGCGCACCGGCGCCGTGACGCTGGCTTCCAACGCCGTCAGACTGCCGTAGGCGGTCCCGGCGGCCGGCAGCGAACCGGGGGAAAACGCTCGGGGCGGCGTCCTTGCGGACGCCGCCCCGTTTGGCGCGAGGTGGTACCCCGAGCGTGCTAGGCCTTGCGGACGTTCGACGCCTGCAGCCCCTTCGGGCCGCGGGTCACATCGAACTCGAGTCCCTCACCCTCGGCGAGCGTCTTGAAGCCGTCGCCACCGATGGCCGAGAAATGGACGAACACGTCCTCGCCGCCATCCGCCTGGGTGATGAAGCCAAAGCCCTTCGCCTCGTTGAACCACTTCACGGTGCCACTAGCCACTTGAAACTCCTGTTGTATCCGGGTCCGAGGACCCGCACTTGCCGCGGAATCACACCGCAGCTGCGTCCGGTCGCTGTGACCGACGCTTCGATCGATGGAGAAAAGGCAGTCAACAAAAAAGCCGCCAGCAGAGTCTCTGGCGGATCTGAACGTCGACGACTCATCCACACACAACCGAAGACGCAGGTAGTATCGGTCACCTTGCCCGGGAACGACAGTCAATTCGCGGTGAACCTCGGGTGACTCACGGCTTCGGCGGATTCCCCAATGAAAGCGCTCCGATCGCCGCCGGCCGCGACCCGGCGGTCCGCGGCGGTTCCCCCATCACCACGCGGATCCGGTGCACCTCGCCGTCCTCGAGCAGCGGGATGGCGCCGGGGTCCACCGGGGCACCGTCCAGCGTGGCGAGCGCGACGCCGCGATTGCGGTGCCCGGGATTCTCCACGGTGATCTCGTAGAGGCTCGCGCCCTGGCGGCACTGCAGGGTGAATCCGTCCCACGACGCGGGGATGCACGGCGCGATCGCGAGGTGCCGGCCCCGGCGCGCGAGCCCCAGGATGGACTCGAGCCCGAGGCGATACATCCAGGCGGCGGACCCGGTGTACCAGGTCCAGCCGCCGCGGCCGATGTGCGCGGGGTGCGTATAGACGTCGGCGGCGACCACGTAGGGTTCGACCTTGTAGCGGTCCACCGCGGCCGGCGTGCGGGTGTGGTTGATCGGATTCAGCATGTGGAACAGCTCGACCGCCTCGTCGCCGCAGCCGAGCTGCGCGACCGCCATCACCGTCCACAGCGCGGCGTGGGTGTACTGGCCGCCGTTCTCGCGCACTCCCGGCAGGTAGCCCTTGATGTAGCCGGGCTCGAGCGCCGATTGGTCGAACGGCGGGGCGAGCAGCTTGATCACGCCGGCATCGCGCCGCACCAGCTGCATGCGAACGGCGTCCATCGCGCGCTCGGCTCGCTCCGCCGGCGCGGCGCCGGAGAGCACGGCCCAGCTCTGCGAGATCGCGTCGATCCGGCACTCGGGGATCTGCGCCGACCCGAGCGGCGTGCCGTCGTCGAAATAGGCGCGGCGGTACCAGTCACCGTCCCACGCCTGCTCCAGCATGGCGTTCATGCGCTCGCGTTCGCCCCGCCAGCGGGCAGCGCGCGCGGCGTCGCCGCGCGCACCCACGATCGCGGCGAAGTCGCGCAGGATCCTCGATAGGAACCAGCCGAGCCACACGCTCTCGCCGTGGCCGCGGTGCCCGACACGGTTCATACCGTCGTTCCAGTCGCCGCTCCCGATCAGCGGGAGCCCGTGACGGCCGGTCGTCAGGCCGCGCTCGATCGCGCGGATGCAGTGCTCGTAGAGCGTCCCGGACTCGCCCGCGAGCTCGGACCGCCCGTAGTTCTCGAGTTCGCCGGGCGCCAGCGCCGGCGAGCGCAGGAACTCCACGCGTGCGTCGAGCACGGCCTTGTCGCCGGTGCAACCGAGGTAGTGGATGACCGCGAACGGGAGCCACAACAGGTCGTCCGAGCATCGGGTGCGCACCCCGCGGCCGGTGTGGTCGTGCCACCAGTGCTGCACGTCGCCCTCGGTGAATTGCCGCCCGGCGCAACGCAGCAGGTGTTCGCGGTAGAGGTCCGGCCGGGCGAGCCCGAGCGCCATCACGTCCTGCAGCTGGTCGCGGAAACCGTAGGCTCCCCCGGGCTGGAAGAACCCGGTGCGTCCCCAAAGCCGCGAACTCACGCTCTGGTAGAGCAGCCACCGGTTCATCAGCAGGTCGAATGAATCGTCGGGCGTGTGGACCTGCACGGTGCCGAGCATCGCGTCCCAGACCCGCTCGACCTCCTCCTCGGCGCCGCGCGCCGCCGCGACACTGCCGAAGCGGTCCGCCAGCGCCAGCGCGTGCGCGCGATCGTCGCCCTGCCCCAGCAACAGCACGACCTCCTGCGTCTCGCCGGGCTCGATGTCCACGCGCAGCTGGAGCGCCGCGCACGGGTCGAGGCCGGCTCCGAACCGCCCGCCGAGCGACTGCCGCGCGAGCGCCGCCGGTCGCCGCAGCGAGCCATTGCGTCCCAGGAACTCGAGCCGGTCGCCGGTGGCCGAGGCCGGCGGCAGGCTGGCGTGCGCGAACGCCACGCGGCCGGCGAAGTCCGCGTTGTAGGGATTGCGGGCCAGCACCGCGCCGGTCTCGAGATGCTGCTCGGTGACGACGAAGCGCTGGTCGCCCGCGCGCGGCGGGCACAGGGCCCACTCGTTGTAGGCGAACACGCTCAGACGGCGGCGGCGCAGCGTGTGATTGGTGAATGAGAGCCGCGTGAACTTGAGCGGCTCCTCGGCGTGGACGAACACCGAGCATTCGCAGGTGACGTCGTGCGCGCGGTGCGAGTAGCGCGTGATGCCGGCGCCATGGCGGGTCACCCACCGGCCGCCGTCGCGGCGCCGCGCCAGCGGGCCGGGCGTGGCGCCCCAGACCTCGGCCAGGTCCTCGTCGCGCAGGTAGATGGCCTCGCCGCTGAACTCGCTCACGGGATCATTGCCGAACGGCGTGAGGCGGTTCTCGCGGCTGTTGCCGGACCAGGTCCAGGCCGCGCCGGTGGCGCCGACCACGGTGCCGAAGCGCGGGTTCGCAATCACGTTCACCCACGGCTGCGGCGTGTCCGAGTCGCCGTGCAGCACGATCGCGTACTCGTGCCCGTCGGCGGTGAACCCGCCGATCCCGTTCGCATGGGTGAGCAGCGGGATCTCGACCTCCGGCTCGGGGCCGCCGGCGTGCGGCGCCGCCGCGCGTGCGGGCGTCGCCATCGTGGCCGGCCACGAGGGCTCCGCCTGCGGCAGGCCCAGCTGGTTGGCGAGATCGCCATTCAGCACCGCCCGCGCCGCGGCCAGCAGCACGTTGCGCTCGGCCTCGGGCATGCCATCGCCGCGCACCAGGAACACGCCCCCGGGGCGCTGCTTCCACGCCGCCCATGGACCCTTCTCGAGCAGCCCTTCGAGCTGCTCGTGCATCTGGTCGAGGTAGCTCGCCCGATACTCGTTGAGGATGACGACATCGGCGCTGAGGCCCTTCAGCCGCCAGTATTCCTGCGCGCGCAGCACCTGGCGCACCAGCGACAGATCGTCATCCTCGACCACGCGCACCACCAGCATCGGCAGGTCCCCGGAGACCCCGTGCGACCACAGGCCGGACTGGCCGAGGGTGTTGCCCTCGAGGGACGCGGGGGCGGCGCGCAGCGCGGCGTCGGTCCACAGCACGTGCGAGGCGAGCCGCTCATAGAGCTGCGCTTCGTCGGCCGAGATCCCGAGGTGACGCAGCCGCATCTGGGTCTGGGTGGCGGCGAGCGCGAAGGTGCGGGCCGCCGATGCGGGATCGTCGTACTTCTCTGCCAATGCGATCGCCGCGGCGCGGCTGGTGGTCACCCCGGTCGCGAACGCGAGGCGCACCTGGCCGCCGGGGGCGATGCGCACGCGTCGGCGCAGGCTCATGACCGGATCGAGCACGGCTCCCGTGGTGCCCGAGAGCGCCCGGCCATCGAGGGCGATCGGGGCCTCCGGGGTGCGGCCTCGGCCGAGGAACCGCGCACGGTCGGTCTCCCATTCGATGGCGCCATGGACCCCGTCCTCGGCGCTCAGCACGTGCACCGCCCACGGCGTGAGGTCGTCGGGCGAGCGCGGACGGCGGCCGCACAGCAGGGCCGTGCACTCGGGACGGTACTCGGTCTCGAGGAACAGCTTGAGGAAGGTCGGGTTGGCGAGGTCGTCGGCGTGCGGGGCGAGCACGATCTCGACCAGGCTGGTCACCTCGATCTCCCGCAACTGGTCGGTGTGATTGGCGAGCGTGACCCGGCGCACTTCGACGTCGTCCTCGGGGGAGACCATGATCTCGAGGCGGGTCTCGATACCGTCGTCGGTCCGCTCGAACAGGGCTTCGTCGGCGCGGAAGGTCACGCGGTAGCGCTCCGGCTCGCGGCACACCGGCTGGTGGGCGGCCGACCACAGCAGCCCGCTGCGCACGTCGCGCAGGTAGATGGACTGGCTGCCCGGATCGCAGGTGGGGTCGTCCCGCTGCCGCGTGACCGAGCTTCCGCGCCACGTGCTGGTCCCGCCACCGGCGTTGGTGACGACCGCGATGTATTGGCCATTCGACATGAAGTGGGCGCTCGGGTAGAGCGTGTGCGGTGAGCGGAACCGCCGCGGCGAGGTGGCGGGCGCCAGCGACTCGGCGCGGGTGGACTCGGCGGGGCGGGGGCGGATGACGGGCACGTAGCGCGGCACCCGCTCCTGCAGCAGCGGCTCGGTGGCCTGCACGCGGGGATCCGCATGGAAGCGGCGCACCGTCGGGGCGCCGAGCACCGCGTTGGTCAGCGCGATCAGGCTCATGCCCTGATGGTGCGCGAAGCAGGCCCGGACGCGATGGACGCGGGCCTGGACCGGCGCTGGCGCCTCGTCGGGCGCGGGGATCTTGCGGGTGGTGTAGTCGAGCGCCTCGTCGAATCCGTACCGGCCGGCGGCGCCCTCGCGGGCCAGCCGGCGGAAGTTCGCGGCCGCGGCGGTGGGATCCACCAGCGCCGCCAGGGCAGTGGCGTAGGGGGCGACCACCAGGTCCTCGGCCAGCCCGCGCTTGAGCCCCAGACCGGGGACGCCGAACGCCTTGTACTGGTAGTTGCCGCGCGGGTCCATCACGTCGAAGGCGGACTCCGAGATGCCCCACGGCACGTGGTGGCGCTGGCCGTACTGGATCTGCGCGCGCACCACCGCGCGGCTGGTGGTCTCGAGCAGAGTCTCGGGATGGCTGCGCAGCATGAGCAGCGGCATCAGGTACTCGAACATCGAGCCGCTCCACGACACCAGCGTGGTGCACCCTTCGACACTCACCAGCGCGCGCGAGAGCCGGAACCAGTGCTCCTGCGGCACTTCGCCGCGGGCGATGGCGATGAAGCTCGCGAGCCGGGCCTCCGACGCCAGCAGGTCGTAGTACGAGGCATCGAGATGCCCGGGCCCGTCGGCATCGGCGAGCCGGAAGCCGATCGAGAACACGCCGCGCACGCGATCGAAGAGGAACTTCCAGTCCATGGCGTCGGCGACCGCATCGGAGCGGCGGGCGAGGTCGAGCAGCCGGCCGCGCAGCGCGTCGGGCCGGGCGGCGCGCCCGGGCCACCGGACGAGCGCGTCCTCGAGCAGGGCGCCCCAGGTGGCGACCGCCTCGGCCTCGGGGCCCGCGGGCGCCATGGTCGCGACCTGGGCGAGCGCGGCGCGCAGGTCGGCGACGCGCGCGGCGATCGCGGGTCGCGGGCTCGCCGACTCGCCGGCCTCGAGGGTGGAGCGCAGCGCGGCGAGCTCCCGCTGCGCGTTGGCGCAGCAGGGGCGCAGCGGCGTGGCCGCGTGCGCCCGGCGCTCGAGCGCGGTCAGCGCTTCGGCGAGCACGCCGGCGGTGTCGAGCGCGCCCGCACACGCCGCATCCCCGTCCTCCGCCCGCTCGGCCAGCTCGCGGAGCCCGGCCGCGAGGGCCATCAGCGAGCCGGCCAGATTGCCGCTGTCCACGGTCGAGACGTAGCGCGGGACCAGCGGGGCGAGGGTCTCGGTGTCGTACCAGTTGAGCAGGTGTCCTTCGTGGCGCTCGAGCGCCTCGACGGTGGTGAGCGTGTCCTCGATCCGTTCCGCGAGCCGATCCGTGCCGAGGTAGCCGAGGTCGTGCGCGGCGAGCGTGGAGAGCAGCCCCATGCCGATGTTGGTGGGCGAGGTGCGGCGCGCGACGCGCAGCTCTGGAAGCTCCTGCACGTTGTCGGGGGGGAGCCCGTGATCCTGCGCGGTGACGAACCGCTCGAAGTAGTGCCAGGTGCAGCGCGCGACGCGGCGCAGCTGGGCCGCGTCCTCCGGACTCAGTGCCAGGCGCCGCGGGACCACCGGCCGGCTCAGCCACCACGCGACCAGCGGCGAGGCCAGCCACGCGGCCAGGAACGGCAGCGCCAGCGGCAGCGCGCTGGCGCGCAGCGGGAGCACCCCGAGCAGCACCAGCAGCGCGGCCGCCGGGCCCGCCCACATCTCCGTGACGAACACCCGCGGGCCCTGGCTCGCGAGCAGCCCGGCCGCGCGCGCCGCCGTCGCCGCCGCGGTCTCCCACTCGAGCAGCCGGCGCTGCGTGATCACCAAGCGGACCAGCGTCAGCACGATGGCGTGCAGCATCTCGTAGGCGTGGCTGGCGAGCAGCGTGATCTGGAGCAGCACCTGCGCGCCGGCGGCCTTGAGTTCCGCCCACACGTCGTGCAGGAACACGCCGAACGGCTGCTGCGGGCGCGGGCCGCCGACGAAGTGCACCACCGGCGGGAGCAGTGGGAAGCCGAGCACCGCCAGCGCGGCCACCGTCCAGCCGAGCGGCGAGCCCGGGAGCCACGTCCACGCCGAGGCCAGCATGGTCACCAGGGCCGGTTCCACCAGGCTGCGGCGCAGGTTGTCGAGGATCTTCCAGCGGCTGATGAGCGGCAGCCGGTTGCGCTCCAGGCCGTGCCGCGTCGGCACCACCGGCAGCAGACCGAACAGGATCTGCCAGTCGCCGCGCACCCAGCGGTGCTGGCGCCGCGCGTGGGCGAGCACGCTCGAGGGGAAGTCGTCCACCACCTCGACATCCGACACCAGCGCGCAACGCGCGAACAGGCCCTCGAACAGGTCGTGCGAGAGCACCGCATTCTCCGCCACCCGGCCCTCGAGCGCGGCGGCGAAGGTCTCCACGTCGTACAGCCCCTTGCCGGTGAAGCTGCCCTCCCCGAACAGGTCCTGATAGGTGTCGGACACCGCGGTGGTATAGGGATCGACCCCGGTGTGGCCGGCGTAAGCACGCGCGAACAACGAGCCGGCGGCGCTCGACATCGTGACGTTGACGCGCGGCTGGAGGATCCCGTAGCCCTCGACGACGCGCCTCAGCCGGGGGTCGAACCGCGGGCGATTGAGCGGATGCTCGATCACGCCGATCAGCTGGCGCGCCGCGTCGCGTGGCAGGCGGGTGTCGCTGTCGAGCGTGATGCAGTAGCGGATACGCGACAGGACCCCGGGCTCGCCCAGCTGCACCGAGAAGCTGGTGTCGGTGGCGCCGCGCAGCAGCCGATTGAACTCCTCGATCTTGCCCCGCTTGCGCTCCCAGCCCATCCACACGCCCTCGTGGGCGTTCCAGCGGCGGGCGCGGTGGAACAGGTAGAAGCGGTCGGCCGTGTCGGGGGCGTAGCGCGTGTTGAGCGCCTCGATCCCCGCGACCGCCGCCGCGAGCACCTCGTCCTCGCCGGCGAGGTGCTCGGTCGCGGCGTCCGGGAAGTCGGTGAGCAGCGCGAAGTGGATGTGCGGGTCCCGATTGCCGAGGGCGTGGACCTCGAGGCGCTCCACCAGCGCCCGCACCCCTTCGACCGAGGAGATCAGGGTCGGCACGATCACCATGGTGCGGGCCGGCTCGGGGACGCCGCCGCGCAGGTCGAGCCGCGGCATCAGCACCGGCCCCACCAGCCGGTGGACCACGCGGTGCATGAGCGCCACCGCGAACTCGCTGGCCGGGATCAGCGCCACCAACCCCACCCACGTCCACATCGAGTTCGGCACCGGCCCCACCCGTGCCGCCGCCACAGCGGTCGCCACGCCGAGCCCCGTGAGCAGGGCGATCGAGCCGAGGTAGAGCGGGGTGGCGTACTCGAAGATCAAGCGCTGCAGGCGTTGTCGGAGCGGCGGGTGATGAGCCACGTCGCCCTCGAGTCCGCGGCGGCCGCCTCCGATCAGGTGGTAGCCCACGTGTGCCGCGCGCGGGTCGACGCCCGGCGTCTCCGCTGCCTGGCGCGCGCTCGCGACCGCGCGCAGGGCGACTCGCACCTGGGCCTCGCCGCTCGGCTCCGCCAGCTCCTCGACCGCGTGGCGGTAACGATCGCGGCTCGCGAAATCCATGTGCGCGTAGAGGCCGGGCGGATCACGCCGCAGGATCTGCTCGATCAGGCTCACGCCCTCGACGTACTCGCTCCAGTCGAGGCTGGAGCACAGCCGCAGGCTGGTGATGGAGTTGCCCATCGAGAGGTGGTTCATGGCCAGCCGCTGGTGCTCCGCGCGCACCGCGTCTTCGACCGTGGCGCCCGCGGCATCCAGGCGTTCCTCCAGCCGCTTGCGCAGTTCGGCGGCGCCGGCGCCGTATTCGCGCATGCGCTGCAGCAGCTGGTCCACGAACGCGACGTGGAGGACCGCGGGAAGCGGCGGCGGGCGCCCGCTCGGCCGCGAGGTCTCGAAGGCGGCGAAGCAACGGTCGGCCTCATGGCGACCGGCGCGGCCCTCGAGCAGTTCCTCGGAGAGCCGGCGCAGGTGCTCGATGAGGGCGAGCTTGAGCATGCTCGGCCACGCCCACAGCTCGCCGATGGTGAGCGGGGCGACGCTCTGGTAGGCGTTCATGAACCGGTCGAGCCGCTGGGCGTCGAGTCGCGCATCGCTGTAGCGGAGCAACTCGACGGCCATCGCGTACACGCGTGCCGCGCCCGCCAGCCCGCGGGTGGCCAGCTTGGGCAGCTCGAGGTAGAAGCGGGTCGGCAGGCTGTGGCGGATCTCGCGCAACTCGCCTTCCACCAGGTGGAAGTTGTCGAGCAACCACTCGGCGGCCGGCGTGCTGGCTTCGCCGCGTCTCACGTCCCCCGCGAGCGTGCTGTACGCGAGACGGAGCACGCGCGCGTCGTCGGACAGGCGGCGCAGCAACCGGGGAGGTCCGCGCCGCGGGTCGCGCGAGAGCGTGAACTCCGCGGCCAACGCCCGGGCGCGCTCCTCGAGGCGCTCGACGCCGAGGAGCTCACCGTGGAGTGGACTGGAGTCGAGACCGATCGGCCGCAGGCGCGCTTCGCCCGGCGGGCCACGGGTGACGCGCAGCTGTGGGTGGTGGGCGATGGTCAACAGCCGACCGTCCTTCCGGAACGGGCCGCAGGGGAATCCGCGGCCCCATTGGAGGCGGCAGGGGCATCCTAGCAGGCTTTCGCGCGCCGGTCGTGCGGCCCACGCGGGGGCCCCGCGGCGTCAGTCCAGGTCGCTCCAGGCCGGGAGCGGATGCTGGATGGTGCCGAAGGCGAAGCTCGCGGACAGGCCGCCGCCGAAGCCGAACAGGCCGAACTTGCGTCCCGGCGACAATTCGGTGGGATTGAGCGCCAGCGCCAGCGGGATCGAGGCGCTGGTGGTGTTCCCGAAGCGGCCCCCGGCATCCAGCACCCGGCCACGGAAGCCGCGCTCGCGCCACATCTTCACGATGGAGGCGTTGAGCGTGAGGTTGGCCTCATGCAGGGTGACGAGGTCGAGGTCCTCGAGGCGCCATCCCGCCTTATTGAGCGCGGCATCGACCGCGGGCCCGCCGGTGAACGGCACCAGCACGTCGCGCACCGCGGCGCCGTCCATCGCCAGCCGATGCTTGCCCGCGGCGGTCTCCTCCGGCAGGGGAGCGGGCCGGCGCGACCCGCCGGCGGGCGTGAGGATGATGTCCGCCCGGCCGCCGTCGAGCCAGTTCCAGAAGCGCGTCGGCGAGAACCAGTCCTCGGCCGCGGGGACCGCGTCGCACAGCGTGGCGGTGCCCGCGTCGCCGAGCACGGTGGCGAAGCTGCGGTCGCGCCAGTTGATCGCGGCGCTCATGCGGTCGGCGCCCACCAGCAGGATGCGCCGCGCCATCCCGGCGCGGATCAGCGAGTAGCAGAACATCAGCGAGGTCACCCAACTGCTGCACGCCAGCGACACGTCGGCGCCCTTGATCTCGCGCGGGACCGGGCCCGACCACACCGGGATGCCCAGTTCGCGCTGGAGCAAGGCCGAGTCCGGCGGACTGTAGAGGTGGGAGGGCGTCACGCTGGCGACGATGATCGCGTCGACCTCGGCCGGGTCCTCGCCGGAGCGCTCGAACAGTTGGCGGGCCGCGCGCGTGGCGAGATCGATGGTGCCCTCGCCCTCGTTGCAGAAGCGCCGCTCGGTGAAGCCGATGAAGCGGCGCACCCAGCGATCGCTGGTCTCGAAGAGCTTGGCCTCCTCGTCTGTCAGATCGCCGTGGCCCGCGGCGCGTGCCCGCATGCGTTCGAGACGCAGTCGGGCGGCGACCCGGGCGTTGCTCCAGACGTGATCCGGCGCATGGGCCGAGATACCCGCGAGGCGCATGCCATGGAGACCGGAACTCATGCGCGCCCTTTCCTGTGGAGGATCGTCGCCGGGGGACAATCGGAGTCGATGGGGGGACGATAGCGCGGAGGGGAGATGGGGTTCAAGGGGTGCGATGAGCTACCATCCGACACCATGCGCGGGGTCATCCTCGTCACCGACCACGATTGGTTCCAGTTCCTGAGCCGCCAGCCCGACCTCGACGAGGTCAACTTCTGGAGGCCCAGCGACACCCGCACGCCTCAGCAACTCAAGTCCGGCATGCCGGTGATCTTCAAGCTGCGGAAGCGGCACGGTGGTTGGATCGTCGGATGGGGCCTGTTCGCCAAGCACGACGTGCTGCCGGCCTACTACGCGTGGGATGCGTTCGAGACCAAGAACGGAGCGGCGACGTTCGCCGAGATGCGCCAACGCATAGGGCGCCTGCGGCGCGATGGTGGTGGTGGCGCGGCGGACAGCGGTGACTACCCCATCGGCTGTCTGATGCTTGCACAGCCAGTGTTCCTGCCGCGCGATGCATGGGTTCCACCTCCGGCCGACTGGCCCGAGAACGTCGTCCAGGGCAAAGCCTACGACCTTCAAGCCGGGGAAGGAGCTCGAGTCTGGCGAGAATGCCAGGCGCGCGTGGGTCTTGACGCGATGGTCGCGGATCGCGGATCGGTCCCCGTCTATCCAGAGGTCCGCTATGGCGAGCCGGCACTCGTGCGCCCACGACTCGGGCAGGGCATCTTCAGGATCTCGGTCACCGATGCCTATGGTCGAGCGTGCGCGGTGACATCCGAGCATTCGCTGCCCGCGCTCGAGGCCGCGCACATCCGTCCCTATGGCGATGGCGGCGCGCACGAAGTGCCGAATGGCCTACTGCTCCGCAGTGATATCCACCGGCTGTTCGACAGGGGCTACGTCGGAGTGACTCCGGACCGCCGCTTCGTCGTGAGCAAGCGCCTCAAGGACGACTTCTCGAATGGCCGGAGCTACTACCCGCTCCACGGGCAGGAGATCCGGATGCCCGCGCGTCCCGAAGACCATCCGAGCAAGGAGTGGCTCGAGTGGCACTTGGCGGAGAGGTTCAGAGGGTAGGACGCCGCGGCCAGAGGCGACCCCGTACGCATGGCCGGGGACAGTCAGTCGCCGCCGACCGTCAGCGTCGCCCTGATCACCCGCACCACCGCCCGCTCCGCCGGATGCAGCCGCATCGGCATCCGATCCACCAGCCCTAGCGGCCCATCGATCGCACACGCCACCACCCGCCCGCGCCGGTACGCCTCCACCACGGCCGGGTGCACGTACGACTCGCGCACCACGGCCGCGGTGTTGCCCAGCACGCGCGCGGTCTCGGCGATCGCGCGTCCGATGGCCCGCGCACGTTGCCCGGCGGGTACGTGGCTTTCGCGTCGCAGCGCCGCGGCGCACACCAGCGTGGCGGTCCAGGTGCGGAAGTCGCGGGCGCAGAACCGCGCCCCCATGGCCTGCTTCACGTAGGCGTTCAGGTGGATGCGCCGCAGGTCCCGCAGGCGTCCGCGCGCGTCGCGGTACTTGAGCAACTCGCGCCCGGACAGGGCCAGCATCTCGCGGACCAGTCGCGCCAATCGCCGGCTGCGCAGGGGGTGCCGTTGCCGCACGCCGTGCTTGCCGCGGAAGGCGAGGGTCACCCGGTCGCCGCGCACGGTCACGTGGCGGGGGCGCAGCGTGGCGATGCCGTAGGTGTCATTTTCCCGTGCGTACACTTCGCTGCCCGGCCGCAGCGCGGCGGCGGTCAGCAGGAGCAGCGCCGTCGCACACGCCCGCTCGCGTGGCATCCCGGGCCGCGCGAGGTCGCGCCTCATTCGGGCCCGCAATGCCGGTAGCGCGCGTGCGAACGCCACGAGCCGCTCGAACTTGGCTCGCGACCGGCGCGCGGCATGCGCCTCGAGGTAGCGGTACTGCCAGCGCCCCGCGGCGTCGAGCCCGATCGCCTGCACGCGGGCCGCGGGCGCCCTCGCGATGACCACGCGCCGCCACGCGGGAGGGATGCGCAGACGTTCGATCCGCTGCCGCACGGCGAGCGGGACGGGCGTCCCGCCGGGGCCCCGGTAGCGGAACCCATCGCGCGGGCTGCCGACCCGGTGGATGCCGGTGGCCTGGAGACTCTCCCGCAGGGTGGTGTGTGCTGGGGACATGGCCGCACTACGCGCGGGCGTGGGTTGAGGATGCAGGGCCCGACGCCCGCGCGCCCCCGACCGGCTATCATGCCCGTCACGGGTTCCCGACCGCCATCCCTCCAGGAGGCCATCATGCCACGCCCGCTCCGCATCGCCGCGCCGCTGGCGCTGCTCGCCCTGCTCGTGGTCCCCGGCTGCTCGGTCCTCAACGAGATGGCGGCGCTGCGCCTGGTCCGGTTCACGTTCGCCGGCGTGTCCGACGTGCGCTTCGTCGGCATCCCGATCGGTCCCGAGGCGCGCTATGCGTCGCTCGGTCTGGCGGACGCGGCGCGCCTCGGCGCGGCGCTGGTCGCGAGGCACGCCCCGCTCGAACTGGTGGTCCACGCGAACGCCGCCAACCCGCCCGAGAACAAGGTGGCGGCGCGCATGGTGGATCTCGGCTGGACGTTCTTCATCGAGGACCGCCGGATGGTCGAGGGCCGGCTGGCGAGCCCGGTCGCCATCCCGCCGGGCCGCTCGGCCGACGTGCCGCTGGCGGTGCGCTTCGATCTGCTCGAACTGGGCAGCGGGGGGGCGCGCGACCTGTTCGATCTCGCGGTCGCCATCGCCGGGCAGGGCACGGTGCGGAAGGACCTGCGGCTGGAGCTGGTGCCCACCATCGAGACGTCCATCGGCCCGATCCGCTATCCGGCCCCGATCGTGCTCACGCGCATGGCGTCGGGCCGCTGAGCGTGGCCCTCGGCGCCACCATCCACCAGTTCGCGGTGCAACTCTCCCACGTGGACCGCGGCGTGTACGAGGCGATTGACCTGCGCGTGGCGCGCCACCCGTCCGAGAGCGAGGAGTTCCTGTGCGCCCGCGTGCTCGCCTTCTGCATCGAGCACCGGGAGGGCCTCGCGTTCTCGAAGGGGCTCGCGGAGCCCGACCAGCCGGCGCTCGAGGTGCGCGACCTGACCGGCGCGCTGCGGTCGTGGATCGATATCGGCGCCCCGGACGCCGCGCGGCTCCACCGGGCGAGCAAGGCGGCGCCGCGCGTGGCGGTGTACACCCACCACGACGCCCCGCGCTACTGGGCCTCGCTCGCGGGCGAGCGCATCCACCGCGCGGAGTCCCTCGAACTGTACGGGCTCGACCGTGCGCTGGTGGGCGCGCTGGTCGCGCGCCTCGCGCGCCGGATGGCGTTCGACCTGTCGGTCGCCGACGGCATGCTCTACCTCACACTCGGCGACGAACTGCTCTCGGGTGCGGTGACCTCGCACCGGCTGGCGGTCTGAGGGCCGCGCCGGGCGCTCCCGGCGCGCGGCTTCACCGCCACGAGTACGTGAACACCGCCTGCACGTAGCGGCCGAGCGTGCGGTCGCGCGAGTCCTGCACGTACGTCTCGGTGACGCTCCGGCTCACGCTGCGGTTCTGCTCCAGCACGTCGGTGGCGGTCACGCGCAGCTCGCCCCGCTCGCCCTTCAGGAACTTCTTGCCGAGCGTGGTGTTCCACAGCACCACGTCCTGCCCGTAGGCGGACGGCACGCCGCTCTGCAGGTTGTGGTTCAGCTCCTCCCGCAGCACCACGCCGGAGCCGACCACGGCATTGAGCCTCAGCCCGGCGCTATGGGTGAAGTAGTCGCCCGAGCGGCTCGAACTGAGCGTGCTGCGCGAGTGGTTGTAGGTGGCCCAGTACGACAGGGTGAAATCCAGCCGCTGGCTGATGTTGCTCGCCAGCACCACGCCGCTGCGGACCGCGGTCGCGCGGCTCGCGTTGGTGGCGCCATTGATCCGCGTGGGGGTGAGCGTGAACGACCCGCCGCCGTTCAGGCTCAGGATGCTCTTCACCCACTGGGTCGGCCGGCTGTACACCCCGAACAGGTTCGCGTTCCACGACTCGTCGAGGTTCATCGGCAGGGTGAGCTGGGTGCCGCGCGCGAGGGCCACCCCCTCGATCACGGTGTCGGTCGGGGCGGTGAACGTGGCGTTGGCGATGGTGCGCGCGGTGCGCGACAGGTTCACGAACAGGAACCGGCTGGTCGACCGCATCGGCGTGGCTTCCGAGATCCGCAGCGACAGCGCGTGGGTGTAGGTGGGCCGCAGCGCGGGATTGCCGGTCGAGAGCGACAGCGGGTTGGAGTTGTTCACCACGTTCTGCAACTGGCCGATGGTGGGCGACGTGGTGGAGGTGCTCCACGCCACGCGCAGGTTCCGCCGGTTGGCGAAGTTCCCGGTGAGCGTCAGCGAGGGCAGCGCGTTGCCGAACGTGCGGTCGATGGTGTGGGTCGCGGGGTAGGTCTGCTCGGAGCGCAGTCGCGTCTGCTGATAGGAAGCGTTCGCCAGCAGCCTCCACAGGCCCCGCGTGTAGAGCATCGCGAGCCCGCCGTTCTGCGCCGTGTTCCGATTGCGGTACGAGTTCGAGTGCGCGCTGTCGGGCAGGCTGTGGGTCCCGCTCAGCGGATCGAGGCGCAGGGTGCGCGCGTCGGCCACGCTCCTCGTGAGCGACGGGTTGTAGATCGCCTGCAGCCTGAGCTGCGGGAGAAGCGGCTCGGTGAACGCGACGCGGGCCGAGAGCGAGTTGGTGACGGTCCTCGAATCGGACTGCTGATCCAGCGTGTCGCTGGTCGTGGTCGCGCCCTCGAAGTAGTCGGTGAGCGAGCGCTGGGAGCCATCGCCATCGCGGAGCGTGTGCCCGGCATTGAGGTCGGCCGAGAGGTTGCGCCCCGGCCGCGCGAAGCGGTGCCGCAGGGTGAGGCGGCTCGAGAGGTTGTCGCCGTCGTTGCGGTCCCGCGTGTCGCTGGTCGCGGCGCTCAGCGTGCCGCCCGCGATGGAGGTGTTCGCGGCGCTCGCGGCGCTGCGCGCGTCGGTGTCCTGGAAATAGAGCCGCGGCTGGAAGATGACCGAGTTGAGCGAGTCGGGCGTCCACTCGATCCGCGCGTCGATGCGCTGGTTGCGGTTGCGGCTCGCGGTGGTGGCGCTCTGCGAGTAGGCCGCGAGCGAGTCCTGCGGCGGCAGGTACTGGCGCGCGAGGAGCTGCAGGTTGTCGGTCTCGCCATCGTTGATGAACACGCTCGAACTCACCGACAGGCGAGGGCCCCGCTGGGCGACGTAGTTCAGGCCTCCGGCGTGCGTGGTGCTCACGCCGGACTGCTGGCCCACCATGAAGCTGCCGGGGTCGAACGCGCCGCCCCCGAAGCCGCCGCCGCCCATGCGGCCGCCCGGAGGCCGCCCGCCGCCGCCGGGCCCCCGCGGGCCGCCGCCGATCATCATGCCGCGCGGTCCGCCCCCGCCGCCCGAGCCGCCCATCGCGCCGAACAGGTCCTGCGGGGAGAAGTTCCGCTCGTTGACGTTGTTCGACATGCCGATCAGCGTGAGCCGCGTGCCGCCGCGCAGCAGCGTGGCGTTCCCGCCGGCCTGGTAGCGGTCCTGATCGCCGTAGCCCGCGTACACCTTGCCGAACCGCGCCTTCTGATCGCGCAGGATGAAGTTCATGGTCTTCTGCGCCTGGCCGTCGTCGAACCCGCTGAACTCGGCCTGGTCGCTCATGCGATCGTAGACCTGGATGCGATCCACCACCTCGGCCGGCAGATTGCGCATCCCGGCAGTGGGGTCGCTGCCGAAGAACGGCCGGCCGTTGACGAGCACCTGCTGCACCTGTTCGCCCTGCGCCTTGATCTGTCCGTTCTCCATCGTGACGCCCGGAAGCTTCTGCACCAGGTCCTCGGCGGTCGCGTCGCGCTGCGTCCGGACCGCGCCGGCGTGGTACTCGGTGGTGTCCGCTTTCTGGACCGCGGGGATGCCGGATTCCGAGACCGTGAACGGCGGGAGCAGCAGGGAGTGCGACCTGAGCGACAGCGCGCCCGCGTCCTGGTCGGGCATCGTGACGCGCACCACGGTGCGGAGCGTGTCGTAGCCGAGGCGCGCGGCCTCGAGCCGGTAGCGGCGCAGGCCGAGCCCGCCGATGGCGAACGAGCCGTCCTCGCCGCCCGTCACGCGGTGCACGTCGCTGGTGTCGGTGACGCTCGTGAGCCTCACCTGGACGCTGGCGACCGGCACCCCGCTCTCCGCGTCCTTGAAGCTCCCGCGCAGGCCGGCGGCCTGGGCATGGGAGAGGGCGGGAGCGAGCAGCAGGGCGAGCGCCAGCAGGGTGGAGCGAAGCGGCATCAGGCTACTCCGGGACGAGAGTGGGTCGAGGGTCGAGAAGACAGGATGCAGCACGCCGCCCGGTGAAGCGAGCGCGCGATATCGCGAGGGGCGGCACCGCTTCACCCGCCCTCGCCCGCGGCGAGCGTTTCCAGTTCCATCCAGCGCACGTAGGCGATGTGGGTCTCGGCGTCCACCGCGGCGAGCCGCGCGCGCATGTCCGCGATCTCGCTCGCCGGGGTGGTGTGGAAGTCCGGCACGGCCATGCGGGCGAAGAGCGCCTCCTTCTCGGCCTCGAGGCGCTCGATGGCCGCGGGCAGTTCGGCCAGTTCGCGCTTCTCCTTGAACCCCAGGCGCCGCGGGCGCTCGGTCGCACGCTCGGGCTTCGGTCGGGCCGGCTTCGCCGAGGTGGGCGCCGCGCTGTCCGCGGCCTCCTTCTGCCGCAGCCAGTCCTCGTAACCGCCGACGTACTCGCGCCACCGGCCCTCGCCCTCCCACACGATGGTCGAGGTGACCACGTTGTCGAGGAAGGTGCGATCGTGCGAGACCACCAGCAACGTGCCCCGGAACTCCAGCAGCAGCTCCTCGAGCAGTTCGAGGGTCTCGAGGTCGAGGTCGTTGGTGGGCTCGTCGAGCACCAGCACGTTGCACGGGCGCGAGAGCACCTTGGCCAGCTGGAGCCGCCGCCGCTCGCCGCCCGAGAGCTTGGTGACCGGGCCCTGCATCTGCTCGGGCGTGAACAGGAAGTCGCGCAGGTAGCCCACCACGTGGCGCTCGCCTTCTCCGAACGGCACGGTCTCGCGCCCCTCGCCGATGTTCTGCATCACCGTGCGGCTCTCGTCGAGCGCATCGTGGAGCTGCTCGAAGTGCGCCACCTCGAGCTTGGTGCCGGCGGTCACGGTGCCTTCCTGCGGCGCGATCTCGCCCAGCAGCAGGCCGATCAACGTGGTCTTGCCGCAGCCGTTGGGCCCGAGGATGCCGATGCGGTCGCCGCGGGCGATCCGGGCGGTGAACCCGCGCACGATCGGCACGTCGTCGTACCCGAATCCCACGTCCTGGCAGCGCAGCACGATGCGTCCGGAGCGCTCCGCCTCCTGGAGCTGGGCGCTCACCCGCGCCACCTCGTCGCGGCGCGCCCCGCGTTCGAGCCGCAGGGACTCGAGCGCGCGCACCCGGCCCTCGTTGCGCGTGCGTCGCGCCTTGATCCCGCGGCGCACCCAGGCCTCCTCCTGCGCCAGCTTCTTGTCGAACAGCGCGTCCTGCTCGGCCTCGACGCGCAGTTCATCCTCCCGCCGCTCGAGGTAGACGTCGTACCCGGCGCGGTAGCTGCGAATGACGCCGCGGTCGAGGTCGAGGATGCGGGTGGCCAGACCGCGCAGGAAGCTCCGGTCGTGGGTGACGAACACCAGCGTGCCGCGGCGGCGCTCAAGCGTCTCCTCGAGGTGGCGGATCGCGTCGAGGTCCAGATGGTTGGTGGGCTCGTCCAGGATCAGCAGATCCGAGTCGCGCACCAGCGCCGCCGCCAGCAGGACTCGTCGCTTGGATCCGGCCGAGAGCGCCTCGAGCGAAGCGTCCAGATCCAGTCTCAAGTGGTGCACCGCCTGATCGATCCGTGCCTCGATCTCCCACGCCCGGTCGCTCCGCGTCGCGCCGCAGGCCTCGTGCAGGTACGCGCGCACGGTGCCCGCGAGATCGAGTGGCACGTCCTGCCGCAGGCTCGCGACGCGCAGTCCCGGCTGGCGGGCCACGGTGCCCGAATCGGGGACGAGCGAGCCGTCGAGGATCCGCAGGAGCGTGGACTTGCCGGCGCCATTGCGGCCCAGCAGTCCGAGTCGCTCCCCGGGGTCGATCTGGAGACTCACCGAGTCCAGCAGCATGGGCCCGGCGAAGGTGAGGCTCACGTCGTTCAGGCTGATCAGCGCCATGGATCCGAAGGTCTCGCGCGGGGTCGGGGATGGGGGTGGGAACGAGGCGCCCAGTCTAGCATCCACCCGCCCGGGAGGTGGGGCGGCGCCGCGAGTGATTTGGTAGTCTGGACGACGCGATCACCCGCCCGTCCCCGCGCACCCGAAGGGATCCGTCCATGAGCGCCAGAACCTCGCGATGAGGATCGCCTTCTTCCTGACGGATCCCTTCCCGATCCTCTCGGAGACGTTCATCCTGAATCAGATCACGGGTCTGCTCGATCGCGGACACGAGGTGCACATCCACGCCAGGCGGCCGAGCGGGCCATCCCTCGTACATCCCGACGTCGACCGTCACCACCTGATGGACCGGACGCGCTACTTCCCGGCCCTGCCGCGGAATCACGCGCTGCGTGCCGCGAAGGGAGTGGGCCTGCTGGCCCGGCACCCGGGCGCGCTTCCCATGCTGATGCGGTCGCTCGACTGGGGCCGCTATGGCCGCGCCGCCTCCTCGCTCAACCTGCTGTTCTGGGCGTCGGGATTCGCTCCGCGGGGCACCTACGACATCATCTACTGTCACTTCGGCTGGAACGGGCGTCATGCCTCGGCGCTCCGGGAGATCGGGGCCCTCCGCGGCCGGCTGGTGACCGTGTTCCACGGCGCCGACCTCTCGTGGCAGCTCAAGATCTCGGGCGAGGACGTGTACCGCGACCTGTTCGAGAAGGGGGACCTGTTCCTCCCCATCAGCGCGCACTGGCGGAACCGGCTGCTGGCACTCGGCTGTCCCGAGCGGCGCACCCTCGTGCACCGCATGGGGATCGATTCCGAGCGTCTCGCGCTGGTCGAACGGCGCCTGGAGCCCGGGTGCCCGGTGCGGCTGCTCACCATCAGCCGGCTGGTGGAGAAGAAGGGCGTGGAGTTCGGAATCCGCGCGGTGGCGAGGCTGGTCGAGCGCGGGCGCGACGTCCACTACGACATCATCGGAGACGGGCCCCTGCGCGGGAATCTCGCCGAGCTCATCCAGCGCCTGCGGCTGTCCGAACGGGTCCGCCTGCTCGGGCCGCAGGATCAGGATGGCGTGCGCGCGGCGCTCGGTCGCTCGCATCTCGTCGTGGCGCCGAGCGTCACCAGCGCGGACGGCGATCAGGAGGGCATCCCGGTCTCCCTGATGGAAGCCATGGCGACCGGACTGCCGGTGGTGAGCACGTTCCACAGCGGCATCCCCGAACTGGTGGTCGACGGGGTCTCGGGCCGTCTGGTGCCTGAACGCGACGTGGACGCGCTGGCCCGGGCGCTGGAACAACTCATCGACCATCCCGATGGCTGGCAGGCCATGGGGCGCGCCGGGCGGCGACAGGTGGTCGAGCACTTCGACATCGGAGTGCTGAACGACCGGCTGGTCACCCTCTTCGAGGATCTCCTGAATGATCGCCCCGCGTGAGCCGGGTGGCGTCCCCATGGCCGCGGTGGTGACCATCGCCCGCGCAGGAGGCGAGCGGTGAGCGGCTCCGCGAGGCCATTCGTCTCGGTCATCATCCCGGTGCTCGATAACCTCGACGGGCTCGAGCGATGTCTCGCGGGACTCGCGGAGCAGACCTATCCCACCGACCTGCATGAAGTCATCGTCGTGGACAATGGTTCGCGCGAGGACCTCCGGCCCGCGGTCGCCGCCTCACCGCGGGCCCGCCTGCTGCACGAGCGCCAGCCCGGCTCATACGCCGCGCGCAACCTCGGGATCGCCGCCGCCCGCGGGGAGGTGCTCGCCTTCACCGATTCGGACTGCGTCCCGGCGCGGGATTGGATCGAGAAGGGGGTCGAGCACCTCCTCCGACAGCCGGGGTGCGGGTTGGTGGCCGGGCGCGTCGAGCTGGTGTTCCGCGATCCGCTCCGCCCCACGGCCTCGGAGCTCTACGACCTCGTCGTGATGAACTTCCACCAGGACCGCAACGTCGCGGAGCGGCGGTTCGGGGCCACCGCCAATCTCTTCGCGTTCAAGCGGGTGTTCGAAGCGATCGGCCCGTTCGACGGCCGGTTGATGTCCGGCGGTGACCTCGAGTGGGGCCGGCGCGTGTCCGAGCGCGGCCTGGCGCAGCTCTACGCGGACGACGCGCGCGTCGCGCACCCGGCCCGGCACGCGCTGGAGGACACCTACCGTCAGGCGGTCCGGCTGGCGGGAGGGACCTACCGTCTCAAGTCGCTGGGCGGCGCGAGCGCGATGCGCCGGGCGATCGATCTGGCGAGGGCACTGACGCCCGCGGTCGGGTTCTACGGGCGGATCCTCGCGGACGCACGGCTGAAGCGCGGGCGGGACAGGGTAGCGGTGGTGCGGGTGGCGATCGGGGTCAAGTACGTCGTGGCGGGCGAACTGATCCGCCTGATGATGGGTGGGGAACCGCGGCGGGGATGAGGACGCGCGAGGCGCACGCTCGTATCGGTTCCAAGTCCTTCCGAGAGCGGTGAGGAGGTCCATTGAGCAAGCCACGTTCGCCGCGCCCGGGCCGGGCGCGGATGGCCTCGCCCGATAGCGCCGCGAGCGGCCGGGCCCGGCGCGCGCCGGCCACCCCGGGCGCGCCTCCGCCCGCGCTTGCCGCCGCGCTCGCCGTGATGCTCCTGCTGCTGGTCGCGGCTCCTCCGGCTTCCAACTACTTCTGGGGAGTGAATGGCCTGCGCTCGCTGCCCTGGCCAGGGGCGCTGGTGCTGGCGGTAG
Organism: Candidatus Eiseniibacteriota bacterium; assembly: GCA_963776245.1. GTDB lineage: Bacteria > Eisenbacteria > RBG-16-71-46 > RBG-16-71-46 > RBG-16-71-46 > CAVSAC01. Next base: position 589,670 of record CAVZLN010000006.1, on the reverse strand, counting down.
CGGCGGCGGCCACCGCGCTGGCCGCGTTCGCGTCGCGCGGCGGCCGCGGGTGGGCGATGCTCGCGGCGCTGGCGGTCGCGGTGATCGTGGCCTTTCCGCTGCGCGAGAGCATCCACTTCCTCGGGGACACGCAACTGCGGCTGCGCGCCATGTCGGCCTTCGAGGCCGGGATGGTCGAGACGCCCTTCGGCGAATGGGCGAACCGCCTCCACGCGAACCCCCTCGACATCGTGGTCAACTTGATGGCGCCGGCCGCCCTGCAGCGCGCGGGCTGCACACTTCGCGACGCGGTCTCGGCGGTGTGCGCCGCGCTCGCGCTGCTCTACTTCGCGGGACTGTGGCGGATCACGGCGCGACTGGGCGTGACCCCCGGATCGCGCCTGCCGATCGCGCTCGCCCTGGGGCTCACCGGCGTGCTCGAGGCCTTCGCGGGGTACGCCGAGTCGGCCGGGCTGCTGGCGGCCGCCACCGCTTGGTGGTGGGCCGAGGCCCTCGCGCCGCTCTCGGGCACCCGGCAGGCGCTGCGGCTCGCGGCGGCGTGGCTGGTGGTGGTCCTCAGTCATCGCATGGGAGCAGTGCTGGTGCTGCCCATGCTGTGGCGCGCGCTCGGCCCGGCCTGGGAGGGCGATCGTCCCGGAGCGCGGCGCCTGCTGCTCGGCATCACGCTCGCGCTGGCGGCGCTGGGGGCCGCGATGCTCGGCCTGACGCCCGCCGGACAGCGGAGCCTGACCGATCTGCGCGAGATGGCGTACACCCTGCGCAGCCAGGGATTCCGCTACGTGGCGCCCACGGACTGGATCAACACGCTGGTGCTGCTCGCGCCATGGGCGGTGATCCTCCCGTTCTTCGCCGGCGCGCCGGCGCGATCGGCGATCTTCCGCCGGCCGGTCTTCGGACTCGGGATGTCCGCCGCGATCCCGCTGCTGCTGGCGCTCGTCTGGGTCTTTCCGGTCGGAGGCAGCGGCCTCGGCGCGCAGCGCGACTGGGACTCGAACGTGATCCTCGCCATCACGCTCACGGTGACGGCCGGCGCACTGGCGGCGACGCTGCCCGCCGCCGCGCTGACCGCGCGCATCGCCTGGACCCTGCCCGTGCTCGCGCTGGTGTCGCTGGGATTCGTCGCGGTCCAGGCCAGCGAGCCGGCGGCGGCGCGCCGCGCGATCGCGGTCGCGAGCCAGCCCCCGCACATGCCGGGCTCCCAGGTGAGCCATGCGTTCCTGTTCCTCGGACAGCGGGCGATGGATCACGGCCAGACGCGCGCCGGCGCCGAGTACTTCGACCGTGCGTTCGAACTCAACCGGAACCCGCGGCGCGCGCTGCTCGCGGCCGAGGCGTGGGCCGCGAGCGGGGATCCCGCCGCGGCGCGGCGCGCCCTTCAGCAGGCGCGGGCGGGCGGGGCGCTCGAGCCCGGGCTGGAGCGGGCCGCGCGACGCATCGAGGAACTGCTCGCCGAGCCCCCGGCCGGGCGCACGGACGGCGTCAGGGACTCAGCGGCGACCGTGCCGTGAGCGCCCCGGGCGGAGCGCCCGCCGCTCAGGGGGCGCTGCCGCCCATCACGTCCGCGAACTCGACCGGTGGCGCCGCCACTCTCGTGGGAGGACTGCCGCCCGGAGGGAAGCGCCAGAGCTGCCCTTCCCAGGCGCCGAAGTCGTAGCGGCCGTTGGCCAGCCCGTTGAGCTTGAAGTACCACTGGATCCGGTCCGCCGCGTACACGTGGGCGTTGGTGTGGATCGCCAGGGCGCCCATCAGGTACCGCCCGTCCGCCGTCGTGCCCTCGTTGCCGGGCTGGGTGTCCGACGCCGCGCACGAGTAGACCACGATGTTCTGCACCTTGTTCCTGATCGCGGTCCACAGAGCGACGTTGCTGTGCATCAGGTTCTCGCGCCCGAGCTGGAGCCCCATGCCGCCCGCATCCACGCTCACCTGCGCCCGCCGGTCCGAGCCCGCGTATCCATGGCAGAGGATGAACATGCTGTGGACCGTCCGGGTCGCCCTGGCCACCGCGTTGATCTGCTTGAACAGGGTCTGAAGAGGTATCAAGGCGTCGCTGTTGATGATGGACAGGCGCGGCCGGGCGGGTACTCCGCCCGACAGCCGGCGATCGCGCAGGGCGATGTAGGAATTCGCCACGTTATCCTCCCAGCAGGGGTTGGGCCGGTGTCTCGAGGGATCGGCGAGCCGATCACCGAGGGCGCATCCTAACTGGCTTCGGCCGATCGGGTCACGAGGAATCCCGCGCCCCTCCCCGGCCGGGAGCCGGGGCCGCGGAGCTAGGGGAGCACGATCGCGCGCGTCACTCGCACGCCCGTGCCCTGTCGCAGGCACACCAGGTAGATCCCCGGCGGAAGATGGCGGTCCTCCCCGAGGCGGACCGCATGACGGCCGGCGCCGAGCGCGCCCACGTCGCGCACCGCGACGCGCCGCCCCGCGACGTCGAGCAGCTCGAGCGAGGCGGCCGCCGGGCTCGCGAGCGAGAAGTCCACGGTCAGCGCGCCTCCGCGAGCGGGGTTCGGGCGCACCGGAGCGAGCGAGAACGCGACCACGTCCGCGCGCGGGACTTCCACCAGACCGCCCGGCAGGCCGTTCGCCCGCACTCGCTGGGCGTACACGTCGTACGAGCCGTTGCGATTGTCCTGCCACAGGACGATGGCGCCGAACCCACCCGCGGTGGGTGAGCCGCCGTCGGCGACGATCGCGGGGGACACCTGGCTTCCGGCGCTGGTGCACAGGGCGACGCCGTCCGAGGCCCACTGGGGCGCTCCATCGGCGCCCAGCCGCTGCGCGTAGATGTCGAAGAACGTGACTCGGCCGTCCTCCCAGGCGACGATGGCGCCGCCCGCGCCGTCGGCGACGATCGCGGGGGAGTACTGCCAGCCGGTGGCGACGCACACGGCCACTCCACCCGCGGCCCATAGCACCGCCCCGGCCGCGCTCACCCGCTGGGCGTACACGTCGTACCCGCTGCGCCCGTCCTGCCACACGGCGATGGCGCCGCCGGCGCTGTCCGAGACGAGCGCGACGAACCCCTGGCTGCCCGCCGCGGCGCACAGGGCCACGCCGTCGGCGGCCCACTGCGGCCCGCCGGACGCGTCCACGCGCTGAGCGTAGATGTCGGCGCTCGTGCTGCGCTGATCGGTCCAGGCGATGTCCGCGCCGCCGGCGCCATCCGGGACGATCGCGGGGGAGTCCTGTTTGCCGGCCGCCGCGCACACGACCACGCCGTCCGCGCTCCACTGCGCGACCCCGGCCGCGTCCACGCGCCGCGCGTAGATGTCGTAGCCGGTGGTGAAATTGCGATTGTCCTGCCAGCTGACGATCGCGCCGGATCCTGTCCCGCCGGGATCCGCTCCATCCGCCACGATCACCGGCGCGTTCTGGTCCCCCGCCGCGGTGCAAAGGGCCACCCCGTTCGGGGCCCAGCGCGGGGCCCCGGCCGCGGTCACCGCCTGGGCGTAGACGTCGAATCCCGCGCCGCCGCGCGCGTCCGCCCACGCGACGATGGCACCGCCCGCGCCGTCCGCGACGATGGCGAGGGGGCCCTGGATCCCCACCGCGGTGCACAGGGCCACGCCGTCGGTGGTCCATCGCGGCGCGCCGGTGGCATCCACGCGCTGGGCGTAGATGTCGGTGCCCGTGCCGCCACGGGCGTCCTGCCATGCGACGATCGCGCCACCCGCGCCATCCGAGACCATCGCGAGGGGACCCTGGATCCCCGGCGCGGTGCACAGGGCCACGCCGTCGGCTATCCATCGCGGCGCGCCAGCGGCATCCACACGCTGGACATGGATGTCCGCGTTGGCCGCGCCGCCGCGGGCATCCGGCCACGCGACGATGGCCCCGCCCGCGCCGTCCGGAACGGCCGCCGGTACGCCCTGGTCCCCGGCAGCGGTGCACAGCGGCACGTTCACGAGTGGATCGGCCGGCCAGTCCGCGGCCGCGGGGCGCGGCAGCAGGAACATGACGGAGAGCAACCCCGCGCCGATCTCAGCGGATCGTCTGGCGAACATGGGTGACCTTCATGTGGGCTGCGGTCGTCGCAGGTTGCGGCCAGGACGAGGAGGGACTACGGATCGGCGGCCGGATCAGCATGCGCTCGAACGTCAGCGCCGCGACCATGGCGGGGAGGCCGCCCCGATCGACGCGGGATGGCGGCGCGCCCACCGAAGTGGGCCCAATGCCAGTGCCACGGACGAGAGGGGCCTGTCGCGGACGCGGACGATATCACGTCGGCCGGGCGGGCGCACACGAGAAGCCCGATCGAAGCGAGTGCCTCAGACACCCGCGGCTGGCGGCCGGTCGGTCATGCTCAGGTCCGAACGGGCACCGACACGCGCGGCCACCCCGAAGGGTGGCCGCGGTGGTGACCGATCGCCTGAACCGGTCCGGGTCCCTCGTGACCCGGGCCGGCGAGGCTCACGGGATCATTCGACCTTGATCAGCCGTCGCACGCCGGACGCCGTACCTGCCCGATAGCGCGCGAAGTAGATGCCGTCCGCGACCGCATGGGCCTCACCGTCGCGTCCGTCCCACACCAGCACGTGCTCGCCCGGCTCCGCGCCCGGGCGCTCGATCCCGCGCACGCGCCGACCCATGACGTCGAAGATCTCGACCTTGATGTCGCCGGCCCGGGCGAGCGCGAACGCGAGCCCGGTGCTGTTCCGGAATGGATTGGGGTAGGCGAAGCGGAGCGCATCGGTCGTGATGGACGCCTGTGGGCCCGGGGTGTTCCCGCCGGTCGCCTCCAACTGGAAGCGGCGCGGCGCGGGAGTGGCGACCAGCGTCACGGTCTGCCCCGGAGCGACCTCGCGCGTAGTGCCGTTCGCGACGTCGGTGAGCCAGAAGTGGGTGCTCGCCGGCACGTCGAACCCGGTGAACTCGAGCGCGAACTCGCCGGGAGACTCGGCGCCGGTGGCCTCGAATTCCCAGCTCATGCGCTCGGCCTGCGGCAGGAACTCGCTGACATAGTCCCCGCTCAGCTCGCCCCAGTCCGCCTTCGGCAGATGCAGGCTGAGATACGCGCCACCCGGCGGTGCGGGAGCGCGCGAGAGGTTGAGCGGATTCCACGGGCCGGTGCCGAGCGCGGCCGCGCCCACCCGCATGGGCTCGCTGATCCTCGAGCCCTGGTGCGATGTGACCGCGAGCGCCCAGTCGGCGGCCGGCGGCTTCGCCAGCGCGGGCACCGCGGAACCCGTGGCGCTCGCGACGTACGGGACCACCAGCGTCACCGTGCCGGCCACCTTCTTCTTCACCCAGAAGGCCGTGCGACCGTTGATGGTGGTGGCATCCGCGTAGGCGGTGCCGTTCCAGATCTTCACCACCTGCTCGGTGAACGTGTTGCCGATCGCCGTGAGCGTGGTGGTGGTCACCCCGTCCGTCACCAGCAGGGCGCTCACCGGGACCGGGAACAAGAATGGATTCCCGAGCTGGTTCCAGGCCGGACGTGCGGGGGTGCCGGGACCACCCGCCAGCGTGAGGCTGAACGACGTGGGCGGCGCGGGAAGCCCCACATCGGCTCCGACCGCCGCACCCTTGGTGATGAGCCAGTAGCCCTGCCCGCGGGCGAAGGCGGTCAGGTTGAGACCGCCTGCCCCGCCCGGCTCCATGTACGCGGAGTCCGTGGGCGACCAGTGCCCGAGTCGCCAGTTCGCCGCGTCGTACGAGCCGAACTCGGCGAGCACCGAGCCAACCGTATTGTTGCTCGCGTAGACTGGGAATGTCATCGACTGGAACGTGCTCGCGAGCGTGTTGACGACGACGGTCGCCTGCGACGAGAACGCGCCGCCGACGAAACCGCCGATCACGTCGAAGTTGGCGCTCGAGGAGCGCGCGCGACCGCGCCCTCCGCCCCCGTCGGCACTGAGACCGAAATTGGTCGAACTCGTGCTCTTGCCCGCGCCGAGCACTCCCGGCGAGAGCTTGAAGTTGGTGCTGCTCTGGGCGCGTGCGCCATCGGGAGCCAGGAGAACCAGCACGGCCACGATTCCCCACGCCGCGCGTGTCATCGAATGGGTGTGCATGTGCTCCTCCGCGTCACGGGATCCGCTGGTGAATCGGGGGGAGTCGTCACTTGGATCCTGCACTGGTTTCAGCGGAGGTCCCGGAGTCGGGCTTGAGCGCCGACGCGGGGACTTCGAGCGGTGCGACGACCGTGCCGAGAGCGTCGGGGACGAACTGGACGATCAGGTGCGCGCCCCACACCTCGTAGCTGCTCGCCTGCGCCTCTCCGACGAGGTAGAAGGTCCGCGCGCCCGCGCCCGGGATCGAGAATACCCGCATGTTGGAGAGCATGCCCCGATGCGTGCTGCCTGCGGCATCTCCTGAGTGGTATTCGAATGTCGTCCCGGTATTGAAGGGGCTCGACAGAGAGGCCTGCGTGATGTTCAGGTTGTATTCACCGGTCGCGGCCCCGGACCAACCCAGCTGCACGTAGCCCTGGACGATCGCGTATCCGGGTCCGGGGAAAGTCGCCACGTAGGTCGTGAGATCCTGGATCCCCACGGCCTGAGTGGTCAGTGCCCACGCCTTGAAGGAGCTCCCGACCGAGGCGGCCAGCCCCGCGCGCTGCGCGTACGCCACGGTCCCGAGCCGCTGCCGGGGGGTCATCGCAGCATCGGTCCCGACCTTGATCTCGAGATAGAGATCGCCACCGGTGAAGACGCTCGGGGGCAGCGTGGTGACCGAGCCGAGATCCACGCTGAACAACCCGGCCGCGACCGCCACGGTCGGCTGGGTCTCGGTCCAGACGGCGGTGCCGCCGGTGGCGACGGTGAAGAGCGAGAACACGATGCTCTGGCTGCCGCTGATGACGGTGCCCGAGGCATCGGTGAGACGGCCCTGGTAGGGGATCACGGCGGGCACCGCGGCCCACGCGATCGACTGCAGGCCGAGGACCAGCGCCGCGGCGGCAAGTGTTACGGAAAGCTTGCGCATCATGTCAGCCTCCATCCTGGTGGTTCACTCGAACGGACAGGTCGTCAGGTCGTCGAAGGCGCGCCGTGGGCTACGGCGACGGCGGCGGCGGGAATCCACTCAACGCGGGCGGGGGCGGCGTCGAGCCGCTGCCACCGCTGGAACCACCTCCGGCCACGGCCGCGATGACGCCCACCAGCACCGCTCCGCCCGCCACGTAGAGCCAGGTCTTGTTGGACTTCTTGGGGCTCGACAGGGTGGGAACGATGACCGGGGCCATCTTCGGCTTGGCCGGCGCCGGCTTGGACATTTCGGGCGGCGCCGGCGGTCTCCTGCTTCACCGGCGGCGGTGGTGGCGGCGGCGGTGCCACCTGCTCCGTCTGGAACTCCTTGAGTGCCTGGTCGAAGACCGCGGTCTCGTCCGGCGGGACCTTGATCGGGTCGGGACGCCAATCGGGCGTGACGCGCAGGATCGCCTTGAACATCTCCTTGGCCTGGACCGGGTAGCCCTTCTTCACGTAGGAGCGGGCCAGCAGCTCGCGCGCCTTCTGGAGGGTCTCTCCGCTCAGCTGATCCCGATCCACGAGATCCCGGAGCAGCGTGATCGCCTCGTCGAAACGCGACTGCTCGTAGTACTCCTGCCCGCGCTGCACCGGGGGGCGCTGGGTTCCGGAGGTCTGCGCGTAACTCACGACCGGTGTGAGCATGATCGTGAACTGGACGGACAGCGTGACCGCGGTAGCGACGACTCGCCACCGCGCGCGACGTTGCTTCATCGAGCACCTCCTGCCAGAGGTCCGGGTCCGAGGCGGAATCCAGAATCGCCTACGATGGTGGCTGCGACTGGCATCGCGCCGGGAGAATCGGTTGTTTGATTGCCGAAGTCCAGTCGGAATCGCGCGCACGATGGAGCGCGTCGGGGACCAGTCCAGACGCGAGCCGAGGCCCGCCCCGCGCCGTACTGTTCGTGCGGGTCCCCGCGTCGCGCTTCGGTGGTGGTGAGGCTCAGGGCGAGAGTTGCCGGAGCTTGAACTGGGCGATCGCGGTCTCGCCGCCCGTCACCACGATGGTCTGCGGCCCGCCATCGATGACGAAGCCGTCGCGTTGGAGCGTGACGACGTAGCGGCCGGGCTTGAGGTCGCCGAATTCGAACGGCGTGGTCTTGCCGGTGTTCGTGCCGTTGAGAACGATGTACGCCCAGTTCCCCGGCGACGGCACCTTGAGCCGGCCCACGGTGCTGGTGAGGAAGTTGTGCTCCAGCGTCACCGTGGCGTTGGGCTCGACCCGGACGTCGTTCCAGATCTTCGAGTCGAAATTCGGATTCACGATCCGGATGACGTGCATCCCCGCGCTGACCGGGATCCGCGCCGACATCGAGTTCGGAGTGCCCTCGAGCTTGTCGTCCACATAGAAGGAAGCCCACGGCGTCGCGCGGATCACGAGCGTGCCCGCCGCATCGGGCGCCACCTCCAGCTTGAAGTCGAGCGCGGCGGTCCGGCCTTCGACGACATCGACCTGGCGCTCCTGGGTGAGGTAGCCGCTCTTCTCCACGCGCACGGTGTGAGGGCCCGCCGCGATCCCTTCGAGCTTGCCGCCGGGGTGGCTCGTCTGCGGCTGACCGTCGAGGAACAGCCGGGGTCCCGCGGGGTCGGAGGTGATGGCGATGGCGCCGACGCTCACGACCGGGGTGGAGACCGGTGCGGGCGTGGGGGCGGGGGCCTCGGCGGCCGGCGGGGCCGAGGACTCGTCCCGTGGCGGCTGGTCCGCCGCCCCGCCCTGCTTGCGGCCACCGAGCGTGAGCATCCCGACCACGATCGCGGCCACCACGACGAGCGCTCCGACCCCGGCGACGAGCAGATTGCGGGCGCCCGATGACGCACTCGCGGCCGCGCGCGGCTCCCGCCGAGCGGGTGCGGCGGGCTTCGCAGGGGCCGCCGGCGGCGGGACCTTGGCGGCGGCGGCCGGCTTCGGCGCCGGCGCCGCGGCCGTCATCGCGGCCAGCGCCTCCGGCGTGAGCACGCTGGTGGTCTCGGGGTCGGGCGCCGCTGGCGCCAGGCGCGCCGAGGCGCTCTCGGCACGCATCCGCTCGCGATCGCGCTCGAGCTTCTGCACGTGTTCCCGCGCGACCCGGTCCTGCGGGTCGAGGTGGAGCACGCGCCGGAACTCGAGCAGGGCGTCGTCGATCTTCCCGAGCCCCATGTTCTCGTAATAGAGCCCCTGGTCGCGGTGACGCGCGAGCCGCTTCTTCTTCAGCTGCTCGCTCATCGCGACCGGGTCCTGGGCGCACTCCCGCATCAGGTCGCGGCTGCGGTGGAGGCCCATCTGGTCGAGCACCGCATCGAGCTCGGCGCGCGCCTGCGCGATGCGCGGATAGCGCTTCGAGACGTCCTTCTGGAGCATGCGGTGGATGATCGCGACCACCTCGTCGGGCACCAACGGGTTGAAACTCCCGAGCGGCGGCGGCTCGACGGTGAGCACGGCGCGCAGCACCGTCGAGTAGGAATCGCCCTGGAACGGCCGCTGGCCGCCCGAGCAGCTCGTAGCCCACCACGCCGGCGGAGAAGATGTCGCTGCGCTCGTCCACGACCTCGCCGGTGGCCTGCTCGGGCGACATGTAGGCGGGCGTGCCGAGGACGCTGCCCACCAGCGTGACCGCGGTCGAGTCCTCGCCGCGGCGCGCCAGCCCGAAGTCCATGATCTTGAGGATGCCGTCGGGCGTGAACATGATGTTGGCGGGCTTGATGTCGCGGTGCACGATGCGGTTCTGGTGCGCGTGCTCGAGGCCGCCGCAGAGATCGCGGAGCAGCAGCAGGGCGAGCTCGATCGGCGGGTTGCCGAACTGCTCGACCCACTTCTTGAGGTCGAGGCCCTCGACGAACTCCATGGCGATGTAGGAGACGTCCTCGTAGCGGCCGCAGTCGATGACCTGCACGATGTTCTCGTGGCGCAGCATCGCCGCGGCGCGCGCCTCGCGCTCGAAGCGCTTGACCAGGTTCTCGTCCTCGGCGAGGTGCGGGTAGAGCACCTTGAGCACGACCTTGCGGTCGAGCGACTTCTGGACCCCGAGGTAGACCGAGGCCATGCCGCCGCTCCCGATCTTCTCGAGGATCTCGTAAGCGCCGAATTCCTTGTTCATCGCCATGCCAGGTTCGCCCGTCCGGTCTGGGGTGGCTCGCGCGAGCCGAGGTCCTTCGATTGCCTGCCCACGCGGTGGAGTACCAGCGCCATCGCCGCGACCGCGATCAGCCAGACGGCGAGCGCGACGACCAGCCACATTATCATATGGGTGCGGTTCGGCTTGCGCCCGGCGCGGGTGGCGCGCCGCGGCGGCGGCGGCTCGTCGGCGGGCCCGGGCCCCGCGACCACGCCGCGGCCGTTCGCCTCCCACGCAGCGGGCTCGCCGCCGGTCGGGGGCTCCTCGACTTCCGGTCGCGAGGACACGCGCGCCAGGACCAGCGTGATGTTATCGGGACCGCCTCGCTGGTTCGCCAGCGCGACCGCCTCGCGGCAGCCCTGCTCGAGATCGGCGGAGGAGGCCGCGGCCTGCAGTTCCGCGTCGTCCAGCAGCCCGTGGAGCCCATCGGTGCAGAGCAGGAGCGTGGCGCCCTCGACGAGCAGCCCGGGCTGGTGCTCGGCGTCGATCTCGACCGCGGACACCACGCCCACGCTCCGGGTCAGCACGTTGCGCCGCGGGTCCACCCGCGCCTGATCCGGGGTCAGCAGTCCGTCGCGGACCAGCTGGGCCACGAACGAGTGATCGTGCGTGAGCTGGCGGATGCGGCCGTCGTGCACGAAGTAGGCGCGGCTGTCCCCGACGTGCGCGAAGTACGCGTCGCGGTCGCGCAGGACGACCGCGGTGCACGTGGTGCCCATCCCCGAGTGCTCGGGATGCGCGACGCTCTCGCGGTGCACCACCTCATTCGCCGCCTCGACCGCGCGATACAGGTCGTCGAGCGGGCTGTCGCCGGGCGCCTCGCGGTAGGAGCGGATCACGGTCTGGACCGCGAGCTGGCTGGCGACCTCGCCCGCGTTCGAGCCGCCCATGCCGTCCGCGACCACGATCAGGACGCCGCGCCGCGCCCGCTCGGCGGGCTCGGACGGGACCCAGCTGCCGTGGTTGTCCTCGTTCTGGGTGCGCCTGAGCCCCAGATCCGTCGCCGCCCTGACCGCCACCGTCATCCTCGGTCCCTCGCTCACCTGCGTCGTTCATGCGCCGGCCCGACCGGGCCGTCGCCACCGAACCTCCGGGCCTTCCGCCGGCGACGCGCACGTCCCTGACGGTCGCCCATTCTCGGAGTTGAGGTCCGCCAAATCAATGGCTGATCGGCGGCGCTCGGGCGTCGCATGATCGCGCGGGATCCCGGCCGCGCACAAGGTCGGATCCCGCTTCGGCGCCGCCGCGGATGGCGTCGCGCGTCAGCCCAGGACGCGCATGCGGCGCAGCCCGGACACCGCGAGCGGGAGCACGACCGGGAACGCGTAGAACCAGATGCGCCCGATGTTCGAGCCGATCAGGAACGGGAGCGCGAGGAGCCCGGGCACGAGCCACGCCAGCCGCGCGAGCGGCTCGTGCGGCCGGCGGCGCAGCTCCCACGCCCCGAGGAGCGCCAGCGGCCAGAGCAGGCCGAACGCGGTGCCGCCGTCGAACAGGTTCCACCAGTGATAGGGACCGGGGGTCACGGAGTCGGCGAGGTTGGTCGCCAGCGTGGCCGGATCGTAGGACCACCCGGTGCGCGTCGGGAAGAGCGCGAAGCGGAACACGGCGTAGGCGATCGCGCCGGGCAGCAGCGCGAGCAGCCGGCCGGCCTTGAGGCGCGGCGCGCCGGGCAGCAGCAGCGCCGCCGGCACGAGCAGCAGCGTGGTCTCCTTCGCCATCACGCCGACCAGGCAGGCCACGCACAGCCAGGCGCGGCGCTCGTTCAGCGCGGCCACCAGCCCCATCATCAGGAACGCGTACGCCCACGCGTCCACCATCGGTGTCCCGCCGAAGTTGATCACCGGGAACGAGGTGAAGAACAACAGCGCGGCGACCAGCCCGTCCCGGAGGGCGAACCCGAGCCCCTCGCAGAACGCCACCAGCAGCAGGCCGGTGAGCGCCAGCCCGAGCAGGTTCACGATTCCGAATCGGTACTTCACGAGCTTCTCGGGGCTGACATCGAAGTAGCGCAGCAGCGGCTGGGGCACCGGCGGAACGAGACGCGCGGCCCAGGGCGTGAACACGCGGTAGCGGAACGGCTTCGGCACCTCCCGCAGGGACACCCCCTGATACATGCGGACGTACTGCCCGACGTCTCCCAGGCGGCCGCCGAGCCCGGGATCGTAGAGGTCGTACTTGGTGATGGGCGGGTACACCACGGCCGCCGCGACCCACAGGAAGACGAGGGCGAGCGCGGCCCACAGTCCCGCGCGCCGCCGGGAGGATCCGGCGCGTGGATCGCCGGGCCGCGGCGCGCCGCCGGGCGGGAGGGTCTCGGAGAGCAGCATGCCGGGCAGCATGCCGCAGCGCGCACCCGCGCGGGAAGCCCGGATTCGGTCGCCTCGCGCCGGAACCGCGGCGGTCGCCTCCCTGACCGCGCTGGTGCATCGGACCACCGGTGCGGCCGGGACTTGCCGCAGTCTTCGGCGTGACCGCGCGACCCGTCCCGGCCGAGCCCCACGTTCCCTCCCACAGGAGCCCCGTATGACGCACGTCCGCACCCTTCTCGCCCTCCCGCTCATGCTCGCCCTCGCCGGTCCGCTCGCCGCGCAGGAGTCGGGCGGCTTCGTCGTCCGGCTCGGCGTGGACACCACGAGCGCCGAACGCTTCACGCGCACCGTCGCTCGCGTGGAGGTGGACCAGGTCGGTCGCGCGCCGCGGACTCTGCGGCGTCACTTCGTGTACGAGTTCGAGCGCGATGCGCTCTCGCACCTGTCGATGGTCGTCACCCCTCCCGGGTCGACGACGCCCACGCAGACCATCGAGGCCCGCTTCGACGCCGACTCGATGCGCATGCAGGTGGTGGGCGGTGGAGCCACCCGCGACGTGCGGATCGGCCTGCAGCCGGGCATCGTGATCGTGGCCAGCTCGAGCCCGTGGGTGATGTACGAGCGCCAGACCATGCGGCTCGCGAAGCTGAAGGCCGACACCCTGCGCGCCCCGATGTACTTCCTCGGCGCGCCGGCCACCGGCTGGCTCCGGGTGAGCCGGCTGGGTCGGGACTCGGTGGTGATCCAGACCGACCACGCGGACGTCTTCCACGCGCGAGTGGATCGTGAGGGGCACCTCCTGGGAGTGCGGCCGATCTCGGGCACCGGAAAGTTCGGTGCCGAGCGCGTGCCGAACCTCGACCTCGACGCGCTGGCGGCCGGGTTCGTGGCGCGCGAGCACGAGTCCGGTGCGATGGGCGCGCTCTCGCCGCGCGACACGGTCCGGGTGGCGGACGCCGGCGGGGCCTCGCTGTGGATCGACTACGGGCGGCCGGCGCGGCGCGGTCGCACCATCTTCGGCGACGTCGTGCCGTGGGGTGAGGTGTGGCGCACCGGCGCGAACGCGGCCACCCAGTTCAGGACCGATCGCGCGCTCGAGATGAAGGGCACCGTGGTGCCGGCGGGCTTCTACACCCTGTGGACCCTTCCCTCGCCCAGCGGCTGGAAGCTGATCATCAACGGCGAGACCGGGCAGTGGGGCACCGAGCACAAGGCGGCGAAGGACCTCTACACCATCGATATGGAGGTCAGCCGGCTGCCCGGGCCGGTCGAGCGGTTCACGATCGGCATCGTGCCGGGCCCGAAGGGCGGGGTGCTGAACCTCGACTGGGACACCACGCAAGCGTCGGTGCCGTTCACGGTGAGCCCGTAGGAGGGGACTGCGCGCCGAGGGCGCGCGGCGATTGCGGTCGGCCCGCGCGGAATCTGCTAGGCTCCGAAACCGACCCGAGGCCGCGGGGAGCGCTGACCGGTTGCCGCGTTCCGTCCCTCCGCGTTCCGGATCCGATTACCACCCAGGTTCACCGCTGGAGCAGCGTTGCGCCGCCCCGCCCGGCCACCGGGCGGGCCGCGCGGCGCCCGTCACCCCGAGGAGCGCACATGGCAGGCATCGTCGGCTACGGCGCGTACATCCCGCGCAACCGCATCAAGGCCGAGGAGATCGCTCGGCAGTGGGGCAAGGACCCCGACACGATCCGCAAGGGACTTCTCCTCGAGGAGAAGTCGGTTCCCGGCCTCGACGAGGACACCATCACCATCTCGGTGGCGGCGGGCCGCGACGCGGTGGCCCGGGCACGCATCGACCCGGCCCGCATCGGCGCCGTCTACATCGGTTCGGAATCGCATCCGTACGCGGTCAAGCCGAGCGGCACCGCCGTGATCGAGGCGCTGGGGATCGCACCCGAGGTCCACGTCGCCGACTTCGAGTTCGCGTGCAAGGCGGGGACCGAGGCGATGTTCGTCGCCCTCGGCCTGGTGGAGTCGGGTCGCGTCGAGTACGCGATGGGCATCGGCGCGGACACCTCCCAGGGCGCGCCCAACGACGCGCTCGAGTTCTCGGCGTCCGCGGGCGGCGCGGCCTACATCTTCGGCCAGAAGGATCTGCTCGTCGAGGTGCTCGAGACCTACAGTTTCACCACCGACACTCCCGACTTCTGGCGGCGCGAGGGCCAGTTCTACCCGCGCCACGGTGGCCGCTTCACCGGCGAGCCCGCGTACTTCAAGCACGTCTCCAGCGCGACGCGGGCGCTGCTGCAGAAGTCCGGCCGCAAGCCGGCCGACTTCAAGCACGTCGTCTTCCACATGCCCAACGGCAAGTTCCCGCTCGCGGTCGGTAAGGAGCTCGGCTTCACCCGCGAGCAGATGGCGACCGGCTGGATCGTGAACACCATGGGCAACACCTACTCGGGTTCGTCCCCCACGGGGCTCGCGGCGGTGCTCGATGTGGCCGACCCGGGCGACCTGATCCTCATCACCTCGTTCGGCTCGGGGGCGGGCAGCGACTCGTTCGCTCTGCGCGCCACCAAGCTGCTCCCGGAACGGCGCGGACTCGCACGCACGGTGCGCTCCATGCTCGACGGTCCGCGGCGGTACCTCACGTACGGCGAGTACGCGAAGTTCCGCGAGAAGATCATCCTGAACGACTAGCCGGGAGGACGACCCGATGCGTGAAGTGGCGATAGTCGCGGCGGGGATGACCCGCTTCGGAGAACTCTGGGAATCGAGCCTGCGCGACATGTTCGCGGAGGCCGCGCTGGAAGCGCTGCGCGCCGCCCGGGCGGACCACCTCGATTCCATCGTGGTGGGCTGCATGTCGGGCGGGCAGTTCGTGGGGCAGGAGCACATCGGCCCGCTGTGCGCGGACGAGCTGGGCATGGCCGGCGTGGCGGCCACGCACGTTGAGTCGGCGTGCGCCTCGGGAGGCGTGGCGCTGCGCACCGCGTTCCTCGAGGTCGCCTCCGGCGCCAGCGACCTGGTGCTGGCCGCCGGGATCGAGAAGATGAACGACGGCGCCGACGTCACCGCGGTGCTGGCCACGGCGGCGGACCAGGAGAAGGAGGTCTATCACGGCATCACCTTCCCCGGGCTGTACGCCATGATCGCGCGCGCCCACATGCAGGCCTACGGCACGACGCCCGAGGACCTGTCGTGGGTGTCGGTCAAGAACCACCGCCACGGCGCGCTCAACCCCAAGGCGCAGTTCGGACGCGAGGTGAAGCTGGACGAGGTGATGTGCTCCTCGGTGGTGTCCGACCCGCTGCGCCTGCTGCACTGCTCGCCGGTCACCGACGGCGCCGCCGCGGTGCTGCTGTGTCCGCTCGACCAGGCGAAGAAGTACACCGATCGGCCGGTGAAGATCCTGGGCAGCGGGCTGGCCACCGGCACGCTGGCCCTGGCCGACCGCAAGGACATCTCGTTCCTCGACGCGGTGGCGCTCTCGGGCGAGCGCGCCTATCGGATGGCGGGGCTGAAGGCCGCCGACATCCAGGTCGCCGAGGTGCACGACTGCTTCGCGATCGCCGAGATCTGCTGCATCGAGGCGCTCGGGCTGGTGGATCGCAAGGGCGCGCGCAGCGCCGCGAAGGATGGCGTCACCGCGCTCGGCGGGCGCATCCCGGTGAACACCAGCGGCGGGCTCAAGTCCAAGGGCCACCCGGTGGGCGCCACCGGGATCGCGCAGGCGATCGAGATCTACGAGCAACTGAGCGGCAAGGCCGGCGCGCGACAGGTGAAGGGCGCGCGCATCGGGCTGTCGCAGAACATGGGTGGATCGGGAGCGAGCTCCGTGGTCCACATCTTCCAGGGGGTGTGACCATGCCCAGCCCGAGATACTGGCGAGAGATCCCGACGCGCTATCGCCTCGAGGCGGTGCGCTGCAGCAAGTGCAGCAAGGTGGTGTTCCCGGCGCGCCGCATCTGTCCGGCGTGCCGAGGCACCGAGTTCGAGAAGACCAAGCTGTCGTGGAAGGGCAAGGTCATCACCTCGACCGTCGTGACCGTGGCCCCGACCGACTTCCAGATGGAGGCGCCTTACGTGGTCGCCGTGGTGGAGACCCCGGAAGGCGCGCGGCTCATGACCCAGGTGGTGGACTGCGATCCGTCGGCGGTGCAGCCCGGCATGGACGTGTCGTTGGTGTTCCGCCGCCTGCGAGCGGAAGGACACGGCGGCATCCTGTGCTACGGGTTCAAGGCGGTCCCGGCGGTCTAGCGCTCGAGTCCCGGGCGTGGGGGGCCGCCGGCTGCGGGGAGCGGCCCGCCCGCCCCGGGCGTCGGCGGAGCGCGACTCCGCCAGGGGGGATGTGCCCGCATGTCGAGAGTCCATATCTGCGTGGAGATCGGCGAGGAGGCCCTGCGCGCCTACGAGGCGGAGGCGCGCCGGGAGGGCATCACGGTGCAGAGCCTGCTCGAGCGCATGGTGAACGGGCTGCTCCGGGACATGGAGCGGGAGGAGGAGGAGGGCACCGATCACCCGATCATCGCGTCGTGACGGCGCCTGCCCGGCCGCGTCCCCGATCCGCCCGGGGAGTCCCGTGGGGTCCCGCGCCGCGTCTCAGTACTCGGTGTACGATTTCTCCTCGAGCAGGTCGGACCCCAGCGCGAGGTTCAGCTCGCGCTTGATCGCCGCGCGCCGGTCGTTGGTGCGATAGACCGAGCGAGCGAGGTCGATGAACTCGGCGTCGAAGCGGGCTTCCGCCTCGCAGGCGCGGATGCGGTCCTCGATCTCCCACAGCGCCTCGTTAACCGCCTTGAGCGCGGCCACCGATGCCGCGACGTCGCGCGCGGCGAGCGGCGAAGCGGCCCAGGTGGCGCGCAGCAGCTCGAGCTCGCGGCGCACGTTGGCGAGCTTCCCCGGGTCCGCGATCCGCTCGGACTTGATCTCGAGGATGACGAGACGGTCGAGGAACTCGCCCGGAGCGGTCTGCACGTTCAGGAGCATGGGATGGGGCCTCGGTGCCGGGGCGTCACGCCCGATGGGACGGTCGGGCCGGAGCGCGGGCATCATACACGAGCGGGCGGCGCGCCGGACGCCGCGCACGGCGCCGATCAGCGCAGATACGCGAGCAGCGGCGTCAGCGTGAACGGGCTCAGCAGCGTGGTGAGGAGCACCACCGACGTCACCAGCGAGGGCTCGACGTCGTATTCGGTCGCGAGAATGGTCCCGATGACCGCGGACGGCATCGAGGACTGCAGCACGCCCGCCTGGCGCGCGACCCCGTGGAGCCCGAACCACGGCGCGACCAGGAGCCCCACGGCCGCCCCGCCGGCCAGCCGCATCCCGGTGGCGAAGACGACCGGACGCCACGGGCCCCTCATGCGCGCGCCCCGCAATTGCATGCCGAGCACCACGAGGAACACCGGCACGCACGCCTGCGCGAGCAGATGCACGGCGCTCGCGGCGGGTCCCGGCAGGGTCACCCCGAGGCGCACCATCGCGAACGCCAGCACGACGGCCCACACCGTGGGCACCTTCAGCAATCCGGCGAGCGACGCGCGGACGCTGGTGCGTCCGAGCGAGGCCACGAACACGCCCACGGTGTAGCTCATGATCGCGGAAGTCAGGAAGTAGAGGCTGGCGTAGGCGAGCCCGTCCTGCCCGAAGGCGATCAGGTTGACCGACATCCCGTAGTTGCCGGCGTTGGTCAGCAGCACGGTGAGGACGACCGCGCTCGCCAGCGGGCGCGGCCAGCGCCGCCAGCGCGCGACCGCGACCGCGACCAGCGCGGGAAGCACGAGACACACCGAGGCGAACCCCATCATGCGCAGCAGGAGCCCGACCGGCACGCGACTCTGGAGGATGACCTCGAAGATGAGGCACGGGGCGAGCACGTAGAGCGCCACCTGGGCGAGCCCGCGCGGATCGGGACGCAGGGTCGCCGCGATCAGGTAGCCGGCGCCCGCGGTCAGGAACACCGGCAGCAGGTTGTCCGCGAACAGCCGCAGCAGATCCATGGGAACCAGGGCCTCCGGACCGGGCGCGATGGGTGACTCTCATGAGCGAGCGCGCCCGAGGGGAGCACGATTCCGGTTCCCGGCGACGGAGTCAATCCGGCCCGGACCGGCCGGCCGCGGGTCCGAGCGCGGGGACGGGGCCTTTACTTGGACGTGCCGGGCGCGCGACACTCGCTGCCGGCGGCGGCCATCGCGCTGCCCGAACTCCGCCGACCGCCCCCACCGGGTCTGCC
The DNA here is from genome assembly GCA_963776245.1 of Candidatus Eiseniibacteriota bacterium. Taxonomy (GTDB): domain Bacteria; phylum Eisenbacteria; class RBG-16-71-46; order RBG-16-71-46; family RBG-16-71-46; genus CAVSAC01. The sequence continues at coordinate 571,114 of CAVZLN010000006.1, read as the reverse complement.
CCGATCCGAGGCCCTCTCCGCGCAGGAACGATCATGGGACGCATCTTCGAGACCCGCAAAGCCACGATGTTCGCCCGCTGGGACAAGATGTCCAAGGCGTTCGCCCGCATCGGCAAGGAGATCACCATCGCGGTGAGGGCGAGCGGGCCGAACCCCGAGAACAACCCGTCGCTGCGGCGCATCATCCAGAACTCGCGCGCCCTCAATATGCCGAAGGACAAGGTCGAGTCGGCGATCAAGAAGGCGTCCGGTCAGGACGTGGCGAGCTACGAGGAGATCCTCTACGAGGGCTACGGGGCGCATGGCGTGGCGGTGCTGGTCGAAGCGGCGACCGACAATCCCACGCGCACGGTCGCCAACATCCGCAGCCATTTCAACAAGGGTGGCGGCAACATGGGCTCGACCGGGAGCGTCGGATTCCTGTTCCGGCGCATGGGGGTGTTCCGGCTCAAGCCGGAAGGGCTCGACCCGGAGACCCTCGAACTCGACCTCATCGACCACGGTCTCGAGGAGATGGGGGAGAGCGTCGGCGAGAAGGGCGAGCCCCAGATCGTCATCCGGTGCGGCTTCGGCGACTTCGGCCGGCTCCAGAAGGCCCTCGAGGACCGCAAACTGGCCCCCCTCTCGGCCGAATCCGAGTACATCCCGTCCAGCCCTGTCGAGCTCCCGGAGGACCGCGCCACCGAGGTCCTCAAGATGATCGACGCCCTCGAGCAGGACGACGACGTCCAGCGGGTGTTCCACAACCTGGCCTGAGCGGGCGCTCCTCGGGCCGGCGGTCGGACCCACCGGCTGACCCATCCCGCTGGCCCTCAGTCGGGTTGACCTACCCCATCCCAACCGCACAATGTCTTGACTTCCATTTTTGAGGTCGGGTAGCATTCCATGTGAAGAAAGTCTCGAACTGCTGGTGACCAGGACGGTCGATGTCGAGGCAGTGGGCCGCCGGACCTCTCTTAGCACCCGTCCACCGTTGGACTTACCCTCCATCCCCGAGGTCATCATGCTGACACCGCTACGCTCGGCGTCCGGTCTCCGCGACCACACGCGACATTTCCTGAACCTTTTCCTGGCCGCCTGCATCGCGCTCCTCGCCGCCTCCTCAGCGCGAGCCCTTCCACTGGATCCCCTCAGCCTCACCAAGTACATCGACCCGCTGCCGCTTCCCGGTGCGATGCCGCAGGACGGACCGAACCACTACACGATCGGCATGTACCAGATCACCCAGCAGCTCCACAGCGAACTGGCCCCCAGCACGGTGTGGGGTTACGGCACGTCGCAGGCCACCGCGAGCTATCCGGCGCTGAGCATCGTCGCGCAGCGGAACGTGCCCATCCAGGTGAAGTGGGAGAATCACCTTCCGGCCGTGCATCTGTTCGAGAGCGTGAACGACCCGACCATCATGGGCGCGCGTCCGCCGCATGGCGGGATCCCCGTGGTCCCGCACGTCCACGGTGGCGAGACCGAGCCCCAGAGCGACGGCCACCCGTTCCAGTGGTTCACGAACGACTACACCGACAAGGGCACGCTCTGGTCGCACGATACCTTCACTTACCACAACGGGCAGCAGGCCTCGACCATCTGGTACCACGATCACGCGTGGGGATACACGCGGCTCAACGTGTACGCCGGCCTGGCGGGCTATTTCCTCGTGCAGGACCCCGGCAACGAGCCCTCCAACCTGCCCAGCGGGCCGTACGATGTGCCGCTCTGCCTCCAGGACAAGATGTTCAACGACGACGGCTCGCTGCTCTATCCGAACATGAGCGTGAACCCGGAGCATCCGTTCTGGGGGCCGGAGTTCTTCGGCGACGTGATGATGGTGAACGGCAAGGTGTGGCCGTACCTCGACGTCGAGGCGCGCAAGTATCGCTTCCGGTTCCTGAACGGATCCCAGGCGCGGTTCTTCTCGGTGCGGCTCGAGGACCAGCAGACCGGCGCGCCCGGGCCCGCCTTCTACCAGATCGGCACCGACGGCGGTTACCTGCCGTGCGCGGTGGTGCTCAACAACCCGGCCAACCCCAACACCCGGCGGCTGATCATCGCCCCCGGCGAGCGCTGCGACGTCATCATCGACTTCGCGGGCGTGGCCCCTGGGACGAACCTGGTGCTGGTCAACAACGCGAACTCCCCGTTCCCGGACGGTGACCCGGTGGATCCGTCCACCTCCGGCCAGGTGATGCAGTTCCGCGTGCACGCGGCGGGCGGCCCGGATGGAAGCACCATCAGCACGAACAACCCCATGCCCGAACTCATCCCGACCCGCCGCCGCACTGTCACGTTGATGGAGAAGGCGGGCCCCGGCGGGCCGTTGGGGATGTATATCGACGGGCGGGAGTTCGTGGACGACATGGACGTGATCATGCCCAAGGTCGGCGAGACCGAGCTGTGGGAGATCGTGAACATGACCATGGACACGCACCCGATGCACCTGCACCTGGTGCAGTTCCTGCCCTACAGCCGCCAGGCCTTCAATTCCATGGCGTTCACGACCGAATTCGACATCCAGAACCCGGTGATCCCGGTGCCCATGGGTGGTATGTACAACCCGGTCCCGTTCGAGCCCTACCTGTCGGGGACGCCCTTCGCCCCGGAGGCCAACGAGCGCGGCTGGAAGGACACCTTCCGCTGCAATCCGGGCGAGGTCTCGCGCATCCTGGTGCGGTTCGCGCCGCAGGACGGTGGATCGTTCCCGTTCGACGCCACGAGCGGGCCGTACGTGACCCACTGTCACATCCTGGAGCACGAAGAGAACGACATGATGCGCCCGTATCAGCTGACGGCGGCCGGCGCGCCCGGCTCGCCCGTGCTGACCCCGGCCGACATCCCGGATCCCCTGGTGGGTGAGGAGTACTACTGCAACACCGCGACTCCGGTGCAGCTCGCGCTGGTGACCGGCCTGGTGCAGGACGGCGCCATCCATCTCGACTGGTACAGCCCCGACGCGGCGACGGTCGCCTCGCTCTACCGCCGCACCGCGAGTGACGCCTGGGCCCGCCTCGGCACGCTCGCGGCGGACGGCACTGGCCACCTGGTGTACGACGACCGCGACGCGACCCCGGGCCAGAGCTATGGATACCGGCTCGGCGTGGTCGAGGGCGGCACGGAGCGCTTCTTCGGTGAGGCCTGGGTCGAGCTCCCGCTCGACTCGCGCTTCGCGTTCGAGCGCCCGACTCCGAACCCGACGGCCGGGGACGCCAGCCTGCGATTCTCGCTCTCGCGCGAGGGCCATGTGCGCCTCGCGGTCTACGACGCCGGCGGCCGCAAGGTGCGCGAGCTGGCGAACGGCGCGTTCCCGGCGGGCCCGCACGGCCTGACGTGGGATGGCCGCGATGCCGACGGCCGCACGGTCTCGAATGGTCTCTACTTCATCCGGTTCGAGGCGCAGGGCCAGGTGATCACCCAGCGACTCGCGCGCATCCAGTAGGACGCGGCTCGGCATCCCCCGATCGCCGAGAGCAGGCCGCACACGCCGCACCGGGCAACCGGTGCGGCGTGCCGCGCATCGGGGTGCGAATGAAGTGAGCTCGCGGCGCCGGCCGGGGTGGCGCGACCGGGCACGGCGGGCGCCGCGGAGACCGCAGGGACCGCGGGCGCGGACGAGCGCGGCAATCCGGGTCGCGAGCGCTGCGCGGTGGACACGGGCTGGACGCGTCGGGTGGCGCGAGGGTATACCCTTGGAATGAAGGCCCCCGCCAGCGTCCCAGGAGTGCTCCCATGAATGCCCTCGCCGGGCTCGCGGGGCCGTCCCCGCGCCGTTCCCGTCCGCGTCCGCTGATGGTCTGGTTCGCAGTGCTGGCGTTGCTCGTGGCCGGGTGCGGCGGCCGCAAGGCGCCGCGCGATCCCCGTGTGCCGGTCACCGTCGCGAGGGTCGAGGTGCGCGACATGCCGCTCGCGCTCGTCTCCACTGGCACGGTGGAGGCGGTGCAGAACGCCTCGGTGGGCTCGCAGGTCGGCGGCGTGGTCACCCGCATCGCGTTCCGCGAGGGTCAGGAGGTCGCGGCCGGGCAGGTGCTGATCGAGCTCGACCCGCGGCCGTTCCGCGCCGCGCTCGATCTGGCGCGGGCCAACCTCGCGCGCGATCTGGCGCAGTGGACCAGCGCGCGGCTGGACGCCGAGCGCGCGGACAAGATGCTCGCGCAGAGCCTGATCGCGCCCGCCGAGCACGACCGGGTGACGGCCACCGCCGACGCGCTGCGCGGCACCGTGAGCGCGGACTCCGCGGCGGTCGCCGGCGCCCGGCTGAACCTGGAGTACGCGAGCATCCGCGCACCGATCGCGGGCCGGGCCGGGAAGGTGGACGTGCACGTCGGCGATCTGGTGAAGGCCGCCACCTCGGAGCCGCTGGTCACCCTCAACCAGACCCGGCCGGTGCTGGTGCGGTTCACGCTCTCGCAGGGTGACCTGCCGGCCGTGCAGCGCTATCGCGCCGCCGGCCCGCGCGTGTTCGCGCGGGCGGCGTCGGGGGACTCGGTGGAGGTCGAGGGCCGGCTGGCGTTCATCGACAACACGGTGGACCCGACGAACGGCACGCTGCTGCTCAAGGGCGAGTTCCCCAACCGGGACGGGCGGCTGTGGCCGGGCGAGTTCGTCGAGGTGCGGCTGGTGCTCACCACCCAGCGGGGCGTCAAGGTGGTGCCGGCCCCGGCCGTGACGAACGGACAGATGGGCACCTACGTGTACGTGCTGAATCCCGACTCCACGGTCACCTCTCGCCCGGTCAGGGTGGTGCGGTCCGACGACGTCCTCGCGGTGATCACCGGCGGGATCGAGGCGGGCGAGACCGTGATCACCGACGGACAGTTCCGCATCGGCCCCAAGGCCCGCGTGATGGTGCGCCAGGCCGCGGGGGACCGGCAGCCGTGAACCTCTCGGCGCTGTTCATCCGGAGGCCGATCGCCACCACGCTGATCATGGTCGGCATCCTGTTCTTCGGGCTGATCGGCTACACGCAACTGCCCGTCAGCGACGTGCCGAACGTGGACTACCCGATCATCTCGGTGAGCGCCAGCCTCGCCGGCGCGAGCCCCGAGACCATGGCGTCGGCGGTCGCCACGCCGCTCGAGAAGCAGTTCTCCACCATCCCCGGGCTCGACGTGATGACCTCGTCCTCGGGCCAGGGCAGCACCAACATCACGATGCAGTTCACCCTCGACCGCAACATCGACGCGGCCGCGCAGGACGTGCAGTCGGCGATCGCGCAGACCTTGCGCCGCCTGCCCTCGGGCATCATCCCGCCCTCGTATCAGAAGGTGAATCCGGCGGGCTCGCCCATCATCATGTTTGGCTTGACCTCGAAGATGCTGCCGCTCCCGCAGCTCAATGAGTACGCGGAGAGCTTCCTCGCGCAGCGCATCTCGATGGTCAGCGGCGTGGCGCAGGTCCAGGTGTTCGGCTCGCAGAAGTACGCGGTCCGCGTGCGGCTCAACCCGCACGCCCTCAACGCCCGCCAGATCGGCATCGACGAGGTCGCGAGCGCCATCAACAGCGGCAATGTGAATCTGCCGACCGGCATCCTGTGGGGCCCGAACCGCACCGCCACGGTGCAGGCCAACGGGCAGCTGAAGAACGCGAAGGAGTTCGGCGATCTGGTGGTCGCCTGGCGCGAGGGCGGGCCGGTCCGCGTTCGCGATCTGGGCCTCGTCATCGACGACGTGCAGAACAACCGGGCGGCGAACTGGGCGCACGGCGAGCGCGCCATCATCCTCGCCATCCAGCGCCAGCCGGGCACCAACACCGTCGCGGTGGCGAGCCGGGTGCAGGAGCTGGTGAAGCGGCTGCAGCCGCAACTGCCGGCTTCCGTGCAGGTGTTCCCGCTCTACGACCGCTCGATCTCGATCCGGAACTCGGTCACGGACGTCCAGTTCACGCTGCTGCTCACGTTCGCGCTGGTGGTGATGGTCATCTTCCTGTTCCTCAAGAACCTCTCCGCCACCGTCATCCCCAGCCTCGCGCTGCCCCTCTCGGTGGTGGGCACCTTCGCGGTGATGAACCGGCTGGGCTACAGCCTCGACAACCTATCGCTCATGGCGCTCACGCTGTCGGTCGGCTTCGTGGTGGACGACGCCATCGTGATGCTCGAGAACATCCACCGGCACGTGGAGATGGGCAAGCCCCCGCTCCAGGCGGCGCTGGAGGGCTCGCGCGAGATCGGGTTCACCATCCTGTCGATGACCCTCTCGCTGGTCGCGGTGTTCATCCCGGTGCTGCTCATGGGCGGCCTGCTCGGGCGCCTGTTCCACGAGTTCGCGGTCACCATCAGCGCGGCGATCCTGATCTCGGGCTTCGTCTCGCTCACGCTCACGCCGATGCTGTGCAGCCGATTCCTCACCAGCGAGCACGAACGGCGGCATGGGCGCATCTACCAGGCCAACGAGCGCGCCTACCAGGCGGTACTGGGCGTCTACACGCGCACGCTGGAGTGGGTGATGGACCATCGTCGCGTCGCGCTGGCGTTCTCGCTCGCCATCCTCCTCGGCACCTACGGGCTCTACCGGATCGTCCCCAAGGGCTTCATCCCGAGCGAGGACACGGGGCAGATCAGCGGCTCCACCGAGACCCCCGAAGGCACGTCGTTCGAGTCCATGGTGCTCCACCAGCAGGCGGTGGCGGCGATCGTCGCGAAGGACCCGAACGTGCAGGACTTCATGTCGGGCGCCGGGGGCGGCGGCGGCGGCACGACCAACAGCGGGAGGCTCTTCATCCGGCTGAAGCCGCGGGCGCAGCGCCGGCTGTCCGCGGACGAGGTCATCGCCGAGCTGCAGCCGAAGCTCGCGCGCGTCCCGGGCATCCGCGTCTACCTCAACAACCCGCCCGTGATCAGCGTGGGCGGGCGGGTCTCGAAGAGCCAGTACCAGTACACCCTGCAGAGCACCGACATCGGAGCGCTCTACGACGGAGCGACCGCGCTGCTGCTGCGGCTGCAGAAGGAGCCGCGGCTCCAGGACGTCACCAGCGACCTGCAGATCCGCAATCCGCAGATCGAGGTGCAGATCGACCGCGACCGGGCGGCCGCGCTCGGCATCACCGCGCTGCAGATCCAGCAGGCGCTCTACAGCGCCTACGGCTCGGCCCAGGTCTCGACCATCTTCACGCCCAACGACCAGTACTGGGTCATCATGGAGCTGATGCCGCAGTACCAGCGCGACCCGTCCGCGCTCGCGCTGCTGTCGGTGCGCTCGCGCAACGGCGGACTGGTCCCGCTCGGCGCGGTCGCCACGCTGGCGCCCGACGTCGGGCCGCTGTCGGTGAACCACGCCGGGCAGATCCCGGCGGTCACCCTGTCGTTCAACCTCCGGCCCGGGGTCGCGCTGGGCGAGGGCACCGACGCGGTCGAGAAGGCCGCGCGCGAGGTGCTGCCCGCGACCATCTCCACCAGCTTCTTCGGCACCGCCCAGGTGTTCAAGGACAGCCAGCAGGGCCTGCTCTGGCTGCTGCTGCTCGCGGTGCTGGTCATCTACCTGGTGCTCGGCGTGCTCTACGAGAGCTTCATCCACCCGCTGACGATCCTGTCGGGGCTGCCGTTCGCGGGCTTCGGCGCGCTGCTCACGCTGTTCGTGTTCCGCACCGAGCTCTCGATCTACGCCTTCGTCGGCGTCATCATGCTGGTCGGCCTGGTCAAGAAGAACGCCATCATGATGATCGACTTCGCGCTCGACGCGGAGCGCACCGAGGGCAAGTCGCCGCGCGACGCCATCGTCGAGGCGTGCATCATCCGCTTCCGGCCCATCATGATGACCACCATGGCCGCGCTGATGGGCACGCTCCCGATCGCCATCGGCTTCGGCACCGGCGCCGAGTCGCGCCGGCCGCTGGGTCTCGCCGTGGTGGGAGGGCTGGCGTTCTCGCAGCTCGTGACGCTCTACGTCACGCCGGTGTTCTACACCTACCTCGACGGACTCCAGCGCCGGCTGCGCGCGCGCCGGCGCGGGCCCGCGGTGGCCGGGGCCCCGGCGCCGGTGGCCTGACCGCCGCGCTCGACGCGGGCTACCAGCGGATCGCCGCGGCGCCCCACGCGAAGCCGCTGCCGAACGCCGCCAGCACCACGAGGTCCCCGGGCTTCACGCGGCCGGCATCACGCGCCTCGGTGAGCGCGATCGGCACGCTCGCGGCGGTGGTGTTGCCGTAGCGCTGGATGTTCTGGAACACCTTCTCCGCCGGCACGCCGAGCCGCTCGCCGACGGCGTCGGCGATGCGCTGGTTGGCCTGGTGGGGGACGATCAGGCTCACCTCGTCGAGCGTGTGGCCCGACTTCTCGAGCACCTCGAGGATGACCTCGGGGAACCGGGTGGTGGCGTGCTTGAACACCATCCGGCCGTTCATGTGGGGAAAATGACGGCCGGCGGCGATCATCTCGGGCGTGACGCGCCCCGGCACCAGCGAGGTCGCGGCCTCGCACCACAGCTCCTGCGCGTGGCGGCCCTCGCTGTGCAGCGCCCACGCCAGCACGCCGCGCCCGTCGTCGCACGGCTCGAGCACCGCGGCGCCGGCGCCGTCCCCGAACAGCACCGCCATGTCGCGACCCTCGGTGGTCAGGTCGATGCCGGTGCTCTGGACCTCGGCCCCGATCACCAGCACGCAGCGGTACGCCCCAGCGCGCACGAACGCGTCGGCCACCGAGAGCGAATACAGGAACCCGCTGCACGCGTTGCGCACGTCGAGCGCGCCCACGGTGCCGAGACCGAGGTTCTGCTGCACCAGCACCCCGCAGCCGGGGATGGTGTAGTCGGGCGTGGTGGTGGCGAAGATGATGAAGTCCACGTCGGCCGGCGTGCGGCCGGCGTCGGCGAGCGCCCGGCGCGCCGCCGCGGTGCCGAGCGCCGCGGCGCCGTGCCGGGCTCGACGAAGTGGCGCTCGCGGATCCCGGTGCGCTCCACGATCCACGCGTCGGTGGTGTCCATGATGCGCTCGAGGTCGTGGTTGGTGACCACGCGCTCGGGGACCTCGAATCCGATGCCGGTGATGCGCGAACGGATCACGCTGGCCTCCGGGGGAGTCATGGGCGCAACAGCGCGAAGTAGGCGTCGAGGAGCGGCTCACCCCAGAGGTAGGCCACCAGGGCGGCCGGGGCGAGGAAGGTCCCGAACGGCAGCTCGGTGCGCATGTGGCCGCGGCCGCGCGCCATCAGGATGCCCCCGGTGATGCTGCCCACCAGCGCGCCCAGGAAGATGGCGAGGATGGTGAGCCAGGGCCCGAGCAGCACGCCGAACATGAGTCCGAGCTTGATGTCCCCGAAGCCCATGCCGTCCACCTTGAGCACCTTCTCCCAGAACATCAGGAGCAGGTAGAGCGGGATGGTGCCGACCAGCGCGCCGTACACGTACACATGCGGTCCCAGGTGGAGCGCGGCGGCCAGCCCCACCAGCACGCCGGGGAAGGTGAGCGCGTCGGGCAGGATCTTCTCGTCGAGGTCGATCCAGAGCAGCGCGATCAGCAGCGCGCCCCACACCATCACCAGCGGCAGCGTCGCGTCCAGCCCCAGCTTGTCCGCGGCCAGTAGAGCCCAGGCGCCGCAGGCCAGTTCGGTGAGTGGGTAGCGCGCGGCGATCCGCGCGCCGCAGTGGCGACAGCGCCCCAGGGTGCGCACCCAGGACAGCACCGGCACCAGGTCGAGGGCGCCCAGTTCGTGTCCGCAGGCCGGGCACCGCGAGCGGCCGTGGACCCACGACAGCCCGCGCGGGATGCGGTGGACCAGCGCGGTCATGGCGCTGCCCAGCACCAGCCCGAACACCCCGGCGCACGCCAGCAGGTACCCGTGGGGAACGCTCATCCATCACTCCGGCCATTGAAAGCACCGCGGGCATCAGGCACAATTGAGCCGTCACTCCTACCGGACTCGCACCTCGGGACCCGCTCGCTCATGCGCATCGTGCTCTTCCTCGCCGTGGTGGCGAACAGCCTCGACCTGGTCGCCACCGCGCTCGGCATCCATTGGTTCCGCAACCGCGAGGGCAATCCGCTGCTGGCCGACCTCGCCCATCACCACTGGTGGGTGTTCGTGGTGCTCAAGGGCCTGATCGTGCCCGCTCTCATCTGGTACCTCTATCGCCACCGCCAGCGCACTCCCGGACTCGCCACCGCGGGCCTCGCGCTCGTGACCGTGGCGCTCACGATCGCGGTGGGGCAGTGGCTGGGCTGGATGGCGGGCGTCATCCACGTCGGCCACCTGCCGGGTTTCTAGCACACCGGCGTCCCATTCCGACAGCGCCGGGCGGCCCCGCCCGCGGCGGAACCGCCCGGCCCGTCGCGCGCCGGCCCGCGCTACTGGGTCTCCGGCAGGATGCGCGGCGTGATCTCGATGATGAGGTCCTTCTTGTTGGTGATGATCACCCGGTGCTGGAACAGCAGCCCGAGGCCGGGGATCTGGCCGAGCAGGGGCAGCTTCGAGATGGTGGTGGACTTGTCCTCGCTCAACAGCCCGCCGATGATCACCGAGTTGCCGTCCTTCAGGCGCACGGTGGTGGTGGCCTGCCGCGTGTCGACCACCGGCAGGTCGGCCTTGTCGCCCTTGTAGTCGGTGACCGAGGACACCTCGGGCGTGATCTCGGTCGTGATGTAGCCATCCGCGTTGATGAGCGGCGTGATCTTGAGCTTGATGCCGACCTCTTCCTTCTGCACCTGCTGGACCGGCGCCGCGCCGCCGCCCGCGAACACCGTGCCGGTGACCACGAACGGGATGCGCTGCCCGATCATGATGCTCGCCTCCTTGCCATTGAGCGTGGCGATCTTGGGATTGGCGAGCACCCGCGCGTTGCCCTCGCGGATCAACAGGTCGAGCGCGACGTTGAACTCCTTGGCCTGGCGGCTCGGGCGCCAGCCCATGAGCGCGTCGGGTCGGCCGAGTGACGACCGGATGTAGGGCATCGTGGTCGGCGGCACGTCCGGGGCGGTGGGGCCCGGCTGGCCCTCGGTGATGATGAACCCCTGGCGCGTGAGCAGGTCCCAGTCGATGCCCAGCCGCTTGGTGTCGGTGGTGGACACTTCGACGATGCGCGCCTCGAGCATCACCTGGCGCGCGGGCAGGTCGAGCTTGGTGACCAGCGACAGGATCTCCGAGATCACGCGCGGGCTGGTGATCACGATCAGCCGGTTGCCTCCGCGGTCCACCTGGATCTGGGCCGACATGTCCTTGAGCGCGGCCTTCACGTCGTTGGCGTCGGCGTACTTGAGGTCCACGACGTAGGACGAGAGCCCGGTCTCCTCCTTGAGCGAGCTCGCCTCCGCGACCAGCAGGCTGTTGCCGATGCGCTCGTAGGCCAGCCCCGCGGCCCGCACCACCAGATTGACCGCCTGATCGAGCGGGACGTTCTTCATGTGGATCGAGATGCGGCCGCCGGACACGCCGGGCCCGGTGACGATGTTGAGGTCACCCTTCTCGGCGAGGATCTTGAGCACGCTCGGGAGGCTCGCTTCCTCGGCGTCGAGCGAGATGAGTCTCTCCGCGGCCAGCGCCGGCATGGCGGACGCGAGCACCGCCATCGCCAGGGCGACGAGCAGCGCCTGCAGGGGACGGCCTCTCCAATGGCTCACGCGTCATTCTCCTTTCTTGGGGAGCGCGAGCACGAAGCGCTCGCCCCCGCGTTCCAGCACGACCTGATCGCGGCTGATCCCCGCCACGCGGAAGTCCGCGAACAGGGTGTTCTCGCGCACCGAGTATTCGCGCCCACCCCAGCGGATGGTGGCGCGCGGGTCGTAGTCCCACACGATCGATGTGAGCACCGGACGGGGTGGCGGCGCCGGCACGACCGGGCGCCGCACGGCATGGGGCGGGGCCACGACGCCCGCCACCGGCCCGAGCGCGAATGGGTCGCGTTCGGGTGACGGGGAAGGCGAGCCGGCCGCGCCAGCGATCAGGCGGTCGAGCGGTCCATAGGGGTCCATGGCCGCGGTGGGCGCGGGCGGGGCGACGCGCGCCCAGGTGCCCGAGACCCGCAACGCGGCGCGCGTCTGCACCAGGATGACGGCGAACAGCACGCAGGCCAGCAGGGGGGCCGCGAAACCGCCGAGGGCGGGTCTCATCGCACCACTCCGTCGCGCTTGAGCACCAGCCGGCTGGCCCAGACGTCGATCATGAGCTGGCCGCCCTGGGGCGCGAGGGTGAAGCGATCGACCGCGATGAACCGCGGTCCGCGCGCCAGCGCGTCCAGGAAGCTCACGAACGGTCCGAAGCCGCCGCGCAGGGTGAGATGCGCGCGCGCGATGGCGGAGGATTCCTGCTGCGAGGCCGGGCCCGGCTCCGAGACGGTCACTTCGAGCCCGCTCTGCTGGGCGGCCTGCGCGAGTTCTTCGAGGAGCCGCGCGGCGAGCACGCCCGAGGCCGCCTGATCGACTGCCGCGGCGGGAGGCAGGGCATTGTCGGTGATGCGCGCGAACACCCGCGGCGGTATCACCGGTTCCATCTGCCCCGGATCGAGGGCGAGTCCCAGTGCCCGGGCCCGCGACAACGCGTCCTCGTAGCGGTGCACGGCGGGCTGGAACACGACCTGGTGCGCGAGCATGAAGACCACGAACACCACCGTCGCGGTGGCGAGGCGCCAGTGACGGCGCAGGGTCGCGGCCAGGAAGGGGTTCATCAGCGGCACTCGATGGTGAACTCGGTGGAGGGGTCCCCGCCGCCGAAGATGCGCGTCGAGGTCAGCCGCACCTTGGAGTACCCGGCGACGAACGCGCTGTCGGAGCGCAGCCGGCTCTCGAGGTCCATGACGCTGCGCATGCGGTCCACCCCCACGGGCACGCGCAGGATGCCGGTGATGATCAGCAGGTCGGCGTTGGCCGCGCCCTCGAGGCCCTGAGGATTGACGCTCATGGAGGTCAGCCGCACGCCGGGAGGCAGCAGCGCCGCGATCCGCGTCAGCCGGTCGCGCCAGCGGCCGGGGCTGCGCAGGTAGCGCTCGATCTGCGCCACGTCCTCGGCGGAGAGGCGCGTGGTGGTGGCGGCGCCCTGCATCTGGCGCAGACGCTGGGCCTGGCGCTCGACCTGGCCCGCGCGCCGGGCGACCACCGTGCAATTGAGACCATACAGCCCGAGCACCACCACGATGGCGCCGAAATAGGCCACCCACAGCCCGAGCAAGGTCACCCGCCGGCGGGCCTTGGCCGCCTCGCGCCGATAGGCCTCGCGGCGGAAGTTGATCAGGAAGACCGGGGTCACGCGGATCTCAGCGCCAGCCCGAACGCGGTGGCGAACTGGGGCCCACTGGTGCCCACGACCTGCGCGCCGTGGGTGCCGTCGAGCGGATTGAACAGCGCCACCGGCATGCCGAGCAGCTCGGTGAGCCGGGCCGCCAGGCCGGGCAGACGCGCCGAGCCGCCCGAGACGCGCAGGCTCATCGGGTCGGGCATGCGGCCCAGCGTGCGGTAGAACGCGAACGAACGCCTGACCTCGTCGGCCAGTTCGGTCCGCAGGCACTCGAGCACGGCGCGCATCTCGACCGAGTCCCAGTCCACGCGGAAACCGGGCTCGTCGGCGCCGGCGGCGAGCTTCCACTCCTCGGCCTCCTCGGCCGAGGAGCCGGTGCCGGCGGCGATGGCGCGCGTGAGCGAGCGCCCACCGAAATCGATGCGGCGCGCGAAGTAGGGCTCGCCCTTCTGCCACAGCGTGAGGTGGGAGGCCGCATGTCCGAGGTCGAGCAGCGCGACCGGTTCGCGGTCCCGGTCCGGGCTCGAGAACGTCAGGCCGTTGGTGAGCGCGAGCGGCACGGCGTCCACGATGTCGGCCTCGAGGCCCAGCATCCCGAGCGGGGCGGACGACTTCTGGAGGCGCTCCTGGGACACCGCGGCGAGCAGCACCTCGAGGCGCTTCTGCACCGGATAGCGCGCCACGATCTGGAAGTCGAGCACCATGCCCTGAGGGTCGAAGGGCAGATGCTTGCGCGCCTCGAAGCGCAGCGCGGGACCGACCTCGGCGTCGTCGAGCAGCGGCAGCGTGACCTGCTTGAGGATGACGTCGGGCCCCGTGACCCCGAGGGTCACCCCGCGCAGCCCGCGCGGGGTGAGGCCGGCCTGCCCGAGCGCGACGGAGATGGCGCGTGCCACCACCTCGGGCGGATGCCCGCGATCGAGGTCGCCCTCGAGAGTGGGCAGCGGCTGCTCGGCGAGCCAATGCCGCGTGCCGCCCACGGCATGCTGCGCGGCGAGCACCTTGACGCTGTAGGCACCGACGTCGAGACCGACCCATGGCCGGCTGCGGATGCCCGCCCTCATCGATTGGCGACCCTCATGGGGTCACATCCTGCCACGTCCCGGCGAGCATTTCGAATCGTGTCGAGGAACCGCCGGTCGAGTTGGGCAGCGCCTTCTGACGGAGCAGCTGATCGAGCAGGCCGTTGGGCTGGTCCTGGGGGGCATTCGAGGCATGGAGGAGTCTCATACGGTAGGGGAGCAGTGGGCCGCGCAAGTAGATCCCGCCCGCGAATGCGGAGAAGTAGTCGATCACAGGGCCCACCGCGGAATCACTGGCCTGATCGATCTCCAGCACCCCGTCGGTGACCAGGATGATGGGAACACCATTGGAGCCGCTGGACCTGAGCCCGCCGAAGAACGAGATGCCGATGAACTCCGGGCCGAGGCCGGCTTCCTTGACTCTCACTCGGGCCCTGGCGACGATCACCAGGCAGTCGTTCGCAGTGGAATGTTCTTCACTTTCCACGACGGTGGGGCCAAGGCCCTCGCCGAAGTGGACTCCCTTCGGGAAAAGCCAGACGACCATTCCCTCGACCTCGATCTTGACATCGTTCGGATCGTGGAGTGTCCACTTGGAAGCCTGGGGTCATCCGGCCAGTAGAAGTACTTCACCGCGTTGGGATTCGGATTCGACAACTTGTAGGTCTTGGAGCGCCGAGTCGTAGGGGGGTTGGGTCGCTCCTCGGCAGGTGCGGCCGTGATGAAGCGTATTGCGCCGCGGGGGACGGGCACGTTCATCGTTCCCCAATCGATGGGCAGAGGCGGAGCGGCGAGGTAGCCCGATCCACCCGAAATCGGTCGAAACCTGGCGGACCGCGGCCCCGAGTTCGACCGAGTGATTGCGCGGGGTGACCGCTCTCAGTATAGATGTCGACGACCACCCACGAGGACGTGTGGATCGTCCGATTGTAGTAGTTCTGAGTCGACGTGGGGATGAAGCCGGCCGTGACCACCCGCTCCGCGGGTCCGCGGTGCGCGCACACCTTCACCCACACGGTGGAATCCGCGTTGACCGGCCCATAGATCACCCGGTTCGTGCCACTCCACTGCCAGGAGCTCGTGGAGTCGATCCCGGGCGGCAGGTGGACGCGCACGCTCTCCAGCGAGTCCGTCCTCGCCAGCGCGTAGGCGGCGCGATCGAGGCCGCCCATGGCATCGTTGAACGCCTGGACCTCGTCGTGCGAGTGGCGCAGGAACTGCGCCTCGTACGACGACAGGCTGAACACGGACAGGCCAAGGATGGTGAGCGCGAGCACGAACATGACCACCCCGACCAGCACGAAGCCGCGGGAGGATGGAACGTCGGGGGGGGACGCGTGGGCCATGCGAACCTCGGAAGTCTAGTGGTGGTTCTGGAGCCGGATACCCGAGGTCACCGCGACCACTTGATCCTCGGGGGATCTCATGCGGATATCGAACTCGACGTACGATGTGTCCGGGTTGGCGCGGAAGGCGAATCGCTCCACGTCGGAGACCTCGAGCGGGCCCGCGTCACCACCGCCGTTCAGCTCGAGATGCACGCGCCGGTCCGCCGCCCTCCACCAGAACCGCGCCGTGGTCGTGGTGCCGCCGGGGCCCGGGGAGAAGAAGGTGATGTCCTGCAGCGAATCCCCGCTCACGGGTGTGAGGGTGAGGTAGGCGGCGCCCCGCGAACGCTGGGTGACCTCCTCGGTCAGCTGGGTGGCTTCGCGCTGCGTGAGCGCCTGCCCCGAGGAATCCATCCAGACGCCCTGCGAGTTCATGTAGAAGCCCACCAGCCCGATCATCACGATGCTCGCCATAAGGGTGGCGACCGTGAGTTCGGTGAGCGTGAGTCCGCGCTCCGGATGGCGGGGTGGGCGAGCGGTCATGGGTTCGGGAACAACCGGGTGATACGGAGGCTGTCGCGCTCGCTCCCGGATCCGTACACCACGACCATGGTCACGAGACGCATGTCCTGGGTGATGGTGGGGGTCACCGCGTCGTCATACGCATCAACCTGCCACTGCACGGTACCGCTGACCACCCCCGGGATCGAGAACGCCGACGGGGTCGAAGGATACAGGCCGCCGACCACCAGGCTGTCGCACGCATGCTGCGCCGCGTGGGCCGACAGCCACTCCATGCGCCGCTGCGCTTCGCCCAGCGCCGCGCGCGAGCCGGCGTAGCGGTCGATGAGGCCGTGGCCGAGCCCGAAGGTGTGCGCCAGGCCCAGCACCGCCAGCACCGCGATCACGGTGGCGACCATGGCCTCGATCAGCGAGAAGCCGCGGGCGCACCGAGTCGCTTCCGCGGCGCGGTCGAGTGTTCCCGGTCGGATGACCAAGGCAGCCTCGGCTGCGGGCTCCCGCAGGCCTACGGCGTCCAGATGCCGCGACCGTCCGCGCGCTTATAGGCGTACGTGACGATCATGTCCACGGGCGGTCCGCCCGTAGCACCCAGGCCGGTCGCGGTGACAGTGTAGCCGGTCTTCGCGTCCGTCGGCGTCTCCACCTTGAAGGACCAGTTGCCGAGCGCTTCCGTCAGGTCGCAGTTCAGTCCGCTCTGGTCGCTGGGCCCGGGGTTCTTGATGAACGCCGTGAGAGCGACGTACGTACCATTGAGCTGGAAGTACGTCTGCTCGGCCGTGATCACCGCGCCGATCGCGCCCTTCGCCTCGGTGCGCTGCGCGTCCTTGACGTAGTTGATGTAGAGCGGTACGGCAACCGCCGCGAGGATCGCCACGATGACGATGACGACCATCAGCTCCATCAGGGTGAAGCCTTTCTGATCCATCCTGCGCATGGGTCCAGATCTCCTTCTGTGGGGTTCCGGCTCTCCGGTTCGGCCGGATGGACCGCCTGGGCCCGATCCGTCTTTCGTCGCACAACCACGGAACGAATCCGCCGTCCGAGCGGGGGGCTCGTCCCCGAAACTGCCTAGTGTCCCAGCATCCCGGCCCTCATCGCATGGCCGAGGTTGAAGATGGGCAGGTACAGGGCGATCAGCATGATCCCGATGATCCCACCCAGCATGACGATGGCGATGGGCTCGACCAGCGAACTCATCCCCTCCACGGCGGCGCTCACGCGCTGCTCGTAGAAGTCAGCGGTGCGCGACAACATGGTGTCGAGTTTCCCGGTCTCCTCGCCGGTGGCGGTCATCTGCACCACCATCTCGGGGAACACCCCGGAATCGGTCATGGCCTTGGACAGTGCCACGCCTTCCTCGACGCGCGTCCGTACGAAGTCTATGCCCTGCTCCAGCACCTTGTTACCCGGCACCGGCCGCAGGACCTTGAGTGCGTAGAGGATCTGCGTCCCGCTCCCAGTGAGGATGCCCAGCGTCCGGGCGAACTTGGTGACTGCGTACATTCTGATGAGATTCCCGAAGATGGGCAACCGGAACTTCATCCGGTCCACCACCAGCCGCCCTTGTTCGGTCTGGGCCCAGTACCACACCGTGACCGCTCCGAGCAGGGCCAAAGGTGCCACCAGCAACAGGTTGTCCGTGATCAGCCGGCTCGCCCCGAGCAGCATCCGGGTGGGCAGGGGGAGGGGGACCCGGAAGCGGTCGTAGATGCTGGCGAACATCGGGATGATCTTCAGGAGCATGGCCAGCAGCACCACCAGGGCGAAACTGAGCACGAAGGTGGGGTAGCGCAGGGCGGCCTCCACCTTGAGGCGCAGGCCCTCGGCCTTCTCCAGATAGGTGGCGGTCTGCTCGAGGATGCTGTCCAGCGTCCCGCTCACCTCGCCGGTGTTCACCAGGCTCACGAACACCGCGTCGAACGCCTCGGGGTGGCGGCCGAGCGCGTTCGACAGCGACTCGCCCTTCTGCACGTCGTCGGCCACCTGCCCGATGAGCACCGCCAGCCGGCGGTCGTGGTGATCGCGGCTGATCGAGCGCAGCGAGCGCACCAGCGGCAGTCCGGCGCCGATCATGGTGGCCAGCTGGCGCGCGAACAACGCCACCGATCCGGGCTGGATGCGTGCGTTCAGGCGCGAGAGCGCCCGGGCGAATGGACGCAGGAACTCGGCGCGCGCGGCGCGCGCACCCGAGGGCGCCCGGGACTCGATGAAGATCGGCACCAGCCGCGATTCCTCGAGGATGCGCACCACCTCCTCCTCGGAGGCGGCGATCTCGATGCCTTCCCGGGCCCGTCCCTCGGCGTCGCGTGCGCGGTAGTAGTAGGAGGGCATAGGCGGCCTAGGCGTCGTCGGCGAGGGTCGCGGCGCGCACCTCGTCGATGGTGGTGACCCCGTCGAGGATCTTGCGGATGCCGCTCTTGCGCAGCGTCACCAGCCCCTCGCCCACGGCCTTCTGCTTGATCTGATCCTCGTTGAGCCCATCCAGCACCAGGCGCCGGATCGGCTTGGTCATCTCCATCACCTCGAACACCGCCGTCCGCCCGGAGTATCCCGTCTGCTTGCACACGATGCACCCGCGCCCGCGGCTGAGCGGATGGCCCTTGAGCAGCGCGGCGTCGTCGCCCATCACCGCGAGCTGCTCCGGGTCGGGGATCACGGTCTCATGGCAGCGCTCGCACACGCGGCGCACCAGGCGCTGAGCCATCACGACCGTGAGCGCCGAGCCCACCAGATAGCGCGGCACGCCCATGTCGATCAGGCGGGTCACGGTGCCGGCGGCGTCGTTGGCGTGCACGGTCGAGAGCACCAGGTGCCCGGTGAGCGCGCTCTTCACCGCGATGTCGGCGGTCTCGGCGTCGCGGATCTCGCCGATCATGATGACGTCGGGGTCCTGGCGCAGGATCGAGCGCAGCGCGCGCGCGAACGTCATGCCGACCTTGTGATTGGCGTGCACCTGATTGACGGCGTCGATGTGGTACTCGATCGGGTCCTCGACCGTGACCAGGTTCTTGTGCACGCTCTTGATCTCGTTGAGCGCCGCGTAGAGCGTGGTGGTCTTGCCGCTCCCGGTCGGGCCCGAGATCAGGATCATGCCGTAGGGCTGGCGGATGGCGCGGACGAACGCGTCGTGCGCGCTGCCCTCGAGGCCGAGGTTGGCGACCACGCGGTTGAAGGCGCCCTTGTCGAACAGCCGCAGCACCACCTTCTCGCCGTAGGCGGTGGGCAGCGTGGAGACGCGGATGTCCACCTCGCGGTCGGGCAGATGCACGGTCAGGCGCCCGTCCTGCGGCAGCAGGCGCACCGCGATGTCGAGGTCGGCGAGCACCTTGATGCGCGAGGTGATCGCCATCTGCAGGTGCTTGGGCGGCTTCATCGCCTCGTGCAGCACGCCATCGATGCGGAAGCGCACCGTGACGCGCTCGCGCAGCGGCTCCACGTGGATGTCGCTGGCGCGCGAGTCGATGGCCTCGGCGAGCATCAGGTTCACCAGCCGCACCACCGGCGCGTCGTCGACCTGCTGGCGCAGGGCGGCGAGATCGACGTCCTCGTCGCCGTCGGCCGAGGCCGAGAGGTCGAGGTTGTCGAGGATCTCGCCGACCTTCTCGCTGGCGCGGATCTGCTGGTAGAACTCGTCGATCGCCTCGCGCACCTCGCTCGGCTTGGCGATCAGGACGCGCAGCGAGCACCCGGTGAGGGCGCGCAGGTGGTCGAGCGAGACCACGTCGAGCGGATCGCCGACCGCGACCTCGAGCGTGTCGCCGGTGCGGCTGAGCGCCAGCAGGTTGGCCTGGCGCGCGAGATGTTCGGGGATGAGCTGGACCGCCTCGGGGTCGGCGTTCGAGAGCACGGCGGCCGCGGCCACCGGCAGCGAGAACTGCTCGCCGAGGAAGCGCACGACGTCGTCCTCGGTCAGGATGCCGAGCCGCGTGAGGGTCTGGCCGAGGCGCTCGCGCGGGTCCTGGCGCGCGCGCAGCGCCTGGTCGAGCTGGTCCGCGGTGATGCGGCCGCAGTCCACCAGCAGCTCGCCGAAGCGCCGCGTCGAGAGCCGGAAGGACTGGCTCACCGCGCCCCCTCCGCCGCCCGCGGCGGCATCGGCGCGATGCGGTAGGAGCGCTTCTGCACCGCCGCGCGCTTCTCGCTGTCGTCGAAGTAGGGGTGCGCGGTCTCGAACGACACCAGCCCGCGGTCCACCAGTTCGGCGAGCGAGTCGTCGAGGGCGAGCATGTCGTCCTTGAGGCTGGTCGAGATCACGTTCTGCACCTGGTGGATCTTGTCCTCGCGGATGAGGTTCGCGATCGGCTGGGTCACGAACATCACCTCGCGCGCCGCCACCCGGCCCTTGCCGTCGGCGCGGGGCAGCAGGACCTGCGAGATCACCGTGCGCAGCGTGAGGGAGAGCTGGGCGCGCACCTGGGACTGCTGGTGGGGCGGGAACGCGTCGATGATGCGCGTCACGGTCTGCGCGGCCGACTGCGTGGCCATGGTCGAGATCACGAGATTGCCGGTCTCCGCCGCGGTGAGCGCGATCGCCATGCTGGTGAGGTCGCGCATCTCGCCGACGAAGATGATGTGCGGGAGCTGGCGCAGGGCGCCCCGCAGCCCGCGGGCGTACGAGCGCGTGTCGGTGCCCACCTCGCGCTGGTCGATGACGGCGTTCTTGGCCTCGAACACGAACTCGATCGGGTCCTCGACCGTGACGATGTGGCGGCGCGGGCCGCCCTGGTTCACCTGTTCGAGCAACGAGGCGATGGTGGTGGACTTGCCCGCCCCGGTCGGTCCGGTCACCAGCACCAGCCCGCGCGTCAGCGCGAGCACGCGCTTCACCACGTGGGGCGCCAGTCCGAGCTCCGCGGGCAGCGGGATGCGCACCGGCACGATGCGCAGCGCGGTGCCCCAGTGGCTGCGCTGGACGAACAGGTTGACGCGGAAGTGCGCCAGTCCGGGGATGAAATAGCGGGTGTCGAGCTCGAGGTCGCGCAGGAAGCGCTCGTGCAGGGCGGGGGTGAGGAACGACTCGCCGAGGCGGCGGGAGTCCGCCGGCGTGAGCACGGCCGAGTCGGGCATCGGCTGGAGCACGCCGGCCACCGTCATCATGACCGGGTGACCGGCGGTCATGATGAGGTCCGACGCGCCCTGCTCGACGGCACGGCGCAGTATCGCATCGCGTTCGAGTGGAAGCCCGCTCATCCGAGATCCCGCCTGCCTGAGGGAGAGGATGAAGGCCGGCCGCGGACTGCGGCGGGCACCTTCGGGTTATCGGCCGCTCCGGTGGTGTTCCTTCACGCTGGTGCGAGCCTCACCCGCCACCGGTGGGGAGCACCGGCAGACCCTGCGCGTGACCGAGTCGGGACTGCGAATCAAGGGGCGCAGCATAGGTGTGGCTCAGCGGGGTGTCAATGACCGCGCCTCGGGCCGGAGATCCCGGGACCCGGCGAGGCGATTACGTGGTATTACGCATTGCGACTCGGGTAACTTGAGGTGCACTCTGCGCGCAACAAGGTGGTTGGCGTACTCCCCCCCATCCACTGCAGGCCGTGCGACACCCACGAGTTAGCAGTCAACTCCCAGCCACGGATGCCACAGGCCATGCGGGGCATGCTTCGTGCAAGCGAGAGGCCGCGGCTTGCTCGGTTGTGACGCGACCGTCGCGATCCAGGACGTGACCCTTCGTCCGGATTTCCCTACGGTGCCGCCTGACGCATCTTGATCGGGAGTTCTGCGATGGCTGGTGAGCACGAGATTCGACGCCCACACGGCACATGCACGAAGGGCTGGAGGGGGGACGTCATGGGATTCCGAGGGATCATGCTCGTGGTGCTCCTCGCGAGCGTGATGGGAACCGGGAGCGCGAGCGCCCAGATCACGCACAACAGCGTCACGCTGTCGTGGACCACTCCGGGCGACGACAGCCTGGTCGGGACCGCCTCGGCGTTCGACATCCGCTACTCGGCGGCGATCATCAACGCGGCGAACTTCGCTTCCGCGACCCCGGTCACCGGCGCCCCGGTGCCGGCCGCCCCGGGCACGCGCCAGACCTTCACGGTCTCCAACCTGACTCCGAACACCAGCTACTGGTTCGCGATCAAGACCGCAGACGAGGTGCCCAACTGGGCGCTGATCTCGAACGTGATCCAGCGCACCACGCTCGCGGCGCCCGACACGCAGCGCCCGGCGCCGCTCGCGATCGCGGTCTCCAGCGTCACCGACACCACGGCGACGCTGGGCTGGAGCGCGGTGGGCGACGACAGTCTGACCGGCACCGCGACCTCGTACGACATCCGCTACTCGACCGCGCCCATCACCGCGGGGAACTTCGCCAGCGCGAGCGCCGTCAGCGGCGCGCCGGCGCCGGCGGTGGCCGGCACCGCGCAGTCCGTGGTGGTGCGCGGGCTGAGCCGTCAGGTCACGTACTGGTTCGCGGCCAAGTCGACGGATGACGCCGGCAACGTCTCGGCGATCTCGAACGTGCCCACCGCGACCACCACCGACACGCTCGCGCCGGCGTCGATCCGGGATCTCGCGGCGTCGTGGGTGTGGATCGGCTGGAGCGCGGCGATCGACCTGCCGCGTCCGATGCGGGTGCGGGGCTGATGATCCACGCCCGCCTCCGGGCCCGCGCGCGCATCGCGCGGCGTTGCGCCGCGGCGATCGCCGCGCTCGGGCTCCTGCTGCTCGCGCCGGTGCTGGCGCGCGCGCAGGTCGCCGGGGCGGACTCCGTGGCGCTCGCGTGGACCGCGCCCGGAGACGACGGCAACATCGGCACCGCGGCCGCCTACGAGCTGCGGTTCTCCCTCTCGGCCATCGATGCCACCTCGTGGGACGCGGCCACCGTGATCCCCGGCGCGCCGGTCCCGAGCGTTGCCGGGACGCGACAGAGCCTCACGGTGCGCGGTCTCACGCGCGGCACCCCGTACTGGTTCGCCATCAAGGCGCGCGACGACGCCGGCAACTGGTCGGCGATCTCCAACGTCCTGCCGTTCAACTGGCCCCTCGACACCTCGCCGCCGCCCGCGCCAACCGGGGTCACCGCCGCGGTGCAGGGGAGTGGCGTGCGCGTGGCGTGGAGCGCGAGCAGCGCGGGCGACCTGGCCGGCTATCGCGTGTATCGCGCCACCGGCGCGAGCGGCCCGTGGACCTCGGTCAGCGGCGTCGGCAGCATCACCGCGACCGTGTTCGTGGACAACTCCCTGCCGCCGGGCGCTCCGGCGCTCTGGTACGCGGTGACCGCGCTCGACCAGAGCGACAACGAGAGCGCGCGCAGCGCGGCGGTCCAGGTGGTGCTGTCCCCCGCGCAGCCCGGCAGCAGTCTGCCGACGGCGTGGGCGGTCGAGACCGGTTATCCCAACCCGAGCCGCGCCGGCAGCTCCGTCACCATCCCGGTGTCGGTGCCGGCGAGCGGGGCGGCGAGCGCCCGGCTCGAGATCGTGGACGGCGGTGGACGCACCATCCGGCACCTCGACCTCGGCGCGCTGGCGCCGGGCGCGCGCACCGTGACCTGGGATGGGAAGAACGACGGAGGGCGCGAGGTCGCGCCCGGGCCCTACTCGGCATGGCTGATCGCGGGTGACACGCGGCAGCACACCGGACTGGTACGCATCCCATGAGGAAGACCGAGATGACGAGTCGCATGAAGGCCGTCGTGATGGTGGTGGCGCTGGCGTGGGCCGCGCCCGCGAGCGCTTCGATCGACAACGCCGGGACCACCGCGGGCAACTTCCTATCGGTGGGTGCCGGCGCGAGCGTGCTCGGCATGGGCGGCGCCACGCTGGCGCTGCCGAACGGGCTGGTCGGCGCGGCGTGGAACCCCGCGGCGCTGGCGCGTCTCGACCCGATCGAACTGGTGGTCTCGCATGCCGGGCTCGCGAACCAGACGTCGCAGGAGTGGGTCGGCGTGGGCGGGCGCTTCGCCACCACCTCCATGCACTGGGCGATCACCGGGCTCTACCACGGGCAGGGCCGGTTCCAGGGCCGCGACGCCACCGGCGTCTCCACCGGCACGTTCGGGGTCTCCGACATGGCGCTCGGCGCGCACGTGGCGCGCCAGTTCGGGCCGGCCGTGAGCGTGGGCCTCGGGACCAAGTACGTGAGCGAGGTGCTCGACAACGTCTCGGGCGCCGGGATCACGTTCGACGGCGGCGTGCTGGTGCGCGCCGGGTTCGTCGGCCTCGGCGTCGCGGCGCAGAACGTGGGCGGACGCATGCGATACGCCGGTCCGTCGTTCCCGTTCCCGTCCAACGTCGGCGTGGGCGCCGCGCTCGACCTGCCGAGCGGGCTGCGCGTGGCGGTCGACGCCAATTTCCCGCAGGCGTACTACAACGACGTGCGCGCCGGTCTCGAGTGGCGCTGGAAGGGCCTGCTCGCGGTGCGCGCGGGCTACCGCCACGAGCTCGCCGCGCCCGTCGACGACCCGCTCTCCGGTCCGTCGTTCGGTCTCGGTGGAGGAGTGGGATCGGTGTGGTTCGACTACGGCTACGTGGTGCCGGGCCAGGGCGACGGTCAGCATCGCATCGGGGTCACGCTGCGCCCGGCATCGATGCGCGGCATGATGCGCCCGCTCGGCGCGCAGCCCGTTCCCGCCGAGCCCGTCGCCACGGCGACGGGGGGTGCGAAGCAGACTCCGGCGGCGACTCCGACCGCCGACCCGGCGCCGCGTCCGACCGAGACGGCGGCCGCCTCGCAGCCGCGAGCGCAGGACGCGCCTCCGTCGGTGACCGCGGCGCCGATCGCTCCGGTCGCGGCCGTCGCGCCAGCCTCCGTCGCGCCGCCGCCACCCGCGCGGCAGTCGGCCCGGGTGAAGCCCGCCGCGAGTGCGCCGAAGACGGCGCCCGCCGTGGCTCCGGTGGCCGCGTCCGAGACGATCTCACCCGTGCCCGCCCAACTCGCGCCGGTGAAGTCGGCTCCCGTGCCTGCCACACCCGCGCCGGTGAAGTCGGATCCCGCGCCCGCGACCATGGCGTCCGTGCCCGCGAAGCCCGCCGTGACGGCGGCACCCGCGCCCGCGAAGCCCTCGGTCCCCGCCGCCGCCCAGCAGCTGGCGACCCTGACGCCGTCCGAGCCGGTGCGCGCGCCCAAGCTGGTGGAGCCGGCGCCCGCGGTGATCCCGGTGCCGAAGGCGGTCGCGGCGCCGAAGCCCGTGCTACCCGAGCCCACTCCTGAACGCGCGCCGGTCGCGGCGACACGCCCCGCCACCGTGGTCGCGTCCATCGCCCCGCGCCTCGTCCCGACGCCGGCCTCCTCCGCGCCCACCCGGCCGGGTGAGTCGCTCGTGATCCAGCGGCCCGCGAAGGTGAGGATCAAGGGCGGCGAGACGCTCGCCGACATCGCGAAGCGGTGGGGGGTGACCGTGCCCGCGATCATGATGGAGAACAACATGGTCAGCGAGCGGGTGAAGAACGGTCAGGAGATCAGGCTGCCCAGCAAGTGACGTCGCGCCCCCATGGACGGCATCCTCCGCGAGCCCGGCTCTCCCGAGTCGGGCTCGCGGGCTAGGCGTCCGGGGCGGGCGGCTGGGCGGAGTAGCGGATCACCTCGACCGGCTCGAGCGTGACCAGCCCGTCCCCGATCATGGCGTCGCACTGGGGCAGGAACGCGCGGATGCGCTCCTCGCGATCCACCAGCTCGACCACCAGCGGCAGGTCCTCGGAGAGCCGCAGCACCTTGGCGGTGTGCAGCCGGCTGTGCGCGCCGAAGCCCTCGACCCCGCGCACCACGGTCGCGCCCGCCAGGCCCATCTCGCGCGCCTTGAGCACCAGCGCCTCGTGCAGCGGGCGGCCGTGCCAGCGGTCGTTCTCGCCGATGAAGATGCGCAGCAGCAGTCCCGGTCCGTCGATCCGCATGGTCGCTCCCTAGGTGCGCATCCCGAGCGCGTAGCCCGCGTAGGCCGCGGTCACCCCGGTCACCAGCGAGCCGCCGGCGTATCCGCACGCCGCGGTCCACTGCCCGTCGCGCAGCAGCGCGAGCGTCTCGTACGAGAGCGCGGAGAAGGTGGTGAAGCCGCCCAGCACGCCGGTGATCACGAACACCCGCGCGGACGGCGGGACCAGCGCGCGTTCGAGCGCGAGCGCCGCGACGAACCCGATCGCCAGCGAGCCCGCGGCGTTCACCGCGAACGTGCCCCACGGGAACGCCGCGCCGCTCCAGCGCTGCACCGCGCCCGAGAGCGCCCAGCGCAGCACGCTGCCGATCGCGCCGCCGAGCGCCACCAGCGCGAGGTCCCTCACAGCGGGAAGGCCCCGCCGACCGGCCGGCCCTCGCCCATCGCCACCGCGTAGCGCCGCTGCTCCTCGAGGTGCGGGGGCAGGTCGCGGTAGACGTCGGCGAACAGGCTCTCGATCGGCGGGGGCCCGAGCGCCTCGGCCTCGGTGATGGCGGCCGAGATCTCGTCGTTGATCTCGGCGGTCCAGCGCTCGAGGTCGGCGTCGGCCAGCAGTCCCAGGCCGCGCAGGTAGACCTCGAACCGCCGCACCGGGTCGCGCGCTCTCCCACTCCTTCACGAGCTCCGGGTCGCGGTAGCGCGTCGGGTCGTCGCTCGAGGAGTGCCCGCCCATGCGGAAGGTGACGGACTCGACCAGCGTGGGGCCCGCCGCCGGAGCGCGCGCGCTCCACCGCCTCGCGCATCACGGTGATGACCGCGAGCAGGTCGTTGCCGTCCACGCGCACGCCGGGCATGCCGTAGGCGACCGCCTTGATGGCGATGCTGCTCGAGCGCGTCTGCGTCGCGAGCGGCACCGAGATCGCCCACTGGTTGTTCTGGCAGAAGAACACGCACGGCACCTGCCACACCGCAGCGAAGTTCATCGCGGCGTGGAAGTCGCCGATCGAGGTGCCGCCGTCGCCGATGTAGCCCACGCACACCTCGTCGCGCTGCTGCAGCTTGGCCGCGTAGGCCGCGCCCACGGCGTGCGGGAGCTGGGTGCCGATCACGCTCGACCAGGCCACCGAGCGGACCGCGCGGTCGCTGAAGTGCATCGGCATCTGGCGCCCGAGCAGCACGTCGCCGGAGTTGCCGATCAGCTGGCAGACCAGCTCGCTTGACCGTGGTGCCGCGCCACAGGCACACGCCGGTCTCGCGCAACGCGTGGAAGACCCAGTCGGTCGCCCGCAGCGCGAACGCCGAGCCGGTGACCGAGGCCTCCTGGCCGGTGGTCATGCCGTAGAACCCGATGCGGCCCTGGCGCTGCAGCGACAGCATGCGCTGGTCGAGCAGCCGCATCTTGAACATGTGCCGGTGCAGCCTTCGCAGGTCGTCGGCCGCGATCTCGGGCACCGGCCCGGTGGCGTGGCCGTCGGGGTCGAGGATCTGGAAGGGCGTCTCGCTCATGGGTGCGCGTCCCCGGTCGATCCGGGCCCCGCAGGCTCGCGACGCGCGAACCTCGAGGGCCCGGGAGAAGGTGTCGGGGGCCGCGGCCGGTGGCCGCGGCCCCCGGAGGGTCAGCGGTTCGTTCCCCCCACCGGGGAGTCGATCGGCCCGCCGCTCGGCACGTTCATGCCGAGCTGGGTGAACAGGAACAGCAGTTCGTCGGCGTCGTCCTCGATCTGCTGGCTCACCGGCTTGCCGCCCGCATGGCCCGACTTGGTGTCGTAGTGGAGCAGCACCGGGCGCTTCAGCGGATCGGAGCCGGTCGAGGCCTGCAGGAGCGCGGTCATCTTGCGCGCGTGCAGCGGGTCGACGCGGGTATCGGAGTCCCCGGTCACGAACATGACCGAGGGATACGCGGTGCCCTTCACCACGTGCTGGTAGGGCGAGTACGCCTGGAGCGCCGGGAACTGCGCCGCATCCTCGGACGAGCCGTACTCGGGCACCCAGAAGCGCGCCACCAGGAAGCGGTGGTAGCGCAGCATGTCGAGCAGGGGCACGGCGCACAGCACCGCGCGGCACAGCTCGGGGCGCTGGGTCATGAACGCCCCCACCAGCAGCCCGCCGTTGCTGCCGCCGAGGATGGCGAGCCGGTCGGGGTTGGTGACGCGGTTCGCGACCAGCCATTCGGCCGCGGCGATGAAATCGTCGAAGGTGTGCTGTTTCTGCTCGAGCATCCCGGCGCGATGCCAGGCCTCGCCGAACTCCGAGCCCCCGCGCAGGTTCGGCAAGGCGTACACGCCGCCGTTCTCGGCCCAGATGGTGGCGTCGGACGAGAAGTTCGGGGTCTCGCTCACGGTGAAGCCGCCGTAACCGGTGAGCAGCACCGGGCGCTTGCCGTCGAACTCGAGCCCCTTGCGGTGCACCAGGAACATCGGGACCTTGGTGCCGTCCTTCGAGGTGTACCAAACCTGCCGGGTCTCGAAGCGGTCGCTGGCCACCGGCGCCTGCGAGCGCCACCACTCGGTGCGCACGCCGCTCGTCACGTCGTAGCGGAAGATGGTGGAAGGCACGGTGAACGACGAGAACGTGAAGAACGCCTCGTTGCTGGCCCAGCGTCCGTTCATCCCGCCCACGGTGCCGAGCGTGGGGAAGGCGATCTCGCCCATCGGCCGGCCCTCGGGGCCGAACACCCGCACCTTCGACACCACGTTCTCGAGGTAGTTCGCGAACACCCGTCCGCCGGCCAGCGAGAAGCTCTCGAGCACGTGCTCGCCCTGCGGCACGATCTCGCGCCACTTGTCCTGCGCCGGGGCGCCCAGGTCGACCCGCAGGATGCGGCCGCGGGGCGCCTGCCAGTTGGTCTGCATGTAGAGCAGGTCGCCGACCACGGTGCCGGTGAAGAAGCCGTCGATGTCCTTCGCGACCGCGAACAGCGCACCGCCGTGCTCGACGTCCTGGACCCACAGTTCGCTGCGCTGCGACGCCGAACCGTAGTACACCGTGAGCACCAGCCAGCGCCCGTCCTCGCTGAGCGTGGCGTCGATGATCTTCTCGGGGCCGTAGCCCGCGCCGAACACCTGCGTGTCCTGCGCCGGGTCGCCGCCCATCGGGTGGTAGTACACGCGCGAGCCCTCGGGCAGCGACTTCGAGTAGTACACCCCGCTGCGGTCGGCCTTGATCGCGATCCCGAAATAGCGCGCGACCGGCAGCCGGTCGGCCAGCGGCTGGCGCGTGTTCACGTCGAGGAAGGAGACCTCGACCTCGTCCTTCCCGCCCTGCCGCTTGGCGATGGCGACCAGCGTGCCGTCGAGCGAGATGTCGGTGTAGGAGACCGAGGTGGTGTGGTCGGGGCTGAGCGGATGCGGGTCGAGCAGCACCTCGTCCTTGCCGCCGATCCCCCGGCGCACGTAGAGCACGCGCTGTTCCTGTCCGCT
Organism: Candidatus Eiseniibacteriota bacterium; assembly: GCA_963776245.1. Taxonomy (GTDB): domain Bacteria; phylum Eisenbacteria; class RBG-16-71-46; order RBG-16-71-46; family RBG-16-71-46; genus CAVSAC01. Next base: position 541,871 of record CAVZLN010000006.1, on the reverse strand, counting down.
CAGGCGCTTGGAGAAGAAGTAGCGGCCGCCGCGCTCGATCGGGATGCCCATCACGTCCACCTTGAGCAACTGCTCGAGGCGCGACACGATCCGCACCCGCCCGGGGTAGCCGGCGAGCACCGACTGGGTGTAGCGGATCTGCTCGTCGATCCAGGCCCGCGTCTCGGGGGCGTCCTTGCTCTCGAGCCAGCGGTAGGGATCCTCGACCACCACGCCATGCAGCGTGTCGCGCACCACCTCGACCCGCGTCGGCGGGGGAGCGGCGAGCGCGCGGGTGCAGATCGCGGCGAGCAGCGCGATGGCGAGCAGCGAACGCTTCGGGATTCTCATGTCGGGGTCCCTTTCAGGCCAGGTCGGCGTCCGCGAGCCAGTCCTGCGGGCGCTCGAGGGTCTCGATCAGGGCGTAGAGGAAATCCGCGCCCACCGCGCCATCCACCACGCGGTGATCGAGGGTGAGCGAGAGATTCGTGAGATCGCGGGCGACGATCGCGCCGTCCACCACGGAGGGCCTCGGCTTCACCTCGTGCACCCCGAGGATGCCGACCTGCGGGTGGTGGAGGATGGGAGTGGCGAGCACGCCGCCGTGCGCGCCGGTGCTGGTGACGGTGAACGTGCCGCCCTGGAGCTCCTCGAGCTTGAGCGTGCCGGCGCGCGCCGCGCCCGCCAGGCGCTCGATCTCGCGCGCCATCGCGAACAGCCCGAGCCGGTCGGCGTGGCGCACCACCGGCACGGTGAGCCCGTCGCCGGTCATGGAGGCGAGCCCGAGATGCACGTAGCGCTTGAGCACGACCTCCCCGCGCGCGTCGTCGAGGCTGGCGTTCAGCTGCGGGAAGCGCGCGAGCACGCCGGGCAGCGCGCGGAACACGTACGCGAGGTAGGTGAGCCGGGCGCCCGCGGCCGCCGCGCGCGCGCGCATGGACTCGCGGTGGAGCACCAGCGCGGTGAAGTCGGCCTCGGCGACGAACGTGAAGTGGGCCGCCAGGTCGAGGGAATGGCGCATGTGCTCGGCGATGCGCCGGCGCAGGCCGCGCAGCGGCACGCGCTCCTCGGGCTCGTCGGGCTTCGGAGCGGGCGCGGGGCCCCCGGGCGCGGGCGCCGCGGACCCCGGCCCCGCGCGACCTGGCGCGGGCGTGGCACCGGCCGCGGCCGCGCCCACGCCCACGCCCGCGGCGCCCGTCGCGGCGCGCCGCACGTCGTCGGCGGTGATGGCCCCGCCGGGCCCGCCGCCCGCGAGGCCCGCGAGGTCCACGCCGAGGGTCTTCGCGAGCTGGCGCACCGCCGGGCTCGCCTGCGCGCGCGCTCCCGCAGGCGCCGCGGGCGCGCCGCCCGGGGAGACCGCCGCGCCCGGCGACGCGGGAGCATGCGCGGGAGCCGCGGCCGCGGCCGCGGTCGCGCCCGCCACCGCGATGGTCAGCAGCAGGCTGCCGACCGGCACCATGGCGCCCTCCTCCGCGTGGAGCGCCTCGATGGTGCCGGTGCGGGGCGAGGGGATCTCGACGCTCGCCTTGTCGGTCATCACCTCGACCAGCGGCTGGTCCTCGCGCACCGCGTCCCCGGCCTTCACCAGCCAGCGCACCACCTCACCTTCGGCGATGCCCTCGCCGATGTCCGGCAGTCTCACTTCGAAGGCCATCGGTCCCTCGCGTTCAATCCATGGCGCCGAAGCGCCCGAGCTCGGTCTCGCGGATGATCGTGCGCGCGCCCCGCTCGGCGAGCGCGGCGTACGGCGCGGCATGGGCGTGCTTGAACTCCTCGTAGAGCACGACGCTGGTCCAGCGGTCCGCCACGACGTAGCGCTGAGGCTGCCGCAGGTCCTTCCACAGTGTGGTGCTCAGGAATCCCGGCGCGCCGCGGAACAGCCCGGTCCACGGACCGTCGGGGCGGTACAGGGCCTCGAACTCCTCGGTGCGGTCGGGTCGGGCGGTGTACTCCCAGAGGATGAGCAGCATGGCGGGGCCTCAGTAGGACATGACGTGCTCGATCGCCCGCATCACGCGCGGGGCATCGGGCAGGTAGGTGTGCTCGAGCGTATACGGGAACGGAGTGTCGTATCCGGTCACGCGCACCACCGGAGCGAGCAGCGAGGTGAGCGCCTTCTCGGCCACCAGCGCGACCAGCTCGGCGCCGTAGCCGCAGGTGCGCGGCGCCTCGTGAAGCACGACCACGCGCCCGGTCTTGCGCGTGCTCTCCAACACCGCCTCGGCGTCGAGCGGCACCAGGGTGCGCAGGTCGAGGACCTCCACCGACCAGCCGCGCCCGGCGGCCTGCTCGGCCGCCTCGAGCGCCACCGGGATCATCGCGCCATAGCTGAGCACGGTGACGTGCTCGCCCGCACGTGCGACGCGCGCGCTCGAGAGCGGCACGGTGAAACGGCCCTCCGGCACGTCCTCTTTGGTGGTGCGATAGAGGCGCTTCGGCTCGAGGAAGATGACCGGGTCGTCGCCTGCCAGCGCGGCGAGCAGCAGCCCTTTGGCGTCGTGCGGGGTGGAGGGGATCACCACCGTGAGCCCGGGCGTGTGGCAGAAGTACGCTTCGGGGCTCTGCGAGTGATAGAGCCCGCCCTTGATGCCGCCGCCATAGGGTGAGCGCACGATGACCGGGGCGCTGTACTGCCCCGCCGATCTCCAGCGCAGCTTGGCGAGCTCGGAGACGATCTGGTCGAACGCCGGGTAGATGAAGTCCACGAACTGGATCTCGGCGATCGGCTTGAGCCCGCCGATCGCCATGCCGATGGCGCATCCGACGATGCCGTTCTCGGCCAGCGGCGTGTCGGCCACGCGCGCCTCGCCGAACTCGGCCTGCAGCCCCTCGGTGACCCGGAACACGCCGCCGTTGCGCCCGACATCCTCGCCGAGCACCACGACGCGCGGGTCCTCGCGCAGCGCGATGCGCAGCGCGTCCTGGATGGCCTGGACCATGGTCATCTGGGGCATCAGCGTTCTCCAGTGTGGAGCGGGGAGCCGGGAGACTAGCGCAGGGTCCGGAGGGCGGCAATCGAATGTGTCGTCTCGCGCTTCATCGCATCCGCGCTCGGCCGGGACCGCTGTCGTGCCGATCCCGCTCGCCTACCTCGCCGTCCCCTGCGGCCAGTTCGCGATCACCGTGATCGGCAGCCGGTCCGCCACCACCTGCGGCACGATCGCGAGGATGCGCTGGCCGTCCGGCGTGACATCGAATCCGTTCCAGGTGCCCTCGCCCGCCAGCGTGAACAGCGGCTTGGACGTTCCCAATGAGAGCGCCGGCAAGGTGCGGACCGGGACCGAGACCAGCTTGCGATCGCGCGAGAGGTAGAGGATCTCGCCGCCGTGGCTGGGCCACCGCAGCTCCAGCGCGCCATCGCGCGAGACGCGGGTCATCTCCCCGGGGCCCGGATAGGGCGCGACGTACGCCTCCCATTGACCGGACTCGTCCGAGAGGAACGCGAGATAGCGACCGTCGGGTGAGAACCGCACCGAGCCGGCGCGCAGATCCGCTGGCAGGAGCGGTGCGGGCCTTCCCTTGCCGTCGAGGGGCAGGGCCCACGCGCGCTGAGCGCCACCCACGGTGCGCTCGACATAGGCGAGGGTCTTGCCGTCCGGCGATATGTCCTCGGCCGACTGGAACCCGCTGGCCGGGAGCATGGGCTGCGACTCCCCGGTCTCGAGATCGAGCCGATACAGGAGCGGCAGCTGCCCGACTGCGGCGGAATACGCGATGCTCCGGCCGCCGGGCAGCAGTCGCGCGTCGAATTCGCTGTGCGGGCTCGAGGTGAGTCGGGTCTCCGTCCCGCGCGCGAGGTCGAGCGACCAGACGTCGTACGAGCCGATCTTCGGCTGGGTGCGGGCGCAGAGCAGCCGTTGCCGATCGGGCGAGAGCGAGAGATCGAGGTAGTCCCCCGGCGGGCCGAGCGAGCCGAGCTCGCGTCCGCCCCGGTCGATCCAGACCAGCCGCGAGACATCGTCGGAGGACTGATAGACCAGCGTCCCTCCCGCGGACGCGGCGTACGCGGCGCCGCCGGTGGAGATGAAGAAGCGGACCGGATCGGCGATCGGAAACGGTCCGCCGCTGACGCGGCCGCCGCGCCAGTCGAACCGCCTCCCGAGCAGCGTCCCTTCCTGCACGAAGGTGAGCAGGTCGGGCTCCGTGAACGCGGCATTGGAGCTCGCCGCGCACACCGCGCGCGGGCGCTCTCCCGGGGCCACGAACATGAGCGAGTCCTGATCGTCCGCACGGTGGAGCAGGTAGAGGAACCGCCGCCCGTCGGGCAGGAACCAGGGCCACTCCACGCGCCACTGCCCGAGGGTGCTGTCGGCGGTCACCTCCACGCGGGGGTCTCCGCCGGACGCGGGCACGCGGTGGATGGCGCGACCCAGCATGGACGAGAAGAGGATGTCCCCGGAGCGCCCCCAGCTGGCCGCCATGCCCCCGCCCGCGGGCACTTCGCAGATCGGGGTGGCTGCCCCGCCTGCGAGGTCCAGTCGTGCGAGCTTCCCGCCCGCGAAGAAGCCGAGCGAGCGGCCGTCCGGAGACCAGAACACCGACGAGGCGTTCTCCGTGCCGGCCATCGGTCGCGCTTCGAGTGCCGCGAGGGGGCGCAACCACGCGCGGCGCACCCCGGTGGAATCGGTGGCGAGGAAGGCGAGCTGCGAGCCGTCGGGCGAGACCGCGAGGAACGGGCTCTCCGCGGAGTAGGCGAACTTCCCTCCGGTGGGAGGCGGCACGACGAAGCGTATCGTCGTCGCGGGCGGTCCGGCGGGCGCGGGCCCGCGCCCGAGGGTGACGGCGCCGGACGCGACCGCCAGACCGGCGATCGCCCAGGGCAGCCACACCCGGAGCCTCCGTGCCGGCGCCGTCGGCACGGCCGCGGTCCCGCTGGCGACGACATCCGCGATCTCGCGCAGCTGGAGCTCGAGGTCAGCGGTCGAGTTCCAGCGCGCCGCGGGATCCTTGGCGAGGCACCGGCGCACCAGGCGATCCAGCGACGGGGGAGCGGCCGGCTGGAGCGCCGAGACCGGCGGTGGATCGTGATTCAGGACCGCCGACAGCACCGCCGCCTGGCTCGTTCCGGCGAAGGCCCGGACCCCGGTCGCCATCTCGAACAGCACCGCGCCCAGCGCGAAGACGTCCGCCCGGGCGTCCACCACCTTGCCCTCGGCCTGTTCCGGGGCCATGTAGGGCGCCGTGCCCAGACGCATGCCCTCGCCCGTGATCCGGACCGAGACGGCCACGGTCGCCGCGGTGGAGGCCTCCGGCGCCCGGGCGAAGACCTTGGCCAGTCCGAAATCCAGCAGCTTGATGCCCGACCGGGTGAGCATGATGTTCGCCGGCTTGAGGTCGCGATGCACGATGCCCAGCGCGTGCGCCGCCGCGAGCGCCGCCGCGATCTCGCCGCCGGACCGCAGCACCTGTTCCAGCGGCAGCCGGCCCTTCGCCAGGCGCTCGGCCAGCGTCTCCCCTTCGAGCAGCTCCATCACCAGGTACTCGACGGCGCCCTCGCGGCCCACGTCGAACAGCGTGCAGATGTGCGGGTGCGTGAGCCGGGAGATGGTGCGGGCCTCGCGCTCGAACCGCTGGCGCAGGTCCTCGCTGGCGGTCAGCTCATCGGGGAGGACCTTGATCGCGACGTCGCGCCCCAGCCGCGTGTCGCGGGCGCGATACACCTCGCCCATGCCGCCCGCGCCGAGCGGAGCGACGATCTCGTGGGGGCCCAGACGGGTGCCGGAAGGGATCGACATGCGGGGAAACTACCCCAGTCGCCGCGGCCTTGCATGCCCCGACCCTGCCTTAGGCTTGACGAAGGCCGCGATTAGGCGTATCTAACACCGCCATGGTCCGGCTGTCGCGCTCGCGCGAGGATTACCTGAAGGCGCTCTACGCGCTCGGCCCCGGCGGCGAGCCGGTGTCCACCTCGGCGCTCGCCGCGCACCTCGGCGTCGCGCCGCCGTCGGTCACCGCGATGCTGCGCGCGCTCGCGGGCGAGGACCTGGTGGCGCACGAGATGCGCGCCGGCGCCGGGCTCACCCCGCGCGGGCGGCGGCTCGCGCTCGAGATGGTGCGGCGCCACCGCATCCTCGAGACGTTCCTCGTGCGGGTGCTCGGGCTCGACTGGTCCGAGGTCCACGCGGACGCCGAGGTGCTCGAGCACCACGTGAGCGAGCGCGTGCTCGAGGCCATCGACCGGCTGGCAGGCCGCCCGGCCGAGGACCCGCACGGGCACCTCATCCCCGATCGGCAGGGGCGCATCCGCCGGCGCGTCCTGCGCCCGCTGGTGGCCCTCGCGCCCGGTGCGCGCGCCACGGTGCGCGAGATGGTGGACGCGGACGCGGGCCGGCTGGCCCGCTGGAAGCAGGCCGGGCTGGTCCCCGGGGCGCTGGTGCGCGTGCGGGCGGTGCGCGCGCACGACGACGTCCACGAGGTCGAGGTCGCGGGGCACACCTTCGTCACCGGCCGGCGGGGCATCGAGGGCGTGATGGTCGAGCTGCGCCCGCGGAAGGGCGCATGACGGGTCCCGACCGCCGCTCACTCCCCGAACATCACGGCACCGTGCCGGTGTCGGCCACCGGGCCGTGGATCCGCCGATTGTTCGCGTTCGCGGGCCCGGCGTATCTGGTGAGCGTGGGCTACATGGATCCGGGCAACTGGGCCACCGACCTCGCCGGCGGAGCGCGGTTCGGATACCAGCTGGTCTGGGTGATCGTGCTGAGCAACCTGCTTGCGATCCTGCTCCAGACGCTGGCCGCGCGTTTCGGCGTGGTGACCGGTCGCGACCTGGCCCAGGCCTGCCGCGAGTACTACCCGCGCTGGCTGGTGATGCCGCTGTGGCTGATGTGCGAGCTCGCCATCGTGGCGTGCGACCTCGCGGAGGTGTTGGGCGCCGCCATCGGGCTGCAACTGCTGTTCGGTTTGCCGCTGATGGTCGGCGTGCTCCTCACCGCGCTCGACGTGCTGCTGCTCCTCGCGTTCTCGCGCCTCGGCATGCGCTGGCTGGAAGCGCTGATCCTCAGCCTCATCGCCACGATGGGCCTGTGCTTCGGGGTCGAGATCCTGCTGTCGCGCCCGGACTGGGCGGCAGTGCTGTCCCACGTGATTCCGCGCGGAGCGGATGGGGCACCGAGCCTGTTCGGGCGCGGGTCCGGCGGCGGCCTGACCGTGCTCGGACTGCAGGGGGACTCGCTCTACATCGCGATGGGCATCCTCGGGGCCACGGTGATGCCGCACAACCTCTACCTGCACTCCGCGCTGGTCCAGAGCCGCGCGGTCGCGGGGTCGGTGGCGGCGAAACGCGAGGCGTGCCGGATGAACACCGTGGATTCGGCGATTGCGCTCAACACCGCGTTGTTGGTGAACGGCGCGATCCTGGTGCTCGCCGCCTCGACCTTCTACTTCACCGGCCATCACGAGGTCGCCCGGCTGGAGGACGCCCATCGCCTGCTCGCCCCGCTGCTCGGCACCTCGCTCGCGTCGACGCTGTTCGCGGTCGCGCTGCTGGCTTCCGGACAGGCCAGCACCATCACCGGCACACTCGCCGGACAGATCGTGATGGAGGGCTTCCTCCACTGGCGCATCCAGCCGTGGCTGCGCCGCATGATCAGTCGCGGACTCGCCATCGTGCCGGCGATCGCGTTCATCGCGTTGCGCGGCGAGCGCTCGGTGGACTCGCTCCTGGTGCTCTCGCAGGTGGTGCTGAGCCTGCAGCTCTCGTTCGCGGTGGTGCCGCTGGTGACCTTCACCAGCGACCGACGACTGATGGGCGGATTCGCCAATCCGCCCTGGCTGGTGACACTCGCCGTGCTCGCTTCGGCGCTCATCATCGGGCTCAACGCCAAGCTCGTGTACGACACCCTCTCCGGCTGGTTCGCGAACGCCGGACCGGGAGGGTGGTGGCTGCCGGCGCTGGTGCTGCCGGTGGTGATCGCGATCGCGCTGTTGCTCGCTTACATCGTGGCGATGCCGCTCCTGAGGCGGCTGGCGCCTGCGCTCGCGACCGCGGCGCCCGAACCCGCCCGTCCAGTGGAGGCGGGCGCCCCGCACCTGGCCCCGGGCGAGCGCACGCCGGCGCCCTACCGGCGCATCGCGCTGGCGCTCGAGCTGGGGGAGGCCGACCGCCCGGTGCTTGAGCACGTCCGCTCCCTGGTGCTGCGCGCCGGCGCCGAGGTCGTCCTGCTCCACGTGGTCGAGAGCGCCGCCGGCCGTTTCCTGGGCCGCGACACCCTCGACCGCGAAGCGCGCGAGGACCAGACGGCGCTCGACGATCTGGCCACCGAGCTGCAGGCGGCGGGCTTCAGCGCCTCGGGGTGCCTCGGCTTCGGGGACGTGAAGTCCGAACTGGCGCGGCTGGTGGAGGAGATCGACGCCGATCTGCTCATCACCGGGTCGCACGGCCACCGGCTGCTGGAGGACCTGGTCCACGGCTCCACCACCTCCGGGCTGCGCCACCTGGTGCGCTGCCCGGTGCTCACGCTCCCCGCGCGCGAGCGCCGCCAGGCGGCTGGAGGTCCGGCCCCGCTTCCCGCGTCCGGCCCGCCACGGTAGGATGCGCCGCGGAAGCGCCGCAGACGCAGCCCGTGCCGCACCGCACCCGAGCCCCGAGCACGCCGATGAGCGAGAAGCTCCATCACGGTCGCGTCACCGCCACGGTCAGCGACATCCTCGACGCCTGGCTCGACCTGATGCCCGAGCTCGCGATGTGCGCGATCCCGGTGCTCGACGGGCAGGAGCGCCCGGGGGAGTGGCCGACCCTGCGCCGCCGTCTGCGGGCCGAGGGCATCCGCGCCAGCCAGCATCGCGGCGTGCTCCTGCTGGCCCCCGGCGAGCTCGACCATCTGTCGTCGGTGGGCATGCTCAATGGCACGGACGAGGTGATGTTCCTCGACACCTGGAACGACGAGTTCGAGACCTTTCCCGGGCGCATCACCAGCGATCTCATGGATTTCGAGGAGACCACACCGCTGGGGTTCGAGGAGTGGATGCTGGACGCCGGTTGTGTGCTGGCGATCGGCGACGGCAATGGGCTCAACTTCGCCACGCTCGAGGCCGAGCTCGCGCAGAAGCTCCGCGCGCGCTTCGGCGGGCCGGCCCCGGGTCCGCGTCGCCGATGACGGACGCGCACCGGAGCCCCTCGCGCCTCGTGCACCTCGAGCTCGACGGCCCGGCGGGCCGGCTCGAGGCGGTGCTGCAGGAATCCGGCGCGCGCGACCACGCGCTCGCGGCCGTGGTGTGTCATCCCCATCCGCTCTACGGCGGCACCCTGCACAACAAGGTGGTCCACCGCGCGGCGGCCACGCTCCACGCCCTCGGTGCGGCGGTGCTGCGGTTCAACTTCCGCGGCGCGGGCGCGAGCGCCGGCGCCCACGACCATGGCCAGGGCGAGCTCGAGGACGCGCGCGCGGCGCTCGAAGCCCTGCGCGAGCGCTATCCGCGGGCGCGGCTGTGGGTGGCGGGGTTCTCGTTCGGCTCGTGGATCGCCGCCCGGCTGGCCGCGGCGGAGGCCGCGATCGAGCGCGTGGTGCTGATCGCGCCTCCGGTGGGCACGGTGTCGTTCGATGTCCTGCGGACGCTGTCGACCCCGAAGCTGGTGATCCAGGGCAGCGCCGACGAGGTGTGTCCGCCGCACCAGCTCCACGCCCAGTTCACGGGCTGGGCGGAGCCCCGGACGCTGGTCGAGGTCGACGGCGCGAGCCACTTCTTCGACCGGCGGCTGGGCGCGCTCGCTCAGGCGCTGAACGACAACCTGAAGGGCCCGGCCCAGGGAGGATGACCCGATGGATCACGTGAAGCGCGCGGTGCTGTGCGGGGCGATCGCGGCGCTCGCCGCGGGATGCGGCGGGCTGCCGGGCGCGAGATCCGGGGCGCACGCGCCGGCCTTCGCGGCGGACCACCGGTGGGACGACGGCCAGGCCGAGGTGTCGCTCTACTCGGGCACCACGGCGCAATACGGCGCCGACCGCCCGACCGCCGCCGAGGTCATCCTGATGAAGGAGGACGTGCTCGAGGCCTCGCTGGTGAAGAGCGATTCCGGTGCCATCCCGGGGCGGACGTGCGAGGCGATGAAGATGAACTTCATCGTGGACTATCCCACCGGCACGTACGCCTACCATCAGATGGTGTCGGTGTTCCTGAGGCGCTCCGACCTGCGTCCCCTGAAGGAGACCATGAGCAGCACCGAGGGCCGCGGCATGGTGTTCGTGAGCGTCGGACCGCGCCGCGGGCGGCTCACCCATACCGCGCACTCCTACCGGGAGGGCGAGGGCGATCGCGAGGTGGCGATCGCCGTGCCCAAGGGCGAGCTGTGGTGGACCGACGCGCTCCCGGTCACGCTGCGCGCGCTGGCGGGGGAGAGCGCGCCGTTCGAACGGCGGGTCGGGCTGCTGCCGAGCCAGGTCGGCAGCAGCAGTCCGCTCGAGGCGACCGTGCCGGTGCCGGCCACCGTGCGCATGGTCGGAACGGTGCCGCTCTCGGTCCCGGACGGCGCGTACGTGGCCCGCCACTTCACCGTGACCACGGCGCGCGGCACCGACCTCTACTGGTTCGACGCCGAGGCCCCGCACGTGATGCTCAAGATGGAGACCACCACCGGGCGCCGGCTCGAGCTGCAGAACACGGTGCGCATCGCCTACTGGGAGCACACCGCGCCCGGCGACGAGCGGTTGCTGCGCGAATAGGCCCGGCCCCGCACCCCGGCTTCCGCGCGCCCCGGTCGCCCGGAGCCGGGCGCCCGACTCCCGCGCACCCGCCACCCGGAGCGCGGCGCCCGACTCCCGCGCGCCCGTCGCCCGGAGCGCGGCGCTCGTCGCCCCGCGGGGCGCGCCCGCGAGTCATCTGCTATGTTCGGACGTCCCTTGTGAGCACCCATCCGCGCGGCGCCCCACGCCGGCATCGAGGACCCGGGAGGAGGCTCCGTGAACCGATCTCGCACGATCATCCTGGCCATCGCACTCGTGGTGGCGGCGCTGGCCTTCGTCGGGTGGCTCCGCAGCCGCGCCCCCGAGGCCCCGCGCTTCCGCACCGCGGCGGTCGAGCGCGGCTCCATCGAGTCCCAGGTCTCGGCCACCGGCACGGTGCGCCCGGTGGTGCAGGTGGAGATCGGCAGCCAGGTGAGCGGCACGGTCGCGGAGCTGTTCGCCGACTACAACTCGCAGGTGCGCAAGGGCCAGGTGCTGCTCCAGATCGAGTCGTCGTCGTTCCGTGCCCGCCAGCTCCAGGCCGAGGCCGCGGTGGCGCGGGCGGAGGCGGCGCTGCTCGACGGCCAGCGCCAGTTCCGGCGCGCGAAGGAGCTGATCTCCGAGAACTACGTCTCGCAGGCCGACGTCGAGGCCGCCGAGGTGCAGGTGCGCCAGCGGGAGGCCGACGTGAAGCAGGCGCGGGCGCAGCTCGAGGTCGCGCGCGTGGATCTCGCGAACACCACCATCCGCGCCCCGGTCGACGGCGTGGTCATCTCGCGCTCCATCGACCGCGGACAGACGGTCGCGGCCAGCCTGACGGCACCCAAGCTGTTCGTGATCGCGAACGACCTGCACGCGATGCAGATCGAGACCCGTATCGACGAATCCGACATCGGCGTGATCCGGCCCGGGCTGCCGGCCACCTTCACCGTGGACGCGTTCCCCGATGTCACCTTCCGGGGCGAGGTCCAGCAGGTGCGCCTCGAGCCCATCGTCGAGCAGAACGTGGTCACCTACACCACCGTCATCCAGACCCGCAATCCCGACCTCCGGCTGCGGCCCGGGATGACGGCGAACGTCACCGTGCGGGTGGCGAGGCGGGACGACGTGATCCGGGTCCCCAACGCGGCGCTGCGATTCAAGCCCCCGGTGGACCCGAAGCGCGGGACGAGCGGCCGGGGCGCGGGCGAGCGCGGCGGTCGGGATGGAAGTGGTCGCGCGGGCCCTGGCGGGTCCGACGGGGGCGTGGCGGTGGCGGGGCCGCGGGAAGGCGCGCCCACGCACGGCATGGGTGGCGCGATGCCCGGAGGGCGCGCGCGCGGCGCGGGCGGCGGGATGCGCGGGATGCGCGGCGAGGCGACGCCGGCCGGCGGGGCGACCGAGCCCCCGGCCTTCAAGCCCGGCACCGTGTACGTGCTGCGCGGCGGCAAGCCCGTGCCGGTCGAGGTGCTCACCGGCATCACCGACGGCGCGTACACCGAGGTGAGGGCCGACGCGCTCCAGCCGGGCGGCACCGTGATCGTCGGCCTCGACGTGACCGCGCGTGGCAACCTGCGGCCGCCTCCCGGCATGGGAGGTCCGATGATGGGCGGAGGAGGCCGGCGATGAACTTCGCGTCGGTGCTCGCCGTCGGCGTGAGCGCGCTCACGCGCAACAAGATGCGTCTCGTGCTCACCACGCTCGGCATCGTCATCGGGGTGGCGGCGGTCATCACCACGCTGGCCATCGGGCAGGGCGCACGCACCGCGGTGCAGGCGCAGATCCGCGCCATGGGGGCGAACGTCCTGATGGTGATCCCGGGCACGGTCACCGCCGGTGGCGCGCACATGGGCATGGGAGGCATCACGACCCTGACGCTGGACGATGCCGCCGCCATCGGGCGCGAGTGCCCGGCGGTGGCCGCGGTGGCGCCGGTGGTGCGCACCAACCGGCAGGTCGTGTACGGGAACCAGAACTGGGGCACCAGCATCCAGGGCGTGACCGCCGCGTTCAGCGACGTGCGCCAGTGGCCGGTCGAGAGCGGGGTGTTCATCACCGACTCCGACGTGCGGGGCGCCGCCAAGGTGTGCGTGCTCGGCCGGAGCACCGCGCGCCAGCTGTTCGGGGAGGGCAGTCCCGTGGGCGCCATCATCCGCATCCAGGAGGTGCCGTTCCGCGTCGTCGGCGTCATGACCGCCAAGGGCGGCACCGATCACGGCGACCAGGACGACGTCATCTTCGCCCCGCTCACCACCGTGCAGCGCAAGCTCCTCGGCATCACCTGGGTGCACAACATCGTCCTGTCGGCGGTCGGCGAGTCGGCGGTGGACGACGCCGTCAATCAGATCACCGACCTGCTGCGCCAGCGTCACAAGATCCGCCCAGGCGGAGACCTCGACTTCTTCATGCGCACCCAGCTCGAGGTGGCGAACACCGCCGAGGCGACCAGCAAGGTGATGACCCTGCTGCTGGCGAGCGTCGCCGCGGTGTCGCTGCTGGTGGGCGGCATCGGCATCATGAACATCATGCTGGTGTCGGTCACCGAGCGCACCCGCGAGATCGGCATCCGGCGGGCGATCGGCGCGCGACGCCGCGACATCCTGCTCCAGTTCCTGGTCGAGTCGGCGATGCTCTCGCTCGGTGGCGGCGCGCTGGGAGTGGCGCTCGGGGTGGGAGCGGCCACGCTCATCACCCAGCTGGCGAGCTGGCCCACCGTCATCGAGGCGAGCGCGGTCACCGTGGCGTTCGGCTTCGCGGCGATGGTCGGCTTGTTCTTCGGCTGGTACCCCGCGCATCGGGCCTCACAGCTCGATCCGGTGGAAGCGCTGCGCTACGAGTAGCCCGCCGCGGGCGCGGCGCCGGGAACCGCAGGCGTCCTGCGGCGCGGCCCGCGAGCGGGCTCAGTCCTCGCCGAACCAGATCGGCACGCCGTCCTCGCGCGACGGGATCGCGGGCGAGGCCCGGCGGGGAGCGCCGGCTTCCGTGGCCGCGACCCGGGGCAGCCGCTCGTACTCCGCGCGCGTGAGCCAGACCGCGCTCCGCCCGGTGGTCCACGCGGCGAGATCGGGCCGGTCGGTGAACAGCGGTGCGATGGGTTCACCGGGCACCCCGTGGATGGCCCGGAGCGGTTCGAGCAGGGCGCGCGCGCGCGCGAGCTCCGTCTGCAGCGCATGCGACTCGACCGCCGCGGTGCGCATCGCGGGCCCCAGCGAGGGCAGCACGAGCAACAGCAGCAGCCCCATCCACGCGCGCGGACGGCGCGCCCACACCGGCAGCAGCCGTGCGGCGCTCGCCGCGCCCCATGCGGCGGCCAGCGCCCACAGCGGCAGGAACGGCACCAGGTAGCGCGAGTCGGGGACCGCCAGCGTCAGGATGGCGACCGGCACCATCGCGAGTGCCGCCGCCACCGCCGCCAGCCGTCTCAGGGCGGGCGCGGCGAGCGCCATGCCGAGTCCCGGCAACACCAGCCATCCGGTGCCCCCGGTGGGCGCCAGCGAACCGGCCTTCACCGCCGGGAGGAAGGTGTGCGCCCACTTGTCGGGCAGCGTGGGCAGCGCCTCGAGCAGCGTCCGCGGCCACACCGCCGGCGGCATCGTGAAGTCGCGCAGCACCGAATGGGCCCAGCGCGATTCGGTGTAGCCGATGAGGAGGTACGAGGACAGGTTGTACAGGGGCGAGCCGGCCGCGCGCCAGGTGTGCCATCCCCACGGGGCCCACACCGCCAGCGCCGCGGCCAGCGTCACGCGCCACGCGCCGCGCCGGGCGAGCGGCAGCACCAGCACCAGCGCGAGGAGGAACTCGGGCCGGGCCAGCGCCCCGGCGCCGAGCGCGAGCCCGGCAGCGAGCGCGCGCGGACGATCGCGCTCCAGCAGGTCGAGCGCGAGCGCGAGCAGCGCCGCCCCCGCGGTGAGCGTGACGTCGTGATGCACGGCGCGCAGCGTGAGGGGCGAGCAGGTCCACAGCAGTGCCGCCGCCGCGCCCACCGGCGTCGAGATCCGGCGCGCGCCGAGGCGGAAGATGAAGAGGGCCGCGAGCCACGCGAACAGCGCGGACATCCAGGCCGTCTGATCGAGGGCCGCGGGACCGCACGCCGCGAGCACCGGCACCATCAGGAGCGGCACCAGCGGGCCGTGCACCAGCACCGGCACGGTGCCCGTGACGGGATCGCGCAGCGACCACAGCGGCGGATGGATCACGTTGGTGCGCCAGGGCGCGCCCGTCATCACGTGGCGTGCCGCGACGCCGTACTCCCAGGTGTCATCGAGCGGGTAGGGGGTGCCGGCGCGCAACAGCCCGAGGTCGGCGATCCAGAACAGCGCGACGACGAGGAGCGTGCCTCGAAGCCATGGGCCCGCGCGCGGAAGAGGAGGGGAAAGCGCCACGCCGCACGGTGCCACGCTCCGCGCGCGGGGGTCAAGCCCGGACGCACGCGTGCTATAGTCGCGCGGCCCGAACGACCGTCCCGAGGCCCACGCGTGAACCTGGATTGGCGCCGACTCCAAGCGGTGGTGCTCGAGAGCGATGACTGGGGGCTGTGCGCCTGGTCCGCCGACGAGCAGGCGGCACGGGCGCTCGCCGATTGCCCGGCGTATCGCAGCGCCCCGGGCCGGCGCTACGGCGCCTCCACGCTCGAGAGCGCGGCCGACGTGCGCCGGCTGGTCGAGACCCTGCTCGAGTTCCGCGGTGGCGATGGGCACCCCCCGGTGTGGCAGGCCAATACCGTGATGGCCGCGCCCGACTTCGCGGCGATGGGGCCGCCGCGGTTCGACGTGCCGGTGCTGCCCCTGCTGGATCTTCCGTCCACGCCCGGGCGCTGGAACCGCCCCGGGCTGTGGGGCGAGGTCGCGGCCGCGCTCGAGTCCGGGGCATGGTGGCCCGAGCTGCATGGCCTGCATCACCTGCCCGAGACCGCGTGGCTGGCAGCGCTGCGCCGCGGCGCAGCCGACGCGTGCCGCGCGCACGAGCAGCAGGTGGTGGTGTGCGAGGCGGTCGAGGCCGCGGGCGAGTACGATCCGCGCGAGCCGATCGCGGACCGCGGCCGGCGGCTGGCGGCCGCGGTCGCGCGCTTCCGCGCCCTGTTCGGACGCGGGCCGTCCTCGCTCTGCCCGCCCGACTATCGCTGGGATGCGTGGCTCGAAGAGGAGGCGCCCCGGCACGGCATCCTCGTCCTGCAGGGCAGGGCCGAGCAGGCGGGCGCGACGCTGCCGGCGGCGCGCCGGCTGATGCGGAACCTCCGGTGGCCCGCGCGGGCGGGCGGGCTGTTCTGCATGCCGGCGCGGATCGCCTTCGAGCCGTGTGGCCCCGATCAGCCGCGGGACCGCGTCGGCCCGGCCGCCGCGGCGCGCAAGGTGCGCGCCGCGTGGAGCGCCGGCCGGCCGGCGGTCGTGAGCACCCACCGCGTGAACTACGCGCACCTCGATCCGCGCTGGTCCGAGGGCGGGCGCGCCGCCCTCCGCGACCTGCTGGCCGCGCTGTGCGCCGCGGGCGCGCGCTTCCTGACCGATCTCGAGGTACGCGATCTGCAGACGCGCGGGTGGTCGGTGCGTGCCCTCGCGCGGCGCGGCGCGCTGGTGCGCCATCACGGCGAGCCGCGCGAGCCGCTGCGCTTCACCGCCCCCGCGGGGGTGACCGGCGCGACGGTGGCGGGCGGCGCCGGGGGCGCCGAGGTGAGCGTGGACCGGGGCGAGGTCGAGATGCGCGCCGTCCCCGGCGAGCACGTGCTCGAATGGAGCCGCGGATGAGCGGGCATGGCGGTTCTTGACCAGCATTTGACAGGGCTGTAGTGTCTTCCGCGTGATTTCCAGTCCGGTGTCCTCAGCGGCCCCCACGCCCGTCGTCCGGCTCCTTCCCCAGCTGGTCGATTTCGCGGCTCGCCAGTACGGCGAGATCCCATTCCTGCTCCGGTATGGTTCGGGCGAGTGGCAGGGCTACACCTTCGTCGCCGCCGCCCGCGCGCAGCACGCCTTCGCCGCGCTGCTCGAGCGCGAGGGGGTGAGGCCGGGCGACCGGGTCGGGCTCCAGAGCGAGAACCGTCCCGAGTGGATGCTCGCCTACCTCGCCATCCTCGAGACCGGCGCGGTGGTGGTGCCGCTCGACGTCCAGCTCAAGGCGGTCGAGGTGGGCGAGATCCTCGCCACCGCGGGCGCCGCGTGCTGCGTGGTGAGCTCCCGCCAGCGGGCCGTGCTCGAAGGGGTGCGCGAGTCGCGGATCTCCGGGCTGCGGCTGATCTCGCTCGATGCGGCCGAGGGGCTGCCCACCTGGGACGAGGCCCAGCGATGCTTCCCGGACGCGCCGCCGCGCACGCTCGCGGCCGGCCCCCACGACCTCGCCGTGCTCCTGTTCACCTCGGGGACCACCGGCCAGGCCAAGGGCGTGATGCTGTCGCACTCCAACCTGCTCCACAACGTCGAGACCGTGGCCCGGACCTTCGAGTTCGGTCCCGGCGACCGCTTCCTCTCGGTGCTCCCGCTGCATCACACCTTCGAGTCCACCGGCGAGCTGTGCGCGATGCGCATCGGCGCCAGCGTGGCGTTCGCGCGCGGTCTCAACTCGCGCGAGCTGCGCGAGGACATGACCTCCTCGAAGGCCACCCTGTTCATCGGCGTGCCGCTGCTCTACGAGAAGCTGCTCACCGCCATCCACCGCGGCATCGGCGATGCGCCGGTGCCGCGCCGGCTGGTGGCGCAGTCGCTGCTGTGGACGGTGCGGCTCGCGCGCATGCTGTTCGGGCGCCGGATCGGGCGCGCGCTCATGCGGCCGGTCCGCGAGGCGGCGGGGCTCGGGGCGCTGCGCATGTTCATCACCGGCGCCGCGCCGCTGGCCCCCGACGTGTTCTGGGGGTACATCGACCTCGGCTGGATCATGCTCGAGGGCTACGGTCTCACCGAGACCTCGCCGGTGGCCTGCGCCAACCGTCCGCCGCGGCCGGACCCGGGCACCGTGGGCGCGCCGGTGCCGGGCGTCGAAGTGCGCATCGAGGCGCCCGACGACGAGGGCAACGGCGAGATCGTGGTGCGCGGCCCGAACGTGATGCTGGGCTACTTCGGCAATCCCGTGGGGACCGCCGAGGTGCTCCGCGACGGCTGGTTCCACACCGGCGACCTCGGGCACTTCACGCGCGAGGGCCGCGTCAAGATCACCGGCCGGCTCAAGAACATGATCGCGACCGCCGCCGGCAAGAAGATCTACCCCGAGGAGATCGAGGTCCACCTGGCGAACAGCCCGTACGTGCTCGAGGTGGTGGTGGCGGGCGGCCGGGACGCGCGCGGCGAGCGCGAGGAGGTCCACGCCCACATCTACCCGAACCTGCCGGCGCTCGAGGACCATGCCCGGGAGGCCGGACGCGCGTTCGACGACGCCTTCGTCGAGGAGACGCTGCGGCGCGAGGTGGACCAGCGCTGCCATTTCCTCGCGCCGTACAAGCGGGTCAAGCGCGTGATCGTGCGACGGCAGGAGTTCCCGAAGACCACCACCGGCAAGATCAAGCGCCAGGGATTCGCCTCCGAGGCCGCGGTGCAGCGCGCCGGCGCCGTCGCCTGACGGCGAGGCCTCCCCATGCCCATCGATCCGATCCCGCACGTCGCCATCAGCAAGGTCATCGGCCTGCTCGAGGTGCTCGACGACGCCGGGGGCCGCTACGACGTGTTCCGGCTCGCGCGTGACATCCACTACGAGTTCGGCGAGATCCTGCAGGTCATCAAGGCGGCCGAGATGCTCGACCTGGTGGTCACCCCGGGCGCCGACGTGGTGCTCACCGGCACCGGCAGCGCGCTCCTGCGCGCGAAGGTGAACCCGCGCAAGCTGCTCCTCAAGGAGCAGATCAAGAAGCTGCCGCTGTTCCGCGCCGTCGTCGAGGCCCTGGTGCGGGCCGACGACCACCGCGCCGACGAGGACGCGTTCCTCGAGATCATCGCGCTGCACCTGCCGGCGGAGAATGCCGAGGCGCTGCTGAAGACGGTGATCGACTGGGGAAGGTACTCGGAGCTGATCGGGTATTCGACGGACGATCAGCAGCTCTACCTCGACCAGGTCGACTAGAGCGCCCCCGCGGCGCCCGATGCCGCGCGCGGGAGGCCCGGCCGGCTAGGGCGTGGGGCCCGGGGCTCCGACGCCCTTGGACCTCGCCTCGTAGACCACCTGGCCGTCGCCGTCGATCTGGATGAAGTGCCGCTGGGTCAGCGGGCCCTTGGGGACCATGCCCCCGGTCCAGTGGCGCACCCCCATCGCGTGCGCGAACTCGTACGTGAGATCGAAGGTCGCGTCATTCGCGACCTTGAACGTGAAGGTGGCCTTCTCGCCGTCCGCGAGCTGTTCCTTCACCATGGTCTGACCGTCGACCTTCAGGCGCACTCGGGCGAGTGTCTGGCCGCAGTTGTTGACGATCACCGCCTCGTGGCCGGGCGTGCGGTTCATGAGCTCCGGCCAGTGCTTGTATCCGTACCACGCGGCGAACGCGACGAGGACGACGAAGAAGAGGCGCATCATGGTGGGGTCCCTCCAGCGAGATGGAGCCGGCCTCCGTACCGGATGCGCCGGACGATAGGTCGCGATGGAAGGGCGGCGCAAGGACAACCTGCGCCGCGGCCGGGCCCGCGGTGCGGGCCCGCGGGCAACCTCGTGCGAGACCCCTCGGAACCGGCGCGGGGAGCGCGAACGCGCGCCCGATGCGCTACGCGAGATTGAGTCCCGAGTCCACGGCCGGGAGCGCGTCGGTGGTCCAGTCGCCCGCGCGCGCCGGGGCGCGGCGCCTGCGCGCGCCCATCACCTCGAGCGTGTAGAGCCGGGCGTAGATGCCACGCTGCTCCAGCAACTCGGCGTGGGTGCCCTGCTCGCGCACCCGGCCGCGATGGAGCACCACGATCCGGTCCACGTCCTGGATGGTGGAGAGGCGGTGCGCGATGATCAGGCTGGTGCGCCCGCGCATCAGGTGACGCAGCGCGTCCTGGATCAGCGACTCGGTGTGCGTGTCCACCGAGGAGGTGGCCTCGTCGAGCACCAGCATGCGCGGGTCGCGCGCCAGCGCGCGCGCGAACGCCAGCAGCTGGCGCTGGCCGCCCGACAGCGTGGCGCCGCGTTCGCGCACCTCGGCGGCGTACCCGCCGGGGAGCGCCGCGATGAACTCGTGGGCGTGCGTCTCGCGCGCCGCGCGATCGATGGCCTCGGGCGCCAGCGTGCCGTCGCCGAGGCGCAGGTTGCTCTCGATGGTGCCCGAGAACAGGAAGACGTCCTGGAGCACCAGTCCGATGGCGGCGCGCAGCGCGCGCGCGTCCCACTCCTCGAGCGGTCGGCCATCGACGCGGATGGTGCCGCGCTGCGGCGAGTAGAAGCGCATCAGCAGGCTCGCGAGCGTGGTCTTGCCCGAGCCGGTGGCGCCGACCAGGGCGACCTTCTCGCCCGGCGCGATCGTGAACGACACGTCCTCGAGCACGAAGTGCTCGCCGTCGTACGCGAACCCCACGCGGTCGAACTCGACGCGCCCGCGGAGGTCGGCGCGCGCCACCGGCGCGAGCGCGCCGACGCGGCCGCCGGGCCCGAGCGCGGGATCGGCGGGCGTGTCGAGGAGGTGGAAGATGCGTTCCGCCGAGGCCATCGCCTGCTGGAGGATGTTGTACTTCTCGCTCAGGTCCGAGATCGGGCGGAAGAACCGCTGGGTGTACTGGATGAAGGCCACCAGGATGCCGAGCGTGATGCCCTGCCACATCACCTGGCGGCCGCCGTACCACACGATCAGCGAGATCGCGATCGCGCCGACCAGGTCGAGCAGCGGGAAGAACATGGCGTGGTAGAAGACCGCCTTGAGATTGGCGTCGCGATGCGCGGCGTTGAGCGCTCGGAAGTCCTCGAAGCTGCGCCGTTCGCGGTTCATGAGCTGGACCGTGCTCATGCCGGTCAGGTTCTCGTTGAGGAACACGTTGAGCCGCGAGAGCCGGTTGCGGATGTCCCGGAAGGACCTCCGCACCAGGGTGCGGAACGACAGGCTGCCGATCGCGATCAGCGGCAGCACCGAGAACGTCACGCCCAGCAGCTCGGCATTGAGGCGCACCATCGCGATGACGATGCCCGTCAGCAGGAACAGGTCGCCGAAGATCGCGACGATGCCGCCGGTCACCAGCTCGTTGAGCGTGTCCACGTCGTTGGTGATGCGCGTCATCATGCGGCCGATCGGATTCCGGTCGTAGTGCTCGATCGGCAGGCGCTGCAGATGGCGGAAGAGATCGGTGCGCAGGTCCATCATCAGCCGCTGCCCGACGCGCTGCATGATCTGCTGGTGCAGGTAGCCGAGCCCGAAGCCCACGGCCAGCACCGCCAGGTAGAGGACCGCGATCCGGTCGAGATAGCCGAGGTCGCGATGCCGGATGCCGTGGTCGATGGCCTCCTTGGTGAGCCATGGGCCGATCAGCTGCACCAGGGAATCGAAGATCACGACCACGGTGGCCCACGCCACCTGCCGGCGGTAGGGACGCAGGTAGCCGAGCAGCCGCCGCATCAGGCGGTGGTCGTACGCGCGACCGCTGGTCTCCTCCTCGGGGAGCGTCACGACGCCTCCAGCTCCTCTTCGAGCTGCTGTTCGCGCACCAGGTCGGCGTAACGGCCGCACGCGGCGATCAACTGCGCGTGGGTGCCGCGCTCGACGATGGCGCCGGACTCGAGCACCACGATGAGATCGGCGTCGCGCACCGCGCTCACGCGATGGGACACCAGCAGCGTCGTGCGCCGGCGCATCTCGGCACGGAGCCCGCGCAGGAGCGCCTCCTCGGTGTGCGTGTCCACGCTCGAGAGGCAGTCGTCAAGCAGCAGCACGGGGGCGTCGCGCAGCACCGCGCGGGCGATCGCCGTGCGCTGGCGCTGCCCTCCCGAGAGCGTCAGCCCGCGCTCGCCGACCGCGGTGTCCCAGCCTTCCGGGAACCGCGCCACGTCGTCCTCGAGGTGGGCGACTCGCCCGGCGCGTTCGATCGCGTCGCGCTCGGCGCGCGCGATGCCGTAGGCGATGTTCTCCGCCAGCGTGGCCGAGAACAGGAACGTGTCCTGCGGCGCGACCGCGAGCCGGGCGCGCAGCGCCTCGAGGTCCCACTGGCGCACGTCCACGCCGTCCACCCACACGGTGCCGGGAGGCGGATCGAACAGGCGCGGCACCAGCGCGAGCAGCGTGGACTTGCCCGCGCCGGTGTGGCCGACCAGCGCCACGGTGGCCCCGGGCGGCACCGTGAGCGAGACGTCGCGCAGCGCGGGTGCGGCGGCGCCGGGGTAGGTGAAGGTGAGTCCGCGGAACTCGATCGCGCCACGCGCCGGCTCGGGGGCCGCCGCGCCCGGCGGGCTGGCGATGGCGGGCTCGACCTCGAGGATCTGGTCCAGCCGGCGGAACGACGCGCTGCCGCGCTGGAACAGGCTCACCACCCAGCCGAGCGCGACCATCGGCCAGTTCAGCATGCCGAGATACACGGTGAACGCCACGAACTCGCCGAGCGTGATGTGGCCCTTGATCACCTCGCGCCCGCCGACGTAGAGCCCGAGCAGCGCCGCGAGCCCCGACAGGAAGCCGAGCGCGGGGTAGAGGAACCCCGAGGTCGTGATGAGCGCGAGGTTCTTCTCGAGGTACTCGCGGTTGAGGCGCTGGAAGTCGTCGAGCTCGGCGTCCTCGCGCGCGAACGCGCGCACCACGCGGACGCCCGCGAGACTCTCCTGGACCCGCGCCGAGATCAGCGCGAAGTGGGCCTGGATGCGCTCGAACCGGCGCTCGATGCGATCGCCGAAGAACCACACCGAGAGCGAGACCAGCGGCAGCGGCAGCAGGGAGTAGAGCGACAGCCGCGGGCTGATGGCGACCATGAACCCGAGCGCCACCAGCGCCACGGTGACGGTGTTGACCAGGTACATGATGCCCGGGCCGAACATCAGCCGCACCGCCGCGAGGTCGTTGGTGGCGCGCGACATGATCTCGCCGGTGCGCTCGGCCTGGAACCACTGGACCGGCTGGCGCTGGAGGTGCGCGAACAGCTGGTTGCGCAGGTCGTACTCGATGGCGCGCGAGACGCCGATGACCGCCTGACGCATCCAGTACTTGAACACGCCCGCGACGATGGCGATGGCGAGCAGGAAGAAGGCGTAGCGCCCGAGCTTCGCGGCGGTGACGCCGCGGTACAGGTCGTCGACCGCGAATCGCAGCACCTGCGGCTGGGCCAGCGCGATGACGTTGGCCACCACCACGCAGGCGATGCCCCACGCCAGCCTTCGTCGGTGGCGGGCGAGGTGGGGCAGCAGGCGCGCGACGAGGTCGCGGATCGGTCGTCCCTCCCGAACGACGAAGGGCGCGCGCGCCCGCGAAGGCCACGCGCGCCCGTCGGCGTCCGCGTGCGTCAGGGCTTGCGCATGCCGCCCAGCCAGCCCTGCAGCCGGTCGAGCTTGGTCACCTTGAACGCCATCCCGGCGTAGAGCTGGTCGACGTGGAGCGCGTTCTCGGCCGACGCGGTGTGGAACGAGCCGGCGAACACGTCGCAGCGGTCGTCCACCCGCAGCAGCAGGATCGGCCCGGCCAGATGGCGCGTCACCTTGTCGCCCGGCGTCTCACCGTCGCCGGCCGCGATCTCGCCCGAGTAGCGGCCGCCCACCAGCAGGCGCGAGCCCAGCCACAGGCCGAGGTCGGCGCGCGCGATGATCTGGTCGGCGGGCGCTTCGAAGCGATAGCGATAGCCCACGGAGGCGTCGAGGAATCCGCGCCGCGCCAGCGGCGTGCCCCAGTTGAGCGTGGCCATCAGGTCCTGCTGACCGGCGCCGAGCGTGGGCGGGTACTGGGCCACCGCGGGGCGCGAGGAGTCGCCCGGGGCTCCGGTCACCGTGAGCATGCGGCCGAGCGAGTCCCGCCGCGCGAAGTCGCGGGCGTAACCGAGCGGCGCCTTCCACGCCAGGTCCACCGACAGCGCGCTGGTCGTCTGCTTGAGCTTCACGCGGAAGCCGATCACCAGGTCGCCGAGCCCGGTCTCGGTGCGGCTGTATCCGGGGATCGCCCCGGTACGGGCCGCTCCCTCGCGGCGCGTGACCCCACTGAAGGGGATGGAGAGGAAGAACGAACGCCCCTTCTTCCAGCCCATGTCGGTGGTGGCCACCAGGCTGCGGACCTCGTACAGGCCATTGCCCGCGAGCGGCCAGCGGGCGCCGTCCGCGCCGTGCCACGAATCGGCGGAGAACCCACTGGCGTGGAACTCGGTCTGATATTCGCCGGGCGCGGGCAGCCAGGCCCCCGCGTGCGCGGCAGCGGTGAACGCGAGCGCCGCCGCAGCGGCCAGAAAGGCCGCGCGGGCGGCCGGAACGAGCGACGGCACCTTCGTGCGCGCGAATGCCAAGGCTGTGGCCTCCTTCGGAACGTCCGGTCAGGCAGGGTCCAAGTCGCGGGAGACTATCCGGCGGGGCGCGCCCCGCGCAAGCGGCGTCTCGCGTCGGGGTTCACCCGTGTGGCACCATGCGCGTCATGGCCCACGTGCGCGTGCTCGAGTACGTCCGCGATCCCAAGGCGATCTGGAATCTGCCGGCCGCGCTGGTCGAGGGGCTGGCGCGGGACTTCCCGACGGTGGAGTTCCTCGTCCCGCGCGATCGCGCCGCGGCCGAGGCCCTGCTGCCGACGGCCGACGTGGTGTACGGCTGGGTGCTGCGGGCCGAGAACTTCCATCTCGCCACCCGGCTGCGCTGGGTGCACACCAGCGCGGCCGGGGTCGGGCCGCTGCTGTTCCCGGCGCTGGTCGAGAGCGAGGTGGTGCTCACCAACGGCCGCGGGCTGCACGCGGTGTCCATGGCGGAGCACGCGCTCGCCGCCATCCTCGGCTTCGCGCGCAAGTTCCACGTCGCCCGCGATCTGCAGCAGGCTTCGACGTGGGCGCAGGAGGGGCTGTGGCAGGAGGCCCCGGCGATCGCGCAGGTGGACGGCTCGACGCTCGGCATCATCGGGCTGGGCGAGGTCGGCCGCGCGCTCGCGGTGCGCGCGCGGGCGCTCGGGATGCGCGTGCTCGCGGTGCGCCGCCACCCGGCGGCGGACCCCGCGCCGGCCGACGCTCAGTGGGGGGTGGAGCGCCTCGACGACCTGCTCGCCGCCAGCGACTGGCTGGTGCTGTGCCCGCCGCTGACGCCCGCGACCCGGGGGCTGCTCTCCCGCGCGCGCCTCGCGCGGGTGAAGCCGGGCGCGCTGCTCGTGAACCTCGGACGGGGCGCGCTGGTGGACGAGACCGCGCTGGTCGAGGCGCTGCGCGACGGGCCGCTGGCCGGCGCCGCGCTCGACGTGTTCGCCGAAGAGCCGCTGCCCGCGACGTCGCCGCTCTGGGCGATGCCGAACGTGCTCGTCACGCCGCACGTCTCGGGGCTCGGGCCGCGCTACTGGGAGCGTGCCGTGGAGCAGTTCGCGGGCAACCTGCGCCGCTGGCTGGCCGACCAGCCGCTGGTCAACGTGGTGGACAAGCGGGCGGGCTACTAGATGAGTGCGACCCTCGGCGTGGTGGTGGCGGGTGGCCGGGGGACACGGCTCGGGCGCGGCGTGCCCAAGGCGGGCGTCGAGGTCGCGGGCCGCGACCTGCTCCAGCGCGCCCTCGACATCCTCGAGCCGCTCGCGGACCGGGTGGTGGTCGCCGCGCCGCGGGTTCTCGAGCTCCGACTCGGTGCGGCGAGCCGCGTCCACGACGCGCCCGGCGCGGCCGGCCCGCTCGCCGGCATGGTGGCCGGGCTGCGGGCGCACCCCCACCGGGTGGCCTGGGTGCTGGGCGTGGACTTCCCGCTGGTGCGGCCGGCCACCCTGTCCGCTCTGCGCGCGCGGCTGGAACGGTCGGGCGCCGTCGCGGTGTTGCCCTGCCCCGGTGGCGTGCCCCAGCCGCTGGTGTGCGCGCTCACGTCCGGGGCCGCCACGCACCTGGACGCGGCGCTCGCGCGCGGCGAGCGCTCGCCGACGCGCGCGCTGCAGGCGCTCGACATCGTGCGGCTCGACGACGCCGCGCTGGCGGCGCTGGGGGCCCTGCCGGACGAGTTCCTGAACGTGAACACGCCCGCCGACCTCGCGGCCGCCGAGCGCGCGCTCGTGGCGCGCGCGCGGGACGTGGCGTGAGCGCGCCCGGGCCGGTCGGCGGCGCGCTCGCGCTCGGCGGGGTCGCGCTCGATCGCGCGCTCGCGGCGCTGCGGCGCCAGGATCCCGCGGCGCGCGCCTGCTGGGTGTACGACGCCGCGGCGCTCGACGCGCGCGCGCGCCGCTTCGTCGCCGCCTTCGGGCGCCTGGCACCGCTGGTCGCCTTCGCGCTGAAGGCCAACGCCCTCCCGGCGCTGCTGGCGCGCGCGCGCGCGGCGGGGCTGGGCTCCGAGGCCGGCTCGCTGGGCGAGCTCGAGATCGCGCGACGCGCGGGCTTCGCGCCGTCGCAGCGCATCCTGAACGGGAACGGGCGCACGCCGGAGGAAGCGGACTGGGCGGCGCGCGAAGGGGTCGCGTTGGTGAACGCCGACCACGTCGGCGAGCTCGATCTGCTCGAACGCGCCGCGGCCCGCTCGGACACCCGCCTGCGCGTGGCGCTGCGGGTGAATCCCGGGATCGACACACCCGGGCATCCGTACGTGGCGACCGGCGGGGGCGAGGCCAAGTTCGGCGTCGGGGCCGGCGAGGCGCTCGCGGCATGGGCCGCCCGGGCGCGCTGGCCGCATCTGGCGCTCGACGCCGTGCACCTGCACGTCGGCTCGCAGCTCATGGAGACCGGGCCGCTCGCGGCGGCCGCGCGCGTGGCGCTCGGCCTGGTCGAGGAATCCGCGCGGCGCGGCGCGCCGCTGGCGCTGGTGAACCTCGGCGGCGGCTTCGGGATCGATCCCGCGGGTGAGACCGAGTTCCCGCTCGAGCGCTGGGCCACCGAACTCGCGGCGATGCCGGGAGCGTCCGCGCTGCGCTGGGCGTTCGAGCCCGGACGCTGGCTGGTCGCGCCGGTGGGCGTGCTGCTCGCCGAGGTGCTGTGGATCAAGCGGCGCGACGGGCGGCGGTTCGTGGTGATCGCGGCCGGCATGAACGACCTGCTGCGGCCGGCGCTCTACGGCGCGCGTCATCGCATCGTGCCGGTCCGCCCGCGCGCCGGCGCGGCGGAACCCGCCTGCGTGGTGGGACCGGTGTGCGAGAGCGCCGACGTGTTCGCGGAGGACGCGAGCCTGCCGCCGCTCGAACCGGGCGACCTGGTGGCGCTCCTGGATGCCGGCGCCTACGGCGCCAGCATGTCGTCCTCCTACAACGGACGCGGCCGGCTGGCCGAACTGGTCGCCGACGCGGGCACGCTGCGCCGCGCGCGCGCCGCGGAGACGCCCGCCGACCTCGCGGCGCGCGACCGCGACGACCCGCTGTCGCCCTGAGGCCCTTCGCGCCTACAGCGTGAGGCGCGGACGCGAGACCAGCAGCAGCACGGCGGGCGCCGAGGCGAGATTCAGGTAGGCATGCTCGAGGTGCGACCGGAAGTGGATGCAGTCCCCCTCGCGCAGCACGTACGGATGACCCGCCACGCGGACCTCGGCCACGCCGCTCAGCACCGTGGCCCACTCCTCGCCCTCATGATGATGGACGAGCGCGGGCTCGCGCCCGATCGGGAGCTTGAGGATCTGCCCCCCGTGCGCGGCCCCCTGGATCGGCTCGTTGAGCGGCTCGAGGACCGCCTGCCCCCACTGGATCGTGCGTTCGCGCCGCGCGCCCGCGGGCTGCACGGCGACCAGCGGCAGCACGCGCGGCTCGACGAGCGTGGCGGGGCTGAGCCCGAGCGCGAGCGCGAGGCGCCCGAGCGCGCCCACCGTGGGCGAGGCCTTCCCGCGTTCGATCTCCGAGACGTGGGTGGCGGAGATGCCGCCGCGCTCCTCGAGGTCCTTGAGCGTGAGCCCGCGCGCGATGCGCAGCATCTTGATGCGGCGTCCGAGCTCGACCGGAGACGGATCGCGCGGGCTGGGGCCGGGCGCCTCGACGACGTGCGCGGCTGGGCTGGGTCGGAGCGGAGTGACCTTCCCCCGGGGACGGCGGGCCGCGCTCATGACGTGCCCTCGAGCGATCGCGAGAGCACCAGGACCAGTTCGGCGGGTTCGCCGCCTTGGGCCCGCGCCACCTGCGTGAGGGTGAGCGAGGATTGCGCGCCGTCCCCTTCGGCCAGCGCCGCCCGCTGGTCGCCGAACCCCATCTCGACCGCGCCGCGCCTCAGGTAGTAGAGCGCGTCGCCCTCGAGGTCCTGCGCCGCGAGCCTGAACTCGGCGCCCGGCTCGAGCGCGAGGCGATAGGCGAACAGCCGGCTGGCGGGGATACCCGGCGTGAGGATCTCGGCGGTCACGCCCGGCGCGAGCTTCAGCGCCCGCGCCTGCTCGCGCTGGACGTGCGCCACCTCGTCTCGCTCATCGTGTTCGAGGAAGAACGAGGCGTCCCGCTCGAGCGCCCGCGCGATGCGCACCAGCGCGCCGATGGTCGGGGAGGTGCGGCCGCGCTCGATCTCGGAGAGGTGGGTGGCCGACAGGTGGCAGGCGTGCTCGACCTGCTTGAGCGTCATGCGGCGCTCAAGGCGCAGCTTGCGGATGCGGCGCCCCAATTCCTCGATCTCGACGATGGCTGACATACATCCTCGGCGTCCCGCCGCGGTCAGCGGGAACGCGCATCGGGCACCTGGGCCCATTCGCGGACGGCGGGCGCGATCGGGTGGGGAGAGGTGCCACCACGGCATCCGAAAGTCGGGGGTCAGTTCAGAAGCGTGTTGGGTGAAGCACGGCCGAGACTGCTGCGGAAGCCGGCCGAATGCAGGCCGGCCCCAGGTGGGCCCGCGGCCTGGGATCCGCCAACGGTACGAGCCGCTGTCGCGAGCGAGCCCGGGTTCCAGTCGGGGTCCGATGCCTCCCGAGGACCCCAAGGGTCGAGGGGAGCACCCATCGCACGCGTCACACTTGGAAGTCATCGTGGCACGCCACGGGTTGTCCCGTCAAGGATTCCGCCCGGGATACGGGACAGGAGATCGCCGCTGCGGTCGGCGGCGAGAGACGCCCGGTCGCCTTGACACTTTCGCGGCCCCCAAGCGAGACTGCGCCGCCGAGTGCTCCGCGCCGCCATCGACCCTCCTCCGGCCGCGGTGACCATTGTGAAACCCGGAACGAAACGGGCCGTCCGCGGCCCCCGAACGACGAGGTGACCCGTGCTTCAGGTGGTGTGCGTCAAGCAGGTCGCCGACACCGAGACCCGCGTGAAGGTGGGTGGTGACGGCCGGAGCCTGGACCCCGCGGGGGTGACCTGGATCCTGAACCCGTACGACGAGTTCGCGGTCGAGCAGGCGCTGCGGGTGCGCGAGGCGCAGGGCGAGGGCGAGGTGGTGGTGGTCACGGTCGGCGGCCCCGGCGTGCAGACCACGCTGCGCAACGCGCTGGCGATGGGCGCGGACCGCGCCATCCACCTGACCTGTGTCACCTCCGCAGCGGACCCGCTCGCGGTGGCGCGCGCGCTCGCGGGCGTGGTGCGCGACCTCGACCCGCACCTCGTGTGGCTCGGCAAGCAGGCGATGGACGATGACGCGGCCCAGGTCGGCCCGATGCTGGCGGTGCTGCTCGGACGTCCGTGCGTCACGGCGATCTCGACCTTCGCGCTCGACGGCGCGGTCGCCCGCGTCGAACGCGAGATCGAGGGCGGACGCGAGGTGGTCGAGGTGGACCTCCCGGCGGTGTTCACCGCCGACAAGGGACTCAACGAGCCGCGCTACGCCTCGCTGAAGGGCATCATGGCGGCGAAGAAGAAGCCCATCGAGGAGCGCCCCGCGGAACTCGGCGAGTCGAATCTCGACGTGCTCGCGCTGACGCTCCCGCCCGCCCGCTCGGCCGGCCGGATCGTCGGCACGGGCGTCGAGGCGGTGCCCGAGCTGGTGCGCGTCCTGCGCGAAGAAGCCAAGGTCATCTGAGGGGGCGCACATGAGCATCCTGGTGTTCATCGAGCAGCGCGACGGGCAGGTGCGACCGGTCTCGCGCGAAGCGCTGGGCGCGGCGACGCGGCTCGCGGAGGGCCTCGGCGGCCCGGTGGTGGGAGTGTGCTGCGCGGCCGCGGATCCGGGGCTGGCGGCGCTGGGCGAGAGTGGCGCGGACCAGGTGCTGCTGGCCAGCCACGCGCGCTTCGAGCGCTACGACGGCGAGGCCCAGGCCGCGGCCGTGGCCGCGGCGGTCGAGGCGGTGAAGCCGGCCGCGGTGCTGTTCGCGGCTTCGGCGATGGGCAAGGACCTGGCGCCGCGGGTGGCGGCCCTGCTCGGCGTGGGGCTGGCGTCCGACTGCACCGCGCTCGCGTGCGAGAGCGGCGCGCTCCGGGCGACGCGCCCGGTGTTCGCGGGCAAGGCGCTTCAGATGGTGGCGTTCCCCAGGACGCCCGCGCTGGCGACCTTGCGTCCGAAGATGTTCGCGCCGGTCGCCGGCCCGGCCCGGAGCGCCACGGTGCAGCCGCTCGCGGTCGCGCTCGGCACGCCGGCGAAGGCGCGGGTGGTCGCGATCGCGGCGGCGGGAGGCGGCAAGGTGGATCTCACCGAGGCCGAGATCATCGTCGCGGGGGGCCGCGGCATGAAGGGTCCGGAGCACTTCGCGCTGCTCGAGGAGCTGGCGGGCGCGCTCGGTGGGTCCGTCGGCGCGTCGCGCGCGGTGGTGGATGCCGGCTGGCGCCCGCACTCGGACCAGGTCGGGCAGACCGGCAAGACGGTGGCGCCCAAGCTCTATGTCGCGGCCGGGGTGTCGGGCGCGATCCAGCATCTCGCGGGAATGACCTCCTCGCGCTGCATCGTGGCGATCAACAAGGACCCCGAAGCGCCCATCTTCAAGGTGGCCGACTACGGTGTGGTCGGGGATCTCTTCGCGGTCGTGCCGGCGCTCACGGAGGCGGTGAAGAAGCTCAACGCAGCGGGTTGAGACCGCTCCGGCGCCCGGCTTGACGCTGCATCACGGTCTGCGTAGGGTGCGGCGCTGGAACGTCTTGAGGACGTGGTGAAAGGAAGTCCATGCGCGAATACCTGCCGGTGTTGCTGTTCCTGGTCGCCGCCATCGTCTTCGCTGCGGGTACGCTGACGCTGTCCACGTTCATCGTCCCGCGGCGTCGCAACACCATCAAGAACGCGGCGTACGAGTGCGGCGTGGTCCCCGTGGGCGACGCGCGCCAGCGCATCACGGTGAAGTTCTACCTGGTCGCGGTGCTCTTCATCCTGTTCGACATCGAGGCCGTGTTCCTCTATCCGTGGGCCGTGGCCTTCCGTCAGCTCGGGCTCTACGGGCTCGTCGAGATGGTCCTGTTCATCCTCATCCTCTTGGTGGGGTACCTCTACCTCATCCAGAAGCGGGCGCTCGAATGGGACTGAATCCGGCGCCAGCCGGTCCGGTGTCCGCCCCGAGCGGGGCCCGCGGCGCGCCCGCGCGCCCTCGGGAGGACCGTCCGTGACCGACGCACCCAGGCCGTTCCGAACCCTCGGCCAGCTCCCGGCGCGGACCCCCGCGGAGCAGGACCTCGAGCGCATGCTCAACACCTCGCCGTCCGGCCTGACGAACATCCGGACCGACGAGGACCTCACCCGCGAGGAGCTCGAGCGGGGCATCCTGTTCACCACCCTGGACAGCATGGTGAACTGGGCGCGCTCGAACTCGATCTGGCCGCTGGGTTTCGGCCTCGCCTGCTGCGCCATCGAGATGATGGCCGGGCTGGGCCCGCGCTTCGACATCTCGCGCTTCGGCGCGGAGGTCATGCGTCCCTCACCCCGGCAGGCGGACCTGATGATCGTCGCCGGCCGGGTGAGCGTGAAGATGGCGCCGGTGCTGCGCACGCTCTACGACCAGATGCCCGATCCGAAGTGGGTCATCTCGATGGGTGCCTGCGCGTCGTGCGGAGGCGTGTTCAACAACTACGCGATCGTGCAGGGCGTGGACAAGATCGTCCCCGTCGACGTGTACGTGCCGGGCTGTCCGCCGCGGCCCGAGGCCCTCATCCACGGGATCATGAAGCTCCAGGAGAAGATCCTCGCCTCGCGCGTCGAGTTCGGCCCCAACGTGCCGAAGCGCAGGAAGCAGGGGACGGCATGAGCGCCCTGACGGCCGGCCGGGTGGAAGAGCGTCTGCGGGAGCGGTTCCCGGGCGTGCCGTTCCAGCGCCAGACGGGAGAGGCCGTGCGCGACTTCACGCTGCGGGTCCCTCTGGACCGGCTCGTCGAAGTGTGCGCCTTCCTGCGTGACGATCCCGAGCTCGACTTCTCTCAGCTGTCGTGGATCTCCGGCGTGGACTGGCTGCCGCGCGAGCCACGCTTCGAGGTGGTCTACGGGCTGCTCTCGATGACGCGGACATTCCGCCTGACGCTCAAGGTGCAGGTGCCCGAGGAGAACCCGCGCGTGCCCACGCTGATCGGCGTGTGGCCGACCGCCGACTGGCTCGAGCGCGAGACCTGGGACTTCTACGGCATCGAGTTCACCGGTCACCCGGACCTGCGCCGCATCCTGCTGCCCGAGGACTGGGTGGGCTGGCCGCTGCGCAAGGACTCGCCGCTGGGCTACGAGGAGGTCGCCTTCACGCACAACACGCCGACGCGGCGGGTGCCCGATCCCACCCTCAAGAAGCTGGCGCCGAAGAAGGTGAGGTACCGTGCGCACTGAGACCATGACCCTCAACATGGGGCCTCAGCACCCCGCGACGCACGGCGTGATGCGGGTGGCGCTCGAGCTGGATGGGGAGACCGTGCTCTCGGCCAAGCCCATCGTCGGCTACCTGCACACCGGCATGGAGAAGCAGGCGGAGTACAAGACGTACACGCAGTCGATCCCGCAGACCGACCGCATGGACTACACCGCGCCGATGTCGAACAACCTGGCCCTGTGCCTGGCGGCGGAGAAGCTGCTCGGGATCGAGGCGCCGCCCCGGGCCCAGGCGATCCGGGTGCTGCTGACGGAGCTCACGCGCATCAGCGCGCACTGCCTGTGGCTGGGCACCCACGCGCTCGATATCGGCGCGATGACCATGTTCTTCTACACCTTCCGTGAGCGCGAGAAGGTGCTCTCGATCTACGACATGGTGTGCGGCGCGCGCATGACCGCGTCCTACTTCCGCGTCGGCGGGCTGTCCATGGACATCCCCGAGGGCTTCCTCGACAAGTGCCAGAAGTTCGTCGACGAGATGCCGGCGCACGTCGACGAGTACGAGGTGCTGCTCACCCGCAATCCGATCTGGCTCGCCCGCACCGTGGGTGTCGCGCCGCTGTCGCGGGCCGACGCGATCGCGCTGGGCGCCACCGGCCCGACGCTGCGCGGCTCGGGCGTGGACTGGGACCTGCGCCGGGACATGCCCTACTCGGGCTACGAGACCTACGATTTCAAGGTGCCGGTCGGCGCCAACGGCGACGCCTACGACCGCTTCACGGTCCGTGTCGAGGAGATCCGCCAGGCCACGCGCATCGCGGGCCAGGCGATCCGGCGCCTCCGCGAACTGGGCCCCGGCGACTACCGCCTGCGCGACTACAAGTACGTGCTGCCGCCCAAGGAACTGGTGAAGACCTCGATGGAGGCCCTCATCCACCACTTCAAGATCGTGGCGCACGGCTTCTTCCCGCCGGTGGGCGAGGCCTACGCCGCGGTCGAGGCCCCCAAGGGCGAGCTCGGCTTCTACTTCGTCTCGGACGGCTCGCCGCGCCCCTGGCGCATGAAGGTGCGCTCGCCGTCGTTCGTCAACCTGCAGTGCCTGCCCACCATGGTGCAGGGTCGCCTGGTCGCGGACGTGATCGCGGCCATCGGCAGCCTCGACATCGTGCTCGGGGAGATCGACCGATGAGCGACGCCGCCACGACCGTGATGCCGGCCCGCGGTCTCGCGCCGCTGAAGGTCTCCGAAGCCGCGCGCGCCGAGATGGAACAGGCGCTGACGCGCTACCCGAACAAGCGCTCGGCGCTGCTGCCGGTGCTGTGGATCCTCCAGAAGGAGCACGGCTGGCTGCCGCCCGAGGCGCTCCGCCATGCGGCGCGCTTCGTCGAGCTCGACGAGGCCGAGGTGTTCGGCGTGGCCACGTTCTACACCATGTTCAATCTGCAGCCGGTGGGGAAATACCACCTCCAGGTGTGCATGACGCTGTCGTGCTCCCTGATGGGGGCCGACCGGCTGTTCCGCCACCTCGAGAAGAAGCTCCACGTCGGGCATGGCGAGACCACGAAGGACGGCCGCTTCACGCTGCGCAAGGTCGAGTGCCTCGCGGCGTGTGGCGGCGGACCGTGCATGCAGGTGAACTTCGACTTCCACGAGAACCTCGACGAGGCGAAGGTGGACGCGCTGCTGGAGACGCTCAGGTGAGAGGCCCACTGCTCTTCAAGGACATCGACGCGCCCGGCCTGGCCTCGCTCGAGGGCTATCGCCGGCAGGGCGGCTACGAGACGCTCGCCGCGGTGCTCGGGAAGCAGGAGCCGGACGCCTGCATCGAGGCGGTCAAGGCCTCGGGGCTGCGCGGACGCGGCGGCGCGGGCTTCCCGACCGGCCTGAAGTGGAGCTTCGTGCCCAAGGGGAACGCCAAGCCGAAGTACATCGTGTGCAACGCCGACGAATCCGAGCCTGGCACCTTCAAGGACCACGAGCTGCTGCGCCTCAACCCGCACCTGCTGATCGAGGGCGTGATCCTCGCGGGCTGGGCGATCCAGGCGAACACCGGCTACATCTACCTGCGCGGGGAGTTCGAGTACCTGCAGCATCGCCTCGACGCGGCGATCGCCGAGGCGCGCGCCGCCTCACTGCTGGGCGCCGACATCGCGGGCAGCGGCTTCCGCTTCGAGCTGCACACCCATCTCGGCGCGGGCGCCTACATCTGCGGCGAGGAGACGGCGCTGCTGTCGTCGCTCGAGGGCTACCGCGGCCAGCCGCGCCTCAAGCCGCCGTTCCCGGCGGTCGAGGGCGTCTATCGCTGCCCGACGGTGGTGAACAACGTCGAGACGCTGATGAACGTGCCGCACATCCTCCGTCACGGCGGCGCCTGGTACCGTCAGTGGGGCAACGAGAAGAGCCCGGGCACCAAGGTGTTCAGCGTCTCCGGGCCGGTGAAGCGGCCAGGGAACTACGAGGTGGCGCTCGGCACGCCCCTGCGCACCCTGATCGAGGAGCACTGCGGCGGGATGCGGGACGGGCTGAAGGTGAAGGCGATCATCCCCGGCGGCTCGTCGGTGCCGCCCCTGCCCGCCTCGCTGATCGACACCCCGCTCGACTTCGAATCGATGAACGCCGTGGGCACGTTCCTCGGCTCGGGGGCGGTCATCGTCATCGACGACCGCACCTGCCTGGTAGACGCGCTGCTCAACATCAGCCGCTTCTACCGCCACGAGTCGTGCGGGAAGTGCACGCCGTGCCGCGAAGGCACCTACTGGATGACGCGCATCCTCGAGCGGCTGGAGAACGGCGAGGGCCGGCCCACCGACCTCGACGTGCTGAACGACGCCGCCGACAACATCCTCGGCAAGTCGTTCTGCGCCCTCGGGGACGCGGCCGCGATGCCGGTGATGGGCTTCCTCAAGCACTTCCGCGACGAGTTCGAATACCACATCCAGCACAAGCAGTGCGTGGTCAACCGCCGCCGCGAGTCCCTGACGGGGGTGCCGGCGTGAGCGCCCCCTGCAAGGTCACGATCGACGGCCGCACCGTCGAGGTCCCCGCGGGCACGCTGATCACCGAGGCCGCGCGCACCGCCGAGATCCACATCCCGGTGTTCTGCTCGCATCGCAAGCTGCCGCCGCTCGGCGCCTGCCGCATCTGCGTCGTCGAGGTGGGGACCCCGCGTCTCGGCCCTGACCGCAAGCCGGTGACGGGGCCCGATGGCCTCCCCGAGATCGCGTGGATGCCCAAGGTCCAGACCGGCTGCACCACGCCGGTCTCCGACGGCATGCACGTGCGCACCGCCTCGCCGGCCGCCATCAAGGCGCGCGAGGGCGTGATGGAGTTCCTGCTGGTCAACCATCCGCTCGACTGCCCGGTGTGCGACGAGGGCGGCGAGTGCCAGCTGCAGGACCTGGCGTTCGCGTTCGGCGCCGACTTCTCGCGCATGCAGGAGCCCAAGCGCACGTTCGTCTCCGAGGACCTCGGTCCGATCGTCAAGAAGGAGGCGAACCGCTGCATCGTGTGCATGCGCTGCGTGCGCTACTGCGACGAGATCATGGGCGAGGACGCGCTGACCGCGCACCAGCGCGGCGCGCGCACCGAGATCTCCTCGTTCGACCGCCAGCCGCTCGAGTGCGAGCAGTGCGGTAACTGCATCGAGGTGTGCCCGGTGGGCGCGCTCACCGCTTTGCCCTACCGCTTCAAGGCGCGCCCGTGGGACCTGCGCCAGCACATCACCCTCTGCCCCTACTGCTCGAACGGCTGCTCGGTCCGCCTCGGGGTGCGCGGCATGGAGGTGATGCGCGCGCGCGGCACCGAACTGCGCGGCGTGAACCAGGAGTACCTGTGCGTGCGCGGCCGCTTCGGCCACGAGTTCGTGAACAGCGCCGAGCGCCTCGCGAGCCCGCTGCTGCGCAGCGGCGGCACGCTGCAGCCCGCCGGCTTCGACGAGGCGGTGGCGTTCGCGTCCGCGCGCCTGCGCGACATCGCGACGGCCCACGGGCCGGGCGCGGTCGCGTTCCTCGGCGGCGAGAAGCTCACGCTCGAGGAGCAGTACCTGTTCCAGAAGCTCGCGCGCGCCGTGCTGGGCACCTCCAACGTGGACGCGCGCACCCGCTTCACCGCGCGGGTCCCGGGCGACGCGCTGCTGCGCGCCACCGGCGCGGGCCGGCCGGCGCTCGCGCTCGCGGACCTGGTCGAGGCCGACGAGGTGCTGGTGCTCGGCGACGACCTGCAGGGGGAATCGCCGTTCGCCCAGGCGCGGCTCATCCAGGGCCAGCACCAGCGGGGCACGCACCTGACGGTGGCGCACCCGCGGCGCGTGAAGCTCGCGCGGCCGAAGTTCCGCGGCGACCACCTGGCGCTGCGGCCCGGCAGCGAGCTCGCGCTCCTCAACGGCCTCACGCGCGCCGCGCTCGAACTGGGCGTGCCGGCCGACCTGCCCGCCTCGGTGGCGCAGGGGGTGCCCGCGCTCCAGCAGGCGCTCGCGGCCTCCACGCCGGAACGGGTCGAAGCGGCGACCGGCGTGCCGGCCGCGGCGGTCACCGCGGCGGCCAGGCGCCTGCGCGAGTCCCAGCGCGGGGCGATCCTGTTCGGTCGCGCGCTCGCCGAGCACCCGGAGGCGCCGGCGCTGCTGCAGGCGGTCGAGAACCTGGGCTGGATGACCGGCCTGCTCTCCGCGCGGCGCGCGCGGGTCATGTACCTTGGCCCGAACAGCAACAGCCAGGGCGCGCTCGACATGGGCCTGACGCCCGACCGGCTGCCCGGGTACCTGGCGCCTGACGACCCGGCGGCCACCGAGGCGTTCGCGCGCCAGTGGCAGTGCACGCTGCCCACCGCGCCCGGCCTCTCGGCGCCCGAGATCCTGCGCGCCGCCGCCGCCGGCAGCGTGAAGGCGCTGTGGATCGTGAGCGACGAGTGGCTGAGCAGCGCGCCCGACCGCGCGCTGGCCGAGCAGGCGCTCGCGCGCGCCGAGCTGGTGATCGTGAGCGACCTGTTCCTCACCGCCACCGCGCGGCAGGCGCACGTGGTGTTCCCGGCCGCCTCCTTCGCCGAGAAGGAGGGCGTGATGGTGAACTGCGAGCGCCGGCTGCAGCGCGTGGCGCGCGCGCTGTCCCCGCGGCGCGGCACGCGTCCGGACGGCGAAGTGTTCCAGGCGGTGGCGCGCGCGCTCGGCGCCACCTGGGCGTATCGCAGCCCCGAGGACGTCTGGCGCGAGATCGCGCGCCTGGTGCCGGGCTTCCAGGGCACGTCGTGGGCGACGCTGCTGCCGCTCGGGCCCCAGTGGTCGCGCGAGGGCGCGGCGGTGCCGGGGGTCGCGCCCGCCAACGGCGGCGCGGCGCCGGCGGGCGACGGGCTGTGGCTGCTCTCGGGCGGCACGCTGTTCCTGCAGGGCAGCATCTCGTACCGCGGCACCACGCTCCCGGGTCTCGCCGGCGCGGCGCGCGCCGCGCTGAACCCGGGCGAGGCCCGGCGCCTCGGCGTGGGCGAGGGCGAGACCGTGGAACTCGCCGGCCCCGCCGGCACGCTGCGGCTGCCCGCCGCGCTCGACGACACGGTGCCGCCGGGGAGCGTGTTCGTGCCTTACGCCTTCGCGGAAGTGGAACTCAACCGGCTCGGCGCCCCCGTGGGCGCGGGCCTCAAGGTCCGGGTGTCGAAGTCGGGCGCGCCGGCGCACGTATAGGAGACCAGGGCGGGATGGCCGCACTCTGGAGCAACCCGGACTTCCAGTACGTCTTCTGGGTGGTCGTGAAGCTGGTCGCGATCCTCGGCGGCCTGCTGGGCGTGGTCTCGTACCTGATCTGGGTCGAGCGCAAGGTCGCCGGTCACATGCAGGCGCGCACCGGCCCGAATCGCGTCGGCCCGTTCGGCCTGCTGCAGCCCGTCGCCGACATCCTCAAGCTGTTCTTCAAAGAGGAGTTCATCGCGGCGGAGTCGAACAAGGTGATCTACCACATCGCCCCGGCGCTGGCGGTGATCCCCGCGCTGGTGGTGTTCGCGGTGCTCCCGCTGGGGCCCGGCGTGACGGTGACCGACGTGAACGTCGGCCTGCTGGTGTTCCTCGCGATGTCGAGCCTCGGGGTGTACTCGATCACGCTCGCGGGCTGGTCGTCGAACAACAAGTACGCCCTGCTCGGCGGCCTGCGCTCCGCGGCCCAGATGATCTCGTACGAGCTCAGCATGGGCCTCGCGACCATCGGCCCGATCCTGCTCGCCGGCTCGCTCTCCCTGACGAAGATCGTCGAAGGGCAGTCGGCGATGCTCCACGTCGGCCCGGTCCCGGTGCCGGGCTGGTACGTCCTGTTCCAGCCGCTCGGCTTCGTGATCTTCATGATCTGCGCGCTGGCCGAGACCAACCGCGCGCCGTTCGACCTGCCCGAGGCCGAGGCCGAACTGGTGGCGGGCTTCCACGTCGAGTACTCGTCCATGAAGTGGGGGCTGTTCTTCCTCGGCGAGTACATGAACATCATCACCATCTGCAGCATCGCCGTCGCGCTCTTCCTGGGCGGCTGGAACGGCCCGTTCCTGCCCGAGAACCTCAAGGTGCTGTGGTTCCTCGGCAAGGTGTCGGTGCTGCTGTTCTTCTTCATCTGGGTGCGCTGGACCTTCCCGCGCCTCCGCTACGACCAGCTCATGGGCCTGGGCTGGAAGGTCCTGCTGCCGGCCTCGATCCTCAACATCGTGGTCACGGCGCTGCTGATCTACTGGAGGCAGCCGGCATGAGCCTCGTCCAGGGACTGTTCATCGTCTTCGGCGCGTTGCTGGTGGTCTCGAGCCTGATGGTGGTGCTGCAGCGCAGCCCGGTGGCGAGCGCGCTGTTCCTGGTGCTCGGATTCGTGTCGCTCGGCGCGATCTACCTGACGATGCGGGCCGAGTTCCTCGGGATGGTGCAGATCATCGTGTACGCCGGCGCCATCATGGTGCTGTTCCTGTTCGTGATCATGTACCTGAACCTCACGCACGACGTGGAGAGCGGGGTTCAGATCGCGCTGCGGCGCGGCTTCGGCTGGCTGCTCGGCGTGCTGGTGCTCGGCCTCGGCGCGCTGCTCGCCGGCCGCGGCTGGTCGGCGGGACCGGTGTCGACCGCGCTTCCCTCGATGTACGGCAACACCGAGCAGATCGGGCTCGCGCTCTACAGCCGCTACCTGTTCCCGTTCGAGATCACCTCGATGGTGCTGCTGGTCGCCATGGTGGGCGCCATCGTCATCACCCGCGTCCGTCGCGGGCCCGGGCCCGGCGGGCCGGGCGCCGGCCCCACCGGAGGAGACGCGTCATGATCCCGCTGTCGTGGAGCCTCGCGCTCAGCGCGCTGGTGTTCACCATCGGCCTGGTGGGCGTGCTGGTGCGCCGCAACGCGCTCGTCATCTTCATGTCCATCGAACTCATGCTCAATGCCGCCAACCTGGCGTTCGTGGCGTTCGCGCGCCACTTCGGCTCGGTGGACGGCCAGGTGTTCGTGTTCTTCGTCATGACCGTCGCGGCGGCCGAGGTCGCCGTGGGACTCGCGATCATCGTCAACATGTTCCGCCTGCGCGAGACGGTCTTCGTGGACGAGATCAACCTGCTGAAAGGCTGACCCACCCGTGAACGGACCCGTGCTCTGGATCATCCCGGCGCTGCCGCTCGCGGCGGTGGCCCTCAATCTCCTCGTGGGCGACCGCCTCGGCAAGCGCGGGACCGCGTGGCTGGCGTGCGGCGCGGTGGGGCTGGCGTTCGTGTTCGCGCTGCGCGCGGTGCTGGCGCTGGCGGGGATGCCGGCCGAGGAGCGCCGGATCGTCGACACGCTCTACACCTGGATGCAGGTCGGCGATCTGCGGGTGGACGTCTCCTTCCTGCTCGACCCGCTCTCGAGCGTGATGGCGCTGGTGGTGACCGGCGTGGGCTTCCTGATCCACGTCTACTCGATCGGGTACATGGCGCACGATCCCTCGTTCCGGCGCTTCTTCATGTACCTGAACCTGTTCATGTTCGCGATGCTCACGCTGGTGCTCGCGGACAACTACCTGCTCATGTTCGTGGGCTGGGAGGGCGTGGGGCTGTGCTCGTACCTGCTGATCGGCTTCTGGTACGCGAAGCCCTCGGCGGCCGAGGCCGGCAAGAAGGCGTTCGTCGTCAACCGCATCGGCGACTTCGGCTTCCTGCTCGGCATGTTCATCCTGTTCGGCGCCACCGGCAGCCTCAGCTACGAGCGCGTGTTCGCGGCCGCGCCGCACGTGTTCGCGGTGGGCTCGGCGGTGATCACCGCCGCGACCCTGCTCATGTTCCTCGGCGCCACCGGCAAGAGCGCGCAACTGCCGCTCTACATCTGGCTGCCCGACGCCATGGAGGGCCCGACGCCGGTGTCCGCGCTCATCCATGCCGCCACCATGGTGACGGCGGGCGTGTACATGGTGGCGCGCTCGAACCTGCTCTACCGCATGGCGCCGGTCTCGCTTGAGGTGGTCGCGGTGGTCGGCGCGGCGACCGCGCTGTTCGCCGCCACCATCGGCCTGGCGCAGAACGACATCAAGCGCGTGCTGGCGTACTCCACCGTGAGCCAGCTCGGCTACATGTTCATGGGGCTGGGCGTCGGCGCGTTCGGGGCCGGCATCTTCCACCTCATGACCCACGCGTTCTTCAAGGCGCTGCTGTTCCTCGGCGCGGGCTCGGTCATCCACGCGATGTCGAACGAGCAGGACATGCGCCGGATGGGCGGCCTCGCCTCGAAGCTGCCGTGGACGCACGGCGTGATGCTGATCGCGTGCATCGCCATCGCCGGCATCCCGCCGTTCGCGGGCTTCTTCAGCAAGGACGAGATCCTCGCCGGCGCGTACGCCAGCGGGCACTACGGCGTGTGGCTGGCGGGGCTGGTGGGGGCGATGATCACGGCCTTCTACATGTTCCGGCTCTACATCCTGACGTTCCGCGGGCCCTCGCGGGTCTCGCACGAGGCGGAACACCACCTGCACGAGTCGCCGCGCTCCATGATCGCGCCGCTGGTGGTGCTCGCGGGGCTCTCGGTGGTGGGCGGCCTGGTGGGGGCGCCGCTGGTGATGCGCGAATGGTTCGGCGCGCACGAGGGCGGGCACGCCCTGGAGCGCTGGCTCGAACCGGTGTTCGCGGCCGGCCTGCGGGTCACGTCGCACGGCGAGGGCGCGGCCGCGGGGCACGCGCTCACCGCGACCGCCGAATGGGCGCTGATCGCGCTCTCCGTGCTGGTGGCGCTGATCGGCATCCTCACCGCGCTGCGGCTCTACCTCCAGCGGCCCGAGACCGCGACCGCGCTCCAGCAGCGCTTCGCGGGGGCGCACCGCCTGCTGCTGAACAAGTACTGGGTGGACGAGCTGTACGGCGCCGCGGTGGTGTCGCCGGTCCACGCGGCGAGCCAGCGGCTGTGGCGCTTCTGGGACGAGAAGATCGTGGACGGCACGGTGAACGGCGTGGGGTACACGTTCGAGTTCGTGTCCGCGGGGCTTCGTCTGCTGCAGACCGGGTTCGTGGGCACCTACGCGCTGTTCTTCACGCTCGGCGTGGCGGCGCTCCTCCTGCACTTCCTGAGGCACTGACGTGAACGGATACTACCTGACCTCGCTGTTCGTCCTGCCGCTGGTGGGCGCGGTCGTCACCGCCCTGATGCGGCCGGACGCGCGCCGCGCGATCCGCACGTCGGCGACCGTGTTCGCGCTCGCGGAGCTGGTGCTCTCGCTGCCGCTGTGGTGGCGCTACCTGCCCGGCCAGCCCGGCTGGCAGTTCGAGGAGCATCGCGCCTGGCTGCCGGCGCTCGGCGCCACCTACCACCTCGGGGTGGACGGCATCAGCGTGCTGCTCATCCTGCTCACCACGGTGATCACGCTGATCTCGGTGGTGAGCGCCTACGGCGCGGTCGAGAAGCGTCCGCGCGAGTTCTTCGCGCTGCTGCTCGCGCTCGAGGCCGGCATGCTGGGCACCTTCATGGCGCTCGACCTGCTGCTCTTCTACGTCTTCTGGGAGGCCATGCTCATCCCGATGTACCTGCTCATCGGGGTGTGGGGCGGTCAGCGCCGGATCTACGCGGCGGTGAAGTTCTTCCTCTACACCATGGCCGGCAGCGTGCTCATGCTGGTCGCCATCCTGTGGCTCTACTTCCAGCACAAGAGCGTCATGGGAGCCGGCAGCTTCGACCTCGACGCGCTCTACCGCCTGCCGATCGCGGCCGCGGCGCAGACCTGGATGTTCCTGGCGTTCGCCTTCGCGTTCGCGATCAAGGTGCCGATGTTCCCGTTCCACACCTGGCTGCCCGACGCGCACGTCGAGGCGCCCACCGCGGGCTCGGTCATCCTCGCCGCGGTGCTCCTGAAGATGGGCACCTACGGCTTCCTGCGCTTCGCCATCCCGCTGTTCCCGTCGGCCTCGGCGCACTTCGCGCCGTGGATCGCCGGGCTCGCGCTGGTCGGCATCATCTACGGCGCGCTGGTGGCCATGGTGCAGCCCGACCTCAAGAAGCTGGTCGCGTACTCGTCGGTGAGCCACCTCGGGTTCTGCATGCTCGGCATGTACGCGATGAACTCCCAGGGCATGGCGGGGGCGATGCTCCAGATGCTCAACCACGGGGTCTCGACCGGCGCGCTGTTCCTGCTGGTGGGGGTGGTCTACGAACGCCGCCACACCCGCCTGATCAGCGACTTCGGCGGCCTGT
Organism: Candidatus Eiseniibacteriota bacterium; assembly: GCA_963776245.1. Taxonomy (GTDB): domain Bacteria; phylum Eisenbacteria; class RBG-16-71-46; order RBG-16-71-46; family RBG-16-71-46; genus CAVSAC01. The sequence continues at coordinate 499,029 of CAVZLN010000006.1, read as the reverse complement.
GGAAACCGCTGCCGGTGTACGCGAGCATCTTCCTGGTGGTGACGCTGTCGTCCATCGGGCTGCCCGGCACCAACGGGTTCGTGGGCGAGTTCCTGGTGCTGCTCGGCGCCTTCCGCGCCCACCCCGCGTGGGGCGCGATCGCCGCCAGCGGCGTCATCCTGTCGGCGGTCTACATGCTGTGGATGTTCCAGCGCGTGATGTTCGGTCCGGTCACGCACCCCGAGAACGAGAAGCTCGCCGACCTGTCGCTGCGCGAGCGGCTGGTGTTCGCGCCGATCCTGATCCTGATCTTCTGGATGGGCGTCATGCCGCAGCCGTTCCTCGACCGCATGCAGCCGTCGCTCGACGCCACGTTGCGGCTGGCGCAAGAACGCATCGAGATGAGCGCGCGCATGGTCGCCCCGGCCACCGGCCCGGCGGCGCTGCCTCCGGCCGGTCATCCCGCGCCGCCCCCGGCCGCGTCGGGAGGTGCGCGATGACCCCGCTCGTGGTGCCGGCGTTCCTGCCGGTGGACTGGTGGGCGCTGGGGGCGATCCTCGCGCTCACCGTGGGCACCCTGGTGCTGCTGATGCTCGAGTTCCTCCCCGCCCGCGAGGGCAGCGCGCGCGGCGCGGTGGTGGCGCTGCTCACGCTGGCCGCCGGCGGATGGTCGGTGTACCACGTGCGCGACGTGCGGCGCGTGCTGTTCGAGGGCATGTTCGTGCACGACGGCTTCACGGTGTTCTTCACCCTGCTGCTGTGCGCCATCGGCGCGCTGGCGGTGCTGCTGTCGTGGGACTACGTGCGGCGCACGCGCATCAACCAGGCGGAGTACTACGCGCTGCTGCTGTGCGCGACCATGGGCATGATCGTGATGGCCGCGTCCAACGACCTGATCACGGTGTTCCTCGGCCTCGAGCTCATGTCGATCGCGCTCTACGTGCTGGTGGGCTTCCGCCGCAGCCGGCTCGAGTCGAACGAGGCGGCGATGAAGTACTTCCTGCTCGGCGCCTTCGCCAGCGGCTTCCTGCTCTACGGCATCGCCCTGCTCTACGGCGCCACCGGCACCACGAACCTCCCGGCCATGGCGCGATTCCTCACCGGCTCGGCCATGATCGGCAACCCGCTGTTCCTGATCGGCACCCTGCTGCTGCTGACCGGATTCGCGTTCAAGGTCGCCGCGGTGCCCTTCCACATGTGGACGCCTGACGCCTATGAGGGAGCGCCCACCTCGGTGACCGCCTTCATGTCGGTGGGCGCCAAGGCCGCCGGCTTCGCCGCGCTGCTGCGCGTCTCGTTGATCGTCCTGGGCGACGTGCACGCCCAGTGGGCCCCGGCGCTGTCGTGGATCGCGGCGCTCACCATGACGGTGGGCAATGTCTCCGCGCTGCTGCAGACGAATCTCAAGCGCATGCTGGCGTACTCGAGCATCGCGCATGCCGGGTACATCCTGGTGGCGGTGATCGCGGGCGGGCAGGACGGCGGCTCGGCTGCGCTGTTCTACCTCGCGGTGTACGCGTTCATGAACCTGGGCGCGTTCGGCATCCTGACGCTGCTCGGCAAGGGGGTCGAGGAGCGCGTGCTGATGTCGGACGTGCAGGGGCTCGGCTTCCGCCAGCCGCTGCTCGGGCTGGCGCTCTCGTTGTTCATGATCTCGCTCGCCGGCATCCCGCCGACCGCCGGGTTCATGGGCAAGGTCTACGTGTTCAACGCCGCCGTGCAGCAGGGGCTGATCCCGCTGGTGATCATCGGCGTGCTGAACAGCGTGGTGAGCGTGTACTACTACCTGCGCGTCACGGTGGCGCTCTACATGCAGGAGCCGCAGGGCGAGGCCACCCACGTCTCGTGGGCGCTGCCGGGCTCCATCGCGCTCGTGATCGCCGCCGCGGTCACGGTCTGGATCGGCCTGCAGGCGAGCGGCCTGCTGGAGATGGCCCAGCGCTCGGTCCTGGACCTGATGTAGCCGGCGCGGTCGCGCGGGAGGCACCCGCGCACCGCTTCATCCACCTTCCGGCCGCCGGGAGATCGAGATGCAGGCGCAACTGGCGGTGCCGTTGCTGCGCGTTGCCGATGTCGCACGGTCGGCCGCCTGGTACCACGACGTACTCGGTTTCGAGGCCGACCCGTTCCCGGAACGGCCCCCCTACGAGTTCGCGATCCTGAGGCACGGGCCGGCCGAGATCATGCTGAGACGCGGATCTGCGGGGCGGCCCGCGGACTGGCGCGGGTGGGACGTCTACCTGCGGCTGGGGGATGGATTGCGCGAACTGTGCGCCAGACTCGACCAGCAGGGCGCCGTCACGCGTCGTCTCGAACGGATGCCCTATGGTCTCGCGGAGTGCGACGTGCGGGACCCTGATGGCTACGTGCTGTGCCTGAGCCAGGCGCTGGCGGACGCAGGCGATCTCCCGAGGTCGCCGGACTAGGATGGCTGGGAAGGGGTCGTTGCAGAACCGCGGGAGTCACGAGGCGAGTGCCCTTCTCCGATCTTGAACTGAAGCGGATCGATCGAGCCGTCGGGGCCCTGTGCCGTCGCCGCTCACCGGCGGAACATCGCGAGCGCCTGCGGACCGAGTACCGGGTGGCGGGCCACGACGTCCTGATCTACGAGGCGCGGCCGGCATTCCGGGAGCCCACTCGCTGGATCGAGGGTGGAGTGGCTAAGCTGCGCTTCGTTCGCACGGCGGGCGAGTGGCGGCTGCTGTGGCAGCGCGCGAACCTCAAGTGGCAGAGTTATGAGCCACTGCCCTCGAGCCGTGATCTCGCGGAACTCGTGGCTGAGGTTGACGCCGATCCCCATGGGTGCTTCTTTGGGTGAGCGGCTTCGAGATCCGCACTGGTGCGGGCGAGCGTCGCGCAGCGCGTCGTTCGGCTCACGGCAAGCACATGGCCCCCCGGGAAACCGGAGATTGGGTGAAAGTGGGCGAGCTGATCCGCCTTCTTGAGACGGATGGCCGGAGGCTGATCCGGACGTAGGGCAGTCATCGGCAGTTCCGGAATCCGAGCAAGCTGGGAACGGTGACGGGGGTGGGCCTCATTCGCGAGGCGATCACCCTGCACATCGACGGATTGAAGCAAGAGGGGCTTCCGGTGCCAAGGCCGAGTTCGGAGGGAGAGTTCGTCGAGGTGGAAGCTGCCTGACCGGCCGGGCGGTGCTGCAGGCGCGGTGCGTCATGACGGTGGTGGCAGAGAAAGTGACCTTCCGCGCGGAGTAGCGCCGCACCGGCGGCCGCCGCTGAGGCCTCGCCCGGTGACGGCTATTCGTCTTGCCGCTGGCGCCACACGTCGACGAACTGGCGCGTCCGGTCGTCGAGCGACCTCCCGACCGAAGCGCGCAGCAGCTTGCCGCTGGTCGCTCCCAGAGTGCTTTCGGCCTCCCAGGTGGTGGCGAGCGTGGTGGTCGTGTCGCCCGCCACCGGGCGCACGCGCTGTTGCATGGACAGCGAGAGATGCCAGGCGAAGGCTCCCGCGGCCGGCACCGGGACGGTCTCGAGACGCACCACGAGCAATGGCTGCCGCTCGTCACGGAGCGCCTCCCAGCGCGTGAGCGTGGGCACGCTGTCGCGCTGGAGCGCGGCGCTCACCCGTCTTTCCAGCCACGCCTCGTCGAGCCCGAAGGGACGGATCTCGGAATGCACCTGTTCCGCCAGCACGGCCACGCCGCGCAGCCCACGCAGCAGTGGCGGTCCTGAGTAGGTCTGGGAGACCTCGGGCAGCCGGGGAAGTGGCAGCAACACGAACGCCGCGCACGCGACCGCGGCCCTGGGGAGGAGAGGACGAAGCGTGAACATGCCCGTGCTCCTTTCGTCTGCCTTGCGCTGCCGGTTCCGGGCCGCCCCCGTCGGGGCGCGGGCCCGGCTCACGCCCCGCTCGCCCCGCCCTCCAGCGCACCGCGGCGATTCAGAACGGCCGCCAGACCGGGCAGGACCGGCCAGGGGATGACGTAGTACACGCTCAGGTACCAGTAGCGCCACACGAAACCGAGGCCGTACCCGAGGAACACTCCGCAGTACAGCCAGTCGTAGACCGCCAGCGGCACCGTGAAGTAGAACGCCATCCACAGCGACAACGCCATCCGCCGTTTCCGCGGCGCTCGGCTGAGCACCCACAGGAACGCGGCGGACAGCGGGATGAAGACGAGCGCGGTGAACCCGATCATGAATGTCTGGGAGTACTGCTGGAAGTAGGACGGCAGGCCTGCCAACCAGAACACGAACCACGCAAGGGTGCCCGCGAGGAACAGGCGGACGTGGGTGCCGCGCTTCATCTGCCCTCCTTCCGCCATTCGCCGCCGATCGTCCTCGGCGCGGCGATGCGCTCAGAAGATGCGGGCGATCGAATGCTCGGGGATCCAGCCTCCGCTCCCGCCCGGGACCTGCACCAGCAGGTAGGCTCCCCTCACCTCACGGATCCCGACCTCGGTGCCGTCGTGGAGCAGCAGGATCTGCTTGGACTCCTCGCTCGGGCCGCTCAGGACGTTGACCTCCGGCGCGACCACGACCGCCGGCCGGGCCTTCACCTCGCTGGTCCACACCTGCTGGGTGATGAAGCCGAACAACGCCAGCGACGAGAGCAAGGGCACCGCCACGAGGCATGCCGTCCATCGCCACGTGATCCAGGCCGCCAGCGAGAGCGCGGCGAGGGTGAACAACACTCCGGCCAGCAGCGTCGCTTCCCGCCGGGAGAGCCAGTGGAACGCGTCGTCCAGCGCCCGGGCCGGCGGGCTCGCGACGGTGAGCACCTTGTCCACGCGGTAGCTGCGGGCGAACGCCAGATTGGCGCGGATGTCGGCGTCCCGCGGATCGAGGAAGTGCGCCCGGCGGTAGTGCAGGATGGCCGCGCCGATCTTGCCCGACTTGAACAGGGCGTTCCCCAGGTTGTAGTGCGCGTCAGCGCTGGGTCCGGCCTTGAGCGCCTGCTCATAGGCGAGCGCCGCGCCGGCGTAGTCCTTCTGCGCGTAGAGCTGATTGCCCCGGTTGTACGCGTCGATCGGGGCGAGCGCGAGGACGACGAGCAGCGTCAGGTTCGGCAGCATGGCGGGCATCCGTGGGTTGCGGGTCTCGGCATCCTAGATCTGCCCCAGCGCGTCGCGCGCCTTCTGGAACAGCGGCAGCGGGTCCCGTTCCGCTCGCATGCCGGGGGAGAAGCGGGCGACCTCGCACTGCTCGAGGACCTCCATGACCGCGGCGGTCGCCTCGGGCCTGACCTGGGCCCGCTCCAGTTCCGCGCGCAGCTGGTCCTTGGTCATGGCGTGCGTGTCGATGTTGAAGCGGTCGCCGACGAACCCCATGACGGCCTGCGCGAGCGCTGCGTGGAAGCCCCGGTCGTCGCGCTTCCGCAGCAGCCCCTCGGCCCGCTTGAGCCGGCGCTTCACCAGCGCCGTGGAGCGGGACCTCCGCGCGTATCCGCGATCCGAGAGCAGCCGCTCGCGGTGCCCGCGGTGCCCGATGGCGCCCGCGACCGCGCCCAGCGAGAGCAGGGCGAGCAGGTTGGGCCACCACGGAGGGTCGAGCGACAGGACGGCGAGTGCCGTGGCGTCGGGCTTGATGTAGTGGATGTCGGTGCCGAGCACCTTGAGCCCGGTGGCCTCGACCAGCGGAGCGTTCGGCGCGGAGCCGCTGGCCGAGAACGTGAACGGCCCGGCCTCGAGCGTCTGATACGACTTCGTCTGCGGATCGAAATAGGCCATCCGGATCGGCGGGATCGAATAACTGCCGTCGGTCTGGGGGATGATGGGATAGCGGAGGATCTTGGTGCCCTGCACGTCCTCGCCGGAGACGCGATCGTCGTCGTGGATCTCGGGGTCGAGGATCCTCAGGCCCGTGACCGGCCCGATCGCGGGCTTCTCGATCAACCGGACATTGCCGAGGCCGGCGATCCGTACGATCAGATTGATGGGCTCGCCATTCGTGCTGGTCGCGCGGTCGAGCGACGCCGACATCTTGAAGCGCCCCACGCCGCCGGTGAACTCCTTCGGCTTTCCCGACTCCGGCAGGGCGAGGACGTGGAGCGTGACCGGCTTGGACTCGATCCGCACGTTCTGGCCGCCGCCGAAGAACCCGAACAGGTCGCGCGCCGACTGCAGGACCTCGACGTTGAACGCCATGGGCTTGACCGTGGCCTCGCCCGGTGACAGCGGGAACAGGGTCACCTTCTTGAGCACGGACACGTCGTACGCGCGGCCGTCGATCGTCCGGCGCTGGAAGTCGAACTTGTCGGCGTCGAAGACCTTCTCGGCCCAGAACCCCTCGAACGACGGCAGCACCGCCCAGCCGCCGCCGCTGATCCGCAATCGCGTGCACACCGAGATCTCGAGCGTCACCGGCTCGCCGACGTACACCGTCCTGCGGCTGGGGACGGCCGACAGCATCAGGTTGCCTTCGATCGGCACCTGCCCTCGGGAGGGCCCCGCGGACGGTGGCGGCATCGGCGCCGCCTGTCCCTGTGCTCCCTGGACCACGGTGATCTCGATCGGCTGGCTCTGGTACTCCCTGCCCTGGTAGGTCAGCTTGCAGGGCGGGATCGTGAGCTTCCCGAGCCGCTTCGCCGCGAGGCCGTAGACGAATTCGATCGCGGCCTCGCGCTTCATCTGGCCGTTGACGATCGAGATGTTCGTGGACTGCGACGAGGAGCTGCCGAGCAGGCTGAAGTCCGCCAGAGGCGGCAGCGCGGGTGTCGGAACCGACAGCATGTTCTCGCCGCGCACCGTGAGCGTGAGCTGGAACTGCTCGCCGAGGCCGACGCTGGTCTGGTCCACCGAGGCCGAGAACTCCAGCCCGGGGGCCGCCTCTGCCGCGAGCGGGAGCGCCAGCGCGACCAGCATCACGAGATGCCGCAGCCGGATCATCGCCCGGTCCCGGGCGGTGCGGCCGGAGCCGGTCGAGGAGCGCGCGCGGTCGTGCAGAAGGGCATCGCGGCTACCAGTCCTTCCCCCCGGCGGGCTGCTCCGACGGCTTCTTGGGCTGCTTCCTCATGTCGTCCCTCTGCTTGCTCTGCAGGGCCTGGAGCATGCGGTCGGCCTGCTCCCGGCTGATCTCGCCCTTCTGCGGCTGCGCGGGCTGCGCCTGTTGCTGCCCCTGCTGCTTCTGCTGCTGCGATTGCGGCGGCTGCTTCTTCTGGGTCGAGTCGGGCTTCTGCTGCCGCTCGGCCTTCAGCTTCCAGCAGTATTCCAGATTCTGCTTGGCCTGGAGGTCGTCCGGCCGCACGAGCAACGCCCGCGTGTACGACGCGATCGCCTCGTCCAGCTGCTGTTGTTTGAACTGACAGTTCCCGAGGTTGTAAAGGCTGTTGGCGCGGAGCAGCCTCTTCTTCGAGAGCAGTCCCAGCTGGAAGTGCTCGATGGCCTCGGGCTGCCGGTTCAACTGGTGGAGCGCGCGCCCCATATCGTAATGGATCCGGACATCGTCCGGCTCGAGCACGAGCGCGTCCTGGTAGGCCTTGAGCGCCTGATCGTACTTGCCCTGGCGTTCGAGGGCGGCGCCCTGCCGCATGATCGAGCCGACATCCGCGCGAGCCGGCAGGGAGACGCCGAGGAGCGCGGTCAGGAGGAGCGCCGCGCCGCCCGCCGCGCCCCGGGCTGGCGGGGGCGGCGTCGAGGCCGGCCCGCGGGTCCACCGCGGCGGGGCCAGGTCCGGGAACCACGCGCCCTTGCGGTCGCTGATGAGCGTGCCGAAGAAGATGAGGATGAAGGCCGCCAGCAGGAAGCCCTGATAGCGCTCCTCGTACTCGACGTACTCGCCGCCGCCGATCGCCTTCTTCTGGAGTTGGTCCAGCGCCCCGACCAACTGGTCGAGATTGATGCTCTCGGACCGGAAGTAGCGGCCATCGGTCGCCTTGGCCATCACCAGCAGCAGCCGCTCGGCCAGGCGCGAGACCACGATCTTGTCGTTCTCGTCCTTCTTGTAGGTCGTGCCAGTACCGCCCGGCTCGGGGATCGTGGAGCCCTCCGCGGTGCCCACGCCCACCGCGAACAGGCGGATGCCGTTCTCGACCGCGAGCCGCGTGGCGGCCCCCGGGTCGCCGTCGAGATTGTCGCCGTCGGTGACGAGCACGAGCGCCTTCGAGGTCCCTTCCGTGGGATCGAACAGCGAGGCCGCGGCCTCCACGGCGTGCTGGATGTTGGTGCCGGGCCGCGGCATGTTGTCGGGGTCGATGATGTCGAGGAACAGCTTGGCCGCCTCGACATCGGGCGTGAGCGGGCACATCACCTGCGCCCCGCCGGCGAACGCCACGATGCCCACGCGATTGGTGCTGAGGTTGCCGAGCAGCGAGGCGAGCTGGGTCTTGGCCCGGGTCAGCCGGTTGGGCGTGACGTCCGTCGCCAGCATGCTCTTCGAGGCATCGAGGGCGATGACGATATCGATACCGCGACCGCGGTAGATCTGGAGCTTCTCGCCCCACTGCGGCCGCGCCGCCGCGACGATCATGAACATCAGCCCCACCAGCAGGCACACGGCCTTCGCCGCGGCCCACCGCGGGCTGCGGCTGTCGGTCAGTCGCGGGACCAGCGCGGCGTCGGCCAGCCGCCCGAGGCTGCGGCGCTTGAGCCATTCGGCCCCGAGCATCAGCGCGGCCACGACCGGCACCGCGAGCAGCAGATAGAGGACCTGGGGCGCCGCCCACCGGATCATGGCAGCCTCCGCAGCAGCGCGGCCGGGACGATCATCCCGAGCAGGAACAGCGCGACCGCCGGCAGCAGGAACAGGCCGGCCTTCTCGGAGTACACGGTGTGGCGCGCGGTCTTGAACCGCGTGGGCTCCATCCGATTGATCTCCTCGTAGATCCGCCTGAGCGCCTCGTCGTCCGAGGCCGCGTACGACTTGCCTCCGGTGAGGGCCGAGATCTCCTCGAGGGTCCCGGGGTCGAAATCGGCCGCGATGGTCTGGGGCCTGGGCCCCCACATCGGGTCGTTCACCATCACCGTCACCGGGGTCTGCGAGCCCACGCCGATGCAGTACACCTTGATGCGATAGGTCTGCGCCAGCCGGGCCGCGGTCTGGGGATCGATCTCGCCCGTGTTATTGACCCCGTCGGTCAGCAGGATGACGACCTTGTCCTTGGCCTGCGAGTCCTTGAGCCGCGCGACGGCGTTGGCGAGGCCCATGCCGATGGCGGTGCGCGTCCCGTCCAGCGTGCCGATCTGCAGGCGTTCGATGATCGACCGGAGCACGGCCCGGTCGAGGGTGAGCGGACACTGCGTCATGGCGCCGTTGGCGAACACCACGAGCCCGATCCGGTCTCCCGAGCGTTTGGCGATGAACTCCACCGCGCGCTCCTTGGACGCGGTGATCCGGTCGGGCTTGAAGTCGGGCGAGGACATGGACTCCGAGACGTCCATGCACAGCATGATGTCCACACCCCGGGACTCCACCTCCTCGTAGACGCGGCCGCGCTGCGGCCGGGCCAGCGCCAGCACGGCCAGCCCGAGGGCGAGGGCCTGGACCGCCAGCAATGCGGGCTTGATGTAGCGGCTCGGCCCGGGCCGCGTGCGAAAGAACGAGGCGTCGGAGAAACGCACCGAACCGGAGCGCTTCCTCAGTTCCAGCCACACCAGCGCCGCGACCGGCAGCAGCAGCAGCAGGTAGAGCGGAGACGCGAATCGCATGGTCAGGCGCCCTCCCCGGACCCGCCGGTGGGCGGGCCGCCGGGTGCCGTCACGGGGGCCGGTTCCGCCGGACGGGTCTTCATCACGAACTCGCGCACCTGGCCGATCGCCGATCGCGCCTCGTCGTCGGGCGGCACCCGCTTGGCATACTTCACGAGGTCGGAGCGGGTGAAGAACCTCCCGATGTCGTCGCGCATGGGTGTCTTGTGCGCCCGCATGCTGGCCAGCATCTCGGTGGTGGTCTGCTCCACCGCGTGGAACTCGAACCGCCGCTCGATGTAGCGCTTGAGCACCTCGGAGAGCGCGTAGTAGTAGCGCCGGACCTGGCCGGCCTCCAGCCACTCACGCCACGGCAGCGCGTCGAGGGCGGCCAGCGCCTCCTCCCATGGCGGCAGCGGCGCCTGCGCCAGGTCCCGGATCCGCCGGAGTCTCCGGTACAGCCGGCGGCCCAGCACCACCAGGGCGGCGAGGAGCGCCACGATGCCGGGGATGATCCAGAGCCAGAGGTTGGGGAACGTCTCCGCCGGCTTGAGGCCGTTGATGTCCTTCATCTTCTCCGGCAGCAGGCTGGCGATCGTCACCGTGGCGGAGTCGCTGGTGAGCGTGTCCGTCCTGGCGCCCGCGAGGACCAGGAACGCGAACGTCGGCAGACGGTGCGCACCGGGCTTGAAGCCCGCCACGCTCAGCCGGTACGTGGTCTCGGTGGTGCCGGAGCGCTGGGCGGACTTCCGCTTCTCGCCGGCGACCTCGAACACGCCCATCGAGTCGGCCAGCGGGCCCGTCACCAGGCTCCGCGCGGGCGCGGTCACCACCAGCGTCACGTCGAACCGGTCCCCGACCGTCAGCCGCGCGGGGCGCGTCACGCGGGTGACGATCGAGGGCTGCCCCGGATCGGGGGCGGTCAGCAGGAGCGCCAGCAGGAAGGTCGCGAAGGTCATGGGCCTGGGGAGTGTGAGTCGGATCGTCTCTAGTGGAATCGCCGGGCGCGAAGCTGGAAGAACTTGTGCAGCTTCGGGGTGAAGTCCTCGTGCGTGTGCAGGCCGATGCTGTCGATGCCGAGCTGCCGGAGGAGCCGGTCGCGTCGCGAGAGCATGGCCTGCATGTGCTCCTGATAGCTCCGGCGCAGGCGCGCGTCCGCGGTGTCCACGGTGACGATCTCCCCGCTCTCCATGTCCTCGAGGTCCATGAGGCCGACCCGCGGCAGCTCCCACTCCGCCGGGTCGGTGATCGGGATCGCCACCAGATCGTGCCGGCGGGCCGCGATGCCGAGCGGGATGCGCACCGTGTCGGGGGAGAAGCCCGGCCCCATGAAATCGCTCACCAGGAAGACGATCGCCCGATGCTTGAGGATGCGCATCACGTACTCGAGCGCCGCGACCGGATCGGTGCCCCGGCGCTTCGGCTGGAACAGCAGGATGTCGCGGACCAGCCGCATGACGTGCTGGCGGCCCTTGCGCGGCGGGATGAAACGCTCCACCCGATCGGTGAAGAACAGCAACCCGACCTTGTCGTTGTTCGAGACCGCGGAGAACGCGAGCGTGGCCGCGACCTGAGCGGACTGCTCCAGCTTGAACTGCGAACGGGTCCCGAAATAGCCCGAGCCGGAGGCGTCCACGCACAGGATCACCGTCAGTTCGCGCTCCTCGATGAACTTCTTGACGTAGGGCCGGCCCATGCGGGCGGTCACCTTCCAGTCGATCGACCGGATGTCGTCGCCGGGCAGGTACTCGCGGACGTCGATGAATTCCATGCCGGTGCCCTTGAAGGTGGACCGGTACTCACCCACGAAGGTCGTGTTGATGATCTTGCGGGTCCGGAGCTCGATCTGCCGGAGCTTCTTCAGGAACTCGAGCGAGAGCATACGGTCCGACCGGTGGGAGGGCCCGACGACTTCACGCGGGCCGGGTGAAGGGCGTCGAGGCGTTCCCCGCGCCGCATCAGGGCACCTCGACGGCAGCCAGGATCTTCTGGATGACGTCGTCCGTGGTCATCTCCTCGGCCTCCGCCTCGTACGAGAGGATGATGCGGTGCCGCAGCACGTCGGCGGCGAGCTCCTTGACGTCCTCCGGGATGGCGAAGCCGCGGCGCTTGAGGAAGGCCATGGCCCGCACGGTGGTGGTCAGATTGATCGACGCCCGGGGCGAAGCGCCGAAGCGGATCAGCGGCTTCAGTTCCGGAAGGTCGAACTTCTCGGGCTCGCGCGTGGCGAACACCAGGTCGAGGATGTAGTCCTTGAGCTTCGGGTCGATGTAGACCGACTTGCACAGTTCGCGCGCCCGCAGGATGTCGGCCGGGTCCACCACCGGCGAGATCCTCGGCTCGCCGGTGCCGGCGATCCGCTCCACGATCTCGCGCTCTTCGTCCCGCGTGGGGTAGGAGATCCTGATCTTGAGCAGGAAGCGGTCGAGCTGGGCCTCGGGCAGGGGATAGGTCCCTTCCTGCTCGATCGGGTTCTGCGTTGCGAGCACGAGGAACGGATCCTCCAGCTTGAACGTGTGCTCGCCGATCGTCACCTGCCGTTCCTGCATGGCCTCGAGCAGCGCGCTCTGGACCTTGGGCGGCGTCCGGTTGATCTCGTCGGCGAGGATCAGGTTCGCGAAGATCGGCCCCTTGCTGATGATGAACTCGCCGGTCTTCTGGTTGTAGATCATGGTGCCGATGATGTCGGCGGGGAGCAGATCGGGGGTGAACTGGATCCGCTGGTAGCGGGTCTTGATCGCCGCCGCCAGGGTCCGGACCGCGTAGGTCTTGGCCAGCCCGGGCACGCCTTCGATCAGGACGTGGCCGTTGGCCAGCAGCCCGACCATCAGTCGACTCATCAGGTACTGCTGCCCGACGATCGCCCTGGACACCTCGTTCGTGATCGTCTGGACGAGGACGCTCTCGCGCTCGATCCGCTCGTTGATCGTCTTGATATCGTCCGTCTGGATCTCCATGTCTCCTCCGCTGACACCGAACCGTCCCCGCGCCCGGCGATCGCCCCTCGAGGGCGGGGTGCTTGCCGTCCGACCGACCCTTCGCCCGGTCCGCCCGCGCGCGATGACGGGCCGGGCCGGACACAGAAAACCCGCGGAGCACGCGAAGCGACAACCGGCGGAACAGGCGCCGAGTGGGGCTCGTGGGATTCAGCGGGAGTGGGCCATTCTAGGGTTGGACACCGAAGCGTCGTCAAGCGGGCGCAAAATCATCCGGGATTTCGCGCGGCTCAGCCGGATGGCGTGCGGCTGACCCGGGTCTCCGGCCACCTCAGGAGCAGCGTCTCGGCCGTCTCGCCCACCGCGAGGGACGCGAGCGGTTCCGGCACCACCAGCAGCGCGTGAGCCCGCGATTGGGGCGTGAGGTGGCCCGACACCTGCTCTCCCGCCGGTGCCGCCCACCACGCGCCTTCGCGCCATTCGAGGGTCACGCGCACGAAGTCGGTGCGGCCGGCGCGCGACTCGACCGCCCTCGCCGCGCGCACCTCCAGTCGGGGACGGTCGAGCACCTCGAACCCCTGGAGCGCGCGCAGCGCCGGGCGCGCGAGCGCCTCGAACACGCACGCCACGGACGCGGGATTGCCGGGCAGTCCGAAGAACAGCTTGCCTCCGGGGGTGCCGAAGGCCTGCGGGCGGCCGGGCTTCATCGCCACGCGCCATAGCTCCACGTCGCCGAGCGCGGCGAGGCACCGTTTCACCGGATCGAAATCGCCGGCCGACACCCCACCGATGGAGAGCACGACGTCGGCCGCCGCGAGCGCGAGATTCAGCGCGCGCGCGACCTCCTCCGGACGGTCGCCGGCGCGGCGGGAGTGCACCACTTCGCAGCCGCACTCCTCGCACAACATCGCGAGCATCGGGCGGTTGCTGTCGTGGATCGTGCCCGGCCGCAGGGCCTCGCCGGGATCGAGCAGCTCGTCGCCGGTGGACACGATCGCCACGCGCGGACGGCGGCCCACCTCGATCTGTCCGAGGCCGAGCGCGCCGGCGAGCGCGAGGTCGTGCGCCGACAGATCGCGCCCGGCCGTCAGCGCGGTGGTGCGCGCCCGCACGTCCATCCCGGCGGCGCGCACGTTCTCCGCCGGGCGCACGGGGCGCGTGACGCGCACGCGCTCGGGGGACGCGAGCCGCTCGCAGTCCTCGAAGGCCAGCACCGCGTCTGCGCCCGGCGGCAGTGCGGCGCCGGTCATGATGCGCATCGCCTCGCCGGCCGTGAGCGCGCGCGAGGCCACGCCGCCGGCCGGCAGCACTTCGACCACGGGCAGGGTCACGGGCGCCGCGGGGGAGGCGCCGGCGAGGTCGGCCGCGCGCAGCGCGTACCCGTCCATCGAGCTGTTCGCGAACCGCGGCAGATCGTGCGGGGCGGACACGTCGCGTGCCAGCGCACGACCGCGCGCGGCGGCCAGCGGCACGGTCTCGACGCCGAGCGGACGAACCGCCGCGAGCACCCGCGCGCGCGCCTCGGCGAACGTCAGGACGCGCGCCTCAGGATCGCGACCAGGCACCGCTGCGGCCTCCGCGCTTCTCCCACAGCGCGAACTCGCCCATGACCATGCCGCGGTCCACCGCCTTGAGCATGTCGTACAGGGTGAGCGCGGCCACCGTGACCGCCGTGAGCGCCTCCATCTCCACGCCGGTCCTCGCGCGGGTCGCGACCTGGGCCTCGATGCCGACGGCCGAGGCCTCCTCGTCGAGAGAGAACGAGAGCCGCACGCTCTCCACCGGGATCGGGTGGGCGAGCGGGATCAGGTCGGCGGCGCGCTTGGCCCCCATCACGCCGGCCACGTGCGCGATGGCGAGCACGTCGCCCTTCGGCGTGCGGCCGTCGCGCAGGAGCGCCAGGGTGTCGCGGTGCATGTACACGCGGCCGCGGGCGATCGCGACGCGCCGGGTGACGCGCTTGTCGCCCACGTCGACCATGCGCACGCGTCCCTTCGCGTCCAGATGGGAGAGCTTCTTTGGCATCGAGGCTTGACATTAGGAAGCGGCATTCCTAGTGTCAATCGGCCTCGCACCCGGTGCGAGGCTCACCCATGCACGACCGAGCCCGCCGTCTTCCCGTCTCGACCCGTCACGCGTTCGCGCTGGCCTTCGACCTGGCCGTGCGGCGCGATCCGCTGCATTCGGTGGTGGTGCCCCTCCTGCTGCGCGCGCCGTGGATCCTGGCGCTCGCCATCCTGCCCGTGCCGTCGGAGTCCGAGCACCCGGGGCTGGTGCTGCTGGTCTCGAGCGTCGCCATGCTGGGCGACTTCCTCCTGTTCCTGCTCGTCACCGGCATGCTGCGCTTCCGCGCGCGCTCGGTGTTCAACACCCCGCACGAGCAGGATCCGGCACCCGCGTGGGAATGCTACGCGCAGGGATTGCGGCGCATCCCCTGGCTGTTCGCGACCGAGGTGGTGCGCAACCTCGCGATCGGCCTGGCCGCACTGTTCCTGGTGATCCCAGCGGTCTATCTGGGCTTCCGCCTGTCGTTCGCCACCGAGGCGGTGGTGCTTTCCGAGCGGGATCTGTCGGCGTCCTTCCATCGATCGTTCCATATCACGCTGCGGCGCTTCGAGCGCTGGCTGGAGCTCATCGTCGCCTCGGCGCTGATGATCCTCGCCATCACGTTCGTGGTGGCCGCGCTCTCGGTGTTCGTGCCGGGTCCCTCGATGATCGCGTGGGTGGCCATCATGTGGCTGCTGGTCGCGATGATCACCCCGGTGATCCAGTACGGCTGGACCTTCTTCTACCTCCGTCTGGTCGAGGTGGAGGAGCCCCTGCTCGAGCGCGGCCGGATCGAGACCGCGGATCCCACGTGGCCGCCCCAGCCGCGGAGCGCTCCACATCTGGCGCTGGTGGAGTCCGCCGCGCCGGTCTCCGGGGAAAGCCCTCCCGACCACTAGTGCGATCCCGGGGAAGCCCGATGGGCACGACCCGCCGCTGCGGCTCCCCGGCCGGCCCCCCCGAACGCCGCCGCCCCCCCCGATGGACGGCGCACCGCGAGGCCGCGGCCCCCGCGCCAGTCTTGCCCGGGGACGACCTGTGTGCCATCTTGAAACAGGCGACTCCTTCATCTATGTAGGGCAGTGGAGCGATCGACCACGCATGAATCCCGCCGACCGTTCACGCCGCGACCTGTCCGGACTCCGCTCCCCGGGGCCGGCCCCGGGCACGGTCTCCGCCGACATCGTCGGTGCGAGCCCGCGCATGCAACGCATCTTCCGCCTGGTCTCGAGGGTGGCGCCCACCGACAGCACCGTGCTGCTGGTCGGGGAGAGCGGGACGGGAAAGGAACTGGTGGCGCGCTCCATCCACCTTCAGTCCCGCCGGGCGCAGGGCGCGTTCGTCGCCGTGAACGTGGGCGCGCTGCCCGAGGGACTGGTCGAGAGCGAACTCTTCGGCGCGGTGCGCGGCGCTTACACCGGAGCGGTCGCCGACCGCACGGGACTCATCGAGGAGGCGGATGGTGGCACCCTGTTCCTCGACGAGATCGGCGATATGCCCCTCGCCACCCAGGTGAAGCTGCTGCGCACCCTCGAGAACAACGAGGTGCGGCGCGTGGGCGAGAATGCCACGCGCGTGGTGGACGTGCGCGTCATCGCCGCCACGCACCGCGACCTCAAGGTCGAAGCGACGGCGGGAAGGTTCCGCGAGGACCTCTACTACCGCCTGAACGTGGTGCAGATCGACCTGCCCCCGCTGCGCGAGCGGCGCGAGGACATCGGTCTGCTGGCGGCCTATTTCCTCGAGCGCACCATGAAGCGCTGGGGGCGTCCCGGACGCTCGTTCACGCCCGAGGCGGCCGAGCTGCTCGAACGCTACGACTACCCCGGCAACGTGCGCGAGCTCGAGAACGCGGTCGAGCACGCGGTCGCCGTGTCCGATGGCCCGCTGCTGCTGGCCGATGACCTCCCCGCGGTCTTCCGCGCCGCGCGACTGCTGCCCGAGGAGAGCCTGCGCGCGCCGGGCGCCGTCGCGCCGGCGCCCGCGCCAAAGCCGCGCGAGGCCTGGACGCTCGCCGAGATCGAGCGGGATCACATCCGCCTGGTGCTCGCGCGCCATCGTGGCAACGCCACCGCGGCCGCGAGCACGCTGGGCATCTCGCGCACCACCCTGTGGCGGAAGCTGCGCGAGTACGGCATCCGCCGCGAGGACATGGAGGAGCGCTGATGCCGACCGAGCGGCTCGATCACGACGACGCCTACACCACGCGCTTCCGCGCCAGGATCATCGGCGCCGGCGCGCATCGCGGACGCCCCGCGGTGGAACTGGAGTCCACCTATTTCTACCCCGAGAGCGGGGGGCAGGAGGCCGACCGCGGCACCCTCGGAGGACGCGCGGTGGTGGACGTGCAGGTCGGCGACGAGGGCCGCGTCTGGCACGTGCTCGGCGATGACGCCCCGCTGCCCACTGGCGAGCTCGAGGGCGAAGTGGACTGGGGGCGGCGGTTCGACCACATGCAACAGCACACCGGCCAGCACATCCTCTCGGCGGCGCTCGAGCGGGTGCTGGGCGCCCCCACGCTCTCGTCGCACCTCGGCGCCGAGCGCAGCACCATCGAGGTGCCGCTCGCCGACGCGTCGTGGCGCGATGCAGAGCGCGCCGAGCAGGCCGCCAATCGGATCGTGTGGAACGATCTCGAGGTGGTGCGCCACTGGGCCGACGACGAGACCGTGAAGCGCTTCGCGCTGCGCAAGGCGACGGCGGTCACCGGCCGCATCCGCATCGTCGAGATCCCCGATTGGGACGTGTCGGCGTGCGGCGGCACCCACACCCGGCGGACCGGCGAGGTGGGCGCGATCAAGATCGTGCGGTGGGAGAAGGTGCGCGGCAACGTGCGCTTCGAGTTCCTGTGCGGGGCCCGGGCGCTCCGCGACCACGGCTGGCGGACCGAGTCCATGGTCGAGGCGGCGAAGCGGCGCACCATGGGCGATCGCGAGGTGATCGCGCACCTCGAGCGCGCGGCTGGGGAGCGCGACGATCTCCAGCAGCGCCTCGGTGCGCTCAACGCCGAACGGGTGGCGATGGAGGCGCGCGCGCGCGTGGGGGTGCCGCCGCGCGCGGTCGCGGACTACGCGGCGGTCCGCAGGCGCGAGGATGTGCGCCTGTTCGCTCTCAAGTGCCTCGAAGCCGGGGCCCGGTGGGTGGTGGCCGGCGCCGCCGCTCCGGAGCCGTGCGTGGTGGCCGGCCGGGCGAAGGGCGCGCACGGCGACCTCAGGGCGCTGGTGCCGGCGCTGCTCGAGCGCACCGGCGGCAAGGGCGGCGGGGCGCCGGAGATGGTGCAGGCCTCGGCCGCGGATCCCACCGCCGCGGAGCGGGGCTTCCGCTGGCTGGAGGAAGCGGTGCGCGAGGCGGTCGAGGGAGCCTGAGGCGGAGCGGGGCGGGGCATCTCGCCCGGCCGTGAGCTAGCGCTTCCGGGCCGCCCGTCGGGGGGATGGCTTCTTCGCGGCCGGCGACTTCTTCGCGGTCGCGGCGGGCCGCGGCGAGGTCCTCGCCGAAGCGGCGGAGCGCAGGGCCGCCTTCGCGGGCGGCGACGAGACCCGAACGGCCATCGGCTTGGCCGCCGATCCCGGCTTGAGGGCGGCGATGCGCTGGGCCGCGGCCACCACGCCGGCCGCACCGGCCGGGGCGGTGTCCACCGCCGCCTTGCGACCCTCGCTCGGCGTCATGCCGTAGTCGAAATCGGGCAGCGTCACGCGCGCGATCGCACGACCGAGGAAGCGCTCGATGGCCTCGACGTCCTTCTGTTCGTCCGGGCTCATGAGCGTGGACGCGGCGCCCACGGCATCGGCCCGGCCCTGGCGCCCGATGCGGTGGACGTAGTCCTCGGGCGTCTGGGGGACCTCGAAGTTCACCACGTGCGCCACACCCGCCACGTCGAGGCTGCGCGCCGCGGCGTGGCTCGCCACCAGGATCTGGCTGCGCCCGCGCTTGAGGTCCTCGAGCGCGGCCTCGCGCTGGTCCTGGCTCGGATGCTCGTCGAGCAGCGCCAGCGCGTACCCGCGCTTCTGCAGGTGCCGCCCGATGCGTTCGCCGGAGGTGCGCGAGCGGGTGAACACCGTCGTGCTGCGCACTTCCATCTGCGACAGGATCTCGTCGAGCAGGTCGGGCTTGAGCTCGCGCGGCACCGGGTAGACCGCCTGCAGGATCCCGGCCGAGGGCTTGGCGGCGACGCCCACGTCCACGCGCAGCGGCTCGATCAGCGCCTCCTTGGCGAGACGGTTGAGCTCGGGCGGCATGTTGAGCGTGAACATGACCGTCTGGCGCGTCTCGGGGAGGAGCTTGAGCAGCTTGCGCACGTCGGGGCCGAGCCCGAGCTGGACCATCTTGTCCGCCTCGTCGAGCACCAGCAGCTCCACGTCGGCGAAATTGAGGCAGTCGCGGGCCTGCAACTCGAGCAGGCGTCCCGGGGTGGCGACCAGCAGGTCGACCCCCTGCTCACGCAGCAGGCGCTCCTGCTGCGCCAGCGGCGCGCCGGTGTACACCACCACGATCCTGAGCTCGGTGTAGCGCGCATAGTCGCGGCAGCGGGTCTCCACGTACGCCGCCATCTCGCGCGTGGGCACCAGCACGATGGCGCGCAACCGGGGCGTGGGGCCGTCGAGCAGACGGGCCAGGAGCGGGATGGCGTAGGCGCCGGTCTTGCCCGAGCCGCTCTGCGCGATCCCGATCAGGTCGTTGCCCTGCACGATGATGGGGATGGCCTTGCTCTGGATGGCGGTGGCCTCGGTATAGCCGGCGGCCCGGATACCCTTGAGGATGGCCGGGGGCAATCCGAGAGACGCGAAATTCACAGGACCTCCGTGTGGCGGGCCGCTCTGGCGGTCGGGTCGAGCCGTCCGAGACCGTCAGGGGGCCAAGACGGGGTGTCCGCACGAACGGCAGCCTATAAAATAGGGGCCATGGGGCCGAGGGGCAACGGGGAATGCGACTCCGACCTCCCCGGGGACCCGGATTTGTATCCGTCTTCACACCGACGAGGGCGCGGGGGCCCGATATCCGCGGGAATCAGCCCGAGCGCGGCCGGCGGCGGCCCCCGAGGGTGCTGGCGCGGTGCCCCGGGCGCGCCGCGGGGCCCTGGCAGCGCGGGCAGTAGAACGTCGAGCGCTGGCCCTGGACGATGCGCCGGATGGGCGCGCCGCACACCCGACACGCTTCGCCCGCGCGGTCGTACACGCGCAACCGCTCGCCATAGCCTCCGGGTTCGCCCCACAGCGTGCGGTACGCGCTGAACGTCGTGCCCATGCGGGCGATGGCCTCGTCCAGCGTGGCCGTGGTCTGGCGCGCGATCGCGTCCCACTCGGCGTGGGTGAGCCCGCCGGCCCGCCGCCGCGGGGATACCCCCGCCCGGAACAGCACTTCGCTCGCGTAGATGTTCCCGAGCCCGGCGATCCGCCGCTGGTCGAGCAGGAAGTTCTTCACCGCCACTCGCGCGCCGCGCGCGAGGGCGTGCAGGCGCGGGCCGGTCGGCGGGTCCGCCACCGGGTCGGGGCCCAGGATGCGCAGCGCGGGGTGGGCCGGCGCACGCTCGGTCGCGAGCAGCTCGAGCATGCCGAAGCGGCGCGGATCCTGGAACCACAGCGCCGCGCCATCGCGAAAGTGGATCCGGGCGTGCACGTGGGTGAGCGGATCCGTGGGCCGTCTCCTCCAGAACAGCCAGCGCCCGCTCATGCCGAGATGGGAGAGCAGCGTGAGCCGGCCGTCGAGGTCGAGCAGGAGGTACTTGCCCACCCGCCGCGCGCCGGTGAACCGGTGCCCCGCCAGCCGACGCGACAGGTCAGCCGCGATCGGGCCGCGCAGGCGAAGGCCTGACGTCTCCACGCGCGCCACCGTGCGACCGAGCACGCTCTGCGCGAGCATGCGGCGCACGGTCTCGACCTCGGGCAGTTCAGGCATCAGTGTGGCGTGGCGGAGGGCGCGTCCACGGTGTCTCGCGCGGTGGCGTCGATGCCCTCGCCGAACGTCAATCGCCCGTCGGGCAGCCAGCCGCGGAAGGTCGCGCGGCGGCCCGCCAGCACCGGGGTGCGCGGAAGATCGCGCAGGTCCGCGTCGTCGCCGCCGCGGGACGGGTCGATCATGAACCACTTCAGGTCGTCGTCGGGCCTCGCCTCGGTCGCCAGCAGGCGGGTGCTGCCCGGCTCCCACGAGACCGCGCGCAGACCCTGCCAGACCCGGATCAGGTGCCCCTCCTGGAACAGCATCAGGGCGCCCCAGCCCTCCTGGCGCATGTTGTAGTTGCACGCCGTGAAGCGCCCATCGGCCGAGGTGATGGTCTTGAAGGGCGCCACCCACGTGGGGATGCGGGGAGCCGCGGGGGCGGCATGGGCTGTCGCCCGTCGCTTGCGCGTGGCGGCGCCGGCCGGCTCGGAGGCCGCGACCAGGGCGAGTGCCAGCAGGACGAGCGTCGCGGGAAAGCGCAGGGACCGAAGCATGGCGGAGTCCTCCGTCGTGGGAAGCGGCACTCGACGCGGGCCACGCTAGCGCCGTGCCGCGCGCCCCGCAAGGGTCGCTTCGAGGCCAACGGCATTGCGCGTGCGCGAGGCCGCGTGGCATGCTGGCCTCCCACGGAGGGCAGCACCCGGGAGGCCCATGGACGACCGCTCGCGCTTCGATGAATTCGCGCGACTCGCGACCGAGCAGCGCAACCCACGCACCCACGACCTCGACGCGCTCGACGTGCCCGGGATCCTCGCACGGATCGCGGCCGAGGACGCCCTCGTCGCGGACGCGGTGGCGCGCGAGATCCCCTCCATCGCCCAGACCGTGGAACTCGTGGTGGCCTCGTTCCGCGCCGGCGGGCGCCTGATCTACGTGGGCGCCGGCACCAGCGGGCGGCTCGGCGTGCTCGACGCGTCGGAGTGCCCGCCCACGTTCGGCTCCGATCCCGCGATGGTGCAGGGCGTGATGGCCGGCGGGCACGCCGCGCTGGTGCGCGCGGTCGAGGGTGCCGAGGACCGGCCCGAGGACGGCGAGCATGCCATGGACGAGCGCGAAGTGGGGCCGCGGGACACCGTGATCGGCCTGGCCGCGAGCCGTCGCACGCCGTACGTGGTGGCGGCGGTCGCCCGCGCCCGCGCGCGCGGCGCTCGCACCGCCTACATCACGTGCACCCCGCGCAGCGAGTTCGTGCTGCCGGTCGACGTGGCGATCTGCCCGGAGGTGGGGCCCGAGGTCCTCATGGGCTCCACGCGCATGAAGGCGGGCACCGCGCAGAAGCTGGTGCTCAACATGATCAGCACGGCCGCGTTCGTGCGCATCGGCAAAGTGTACGAGAACATGATGGTGGACCTGATGGCGAACAGCCTGAAGCTGGTGGAGCGCAGCCGCCGCACGGTGATGACCGTGACGGGGGCGGACCGCGAGGTAGCGGCGCTCGCCCTCGAGGCCGCGGGCGGCAGCGTGAAGACCGCCATCGTCATGACGCTGCAGGGGTGCACGCGCGCGGAGGCCGAGGCCCGGCTCGCGCGCGCGGACGGATTCGTGCGGGCCGCCCTGTCCGGGCCCCGATGATCCGACGCGCCCCGGGGTTCCGCATGGTCGCGCTCGCCGCACCCGTCACGGCGATCGCCCTGATGGTCGCGTGCGCGCCGAAGCCCCGGGAACCGGATCCGATCGTGTTCTGGCAGTTCTGGCCCGTGGAGGCGATCGACCCGTTGCTGCGCCGCTTCGAGGCGGAGAACCCCGGCCTTCGCGTGCGCATGGAACGGCTCGCCTGGGACAGCGGTCGCGACTCGATCACGGCGGCGATGGCCACGGGACGGGTCCCGGACCTGTGCCAGATGGGCTCCACCCTCATCCCGCCGTTCCTCGAGTCGGGCGCGCTCAGCGATTGGAGCGCGGGGGTGGCCGACCAGCGCGACTCGCTGCGCGGCTGGGAACTGTGCACGGTTGGCGACGCGATCTACGGGATGCCGTGGGTGCTCGGCACGCGCGCGCTGTTCTACAACAAGGCGCTGTTCGCGCGCGCGCACCTCGATCCCGAGCGAGCGCCCGGGACCTGGGAGGAACTGCGCCGCGCCGCGGTCGCGATCCAGCGCCTCGGGCGGGGCGTGCACGGGTATGGGGTGAGCGCCAACGACCGCGGGAAGCTGTTCACGGAGTTTATGCCGTACGCGTGGGGCAACGGGGGCGAGATCCTCTCGGATGGACGCGACTCGGCGCGCTTCGACTCGCCCGCGAACCGGGTGGCGCTCGAGTTCTATCTGAGCCTGCGAGCGGCCGGGCTGATCGGCATGCCGGGTGCGCTCGACCGTGAATTCGAGCAGGGGCGACTCGGGCTGCACGTCTCGGGGGCATGGCTCTTCCAGCAGATCGCGCGGGAGGCCCCGGGGCTGCGCTACGGGGTGGCGCTCATCCCGTGTCCGTCGCCGGGGCGCGGCGCTCACGCCTCGTTCGCGGAGGGCGAAGTGCTGGTGTCGTTCAACGCCTCCCGGCGCAAGGCCGAGGCGCTGAGACTGGCGCGCTTCCTGGCCCGGCCCGACAACGCGCTGGCGCTGGCGCGGGCGCTCCTGAGCGTTCAGCCGGCTGCCCGGGGCGCGGACACCCTCCGCTTCTATCGGGAGCATCCCGAGCAGCAGGTGATGGCGCTCCAGCTCGAGACCGCGCGCTTCACGCCCCGTCACCCGGAATGGGACGCGATGGAGGCCGCGATCGAGGACGAGATCGAGCAGGCGCTCTACGACAAGAAGACCGCGGCGCAGGCGGTGTCGGACGCGAACGCCCGTATCGCCGAGCTGGCGGGGAAGTAGCCGCGGATGCGGACTCGCGCTCCGGCGACGCTCCCGATCCCCCGCGACATCGCCCGGCGCCGCGCGGGGGCCGGGTCGTGAACGCCCGCGGTGGTGCGGACGCGCTGGCGCGGGTGCGCGACTACCGCGCGCGCGATGAGCACCTGGTGGTGGGGCTCATGACCGGCACCTCGGCCGATGCTGTGGACGCCGTGCTGGTGCGCTTCCGCGGCCTCGGGCTCGGCAGCGCGCAGGAGGTCGTGGCGTTCCGCTCCGGTGCGCTCGAGAGCGACCTGCGCCACGAGATCCTGGCGGTGGCGAGCGCGAGCACGCTGGAACCGGAGCGGCTCATGCGCCTCGACGCCGCCCTCGGGGAGCGCTTCGCGGAGGCGGCGCTCCAGCTGCTCGGCGAGGCCGGCGTGGAGCCGCGCTCGGTCGATGCCATCGGCTCGCACGGACAGACCGTGCGCCACCTGCCCCGTCCGGCGGGCGGCGGGCCCGCGCTCACCCTCCAGCTCGGCTCGGCGGCGCTGCTCGCGGAGCGCACCGGGATCGCGGTGGTGTCGGACTTCCGCGCCCGCGACACGGCGGCGGGCGGCGAGGGCGCCCCACTGGTGCCGCTGTACGACTGGTGGCGCTATCGCAGCGATCGCGAGTCGCGCGCGCTCCTGAACCTCGGGGGCATGGCCAACGTCACGCATCTGCCGAAGGGCGGCGCGGTCGAGGACCTGCTGGCGTTCGACACCGGGCCGGGCAACGCCGTGCTCGACGCGCTCGCCGCGCTCCACAGCGGCGGGCGGATGCGTCGCGACGAGGGCGGCGCGCTGGCGGCACGCGGGAGACCCGACGCGACGCTGCTCGGGGAGTTGCTGGCCGATCCATTCTTCGCCGCGGCGCCGCCCCGCTCCACTGGTCGCGAACGCTACGGGCGCCGCTTCGCCGAGCAACTGCGCGAGCTGGGCATGGCCGCGGGGCTGGCCGAGCCCGACCTGATGGCCACTGCGGTCGAGCTCACCGCGGCCTCGGTGGCGCTCGCGGTCACGCGGTTCCTCGTGCCGCGCGGAGGCGTGGACGTGGTGGTCGCGAGCGGCGGCGGAGTGCGCAACCCGGTGCTCATGAGTGCGCTCGAGCGCCGGCTCGCGCCTGCGCGACTGGTCGGGCTGCAGGCCCTCGGTGACGATCCCGCCACCAAGGAGGCGCTGGCGTTCGCGTTCCTGGCGCACCAGACGCTCTGCGGTCAGCCGGGAAGCGTCTCCGGAGCGACCGGCGCGCGCCACCCGGTGGTGCTCGGGCACATCACCCCGGGAGGTGGCGCGTGAGGGCGGCGTGCGTGGTGCTGGCCGCGGGACTCGCGTGCGCCGCGTCATCGTGCGCCACGGTCCCGGTGCCGCGGCCGACGGGGGTGCTCCCCGCGCGGCCGACGGCACATCCGTCCGCCACGGCCCCGCGCGAGGCGCGCGGTCCGCTGCGGCTGGATGGCGAGCCCGCGATCGAGGTCGGCCTGGCGTGGGACGTCGACTCGCTCACGCTCATGCCCGAGGCTCGCGCCGGATTCGGATTGCGGCGTGAGAGGCCCGGGCGCGCCGATCCGGAGATCGTCTTCCGCGCGCCCCTCGCCGTCCGCCGCGGCACCGCCGGGGCGACCGCCACGTGGGGCGCCCAGGGCAGCTTCGACATCGCGCGCGGCGACACGCTGTGGGTGTCCGGCGCTGCGGAGGATCCGCGCTTCGGCTGGGGCGGCCGATGGTGGCGTGGGCAGGCGAAGCTGTTCGTGAACTCGCGTGGCGCGCTCACGCTGGTGGCGCGCCTGCCGCTCGAGACCTACCTGCTGGGGGTCGTCCCAGGGGAGATCGGCGGCCTCAGCGAGGCGCTGCTGGAGGCCGGGCGCGCCCAGGCGGTCGCGGCGCGTTCGTACACGCTCTTCTATCGCGGGCGCCGCGCGGCCGAAGGATTCGACCTGTTCGGCACGGTCGAGGACCAGGTGTACGGCGCGGTCGACAGCGAGCGCCCGCTCGCCACGCGCTGTGTCGAGAGCACGCGCGCGCTGGTGGCGCTTTCCGGGGGACGGCCCATCCGCGCCAACTACTGCTCCACCTGCGGTGGCGTGACCGCGGAGGTCTGGGAGGCGTGGCCCGCGGAAGCGCTACCCTATCTGGTGAGCCACGCCGACCGCGCGGGCTCGGACTACTGCGCCGCATCGCCCCACTACCGCTGGCGCGAGCAGTGGGAGGCCGGCGAATTCGTGCGCACGCTCGCGCGCGCGGCGCCCGGGCTGGGCATCGCCCTGCCGCCGGGCGGGCTGGGCGATCTGCTGGATGTGCATGTGGACGCGCGCTCGCGCTCGGGGCGGGTGTGGCGCCTGATGGTCTCGACCACCACCGGTGACGTGGTCCTGCCCGCTTACGCGCTCCGCCAGGCGCTGCGGCGGCCCGGCACCTCGGGCGCCACGCTGCGCTCCAATCTCTTCAAGGTGGACGTGCGGCGCGACGCCGCCACGCGTCGCGCGCTCGCGGTGGTGGCGAGCGGCGCGGGGTTCGGCCACGGTGTCGGGCTCTGCCAGACCGGGGCGCTGGGGATGGCGCGCTCGGGGCGCGACGCGCGCGCCATCCTCGAGCACTACTACCCGGGCGTCGACCTCGAGGCCGTCTACTAGGGAGGCCCCGCGAGATTGACAGGGGTGGAGTGCATCGCTATTCTGCCCCGGCTTCGGCGCCCGGGCACGGCCTCCCGGGCCCGGACGCGCCGTGCGGGGTTGTAGTTCAGCTGGTTAGAACGCCTGCCTGTCACGCAGGAGGTCGCGGGTTCGAGTCCCGTCAACCCCGCCATTACAATAGACTTCCGGCCAAGCCAGTACATGTCGCCCCCGTGGGTCACGACCTCCGGGGGCGATCGTGCGATTGGGTCCAGGCCCCGGCATTCCGGGTTCAGCCCCGGCATCGCGGGGCCGAAGACATCGGAGATCGCCCATCTTCGATCCCAGGCCGGCAGGGATTCCCATCCTTCGAGTGCACAGACGCTTCGCTCATCTGTCGATGCTCGCCGTGCTTGCCGTGCTCGTCATGCTCCCGGCGCTCGCGGGTGCTGCCGTCGTGCACGGCAGCGTGCACGTCCCGACGCTGGGGCCCGACGATCCGGCGTTCCAGCCGTACGCGGGTCGCGCCTCCGCGCTGGCCGGCCACGCGTGCGCGCCTCGAGGGGTGGTCACCGACGCGGTGCTCTACCTCGAGGCCGTGCCGGCGCGGGTGGATTCGGCGTTGCCCATGCCCGCGGTCAATCCGAAGCTGGCGCAGAAGGACCAGGCCTTCGTCCCGCGGGTGATCGCGATCCCGCTCGGCGGCCGGGTCGACTTCCCCAACCTCGATCCGATCTACCACAACGTGTTCAGCGTCTCCCCGGTGCGCCGGTTCGACCTGGGCAAGTACCCGAAGGGCGAGTCACGAAGCGTCCGGTTCCCGAAGCCGGGCCTGGTGAATGTGTACTGCGACATCCACTCCGACATGGCTGCGTTCATCGTGGTCACGCCGACGCGCGCGCTCGCCCGGCCGCGCCCCGACGGCAGTTGGCAGCTGCCCGACGTCCCGCCGGGGCGCTACACCCTGCGCTGGTGGCACCCGGACTTCCGCGGCGGAAGCCGCGATCTCGACCTCACGGCGGGGAACGATCTCGCCGTGGAGGTGAGCTTCTGATCATGCGCCTGGGCCTGCGCTGGAAGATCCTCCTGCTCACCGCGCTCCCGCTCGCGGCACTGACCGGGGCGTCGCTCCTGCTGGTGGACCGCGGCGTCTCCACGCGCACCGTGACCGCCCTGCAGGACGACCTGGGCCGCGCCGCCGACCTGCTCGAGAGCATGCTGGCCGAACGCACCTCGCAACTCGAGGTGACGGGTGCCGTCATCGTGCGCGATCCGAAGTTCTTCTCCATCCTGACCCTGCCGCACGCCGCCGGTGACCCGCAGTTCCGGGCGACCATGGCGGGCGTCGCCAGCGACTTCGAGGCGCTCGCCCATCCGGACGTGTTCGAGGTGGTGGACGCCCGCGGGGAGGACATCGCCTCGGTGGGCACGCTCGCGCTCGATTCGAGGGCCCGTGCCGTGCTGGGCTCGGCCGGACTCGAGGGTCGGACCGCGCGTCGCGCCATGACCGTGGGCGGCACTCACGTCCTGCTGGTGGCGACACCGGTGGTGGCCGATCGTCGCGTGGTCGGGGCGCTCATCCTGGGCACCGAGGTGGGCCGGTCCCTTGCGGACGACCTGCGCCAGCTCACGAAGAGCGACGTCACCTTCCTGATCGGAGGCCGTGTCGCGCGCAGCACTCTGGCCCGTCCCGAGGAGCGCCAGGTGGCGGTCTCGACCGCGTCCTTCCCGCGCGGCCCCGCGCGCACGGTGAGCGCCGGGGGCGCGCGCTGGCTGGCGCTCGCCCGCCCGCTGCCCTTCGCCGACGAAGGGGAGGGGCAGACCTACGTGCTCCAGCGCTCGTTCGATGTCGAGACGGTGTTCCTCCGCGACGTGCGCGGTCGCCTCGTGTTGCTGGGCCTGGTGGCGATGCTCGCGCTCACCCTTGCCTCGGTGGTCATCGCGACCCGCCTGACCCATCCGATCCGGCAATTGGTCGGCGCCGCCGAGGCCATGGAGCGCGGCCAGTGGGACGCCCCGATCGCCCAGGGCCGCCGCGACGAGCTGGGTGTGCTCGCCGCACAGTTCGATCAGATGCGCCGCCGCCAGCGCGTCTACGTGGAACACCTGGAGGAGGTCGCACGCGCCAAGAGCGGGTTCATCGCGGTCGCGTCCCACGAGCTTCGTACCCCCATCGCGATCATCATGGGCTGGCGCGATCTGTTGAGCGCCGGCCGCGTGCTGCCACCGGACCCGCACTTCGAGCAGGCTCTCGAGGCCATCGGGCACGCGTGCGCGACGCTGGAGCGCATCGCCGTGGATGCCACGCGGATGTCCGAGACCGAGGACGTCGGCGAGGGAACCGAGGCCGACTGGTGCGAACTGCGCCCCCTGCTCGACTCGGTCGCGCGCGAGGTGCGATCTGCGGCGCGCGACCGCCGTGTGCGACTGAGCGTCGAGGTGTACGCCGGGGCTGAGCACGCCCGCGTCAGGTCCGCCGGGCTCGCGAAGGCGGTGGACGCGCTGGCGCGCAATGGCGTGCGATTCACTCCCGACGGCGGCACGGTCCGAGTGGAAGCCCTCGCGGAGGGCAGCACGCTGCTCGTCGCGGTGCGTGATGACGGCATCGGACTGTCGGCCGCGATGCGCGCCCGGCTCTCCGAGTCGACCATCGCGCCGCGCGACGCCGGGCATCACCACACCGGTCGCGGGCTCGAGTTCAACCAACCCGGGCTCGGCTTCGGGCTTGCGCTCGCCCGCCGCGTCGCGGAAGCGCACGGCGGGGACCTGCGGATCGCGGGCGAGGAGCGTCGCGGCAGCACGTTCACGCTGATCCTGCCGGGCGCCCTATCGCCTGGAGTGACAGAGGAGGCCGCATGACACGACGGCTCGCCATGCTCGCGCTGCTGGGATTGCTCCTGGTTCCGGCCGCCACTCGCGCGGCCGAGGTCCACGGGCGCGGCCTGTTCGACCTGGTGGCGTCCTCCGGGATGGAGGCGTTCGAGATGAACCGCCTCACGCAGGGCGACTCGAACTTCGATCGCTATCGGGTGCGGCTGTTCCTCGACGCGAAGGTGTCGCCCACGCTCGATGTCTACCTGCAGACCATCCTGCACGAAGGCGGAACGCCGTTGGTCGCCGATGGCGCGTACGCGCAGTGGACGCCGTGGCCGGGGCAGGACGCCCACCTGCAGGCGGGCAAGCTGCCGTGGCCGATCGGGGCGTGGGCGCCGCGAGCCTACTCGGACCGCAATCCGCTGATCGGCATGCCCCTCATGTACCAGTACCACACCTCGCTCGCCTGGAACGTACCGACCTCGTCGGTGGACCAACTGGTGGCGAGCGCGGGCACCGGACAGTACGGCGTCGACTACGGAGGGGAATCCGGCGCGGGCATGCCCGTGGTGGACGATCGCTGGTGGGACGTGGGTGTGGCCGCGATCGGCTCGCGCCGCCCGTTCGAGTACTCGCTGGGGGTGATCCAGGGTTCCCCCGGGTGGCCGGTCACCGGAGCCGACGATACCCCGGGTCAGACGACACTGGGCCGGCTGGGGGTCGTGCCCTTCCCTGGCCTGCGCGCGGGCGTCTCCGTGGCGTGGGGCACCTGGATGCCCGAGTGGTTCAGCCGCCAGCTCCCCCCGGGAGGATCGCTGCGCGACTATCACGAGTCGCTCGCGCTTTCGGACCTCGAGTTGTCGCGAGGCCGCTGGGAGCTGCGGGCGGAGGGGTTCATCAAGGGCTGGCAGACGCTCTCGTCCGGCACACTCCGGCTGCGCGGCGGCTACGCCGAGGCGCGCCTGGGACTGGCGAACGGCGCCTGGCTGGCGGCGCGCTGCGACGCCATCCGCTTCGACGACGTGACGACCTCGGCCGGCGTCACCCGACCCTGGGATGACGGCATCGATCGCATCGAAGTCGGCGTGGGGTACCGCATGAGCCGCGACGTGCGGATCAAGGCGGCGGCGCAGCGCGACCTGATCCACCCGTTCGGCGCCGGCGCCGAGACGTCGGACCTCTACGCGCTGGGTGTCTCCATCCGGCTGTGAGGACCCTGGTGCGCCGTCCCTGGAGCGGAGCGCCGCCGCGGCGGACTCGCGCACACCCGCCGGGTGAGGACGGCTCGGTGGCCCGCCGGACCCTTGGGACCCCATCCCGCCTTCCCCCGGAGGACGCCGAGGTGCCGGGCAGCGCCGGGAGTGGGGCTGGAGGTCGGGCCCACCCGCGGGCGGCTGCCACGTTCCTCCGGACCCTCCGCTCTGCGGACGCCGACCCGCCTAAACCCCTGCCGTGGAAAGGGCTCGTGTCGGTGCCCGAACCGGCCGATTTCCAGTTGACGGGGGGGGCCGTCTCCGTATACTGCCGCTTGCTTTTCCGACCACGCGCACCGCGATGCGCATCGTTGCATCTGACGTGCGCCGTAACGATGTGACGACATCCACGACTGGCTGGGCGCGCGAGACGCGCCGTCACCTGCGACCCGAGGTGGCCATGTTCAAGAAGAAGGGCATACCGGGGGACGACGACTACGTCGCGATCCCGGATGAGGAAGTCGACGAGTTCGAAGACGAAGAAGAGGAAGACGAGTTCCTCGACGACGACGAGATCGAAGACGACGAAGCCTTCGATGAGGAGGAGTTCGAGGACGACTTCGACGACGACTCGCTGGACGACGAGGAAGACGACGAGGATTTCGCCGACTTCAAGGATGATGAAGACGACGAAGCCCACTAGGCATCGAACCGGTCCGGCGCGGCTGACCCGCACGCCGGGCATCCGGGGCTGAGGAACGCCGCTCGCGGCTGACCCGATGGAACTGGCGAGGGCCCTGCGTCCGCGACGACGCAGGGCCTCTCGTGTCTGGGGACGAGGAGGGACGATGTCCAGGCCACCCGATTGGCCGACCGGGCTGCCGCCGAACTTCGGAGGTATCGAGGGCGCGCTGGCCACTCTCGAGGGCGCCCGCGCCGTGGTGCTGCCGGTTCCCTACGACTTCAGTGTCTCCTACCAGAGCGGCACGCGCTGGGGCCCGCAGGCCATGCTCTCCGCGTCCCGCAACATGGAGCTGTGGGACGACGAACTGGGGCCCATCTACCGGCACGGGATCCACACGGCCGCGGAGTTGGAGCCCACCGCGCTCGGCCCGGAGGCGATGTGCGAGCGCGTCGAGCGGGCGACCGCGTGGATCCTGGAGCAGCGCAAGCTCCCGGCGATCCTCGGGGGCGAGCACAGCATCACCGCCGGCGCGGTGCGCGCGGCGCGGCGCGCGTTCCCGGGGCTCAGCGTGCTCCAGATCGACGCGCACGCCGACATGCGCGACTCCTATCTCGAATCGCCCTACAGCCACGCGTGCGTGATGAGGCGCATCCGTGAGATGGTGCCCGCGGCCTCGGTGGGCATCCGCTCGCTGAGCGAGGAGGAGTCGGCGCACCTGAAGACGCACCCGGCGCCGATCTGGAGTGTGCGCGGCTACCGGGCGCTGAAGGGTGACCGGTCCGCCATCCTCGATGCGCTCACGGACGACGTGTTCGTGACCTTCGACCTCGACGGCCTGGATCCCGGCATCCTGCCGGGCACCGGCACGCCCGAGCCCGGCGGGCTCGATTGGTACGAGGCCTGCGATCTGCTGGCGGCGGTGGCCGCCCGCAAGCGCATCGTCGGCTTCGACGTCGTGGAGCTCGCGCCGCTGGCCGGGAACGTGACCTCGGACTTCCTCGCCGCGCGCCTCGTCTACCGGCTCATCGGTTACGCCCTCGGCGCGCCGGGGGCCTGAAAGGACGCCTGTGTCCGTCGCCCGTCTCGTGCTGCGCAAGAACCAGGACCGTCGCGTGCGCGGCGGACACCCGTGGGTGTTCAGCAACGAGGTCGCCGCCATCGAGGGCAACCCGGCCGACGGCGACATGGTGGAGATCAGCGATCATCGCGGCGCGTTCCTGGGGCGCGCGTATTGGAACAAGAAGAGCCTCATCGCCGCGCGCGTGCTGACCCGTGGCCGCGATTCCATCGACGCGGACTTCTTCGCCAAGCGCCTCGAGCGTGCGATACGCCTCCGCGAGAGCGTCTACCCCGGCGCGCCGGCGGTGCGCCTGGTGTACGGCGAGTCCGACCAGCTTCCCGGGCTGGTGATCGACCGCTATGGCGACGTGCTGGCCGTGCAGGTGCTCACGCTCGGCATGGAGGTGCGCGCCGAGATGATCCGCGAAGCCATCGAGCGCGTTCTGGCGCCCCGGGGCGTGATGCGCATGGCCGATTCTCCATTGCGCACGCTCGAGGGGCTGCCGCTCGAGCGCGGCGTGTGGTGGGGAGAGGTGCCCGAGCGCGTCGAGGTGGAGCTCGAGGGCTTCCACGTCGAGGTCGACCTGCGCCATGGGCAGAAGACCGGGCTGTTCCTCGACCAGCGCGAGAACCGCCGCCGCGCGGAGGCGCGGGCGAAGGGCCGGCAGGCGCTGGACCTGTTCTGCTACCAGGGCGAGTGGGCGCTGCACATGGCGCGCGGCGGCGCGCAGCACGTGCTCGCGGTCGACTCCTGCGAGCCGGCGCTGGCGAGGCCGCGCGGCGCAACGCTCGAGCGGAATGGCCTGCGCGCGACCGCGTGGACGTTCGCAAGGGCGACGTGCTCAACGTGATGCGCGAGCTCGAGCGCGGGAGCCAGCGCTTCGGACTGATCGTGCTCGATCCGCCCGCGCTGGTGAAGTCGGGCCGGCATCTGGCCGCCGGCGCGCGCGCCTACCGCGAACTGAACCGCACCGCCATGGGCCTGCTCGAGGAGGACGGCTGGCTGATCACGTGCTCGTGCAGCCACCACCTCGACGACACGCTGTTCCGCCAGGTGCTGCTCGAGGCCGCGCGTGCCGCGCGTCGCCCGATGCGGGTGGGCGAGTGGGCCGGAGCGGCCGCCGACCATCCCACAGCTGCTCGCGGTGCCCGAGACGCACTACCTCAAGTGCGCGGTGCTGCAGGCGATCTGAGGACGACGCGGCGACGGCAGGACCTCGGGATCCGCGCCACGCGGGCGGGCGCCTCCCGCTACGCCCCGCCGCTCTTCTTCACCTCGTCGACGTAGTTCAGGCGCAGATCGGTGAGCACCTGGGTGAGCACGCGCTGCTCGTCGGGCTCGAGGTTGCCGCGGGTGCTCGACTCGATCGCGCTGAGCGTGTCGATGGTGTCGCGCGCGGCCTCGAGGTTCGCTCGAGCTGGCGCGTCATCGGGATTCATGAGCTTGCCGAGCGACATCATGCACGCCTGCTGGAGGCCCGAGCACGAGCTGCAGGAACAGCGCGGCCTCGACGCGACGGCGACGAGTCGGTCATGAGTCTCTCCTCGTGGCGTCCTGCGCGCGAGGGCGGCGCTTGGCCTCCTCCCACAGGACGTCCATCTCCGCGAGCGTGGCCTGCGCGGGCGTGCGGCCCTGCTCGGCGAGCCGGCGCTCGACGTGGGGAAGCGGTCGCGGAAGCGGTGCGTGGTGGCGCGCAGTTCGCGCTCGGGGTCGATGCGCAGGTGCCGCGCGAGATTGACCACCGCGAACAGCAGATCGCCCACCTCGTGGCGCGTCGCGAGCGTCACGTCGTGGCCGACCTCGCGAGCCAGCTCCTCGGTCTCCTCGCGCACCTTGGCGAGCGGCCCCTGAGCGTCGGGCCAGTCGAAGCCCACGGCGGCCGCCTTCTCCTGGGTCCGGTACGCGGCCACGAGCGCGGGGAGGCCCTTCGGCTGGTCGCCGAGCAGCGAGGCGTGCTCCGCCCGGTCGCCCTTCTCGGCCTTCTTGATCTCCTGCCACTGCCGGTACGCGGCGTCGCCGTCCTTCACCGTGGTGTCGCCGTACACGTGCGGGTGCCGCCGGATGAGCTTCTGCGAGGCCCGTTCGAGGCTTTCGGCGAGGTCCGGACCGCCTTCTCCTGCAAGCAGTTCGAGGCAGAAGATCGAGAGGAACGCGAGATCCCCGAGCTCCTCGGCGACATGGTTTCGGTCCCCCGACGCGATGGCCTCACCGGACTCGACGGCTTCCTCGGTGAGGTAGGGGGTCATCGTGGTCAAGGTCTGCTCGCGGTCCCACGGGCAGCCGTCGGGCGCACGCAGGCGTCGGCACACGCCGACGAGATCGGCGAAGGCTTTCAGCTCGCGGTCGGTCATGCGCGACAGGATAGCCGAGGCGAGCGCGCGCGTCACGCGGCGGGCGGCACAGCCGCACGCCGCCGCGCGAACCCGCGCACGGCGAGCCAGGCGGCGCCGGCGAGCACGACCAGCGCGACCAGCGGCACGATCACGGCGAGCGCCAGCAGCACGACCGCGGTGCCATCCTCGAGCACGGAGAGCAGCGGATTGCCGTGCCCGAAAGTGAGCGCGGTCGAGCCCAGGCGCGTCTTGACCTTGGCGGCGTGCACCGCGAACGCCCCGGCGCCGAACACCGCGGCCGCGAGCTGCGCCCACGGCGTCCCCCAGCCCGCCAGCACGGCGAACCCCGCGATCCATGCGGCGGCGGGACGCAGCACGGTGGCCACGGCGTCGAGCGCGTGATCCACGAGCGGGATCTTGTCGCCCGCGATCTCGATCACGGTGGCGGTCCCGAACGCCCACAGCGCCGGGTCGCTCGCGAGCCACTGCGAACCGGGTCGCAGCTCGAGCAGGCCGAGGCGCCCGGCGAGCCCGACGGCGAGCAGCGGCAGGAACGCGCGCAGGCCGGTGGCGGCGGCGATGCCGATGCCGGAGCACAGGGCGAGCGCGAGCGTGGTGTCCATGGCCCCTCGAAGACCAGTGTTTGCGCGGGCGGATAGCGCCGCGTATCCTACCAGCCTTTCCGGCGACACGCGTGGCCTCCGGCATCGTCCGCCGGCGTCCGCGCGCGCAAGGAGGTGGTGCGGATGGGCATGCCGGTGTCGACCTGGGTCGAGGTGGATCTCGACCGCTTCGCGTCCAACCTGCGCGCGATCCGCGGCCTGATCGGCCCGGAGCGCGAGGTGTTCCTGGTCGTGAAGGCCGACGCCTACGGGCACGGCGCTGTCGAGATGGCCGAGGCCGCCGAGTCGGAGGGCGTCGCTTCCCTCGGCGTGGCCACGCTCCACGAGGGCATCCAGTTGCGCGAGAGCGGGCGCACCCTTCCGATCGTGGTGCTCTCGCCGCTCCTGCCGGGGGAGATCGCGGAGGCGGTGCGTCACCGGCTCGACCCCACGGTGTGCGATCTCGAATTCGCGCGCGCGCTGTCGGCCGCGGCGGTCGACGCGGGCCGGCCGCTGCGCTGCCACGTCGAGGTGGACACCGGCATGGGGCGGATCGGCGTGCACGAGAGCGAGGCCGAGGCCTTCCTGGCCGAGCTCACGGCGCTGCCCGGCGTGCGCCTGGCCAGCCTGTACACCCACTTCCCCGACGCCGACGCCGGCGACCTGGCGTTCGCGCACGCCCAGGCGGCGCGCTTCACCGCGCTGCTCGAGCGCCTCGCCGCGCGGGGCATCCGGGTGCCGCGGGTGCACGCGGCGAACAGCGCGGCGACGCTCAACCTGCCGGAGGCGCGGTTCGACGCGGTGCGAGTGGGCCTCATCGCCTACGGCCACCGTCCGCCGCGCGGCGACGCCGCGCTCGCGCTCGCGCCGGTGATGTCGTTCAAGAGCCGGCTGGTGCAGGTGCGCACGCTGGCCGCCGGGACGCCGGTGTCGTACGGACGCACCTTCGTGACCGCCCGCGAGACCCGCATGGGCGTGGTACCGGTCGGCTACGGCCACGGCTACTCGTGGCTGCTGTCCAACCGCGGCCGCATGCTGGTGCATGGGCAGTCGTGCCCGATCCTGGGACGCGTCACCATGGACCTGACCATGATCGACCTCGCCGCGGCGCCCGCGGCCCGGGTCGGCGACGAGGTCGTGCTGTTCGGCGAGCAGGGCGCAGCCACACTGCCGCTCGAGGAGGTCGCGAGCGGCAGCGAGACGCTGCCCTACGAGATCATGTGCACCATCGGCAAGCGCGTGACGCGCATCTACGTGTCGGGGGGCCGGCCGGTGAAGCTCACCTCCCTGGTGGGCGAGCGCGCCGAGTGGGCGCGGCAGGCCACCGAGCATTTCCGACTGCGCGCCCAGGCGGTCGCCGTGGCGAAGGGGCACTAGGCCGTGCGCGTGTTCCTCATCGTGCTCGACGGGCTCGGCATCGGCGAGCTCCCGGACGCGGGGGACTACGGCGACCGGGGAAGCGACACGCTCCGGCACGTGGCCGAGGCGGTGGGCGGTCTGCGCCTGCCGAACCTCGAGCGCCTCGGCCTGGGCCGCCTGAGCACGGTCCGGGGTGTGCGCCCGGTGGCCGACCCGCGCGCCGCGCACGGCCGGCTGACCGAGCGCTCGCCCGGGAAAGACAGCACCACCGGGCACTGGGAGCTGGCGGGGCTGGTGCTCGAGCGGGCGTTCCCGACCTACCCGAAGGGCTTCCCCGTCGACCTTGTCGAACGCTGGTGCGAGCGCGTGGGCCGTGGCTGGCTCGCCAACGCGCCGTACTCCGGGACCGAGGTCATCGCGCGCTTCGGCGCGGAACACCGCGCGACCGGGAAGTACATCGTGTATACCTCGGCCGACAGCGTGTTCCAGATCGCGGCCCACACCGATGTGGTGCCGCTCCCGGAGCTCTACGAGGCGTGCCGGGCCGCGCGCGAACTGCTCCAGGGTGAGCACGGCGTGGGGCGCGTCATC
Organism: Candidatus Eiseniibacteriota bacterium; assembly: GCA_963776245.1. Classification (GTDB taxonomy): domain Bacteria; phylum Eisenbacteria; class RBG-16-71-46; order RBG-16-71-46; family RBG-16-71-46; genus CAVSAC01. The sequence continues at coordinate 462,493 of CAVZLN010000006.1, read as the reverse complement.
GCGCGGCCGTTCGCCGGGCCCGACGGCGCCTACGTCCGGGTGTCCGAGAAGCGGCGCGACTTCTCGCTCCCACCGCCCGCACCCACGGTGCTCGACCGGCTCAGCGCCGGGGGCCATCACGTCCTGACAGTGGGCAAGGTGGACGATCTGTTCGCGGGCCGCGGCGTCGCAGAAGGGCTGCATACCCGCAACAACGACGAGGGCCAGGAGATCCTGCTCGAGCTGGCGAAGCGCCCGGGGGCGGGACTGGTGTTCGCCAATCTGGTGGACTTCGACCAGCAATACGGACACCGTAACGATCCGGCCGGCTTCGCCCGCTGCCTCGAGGCGTTCGACGCCTGCGCGGGCGAACTGCTCGGCCGCCTGAGGGGTGACGAGATGGTGTGGATCACCGCCGATCACGGCAACGACCCGACGACGGCGAGCACCGATCACGCGCGGGAGTACACGCCGCTGCTGGTGACCGGCCCGCGTGTCCGGACGGGCGTCGCACTGGGCACGCGCGCGACGTTCGCCGACGTCGCGGCGACCCTCGCCGAGGTGTTCGGCGTGTCACTGGTGACGCGGGGGACGTCCTTTCTGCAGGAGGTGCGCGCATGAAGCCGAAGGACCTGATGGCGGAGGCCGAGCGCGCGCTGGAGCATGCGTACGCTCCGTACTCGCGCTTCCACGTGGGTGCCGCGCTGCTGGCCCGGAGCGGGCGCGTGTTCCACGGCTGCAACGTCGAGAACGCCTCGTTCGGGCTGGCGATCTGCGCCGAGCGCAACGCGGTCTTCCGGGCGGTGTGTGAGGGCGAGCGCGAGTTCGTGGCGGTGGCGATCGTGGACGCTCAGGGGCACGGGGCCTCGCCCTGTGGGGCGTGCCGGCAGGTGCTGCACGAGTTCGCGCCCGGCCTGGTGGTGTACTGGCGCGACGCGCGCCGGCGCATCGTGAAGAAACGACTGATCGAGCTGCTCGGGTCGCCGTTCGATCTGGTGAAGCGGCCGAAGCGGCAGCCGAAGAAGGGGACGGGACGATGAGCGGCGAACGCGACGAACTGGTCGAGGCGATCACCCGCAAGGTGCTCGACGCGCTCGGGCGGCGCGGCCCGACGCTCTCCGGCGCGCCCGCGGCGGCCGCCACGGTGGACGGGCACGACGCCGACACCTGCGAACGGTGCCGCGCCTTCGGGGTGAGCGCGGTGAGCGGCCCCGACGAGACGCGCGCGCTGGCCGCCGCCGGCGCCTCGCGCGTGGTGGCGACCGTGGGCTACTGCCCGGCCTCCGACGGCCTGGCCTCGCTCATCGACCACACGCTGCTGAAGCCCGACGCGACGCGCGAGCAGATCGAGACCCTGTGCCGCGAGGCGGCGCAGTACTGCTTCGCCTCGGTGTGCGTGAACCCGAACTGGGTGCCGCTGTGCCGCGAGCTGCTGCGCGGCACCGGCGTGAAGGTGTGCACCGTGATCGGTTTCCCGTCCGGCGCTCACGCGCCCGACGTGAAGGCGTACGAGGCGCGCCGTGCGGTGGAGCAGGGCGCCGAGGAAGTGGACATGGTGATCAACATCGGCGCGATGAAGTCCAAGGATTACGCGCTGGTGGAGCAGGACATCCGCGGCGTGGTGCAGGCCGCGAAGGGCGCCGTGGTCAAGGTGATCCTCGAGACCTCGCTGCTCACGCGCGACGAGAAGATCATGGGCTGCACGCTGGCCAAGGCCGCCGACGCGGACTTCGTGAAGACCTCGACCGGCTTCGCCGGCGGCGGCGCCACGGTGGAGGACATCCAGTTGATGCGCGAGACCGTCGGCCCCGAGATGGGGGTGAAGGCCTCCGGCGGGGTCCGCACCAAAGAGGATGCCGAAGCGCTGGTCAAGGCCGGCGCGACCCGGCTCGGGGCCTCGGCGGGAGTGAAGATCGTGCGCGGCGAGAAGTCCGAAGTGAAGAGCTACTAGGTCCATGTTCGACCCCCGCGAGTTCCTGCGCGAGAAGCGCGAAGGTCGCGTCCATGCCCCGGAACGCGTGCGCGAGTTCGTGGATGCGTTCGCGCGCGGCGCGCTGCCGGACTACCAGGCGAGCGCCTGGCTGATGGCCGCGTTCATCAACGGACTCGACGAGACCGAGACGGACGCGCTCACCCAGGGCCTGCTCCACTCGGGGCGGGTCTTCGACTGGAGCGCGCTCGGCCGGCCGAGCGCCGACAAGCACTCGACCGGGGGCGTGGGCGACAAGGTGTCGCTGCCGCTGGCGCCGCTGGTCGCCGCCTGCGGGGTGCTGGTGCCGATGGTCTCGGGGCGCGGGCTCGGACACACCGGGGGCACGCTCGACAAGCTCGAGAGCATCCCCGGCTTCCGGACGACCCTTTCGCCCGACGCGATGCGCGCACAGCTCGACCGCATCGGCGTGGTGATGGTGGGACAGGGTCCCGACCTCGCGCCCGCGGATGGCAAGCTGTACGCACTGCGGGACGTGACCTCGACCGTGGAGCGCGACTACTTCATCGTGCCGAGCATCGTGAGCAAGAAGATCGCGGAGGGTGCCCGGGCGGTCGCGTATGACGTGAAGTGCGGCAATGGCGCCTTCATGAAGACGCCCGGAGACGCGCTGTCCCTGGCGCGCCGCCTGGTGCGAACCACGCGGGCCCTCGGCGCGCAGGCCGCGGCGCTGGTCACCGACATGAGCCAGCCGCTCGGCGAAGCGGTGGGCAATGCCCTCGAGGTGCGGGAGTCGATCGCCGTACTGCGGGGCGGAGGCCCGCCGGACGTCCGCGCGCTGACGCTCGATCTGGCGGCGCTCATGCTGACGCTGGCGGGCGCCGAGCCGGATGCGGTCGCGGCGCGCGCCCGCGCCGAGCGGGCGCTCTCGGACGGCTCCGCGTGGCGGCGCATGGTCGAACTGGTCGAGGCGCAAGGTGGTGATCCCGGGAGCCTCGAGGACGACGCGGCCCGGCTGCACCCGGCGCCCACCATCCTGCCGGTGAAGGCCGCGCGGAGTGGCGCGGTCGCCGCGGTGGACACCTTTGCCATCGGGGAACTGATGGTGGCGATCGGCGCCGGCCGCCGGGCCAAGGAGGACGCCATCGATCCGCGCGTCGGGCTCGTGGTCCACCGCCGCATCGGCGACCGCGTGGCGGCCGGCGACGTGCTGGCGGACCTCCATCTGTCCGGAGTGGACGACGGCGCGCTGGCGCGCGCTTCGGCGAGTTTCACGATCGCCGACGCGGCGCCTGCGCCCCCGGCGCTGGTGCTCGAGCGGGTGGTCTGACCGGGCTTTCCCCCGTTCAGCGTGGCAGCACCGTCAGCCAGAGCGTGCCGAGCGCGAGCCGCGCGCGCTCCGGGGCGAGCGGAACCGCGGCGATCATCGCGCACGCCGTGAGCGGGCGGGACGGACGCGCTCAGCGGATGCGGAGCCGCTCGGGCCCGCGGACGCCGCGATCGATCTCGCGCAGATCCGGTGGTGCGGGCGGGGGCTCGTCCAGGCCCGGCTGGAGGGGCCGGCCCGGGTGGGTGGTGCAGAGCTCGGAGGGCTGAGAGCCTTCGTCGAACATCTCGGTCGTCACGTTCGGGCAGGCATCGGTCGCCAGCATGCCGGTCTCCGCGCACACCTGCCGATTGACGGTGCCGACGGGCAGCGGGAAGTCCTCCGCCGGACGCCCGCGGGTGGCGCCGATCATGAAGTCGGCCCAGATCGGGAGCGCCGCTCTCGCTCCCGTCATGCCGGCACCGATGACCTTCTTCTCGTCGAATCCCACCCAGACCCCGCAGACCAGGCCGGGGATGAAGCCGACGAACCACGCATCCTTGTACTCGTCCATGGTCCCGGTCTTGCCGGCCGCGGGGTAGGTGAAGCCGCGCGCGCGCGCCGGCACTCCGGTGCCATGGTCCATGACGCTCTGGAGCATCGAGGTCATGACCGATGCGGTCTCCTCCGAGAGCACCTCGACCGGCCGCGGTGCGTCGCGCTCGAGCACGTTCCCGGCCTTGTCCTCCACTTTGAGCACGAAGAGTGGGTCGGTCCGCATGCCGCGGTTCGCGATCACACCGTAGGCTGAGGTGAGCTCGATCAGCGAGACTTCGCTGCTGCCCAGCGCCATCGACAGGTTCTGTGAGATCGGGCTCTTCACGCCCATGCGGCGGGCGTAACTGGCCACCAGCGAGGTGCCCACCTTGCGCAGCAGCTTGACCGCTGGAACGTTGATCGACTGCTGAAGGGCGTAGCGGAGCGTCACGGGGCCGCGGAAGGTGCGGTCGTAGTTCTGGGGCTGGTAGAGCTCGCCGTTGCCGGCCGGGAAGGAGACCGGCTCGTCGATGATGATGTCCGTGGGGTGGAAGCCGTTGTCGATCGCGGCGGTGTAGATGAACGGCTTGAAGGCGGAACCGGGCTGCCGCCTCGCCTGCGTCGCGCGGTTGAAATTGCTGTGATTCCACTCGCGACCGCCGACCATCGCGCGGACGTATCCGTTGCGCGGATCGAGGGCGACGAGTGCCCCCTGCAGGTACGGGGTGCGCTGCCCCGCCCGGGCCGCCTCGGAAGCGGGCATCGTGAACGAGGCGCGCGTGGTCTTGAGCTTGAGATCGGATTCGAGCTGGGCGAGCTGCTTCTCGAGCCCGCGCTCGGCGATCTGCTGGAGGTCCATGTCGAGCGTGGTCCACACCTTCATGCCGCCTTCGTAGACCGCGTTCGAGCCGTAGCGCTCGTCGAGGTACAGGCGGACCATCTCGACGAAGTACGGGGCCCGGTCGTTGCTGTAGCGCACCGGGGTCACGCCCAGGGGAGCGCTCACGGCGTTGTCGAATTCGACCTGGGTGATGGCTCGCGTGGCGAGCATGTTGCGCAGCACCTTGGCGCGGCGCGCACGCACGGCGCCCGGGCGCCGACGGGGATTGTAGAGTCCCGGGTTCGCGGGCAGGCCGGCCAGCAGCGCGCATTCCGGCAGCGTCAGCTCCTGGACCGGCTTGCTGAAGTACGTCTTCGCCGCGGCGTCCACGCCGTAGGCGCCGTCCCCGAAGTAGATCTGGTTGAAGTACAGCTCCAGGATCTGGTCCTTGGAGTACGTGCGCTCGATCTCGATGGCGAGCGCGACTTCCTTGAGCTTGCGCGTGACCGTCCGCTCGTGGGTCAGGAACAGATTGCGCGCGAGCTGCTGCGTGATCGTGCTGCCGCCCTCAGCGCGGCGCATCTTGAGCGCATTGGTGACCGCGGCGCGCCCGATCCCCCACAGATCGACTCCCCAGTGGGAGTAGAAGCTCCGGTCCTCGGTCGCGAGCGTCGCAAGCACCAGGTGCCGCGGGACGCTCTTCAGCGGGACCGGGGAACGGTTCTCCTTGTAGAACTCGTGGAGCACCCGGCCGCGCGCATCGTAGATCACCGTCTTGACCGGCGTCTGGATGGCCGTCATCTGCTCCGGCGTCGGCAGATCCTGCCCGAGCCAGCGGACCACGCCAAACACCGCGCCAGCGGCACCGAACACGGCCACCACGACCAGCACGAGGAAGAGCTGCCAGGGAAACCGCGGGATGGCGTTGCGCATGGGGGGTCGTCGTGACCGTCGCGGGAAGCGGCGGACTCCTTTCGCGAGGGGAAGCCTAGAGGGGGCCACCGAATACGGTCAAGGCCCGCTTCCGATGATTGCCGTGGCGCGATGCCGCCCCTAGAATCACGCGGACCTGTCGACCCCGCCCTGAGGAGAAGCCCGATGACGATGTCACCCGAGCAGCAACTGGAGATCCTGGAGCGAGGCGCCGAGGAGATCGTGCCGCACGGTGAACTCTGCGAGCGGCTGCGCGCGAGCCGACAGGAGGGAAGACCCCTGCGGGTCAAACAGGGCTTCGATCCGACCGCGCCGGATATCCACCTGGGCCACACGGTCGGCCTGCGGAAGCTCCGCCAGTTCCAGGATCTGGGGCATCAGGTCGTCCTCATCCTCGGCGACTACACGGGCATGGTGGGGGACCCGAGCGGTCGGAACAAGACGCGGCCGCAGCTGACGGAGGCCGAAGTGGCGGCCAATGCGCGCACCTATCTCGACCAGTTCTTCAAGGTCCTCGATCCGCACCCGACCGCACCGCGCCTGCAGGTGGAGATCCATCGCAATGGCGAGTGGTTCGCCACCATGAGGTTCATGGAGGTGCTGCGTCTCGCGTCGCAATACACCGTGGCCCGCATGCTCGAGCGGGACGACTTCGCCAAGCGCTACGCGGCGCACGAGCCCATCAGCCTGCACGAGCTGTTCTACCCGCTGATGCAGGGCTACGACTCGGTGATGGTGCGCTCGGACGTCGAGCTGGGAGCGACGGAACAGAGATTCAACCTGCTCGTCGGGCGCGTGCTGCAGGAGATCCACGGCCAAAGGCCTCAACTCGCACTCATGCTCCCCGTGCTGCCGGGGCTCGACGGCGAGCAGCGCATGAGCAAGAGCCTCGGCAATTACATCGGCGTCACGGACACACCGGCGGAGATGTTCGGCAAGGTGATGAGCCTGCCCGACTCGGTGATGGTTCCCTACTGGCGGCTCGTCACCGACGCCGCGACCGAGGAGATCCGCGGTATCGAGCGCGAACTTGCCGACCCCGCCGTGAATCCGATGAGCGTGAAGAAGCGCCTGGGCGAGCGCATCGCCCGGATGTACCACGGCGCGCAAGCCGCGGAGCGGGCGCGGCTGGATTTCGAGACGCAATTCAGCCGCCGGGAAGTCCCCGAGATACTCGAGGAGTTTCATCGCGCCGATGTGATCGCCGCGCAGGGCCCGGCGCCGCGGGCGGGGGTCGTGGAGTTCGTCGTAGCCGCGGGATTCGCGCGGTCGAAGAGCGATGCGCGGCGTCTCGTCGAGCAGGGCGCGGTCTCGATCGACGGCGAGCGCGTGGTCGGGATGGACGCGCCGATCAGCGCCGCGGATGTCTTCGTGCTGCGCGCAGGTCGTAAGATGAAACGCTACCGCCCGGAGCCTCAGGCGTGATCGTCTGGACGTCCAGCACCCGCAGCGGAGGGGCTGGAAGTCATGCGGGGAACGATGGATGGCGAGTGGGAGGCGCGATCCTGCTCGGAGATGGATCGAGCGCGTCGATCCGCGGGGCGAGGCGACGGTAGGTCCTGGACTCCGGGGTGAGCCGAACACCCTGTGAGAGAAAGGGTTAGCCGGCAGTCGCGAAAGCCGACCCGGGCGACTTGACAGCCACACGAGTGCCCCCTATATTGCCTTCGCTGCAGGGAAATCACCTCACGAATCAAGAAGCAGTTGACTTCCGCAACATCCGAGGATAGATTCCCCGTCCGCCTTTTGCCTAGGCAAGAGGCGCAAGGCACTACGCTCTTTGAAAACTGAATAGCGCACGTACGTAAGAAAGCCCGGCGAGGTCCCGTACACGTCGCTGTATGGACGTGGTTCGGGTTTCAATTTCCTTGCGAATGATCCATGCGCGTCGGTCGCAAGACCGGCATGCATGTTCTCCGCTTTTTCTACCACGGAGAGTTTGATCCTGGCTCAGAACGAACGCTGGCGGCGTGGATTAGGCATGCAAGTCGAACGCGAAAGAGGGGGCAACCCCTCGAGTAGAGTGGCGAACGGGTGAGTAACGCGTGAAGAACCTGCCTTCAAGAGGGGGATAACACTCCCAACGGGGTGCTAATACCGCATGAGACCACGGGGTCGCATGGCCCTGAGGTCAAAGGTGGCCTCTATTTATAAGCTACCACTTGGAGATGGCTTCGCGTCCCATTAGCTAGTTGGCGGTGTAACGGACCACCAAGGCGACGATGGGTAGCTGGTCTGAGAGGATGGTCAGCCACACTGGGACTGAGATACGGCCCAGACTCCTACGGGAGGCAGCAGTCGAGAGGCTTTGGCAATGGGGGAAACCCTGACCAAGCGACGCCGCGTGGAGGATGAAGGCCCTTGGGTTGTAAACTCCTTTTGTCGGGGAAGAAATGCGATCAGGTGAACAATCTGGTCGTTTGACGGTACCCGACGAATAAGCTCCGGCTAACTCCGTGCCAGCAGCCGCGGTAACACGGGGGGAGCAAGCGTTGTTCGGAATCACTGGGCGTAAAGGGCGTGTAGGCGGATAGGTAAGTGGAACGTGAAATCCCTCGGCTCACCCGAGGACCTGCGTCCCAAACTGCCTGTCTTGAGTACGGGAGAGGATGAGGGAATTCCTGGTGTAGCGGTGAAATGCGTAGATATCAGGAGGAACACCGGTGGCGAAGGCGCTCATCTGGCCCGATACTGACGCTGAGGCGCGAAAGCTAGGGGAGCAAACGGGATTAGATACCCCGGTAGTCCTAGCCGTAAACGGTGATCACTAGGTGTTGGAGGCATCGACCCCTCCAGTGCCGCAGCTAACGCATTAAGTGATCCGCCTGGGGAGTACGGCCGCAAGGTTGAAACTCAAAGGAATTGACGGGGGCCCGCACAAGCGGTGGAGCATGTGGTTTAATTCGACGCAACGCGAAGAACCTTACCCAGACTTGACATGCAGCGGACCGGTGTGGAAACACACCTTCCCTTCGGGGCCGTTGCACAGGTGCTGCATGGCTGTCGTCAGCTCGTGTCGTGAGATGTTGGGTTAAGTCCCGCAACGAGCGCAACCCTTGTCCTTAGTTGCTAACGGATAATGCTGAGCACTCTAAGGAGACTGCCGGTGATAAACCGGAGGAAGGTGGGGATGACGTCAAGTCCTCATGGCCCTTACGTCTGGGGCTACACACGTGCTACAATGGCCGGTACAAAGGGTTCCGATACCGCGAGGTGGAGGCAATCCCAAAAACCCGGTCTCAGTTCGGATTGCAGTCTGCAACTCGACTGCATGAAGTCGGAATCGCTAGTAATCGCTGATCAGCAGGCAGCGGTGAATACGTTCCCGGGCCTTGTACACACCGCCCGTCAAGCCACGAAAGTTGGTAGTACCCGAAGTCGGTGTGCCAACCGTAAGGGGGCAGCCGCCTAAGGTAAGACCAGTGATTGGGGCTAAGTCGTAACAAGGTAGCCGTACCGGAAGGTGCGGCTGGATCACCTCCTTTCTAGGGAGACACGTCGCTGGGGACTTCGGTCCTGCAGCGGCAGATCCCAGGTCGTCCCTCCCGGGTTTTCCCGTATGTGCGCTATTCTCTCTCTTTCTGGAGCTTGGGGCTGGGACTGAGCCTGGCCGGCACGCCGGCCGGGCTCGATTCGTCCCACCGGCGTCCAGCCAGGCTCGGGTCCCGCGAGGGGCCCCTGCGGGAGGGCATTGGAAGCGGGTACCGCCTATCCAGGCTCGATCTCCTCCGCGCGATTGCAGAGGGTGTGGGCCTGTAGCTCAGTTGGTTAGAGCGCACGCCTGATAAGCGTGAGGTGGGTGGTTCGAGTCCACCCAGGCCCACCATTGCACCCTGGCCCGCACCGCGGGCGCCCATGGCTTCGGGGATATAGCTCAATTGGGAGAGCGCCGGCTTTGCAAGCCGGAGGCTGCGGGTTCGAGCCCCGCTATCTCCACCAGAACCGAGAGAGGATCCCGATGCGGCATGGTTCGGGATCTTATAGATCTTGAGTGATCGGCATCCCGTGATGCGGAAGCCGTCACCGTCGCTCAGGCGACGTGCGATCTTTGACAACCGAATATGAGACGCTGGGTAGCCAGTTTCGATGCACCTTGGTGATTGATATTCCAGTCAAGCTACTAAGGGCGCACGGTGGATGCCTTGGCACGAGTAGGCGATGAAGGACGTGGTAAGCTGCGATAAGCCTCGGTGAGCTGCAAACAAGCGTTGACCCGGGGATGTCCGAATGGGGAAACCCGGCGGGAGTCATGTCCCGTCATCCTCCGCTGAATGCATAGGCGGAGCGAAGCCAACGGGGGGAAGTGAGACATCTCAGTACCCCTAGGAGAAGAAAGAAAATTCGATTCCCTGAGTAGCGGCGAGCGAAAGGGGATGAGCCTAAACCCGAGCACGCTTGCGTGCGGAGGGGTCGTGGGATCCGGTCGGCGTAGGTCCGGAGAGTTACAAACTGACACGCTAGTCGAACCGTCTGGAAAGTCGGGCCACAGCAGGTGATAGCCCTGTAGACGAAAGCGCGTCAACTCTCTGATCGGTCTCCCAAGTACCGCAGGACACGTGAAATCCGGCGGGAATCTGCGAGGACCATCTCGTAAGGCTAAATACTCACTCGTGACCGATAGCGAACAAGTACCGTGAGGGAAAGGTGAAAAGGACTCCAGGTGGAGAGTGAAATAGAACCTGAAACCGTGTGCCTACAAGCGGTCGGAGGCTTAATGCGGAGCTTGCTCCGCAAGCGGCTGACGGCGTGCCTTTTGCATAATGATCCGGCGAGTTACTCGTCTGCAGCAAGGTTAAGCGTCTAAGACGCGGAGCCGTAGCGAAAGCGAGTCCGAAATGGGCGATCAGTTGCAGGCGGTAGACCCGAAGCGTGAGTGATCTACCCATGGCCAGGATGAAGCGGATGTCACAGTCCGTGGAGGTCCGAACCGGTTAACGTTGAAAAGTCATCGGATGAGCCGTGGGTAGGGGTGAAAGGCCAATCAAACCACGTGATAGCTGGTTCTCCCCGAAATATGTTTAGCCATAGCCTCGCGTCATTGTGTCCCGGAGGTAGAGCACTGATTGGGCTAGGGACCCCACCAGGTTACCAAACCCATTCAAACTCCGAATGCCGGTGACATCTATCGCGGGAGTCAGCCTACGAGGGATAAGCTTCGTAGACGAGAGGGGAACAACCCAGACCGACAGCTAAGGTCCCTGAGTGCGGGCTAAGTGTATAAGGATGTGGGGTCGCTTAGACAACCAGGATGTTGGCTTAGAAGCAGCCATCATTTAAAGAGTGCGTAACAGCTCACTGGTCAAGGGATCCTGCGCCGATAATGTGCGGGACTGAAGTCCGCCACCGAAGCTTCGGATTCGACGAAAGTCGTCTGGTAGGGGAGCGTTCTGCTTTAGGATGAAGGTCGACCGGCAAGGTCGGCTCGACGACGCAGAAGTGATTATGCCGGAACGAGTAGCGAGAAAACGGGCGAGAAACCCGTTCACCGAAAACCCAAGGTTTCCTGAGGAAGGTTAATCCGCTCAGGGTTAGTCGGACCCTTAGGCGAGGCCGAAAGGCGTAGCCGATGGAAAGCAGGTCAATATTCCTGCACCACTGTTGGGGCGACCAAGACGCGAAGGGGTGACGCAGAAGTGAAAGAGCAGCCGGTCATCGGTATACCGGTCTAAGCCCGTAGGAGGTCTCCTAGGCAAATCCGGGAGGCACATACTCCGAGAGGTGATGGGGAAACGAGCCGAAAGGCGAGCCAACTGCTCCTAATCCCGCTGCCGAGAAAAACCTCGTAGCGAGTCCCATCGGTGTCCGTACCGTAAACCGACACAGGTAGGTGGGGTGAAGATCCTAAGGTGCTCGAGTGAGTCTTGCAGAAGGAACTAGGCAAATTAGCCCCGTAACTTCGGAATAAGGGGTGCCTCGCGTGTGAAGGGACTTGCTCCTGGAAGCACGTGAGGCCGCAGTGAATGGAGTCAACCGACTGTTTACCAAAAACACATCTCTCTGCTAAGCCGATGAGGCGACGTATAGGGAGTGACACCTGCCCGGTGCCGGAAGGTTAAAGAGAGGGGTCAGCCGCAAGGTGAAGCTCTGAACTGAAGCCCCGGTAAACGGCGGCCGTAACTATAACGGTCCTAAGGTAGCGAAATTCCTTGTCGGGTAAGTTCCGACCTGCACGAATGGTGTAACGAGTTGACTGCTGTCTCCTGCAAGAGCTCGGCGAAACTGTAGCAGCGGTGAAGATGCCGCTTACCCGCGACTGGACAGAAAGACCCCGTGCACCTTTACTGTAACCTGATATTGGGTCCTGATCTTTCATGTGTAGGATAGGTGGGAGGCTTTGAAGCGGGAGCGCTAGCTCTCGTGGAGCCAACCTTGAAATACCACCCTTGAAATATTGGGATTCTAACCCTGAGCCGTAATCCGGCCATGGGACAGTGTCAGGCGGGCAGTTTAACTGGGGCGGTTGCCTCCTAAAAGGTAACGGAGGCGCCCAAAGGTTCCCTCAGCGCGGTTGGTAATCGCGCGTGGAGTGCAATGGCACAAGGGAGCTTAACTGCGAGACGGACAGGTCGAGCAGATGCGAAAGCAGGGCATAGTGATCCGGTGGTTCTGCATGGAAAGGCCATCGCTTAACGGATAAAAGGTACGCCGGGGATAACAGGCTGATCCTTCCCGAGAGTTCATATCGACGGAGGGGTTTGGCACCTCGATGTCGGCTCATCGCATCCTGGGGCTGGAGAAGGTCCCAAGGGTTGGGCTGTTCGCCCATTAAAGCGGTACGTGAGCTGGGTTCAGAACGTCGTGAGACAGTTCGGTCCCTATCCATCGTGGGCGGAGGATCCTTGCGGGGAGTTGCTCCTAGTACGAGAGGACCGGAGCGAACGAACCTCTAGTGTGCCGGTTGTCCTGCCAAGGGCATTGCCGGGTAGCTATGTTCGGACGTGATAAGCGCTGAAAGCCTCTAAGCGCGAAACACACCCTAAGATGAGGGATCCCGTGGCGAATGCCACCTGAAGGCTCGTCGGAGATTACGACGTCGATAGGCGGGAGGTGTAAGGTCCGTAAGGACTTCAGCCGACCCGTACTAATCAGCCGTGCGGCTTGATTGGTTTACATTCACGTAGGTGTGTCGAAAGGCGCCCGCGTCTCATATCGGTTGTCAGAATAGTTTGGGGTGGCAATGGCGGAGGGGTCACACCTCTTCCCATTCCGAACAGAGAAGTTAAGCCCTCCAGCGCCGATGGTACTGCCCGGGCAACCGGGTGGGAGAGTAGGTCGCCGCCCCATTATCCTCGCGAAGGCCCCGATGCTTCGGCACCGGGGCCTTTCGCTTGTCGGGATATCCAGCCCGGGCCCAGCGAGCGCTCCTGACCCGGTGAGCGGTGGCCGCGCCACTGCGGGGGGCGAGTCGCTGGCTCGCCCATTCCATGACCATGCCCCGCCCGGACCATCGTGGATCGAGCGTCCGTACCTGCCGGGGCACGTGCCCCCTCGGGCCCGGATGGCGCCGGGGACCCCCCGGGCGGCCAACCAGCGGTGCCGCACCGCGCTCCGTGGGCGGCCCCGGTCCGCAGGCCCCCGGCACGGGGAGTGCAATCCGTGGTGGTGAGAATCCTCGGGATCCGATAGAACTCCCTCGCCCGTTGGCTCCCGGACTGGAGGCTGGACATGGTCCCCCGCGCGCGTTTCCCATTCCTGGTCACGCTGCTCCTGGCCCAGGCGGCCCTCGTTCAGGCTGTCGGAGCCCAGACGCCGGCGCGGGAGCGCGTGCAGATGGAACTCGACGTGACCGATCGCCGCATCGAACAGGCCGAGGTGATCGTGTCGAACTCGGATGACACCCACGCGCGAGCCGAGGTCGCGACCTCCGTCGGCGTCCAGGGGCGCGCGAAGTCCGCTTTCGGATCGAGCGAGCTTGTGCTGGCCGTCCGCCTTACACTCGAGGCCCGCGGGCATGCCGATCGAGCCATCGCGCTGGTGCGGGGCCTTCCGGATCCCGACCGCGTGCGCGCCCAGATCGAGCGCAGCCGGGAGATGCTGGATCGTGCCCGAGAACGGATCGAGGAGTGCGACCAGGACCGCGCGCGCGCTGCGATGGCGACGGCGCTCGCGATGCAGGGACGTGCTGAGGATGCGGGCGCCGCCGGCCGCTACCTCGCGGCGCTGCAGCTCACGATGAGTGCCCGCGAGCGTGGACTTCGCGCCCTGCGGCTCTGCAACCTGGAGGAGAACCGGTTCGAGGCGGCCGACCGCGCCCTGCGCCGGACCGACGATCTCATCGGCCGGGCGCAGGAGCGGCTCGCCGACCGTGGGAACGAGGCGGCGCACGCTGCCCTGGCGCGGGCGCAGCAGATCGAAGCACAGGCGTGGGGCGAGTTCCGCGCGGAGCGCCCGGACGCGGCCCTGCGACTCACGCAGGCGGCTCGGGCGCTCGCGTACCGCGCGCTCCGGCTCGCGGCCGCCTGAAGTCCCCCCACTGGCCGCGGATGTCGGCGTCCGACCTGGGTTTGCGGGGTCCCGGCTCCTGGGTGGCGCTGGTGGCCACGGCCCTCCTGGTGCAGGGAGCCTGCCCGGGGCGCGCGGCCGCGAGCCCGGCGGACAGCCTGCGGCTGAACCTCGAGGTCGGCGGGGGCACCGACATCTCGAACGAGTTCTTCTACGAGGACGCGTTCGTCGATACGACCTTCCTCGGTCGCCGCCTGGTCGGCTCTCCGGAAATCCGGTGGGCGGGCATCGCCCGGGTGGCACTGGACGGTACCCGGGCGGAAGGGCGGACCCGGTTCCGCGTCCAGAACGACGCGAGCGTGGGGGATCTCCTCCAGCAGGATGCGCTCTCCGCGACCGCGCAGGGTGCGCTGGGGCCCTCCGTGGCGTGGTGGCTCGCGCCGCGATTCGAGTTCCGCCGCGACCGAACGTTCGGGCGCGATCTCACCCAGCGGCGGGGTGAGCTGGTCTCCCGGCTGCGGCGCTCCTTCGACGACGCCGCGACCGCGTTGGAACTGGGGCTCCGGGGTGACCTGCTGAGCTCCACGGGGGTCGGCGCCAGCATCGTCCCGGATCGGGCGAGCGCACGCGCCAGCGTGGCGTTCGAGCATGCGCCATTGTTCGGACCGGAGTGGCGGTTCGCCTACGCGCTGGTCGCACGCGCGTTCCCCGACTCCTCCACCCGGGACCATCTGGAGCATGGCGCCGACGTCCGGGTGCGACTGGAGACGCTCACCGGCCACTCGCTCGCGCTCGAGGCCGAAGGGGTCCGGCGAGTCACGCGGCGGCCCGTCCCGACCAGCCGCGACGATCTGCTCGAGGGTCGTGCGCGGGCCGAAGCCGTGGTCCGGATGGCCGCGATGTGGTCGGCGGTGACCGAGATCGAGATCGAAGCGATGCGCTACGACACCCCGGACAGCGCTCTGTACTTCGACTATTCGGTGGCGCGTGCGCGCGTGGCTGGGCGCCTCGAACTCGCCGGATGGAGCATCGCCGCCGGACCGCGGGGCGAAGTGCTGGTCAGCCGGTTCGCGCCTGCCGAGGAGTACCGGGAGATCGCCGGGTTCGCGGAACTCGAGACGTTCGCCGGCAGTGCGTGGTGGTCGGTCGGCCCCGCCTGCGGATGGCGCAGCTACGACGCGGTGGCCGTGCCGGAGATGCTCGGGCTGCATTCGTCGTATCGCTTCGCCGAAGCCACCGTGCTCGGCGACCAATCGCTGGGCCGCGGGCTCCGCGTGCGTGCCACCGGGACTGTGCGACTCGAGTGGCACCTCGACCACGCGCAGGACGCGCGCGGTCTTTACTTCTCGCTCGAGGTGCGTAAACTCCTCTGAGCTGCGGGGTCCGGTCGCCGGCTCGATGTCGGCGCCAGCGGACCGCGCGGTCCCGCCTCACTCACACGGACCCGGAGGGTTTCGCATGTCTGGACGCCGTGGCGTCCTCGTTTTCGTGCTGCTGGTGACGCTTCTCGGCGCGGCCATCCTCACGGCGGCCGTCGCTCTGCGCCGCCCCGCGTCGCCGGCCAACGCGGCATCCGTGCTCATCTTCGACGTCCCGGCGCAATTGGACGAGGCGCCGCCGCTCTACGGGCCCTTCTCACTGCGCACCTTCCGTTCCGGCCGGCTGCAGGTCCACGACGTGGTGCGCGCGCTCCGGCGCGCGGCCGAGGACGACAAAGTCGAGGGCCTCGTCCTGCACATCGACGGGATCGACTGGGGCTGGGCCCGGGTCGCCGAGGTCCGGGATGCCGTGCTCGCCTTCCGCAACGCCGGGAAGCCGGTGGTCGCGAGCCTCGCCGGGGGCGGGGAGCGCGAGTACCTGCTCGCCTCGGCGGCGAACCTGGTGTGTGTGCCACCGACCGCGCAACTCCAGCTCGACGGCCTCGCGCTGACCGCCACCTTCTTCCGCGGCACGTTCGACAAGCTCGGGATCACGCCGAACTTTGCGCACATCGGCGTGTACAAGTCGGGCACCGAGCCCTACACGCGCACATCGCTCACCGAACCGGCGCGCGAAGCGCTCGAGGCGCTGCTCGACGACCAGTATGCCCTGCTCTGCGACAGCCTCGCGTCCGCACGCGGCCTGGACGCCGACACGGTGCGTGCGATCCTCGACGAGGGCCCCTTCACGGCCACGGAGGCGCTGGCGCGCGGCCTGGTGGATTCGCTGCTCTACGACGCGGATGTCGACTCGCTCGCGCTGCGACGGGGCTCGCGATCCCTGCCCGGCGTGTCGCTCGGGCGCTACATCGCCCGCCTGATGACGCCCCGCTCCGGCGCGCACGTCGCGCTGGTCGTGGCTTCGGGCGCCATCGCGCCCGGCAAGAGCCGCGAGGACCCCATGGAGGGGCGCGTGCTCGGCACCGAGACGCTCGTCCAGGCGCTGCGCGAGGTGCGCACCCGGAAGGCGGTCAAGGCCATCGTGCTGAGAATCGACAGCCCCGGGGGATCGGCGCAATCCTCGGATGAACTGTGGCGCGAGATCGTGCGCTGCCGCGAGGTCAAGCCGGTGATCGTCAGCATGTCGGACGCCGCGGCGTCTGGCGGCTACTATCTCGCGGTGGGAGGCGACGTGCTGCTCGCAGAGCCTTCCACGCTCACGGGCTCGATCGGCATCTACGGCGGAAAGCTCAACGTGGCCGGCCTCTACCGGAAGCTGGGGCTCAGCGTCGAGACCTTCGAGCGGGGCCGCCACGCCTCGATGCTTTCCCCGTACCGCGACTTCACGCCCCAGGAGCGCACCGTCTACGAGCGCCACCTGCGGGAATTCTACCAGGGGTTCCTCGAGCGCGTGTCGAAGAGCCGTGGGCTCTCGGTGGCTGAGGTGGACTCGGTGGCTCAGGGCCGCGTGTGGAGCGGGCTCGCCGCCTACGACCTCGGCCTGGTGGACGGACTCGGGGGTCTCGAAGAGGCGTTCGCCGCGGCGCGCGAGCGCGCGAACATCGCCGCGGGCGAGGAGCTCATCATCGACGTGTATCCAAAGGTCGACCACCCGTTCCTGAGCCGCCTGATCGAGGACTGGATCCGCGACGACGACGACAACGCGCAGGAACGCCTGGTGCTGCCCGAGGTCGTGCAGGCCTGGCTGGTGGCGGCGCGCTTCCCGGTCGGAGCGCCGCTCGCGGTCATGCCCTGGTCGATCGATATCCGCTGATCCCGGGCGCGAGCGCCGGGAGAGAACGAAGAGGCGGGCCCACCGGGCCCGCCTCTCGCGTCTCCGGCCGGAGCGCGGCTACTTCTTCTTCGGCGCGAACGTCGTGCGGATGTAAACGATCATGTCCTCGACCTGCTGCGGCTTCAGCTGTCCGGTCTTTCCCCAGGCGACCATGCCCGACTGCATCTTGCCATTGGTGATGCAGTCGCGGAGGTAGTCGTCGGTGCGCTTGGGATCGGCCCAGGTCTTGGGGTCCTTCCAGTTCGGCGTCGGGTTCCCGGTCAGCTTCACGCCTCCGCTGCCATCGGCCTTGTGGCAGGCGATACACTTCGAGGTGAAGACGGGCTTCGCGGCCGCGGCATTGCCCTTGGCGGGACCGGCCGTCGCGGCATAGGCCGCGAAGATGGTGAGCGCCGCGAGGCCGAGGGCCACCGCGACGCGCTTCCGGGTGCTCACGCTCATCGTCTCTCCTTCGGGTCGGTGCGTACGGAACAGGTTCTCGGGGAAGACCCTGCTCGCAAACGCAGGAAGACTAGCGGTTCGTGCGATCGGGGGTCAATGAGTCGGCGGGCGCAGCGTGGTCCGCGATGACGACCCCCGGCACTCGTTCGATGCCCTCTCCCTGGCGTCGGATCCGCGGGCCGGGGCCGGCTCGGCCGCGCGCGTCGCCTGCGACGCGCGGGCGGGCGGGCCACGCTTGACCCGCTTGCGCGCACGGTGATAGCGTTCGTCGCCGCATCATCTTACGCGCTCATACGCGATGCCCGACCCCCCGGTCGCGCACCCAGGACGACTTCATCCACCCACTCCGAGGTGTGACTTGAGGGAATTCACCACCGCGCAGATCCGCAACGTCGCGCTCGTCGCCCATCACGGCGTCGGCAAGACCTCGCTCGCCGAGGCGATGCTCTTCCTGGCGAAGGCGACGACCCGGCTCGGCCGCGTCGCCGACGGGACCACGCTGCTCGACCACGCCGCCGACGAGATCTCGCGCCAGATCACGATCAACCTCGGGCTCGCCCAGTTCGAGTGGGCGGGACACAAGGTCAACCTGATGGACACGCCCGGCTATCCGGACTTCGTGGGCGATGTGTACAGCGCGCTGAGGGTCGCCGACTCCGCCATCCTCATGCTGCGCGCGAACGCCGGCGTGGAGGTGGGCACGGAAGTGGTGTGGGAGGTGCTGAAGCAGGAAAAGACCCCCGTGCTGGTGGTCGTGAACATGATGGACAAGGAGCACGCCGACTTCCTCGCCGCGGTGGCCTCGCTTCGCCAGAAGCTCGGCATCAATGCGGTGCCTGCCCAATTGCCCATCGGTGAGGCCGAGGCCTTCCGCGGCATCGTCGATCTCATCGAGGGCAAGGCCTACACGTTCAGCGGCAAGGGCATGGAGGAGAAGAGCAGCGAGGTGCCGGTGCCCGTCGAGATGGTGGATGCCGTCGCCCGGGCCCGGGCCACCCTGATGGAAGAGGCCGCGATCGGCGACGAGGAGCTGATGAACAAGTTCCTCGAGGGCGCCGAGCTCACCGAGACGGAGATCCGCAAGGGCCTGTGCGAGCGCGTGGTGCTGGGCGATCTCATGCCGGTCTTCTGCTGCTCGGCGTTCAACAACCACGGTGTCCGGGAGGTGCTCGCCGAGGTCATCGACGTGCTGCCCGCGCCCCACCAGGTCAAGCAGCAGTCGGGCCTGATCGGCGAGACCGCTGTCACCCTCAAGCCCGAGAGCGGCGAGCCGGTCACCGGCATGGTGTTCAAGACGCTCTCCGAGCAGCACCTCGGTGATCTCTCGCTGATCCGCCTCTACTCGGGCCATCTCGAGCCGGGCCGGGACGTCCTGAACAGCACGCGCAATCGCGCCGAGAAGATGAGCGCCCTCTACCACCTGGTGGGCAAGGAGCGGCTGGAGTGCAAGAGCGCGATCGCGGGCGACATCGTCGCGGCGGTGAAGCTCAAGGAGACGCACACCGGGGACACGCTGGCGGAGAAGTCGCGCCCGGTGGTCCTGGCGCCTCCGGACTTCCCGGGCCCGGTGACCGCGGAGTGCGTGAAGGCGAAGAACAAGGGGGACGAGGAGAAGATCTCCACCGGGCTCGCGCGCCTCCATGAGGAGGACCCGACCTTCTCGCGCACCTACGAGACGAGCACGCACGAGACCCTGGTCTACGGCATGGGCGACCTCCAGATCGAGGTCATGGTGGAGCGCCTGAAGAAGCGCTTCGGCGTCGAGGTGGTGCTCTCGAAGCCGCACGTGCCCTACCGCGAGACCATCAAGGGCAAGGCCGAGGGCGAGTATCGTCACAAGAAGCAGACCGGAGGGCGCGGCCAGTTCGGGGAGGTCCACCTGCGCCTGCAGGCGAGCCCGCGCGGGGAGGGATTCAAGTTCCTCGACGAGGTCAAGGGTGGGGTGGTGCCCAACCAGTTCATCCCGGCGGTCGAGAAGGGTGTGGTGGCGGGGATGGAACGCGGCCCGCTCGCGGGCTATCAGGTGGTCGACGTGCAGGTGGCGCTGTTCTTCGGCAAGTACCACGACGTGGATTCGTCGGAGATGGCGTTCAAGATCGCCGGGGAATCGTGCTTCCACGAGGTCATGAAGAAGCCCGAGGCGCGGGCGGTGCTGCTCGAGCCCATCGAGAACGTGATCGTGCGCATCCCGGGCGACTTCCTGGGGGACGTGATGGGCGACCTCTCCGTGCGCCGCGGCCGCATCCTGAAGACGGAGACGGAGGGCAGCCGTCAGATCATCCACGCCGAGGTGCCCAGCGGCGAGCTCTACAAGTATTCGGCTCAGTTGCGCTCGCTGACGCAGGGGCGCGGCGTGCACTCGCAGCGGTTCTCCCGCTACGAGGAGGTTCCGCGCGATCAGTCCGAGAAGGTGATCGCGGCGGCGAGGGCGGAGCGCGAGGCGAACGCGAACGCGTCCTGAAGCGCATCCGGAGGTGAGGCATGTCCGGCCATTCCAAGTGGGCCACCATCAAGCGTAAGAAGGCGGCCACCGACCAGGCCCGTGGCAAGATGTTCTCCAAGTACATCAAGGAGATCACGATCGCCGCCCGGCACGGTGGGGGGGACCTCGAGTCCAATCCCCGGCTGCGCACGGCGGTGGCGACCGCCAAGTCCGTGAACATGCCGGCCAACAACATCGAACGTGCGATCAAGCGTGGCAGCGGCGAGGTCGAGGGCGCGAACTACGAAGAGGTCCAGTACGAGGGTTACGCCCCCGGCGGCGTGGCCCTGCTCATCGAGGTCGCGACCGACAATCGCAACCGGACCGCGGGGGACATCCGCCACGTCCTGACCAAGTACGGCGGCAACATGGCTGAGGCCGGCGCGGTCTCGTACCTGTTCAGGCCCAAGGGCGTGCTGCTGGTCGAGAAGTCCGCCGTGGCCGAGGACCTGCTCATCGAGGTCGCGCTCGAGGCGGGCGCCGAAGACGTGACCACGAGCGGCGACTCCCACGAGATCCTGACTCCTCTCGCCGCCTTCGAGGCGGTGAAGGAGGCGCTGGCGGCCAGGGCCATCCCGGTGCAGAGCGCCGAGATCACCAAGGTGGCGAGTCTCCAGGTCCCCGTCACGGAGAAGGAGGGCGGGGCGCTGCTGCGCCTCATCGAGGCGCTCGAGGATCACGACGACGTCCAGAAGGTCCACGCCAACTTCGACATGGCCGACGACGTCCTCGCCAAGCTGTCGGACTGACGCCGGGCGGCCCGGCATGCGCGTCCTCGGACTCGACCCCGGCAGCCGGCGCACCGGCTACGGCGTGGTCGAGCGCTGCGGCAACCTCTATCGCTGTCTGACCCACGGTGTCGCCGCCCCGCCCGCCCGGCTCGATCTGCCCCACCGGCTGCACGCCATCGCGACGCGGGCGGGCGAGGTGATGGACGAATTCCGGCCCGACGTGGTGGCCATCGAGGAAGCGTTCTATCACGAGAACGTGCGCTCGACGCTGGTGCTGGGCCAGGTGCGCGGCGCGCTGCTGGTGGCCGCTGTCCAGCGCGGGTTCGAGGTGGCGGAGTACACGCCGCGCGAGGTCAAGATGAGCGTCACCGGGACCGGCGCGGGATCCAAGGATCAGGTCGTGTTCATGGTGCGCCGCCTGCTCGGGGTGCGTGGCGTGATCGGTCCCGACGCCTCCGATGCGCTCGCCATCGCGCTCTGCCACCTGCACCGCGCGAACCGCCCGGCGCCCGCGCGCGCCGCCTCCGCCGCCGCCCAGCGCCTCGCCCTGCTGCTCGCGCGCCAGAGCCCGCGATGATCGCCAGCCTGTGCGGCACCCTGCTCGAGAAGTCGGCGGCCCACTGCGTGGTCGAGTGTGGCGGCGTGGGCTACCTCGTGAGCGTCTCGGCCCACACCGCGGGGGCGCTGCCCGGGGTGGGCGAGATGGCCGCGCTGCGCACCCGCCAGGTGGTGCGCGAGGACTCGCTCCAGCTGTTCGGCTTCGCCGACCCCGAGGAGCTGGGCCTGTTCGACCTGCTCATCGGAGTCAACGGCGTGGGGCCGCGCCTCGCTCTCGCGGTGCTCTCGGGGCTCAAGCCGCTGGCGCTCGCGCGCGCGATCCGCGGCGAGCACGTCGCCACCCTGGTCGCCATCCCGGGCATCGGACGCAAGACCGCCGAGCGCCTGGTCGTCGAGCTGCGCGACAAGCTCGAGTGGCTGTCGCCGCCGGGCGGATCGCCGGAGCCGCGCGACGGCACGGTGCTGCCGCCCCACGGGCGGTTCGAGGACGGCGTCGCCGCGCTCCTCGCGCTGGGCTACACTGCGCCTCAGGCAACCGAGGCGATCCGCAGGGTGGCCGAGGCGGAGGACGACCTGTCGCTCGAGGATCTGGTGCGGCGTGCGCTGATGAGGCTCGGCAAGGCCGCGCTCACGTCGGGAGGGAGCGCGCGGTGACGGACGAACCGAAGTCGATACGCGATCCCGCACGCGCGAAGCACGCGCCGCGCATCGCCGACCCCGAGGCCTTCCCCGAGGACGTGCGCGAGGAGTCGCGGCTGCGGCCCCTGGCGCTGGTCGACTTCGTCGGCCAGGCGCTGGTGAAGGAGCAGCTCGCCATCTTCCTCGAGGCCACGCGCCGGCGCGGCGAGGCGCTGGATCACGTGCTGTTCCACGGCCCCCCCGGGCTCGGCAAGACCACCCTCGCCACCATCCTCGCGAACGAACTCGGCGTCGAGATCACGCACACCTCGGGCCCGGTCATCGAGCGCCCCGGCGATCTCGCCGGCCTGCTGACCAACGTCGGTCCGCGCGGCATCCTGTTCGTGGACGAGATCCACCGGCTGAGCCCGGTGGTCGAGGAGTATCTCTATCCGGCGCTCGAGGACTTCACGCTCGACATCCTGCTCGACCGCGGTCCGAGCGCCCGCTCGCTCAAGATCAATCTCGAGCGATTCACGCTGGTCGGCGCCACCACGCGTTCGGGGCTGCTGTCGTCCCCGCTGCGCGCGCGCTTCGGGATGACCCTGCGGCTCGACTACTACGCGGCCGCCGACCTCGCCCGGATCGTCGAGCGATCGGCTTCGATCCTCAAGGTCGAGGTCGCGGCCGACGCCGCGGTCGAGATCGCGCGCCGCTCGCGCGGCACGCCGCGCGTCGCCAACCGGCTGCTCCGCCGGGTGCGCGACGTAGCCCTCATCCGGGGCGACGGGCGGGTGGATCTCGCCATCACCCGCGAGGCGCTGCGCCTGCTCGAGGTGGACGCGCGCGGCCTCGACGAGATGGACCGCCGCCTGCTCGAGGCGCTGATCACCAAGTACGGCGGCGGCCCGGTGGGGCTCAATACGCTCGCGGTGGTGGTGGGCGAGGAAGCCGGGACGCTGGAGGACGTGTACGAGCCCTACCTGGTGCAGGAGGGGTTCATCAAGCGCACGTCGCGCGGACGCGAGGCCACCCCGCTCGCCTACGAGCACCTCGGACATCCGCTGCCGGGCGCGAGCCGCGGCGGCGCGGTCCACCCCGAACTGCCGCTGTCCTGACGCGGGTCCGCCACCCCGGCGCCGTGCGACTCGACGACCTCGACTATCCCCTGCCGCCCGAGCTGATCGCCCAGCGGCCCGCCGTGCGGCGCGAGGGCTCGCGCCTGCTGGTGCTGGAACGCTCGAGCGGGACCCTCCACGACACGACCTTCGCACGCCTCGGCGAATGGCTGCGTCCGGGTGACGCGCTGGCGGTCAATGAGACGCGCGTCATCCCGGCGCGACTGCGCGTCCAGCGTCCGAGCGGGGGCCGGGTCGAGCTCCTGCTGGTGCGCCCGGAGCCGGGCGGTGGGTGGCGGGTGCTCGCGCGGCCGGCGCGGAAGGCGCCCCCCGGCGGCCGGCTCGCGACCGCGGACGGAGCGCTCGAGCTCGAGGTGATGTCCGCCGGTGAGGAGGGCGAGCGGGTCGTGCGCGTCGCCCGCGGCGACCTGCGCGCCGCGCTCGAGGCGCACGGCGAGATGCCGCTGCCGCCCTACATCCATCGCGCGGCGGACGATTCCGACCGCGACCGCTATCAGACCGTGTATGCGCGCGTGGACGGCGCGGTCGCCTCACCGACGGCGGGGCTCCACTTCACGCCCGAGCTGCTCGCGGCGCTCGCCGCGCGCGGCGTTCCGGCGTGGCGCGTGGTGCTCCATGTGGGTCCGGGCACGTTCCGCCCGGTGTCGGCCGCGGACCCGGCGGAGCACCGGATGGACGAGGAGTGGTTCGAGGTGCCCGAAGCCACCGCGGCCGCGCTGCGGGCGGCGCGGGCCGCGGGCGGGCGGATCGTGGCGGTCGGCACCACCTCGGTGCGCGCGCTCGAGTCCGCGTGCGACGCGCACGCCGGCGCGCTGGCGGCCGCCAGCGGGTGGACGCGCAAGTACATCCTGCCGCCCTACCGCTTCCGGGCCGTGGACGCCCTGCTGACGAACTTCCATCTGCCGCGCACCACGCTGCTGCTGCTGGTGGCCGCGTTCGCGGGAGAGGACCTCATGAAGCGCGCCTATACCCACGCGGTCGCGGAGCGCTACCGCTTCTACTCGTACGGGGACGCGATGCTGGTGGTGTGAGCCCGCTCCCGGTGGCGTCAGGCCCGGCCGCCGGATATACTCCCGCGCGGCAGGGGGACGTGCCCATGGGCGCGTCCCCTTGGGTGTTCCAGACCCGCTCAGAGCGGGGGGTTGCCGTGCTTCTTGTGGGGCAGGACCTGCTTCTTGTCGCGCAGCATCTCGAGCGCGGCGATCAACCGTGGACGGGTGTCCTCGGGCTCGATCACGTCGTCGAGATAGCCCAGCTCGGCCGCGATCCAGGGGCTCGCGAAGCGGTCGTTGTATTCCGCGATCAGGCGCTTGCGCTCCGCGACCGGGTCCCCGGCCCGGGCCAATTCCTCGCGATAGAGGATGTTGACCGCGCCATCGGCCCCCATCACCGCCATCTCCGCCGACGGCCAGGCCACGTTGTAGTCGCCACGGATGTGCTTGCTGGACATGACGTCGTACGCCCCGCCGTAGGCCTTGCGCACCACCACGGTGAGCTTGGGCACGGTGGCCTCGCAGTAGGCGTAGAGCAGCTTGGCCCCGTGACGGATGATCCCGCCCCATTCCTGCTGCGTGCCGGGGAGGAAGCCCGGCACGTCCTCGAACGTCAGCAGCGGGATGTTGAACGCGTCGCAGAAGCGCACGAACCGCGCGCCCTTCACCGAGGAGTCGATGTCGAGCACGCCGGCCAGGACGCGCGGCTGATTGCCCACGATGCCGACCGGACGGCCGTTCAGCCGCGCGAAGCCGACCACCAGGTTGGCCGCGAAATGCTCGTGGACTTCGAAGAAGTCGCCGTCGTCCACCACGCGGCGCACGACCTCCTTCATGTCGTAGGGCTTGTCGGGCGATTCCGGCACGAGGGTGGCCAGTTCGGGATCGCGGCGGTCCACCGGGTCCGTGCAGGCTCGCCGCGGCGGGTCCTCGGCGCTGTTCGCGGGCATGAACGAGAGCAGGCGCCGCACGTGGCGCAGCGCGTCCGCGTCGTCGCTCGCCGCGAAGTGCGCGACCCCGCTCTTGGTGTTGTGGGTCATCGCGCCGCCGAGGTCCTCGAAGGAGACCTCCTCGGAGGTGACCGCCTTGATGACCTCAGGGCCGGTCACGAACATGTGGCTGGTGCCCCGGACCATGACGGTGAAATCGGTGATGGCGGGGGAGTACACCGCGCCGCCCGCGCACGGCCCGAGGATGGCCGAGATCTGCGGGACCACCCCCGACGCGAGCGTGTTGCGCAGGAACACGTCGGCGTAGGCGCCCAGCGACACGACGCCCTCCTGGATGCGCGCGCCACCGGAGTCGTTCAGGCCCACCACCGGCGCCCCGTTGTCCATCGCGAGATCCATGATCGCGCAGATCTTGCGGCCGTTCGCCTCGCTCATGGTGCCGCCGAAGACGGTGAAGTCCTGCGCGAAGCAGTACACCATCCGGCCGTCGACATGGCCCCATCCCGCGACCACGCCGTCGCCGGTGACGCGCCGGCGCTCCATCCCGAAGTCGCGCGCGCGGTGCGTGACGAAGGCGCCCAGCTCCACGAACGAGCCGGGGTCGAGCAGGAGCTCGAGCCGCTCGCGCGCCGTGAGGCGGCCCTGGGCGTGGATCTTCGCGACGCGCTCGGCGCCGCCGCCCTCGAGAGCCTGCTGGCGGCGCCGGCGCAGCTCGGTCAGTCGTTGTTCGCGGTCCACGATCGCCTCCTGGGGTTCGTGCGTCTCGAGCGCCGCAGCGTAGGGACGGGGCGCGAGCGGGTCAAGGCCGCCGCCCGCCGCGGCCCTGCAGGGCGGAGGCGCTCGTGCCGATGACCCTGTGGCGGCTGTGGACCGCGTGGCTCACCCCGTCCTCGGAAGGACCCGTCCCGATGGGTGGCTGGACGCACGGCATCGTGTTCGCGGTGCTGTTCTGCGTGCTGGTGGACTTCGTGAAGATGGTGATCGAACTGCTCGGCCGCAGCGAGGACCGTCCGTTCACATCCGACCCGTCGCGGGTCACCGCGGTCATCGCCTCGCGCGACGGGGCGAAGCACCTCCCGGGCACCGTGGCCGAGCTGTCCCACCAGCTGCCTCCGGAACGCATCCTGGTGGTCGACGACGGGAGCACCGACGACACGTCGAAGGTGGCGGCGGAACTCGGCTGCACCGTGTACCGGTTCGAGCGCGGCAAGGGCAAGGCCGCCGCGATCAACTACGCGGTCCACCGGGTCCGCACCCCGTTCACCCTGCTGCTCGACGACGACACGCGGCTCGGGGGGACGCGCATCCCGACCTCGCTGCTCTCCGACGATGGCTACGACGCGGTCGCGTTCGCCGTGCTGCCGGACCGCCGCGACCGCGACAGCGCGCGTGGGAACAACTTCCTCGGCGCGCTGCAACGCTACGAGTACGGCAAGAGCATGGAGATCGGCAAACGGTTCCACGACGTGACGCAGTCGGTCTCGTGTGTCTCGGGCGCCATCGGGCTGTTCCGCACCGGGGACCTCGACGAGCTCCACCACGAGCACACGGGCGTGTTCCAGGGCGAGGACCTGCAGCGGACCATGATCCACCTGCTCCACGGCAAGCGCATCGTGTTCGCCAACGAGCCGGTGTGGACGGTGGCGCCGGCCGGTGTCGCAGAATGGCTGCACCAGCGCCTGTTCGGCTGGTACCCCGGCACCTATCACCAGCTCGGCAACGTGGTGCGCCTGATGCTCGCCCGTCGCGCGCCGTGGCGGCTGCGCTACGAGATGATCTACAGTCTCTACACGCTGGTGAGCGACCCATTCAAGACGTGGTCCATCATCGTCATCGCCGCCACGCCCGGCCTGCGCTGGTGGGCCGCCGTGCTGTACCTGACCTATCTCGCGTTCGAGCTCTACCCGTGGTGGGTGGTGCGCCAGCCGGGCCACGGACGGCGCGCGCCGGTGGGCGTGCTCCTGTTCTACCCGGTGTATGGGGCGGTCAACACGCTGCTGCGCACCGCCGCGGTGTTCACCTGGTTCTGGCTCCGGTTCGTCACCGGTGCCATGCGCCCGCGCCGCGGGCCGAAGGACCGGATCGCATGAGGACCTGGACCGCCATCCTGCTCCTGCTGCTGGCCGTCGCCGGCGCCAGCCCGGCGCAGGCGGCATCGGCGCGTGTCGGGGCCCAGTTCCGCTACTGGGACTTCAGCAACGGGAACGACCTGCGGGACGACATCGCGTACTGGGTGCAGGGACCGTTCCACGTCCAGCTCGAGCGCTGGGACTTCGTGCGCGGGCCCGATCAGTTCCGCCCCGAGGTGGGGCTCCACCTGCGGGACCACCGTCGCTCGGTGTACACGCTGCAGTGGCGTCACGAGCGCGACCGCGAGCGGTACTTCCTCGGCACCGATCAGGTGCTGGCGAAGCACTGGGTAGGCCGCGCCGAGGTGAGCCCGATCGTGGGGTCCGGGCGGACCGATGTCGTGTTCTCCGCCGGCGCCGACTACTACTGGGGCTCGTATCACCTCGCCAGCGCCACGCTCATCCGTGATCCGCGGGACGGCGGTCTGTGGGCGGCGCCGGTGCGGCTGCGCCTCGCCACCGAGTCGAACGACTGGCTCCAGGGCACCGTCGTCCCCGCCAGCCGGCGCACGGTGGGCTGGGCGATCGACGGCAAACTGCGCTGGCTGCGCGCGGGGGTCGAGCGCAACAGCCGCTACGACTTCACCACGCTCGACAACCTGATCTGGACCGCGGGGCTGGAGCTCGAGATCCCCCCGACGCGCTGAGCACGGCGGTCCGCGGGCGGCCGCTTCCCTGTGCTAGATTCGGCGCCCATGGATCATCCGCCACTCGATCATCAGGCTTGGAGCAAGGCCCACGGCGGCCGCCACGCCCACGATCTCGCCGACAGCGCGGTGATGTCGCCCGACCTCGAGTCCCTCGGACTGCCGCACACCGTCACGCTGCCGCGCGAGGGCTACGCCGCGGTCCTCCCGGGTCTCGAGCGGGCGCTCGGCGCGAGGATCGGCGCACCGGGCGGACGCGTGCTGGTCGCCGCGGGAGCCAGCGAGGCCAACGCCATCGTGTTCGCCGGACTGCTCCGGCCCGGCGACGAGGTGCTGGTGGAGTCGCCCGGCTACGAGCCCCTGCGCCTCACTTCCGCGCTTTTCGGCGCTCGGGTGCGCACCTTTCCGCGCATGGCCTCGCACGGATTCGGGGATGTGGGCGCGGCGATCGAGGTCGCGGTCGGCCCTGAGACGCGCATGGTGGTGCTCACCGACCTCCACAACCCGAGCGGCGCGGCGCTCGAGGAGCGCGACCTGGCGGCGCTCGACGCGCTCGCCGCTCGTCGCGGTCTGTGGATCGTGGTGGACGAGACCTTCCGCGACGCCTCGGACCGTCCCCTCGGAACCGCCGCCGCACGCGGCCCGCGCTGGGTCACGACCGGGACGCTGACCAAGGCGTATGGACTCGGCGGACTGCGCATCGGCTGGATCGCCGGGAGCGACATCGCGCTGGCGCGCTGCGCCCACGCTCAGAACGCGCTCTCCGTGCTGCCGGCGCTGCCGAGCGTCGCGCTCGCGCTCGCCCTCGCGCCGCACCTCGACACGCTGCGCGCGTGCGGGCACCGCGTGCTGGCCGCGAACCACGCCTGCCTCGCCACCTTCGCGCGCGACCATGCCTGGTGCCGGCTGGTGCGCCCGCCCGCGGGCACGACAGCGTGGGTGCCGATGCCCCCGGGGCTGGACGGCGACGCGCTCTCGGAGCAGGCGGCCGCGCGGTTCGACCTGGCCGTGACCCCGGGCCGCTTCTTCGGCGACGCGCGGGCGGTGCGCATCGCGCTGGGCGGGGATCCCGCGCGCTTCGCGGCCGCCCTCGAGACCCTCGATCGCGCCGTGGCGTCGTGCCGCGCCGGCGTCCACAACGGAGGAGACCGATGACCGATCCGTCCATCCTCGAACGCATCCAGACCGACATGACCGCCGCGATGAAGTCCCAGGACGCGGCGACGCTCAGCACCCTGCGCATGCTCAAGGCCGCGCTCATGGAGGCCAAGACCCGCAAGCCCCGGGACGCCACCCTCAGCGCTGAGGAATCGATCGAGGTGCTCCAGCGCTACGCCAAGAAGCGCCGCGAGTCGATCGAGGAGTTCCGGCGCCTCGGCCTCGAAGACCGCGTGGGCTCCGAGGAACGCGAGATCGCGGTGACCCAGCGCTACCTGCCCCAGGCCCTGTCCGAGGCGGAGGTGCGCGAGGCGGTGCGCGAAGCGGTGGCGGCCACCGGCGCCAGCGGCCCGAAGGAGATGGGCAAGGTGATGGGTGTGGTGATGGCCCGGTTGAAGGGCCGCGCCGACGGCACGCTGGTGTCGCGCCTGGTCAAGGAGGCGCTGGGCGCGTCCTGAAGGGCCTGGTCACCGATCCCGCGCCGCGGCGGTGTCAGCCGCGGAGCTGTCGGCGGCCGCCTGTTCGAGCGCGTCCGGTGGGGGCTCGTCCCCGCCGGTCGAGAGCCCTTCCGCGGGCGGCGCCGGCGCCGGCAGCCCCACCGCCAGGGCGTACTGCGTGTCGTCGAGCGCGCCGCGCCGATGCAGGCGCGTGGCGATCAATCGCGAACGGCGCTCGATGCGCCGCGACGGCGCCTCGGGAGCGTAGCGCCGCGGGTTGATGATGACGGCCGCCAGCCGCACCGCCTGCCGGGCGTCCAGCTCGGATGCCGAGACGCCGTACCAGCGGCGCGCCGCCGCCTCGATGCCGTACACCCCGTCGCCCCACTCGATCAGATTCAGGTAGAGCTCGAAGATGCGCCGCTTCGACAGCGTGCGCTCGAGCCGCAGCGCCAGGAACACCTCTTCGAGCTTGCGCCACGGCGTGCGCTCGGGCCCGAGCCACAGGTTCTTGGCCAGCTGCTGGGTGATGGTGCTGCCGCCGCGCGTGAAGCGGCGCTTCTCGAGGTCCTGGCGCGCCGCCGCCTGGATCTCGCTCCAATCGAGCCCGCCGTGCTGGAAGAAGGCGTCGTCCTCGGCGACCAGCACCGCGCGGCGCAGCAGCGGGGCGATGTGCCCGTATGAGGTCCAGCGCTGCAGGGTGCGCGGCGCGCGGCCCGCGGCGCGCGCCTCGGCCTCGCGCCGCAGCATCATCGCGGTGCGCCGCGGCACGTTGTCGCGCAGCGCCGCCACGTCCGCGGCGCTCGCGCGCAGCCATGCCCAGCCGACCATCGCCAGCAGCGCGGCGGCCAGCACGCCGGCGAACGCGCGCAGGGCGCCCCCCACGCCGCCGCGCCGCCGCGCACTCACGTCGAGACGGCCGCCACGACCACGGCGGTCACGTCGTCGCTCTGCGCCGCGCTCCCGCGGAAGCGCTCGACCTCGGCCATCAGGTCCCGCACCACGCCGGTCGGAGCGACCTCGGTCCGCGCCGCCCACCACGCCGTCAGCCGCTCGTCGCCGAACTCCTGATCGTGGGTGTCGAACGCCTCGGTGATGCCGTCGCTGTAGAGCAGCAGCGCGTCGCCGGGCTCGAAACTCGTCTCGCCGCCGGCGTACGTGGCATCGGCGAACAGCCCGAGCGGCAGGCCGCCCTCGCGCAGCGGCTCGAGCGTCCCGTCGCGGCGGCGCAGCAGGGGTGGGTTGTGCCCGGCGTTGCAGTAGCGCAGCCGCCCCGCCGCGGTGTCCACCTCGGCGTAGAACAGGGTGATGAACTTGCCCGCCGGCACCCGCGCGGCGACGCTGCGGTTCACTCCCGCGACCGCCTGCTCGAGCGGCGCGTGGCCGGTGCAGTGGGCGCGGATCTTCGCCTGCACGCTCCCCATCAGGATGGCGGCAGGCACGCCCTTGCCCGAGACATCGGCGATCGCCACCGCGAGCCGCCCGCCCTCGAGCGCGAAGTAGTCGAACGCGTCCCCGCCCACCTGGCGGGCCGGGACCACGCGGCCGAGCACCTCCCAGGGGCCGACCCGCAGCGCCTCCTCGGGCACCAGGCTCATCTGGATGTCCCGCGCGGTCTCGAGCTCGCGCTCGATGCGCCGCCGCTCCGCTTCGAGCTGCCGGTTCTCGAGCTCGAGGCGCTGCTTGTCCTGCGCCTCGATGCGCAGGCGGGCCTGTTCGATCACGCCGGCCGAGCTCGAGGCGACGATCGCGAGCAGCGACGCCTCGTCCTCGCTCCAGCGCCGGCCGGGCCCGGCCTGCGTTACCGCGAGCAGTCCGGTGATGCGGTTCTCGACCCGCAGCGGCACCGCGAGCACCGCACGGATGGGGGCCGGATGGCCGCGCAGCGAGGCGAAGCGCGGATCGTCGGTGAGGTCGGGACTCGCCAGCGGCTCGGGATGGAGCATCAGGTGCCCCATCACGTTGAGCGTGAACACGCGGGGCCACGAGCCCGACTCGAGTTCGGCCGACTTCTTGGTGCGGGCCTGGGTGCGCGCCATCGGACCGGAGTCGCCGGGGCCGAGCAGCTTGATCGAGCCGGCGTCGGCCCTCAGCAGGAGGGCGGTGCGGCTCACGATCCAATCGAGGATCGATTGGAGTTCGGTGCGCGCCGCGACCACCTGGGCGAGTTCGGAGAGGAACTGCAACTCCGCCATCAGGCGCTGCGCGCTGGGCGCACCGGGGCGTGCGGGCTCGTTCATCGGGTCTCCGCCTGTGGGATGAGAGGGCGACCGGGGGAGGGCGGGATTCTAGGGCGCGGCACATCCGCTCACAAGGACGGTCACCCGAGCGGCGCCCGGCGCCTCCCGCTTGCCGCTGCGCGCGCGCGGTTCCTATACTGCGGCTCCCGACGCGCGTCAGCGAGCCGGGAGGGCGCGGCCCGCTCGGGGGCGGAACGCTCCCGCGGGATCGCCCCCGCGCGCACCCATCCCGTACGCGTTCCCGAGCGAGATCGGGATCGCCACCTTTCACCCGGAAGCCGACCATGACGACCTCGACCAGCCCCACCTACCGGAACCTGCGGATCGAGCGACGCGGGCCGGTGACCGTGCTGTTCGTGAACCGCCCCGCCGTGCTCAACGCGATCGATCGCGCGACCCTCGCCGAGATCGAGGACGCCGTCGGGCGCTTCGTCGCCGACGATGAGCAGGGGGCGCTGGTGCTCACCGGCGACGGGGAGAAGGCCTTCATCGCCGGCGCGGACATCAACGAGCTGGCCGCGCTCGACCCGCGCGGCGCCGAGGCGATCTCGCGCTTCGGGCAGCGCGTCGCGGACGCCCTCGAACACTCCCCCAAGCCCGTCATCGCGGCCGTCAACGGTTACGCGTTCGGCGGCGGCTGCGAGCTGGCGCTCGGCTGCCACCTGCGGCTGGCGTCCGAGAACGCCGTGCTCGGGCTGCCCGAAGTCGGGCTCGGCATCATCCCCGGGTACGGCGGCACCCAGCGCCTGCCGCGGCTGGTCGGGCAGGGACGCGCCCTCGAGTTGATCCTCAGCGGGCGCCGCGTGAAGGCCGACGAGGCCGAGCGCATCGGGCTGGTGAACCGCGTCGTGCCGCTGGCGGACCTGCTCGCGGAGGCCGAGAAGCTGGCGCTCGCCATCCTCAAGAACGGGCCGCTCGCGGTCGAAGCCGCGCTCGAGGCGGTGGTGCGCGGGATGTCGCTGCCGCTGGTCGAGGGCCTGCGATTCGAGAGCGGACGCTTCGGGATCGTGGCGGCGAGCGACGACATGCACGAAGGGCTGAAGGCGTTCCTCGAGAAGCGCCCGGCGAAGTTCGTGCGGCGCTAGCGCGGCCACCCCGGCGCGGCGACCGCCGCGGGGCGGGGATCCGGGGACACGGAGGACTCCATGAACGATCTGGTCGCCATGCTGGTCTCGACGGTGCTCGGCACGCTCCTCGGATGGGAGCGCCAGATGGGGCGCAAGCCCGCCGGATTGCGCACGCACACGCTGGTGTGCCTGGGCTCGACGCTGTTCGTGCTGCTCACCTCGCACGCGGCCGCCGAGTTCGGCGGCCGGGGCATCGACCCCACGCGCATCGTGCACGGCGTGGTGACCGGCGTGGGCTTCCTCGGAGCGGGGAGCATCCTGCGCCAGGAGGGTTACGTGCACGGCCTGACCACCGCGGCGAGCATCTGGATGGTGGCCGCGATCGGCGTCGCGGTGGGCCTGCGCGCCTACGGCCTCGCCATCACCGGCACCGTGCTGGCGTTGATCGTGCTCGAAGGCTATCGCTGGGTCGAGCGCTTCCTGTCCCCGGACCAGGACAGCAACGCGTGAGGACGCGCGCCTACAGGCGCGGGCTCGCGACGAACAGCACGACCAGCAGGAACGCGATCGAGACCAGGTAGAGGATGCTGCGGATGCGCGGCATCACGCACCTCCTGTGCGTCCCGCTCACGCCGCGAGCGGGGGTGGCCCACCGCCGTGTGGGAAACGGACTCGAACGACCGCGGCCGGCGCCCGGACACTCTCCCGCCCGACCCCGGTCCGGTCAAGGCCGGAATCCCGGACCCCCGGCCCGCCGGGGCGCGCACGGCACTCCGGGCCTAGGCGGAGACCTCGACGCGCTCGAGCTCGGCCAGCACGAGGTCGCCCACCGCGGTGGTCGAGAGGCCCGAGTCGGTGCCGAGGGCGGGCAGCCGCCGGGACGACAGCAGCCCCGCCACCGCGCCCTCGATGCGCGCCGCGCCCCGTGCCTCGCCGAGGAAGTCGAGCATCATCTGGACCGCCATGATGGTGGCGATGGGATTGGCGACGTTCCGGCCGGCGTGCTTGGGCGCCGAACCGTGGATCGGCTCGAACAGGCTCACCTGCCCCGGATGGATGTTGCCGCTCGCGGCCACCCCGAGCCCGCCCTGGATCATCGCCGAGAGGTCGGTGAAGATGTCGCCGAACATGTTGCTCGTCACCACCGTGTCGAACCACTCCGGGTTCTTCACCACGTACATGCAGGCGGCGTCGATGTAGTTGTGCTCGCGGGTGATGTCGGGGTACTCCGCGCCGACCTCGGCGAACGTGCGGGTCCACAGGTCCATCGCCCGCACCGCGTTCGCCTTGTCCACCAGCGTCAGCTTACGGCCCCGCGCGCGTCGCCGGCACAGCTCGAAGGCGTAGCGCACCACGCGCTCCACGCCCTTGCGGGTGAAGATGATCTCCTGCGTGGCGACCTCGTCGGGCGTGCCCTTCTTGAAGAAGCCGCGCATGCCGGCGTACGCGTCCTCGGTGTTCTCGCGCACGACCACGAAGTCCACGTGCTCGGGGCGCTTGTCCTTGAGCGGGCAGAGGTGTTCGGCGTAGAGCTTCACCGGGCGCAGGTTGACGAACAGGTCGAGCTCGAAGCGCAGCTTGGCGATGATCCCGAATTCGAGCAGGCCGACCTCGATGCGTGGATCGCCGATCGCGCCCAGCAGGATGGCGCGGTGGCGCTTCACCTCTTCGAACGCGCCGTCCGGGAAGATCTCGCGGGTCTTGAGGTAGTGCTCGGCGCCGAACGGGTAGTGCGTGGGCCGGGCGGTGAACCCCTCGATCGCGGAGACGCGCTCGAGCACGCGCAGGCCCTCGCGCACCACCTCGGGACCGATGCCGTCTCCGGGGATCACGGCGATGTCGTACGACCGGGTCATCGGGGCTCCTTTCCCGCGGCGCTCGGGCCGCGGATCACTGATCCAGTCGGTAAGGGAGGATGACCCACGCGCGCTGCGGGATGCCGCCGCGGACCGCCGGCGTGAATCTCCACCCGGGCAGCGAGCCCACCAGCGCGGCCACCGCGGCCCCCGGGATGCGGTCCTCGGTGAGCCACGGAAGCGTGTGCGCGACCGCGCGGCCGCGCTCGTCGACCAGCACCGGCAGCAGCATCTCGGTCGCGTGGATGCGCACCACCCACGCGCTGTCGAGCGGGACCCGGGCCGACTGCGCGAGGTGGGCAGGGGTGTCGAACTGCACCAGCTCCTCGAACTTCGGGCGCTCGGGCGAGGTGAGCATCGTCACCTCGCGCGCCCCCCGCAGGAAGGTCGCGGGCAGCGAGTCGGGCGCGCCGCCCGGCATGCGCACGTGCAGCAGCGCCAGCGCCGGCCCGCGTTCGAGCGAGTCGAGCGCCACCGCGGCACGGAAGCGCGCCTGGGCCTCGGCGCGCCGTCCCGCGCGCCAGTCGTACAGCCCGACCACGTACTGCGCCTCGGGCAGCGCGGGATCGAGCCCTGCCGCGCGCTCGGCGGCGTCCCGCGCCTGCACGTCGTCCCCGGCGCGCGCGGTGGCGAGAGCCAGCGCGAGCCAGTCCGCGCCCGAGAGCGGGCGGGCGGCCACGCAGGCCTGCGCCGCGCGCCGCGCGTCGTCCCAGCGCCGCTGCTCGTACGCCACCTCGAAGCGCGCGCGCGCCACGTACCAGTGCCAGCCGTCGAATCGTCCATTCACCCACAGCCCCTCGCGCACCCACGGCAGCAGCCGGCGCCGCGTGAGCGGGAGCGAATCCGCCAGCGCGCGGTCCATGAGCGGGCTCCCGAGCAGCACGGCGGCCGAGTCGAGACGTCCGCAGCGCGCCTCGTCGAGCGCCAGTGCGAGGTCGAGGTCGGCATCCGGGGCGACCCCGGCGCGCAGCGTCCGCAGCTCGGCCGCGGCGCGGGCGTAGAGGCCGTTCTCCTCGGCGACGCGCGCCTCCTTCCCGCGCTCGATCGCCGGCACGGCCCGCGGCGGCGCGGCCGGTGCGGCGCGAGCCGGAGCGCGCGCGGCGCGGCGCGTGGCCGGGGGAGTGGCATGACGCGGGGAGGGGGGCGTCGTCGCGCCGCACGTGAGCAGCGCGAGCAGGGCGAAGGTGCCGAGCCGCAGCCAGGCCATGGCGGGGCGGGGGCGAAGCGCGTGCGGGTCCATGTGAGTCTGGAGGTTTAGCCGAACCGGCGCGTGCGGACAAGTGGTCCGTCGCGGCCGTCCGCCAGGGGGCTAGCCCCGCTCGAGGAGCAGCGCGATGCCCTGCCCACCGCCGATGCACGCCGAAGCGATGCCGTACCGCTTCTGCCGCCTGCCCAATTCGATCAGCAGGGTGTGGATCAGCCGCGTGCCGGTGGCTCCCAACGGGTGGCCGAGGCCGATGGCGCCGCCGTTCACGTTCACCTTCTCGCGATCGAGCCCGAGCTCCTTCTCCACCGCCAGGTACTGGCCGGCGAACGCCTCGTTGATCTCGAACAGGTCGATCCGCTCGAGCCCGAGCCCGGCCTTCTCGAGCACCCTGCGGATCGCCGGCACGGGGCCGAAGCCCATGGTCGCCGGATCCACGCCGACGCTCGCCCACGCGCGCACGAAACCGAGCGGCGCGCGCCCCTCCTGACGCGCGTTGGCGTCCGTGGTCACCACCAGCGCCGCGGCGCCATCCACCACGCCGGAGGCGTTGCCTGCGGTCACCATGGACTCGGGACCGAACGCCGACGGCAGGGCGGCGAGGCGCTCGAGCGTGGTGGCGGGGAAGAGATGGTCGTCCTTCTCGACCCGCACGCTCCGCTTGCCCTGCTGGACATCGACGGCGACGATCTCCTCGGCGAAGCGCCCGCTGGTATTAGCGGCGTTCGCGCGCACGTGCGACCTCAGCGCGAACGCGTCCTGGTGCTCGCGCGTGATGCCGTACTTCCGTGCCAGGTTGTCGCTGGTCTGGGCCATGTAGAGACCGCAGAAGCTGTCCTTGAGCGCCACGAACAGCGCGTCCTCGAGCATCGACCCCGGTCCGAGCCGCAGCCCCGCGCGCGCGCCGCGCAGCACGTGCGGGGCCTGGCTCATGCTCTCCATGCCGCCGGCGAGGACCCACTGCGCCTCGCCCAGCAGGAGCATCTGCGCTCCGCTCACGACCGACTGGATCCCGGAGCCGCACAGTCGGTTCACCGTCAGCGCGGGGGTGCTCTCGTCGAGCCCGGACTTGAGCGCGACGTGGCGGGCGCCGTAGAGCGCGTCGCCCGAGGTCTGCAGCGCGTTGCCGAACACCACGTGATCGATGCGCCCGGCCGGCACGCCGGCGCGATCGATGGCGGCACGGGCCGCGGCGGCGCCGAGGTCGATGGCGGAGAGCGGAGCGAGCGCGCCGCCATTGAGCCCGTCGCCCCGCTTGCCGCCGATCCATTCGGCCATCGGGGTGCGGGCGCCGGAGACGATGACGATGTCGGGGAATCCGCTGGTGGGCACGTTAGGCTCCTGGTGAAGGGTCGCGGGACCGTCGGACCGCGCAGCAGCCTAGCAAAGCGCCGGGGTGGGTCAACCGGCGAACGGGCCCCGCGTCGTGGGATTCCGCGCCGGGCGGGCTCCCGATGCGCCCACCCGGCGGACATCCGGACTCCGCGACGCGGGGCCCGTCGTGGTACAGTGCGCCGCCGATGAAGTCCCGGACCGAGTACCTGGCCATGGATGTCCCCACCCGGCGCGGTTTCGTGAACATCACGCACGAGGTCGAGCGCGTGGTGCGTGCCAGCGGGGTGCGGGAGGGGCTGGTGCTGGCGAACGCCATGCACATCACGGCGAGCGTCTTCATCAACGACGACGAATCCGGGCTTCACCACGACTACGAGCAGTGGCTCGAGCGGCTCGCGCCGCACGCGCCGACCTCGCAGTACCGGCACAACGACACCGGCGAGGACAACGCCGACGCCCACCTCAAGCGCCAGGTGATGGGGCGCGAGGTGGTGGTGGCGATCACCGCCGGGCGGCTCGATCTCGGCACGTGGGAGCGCATCTTCTACGGCGAGTTCGACGGCCGCCGAACGAAACGCGTGCTCATCAAGGTCATCGGGGAGTAGCCGCCGCCGCGCTCCCCTCATCGTCCCCGACGCGCCCGGCGCGTCTCCTGGAACCCCGACGCGAGGTGCACACGACGTGAGCGGCTATCTCTTCAGCAGCGAATCGGTGACCGAAGGCCATCCGGACAAGGTCTGCGACTACATCTCCGACTCCATCCTCGACGCCTACCTGGCCCAGGACCGCGAGGCGCACGTCGCCTGCGAGACCCTGGTGAAGCACAACCAGGTCGTGGTCGCCGGGGAGATCAGCGCGAAGCCCGGCGTCCGGGTGGACACCGAGGCCGTGGTGCGCCGCGCGGTGCGCGAGATCGGATACACGGATCCGAGCGAGCCGTTCTGCGACAGCACGCTCTTCATCACCTCGCTGCTCACCGCCCAGTCGAACGAGATCGACCGCGGCGTGAGCGGGGGCAAGTCGAGGAAGAAGTCCAAGGAGGAGCAGGGCGCCGGAGACCAGGGCATCATGTTCGGGTACGCCACCGACGAGACCCGGGAGCTCATGCCGCTCCCGATCCTGCTCGCCCACAAGCTCGGGCGCGGCCTGCGCGAGGACCGGGTGAAGGGGCGCGTGGCGTTCCTGCGCCCCGACGCGAAGACCCAGGTGACGGTGCGCTATGACGCGACCGGCAAGCCGGTGCGGGTGGAGGCCGTCCTGGTCTCGACCCAGCACACCCGGGGCTCGAAGGTCGAGCAGGTGCGCGACTACGTGCGCGGCACGCTGATGCCGCGCGTGCTCGGGCGCTGGGACCGCGACGGCATCAAGCTCTACGTGAACCCGGCGGGGGAGTGGCACCATGGCGGGCCCTCGGCCGACGCCGGGCTGACCGGCCGCAAGATCATCGTCGACACCTACGGCGGCGCCGCGCACCACGGCGGCGGCGCGTTCAGCGGCAAGGACCCGTCGAAGGTGGACCGCAGCGCGGCCTACTACTGCCGCCACGTCGCGCGCGAGATCGTGAAGGCGGGCCTCGCGCGTCGCGCGGAGTTGCAGGTGGCCTACGCCATCGGCAGGGCCGAGCCGCTCTCGGTGAAGGTGGACACCTTCGGCACCGGCGACCCGCGCAAGGCCGAGTCGTTCGTGCGGTCGAAGGACAGGCGCAACCGTCCGCGCTTCGACTTCCGGCCCGGGCTCATCATCGAGAAGCTGGACCTGCTGCGCCCGATCTACCGCTCGACCACCAACTACGGTCACTTCGGCAAGCCCGGACTGCCCTGGGAGGTCTGAGCGTCGCCGCTTCGACGGGGCCGGGGCCGGTCGCGATGACCGGCCCCGCGCGCATCCGGCCCGCGGTGCGGCGCCGCGGCGCGCCGGGGCTCAGCCGTGGCGGGACGGCAGCGACCGGAGGCGGGCGGCGAGGGCGACCGGTAACGGCTCGTCGAGCAGTCGCGCGCGCGTGATCTCGTCCACCCCGCACCCGGCGAGGTGGGCGAACAGCAGGTCGGCTCGCGCCGCCCGTGCCATCAGCGTGTAGGCCACGGCCCACGCCTCGGGACTGCCAAGCGGCACCCCCTCCCAGCGCCCGGTCACGACCGTGGGGATGCGCACCGGGCCCGCGGGGGCCACGAGCGCGAAACGCGCGATGACCTCGGTGCGCGCGGCGGCCAGCATCGCCTTGTGGTCGGCATGCACGCCGGAGGGGCCCGCGCGCTCGATCACGCGCCCGGTGAGCGCGCGCTCGACATCCTCGAGCGGCGCGTCGGTGGTGAGGTCCCAGTCGTTGACGTGCCCGACCAGGCCCAGCGCCGCGAGCAGGCCGCTGCCGCCGAGCGCGCACGCCAGTCCCGAGCCCTCCAGCGCGGCGACCACCTCGCGCAGCGGCGCGAGCGGCGGGGTGCTCACGCCGGCGCCGCGATCATCGCGGCGCCGCCGCCTCGAGCTCGCGCGCGCGCTGGGTGGCCCGCTGGGTGGCCCGCACCACGGCCTTGATGAGCGTGACCCGCAGGCCGCCGTCCTCGAGCTCGAGAATGCCGTCGATGGTGGTGCCCCCCGGCGTGGTCACCTCGTCCTTGAGCTTCGCGGGATGCTCGCCGGTCTCGATCACCATCGCGCCCGAGCCCATCACCGTCTGCGCCGCCAGCTCGGTGGCGATGGCGCGCGGCAAACCCACCTTCACGCCCGCCTCCGCCAGCGACTCGATGATGATGAAGATGAACGCCGGCCCGCTGGCGGAGAGCCCGGTGACGGCGTCCATGTGCTGCTCGTCGAGCACCAGGGTGCGTCCCACCGCGTCGAACACCTCGCGCGCCCGCGCCACGTGCGCCGCGCTCGCGTGGGTGCCTGCGCACAGCGCGGTCATCCCCTTGCCGAGCACCGCGGGGGTGTTCGGCATCGCCCGCACCACCGGCACCGACGGGGCGAGGCGCCGCTCGATGTAAGCGGTGCTCGCCGAGGCCGCGGACGACACCAGCAGCTGCTCGGCTCCCAGCACCGGCGCGATCTCGAGCAGGACGGTGTCCACCTGGTGGGGCTTCACGCACAACAGCACCAGCTCGGCGCCCGCCACGGCCGCGGCGTTGGAAGGCGCGGAGCGGACACCGAGGCGCCGTTCCAGGTCGGCGACCCGTTCCGGGTGAGCGGCCGTCACGGTCACGTCCCCGGGCCGGACGCGGCCCGCGGCGATGAGACCGCGCACCAGCGTCTCGCCCAGCTTGCCCGCGCCGAGGACGGCGATGCGGGAAGTGCTCATGGATCCCTCCTGCGGGGGTGAAGGCGCGGAGTCCG
The DNA here is from genome assembly GCA_963776245.1 of Candidatus Eiseniibacteriota bacterium. Classification (GTDB taxonomy): domain Bacteria; phylum Eisenbacteria; class RBG-16-71-46; order RBG-16-71-46; family RBG-16-71-46; genus CAVSAC01. Next base: position 422,022 of record CAVZLN010000006.1, on the reverse strand, counting down.
GGCGGCGCCGACCGAGCCTCTCGACCCGGCCCCGGCCGCGCCGGTTCACGACGGTGGCTGGGTGCTCCAGTCGTAGAACCCGCGTCCGCTCTTGCGGCCGAAGCGGCCCGCCAGGACCATCCGCTTGAGCAGGGGCGGGGGCGCGAAGCGCGGCTCCCGGAATTCGTCGAACATGATCTCGGCGATCGCGAAGGTGGTGTCGAGCCCGACGTAGTCGGCGAGCAACAGGGGGCCCATCGGGTAGCCACACCCGAGGCGCATCGCGTTGTCGATGTCGTCGCGGCTCGCGAGTCCCTGCTCGAACACGCGGATCGCGTCGATCATGTAGGGCACCAGCAGGCGGTTGACCACGAACCCGGTCGAGTCGCCGGTGCTCACCACGGTCTTGCCGAGCGCGACGCACCAGGCGCTCGCGTCGGCGAGCGCGGCGGGGTCGGTCCGCAGCGTGCGCACCACCTCGACCAGCTTCATCAACTGGACCGGATTGAAGAAATGCAGACCGATGACGCGCTCGGGGCGCCGGGTGAACGTGCTCATCTCGGTCACCGAGAGGCTCGAGGTGTTCGACGCGAAGATGGCGCCCGGGCCGCAGATCCCGTCCAGCGCGCCGAGCAGGTCGCGCTTGAGCGCGAGGTTCTCGCTCGCCGCCTCGATCACCAGGTCGCAGCCCGCCAGCTCGGCGAGTTCCACCGTGCCCCGGAGGCGGGCGAGGGTCTGGTCCATCGCCTCCTGCGTGAGCTTGCCCTTCTCGAGCCCGACCCGCAGGGACTTCTCGATCATGCCCATGCCCTTCGCGAGGGCGTTCGGGGACACCTCGCGCACGACCGTGGGAAAACCGGCCTGCGCGCTGACCTGCGCGATGCCGTGGCCCATGAGGCCGCAGCCCACCACGCCGACCTTCTGGATCGCCATGGAACGGACCTCCTGGTGGAGCGGATGGGCGGTGTCGGATCGGAAGCGGGGATGGCGCGGCAGTCTACGGGAGCCCGTGAGGGGCGACAAGGCATGCCGACCCACGCCCCCCGGGCGGGTTTCGCACGGCCCCGGGCTTTTCGCTAGAGTCGCCGCGCCCCGGCTCCCGCGCGATCCCGCGCCAGCCGGATCCGTCCGCCCGTCCAGGGAAGAAGGAGTGCGCCGTGTCCAGCTCCGTGCTCGAATCGCTCGTCATCGACCACACCACGAAGATCGTGCTGCTGGTGCTCGACGGTCTCGGCGACCTGCCCCACCCGGCGAGGAACGGGAGGACGCCGCTCGAGGCCGCGCGCACCCCGAACCTCGACGCGCTCGCCCCGCGGGCCGCGCTCGGCCGGCTGCTCCCGGTCGCCCCGGGCATCACGCCCGGCAGCGGGCCGGGCCATCTCGGCCTGTTCGGCTATGACCCGGTCACGACCGTGGTCGGGCGCGGGGTGCTCGAGGCGCTCGGGGCCGGCATCGAGCTGAAGCCCGGGGACGTCGCCGCACGCGCGAACTTCTGCACCGTCGACTCTGCGGGCGTGGTCATCGACCGCCGCGCTGGCCGCATCTCCAGCGAGCGGTGCGCCGCGCTGGTGGAGCGGCTCCGCGGGAGCGTGTCGCGCATCGAGGACGTGGACCTCCTGCTCCAGGCGGGGAAGGGCCACCGATTCGTCGCCGTGCTGCGCGGACCCGGGCTCGCGGGCGAGGTCAGCGACGCCGATCCCCACCGGGAGGGCAAGCCGGTGCCCGCGGCGCACGCGCTCGGATCCACCCCCGGGGCCGAGAAGACCGCGCGGATCGCGAACCGCTTCCTGGAGCGCGCCACCGAGGTGCTGAAGGACGAGACACCCGCCAACGCCGCGCTGCTGCGCGGACTGTCGGCGCGTCCGCACCTGCCCGGCTATGCCGAGCGCTTCCGCCTGCGCGCGTGCGCGATCGCGTCGTACCCGATGTACCGCGGGGTGGCGCAGCTGGCGGGCATGAGCGTGCAGCCCACCGGCGAGACCCCCGGCGACGCGTTCGCCACCGCCCGCCAGCGGTGGCCCGACTTCGACTACTTCTTCATCCACGTGAAGGGCACCGACATGGCCGGCGAGGACGGCGACTTCGAGGCCAAGGTGAAGGCCATCGAGCAGGTGGACGCCGCCCTGCCGACCCTCATGGCGCTGCAACCCGACGTGCTGTGCATCACAGGAGACCACTCCACCCCGGTGTCGATGAAGAGCCACTCTTGGCATCCGGTGCCCGTGCTGGTGCTGGGACCGCATGCCGGGGCCGACGCCGCGCCCCGGTTCCACGAGTCGGCCTGCCGCGCCGGCAGCCTGAATGTCCTTGCCAGCCGGGACCTCATCGCGGTACTGCTTGCGAACGCCGGGCGTCTCGACAAGTACGGAGCGTGAATGCGAAGACTCATGCTGTCCCTCGCCGCGGCGACGGGTACGCTGCTCGGCGCGTGTCCGGCCCTCGCGCAGGCCCCTTCCCCGATCAGCTCCCAGCTGCACTCCTTCCCCGGGAGCGTCCTCGGAACCACCACGGCGACCTCGAGCGGCATGGCGCTGGCCGACCGGTGGCTGGGCGACGAACCGTTCCTCAACCCCGCGATGGCCCCGGCGCACGGATTGGGCGCCTCGCTCCTGCTCCAGCGGGTGAGCCGCCAGGACCTGCGCGCCGCCAACCGGCAGCTCGACGACACGCCGTTCTTCGACGTGTCGGGCGACTGGCTCGCGTTCACGGCCGGCCGGATGTCGCTGTTCGCCTACGGCTGGCAGCCGGTGCTGCGGCGCGAGGACATCGCGTTCATCCGGGGCGAGGAGGGCGGGCCCTCGGCGGTGGTCACGGCGACCTCCACCCAGCGCGAGATGCGCGGAGGCGTGGGAGCGTCGTTCGGCGCCGGCGCATGGCGGCTCGGTGTGGCGGGCGAGTGGAACCGGCGCGATGACGATTACCAGTACACCGAGGTGTCCGGCGATCCCGGCCAGGGCACGCGTGAGGTCAAGCTCTCGGGCACCGGTTATGGCGTGGCGGCCGGCGGGCGGGCCGAGTTCGTGGTGCTGGGCGGTCGCGCCCTCACGCTCGGCGCCGCGCTCCACACCGTGCCGGCGCTCACCCTGACCGGCGAGCAGACGCTGCGCCTGTTCTCCGGCGACTCCGACACGCCGCTCAGCGTGCGACGCGGTTCGGCGCTGGAAGCCGGGGTCTCGGCGCGGCTCGCGATCTCGGCCGCGGTCCGCCTGCTCGCGCAGGCCGGCGGACGAAGCGAACAGACGTTCGAGGACGCGCCCGGCGTGCGCCCCGCCGTGGTCCCGCCGCCGGCGTCACTCTGGGGCCCCGGTCTGCGGGCCGGTCCCGCCACGCAGTGGTCGCTCGGCTTCGAGTACACCGAGCCCGAGCAGCCGCTCACGCTCCGCCTCGGCGGCGGACAGGAGACGCAGACCGATGTGCCCGAGCCGCGCGCCGGCGTGTACACGCTCGGCGCCGGCTGGCGGTTCGATGAGAAGTTCCGCCTCGACCTCGCGGTGGTGCGCCGCGCCTTCGCCCGCGCGGGCAAGGCGACGTCGTACGACGATCGGGTGGTGGCGACCATCGGGGTGGGCTTCTAGGGCGGGCGGCCCGCGGGCGGGCGCGCTGGTAGCGCGAGCCGCGCCGCGGGAGCGTCATCGGAGCGCTGTGATATACTGCCGCGCGTTTCGGAGCACGACGCCATTCACGACCGCGCGGCCGCGCCCCCCGGTACGGCCGGGGGCCTCTCGACACCCGGCACGATCATCCGCGAGCGGATCGCAGGGGCGGCCGGGCGTCTCCGTGTGATGCGAGAGTGGCGGAACTGGCAGACGCGCTGGATTTAGGTTCCAGTGAGGAGACTCGTGGGGGTTCGAGTCCCCCCTCTCGCAGATCTTCGACCCGGAGCCGACCCATCCCCATCCAGAGGAGCGATCCCTTCCGCATGAACCTATCGGTCCGCGCCACCGGAGCGTGGCAGCACACCATCGACATCGAGATCCCCGCCGACGAGGTCGAGCGAGGCCTCGACCACGTCGCGCGCCAGATCCAGCGCCGCGCCGCGCTGCCCGGCTTCCGCAAGGGCAAGGCCCCGCTCGACCTGGTGCGCCAGAACTTCGCGCCCACCATCGAGCAGGAGTTCCTCGAGAGCTTCGTGCCGCGCGTCACCAACGAGGCGCTCGCCGAGTCCCGGCTGGTGCCGGTGGTGCCGCCGCTGGTCCGCGACCTGCGCTTCGGCCCCGGCCAGCCGCTCCAGTTCGAGGCGGTGGTGGACGTGCGCCCGGAGGTGGAGGCGAAGGACATCCGGCACCTGCCGCTGCGCCGCACCGTGCGCACCATCGACGACGCCGCGGTCGAGCGGGTGATCGCGGGACTGCGCGAGGACTCGGCCGTGTTCCTGGACCTCGACGCGCCGGCCGAGCGCGGCCACGTCGTGCTGTTCGACTCGGTGCGCCTCGACGCCAACGGCCGCCGGCTGCCGAGCACGCGTCTCAAGGCGCGCCGTCTGGAGCTGGGGGCCGAGGGCCTGGCGGCCGAGATCGAGAACGCCCTGCTGGGGGCCCGGGCCGGCCAGGAGCGCGTCGTGGACATGACTTACCCGGCCGATCACCCCACGCCGGAACTGGCCGGGAAGTCCATGCGTTATGCCCTCAGCATCAAGAAAATCCAGGCGAAGAAGCTGCGCGATCTGGACGATAACTTCGCACGTGAGGTGTTCCAGCTCGACTCCGCTGGAGGAGCTGCGCGCGCGCGTCCGTCAGAACCTCGAGGGCGAGGAGCGCGCCCGCCAGATGCGCGAGTCGGAGGCCGCCCTGACCGATGAGCTGGTGCGCCGGAACCCGTTCGAGCTCCCGGAGCGGCTGGTCGAGTGGATGCTCGACCGGGTGATCAGCGAGGCGACCGAGGGCCGCACGGTGCGGGACGAGCTGCGGCGCGAGCTCGAGCAGCACTACCGCCCGGGCGTCGAGCGGTCGTTGCGGCGCGAGGTGCTGCTGGGCGCGATCGCGCGGCAGCAGGAGCTGGCGGTGAGCGACGAGGAAGTGGCGCAGGAGATCGCGCGCATGGCCCAGGCCGACCCGCGTCAGGCGGCGCGGGTGCGGGCGCGCTATCAGTCGGCCGAGCGGCGCGAGGCGCTGCGCGATTCGCTGGTCGAGCGCAAGGCGATGGAGTACGTGATGAGTCAGGCGGACGTGAAGGACGAGCCGGCGGCCGAGGGATCGGCGCTGGTGAGCCCCGCGGGCCGTTAGGGACCGGAGTCCGGGAAGGAGCCAGGCAGACTATGGGCTACATGCCCTTCGTCATCGAGCAGACCGGCCGTGGCGAGCGTTCGTACGACATCTTCTCGCGGCTGCTGAAGGACCGCATCATCTTCATCGGGACCCCGATCGACGACACGGTCGCCAATCTGGTCATCGCCCAGATGATCTTCCTCGAGGGCGAGGATCCCGACCGCGACATCAACCTCTACATCCACAGTCCCGGCGGCATGGTCACGGCCGGGCTCGCCATCTACGACACCATGCAGTTCGTGAAGCCCGACGTCGCCACGCTGTGCATGGGGCAGGCGGCGAGCATGGCCGCGGTGCTGATGGCGGCGGGCGCCAAGGGCAAGCGCTCGTGCCTGCCGAACTCCCGCATCATGATCCACCAGCCGCTGGGCGGCACCCAGGGGCAGGTCACCGACATCGAGATCTACACGCGCGAAGTGGTCAAGATGAAGGAGCAGCTCAACGACATCCTGTCGAAGCACACCGGCCGGACGCTGGAGCAGCTCGAGAAGGACACCGACCGCAACAACTTCATGTCAGCCGCCGAGGCCAAGCAGTACGGCATCATCGACGAGATCATCGAGAAGCGCCGTTGAGACCCCTGACGCCGGGAGTGTCATGAAGAAGCGCATCGCGACGCCGCATCCCATCCGCTGCTCGTTCTGCGGGCGCGGCCAGGACGAGGTGGCACGTCTCGTCTCGGGCCCGTCGGTCTACATCTGCAGCGAGTGCGTGAAGCTCTGCAACGACATCCTCGAGGGCGAGGCCGAGCGCGAAGCGCCTTCGGCGACCGGCGCGCTGCCCAAGCCCTCGGAGATCAAGCGCATCCTCGACGACTACGTGGTGGGCCAGGGCCGCGCCAAGAAGACGCTCGCGGTCGCGGTGTACAACCACTACAAGCGCATCTACTCGCCCCCCAGCACGGGCGAGGTCGAGCTCGAGAAGTCGAACATCCTGCTGATCGGCCCGACCGGCACCGGCAAGACGCTGCTCGCGCGCACGCTCGCGCGCTTCCTGAAGGTGCCGTTCGCGATCGTCGACGCCACCTGCCTGACCGAGGCCGGCTACGTCGGCGAGGACGTCGAGAACATCCTGGTGCGGCTGCTCCAGTCGGCGGACTTCAACCTCGTCAACGCCGAGCACGGCATCGTCTACATCGACGAGATCGACAAGATCTCGCGCAAGAGCGAGAACCCCAGCATCACGCGCGACGTGTCGGGCGAGGGCGTGCAGCAGGCGCTGCTCAAGATCCTCGAGGGCACGGTCGCCAACGTGCCGCCGCAGGGCGGGCGCAAGCACCCGCAGCAGAAGTACATCGAGGTGAACACCAAGGACATCCTGTTCATCTGCGGCGGCGCGTTCGAGGGACTCGAGAAGATCATCGAGCGGCGCGTGGGCGAGAAGGTGCTGGGCTTCGGCGCCGACATCAAGAGCAAGAAGGACCGCATCGGCGGGCGCCACGATGTCGCTGGTCGAGCCCGAGGACCTGCTGCGCTACGGGCTCATCCCCGAGCTGGTCGGCCGCCTGCCGGTGGTGGGCACGCTCGACTCGCTCGACGAGCCGTCGCTGGTCAGCATCCTCACCGAGCCGAAGAACGCGATCACCAAGCAGTACGCAAAGTTCCTCGAGATGGAGGGCGTCAAGCTCGACTTCACCGAGGACGCGCTCAAGGCGATCGCGCAGGCGGCGATCAAGCGCGGCACCGGCGCGCGCGGCCTGCGCGCGGTGATCGAGGAGGCGATGCTCGACGTGATGTACGACATCCCCTCGCGTCCCGGACGTGATCGGCTGCACGATCTCGAGCGAGTGCATCACCGGGAGCGCGGCGCCGCTGCTGACGTACCGCGGCGAGCAGAAGCGTCGCAAGGAAGCCTGAGCGAGGGGTCCGAGGACCCCGCTCCACTGCGCGCCCCCGCGCGGTGATGGCCCGCTGGAGATCGCCGCGACACCGCCGCGCGGGTCCCGGCCGGCTGGCTTGCCGGGTCTGCTAGGTTCTTCGCGCATCCGACAGACACGGTCGGGGACGCTCCCCGTCCCCGATCGACGAAGGAGCCCATCGTGGCCCGCACACCCAAGCGTGACCCCAAGGCCCGGCCGGCGCGCGCCCCGAAGCCGGGCGCCGTCCGCCGACCGCATGACGCCGTGGCGACCCGGCGGCCGGGCGGACGCCGGACCGGGAGCCCCGAGGAGCCGGCGGGGACGCTGACCATCACCCGCGGCGACGAGACCTTCACGTTCCGCGACCGGCTGCCGCTGCTGCCGCTGCGCGACGTGGTCGTGTTCCCGTACATGACCATCCCGCTGCTGGTCGGGCGCATGCCGTCGATCAACGCCATCGAGAAGGCCGTGGCCCGCGACCGCATGCTGTTCGTCGACGGCGCAGAAGCGCAGCGAGGTCGCCGACCCCGGCCACGACGAGCTGTTCAAGGTCGGCACCGTGGTGCGCGTGCTCCAGCTGTTCCGCCTGCCCGACGGCACCATGCGCGTGCTGGTCGAGGGCGTGTGCCGCTGCCGGGTCGAGCGCTTCCTGTGGTCGAGCGACTTCTACACCGTGAAGATCGTGCCGATCGCCGAGGACCGGCCCCGCGGCTCCGAGATCGAGGCGCTCATGCGCCACGTGCTGCCAGCTGTTCAACGACTACGTGCACCTCAACCGCCGCATCCCGGACGAGGTGCTCACCACCGCGAACAACATCAGCGACCCGGCGACGCTGGCGCACACCATCGCCGCGCACCTGCTGGTCAAGGTGCCTCAGAAGCAGAAGCTGCTCGAGATCGAGGGCGCGATGGAGCGCCTCAAGCGCCTCGGCGAGACGCTCGCCTCCGAGCTCGAGATCGTGAAGCTCGAGCGCAAGATCGAGGGCCAGGTGCGCTCGCAGGTGCACAAGAACCAGAAGGAGTTCTATCTCAACGAGCAGCTCAAGGCGATCCGCAAGGAGCTCGGCCACCAGAACGAGTTCTCGTCCGAGCTCGAGGAGATGGAAGCGGCGATCAAGCGCGCGCACATGCCGCGCGAGGTCGCGGCCAAGGCGGCCAAGGAGCTCGACCGCCTCGCCAAGATGTCGTTCATGTCGCCCGAGGCGACGGTGGTGCGCAACTACCTCGACTGGCTCACCGCGCTGCCGTGGCGCACGGTCACCCGGGACCGCGGCGACATCCAGGAGGTCGAGGGCATCCTCGACGAGGACCACTTCGGCCTGCGCAAGGTGAAGGACCGCATCGTCGAGTACCTCTCGGTGCTCAAGCTCACCGGCCATCACCGCGGCCCCGATCCTGTGCTTCGTCGGCCCTCCCGGGGTGGGCAAGACCTCGCTCGGCAAGTCGATCGCGCGCGCGCTGGGGCGCAAGTTCGTGCGCGTCGCCCTCGGCGGCGTGCGCGACGAGGCGGAGATCCGCGGCCACCGGCGCACCTACATCGGCTCGCTGCCGGGTCGCGTGATCCAGAGCCTGCGGCGCGCGGGCTCGCGGAACCCGGTGTTCCTGCTCGACGAGATCGACAAGCTCGGCGCCGACTTCCGCGGCGACCCATCGTCGGCGCTGCTCGAGGTGCTCGACCCGGAGCAGAACCACACCTTCAACGACCACTACCTCGAGGTGGACTTCGACCTGTCGCAGGTCATGTTCATCTGCACCGCGAACTCGCTGTTCTCGATCCCGCCCGCGCTCGAGGACCGCATGGAGATCATCCGCCTGCCCGGCTACCTCGAGAGCGAGAAGGTGGAGATCGCCAAGCGCTTCCTGGTGCCCAAGCAGCTCGCCGCGGCCGGCCTCGGGCCCGAGGACCTGCGCGTCAGCGACGCGGCGCTGCGCCGATCGTCAACGGCTACACGCGCGAGGCGGGGGTGCGCAACCTCGAGCGCCTGATCGCGGGACTGTGCCGCAAGGTGGCCCGGCGCAAGGCCTCGGGCAAGCTGCGCGCGCGCGTGAGCGTGACGCCGCAGAACCTGCACAAGCTGCTCGGGCCGCCGCGCTTCCTCGACCAGAAGGTCGAGCGCCGCAGCCGGGTGGGGCTCGCCAACGGACTGGCGTGGACCGAGACCGGCGGCGACATCCTGACCGTCGAGGTGAGCCTGCTGCCGGGCAAGGGCGAGCTGCAGATGACCGGCAAGCTCGGCGAGGTGATGCGCGAGTCCGGCACCGCCGCGCTCTCGTACGCCCGCTCGCGCGCCGTGTCGCTGGGGCTCGACAAGTGGTTCTACCGGGACCTCGACATCCACGTGCACGTGCCCGAGGGCGCGATCCCCAAGGATGGCCCGTCGGCCGGCATCACCATCGCGACCGCGCTGGTGAGCGCGCTCACCGGCATCCCGACGAAGTCCGACGTGGCGATGACCGGCGAGATCACCCTGCGCGGCAACGTGCTGCCGATCGGCGGCCTCAACGAGAAGTCGGTGGCCGCGCGCCGCGCCGGCATCACCACGGTGCTCATCCCGGCGGAGAACGAGAAGGACCTGGTCGAGATCCCCGACGAGGTGCGCGAGGCGCTCACCTTCATCAAGGTGGAGACCATGGACCAGGTGCTCGAGCACGCGCTCGAGCGGCCGCTGAGCCCGCGCGCCGGGGACGACGGCGGGAAGGCTCCGGACCCGGCGCCGGGCAAGACGCCGACCTACGCGCACTGACATCCGGCCGCCGAGGAGGACCGAGGTGACGAGCCCCGCCGGCCGCGCCGCGACCCGCCCGCGGCTGTTCACCCCCGGCCCGGTCGAGATCCCGGCTCGCATCCTGCGCGCGCTGTCGCAGCCGCAGCCCCACCATCGCACCGAGGGATTCCGGGCCACGGTGCGGCGGGTGACCGACGGACTGCGGGCGCTCCATGGGACCGCGGGCGAGGTGTTCCTCCTCGCCGCTTCGGGCACCGGCGCGATGGAGGCCGCGGTGGTCAACCTGCTCGCGCCCGGGGAACGCGCGCTCGCGGTCGTGGGCGGCCGGTTCGGCGAGCGCTGGGCCGGCCTGCTCGAGGCCCACGCGGTGCCCCACCGGACGCTGGAATGCGAATGGGGGAGCGTGGTCCTGCCCGCGGCGCTGGCGGAGCGGCTCGATGCCGAGCCCGGGATCACCACCGTGTTCGCGACCCACAGCGAGACCTCGACCGGCGCGCTGTTCGACATCGAGGGCTTCGCGCGCGTCACACGCGCGCGCGGCCGGCGCCTGGTCGTGGACGCCATCACCAGTGTGGGCGTGCATCCGCTGGCGCAGGACGCGTGGGGCGTGGACGTGGTGGTGTGCGGCTCCCAGAAGGGACTGATGCTCCCCCCCGGTCTCGCCACGCTGAGCCTGGCTCCGTGGGCCGCGGACGCGATCGATGGCGTGCGCCTGCCGCGCTTCTACTTCGACCTGCGTCAGGCGCGCCGGGCCCTCGCGGACGGCGAGACCGCCTTCACGCCCGCGGTGAACCTGGTGCTCGCGCTCGACGAGGCGCTCGCGATGATCCGCGAGGAGGGCCTCGAGGCGGTGCACGCGCGCCATCGGCGCCTCGCGCACGCGCTGCGCGCGGGGGCGTGCGCCGCCGGGTACGCGCTCTTCTCCGCGGCGCCCTCGCACGCCGTCACCGCGCTGGTGCCGCCCGCCGGCGTGGACGCCCGCGCGGTGGTGCGATGCCTGCGCGAGGCCCACGGCATGGTGGTGGCGGGAGGGCAGGACCGGCTCCGGGGCCGCATCGTGCGCGTCGGCCACATGGGCGGCTACCAGCGGGACGACATGCTCGCGGTGGCGCTCGCGCTCGAGCAGTGCGCCCGCGCGCTCGGGGCGGCGCCACCACCCGGCGCGGACGTGGCCGGCGCCACGCGCGCGGGGTGGGAGGGCGCGTGACCCCGGGGACGGCCGCGGGCGGCGGGCGCCCGGAGCGCTTGCCCCCGCGCATCTACGTGGACGCCGACGCGTGTCCCGTGAAGCTGGAGGTGTGCCGCGTCGCGCAGCGCCACGGCCTCGGCGTGACGCTCGTGGCGGGCTCGTGGATGCGGATCCCGGCCGGCCCGGACCACGTCCTCGAAGTCGTGGACCGCGGCTTCGACAGCGCGGACGACTGGATCGTCGCGCGCGCCGGGCGGGGCGACATGGTGGTCACGGCGGACATCCCGCTCGCGGCCCGGTGCCTCGAACGCGGCGCGAGCGTCCTCGGGCCATCCGGCCGGCCGTTCACCGAGTCGAACATCGGTGAGGCCCTGGCGACGCGCGACCTGCTCGCGGAGCTCCGGAGCGCCGGGCTGGGACCGGGCGGGCCCGCTCCGTTCGATCCCCGGGACCGCTCGCGCTTCCTGCAGGCGCTGGACCGGATGCTCCACGCGCTGCGGCGCGCGCGCGGCTGAACGGGAGAAATCGCTGGTGTGGCGGGGGGCCCCGTTCTAGCCTGCCGGGCATCCGGTGGGTGTCCGCCGAGCGGTCACCGGATCGGCCGCCGAGGAGACGATGGCAGTCGTCCGCCGGCTCGCCCGCAGGCCCGCTCGCCAGAGTCCGAACCGGACGGGATCGACGCGGGACCCGGTCCGGGAAGCCGCCGACCCGGGGAGCGACCGCATGCACTCCAGTTCCCACGACCGCCCTGATCCGTGCGTCCGGACCGCATCCGTGGCGGTCCTCGCGCTGTGCGTCCTCGGGATGACGTGCCCCGCGGTGCGGGCGGGCGCCGCCGAGCCCGCCCGGCCGCGGCGCTACTGGGCGCTCTAGGTGGGCCCCGCGAGCGCCCCGGAGAACGGCGTGCTCCGCAACCAGGGCCTCGGCCTCGGGCTGGGGATCGAGGCGGGCTACCAGTCGAGCCCGCGACTCGCGGTGGCGCTGGGGCTGCTCGCCGAGAGCGCGAGCTACTCGGGTCCGCCCGTGGACTCGCCTTTCCTGACGGACTACGGGACCACCCGCAACGTGGGCGTCAGCGGAGGCGTGTTCTCGCTGCACGTGATGGCGCCGATGAAACGGTTCCGGCCCTACGTCGATCTGGGCCTCGGGATCTTCAGGAGCCAGGTGAAGGCCTCCGGGACCGTGCTGTTCCTCATCCCGGTCGAGGAGAAGCGCAGCGAGGTCGGTCCATCGCCCGTGGTGGGACTCGGGATCGACGCGCTGCTCTCCGAACAGGCGTTCATCGGTCTCGCGGTCAAGCGCATGTGGCTCTCCGAGAACTTCGAGACCCTCACCGGCACCGACCTCGAGTTCGGCGGGACGCTCTTCCTGGTCACGTTCGGACTGACCTACGACATGCCACGGGCGCGGTCGGGACGGAAGCCGTCCGAGGGCGGCAGCGCGCCCGCGGACCACTGACCCGCATGCTCGCCGCCGGTACGTCGCTCGGACCCTATACGATCCTCGCCCCCCTCGGGGCGGGCGGGATGGGAGAGGTGTTCCGCGCGCACGACCGCCGGCTCGGCCGCGACGTCGCGATCAAGGTCATCCCGAGCGGGCTTTCCCGCGACCCCGAGCGCATCCGTCGGTTCGAGCAGGAGGCGCGCGCCGCCGGGGCGCTGAGCCACCCCAACGTGTGCGTCATCCACGACGTGGGCATCCACGAGGGCGCTCCGTTCGTGGTCATGGAACTGCTCGAGGGCGAGACCCTGCGCGGGCGGCTCGCCGCCGGCGCCGGTCCCGGTGCCGAAGGCCGTCGACTGGGCCATCCAGGCGACCCGCGGGCTGGCCGCCGCGCACGAGAAGGGGATCGTCCACCGCGATCTCAAGCCCGAGAACCTGTTCGTGACCCGCGACGGGCGGGTGAAGGTGCTCGACTTCGGCCTCGCCAAGCTCACGCGTCCGGAGGTGCTCGCGCCGGCGGGAGAGACCCCGCTCTCGGGCGCCGCCACGGTGACCGGGCGCGCTGCTCGGGACGCCGGGCTACATGGCGCCGGAACAGGTGCGGGGGCAGGGCGGCCGACCCGCGCTCGGACCTGTTCGCGCTCGGCACCATTTTCTACGAGATGCTGGCGGGCACCCGCGCGTTCCGCGGCGCCTCGTATGTCGAGACGCTGAACTCGATCCTCCATGAGGAGCCGGCGCCGCTCTCGGCCAGCGGTCGGGACATCCCGCCCGGAGTGGTGGAGATCGTGCGGCACTGCCTGGAGAAGGACCCCGAGGAACGATTCCAGTCGGCACGGGACCTGGCGTTCGATCTCGAGTCGGAGAGCCGCGCGATGCTGGGTGGCCCCGGCGCTCGCGGGCGCTCGGTCCGTGCCGGCGAAGCGCCGCGGCGCCGCGCTCCGCCCGCTCGTGGCCGCCGCGTCCGTGCTGGTCGGGGTCACGCTCGCGTTCGGGTGGTGGCGCAGCCGGCCCGATGGGCCCGCCCAGGGCCCACGGGCACGCCGCATCGTGGTGGCCGTCTTCGAGAACCAGACCGGCGATCCGGCGCTCGACCCGCTCGGGCGCATGGCGTCCGACTGGATCACCCAGGGGCTCTCGCGGATCGCCGGGCTGGAGGTGGTCCCGAGCACGTCCGTGCTGTACGCGCAGCCTTCCGGCGGAAGCGAGCGGCAGGGCGGGGACCCGATCGAGAGGCTGGCGAAGGAGACCACCGCGGGCACCGTGGTCTCGGGCGCCTACTACCTGCAGGGCGACACGCTGCGGTTCCAGGCCCGCGTCACCGACGCCGCGCACCGGCGGCTGATCCAGGCGCTCGACCCGGTGAGCGGCGTCCGCGGCGCCCCGCTCGAACCCATCGACGCGCTGCGACAGCGCGTGATGGGCGCGGTGGCCGCGACCTTCGAGGCCGTCCACGAGATGGGGATCCAGCAGCGTCCGCCGCTCTATGACGCGTACCGCGAGTTCATCGCCGGCTTCGAGCTGTTCCAGACCGACGACGCGGAGGCGCTGCGGCACTTCGAGCGGGCCGTCGAGCTCGACCCCGAGTTCCTGGCCCCGCTCTTCTACGAGGCCTACCTGCGCGACCAGGCCGGGGACCACGCCCGCGTGGCGGCGATCCTGCGCACCCTGACCGCGAGGCGCGAGCAGCTCCCGCCGTTCGGGCGGCGCTGGCTCGACATCATGCTCGCCTACGCGTCCCATCGATACGAGGACGCGCTCCAGCACACCCGCGGCGCGCTGGGCATCGCTCCGCGGGATCCGATGGTGACCCTGTGGTTCGGCTACATGGCCACGCTGTGCAATCGGCCGCACGAGGTGCTGGACGCTTTCGACCGGTTCGGTCCGCGGCCCTATCCGGACCACGCGCTCGGCGCCACTTGGATGATCAACCTCTGCGGGGCCCTGCACGTGCTGGGTCAGCACCAGCGGGAACTGAACGAGGCGCACCGCGCGCGGGTCGCGCACCCGGATCAGTCGGGTCTGTGGACCATGGAGGGCGATGCGCTCGCCGCGCTCGGCCGCAGCGCGCCGCTCGACCGGCTCCTCGACGAGCGCCTGGCCGCGGTGTCCACCCTCGGCACCCCGGGCGACATGATGCTCGAGGTCGCCGCCGAATTGCGCGCGCATGGCCACCACGCCGCTTCGGTCTCCCTCGGAGGGCGGGCGGTGACGTGGTACCGCGAGCGCCTGGGTCAGCAACCCGACTCGGCTCAGAGCCTGCCCGGCCTGGTCCAGGCGCTCTGCCGGGCGGAGCGCTGGGACGAGGCCTACGTGGCGTGTCGGACGCTGGCCGGGCACGAGCCCGGGGATCCCGAGTACCTCGGGCAGCTGGGCTGCCTCGCCGCCCGCCTGGGCCGGCGCGAAGAGGCGGTGCGCATCGCGGACGGACTGGGCGCGATGAACGGCGCCTATCTCTTCGGGACGCACACCTATCGCCGTGCCTGCATCGCCGCGCTGCTGGGCGAGCAGCGCCTCGCCGTCGATCTGCTCCGGCGATCGTTCGCCGAGGGCAGGGGGATCGGACGGGGCCCGCACCGCGATATGGACCTCGAGCCGGTATGGGGCTACCCGCCGTTCCGGGAACTGATGAAGCCCCAGGACTGATCCCGGCGGCTTGGATGGCGCCCGGGCCCCGCGCCCACGAGGCCCTCCGACATGAGATTGACCCTTGACGCGTCCAGAACCCGATACCTACATTCCCTCGACAATCCGGTCCAGAAATCGCGACTCCTCGCGGATCGCGCCGAGGGTCTGACCCTCCTGCAGAGGGTGGCCGCACCGCTGCGCCGGCGATGACCAGCCTGTCCACCACCCCCACAAGGAGCCAGGCATGGTGAAGCGTCACCCACCTCACGTGCGCCTCTAGTCTCGATCCCACCGCCACGTCTCACCGGCCGCCCGGTGCGAGGTCGTCCTCGCACCGGCCGCCAGCGTTTCTCGCGAGGGACTCCCCATGAGACGCATCCTCGGATGGTCAGCACTCCTCGGCGTGGTTCTGCTCTTGTCCGCTCCCGGCGCGCTCGCCCAGACCGGCCCGACGCTGGGATCGGTGGACTGGGTGAAGGTGAATGGCGCGAGCGGCGAGCCGAACGTCCGCTTCCATCTGCACTGGACCAACCCGGAGCCCACCGGCTCGACGGTGCCCGTGAGCGGCATCATGAAGTCGCAGGAGTTCGGCGTCTTCCTGCCGGACTACGGCGTGATCGGCACCTTCCACGTGCCGGCGATCGCGGCGAGCAGCTTCTTCGACGTGTTCTTCGAGGTGCCGCTCTCGCAGCTCCCGCCGGAACCGCAGCAGATCCGCCCGGGGCCCGCCGGTGCGCCGCTCGCCGGTCAGCGCCCGCCCGGCGCGCTGTCGGCGACGACCGCGCCCTGTCTCCCGGACACCATCTGGGACGGCAACGTCGACGTCATCTGGAGCGGCGCCGGGGTGTCGGGAGAAGTGGTGCGCCACTTCGGCGACCTGGTCGTGTGCCCCGGAGGCGGGCCGACCTACATCCACGTCCGG
This sequence comes from Candidatus Eiseniibacteriota bacterium, assembly GCA_963776245.1. GTDB lineage: Bacteria > Eisenbacteria > RBG-16-71-46 > RBG-16-71-46 > RBG-16-71-46 > CAVSAC01. Next base: position 406,013 of record CAVZLN010000006.1, on the reverse strand, counting down.
AGCACCGACTGCGCGATCGGTGCCCCGTGGAGCGTGGCCGGGCTGTGCCCGGGCTTCAGCGCCACACTGGTGAACGAGGACCTGACGCCGGCGCCGAACCCGATCCCGCCGGGCTGGACCGGGTACATCTCGGTCTCGGCGGTGGCGACGGTGCTGCCCGGGACGACCTGCTGTTTCATGCTGAACTTCAGCTGCGACGGGAGGCCGGCGACCATCGATGTGTGTGCGACCGCGTGTGATTGCGGCAATCACGGCCCGACGCTGGACCAGGTGGACTGGCACAACGTCGGCAGCGTGGTGCGATTCCACCTGCGGTGGGGGAACCCCAGCCCGAACTCCCCGACCATGCCGGTGAGCGGCCAGATGATGTCGCAGGAGTTCGGCGTGTTCCTGCCGGACTACGGTCCGATCGGGGCGTTCAACGTGCCGCCGATCCAGCCGAACAGCTTCTTCGACGTGTTCTTCGACGTGCCGCTGGACGCGCTCCCGCAGGAGCCTTTGAAGATCCTGCCGGGTGGCGCGCCGGGAGCGCCCGGGCGACAGCCCGGCGCGTTGTCGGCGACCAGCGCGCCCTGTCTGCCGGACACCATCTGGGACGGCAACGTGGACGTCATCTGGAGCGGCCCCGGTGGCACGGGACAGGTGCTGCGCCACTTCAGCGACCTGGTGGTGTGCCCGGGAGGCGGACCGACCCTCGTCCACGTCAAGAGCACGACCTGCGCGGCGCCCGCCCCGTGGAGCGTGAGCGGCCTGTGCCCGGGATTCAGCGCGACCCTGGTGAACGAGGATCTGACACCGGCGCCGAACCCGATCCCGCCGGCCTGGACCGGGTTCATCTCAGTGACCGCGGTGTCCGGGGTGACACCGGGGACGATGTGCTGCTTCGTGCTCCAGTTCGACTGCGCCGGGAGCGTGGCGACCCTCGACGTGTGCGCGACGGCATGCGAGTGCGGCAACCACGGGCCGACGCTGGACCAGGTGGACTGGCACAACATCGGCGGCGTCGTGCGCTTCCACCTGCGCTGGGGGAACCCGAGCCCGAACGCGCCGACGGTGCCGGTGAGCGGCACGATGATGTCGCAGGAGTTCGGGGTGTTCATGCCGAACTTTGGGCCGATCGGGGGATTCAGCGTGCCGTCGATCGCGCCGAACAGCTTCTTCGACGTGTTCACCGACGTGCCGCTGGCGGCGCTGCCTCCGGAGCCGCTCGTGGTGTCGCCCGCCACCGGACCGTTGCCCGGGGTGCCCTGCCCGCAGGACACCATCTGGAACGGGAACATGGACATCGTCTGGAACGGGCCCGGCGTGACGGGGCACGTGGACCGTCACTTCGGCGACGTGATCGTGTGCTCGGGCGGACCGGGGACGATGATCCACGTCAAGAGCACCACCTGCGGGGTGGGCGCGCCGTGGAGCGTGACGGGGCTGTGTCCGGGATTCGGGGTGCAGTTGCTCAACGAGGACCTGACGCCGGCCCCGAACCCGATCCCACCGGGCTGGACCGGATTCGTCTCGATGAGCGCGGCGGCGGTGGTGGCGCCCGGGACGACGTGCTGTTTCGCACTCCAGTTCGACTGTGCCGGGGTGCCAGCGGTGCTCAATCTGTGCGTCACGGCGTGCGACTGCGGGGCGCTCTCGGTGCCGCCGACGAAGGAGGATGTCGACTTCGGCATCCGGTCGACGGTCCCGACCCCGACGAGCGGATCGGTGGCGATCCGGTTCGCGATCGCGCGCGAAGGGGCCACGCGGCTCGAGGTGTTCGACTCGAGCGGCCGGCGGGTGAGCACGCTCATCGATGGCACGCTCTCGGCCGGCCCCCACACGATCAAGTGGGACGGCCGCGGCGAAGGCGGCCGGAACGTGGCGGGCGGGGCCTACTTCATCAAGCTGTCCTCGAACGGCCTGACCGCGAGCCGAAAGGTATTGGTCGTGCGGTAGCCGCGTAGCGGGCATTCTGCGGTTGAACGTGAGGCCCGTGGAGCGCGAGCTCCACGGGCCTTCACTCTCCCCCGGTCGCCGCGTCGGGTCAGTAGAGCAGCCGGGTGCGGATGGTGCCCTCGATGGCGTCGAGCTCGCGCCGGAGCCGGCGCGTGTCCCCCCGGCCGCCCGGGTCCACATCGATGACCACGTAGCCGATGTGGGCGTCGGTCTGCAGGTGCTGGGCCGCGACGTTCACATGGTGGCGGGAGAACACGTCGTTCACCTGCGACAGGATGCCCGGCTGATTGCGGTGGATGTGGAGCAGCCGGTGCTTGCCCGCGTGCTCGGGCAGCGACACCTCGGGGAAGTTCACCGAAGTGAGCGTCGTCCCGTTGTTGCTGTAGCGGAGCAGCTTCTCGGCCACCTCGGCGCCGATGTTCTCCTGCGCTTCCACCGTGCTGCCGCCGACGTGGGGGGTGAGGATCGCCTGGTCGAAGTGGATCAGCGGTGAGTCGAACACCTCGTCGTTGGACTCGGGCTCGTGCGGGAAGACGTCGATCGCGGCGCCCGCCAGATGCCCCGCCTCGAGCGCCGTGGCGACCGCGTCGAGGTCCACCACCGAGCCGCGCGACGCGTTGATGAGCGCGGCGCCCGCCTTCATGCGCGCGATCTGGCGCGCGCCGATCAACCGCCGGGTCTGCGGGCTCTCGGGCACGTGCAGCGTCACGACATCGGCGCGTTCGAGCAGCGCGTCGAGCGTGCGCACGGCGGTGGCGTTGCCGAGCGCCAGCCGGCTCACGATGTCGTGGTACACCACCCGCATGCCGAGGGACTCCGCGAGCAGGCCCACCTGGGTGCCGATGTGGCCGTAGCCCACGATGCCGAGCACCTTGCCGCGCGCCTCGCGGGCGCCGGCGGCTGACTTGATCCACTCGCCGCGGTGCGCCGCGGCATTCTTCGCCGGGATGGCCCGCAGCAGCATCACGATCTCGGCGAGCACCAGTTCGGCCACGCTCCGCGTGTTCGAGAACGGCGCGTTGAACACCGGGATGCCGCGGTGCCGCGCGGCGGCGAGATCCACCTGGTCCGTGCCGATGCAGAAGCACCCGATCGCCATCAGCTTCGGCGCCGCCTCGAGCACGCTGGCGGTGAGCCGGGTGCGCGAGCGGATGCCGAGGATGTGCGCGTCGGCCAGCGCGCGGGCGAGCCGGCGGGGAGGGAGCGCGTGGGCGGCGAGCGTGATCCGGGAGTAGCCGTCGGACTCGAAGCACTCGACGGCGCTGCGGTGGACCCCTTCGAGCAACAGGACGTGGATGCGGTCCTTGCCGAGCGAGGTGCGGGGGCGGGGCGCGCGTGTCATGGCTCACGACTATGCACGACGCCGCGCGCGGGCGACAAGACGCCACCCGGCCTTGACCCGCGTCGGACCGCGACCGTAAGTTACGGCGCGCGCTCCCAGGACCCGCGCCCGGGCTGGACGGGGGCGCGGACGGATCCGATCCCACCCAGGAGACCCGATGAACGACCGACTCGAATCGTTCACCTACGATGACGCGATCGTGCGGAAGTTCATGACCGCGACCTTCCTGTGGGGATTCGTGGGCATGCTCGTCGGCCTGATCGTCGCGCTCCAACTGGCGATGCCGAGCCTCAACCTGCCCCCGTTCCTGACCTTCGGCCGGCTGCGCCCGCTGCACACCAACGCCGTCATCTTCGCGTTCGCGGGCAACGCGTTCTTCTGCGGGGCGTACTACTCGACCCAGCGCCTGCTGAAGGCGCGGATGTTCTCCGACCTGCTCAGCCGCCTGCATTTCTGGGGCTGGCAGGCGATCATCGTGGGCGCGGCGCTCACGCTGCCCCTCGGCTTCACGCAGGCCAAGGAATACGCCGAGCTCGAATGGCCGATCGACATCCTGATCGCGGTGGTGTGGGTGGTGTTCGCGGTGAACTTCTTCGGCACCATCGCGCGCCGCCGCGAGCGCCATCTGTACGTGGCGATCTGGTTCTACATCGCCAGCATCATCACCGTGGCGATCCTGCACATCTTCAACAACCTCGCGGTCCCGGCCGGCCTGTTCAAGAGCTACTCGATCTACGCCGGGGTGCAGGACGCGTTCATGCAGTGGTGGTACGGGCACAACGCGGTGGCGTTCTTCCTCACCACGCCGTTCCTGGGCCTCATGTACTACTTCATGCCCAAGGCGGCGGAGCGCCCGGTGTTCTCGTACCGGCTCTCGATCCTGCACTTCTGGTCGCTGGTGTTCATCTACATCTGGGCCGGCCCGCACCACCTGCACTACACCGCGCTGCCGGAGTGGGCCTCGACGCTCGGCATGCTGTTCTCGGTGATGCTGTGGATGCCGTCGTGGGGCGGCGGCGTCAACGGCCTGCTGACGCTGCGCGGCGCGTGGCACAAGGTGGTGGACGACCCGGTGCTCAAGTTCTTCGTGGTCGCGGTCACCGCCTACATGATGTCGACGTTCGAGGGCCCGATGCTGTCGGTGAAGAGCGTCAACGCGCTCGCCCACTACACCGACTGGATCATCGCGCACGTGCACACCGGCGCGCTGGGCTGGAACGGCTTCCTCACCTTCGGGATGGTGTACTGGCTGCTGCCGCGCATCTTCCAGACCCGGCTCTACAGCCGCCGGCTCGCCGAAGCGCACTTCTGGTTCGCGCTGTTCGGCATCATCCTGTACGTGGCCGCGATCTACAGCGCGGGCCTGACGCAGGGGCTGATGTGGCGGGCGTTCGACGACACCGGCCGTCTCCAGTTCCCCGACTTCATCGAGACCACCATGCGTCTGATGCCGATGTACTGGGCGCGCGTGATGGGCGGCGCGCTCTACCTGCTCGGCATGGTGCTGTTCGGCTGGAACATCCTGATGACCTGGAGGTCGCGCCCGGCGGCCTACGAGGAGCCGGTCATCCAGGCGCCGGCGCTCGAGAAGGCGGTCGGCCGCGAGCCGGCGCCCGGCGGCTTCTTCGGGCTGGGCTGGCACCGCGCGTGGGAGGGACTGCCGCTCACCTTCTCGGTCTGGGTCGCGGTCGCGGTCATCGTGGCCTCGCTGTTCGAGATCGTGCCCACCTTCCTGATCCGCTCCAACGTGCCGACCATCGCGTCGGTGAAGCCGTACACGCCGCTCGAGCTGGCGGGGCGCGACCTCTACATCCGCGAGGGATGCTTCAACTGTCACTCGCAGATGGTGCGGCCGCTGCGCCACGAGACGGTGCGCTTCGGCGAGTACTCCAAACCGGGCGAGTCGGTGTACGACCACCCGTTCCTGTGGGGCTCGCGCCGCATCGGCCCGGACCTCGCGCGCGAGGGTGGCAAGTACAACGATCTGTGGCATGTGCGTCACATGGAGAACCCGCGGGCGGTCACGCCGCGCTCGATCATGCCGCCGTACCCGGGCATGATGACCGCGCGGATCGACTTCCAGGGCATCCAGAAGCGCGTCGACGTCATGGCGATGCTGGGCGTGCCCTACGGCGACGCGGTGCATGACGCGGCGGGCCAGGCGCGCGCCCAGGCGCGGACCCTCGCCGCCGCGATCGTGGCGCAGGGCGGGCCGTCGGGGCTCGAGGACCGCGAGGTCGTCGCCCTGGTGGCCTACCTGCAGCGCCTCGGGATCGACATCAAGCGCACCGCCGTCGCCGTGGCCGACCCGGCCCCGGCCGGAGCCAGCCGATGAGCCTGTCGGACATCGTGGGGCGCGCCGGTCTGGCGATCTACGCGGAAGTGGGCCTCATCCTGTTCCTGATCGCGTTCGCGGGCATCGCCGTGCGCACGTTCTGGCCCGGCCGGGAGCGCGAGATGGACGAGGCGGCGCGATTGCCGCTCGACGACGACCTTCCGGGCGCGACCCGCTCAGGAGCCAACGAATGAGCCAACCCGATCGGAAGCAGGACCCGCTCCTCGAGCACGACTACGACGGCATCCGGGAGTACGACAATCCGATGCCCGGGTGGTGGGTGTGGATCTTCTGGGTGACGATCGCGTTCTCGGTGGTCTATCTCGCGAACGTCATCCCGGGCGTCGGCAGCGGCAAGGGCCGGCTGGCGAGTTACCAGGCCGAGATGGCGAAGTGGGAGACCCGGCAGGCCGCGGCCGGGGCGGGCGCGCCGAAGGCGGCCGTGATGGATGATGCCGGGCTGTTCGCCCTGACCCGCGACCCGGCCCGGGTCGCCGCCGGTCACCAGCTCTTCACCGAGAAGTGCGCGGCCTGCCACCAGCCCGACGGCGGCGGCAACATCGGACCGAACCTGACCGACGACTACTGGATCCACGGCAATGCCCCGAGCCAGATCTACACCACCGTGGACCGGGGCGTGCTGGACAAGGGCATGCCCAACTGGGGCGCGCAGCTCGAACCGCGGCAGCTGCAATCGCTGGTGGCGTTCGTCCTGACGCTGCACTCCACCCATCCGGCGACGGCGAAGGAGCCCCAGGGCGACAAGCTGGAAGAGTGGCGGGAAGGGACGGCGGCCAGGTAGGCCGCCGCCCGACTGCCGGGATCTGCCTGGCCGCGGAGGGACCCTCACCGACGTGAGCATCGCACCCGGTCCGGCACCGCCCGGACGCGTCCTGTCGACGTTGAACGAGGACGGATCCCGCCGCTGGATCCGCCCCCGGCCTTCCGCCGGCGTCTGGTGGCGCCGGCGCCGCGCCGTGGCGTACGCCCTGATGGCGCTGTTCATCGCGCTGCCGTACCTGCGCGTCGGCGGCAAGCCCTCGGTCCTGCTCGACCTGCCGCGGCGCGAGTTCACCCTGCTCGGCACCACGTTCCTCGCCACCGACACGCTGCTGTTCATGCTGCTGCTGGTCAGCGCGATCATCGCGCTGTTCGCGTTCACGGCGCTGTTCGGGCGGGTGTGGTGCGGGTGGACCTGCCCGCAGACCGTGTACATGGAGTTCCTGTTCCGACCCATCGAGCGCTGGCTCGAGGGCGGACGCATCGGCTCCATGACGCTGGACGAGCAGCGCCGGCCACACCCCCGGCGCGTGCTCAAGTGGGCGATCTACGCGGTGCTCGCGATGGGGCTCGCGCACGTGTTCCTGGCGTACTTCGTCGGCGTCGATCGGCTCGCGGTGTGGGTGCGGCGCTCGCCGATCGAGCATCCGACCTCGTTCCTGGTGATGGCGGTCACCGCGGTGGCGATGTTCCTGGACTTCGCCTGGTTCCGCGAGCAGACCTGCCTGGTGGCGTGCCCGTACGGCCGGCTGCAGTCGGCGCTGCTCGATCGCCGCTCGCTCATCGTGGGGTACGACCCGGGCCGCGGCGAGCCGCGCTTGAAGGGCACCCGGGACCGCCCCGCGCGGGCCGGGGACTGCATCGATTGCGGGCTGTGCGTGATCACGTGCCCGACCGGCATCGACATCCGCGATGGCCTCCAGATGGAGTGCATCCACTGCACCCAGTGCATGGACGCGTGCGACTCGGTGATGGTGAAGATCGGCAAGCCGCCCGGGCTCATCCGGTACTCGTCGCGCGACCAGCTCGAGGGGCGGCCGGCACGCCTGGTGCGCCCGCGCGTGGTGCTCTACCCGCTCGCGCTCGCGGTGGCGCTCGGGCTGCTGGCGTTCAACCTCGGCACCCGCACCGACGCCGAGATCACCGTGCTGCGCTCCGGCGGCGCACCCTACCTGCTCGGGGTGGACGGCGCGATCACCAACCTGATCCGCGTGAAGGTGGTGAACCGCGGCTCCCTGCCGCGCGAGTATCGGATCGCGCTGGCCGGCGCGCCCGATCTCCAGCTCGTGATGCCGGCACCAGTGCTGCGGGTCGCGGCCGGAGGCACCGGCACGGCGATGGTGTTCGTGGTGGCGCCGCGCGGCTCCATGCCCTCGGGCACGCGGGACATCGCGCTCCAGGTCAGCGACGGGGCGCGCTTCGACCAGGCCTACGCCTATCGCCTGATCGGCCCGGAGCCGGGCGACGCGACCGAGCGGCGCGAGCGCCGGCGAGCCCCACGACGGGGAGCGGCGATGACGCCCGCGCGCCTGTGGCCGCTGGCGGTGGTCGCGGTGCTGGCCGTGACCGTGGGCGCCAATGTCTTCCTGCTGGTGGCGGCCCACGGTCGGGACGCCGCGGTGGTGGAGCGCGATTACTACCGCCGCGCGGTGGCCTTCGACTCCACGCTCGCCGCGGAGCGGCGCAGCGACGCGCTCGGCTGGCGGGTCGCGGTCGAACTGGGCCGGCCGGACGCCGGGGGCTCGGCGCCGCTGCGCGTGCAGGTCACCGATCGCGCCGGGACGCCGGTGGACGGCGCGCAGGTGCGGGTCACCGCGGTGCACAATCGGGCGGCCGCGCACCCGGTCACCGCGCCGCTCGCGAGGGTGGGCATCGGCGCGTACGCCGGGACGCTGCCGCTGGGCCGGCGCGGCCTGTGGGAGCTCGACCTCGAGGCCACGCGCGGCGCCGAACGCTACCTGCGCCGGCTCTCGTGCGACACCGGGTCGAGGGCCGCGGGATGATCGCGCTGGTCGGCTCGATCCTCGGCGCAAGCCTGCTCGGCAGCCCGCACTGCGCCGGCATGTGCGGCGGCTTCGTGGTGTTCTACTCCGGCCAGGAGAGCGGCCACCGGCGGCCGTGGCCGCACCTGGCGTACAACGGCGGCCGGCTGGTGTCGTATGCCGTCCTCGGCGGCATCGCGGGCGCGCTCGGCGCCGGGGTGGACCGCATGGGCGCCACCGCCGGCGTCGGGCGCGGGGCCGCGGTGCTGGCCGGTCTGCTGATGGTGGTCTGGGGCAGCGCCACGCTGCTGCGCGCGCTCGGCGTGCGCCTGCCGGCCACGATCGCGCCCGCCGGGTTGCACCGCGGGATCGCCGCGGCGATGCGGGCGCTCCACGCCCGGCCCCCCGAGGTGCGCGCGCTCGCGCTCGGACTGCTCTCCACGCTCCTGCCCTGCGGCTGGCTCTACGCCTTCGTCGCCACCGCCGCCGCCACCGGCGCCCCGCTCGCGGGGGCGCTGGTGATGGCCACGTTCTGGCTGGGCACCGTCCCGGTGATGGCGGGCTTCGGCCTCGCCGCGCAGCGCGCGTTCGGCCCGCTGCGCCAGCGCCTGCCCGCCGTCACCGCGTGCCTGCTGGTGATCGTGGGGGCGCTCACGATGGCCGGTCGCATCCCCACCACGTTCGCCGCCCGCGCCGTCCCATCCGGGCACGGCGTGGGGGTGGGGGCGGCGGCCCGCGGGGACTGCTGCGCGACGACGCCGGGCGGCGCCGGGGCGGCCGCGGACTCCGCCGCGCCCGCCGTCGCCGGGGCCCCATGAGCGTCGCCGAGGCCGCCGCCGTCCACGCCCCGGACGATGTGCGCACCGCCGTGACGTGCGCGCACTGCGGCCTCGACATGCCGCGCGGGCCGCTCGAGCGCGACTCGGCGCTCCCGTTCTGCTGCGACGGCTGCCGCGCCGCCTACGCGATCATCCACGAGAGCGGCCTCGAGCGCTACTACGACATGGCCGAGCGTCGCCGCGCCCCGGTGCGCGCCAGCGGCAGGAGCTTCGAGGAGTTCGACCACGCCTCCTTCCACGCGCTCCACGTCCGGCCGCTCGCCGCGCGGGCTGTCGCAGACCGACCTCTACCTCGAGGGCGTGCACTGCGGCTCCTGCGTGTGGCTGGTGGAGCGCGTGCCGCTCCGCCTCGCGGGGATGGCGAGCGCCGAGCTGGACGTGCGCCGCTCGGTGGCGCGGGTCACCTGGGACGCCGCGGCGCTGCCGCTCTCGGCGATCGCGCGCTTCCTCGACACGCTCGGTTACCGGCCGCACCCGTTCCGCGGGGTGAAAGCCGAGCGGATGCGGCGTGCCGAGGACCGCGCGATGCTGGTCCGCATCGGCGTCTCCGGCGCCATCGCCGGCAACGTGATGACGGTGGCGCTCGCCATCTACAGCGGCTGGTTCGGACACATCGAGCCCGAGTACGAGCGCTACTTCCGCTGGGTGAGCCTGATCCTCACCGTCGCCGCGATGGGGCCGGCGATGGTGTTCTTCCGCGGCGGCTGGGCGGCGCTGCGGACGCGGACGCTCCACATGGATCTGCCGATCGCGCTGGCGCTGGGCGCCGGGTTCGTGCGCGGCGCCATCAACACCATCACCGACCGCGGGCCGATCTACTTCGACGGCGTGACCACGCTGGTGTTCCTGCTGCTGGTCGGCCGCTTCCTCCAGCAGCGCGCCCAGCGCGCGGCCACCGATTCGGCGGAACTGCTCTACGCGCTCTCACCCTCGGCCGCGCGGGTGGTGGACGACGCGGGCGGGGTGCGCGAGCTCCCGACCGAGGCCCTGCTGCCCGGCATGACGCTCGACGTGCGCCCGGGGGACACGCTCGCCGCGGATGGCACCGTGCTGGCCGGAGCCTCCGATCTGGACGTGTCGCTGCTCACCGGCGAGACCCGGCCGGTGCTCGCGGCGCCCGGCGCCGCGGTGTGGGCGGGCACGCTCAATCGCACCTCGCCCCTCCGCGTGCGCGTCGAGCGGGCGGGCGAGACCAGCCGCATCGGCCGTGTCCTGCGCGAGGTCGAGGCCGGCGCACGGCGCCGCGCCCCGGTGGTGCGCACCGCGGACTCGCTCGCCGGCGTCTTCGTGGGCGTGGTGCTGGTGCTGGCGCTCGGCACGTTCGCGCTCTGGACCTGGCGGGCGCCCGCGCGCGCGCTCGACTACGCGATCGCGCTGCTGGTCGTGACCTGCCCGTGCGCGCTGGCCCTCGCGACGCCGCTCGCCGTCACCGTCGCCATCGGCCGCGCCGCGCGCGCCGGCGTGCTCATGAAGGGCGGCGACGCGCTGGAGGCCCTCGCGCGCCCGGCGCGTCTCGTGCTCGACAAGACGGGCACGGTGACCGAGGGACGATCGACGCTCGCGGCGTGGGAGGGGCCCGAGGAGGTGAAGCCGCTGATCCTGGCGCTCGAGCGGTGCTCGGGGCACCCGCTGGCCGCCGGCTTCCGCGACGCGTGGCCCGGCGTCGCGGGACTCGATGCCGCGGACGTGGTGAGCACGGCGGGGGGCGGGATCGAGGGCACGGTCGGCGGGCGCCGGGTGGTGGTGGGCTCGCCCGCGTTCGTGCGCGTGCGCGCCGCCGGCGACCCGGCACCGGGCGCGGCCGGAGGAGCGACGCTCACCCCGGTGCTGATCGCGGTGGACGGCCGCGTGGTGGCCCGCGCGGGCTTCGGCGATCCGATCCGCCCGGACGCGCACGCCGCGCTGGCGGCGCTGCGCGCGAAGGGCTGGCGGCTGTCGTTGCTCTCGGGCGATGACCCGGCGGTGGTCGAGGCCGTGGGCGCCGCGCTCGGCTTCGCGCCCGCGGACTGTCGCGGAGGGGCCGGCCCCGAGGACAAGCTGCGCGCCATCGAGGCGCTGGCGCTCGAGGGCCCGGTGGTGATGGTGGGCGACGGCGTCAACGACGCCGCGGCGATCGCGCGCGCGACGGTGGGCGTGGGGATGCGCGGTGGCGCCGAGGCGTGCCTCGCGGCGGCGGACGTCTTCCTCGCGCGCACCGGGTTGTCGTCGCTGCTGGCGCTGATCGAGGGCGCCGGCCGGGTGATGCGGGTGATCCGCCGCGCCATCGTGTTCTCGCTCGCCTACAACGTGGTGGGCGCCGGGCTCGCCATCGCGGGCGTGATCGATCCGCTCATCGCCGCCATCCTGATGCCGGCCTCGTCGCTCACCGTGGTGCTGGCCGCGTGGCTCGGCCGCACCTTCGAGGAGCCCCGCACGTGAGCGTGCTGTTCATCGTGCTGCCGGTGGTGCTGAGCGTCGTGTTCGGCGCGGTCCTCGCCTATGCGTGGGCGGTCCGGCATGGCCAGTTCGACGACCTCGACACTCCCGCCCTCCGGATGCTCCACGACGACGACGTCGCGAGGCCGAAGCCCGCGAGGTGCGAGCCGGACCCGCAAGCGCACCCGCCGCGCGAGAGCTGAACGGGCACGACCGCGGATTGACATCGCCCTACGAGGCCGTGACAATCCGCCGCGCGCGCGACGCGCCGGACGCCCGGGCCGGAGCCCGATCCTCATCCACCCGATGGACCCAGCGGAAGGCGGATCCCATGCGTGCTGCGAATCCGAGCCGACCCTCCGTCACGGGGCTGATCCTCGCGCTCGCGGTCACGCTCGCGGCGCAGTCGTATCTCTGGCCCCACGTCACCGACGACGCGTACATCTCGTTCCGCTACGCCGATCGCCTCGCGCACGGCGCAGGCCTCACCTTCAATGACGGCGAACGGGTCGAGGGCTTCTCGAATCCGCTCTGGACGGTCGCTCTCGCCGGGATCGCGAAGGTCACCGCACTCGGCCTTCCCGACATCGCGCGCGCCCTCGGGCTGGCGTGCGCGCTCGCCACGATCCTCCTGGCCTGGTGGGGGATGCGCTTCACCCGTCCGGCATGCACGGCGTTCTCGTCGGCGGTCGCGCTCACGCTCATCGTGACGAATCCGGGGTTCCACATCTTCGCGACCGCGGGGCTCGAGGGCCCGCTGTTCGGCTGCCTGCTGCTCGGCGGCGTGGTCGCGACGCTGTCCGGCAACTGGGGCGGGCTGGTGCTCGCGGCGGCCGCGTTCGCGCTGGCCGGCGTGACGCGGCCGGAGGGGCTGATGTACGGCCTGTTCTGGTTCATCGCGCTGCGATGGGTCGGGCGGGACTCGCGGCTCTCCATGGCGCGCCAGCTGCTCTTGCTCGCGATCGTCCTCCTGCCCGCGGCCGTCTGGGAGTGCGTGCGGCTGTCCTACTACGGTTCGTGGCTGCCCAACTCGGCGATCGCGAAGTCGCCCGGGACCCTGAGTTCCCTGTTCATCCTGCCCTCGACGCTGCAGCCCTGGATCCTCTCGCTCGGGGGCCCGCTGATCCTCCTGTCGTGGGTGTTCGTGAGGGCGGAGACGACCGAAGCGTATCGCCGGCTGTGGCGTGCGGCGGCGGGCGTGATCGTGGCGGGCGGCGTGTTCGTGTTGTACACCTGCCGTGACTGGATGCCCTTCGGTCGATTCATCGTCCCGGTGTGGCCGGTGATCGCGATGCTGTCCGGCGTGTGGCTGGACACGGTGCTCGAGCGGCTCCGGGAGTCGGGCGCGCTGCGGCTGGGAAGGTCATCCGCTCTCGTCGTCCTGCTGGGAGTGGTGGCGTGCGCGGTGTTCGCGTGGCAGGTGCAGGTGCGCGGCTATGTCGCCAACGAGGGCATGAACATGCAGATGCGCGGGTCTCCCCAGGTGGCCGCCGGGGAGTGGCTGGCGGCGCACCTCCACAAGGGAGCGACCGTCGCGACACCGTGGCTGGGCGGTATGGGCTATGTCGCGAAGGACCTGGTGTTCTGGGATCTCGCCGGATTGACCGATGTGGAGCAGGCCCGTTACGTCGCCGCCGGCGAGCCCGGGGGGCCGGACCAGGATCCCATCTTGAGGCGGCAGCCGGACGCGATCGTGGCCCTCGACGTGCCGGCCTCCTGGGGATACAAGAACGACCGGCCGCTCTACGACTGGATCGACCAGCGGTACGTCTTCGTCCGAGCCGTGCCCCAGGGCAAGTTCGGCGCGGTGGACATCTGGATCCTGCGCGAGCGGATGAACCGGATCCTCAGGGCCGACACCACGGGAAGCGGATCGTAGAGGCGGTTCCGCCGGGAGGACGCGCGTGCCGTGCACCGTCGTGGTGGGCGCCCAGTGGGGCGATGAGGGCAAGGGCAAGATCGTCGACGCGCTGAGCGCTGCGTCCGACGTGGTGGCGCGCTATCAGGGCGGGCCCAACGCCGGGCACAGCATCATCCACCAGGGCGCGACCGTGGTGCTCCACCTGGTGCCCTCGGGCGTGCTCCATCCCGGACGCCGCTGCCTGATCGGCAACGGCGTGGTGGTGGACCTCCCGCAGCTGCGCGCCGAGGTCGGGCGGCTCGAATCACTCGGTCTCGACGTGTGCCCGCGTCTCGGCGTGAGCCCGGCGGCGCACATCATCCTGCCCTACCACCGCGCCGCCGAGGCCGTGGCCGAGCAGGGCCCCGGCGCGATCGGCACCACCGGCCGCGGGATCGGTGGAGCGTACCGCGACAAGGCGGGCCGCACCGGGATCCGCGTCGGCGACCTGTTCGACCGCGACGCGTTCATCGCCGCGGCGGAGCGCAACCGCCAGCGTCATGCGCGCGAGTCCCCCGACGCCGCGGGGATCGGCGCCATGAGCGGCGCCTCCATCCATGCCGAGCTGGCCGAGACCATCGCGTGGCTGCGGCCGCTGGTGTGCGACGTCTCGGGCGAGCTTCACGCGGCGCTGAAGACCGGCCGGCGGGTGCTGCTCGAGGGCGCGCAGGGCACCCTGCTCGATCTCGACCACGGCACCTACCCGTACGTCACGTCCTCGCCCGCGAGCGCGGCGGGCGCGCCCTTGGGGGTCGGCCTCGGCCCGCGCGCGATCGATCGCGTGATCGGCGTGACCAAGGCGTACACCACGCGCGTGGGCCATGGCCCGTTCCCGAGCGAGATGCCCGAGGCCGAGGCCGCGCATCTGCGCGCGGCGGGCGAGGAGTACGGCGCCACCACCGGGCGGCCGCGCCGCTGCGGCTGGCTCGACCTGCCGGCGCTGCGCTACGCGGCCCGCATCAATTCGCTCGACGCGATGGTGGTCACCAAGCTCGACGTGCTCGATGAGTTCGACGAGATCCGCGTCGCGGTGGCCCACGAGCGCGACGGCCGCACGGTGGCGGACTTCGACGCCTCGGCCACGGCCCTCGAGCGTGTGCGCCCGGTGTGGCGCGTGTTCCCGGGGTGGCGGCACCCCGACGCGCGCGGCGCGGCGCTGGCCGGACCTCCCCGCGAACGCCCGCGCGTACCTCGAGTGGATCGAGCACGAGACCGGCGTGCCCATCACCTCGGTCTCGGTGGGCGCCGAACGCGAGGCCGAGGTCGAGCGCCGCTAGCGGCCGGGGCCGGGCGCGAGCCTCCGGCGCCCGTCGCCCGGGCCGCAGTCGCGGTCGGTCGGGCGCGGATCGCGCCCGCGCTCCGCAACGAGATCGAATCCGCAAGCCGGTACGCCGCATCAGATTGCCAACGCTCCGGAGGGCAGGGCCCTCCGGAGCGAAATCGCCGCGGTGGCCCGGGTCGGCCACGCGCGCGCCGAACGGCTTCGACCCATCCGACCGGCTTCTCGCCTCGGCCATGGATCCGCGGTCGGCAATGCTCCCTCCACGATGAGGCAGGTCGCTTCGAATGTCGATTCCCCCCGGCACACGCCTTGGGCCCTATGAGATCGCCGCGCCGCTCGGCGCCGGCGGCATGGGCGAGGTGTATCGCGCGCGCGACACGCGGCTCGGGCGCGACGTGGCGATCAAGGTGCTGCCCCAGCACCTGTCGGCCGAGCCCGAGGTGCGGGTCCGATTCGAGCGGGAGGCGCGGATCATCTCGGGCCTCAATCACCCGAACATCTGCACGCTGCTCGACGTCGGCCGCGAGGGAGCCACCGACTTCCTCGTGATGGAACTGGTCGAGGGCCAGACCCTGGCCGACCGGCTCGCGCGCGGCCCGATGTCGGCCACCGAGGCGCTGCGCATCGGCGGACAGGTCGCGGACGCGCTCGACAAGGCGCACCGCGCCGGCGTCATCCATCGCGATCTCAAGCCCGGCAATGTCATGCTCACCCGTTCGGGCGCCAAGCTCATGGACTTCGGGCTCGCCCGCGCCACCGGACTCGCGGGGCCGGGCGGTGGCAGCGGCGCCACGGCGTCGGCGCTCACGCGCTCGCCCACGGTGGCCTCGCCGCTGACCGCCGAGGGCACCATCGTCGGCACGTTCCAATACATGTCGCCGGAGCAGTTGGAGGGGCACGAGGCCGACGCGCGCAGCGACCTGTGGGCACTCGGGTGCGTGCTCTACGAGATGGTGACGGGACGGAGTGCCTTCACCGGCAGCAGCCAGGCGAGCTTGATCGCCTCGATCCTCAAGGAAGAACCGCGGCCCATCTCCGAGGTATCGCCGATCGTGCCGGCGGCGCTCGACCGACTGGTGCGGGCGTGCCTCGCCAAGGACCCGTCGGCCCGCCTGCAGTCGGCGCACGACGTGAGGCTCCAACTCGAGTGGATCGACGCCGGTGGCTCGCGGGGCGATGCGCCGGCCCCCGCCATGCCGCGGCGCGTCCCGCGGGAACGCCTGGCGTGGATCGTGGCGGGAGGTTTCGCCCTGCTCGCTGCCGGGATCGCGATCGCTCCGCGGATCGGCGGCGCGCCCGGAGCGGGCCCCGCGGTCTTCGCCGCGCTGGTCCCGCCCGAGGGCGTGATCATCGAGGACGACGCCATGGCGCTCGCGGTCTCGCCCCGGGGGGACGCCGTGGTGTTCGAGGGAACGGATTCCACCGGGGTCTCCCAGCTCTGGGTGAGGGAGCTGGACGAGAACCTGGCCCGGCCGCTGGCGGGCACCGAGAACGCGATCCTGCCGTTCTGGTCTCCAGATGGGCGCTCAGTCGGGTTCTTCGCGGGCGGCAAGCTCAAGCGGATCGAGACCGGCGGACGCAACGTCCAGATCCTGTGCGACGCCCCGGATGGCCGCGGCGCGGCGTGGAGCCCGCGCGGCGTGATCCTGTTCGCGCCCGCGTCGGCCGGGCCGCTGTTCCAGGTCCCGGAGGGCGGAGGACGCCCCGTGCAGGCCACCCAGCTCGACAGCGCGAGGACCGAGAGCGCGCACCGCTTCCCGGCCTTCCTGCCGGATGGGCGGCGGTTCCTGTACGTCACCCTCACCGCGGGTGACACGGCGCAGACGCGGCTCGGCTCGCTGGGGTCCTCCGTCACCCGGCCGGTGGTGACGGCCAGCTCGGACGCCGTGTACGCGGCGCCCGGCTACCTGATCTTCCCGCGCGACGAGACGCTGCTGGCTCAACGCTTCGACGAGCGGCGCGGGGTCGTGATGGGCGAACCGCGGGTGATCGGCACGGCGCCTGCCGACGGGAGCCGCTACAACGGGGATCCCGTGGTCTCGGTGTCGGCGAACGGCGTGATGATCCAGCGTCGCCGGGCGCAGCTCGTCTCCCGGCTCGCGTGGCTGGACCGCGAGGGCAGGACCATCGCGCGAGTGCCGACGGCCGCGGCACCCTACAAGAACGTCTCCATCTCGCCCGGCAATGACCGGGTGGCCTGCATCCGCTCCTCGGGCAGCACACAGGATGCCTGGACGATCGAGCTGTCTACCGGCCTGGCCACGCGACTGACGAGTGACGTGGACTTCCCCGAGAACCCGATCTGGTCGCCCGACGGCCGCTGGATCGTCCTCGCCGGGGCCAAGCACGGTCATCGGGACCTGTGGCGCAAGCTCGCGAGCGGCGCCGGCGAGGTCGAACTCGCCGCGCGGCTCGCCGGCGACTTCGACAATCCCGTGTTCTGGTCCGCGGACGGACGCTACCTCCTCGTGCGCCGGCTGAGTCCCACGACCGGGGAGGATGTCTGGGTCTTCCCGCAGCGGGGCGACTCCACCAGTTACGCTCTGCTTCACCGACAGTTCCACGAGGAGGATCCCGCGATCTCGCCTGACGGTCACTGGATCGCCTATCGCTCCGACGAGTCGGGCCGCACGGAGCTGTACGTGCAGGGCTTCCCCGAGCCGAACGCCAAGTACCGGGTATCGAAGGATGGCGCGGGGCAGGGCACGCGCTCGAAGTTCGGCCGTCCGTTCTGGCGTCGCGACGGACGCGAGCTGCTGTTCGTCGGCGGGGATGGAGTCACCCTGATGACGGCGCCGGTCGAAACGGGGGTCTCGTTCACCGCCGGGACCCCGCGGCCGCTGTTCCGGATCCCCGCCAATTGCTCGGGCCTCGTCGCCACCTCCGACGCTCAGCGTTTCCTCGTGCTCGAGGACGTGAGCACGAGCGAGAGCGCTTCCATCCAGATCGCGCTCCGCTGGCCCGCGATGCTGGAGCGGCGATGACGCTCACGCCCGGCACCCGCCTCGGTCCGTACGAGATCGTCGCGCCGCTCGGCGCCGGCGGCATGGGCGAGGTGTATCGCGCGCGCGATACCCGGCTGAGCCGCGACGTGGCCATCAAGGTGCTGCCCCAGCATCTGTCCTCGAGCGCCGACGTGCGCGCGCGCTTCGAGCGCGAGGCGCGCACCGTGTCGAGCCTCAACCACCCGCACATCTGCACGCTCCACGACGTGGGGCGCGAAGGCGACACGGACTACCTGGTGATGGAGTTGGTCGAGGGCGAGACCCTCTCGCAGCGGCTCACCCGTGGGGCGCTGCCGGCGGCCGACGTGCTGAGGCTGGGCGCGCAGATCGCCGACGCGCTCGACCGCGCGCATCGCGCCGGCGTGGTGCATCGCGACCTCAAGCCGGGCAATGTGATGCTCACGAAGACCGGCGCCAAGCTCATGGACTTCGGCCTTGCGCGCGCGACCGGGATGGCCGGCCCCGCCACTGGCAGCGGGGTGACCGTCGCCGCGCTGACGCGCACGCCGACGGTGGCCTCGCCGCTGACGGCCGAGGGCACCATCGTCGGCACCTTCCAGTACATGTCGCCGGAGCAGCTCGAGGGCCGCGAGGCCGACGTGCGCTCGGACGTGTGGGCGCTCGGATGCGTGCTCCACGAGATGACGACGGGACGGCCGGCGTTCGAGGGCAGGAGCCAGGCGAGCCTGATCGGCGCCATCATGTCTGCCGAGCCGGCGACGCTGACGACGCTGGCCCCGATGGCGCCGCCCGGGCTCGAGCGCCTCATCCGCTCGTGCCTGGCGAAGGACCCCGACCAGCGCGTGCAGACGGCCCACGACGTGAGGCTGCAGCTGTCGTGGATCGCCGAGGGCGGCTCGCAGGCCGGCACGCCGGTGCCCGTATCGGCGCGGCGGCGGCTCGGCGCGCGCCTGGGCTGGAGCGCGGCGGCGCTGGGCGCGGCGGTGGCGATCACCTTCGCCGGTCTGTGGTGGCGGGAGGTCTCGCAGCGCCCGCGCGTGCTGCGTTTCGAGATCCGGGTGCCGGCGTCGCTCTCGCCGCTGGGCCCGCTGCGCGTGTCTCCGGACGGACGGTACGCGGCCTTCGCGGCGGCCGACTCGAGCGGGCAGCCGCGGCTCTGGCTGCGTGCGCTCGACGATCTCGAATCGCATCCACTCCCGGGCACCGAAGGCACGGGTCGGCCGTTCTGGTCCCCGGATGGGCGCTATCTCGGGTTCTTCTCGGGGGGCAAGCTCAAGAAGATCCTCGTGGGCGGCGGACGGCCGGAGACCATCTGTGAGGCTCCCGGCGGATCTGACGGGTGCTGGAGCACCAAGGGTCAGATCCTGTTCGACGGCGACCGGGTCCACAACAACATCCGCGCGGTGTCCGTCCAGGGCGGCGAGCCGCGCGCCGTCACCGCCGTCGACAGCGCGCGGCACGAGGTCGAGGCGGACTGGCCCGAGATCCTCCCTGACGGCAAGCACTTCCTCCACGTCATCGCGTTCGCGTCGGGTGGGAAGGCCGAGTTGCGGTTGGGCACGCTCGGTTCGCGCCAGGCGGTCACGGTCATGCCCTACGAGGGGCGGGTGGAGTACGTGCCACCGGGCTACCTGCTCTTCGAGCGCGAGGGCGCGCTGTTCGCGCAGCGCTTCGATGCGGGCACCGGGAAGCTGAAGGGCGAGCCGCGCACGCTGGCCGACCAGATCGGCGTGGCCCGCGGCAATTCCATGGCGTACTTCTCGGCGTCGCGCAACGGCGTCCTGATCTACAGCCAGGCGAGCGCCGACCTGCGGCGGATCGGCTGGGTGGACCGCTCAGGGCGCGACCTCGCTGACGTGGGCACCCCGGGGTCCTACGGCAGCTTCTCGCTCTCGCCGGATGGCCGATACGTGGCTTACCAGCTCACCGACGCCTCGGGGTCCGCCGCCGACATCTGGGTGCGCGACCTCGAGCGCAACATCTCCTCGCGCTTCACCATCGATCCCGGCAACGACATCTGGCCGGTCTGGGGGGCCGATTCGCGCACGCTGTACTGGGCATCGAACCGCAAGGCGACGTACGCGATCTACCGGCGCTCGCTCGACAGCGTCGGGGCGGACTCGCTGGTCTACCAGGGGCCGCAGAACATCGGTCCCACCGACGCGTCGCGCGACGGCGCCTGGCTCGCCTGCATGCAGTCCGATGGCGCGAACGGCTGGGACTGCTTCGCGCTGCCACTGCGCGGCGGCGCCCCGGTGCCGATCGTGGCGAGCCGGTTCAGCGAGTCGAGGCCGCACTTCGCGCCGGACGGACACTGGGTGGCGTACGACTCCAACCAGTCCGGGCGCATCGAGCTGTACGTGCGGGCGTTCCCCGGGCCGGGCGCGCCGGTCCAGATCTCGAGCCAGGGTGGGGGCAACCCGCTGTGGCGCTCCGACGGCAGCGAACTGTTCTTCCGGACGCCCGATCAGGTCGCGTACGCCGTCGACGTCAAGATCGGGCCCCGATTCGAGGCCGGTGCGCCGCGCATGATGTTCACGATGCCGATCAACCTGACGGGACAGGTCGGCAACGCCGGACTCTGGGCCGTCTCGTCGGACGGGCAGCGGTTCCTGTTCAACCGGCCCCTGCACGCCGAATCGGCGTGGCTGCCGATCGCGGTGGTCAACTGGACGGAGGAGATGAAGCGATGACCCTCGCTCCCGGTACCCGGCTCGGCCCCTACGAGATCGTCGCGCCGCTCGGCGCCGGCGGCATGGGCGAGGTGTATCGCGCGCGCGACACGCGCCTCGGGCGCGACGTGGCGGTCAAGGTGCTGCCCCGGCACCTGACCGAGGACCCGGAGGTGCGCGCGCGCTTCGAACGCGAGGCCCGCACGGTGTCGAGCCTCAACCATCCTCACATCTGCACGCTCCACGACATCGGCCGCGAGGGCGAGACCGATTACCTGGTGATGGAGCTGGTCGAGGGCGAGACGCTCGCCCAGCGGCTCGAGAAGGGGGCGCTGCCGGCCGAGCAGGTCGTCCGGCTCGGCTCCGAGATCGCCGACGCGCTCGACAAGGCGCATCGCGCGGGCATCGTGCATCGCGACCTGAAGCCCGGGAACATCATGCTCGCGAAGAGCGGCGCCAAGCTCATGGACTTCGGGCTCGCGCGCGCCACCGGGCTGGCCGGTCCCGGGGGCAGCGGCTCGCTCGCCGGGCTCACGCAATCGCCGACCGTCGCCCAGCCGCTCACGGCGCAGGGCTCCATCGTCGGCACGTTCCAGTACATGGCGCCCGAGCAGCTGGAGGGCGCCGAAGCGGACGCCCGCAGCGACGTGTGGTCGCTGGGGTGCGTGCTGTACGAGATGGCCACCGGGAAGCGCGCGTTCACGGGAGCGACGCAGGCGAGCCTGATCAGCTCCATCATGAAGGACCAGCCGCGTCCCATCGGCGATGCGCCGGAGGATCCGGCGGCGCCCGGCGCCGCGCCGTCCGGGCTCGAGCGCCTGGTGCGCGCGTGCCTGGAGAAGGACCCGGACGAGCGCATCCAGACCGCGCACGACGTGCGGATCCACCTGCGCTGGATCGCCGAAGGGGGCTCGCAGGCGGGCGCGCCCGCCGGGCACCCGCTGGCGGTGGGCCGGGCCGCGCGGCGGCGGAACCGCGAACGGCTGGCGTGGGCGCTGGTGGCGGCCGCCTCGGTCGCCGCGGGCGCGCTCGCCGTGCTCCACTTCGGGGCTCCGGCGCCCGCGGCGCAGACGCTGCGCTTCGAGGTCTCGCCGCCGTCGTCGGTGCAGACCCAGGACTCGCCACGCATCTCGCCGGACGGCCGCATCCTCGCCTACAACGCCACCGACTCCACCGGCACCAGCCGCGTCTGGGTGCGGCCGCTGGGAGCGCTCGCGGCGCAGGCGCTGCCCGGGACCGAGGGCGCCAGCCGGCCCTTCTGGTCGCCGGACAGCCGCTTCCTCGCGTTCATGGCGGGAGGGAAGCTCAAGAAGATCAGCGTCACCGGCGGGCCGCCCACGGTGATCTGCGACGCCCCGAGCGGCTCGGACGGCACGTGGGGCCGGAAGGACGTCATCCTGTTCGATGGCCGCGGCACCGATCCGATCATGCGCGTGGCCGCCAGCGGCGGGGTCGCGACGCCGCAGGTGAGCGAGGACTCCGTCGGTCACGTGCTCCAGGTCGGCTGGCCGGAGTTCCTGCCCGACGGGAAGCACTTCCTCTATCTCTCCATCCTGCCGCAGCCCACGCTGCGCGTCGGTTCCCTCGATTCCGAGAAGCACCGCGACCTCGGACCGTGCGAGTCCCAGGTTCAGTACGTGCCGCCCGGCTACCTGCTGTTCTCCCGCGGCGGATCCCTCGTCATCCAGCGCTTCGACGTGCGCGCGCTGAAGCTCGGGGGCGAGCCCGTCCCGGTGGCGGAACAGGTGGGATCGAGCGCGGTGGGGGGCTCGGACTTCGGCGCCTCCGACAACGGCGTCCTCGCCTATTCCACGCGCTCGACCGAATCCGGCGAGCTGGTGGAGCTCGACCGGACCGGCAAGCTGCGGCGCACGCTGCCCTCGCAGACGGGGGCGCTGATGCCCATGCTCTCACCCGACGAGCGACGGCTCGCGGTCCGCGTGGTCGATCCCCAGACGCGCACGCGCGACATCTGGCTCATCGACCGCACCCGGGACATCTCGACCCGGTTCACCTTCGAGAAGACGAACGAGAACTACCCGCTCTGGTCGCCCGATGGGAAGCGCATCGCCTACTGGTCGGACGCGCCCGGCGCATCCGGGATCATCGCCAAGCGACTCACGGGATCGGGCGAGACCGAGACGCTGGCCGCCCTGACCGAGGAGGCCACGCTCAAGGACTGGTCCCGGGACGGGAGCACCATCGTGTACGATCTCGCCACCGCGTCGAGCACCGACATCTGGACGCTGCCCACCGCCGGTGACCACAAGCCCCGGCCGTTCCTCAACGGCGCGTTCAACGAGTACGACGGCAAGCTCTCGCCCGACGGGCGCTACCTGGCCTACGTCTCGGACGAGTCCGGTCACGACGAGGTGTACGTCCAGACCTATCCGGACCGGAGCGACAAGTGGCAGGTCTCGACCCATGGCGGGAGCGATCCACGCTGGAGCGCGAGCGGCCACGCGATCTACTACCTCTCGCCCGACCAGCAGATGATGTCGGTCCCGGTGCGCACCACGCCCTCGTTCGACCCCGGAACGCCGCAGGCCCTGTTCACCGCCCGGGTGCTCTTCCCGGGGGACAGCGCGCCCATTACGCCGTGACGGCGGATGACCAGTCCTTCTTCCTGTTCACGCCCACCGCGAGCCGGTCGCTGCCCACCACCACCGTGGTCGTGAACTGGATGGCGGATATCCGGAGACGATGATCCGGACGCCGCTGGACGGATGCCCGGTTGCCCCGCTCGGGGCTTCCCCCTATAACTGACCCGGCGGGAGGGGGCCGGTCGCGTCCACGAGCCGACGGTCTCCCACCTCGTCCACGCGCCCACCGCGGTGACCCGTTAGCTCAGTCGGTAGAGCACCTGCCTTTTAAGCAGGGAGTCGCTGGTTCGATCCCAGCACGGGTCACCATTCTCGGAAACCGTGGGAGATTGCGCGCATCTGGAAGAACTGGAAGGCCGGTACGACAGTGCATCCTGCTCAGTCCCCCGCCGGTCTCCGAGCGTCCATGAGCCGGCCCCCCCGGCTGTGGCGCCGACCCCCCCGGTTGGCCAATCCGGTCGGCTGACGCTAGAATCCCCCGAGCCATGTCACAATCCGGTAAAACCATCACGACTTTGCCGCATCTAGACCTGATGACATGGAGCACCACCCCGGCGCCGCGCCGGTCTGCACCCCGCGGAGTCTGAGATCACCGAGTCGCCTTCAGGGCCCCCCAGGACCACCCAAGGCATCAGCAGCAGAACATCGACCGAGGTCGCACCAGTTCCCCCAGGCCAGACATCGGAGAAAGGCTGTGGACTGTCAGGAAGTCCTCGACCAGCTCGCTGATTACCTCGATGAAGACGCTCGGCAGGAGTTGTGCCGTTCGATCGAGGCGCACCTCGCCAAGTGCCGCAATTGCCAGGTGGAGGTGGACACGGTCAAGAAGACCATCATCCTCTATCAGGCGGGGAGTCGTGTGGAGGTCCCGGTCCGCGTGACGGCCGAACTCCAGATGGCGCTCGCGCGCGAGTATCAGCGAAAGCCCACGTCCGCCGATTGACACTCGCGCGAAGCCGCGCCTAGACTGCCGCGCCTCCTGATCGAGGCTCCCGGGCCCGCGGGAAGACCCCCGCGGGCCGTCGCATGTCCCCCGGAACGCGAGAGCCCATGAAGCGCGTCGGCATCCTCGGACTGCCCCAGTCCGGCAAGACCACGCTGTTCGAGATCCTCATGCAGGGCGCGGGCGCCAGCGGCGCCGCGGCCCCCGGCCGCGACCAGATCGGCGTGGTGCGCGTGCCCGACGAGCGCGTGGACCGGCTCTCCGCCCTCTACCAGCCCAAGAAGACCGCCTACGCCCAGATCCAGTTCGTGGACAGCGCGGCCGCCGGCCACGCCAGCGCCCGTTCGGCCGCGAAGGGGCCCGACCTGTTCTCCGCGGTGCGCAACTGCGACGCACTGCTGGTGGTGATCCGCGACTTCGAGAACCCGGCGGTGCCGCGCGAGGGCGGGGTGGACGCCGAGCGCGACCGCCGCGACCTCGAGGCCGAGCTGGTGCTCAACGACCTCGCCATCGTCGAGAATCGTCTCGAGAAGGTGGCCAAGGAGCTGCGCGTCGGCAAGAAGCAGGGGGAAGCCGAGCACGCCCTGCTGGCGCGCTGCAAGGACTGGCTCGAGGCCGGGCGGCCGCTCCGCACCTTCGCGCACGACGCCGCCGAGGAGCGCATCCTGCGCGGCTTCCAACTCCTGACGCTCAAGTCGCTGCTGGTGGTGTACAACCAGGACGACGCCTCCACCCGCGTGCCGCCCGACCCCGGCCCGGGGGCGGTGGCGATCGCGCTGCGGGCGCACCTCGAGCGCGAGATCGTCGGGTTGCCGCCCGAGGAGCGCGAGGCGTTCCGCGCCGAGCTCGGGATCACCGAGGACGGGCTGTCGCTGGTCATCCATGCGTGCTACCGACTGCTGGGGCTGCACTCCTTCTTCACCGTCGGCCCGGACGAGGTGCGCGCGTGGACCATCCATCGCGGCGACACCGCGGTGGACGCGGCGGGCGAGATCCACACCGACCTCGCCCGGGGCTTCATCCGCGCCGAGGTGGTGCCGTGCGACCGACTGCTCGAGCACGGGACCCACGCCAAGGCGAAGGAGAAGGGGCACGTCCGCGTCGAGGGCCGCGACTACGTGGTCGCCGACGGGGACTGCCTCGAGATCCGCTTCAACAAGTAGAGCGCCGCGCCCGGCGCGGTGAGCGAAAGGACTGCCATGCCCCATCACCAGCCCCTGCGGGTCACCGTCGCGCTCCTCCTCGTGCTGGCGCTCGCGCCCGCCGTGGCGGGGGCCGCCGGGATCGCCGACTGGAACGGCCACCTGGGCTTCGGCTACTCGAAGCTCTTCCGCACCGACTCGCTCGCTCCCGGGGTCCGGACCAAGGCCCCCTCCGGCTCGCTGTCGCTGGGCGTGGGCGTCGACCATGCCGTGGGCCGCGGCTGGCGCGCGGGCGTGGCCATGGGCTACCACATGCTGGGCTCCACCACCGTCCCGCGCGGCAGCCTGACGGCGGGGATCGACTTCACCGTGCTCGACTTCGCGCTGCTGGTCAGCCGCGACTTCCCGGGCCGCCGCGCGCTGCTGCGCGTCGCCGCCGGGCCGGGCCTGATGAACGCCCGGGCGGAGCTGTCGGCGGCGGGAGGGGGCGCGCTGTTCAGCGACCTCGCGGTCAGCCGGACCGCGCCGGCGGCGGCGCTCGAGTTCACCGTGCTGACGAGCGCCGCCCGTCCGGTGCGGCTCGGGCTCGAGACCGGGCTGCGGGTGGGATTCATCCCGGACGACATCTGGACGGTGTGGGACACGCGGGTGGCGATCCACTACTGAAGCGTCGGTGATCCCCGGATCCGGCTCCCCATGACACCGCCGCGGCGCGCCGCTATGCTGCGCGGCGCATGAACCTCCTCCTCCTGCCTTCGTGGTGGCCGCACCGCTGTTTCCCGCACGAGGGGCTCTACGTCCGCGACCAGGCCCTGGCGCTCGCCGAACTGCGCCCGGACTGGAACGTGGGGCTCGCCCTGTGGCACCAGGGCCGCAACCTGCTGACGCCGGCACACGTGCTCCACTCGCCGCGCTGCGCCTTCGACGCGCTGTTCGATCGCGCGGCGCGCGTCGAGGCGCTGCGTCCGAACCTGGCGGCATGGACCCGCCCGGCGCTCCAGACCTCCGAGCGCGTGCACCACGGCAATCGCACGGCGGTGCTCGCCGCCGCGCGGGCGTGCGCCCGCGACATGCGCGGGCGCTGGGGGCGCATCGACCTCCTGCACGCGCACGGCGCCTACCCCGCGGGCTGGGCGGCGAGGCACCTGTCGAAGGAGCTCGGCATCCCGTACGTGGTGACCGAGCACATGGGGCCGTTCCCGCTGCCGGTCTACGCGCGCGCCGACGGCGCCCTGCCGGAGTGGATCCGCGAGCCGCACGCGCGCGCGGCGGCTCGCATCGCGGTGAGCCGGGCGCTGGCGGACGACTTCGAGCGGCATGGGCTGCCGCGTCCGGACCTGGTGCCCAACGTGGTGGATGAACGCCGCCTCTCGGCCGACCGCGCCGCCGACCCGGAGCGATTCACCTTCTTCACGCTCTGCCACATGGTGCGCACCAAAGGTGTCCTCGACCTGCTGGGCGCCGCGGCGCGCATGCTGCCATCGCTGACGCCAGCGGAGCGCGCGCGGGTGCGCTGGCGGCTCGCCGGCACCGGCCCCGACCTGGCCGCGTTCCGCGCCGCCGGCGCCCGGCTGGGGCTCGACGCCCATCTGGAGTGGCTGGATCGCAACGTGTCGCGCGCGGAGACCGAGCGCGGCTTCGAGACCTGCGACTGCTTCGTACTGCCGAGCCATCACGAGTCGTTCGGCATCGTGTTCGTGGAGGCGATGGCGGCGGGCCGCCCGAGCATCGCGACGCGCTGCGGGGGACCCGAGACCATCCTCGACGACACCACCGGCGTGCTGGTCCCGGTCGGCGACCTCGACGCGCTGGCGGAGGCGATGGCGCGCATGGTGCGCGGGGCCGCGGGCTACGACCGCGCCGTCATCCGCGCCGCCTTCGAGCGCCGTTACGCGCGCGCCGCCGTGGTCGACGCGCTGGCCGCCATCTACGCCCGGGTGACCGCCCACGGGTGAGCGGGCGCCTCGGGCCGCGCTCGTTTGACCCCCCGCGGCGCCGCCGCTATCCTCCTCCGCCATTGCTCCTTCGGGGCGGGGTGCCAAGTCCCCACCGGCGGTAGAGCCCGCGAGCGAGCGCGTCCGGTGTCCGTCCTCCGGGGCGGATGGGTTCCCAGGCAGCCGGACGCGAGCGCATGACCCGGTGCGATTCCGGGGCCGACCGTGACAGTCGGGATGGAAGAAGGAGAGGGCAGGCCTTGGCCTGCCCGGCGCACCCGCGCACCGCCCCGTGGCATTCGCAGGCCGCGGGGTTTCGTCATTTTCAGGGGAGTCCATGCCGGATCGCACCGCCGAGGACGACGTCCGCCACATGCGCCGCGCGCTGGCACTGGCCGCGCGCGGACGCGGGTGCA
Source organism: Candidatus Eiseniibacteriota bacterium (assembly GCA_963776245.1). Lineage (GTDB taxonomy): Bacteria > Eisenbacteria > RBG-16-71-46 > RBG-16-71-46 > RBG-16-71-46 > CAVSAC01. Next base: position 378,524 of record CAVZLN010000006.1, on the reverse strand, counting down.
CGCGCCCGAACCCGATGGTGGGCGCGGTCGTGGTGCGGGGCGGCCGGGTGGTGGGCGAGGGCTGGCACCGCGCCGCCGGGACCGACCATGCCGAGATCGAGGCGCTGCGCGCCGCCGGCGCGCGCGCGCGCGGCGCCACCCTGTACGTCACGCTCGAGCCGTGCGCGCACTGGGGGCGCACCCCGCCGTGCGTGGACGCCATCACGGCCGCCGGTATCGCCCGCTGCGTGGTGGCGCTGCGCGACCCGCACGCCATCGTGGACGGCCGCGGGCTGCGGATGCTGCGGCGCGCCGGCGTGGCGGTGGAGGTCGGCCTGCTCGGAGCGCAGTCGCGCGCGCTGCTGCGCGGCTACGTGCTGGCGCACACCACCGGGCGTCCGCACGTGACGTGGAAGGTGGCGGCCACGCTCGACGGCCGCATCGCCGACGCGCGCGGGAACGCGCGCTGGATCAGCGGACCGGAGTCCCGCGTCCGCGCGCACCGCATGCGCGCGCGCGCGGACGCCATCGTGGTGGGCGCCACCACCGCGCGCCGCGACGACCCGCGGCTGACCGCGCGCGGCGTCCGCGCGGCCCTCCAGCCGCTGCGCGTGGTGTGCGACACGCGCGCGTCCCTGCCGCTCGCGCTGCGGCTGTTCGGCCGCGCGCTGGCGGGCGGCACGGTGGTGGCCTGCGGGCCGCGCGCGTCGCGCGCGCGCCGCCGGGCGCTCGAGGCGCGCGGCGTGCGGGTGTGGGAGCTGCCGCTCGCCGGCGGCCACGTCTCGCCGCGGGCGCTCGCGAAGCGGCTCGCCGAGGAGGGCTGCCACGAGGTGCTGCTCGAGGGCGGGGCCGCGCTCGGCACCGCGTGGATGAAGCACGGCCGGGTGGACGAGGTGGCGCTGTTCGTGGCCCCGCGCGTGCTCGGCGCCGAGGGGCTGGACTGGTGCGGCGCGCTCGGACGTCGCGGGCTCGCGGACGCGGTCGCGGGCCGGCTGGTGGCGCACGAGCGCGTCGGCGACGACGTGCTCATCACGATCGGGATCGGGGGATAGGCGAGGTGTTCACCGGCATCGTCGAGGAGCAGGGCCGCATCGCCGCGATCGAGCAGCGCCCGGCGGGGCGCCGCTTCTGGATCGCCGCCGACCGCGTGCTCGAGGGGACCGGGGTCGGCGGCAGCCTCGCGGTCAGCGGGTGCTGCCTGACCGCGGTCGCGATCGAGCCCGGGCGCTTCGCGGTCGAGGCGGTGCCCGAGACGCTCGCCCGCACCGTGCTCGGCGACGTGCGCGCCGGCGATGCCGTCAACCTCGAGCGCGCGCTCCGCGTGGACGAGCGCCTCGGTGGCCACCTGATGCAGGGCCACGTGGACGGCGTCGGCACGGTGGTCGCGGTGGTGCCCGAAGGGGACGGCGTGCGGGTCGCGATCGAGGTGCCGGGCAGCCTGGCGCGCTACGTGGCCGAGAAGGGCTCGCTCGCGGTGGACGGCGTGAGCCTCACCGTGGCGGCGGCGCGCGGCACGCACTGCGAGATCGCCTACATCCCGCACACCCTCGCGGTCACCACCGCCGGCGGCTACCAGCCAGGACGACGCGTGAATCTCGAGGTGGACCTGATCGCGCGCTACCTCGCGCGCCTGCTCGACGAGCGCATGGGCGACGGGAGGAGCGCGTGAGCGCGAAGCGAAGCACCGCGACCCGCCGGCCCGCGCCCCGCCCGGGCGCCCGGCGGTCGGCCGCGCCGGGCCGCCCGGCCGCGTCGCGCGCGGGCGCCGGGCGGGCGGCGCCGCCGCCGCGCGTGCCCGAGCGCCGGGCCGACAGCGTGTTCATCGGCGTGGACGACGCGGTCCGGCGCATCCGCGCGGGGAAGATGATCATCGTGGTGGACGACCGCGACCGCGAGAACGAGGGCGACGTGGTGTTCGCCGCCGAGTTCGCGACCCCGGAGATGGTGAACTTCGCGCTCAAGCACGGCCGCGGCATCCTGTGCGCGCCGATGGCGCCCGCGGAGAGCGACCGGCTCGGGCTCAAGCTCATGGTGACCGAGAACACCGCCCGCTTCGGCACGCCGTTCACCGAGTCGGTGGACGCGCAGCACGGCACCACCACCGGCACCTCGGCCTTCGACCGCGCGCGCACCCTGCGCGTGCTCGCCGACCGGCGCTCGCGCTCGCGCGACCTCGCCCGTCCGGGGCACGTCTTCCCGCTGCGCGCGGTGCCGGGCGGGGTGCTGCGCCGCGCCGGCCACACCGAGGCGGTGCCCGACCTGTGCACGCTCGCCGGGCTCCGCCCGGTGGGGGCGCTGTGCGAGATCCTGACCGACGACGGCCATATGATGCGCCTGCCCGGGCTGCGGCACTTCGCGCGGGCGCACGGGCTCGGCATCCTCGCGATCCGCGACCTCATCCAGCACCGCCGCCGCAGCGAGCGCCTGGTGCGCCGCGTGGTGAGCGTGCCGCTGCCGGTGGCCGAGGGGCGCTTCACCCTGCACCTGTACCAGGAGACGCTGGCCAACGACCACCACGTGGCGCTGGTGATGGGCGACGTGAAGAAGGGCGGCCCGGTGCTGGTGCGGGTGCACTCCCAGTGCCTGACCGGCGACGTGTTCGGTTCGCAGCGCTGCGACTGCGGCGCGCAGATGCACGCCGCGCTGCGCGCCATCGCGAGCCGCGGGCGCGGCGTGTTCCTCTACCTTCGCCAGGAGGGGCGCGGCATCGGGCTCGCGAACAAGCTCAAGGCCTACGCGCTGCAGGACCGCGGGCTCGACACCGTGGAGGCCAACGTGAAGCTCGGCTTCCCGCCCGACCTGCGCGACTACGGCATCGGCGCCCAGATCCTCACCGACCTCGGGCTCGCGCGCATCGAGCTGCTCACCAACAACCCGCGCAAGATCGTCGGCCTCGAGGCGCACGGCCTCGAGATCGTCAAGCGCCTGCCGCTGCGCGTGAAGCCGACGCGCCACAACCGCCGCTATCTGGCCACCAAGCGCGACAAGCTCGGGCATCTGCTCGATCTCGAGCTCGGGGAGACGTGAGGATGCGCGAGCTGGCTCCGACCCACGACGCGACCGGCCTGCGGTTCGGCATCGTCGCCGCGCGGTTCAACGAGAAGTACGTCCGGCGGCTGGTGGACGGCGCGGTCGAGACGCTGCGGCGCCAGGGCGCGGCCGAGGACGACCTCGAGCTGTGGTGGGTGCCCGGCGCGCTCGAGCTGCCGCTGGCGGCCAAGTGGATGGCGCGGCTCTACCGCACCCGGCCGGCCGAAGGCGAGCGCGAGAAGGGGTGGACCTTCGCGCCCCACGCCGTGCTCGCGTTCGGGGTCGTCCTGCGCGGCGAGACCGAGCACTTCCGGCTGGTGGCCGACCAGTGCGCGCGCGGGCTCGTGGACGTCTCGCTCGAGCTCAAGCTCCCGGTGCTCGACGGCGTGCTCGCCTGCCACGATGCGGCCCAGGCGGAGGCGCGCCTCGGCGGTCCCGTGGGGCACACCGGCGTCTCGGTGGCGCTCGCCGCCATCCAGATGGCGCGATTGGGGGCCAGCATGAAGGCGTGGCCCGGCGCGGCCGGAGAGACGCGATGAGCCCCGAGCCCACCTCCGCCCGGCGCCGCGCGCGCGAGCTGGCGTTCCGCGTCGCCTACCAGTGCGACGTCACCGGCGACACGCCGCCCGAGGCATGGCGCGCGCTGCGCGAGTCCGAGCGCCTGACACCGGACCAGGCCGAGCTGGTGGATGACGTGGTGCGGCATCTCGCCACCCAGGGCGGCGCGGTGGACGCGGCGCTGGGCGCCGCGCTCACCAGCTGGCCGCTCGAGCGGCTCGCCGCCACCGATCGCGCGGTGCTGCGCATCGCCGCGGCCGAGCTGTACGCGCGCGCCGGCAGCCCGGCGCGCGTGGTCATCGACGAGGCGATCGAGATCGCCCGCCAGTTCGGCAGCGAGGAGTCCGGGCGGTTCGTGAACGGGGTCCTCGACCAGGTGGCGCGCACCGCGCGTCCCGGGGAGCTCTGATGCTCCACGCCGTGATCAGCGACATCCACGGGAACCTCGACGCGCTCGAGGTGGTGCTCGCCGACCTCGATGCCTGCCAGCCCGCGAGCATCGCGTGCCTGGGCGACTTCGTGGGGTACGGAGCCGCCCCCAACGAGTGCATCGAGCTGGTGCGCCCGCGGCTCGAGGCGGCGGTGACCGGCAATCACGACGTGGTGGCGGCCGGGCGCCTGCGGCTCGGCGCCTTCAACAGCGATGCCGCCACCGCGGCGCGCTGGACCTCGGAGGCGCTCACGCCGGCCAACCGTGCCTGGCTCCAGGCGCTGCCCTACACGCTGCCGTGGCGCGGCGCGCGACTGGTGCATGCCGCGCCGGTCGAGCCCGAGCAATGGCACTACGTGCTCTCGCCGTACGAGGCCGAGAGCGAGCTGGAGGGATTCGACGAGGCGCTCTGCTTCATCGGGCACTCGCATTACCCGGGGATCTTCGAGCACGACGGCGAGCGCATCCGCTACACCCGCGAAAACACGGTGCGGATGGAGCCGGGCCGGCGCTACATCGTGAACGTGGGCAGCGTGGGCCAGCCGCGCGACGGCGATCCGCGCGCCGCCTACCTGCTGTGGGACGACCGTGAGCGGAGCGTGCGCCACGTCCGGCTGGCGTACGACATCGACCGGGCGATGTCGCGCATCGTCGACGCCGGGCTGCCGCGGTTCCTGGCCGAGCGGCTGAGATGGGGGGAGTGAGCATGTCCGGACCCGTGCCGTCCCGCGCCTCGACGCTCGACCACTGGGAGTCCTACTGGAAGGGGCACGCCGACCTCGACCGCACGTATTCCACCGGCGGCCGGCTGGTGCGCGAGGTGCTGCGCGACGGCGAGGTGCGCGGGCGCCGGGTGATGGAGGTGGGCGCCGGCTCGGGCCGTGACCTGCTCGCGCTGGTGCGCGAAGGCGCCCGCGGCGTGGTGCTCGACTACTCGCCGGCCTCGCTCGAGCTGGTGCGGCGGCAGGCGCGCGAGCAGGGCCTGGCCGTGCACCTGGTGCGCGCGGACGCGCTGCGCATGCCGTTCCGCGAGGGCACGTTCGACGTGGTGTTCCACCAGGGCCTGCTCGAGCACTTCCGCGACCCGATGCCGCTGCTGCGCGAGAACGCGCGGGTCACCGCGCGGGGCGGGCGGCTGATCGTGGACGTGCCCCAGACCTTCCACCTCTACACCCTGATGAAGCAGGCGCTGATCGCCGTCGACCGCTGGTTCGCCGGCTGGGAGACGCAATTCACGCCCGCCCGGCTCGAGCGGCTGGTGGCGGCGAGCGGCCTGGAGGTCCGGCGCACCTACGGCGAGTGGATGGTGCCCGGCCTGTGGTACCGCGTGGTGCGCGAGGTGCTCAAGCGCGGGCTCGGGATCGCGCTGCCCCTCGAGCCGCAGGGCCCGCGCTTCTGGTCGGCGGGCTGGACCGCGCTGCGCGCGCGGCTGTCGCGCGCACGCTGGGCGCCCTGGACCAGCCACGTCATCGGCACCGTGGCCGAGAAGCGATGAGCCGCCCGCTGCATCTGCTGGCGGTCAACTTCCGCGACCCGGAGCATCCCGAGGCCGGGGGCGCGGAGCTCCACCTCGAGGAGATCCTGCTCGAGGCGGTCCGGCGCGGGCACCGCGCGACGTGGCTCGCGACCCGCTTCCCGGGCGGCGCGGCCGAGGCCGAGCGGCGCGGCATCCGGGTGGTGCGCCGCGGTTCGTGGTGGAACTTCAACTGGGTGGTGCCGGTGGTGCTGGCCCGCGAGTTCGCGAGTCCGCGGCCCGACCTGGTGATCGAGGACATCAACAAGGTGCCCTGCTTCACGCCGCTGTGGACGGGCGCTCCGGTCGCCGCGATCGTGCCCCACCTGTTCGGCACCGCCGCGTTCCAGGAGGCGTCGGCTCCGGTCGCGCTCTACGTGCTCGCGCTCGAAGGGCTCATCCCGGGGATCTACCGCCGCTCGCGATTCCTGGCCATCTCGGAGAGCACGCGCGACGATCTGGTCGCGCGCGGCGTGGCCGCCGGGCGCGTCGACGTGGTGCACTGCGGACTCGACCACGACCACTACCGGTTCGACCCGCGCGCGGGCAAGACCGAGCGCCCGAGCATCGTGTTCATCGGCCGGCTGCGGCGCTACAAGGGCCTCGACTGGGTGATGCGCGTGCTGCCGCGGGTCCTCGAGCGGGTGCCGGGCGCGCGCCTCGAGGTCATCGGCGACGGCCCGTGGCGGCCGGAGCTCGAGCGCGCCGCCCAGGCTCTCGGGGTCGCGGACGCGGTGGAGTTCTGCGGCTTCCTGCCCCGGGCGGAGAAGGTGCTCCGCCTGCAGCGCGGCTGGTGCCTGGTCCAGCCCAGCCCCAAGGAGGGCTGGGGGCTCACCGTGATCGAGGCCGGCGCGTGCGGCACCGCGGTGGTGGCGGCCGACAGCCCCGGCCTGCGGGATTCGGTGCGTCGCGACGAGACCGGCCTGCTGGTGCCCTTCGGCGACGACGCCGCGCTCGCCGGGGCGCTGGCGCGCGTGCTCGGCGACGTGAAGCTGCGCGACGCGCTGGGCGTGGGCGGGCTGGCGTGGTCCACGCGCTTCACCTGGCCGGATTGCGCGAGCCGCTCGCTGGACGCGATGCTCGCCGGGGTGGAGGGCGCGCGATGAACGTGGAACCCGGCGGGCGTCCAGGGGCCAGGACCGTCCTGCTGCTGGGCGCCAAGGTGGTCCTCAGCCTCGGGCTGATGGCGTTCTTCGTGAAGCGCATCTCGCTCCACGACCTGGGTGCCGCGCTGCGCACCGCGGACCTCGCGGGCCTGGCGCTCGCGGCCGCCCTGCTGGTGTTCTCGAACGTGCTCGGCTCGTGGCAATGGGGGCGCCTGCTGCGCGCGGTGGGCATCCGCATCCCGTTCTGGAAGGTGTGCTCCTACTACCACGTGGGATTGTTCTTCAACAATTTCCTCCCCGCCAACATCGGCGGGGACATCGCCCGCGTGTTCGATGCCTCGCGGCGCGAGGGGTCCCGGACGGCCGCGGTCTCGACCGTGCTCATGGACCGCCTGATCGGCACGCTGGCGCTCGCGGGCCTCGCGCTGGTCACCACGCTGCCCGCGATCGACCGCTTCCACCTGTCGCTGGTGTACCTGATGGTGGTGGCGTTCTTCGCGGCCTCGGTGCTGCTGGTGTGGGCGGTGTTCCACCCGACGCTGCTCCCGGCGCTGGGGCAGCTGCTGTCGCGCATCGGGCTCGGCGCGCTCGAGCCCCAGCTCGTCGACGTGGCCGGGCGCCTGCAGGCGTTCCGTGGCGAGCGCGGGCTCTTCGCCAGCCTCCTCGGTCTCGCGGCGGTGGTGCAGGTCGCGCGCATCGGGGTGCACGTGCTGGTGGCTCGCGCGCTGGGACTTCACGTCGAATTGGCCTACTTCTTCCTTTTCGTGCCGCTCCTGGCGGTGATAGTCTCGCTGCCTATCTCGTTGAACGGCATCGGAGTGCGTGAGGGCGCGGGGATCGTCCTGTTCGGCCTGGTCGGGGTCGACCGTGCGCATGCCTTCTCGCTGCAGTTCACCACTTATCTGGTCGCCGTCGCCGTCAGCCTGCTCGGAGGGCTCGTGTTCGTGGCCCGCATCCCGCGCCGGAGGACGGAAGCCAGGCAAGCCCGGAGGTCGGACTGATGGACATGGGCAGGCGCACCACGGCGGTCATCGCGTTCGGGGTCTTCCTCGTCGCGGCGGCCGTCTACCTGATCACGCTCACGCCCACCGTCCCGTTCTGGGACGCCGGCGAGTTCATCGCCGTCTCGCGCATCCTCGGCATCCCGCACCCGCCCGGCACCCCGACCTACGTGCTCATCGCCCGGATCTTCACCATGATCCCATGGGCGACCGTGGCCCAGCGGGTGAACGCGCTGAGCGCCCTGTCCTCGGCGCTCGCCGTGATGCTCACCTACCTGGTGGGCCTGCGCCTCATCCGCGGCGCGATGCGCGAGCGCCTCACACCGGGGACCGACTGGATGGCGCACGTCGGCGCCGTCGCGGGCGCGCTCATGCTCGCGTTCTCGGACGCGTACTGGGAGAACTCGGTCGAGGCCGAGGTCTACCAGATGATGAGCCTGGCGCAGATCCTGGTGCTGTGGCTGGGGCTGCGCTGGTGGGACGAGCACGAGAAGAAGCCCTCGGTGGGCCTGCTGCTGGTGGCGGTGTACGTGATGTGGCTGTCGGTGGGGCTCCACCTCGGCGTCGGCGTCATGGGGCTACCGCTGCTCGCGATGGTGGCGATCGCGGACCGCCGCAGCGCGCTGCTGTTCCTGATGCCGTTCCTCGCCGTGCTGTTGTGCACGGCCGGCCTCGAGCGCATGGCGGGCGGGGTGATCGCCCTGTCGACCGTGACCTTCTTCTGGTTCGCGTCCCAGAAGAAGATCAACGGCATGGTGGTGCTCGCGTGCGCGGTGCCCGCGCTGTGGGGCATGAGCATCGCGTTCGGCGACAAGTCGTTCGACCTGGTCTCCGGCACGATCTCGGCGCTCTCGATCGCGGTCCCGCTGGCGCTGCTGGCGGGCAAGCACAAGGAAGGCCGCATCCTCGGCCTCGCGCTGCTGCTCATGGTGATCGGATACTCGACGCACCTCTATCTGCCGATCCGGGCCGCCCAGCACCCGGCGATCAACGAGGGCGACCCGTCCACCTGGACCAGCCTGCGCGACCTGCTCGAGCGCAAGCAGTACGGGCAGATGAACATGTTCGTGCGGCGCGCCCCGATCGATGTCCAGCTCGGCAAGGAGTTCTGGCGCTACTTCAGCCGCCAGTGGCCGGTGCTCCCGTTCGACAACAAGGGGCTCGCCTCGGTGGTGGCGCTCTCGCTCGGCCTCATCGGCGCGGGGTGGCAGGCGCGGCGTGATCCAAGGCGCTGGCTGCCCGCGTTCGTGTTCTTCGGACTGAACACCGCGGGGCTGATCGTGTTCCTCAACTTCACCGACCACGAGGTTCGCGACCGCGACTACTTCTTCCAGAGCGGCTATCACGCCTTCGCGCTCTGGATCGGGGTGGGGAGCGCGTGGATGCTGATGTTCGTGCGCGAGGCGTTCGCGGAGGACTCCCCGTCCCGGCGCTACCTGACGCTGGCGACCGCGGGGCTGCTGCTGGCGCAGCCCGTGGTGCTGGCGAAGCAGCTCTGGCACGAGCACGACCGGCGCGGGAACTACGTGGCGCGCGACTACGCCTATAACATGCTGGCCCCGCTCGCGCCCGGCTCGTTCATGTTCACCAACGGCGACAACGACACGTTCCCGCTCTGGTACATCCAGGAGGTCGAGGGCTTCCGCCGCGACGTGCGCGTCGTCAACATGAGCCTGCTCAACACCGACTGGTACATCCGCCAGCTGCGCGACCTGGACCCGAAGCTCCCGGTCGACCTCGACGACCACATGATCGTCAACGGGCTGGGAGAGGGCGTGCTCCGCCTCCCCGGCGGCGTCTCCAAGGCGTTCGCCGACTCGCTGATGAAGCCCTATCTCGCGCAGGGCGGAGGCCTCAGTCCGGACGGCATCGTGCTGCTGCCCGACGGGCGCGGGGGATTCAAGCCGGTCTACACCAATGAATTCATGGCCCACCGCCTGATCGAGAACAGCCGGCGGCCGGACGGCGGCTGGGTCCGCCAGCCGTACTTCGCGGTCACGGTGCCGGAGCACGTCGGCTACGACCCGCAATTCACGCTCGAGGGGCTGGTGTACCGCGTCAATCGCGACACCCTCGGACCCGAGGTCGACGAAGCGGTGACGCGCAGGTCGCTCTACGAGGTCTTCAAGTACCGGGGGCTGTTCAAGGCCGACGGGACGTGGGACACCTCGGTGTACAAGGACGAGAACTCCGAGACCCTGTCGCGCAATTACGCCGCCGCCCACATCAATCTGGGGCTCCTCGCGCACCGGCAGGGCCGTCTCGACGTGGCGATCGCCGAGTTCGAGCGCGTCTCGCGCATGTTCCCGACCTTCACCGACGTGCTCCTGCCGCTCGGCACGTTCTACATCGAGCGCGGGGACACCAACCGGGCGCTCGCGCTCTACACCATGCTGACGCAGCGCAACCCGAACGATCCCGAGACGCAGTACTACCTCGCGATGACGCTGATGTACCGCGGACAGATCGATCCGTCGGCGCGGGCGTTCGACCGCGCGATCCAGCTCCAGCCGGACCTCAACGTGGCCTACCTGGCGGCGCACACCATGTTGTGGGACGCGGGGCGCCGCGAACAGTCGCTGGGCTATCTCGAGCGCTGGCTCGACCGCCACCCCGAGGACGGGAAGGCGCGCCAGCTCTTCGAGACGCGCCGGGCTGCCCTCGGCGGCACGGCGCCGGGGACCGGGCTGGTGATGCCGCGCCCGCTCACGCCACAGGGAACGCCGTAACCGCGGGAGGTCGCATGGCCGGGACGCGCGCGCTGGTGACGGGGGCCGCCGGATTCATCGGCTCGACCCTCGTCGAGCGCCTGCTCGAGCGGGGCATGACGGTGACGGGCGTGGACTGCTTCACGGACTACTACGACCCGGCGCTGAAACGGAAGAACCTCGAGCGCGCGCAGGCCCACCCGGGCTTCACGCTGCTCGCGCTCGACCTCGGCGCGGCGGACCTGGCCGCGCTGCCCGAGGTGGACGTGGTGTTCCATCAGGCGGCTCAGGCGGGGGTGCGCGCTTCATGGGGCGCCGACTTCGCGGCCTACACCCATCACAACGTGCTCGCCACCCAGCGCCTGCTCGAGCGCTACCGGACGGCCGGCCTCGAGCGCTTCGTGTACGCGTCCTCGTCCTCGGTCTACGGCGACGCCGAGCGCTACCCGACCGACGAGGGGATGCTCCCACGCCCGTTCTCGCCCTACGGCGTCACCAAGCTCGCGGGCGAACACCTGGCCCTGCTCTACGGGCGCAATTTCGGGCTCCCGGTCGCCGCGCTGCGCTACTTCACCGTGTACGGCCCCCGCCAGCGGCCCGACATGGCGTTCCATCGCTTCTGCCAGGCGATGCTGGGCGGCCAGCCCATCACGGTGTACGGCGACGGCCAGCAGTCGCGCGACTTCACCTTCGTCGACGACGCCGTCGAGGCCAACCTGCTGGCGTGGGAGCGGAGCGCGCCCCAGGGCGTGTACAACGTCGGCGGCGGCTCCCAGGTCACGGTGCTCGAGGCCATCCGCCTGCTCGAGGCGGCGCTCGGCACCAAAGCGCGGCTGCAGTTCGAGCCGCGCCCGCCCGGCGATCCGCTGCGCACCCGCGCCGACGCCTCGCGCTTGAAGGCCGATCTCGGGTACGCCACGCGCGTGGACATCGCGGCCGGGCTCGCCGCCCAGGCCGCGTGGGCGCGCACGCTCTACGGCGGGGCGCGGGTATGAGCGCGGCGCCGTTCCTCTCGGTCGTGGTGCCCGCTTTCAACGAGGCGGAGAGCCTGCCGGAGCTGAACCGCGAGCTCGTCGCGGCGCTCGACGGCCTCGGCCGGCCGTGGGAGATCGTGTACGTGGACGACGGCTCGCGCGACGGCACCGACCAGGCCATCGCGGCGCTGGCCGCCGCCGATCCGCGGGTGCGGGGCGCGGTGCTGCGGCGCAACTTCGGCAAGTCCGCGGCGCTCGCCACCGGCTTCAAGCGCGCGCGCGGGGAGTGGATCGTGACCATCGACGCCGACCTCCAGGACGACCCGGCCGAGCTGCCGGGGATGGTGGCGGCGCTCGAAGGCGGGCTCGACCTGGTGTCGGGCTGGAAGCAGAAGCGCCAGGACCCGATCACCAAGACGATGCCGTCGCGGCTCTTCAACGCCGTCACCTCGCTGGTCGCGGGCGTGCGGCTGCACGACTTCAACTGCGGCTTCAAGCTCTACCGCCGCGAGGTGGTGGACGCGATCGAGGTCTACGGCGAGCTCCATCGCTTCATGCCCGCGCTCGCGCACTGGCGCGGCTTCCGCGTCGGCGAGGTGCCGGTGCGCCACCGCGCGCGCCGCTTCGGGCAGAGCAAGTTCGGCGCCGCGCGCTTCGTCAACGGGTTCCTCGACCTGCTCTCCGCGGCGTTCATCTCGACCTCGGTGCTCAAGCCGCTGCACGTCTTCGGGCGCATCGGGCTGCTGTTCCTGGCCGGCGGCGGCCTCATCGGCCTGTGGTTCGTGGCGCAGTGGACCGGCGGGGCGCCGATGCGCGTGCGGCCCCTGATGCTGTTCGGCGCCGGACTGGTGCTGCTCGGCATCCAGTTCATCCTCATGGGCCTGCTGGGCGAGATGATCGCGAACATGCGCGCGCGCGACGACTATCCGCTGCGGCGCACCTTCGGCCCCGACGGGGACGCATGAAGGCGTTCGTGCTCGCGGGCGGCCTCGGCACGCGGCTGCGGCCGCGCTTCGGCGAACTGCCCAAGCCGCTGGCCCCGGTGGGCGGCCGCCCGTTCCTCGAGCGGCCGCTGCGCTGGCTCGCCACCCACGGCGTGCGGGAGGTCGTGCTGTGCGCGGGCTACGGCGCCGCGGCCATCGAGGAGGCGGTCGGCGACGGCTCCCGGCTGGGGGTGCGCGTGACGTACTCGATCGAGCCCGAGCCGCTCGGCACCGGGGGGGCGCTGAAGCACGCCCAGGCGCACCTCGACGGCCCGGCGCTGGTGCTCAACGGCGACACCCTGCTCGAGTGCGACCCGTGGGAGCTCGAGCGCGCGCGCTGGGAGCTGGGCGCGCTCGGGGCGGTGGCGCTCTACCGCGTCGAGGACGCGGCCAGTCGCGGCCGCGTCGAGCTCGGCGCGGCCCGGTCGGTCGCGCGCTTCGTCGAGAAGGACCCCGCCTTCCGCGGCCCGGCGTGGGTGAACGGCGGTCTCTACGCGTTCTCGCCCGAGTTCTGGCGGCGGCTGCCGGCGGGCGTGTCGTCGCTCGAGCGCGACGTGCTGCCGGCGCTCGCCGCCGCGGGCCGGCTCATCGGGATCGAGACCGCAGGGGAGTTCTACGACATCGGCACCCCCGAGGAGTGGGCGCGGGCCGAGCGGAGGTTCGCATCGTGAAAGGCCGGGTGTATTTCCGCGCGCGCGCTCCGCTGCGGCTGTCGTTCTGCGGCGGCGGCACCGACGTCTCGCCGTACCCGGAGGAGCACGGCGGCATGGTGCTGTCGGCCACCATCAACCAGTACGCCTACGCCTCGCTGCGCCCGCGTCGCGACGCGCGGCTGATGCTCGCGAGCCTCGACTACGACGTCGTGGCGCGCTACGACCACCTGTCGCGCATGCGCTTCGACGGCAAGCTGGACCTGCTCAAGGCGGTGGTGAAGGCGATGAAGGTGCGCCGCGGGCTCGACCTCTGGGTGCACTCCGACGCCCCGCCGGGATCCGGCCTGGGTTCCTCGTCCACCCTGGTGGTCGCGCTCCTCGGCGTGCTGTCCGAGTGGCTCAAGCACCCGATGTCGGGCTACGAGGCGGCGGAGGCCGCGTACCGCATCGAGCGCGTCGACATGAAGCTCGCCGGCGGACGGCAGGACCAGTACGCGGCGGCGTTCGGCGGCTTCAACTTCATCGAGTTCCTCGGCGCGACCACCGTGGTCAACCCGCTCCGCATCCGCCCCGACGTGCTCAACGAGCTCGAGTACCGACTGCTGCTCTGCTACATGGGCCAGACCCGCGAGGGGGCGCACATCATCGAGCGGCAGACCGCGTCCTACCGCTCCGGCCAGCCGCGCGTGGTCGAGGCGCTGCACGAGCTGAAGCGCCAGACCCTCGACATGAAGCAGGCGCTGCTGCTCGGCGACGTGGACGGCGTGGGCGAACTGCTCCACCAGGCCTGGGAGCACAAGAAGCAGCTCGACGAGAGCATCTCGAACAGCCGCATCGACAACCTCTACCGGCTCGCGCGCCGCGCCGGCGCGATCGGCGGCAAGATGCCGGGCGCCGGCGGCGGGGGCTACTTCCTCCTGCTCACGCGCTTCGACCGCAAGCACCGCGTCGCCGAGCTGCTCGAGAAGCACGGCGGCCAGGTCGTGCCGTTCCAGTTCGAGCGCCGCGGCCTCCACACCTGGTCGTCGGCCTCGCGCTGAGGCCCGTGCTTCCGCGCATGCGGATCGCCCTGGTCGGACCGGTGGCCCCGTGGCGGGGCGGGCTGGCGCAGTACCTCGCGCTGCTCGGCGAGTCGCTCATGAGCCGGGCCGAGGTGCGCGGCGTGACCTTCACGCGCCAGTATCCGGGGTTCCTGTTCCCGGGCGAGACCCAGCTCGATCCGCAGGCCGCGCGACCGCGCTTCCCGGTCGAGGCGCTGCTCGACTCGATCGGACCGTGGAGCTGGCGGCGCACCGCCGCGCATCTCGAACGCTTCGCGCCGGGGGCGGTGATCCTGAAGTGGTGGATGCCGTTCTTCGCGCCGTCGTTCGCGTCCTCGGTGGGGCCGCTGCGGCGCCGCGGCACGCGCGTGATCCTGGTGTGCGACAACCTCGTGCCCCACGAGAAGCGCCCGTTCGACGCCGCGTTCACGCGCTGGATGCTGCGCAACTCCGACGGCTACCTGGTGATGTCGGAGAGCGTCGAGCGCGACCTCGAGGCGCTCAAGCCGGGGGCGCCGCGGCGCCGCGTGGCGCATCCGCTCTACGCCCAGTTCGACCACGGGCGCCACGACCGCGCTTCGGCACGCGCCGCGCTCGGCCTGGCACCCGACGCCGAGGTGGCGCTGTTCTTCGGTTACGTGCGGCACTACAAGGGGCTCGACATCCTGCTCGAGGCGTGGCGCACGGTGCGCGAACGCCGGCCGGGGGCCGTGCTGGTGGTGGCCGGCGAGGCCTACGAGGACTCAGCACCCTACCTCGCGCTGGCCGCGGCCGCGGGCGGCGGGCCCGCCGTCCAGATGCGCCTGCGGTACGCCCCCGACGACGAGGTCGAGGCGCTGTTCAAGGCCGCCGACGTGGTCGTGCTGCCCTACCGCTCCGCCACCCAGAGCGGCGTCACCCACGTCGCGTACGCGCTCGGCGTGCCGGTGATCATCACCGACGTCGGCGGGCTCGCCGAGACCGTGCAGCACGGCGAGACCGGCCTGGTGACCCCGCCCGAGGACCCGGCGGCGCTCGCCGACGCGCTGTCGCACTACTTCGCGCGCGGGATGGCGGCGGTGATGCGGACGAACGTCGAGCGCCTGCGCCGGGCGCACTCGTGGGACGCGCTCGCGGACGCGACCACCGGGCTGATCGACGGACTGAAGCCGGCGCGGGGCTGGCGATGAGCGCCCCCGACCGGCGCGTCGCCGAACGCCGCGCGCGGCACCGCACCGCGTGGTCGATCGCGCTCGCGGCGCTGCTCACGTTCGCGGTCAGCGGGGGCGGGCGCATCGTCGGCAGCGACGAGGTCACCATGTTCGAGGTCGCCCGTTCGCTGCTGCGCGGCACCGTCGCGGTGCCCGAGGGCGCGACGCTGCAGGGCGCGGACGGGCGCTTCTACTCGAAGAACGCCGCCGGGCAGGCGGTGCTCGCGCTGCCGCTGGTGGCGGCCGGCGAGGCGCTGGCGGCCGCGGCGCCGCTGTCCCCCGCCCGGCGGCCGCTCGCGGCGCGCGCGGTCGCGTCGTTCTTCAACGCGCTCGTCACCGCCGCGCTGCTGGCGCTGTTCTACCTCGCCGCGCGCGGGCTCGACGTGGGCGCCCGCGCCGCGCTCGCGGCCACCGCGATGCTCGGCTTCACCACGCCGGTGTGGCCGTACGCCAAGTCCTTCATGGCCGAGCCGCTCCAGGCCCTCGGTCTGCTGCTGGCGCTCACCGCGGCCGCGCGCGCCCGCGCGCGGCGCGCCGCGCGCGGAGCGGCTCGCCGCGCTCGGCGCGTTCCTCGCGGTCTCGGCCAAGCTCAGCATGCTGCCGCTGGCGCTCGCGTGCCTGGTGCCGCTGGCGCCGTGGCGCGGCGCGGCTCGCCGCGCGCGGCGGCCGTGGGCCTCGCCGGCGTCGCGGCGGCGCTCGCGGGCCACGCGCTCTACAACCTCGCGCGCTTCGGCACGCCGTTCGAGACCGGCTACGGCGCGCAGGCCACGGCCGCCGCCTACACCACGCCGCTGCGGGTCGGCCTCTACGGCCTGCTGGTGTCGTCGGGCAAGGGCGTGCTGTGGTTCGCGCCGGCGCTGTGGCTGGTGCCGCACGGGGTGCGACGCGCGCTGGCGCGCGGGCGCGAGCGCGGCGCGGCGCAGCGCGCGACGTTGCTGGGCGCGGGGCTGGCGTGGGCGGGCGCGCTGCTCCTCTACGCGCGCTTCCAGCACTGGGCCGGCGACGGCTCGTTCGGCCCGCGCTACCTGGTGCCGCTGCTGCCGCTCGCGTTCCTCGCGGTCGCGTTCGCGCTCGAGGGCGCGGCGCGCGCGCGCCGGCGCGTGGCGTGGGCGCTCGCGATCGTGGGCGCGCTGGTGCAGATCGGCGGCGTGGCGATCTACTTCGGCGCCCAGATGCGCGAGGCCGGCGACTACCCGTACACGCTGGCGCTCGACGACCCGCGCTTCATGTCGGCGAGCCACTTCGATCCGCATCACACGCCCATCGCCGGCCACTGGGCGATGCTCGGACGCAACCTGTCCGAGCACCTGCGCGGCGAGTGGCCGCGGCTCTCGCCGCACCGGGGCCGGCGGCCCGGCACGCGACTCGGCATCGGCGCGGACGACCAGGCGCGGCTGCTCCACGGCCTCGACTTCTGGTGGACGTACGCGCTCTACGCCGGCCTGCCGGCGGTGCCGGTGCTCGGGCTGGCGCTCGCGCTGCTGCTGGCCGCGGCGTGGGGCTGGACGCGGGTCCTCGGCGCGGTGCGCGCCGAGCGCGGGGCGCCGTGAAGCGGGTGACCGTGGTGGTGCTCAACTGGAACGGCCTCGCGGACACGCGCGTGCTGCTGCCCACGCTCGAGCGCTGCCGCATGCCCGCGGGCTGGGCGCTCCACGTCATGGTGGTGGACAACGGCTCCACCGACGGCTCGGCGGCCGCGATCGCGCGCGAGTTCCCGCAGGTCGAGCTGGTGGCGCTGGCCGAGAACCGACGTTTTGCCGGCGGCAACAACGCCGGGCTCGAGCGGGCCCTCGCCGGGGGCGCCGACGCCGTGATGCTGCTCAACAACGACACCGTGTGCGACCCCGGGCTGATCGAGCAGCTGCTGCTCGCGCTCGAGCAGGATCCCGAAGGCGGGCGCGGCCGCGCCGCTGATCTACTTCGGTCCGCCGAGCCGGGTGATCTGGTACGCCGGGGCGAGCTGCCGGCCCGCGCTCGGGCTGGCCGCGCACCGCGGCCTGCGCGCGCGCGACACCGGCAGGTACCGCGCGGTGGAGGAGACCGGCTACCTGACCGGCTGCTGCCTGCTGGCGCGGCGCGAGTGCTGGGCGCAGGGTCGGCCCGCTCGACGAGCGCTACTTCATCTACGCCGAGGACGCCGACTGGTCGCTGCGCGCGCGGGCCGCGGGCTACAGGCTGCTGTTCGTGCCGACCGCGCGGCTGTGGCACAAGGTGAGCGCGTCGAGCGGCGCGCAGAGCCCGTGGAAGATCTACCAGCGCCTGCGCGCCAACCTCACGCTGTTCGCCACCCACGCGCGCGGCTCGCGCGGATCACCTGGCTGCCGGCGTTCCTCGCGCAGCAGGCGGCGCTGGCGGCGTGGCTGCTGGCGCGCGGGCAGGCGGCGCCGCGGCGCGCGGCGGTGCCGCGCGCGCTGCTGGACGCGCTGACGGGCCGCAGCGCGGCGGAGGTGAGGCCGTGAGCGTGGCGCGTCGCCCGCAAGCCCGAGCGCGCGCCCGGCGAGCCGCCGGTGTTCCTGCGCGAGGTCATCGCGGCGCAGCCGCCGGGCGCGCGCGTGCTCGACGCGGGATGCGGGCCGGGCTCGTGGCCGTACGGCGAGCGACCCGACCTCGAGATCACCGGCTTCGACATCAAGTTCCCGCCCGGGCCGCCGCCGCGTTCGGAACGCGTGCGCGTGCTCACCGCCGACCTCGCGCGGTTGCCGCTGCGCGACGGGCTGTTCGACCTCACCGTCTGCCACTACGTGCTCGAGCACGTCACCGCGCTCGAGGCCTGCTGCGACGCGCTGGCGCGCGTGACGAAGCCGGGGGGCACGCTCTACCTGGCGGTGCCGCGCGCGGCGGCGTTC
The DNA here is from genome assembly GCA_963776245.1 of Candidatus Eiseniibacteriota bacterium. Lineage (GTDB taxonomy): Bacteria > Eisenbacteria > RBG-16-71-46 > RBG-16-71-46 > RBG-16-71-46 > CAVSAC01. The sequence goes on along the minus strand of CAVZLN010000006.1, from coordinate 360,513 downwards.
GACGACCGGCTCTACCGCTTCGCCGGCTACTTCGCCAAGTACGCGCTGATGAAGTTCGGCAAGCGCATCGAGCACCAGCAGCGCTTCGATCTCCCATCGCTGCTCGAGGCGTTCGACGGCGCGGCTTCCAGCTCACCGCGCACGCCTTCGTGCCGGCCGGCTTCTCGTGGATGAACGACCCGCGCACCAAGCCGCTGCAGGGGCTGTTCACCTGGAAGCTGGCGAAGCTCCACCGCTGGTTCGGGCTCGATCTGGCGCGGGACGCGAACTTCGTGCTCACGTTCGTGAAGACCGGACGGGCGGGCGGGGCGCCCGGCGCGCGCGCCGCGAGCGCCGGCCTGCCGGGGCCGCGCCGCGTCACCCACGTGTGCCGCGAGTGCGGCGAGCACTGCATCGTCGAGCCGCCGCGTCCGTGGCCGACGCGCTGGACCTGCCCGTGGTGCGGCCGGCCCAACCCGTTCGGGCGGCCGCGGTGAGCGCGGCGCGCGCGCGGAGCGCCGATGCGTGAGGCGCTCAAGAAGCTGATGTCGGAGTCGGTGGTCTACGGGCTCGGCCAGGCGCTCGGGCGCGCGGCGCAACTGGCGCTGGTGCCCATCCTCACGCGCGTGCTCTCGCCCGGCGCGTACGGCATCAGCGACCTGCTGCTGGCGTACTCGCAGACCGCGGTGCTGGTGCTGGTGTTCGGCATGGACGGCGCGCTGGCGCGCCATTTCTACGCCGAGCCCGACCGCGCGGCGCGGGTGCGCATGGCGTCCACCTCGTTCGCCTTCCGACTCGCGATCGGCACGCTCGCCGCGCTCGGGGTGACGCTCGCCGCGACCCCGCTCGCCGGGCACCTGCTCGGCGGCGAGGTCTACCGCAAGTACCTGCTGGTCGCGGCGTGGACGCTGCCGTTCACGCTGCTCACGATGTGGTCGAACGAGGTGCTCCGGGTCACCTTCCAGCCGTGGAAGTACGTCGCGCTGAACCTGCTGCAGACCGTGCTCGCGGCCGGCCTCGCGGTGTGGTGGGTGGCGGTGGCGAAGGTGGGCGTGGTCGGCGTGCTCTACGGCAAGCTCGCGGCCGATGCGGCCTGCGCCGCGCTCGGCCTGGTGCTGTGCCGCCACAATCTGGGGGGCGGGCTGCGGTTCGACGTGCTGCGGAAGATGCTCGCCTACGGCGCGCCGCTGGTCCCGAGCGCGTTCGCGTTCGGATGGATCGGCAGCCTCGACCGCTACTGGCTCCAGCACACCCGCACCCTCGACGAGGTCGCGGTGTACGCGGTGGCGATGAAGTTCTACGCCGTGATGGGGATGAGCGTCGCCGCGGTCCAGCTCGCCTACGGGCCGTTCGCCTTCGCGCGCGCCCGCGAGCCCGGCGCTCCGCGGCTGTTCGCGTTCGTGTTCGACGGCTATGTCGCCGGGGCGTCGCTCATGGCGCTGCTGGCCTCGGCGTTCGCTCCCGAGATCCTGCGCGTGGTGGTGCCGGGGGGATACGCTCCGGCGGCGGCGCCCATCGTGCCGCTCACCTTTGCCGCGGTCGCGCTGGGTGCCTACACTGTCGCGTCGGTCGGCATCGGGCTGGCGCTGCGCACGCCGCTGCTCAGCCTCGCCGCGATCGGCGGCGCGCTGGCGGCGGCGGCAGGGCAGGCGACGCTCACACCGCGCTTCGGCGCGCCGGGGGCCGCGGTGGGCACGCTCGCGGGCTATGTCGTGGCCGCGGCGCTGACCTTCGTCATCGCCCAGCGCGTCCACCCCCTGCCGTACCGCGCGGGGCGCCTGGCGTTGCTGTTCAGCACCGCCCTCGGGCTGGCGTGGGCGCTGCAGGCACTGGCGCCGGCCACCCCCGGCGGCGCGGCGATCAAGCTCGCCGCCGCGCTGGCGTGGGGAGTCGCGGCGGGCTGGCTGGTGCTGCGCAAGGAGCGCGGCACGCTGGGTGGCGCACGCGCGGGGGCGCCGGCGGCCTGAGGCCGCGGCGCGGGAGGGACCAGGGGCCCATGTGCGGGATCGCGGGAGTGTACGAGCGGGAGCGGCCGCGCCGACCTCGGCCGCCTGCACGCGATGTCGCGTCTGATGCGCCACCGCGGTCCCGATGACGAGGGCGTGGTGCTGCTCGACGTGAGCGACGGCGGCGCGCTGGTGCTCGGCGGGCCGGACACGCCGGACGACGTGTACGCGAGCGGCCTGCCCTACGCCCCCGGGCGGAGGACGGGCGACCGGACCGATGCGCGCTACGCGGTCGGCCTGCTCCACCGCCGGCTCTCGATCGTGGACCTGAGCCCGGCCGGCCACCAGCCGATGTGCGACCGCGACCGGCGCTCGTGGCTGGTGTTCAACGGCGAGGTCTACAACTGGGTCGAGCTGCGTCGCGAGCTCGAATCGCTCGGCGACACGTTCGTGAGCGCGAGCGACACCGAGGTCATCCTCGCCGCCTACCACCGCTGGGGCCCGGAGTGCCTCTCGCGCTTCAACGGCATGTTCGCGCTGGCGCTGTGGGACACGCGCGAGCGCCGGCTGTTCTGCGCCCGCGACCGCTTCGGCGTGAAGCCGTTCTACTACCAGCACGAGGACGGCCGGTTCGCGTTCGCGTCCGAGCCCAAGGCGCTGGTGCTCACCCAGCCGCGCCCCATCGCGGGGCGCGACGAAGCGGTGCGCGACCTGCTGGCGCTCGACTGGGTGGACCACCGTGACACCACGTTCTTCGACGGGCTGATGCAGCTGCCCGCCGCGCACTGGCTGAGCGTCGGCGAGAACGGGCTCGAGATCCGCCGCTGGTGGGGGCTCGATCCCGCGCGCCGCGCGCCCGGCGGCCCCGCGGCGTGGACCGGCGAGTTCGCCGAGCTGTTCACCGACGCGGTGCGGCTGCGGCTGCGCGCCGACGTGCCGGTGGGCTCGTGCCTGTCGGGCGGCCTCGACTCGAGCGCGGTGGTCACCACCATGGCGCGGCTCGGAGCGGGCGAGCAGCACACGTTCTCGTGCGCCTACGACGTGCCCGGCTTCGACGAGCGCCCGCACATCGACGCCGCGGTGGCGGCGAGCGGGGCACGTCCGCACCTCGTGGTGCCGGACGGCGCCGACTTCTGGAGCGTGTTCGACCGGCTCGCCTACCAGCAGGACGAGCCCACCGCGGGCTCGGGGCTGTACTCGCAGTGGAAGGTGATGGAGCTCGCGCACCGGGCGGGGCTCAAGGTGCTGCTCGACGGCCAGGGCGGCGACGAGACGCTGGCCGGCTACTTCCGCTACCTGCCGATCGCGCTGCGCGACCGTCTCGCGCGCGGCGACGTCGCGGGCTTCGCGCGCGGGTTCGGCGACGTGGCCGGGCGGCTCGGTGCGCGTCACCACGATCGCGCTCACCCTCGAGCCGTGGCTGCCGGGGCGATTGTTCGCGCCGCTGCGCCGCCGCTTCGGGCAGGGCAAGGACCGCGTGCTGGCGCCCGGGCTGCGGGCGCTCGCGTCCCATCCGCCGCTGCCGCCGCGCGGGTTCGGCAGCGGCCTGTCGCGCCAGCTCGCGTTCGATACGCTCCAGCGGCTGCTGCCCTCGCTGCTGCGCTACGAGGACCGCAACAGCATGGCGTTCTCGGTCGAGACGCGGCTGCCGTTCCTCGACTACCGGCTGGTGGAGTTCGCGTTCGCCCTGCCCGACGACCAGCGCCTCGACGGCACGACCACCAAGGCCATCCTGCGCCGCGCGCTCGCCGACCGCGTGCCCGCGAGCGTGCTCGCGCGCCGTGACAAGATGGGGTTCGAGACCCCGGCCGACCTGTGGCTGCGCACCCGGCACGGCGACGAGGCGCGGCGGCGGCTGACGCGCGGCACGCCGCTCGATCGCTGGCTCGATCCCGCCGCGGTGCGCGCCGGGCTCGAGGACTTCCTCGGTGGACGCCGCGCCATCGGGCTCCAGGTGTGGCGGTGGCTCGCGCTCGAATCGTGGGCCCGGCACTACCTCGCGACCGATCCGCGCGTGACCGGGGGCGGCGCGTAGCGCCGGCGCATGGACCTCGTCGTCCTGTCCGAGGTGCGCTGGGGCTACTTCCGCACGCGCAAGCAGTTCCTGCTGTCGCGCTTCCCGGACCGCTGGCGCGTGTTCTTCGCGCAACCTCCGGCGGCGGGGGCGGACGATCCGTGGACGCCGCGGCGGGAGGGCAACGTCACCTACTTCAGCGTGCCCTTCCTCAAGCCCGGCACCACCCGCGCGCTCTACAACCGCGCGGCCGCGCTGGCGCCCGCCCGCATGGTGATCGAGGGCGTGGCCGAGACCTGGCTGGCGCGCCAGCTGGCGCGGCTGGGGGTGCGTCCCGACCCGGTGGTGATGGTGTCCAACATCTACGCCCCCGGCGCCCTGTCGCGGCTGCGGAAGAGAATGGTATTCTACGACTTCAACGATGATCCCTTTCAGTTCGCCGGGGTGCCCGCATGGGCCCGCGGGTACTGGCGGCGCACGCTCGACCAGGTGGATGCCTTGTTCGTCGTCTCGGAGTACTACCGTCGCCGCCTCGGGGGCGAGACCTCGAAGCCGTTGACCCTGCTCGGCAACGGCGTCGAGGCCGCGCATTTCGAGACGGACCGGCCGCTGCCCGCGGATCTGGCGGCCCTGCCGTCCCCGCGCATCGGGTACGTCGGCCTGCTGTCGCACTTCCTCGACTTCGACGCCCTCGAGGCGATCCGCCGCGCGCGCCGCGGCGGCACGCTGGTCCTGGTCGGTCCGGGCTCGCCCGCCACCGACGAGCGCGTCCGCGCGCTCGCCGCGCGCGAGGGGGTGGCCGTGCTGGGTCCGAAGCCCTACGCCGAGGTGCCCGCCTACATGCAGGGCCTCGATGTCGGTCTGATCCCGTTCCGCGCCGCCGATCCGTTCGTGCAGGGGATCAATCCGAACAAGGTCTACCAGTACCTGGCCGCGGGCGTGCCGGTGGTCACCACACCGCTGCTCGACCTCGCGGAGCAGCCGCCGCACCTCGGTTTCGCCGCCACGCCCGACGCGATGGCCGGCGCCGTGGCGCGCGCCCTCGACGGGCCGGCCGATCGGGGCGCGTGCCGCGCGCTCGCGCGACCGCACGACTGGGGCGCGCTGGCATCCCGTATGGTCGAGAGCATCGAGTCGCGCCTCGGCGCGGCCTCCTGAGTCCGTCCGACCCCGAGCCCACCGGAGCGCCATGTCCGAGAAGAAGACCTCCAGGCCCGCGCCGCGCCGCGCCCCGGCCGCGCCGGGATTCACGCTCACGACCGGCTGGGCCGCGCTGGTGCTGGCGCTGCTGGTGGTGGTGTTCTTCCACCAGCTGGTGCTGGGCGGCAAGACCTTCGTCTCGCCCGACACCGTCGCGCCCGCGGGCTTCGTGCGGATGGGCGAGCACATGCTGTGGCAGGAGCACGTCTACCCGCTCTGGAACCCGTTCGTGTTCCTCGGCATGCCCTCGTTCGGCAGCGGCGCGTACAACCCGCTGATCTACCCGCCCGACTGGCCGCTCGCGCTGCTCGCCCGGGTGGTGCCGCTGCCGGACATGACCTGGATGCTCCTCTACTACGTGCTGGGCGGCCTGTTCACCTTCCTGCTCGCCCGCGAACTGGGGGCGCGCCCCGAGGGCGCGCTGCTCGGCGCCGCGGCGTTCGTGTTCGCGCCCAATCTGGTGGCGGTGGGCTCGCACGGGCACGGCAGCCAGCTGGTGGACTCGGCCTACCTGCCGCTGATGGTGTGGCTCGCCGCGCGCTGGATGAAGCGCGGGGGGCTCCATCACCTCGGCTGGCTCGGCATCGCCGGCGGCTTCCAGTTCCTGCGCGGTCACGTGCAGATCTGCTTCTACACCTGGATCGCGGTGGCGCTCTACGGCGCGGTCGCGTGGCTCGCGGCGCTGCGGCGCCCGGCCGATCTGCCGCGCCTCAGCGGGCGGCTGGTCGCGCTCGGCGCGACCGCCGCGCTCGCGTTCGGCGTCGCGGGCGTCTACAACCTGCCCTTGCGCGACTACGCCCGCTGGTCGATCCGCGGCGGCACCGACGCGGGCGGCGGCGCCGGGATGGCGTACGCGACCCAGTGGTCGCTCGCGCCCTACGAGCTGCCCTCGATCGTGGTGCCGGGCTGGACCGGCTTCGGCGGCGCGACGTACTGGGGCGGGATGCCGTTCACCGACTACCCCAACGCCTACGTCGGCATGATGACCCTGGTGCTGGCGCTGTTCGCGTTCACGCGCGGCGGCGCGGCGCGGGCGTTCGCGCTGGCGCTCGCGGCGGTGTCGCTGTTCGTCTCGTTCGGGAATCATTTTCCCCTCTACGGGCTGCTCTACGACCACCTGCCGCTGTTCAACAAGTTCCGCATCCCGGTGATGATCGTGGTGCTGTTCCAGCTCGCCACCGCCCTCGGGATGGCCTGGGGCTGGACCGCGGCGCTCGAGCGCGAAGGCGGCACACCCGCGGCGCGCCGCGTCGGGGTGCTCGAGCGGGCGCTGGCGGTGGTGCTCGGGCTCGTGCTGCTCGCGGCGGCGCTCGGACGCGACGCGTGGCAGGGCGCGTACACCGCGCTGGCGCTCGGCGTGAAGCCCGATCTCGGCGCCGACGCGGCCGCGTTCGCCTACCGCGCGTTCGTGGGGGATCTCGCGCGCGCCGCGCTGTTCGGCCTGGCGGCGCTCGGGCTGTTCGCGCTGGCGCGGCGCGGCCGGCTGCCCGCGGCGGGCGCGAGCGTGCTCGCGCTCGTGCTGCTCGCCTTCGAGCTGTGGCCGGTGAGCGGGCGTGTCATGGAGCCGGTGATCGGTCCCGCGGTCGAGCACAGTCTCGACGCCGGGCGCGACGACGTGGTGGAGTTCCTCGAGAAGGCCGGGCCGGCGGGCGCGTTCCGCGTGCTCCCGCTCGAGCTCGAGGAGTTCCGCAGCAATCGCTACGCCGGCTTCGGCATCGCCACGCTCGGCGGCACGCACGCGGCGAAGACGAGGCTCATCCAGGACCTCTTCGACGCCGACCTGACCGACCGATCCGGCGTGGCTGCGCGCTGCTGGGCGTGCGCTACCTCGTCACCACCCGGGAGTTCCCGCCCGGACGCCGGGCTGCGCGAGGTGTACGCGGGCTCGCAGCGCGTGTACGAGCTTCCGTTCGCGCTCCCGCGCGCGACCGTGGTCGACCGCTACCGCGTGGTGACCCCGGCGCGCGCCATCCTCGACTCGGTCAAGGCCGGGACCACGGACGCCGCGGCCGTCACCTTCCTCGAGAAGCGACCCGGGGCTTACGCTCGGGCCGGCGACCGGCGCGCGGGCCGACCATCACCTCGTACCGGCTCAACGACGTCACGGTCGCGGTCGAGACCCCGGGCGCCGGCGCTGCTGCGACTGGCCGACCTGTGGTACCCGGACTGGACGGCGACCGTGGATGGCAGGCGGGTGGAGGTGCTCAAGGCGGACTACCTGCTGCGCGCGGTGGCGGTGCCCGCCGGGAAGCACACGGTGGTGTTCCGGTTCGAGTCGCGAGCCCTGCGCACCGGGCTGATGGTCACGCTCGGCAGCCTGCTGGCGTCGCTCGCCCTGCTCGCCGCCGGGCTGGTTCCGGCGCCCGCGCGGCGCGGCGTCCGTGGCGAAGATGGAGGCGGCCTGACGTGGAGAAGCTCGTCATCATCCCCACCTACAACGAGCGCGAGAACATCGTCCCGCTGCTCGAACGGCTGATGGCCCTCCCGTTCGGCCTCGACGTGCTGGTCGTGGACGACAACTCCCCGGATGGAACCGCCGGGCTGGTGACCGAGTACATGAGTCGGGAGCCCCGGATCCACCTGCTCCAGCGTCCGGGCAAGCTGGGACTGGGGTCGGCCTATCGCGACGGGTTCCGCTACGCGCTCGGCAATGGCGCGGAGTACATCTTCGAGATGGACGCCGATTTCTCCCACGACCCCGGAGCCATCGGCGACTTCCTCAAGCATGCCGCCGAGGTCGACGTGGTGCTGGGATCGCGCTACCTGGACGGCAAGGTGACGGTGGTGAACTGGCCGCTCAATCGCCTCTTCCTGTCCTACGGCGCGAACCTCTACACGCGCATCGTCACCGGCCTGCCGTTGTTCGACGCCACCGGCGGCTTCAAGTGTTTCCGCCGGCGCGCGCTCGAGGCGATCCGCCTCGAGCGCGTGCAGTCCGACGGGTACGCCTTCCAGATCGAGATGTCGTTCAAGTGCTGGAAGCGCGGCTTCCGCATCCGGGAGATCCCGATCATGTTCGTCGATCGCCACGCCGGATCGTCCAAGATGAGCCGGCGCATCATCTGGGAGGCCGCGTGGATGGTGTGGAAGCTGCGGCTCGTCGACCTGTTCGGGCGGCTGGAGTGAGCGCGATGGGACGAAGGGCCTGCTGTCTGCTGGTGGCCGGGCTCGGCGCCGCGTGCGCCGCGGAAGCGGCCGCCGCCGGGCGCTGGGAGACGTACATCCGGCCCTACGGGATCGCCGACATCAAGGCCGGCGCGGATTCGGTGTGGGTCGGCACCACCAACGCCGGACTGGTGCTCTACGACCGCCGCACCGGAGCGTTCTCGTCGGTGGCGCGAAGCCCCGGGGGACTGCCCGCGAACGAGATCTCCGCGCTCGCGGTCGACCGCAAGCGACGGCTGTGGGTGGGCACGCTCGGCAAGGGCGTCGGGGTGATGTCGAACACCGGTGGCTGGAGGGTGCTGAACGCGTTCGACGGGCTCCCGACCGACACCGTGACCTCGATCTCGGCGGTCGGGGACACGGTGTGGGTGGGGACGACCGGAGGCCTGCTGTTCTGGGATGGTCGCGAGGTCTCGGGCGTGCTCCCCGATGGCACCAATCCCTCCCCGTTCGGCACCTCGCGCATCACCGGAGTGGTGGAGACCGGGGACTCGGTGTGGGTGGCCACGCCGTCAGGCGTGTTCCTCGGCCGCATCTCCAGCGGCCTTCAGACCTGGACGGACCAGGCCTCCTCGACTCTGCCGGGCACCACCATCAGCGCGCTGGTGAGCGACGGGAGCTCGGTGCTGGTGCTCGCCGGGGCCCTGACCTATGGCTGGGACGGGGTGGCCTGGGTGGCCACCAGCGATATCGGCACCGTCCTGCGGCTCTCGCAGGACCACGGTGTCATCCTCGCCTCGACCGACATCGGGCTCTACCGGTGGAACGCCACCACGTGGGCGCAGGTCCCCGGCGCCCCCGCGTCGCAGACCGTCGGTCAGGGCAAGTTCGTCCTCGCCGCCGCGGTCGATCCGGCAGGGGAGTTGTTCGCGGGCTCGTTCCTGGGGCTCTATCAGCAGCCGGTGCCGCCCGATCCCTGGACGCCACGGATCTTCCCGGGTCCGTGCGGGAACGACCTGGTCAATCTCGCGGTCGACGCGGCGAGCGTGTACGTCACGACCCGGACCGACGGCTACGCCGGCGGTATCGGCCGCCTGCGCGCCGGCGCCTGGCTCAATTGGATGCCGCTCCCCCCGTGCGAGTCGTGCACCGACCGACCGTACGTGCCCGGCGCCGACAACTTCGCGATCATGATCGACCACCAGGGCTTCAAGTGGGTCTCCGCCTGGAGCTGGGCGGTCGAGGTGCTGGACGACAGCGGCCCCACCCCTTACTTCACCCACCTGTGGACCGGGACCACGACTGCGGAGGACCGCCATACCTGGGGCATCGCGATGGCGCCGGACGCGAACGGCGGCCGCTGGATCGGCGGCGACGCCCCGGGCATCGACACGAACCCGCCGGGGGGGCTCGACTACTACTCGGCCGACGGGCTCTATCGGCGGACCTACCTGCGGGCGAACACCCCCGAGCTCATCAGCGACCAGATCCGAGCGCTGGTGCCCGACGCGCGCGGGCGCATGTGGGTCGGTGGGGTCAAGTACAGCACCGGCGGCGGGGTGAACTACTTCACCATCCCGACCCCGCCCGACACCGTGCTGGCCTTCGGCGAGAGTCTCGCGCTGGGGACGGGCGACGGGATGGACGTCCGCGGCGTCGCGCTCTACGGCGACTCCATCTGGGTGCTCAGCGCCGACGCCCTGCGGTTGTTCCGGAGCCCCCTCGATACGCGACCGGTCGTCTACCCCAAGCTCGGGCCGGTGTCGGGCGTGCGTCCCCTCGAGGTGACGCGGGACGGATCGGTGTGGGTCACCGCCGAGGGCGGTGTGCGGCGCTTCCTGCCCGGTGCCGGGACGGACGGTTTCATCGACTACACCTCCGACAACTCCCCGCTCGTGAGCGAGAACGCGCGCAGCATCCGGGCGGAACCGGGGAGCGGCGCGGTGTGGATCGCCACCGATGGCGGCCTCAACCGCTTCGACCCCGACTACGTCAGCCCGCCCCCGCCGCGGCTCGCCCAGCTCCACGTGCGCGTGTTCCCCAATCCGATCCATCTCACCGGCCTGGGATTCGCGCTGCGCCTGAGCGGCGAAGGGATGTCCTATCGCGGCGCGGTCTACGACCTCGACGGGCGCCGGCTGAAGTCGATCGCGGTCGAAGGCAATGGCGCGGTGGCGTGGGATGGCCGCGACCAGCACGGCGAGCTGGTGCCGCCCGGCCTGTACTTCGTGCGCGTCGAAGCCGGCGGTCGCACGGCCAGCGCGCGCGTCGCGGTGCTCCGTTAGGCGCTCGGGGATGGTCGAGCGCGAAGGGACTGCCGCGGCGGGGCCGGCGAGCGGTCCGGGCCCACGGAGCCTGGTCCGGGCGCGTGCCGCATGGGCCCGCTGACCGCGCGGTGCTTGGACGCGGCGCCGGCCGGATGGGATGCGCTGCTCCGTGACGATCCCGCCGCGGGCCCCTCGCACCGGCCCGAGGTGTGGGCCGCCTTCGCCGCCACCGTGCCCGGCATGCGCGCGGTGTTCCTGGCCGCCGAGCGCGAGGGCGTGCTCGAAGGTGGCGCGCCGGCGCTGATCGAACGGCGCGGCTCGCTCCAGTGGATCCACGCGCTGCCGTGGGCGCTCTCGGGAGCGCCGCTGGCACGCCCGGGCGCGCACGCGGCGGTGGATGCGGCGTGCGGGTCCGCGCTCGCCGCGGTCAAGCGCGCGCAGCGCGCGGTGGGCGGCGGCTGGTCGCTCTATCGGCCCGTCGGGCCGCCGGTCGAACCGGCCACGCTCGACCGGGTGGGAGGGACGACGCGCACCCTCGAGGCCTCGTTGGTGGAGCTCGACAGCGGCGGCGCGGAGGCGGCCTGGACGCGCGTGGACCGCAAGGCGCGCCAGGACCTGCGCCACGCGCGCGTGGCCGGCCTCGCGTTCGCCGAGGAGCCGGCCGCGCTCGAGACCGCGTACGCGCTGCACCTGGCCCAGGGGCGCGGCTGGCGCGGGCATCGGCCGCTGCCGCTGGAACTGTCGCGCCGGCTGGTGGCGGCGGGCCCGGCTGATGCGCCGGTCGCCCGGGTGTTCACGCTCCGCGACGGCCGCGGCGTGGTGGCTGCGCTGCTCGCGCTCGACCACGCGCGCGAGATCCTCCCGTGGTGGAGCGGGCTCCATCCCGACGCGCGCCATCGCCATGCCTCGGGGCTGCTGCTGTGGTCGGTGGTGGAGTGGGCGGCGGCCCACGGCCGCGCGCGCGTGAACCTCGGAGGCAGCGCGGGGCTCGACCCGCTCGCGGCGTTCAAGCGCTCGCTCGGCGCGCGCCTGCTGCGCTACCCGGTGCGCTGGCTCGACGCGGCCGACGCGCCGCTCGCCGGCCGCCTCGCCGCGCGGCTGCAGCGCCGCGCGCGCGGGCGCCTGCCGGGGGAGCGCGCATGAGGATCGCGACGCTCTCGAATGCCGCGGTGGTGCACACGCGGCGCTGGGTGGAGCACTTCCGGGCGCGCGGGCATGAGGTGCGGTTGTTCTCGCTCGAAGCGCCGCCGCCGGGGCTGGTGGCGCAGCGCCTGCCGAGTGTGCCGCTGCCGGGCGCGCTGCGCTATCCGTTCGCGCTGCCGGCGCTGCGGCGCGCGCTCGCGGACTTCCGGCCCCAGCTCGTGGACGCCCACTACGTCCCCAACTACGGCCTGCTCGGCGCGCTCACCGGGCGCCATCCGCTCGCGGTCAGCGCGTGGGGCTCGGATCTGCTGGTGGCGGGCGGACGCGACGTGCTCCAGCGCGCGCGCACGCGCTTCGTGCTGCGGCGCGCCGACCTCGTGCTGGCCGACGCCGAGAACCTCGCTTCCGCCGCGCGCGCGCTGGGCGCGCCGCCCGCGCTCGTGCGCGCGATCCCCTGGGGCATCGACCGCGCGCGCTTCGTGCCGGCCGCGCGCCGGGAGCCCGGACTGCTGCTCTCGACCCGCATGCACGAGGAGGTGTACGACATCCCGGTGATCCTCGCCGGGGTCGCGCCGGTGCTGGCGCGACATCCCCACGCGCGGCTGGTGCTGACCGGTGACGGATCGCTGCGCGGGACGCTCGAGCGCGCCGCCGCCCGCGCGCTGCCGCCGGGTCGCTTCACCTTCCTCGGCCGCATCGACCCGGCCGAGCTGGCGGGCTGGCTGGGCCGCGCCGAGGTGTATCTTTCGGCGTCGCGTTCGGACTCCACGTCGCTGTCGCTGCTGGAGGCGATGGCCACCGGCGCGCTTCCGGTGGTGAGCGATCTCGAGGGCAATCGCGAGTGGGTGGGCGACGGCGACGGAGCGCGCTGCTTCCCGGTGGGCGATCCCGCCGCGCTGACCCGCGCCCTCGAGGCGGTGCTCGCCGACCCGGACTGGGCGGAGGCGGCGCGCACGCGCAACGCGCGCGTGGTGGCCGAACGCGGGGACTGGCACGTGAACCTGGCGCGCATCGAATCGCTGTTCGAGACCCTCGTCGCCGGGCGCGCTCTGGTGGAGGCCGAGTGAGCGGGCGCCGGGTGCTCCTGGTGTGCTACTTCTATCCTCCGCTGGCGGGCGGCGGCGTGCATCGGGTGCTTTCGTTCACCCGCCACCTGCCGGAGCGAGGATGGGACTGCACCGTGGTATGCGCGGGCGAGGAGGACTACTGGGTGACCGATGACAGCCTGACCGCCAGCGTCCCGCCCGCGACCGAGGTGATCCGGGTGCCGGGGGGGAGCGCGCTGTCGGCCTGGCTGCGCGTGCGCGGCGGTGACCGGGGCCGGCGCTCGGGACGCACCTTCGGTGGCCTGCGCGCGCTCGCCGACTGGTGCCTGCTGCCGGATTCCTACGCCGGCTGGGCGGGGCGCGCGCGCGCCGCAGCGCTGCGCCGGGTGGCGCGCGGGGGCATCGACGCGGTGATCTCGTCCTCGCCTCCCGACAGCGCGCACCTCGCCGGGCTCGCGCTCCATCGCCGCACCGGCCTGCCGTGGGTGGCGGACTTCCGCGATCCGTGGGTGGGGCTCTACCTGCGCGAGCCGCCCACCGCCTGGCACCGCGAGCGGCACGCCGCGATGGAGCGCGCGGTGCTGGACTCGGCCGACGTGGTCCTGACCGCTTCGGCCACCCACGCCCGCCGCCTCGGCGCGCGCAGCGGCGCCGCGCCGCGCGAGGTGGTGCACCTGCCCAACGGATTCGAGCCCGCCGACCGGGGCCCCGGGCCCGGGCCGGCGCCGGAGACCTTCACCCTCGTCTTCACCGGCACGCTCTCGCAGCAGCCGGAGATCGAGACCGTGCTCGGGGCGATGCGCGACGTGCTCGCGCGCCGGCCCGAGGCGCGCGGCCGTCTGCGCGCGCGCCTCGCGGGACCGTACGACACCGATCTCGCCGGACAGGCGCTCGCGCTCGGCCTCGCGGGGATCGTGGAGTTCACCGGACCGCTCTCGCACGCGGACACGCGCGCGCTCCAGCGGGGCGCCGACGTGCTGCTGCTGCTGAAGCCGCCGGACATGCCCACCATGGTGCCGGGCAAGACCTACGAGTACCTCGATGCCGGCCCGGCCGATCGTGGCGTTGCTCGAGGCCGGAGACGAGACCGCCGAGCTGGTGCGCCGCGCGGGCGGAGTGGTGCTGCCCCCGCGCGACCGGGCCGCGCTGGCGGCCTGGCTGGAGTCGGGCTATGCGGCGTGGACCGCGGGCGCGCGCCCCGCGCCCGCGCGACCGGAGTGGATCGACGGATACCGGCGGGACCGGCTCGCGGGCCGGCTCGCCGAGACCCTCGACCGCCTGGTGAAGCGGGAGCGCGCGTGATCCTCACGCTCAACGGACCGGTCACCCGCGTCGAGCGCGTCGGGCTCCTGCTCGGCGTGGCGCTGGCCGCCGCGCTGATGTGGCCGCTGCGCCACTACGTCACCGACGACACCTACATCCACCTGCAGTACGCGCGCCACCTTGCCCACGGGCAGGGGCTGGTGTTCAACCTCGGCGAGCGCGTCTACGGCTGCACCAGCCCGCTGTGGGTCGCGCTCATCGCCGACGGCATCGCGATCGGCCTCGATGGGCTGCTGGTCGCGAAGACGATCGGCTTCCTGGCCACCCTCGCCTCGATCGGGCTGTTCCTGCAGCTCATGCGTCGCACGCTCCGTTCGCCGGGGGTGCGCGCCGCGGCGACCGTGGCGTGGGCGGGTCACGCGTGGATGCTGCGCTGGTCGATGTCGGGCATGGAGACGCCGCTCGCGGTCGCGCTGGTGCTGGCCGGGTTCGTGGCGTTCACCGAGGGCCGCCAGTGGGGCTCGCGCCCGGTGCGCACCGGCGCGCTGTGGGCGCTGGCGGCGCTGACGAGGCCGGAGGCCGTGTTCCTGCTCTTCCTGTGGGCACTCTTCCTGATCATCGACACCGACAGCCGCCCCGGGCTGCGGCGCCTGGTGTTCGGCTCGCTGCCGCCGGTCCTGATCTACGGCGGCTGGCTGGTGTTCGCGCGCGCCTATTTCGGCACGTTCTGGCCGCAGACGCTCTCGGCCAAGTCGGCGGGCACCGGCGGGTTCGAGGTGCAGCTCGCGAACCTGTGGCGCCAGCTCCAGATCATGGGCGCGACCGACGGGGTCATGGCCGCGCTGCTGCTGGTCTCGCTGGTGTTCGGCGCGCGCCGGATCTGGCCCGCTCAGGTGCGTGCCCAGCGCCTGCTGCCATGGGTGTGGGTCGCCGCGGTGCCCGCGCTCTACCTCGCGCGCGGCGTGCCGGTGTTGTCGCGCTACCTGCTGCCGCTCATGCCGGTGCTGGCGTGGCTGGCGTGGCGCACCGCCGAGCTGTGGTGGCTGGGCGACGTCCCCGACCCGCCACGGCAACGACGCGCGTCGCGGCTCGCCGCCGCCGTCGCGCTGCTCTCGCTCGGACTCAATCTCGCCGTCTACCGCGTCAAGGTGGTGCCGCACGTGACCGAGATGACGCGCACCGTGCGCACCTCGCTCGGACACTGGGGGGCGTGGCTCCGCGACCACACGCCGGCGGACGCGGTGGTCGCCACGCCCGACATCGGCGTGATCGGTTACCTGAGCCAGCGGCGCGTGCTCGACACCGGCGGACTGGTGACGCCCCAGATGGTGCCTCTGCTGGAGCGCGTCTCGGTCGACGGCGTGGATCCGCGCGACGCCGCGGTCGCCGCGCTCGCGTTCGCCACGTTCGAGCGCCCCGAGTGGCTGCTCGAGCGGGGCGCCACCGCCGCCGAGCTGCTCGACCGCAGTCCGTACGCGGCGGCGCTCGAGCCGATCGGCTCCACCGCAGCGCTCTCGCTCGGGATCGCGCGCCCGGGTCGCACCGTGTACACGCTCTACCGGGTCCACTGGGAGTCCTACGACTCGCTGCGAGCGCTGCGCTGAGGGAGTGCACTTCTGTGCAGTCGGGGCGCGGCGTGAGAACGTCGCGCCCCGACCGCGTTTTGCTTTGACAGGGCGCAGGGCCGGGACTATGTTCCGCCGGCGGTGGGGAATTGTGGGGAGTGGTGGTGATGCGTGGAGACGTTCCTGACCCCTTCGAAGACAGCGAGCGATGAGCAACCGCTACGGCAGCGAGACCTACACCATCGATCACAAGGGCCGCGTCAGCGTGCCCGCCATCCTGCGTCGCGCCAGCGGCCGCAAGTCGATGGACGTGGTGCTCACGCGCGGCTTCGAAGGGTGCATCGTGATGTACACGCCGGAACAGTGGGCGCGCTTCGAAGCGATGCTCAACGCGATCCCCTACGGCGACACCGAGGGCCGCGCGTTCGCCCGCGCCTTCTACGAGAGCACCGTCGGGCCGCTCACGCCCGACGCCCAGGGCCGCATCGTGATCCCCGCGCACCTGCTCAAGCTCGCGGGGCTCGTGAAGGACGCCAAGTTCCTGCCGCTGGGCGACCGCATCGAGATCTGGGATCCCGCGCGCTGGGCCGAGAAGCACCCGGCGAGCGACCTCGACATGGTGAAGGGCGCCGAGCGCTACTTCGGGGGGCCGCGGTCGTGATCGCACGCCCGCCGCTCACCCCCGGGCAGCACGCGCTCGCCGTGAACCTCCAGCTCAGTTATGGCCGTCCGGGCGCGCACGCGCGCGTGGAGCTGCACGATCGCATCGGCGGCCGCGTGGCGCTGGTGCAGCTCGGGGGCTGGCTCGACGCGGTGGCGGTGGGCCGGCTCGAACAGGCGTTCGAGGACCTGGCGCTGCGCGGTGTCGGGCAGCTGCTCATCGACTGCGCGCGGCTGCGCCACATCGACTATCGCGCGGTGCCCGGGCTCGCGCGCGCCTTCTCGAGCTACGAGTGCCGCGCCGGCGGCGTGGTGGTGTGCGGCCTGTCGCACTACCTGCGCGATCTCTTCCGCCTCGCCGGTTGCGAGTCGGGCCTGCGCTGCTGGCCGTCGGCGGCCGAGCTGCTGGACGACACCCTGGCCGTCGAGGCCCCCCGTGAGCGCGCGTCATGAACCGGTCCTGCTCGCGGAGACGCTGCGCTTCCTCGCCAACGGGCCGGGCCTCTACCTGGACGCCACGCTCGGCGACGGGGGACATGCGGACGCACTGCTCGAACGCGAGCCCGCGGCGCGCCTGCTCGGCTGCGATCGCGATCTCGAGGCGCTCGCGTTCGCGCGCGCGCGCCTGGCGCGCTTCGGAGACCGCGTGATCACCGCCCACGCCACTTTCCGCGAGGTGCCCGGGGTGCACCGCGACCTCGCGGGGGGCGAGCCCTTCACGGGCGCATTGCTCGACCTCGGGCTGTCGTCGCGCCAGATCGACGACCCCGCACGTGGCATGGCTTTCGGACAGGACGGGCCGCTCGACCTGCGCATGGATGCGTCGCGGGGCGAATCGGCCATGCGCCATCTCGCCCGCACGGACGCGGACGAGGTGGCGGCGGTGTTGCGCGAGCACGGCGACGTGCCCCAGGCGGGCCGGCTCGCCCGCGCGCTGGTGGCGGCGGCGCGGATCGACGAGCTCGGCACGACGCGCGCGCTGGTCGCGTGCATCGACCGCGCCCTCGGCGGGCGCCAGCACCCGCGGCGCTACGCGCAGGTGTTCCAGGCGCTGCGCATCTGGGTCAACGGCGAGGCCGAGGACCTGGAGGCGATGTTGGGATGGCTTCCGGACGCGATGCGTCCGGGCGGCGTGGTCGTGACCCTCGCCTATCACTCGGGCGAGGATCGCCGGATCAAGCAGGCGGTGCGCGGGACGCCACGGACGGCACCCGCGCGTCGCCTGCCGGTACCCCGAGAGGCGCGGCTCCCCGAGGGGCCGTGGGAAGAGGTCGTGCGCCGGGTGGTGACCCCGGCGCATGAAGAGGAGCGCCGCAATCCCCGCGCGAGGAGCGCGCGGTTGCGTGCGTTCCGGAGGACGTCCGCATGAACGGTGGTCCCCGTCGTTCGCGCCCCTCCTGGCGCATCCCCGAAGGACGCGCCATCCGGCCGGAGCTGTGGCTCGTCGCCGCCGCCGCGGTCGGGATGCTGCTGGCCGAGGTGTGGCTGAGCTCGCGGGCCGCGGAGCTCTCGCTCACACTCGACAAGCACCGCTCGGCGCTGGTGGCCGCGCAGGCACGGCTGGAATTCGTGCACGCGCAGCTCGAGCGCCAGACCACCCGTGCGACGCTCGCTCCGCTCGCCTCCGAGCTGGGGCTGTCGCCGGCCGACGTCCGACAGGTCGTGGTGCTGCCGTCCGCCTATCTCGCGGCGCCCGGCGCACCCGCCCGGAGCGGAGACGCTCCGTCGCTCGTGGCGTGGGCAGAAAGGGTCTCTCGCGTGCTCGTGCCGGAAGCCACGGCGCGGGACCGCGGCAGGATGGACTGACGCATGCATTCGGATCGGGGCTGCGCCGGTTTTGGCCGGCCGCACCACCGCACCGCGCAAGTGACGGCCCGGCGGTCCGCGTGAACCGCCGTTCCAGGGAGGGAAGCAGTTGGCCCACACGGAAATGCGCAGGAGTCGGGTGCTGGTGGCGGCGGCCGGCCTCTTCTTGTGTCTGCTGGTGCTGTGGGCGCGGGTGGCGTGGCTGCAGATCGGCCTCCACCGCTTCTACGAGGAACGCGCCGAGCGGAACCAGGAGCAGCGCGTGCTGGTGCGCCCGGTGCGCGGCAATCTCCTCGACCGTCAGGGACGCCCGCTCGCTCGCGACCTGCTGACCTACTCGGTGGCGGCGGCGCCGCACGAGATGAAGGACCCGCGCGCCACCGCGCGCGCGCTCGCGGCCCGGCTCCGGCTCGATCCACGGCGCCTGATGCGCGAGTTCCAAGCCCGCCCGCGCTATCTCTTCGTGGCCCGCCGCGTCGCGCCCGACGTGGGCCAGGCGATCGCGGCGTGGAACACCCGCGGCCTCTACCTGTCGGTCGAGACCCAGCGCGAGTACCTGCTCGGCGACGCGGCGCGGGAGATCCTGGGCCGCACCGATCTCGACGACGTGGGGATCGAGGGGCTCGAGCTGCAGTACGACGATGCGCTGCGCGGACGCCCGGGCTGGACGACGATGTTCCGCGACGGCCGCGGCGGCACGCACGCGCTCGCGCGCGGGCTGCGCCGCAGCCCCACCGATGGCGCGCACGTCGTGCTCACGCTCGACGCCGACCTGCAGGCCATCCTCGAGGCGCACCTGGTGCGCGCGCGCGACACGCTCCAGGCGGTGCGCGCCTTCGGGCTGTTCCTGGACCCGCGCACCGGCGAGATCCTCGCGGCGGCCAACGTGCCCCACGGGACGGACGGGCAGTCGCGCAACTGGAACTTCACCGACCAGTACGAGCCCGGTTCGACCTACAAGATGGTGGTCGCGGGCGCGGCCCTCGAAGAGGGCGTGGCGAAGCCCGGCGACTACCTCGAGGCCGCGGCGAGCGGGGTGGCGCAGATCGTCCCCGGCTGCGTGCTCCACGACTCCCACAAGTCGGCGGGCTGGACGTTCTTCGACGCGGTGCGCTGGTCGAGCAACATCTGCATGGCTCGCCTGGCGATCAAGCTCGGCGGCGAGCGCTACTACCGCTACGCGACCGCGCTCGGATTCGGCAGCCTCACCGGCGTGGAGTTCCCCGGCGAGACCGGCGGCCGGCTGCGCAGTCCGGAGCACTGGTCGGGCCGCTCGCTGCCCACGCTCGCGATCGGGCACGAGGTCACGGTCACGCCGCTCCAGCTCGCGCTGGCGTACGCTTCGGTCGCGAACGGCGGGGTGCTGATGCAGCCCATGCTGGTGCGTGAGATCCGGGACGGCGATGGACGCGTGGTGCGCCGCTTCGAGCCGCGGGCGCAGCGCCGGGTGTTCAGCGAGGCCACCACGGCGACACTGCGCGAGATGCTGGCCGCGGTGGTGGACAGCGGCACCGCCCGGCCGGCGCGGGTCGCGGGCCTCCACGTCGCGGGCAAGACCGGCACCGCGCAGAAGTACGATCCGGCCACGCGCACCTACGGCCGCTACTTCATCTCGTCGTTCGTGGGCTTCGCGCCCGCCGAGTCCCCGTCGCTGGTGGGGGTGGTGGTCATCGACGAACCGCGCGGTCCCAAGTACTTCGGTGGCGAGGTCGCGGGCCCGGTGTTCCGCGAGGTGATGATGGACCTGCGGCGGGTGCCGGGCGGCCTGCTCGACCTGGCGTCCTCCGCGGTGGCCGCCCGTCCGCCGGCGCCCGCGGCCGTGACCGTGCCCGACCTGCGCCTGCTGCTCCCGCGCGCCGCGGAGGAGCGCCTGGGCGCGTGCGGTCTGCGCGCCCGCTTCGCGGGCACCGGGCCGCGCGCGCTGGCGCAGTCGCCGGCCGCCGGGCAGGCGATCGAGAAGGGCGCGAGCGTGATGGTGTGGCTCTCGGCGCCGCAGGATTCGACCGCCGGCCGGATGCCCGACCTGGCGCGGCTCTCGGTGCGCGCGGCGCTGCGCCGGCTCGCGATGCTCGGCGCGCGCGTCTCGATCGAGGGCGCGGGACTGGTGGTGCGCCAGAGCCCGGCGCCCGGCGAGCCGATCGCGGCCGGTGCGACCTGCCGGCTGTGGTGCGAGCCGGGCCCGGACGACGCGCGGCAGAGGCCCACGACGGCGGTGGCCACCGCCACGGGAGGGCCTTCGTCGCCGTGACCCTGCGCGAGGTGCTGGAGGATGTGGACGTGGTGACGCCGGCCGCGAACCCGAACGTGAGCGTGGAAGGCCTGAGTCTCGATTCGCGCCAGGTGCGCCGTGGCGACCTGTTCTTCGGGCTCGCGGGGCTCCGGGCGGACGGCGGGACGTTCGCGCGCGCGGCGCTCGGGGCGGGCGCGGCGGCCGTGGTGGTGGGGCCCGGCGTGGCGCTCGAGGGGGACGCGGTGGTGCGCGTCCATGATCCGCGCAAGGCGCTCGCGCAGGCGGCCTGCCGCTTCCACGGCTTCCCGTCGCGGCGGATGCGCGTGTGCGGCGTCACCGGCACCAACGGGAAGACCACCACGACCTATCTGGTGCACGCCATCCTCGAGGCCGCCGGGCTGGCGGCCGGCCTGCTCGGCACCACCGGGGTGCGCTTCGGCACGGAGGCGCGCGCCTCCGCGTTCACCACGCCGGAGGCCCCGCAGCTGCAGGCGCTGCTGCGCGAGATGGCGGACCGCGGCCTCGCCGCGGTGGCCCTCGAGGTGAGCAGCCACGCGCTCGCGCAGCGGCGCACCTATGGTCTCGAGTGCGACGTGGTCGCGTTCACCAATCTGAGTCACGACCACCTCGACTATCACGGCACGCTCGAGGCCTACCTCGACGCCAAGCTCATGCTGTTCGACGGGCGCAACCTCGCGGCGACCCGCAAGCGCGTGACCGCGGTGGTGAACGCCGACGATCCAGCGGCCTCGCGGGTGAGCGAGGCCGCGCGCCACGGCGGGATCGGGGTGCGCACCTACGGTGCCACGCGCGGGGCCGACGTCTGGATCCGCGACGTGGCGGCGCGCGACGGCGGGCTCGACGTCACGCTGCTCGACGCGGGCGAGACCGTGTCCCTCGCGCTGCCGCTGCTGGGCCGCTACAACGCGTGGAACGCGGCGTGCGCCTTCGCCGCCGGCCGCGCGCTCGGCGTCGACGCCGCGACCGCGGCGCGCGGGCTCGCGTCCGCGCCCGGCGTGCCGGGGCGGCTCGAGCGCGTGGCGGCGGGCGGGCCGTTCGAGGTGGTGGTGGACTACGCGCACACGCCCGACGCGCTCGAGCGCGCGCTGGCGGCGGCGCGCGAGCACGCCTCCGGGCGCGTCCTCCTGGTGTTCGGCTGCGGCGGCGACCGCGACCGCGCCAAGCGCCCGCAGATGGGCGCCATCGCCGCGCGGCAGGCCGATCTCGCGTTGGTCACCAGCGACAACCCGCGCAGCGAGGACCCGGCCGCGATCGCGCGCGAGATCCTCGCCGGCGCGCCGGCGGGGGCGCTGCGCCTCGAGCTCGACCGGCGCGCGGCCATCGCCGCGGCGATCGCCGAGGCGCGGCCCGGGGACATCGTGGTGATCGCGGGCAAGGGGCACGAGACCACGCAGACCATCGGGGCCGCGGTGCTGCCGTTCGACGACCGCGTGGTGGCGCGCGAGACGCTGGCGACGAGGGGGGCGCGATGACCGCCTTCGCGACCACGCCGGCGATCGGGCTGGTCCGGCTCGCGCAGTGGAGCCGCGGCGACCTCGTGGTGCGCGAGGTGCCGGGGGACCCGCGGGCGCGCGAGGCGCTGCTGCGCGCCGGCGTCGACGGGGCGTCGATCGACACCCGGACGCTGCGGCCGGGCGAGCTGTTCGTGCCGCTGCCGGGCGAGCGGGTGGACGGCCACGCCTTCCTCGCCGCCGCGTTCGAGCGCGGCGCGACCGCGGCGCTGTGCGCGCGCGCGCGTCACGCGGAATGGGCCGGCCGCGAGCCCGGGCCGCTGGTGGTGGTGGACGACGTCACCGAGGCGCTCCAGCGCATCGCGCGCGGTCACCGCGAGGGCTGGCCGGGGACGCTCATCGGCGTCACCGGCAGCGTGGGCAAGACCACGACCAAGGACCTGGTGGCGGCGGCGCTCGCGACCGCGGCGCCCACGCTGCGCACCGAGGGGAACCTGAACAACCACTGGGGCGTGCCGCTGACGCTGCTGCGGCTCAAGCCGGAACACCGCACCGCGGTGATCGAGATGGCGATGAACCATCCCGGGGAGATCGCGGCGCTGGCCGCCATCGCGGGTCCGGGCGCGGCCGTGCTCACCTACGCCGGCAGCGCGCACCTCGAGCACCTGGGCTCGCTCGAGGCGATCGCCCGCGAGAAGGCCTCGCTCGCGCACGCGCTCGGCGGCAGCGGAACGGCGTTCGTGAACGCCGACTCGCCGCGGCTGGTGGCGGCCGTGCGGGGCGCCAGGTGCCGCGTGGTCACCTACGGCCTCGCGCGGCACGCCGACGTGCGCCCCACCCGCGTCACCGTCGCTCGGCGAGGGCGGGAGCCGCATCGAGGTCGCGGGGTTCCCCGCCTTGACGCTCGCCATCCCGGGGCGCCACCAGGTGTCCAACGCCCTCGCCGCGCTCGCGGTGGCCCGCGAACTGAACCTGGACGGGGCGGCGGTGGCGCGCGCCCTCGAGGCCTGCCGGCCGTCGCGGGGGCGCATGGAGATCCGTCATGCGCGCGGGGCCACGCTGCTGGTGGACTGCTACAACGCCAACCCCGAGTCCATGCGCGCCGCGCTCGAGACCCTCGCGGGATGGCCGGGCGCCCGTCGGCGCATCGCGGTGCTCGGCGACATGCTCGAGCTGGGCGCGGACGCCGCGCGGCTCCACCACGAGACCGCCGCCGCGGCCGCGGACTCCGAGGTGTGGACCACCGGGCGGCACGCCGCGGACCTGGCGGGCGGGGCGCGCAAGGCCGGGCTCGAGGCGCGCGTGTTCGAAGGGATCGCGCCGCTGCGTGCGGCGCTCGCCGAGGCGCTCGCGGACGGCGTGGTGGTGCTGGTCAAGGCGTCCCGCGGAGCCGCGCTCGAGCGCGTGCTCGACGGCCTCGAAGGAGAGGGCTGAGTCATGTTCCACGAGTGGATCTTCCCGCTCCACACGCTGCCGGGTCTCGGGGCGCTGAACGTCTTCCGCTACATCACCTTCCGCGCCGCCTACGCGGCCATCACCGCGCTCGTGCTGTGCACCTGGCTGGGCCCGCACATGATCGCGTGGCTCCAGCGCGTGAAGCTCGGGCAGAAGGTGCGCAGCGAGGGGCCGCAGAGCCATCTCACCAAGGCCGGCACGCCGACCATGGGCGGCATCCTGATCGTCACCGCGATCGTGGTGCCCACGCTGCTGTGGGGCAACTTCCACTCGCGCCCGGTGTGGCTGGCGCTGCTCGCCACGGTGTGGCTCGGCGCGCTCGGCTTCCTCGACGACTGGCTGCGCGTGGTGAAGGGCGCGCCCAAGGGCCTGCTCGGCCGCTACAAGCTGGTCGGCCAGGTCCTGCTGGGCGCCATCGTCGGCCTGGTGCTCGTGCTGTGGCCCGAGCCCGGGCGGCTGGCGCCGACCGTGACCCACGTGCCGTTCCTCAAGTTCCAGGTCATCGACTTCGGCTGGCTGTTCGTGCCGTTCGTCATCCTCATCGTCACCGCCTCGTCGAACGCGGTGAACCTCACCGACGGCCTCGACGGTCTCGCCTCGGGGCTGGTCGCGATCGCAGCGATCGCGCTGGCCGGCATGTGCTACCTGAGCGGCCACGTGAAGTTCAGCGCCTACCTCAACCTCTCCTACCTCGCCTACAGCGGGGAGCTGACGGTGTTCTGCGCCGCCGTGCTGGGAGCGGCGCTCGGCTTCCTGTGGTTCAACTGTCACCCGGCCGACGTGTTCATGGGCGACACCGGCTCGCTCGCGCTCGGCGGGGCGCTCGGCGTCGTCGCGGTGCTCATCAAGCGCGAGTTCTGGCTGGTGCTGATCGGCGGCGTGTTCGTGGCCGAGACGCTCTCGGTGATGATCCAGGTGGCGTCGTTCAAGCTCCGGGGCCGGCGGGTGTTCCGCATGGCCCCGCTCCACCACCATTTCGAGCTCGGGGGCTGGAGCGAGTCGCGCGTGGTGCTGCGGTTCTACATCATCGGCGCGCTGCTCGCCCTGCTCTCGCTCTCGACGCTGAAGCTCCAATGACGATCGACGCCCGCCATCCGCTCCCCGGCACCCGGGCCCTGGTCGCGGGCGCCGCGCGCTCGGGCATCGCCGCGGCGCGGCTGCTGCGCCGTCACGGCGTGGACGTGCGCGTGTGCGACCGCCGCGCCGCGTCGGACGCGCCCGAGGCGGCGGCCGCGCTCGCCGCGATCGGGGTGGACGCGGTGTGGGGCCGGGACGACGCCGGCCTGCTCGAGGGCCGCGACCTGGTGGTCTGGAGCCCGGGCATCCCGGCCGCCCACCCGCTCGCGGTGGCCGCGCGCGCGGCCGGATTGCCGGTGCTCTCCGAGCTCGAGATCGGGTTCCTCGCCGCGCACGCGCCGCTGGTGTGCGTGACCGGCACCAACGGCAAGAGCACCACGGCGCACCTGACCGGCGCGCTGCTGCGCGCGGCCGGGCGCGAGGTCGAGGTGTGCGGCAACATCGGCCGCGCGCTGTGCGAGGTGGCCGAAGAGGTGCGGCCCGCCGGCCTGCTGGTGGTCGAGGTGTCGTCGTTCCAGCTCGAGACCGTGCAGCGCCTGCGTCCGTTCATCGCCGCGTGGCTCAACCTCACGCCCGACCACCTCGAGCGCCACGGCGACCTCGGCGGCTACGGCGCCATGAAGGCGCGCCTGTTCGAGCGCCAGGAGGAGACCGACTACGCGGTGTGGAACGCCGACGACCCCGAGGTCATGGCGCGCCGCGCCGGCGTCGGGTCCGCGCTGACGTTCTCCACCCGGGGAGCGGTCGATCCGGGGGCGTTCGTCACCGATGGCCGCCTCGCGCTGGCGTGGCGCGGCGGGGTGGAGACCGTGCTCGAGGCCCGCGAGCTGCGGCTGCGCGGCGCCCACAACCTCGCCAACGTGGCCGCGGCGCTCGCCATCACGCTGCCGCTCGAGATCGCGCCCGCCACGCTGCGCGCGGTGCTGCGCGACTATCGCGGGCTCGAGCACCGGCTCGAGCCCGCGGGCAGCGTCGCCGGGGTGGAGTTCGTGAACGACTCGAAGGCCACCAACCTCGACTCGATGGCCGTGGCGCTCCGCTCCTTCGACGCCCCGGTGGTGCTCATCGCGGGCGGGCGCGACAAGGGCCAGGACTTCGCGCCGGTGCGCGCGCTGGTGCGGGAGCGCACCCGCCACGTCGTGCTCATCGGCGAGGGCGCCGAACGCATCGGCACGGCCTGGTCCGGCGTGCCCCAGAGCCGGGCGGCCTCGCTCGCCGAGGCCGTCGAGCGCGCGCACGGCGAGGCGCTGCGCGCGGGGGCGTCCGTGGTGCTGCTCTCCCCGGCGTGCGCGTCGTTCGATATGTTCCAGGACTTCGAGGAGCGCGGGCGGCGCTTCAAGGACGAGGTCGCGCAGCTGCGCGACCGGCGGGGGGAAGCATGAGCCGTGGGGACCGCTGGCTGCTCGTGCTGCCGCTCGTGCTGACCGCGCTCGGGCTGGTGATGGTGTACTCGTCGAGCTCGATCCTCGGCATCACGCGCTTCCAGAACCCGGACTACTTCTTCACCCGGCACCTGTTCCGCGCGCTGCTCGGCATCGTCGTGATGCTGGCCTGCGCCAAGATCGACCTCCGGCGCCTCGAGGCGTGGGCGCCGACGCTGTTCGTGGTGGCGGTGTCGCTGCTGATCGTCGTCGTGCTCACCGGCCATGTCGCCAAGGGTGCTCAGCGCTGGCTGCGTTTCGGCTTCCTCACCGTCCAGCCCACCGACCTCGCCCGCATGGCGGCGGTCCTGTTCCTGGCGTGGTGGCTCAAGCGCCGCTCGCCGTCGGAACTCGGCTTCGGGCGCGGGTCGCTGCCGGCGCTCGGCATCCTCGCCGGACTGTGCCTGCTCATCCTGCTGCAGCCGAACCTGTCGAGCGCCGGGCTGCTCGGCGTGGCGGGCTTCGGCATGGTATTCCTCGCGGGTGCGCCGCTGCTCCACCTGGCGGTGCCGGTCGGCGTGGGCGTGCTGGGAGTGGCGACCGCGCTGGTGACCCACCCGTACATGATGAAGCGCTTCGAGACGTTCATCTCCTTCGTGTTCACCGGGGCGCTCGACACCCATGGCGCAGGCTGGCAGCTCGATCAGTCGCTGATCGCCATCGGATCGGGCGGCTGGTTCGGTCGCGGGCTCGGCGGCGGGCTGCAGAAGTACCTGTTCCTGCCCGAGGCGCACACCGACTTCATCTTCTCCATCCTGGCCGAGGAACTCGGGTTCCTCGGTGCCACGGCGTTGCTCGTGGCGCTCGGACTTCTGGTCTGGCGGGGGATGCGCGCCACGGCGCGCGCCAACGATCCCTTCGCCTTCCTGCTCGCGGGAGGACTGACCTTGCAGATCGGCTTGTATGCGATCGTGAATCTGGCGGTGGCCACCGGGCTCGCGCCCACCACCGGCCTGCCGCTGCCGTTCGTGTCGTACGGGGGCTCGGCGCTGCTCGCGAATCTCGCGGCCGCCGGCCTGCTGTACCGGATCAGCACGTCGAATGCCGACGGCGAGGCGCTCACGCGCCAGCGCTGGGCGCGGGGGGACGCATGAAGGTCCTGATCGCGGGCGGCGGCACCGGCGGGCATGTCTATCCCGGGGTGGCGGTGGCCGAGGAACTGCAGCGCTCGCACCCCGAGGCCGAGATCCTGTTCGTCGGCACCCGGCGCGGGCTGGAGGCGCAGGCCGTGCCCGAGGCGGGCTTCCGCATCGTCTTCATCTGGACGCGCGGGCTGCCGCGCCGCGCGTGGTGGCGCTGGCCGGCGGCGCTGTTCGCCAACGCTGTGGGCCTGCTCCAGGCGGTGTGGGTGGTGGCGAACGAGCGGCCCGACGTCGTGCTCGGCACCGGCGGGTACGTGAGCGGTCCGCTGGCGCTCGCGGCGTGGATGCTGGGCCGCCCGCTGCTGCTCCAGGAGCAGAACAGCGTCCCGGGGCTCGCGAACCGCTGGCTGGCGCGGATCGCCGACGAGGTGCACCTGTCGTTCGTCGAGGCCCGTTCGTACTTCGACCGCAAGGACAACCTCAAGGTGACCGGCAATCCGATCCGCGACCACATCCTGAGCGGGGACCGCACGACGGCGCTGCACGAGTTCGGCCTGCTGGCGGGCAAGCCGACCGTGTTCATCTTCGGCGGCAGCCGCGGCGCCCGCCGCATCAACGAGGCGGCGCTCGACGCGATGCGCCGGCTGTGGCAGCGGGTGGACGTGCAGTTCATCCTGCAGACCGGGCGCGAGGACTTCGACTGGGCCCGCGGCATCGTCGAGACCGAGGGGCTGCCGGCCAAGGTGCTGCCGTTCCTGCGCCGCATCCACCTGGCCTACGCCGCGGCGGACCTCGTGGTGTGCCGCTCGGGCGCGATGACGCTGGCCGAGATCGCCGTCTGCGGCCTGCCGTCGCTGCTGGTGCCGTATCCGCACGCGGCGCACGACCACCAGTCGGTCAACGCCGCCAACCTCGTCGATCGCGGGGCCGCGGCGATGATCCTCGACCGCGAGCTGACCGGCGAGCGGCTGGCGAACGAGATCGCCCACCTGCTGAGCGACCGCCAGGCGCTGTCGCGCATGTCGGCGAACGCGCGCCTGTTCGCGCGCCCCGACGCGGCCGAGCGCATCGTCGGGAGCCTGGTGCGCTGGTCCCACGGCCGCGCGGCCGCGCGCGCGAGCGTCGCCGGGGGAGGGGGGCGCTGATGTACGGACGGACCCACCGCATCCACTTCATCGGCATCGGCGGCAGCGGCATGTCGGGCATCGCCGAGGTGCTGCTCAACATGGGCTACCAGGTCTCGGGCAGCGACCTGAAGGCCGGCGAGGTCACCGACCGGCTGGTGGCGCGCGGCGGGCGCGTGTTCATCGGCCACGCGGCGTCCAACGTCGACGGCGCGCAGGTGGTGGTGTACTCCAGCGCGGTGAAGCCGGACAACCCCGAGCTGGGCGCGGCCCGCGAGGCCGGGCTGCCGATCATCGCGCGTGCCGACATGCTGGCCGAGCTGATGCGCATGAAGTACGGCGTCGCGGTGGGCGGCTCGCACGGCAAGACCACCACCACCTCGATGGTGGCGGCGGTGCTGGCGCGCGGCGGGCTCGACCCGACCATCGTGGTGGGCGGACGGCTGCACGCGCTCGGCGCCAACGCGCGCCTCGGCCACGGGCGGTTCCTGGTCGCCGAGGCCGACGAGAGCGACGGGTCGTTCCTGCGGCTGGCGCCGGCCGTCACGGTGATCACCAACATCGACCGCGAGCACCTCGACCACTATCAGGACCTCGCGGAGATCCGCCAGGCGTTCGTCTACTTCGCGAATCGCGTGCCGTTCTACGGCGTCAGCATGCTGTGCGCGGACGACGAGCAGGTGCGCGCCATCCTGCCGAGCGTCACCAAGCGCACGATGCTCTACGGCACACTGCCGAGGTGCGAGGTGCGCGCCAGCGACGTCGAGCTGCAGCCGCACGGCGCGCGCTTCACGGTGCACGCGCATGACGCCGCCTGCGGCACCGTCGAGCTGCGCTGCCGGGGCGCCACAACGTGCTCAACGCGCTGGCGGCCGTCGCGGTCGGCCTCGAGCTCGAGATCGGCTTCGGGCACATCGCCGAGGCGCTGGCCGCGTTCCGGGGCGTCGGGCGGCGCTTCGAGACGCGCGGCGAGCCGTGGCCGAGGTGCGCGTGATCGACGACTACGGCCACCATCCGACCGAGATCGCGCGCCACGCTCGCGGCCGCGCGCGGGCTCGGCGGCCGGGTGCTGGTGCTGTTCCAGCCGCACCGCTACACCCGCACGGCGGCGCTGCGCGAGGAGTTCGGGCGCTGCTTCGGGGACGCCGACCGCGTCTGGGTGCTCGACGTCTACGCCGCCGGCGAGTCGCCGATCGCGGGCGTGGGCGCCGGCACCATCGTCGAGCGCGCCCGCGCGCAGGGCGGAGCGCACGTGGAGTACGCGCCCGATCGCGCGCCGAGGCCGTCGCCGCGGTCGCGTCCGAGGCGCGCGCCGGTGACGTGGTGATCACGCTCGGGGCCGGCGACGTCTGGCGGCTGGGCGACGACGTGCTGCGCGCGGCTGCGCACCGGGAGGGACGCGATGACGACCTACCAGGGCCGGGCGTTGCGCGCCAGCCCCGCCCCGCGCGACCGGCGGCGGCCGGCTGCGGCGCGTGCTGGCGATGATGGGCGTCATCGGCCTGGTGACCCTGCTGGCGCAGGTGCCGTGGGGCGCGCTGCGCCAGCGGTTCGCGGTCGTGCACGGCATCCGGGTCGCGGGCACGCGCTACCTCGACGCCGCGCGCGTGGTCGCGATCGCCGGGCTGGCGGAGGGGCAGGACCTGTGGGCGCTCGACCTGGTGCGCGTGCGCCAGCGCCTGCGGCTCCGACCCGCGCATCGAGCGGGCCGAGGTCGCGCCGCTTCCCGCGCGGCCTCGACGTGCGCATCCACGAGCGCGTGCCGGTGCTGCTGGTGCGCCACGGCGAGCCGTGGGAGATCGACTCGTGCGGCGTCCTGCTCGAGCCGCTGGCGGCGGGCGTCATGGCCGACGTGCCGATGCTCACCGGCCCCGACATCTCCGCGCTGCCGGCGGGCGCCCAGATGAGCGCCCCGCGGTGCAGCGCGCGCTCGCGTGGATGCGGGCGCTCGAGGGACGAGCGCTGCGGCTGGCGGGGCAGGTGTCGGAGGTGGACGTGAGCGGTGCGCGCGTCACCCGCCTGCTGCTCATGAACGGCATACGGGTGCTCGGCGCCGGCATGGCCGCCCGCCACCCGGCCGCTGTCCGGGCTGCGCGTCGCACTCGCCGACCTCCACCAGCGCGGCATGGTCGCCCGCGAGGTGGACGTGCGGTTCGAGGACCAGATCATCGTCCGGCCCGCGTCGATCGCGGGCGATCCATCGGCCGGCGCCGCGCGCCGCAACCACGCGGGGTAGGCCCCCGGGAGGTGAGGACCCCATGGCACAGGCGGTCCGGACGTACGTCGGTCTCGACATCGGCACCACCAAGATCTCGTGCATCATCGCCGACCTGAACGGCTCCGGCGAGCTGCGCGTGGTCGGCGTGGGCAACGCGCCGAGTGAGGGGCTGCGGCGCGGCGTGGTGGTGGACCTCGAGAAGACCGTCGCCAGCATCCAGCGCGCGGTCGACGAGGCCGAGCGCATGGCGGGCGTGTACGTGAAGGGCGTGTACGCCGGGATCGCGGGCGACCACATCCGCAGCATCAACAGCCGCGGCGTGATCGCGGTGTCGCGCAAGGACAACGAGATCGGCCCGGCCGACGTGGACCGCGTGATCGAGGCCGCCAAGGCGATCGCCATCCCGATGGACCGCGAGATCATCCACGTGATCCCGCAGGAGTACATCGTCGACGACCAGGACGGCATCAAGGACCCGGTCGGCATGAGCGGCGTGCGGCTCGAGGCCGAGGTGCACATCATCACCGGCGCGGTGACGTGCGCGAAGAACATCTGCCGCGCGATCCAGCGCGCCGGGCTCAAGGTCTACGACCTGGTCCTCGAGCCGCTGGCGTCGGCCACGCGGTGCTCGACGACGACGAGCGGGACCTCGGCGTGGTGCTGCTCGACATCGGCGGCGGCACCACCGACGTCGCGGTGTTCCTCGAGGGCTCGATCCGCCACACCGCGATCATCTCGCTGGGCGGCGCCAACGTGACCAACGACATCGCCATCGGCCTGCGCACCCCCATCGACAAGGCCGAGCAGATCAAGCTCCAGCACGGCTGCGCGCTCGCGTCGCTGGTGCCCGCGGAACAGACCGTCATGGTGGCCGGCGTCGGCGGCCGGGTCGACCGCGAGATCTCGCGCCACGTGCTGGCGTCGATGATCGAGCCGCGCATGGAGGAGATCTTCGCGCTCGCCAACAAGGAGGTGAAGAAGAACCACTTCGCCGAGCTGCTCGGCGGCGGCGTGGTGCTGACCGGCGGCACCTCGCTCATGCCGGGCATCGTCGAGCTGGCCGAGCAGGTGTTCGAGATGCCGGTGCGGCTCGGCGTGCCGCAGGGGCTGGGCGGGCTGTCCGCGAACGTCGCCGATCCGCGGTTCGCGACCGGCGTGGGGCTGGTGCTCCACGCCGCGCAGGCGAGGAGAGCATCACCGGCCGCACCAGCGACCGGCAGCGCGCGCCGCGCCAGGGTTTCGACATCAGCCGCTGGTTCAGCGAGTTGTTCTAGATCCGGGGTCTCACCCCCGCCCGGGGACGCCGGCGGAAGGTCCGCCGGGGCGCGGCGGGGGAACGGCACAGGGAGAGGTGCCTCATGTTCGAGCTGGAGATCGACAGTCAGTCCACCGCGAAGCTCAAGGTGATCGGCGTGGGAGGGGCGGGCGGCAACGCGGTGAATCGCATGATCGGCGCCGGGCTGCGCGGCGTCGAGTTCATCGCCGCCAACACCGACGTCCAGGCGCTGCAGCAGTCGCTGGCGCCGCACCGCCTGCAGATCGGCAGCGGCGCGACCCGCGGCCTGGGTGCCGGCGGCGACCCCTCGCAGGGCCGCCGCGCGGCGGAGGAGGACGAGCAGGCGATCGCCGACGCGCTCACCGACAGCGACATGGTGTTCATCACCGCCGGCATGGGCGGCGGCACCGGCACCGGCGCGGCGCCGGTGGTGGCGCGGCTGGCGCGCCAGACCGGTGCGCTCACGGTGGCGGTGGTGACCCGGCCGTTCAGCTTCGAGGGCCGGCGGCGCCTGCGCCAGGCCGAGGAGGGCATCGCCGAACTGCGCGCGGAGGTGGACACCCTGATCGTCATCCCCAACGAGCGACTGCTGGCGGTCGTCGACCGCAGCACGTCGCTCTCGGACGCGTTCGGGGTCGCCGACGACGTGCTGCTCAAGGCCACCAAGGGCATCTCGGACCTGGTCACGGTGCCGGGGCTCGTGAACCTCGACTTCGCCGACGTGAAGGCGTGATGTCGAACCGCGGCAACGCGCTCATGGGCACCGGCCGCGCCACCGGCCCGAACCGCGCGGCCGAGGCCGCGCAGGCCGCGGTGTCGAGCCCGCTGCTCGAGGACGTCTCGATCTAGGGCGCCGAAGGGGTGCTGGTCAACATCACCGGCGGTCGCGACATGACCCTGCACGAGGTCAACGAGGCCGCGAGCGTGGTGGTGCAGGCGGCGGGCGAGGACGCGAACGTCATCTTCGGCTCGGTCATCGACCCGAACATGGACGGCGAACTGCAGATCACCGTGGTCGCCACCGGGTTCGGACACCACGAGCCGCGCGTGCGGCCGCTCGAGAAGTCACGCGCCGCCGCGCCGGCCGCGGAGGGCGAGCACGAGGAACTGGGGCATCCGAAGCCGTGGCGCGAGCCGACCGTGCGTCCGAATCGCTGGGGACGCGGGGCCGAGCGCGGGGGCTCGCTCGATATCCCGACCTTCCTGCGCAAGCAGATGGACTGAGCGCGGGGGGCGCGGAAGCGGATAGACTCTGGCGGGTGGTGAGCCCGCGCGTGTGCCCACTCTCCCGGGTGCCGCGCGGGCCCGCCCGCATCGGGCGCGACTGGGAAAGGAGCCGTCCCTGGGCATCTTCTCTACCCTGCTGAAGTGGGGCCACAACCGGCACTACAACCGCGGCATGGTGCATTTCAACCGCGGCGAGTTCGAACGCGCGGCCGAGGCGTTCGAGCAGGCGCTCGACGAGGTGCGCGATCCCGCGGACCCCGACCAGAGCCTGGCGCGGTGCTACGCCGCGGAGGCGCGGGCGCACCTCGGCCTGGCGTTCTACCACGCCGGCCAGTACGCGCGCGCCGAGGACCAGTTCGACCGCGCGCTCGACGAGAATCCGTCGTTCCCCGACCTGCTCTACTACCGTGCCCGCATCCTCGAGCGCTCGGGCCGGGTGGACGAGGCGCTGGTGGATCTGGAGCGGGCGCTCGAAGAGCATCCCCGCTATCTCGAGGCCCATCTGCTCGAGGCGGTGTGCCGCAGCCACCTCCGGGATGCCGCCGGCGCGCAGGCGGCTCTCGCGCGGGCGCTCGAGCTCGGCTTCGCGCCGCCTCCCGAGCTCGCCACGGCGCGCGCGTCCGAATGGGGCAGCGCCGACTGGCAGCGCCTGCTGCCGCCGTCGAGCGCTACCGCCCAGGACGGGGCGATGCCGCTCGAGGTGGCGCTCGAGCGCTACCACGCCGGCGATCTGTCGGGGGCCATCGAGGAGCTGACGCGCGCGGTCGAGGAGCGTCCGTCGTACGCGGACCTGCGCTGCCGGCTGGGCGGGCTGCTGCTCGAGGCCGGGCGTTCGGACGCCGCGCTCGTGCAGCTCGAGGCCGCGCTGAAGATCAATCCGCGCTACCTCGAAGCCCTGCTGCTCGCGGCGCGGGCGAGGCTCGAGCGCGGCGCGGCGCGGGAGGCGGTGCGCGGGCTGGAGCCGGCGGTCGAGGCCTTCCCCGACTACCCCGACCTGAGGTTCTGGCTCGGTCTGGCGTGCTTCCGCGCCGGCGACCTGGCGGGCGCGGTCGCGCCGCTCGAGCGCGCGGTGGCGCTCAATCGGGAGTTCGCGCGCGCCTGGCGCCTGCTCGGGCTGGTGTATCACGCGCTCGGCCGCGATGCCGAGGCCCTGCGCGCCATCCGCAAGGGGCTGGTGCGCGACCGCGAGGTGGCGCAAGGCGCGCGCGAGAGCGGTCCGCTGCTCGCGGCCCTGGGCGATGCCGCGGCGGCGGAGGCCGAGTTGCGCCGTGCGGTGGCGCTGCAGGGCGACTACCCCGACCTGCACGTCGCGCTGGCGCGGGCGCTGCGCGCGAAGGGTGACACGGCGGGGGCGCGGGCCGAGTTCCGGGAGGCGCTGCGCATCGAGCCGGGCTATGGCGCCGCGGCGCTCGACCTGGCGCACCTCGAGATCGCCGACGGACGGCCCGCCGCCGCGGAGGAGCTGCTCGCCGGGCTGGCGGGGCGCCGTCCGGGCTGGGCCGACGCGCACGCGCTGTTGGGGCGCACGCGGCTGTTGCGCGGGGACGCCGCGGGAGCCGAGGCCCCGCTGCGGGCGGCGCTGGCGCTTCACCCCGGATTCGGCGCGGCGCGCGCCGACCTGGGCTGGGCGCTCCTGGCGATCGGGCGCACCGCCGAGGCCGACATCGAGTTCGCGCGGCGCTCGAGCTCGACCCGCTGCACGCCCTGCCGCGCCAGATGCTGGAGTGGCGCGAGATGCTGAGCACCGCGCGCGCGCCCGACGCCTAGGCGCCCCGGCGCCGGAATGCGCGAGGCCCCGCGGGGCGGACCCGCGGGGCCTCGTGCGTCACGGCGGACCGCTCGGACTCAGGCGGTCTCGGTCCGGTGGATGCGGCGCACCGCCTTGGTGACCTTGTTGCCGCGGATGCAGCGCGTGCACACGTCGATGTTGCGCACCCGTCCCTCCACGATCGCGCGCACGCGCTGGAGGTTGGGGTTGAAGGTCCGCTTGGTGATGTTGTGAGCGTGGCTCACGTTGTTGCCGGACATCGTCCCCTTGCCGCAGATGTGACAGCGCTGAGCCAACGGATACCTCCTTGCCGGGCCGCGGGCAGGGCCGCCCGGGCGACATGATCCAGATGGGAAAAGGCGACGGAAGGTAACAGTTGAGGGGCGCGCCTGTAAAGTGACCGCCTCGCCCGCCAAGCGGCGGCCACCCGGGCCGCGCGGCGCTCCGGCGGCGTGGCGCGCGCCGGCCCGAGGCCGTACGCTGCCGCCCGTCATGACCGCACCCGACCCGTCCGGCCCCCGCCCTCGAGCCCGCGTCCCGCGTCCAGTTCCTGCATGGCGTGGGCCCGCAGCGCGCGCTGGTGTTCGAGCGGCTCGGGATCGTCACCGTCGAGCACCTGCTGCGCCACTACCCGCGCGACTGGCTCGACGCGAGCCGGTTCGTGCGCATCGCCGACCTGAAGCCCGGCGCGCTGCTCACCGTCGAGGGCACGGTGAGGCACGCCGCGGCGCTGCGCACGCGCGGCGGCCGCACCGACTTCAGCGCCACCATCGTGGACGACATCGGCACTGCTGGCGTGCTACTTCTTCGGCCAGCCGTTCCTCGCGCGCACGCTGCGTCCCGGCACCCGCGTGGTGGTGAGCGGCGAGCTCGACCCGCTCGACCGGCGCATGCTCAACCCGATGTTCGAGGTGATCGAGGGCGACCTCGGCGAGCTGCTGCACGTCGGCCGGCTGGTGCCGGTGCACGCGCTCACCAAGGGCCTGAGCGGGCGCACGCTGCGCGCCGCGCGTGCGCCACGCGCTCGACGCGCGTCGCCGACCGGGTGCGCGATCCCGTGCCCGACGCGGTGCGCGGCCGCGGCGCCGGCTGGTGCCGCTGGGCGAGGCGCTGCGCGAGATCCACTTCCCGGACGACGACGCGCGGCACGACGCGGCGCGGCGCCGGCTGGCGTTCGAGGAGCTGTTCCTGCTGCAGATGGTGATGGAGCTGCGCCGCCGCGTGCTCGCCGAGGAGGGCCGCGGGCTGGCGACGGCGGGCGCGGGCGGCTGCTCGAACGCGTGCGCGCGGCGCTGCCGTTCACGCTCACCGACGGGCCAGGACGACGCGGTCGCCGACATCGCGGCCGACCTGCGCGCGGCCGCGGCCGATGCACCGGCTGGTGATCGGCGACGTGGGCAGCGGCAAGACCGTGGTGGCGCTGCTGGCCGCCGCGCACGCGATCGAGGCCGGCCACCAGGTGGCGTTCATGGCGCCCACCGAGATCCTCGCGCGCCAGCACGCCGCCAGCGCTCGCGCGCCTCGCCGAGGCCGCGGGCGTCGAGGTGGCCACGCTCACCGGCGCCACGCCGCCGCGGCGAGCGCCGGGCGCTGCGCGGCGCGGCTCGCCGCGGGCGAGCCGCTGCTGGTGGTGGGCACGCACGCGCTGCTCGAGGAGAAGGTGCAGCATGCCGCGCTCGCGCTCGCCATCGTGGACGAGCAGCACCGCTTCGGCGTGAGCCAGCGCGCCATGCTGGCGCAGCAAGGGCGTGCTGCCGCACGTGCTCGTGCTCACCGCGACGCCGATCCCGCGCACGCTGCAGCTGGCGTTCTACGGCGACCTCGACGTGAGCACGCTGCGCTCGCGGCCCGCGGGCCGCGGCCGGCTGGTGACGCGGGTGACCGGCGAGGAGCAGTTCCCGCAGGTGATCGAGTTCATGGCGAAGGAGCTCGCGCGCGGGCCGGCAGGCCTACGTCGTCGTGCCGCGATCGAGGAGGGCGGGCGCGCCGAGGTGCGCGCCGCCGAGAGGGAGTTCGAGCGCCTGCGCGCCCACCCGCGCTGCGCGGCTGCCAGGTCGGGCTGCTGCACGGGCGCCTGAAGCCCGACGAGAAGCTCGAGGTGATGCGCGCGTTCGCCGCCGGCGAGCTGCACGTGCTGGTCGCCACCACGGTGATCGAGGTGGGCGTGGACGTGCCCAACGCCACGCTCATGGTGGTCGAGAACGCCGAGCGCTTCGGGCTCACGCAGCTCCACCAGCTGCGCGGGCGGGTCGGCCGCGGCGAGCACCGCTCGGTGTGCGTGTTCGTGGCGAGCCCGGGCGCGAGCGCGCTCGGCCGCGAGCGGCTCGAGGTGATGGCGCAGCACCGACGACGGCTTCGCGCTCGCCGAGGCGGACCTGCGCCTGCGCGGCCCCGGCGAGCTGTGGGGCACGCGCCAGAGCGGGCTGCCGCGGCTGAGCGTCGCCGACCTGGCGCGCGACCGCGAGCTGCTCGAGGAGGCGCCGCGAGGCCGCGCGCGGCGCTGGTGGCGCGCGACCCGTGGCTCATGGAGCCGGGACACGCGGCGCTCAAGGCCGCGCTGCTCGCGCACTACCGCGAGCCGCTCGAGCTGGCGCTGGCGGGCTGAGCCGGAGCCCGGCGCGACAATCCGCGGTTCCGCTCCGAAGGCGTCCGTGGCATGATGCGCGGCGTCGGCCGCCCCGGTGGCGCCGGCACACGATCATGCCCATCCCCGTCCGCTGTCCGCACTGCGTCACCGAGTACCTGCTGCCCGAGACGCTGCTCGGTCCCGGCGGCGCGCGCGTGCGCTGCCCGTCGTGTCACGGGTCGTTCTCCGTGGCGCGCGACGGGACCGTGGGGAGTCGCGCCTGGCCCGGCGCCTCGCCGGCCGGGCCGCCGCCGCCGGTGCCCGAGGGCACGCGCGAGGAGCGCATCGCGCGCATGGTGCTCGACGAACTCGCGATCCAGCATGGCCGGGAGATCGACGACGCGGTCGCGCGTGGCCGGCCCTTCGCCGAACACGGCCCCGCGCTGATGGAGGCCTGGGACGAGTTCCGCCGCCGCGCCGGCAAGGGTGCCGATGCCGCGCCCTTCCGCGACGCCCTGCGCGCGCGGTGGGGGATCGATCTGCCCGTGAGCGAGGAGAGCGCCGGCCGGGACTGAAGGGCCCCGGGCCCGCCACCGCGGGTCGCGGCCGGGGAGCGCTCTCAGCGCGTGCCGGAGGGCCGGTCCGCGTGCATCAGTTCGGGATGCCGCCGCCCCCACGTGAGGGCGAGCAGGCCCGCCATCCCCACCACCACGGCGCTGGCCAGGATCGCGCTCGAGGTGCCCCACGTCCGCGTCATGGCGGCGGCGAGCGTGGAGCCCACCAGCAGCAGCAAGCGCATGGCGAAATCGCGCAGGCTGAACACGCGCGCCGCGCTGGCGCAGGTCGGTGCCCTCCTGGAGCAGCGTCTCGCTCAGCATGAACGCGGGCGCGGCGGAGAGCCCGATGAGGAACGCCACGACCGCGAACACCGCGAAAGCGCGCGTACCGCGAACGCCACCAGCGCCAGCCCCGCCAGCATCAGGCCCGACGCCCAGCAGCAGCGGGCGCGGGAAGGCGCGTGCCGAAGCGGTTCACCCACCAGGTGCCGAGCCCGCTGCCGACCCCGAACGCGGCCAGCAGCAGCCCGAGCCGCTCCATGCCGGGCACGCTGGCGACCCGCTGGATGTGCTGGTTGCCGGCGACGTGCAGGAACCCGCCGCCGAGCCAGACCGCGGCGAGCGCGATGAGCGCCGAGCCCGACCATGCGTGCTGCGCTTGACCACCGCGAGGCCCTCGCCGATCTCGCGCGAGGTAGCCGCGCCAGGTGATCGGGGGCAGCGTGGCCTGTGGCTCGCGGGCGGTAGCGGATCAGCGCCAGCATCACCACCGACCACAGGTAGGTCGCCGCGTTCACCCACAGCGCGGTGCCCCAGCCCCAGTGGTCCACCATCCAGCCGCCCGCGAGCGCGCCGACGGCGGTCGCGGCGATGCCGGCGACGGAGAGCAGCGTGTTGGCGGCGAGCAGCTGCTCGGCGGGCACGATCTCCGGCGTGATGGCGCTCTTGGCGGGCAGGAAGAAGACGTTGCAGGTGAACAGCAGGAACACCAGCACGTACACCGGCAGGGTGTGGTGCAGGGCCAGGTACGCGACCGGGATGCCGGCCACGATCACCGCGCGCAGCGGTGTCGGAGACGAGCATCATGTGCCTGAGGTTCGAGCGGTCCACCCACGGGCCCGCGAAGGGCGCGAACAGCAGCACGGGCGCGACCATGACGTTGGCGAGCAGGCACAGCAGCACGACGAGCCTCGCGTCGGCGAAGTGCGCGGTGTGCTCGACCAGCAGGCCGACCAGCGCGAGGTAGTTGAGCCGCTCGCCGAGGATCGAGACGAGCTGGCCCCACCACAGCAGCGCGAAGTCGCGCTGCGCGAGCAGCGGGCGCTGGGGCGGCGGTCGGCTCGGCCATCGGCGCTTCGGGCGCGGGCGGCTCAGGCCGCGGCGGCGCCGGTCCGTGGCGGCGCGGTGACGGCCGTCGCGGTAGACCGCCTCGATGCGGTCGACGACGCGCGGCCAGGCGAACTCCAGCGCGCGCGGCGCCCGCCCGCGCGCCGCGAGGCCGCGGCGGCGCTCGGGGTCGTGCACCAGCGCCGCGATGGCCGCCGCGAGCGCCCGCGGTCGCCGGGCGGGAAGACCACGCCGTTCTCGCCGGGGGTGACCACGGTGCGGTAGCCCGGGATGTCCGAGCACACCACCGAGCGCCCCGCGGCCATGGCCTCGACCAGCACGATGCCGAACCTCTCGTTGCCGGTCGCCGGCGAGCAGAACACGTCGCCGGTGGCGTACCAGCGCGGCAGGTCGGCGCCCGGCACGTGGCCGAGGAAGTGGATGTGGTCGCGCAGCGCGGACGGCACCGAGGCCTCGTTCCGCGAGCGCAGGTACGAGTCGCCCACCACCAGCAGCCGCGCGCGGCCGTCGGTCCGCGCGCACCACCTCGGGCATGGCGTCGATCAGGTCCTGCACGCCCTTGCGCGGATCGAGCCGGCCGACGAACAGCAGGTTCACGATCGACGGGTCGCGCCACTCCGCGAACGGCCGGACGAGCGGGTGGAAGCGCTCGACGTCCACGCCGTTCGGGATGACGTGGTAGACGCCGGGGAAGTAGCGCGCCACGTACTCGTGCGCGGTCTCGGACACGGCGATGCGCGCGTCGAGTCGCTGCAGGCGCTGCTCGAGCGGCCGCTGGAAGAGTCTCGAGCAGCGCTGCTGGGGCCGCCGGTGGTGTGGAACGTGCCGACCTGCGGACGCTCGGCGGTCTCGATGGCGATCAGCGGCAGCGTCGGCACCAGCGGCGCGTGGGTGTGGAGGACGTCGAACCCGTGGCGGCGCAGCAGCGCGCGCAGCTGGCCGCGCAGGCGGATGCCGACCGCCAGGTCCACGAACGCGCGGTTGAACGGGATGAGCATGTTGTAGCCGATGCGCTCGACGTCCGGCACGCGCTCGGTGTCACCGCCGCGGAAGTGGCTGGTGATGATGGTGACCTCGTGGCCGCGCCGCCGCAGTTCGACCGCGGTGCGATGCACGTGCTCGGTGACGCCGCCGTATCGCGGGTAGTACGACTGGCTGACGATCCCGATCTTCACGCTTCGGCGCCGTGCGCCGCTCCCGCGGGCTGCCGTCAGCGGTGGCGGGCGCGGGCTCCCACATCGGACGGAAGATGCACCACTGGTCGAGGTGCTCGCGGATGTGGCGCTCGATGGTGGCCGCGACCGCCTGGTTGAGCGCGGCGGTCGGTCGGGAAGGCGGCGGGATCGAGCGGGGGCTCCATCACGATGCGGAAGCGCCCGCGGCCGAGGCGCTCGCAGTAGCCGCTGATCAGCAGCGCGCCGGTGCGCTGCGCGAGCACGCCGGGGCCGGAGGGGAAGCGGGTCTCACGACCGAACCACTCGACCTGGCCGCCATGGCTGTAGATGTCGCCGTCCACCATCAGGGCGACCAGGTCGTTGTGCTCGAGCGCGCGCAGCAGCTTGCGGAAGCCGTCCTCGGGCGACACGGTGTGGATGGCGAGCTCCTGCTTGGTCTCGCGCACCGCGGCGGACAGCCAGCGGCTCAGCTGCACCCCGGCCACCGCGTGGAGCGTGTAGCCCCAGTGGGCCAGCACCACCGCCGCGAGCTCCCAGTTGCCGATGTGGCAGCAGGTGAGGATGACGCCGCGGCCGCGCGCGACGGCCTGCTCGAGGTGCTCGCGGCCCACCACCTCGACCGAGCCGAGCAATTCCGCGCGGGTCAGGTGCGGCAGGCGGAAGAACTCGAACATCATCCGGTTGTAGTTCCGCATCATGCTGCGGACCACCTGGAGCGCGCTCGCGCCGGGTGGCGCGCGGCATCAGGGTGGCGAGATTGGCGAGGGCGGCGTGGCGGCGGGAGGGGAAGCAGCGGAAGTGGATCTCGGTGGCGACGTCGGCGACGAGGTAGCCCAGCCACATCGGGAGGCTGGACACGATCCCCGTCAGCCAGCCGTAGATGAGTCGGGACATCCCGTTTCTCCATTCCGTGGAACGAGGCCGTCGCCGCGGGCTGGGTCAGGCGTCTGGGGCAACGTACGGGCTGGTCGGAAGCACTGTCAAGACGTACCGCGCCGGGGTGGCGGCGGCCCCGCCGGGCGCGATCTCGCGTGAGGGGTGCGCGCTCGCCTTCCGGCAGCCGCAACCTCAGCGATTGACGGTGGTTCGGGCCCGGACTAGCATGTCCGCGACGGTCCATCCGCCGTGGGAGCGCGCGGAAGCATCCGCGCGCCGCCTCCGTGGTGCCGGTGACCCCGCCGCGTTCCAGGGATCGAAGTCCAGGAGGGTTCGGCGATGTCCAGTCAGAAACTGGTGCGCTGCGAGATCCGGCGAAGGGGGAGCACGGGCGCAGGGCTCGTCGCGCTTCATCCCGCTCGAGATCTTCGGGCTGTGGGAGTACCTCATGTCGAGTCACGCACGACTTCGAGGTGGTCCGGCCGATGGCCTCGCTGTGGCTCGACATGGAGGACTCGCCCGAGGCCGCGTACGACCAGAACCAGTACGAGCGCGTCACCGAGGTGACCGCGTTCGTGTACTCCGGCCGCGACGACATGTTCACGCGCGCGCTGCCGGTACTTCCCGTCCGACGGAGTCCGAGGACGCTGAAGGAGATCTTCCTCTCGCACTACCGACCGCGGGCGGACGGATCCAGACCCAGGTCCACGAGCGCCAGGGCATCTGGATCCACCGCGCAGGTCCCCGCGCTGGCCGACGAGGCCTGACCCCCGCTCACCCCCCCGGAGCGTCCCGCGCCCGCCGCCCCGCGCGGCGGGGCCGCGCGCCCGGGACCCGGGCCGGGCCCGTCCTGCCATGGGCGGCCACCCCGGCGCCCGCCTCCCGGACCTCCCCTCGGCATGCCGTCGCGGCCGCCGCGGCCTTTCCGCCGGCGCCCCGTCTTCGCGCTCAAGGTCGTGCGGCGCCGGGCCGATAGACACACCGACAGCAGACGTCCGGCGGTGCGCCGGGCGATTGCGGCGTGACTCGCGTCAGGGAGCCGCAGCGGCGGTAACGAGAGTGGCGACCCCATCCGGTGCGCGTCGGCCCGTCCGGGCTCGGCGAAAGCACCGACTATCTGGACGGTTCACCGCACCCTCGAGGTTCCTGTGGAGAAAGGGCGGCAAGGGGCTCCATGGGGGATTGCCTCGCGACAGGGTGGGGTCGCACAAGGAGGGATCGACCGTGGTCGTCGTGAGCTATTCGGGCAAGGAGATCAACGCCAAGCTGGTGTACTACGGCGCCGGCCTGAGCGGGAAGACGACGAACCTCGAATCCATCTACGAGGCGGTCCCCGAGACCAGCCGCGGCAAGATGGTGAGCATGAAGACGCAGTCCGACCGCACGCTGTTCTTCGACCTGCTGCCCCTCGATCTCGGCGAGATCATGGGCTTCAAGACGCGCTTCCTCCTCTACACGGTCCCCGGCCAGGTGTTCTACAACGCCACGCGCAAGCTGGTGCTCAAGGGCGCGGACGCGATCGTGTTCGTGGCCGACTCCGAGGTCGGCAAGATGGAGGAGAACAAGGAGAGCCTCGCCAACCTGCGCGCCAACCTGGCCGAGTACAACCTCAGCCTCGACGCGCTGCCGTGGGTGATCCAGTACAACAAGCGCGACCTGCCGAACCTCTACTCCGTCGAGGAACTCAACGCCGAGCTCAACCCGGGCGGCAAGGTCCCGTTCTTCGAAGCGGTCGCGACCCAGGGCAAGGGCGTGTTCGAGACCTTCCGCGGCATCTCGCACCTGCTGATGGAGAAGGTGACCAAGGACCTGCGGCGCACCAGCGCGACCACCGCGCCGCGCCCCGCGGCGCCGGAGGAAATGGTCAAGCCGGGGCCCGCGCGCGCGGCCGAGGCCGCCTTCCAGCCGGCCGCGCTGCCCGGTATGGGCGGTCACGCGCTCCAGCGCGAGCTGCCGGAGACGCCCGTTCCCGTGATGGAGGTCGGCCGCGGCGCCGTGGACTACGGCCGCGAGATCGAGCTGCCCGACGCGATGCAGGCGCTCGAGCCGCCGCCGCCGACGAAGGCGCCGCCCGCTCCGGTGGCGGCTCACGCCGCCGCCGCGCCGTCCGCTCCGCGCTCCAGCGCGCCGCCCCCGGCGCCCCGCGCGGGAGTCCCCGCCCCGCACGCGCCGGTCGGCGCGGCGCGCCCGGAGACCACCGAGCCTCCCACGCCCATGGCGCGCCCCCGGCCGGTGGCGCACTTCGAGACCTCGACGCGTCCCGAGCCGATGCCCGAGCCCGCGCATGAGAGCCGGCGGGAGCCGGTCACGAGGACCATCCCGGTGGTGGTCCCCGCTCCGGCCGAGCGGGCGGTGGAAGCGGCCGCGCCCCAGACGTCCGCTCACCCGGGCCGCAAGCCGGTCGTCATCCCCATCCGGGTGCCGCGCGACAGCTCGTGCGAGATCGTGCTGCGCATCGTCTTCGGTGAGGACGAACAGGCCGCCTGACCTTTTGCACCCTCTGGACCCGCGCCTCCCCGTCGCCATTGACAGGGGCGGCGCGCGGTTATCATTATCGACCCATGCGCCAGAACATCGTGCTGTGCGCCTTCGTGCTCGCCCTCGCGGCGGTTCCCGCGAGCGCGCAATCCTGGCAGTCCGGCGCCCCGTCGCTCGGCGCGTGGCGTCCTCCGGTGCCCACCAGCGCGCTCGCTCGCGCGTCGTCCTGGATCGATCCGCAGCGCCTGCACGTCTCGACGTCGGTCACGGTCGGGGGGTTCTCGGGCCGCGGCACCGACGCGCTCCAGGTGACCAGCCTCAGCTATCAGTTCCGCGCTCCGTTCGCCCTGAGCGTGAGCCTCGGCAACAGCTGGGGCCCGGACGCGGCCGCCTCGGGCAGGAACCCGTTCTTCCTCGAAGGGCTGCGGATGGACTGGCAGCCGCGCGGGAACACCGCAGTTCTCCTTCGAGTACCATCAGCTGCGCTCGCCGCTGCAGTACGGCGGCCTGGGATACGCTCAGCCGCGCTGGCTGCCGTAGCCCCGCCCGCGCTCCCACCCGCATGCCCAGCCGCATCGGTCCCGCGTTCCAGGCGTGGCGCGGGCGGACCGGGCTCATCCCGTACCTGACGGCCGGCTACCCCTCGCTCGAGGACACCCTCGAGATGGCGCGCGGGCTGGCGCGGGCCGGCGTGCTCGCGCTCGAGATCGGCATCCCGTTCTCCGACCCGATCGCCGACGGTCCCGAGATCCAGCGCTCGTCCGAGTGGGCGCTCGCGCGCGGGGTGGGAGCCCAGCAGGCGTTCGAGGTGGTGCGCGCCCTGCGGCGCGAGTCGGACCTGCCGGTGGTGGTGATGACGTACGCCAATCCGGTGGTGCGGGCCGGGGCCGCCGAGTTCGCGGCGGCCGCGCGCGCGGCGGGCGTGGATGGGCTGATCGTCTCCGATCTGCCGCCCGAGGAGTCGCCCGAGGCGTGGGCCGCGTT
This sequence comes from Candidatus Eiseniibacteriota bacterium, assembly GCA_963776245.1. Lineage (GTDB taxonomy): Bacteria > Eisenbacteria > RBG-16-71-46 > RBG-16-71-46 > RBG-16-71-46 > CAVSAC01. Next base: position 316,186 of record CAVZLN010000006.1, on the reverse strand, counting down.
CGACGCGGCGGGCCTCGACACCGTGCTGCTGGTCGCGCCGACCACCGCGGCCGCGCGCGTGCCGCTGCTGCTCGCGCGTTGCCGGGGGTTCGTGTACTGCCTCGCGCGCACCGGCGTCACCGGGAGTGCCGCGGGAGGCTGGAGCGGGGCGCTGCCCGAGCGCGTGGCCGCGCTGCGCGCGCGCGCCGCCCTGCCGGTGGCGGTGGGATTCGGGATCTCGAACGCGGACCAGGCGCGCGCGCTCGAGCGGTGTCGCCGACGCCGTCATCGTGGGGGCGGCGTTCATGCGCGCCGTGTCCGAAGACCCGCAGCGGGGCTCCGCTGATCGCGTGCTCACACTGGCGCGGGAGCTCGCTGGGGCGCTTGCCGCGCCCCGCGGGCCCGCCGCGGGCCCGGATGATTCAGGCCTTTCGGCCTAGCGGCGGATCCACCAGAGCAGATCCAGGAGCACCAGAACCACGGCGAGCTCCATCGTCCACCTCCGCTTCGCGCGTCCTGCGCAGTCCCTTGGGGACTTGCCCGTGACGACCGGTCGCGGGCGCCGAGGCGATCCTTCCGCCTCACCCCTCGGTATCGGCCAGCAGGTCGGTGGACATGAGCGTGGGGATCGGGCCGCCCGGGGCCGGGGCGGAGGGCCCCCCGGTGAGCTGGCGCAGCACCAGGACCGTGATGTCGTCGAGCGGGGTGTCGGCGAACTCCCGCACCGCCTCGAACAGGGCCTGCACGATGTCGGCCGCCCGGCGGTGGGCGTGGGCGTCGAGCACCTCCCGGACGCGCTCGTCGCCGAACATCTCCTCGCCCCGCCGGGCCTCGGTGAGGCCGTCGGTGTGGATGACCAGCAGGTCCCCGGCGGCGAGCTGGACGCACACCTCGGGGTAGTCCGAGCCCGCGCGCACCCCGAGCAGCACCCCGCCCGCCAGCAGCTGGCTGGTGGTGCCGTCGCGGCGGCGGAGCACCGGTGGGGTGATGCCGGCGTTGGCGATCCACACCCGGCCCTCGCGCGCCTCGACCCGGGCGCACAGCAGGCCCACGAAGTGCTCGGGCTCGCCGTGGCGCACCAGTTCGTGATTGAGCGCGGCGAGCACCTCGCTCGGGGCCTGGCCACGCTGGGCGGCGGCACGGAAGCGCGCCTGCACGTCGGCGAGCACGAGCGCCGCGGGGACGCCGTGCCCGGCCGCGTCCCCGACGGCGAGCGTGAAATCGCGCGACGGTCCCTCGACGAAGTCGTAGTAGTCGCCGCCCACCGCCTCGCTCGAGAGCGCGGCGGCCGCGCAGTCGAGCGTGGGGAAGACCGGCGCGCGCCGCGGCAGGCGATGCGCCTGGATCGCGCCCGCCTCGCGCAGCGAGCGGTCGAGCCGGCCATGCGTGCTCGCCTCGCGCCGCAGCGCCGCGTTCTCGAGCGCCAGTTCGATGCGAGCGGCGAAGCGCTTGCAGCTCGGCCATCTCCGCGTGGTCGAGCCACGAGCCCGCGAGCCGGCGCCCGAGCACGAACAGGGCGCGCGCCGGGGCCTCGCCCACCGGCAGCAGCCAGCGCGCGCCCGCGTCCTCGAGCGCGGCGCGGTCGGCGGGCTCGAGCGCCGCGTCCTCGAGCGCCGCCACCCGGCCGGCGGCGAGGTCCAGCGGCAGGCGTTCGAGCAGCACCGCCGGCGAGGCCCCCGCGCTCGCCGCCACCAGGCCCTCGCCACGGGACGGCACCAGCACGGCGCTGCCGTCGAGGCGCAGCGCCTGATGGAGCACCTCGCACGCCGAGCACAGGATCGAGTCCGAGGTGTCGTGCCCGAACGGGTGGTGCCCGGTCCATTCGGCCAGCGGCCGCTCACCGCCCTCGCCGCCGGTGAGCACCCGCAGGCGCCGGCGCACCGGCCCCGCCACCACCAGCGCCGCGATGACGAACGCGAGCGCGGCGCCGCCCATGCCGCCCGAGAGGTCGGGGCGCCGCACCGCCGCGATGCGTTCGCCGACGACGTACGCCGCGCCCGAGAGCGCGGCCACCAGCAGCGCGCCGATGCCCGCGCGCAGCGCGACGCGGAAGTCGAAGATGCGGTGCACCGCGATCGCCCACGCGAACGACGCGGGCACCAGCAGCGTGAGCAGCGGCGACCAGCGCTCGCCCGGCAGCGCCACGCCCGGCGCCAGGTTGCGCAGCGCCACCAGACCCGCGAGCGGGATCACGCCGAGCGCGGTGCCGGCGAGCACCACGCGCAGCCGCCGGCGCGCGTCGGGGGGGCCGGCGCGCAGATAGGAGCGGGCGAACAGCGCGAGGGCCCACAGCAGGCCCATCACGAACCACGCTCCGGCCGAGATGTGGAGCGCGTCGAGGGCGTCCTGGGCGGTGCTCGGGCGCGCCAGCCGCACCGCCTCGAGGGCGATGGCGGCGACGAACAGCACGGTCGCCACCCCGTAGCCCACGCTCACCGTGGCGCCGAGCGCTCCGCGCGGGCCGCGCGACTCGGGGAACAGCGCGAAGAAGTGGACGAACAGCGCGGGCAGGAACAGCTGCGCGGCCGTCATCGCCAGCTCGTGGATGCGCGTGACGTGGACGGACCCGAAAGCCGGAGGGGGCACCAGCATCACCGCGAACGACAGGCAGAACAGCAGGAAGACGCGCGTCAGCGGATCGCGTCGTTCGCTCCACACCCAGCCGCCGAGCAGCACGAATCCCGCGGCGACCAGCAGCTGGCCGACCCGCTTGCGCCAGTCGCCCGGCGGCAGGGTCTCGGGCGCGAGCCAGACGCGCCGCTGCGCGCCGCCGCGTTCGAGCACGAGGGTCAGCGGGCGCCCGGGCGTGGCCGCCACGAGCGGCGCGTCGGGGGCCTCGCCGGCGCGGGTGGGAGCGAGGCGGTCGCCCGGCCGCACTCCCGCGCGCGCGCCCGGGCTGCCGGGATCGACGTTCTCGATCACGTCGCCGCGCGGCACCAGTCCGGTGTACCCGCGCCGGGGCAGGCTCAGGGCCGACGCCACGAGCAGGGCGACCGCCGGAACGAGAAGCCATGACAGCAGGTGCGAAGGCCAGCCACGTTCCATGCGCACCTCCGGAGGAGTGGTCGGCTGCAGGCTCGCAAGCGCTCGCAGCGGTGTCAAGCGCGAGTCCTCACTTGGCCGCCGGCCCCGGATGTGTCTATTCTCGCCTCAAGAGGCATGCGACGCATGCCGATACGCTGACTGTCCGGGCGCCCTCCGGCCCCGGCAAGGAGCGGAGGAACTCAGGAAGATGCTGGTCCTAACAAGGAAGTTAGGAGAGAACATCCGGATCGGGGACACGGTGAAGATCACCGTGCTCGAGGTCCGCTCCGGCCAGGTCAAGCTCGGCATCGAGGCGCCACCCGAGGTCAAGGTGCACCGGGAGGAGATCTACGCGCGCATCCAGGAAGAGAACCGTCGCGCGCAGGGAACCAAGATCGACACCCCGCCCGGACCGCGCGGATCCGAACGGGAAGCTCTGAACGTCCGGGCGATGACGACCGGCGGCCGACCGTCGTGGGCGCGGCGCGCTCCTCGCGCACGGCGTCCCCGCGCGGACCGCGTCGAGGAACGATGACCCCGTCCTCACGCTCCACCCGCGGCCCGGCAGCCGTCCCGGCCCAGGCGCCCGCGCGCATCGACGAGTACATCCGTTGGCCCCACATCGCCACGGCCCGGGCCCGCGTCGCGGCCGGCTGGTACGACCGCGACGACGTGAAGTCGCGGCTGGTCGACGAACTCCTCGAGGAACTGCGCCGCCGCTGAGCCGCGCGCCGCGCGCACCCGGCCCGCTCCGGCCACACGACCCGCATCACGGCGCTATCGCCCATGGGCTCCGCGCGGCTATACTGCCCGCGCCATGGAGCGGTCATGCCCGTGAAGCGCGCCCCGCGCGCCCCGGCGGTACGGATGCCGCCGCCCGATGCCCTGTTCAGGGCACTCATGTCCGACGTCGAAGCCGGAGTCGTGCTGCTCGACGCCGCGCGGCCGCGTCGCCATGCTCAATCCGGTGGCCGCGCGCCTGCTCGGCGTGCGCGCGGCGCGCGCCCGCGGGCGCGCCGCCGGCGAGCTGTTCCGCAGCATGCGTGCCGGGCGACGACCCGGTCGGGCGACCTCGCGCGCCGCGCGCGCATCGAACGCGAGACCGTGCTGCTCGGCGAGGGCGGGGTGGAGGTGCCGGTGCTGCTGCACGGCACCCGGCTCGGACCGTCCGGGATGGGCGTTGATCGTGCTCCACGACCTGACGCGCACCCGCCGCCTGCAGGAGGAGCTGCGGCGCAAGGAGCGCCTCGCCACGCTCGGCCAGCTCTCCGCGGGCGTGGCCCACGAGATCCGCAACCCGCTCGCCGGCATCGGCACCAGCGCGCAGGTGCTGCTGCGCCGATTCGAGCCCCGCGACGACCGCGCGCGCTTCGTGCAGGTCATCCTCGACGAGGTGGCGCGGCTCGACCGCATCGTCGCCAGCCTGCTCCAGTACGCGCGCCCGCGCACCCCCGAGCTGCGCCCCGCCGAGCTCGGCGCGTGCGTCGACCGCGTGGTCGAGCTGCTCGCCGAGCCGATCGCGCAGGCCCGGGTGACGGTCGAGCGCGACGTCGCGCCGCGGCTGGGCACGCTCTACATCGACCCCGACCTGGTGCAGCAGGTGCTGCTCAACATCAGCCTCAACGCGGTGCAGGCCATGGAGGCCGGTGGCACGCTGCGCTACGAGGTGCGCAAGGTGCGCCGCCGCGCCCCGCCGCGCGGACCGGGCCGGCGCGGCCGACGATCGCGGCACCGGGCCCGCGAGCACGCCACGCGCATCGAGTTCCAGCAGGTGCGCGTCATCGACACCGGCCCCGGCATCCCGCGCGGGGTGCTCGAGAAGATGTTCGATCCGTTCTTCTCGACCAAGTCGCGCGGGACCGGACTCGGGCTCGCGATCTCGCAGACCATCATGCAGGAGCACGGCGGCGCCATCGAGGTGGCGACCCGCGAAGGACGCGGCACGACCCTGCTCCTCAACTTCCCGGTGGAGAAACGTCATGGCCAGAGGCGACAGCTCGACCCCCGTGGTGAGCACGCACACGCTGCTCATCGTTGACGACGAGCGCTCGATCCGCTTCGGCATCTCGGAGTGGGCGCGCGACGCCGGCTACGAGCCGATCGAGGCGGCCGAGCGGCCGCGAGGCGCTCGAGTGCGCGCGCGACCAGGTCGGTGGACGCGGTGGTGCTCGACCTCAAGCTCGGCGACATGGACGGCCTGCAGGTGCTCAAGCGCCTGCGCGAGGACGATCCCTCGCTGCCGGTCGTGATGCTGTCGGCGCACGCCAGCTTCGACCACGTGGTGCAGGCGATCCAGTCCGGGGCGTTCTGGTTCCTCTCGAAGCCGGCCGACATCAGCCAGCTCGGCGTGCTGCTCGAGCGCGCCCTCGAGACCGCGCGCCTGCAGCGCGCGGTCGACGCCGCGCGCCGCGAGCGCCTGCAGCCGCTGATCGGCGAGAGCGCCGCTGCTCAAGCGCGCGCTCCTGCGGCTCGAGAAGGCCGGCAAGAGCGGCACCGCGACCGTGCTCATCCGCGGCGAGACCGGCTCGGGCAAGGGCCTGCTCGCGCGCTACCTGCACGCGCACAGCGCGCGCACCGACGGGCCGTTCGTCGAGCTCAACTGCAGCGCCATCCCCGAGCAGCTGCTCGAGAGCGAGCTCTACGGCCACGAGAAGGGCGCGTTCACCGACGCGAAGCGCTTCAAGAAGGGACTGTTCGAACTGGCCGACGGCGGCACCCTGTTCCTCGACGAGATCGGGGAGATGACGCCCGGTCTGCAGGCCAAGCTGCTCCACGTGCTCGAGACCCGCACCTTCCGCCGCGTCGGCGGCGGCGCCGACATCACCGTGGACGTGCGGGTGGTGGCGGCCACCCATCGCGACCTCGTCAAGGCGGTCAGCGAGAACCGCTTCCGCGAGGACCTCTACTTCCGCCTCAACGTCGTCCCGATCGACGTGCCGCCGCTGCGCGACCGCCGCGACGACGTGGCGATGCTCACCGAGCACTTCGTGGCGCTGTTCTGCCGCGAGCTGGGCCGCGCCCCGGTGCGCGTGCACCCCGACGCGCTCGCCGCGATGATCGCGTACGAGTGGCCGGGCAACGTGCGCGAGCTGAAGAACGTCATCGAGCGCGTGGTCCTGCTCGAGGCCGAGGACGAGATCCTCGCCGAGCACCTGCCGGCCGAGATCCATCGCCGGCCGGCGCGCGGCGCGCGCGGGCCCGATCCGTTCCCGCCCGGCGTGGTGCGGCAGCTCGGTGGAGATCGAGAAGCTCGCGATCGAGCACGCGCTCGGGGTGTGCGCGGGCAACAAGACCAAGGCCGCCGCGCTGCTCGACATCTCGCGCCAGACGCTGCGCACCAAGCTCAAGGAGTACGCGCTCGGCGCCGATGACGAGGATGGCGACGCCGGGGCCTGAGCCCTGCCGGCCGCTTCCGGCTCGCCCGCCGGCCAGTTACGGTCGGAGCGCGTGACCATGCGGAACGCGCTTGAGCGGGCGTTCTGAGACGCGGGACGCGCCCGGAGCCGACGCCCCCGCGGCCGGCGCCCCGGACAGCGATTCCCAGCGGCCCAGCGGCACCTGAGGTGCCGCGCTAACCCGCTGACCTCGAACCGGATGCAGCCGCCATCCCGGCGCACTTCGCCCCCGCGACCACCCCGACGGCCGCCCTGCGGCGCCCGCCGTCCACCTCTGGCACGACGACTGCAAAACGGGTTCTCCGCGACCTCACCCCGGAGAGCCTCGCCATGCCCCACATCCTGATCGTCGAAGACGAGCCCACCACCTCCTGGGCCCTTTCCGAAGGGCTCTCGGACGACGGGTTCACGATCGACGCGTTCCGCTCCGCCGAAGAGGCGTGGGGCTGGTTGCGCAACGGCGGACACAGCGACCTCGTGATCTCCGACCTCGAAGCTCCCCGGGATGAGCGGGCTCGACCTCGCGCGCAAGCTACGGCCGTGGTCGCCACGCCCAGCCGGTGGTGATCCTCACCGCCTACGCCGCGCCCGAGACGCTGCGCGAACTGCGCGCGGCGGGGGTCGCCGAGTGCTTCCCGAAACCGTTCCCGATGGACGCGCTCCGCCGCTCGGTGCGCCTGGCCCTCGACCGCGCCGCGCGCCGTACCGCCCCGCGCCGCGGAAGGCCGCGTGAGGACTGCCGGCGCCGCGCCGCCGCCGCGCCGCCCGCCCGCGGACGGGCCCGCGCTCGCCGACAGCGTGATCCGGCGCCGCCTGCTCGACGCGCTCGAACACTGCGCGCCGCGCGAGCGCATGATGCTCGCCCTGCTGCTGGTCGAGCGCCTGACCCCGGCCGAGGCCGCGCGCGCGCTGCGGCTGCCCGAGGCCAGCATCACCGCCCGCTATCGCGCGCTGCTCGCCGAGCTGACGCGCGCCTATCACGGTCTCGGTTCGCGTCGCGCCGCACGCGCCGCGGTCGGCGTCGCGCGGCTGCGGAGGGCGTCGTGAACCGCCGCCCGCCGGTGACGCCGTCCGCCGATCCGCGCCGCGAGGTGCCCGCGGGCGAAGGCGCGCGCCTCGACGCGCTGGACGCCGCGCTCGCTTCGCTGCGCGAGGAGGAGCGCCGGCTCTCGCGCCTCGGTCTCGACCTCGCGCTGCGCCGCTGCCGCGAGCAGCGCCGCTACTGGGAATTCCTGCGTGCGGTCATGACGCTGCCCGGCGCGTCGCGCGCCACGGGGCTGGCCGCGTGAGCCCGCGCCGCGGAAACGACACGCCCGCGGCCCGCGCCGGCCTGCGCGTGGTCCCGGGTCACGCGACCTCGGGGGAGAGCGACCATCCGGCCCAGTGGGCACGCCCCGGCGTGCGCACCGTGGTGGTGGCGAGCGGCAAGGGCGGGGTGGGCAAGAGCCACCTCGCGGCCAACCTGGCGATCGCGCTCGGCGAGCGCGGCTGCCGCGTGCTGCTGGTGGACGCCGACTTCTCGCAGGCCAACCTCGACCTGCTCCTCGGCGTGCATCCGCGCTACGACCTGCAGCACGTCTTCGCGGGCGAGCGCACGCTCGAGGAGATCGCGATCCGGGGACCGAAGAACGTCACGCTGGTGCCGGCCGCCTCCAACGAGCCCGAGCTCGCGGAGCTCGACGACGTGCGGCGCGAGTTCCTGCTGCGCGGCCTCGGAACGCTCGCCGCGGACGCCGACCTGGTGCTCATCGACACCGCCTCGGGCGTCTCGCGCCAGGTGACCTCGTTCTGTCTGTCCGCCGACGACGTGCTGCTCGATGACCACGCCCGAGATGCCGGCGTTCTCCGATGCCTACGGCCTGGTGAAGCTGCTCCAGCGCCAGGGCCTCACGCGGGCGCCGCACCTCGTGGTCAGCATGGCGGCGAGCCCCGAGGAGGCGGAGGAGACGTCGCATCGCATCAGCCTGGTGGCCCGCCGCTTCCTGCGTCTCGAGATCGACTACTGGGGCTGGGTGCCGCTCGACCCCGCCGTGCCCGGCGCGGTGCGCCGGCAGGAACCCTTGCTCACCGCCTTCCCGCAGTCCCTGGCCGCGGCGGCCTATCGCGCCCTGGCCGGTCGGCTCTGGGATGTCCCTTCGCCCCCGGCATCCGACGTGACCCCGAGCGTCGAACGTCTCAGAGCCTGAGGAGGTTCATTCCCATGGCCCGCCCTGCCATCCTCGCCACCGCGACCGCCAAGTCCTCGCCCGCCGCCCGACCCGCGCCGCGCCTCGTCGTGGTGACGGGCACCCGCCGCGCCGCGCGCCCGCAGCCCGCGCCCGCCGCGGTGCAGTATTCGAAGAACGACCTGCTCAAGCGCTTCGCGCCGCTGGTGCGCCACGTGGTGGAGCGCGTCGCGGCGACGCTGCCCAAGAACGTGGATCACGAGGACCTCTACTCGGCCGGCGTGCTCGGGCTGCTCGACGCGCACGCGAAGTTCGACGCGCGCAAGGGCGTGAAGTTCGAGACCTACGCGGTGTGGCGCATCAAGGGCGCGGTGCTCGACCAGCTGCGCGCGCTCGACTGGGTGTCGCGCTCGATGCGGCGCAAGGCGCGCAACCTCGACGGCGTGACGCGCAAGCTCGACCAGAAGCTCGGCCGCGCCGCCTCCGAGGAGGAGGTCGCGCGCGAGATGAAGATGACCCGCCCCGACTTCTACCGCCTGCTCGATCACGTCCGCGGCGCCGTGCTGGTGTCGCTCGACGAGAGCCGCTCGGGCGACGGCGAGGAGCCGGCGACGCTGGGCGACCATCTCGCCGACCCGGCGGTGGTGGACTACCAGGAGCGCCTCGAGGAGCAGCAGTCCCGCCTGGTGCTGCTGCGCACCCTCGACCAGCTGCCGGAGCAGGAACGGCTGGTGGTCTCGCTCTACTACTACGAGCACCTGACGCTGAAGGAGATCGGACGGACGCTGGGCATCTCGGAGTCGCGGGTGTCCCAGGTGCACACGCGGGCGATGTCCCGCATGCGCCTGCGGCTGGGCAAGGCGATGCTCGAAGAGGAGGCGGCGTGAGCCTGCCCCGTCCCGGCTCGGGCGCCGGCTCGGAGCCGGCCCCGTGGCTCGCGCTGCGCGCCCGGCTGGGCGCGCAGGCCGCCGAGCTCGAGCAGGCCGGCCACGCCGACGCCGCGCGCGCGCTGCGCGCCACGCTCGCGTCATGGTGGGCTGAGCAGCAGGCGTGGGACGCGGAGGCCGGGCGAGTGCTCGGGGCGCACCACGAGATCAACAACGCGCTGGTGGGGGTCCGCGGCCATGCCCAGCTGCTCCTGATGGGCCCGGCGGGTCAGCAGCCCGGCGTGCGTGAGCGGCTGGAAGTGATGCTGCGTGAGTCGGGCCGCATCCAGGAGGCCGCGGGCCGGCTGCGCGACCTCAAGAACTCGATCGGAGGATCCGATGCTCCGGCCCGCGCGGCGTGAGACGGCCACCGCCGGCGTCGCCCGGACACGGGTCGGCGACCCGCCGGACACCGCCGACGGACGCCGCCGCGCGTCGCGCCTGCTGTGGGCCGCCTGCGAGGCGCTGCTCTCCGCGGCGTCCGAACCGCGCGCGCTCGACCGTGCCCTCGACGCGCTGGTGCGCGCGTTCGATTGCGCCGGCGCCTCGCTCCACGCGCTCGGACCGCAGGGCAGGCTCGAGCGCTCGTGCGCACGCGGGCCCTGGGAACGCGAGCCGGGCGATCTGCGCGGCGTGATGGCGGTGCCGTTGTCGCGCGGCGATGAGCGCGTCGGCACGCTCGAACTGCTGGCGCATCCCGGCCGGCGCTGGTCACCCGCGCAGCACGCGCTGATGCGCACCGCCGCGGGCGCGCTCGGCGCCGCGCTCGGCGCGCGCCTCGAGCTGGCGCGCCTGCGTCAGCAGCCGGGGCGGGACCCCGTCACCGGGCTGCCCGATGCGCGCGCGTTCCACGAGCGCCTCGCCGAGGAGGTCGCGCGCGCGGCGGAGCACGGGGTGCCGCTCGGCCTGCTCGAGGTGGACCTCGATCATTTCGGCGCGCTCAACGCGCGCTACGGCCGCGCCGCCGGAGACCGCGCGCTGGCCGAGGTGGCGCTGGTGCTCAAGCTGGCGCTGCGGGACGGCGACATCATCGCGCGGCTGGGCGGCGACGCGTTCGGCATCCTGCTGCCCGAGACCGACGTGCTGCCCGCGCGCCGCGTGGCGGAGCGCCTGCGGCGCACGCTCGAGGAGCACCGCTTCGCCCGCGTCGGACGTCTCACGGTCTCGACCGGCGTGGTGGCCGCGCCGCGCGACGGCTTCGACCCGCTCGAGCTCATGAACGGGGTGGACCAGGCGCTGGGGCTCGCGAAGAAGGGCGGCCGGCGGCAGGTGGTGACGCGCGCGAGCGCGCGCGTGCACTGACGGGGGACCGGAGATGGAACCGCTGACGCCCGAAGCCGCCGCCGCGCTGAGCCTGTCGGAACACGACACGCCGGTGCGCGTGCTGGTGGTGGACGACGAGGAGACGGTCGCCGACCTGTGCCGCGAGTTCCTCTCGGCCAAGGGCTACGACCTGACCGTGGCGCTGAGCGGCGAGGAGGCGGTGCGCGTGCTGCCCGAGCTGCGCCCCGACGTCATCCTCACCGACATCAACCTGCCCGGGCTCTCGGGCCTCGAGGTGATGCGCTACGCCAAGAGCGTGGACCCCGAGGTGGGCGTCATCGTGGTCACCGGCTACGCCTCGGCCAGCACCGCCATCGACGCGCTGCGCCAGGGCGCCTACGACTACGTGCCGAAGCCGTTCGACCTCGACGACCTCGAGCAGATCGTGGACCGCGCCGTGGCGCACCGCCGGCTGCGGGCCGTCAACCGCCAGCTGGTCGAGGAGCTGCGCCAGAAGAACGAGATCCTCCAGCACCACGAGCACGAGTTGCGCGAGCGCGTCCGCCTGGCGACCTGGCAGATGACCGCGCTCTACGACGTCAGCAAGGCGATCATGGCGGACCTCGAGCTCTCGCCGCGTCTCGCGATGGTGTGCGAGAAGGGCGCCGAGCTCTCCGGCGGCTCGGCGGCCGCGGTGGTCTACCTGCGGGTCGAGGACACCGCGGAGTTCCGCGTGGCCGCCGCGCACGGCGCCACCGTGGAGCTGCGCGAGGACGGCATGCCCGCGGCCCTCGAGCCGAGCGGCCCGCTGTGGGAATGCGCCACCGGCCAGACGCCGCGGCGGCTCTCCACCGGGGTGGGCGCGGAGCCCTTCGAGGTGCCCGGGATCGAGAACCGGCGCACCACGTCGATGCTCGGCGGTGCCGCTGCTCGCCGAGGGGCGCGTGATCGGCGTGCTGGCGCTGCTCGACAAGCCCGGCGGCTTCAGCGACGACGACGAGAGCTTCATGATGCTCTACGCCTCGCAGGCCGCGCTCGCGGTGCTGAACTCCCAGCTGTTCGAGCACACCAAGGTGCTCGACCGTCTCAAGTCGGACTTCGTCGCGGTGGTGTCGCACGAGATCCGCACCCCGCTCACCTCGGTGAAGGGCGCCATCGAGCTGCTCGCCGACGACCACTACTTCCACAACACCGATCAGCAGGGCAAGCTGCTCACCATCGCGCACGCCAACGCCGAGCGCCTGCTGGTGCTGATCAACGACATCCTCGACTTCTCGAAGATCGAGGCGGCCTCGCTGCCGATGAGCATCGAGCGCCAGCGGCTCGAACCGGTGGTCCAGCAGGCGGCGTACAACCTGCGCACGCTGATCGAGGAGCGCCGCATCCACCTCGACCTGGTGCTTCCCGGGGAGCTGCCCGACCTCATGATGGACGCCAACCGCATCGCCCAGGTGCTCACCAACCTGCTCTCGAACGCGATCAAGTTCTCGCCCACCAACGGGCGCATCGAGATCGGCGCCGAGGTGGGCGAGGAGGGCGTGCGCGTCGGGGTCCGGGACCACGGCGAGGGCATCGCGCCGCAGGATCTCGCCAAGCTGTTCCGCAAGTTCTCGCAGATCGACTCGTCGGCGACCCGCAAGGCCGGTGGCACCGGTCTCGGGCTGGTGATCAGCAAGGGCATCGTCGAGCAGCACGGCGGGCGCATCTGGGTCGAGAGCCTGCCGGGCGTGGGCAGCACGTTCTTCTTCACGCTCCCCGCCGCGGGCCGCCCGGCGCCCACCTCCGGCCACGCCTGACGCGACCCGCCCCGCGTGCGCGCGGCGCGGGATCCACGCCCGCGCTTGACCGCGCCGGCGCGCGCACGCTAGGTTGCGGACGTTCGCTTCACGGATGATGCGCACTTCCGCTCGGCAGGCCCCCTCAGATGAGCGCCATGGATGACGCCCTCGACGCCCTCGACGTCGCGGCCCCCCGCAGGCCGCGCGCCCGCCATCTCCGCTTCCTGCTCGGCGCCGCGGCCGGCTCGGCCGCCGGCATCGCCGCGCTCGCCGCGGTCTCCGGACTGATGCCCACGCTGGGCCCCGGCACGCCGATCGCCTGGGCGGGGGTGGCCCTGCTCGGCGCCACCGCGGGGGGCGTGCTGGCCGCGCGGTCGGAGCGGCGCGCCGAAGCGCTCGTCGCGGACGCGACCGCGACGAGTCCCTCGGTGCCCGAGGTTCCGACCGCCGCGCTCCACGTGGTGAGCGGCGCCACGCGGCGCGCGCTCGAGGCGGCGGTGGCCGAGCTCGCCGCGCGCTACCTCGCGCGCGGCGAGCGCGTGCTGGTGGTGGACGCCGGCCGGCGCCTGGCGCTGCACGATTGGTTCGGCGCCGACCCGCGCCTCGGCCTGGTGGAGTGCCTCGCGGGCCGGCTGCCCCTGCTCGGGCTGGTGCAGAACGGAGGGCAGGCGGGGTTCTACCTGCTGGCTCATGGCGCGCCGACCGCCCAGGAGCGCTGGTCCCAGCTTGGCCGGCTGTTCGAGGAGGCGTGGCCACACTTCGGTCGCATCCTGATGGTGGTGGACCCGGGCGCCCAGGAGGCGATCGGGGACGCGCTGCGCGGCCGGCTCCTCCGCGGGTGGTGGTCAGGCGCCCCCGGGGCCCTGCCGAGACCCGCCATCGCGCTCTCCCAGCGATTGGGTATCTGGTTCGAGCGCATCGACCTGGACGCGCGAGCTGATGCGACGCTCGAAACCATCGGCGAGCGCGTCGAATGGCTCCGGGCGCTGGCGCCGGCACCCCTTGCCGAGCCCGTCACCGTCCCGCTGACCCCGCCGCCCGTGGTCCGCGCGACCCCGGCCCGCGCGCCCGAGGTGCTGGCCTGCAATCTGCAAGTCCGGGAGCGGCTCCGGTTCCTCATCTGGATGCGTGGCGTCCAGGCCGAGAGCCGGCGCGTGGCACCCGTCCCCGCCTGATCTCCACTCCGGCCCTCCCGAGGGGGTGTCCGTGTCCCACTTCCGCATGGTGCTCGTCGAGCACCTCGGCGCGCCCGGCGCGGCCGAGGCCGACGCGCGCGACCGGGTCTCCCTGCTGCAGCACGCCGGCTTCGAGGCGCGGGCGCTGGTGTGCGATCCCACACTCGCCGAGGGTAGGAACCGCCCCGCGCCGGCCGCCGGGCGCGCGCCGCGCTTCGGCGCCGGCCGCGCCGGGCTCGCCGCGCTGAGTGAGGCGGCGCAGGCGCACGCGCCGCACCAGGTCGTGATCGCCTCGCCCGCGCACGCCGTCGAGGCGATCGCGCGCGCGCTGCCCGCCGGGCTCGCGCTGAGGTGGTGGCCGACCGCCTTCGATCCCGGCGCGCGCGGCGTGGCGCCATGCGCGGCGCTCGATGCCGAGGGGTGTGCGCTGGCGTGGAGCGCGGGCGAGCCGCTGCGCGGCGCGCGCCAGCGTCTGCCGCTGTGGGACGGCGACTACGTGCTGGCCCCGCTGCCGCTCGCCGGGCGCGGCGGCGCGCAGGTGATCGAGTCCTTCGCACGAGCCGCGGCGGACGCGGACGCGCTCGACCTGGTCGTGCTGGGGGACGCGCAGCCCGAGTTCGAGGCCCTGGCGCGCCGCTTCGGCGTGGGCACGCGCGTGCATTTCGCCGGCGCCGCGACGCGCGACGCGGAGTTCGCCTGGTGGAACGCGGCGACCGTCGCGGTGTTCGCGGGGGAGAGCCCGTTCTCGGCGGGGATGGTGTGGCGTGCGCTCGAGTGCGGATGTCCGCTGCTGGTGGCGGGCGACGCGCCGCTCCCGGCCGCCCTGCGCGCGTGGCTCGACGGACGGGGCTGCCTGGTCGGCGCGCGTGCGGGCGGCACCCACGATCTCGCCGCCGCCCTCGCCGCCGCGCTCGATCGCGCACCGGCGTCGCGCGTGGCGTCGTCCCGCGGGCCCGCCCTCGCCTGCGCGCAGCACGAGGCGCTGCCCGCGCGGCTCGCCGCCGTCCTCGGCCGCGAGGCCGGGGCGCGCGCGGCGTGAGGCAGCCTGCCGCGCGCGCCCCGCGCGACGCCGCGTCGGACTCCGTCCCGCGATCGGCCGTGCGCGCCTTGCGCGCCCGCCGCACCGCGACTAACCTGCCGCGTCGCGCCGCCCCGCGCGGCCACCACGTTCCGCCAAGGAGGATCCCGTGCGCATCCTGGTGACCGGAGGCGCCGGTTTCATCGGCTCCAACGTAACGGACCGGTTCGTCGAACTCGGTCACGAGGTCGCGGTGTTCGACGACCTCTCGAGCGGCTTCCGCGAGTTCGTGAACCCGCGGGCCCGCTTCTTCCACGCCGACCTGCGCGACGCGGCCGCGGTCGAGCGCGTGATCGCCGAGTTCAAGCCCGAGCTGGTGGACCACCACGCGGCGCAGATCGATGTGCGGCGCTCGGTCGAGGACCCGGTGCACGACGCCACCACCAACATCCTCGGCGCGCTCGCGCTGCTCCAGTCGTGCACCCGCCACGGGGTGCGGAAGTTCGTGTACGCCTCGACCGGCGGGGCGCTCTACGGCGAGGGCCGCTCGCTGCCCGCCACCGAGGACCATCCGGTGAACCCCGAGTCCCCGTACGGCGTGAGCAAGCACACCCTCGAGCACTACCTCTACCTGTGGAAGCTGCTCCACGGGCTCGACCACACCGTGCTGCGCTACCCGAACGTGTACGGCCCGCGCCAGAACCCGCACGGCGAGGCGGGCGTGAACGCCATCTTCATCGGGCTGATGCTCGAGGGGAAGCGCCCGCGCATCTTCGGCACCGGCGACCAGGTGCGCGACTACCTGTACGTGGGCGACGTGGTGGACGCCAACGTGCTCGCCCTCGAGGGGGGCAGCGGCGCGATGGTGAACCTCGGCACCGCCACCGGGACCTCGGTGAACGACATCGTGCGCGAGCTGAACGTCATCCTCGGCACCGCCCTGTCACCCATCTACGAGGCGGCGCGCGCGGGCGAGGTGCAGCGCATCTACCTCGACGCCACGCGCGCGCGCGACGTGCTCGGCTGGGTGCCCAGGGTCAGCTTCCCCGACGGCCTGCGGCGCACCGTCGAGTGGTCGCGCACGCATCCGCTGCCCGCCCGTCCCTGACGTCCCCTGCGGCTACCAGATCCGCGCGCGCTTCTCCGGGTCACGCACCATCGGGTCGCCAGCGTGGCAGCCGAACGCCGCCTGGAACTCCGGCAGGCTCGAGAGCGTCCCGTTCACCCGCCAGTAGGGCGGCGAATGCGGATCGGTCTGCACCTGGGTGCGGAGATCCTCGTCGCGCGCCACGTCGCGCCACACCTGCGCCCACGACAGGAAGAACCGCTGCTCCGGCGTGAACCCGTCGAGGATCCGCCGCGGCTTGCCGGCCAGCGCCTTCTGGAGCGCGTGGTAGGCGACCGCGACCCCGCCGAGGTCGGCGATGTTCTCGCCCAGCGTGAGCCGGCCGTTGAGATGGAGCGTGTCGAGCACGGTGTAACCCGCGTACTGTTCGGTCACGCGGTCGGCGCGGGCCTTGTAGTTCGCGGCGTCGCTCGCCGTCCACCAGTCACGCAGGTTGCCGCGGGCATCGAACTGGCGGCCGCGGTCGTCGAAGCCATGCGTCATCTCGTGGCCGATGACCGCGCCGATCCCGCCGTAGTTCATGGCGTCGTCCCATGACGGATCGTAGAACGGCGGCTGCAGGATCCCGGCCGGGAAGTTGATGCTGTTGAGCGACGGGCTGTAGAACGCGTTCACCGTCGGCGGCGTCATCTGCCACTCGCCGCGTTCCACCGGCTTGCCGATGCGGTCGAGGTTCCGCTTCGACTCGTAGTGCCGGGTGCTGAGCCGGCACGCGTAGAGTGAGCCGCGGGACAGCTCCACGCCCCGGTAGTCGCGCCAGGTGTCGGGGTAGCCGATCTTGTTCGCGAACGCTTCGAGCTTGCCGAGCGCCGCGCGCCGCGTCGCCTCGTCCATCCAGTCGAGCGAGCGGATGCGGTCTCCGAGCGCGGCCTCGAGGTTGCGCACCATGGCGAGCGCGCGTTCGCGCGCGGCGGGGGAGAAGCGCTCTTTGACGTACGCCCGTCCCAGCAGGTCGCCGAGCTCGGCGTCGGTCCAGCGCAGCGCGCGCTTCCAGCGCGGCTGCATCACCAGCTGGCCGCTGAGCAGCCGGTTGAAACGGAACGCCTCGTCGGCGAACGCCGCGGACAACACCGGCGAAGCGTCGTCCGCCACCTTCCAGCGCAGGTAGGCCTTCCACTCGGCGAGCGGGCGGGTGGCGATGAGGCCGCTCAGCGCGCGCGCGAAGCCCGGCTGGGTGACGTTGACGGAGTCCACCCGGGGCGCCCCGCGCCGGCCGAGGTAGGCGGCCCACTCGAAGGCCGGCGCGATGCCCTGGAGCGTGTCGAGCGGCATCTTGTTGTAGGTCGCCCGGGGATCGCGCCGCTGCACGTTGGTCATCGAGGCGCGGGCGAGCTCGGTCTCGATCGCCATCACCGTCCCGGCGTCGGCGCCCGCCGCGCCCTCGCCCTCGCCCAGCAGCACGAAGGTGCGCGCCACGTGCGCCACGTACTCGACGCGGATCGCCCGGGCGGCCGAGTCGTCGCGGAAGTAGTAGTCGCGGTCCGGCAGACCGAGGCCGCCCTGGCCGACGAACGCGATCATGGCATCGCTGTGGCCCGGGTCCTGCGCGGCGCGGAAGCCGAACAGTCCGCCGATGCCGCGCTCGTGCATCCACGCGATCTGCCCCGCGAGGTCGCGCGTGGAGGCCAGCCCGTCCACGGCCGCGAGCACCGGGGCGAGCGGCGCGGCGCCCGCGGCGTCGGCCTGCGCCGAGTCCATCGCGGTGTTCCAGAACGTGCCGAGCATCCAGGTCTCGGACCCCGGCTTCGCGCCGGTGTCCTTCGCCGCGCGCTCGAGGATGCCCGCGAGGGTGAGGCGATTGCGCTCGGCGAGCTCGTCGAAGCTGCCCCAGCTCGACTGGGAGGGTGGGATGGTGGTGCGCGACACCCAGCCGCCGTTGGCGAACTTGAAGAAGTCGCGGCACGGCGCGCACGTCGTGTCCAGGTTGGCGGGCACGAGCGCGCGGATGCCGGAGTCCGCGGCGCGCGCGAAGGGTGCGAAGGCGACCGCGGCGATCAGGGACAGGGGCAGCAGGGCTCTCACGCGCATGGACGACTCCCT
The DNA here is from genome assembly GCA_963776245.1 of Candidatus Eiseniibacteriota bacterium. GTDB lineage: Bacteria > Eisenbacteria > RBG-16-71-46 > RBG-16-71-46 > RBG-16-71-46 > CAVSAC01. Next base: position 298,297 of record CAVZLN010000006.1, on the reverse strand, counting down.
CGATGGAGGAGGTGCGGACGGAACGGGTCGCGCGGACGATAGCCGGGCGCGGGCGCCCCGCACCTGATTCGCGGACGAGCGCGGCAAGAACGGCCACGGGCTCCCGTCCCCGGCCGCGGATCCGCCTCCGCGGGCGCGCGTCAGCGCGTCAGCCGCACCTCGAGCGAGCCCCGGGGGCCGTCGCGCTTCGCGCCGGCGACGTGCCCGGCGCCTTCCACCCACGTCCAGCCCGCGCCGAGCGTGAGGTCCACGCCGCTGGCGGGCCACCAGCGCAGGCCGGCCTCGGCGGCGCGGGTGCGCTCGACCGTGCCCTCGAAGTCGAACGGGCTCCCGGCCGGCGCGGCGCTGGCGGGGTCGAACGGCTGGTCGAGACGGTTCGCGCCCTGATCGGTGCGCGCCGCGCGCGCGATCACCTGCCAGTCCGCGGAGGGATCCCACGTCACCCGCACGCGCGCGCGCCGCGCGTCCGGCCCGGTGGGGAAGCCCAGCGGTTCGCCGTGCGCGGCGTAGGCGCGCCCGAAGAACGAGGTGTAGACGTAGCGCGAAACGCGCGTGTACTCGCCGTTCCACGTCACGCGCGAGCGCCCGATGGCGCCCGCGCCGTCCCAGCCGAACTGGAACGCGAGCTTGTCGGGATTGGCGCCGGTCTTCGAGTGCAGGTCGTCGACCAGCAGCTCGCCGTACACCCGCGTGCCCTCGGCCACGCGCCATGCGATGTCGGCGCCGAGCATGATGTTGTTGCGCAGGGCGCTGAGCGAGTCGGGCTCGTCCTGGCTCTCGAGGCGCTGGGCGAAGATGTAGGGGAGCAGGCCCATCGCGTAGAGCGGGCGCCAGCCGCTGGCCCGATAGCGCGCGGTCTCGGTGGCGCCGATGCGCAGCGCGCCGGCCGGCTGCCACTCGATCCGATGCGCCGCGAGCTGCTCGCCGGCGCTGGCGCCGAGCGTGGCGTTGAGCGCGATGGCGTGCACGTGGAGGGCCGGCAGGTCCGCGCTCATCGCCAGCCCGGTGATGGCGGGAGCGGTCGCGGAGAGCGTGAGCGAGCCCTCCTCGCCCGGGCCCCAAGCCCAGCGCGAGCGGCCGAACTGAGCGGCCCAGTGGTCGCCACCGGTGGCGAGGTAGGTCTCCTCGGTGTGCGCGACCAGATCGCTGTGGGGCACGATCGGGTCCGCGAACGCCCGCGCGCCGTCGATCTGGCCCACCACGGTGTGGGTGTGGAACGTCCAGCGGTCGATCGCCGCGGTGCCCCGCAGGTGCATCCCCGAGCCCGAGCCGAAGCGCGGGTCGGTGTGGCGCGCGACCTCCCCGCGGCCCTCGACGCCGGCGGAGAGCTCGAAGCGGCCGTCGCGCAGGTCGCCGCGCTCGCTCAGGCGCGGGGTGGCCCGCGGGTCGGCCGCCGGCCCGATGACCACGTCGCGGGCGAGGGCACGCATGAGACGGAGTGCGGAGATGCGCCGCACCGGATCGAGCGCGTCGGGCAGGAACGTGGGCGCGAGCAGATCGCCGATGCGCGCCGGCCGGGTGCCGGGGTGGGTCGCGTGCGAGCGCTCCGGCCAGAAGCCGGTGCGCTCGTCGGGGCGCAGGGTCTCGAGCACCCGCAGTTCGGCCTCGAGCGGATCGCCCACCGGCAGGTACTCGCCGCTGGTGGCGCGGGCGGACAGGGGGCAGGTCAGCGACAGCAGCACGGCGAGGCAGGCGGCCGGTCGGAAGCGCATGCGACGCATGCTAGCAGCGCCGCCCGCACCGCGGCCAGCATCGCGCGAGCGCGGGGGTTTCGAGGGGGCGGCGCGACTGTGCTAGCCTGCTGCCCCTTCTCGGCCCGGGGTCCCGTGAGCCCCCCGGCCGACCTTCTGGAGGTCACGCACATGCGTCCTGGCAATCCCGCGGCGCTCGAACAGCCCTACGATCCGGGGCGGGTCGAAGCTCGCTGGTACGGCACGTGGGAGGAGCGCGGGGTGTTCCAGCCCGCCCCGGGCTCCGGCAAGCCGTTCGTCATCACCATCCCGCCGCCCAACGTCACCGGCTCGCTCACCATGGGCCACGTGCTGGGCGAGTCCATCCGCGACCTGATCGTGCGCTGGCAGCGCATGGAGGGTCGCGAGACGCTCTACGTGCCCGGCACGGACCACGCGGGCATCGCCACCCAGAACGTGGTGGAGAAGAAGCTGCGCGAGGGCGGGCGCTCGCGTCACGACCTCGGCCGCGACGGCTTCCTGTCCGAGGTGTGGGCGTGGAAGGAGCAGTACGGCGGGCTCATCCTGCAGCAGGAGCGCCGGCTCGGCACCACCCCCGACTGGACCCGCGAGCGCTTCACCCTCGACCCGGGCTACTCGCGCGCCGTGCTCGAGGTGTTCAAGCGGCTCTACGACAAGGGGCTCATCTACCGCGGGCGCTACATCGTCAACTGGTGCCCGCGCTGCCTCACCGCGCTCTCCGACGAAGAAGTGGACCACGTCGAGACCCAGGGCAGCCTGTGGTACCTCAACTACCCGCTCAAGGACGGCGACAAGTCGATCACCGTGGCCACCACGCGGCCCGAGACCATGCTGGGCGACACCGCGGTGGCGGTGAGCCCGAAGGACCGCCGCTACGCCAAGCTCGTCGGCCGGACCGCGGTGCTGCCGCTGGTGCGCCGCGAGATCCCGATCGTCGCCGACGAGATGGTGGACCCGAAGTTCGGCACCGGCGCGGTGAAGGTGACGCCGGCGCACGACCCGAACGACTTCCAGACCGCGCAGCGCCACGGCCTGCCCGAGGTCGTGGTGATGGACGAGCACGGCGTGATGAACGAGAACGCCGGCGACTTCCGCGGCCTCGACCGCTTCGAGGCGCGCAAGCGCATCGTCGAGGCGCTGCGGGACGCGGGCTACCTCGAGAAGGTCGAGCCCTACACCACCTCGTCGGCCACTGCTCGCGCTGCCACACCGTGATCGAGCCCTACCTGTCGTGGCAGTGGTTCGTGAAGATGGCGCCGCTCGCGGCACCCGCGATCGAGGCCGCGAAACGCGGCAAGGTGAAGTTCTACCCGTCGCGCTACAAGAACGTGTACCTGCACTGGCTCGAGAACATCCGCGACTGGTGCATCTCGCGCCAGCTGTGGTGGGGCCACCGCATCCCGGTGTGGTACCGCGGCGACGAGATGGTGGTCTCGGTGGACGCGCCGGCGGGCGAGGGCTGGCGCCAGGACGAGGACGTGCTCGACACCTGGTTCTCGTCGTGGCTGTGGCCGTTCGCCACGCTCGGCTGGCCGGACGACACCGCGGACCTCGCAGCGCTACTACCCGAACAGCCTCATGGTCACCGGCGCCGACATCATCTTCTTCTGGGTCGCGCGCATGATCATGGCCGGGTACGAGTTCCTCGGCGAGGCGCCGTTCCCGCACGTGCTGTTCACCGCCATCGTGCGCGACGCGCAGGGCCGCAAGATGACGCAAGTCGCTCGGCAACTCGCCCGACCCGCTCGAGATGATGGACCGCTACGGCGCCGACGCGGTGCGCTTCACCATGATCTACCTGACCCCGACGGGTCAGGACCTGCTGTTCGACGAGAAGCGGCTCGAGACCGGGAAGTTCTTCGCCAACAAGATCTGGAACGCCACCAAGCTCGTGCAGATGCGCCTCGGCGACGAGGACCTCGGCGCGGTGAAGGAGTCGCAGCTGCGGCTCACGCTCGCCGACCGCTGGATCCTGTCGCGCTTCGCCAACGCGGTGAAGGACATCACGCGCAACCTCAAGACCTACCGCCTCGACGAGGCGGCGCAACGCCGTCTACCACTTCGCGTGGAACGAGTACTGCGACTGGTACCTGGAGATGGCCAAGCCGCGCTGGACCGATGGAGGCGCGACCCGGCCGACCGCCGCACCGCGCGCTGGGTGGCGTGGAAGGTGCTCGACGGCATCCTGCGGCTGCTCCACCCGTTCATGCCGTTCGTGACCGAGGAGCTGTGGCAGGCGCTGCCGCACGACGGCGAGCCGCTGGCGACCGCCGGCGTGGCCCAAGGCGAAGAAGGCGTGGTTCGACGCCGACGCCGAGCGCGAGGTGGAGTTCCTGCAGGCGCTGGTGGTCGCGGTGCGCAACCTGCGCGTCGAGGCGAAGATCGCCCCGGGCAAGGCGGTGCCGGTGATGGTGCGCGGCACCGCCGCGCAGCTCGACCTGGTCGAGCGCCTCGCCGACCAGCTCAAGCCGCTCGCGCGCATCGAGACGCTGACCGTGGCGCGCGACGGCTCGCGTCCGGCGGTGGCGGCGTCGGCGGTGGTGGAAGGCGCCGAGGTGTTCCTGCCGCTCGAGGGGCTGATCGACGTGGACGAAGAGCGCGCCCGGCTCGCGCGCGAGGCCGACCGGCTGCTCGGCGACCTCGAGAACGTGAAGAAGAAGCTGCGCAACCAGGACTTCCTCGACAAGGCCAAGCCCGAGGTGGTCGAGCGCGAGCGCGCCCGGCTCGCGCAGCTCGAGGAGAACCTCGAGAAGCTGCAGAAGATGCAGACCAGCCTGCGCCAGACCCCGCAGGCGTAGGGATCGGGCGGCCGCTCACTTGAAGAGCAGCTGAGCGCGCAGGTCCGCTCCGGACTCGAAGGTCACCCAGAACAGCGAACCGGGCACCGAGACCCCCGCCTGGTCGCAGCCGTTCCAGAAGGTGCTCGCGAGCCCGGGGTCGGCGCGGCGGTGGACCAGCGCGCGGACCAGGTCGCCCTTCGCGTCGAGGACGCGCACCTCGACCCACTCGGTGTCCGGCACGGCGAAGAAGATGGTGCTGCCGTCCCCGATCGGATTGGGTGCGGGGTAGAGATCGCCGGACGACGTCAGACTCAGGGTGTCCGCTGAGAAGACGTCCGAGTTCGCGATGGTCAGAGCCGCGGTCCGGTCGTTGACGGGCCCGAAGATGCTCGCCCGCACCCGGTAGCCGCCGGGCCGCACCCCGGTGAACCGATAGACACCATCCGTGGTGGTGGTCCGGGCGACGACCTGCTCGCCATAGAGGAGCTCGACCGGGACCCCGTCGGCGTCGTCCACCACCCGCGTGCCGAGGGGCCTCGCGTCGTCCGCTGTGAGCATCCCCGTCAGTCGCACCCGCCCGGCGAGGGCGTGCGCTTGCGGATAGAGCGGGAGATCGCGCGAGCACCCGGCGAGCGCCAGCGTGCCCGCCAGTGTGCCCGCCAACGCGAAGAACCCGAATGCACGTCGAGAGTGCATGGCCACTCCTCGTCCGCCCCGCGGCCCGGGCGCGGTGACGTCCGCGTGACACTATCATCGGCGGCGGGCGCGGGGTGGTTCGTAAGCCGCTGGCGGCGAGGTGAAGAGGCTGGGCGCCGGGACAGGAACCTGCGCCGCGGGCATCGGCCCCCGCGTGCCGTCGGTCCCGAGGTGAAGCGGGCAGCGGCTTCCTCACCCTCCGATCGCGTTCATGCCCGCAGCGCTCGCGAGGTTCGGGACGCGGCGTGCGCCGCCGGGCGCCAGCCTCGAGAGCGCGGCGCGGACCCGTCGCCTCGATCGGCGCGTCCACCATGGTGTCGCAGCACGCCGCCGCGCGGCGCGCCTCGTCGGCCCGGAATCCGAGCCCCCGGAGCCACGGGATCACTTCGTCCGCGCTGGCCTGCCGGGCGGCGGCGCGTTCGCGCTCCTGTGCCTGTGCATCCTCGCGTGCGCGCGCCTCGGCGGCGGCGTGCGCCCGCTTCGCTTCGCGGGTCGCCGCCGCCCGGCGCTGGGACTCGGCGCGCTTGTGAGCCATGAACCCGGCGCCGTAGGTGCGCTCCGCCTCGAACTGGTTGTGCGCCCGGCAGCGCAGGCGCAGTCCGGCCGGCGTCGCCTGCCCGCCGCGCGCGAACGGGTCGATGTGATCGAACTCCAACCTCGCGGTGGCCCCGCAGCGCCGGCCTGACTCGCTCACGAAGGTGCACTGGCCGCCGTCGCGCTGCCAGACGGTGCGCCGCACGGCGGCGGGCACGTAGCGGCTGTCCGCCGCGCGGCGCCGGCGGCTCGGGCACGAGCGGGCGGTGGGGGCGAACTTGCGCTGCTCGAGCTTGGAGATCAGCGCATCGAGGGCGCGGTCCAGCACCTGCACGAGGTCGCCCGAGGGCACCGCGTGCCCGAGCAGGGCCTGGGCGTAGCGCAGCCTGTCGTGGGTGGCTTGGCCGATGGTGCACTGGAGGGCGAAGCTCCCGGGTGACAAGGGCCCGATCACCGGGTGTGACGCAGGTGGGCGAACACGCCCCGGGGCGTGTTGCATGACATCGTCCTGAACTGGCGGCGCCGCCAGTTGAGCGAGGGGATTCCCAACTGGCGGCGCCGCCAGTTCACCCGCGAGCGCGCCGACTGGCGCCGGCGCCAGTTCGTCGCCAGCGAGCGGCTGCACCAGTGCCGGCAGGTTGGGCCGTGGGAAGCGCTCGGCCAGCAGCCGCTCGAGCTCGCGGTCCGTCCTGCCCGCCGCGGCGGCGAGCAGATCGTCGGCGGTGTCGACGGTCAGATAGGGTGCCAGCCGCAGCACCGCGCTCAGATCCAGTCGGCCGTCGGCCAGCATCGGGAAGATGGCGGGGAACTCCCGGGCCGTGCGCGCCGCGCGGATGCGCCGGAACGCCGCGTCATCGGACAGCCCCAGCTCGCCCACGCACCAGGCGAACATGGACGGGTAGGCCGCCGGCCGGTAGAGCCGACGGGCATCGACCTCGGCGAGGTGGGCGAGCAGCGCGGCGGCGGTGACGCGATCCTGCGCGACGAGCGCGGCCAGGTCATGCAGCAGGACCGGGTCGGGGAGATGGGACAGCGAGTAGGACGGCATGGCGGGACTCCGCAACGGGGACTCGGTCGCGGGGGCACGCGCTCTGTATAGCATGCGTGTTCGAGACGCTCGTGCGTGCCCGGAGGGCGCGCCGCGCGGGGCATCAGGCAAAGTGACCACCACACGAAGCCGCGAGGACGTCTCCGCGCATCCTGCGCGCGCAGGCGCGCGATCGCAGCACGGGCCGCGGGTCGGGCACGCCGGGGTCCGCGAAACGTGTCAAGTCAATTCGTCGGTCCGGGCCGAACACGCCGGCAATCGATCGCACCGGAAGATCGGGCGAGGGCTGGTTCGCACGCGTCTCACACTTCGCACTCCGACGGGCACCCGCTTCAGTCACGCTCAGGTGGGGAAGATGACAGCTCGCGCGCACCCTCATTCACGCCCTTCGCCGCCCGTGCCCCCTTCGCCTACTTCCCGGCTTCGAGCCTCGCGTCGATCGGGGGCGCGCCGCGGCGGTAGCGCGACACGTGCAGCGGACCGGTGGTGGAGTCCCAGGTCTCGCGCAATACCAGCGCGCGGCCCTCACCGGCGGCAGCCGACTCGGCGAGCGCCGCGACCCGGCGGCGGGGCTCCGAGCTGGGGCTGCACACGATCACCCACACGTCCTCGCGCCCGACCACCTGGGCACGCGCCGTGCGCGACATCTCCTCCATCTGCGCGGGCGTCCATTCGGACTGGAACGGCACGTCGGGGTGCGACACCTCGAACGCCGGCGGCGGCGCCGTCAGCGTGCGCTCGTAGTAGAGCACCGGCGCGCTGTTGTACGGCACCAGCACCGCGCTCCTGCCGGCCACGGCGCGCGCCACGATCGAGCGCGTCACCTCGCGCCAGCGCTCCTTGCCGTAATCCCATTCCACGCGCACGCAGGCGTACGCCGAGACCACCAGGAGCACGACGCCCCACCCGCGCGCCAGCGCCCCGGGTCTCATCCGCATCAGCCCCGAAGCGGTCAACAGCGCCACGAAGGGCGTCAGGAACACGAAGTAGCGCGGCAGCCAGAAGGACTGCTTGAACGACAGCGCGAACACCGCGAGCAGCGGCGCGAGCAGCGCCACCAGCGCGAAGCGCGCGCCCTCGCCGCGGGCGTCCCGCCGGATCCCCGCGGACGCGCCGATCGCCAGCGGCACGAATGCCAGGACCAGCAGCAGCAACTGGGCGAGGGCGCGGGGCATCAGCGCCTCGAGCCCGGGCGCCGGCGCGGACGCCGGGGCGGTGACGAGCGGCACCGGCGAGAGCATCAGCGCGCGCAGCACCTGGAACGCGTCGCGGCTGTCGGGCCGGTCGATGTACCAGTGGCTGTCGCCGGTGTGCGCCGCCTGCTGCAACCCGACGATGAGCCAAGGCAGGTAGAGGGCGATGCCGACCGCGACCGCGAGCGCCCAGCGCCCCAGGCGGCGCCAGCCGGGTGCCCGGATGAGCGCGAGCAGACCCTGGGCGCCGAGCCCGAGCACCGCGATCGGCTGGGTCCACAGTCCGAGCGCGATCGCGCCGCTCAACGGCCACCAGGCCCGTGGTCTCCCGAGCAGCAGCGCGCGGGCGAACAGGTAGAGCGCCAACACGGTCCACACGCCGACCAGCATGTAGTTGCGCGCCTCCTGCGCGTACATGAGCTGGAACGGCGACAGTGCCACCAGCGCCGCGGCGACCAGGGCCTCGCGCCGGTCGGCCCACAGGCGCGCCAGCCGGTAGGTCAGCCACACCATCACCACCGAGGCGAGCGCCGAGACCAGGCGCAGGTTGGCCTCGTCATCGCCGAGCCTCAGCGCCAGCCAGGTGAGCAGGTGGAACAGCGGCGGGCTGGCGTCCTTGTACATGCAGAAGCGCCACACCTCGCCGAGCGAACCGCGCACGGCGGCCCACATGTACGCCTCGTCGGTCCACAGGCTGAGCGCGCCGAGATGCCACAGGCGCAGGATGAGCGCCGCGAACAACAGCAGCATCAGGCCGCGTCGCTCGGCGAGGGTCGAGGGCGTGGTCGGTCCGGGCATGCTCAGGCCTTCAGCAGCAGGTCCACGATGTGCTCGCCGCTGTGGCCGTCGCCGAACGGGTTCGGCCAGCCGCGGGGCCGGTCCTTCATCGCGAGCGCGCACTCCACGATGCGCTCGGGCGCGGCGCCGGCGAGCAGGTTGGCGCCCACCTCCACCGACTCGGGCCGCTCGGTGTTGTCGCGCAGCGTCACGCACGGCACCCCGAGCGTGCACGCCTCCTCCTGGAGCCCGCCCGAGTCGGTGAGCACCAGCGCGGCGCGCGCGTGCAGGCCGAGGAAGTCGAGGTAGGGCAGGGGCGGCAGGGCGCGCACCCCGCCGTCGAAGACGATCCCCATGGACTCCAGCCGGACGGTGGTGCGCGGGTGGAGCGCGGCCAGCACCGGGATGCCGAGCGCCCGGGCGGCGCCCGCCAACCCGTCGACGATCCCGCGCAGGCGCGCCGGCGCGTCGGTGTTCTCGGCCCGGTGCACGGTCGCGAGCGCGTAGCGCCCGGGTTCCACGCCGAAGCGCTCGAACAACTCGGGGCGCATCGCGCGCCCGCGCTGGAGCAGCAGCTCGTCCACCACGGTGTTGCCGGTGACATGGATGCGCGCGGCCGCGATCTGTTCGGCGAGCAGGATGTCGCGCGAGTGCGCGGTGGGAGCGAACAGCCACTGCGACAGATGGTCGGTGAGGATGCGGTTGATCTCCTCCGGCATGCCGCGGTCGTACGAGCGCAATCCGGCTTCGACGTGCCCGACCGGGATGCCCATCTTCTGCGCGGTCAGGGCCCCGGCCAGCACCGAGCTGGTGTCGCCCTCGACCAGCAGCACGTCGGGCCGTTCGCGCGCGAGGAGCGGCTCGAAGCCCAGGATCATGGTGCCGATCTGGTACGCCTGGGTGCCCGAACCCACCTCGAGGTTGGCGTTCGGGGCCGGCAGGCCGAGCTCCTCGAAGAACACGCCGTCCATCTCGAACGAGTAGTGCTGGCCGGTGTGGAGCAGCACGAACGGCACGCCGCGCTTCTGGCAGGCGCGCACCACGGGGGCCATCTTGATGATCTCGGGGCGCGTGCCGACGACGATGCCGATCCTCACGCGCGCGCCCCCGCGGCCGCGAGCCCCGCGGTCTCCGCGATGAATCCCTGCGCCATCTCGTCCGCCACCTCGCAGCACGAGTTCCACGAGTTCACGCGCGGGTAGACCTGGGCGGTGCACACCAGGTAGAGCCGGCCCGGCACCACCGACGTGGGCGGACGGACCTGGCGGTAGCCCACGGTCCACATCGGCTCCACGAACGGCGCGCGGAACAGGAACGCGTCCACCACCGACCCCGCGGCGGCGGGGAACAGCGACGCGAGGTCGCGGCGATAGAGCGCCAGCACCTGTTCGTCGGTCTGCTGGAACAGCGCACTGTCACGATGGGTGTAGTTCACCAGGTAGTTGACGTGCAGCCCGCCGGCGCGCTCGAGCGGCACCAGGTTCGACATCTCGATCACGCCCTGCGAGGTCGCACCGCTGTCCACCCACGGCATCCAGTAGTAGCGGGTGAGCGGCTGGCGGGTGAGGAACACCCCGCTCATCACGCCCTGGTAGTCGAGCTGGAGGCCCGCCAGCTTCGGGTCGAGCCCGAGCCCCGCGGTCATGCGCTGGAACTGCGGGAGCGGCGAGGTCGCGATCACGCTGTCGAACACCTCGAGCGTGCCGTCCTCGAGCCGCACGCCCATGCGCTCGCCCACGCGCTCGATCGCGCGCACGCGCGTGCGCATGCGGAGAGCCACGCCGCGCTCGCGCAGGCGCTGCTCGAACGCGCCGATGAGCGAGCGATACCCGCCCGGCAGGCAGCCCTTGGTCTCGGTGGGCGCGCTCTTCTCGCGGTGCATGCGGCTGGTGAGCCACAGCGCCGGCAACGCCGCGTAGTGGTCGCCGATCTTGGCGGAGAGCAGCGGCTTCCACAGCACGTCGAAGGCGCGCGTGCCCACCTGCTGGCGCACCCAGTCCGCCGCGGTCACGCGGTCGAGGTGCGGGTCGAGCCCGCCGGCGCGCGCGCGCAGTCCAAGCAGGCCCATGCGGAGGCGCTCGATCGGGGTGAGCGCGCCGAACCTCAGCAGATCGAGCGGGGTGTTCAGCGGCCAGATGCGGCGCTGGTACATGAATCCCATCGCCGTGTGCTTCCAGAGGATCTCGCGCTCGATCCCGAGATCGCGCAGGTGCGCGAGCAATGCGTGATCGTCGGGGAGCAGGCAGTGGTAGAAGCGCTCGAGGTGGCCGTCGCGGTAGGGGAAGGTGGTGCCCAGACCACCGAGGACGTCGTCCCCCTCGAACAGCGTCAGACGATGGCCGAGGCCGCTCAGCCGTGACGCGCTGGCCAGCCCCGAGATGCCGCCGCCGATGATCCCGATATCGAGCGCCATGCCACCTTCCTGCCGAGAACCAGGTATGCGGATGCTCCTGGGCCGGCGTCTCACGCCTCGGCCCGCGTCCCCGGGCGTGACGCTCCCGATCGCATACGTTATCGGCGCGCGGGCGGGCAGGCTGAAGGTGGCGAAGGCCCGGGGTCGGGGCCATCTGACCGTCGATGAAGGGTCGCAGGGTACGCGGCGGGGGCCGGGGAGGCAACCCGGAAGTCGCCCGCGCGGCCGCCTCCGCACGGCCGCTCGAGGCCGCGGCGGGCGCGGTCCGCATTGCCCGCGCGCCAGCCCCTCCGTATGCTGCGCGCCGGCCGTGCCCGCAGGGGCGCCGCCATGACCCTCGAGGGCCCCGCATGACCCGCCCCGTCGTGACCGTGAGCGTGGACGTCGATCCGGTCGATCTGCATCTCGACGGCTACGGCTGGCGCGGGCTGGAGCCCGACCCGCTCGCGTACACCACCGCGCTGCCGCGATTGCACGAGCTGTTCGCCCGCACCGGCGTGCGCGCGACGCTGTTCGTGGTGGGGCGCGACGGGGTCGCGCACGCGGACGCGCTGCGATCGATGGTGGCGGAGGGGCACGAGGTCGCGAGCCACTCCGCCACCCATCCGCTGGCGATCACGCGCCTGGGCCCCGACGCGCTGGAGCGCGAGACCGCGGGCTCGCGTGCCACGCTCGCGGCGGCGTGTGGGGGCGAGGTGGTGGGGTTCCGCGCCCCCAACTTCGACATGGACGTCCGCACGCTGGCGGCGCTCGCCCGGGCCGGCTACCGGTACGACGCGTCCGGCTACCCGACGCCGCTGCTCGCCGCCGCGCGCCTGCTGCTCGCCTCCAAGAGCGGCGACCCGCGCGGCGTGCTGCGGTTGAGGCTGTGGCCGTTCGACCTCGAGCGCCTGCCGCACCGGGTCGGCATCGGCGCGGACGTGCTCGAGGAGTTCCCGCTCTCGGTGCACGGTCTGCTGCGCATGCCGGTCTACCACACGCCTGCGCTACGTGCTGCCCGAGAAGCGCTTCACCGCGGCGCTCGACGCGCTGGCCGCGCACGGCCAGCCGCTCTCGTACCCGCTCCACGCGGTGGACGCCCTGGGGCTGACCGAGGACCGCGTCGACCCGCGGCTGGCGAAGCATCCGGGCATGGACCGGCCGCTCGCCGCCAAGCTCGCGTTGCTCGAGGACAGCCTGCGCGCCATCGTCGCGCGCTTCGAGCCGCGCACCTTCCGTGAGCGGCTCGCCCCCTGAGCCGGGTCGCGCCGGGAAGATTCCCGCGCCCGCGGCGTAGGGTAGGATGCCGACGTTTTCCCACCCAGCAGGAGGATGCCATGGGATCCCGAGCCGTCTCCCCGGGCCGCGCCGCGCTCGCGGTGGCCCTGTCGCTGTCCGCCGCCACCGCCGCGGCGGGCCCGGCCGTCACCGTGTACTCGCGCGACCTCGCGCTGGTGCGCGAGACCCGCGCCTTCGAGCTCACCGGCGCGCGCGACACGGTGCGCTTCGAGGACGTCGCCGAGCGCCTCGACTTCACGTCGCTGCGCGTGGCTCCCGAAGGTGGCGCGCGGGTGGCGCGGCTCGCCTGGCGCTTCGACGTGGCGAGCGGCGACGGCCTGATCGAGCGCGCGCGCGGCGCGCGGGTGCGAGTGACGGGGCGCGGCGACCGCGTCACCGAGGGCGTGCTGGTCGCGGCCGACGGGAGCTGGCTGGTGGTGCGCGGCGACGACGGCGCGATCTCCACGCTGGCGCGCGCCGCGGTCGAGGTGGTGCGCCTGGTCACGCCGTCCGCCGCGCCGGCGCTGCGGCCCGCGGTCGAGGCGGTGCTCGAGGGCGGCCGGCGCGGGCGCGCGACCGCCGAGTTGTCCTACCTCACCGGCGGTCTGTCGTGGAGCGCCGAGCACGTGCTGGTGCGCCGCGGCGAGTCGGTCGGGACCTGGTCGGCCACGGTGCAGGTGGAGAACACCACCGGCCGCGACTTCGTGGGGGCGGATCTCAAGCTGGTGGCGGGCGACCCGCGGCGCGAGCCGCCGTCGCCGTCGCCGGTGCCGCGCGCGGCGATGCTGATGGCGGCCGATGGCGTGGCACCCATGGAGAAGCGCCTGCTCCAGGAGCAGGACTTCTCCGAGTACCACCTCTACGCCCTGCCCGAGCCCGCGACGCTGCGCGACCGCGAGACCCAGAGTCTGGTGATGCTCGAGCCCCGTGAGGTGAAGGTGACTCCGCGCTACCTGTTCCGCGGCGGCGACGGGCAGGGGGTGCGCATCCAGCTGGTGCTGAAGAACGCGAAGGACGCCGGGCTCGGGGTGCCGCTGCCCGCCGGGCGCGTGCGCACCTACGAGGCGGACGCCGCGGGCGCGCTCCAGTTCGCCGGCGAGACCACGATCGGGCACACCGCCGAGGGCGAGACCCTCACGCTCGAGGTGGGTCGAGCGTTCGACCTGGTGGCCGAACGCAGGCCGCTCGAGGACCGTCGCATCTCCGACCGCGAGCGCGAGCAGAGCGTGGAGATCACGCTGCGCGACCGCAAGAAGACGAACGTCGTCATCGCGGTCGAGGAGAACGTCCCGGGCGACTGGGAGATCCTCAAGAGCAGCCTGGCGTGGACCCGCAAGGACGCCAACACCGTGCGCTTCGAGGTCCCGGTCGCGGCCGGTCAGCAGGTGACGCTCGCCTACACGGTGCGCGTGCGCTGGTAGCCGTGGCCCAGCCCGCCCTCGACCGCCCGGCGCGCCTCGGGTAGCATCGGCGGCCCATGGCGTACACCCTCCGTGCCCCATACCCGCCGCGCGGCGACCAGCCCGAGGCCATCGCCGCGCTGGCCGACGGCCTGCGTCGTGGCGAGCGGCGCCAGGTCCTGCTCGGGGTCACCGGGTCGGGCAAGACGTTCACCATCGCCAACGTGATCGCCCAGTGGGGACGCCCGGCGCTGGTGATCTCGCACAACAAGACGCTGGCGGCGCAGCTCTACGGGGAGTTCAAGCAGTTCTTCCCCGAGAACGCGGTGGGCTACTTCATCTCGTACTACGACTACTACCAGCCCGAGGCCTACGTCCCGGCGACCAACACCTACATCGCCAAGGACGCCAGCATCAACGACGACATCGACCGGCTGCGCCTGCAGGCGACCTCGATGCTGCTCGAGCAGGACCAGGCGGTGGTGGTGGCGAGCGTGTCGTGCATCTACGGCCTCGGCACCCCCGCGGACTGGAAGCACCTGCGCGTGGATCTCGCCACCGGCGAGCCGATGCGCCGCAAGGACCTGCTCGAGCGCCTGGTCGCGATCCAGTACCAGCGCAACGACATCGAGGTCGGGCGCGGATGCTTCCGGGTGCGGGGCGACGTGGTCGAGGTGCACCCCGCCTACGACGACGTGATCGTGCGCATCGAGCTGGAGGACGAGGTGGTGTCGCGGCTGTCCGCCGTGGACCCGGTGACCGGGCAGGCGAAGCGCCGCATGGAGCGCCTCGCGCTCTACCCGGCCAAGCATTTCGTCACGCCCGAGCCGCGCATCCACGCCGCGCTCGACGGCATCCGCGCGGAGCTGCGCGAACAGCTCGCGCGCTTCCGTGCCGCGGGCCAGCTGCTCGAGGCGCAGCGGCTCCAGCAGCGCACCGAGTACGATCTCGAGATGCTCGCCGCGACCGGCACCTGCCAGGGGGTCGAGAACTACTCGCGCCACCTCTCGGGCCGCGCGCCGGGCGAGCGTCCGGGCTGCCTGCTCGACTACTTCGCGGACGACTTCCTGGTGATCATCGACGAGTCCCATGTCACCCTGCCGCAGATCGGCGGGATGTACGAGGGCGACCGTTCGCGCAAGCAGACGCTGGTGGATTTCGGCTTCCGCCTGCCCTCGGCGCTCGACAACCGCCCGCTGCGCTTCGACGAGTTCGAGGCGCTGGCGAAGTCCATGATCTTCGTCTCGGCGACGCCCGCCGACCTCGAGCTGCGGCAGACCCGGGGCGTGGTGGTGGAGCAGATCATCCGGCCCACCGGGCTGGTGGACCCGGAGCTCGACGTGCGCCCGGTCGCCGGGCCAGGTGGACGACCTGCTGGGCGAGATCCGGCTGCGCGTCGCGGCCCACGAGCGCGTGCTGGTCACCACCCTCACCAAGCGCATGGCCGAGGACCTCACCGACTACCTGCACGAGGCGGGGGTGCGCGTGCGCTACCTGCACAGCGACATCGACGCGCTCGAACGCGTGGAGATCCTGCGCGGCCTGCGGCTCGAGGAGTTCGACGTGCTGGTGGGCATCAACCTGCTGCGCGAGGGTCTCGACCTTCCCGAGGTCTCGCTGGTGGCGATCCTCGACGCCGACAAGGAGGGCTTCCTGCGCAGCGAGCGCTCGCTGATCCAGACCGCGGGCCGCGCCGCGCGCCATCTGAACGGCCACGTCATCCTCTACGCCGACGCCGTCACCGACTCGATGCGCCGCGCGATCGACGAGACCGGGCGCCGGCGCGCGAAGCAGCTGGCGTACAACGCCGAGCACGGCATCACGCCGCGCTCGGTGGTGAAGAGCGTCGAGGACGTGATGCGCTCCACCTCGGTGGCGGACGCGATCGGAGCGAGCGCGGGCGACGACGTGCAGGCGCTGGTGGGCGCGGCCGAGGCCGAAGACGCGCAGGTGCTGATCGCCCGGCTCGAGGAGGAGATGCTCGCGGCGGCCAAGCGGCTCGAGTTCGAGCGCGCCGCCTCGCTGCGCGACCGGGCCGACGAGATCCGCGCGACGCTCGCGGGCGCGGCGTCGCTGGGCGTCACCGGGGCCGCACGGCGCCCCACCGGCCGCGGCAGCCGCGGCGGACGTCCCGCGGACGAGCCGCGGCGCATCGCACGACGCTTCGGACCGGATCGCTGACCATGCTCGAGACCGTCGCGCTGCCCATCGTACGATACGCGCTCTCGGAGGACATCGGCACCGGCGACATCACCACGCTCAACGCCGTGAAGTCGGGCGTGAACGCGCGGGCCGTGATCGTCGCCAAGGAGGCGGGCGTGCTCGCCGGGCTCGACGTGGCGCGCCTGACGTTCCGCGAGGCCTCACCGACGCTCAAGTTCCGCTCCCTCGCCGCCGACGGCGACACGCTCGCGCCGGGCGTCGCGGTGGCGCAGATCACCGGCGACGTCGGCGGCATCCTCAAGGGCGAGCGCACCGCGCTCAACTTCCTGCAGCACCTGAGCGGGGTGGCCTCGCTCACGCGCCGCTACGTCGAGGCCATCCGCGGCACCGGCGCCACCATCCTCGACACCCGCAAGACCACCCCCGGACTGCGATTCCTCGAGAAGTACGCGGTCCGCTGCGGAGGCGGCGAGAACCACCGGCTGGCGCTGTGGGACATGTACCTGCTCAAGGACAACCATATCCGCGCCGCGGGCGGCATCACCCCGGCGCTCGAGCGCATCCTGCGCACCCGTCAGGGCGACCTGCTGCTCGAGGTCGAGGTCGAGTCGCTCGACCAGTTGCGCGAGGCGCTGCGTCCGGAGGTGGACCGCATCCTGGTCGACAACCGGCCGCCCGCCGAGTTGCGGCGCGCCGTCGAGGAAGTGGACCGCTGGTGCCAGGCGCATCCGCCCGACAGCTCGCGGATGCTCCCCGGCGCGCGGCGGTGGCCGCAGATCGAGGCCTCGGGAGGCATCCACCTGGAATCCGCCCGCACCTACGCCGAGACCGGCGTGGACTACCTATCGGTCGGCGCGCTCACGCACTCGGCGCCCGCGCTCGACCTCAGCCTGGAGATCGAGGAGATTGGCTGACCCGACCTTCGACCGCGCGGCGTTCACGGCGCGGCTCACGACCCGGCGCCTGGGGCGCTCGCTCATCACGCGCGACGCGGTGGAGTCCACCAACGACGTGGCGTGGGAGGCGCTGGCCGCCGGCGCGCCCGATGGCACGGTGGTGATCGCCGACGCGCAGACGCGCGGCCGCGGCCGCGACGGGCGCGTGTGGCACACCGCCCCCGGTCGCGGGCTGGCGCTCTCGGTGGCGCTCCATCTCGGCGCCGACCTGAGGTCGGCGAGCACGCTTCCGCTGGTCGCCGGACTGGCGCTGGCCGAGGCGCTCGAGGGGCTCGGGGTGGCCACGCGCCTGAAGTGGCCCAACGACCTGCTGGCGGGCGAGCGCAAGCTCTCGGGCATCCTGGCCGAGAGCCGCCGCGCGCCGCTCGCGCCGGGGGACGGTCGCGTGGGCGGGGCCGCCGTGGTGGGCGTGGGGGTGAACGTGAGCCAGCGCGCGGAGGACTTCGCGCCCGGCGTGGCGGGGCTCGCCACCTCGCTGGCGCTCGAGGGGCACACCCTGACGCGCGAGCAGGTGGCGGCGGACTTCCTGTCGCGGCTCGAGCCGCTGTGGGGCGTGCCGGGGGAGGGCGCACGCGCGCGGGCGCTGGACCGCTGGCGCGCGCGCGCCACCTTCTGGGGCCACCCGGTCACGGTGCGCACCCCGGCCGGTCCGCTCGACGGCGTGGCGCGCACGCTGGACGCCGACGGCGCGCTCGTGATCACCCTCCCCGACGGGCGCGAGACCACGGTGCTGGCGGGCGACCTCGAGGTGGCGTGGCCGGTGGAGCGCGCGCGATGACCGAGTTCCCGCACGCCGGCCCCCCGCTCGACCGCGCGGACGACGCGCCGCCGCTCGATCCGCGCCAGAGCGGCGAGATGCCGTTCCTCGCGCACCTCGAGGAGCTGCGCCGGGTGCTGCTCCATTCGATCGGCGGCGCAGTGGTGGGCGCGCTGGCGGGGTGGTGGCTGGCGCCGCGGGTGCTCGAGGACGTGATCCGCCGCACCGTCAAGGAGGCGGTCGTGCTGTCGCCGCTCGAGGCCTTCAACGAGCGGATCAAGCTCACGCTCATCCTCGGCGTGGTGGTCGCCGCGCCCTACGTGTTCTACCAGATCTGGCGCTTCGTCGCGCCCGGGCTGTTCCGGCGCGAGCGCCGCTGGATCCTGCCGATGACGTTCGCCTCGATGATCCTGTTCGGGCTCGGGGTGTGGGCGGCCTACGGCTACGTGGTGCCGCTGGTGGTCCAGGTGCTGTCGGGCTTCATGACGCCGAACATGAAGGGCATGATCCGGCTCGGCGAGCTCACCTCGTTCGTGTACAACATGGCGCTGGCGTGCGGGCTGGTGTTCCAGCTGCCGCTGGTGCTCATGACGCTCACCGCGATCGGGCTGGTGACCCCGCGGTTCCTGGTCCGGCAGTGGCGCATCGCCATCGTGCTCACGTTCCTCGCCACCGCGATCATCACGCCCGGCGACGTCGTGACGGCGCAACTGGTCATGGGTGTGCCGATGGTCGCGCTCTACTTCCTCAGCATCGGTTTGTCGTGGTTCGTGTGGCGCCGGCGGCAGTCGCCGCGCGGCGCCGAGTGACGGGGGGCGACGATGCCGGATCTCCAGCACAAGAGCGCCGCGAATCCGCGCCGCGCGCGCGGGCGCGCCGAGGCGCGTGTCATCGCGGTGGACATCGGCAACAGCGACACCGTGGTCGGGCACTTCCGCGGCGAGTCGCTGGAGCGCATGTGGCGGCTCACCAGCGGGCGCATGACCGCGGACGAGGCGCTGGTGGCGCTCGAACTGCTGCTGCGGCGCCACGGCGCCGACGGGACGCAGCACGCCGGCGCGGTGCTGTGCTCGGTGGTGCCCTCGCTCACGCTGGCGTGGGCGCAGGCGCTCGAACAGCGCACCGGCCGGCCGCCGCTCGAGATCAGCGCGGCCACCGTGACCTCGCTCGACATCCGCTACCACGACAAGAGCGCGGTGGGCGCCGACCGGATCGCCAACGCGATCGCCGCGCGCGCCATCTACGGCACGCCCGCGATCGTGGTGGACCTCGGCACCGCGACCACCTTCGATTGCATCTCGAAGGCGGGGGCCTATCTCGGCGGCGCCATCGCGCCCGGCGTGGGCACCTCGGCGGAGGAGCTGTTCCGCAAGGCGGCCCGGCTGCCGCGCGTGGAGCTGCGCCGCCCGATGCGCGCGCTCGGCCGCACCACCGAGGAGTCGCTGCGCGCCGGCGTGCTGTGGGGCGCCGCCGGACAGATCGACGCGCTGGTGCGCCGGCTCACGCTCGAGATGCGGGGCACCCCGCACGTCATCGCCACCGGCGGCTGGGCCAAGGCGCTGGCCCCCGAGTGCGAGACCATCAACATCGTGGACGAGGGCCTGACGCTGAAGGGCATGCGCATGCTGTGGGAGGAGACGCCGTGAGGGCCGCGATGGCGGATGCGCGCCCGCTCGCGCGCCGAGTCGCGTGGCTCGCGCTCGCGCTCGGGATGCTCGCCCCGGTCGCGGGCCACGCCGCGCGCCGGCCGGGTGCGGCGCCCGACAGCGTGGTGCTGAAGGAGACCGTGCGCTGGCTCGCCGACCCGGCGCGCGAGGGCCGCGGGGTGGGCACCGCGGGGCTCGACAGCGCCGCGGCGTATCTCGAGCGGCGCATGCGGGCGCTCGGGCTGCGGCCCGCGGGCGACGACGGCACCTGGCGCCAGCCGTTCGAGGTCACCACCGGCGTGGAGGTGGACGCGCCCACCGAGGTGGACGCCGCCGGGCTGCGGGTGTCGCCCGGCGACGATCTCCAGCCGCTCGGCTTCTCCACCAACGGCACGCTGGCGGCGCCGGTGGTGTTCGCCGGCTATGGCATCACCGCGACCGGGCTGGGATGGGACGACTACGCCGGCCTCGAGGTGCGCGACAAGCTGGTGCTGGTGCTCACCCAGGAGCCGGGCGAGAACGACTCCACCAGCCGCTTCGACGGCACCGTGAACACGCCGTTCGCCGAACTGCGCACCAAGGCGATCAACGCGCGCGAGCACGGCGCGCTCGGCCTGATCGTGGTGAACGGTCCGCGGTTCCACGCCGGCGAGCCGCCGCGCCCGCCGCGCACCGAGCGCACCGGCTACATGTCCAGCGGGCTGCTGGCGGTGCAGGTCTCGGAGCGGGTGGCGGACGCGCTGCTGAAGGGCGTGGGCAGTTCGGTCGCCGCGGCTCAGAACGCCATCGAGGACGGACGACCAGCCGCGCTCGTTCGCGCTCCGGGACTCGGCGACCCTCGCGGTGACGCTGCGGCGCACCCGCGCGCGCATCGCCAACGTGGTCGGCCGGCTGCCGGGCCGCGACACCCTGCGGACCCTGGTGATCGGCGCGCACTACGATCATCTCGGGTACGGCGGCGAGTCCTCGCTCGACAACCGCCACGTGCCCGCACCTGGGCGCCGACGACAATGCCTCGGGCACCGCGGCGCTGCTCGAGGTGGCGCGGGCGCTGGCGCTGCGGGTGAAGCACGGCTGGCGGCCCGAGCACGAGCTGGTGTTCGCGTCGTTCACGGGCGAGGAGAGCGGGGTGCTGGGCTCCTCGCACTTCGTCGACGACCCGCCCCGGCCGATGAACACGGTCGAGGCCATGATCAACATGGACATGGTCGGCCGCCTGAAGGACGACAAGCTGATGGTGATGGGCACCGGCACCGCGGACGAGTTCCCGGGACTGGTGGAGCGCGTGAACGCGGGGGCGGGCTTCCGGTTGAAGCCCTCGAGCGATGGCTACGGGCCGAGCGACCACTCGTCGTTCTACAAGCGGCAGGTCCCGGTGCTCATGCTCTTCACCGGCGCCCATGGCGACTACCACAAGCCGAGCGACACCTGGGACAAGCTGGACTACCCGCGGGCTCGCGCGCGTGGCGGGGTTCGCGGCGGCGCTGATCGAGTCGCTCGACGCGCGACCGCGCCCGCGGTGGCGCAAGGCGGAGGCCGACAGCGCCGCGGGTCGCATGGCCGCCGGGCGCGGTTACGGCGGCGCCTATCTGGGGACCATCCCCGACTTCAGCCAGAGCGAGGGCGGCGTGCTGCTCTCGGGGGTGCGCGACAAGAGCCCGGCCGAGGCCGCGGGGCTCCGGGAGGGCGACGTGCTGGTGAAGTTCGACGGCATCCTCATCGACAACCTCTACGATTACACCTACGCGCTCCGCTCCCGGAAGCCCGGGCAGCAGGTGCGCGTCACCATCAAGCGCGGCGGCCAGCAGGTCGAGATCGTCGCCACGCTGGGAAGGAGACCATGAGGTCTCGTGTCGGCACACTCCTCGCGCTGGCCGCCCTCGTCCTCGTCGCCGCCGCGCCCGCGCCGCGGCGCGCGCCGCCCGTGCCGCCCACCGCGGTGCCGGCGGACTCGCTCATCCGCCCGGGCGAGCGCCACTTCGCGCACCTGTGGCAGCTCACGTTCGGCGGGCAGAACGCCGAGGCCTACTGGTCGGCCGACGGCACGCGTCTGATCTTCCAGTCGGCACGCGACGGTCGCACCTGCGACCAGCAGTACGTCTACGACCTGCGCACCGGCGCCACGCCGATGGTGAGCACCGGGAAGGGGCGCACGACCTGCGGCTACTTCTACGACCGCGACCGGCGCATCCTGTTCGCCTCGACCCATCTCGGCGGCGACGCCTGCCCGCCCGAGCCCGACATGAGCCAGGGCTACACCTGGCCGGTCTACGCCTCGTACGACATCTTCACCGCCCGGCCCGACGGGAGCGACCTGAGACGGCTGACCGACAACCCGGACTACGACGCCGAGGCCACGCTCTCCACCGACGGGAATTGGATCGTCTTCACCTCGCTGCGCGAGGGGGACATCAACCTGTTCAAGATGCACCCCGACGGCAGCCAGCTCACCCAGCTCACGCACGAGACGGGCTATGACGGCGGCGCGTTCTTCTCGCGCGACGGGAAGTGGATCTGCTGGCGCACCCATCACCCCGCGGACTCCGCCGAGACCGCGCGCTACCGGGACCTGCTGGCGCGGAACCTGGTGAAGCCCGGCGCCATGGACCTCTGGGTGATGCGGGCCGACGGCACCGGCAAGCGCCAGGTCACCCACGACCCCGGCGCCTCGTTCGCGCCGTACTTCACCCCCGATGGCCGGCGGCTGATCTACGCGTCCAACAAGGACCAGCCGCGCGGGCGGGACTTCAACCTCTACCTGGTGGATGTCGCGGGTGGCGCTCCCGAGGCGGTGACGCGCGATCCCGACTTCGACGGCTTCCCGATGTTCAGCCCCGACGGGCGCTGGCTGGTGTTCTGCGCCAACCGCGGGGGCAAGGTGCCGGGGGAGACCAACGTGTTCCTGGCGGAGTGGCGTCCGTAGGGTAGGGGCGCCGCACCGCGCCGCGCATCGCGTGCGGCGCGCGGGCGGTCTCAGGGAGGGGCGCCATGGGCAAGCGACTCGAGTTCGACGACGCGGCACGCGCCTCGCTGCTGCGCGGCGTGGACCAGCTGGCGCGGGTGGTGCGCGTGACCCTCGGGCCGCGGGGGCGCAGCGTGGTGCTCGAGCACGGCGCGCACGTGCCCACCATCACCAACGACGGCCAGACCATCGCCAGCGCCATCGAGCTCGCGGACCCGTTCGAGGACCTCGGCGTGCGCATGGTGCGCGAGGCCGCGACCGCGACCGGCGAGAGCGCGGGCGACGGCACCACCACCACCACCGTGCTCGCGCACGCGCTGGTGGCGCGCGGGCTCCAGGCGATCGCGGCCGGGCACGACCCGATGGCGCTCCGCCGCGGCATCGAGGCGGCGGCGGCCGCGGTCCTAGAGCACCTCGCCGCGACCGCGCGCCGCGTCGAGGGCCGCGACGATCTGCTCCACGTGGCGCTGGCGAGCGCCGCGGGTGACGAACCGCTGGCGCTGCTGGTGGCCGACGCGTTCGAGCGCGTCGGCGCGCGCGGCGTGGTCCAGGTGGACGACAGCCATGGGCTGGAGACCACGCTCGAGATGGTGGAAGGGGTGCACCTCGCCGCCGGCTGGCTGTCGCCCTACTTCGTGACCGCCCCCGACCGCATGGAGGCGGTGCTCGAGCATCCGCTGGTGATGGTCGCCGCGGCGACCTGCTCGGCGGCTCGCGAACTGGTGCCGGCGCTCGAGCTGGCGGCGCGCGCCCGGCGGCCGCTGCTGGTGATCGCCGAGGACATCGAGGACGAGGCGCTCGCGACCCTGGTGGTGAACCGGTTGCGCGGCACCGCGCCCTCGGTGGCGGTGCGCGTGCCGGGCACCGGCGCGGCGCGGCGCGCGCTGCTCGAGGACCTCGCGGTGCTCACCGGGGCGAGCCTGATCGCTCCCGACCTGGGGCGCGAGCTCGAGCGCGTCACCGAGTCCGACCTCGGGCGCGCGCGCGAGGTGGTGGTGGGGCGCGACGACACCACGCTGGTCGAGGGCGGCGGTGCCTCGGAGGCCATCCGCGAGCACCTCGCGATGCTCGACCGCGAGCTGGACGAGGCCACGCGCGAGCGCACGCGTGACGCGGTGCGCGAACGGATCGCGCGGCTGCGCGGCGGCATCGCGGTGATCCGCGTCGGCGGCGCCACCGACAGTGCGATCGCGGAGCGGCGCGAGCGTCTCGAGGACGCGCTCGCCGCGACCCGCGCGGCGCTCGAGGAGGGCGTGGTGACGGGCGGCGGCGTGGCGCTGCTGCGGGCGCGGGCCGCGGTGCGCGCGCTGCCGCCCGCCGCGAACCCCGACGAGCAGCGCGGGCGCGAGATCGTCGAGGAGTCGCTCGAGGAGCCGGCGCGCCAGATCGCTCACAACGCCGGCGCCGACGGCGAGATGGTGGTCGAGCGGCTCCACGCGGCCCGCGGCGGTGAAGGGTACGACGCCGAGCGCCTGGAGTTCCGCGATCTCGCCGCCGCCGGCATCCTCGATCCGGCCAAGGTGACGCGATCCGCGCTCCAGCACGCGGTGAGCGTGGGCGTGCTCCTGCTCACCACCGACGCCATCGTGGTGGACGCGCCGGGCGAGGACGAGGGGCCGCCGGAAGGCGCCTAGCGTCCTACGTCGTCGGCAGGCCGAGCGGGCGGGTCTCGGGCACCACGCGTCCGACGCGCACCTCCGCGCCGCCCTCCGCCACCAGCGCGCGGCCCGCGGCGGCGGCCTCGATCGCCACCACGGCCAGCCCGGTCCAGCCCCGGTCATCGGCGCTCGCGCTGGTGAGCCGTCCGCAACGCACGCCGGCGCTGGCGAGGTCGCACGGCACCGGCGGCGGGGCGCCGTCGCCCGACACCACCGCGAGGCGGCGGCGCACGGCGCCGTAGGTGACCAGTCGCATCAGCGCCTCCTGTCCGGTGTAGCAGCCCTTCGACAGGTGCACCTCGTGCGCGAGCCCGATCTCGAAGGGCGTGAACTCTCCGGCGATCTCGTGCCCCGCGCGCGGGCGCGCGGCGGCGATGCGGTCGCGCTCACGCGCCGCGCCGGGAGCCGGGGGCGGACCGTCGACTACCTCGAGCGCGGACCGTGGGTCCACCTGGACCTGACGCGGGACGCCCTCCGCCTCGCGCAGCGTCCCCGGCGCCAGCCCGGTCGGCTCCGCCCTCGCGCGCACCGCGCGACCCGCGCCGGCGTCGGCGATCCGGACGTCCTCGCGGAAGACCGAGCGCTCCACCAGCGCCACCAGCGCGTCGCCCGGGGCATCGTCGCGCAGCAGCCACACCGCGCGGTCGGAGGTGACCGCCACCACCGCGCGGTGCAGCAGGCGCCCGCGGAAGTCGCAGAACAGCGTGGCGCGCGCCTCGCCCGGCGCGAGCCCGGCGAGGTGCGCGGTCGAGATGCGATGGAGCAGCGCGAGCGCGTCGGCCCCCGAGAGGCGCAGGAGGGAGCCGGAGGTGGACGGGAGCGGGGATGCGTCGGACATGGCGCGAGGCTATCGGCCGCGGCGGCGCTGGCGCAAGCGGCGAGGCGCTGCTAGAGTCGCCGCGCGCGCATCGCGCACCTCATCATGGTCCCGAACTCCGAATCGCTCGTCGAGTTGCTCGCCACGCTCGTGGACATCCCGAGTGTCACCGGGGATGAGTCGCGGATCGCCGGTTTCGTGAGCGAGCGGCTGCGCGCCACGGCGCCCGGCGAGATCCTCCGCTCGGGCCACGCCGTGGTGTGGCGCGGGCCGCAGCGCGGGCGCCCGCTGGCGCTCCTCGCCGGCCATCTCGACACCGTGCCGCCCAACGGCAATCAGCGGGCGCGGCGCGAGGGCGACCGCCTCTACGGCCTCGGCGCCACCGACATGAAGGGCGGCGTGGCGGTGATGCTCGGCCTGCTCGACGGCCTGGAGATCCAGCGTCTGCGCTTCGATCTGGCGCTGGTGTTCTACGACGCCGAGGAGGGGCCGGCCGACGGCAATGGTCTGGGCCGCCTGCTCCAGGAGATGCCGTGGCTCCGCGACGCGGCGCTCGCGGTGCTGCTCGAGCCCACCGACGGAGCGGTCGAGCTGGGATGCAACGGCGTGATGAACGCCGAGGTCCGCGTGACCGGGAAGAGTGCGCACGCGGCGCGGCCCTGGAGCGGGGTGAACGCCATCGAGCGCGCCGCGCCGTGGCTGGCGGAGATCGTGCGCTTCCCGTCCACGCCGCTGACGCTGCACGGGGTGGAGTACCGCGAGACCCTACAGGTCACCACGCTCCAGGCGGGACGCGCGCGCAACGTGGTGCCCGACGAGCTGGTCGCGAATCTCAACCATCGGTTCACGCCCGACCGCACGATCGCGGACGCCGAGCGCCGCCTGCGGGCGCTCGTGCCGGCGGACTTCGAGCTGCGCATCGTGGACGCGGCGCCGGCGGGGAAGGTCTCGGCCGGCGACCCGGAGGTGGCGGGCTTCATCCGCCGCTTCGGGCTCCCCACCGCGGGCAAGCAGGGATGGACCGACGTCGCGCGCTTCACGGCCGCCGGCATCCCGGCCTTCAATTTCGGTCCGGGCATCCCGGATCTCTGCCACCAGAGGGACGAGTACTGCCCGATCGCGAATCTCGAGCCGGCGTGCCGCGTGCTGGAGGAGTTCCTGTGCGAGGAGGGACCGTGAAGAAGACGACCGTCCGCCCGGCCCCGCGCGCGAAGTCGCGTCCGCGCGCCGCCTCCGTGCGGGCCCCGCGCGCGCGGACCGCGTCCACGCGCCGGGCGCGGGCGCGGCCCGAGGCGCCGCTCCATCCGCTGCTCACCGGCGAACGCGAGTATCCGTTCGTCACCCTCGACCGCAAGCGCGCCGCGCTCTGCCCGCCGGGGCTCGAGGTCCTCAACTTCGGCATGGGCGATCCGCGCGAGCTCACACCCGAGTTCATCAAGCAGGTGCTGCGCGACTCCATCCCCGCGATGTCGTCGTATCCGGCCGCCGCCGGCCAGCCCGCGCTGCGCGCGGCATGCGCGCGCTGGGTGATGCGCCGCTTCGGCGTGACCCTCGACCCCGAACGCCACGTCCTGCCCGTCAACGGCAGCAAGGAGGCGGTGTTCCTGATGGCGCTGGCCATGGTGGACCGCGCTCCGCGGCGCCGGAAGGACATCGTCATCATCCCGACGCCGGCGTATCCGGTGTACGAGTCGGGCGCCGCGTTCGCGGGAGCGACCCCGCACTTCGTGCCGCTGCGCAGCGCCGATGGCTGGCGCTTCGTGCCCGAGCGTGTCCCGGCGCGCGTCTGGGAGCGTGCCGCGCTGCTGTGGCTGACGACGCCGCACAACCCGACCGGCGCGGTGTCCCCGCCCGAGCTCACCGCGCGGGTGCTCGAGACCGCGCGCCGGCACGGCACGTGGGTGGCGTCCGACGAGGCGTACAGCGAGATCTGGTTCGACCGGCCTCCGGGCTCCACGCTCCAGCACGGGCTCGAGAACGTGGTCGCCCTCCACACCCTGAGCAAGCGCTCGGCGATGACCGGCTTCCGCTCGGGCTTCATGGCCGGGGATCCCCGGCTGATGGACGCGCTGCGGCGCTTCCGCCCCAACGTCGGCACCGCCACCCCGGACTTCGTGCAGGCCGCGGCGATCGCGGCCTGGGACGACGACGCGCACCCGCAGGAGCAGCGCGCCCGCTATGCCGAGAAGCGCGCGCTCATGCTCGACTACTTCGCCCGCCGCGGCTGGACGGTGGAGGCGAGCGAGGCGTCGTTCTACCTGTGGCTCCGGGCGCCGGGCGGAGACGACGTGGCGTTCGTGGAGGCCCTGCTGCGCGTCGGACTGGTGTGCATGCCGGGCTCGTTCATGGGCCGCGGCGGCGAGGGCTTCGTGCGCTTCGCCCTGGTGCCCACTCCCGCGCAGTGCCGCGAGGCGGTCGCGCGGCTCGAGGGCGTGAGCGCGTGAGGGCTCCCGACGGGTATCCGGTCGAGCGCTGGCGGGCGGTCATCGCCGAGGCCTACGAGGGCCGCATCGCGCTCGACGATCCCGCGGCGCGCGGCGCGGTCGAGGGCGCGCTCGCCGCGCTCGACGCCGGCGACCTGCGGGTGGCCGAACCGGCGGGCGGCCGGTGGATCACGCACGGCTGGCTGCAGCAGGCGCTCGCGCTCTACTTCCGGATGCGCGTCTCGCGCACCATGGAGGTGGGGCCGTTCGAGTTCCACGACAAGATCCCGCTCAAGCGCAACCTGGCCGCCGCGGGGGTGCGCGTGGTGCCGCCGGGCGTGGCGCGCTACGGCGCGTTCCTGGAGCCGGGCGTGATCCTGATGCCGGGCTACGTGAATTGCGGCGCGCGCGTGGGCGAAGGGACGATGGTGGACACCTGGGCCACCGTGGGCTCATGCGCCCAGATCGGCCGGCGCGTGCACCTGTCGGGCGGCGTCGGCATCGGGGGCGTGCTCGAGCCGCCGCAGTCCCAGCCGGTGATCGTCGAAGACGACTGCTTCATCGGCTCGCGCGCGATCGTGGTGGAGGGCGTGCGCGTGGAAGAGGGCGCGGTGCTGGGTGCCGGCGTGGTGCTCACCGCGTCCACCCCCATCATCGATGTCACCGGGAAGGCGGCGGTGGAGACGCGAGGATGCGTGCCCGCGCGCTCGGTGGTCATCCCCGGATCGAAGCCGCGCGCGTTCCCGGCCGGCGAGTTCGGCACGCCGTGCGCGCTCATCATCGGCAGCCGCAAGGCCTCCACCGACCGCAAGACCTCGCTCAACGAAGCGCTGCGCGAGTTCGGCGTGGCGGTGTGACGGAGCGGCCTCCCCGCCGCGCCCCGCGCTGTTATCGCCTCGCTAGCGGGGCTCCAGCTTGCCCTGCCAGATGTTCCCGGACTGCTGGGCGGCGTTGAAGAAGATGCGGCGCGAGGTCGCCGCCTCGGACCACATGCCCCGGACGAGGAGCATGGCGAGATCGGAGCGGTGCAGGTGCACGACCGCGGTCGGCTCGCCCGCCGGCCGCCGGGTGGCTCGGTCGAGCCGCTGCGCCCAGATGCACAGGGGGCCGTCGCGGTCGCCGAGGTAGACCAGCCGCTCGCCGTCGGCGGACCAGCAGGGCTGGGCGACATGGCCGGGGCCGTCGACCACCACCATCCACTCGCGTCGCGGCACCACCCGGCCGCGCACCGGGACGACGGCGATGCGCACGCGTTCGTCGGCGGAGCCGAAGGCGAACGCGATCCAGCGGTCGTCGGGCGAGAGGGCGACGCCCTCGATGGTCGTCGAGGAGTCCGCCTCCACCAGCCGGACACGGGTGCCCGAGACGAGGTCGATGCGCTCGATGCGCCGCCGCTCCAGCCGCGCCAGGACGCTGCCGCCATCGCCGAAGAACGCCATGACGCGTCCGTCGCGGCACACTTCGCGTCCAGTGGTCTCGCCCGGGCGCAGCAGCAGGGCCACCGTGTGACCCTGGACGAGGTCGTGGTAGACCAGCGTCGTGTCATCCGGGGCGAGTCGCGGATCGAGCAGCAGGAGCCCGTTCGACACCGTGATGCGCGTGGCCTCGCCTCCGGTCGCGAGGTCGCGCACGCGAACCTCGTGCTGGAGGCGCTCGGGCGCCCCGGAGAACGTGCCGTACGCCAGCCGCGAACCATCGCGCGAGAGGGACAGGCCGAATTTCGGGGCGGTCTCCTCGGTGATGCGTCGGGGGGGCGAGGTCGCGACCATCCGGACCGGGTCGAGCTCGGCCGACCACAGGTGCACCGTCCAGGTGAAGTCGGGCAGCACGATGCGTCCGTCGTCGGAAACGCCGACGAAGTAGCGCATCCCGGGGCCGGTCGTCAGGCGCCGTGCCTTCCCGGTGACGCGGTGCCCATCGGCCGAGACCGGGACGCTGTAGAGATTGAGGCCCTGGAACGTCACGCCCGCGGCGATCAGCACGCGACCGGGGAGCCACGCGCACGGGATGCGGACCGGCGACGCGAGCCCGGGCGTCCGCAGGATGTCGGTGCGCACCGGATCGCCGCCGTCGGCCGGCGCCACCCAGACATCCCGGCTGGCCACGTCGTCCCCACGCTGGCCGTTGAACATCAGCGCCCGGCCATCGGGCGACCACAGCGGGCCGATGCCGGCGGGCAGCGGGCGCGACCGGAACTCGGGCAGGAACGGCCTCGGCTCCCCGCCGTCGGCGGGCACCCGGTACATGCGCGCGGGCGCGTCGGTCGGCGGGATGACCACATAGGCGATGCTCGTGCCGTCGGGCGAGAAGCGCGGGAACGAGCCTCCCCGCACCAGCAGGCGCTCGCCGCCGCCGAGCGTGGGGACGAGGTAGATGCCTCCGCCGTCGCGCTCGGAGCGGAAGGCGATGCGCGCGCCGTCGGGCGAGAAGCTCGGCTGCATGTCGTGCGCGGGGTCGCGGGTGAGGCGCACCGCGGAACGCTGGTCGAGGTACTGCACCCACAGGTCGAGATCGCCGGCGCCTGCCCGGTCCGAGGCGTAGGCCACCATGCGGCCGTCGCGCGAGATCGCGGGGTCCAGGCTGATGCCCGCGTCGTAGGTGACGCGCGCGAGCTCGAGGGCGGGCGCGGGCCCCGGGCGCTTCCCGGGCCCGACGAACCACACCGCCGCCGCCGCCAGCGCGAGCGCGACCGGCACGAGCGCGAACGCCCACGCCCGACGCCGCGCCCCGGACGGCGCGCGCGCCGCGGGGACGCGCGCCGCGGCGGCCGCCGCCAGCGCCGCGGCGAAGCCCGCGGTATCGGGGAACCGGTCGGCGGGGTTCTTGGCCAGCGCGCGCGAGAGAACCTGCGCGATCGCGTCGCCGGCCGCGGGACGCACGTCGGTCACCGGGCGCGGAATCACGTTCAGATGCTGGTGGGCGATCGCCTCCGAGGTCGGACCGGTGAAGGGCGGCTGGCCGGCCAGCATCTCGTAGCAGGTGCACGCGAGGCCGTACTGGTCGGTGCGGCCGTCGATCGCGTGGCTCCCCGACGCCTGCTCGGGACTCATGTAGGCGGGGGTTCCGACCACGACCCCGGTCCCGGTGAGCGCGGGGCCGGTCCCGTCATCGAGCGCGCGCGCGATGCCGAAGTCGGCCACCACCGCGTGCCCGGCGGAGAGCAGCACGTTCTCGGGCTTCACATCCCGGTGCACGAGCCCGTGGTGGTGCGCGTGGTCGAGGGCCTCGGCGATCTCGCCCGTGATGCGCACCGCCTCGTCGAGCGGCAACTGGGGCTCGCGCCGCAGCCTGGCGCGCAGGGTCTCGCCCCGGATGTACGGCATGGTGTAGAAGAGCAGCCCGTCGGCCTCTCCGGAATCGATCACCGTCAGGATGTGGGGATGGGTGAGGCTCGCCGCGAAGCGGATCTCGCGAAGGAACCGCTCGGGGCCGAGCCGGGCCGCGATCTCGGGTCGCAGGACCTTGAGCGCGACGGCGCGGTGCAGGTGCTCATCGTGCGCGAGGAACACGTGCGCCATGCCGCCTTGACCGATCTCGCGCTCGACGCGATAGCGGTCCGCGACGGCGCTCTCCAGGCGCTGGATCAGTTCGGCCAAGCCACGCCTCGATGGATGAGAGTCGGTCGCGGGAGCACGCCGCGGATCCACGGACCGGGACCCGCTGCGGCTTCCCTCTCGTGGGCGCACCCTAGCACAGGGGCGGGGAAGGGGATCTTCGCGCCAACGCCGCTCCACGCGCTGCCTTGACCGTCCTCCCGCACCTCCCTAGACTTCGCCGCGGCTCAGGACCGGCCCCACGGGGCTCACGGGCACCATCCGCTCACGGAGGCAACGCGTTGGCCACCATCCGGCTGGAGGGGCTTTCGGTGTTCGGGCATCACGGCGCCCGCCCCTACGAGAAAGAGGCCGGCCAGCGGCTCGAGGTGGACCTCGAGCTCGAGCCCGTGGATGCCCGGGCCGAGAGCAGCGACAAGCTCGCCGACGCGGTGGACTACGACGCGCTCTACCGCACCGTGCGCGAGGTGGTCGAGCAGAACAGCTTCCACCTGCTCGAGATGCTCGCCGCCAAGGTCGCGGAGACCATCCTCGAGCGCTTCACGGTGCGCTCGGCGCGGGTGCGGATCGCCAAGCAGAACCTGGGCTGGACCACCGGCGGCCGCGCCGTCATCGAGGTGACGCGCGTGAGGCCGGCATGAGGGCGTTCATCGGGATCGGCTCCAACCTCGGCGACCGCGAGGCGCTGATCCGCCAGGCGCTCGAGGAGATCGCGCGCCTCCCGCTCACCCAGCTCACGCGCGCCTCGTCCCTCTACGACACCGAGCCGGTCGGCGACGCGGAGCAGCCGAACTTCCTCAACGCGGTGGCCGAGGTCGACACCGAGCTTCCGCCGCGCCAGCTGCTGTGGAACCTGCACCTGATCGAGAAGCGCCTGGGCCGCACCCGCACCCACAAGTGGGGGCCGCGCACCATGGACCTCGACGTGCTGCTGGTCGGGGACCTGGTGCTCGAGGAGCCCGACCTGCGGGTGCCCCACTCGGAACTGATCCGACGCTCGTTCGTGCTGGTGCCGCTGGTCGAGCTCGACCCGGCGCTGGTGCATCCCGAGACCGGCGAGACCCTGCTCAGCCACCTCGCGCGCCTCAACACGCGGCCGCCGGTGCGGAAGGGCACGCGCCTCTGGAACTGACGCTCGCAGCCTTCGCCGGCCGCGCCCCGCGCGGCGCCTGCGCGCCCGCGCGCCGCCGTCCGTCATGACCGAGAATCGCTACATCGGCGTCGAGGGCGTCATCGGCGTGGGCAAGACGAGCCTCGCGCGCCTGCTCACCGAGCGGCTGCAGGCCAAGCTGGTGCTCGAGGAGGTGGAGGAGAACCCGTTCCTCAAGGACTTCTACAAGGACCGGGCGCGATTCGCGTTCCAGACGCAGATGCACTTCCTGTTCAGCCGCTACCAGCAGCAGCGCAATCTGCGTCAGACCGAGCTGTTCAGCGACCGCCTGGTGGCGGACTACCTGTTCGCCAAGGATCGCATCTTCGCGCGTCTGAACCTGTCGGAGCGCGAGCTCGCGCTCTACGAGCGGCTGGTGGGCTGGCTCGAGCTGGAGGTGGTGAAGCCCGACGTCGTGATCTACCTGCAGGCCACCGCCGAGACGCTGATGGAGCGCATCTCGCGGCGCGCGCGCCCGTTCGAGAAGGACATGGAGCGCGGCTACATCGAGCAGCTGGTGGAGGCGTACAACCACTTCTTCTTCCACTACACCGATGCCCCGCTGCTGGTGGTGAACACCAACGCCATCGACTTCGTGAACAACCCGGACGACTTCGAGGACCTGCTCAAGCGCATCCTCTCGCACGGGACGGGCACGGTGTACTACACGCCGATCGAAGGGGGAGGCAGCGGATGAATGGCGGAGAGCTCCCGGCCGCGCGCGCGAGGATCACGGCGCCCGCGGTGGTCGAGTTGAAGCGGCAGCAGCGCCCCATCGTGGTCGTCACGGCGTCCGACTTCCCGGGCGCGCGACTCGCCGACGAAGCGGGGGTCGACGTGCTGCTGGTGGGCGACAGTCTCGGCACGGTGGTGCTGGGCTACGACAGCACGCTGCCGGTCACCATGGACGACATGCTCCACCACGTCCGGGCCGTGACGCGCGCGCGTCCGGCGGCGCTGGTGGTCGGCGACATGCCGTTCATGTCGTACCAGGTCAGCGTCGAACAGGCGGTCGCCAACGCCGGGCGGATGGTGCAGGAAGGAGGCGCCGACGCGATCAAGCTCGAGGGCGGGGAGCGCGTGGTCCCCGCGGTGGGGCGCATCGTCGCCAGCGGCATCCCGGTGATGGGGCACCTCGGTCTGACGCCGCAGAGCGTGCTCGCCTTCGGCGGGTACCGGGTGCAGGCGCGCTCCGAGGCCGACCAGGAGCGGCTGCTGCGCGAGGCGCGGCTGCTGGAGGAGGCGGGCTGCTTCGCGCTGGTGCTCGAGGGCATCCCCGCGGCGCTCGGCGCGGCCGTGACGCGCGCCCTCGATATCCCCACCATCGGCATCGGCGCGGGGCCCGGGTGCGACGGGCAGGTGCTGGTGAGCCACGACCTGCTGGGCTATTACCTCGGGCATCAGCCGAGGTTCGTGCGGCGCTACGCCGAACTGGCGGACACCGCGCGCGACGCCTTCCGCCGCTTCGTCGCCGACGTGCGCGAGCGGCGCTTCCCCGCGGAGCGGGAGTCCTACTGATGGCGACGCGGGCGGCGCGCCCCGGCGGGCGCACTCCGGCGCGACCCGCCCTGGCGATGGTGCGGCGCGTCGAGGACGTGCGGCGGGCGGTGTCGGCGTGGCGCGCGCGCGGGTCGCGGGTGGCCCTGGTGCCCACCATGGGCGCGCTGCACGCGGGCCATCTCGCGCTGGTGGGGCGCGCGCGCGCCGTGGCCGACCGCGTGGTGGTGAGCATCTTCGTGAACCCGCTGCAGTTCGGGCCGACCGAGGACTACCGCCGCTACCCGCGCTCCCTGGCGCGCGACCGCGCGCTGCTGGCGCGCGAGGGTGTCGACCTGCTGTGGGCGCCGCGGGAGACGGACGTGTACCCCGCCGGCGAGCGCACGCGCACGCGGGTGACCGGGCTGGGCGACGTGCTCGAGGGCGCGGTGCGGCCCGGTCATTTCGAGGGCGTGGCCACGGTGGTCCTGAAGCTGCTCCACGCCGTGGCGCCGGACGACCTGTGGCTCGGGCAGAAGGACGCGCAGCAGGCACGGGTGCTCGAGCAGATGTGCCGGGACCTGCTGCTCCCGGTGAAGGTGCGCCGCGGCGCCACCGTGCGCGAACGCGACGGGCTGGCGTGTTCGAGCCGGAACGCCTATCTGGACGGCGACCATCGTGCCCAGGCGGTCGCGCTGGTGCGCGGGCTGGGCGCGGCCGAACGGGCGCTGCGGGCCGGCGAGCGCTCGGCGGCGCGGCTCAAGACCGCCATCCGCCGCGTCTGGCGCGCGTATCCGCTGGTGCGCGAGGACTACGTCGCGGTGGTGGATGCCATCACCCTGCGTCCGGTGCGCCGGGTGGAGGGCCGCGTGCTGCTGGCCGTCGCCGCGCGCGTGGGGCCGGCGCGGCTGATCGACAACCTCGAATGGGAGCCCCGATGACCCACCGCCATCCCGAGGTCGCCGCGCTCGTGCTCGCCGCCGGACAGGGCACCCGCATGAAGAGCGACATGGCCAAGGTGCTGCACCAGGTGGCCGGCCGGCCGCTGCTCGGCCACGTGCTGGACACGCTCGAGGACCTCGGGGTGGGACGCACGCTGGTGGTGATCGGGCACCAGCGCGACCGTGTCCGAGCCGCCTTCGCCGACGCCGAAGTGGAGTGGGTGGTGCAGGCCGACCAGCGCGGCACCGGGCACGCGGTGATGATGGCGGGTCCCGCGCTCGAGGAGTTCGAGGGCACGTTGCTGGTGGTGTGCGGGGACACGCCGCTGCTGCGCGCCGCGACCCTCCACGCGCTGCTCGAGGGGCACCGCGCGAGCGGCGCCGCCGTCACCGTGCTCTCCATGCGGCTCCCCGATCCGACCGGCTACGGTCGCATCCTGCGCGCCGGCGAGCACGGCATCACCGCGATCGTGGAGCACCGCGACGCCACGCCGGAGCAGCGCGCCATCCACGAGGTGAACTCGGGCATCTACGCGTTCGACTACCCGGCGCTGGCCCAGGTGCTGGCGGGGCTGACGGCGGGCAACTCCCAGGGCGAGTACTATCTGACCGACACCGTGGAGCTGCTCCAGCGCGCCGGTCACGCGGGCGCGGTGGTGTGCGCCCCGGAGTACCGGGAACTGCTCGGCATCAACACCGTGGAACAACTCGAGGACGCCGAGCGCGTGCACCGCGAACTGGGCGGAGGGAGGGCCGGGGCATGAAAGGTGCCGACGCGTACGCGCGCCTGTGGTCGCCGTGGCGCATGGAGTACATCCACCGCGCGCACGAGCCCCGGGGCTGTCTGTTCTGCCGGGTGCGCCGCGCGCGCGGCGACCGCGCCCACCTGGTGCTGGCGCGGCGGCCCCACGCGCTGCTCATGCTCAATCGCTACCCGTACAATCCGGCCCACCTGATGGTGGCGGTGGCGCGCCACACCGGCGCCTTCCACGAACTGACCCCCGCGGAGCGCGCGGACCTGCTCGATCTCACCGGCCTTGCGGAGCGCGCGCTGGCGGCGGAGTATGCACCGCACGGCATCAACGTGGGCGTGAATCTCGGCCGCGTGGCCGGAGCGGGGGTGCTCCGGCACCTGCACCTGCACCTGGTGCCGCGCTGGGACGGCGACACCAACTTCATGCCGGTGCTGGGCGGCACGCGGGTGCTGCCCGAGTCGCTGGGGCGCACGTGGACGCGTCTGCGCGCCGCGCTGCGCGCGCTCGAGGCCCCGCCGCGCGCGGGGTCGCGCCGTCGGGCGCAGAGCGTGACGCGTGGGTAAGATCGCCGAGCGCGGCGGGCGCGTGGCCTTCTGGGCGCTCGCGATGATGGTGGGGACGCTGGTGCTGTCGTGGGGGTGGTCGAGCTTCCGGCCCGCGCCGAGCACGCGCGCGCCGGGGCCGCCGCCGCGCCAGACGCGGGTGCAGGTGCTGAACGGCTCGGGCGAGGGCGGGATCGCCTCGCGGATCGCCTCGTACCTGCGCGAGGGTGGATTTCAGGTGGTGGAGGTGAGCAACGCCGATCGCGCGGACTGGTTCGCGTCGGTCGTCGTCGCGCGGCGCGACGATCCGGTCGCCGCGCGTGCCGTGGCCCGCTATCTGGGCGGGCCGCCGGTGATCCGGCAGGCATGGGACTCGGATCTGGCGGACGTGACGGTGGTGATCGGCAGCGACCGCAGCCGGCTCCGCTGGGATCCCCAGTAGGGAGAGGAGGACACGATGTTCGGACTCGGTGGCGGCGAGATCGCGATCGTACTCGTTCTGGTGCTGCTGGTCTTCGGGCCCAGCCAGCTGCCCAACCTGGCGCGCGGGCTCGGTCAGGCGATGAAGGAATTCCGCAAGGCGCAGCGCGAGATCAAGGACGAGATCCAGCGCGACGAGACCCCCAAGCCGCCCGACAACAAGCCCGTCGAGTGACCGCGCGGGCGTGAGCGCTCTCCGCAGCGCTCTCCGCCCGCGAACGCCGACGGCGCGACCGGGGTCGCGCCGTCGTGGGGTGCGGCGCGCTGCCGCGCCGTGATGCTCGCTGGTGTCCGCGATCCGCGCTCAGTCCGCCGCGAGGTTGCGCAGGTCCTTCACGGCTGAATGCTCGCGGAGACCGCTCACGAAGCCCACGAAGAACGATTGCTGGCGCCGCTGCAGGATCTCGCGCGCCAGCGTGGTCTTGGTCCGCTCGTAGGCGGTGTCGGGCGCCGCGGCCACGTTCTCGAGGCGCACGAAGTACCAGCCGGTGAGCGCGCGCACCGGGCCCACCACCACGCCCGGCCGGGCGGAGAACAGCGCGCCGAGCGCCTCCGGGGCGCCGAGACGCGGGTCGGGCGTCGACCGCGTCATGCCGCTGATGCGCTCGGCCTGCAGCCCCTGGGCGCGGGCCGCGTCCTCGAGCCGCTGGCCGGCGGCCACCGCCTGCGCGAGCGCGTCGGCCTTGCCCTTGAGCGCATCCACCTTCTTGCCCAGCTCGGCGACCTGGCGGATGGGCTCGGCCACCTCCGAGCGCGGCGCCGGGCCACCGGAGTGGCGCCCCGACACCTGCGCGACCACGTACTCGTCGATCCCCTCGAACACCGGACTCACTTCGCCCGGCTTCGCGCCGAGGCCCCACTCGGCGGCCTCGGGGACCGAGTAGAGCTCGTTGGGCGGGTTGGCGAAGTCGTAGTACGAGGTCTTGAAGGTCGTGAGCCCGCCGGCCGTGGCCGCCTGCGCGAGGCTCTTCGAGCCCGCCGCGCGCGCGCGCAGCTTCTTGAGCTCATCGACCTGCTTGCGCACCGAGGCGTCGTCGGACTTGGCTTTGACGATGATCTGCCCGATGCGCATCTGCGGCTGGCCATTCGCGGCCGGCGGCATCTTCTCGATCACCTTGAGGATCACGAAACGGCCCGCGTCCCCGACCGGGTCGAGCACGGAGCCGGGCGGGAGCGAGAAGACCTGGGGGCCCATCTGGGGGCCGAGCTCCTGCATCGTCACCGGGCGCGGCAGCGTGCCGCCCTGGTCGGCGTTGGGGCCCTCGCTGAAGTCCCGGGCGAGATCCTCGAACTTCTCCCCGCGGCGCGCCCGTTCCGTCAGGCTCTTCGCCAGCTCGAGCGCCTCGCGCAGTTCCCGCTCTCCATACCGCTTCGGCACCTGGAGCACCTCGAGCTGGACCCGCAGGCCCGAGCCGAAACGCCCTTTGAAGCGGTCGTAGGCCGCCTGGAGCTCGGCCTCGGTGGGCGCGGCCACCTTGGTGTCGGCGGCGGGGAGCAGCGCGACCACGGTCGCGTCGATGCGGTCATTGCGATCGTGGAAGGTCTGGCGCAGTTCAGCGTCCGTGACCTTGATCGAAGCGAGCAGCCGCTCCTCCAGCTTCCGCATCGGGATCTGCTTGCGCGCCATCTCCTCGAAAGGAGCCCAGTTGATGTTCGGGTTCTGCAGCGCCGAACGGTACTTGTTGATGTCGAACTGCCCGTTGGTCTGGAAGTCGGGCATCATCAGGAGCGCCTGCGGCGGGTTCGTCTTCATCGCCAGGCTGACGTCCTTGTCGGTCGCCTCGCAGCCCGAACTGGAGCGCCTTGGCCGTGACCAGACGCTCGGTGACGAGCGTCCGCCACGCCTGGGTCTCGAGCATCCGCTGGTCGCGCTCGGCGGGATCGCACCGAACTGGCGCCGGTAACGCCTCGCGCTGCTGGACGAGCGCGTTCTGGAAGTCCACGTTCGAGATGCGCTCACCGTCCACCACGGCCACCGCGCCGGTGGCGCGCGCGTTCTGCGTGGTGTCCAGACCGGCGCCGAACAGGAACACGAAGCCGGCGAGGAAACCGACGATGGTGATGATGGCGACGGACCACCAGATGGTCTTGGTGCGCTTGCCACCGCCGCGCAGGAAACGAAGCATGCGGGACTCCGGATGAGGGAGGAAGGACGGTGATCGGATGAGCGGAAAGCGGCTGGATACTCTATCAGCCGGGCCACCCCGAGACAACCCCGAGAGCGCCCGCCGCGCGCGCCCGACGACGCGCGGCGGACGGCACGCGCGACGCGACGAGCGGCCCGCCGCGTGCGCCGTGGACGAGCGCCCGAGCCCGGCCGGGACGGGCGGGAACGCACACGGATCATTGCCCGGGCCGCGGGCCTGTGATACCACTGGCGCATCGGTCGCGTTTCAGTGGAGGCCTACCGCCCATGCGCAGTGAGACCCCGAGCCGGCATGGGGAGCCCGAGACCCCGGCGCGCTCCCCGGCGCTGTCCTCCCAGGTGCTGGACACGCTCGAGCAGGTGGTCGTCGCGCTCGACCGCGAGCGCCGTGTCCTCTACTACAACCGGCGTCTCGACGAGATGCTCGGCGCTGAGCCGGGGGCGTTCCTCGGCCTGCCCGGGCACGCGGCTGTTCCCGGGCGCCGACGCGCGTTGGCTCAAAGGCGCGTCGCGCGAGGCGCGCGACTTCCGGATCGAGACCGACGAGCGCGAGCTGACGCTCAAGGCCGAGTCGCTGCCGATGCGCGACGAGGACGGTGACGTGGTGGGCTCGGTCGTGCTCGCCGAGGCCATCTCCGAGACCGAGGACGGCGAGTTCCAGAAGCGCATCGACCGGCTGGTCTCGCTCGGCGAGCTCTCGGCCTACGTCGCCCACGAGATCCGCAATCCGCTCACCGGCATCCGCACCACGGTCCAGTTCGTCGGCTCCAAGTTCAAGCCCAACGATCCGCGGCGCGAGGACCTCGACGACGTCATCAAGGAGCTGGACCGCATCGAGCAGATCATCACCGGGCTGCTCATGTTCGCGCGGCCGCCGGCGGCGCAGCCACAGCCCACCGACCTCCACGCCGTGCTCGACCGCACGCTCGCGATGCTCGAGCTCCAGCTCGGCGACGCCGAGATCCAGCTCTCGCGAGAGCTGACCGACGACCTCCCGCTCGTGTTCGTGGACCCCGACCTGGTGCAGCAGGTGTTCCTGAACCTGTGCCTGAACGCGGTCCAGGCGATGCCGGAGGGCGGCGCCCTGCGGGTGACCACCGGCGTGCGCCGATACCGCACCCGGCGGTCGATGGTGGACGTGTCGTTCACCGACCTCGGCGTGGGCATCCCCAAGGAGCTCATGGACAAGATCTTCGACCCGTTCTTCACCACGCGATCGAAGGGCACCGGGCTCGGGCTGTCCATCTCGGTGCAGATCGTGCGCGAGGCCGGCGGCGTGATCACCGCCAAGAACAACCCCGGCGGCGGCGCCACGCTGCGCGTCTCCCTGCCGGTGCCGGCCGAGATGCCGGGGCGGCCCGAAGAGTGAGCGCCCGATGAAGACCTCGGTCCTGGTGGTCGACGACGAGCTCCTGATCCGCAAGTCCCTGGCCAAGGTGCTGCGCGCGCGCGGTTACGCCGTGGAGCTCGCGAGCACCGGGGCGGAAGGCCTCGACAAGGTGCGGGAGGTGACGGCCGCAGGTCATGATCCTCGACATGCGCCTGCCCGACACCGACGGACTCTCGGTGCTGCGGCGCGCCCGCGAAGTGGACCCGCTGCTGCAGGTGGTGCTCATCACGGCGTACGGCGACGTCCAGTCCGCGGTGGACGCCATGAAGCTCGGCGCGTGCGACTTCCTGCGCAAACCGTACGAGATGGAGGACATCGTGCTCGCGGTGGAGTCCGCGAGCCGGCACTTCCGCCAGGCGAGCGAGCTCGACCTGTATCGGCGCCAGGCGTGGAGCCGCCTGGACGGGGGAGGAGATCATCGGCACCTCCGGCCCGATGCGCGAAGTGAGCGACCTCATCGAGAAGGTGGTGCGCAGCCAGGCGACCTCGGTGCTCATCACCGGTGAGAGCGGCACCGGCAAGGAGCTGGTCGCTCGTGCCCTCCACTACCGCAGCGACCGTGCCCAGCAGCCGCTGATGGAGGTGAACTGCTCCTCGTTCCACGAGAGCCTGCTCGAGAACGAGCTGTTCGGGCACGAGCGCGGCGCGTTCACCGACGCCACCGACACCAAGAAGGGGCTGGTCGAGCTGTGCGACGGCGGCACCCTGTTCCTGGACGAGGTCGCGGACATGCCGTTGCCCACCCAGGCGAAGCTGCTGCGCTTCATCGACCACCGCAACTTCAAGCGCGTGGGCGGGGCGCTCGACATCGCCGTCGACATCCGCATCGTCGCCGCGACCAACAAGGACCTCGATCTCGAGGTGCGGTCGGGCCGCTTCCGCAGCGACCTGTTCTTCCGCCTCAAGGTGGTGAGCATCCACCTGCCGGCGCTCCGCGAACGCGGAGACGACATCCTGATGCTCGGGCAGCACTTCGTGCAGGAGTTCTCGCGCAAGTTCCAGAAGCGCTTCGCCTCCATCAGTGACGGGGCGGCGCAGGCGATGCTCGCGTATGCCTGGCCCGGGAACGTGCGCGAGCTGAAGAACCTCGTCGAGCGCGTGGTGCTGCTCGAGGAGGGTGAGACCATCGCGCTCGACCACCTGTCCTCCGAGATCCTCGGCCGCGGCGCGACGGCCGGCGGCGCTCCCCGCGACGCGTCACCGGACAGCCCTGGCGATGCCCACGCTGGCCCAGATCGAGGCCGAGCACATCAGCGAGGTGATGCGACTGGTCGCGGGCAACAAGAGCCGCGCCGCTCGCGTGCTCGGCATCTCGCGGCAGGGTCTGATCGAGAAGCTGAGGCGGCTGCGGATCGATGACGAGGTCAGTCGTCAAGTATCTTGACACCAGCCAGGAAGTGGACAGTATCCAGTAACGTCATGTACTGCATGACATTGCTGACCATCATCCGGCTAACGCCCAATAATCTTGACAGTTATGCCGGTTGTCCACAGCGCTCTCCACCGCTCCGGACCTGGTGGATCCATCGGAATCGGCCGGTCATCATGTTCAACCACAACATTTTATCGTCCAGCGAGTGATTCATCCGTCGATCGTGGCATGCCGGCTGCATCAATACACTGACTGAGGCCATGCTGGGCACTCGGGAGCTCCGCAGAAGGCCGTCCGGCCGCGAAGATGCGGCGCACTATGTCTTCGGTGGGCCGAATGGTCCGTCGAACGAGTGAATCGACAAGGAGGTGATCACCAATGGCTGCCAAGAAGAAGGCTGCGAAGAAGAAGGCCACGAAGAAGAAGGCTGCGAAGAAGAAGAAGTAACTTCAGCGAAAACTG
This sequence comes from Candidatus Eiseniibacteriota bacterium, assembly GCA_963776245.1. Taxonomy (GTDB): domain Bacteria; phylum Eisenbacteria; class RBG-16-71-46; order RBG-16-71-46; family RBG-16-71-46; genus CAVSAC01. The sequence goes on along the minus strand of CAVZLN010000006.1, from coordinate 256,837 downwards.
GACCTGGCACGTCCTCGGGGATCGACCGACGAGAGTCGTCGATCCCCGAATGCTGAACCCCTGACGCTCGCCTCCGCGCGACGTCCGGGGTGCTCCGCGTCAGTGCCGCAGCCGGCACCTGTAGGCCCTGCGGCGATGCAGGGCTGGGGGTCGCCAGGGCTGGCGATGATCCTCAGTTCTTCTGCGCACGGCTCGCTCATGGATGGGCGAGCCGTACGCGTTCCCGCCCGGCGCCCGTGTGATAGATTCGCGCCCTCCCGGCCGCGCCTGCGCACCCCAGCCCGAGCGATCGTTGATCGACACCCCGTTCCCGCCGGACGCGATCTCCATCCGCGGGGCCCGCCAGCACAACCTCAAGGACCTCGACCTCGACCTGCCGCGAGGGCGGCTCACGGTGATCACGGGCGTGTCGGGCTCGGGGAAGTCCTCGCTGGCCTTCGACACGCTCTACGCCGAGGGACAGCGCCGCTACGTCGAGTCGGTCTCGGCCTACGCCCGGCAGTTCCTCGAGCGGCTGGCGCGCCCCGACGTGGACAGCATCCACGGGCTCACGCCGGCGGTCGCCATCCAGCAGGCGTCGCCGGCGCGCAGCGCACGTTCCACGGTCGGGACCGCGACCGAGGTCCTCGACCATCTCCGCCTGCTGTTCGCGCGCCTCGGCACCGTGCATTGCGCGGCCTGCGATCGCGTCGTGGCGGTGGACAGCCCGAGTTCTGTCGCGCGCGAAGCGGAAGGCTGGGAGCCCGGCGAGCCCCTGCTGATCCTGGCGCCGGTCGCGCTCTCGGAGCGCATGGCGTGGGAGCAGCAGGCCGCGGATCTGCTGCGTGCGGGGTTCACGCGGGTCCGCCTGGACGGTGAGACCATGCCGCTGGAGCCGCTGCCGCGCCTGCCGCGCGGGACGGCCACCGTGGGGGTGGTGGTGGACCGCTTCAGCTGGCGCCCGGACGAGCGGCAGCGCCTGGTCGAGGCGTGCGAGGCGGGGTTCCGCCGCGGCGAGGGCCGGCTCGAACTGGTGCGCGGCGCCCGGGCGCCCGAGCGCCGCAGCGAGCGCTGGGAGTGCCGCGCCTGCGGCACTCCCGCGATGCGCCCGGAGCCCGCGCTGTTCTCGTTCAACAGCCCGCTCGGGGTGTGCCCCGAATGCCGCGGCTTCGGCGACGTGCTCACGTTCGCGCCCGAATTGATCGTGCCCGATCCCTCGAAGACGCTGCGCCAGGGCGCCATCGATCCCTGGGCCCGGTCGTGGCGCTCCATCGCCTGGCCGCGGCTCGAGAAGCTGTCGCGCGAGCACGACGTGCCGCTCGATCTGCCGTGGGAGCGCATGCGGCCGGAACACCGCGAACTGGTGCTGGACGGAGGGGAGGGCTTCCGCGGGGCCGTCCCGTTCCTGCAGCGGCTCCAGAAGAAGTCCTACAAGGCGGGCAATCGCTTCATCGTCCGGCGCTACCAGACCGCCCGCGCCTGCGCCGCCTGCCGGGGCTCGCGCCTGCGCCCCGAGGCGCTCCATGTGCGGCTCGCGGGGCGCAGCATCGCGGAGGTCGGACAGATGACCGTGGCCGCGGCGTCGCGCTACGTCGCGGGGCTCGACTTCACGCCCTCCGAGCGCATCGTCGCGGAGCCGGTGCTGGACGAACTGGCGGCTCGGCTCGGCTTCCTCGAGCGCGTCGATCTCGGCTACCTGACGCTCGACCGGCTCACCCGCACGCTGTCGGGAGGCGAGGCGCAGCGCATCGAGCTGGCGAACGCGCTCGGCGCGAACCTCACCGAGACGCTCTACGTGCTCGACGAGCCCACCGTCGGGCTGCATCCACGCGACACCGGTCGGCTGGTGGCGATCCTGCGAGGAACTGGCGGAGCGCGGGAACACCGTGGTGGTGGTGGAGCACGAGCCGCTGGTCATCCGCGCGGCCGCGTATCTGGTGGATCTCGGGCCGGGGGCGGGCGAGCACGGTGGGCGGCTGCTCTACGCCGGGCCGGCGGGCGCCGCGCTCGAGAGCGTGGAGACCGAGACCGCGAGCTACCTGCGGGGCGAGCGACAGGTCGCGCGCAACCGTATCGGCGGGGCCCCGGAGCGCTTCATCGAGGTGCTGGGTGCCACGCATCACAACCTGAAGGGTGTGGATGCGCGCCTCCCGGTCGGACGTCTGAGCGCGGTCACCGGGGTCTCGGGCTCGGGCAAGAGCAGCCTGGTGGAGGACGTGCTCTATCGCGCCGCGCGCAAGCGCTTCGACCAGCGCGAGGAGGAGCCCGTCGGCACGCACCGAGCGGTGCGCGGGCTCGAACACCTGAGCCGCGTCGTGCTCGTGGACCAATCTCCGATCGGGCGCACGCCGCGATCGTGCCCGGTGACGTACCTCGGGGCGTACGCCGCGCTGCGTGAGGCGTACGCGCGCCAGCCGGCGGCGCTCGCCCGCGGGCTGAAGGACGGAGCGTTCTCGTTCAACACCGCCGGCGGCCGCTGCGAGACGTGCCAGGGTGCGGGCTGGGTGACGGTCGAGATGTACTTCCTGGCGGACGTGCTGGTGCCGTGCGAGGTCTGCGGCGGCGACCGCTTCCGGTCCGAGGTGCTCGAGGTGCGTCACCGCGGCCTCAACATCCGCGACGCGCTCGCCCTCACCGTGGACCAGGCGTTCGAGCACTTCGCGACCGAGCCGCGCTTCACCCGCGCGCTCCACGTGCTGCGGCGCGTCGGGCTCGGCTACCTGAGGCTGGGCCAGCCCGCGAACCAGCTCTCGGGTGGCGAGGCGCAGCGCCTCAAGGTGGCGCGCGAGCTGACCGGGCGCAGCGCGGGCCAGACGCTCTACCTGCTCGACGAACCCACGGTCGGCCTCCATTTCGCCGACGTCCAGCGCCTGCTCGAGGTGCTCGACGACCTGGTGGCGCGCGGCGACACGGTGGTGCTGGTCGAGCACCATCTGGACGTGATCCGCAACTGCGACTGGGTGGTCGATCTCGGTCCGGACGGGGGCGAAGCCGGGGGGCGCGTGCTGGCCGAGGGAGCGCCGGAGGTGATCGCGGCGTGCGAGGAGTCGTGGACCGGGCGCTACCTGCGCGAGGCGGGAGTGGTGCCCGGCTCGCCCCCGCCGGCCGCACCCGCGCGCGCGGCCCGGCGGCCCGCGCGACCCCGGACGCGCGCGCGGACGCGCCGGGGCTGAGCCGCGCGACGCCCGGCCCGGAGGCCGCCCGGGCGCGTCACGCCGTGCCGCCGTTGAGCCGGGGGCGGCGGGGTGGGATGCTGCCCGCGCCATGAACGAGGCGCCCGCCGGAGTGGTCCGGCTCGACGAATTCCGCTGGATGCTGCCGCGGCAGGGGGGGATGCGCGTGCCCGGCGTGCTGTTCGCGGACCGCCCGCTGCTGGACCGCATGCTCGCCGACCGCACGCCCGAGCAGGTGCGCAATGCCGCGCACCTGCCGGGCATCCTCGAGGCCTCGATCGCGATGCCCGACGCGCATTGGGGCTATGGCCTGCCGGTGGGGGGCGTGATCGCCACCGACCCGGACGAGGGCGTGGTCTCGCCCGGCGCGGTGGGCTACGACATCGGCTGCGGAGTCCGGCTGCTGCGCAGCCGGCTGACGCGGGCGGCGCTCGGCGCGCGCATCGAGGAACTGGCCGACGCGCTCCAGCGCGAGGTGCCGTGCGGCGTGGGCTCGTCCGGCGCCGTGAAGGTCTCCCGGACCGACCTCGACCGCGTGCTGCGCGAGGGCGCTGGCTGGGCGGTGGGCCGGGGCATGGGCTGGGCGAGCGATCTGGAGCGCTGCGAGGAGGGCGGCGCGCTCGCCGAGGCCGACCCGCGCGCAGTCAGCGAAGCCGCCCACGAGCGCGGGCGAGGGCAGCTCGGCACGCTCGGCTCCGGCAACCACTTCCTCGAGGTCCAGGAGGTCGACGAGATCCTCGACCCGCACGGCGCGGCCGCGCTCGGGCTGGCGCGCGGCCAGGTCACGGTCATGATCCACTGCGGCTCGCGCGGGCTCGGGCACCAGGTGTGCACCGATCACGTGCGCGACGTCGTCCGCCAGCTCGGCGCGTGGGGGATCGTGCTGCCCGACCGCCAGCTCGCCTGCGCCCCGCTGCGCGCTCCCGAGGCGCAGGCCTATCTGGGCGCGATGCGCGCGGCGGCCAACTTCGCGTGGGCCAACCGGCAGTGCATCGCCGACAGCGTCCGCCGCGCGTTCGGTCGGGTGTCACGGCGCGGTCCCGAGGAGCTCGGGCTCGAGCTGGTGTACGACGTCGCGCACAACATCGCCAAGTTCGAGCGCCACGCCATCGGCGCGGGCCAGGTCCGCTGCCTGGTGCACCGCAAGGGCGCGACGCGCGCCTTCCCGGCCGGCCACCCGGAGGTGCCCGCGGCGTACCGCGCCGTGGGTCAGCCGGTGATGGTGCCGGGCGACATGGGGCGCTACTCGTACGTGCTGCTGGGCGCCCCGGGCGCCATGGCCCACGCGTTCGGCTCCTGCTGCCACGGCGCCGGTCGGCAGATGAGCCGCACCCGCGCGGTGAAGGAGACGCGCGGGCGCGACCTGGTGGCCGAGCTGCGCGATCAGGGCGTGGTGGTGCGCTACGAGGGACGCGACACGCTGCGCGAGGAGACCAGCGAGGCCTACAAGGACGTGGCCGACGTGGTGCGCGTGGTCGCCGGCGCGGATCTCGCGCACCCGGTCGCGCGGCTCCGGCCGTTCCTGGTGGTCAAGGGCTGAGGGCCGGCGCGGCCGCGCCCGGAAGTCCGGCGCGCGGAGGCGAGGTCCGGGCGGTCAGCCGGCCCGGAACGGGGCCGCGAGCGCGTCCGGCAGCGGGCGCTCGCGCGCCAGCGTCGCGGCCTCGGTGGGCCCCAGCACCGCGTCCTCGACCACGATCCCGCGCAGCAGCTCGAGCGGCACCATCTCGAAGTAAACGTTGCGCGGCCGCACGCCCGCGGCGGGCGTGTCCCACACCTCGTCCGGCGGCATCTCGGGGATGCCGAGCGCCGCCGTCGCCGCCGGCAGGAATCGCCGGCGCGAGGCGAGCGCGTACACCGGCACCGAGTGCTCGCGCGCCGCGAGCGCCGCGGCGAACGAGCCCACCTTGTTGAGCACGCCGAGCTCGGTCACCGCGTCGGCGCCGATCCACACCAGGCGCGCCTGCGAGAGCAGCAGCGGAAGGGCGGCGTCCACCACCAGCCAGGTCGGCAGGCCCGCGGCGGCGAGCGCGGTGGCCAGGGCGCGGCCCTCGAGGCCCGGGCGGCTCTCGGCCGCCAGCGCGCGCGGCGCCAGGCCTGCGCGCTGCAGTTCGAGGAACGCCGCCCGCACGGTCGCGCTCGCGGACACAGTGGCGATCCATGGCTCGTGGCCCTCCACGAGCTTCCTCGCCTGTCGGGCCACCGCGGCCTGCGAAGCGGCAAGGTCCTCACGCTCCGCCGCGCACGACTGCGCGAGGTGGGCGCGCAGATCGGCGGGCGGGTCCCCGCGCGCGATCCCCGCCGCCGCGACGTCGAGCGCGCGCGCGGCGAGCTGGTGCACCAGCGCCATCGCCGGCTGCGCCGCCTGGGCGGCGCGCAGCCACGCCAGGAGCGCGCCGTGGAACGCGGCCGCCGAGGTCGAGCGGTCCAGCGCGGCCCAGCGCCCGAGCTCGTCGAGGAAGGCGCCCGCCACCCCGCTCGAGCCGGAGCTGCGATCCTCCGCGAACCTCATGCCGGCCCGCCGCGCTACTTCGAGACCAGACGCCGGAGCCAGAGCATCGTGGTCTGGCGTCCGAGCTCGCCGAAGGCCTCGGTGAGCGGGATCTCCTTGGGGCACACCTCGACGCAGTTCTGCGCGTTGCCGCAGTCGGCGAGGCCGCCGCGGCCCATGATCGCGTCGAGCCGGTCGGCGGCGTTCATGCGTCCGGTGGGATGCGCGTTGAACAGCCGCACCTGCGCGATCGGCGCCGGGCCGATGAAATCCGAGCGGTCGTTGTACTGCGGGCAGGCCTCCATGCAGCAACCGCAGGTCATGCAGCGCGAGTACAGGTAAGCCTCGGCCGCCTCGGACGCGGCCAGCTTGGGCCCGGGCCCGAGGTCGTACGTGCCGTCGATGGGGATCCAGGCCTGCACCTGCTTGAGCGCCTCGAACATCGGCTTGCGGTCCACCACCAGGTCGCGCACCACCGGGAACTTGGTGAGCGGCTCGAGCGTGATCGGGCCCTCGGGCAGCTGGTCGATGAGCGCGGTGCACGACTGCCGCGGGCGGCCGTTCACGCGCATGGTGCACGCGCCGCACACCTCCTCGAGGCACGACGAGTCCCACTGCACCGGGGTGGTCGTCCTGCCCTCCCGCGTGACCGGGCGCTTGCGGATGTCCATCAGGCAGGAGATCACGTTCATGCCGGCCCGGTAGGGCAGGGAGAATTCCTCCCACCGCGGCGGCGTGGAGGGCCCGTCCTGGCGTCGGATCTTCAGTTCGATCGTCGTGCGGAGCATGGCGGGTTCCGTCCTAGTCGTACTTCCGCGCGACCGGCCGGACGAGCGAGATGTCCACCGGGTCGTAGCGGAAGGAGGGGCCGTCGGGCGAGTACGTGGCGACCGTGGTCTTGAGCCAGTTCGCGTCGTCGCGATCCGGGAAGTCAGGCTTGTAGTGGGAGCCGCGGCTCTCGTCGCGCGCGAGCGCACCGCGGGTGACCACCCGGGCGAGCGCGAACATGTTCGACAGCTGGTTGAGGAACGCCAGCGGCGCGTTCGACCACGTCGCGTCGTCGAGCACGCTCGCCTGGTTCCAGCGCTGCGCGAGCTCGCCGATCTTCGCGTCGGTGGCGCGCAGCTTGTCGTTGAAGCGCACGGTGGTGACGTTGTCGAGCATCCAGTTGCCCAGCTCCTCGGCGAGCACGTACGGATTGTGCTCGCCGCGACGGGCGCGCAGCCCCTCGAAGTGGGCGGTCCACTTCGCCTCGACCCGGTCGAACACCGAGGACGGGACGTCGGCCGCGGACCCCTTCTGGTTCTGGGCCCACGCCACCGCCGCGGGCCCGCCGATCTGACCGGCGTACACGCACGACAGGAGGGAGTTCGCGCCCAGCCGGTTGGCGCCGTGGTACTGGTAGTCGCATTCGCCGATGGCGTAGAGCCCCGGGATGTTGGTCATGTGGTTCTTCGGGCTCGCCAGATCCACGAATCCATCGGCGGTGCGCTCGTAGTCCACCCACAGCCCGCCCATCGAGTAGTGGACGGCGGGGAAGATCTTCATCGGGACGTCGCGCGGGTCGTCGCCGGTGAACTTCTCGTAGATCTCGAGGATGCCCCCGAGCTTGCGGTCGAGCGTGGCGCGGGGGATGTGGGTGAGGTCGAGGTAGACGCACATCTGGCCGTCCACGCCCAGTCCCTTGTCCACGCACACGTGGTAGATCTCGCGGCTCGCGACGTCGCGCGGCACCAGGTTCTTGTAGCGGGGGTATTTCTCCTCGAGGAAGTACCAGCGCTCGGCCTCGGGGATCTGGCGCGGAGCGCGCGCGTCACCCGCGGCCCGCGGCACCCAGATGCGCCCGCCCTCGCCGCGCGCGGATTCGCTCATGAGGCGCAGCTTGTCCTGGCCCGGGATCGCGGTGGGGTGGACCTGGATGAACTCGCCGTTGGCGTACCAGGCGCCCTCGATGTAGGCGGCGGCCGCGGCGGAGCCCGAATTGATGACCGAGTTGGTGGAGCGGCCGAACATCAGGCCGGGCCCGCCGGTCGCGAGCATCACCGCGTCCGCGCGGAAGGCCTTTGGCTTCATGGTGCGCAGGTCGAGCGCCACCAGCCCCACGCAGCGGCCGTCGCTCTCGCGCGCCATGCCCACGTACTCCCAGCCCTCGTACTTGGTCACCAGACCGGCGGCCTCGTGGCGGCGCACCTGCTCGTCGAGCGCGTAGAGCATCTGCTGCCCGGTGGTGGCGCCGGCGAAGGCGGTGCGGTTGTAGAGCGTGCCGCCGAAGCGCCGGAAATCGAGGAAGCCCTCGGACGTGCGGTTGAACATCACGCCCATGCGGTCGAGCAGGTAGATGATGCCGGGTGCGGCGTAGCACATGCCCTTCGCGAGCGCCTGGTGGGCGAGGAAGTCCCCGCCGCGCACCGTGTCCACGAAGTGGATCTCGGGCGAATCGTTCTCGCCCTTCACGTTCACCGCGCCATTGACGCCGCCCTGCGCGCACACCGAGTGCGAGCGCTTGACCGGCACGATCGAGAACAGGTCCACCGGGACGCCGGCCTCGGCGATCCGGATGGTCGCCATCAGGCCGGCGAGCCCGCCGCCGACGACCGCGATGCGCGGCTTCGCGCTCATGGCCGGACCTCCGTGTGCGCGACCGCGGCGGCCTCGGGGGCGCGCTCGAACACCCGTACGCCCCGGCCGAGGAACCCGAACAGCGCGTTGACCCCCACCAGCGTGAGCACGACGAACACGGCGTATCCCAGCCGGGCCGCGTGGCGCTGCGCGTTGCGCCCGGTGGCGATGCCCCAGTGGATGGCGAACCCGAACAGCCCGTTGCCGAGGTGGAACGCGGCGCTGGCGACCCCCACCACGTAGAACGCGAACACCGCGGGGTTCGAGAGCTGGCGCTTCATCAGGCCGAACAGGTCCCCGTTCGGCATCAGCGCCTCGGGGGCGAAGCGCGAGCTCCACACGTGGAAGATGATGAACGCCACCAGCACCAGGCCGGTGACGCGCTGGATGCCGTAGCCCCAATTGCGCTCGTAGCGGAAGCGTCCCACGTTGGCCTGGCCGGTCACCACGATCAGGATGCCCAGCACCATGTGGAACAGGATCGGCACCCCGATGGCGAGCACCTCGATCAGGGCCACGTAGGGCAGCTTGGCGATCTCCTCGGTCGCGGCGCGGTAATGGGCCGCGCCCTGGACGGCCTTGGAGTTGATGAACATGTGGAACGCGAGGAACATGCCGATCGGCAGGACGCCGGACAGCGAGTGCAGCCGCCTCAGCGTGTTCGCGGTCCGCTCGGAGACGCTCATGGGAGTCGGGTCCTCATAAGGTCGAGACGCAGGGGGTGAGCGCACTATACACGACCCGCGCGGCGGCGGCATGCGGACCGCTCCACGTCCGTCCTTGGGCGGCCCCAAGGGCTGTGCTAACGTGCCGCCGTCCATACGCCGGCGGGCGAGGTGCCGCCCCGCCGCACTCACCACGAGATCACCCGGCCGGAGTGCCCCGAGCCCGCAGCGATGCGGCCCGGGTGCTGACGGTTTCGGGGATCCCGGGAGGCCTGCCCACCGCATGACCGCGGTCGTCGCCGATCTGATCCAGCACCAGCTGCTGCCGCGCGTGTCGAAGCCCAACCGCTATCTGGGCAACGCGCTGCACGTGCCCCATAAGCCGCTCGATGAAGCACAGGTGCGGGTCCTGCTGGCATTCCCCGACGCCTACGAGATCGGGCTGTCGAACATGGGCATCCGCATCATCCACCACGTGCTCAACCAGCGTCCCGACACCGCGGCCGAGCTCACGTTCGCCCCGTGGCCGGACGCCGAGGCCGAGATGCGCCGGCTCGGCATCCCGCTGTTCTCGCTCGACTCGCACGCCACCGCCGACCGCTTCGACGTCATCGGGTTCTCGCTCCAGTACGAGCTGCAGTACACCAACGTGCTCATGATGCTCGACCTGGCCGGGCTGCCGCTGCACGCGCGCGACCGCCGCGAGGGGCACGCGCTGGTGATCGCGGGGGGTGCGCAGGCGTTCAGCCCCGAGCCGATGGCGGAGTTCATCGATGCGTTCGTGATCGGCGACGGGGAAGAGGTCATCCACGCGGTGGTGGACCGGGTGAAGGCCTCCAAGCAGGCCGGTGGGTCGCGCGCGCGCCTGTTGCGCGAGCTGGCGCACGTGGCGGGCGTGTACGTGCCGCTCGGCTACGACACCGTATCGAGCCCCGAAGGCTGGCTGGTGCCCACGGCGCGCCCGGGGTTCCCGTCCCGCGTGTCGTCGGTGTACGTGCCCACGCTCAAGAGCGACTACTACCCCGCGGCGCCGCTGCTGCCGGTGGGCGAGATCACGCACGATCGTCTCTCGGTCGAGATCATGCGCGGCTGCACGCGCGGCTGCCGCTTCTGCCAGGCCGGCATGATCAACCGCCCGGTGCGCGAGAAGCCCGCCCAGCAGGTGCTCGAGGAGGTGCTCGGCGGGCTGCAGGCCACCGGCATGGAGGAGGTGTCGCTGATCTCCCTCTCCTCCACCGACCACACCCAGATCGTCGACCAGGTGGTCGCGCTCACCGACGAGCTGTGCCCGACCCGGGTGCAGATCTCGCTGCCGTCGACGCGCCCGGACAACCTGCCGGCCGAGGTCGCGCGCCGCATGGCGGCCCAGAAGAAGGGCTCGATCACGCTCGCCCCCGAAGCGGGCAGCCAGCGCATGCGCGACGTCATCAACAAGAACCACACCGAGGACGAGCTGCTCCAGTCGGTGGGCACCGCCGCGCGCGAGGGCTACACCAGCGCCAAGCTCTACTTCATGTGCGGCCTGCCGGGCGAGAACGACGACGACCTGCGCGCCATCCTCGGCCTCGCCCAGCGGGCCCACCAGCGCGCGCGCGCCGAGGGCAATCGCAATTTCCGCATCACCGCGAGCGTCTCCCCGCACGTCCCGAAGCCGCACACGCCGTTCGCCTGGGCCGAGCAGGTCACGACCGCGGAGCTCAATCGCCGTCTCGGCGTGCTGCGCGAGAGCGCGCGCGGCACCCCGGTGACCCTCAAGTACCGCGATGCCGAGACCTCGCTGCTGGAGGGTGTCTTCACGCGCGGCGACCGCCGCCTGGGCCAGGCGGTGGAGGAAGCGTACCGGCGCGGCTGCCGCTTCGACGCCTGGAGCGAGCACCTGCGCTTCGCCACGTGGATGGAGGTGTTCCGCGACCTCGGGCTGGATCCGGAGCGCCAGCTGGTGGAGCGGTCGTCCGACCACGACCAGCCGTGGGACGTGGTGCAGTCCCCGGTCACCAAGCGGTTCCTGGTGCGCGAGAAGCTGCGCGCCGAGCGCGCCGCCGCCACCGAGGACTGCCGGCTCGAGGACGTCTGTTTCTCGTGCGGGGTCGGCGAGTGCCCGCAGCGGCCGTGGGTCAAGCAGCCTCACGCACCGCTCGACCTCGACCGCGCGCGCGCCGCGGTGCCCGCGCCGGAGTACGGCCGGCGGGCACGCCGCGTGTCGGTATCGCCGGGCGTCACCACCGCCACGCGTTTCCGTTTCGTTTTCGAGAAGGGGCCGGGGATGCGCTTCACCTCGCACCTCGACCTGATGCGCACCTGGGAGCGCGCCCTGCGTCGCTCCGGGCTGCCTCTCGCGTTCACCCAGGGGCATCACCCGCACCTCAAGATGTCGTTCGGGCCCCCGCTGCCCCTGGGATACCGTTCACGGGCCGAGGCCTTCGACCTGGAATTCGCCCAGCCGCCCGCCGTCGATCTCGCCGAGAGACTCGACGCCGTGCTGCCCGACGGAATCCGGGTGCTGGCCGTCCGGCCCATCCTCTTCAAGACGCCTTCGCTCATGAGCCAGCTCGAAGGCGCCTCGTACCGGGTCCGATTCCCGGCATCGTTCCTGGACCAGGCGGGCCTGTCGCCCGACGCCCTGGCGGGGACGCTCGAGGCGGCCATCCCCGAGCTGCTGGCGCGCGACCATGTGATCGTGCGCCGCACGAGTGAAGCCCAGACCCGCGAATTCGACGCAAGGCCCTCGATCGTCTCGCTGACGATCGGCACCGGCGAGTCCCCGGCCGCGCTCGACGCGCACGTGCGTTTCACCGCACGCGCCGCCGTGCGTCCCGAGGAGATCGTCGCGCTGCTGCTGCCCGGCCAGGACCCCCGCACGGTGGACATCGAGCGGACGGTGCTGTGGGCGGAGCAGGGCGGTGCGCGGCTCGATCCGATCGAGCTGCTCTCGCCGCGGCCCTGAGGGCGCGCCGGAGACGGGGGCACAGGATGCCTTCGTGAAACGCAAGATCATCATCAACGCCGATTCGTACGAGACCCGCATCGCCATCCTCGAGGACGACGAGCTCGCCGAGCTGCTGGTGGAGCGCGCCGACCAGCGCCGCCACGTGGGGGACATCTACAAGGCCCGCGTCAACGCGGTGCTGCCCGGCATGCAGTCCGCGTTCGTCGACCTCGGACTTCCCAAGACCGGGTTCCTGCACGCCTCCGACCTCGCAGAGTCGCTCAGCGATCTCGAGGACATCTCCGACCTCGACGAGAACGGCGACCGCGGCAAGCGCCGCCGCGCGCCGGTGCCGAAGATCGAGGACTGCCTCAAGAAGGGGCAGGAGGTGCTGGTGCAGATCACCAAGGAGGCGATCGGCACCAAGGGGCCGCGCGTCACGCAGCAGGTGAGCCTGCCCGGGCGCTTCTGCGTGATGATGCCGGGCGTGGACCACGTCGGCGTCTCGCGCCGCATCGAAGAGCGCGCCGAGCGCCAGCGCATCAAGGCCATCATCACCGACCTCAAGCCCAAGGGCGTCGGGCTCATCGCGCGCACCGCGGGCGACGGCAAGGGCGATCCCGAGTTCGCCGCCGACGTGAAGTACCTGCACAAGCTGTGGCAGAAGATCGAGCGCAAGGCCTCCTCGTCGCGCGCGCCGACGCTGGTGCACCGCGAGCTCGAGCTCACGGCGAGCCTCATCCGCGACCTCTTCACCGAGGACGTGGAGGAGGTGCACATCGACGACAAGGAGTCGTTCGCCGAGATCCAGTCCTACCTCAAGATGGTGTCGCCCGAGCTGCGCGATCGCGTGGTGCTGCACAAGGACCGCGCGCCGATCTTCGACACGTTCGCCATCGAGGCGGAGATCGAGAAGACCTTCGAGCGCAAGGTGTGGCTCAAGAAGGGCGGCTACATCTGCATCGACCACACCGAGGCGCTGGTCGCGGTCGACGTGAACACCGGGCGCTTCACCGGCAAGAAGAACCAGGAAGAGACCATCTTCCGCACCAACATGGAGGCGGCGCACGAGATCCCGCGCCAGCTGCGCCTGCGCGACATCGGGGGCATCATCGTCATCGACTTCATCGACATGGAGATCGAGGCCAACAAGCGCGCGGTGATCGAGGACCTGCGGAACGAGCTGCGCAAGGACCGCGCCCGCACCCGGGCCTTCGCGGTCTCGGACCTCGGGCTGGTCGAGATGACGCGCCAGCGCGAGCGCTCGAGCCTGCTCCACTACTACACCGAGGACTGTCCGCACTGCGCCGGACTGGGCAAGGTGACGTCGCAGGAGTCCATGCTGGTGAAGCTCGAGCGGGCGATGCGCCGGGTGACGGCGCTCGGCTCCGAGAAGCGCATCACCGTGAAGGTGGCCCCCGAGGTGGCCCTGTTCTTCGTCGAGCAGGAGGGGCGCCGTTTCGCGGAACTCGAGCGTCGTTTCCGGCTGCGGGTGGACCTCAAGGACGATCCCCAGCTCAAGCGCGGGGAGATGCGCGTGTTCACCGAGAAGAAGGTCGAGCTGACCAAGCAGGTGGTGGGCGCGGTCCCCGGCACCTAGGCGCCGCCGCTCGCGCTACTCCCGCACCACGCGGAACGTCACCGGGCGCTGCAGGCGCTCGAGGCCGGCGCGGCTCGGCTCGTCGGTGTTCACGATCACCCGCTCCAGGCCACGCATGGCGTTGAGGTCGTGCGCGACGCCGGTGGGGGGCGGGCCGTCGGCCACCACCACCAGGCGCGCGCGGGTGTCGAGCAGGTTCCACGCGTCGGCGGCGCCGCGGCTGGGGGGATAGCCCGGGAGCACCACGATGAGGTCGGTCTCCCGCGGCAGGCGATTGAGCGCCTCGAGCGGCGCGAACTCGGGTGGCCAGCGGTCGAGCACCAGCACCACGTGGGCGAGGCCCGGCACGAAGCGCAGGTCGTCGAGCTCGAGGAGCGTGGGGATGCGCGCGTACTGGACCGTGGTGCCGAACTCCAGGTCGGCCCGGTCGAGCAGCAGCGGGGAGTAGCCGCTCCCGCCGACCACGCTGCGAGGGAGGCCGAGCGGGGACCGGGCGGACGCGGGCGGGACCCCGGGCGAGCCGGGACCGGGCTGCGCGGTGAGCGCCGGCCCGCAGGCCAGGCTGCCGGCGATGATGCCGAGGGCGAACCACAGGGACGCGGAGCGGGCGCGCATGAGGCCTCCGTGGGCGGAGTGGGTACGGCGGACGCGCGCCAGTGTGCCTCAAACCGCCCCCCGCGTCGCGGGGGGAAGCGCTCCTCCGGCGCCCCCGGACACCGCCCGTGGAGGGCCGCGTCCGTTGACAGCCCGAGGCGCCGCATGATAGAAACTCACCCTTCGTGTGCGCCTGACGGGGCCGAGCGCCGGCCTTGCGGCCGTGCGGCCGCCCTCGTGCGCCGCTCCAAGACCCATCGCGTGGCAGGGAGAACGCTGCTCATGTACGCCATCGTCAACATCAACGGGGTCCAGACGAAGGTCGAGCCGGACACCGTGATCTCGGTCGCCCTGCTCAGCGGGGAGCCCGGGCAGAAGCTCACCTTCGACCAGGTGCTCATGGTCTCCGACGGCGACCGGATCGCGGTCGGACAGCCCTACGTGACGGGCGCCCGGGCCACCGCCGAGGTGGTCGAGCACTTCCGCGGCCCCAAGCTGCGCATCTTCAAGTTCAAGCGCCGGCGCGCCTACCGCCGCCGCCGCGGTCACCGCGACGAGCTCACGCGCATCCGCGTGACCGGCATCCAGGCTTAGAGGGAGCACCCGTCATGGCACACAAAAAGGGCCAGTCCTCGTCGCGCAACGGACGCGAGTCGAACGCGCAGCGCCTCGGCGTGAAGCGCTTCGGCGGCGAACGCGTGAGCGCGGGCAGCATCATCGTCCGCCAGCGCGGCACCCGCTTCTTCCCCGGTCTCAATGTCGGGCTGGGCAAGGACGACACGCTGTTCGCGATGATCGACGGCGAGGTCAAGTTCACGCGCTATCACGGCACCCGCCGCAAGGTGCACGTGGTGCCGCCCGCGTCGGCCGCTACGAACTGATACCGAGGTTTCCCGCTCCGGCGCCGCGTCTCCACGGGCCTCCCGGCTCATGGCGACGCGGCGTTTCGATTGAAGGGCGGGCCGCATCCATCAACCGGAGGGATCCCGTGAAGAACAAGGTCGCCGTCATCGGTGCCGGTAACGTCGGCGCGAGCGCCGCGCTCTACGTGGCCGAGCGTGGGCTCGCGGACGTGGTGCTCATCGACCGTCCCGAGATGGAGGGCATGCCCAAGGGCAAGGCCCTCGACATGCAGCAGGCCACCCCGATCTGGCACAAGGGCGGGCGCCTCGAGGGCGCCGACAACCTCGCCGCGGTGGCGGGCGCCGACGTCGTGATCATGACCGCGGGCTTCCCGCGCAAGCCCGGCATGTCGCGCAGCGACCTGCTCAAGGCCAACGCCGACATCATCAAGCCGGCGGCCGAGGCGGTGAAGCGGCACGCGCCGAACGCGTACGTCATCGTCGTGACCAATCCGCTCGACGTGATGGCGTGGCTGTTCTGGAAGACCTCGGGTCTCCCGAAGCAGCGCGTGCTCGGCATGGCCGGGATCCTCGACTCGGCGCGCATGCGTGCGTTCATCGCGATGGAGCTGGGCGTGTCGGCGGCGGACGTCGACGCGATGGTGCTCGGCGGGCACGGCGACTCCATGGTGCCGATGCCGCGCTACACCACGGTCAGCGGGATCGCGGTGTCCGAGCTGCTGCCGGCCGAGAAGATCCAGGAGATCATCACCCGCACCGCGAACGGCGGCGCCGAGATCGTGAAGCTGCTCAAGACCGGTTCGGCCTACTACGCGCCGGCGATGAGCGCGGTCGAGATGGCCGAGGCCATCCTCACCGACCAGAAGCGCCTGGTGCCCTGCTCGGTGCTGCTCGAGGGCGAGTACGGCATGAAGGGCCTGTTCATCGGGGTGCCCATCCTGCTCGGCGGCAAGGGCGTCGAGCGCATCATCCAGCTCAAGCTGTCGGCCGAGGAGTCCGCGGCGCTCCAGAAGAGCGGCAAGG
This sequence comes from Candidatus Eiseniibacteriota bacterium, assembly GCA_963776245.1. Taxonomy (GTDB): domain Bacteria; phylum Eisenbacteria; class RBG-16-71-46; order RBG-16-71-46; family RBG-16-71-46; genus CAVSAC01. The sequence continues at coordinate 240,907 of CAVZLN010000006.1, read as the reverse complement.
ACGTGTCCGACATGATCGCCGAACTGGGCGGCTGAGGCCCCACAGGAGTCGAGAACGAACGGGTCGCCGGGGGAGCGCCCCCGGCGACTCGCGAGCGAGCGGGCGGGGCCTGCCGCCACCTCCGGAGCGCCTGACGTGACGCGCGCCGGTGTGCTACCTTGCCGGTCCATGCACGAGCATGGAGCTGCGAACGCGAGCGCCGTCCTGGGCGTGATCCCCGCCCGGTACGGCGCGTCCCGTTTCCCCGGCAAGCCGCTGGCGCGGCTGTGGGGCAAGCCCATGGTCCAGCACGTGTGGGAGCGGGCGGCCGCCGCGCGCGGCGTCGACGCGCTGGTGATCGCCACCGACGACGACCGCATCGAGTCGGCCGCCCGCGCCTTCGGCGCCGTCGTCGAGCGAACCTCGCCCGACTGCGCGAGCGGCACCGACCGCGTGGCCGAGGTGGCACGGCGGCGTCCCGGGTTCGGCATCGTGCTCAACCTGCAGGGAGACGAGCCCGAGCTCGAGACCGGAGCGGTCACCGCGCTGGTCGCGGCGATGCGCGCGGATCCCTCGGTGCGGATGGGCACCGTGGCGCACCACGAGCCCGACGCGGCGCGCTTCGCGAGCGCGGACGTGGTCAAGGTGGTGGTGGACGCGGCGGGCTTCGCGCTCTACTTTTCCCGTGCGGATCTCGCCGGCGCCTCGCGGGGCGGGCCGGCGCTGCGCCACGCCGGGGTGTACGCCTTCCGGCGCGACCTGCTGCTCGAATTCGCGTCGTGGCCGCCCGGTACGCTCGAGCGGGCCGAGCGCCTCGAGCAGCTCCGCGCGCTCGAGCGCGGGGTGCGCATCAGGGTGGTGATGGGCGAGCATCCGTTCGCGGGCGTGGACACCCCCGAGCAGATGGCCGCCCTGGAGAGAAGGGGTCCGCTCGGGTGATCGCGCGGTCCGCCCGGGCGATCGAGAGGGGAGAGCCGATGGTCAAGATCGTGGTGGTGACGGGAGGCGTCGTCTCCTCGCTCGGCAAGGGGATCGCCGCGGCCTCGCTCGGACTGCTGCTCAAGGCGCGCGGGCTGCGGGTGACGATCCAGAAGCTCGATCCCTACCTCAACATCGATCCCGGCACCATGAGTCCGTTCCAGCACGGCGAGGTGTTCGTCACCGACGACGGCGCCGAGACCGACCTCGACCTCGGGCACTACGAGCGCTTCACCGGCACCGCCGTGACGCGCAGCCACAACGTCACCGCCGGCCAGGTGTACGACTCCATCCTCTCGAAGGAGCGCCGCGGCGACTACCTGGGGCGCACGGTGCAGGTCATCCCGCACGTCACCGACGAGATCAAGCGCCGCATCACCGGGCTCGCGCTCGCCACCGACGCGGACGTGATCATCGTCGAGATCGGGGGCACGGTGGGCGACATCGAGTCGCTGCCGTTCCTCGAGGCGGTCCGCCAGCTCAAGCTCGAACACCGCCGCGAGGTGCTGTTCGTGCACGTCACGCTGGTGCCGTTCATCAAGGCCGCGGGCGAGGTCAAGACCAAGCCGACGCAGCACTCGGTCAAGGAGCTGCGCGAGATCGGCATCCAGCCCGACGTGCTGCTGTGCCGCAGCGAGGTCGAGCTGAGCAGCGAGGTGAAGGAGAAGATCGCGCTGTTCTGCAACGTGCCCACCGACGCCGTCATCCCCGCCACCGACGTGTCGAGCATCTACGAGGTCCCGCGGGTGTTCCACGAGGGCGGGCTCGACGCGTTCGTGGTGCGCGAGTTGGGGCTGGAGACCGGCGAGCCCGACCTCCAGGCGTGGGACGACTTCGTGCAGCGCGTGAACCATCCCGAGCGCGAGTGCCTCATCGGCGTGGTGGGCAAGTACACCCACGTGCGCGACGCGTACAAGAGCATCATGGAGTCGTTCGTGCATGCCGGCGCGGCCAACCGGGCGCGGGTGGAACTGCGCTGGATCGAGGGCGAGGAGATCGAGCAGCGGGGAGCGGCGCACTTCCTCGCCGACCTGGACGGCGTGCTGGTGCCGGGCGGCTTCGGCGAGCGCGGCATCGAGGGCAAGATCGCCGCCGCGCAGTACGCGCGCGAGCGGGGCATCCCGTATTTCGGGCTGTGCCTCGGCATGCAGGTGGCCACCATCGAGTTCGCGCGCCACGTGGCCGGCTGGCAGGAGGCGAACTCCTCGGAGTTCGATCCCGCGGCGCCCCAGAAGGTCATCGACCTGCTGAGCGAGCAGGCCGGGGTGATCGAGAAGGGCGGCACGATGCGGCTGGGCGCCTATCGGTGCGCGCTGCGCGAGGGCACCCTCGCGGCGCGCGCCTACGGCCGGGCCGAGGTCGAGGAGCGCCACCGGCACCGCTACGAGTTCAACAACAAGTACGCGTCGCAGCTCCAGTCGCGCGGGCTGGTGCTGTCGGGGCGCTGCGTCGGGCGCGAGCTGGTCGAGATCATCGAGCTGCCCGACCACCCGTGGTACCTCGCGGTCCAGTTCCATCCCGAGCTCAAGTCGCGCCCCTACGAGCCCCACCCGCTGTTCTGCGACTTCGTGCGCGCCGCGCTCGAACGCCGCCGCGTGCGGCTCGGCGGCGAACGCGCCGCGACCGCGCCCCCGCGGACCGCCGAGCCGGCCCAGGCGCCCCCGCGATGAGCGCGTTCACGGTCGGTGGGGCCACGCTGGGCGGGTCTGACCTGTTCGTGCTCGCCGGCCCGTGCGTGGTCGAGAGCGAGGCGATGTGCCTCGCCGTCGCGCAGCGATTGCGCGACCTGTGCGCCGCGCGCCGAGTGCCGTTCGTCTTCAAGGCCTCCTACCGCAAGGCCAACCGCACGAGCGCGGGCGCCTTCAGCGGGCTGGGGATGGACGCGTCGCTCGCGGTGCTCGAGAAGGTGAAGCGCGAACTGGGCGTCCCGGTGCTGACCGACGTGCATGAGACCGGCGAGGTCGCCGCCGCCGCCGCGGTGGCCGACGTGCTCCAGATCCCCGCGTTCCTGTGCCGGCAGACCGCGCTGCTCGAGGCCGCGGCCCGCAGCGGACGACCAGTGAACGTGAAGAAGGGGCAGTTCCTCGCGCCCGCCGACCTGCGCCACGCGGTGGACAAGATCACCGGCGCGGGCGGCCGCCAGGTGATGCTCACCGAGCGCGGGGCCAGCTTCGGCTACGGGGACCTGGTGGTGGACATGCGCTCGCTGGTGGTGATGCGCGAGCTGGGGTGGCCGGTGGTGTACGACGCCACGCACAGCCTGCAACGGCCGGGCGGCGCCGAGACGGGCGGCGACCGGCGCTTCGCGTTCCCGCTGATGCGCGCCGCGGTCGCGTGCGGCATCGACGGTCTGTTCTTCGAGACCCATCCGGATCCGGCCCGGGCGCTGTCCGACGCCGCCACCCAGCTGCCGCTCGATCAGGCCGAGCGGTTCCTCGACGAGGCGCTGCGCGTGCGCGCGGCGGTGGAGGGGGCCCCGCGTGCCTGACGCGACGACCCACCCGCTGGTCTGCCCGTTCCCGGGCCCGGTCAAGGTGCTGTTCCTCGACGTGGACGGCACGCTCACCGACGGGATCATCGGCTTCAGCGGTCAGGGCGACCTGCGCCACTTCTGGGTGCGCGACGGACTCGCGCTCGAGTGGGCGCGTGAGCAGGGCGTGCTGCCGGTCGTGATCTCGGGGCGCGACTCGCTGGCGGTGGTCGCCCGCATGCAGGACCTCCGGCTCGAGCACTACCTCGGCATCAAGGACAAGGTGGCGGTGGCCGAGCGGGTGCTGGCGCGCGAGGGCGTGCGCTGGGACGAGTGCGTGATGGTGGGCGACGACCTGCCCGACGTGCCGATGCTGAGGCGGGTCGGCTGGCCGATCGCGGTCGCCGACTCCTCGCCCGAGGTGCTCGGGTTCGCGCGCGGCGTCACGCGGGCGCGCGCCGGGTACGGCGCGGTGCGCGAGGTGGCGGAGGCGGTGCTGCGCCACAACGGCACGTGGGAGCGCGTCCTGACGCGCTACGAGGCGCTGTGACGGCGGCGGAGCGGCTGCTGGAGCGCGCGCGCGAGGTGGTGCGCATCGAGGCCGCGGCGGTGGCCGCGCTCGAGGGTCGCCTCGGCGACGCGTTCGTGGCCGCGGTGGAGCTGCTCGCGGCGTGCCGCGGCAAGGTGATCGTCTCGGGGGTCGGCAAGTCCGGGCTGCTCGCGCACAAGCTCGCCGCCACGCTCACCAGCACCGGGACCCCGGCGGTGTTCCTGCACCCGGCGGATGCCCTGCATGGCGACGCGGGGCTGTTCTCGCCCGGCGACGCCGCGCTGTTCATCTCGAAGAGCGCCGCCAGCGACGAACTGCTCGCGCTGATGCCCTATCTCGAGCGGCACGGGATCCCGATGATCGCCCTGGTCGCGACCCCGGGCGGGGCGCTGGCGCGGAGGGCGCGGGTCACGCTCCTGACCGGCCCGGTGCGCGAGGCCTGTCCGATGGAACTGACCCCCACCACCAGCATCACGGTGGCGCAGGTGATGGGCGACTGCCTGGCGGTGGCCCTGCTCGAGCGGCGCGGCTTCCGCCCCGAGGACTTCCGGTTCCTGCATCCGGGCGGGGTGATCGGGCGCGCCGCCTCGCGCCGGGTCGAGGAGCTGATGCACGACCGGGAGCGCCTGCCCGCGGTGGGCGAGCGGGCCGGGCTGCGCGAGGTGATGATCGAGATCATGGACAAGCGGCTCGGGATCACGACGGTGCGCGACGACGCCGGGCGGCTCGCCGGCGTGGTCACGGACGGCGACTTCAAGCGCATCCTGATGAAGCACGCCGACCCGTGGTCGCTCACCGCGGCCGACGTGATGGGACGCTCGCCCAGCACGATCGCGCCCGACGCCCTGGTCGCCGCGGCCGTGCGCATGATGGAGGAACGTCCGGGCGGCCCGATCACCGCGCTCGTCGTGGTGGATGGCGACCGGCGCCCGCTGGGGGTGCTCCACCTGCACGACTGCCTGCGCGCCGGGGGGTGACGCGGGCGGTGGACCGGTCCACCACCCGCCGACGCGCGCGTCGCCCGGCGGTCAAGTCGGTGACTCATCAGCCCGATAACCCCCATGGGCAGGCTTCCGAGATCTCTGGCACAGGCCGTGCTTGCGATGCCGCGGACCCTTTGTTAGCGTGGCGCTCGACGCCTCACCCGCGATCCGACCGACGTGCCGAACGAGGTCCCCGATGCGTACTTCCCGCTTCCCGCGACTCGCCCTGACGGGCCTCGCCGTGCTCCTCGCGGCGGGCCTGGCGATGGGCTGCGGGAGGACCCCGGTGCGCAGTCCGGCAGCGTCGAGCGGGGAATTGCCGGACCAGGAGGTGAGCGACTTCGTGCTCACCGAGACCGATGAGGGCACGCCCGCCTGGACGCTGTTCGCGCGCCATGCCGCCACCTACTCCGCGCGCAACATCATCGTCGCGCGCGGGGTGCGGGTGGACTTCTTCGACCACGAGGGCAAGGCCTCGTCCACGCTCACGGCGCGCGAGGGCGAGGTGAACCAGTCCACGCGCGACATGACCGCGCGCGGCGGCGTGGTGCTCAAGAGCGCCGAGGGCACGCGCATGACCGCCGAGGAGATGCGGGTCGACAATACGAGCCAGCGGATCGTGGTGCCCGACGACCAGCTGGTGCGGGTCGATCGCGAGGGAGACGTGCTCACCGGCTACGGCTTCGAGAGCGATCCCGGATTGCGCCACTTCGAGTTCAAGCGCGACGTGAACGCGGTGGTGCGCACGCGCTCCGGCGGCCTCGTCGGCCCCGCGGGGGGAAAGCGATGAGCGACCTCCCGATCCCGCCCGCCCGTCCGCCCGACGACCGGCCCGGGCTGGTGGCCGAACACCTCGTGCGCTATTACGGCAAGTGGCGCGTCGTCAGCGACGTGACCATCGACGTGAAGCGCGGCGAGGTGGTGGGGCTGCTCGGTCCGAACGGCGCGGGCAAGACCACCTCGTTCTACATGATCGTCGGGCTGCTGCGGCCCGCCGAGGGCCGCATCGTGCTCGAGGGGAAGGACATCACCCACGAGCCGGTGTACCGCCGCGCGCGCATGGGCCTCGGCTACCTGGCGCAGGAGTCGAGCATCTTCCGGCGCCTCAACGTGCGCGACAACGTCCTCGCGGTGCTCGAGACCATGGATCTCACCCCGAGGCGGCGCCAGGAGCGGCTCGACCAGCTGCTCGACGACCTCAATCTGACTCACCTCGCCAGCCGGTCGGCCTCGAAGCTGTCCGGCGGCGAGCGCCGCCGCGTCGAGATCACGCGCGCGCTGGCGCGCGAGCCATCCTACATGCTGCTCGATGAGCCGTTCGTGGGCATCGATCCGATCGCGGTCGCCGAGATCCAGGATATCGTCGGCCGACTGCGCGATCGCGGGCTCGGCGTGCTCATCACCGACCACAACGTCCGGGAGACGCTCCGGATCACCGACCGCGCGTACATCATGCACGAAGGGCGCATCCTGCTCCAGGGCAGTGCCGAAGAGCTGGCCCAGGATGCCCGCGCACGGGAGATCTACCTCGGCGAGCGCTTCAGCCTCTAGCCTCGGGACCCCTCCATGGAAATGAAACCCTCGCTGAACCTGTCGATGCGGCCGGCGCTCATCATGACGCCGCGGCTCCAGCAGGCCCTGAAGCTGCTCCAGGTGCCGACGCTGGAACTCCAGCTCATCCTCAAGCAGGAGATCATGCAGAACCCGCTGCTCGAGGAGGTCGACGAGATCGTCGACAGCGAGGACCTCGACAAGGAGGACTCACCCGAGGAGACCGCGAACCAGGAGTCCGAGGACCCGGCCGAGGACGACCCGATCGACTGGTCGGACTACATGCAGGACGGCGCGCTCGACCGCGCGTACATCCCCGAGAGCGAGACCGTGCAGGAGTTCCTCGAGAAGGTCCCGGTGACGCGGACCACGCTCGCCGAGTCGCTGCTCGAGCAGCTCCACTTCCTCGACCTGACGCCCGAACGGCTCACGGTGTGCGAGTTCCTCGTCGGTTCGCTCGACGACCGCGGGTTCGTGGCCACGCCGTTCGACGAGATCGCCCAGGCGGTCGGCTACCCGATGGAGGACATCGAGGCGGGGCTGCAGGTGATCCAGACGCTGGAGCCCACCGGGGTGGGGGCGCGCGACCTGCGGGAGTGCCTGCTGCTCCAGCTCACGGCACGCGGTGACCTCGACACGCTGCCGTGGCGGCTCATCCACGACCAGTTCGACAACCTCGTCAATCGCCGCTTCCCCGAGATCGCGCGCCAGCTCAAGTGCACGGTCGAGGAGGTGCAGGCGGCCGCGGACGTCATCGCCACGCTCAATCCGAAGCCGGGCTTCCAGGTGTCGAGCGAGGACCCGAAGTACGTGGTGCCCGATCTGCTGGTGGAGCGCGTCGACGACGAGTACGTCGTCCTGCTCAACGACCGGCATCTGCCCCGCCTGCGTATCTCGTCGGCCTACGAGGGCGTGCTGCGCGAGAAGAAGAAGGCCGACGCGACGGCCGGCGAGCAGAAGACGCGCGAGTACATCCAGGGCAAGCTGAACTCTGCGCGCTGGCTCATCCAGACCATCGAGCAGCGCCGCCGCACGATGATCAAGGTGATGAACTGCATCATCCGCGAGCAGCGCGAGTTCTTCGACAAGGGCATCGCGTTCCTGCGCCCCCTCACGCTCCAGCAGGTGGCCCGGCAGATCGACATGCACGAGTCCACCGTGAGCCGGGTGTGCAGCGGGAAATACGTGCAGACGCCGCGCGGCGTGTTCGAACTGAAGTTCTTCTTCTCGAGCGGGCTCGAGACCGAGGATGGCGAGGATGTCTCGGCGCGCTCCGCCAAGGACGTCATCCGGACCCTCATCGACGAGGAGGACAAGAAGGAGCCGCTCTCCGACCAGCACATCGCCGAACTGCTCCACCGGCGCGGGCTGAAGATCGCCCGGCGCACGGTGGCGAAGTACCGCGAGCAACTCAACATCCTGCCGGCACGCTTCCGCCGGCGGGTCGCCTGATCTTCGCACGCCACGGCCCGACCACGATGGAAGGGCGGCGGGGGCGGCACGCTCCGCCGGGAGAAGGGTGGACCATGCAGATCACCACGACCGCACGCCACTGCGATCTGGATACCGAGCTCCGTCTCTTCGCCGAACAGCGCCTGGGGCGGTTCGAGCGCTTCGCCGGTGACATCCTGGAGGCGCACCTCGTCGTCACCGCCGAGAAGTACCGGCACACCGCCGAGATCACCGTGCGCCTGCGCCAGTCCCGGATGGTCGGCCGCGACGAGGCCACCGACCCGCGGATGGCGATCGACCGCGCGGCGGACTCGCTCGAAGAGCAGTTGCGGCGGCTCAAGGAGAAGCGCATCGACCGCAAGCACGAGGCCCGCGGCAGCACGCGGGTCGTGAACGGCCATGCCGCCCCGTCCGAGGACGACGACGAGGCGCCCGGCATCGAGGGCTGAGATGGTGCAGACCCTGAGCGTCGCCCGCCTGTTCGAGGACCAGCGCCACGAACTCCAGCTCGAGCAACTCACGGAGTCGCTCGCCACCGGCGTCGAGATCACGGTGAGCGACATCCACCGCCCGGGCATGGCGCTGATGGGCTTCGTCGAGAACTTCCTGCCCGAGCGCATCCAGATCCTCGCGCAGACCGAGCTCACCTACCTCGCGACCCTCACCCCCGAGGGCGTCCGGGAGGCCATCGACCGGCTGTTCCAGTTCCAGATGCCGCTCATCGTGGTGTGCAAGGCGCTCGAGGTCCCGCCCTACCTGGTGCAGCGCGCGAACCGGAGCCAGACGCCGGTGCTGCGCACGCCCCAGAGCACGACCCCGTTCATCCACTCCCTCACGGCCTACCTCGATCACCTGTTCGCCCCCCAGATCTCCGTCCACGGCTCGCTGGTGGACGTCTACGGCGTTGGGCTGATGTTCACCGGGCGCAGCGCGATCGGGAAGTCGGAGACCGCGCTCGACCTGGTCGAGCGCGGGCAGCGACTGGTCGCGGACGACATCGTCACCATCACGCGCCATCACGGCGACGTGCTCATCGGCACCGGCAATCATCTGCTGCGGCACCACATGGAGATCCGCGGGCTCGGCATCATCGACGTGCAGGCGATCTTCGGCATCCGCTCGATCCGGCTGCAGAAGCGCGTCGAGGTCGAGGTCCACCTCACCGAGTGGTCGAACGAGGCCGACTACGAGCGCGTCGGCCTCGACGAGCGCACGACCACGCACCTCGGGGTCGAGATCCCGCTGGTGACGGTGCCGATCACGCCGGGCAAGAACATCACCGTCATCGCCGAGGTCATCGCGCTCAACTACCTGGTCAAGGTGACGGCGGGCTACTCGCCGGCCGAGCGGCTCAACCAGCACCTGCTCGAGATCATGAAGCGCAAGAGCGCCGCCAAGGCCTGGGTCCGCGAGGACACCGAGTGATGGCGCGTGTGCCCGCGGTGCTGGTGACCCACGCCGACCTCGCGGCCGCGCTACTGCGGGCGGTCGAGTCCGTCTACGGCCCCGCCGAGGAGGTGGCGGTCCTGAGCAACGAGGGGCTTTCGCGCGACGCCCTCGAGCTCGAGATCGAGGGGCATGTCTCGCACTGGGAGCACGGCGGCCTGGTGCTCACCGACTTCTGGGGCGGCTCGTGCACGCTGTGCGGGATCGCGGCCGCGCGCGGGCGCGGCGAGGTCGTGGTGGTGAGCGGGCTCAATCTGCCCATCCTGCTCGACTACCTCCACAACCGGGACCGGATCGGCGTGTTCGAGCTGGCCGAACGACTGCGGCAGAAGGGGCAGGAGAGCATCCGGGTCCAACGCGGGCAGCCGGCATGAGCTGGCTGCTGACCCGCGTGGACGACCGCCTCATCCACGGCCAGGTGGTGGTGGCGTGGGGACTGCGCCTGCGGCCCGCCCGCATCTGGGTGGTGGACGACGGCGCGGCCGCCAGCCCGTGGGAACGCGACCTGTTCGTCGCCGCCGCGCCGGACGTGGAGGTGCGCGTGCTCACGGTGTCGCAGGCCGCGGCCGGATGGGTGGCGGAGCGCGACGCGGCCGGCGGGGCGTTCCTGCTGATGCGCTCGCTGCAGGTGGCGCTGGCGCTGGTCGAGGCGGGTGCGGAGCTCACGACGCTCAATCTCGGCGGGCTCCACTACGCGCCCGGCAAGGACAAGGTGAACGAGTACGTCTATCTCGGCGAGGCCGACCGCGCCGCGGCGCGCACGCTGCTCGCGCGCGGCGTGACCCTCGAGGTGCAGGACGTGCCGGCCTCGCGCGTCGAGCGCCTCGAGTCCCTCGCGCCCGGGCTGGTCGCATGAGCGGGCCGCGGCCTCCGCGCGATCCGCGGGCGTCGGCGCGGGGGTGGCGCCCGTGAACGCCGCGGTGCTCGGCACCATCGCGCTCGGCGGCGTCGCCGCGCTCGACGCCACGCCGGTCGCGCAGACCCTGCTCTTCCAGCCGCTCGTCACCGGCGCGCTGCTGGGCGCCCTGTGGGGCGACGTGCCGCTCGCGCTCCAGACCGCGGTGGTGCTCCAGGTGCTGGCGGCGAGCACGCTGCCGGTGGGCGCGCGCACCCCGGAGGACTTCGCCACCGGGGGCGTGGTGGGAACCGGTGTCGCCCTGGCGCTGGGCGCCGGGGTCGCGTTCCCGATGGCGCGCGAGGCGAGCGCGCTGCTGGGCGTGCTCGCGGGGCTGGTGGCGGCCACGCTCGGCGTGCCGGTGGTGAAGTGGCAGCGCCGCCGGAACGAGGGTCTCAGCCGCTGGTGCGAGGCCGAGCTGCGGGCCGGCCACGAGGGCGCGCTGGCGCGTTCGCACGCCGCGGCCATTGCCCTGGCCTTCGCGGCCGGGGTAGGGTGCACGGCCATCGGCCTGGCGGCGGGGGTGCTGGGTCTCTCCGGGCTCGCGGAGCGCGAGTCGCTGCGGCTGGCGCGCGCCTGGTCGCTCGCCGAGCCGCTGTGGCTCGGGCTCGGGCTGGCGCAGCTGCTGCACGCGTTCGTGCAGCGGCGGCTGGTCCGCTCGGCGGTGTTCGGCGTCGCGCTGATGGTGGCGTGGCTGGTCCAGATGATGGGCACGCCATGAGCGACGACCGGATCGGCGCGCGGACGCGGTTCGAGATGGCCCTGCGGGCCCAGTTGCTCCAGGCGACCTGGAACTACGAGCGCCAGCAGGGAGTGGGGTGGGCGTGGGCGCTGAAGCCGGCGCTCGACCGGCTGATCCCGGATGCGACGGCGCGGCGGGAACGGCTCGCGGAGCACACGGCGTTCTTCAACACCCAGCCCTCGATGGCCTCGCTCGCGCTCGGCGCGGTGGCCGCGCTCGAGGCCGAGCGCAGCGCGGGCGGCGGGCCGGACGCCGAGGGCATGGCGCGGGTGAAGAGCGTGCTGGGCTCGTCGCTCGCCTCGCTCGGGGACCGGTGCTTCTGGTTCACGCTGCGGCCGGTGGCGGCCTGCGTCGGCGTGGCGGTGGCGCTCCACGGCCCCGCGTGGGCGGGGGCGCTGACGCTCGGGTTGATGTACAACGCGGGGCACCAGACGGTGCGCTTCGCGGGGGTGGGCTGGGGCTGGCGCGCGGGCGCGGCGGTGCTCGACGACACGCTGCGGCGGCGCTTCGAGGGGGCCATCCGCCTGCTCGCGCTGCTGGGCACGATCGCGATCGGCGCCGTGGTCGCGGCGCTGCTGGTGCCGGCGGGGTATCCGCGCCCGCTGGCGTGGCAGGCGACGCTGGCCGGCGGGCTGGTGATGGGGCTGCTCTCCGCTCCGCGCCCGCGGCCGTCGCCGGTGGAATGGGCGCTCGGCGGCGGCGTGCTGTGCCTGGTGGCCGCCTGGCTGATGCCGTGACACGCTCGAAGGAGGACGGGGCTTGACCGAGACGGACCTGCTGATCCGCAACCAGCTGGGACTGCACGCGCGCGCGTGTGCGCTGTTCGTGAAGACCGCGGCGCGCTTCCAGTCCCAGGTGTTCGTCTCGCGTGACGACCTCGAGGTGAACGGCAAGAGCATCATGGGCGTCATGATGCTCGCGGCCGAGGAGGGGAGCTCCATCCGCGTGCGCGCCGACGGTCCGGACGAGGTCGCCGCCATCGCGGCCCTGCAGGCGCTGGTCGACGGCAAGTTCGGGGGGGAACCGTGAGACACACCGGGATCGCCGCCTCGCCCGGCATCGGCCTGGGACCGGTGTTCCGGTTCGAGCGCGAGGATCTGGCGGTGCGCGAGACCGCGCTCGAGCCCGGCACCGAGGACGCCGAGCTGGCGCGCTTCCGCGACGCGCTCGAATCCTCGCGCGAGGACCTGCGCCGCATCCGCGACAGCATCGCCGCCGAGTTGAGCGACCTCGAGGCCCGCATCTACGACGCCCACCTCCTGATCCTCGACGACCCGGAGCTGGCGCTCGCAGTGGAGCGCGGCGTGCGCGACGAGCACCTGTGCGCCGCGGGCGTGTTCCGGACCTACATGGGGCAGGTGGCGGCGCGGCTCGAGAACGCGCGCGACGAGTACCTGCGCGAGCGCCATGCCGACATCATGGACGTCACGCGTCGCGTGCTGAGGGCGCTGCTCGGAGCGGTGCCCAAGGCGCTCACCGAGCTGCGCGAGCCCTCGATCGTCGTGGCCCACGACCTCGGGCCCAGCGAGGTCGCGCTGCTGCGGCCCGACACCGTGCTGGCGTTCGTCACCGAGGTCGGCGGGCGCACCTCCCACGGCGCCATCGTCGCGCGCGGGCGCGGCATCCCGGCGGTGGTGAGCGTGCGCGGCGCCATGCAGGTGGCGCACACCGGGCAGCAAGCGGCGGTCGATGGGTACGCCGGGGTGTTCGAACTCGACCCCGATCCGGCCGCGGAACGGCAATACCGCGCGCGTCGTCAGCGCATCGACGAGGAGCGGCGCCACCTCGAGCACCTGCGCAACGAGCCGGCCGAGACCGCCGACGGGCACCGCCTGGAGCTGGGCGCGAACATCGAGCTGCCCTCCGAGGTCGAGGTCGTGCTCGGCTGCGGCGCCGACTCGATCGGACTGTTCCGCACCGAGTTCTTCTACATGGGCCGACCGGAGCTGCCGACCGAGGAGGAACAGGTCGAGGCCTACCGTACGGTGGCCGCCGGCATGGCGCCGCGGCCGGTGCTGTTCCGCACCATGGACCTGGGCGGCGACAAGGTGGCCTCGTACCTCGGCATGACCTACGAGACCAACCCGTTCCTCGGCTGGCGCGGCATCCGCTTCGCGCTCCACCATCCCGAGGTGTTCCGCACCCAGTTGCGCGCCATCTACCGGGCGAGCGCGCACGGCCGCGTGCGGCTGATGTTCCCGATGGTCGCGAGCGAGGGCGAACTCCTGCGCGCGCTCGAGCTGTGCGCCGAGGCGCGCGCGGAGCTCGACCACCTCGGCATCCCGTACGACCCGGGAGTCGAGATCGGGCTCATGATCGAGACCCCGAGCGCGGTGTGGATGAGCGACGTGCTGGCGCGCCACGCCTCGTTCTTCTCCATCGGCACCAACGACCTGGTGCAGTACACGCTCGCCATGGACCGCAACAACGAGCGGCTGGCGTACCTCTACGAGCCGCTCGAGCCCGCCGTGCTGCGCAGCATCGCCCACGCGGTCGAGGCCGCGCACCGCGCCGGCCGCTGGGTCGGCCTGTGCGGGGAGATGGCCGGGGACCCGCGCACCGCGGTGCTGCTGGTCGGTCTCGGCGTGGACGAGCTGTCGATGTCCCCCTACGATCTGCCACGGGTGAAGGCCGCCATCCGCAGTATCCGCCACGACCAGGCGAAGACGGTCGCCCGGGCCGCGCTCGAGTGCTCCTCGGCGGCGGCGGTCAAGGCGCTGATGCGCGAGCACGTCGACACCCGCCTGCCGAGCTTCCTCGCGGTCAAACGGAGCCCCCTCTGATGCTCAGGCTCGATCTGCCCTACGGCGACGCGGACCGCTTCGAGATGGCGGGACGCATCAGCGCCATCCCGGAGAACGTCGACGCCGCGCTCGCCGCGCTCGCCGCGGGACCCTGGCGGGTGCCGGCGTCCGAGCCGTCGCTGTTGGCGGTGGGGGCGATGGGGGGCTCGGCGATGGCCGCCGACCTGTGCGCCGGGCTGTGGTTCGACCGTCTGCCGCGACCCATGCTGGTGGTGCGCGAGTACCGCTGGCCGGCGTGCGTGGACCGCGGCGCCCTCGCGCTGCTGTGCTCGTACTCCGGGGGCACCGAGGAGACGCTGGCGCTCTACGAGGACGCTGGCCGCCGCGGCATCCCGCGCGTGGCGATGACGACCGGCGGGGCGCTCGCCGCGGCGTGCGCCCGCGATGGCGTGCACGCCGCGCGCCTGCCCGGGGGCTCGCCGCCGCGCGCGGCGCTGTTCACGGCGTGGGTGCCGCTCACCGGACTGCTCGCCTCGCTCGGATGGATCGACCCTCCGGAGCCCGCGTGGCGGGAGGCCGCGGCGGTGATGCGGGCGCAGCACGCGCGCATCGGACCGCAGGTGCCCGAGGCGCTGAACCCGTGCAAGCAGATGGCACGCGCGCTCGTCGGCCGGCTGCTGTTCGTGTATGCGGCCTCCGAGCGCGTCGGTCCGGTGGCGACGCGGTTCCGCAACCAGCTCAACGAGAACGCCAAGCTGCTCAGCCACTCGGCGCTGGTCCCCGAGCTGAATCACAACGAGATCGTGGGCTGGGAGAACCCGGGCGCCGCGCAGGCGCCGATCGCCGCGCTGTTCCTGCACGACCCCGAGGACGCCCCCGAGGTGAGGACGCGGCTCACGCTGACCGCCGAGTACGTGGCGCGCCAGGGCGGGGCGGTGCACGAGCTGCGGGGCGAGGGCGACGGGCGGCTGGCGCGCGCCGCCTCCCTGGTGCAGTACGGGGACTGGCTGAGCTTCTACCTCGCCCTGCTGAACGGCGTCGACCCGACGCCGATCGCCAGCATCGACGCGTTCAAGGCGCGCCTGGCGGAGTGGGGGGCCCGGGGCGCGCGCTGATCGTCCGGCTCCTCCGCGCCCGCCCGGCACCCGCCCGGCGCCGTCCTGTAGCACCGCAGTGAAAAGGACACCCTAACGCCGCAGTGAAAGTGACACCCCTGGGGCTTCCTCCTTTCGTCGCTGGGTTGGGGTCTTGTAGGAGCGACGGAACGGATGATCCGCCGCGGGCTTGATGCTGGCGAGGTAGGCGGGCGTCCCGCGCACGTGCTTGGGGGGGTGCGGGGGTGCGGCGGTGCGGCGGGCGACTTCGGCCTCGCGATAGCGCTCCCGGGCACTGCTGCGAGGCACGAGTTCGAAGGGGCCAGCGGCAGCGGGACATTCGAGCAGCAGGTGCTGCTGAAAGAGCACCAGCCGGCGACCATCGAGCAGTTCACGGACCTCGACGCGGCAGCGGGCGGAGGATCTGCCGTAGGCACCCGGGGGGATCTGCAGCAGCTCGCCGGCGAGCACGACGGTGTTGTCGAGGCGCACGACGCGCGGGTAGCGGCAGGCGAGGATGCGGTCGAGGTCGCGCGGGGCCTTGCGCCAGGCGCCCGGTGCCTGGCGCGGCGGGTGGCCGAAGCACGCGTTGTAGCGCGCGATGAAGTCGGGCAGGAACGCTTCGGCAGCGGCGGCGGTGTGGATCCCGGCCAGCGCCAGCTCGGCGGCGAGGCGGTCCTGGAGCGTGCGCCAGAGGCGCTCGATGCGGCCCTTGGCCTGGGGTGAGAGCGCGGCGATGTAGCGGATGCCCAGCTCCTCGAGCATCTGGCCGAAGTGCGAGGGGCGCTGGCGGCCCTCCAGTTCCTCCTCGCGGGTCCAGTGCCGGTCGTTGCGCACGATGATACCGGTGCGGTCGCCGTAGAGGGTCCAGGGCACGCCGAAGCGGGCGATGATCCGCTGCAGGACCACCGTGTACCCGTGCAGATCCTCGGTGGGGCGGAAGGTGAGGGCGAGGATCTGCCCGGTCGCATCGTCGACCGCTCCCACCAGCGTCAGGGCGCCCGCGTCCTGACCGACCCAGTGGAACTGGCTGCCATCCACCAGCGCCATCGTCCCCATCTGCGCCTCGCGTTCGCGGCGGCGGCGATGCTGGCGCGGCCGGCGGCGCTGCTTGGCGGGACGTCCCAGCCCGAGGCGGAGGCGCCGGATGGTGTCCGCGCTCACCCCCACGCCGTCCGCCTTCAGCAGGTCGCGGATGTGGCAGTCGTTCAGCACCACCTCATGTTCGAGCATCGCCACCACCCGTTGCCGGGTCGCCGCGCTGGTCCGGCGCGGCGAGGGGCGGCCACGGTTGCCATGGAGCAGCCCCGCGGGACCGAGCCGCCGGTAGCGCCGCTTGTAGCGCAGGAACTGGCTTCGCTTCAGACCGGTCCGCCGCATCCCCTCCTGGTTGGTGATCCGTCCCGCGGCCGCTTCCCGCACCGCCGCCCATCGCACCGCGTCCCTGACTCCCATCAGTAGTCGTCCCATGGGTGTCATGTTCACTGCGGCGTTAGGGGGTGTCACATTCACTGCGGAACAGCACCGCCCGGCGCCGTCCTTCCCTGCCGTGTCCTCCTGTGGCAGAGTGCGCCGCGTCCCGTCGCACCGAACATCCGGAACAGGAGGGATCCATGTCTCGTCTCCATGCGGGCGCGCGGTTCGCCCGGCTCGCGGCCGTGGGGTGCGCGCTCGCGATCGTCGCGCCTCCGGCCAGCGCCGCCCGTCCCGCGCTCGCGAAGGCCCCGGCCCCGGCTCCCCTGCGCACCGGGCTCGAGCGCGTCGAGAAGCAGGTGCAGGAGTTCGTGCTTCCGAACGGCCTCCGGTTCCTGCTGGTCGAGCGCCACGACGCGCCGGTGATGTCGTTCCAGACCATCGTCAACGCCGGCTCCGCGAACGACCAGGTGGGCACCACCGGGATCGCCCACATGATGGAGCACATGGCGTTCAAGGGGACGCCCTGGGTCGGCACCAAGGACGCGAAGGGCGAGGGGCCGCTGCTCGAGGCCGAGGAGCGGGCATGGCAGGCGCTGCTCGACGAGCGCCGCAAGGGCGCGCGCGCGGACTCGGCCCGGCTGCGCGGACTGCAGACGGGGTTCGCGGCCGCGCAGGAGGCCGCGCGGGCCACGGTGGAGTCCAACGAGTTCTCGCGCGTGCTCGAGCAGGCGGGGGCGAAGGACCTGAATGCGTTCACCGCCAGCGACTTCACCGGCTACCAGTACTCGATCCCATCCAACCGCGCCGAGCTTTGGGCCGTGATGGAAGGCAGTCGGATGGCGCACCCGGTGTTCCGTGAGTTCTACAAGGAACGCGAGGTGGTGGTGGAGGAGCGCCGCATGCGGGCCGAGTCCTCGCCGATCGGCCGCCTGATCGAGGAGTTCATCCACGCCGCCTACGTCGCCCATCCGTACGGGTTCGGCGGGATCGGCTTCGCCTCCGACCTGGCCTCGTTCAGCCGCACCGAGGGCGACGCGTTCTTCAAGCGCTACTACGTCGCGCCCAACATGACGGTGGCGGTGGTGGGCGACGTGAGCCGCGACGAGCTGCGCGCCCTCGCGGAGCGCTACTTCGCGGACATCCCGGCCGGTCCGATGCCTCCGGGGATCGACACGGTGGAACCCGAGCAGAAGGCGGAGCGCCGCGTCTATCTCGAGGACCCGGCGCAGCCGATGGTGGTCATCGGCTGGCACATCCCGGCGGTCACCGATCCGAGTTACGCGGCCTACAAGGCGCTCGCCGATCTGCTGGGCGGCGGAGACCACGCGCGGATGCAGAAGACGCTGGTGAAGGAGAAGAAGATCGCGGTCCAGGCCAGCGCCATCGCGGGGTTCCCCGGGGAGAAGTACCCGACCCTGTTCGGCCTCCTGCTGGTCCCGGCGTCCGGCCAGGACCCGGAGGCGGTGGAGAAGGCGGCCTACGCGGTGCTCGACGAGGTGTCGTCGACGAAGCCCTTCACCGCCGAGGAGCTGGCCGGCTACAAGGTGCGGGTGCGCGCCCAGAAGATCGATGCCGCCGAGAACAGCGCCCGGCTGGCGTCGGAGCTGGCGGTCGCGCAGACGCTGGCCGGCGACTGGCATGCGTTCTTCCGCGAGCAGGAGCGCGTCCAGGCGCTCACGCTCGACGACCTCCGCGCCGCCATGGCGCGTTCGCTGGTGCGCACCAATCGCACCGTCGCGCTGATCGTGAGTCCCCCGGCGCAAGCCGCCGCTCAGGGAGGGCGCTGACATGACGACCGCACGACTCACACTGCTGGTGGCGATCGCCGCCACCCTCGTGGCCGCGCCGGCCGCGCGCTCCGAGGACTCGCGCTTCGATCCCCGGCGCCTCGTCACGCCGCCGCTGCGCGCGGTGAAGACGGTCACGCCGGAACGGATCACGCTGCCCAATGGCGTGGTGGTGTTCCTGCTCGAGGACCACACCCTGCCGGTGGTCCAGGGCACCGCGTACCTCCCGTCGAGCCCGCTGCTGGTCCCCGACGACCGGGCCGGGCTCGCCAGCGTCACGGGTGAGGTGATGCGCAGCGGCGGGACCGCCGCGCATGCCGGCGACGCGCTCGACGACCATCTGGCCGCGCTCGGGGCCTCGGTCTCCACGTCGCTCTCGGGCGACCTCGGTTACGGCGGCTTCCGCTGCCTGACCGAGAACACCGCCGAGGTGGTGGGGCTGTTCGCCGACGTGCTGCGCCGGCCGGTGTTCCCCGAGGACAAGATCGAGCTGGCCAAGGTGGGACTGCGCCAGTCCATCGCCAGTCGCAATGACGAGATGATCCCGGTGCTGAATCGGGTCGCCAGCCAGGCGGTCTACGGCAAGGGCAGCCCGTGGGCGCGCATCCCGGAGTACGCCACCATCGAGCCCATCACCCGGGAGGACTGCGCGAAGCTGCACGCGCGCGTGTTCGTGCCCGAGCGCACGGTGATCGCGGTGTACGGGGACTTCCGCAGCGCGGACATGAAGCGCCAGCTGACCGCCGCCCTCGCGGACTGGAAGAAGAGCGGCACGCCGGTGCCGGCGCTGCCGCCGGTGGCCGGGGAGCAGCCACGGCGGCTGCTGTTCGCGCCCAAGGACGACGTGACCCAGACCGGGATCCTGCTGACCCACCTCGGACACCGCGTCGACGATCCCGACTACGCCGCGATGCAGGTGTACGAGAACGCGCTGGGCGGCGGGTTCGCGTCGCGGCTCATCAACCGCATCCGCACGCAGCGCGGACTCGCCTACAGCGCGGGCGCGCGCGCGGGCGCCGACTTCCAGCGCCCCGGCGTGTTCTTCGCGTACACCCTGACGCGGAACGACTCCGCGCTCACGGCGCTCGACCTGCTGCGCGAGGAGGTGGCGCGCTCGGTGCGCGAGCCCTTCACCGACGCCGAGTTCGCGGTGGCGAAGGACGCGGTGCAGAACGCCTTCGTCTTCAACTTCGAGGAGCCGTCGGCGGTGCTGTTCCGCGCCGCCTACTACCAGGTGAAGGGATATCCGCTCGACTTCCTGAGCCGCTACCAGAGGGCGCTCAGCGCCGTGACTCCGGCCTCGATGCTCGAGGCGGCGAAGCGCAAGGTGCATCCCGAGGCGCTGAGCGCGGTGCTGGTGGGCAAGGAGAAGGACTTCGAGCGTCCGCTCGAGTCCGCGGGGCTGCCGGTCGAGCGCGTGGACATCGCCATCCCGCCGCCGCCGTCGAAGGTGGCGGCGGGCGAGGCGACGCCCGAGGCCATGGCTCAGGGGCGTGCCCGGCTCGAGCGCGCCGCCGCGGGAGCCGGAGGCGCCGCGGCATGGGGCGCGGTCAAGGCCGTGGCCATCGAGCAGCAGGCGACGGTGGAGGTCCAGGGCCAGAGCCTGAGCGTGCAGGGAAGCGTCCTCTGGCAGTTCCCCGACCGGCAGGTGAGCACGCAGAAGCTGCCGATGATGGAGCTCAAGCAGGGTTGCGACGGCACGTCGGCCTGGATGGCCGCGATGGGCCAGGTGCAGGACCAGCCGCGCATGGTGACGGAGATGAAACGGGAGTGGGAGCGGTCGCTGTTCCGCCTCTTCGGCCATGGACAGGACCTGACGCTGCAGGCCCTGCCCGAGGCGCAGACCGTCGACGGCGTGCGTCTCGACGTGGTGCTGGTGAAGAGCGAGCTGGTGACCGACTGGATGCTGTTCTTCGGTCCGGACGGCCGGCTGACGCGCTCGGAGTACGTCGGGGAGGGCCCGCAGGGCGGGCCGGCGAAGGTGACCCTCGTCTACGCCGACTGGCAGCCGGAGGGGGCGCTCTCGTATCCCCGCTCCGAGAAGATGACGCTCGATGGCAAGCCGTTCATGGACTCGAAGGTGACCGCCCTCAGGCTCGATCCGCCGGTGGCCCCCGACGCGTTCAAGAAGCCCGTGCCCTGAGTCGGGGCGCCACCCCGCGCCCCTGAGTCGGGCCGCGCGCCCGGTCCGTCAGGGGCGCGCGGCCCGCGGGCGCAGCACCCGATAGCGACGCTCGGGCGGCGCGTGCGGGGACCGCACCGCGTCGTGCACCGGATCGCGCACCTCGAGGAACGGGAAACGGCGCAGTCCCCGGTCGCAGCTCAGCACCTCGCGGACGCCGTGCTCGCGCAGCAGCACGGCGGTCTCGAGCGCGGCCGCCGCCGGCTCGCCCGGGGGCAGGAACGCCAGCACCTCGCGCACCATGGCGACGTGGCGCGCGGTGGGGAGGAGCAGCCGGCCCGACGCGCTGGCCAGCAGCGCCTCGAGGAACCCGAGGGCTTCGGCGGACTGCAGGGGCCGCCCGACCCGGTGCGGATGCGTGACGAGCGCGAGGAAGGCGTGCACCGCGCTCACCGGCAGCCCCCATGGGCGCTCGTCGTTGGCCACCCGCTCGAGCGCTTCCGCGGCGCGCGCGTGCTCGGGCGCGTAGCGGTTCACCGCGTAAGCGAGCACGCTGGCGTCGAGGGCGATCACCGCTCGGGCTCCGATGCCCCCGCCGGGTCGCGGCCCGCGGGGTCGACGAGGAAGGGACCGAGGTCGTAGGACGGCAGGCGAACGCGGCCCCGGCGCGGGGCCGCGAGCGCCTCGAGACCCGCGCGCAGCACCCGCTCGAGCGTCGAGGTGAGGGTGCGCCCCTCGGCGGCCGCGCGTCGCCGCAACTCGGCGTCGAGCGCGGCATCGAGGATCACCGTCGTTCGTTTCATGTGCGAAAGCATAACTTATTCTCGATCGTCACGTCACGCCCGGATTCCGGGATTGCGCGCCGTGGCGCCCGTGGGGCAGAATGCCCCCCGTTCCGACGGTGCCGCATTCCCATCAGGAGAACCCATGAAGACGAAGACCAAGACCGCGGCCGCGCCGGCGGGCGTGCCGGGCCACATCAAGGACGCGAAGCTCACGCGCTCGGGCCGCATGCGGATCGAGTGGGCGGAGCGCAACATGCCGGTGCTGCGCGCCATCCGCGCGCGCTTCGCGAAGGAGCGCCCGCTCAAGGGCGTGCGCATCGGCGCGTGCCTGCACGTGACGACCGAGACCGCGAACCTCGCCCGCACGCTGCAGGCCGGCGGGGCCGAGGTGTCCCTGTGCGGCTCGAACCCGTTGAGCACCCAGGACGACGTGGCGGCCGCGCTGGTGAACCACTACGGGATCGCCACGTACGCCATCAAGGGCGAGGACCACAAGACCTACTACTCGCACATCGTCTCGTGCATCGAGGCGCGCCCTCACATCACCATGGACGACGGCTGCGACCTGGTGACGGTGCTCCACACCAAGAAGAAGGGCTACCTGCGCGACGTGTACGCCGGCACCGAGGAGACCTCGACCGGGGTCACCCGCCTGCGCGCCATGGCGGCGGGCAAGGTGCTGCGCTACCCGGTGATCGCGATCAATGACGCGGACACCAAGCACCTGTTCGACAACCGCTACGGCACCGGCCAGAGCACCATGGACGGCGTGATCCGCGCCACCAACATGCTGATCGCCGGCTCGACCGTGGTGATCGCGGGCTACGGCTGGTGCGGCCGCGGGCTCGCGGCGCGCGCCAAGGGCATGGGCGCGACGGTGCTGGTGACCGAGGTCGATCCGCTGCGCGCGCTGGAGGCACAGATGGACGGGTACGAGTCGGTGCCGATGGCCGACGCCGCCCCGCGCGGGGACCTGTTCATCACCGTGACCGGCAACAAGTCAGTGCTGCGCCGCGAACACTTCGCCGCCATGAAGGACGGCGCCATCGTCGCGAACAGCGGACACTTCAACGTCGAGATCGACATCCCGGCGCTCGAGCGCATGTCGTCGCGCCGGCGCACGGTGCGCGATTTCGTCGAGGAGTTCTCGCTCAAGGGCAAGAAGCTCTACGTGCTGGGCGAGGGCCGGCTCATCAATCTCGCCGCCGCCGAGGGCCACCCGGCGATGGTGATGGACATGTCGTTCGCCAACCAGGCGCTGAGCGTGGAGTACCTGGTCAAGAAGGCGAAGTCGCTGAAGAAGGAGGTGTACGTGGTGCCCCGGGCGATCGACAAGGAAGTCGCCCGTCTCAAGCTGCGGAGCATGGGCATCACCATCGACACGCTGACGCCCGAGCAGGTGAGGTACCTGGCGACCTGGAGCGAGGGCACCTAGACGCCGCCCGCGCGCGGCCGATGCACCCGCGGCCCCGGTCGATCGACCGGGGCCGCGGCCATTCGAGCCGAGGGGCCACTCATCGCCCGCTTTGCGGGAGATGGAGGTCGACCCGGCAGCCCTCACCGGGAGCGGACTCGAGGGTGATGAACCCGCCGCTGCGGTCCACGAAACTGCGGACCGCGGCCAGACCGAGGCCGCTTCCGCGGTCCTTCGGCTTGGTGGTGAAGAACGGTTCGAACGCGCGTCGGCGCGTCTGGTCGGTCATGCCACAGCCATCGTCCGCGATCGTCAGCCGCGCGAAGGGGCCCGGCCGTGCGCCGGGGATCGAACTCGCCGCGGCGGCGTCGAGCCGGATCTCGGCCGTCGCGAGACGCAGCCGCCCACCGTTCTCCATCGCGTCCCGTGCATTGAGCGCGAGGTTCATCACCGACTGCTCGAGCGCGTCAGGATCCACCACCAGCGGCGCCGACTCGAACCCGAGGTCGAACTCGAGGTGCACAGTCGGCCCGAGCAGATGCTCGAGCAGCGGGCGCATCGTCCACAGGAAGCCGTTGAGGTCGAGCGGGACAGGTCCGAGCGGGACCGGGAGGCTCGCGCTGCGCAGGCCCTTGACGAGCCGCGCCGAACGGTCGATCGCCTCACGCAGGGATTCGAGGTGCGCGCGCCCGGGGTCGTTCTGGGGCAGCCCCGCGGCCAACAGTTCGGCGTATCCCTGGATGGTCTGGAGGAGGTTGTTGAGGTCGTGGGCGAGGGCGACCACCGAGGGCCCGTCGGCAGCCCGGGCGCCGGTGGGATGCGCGGGGGCGGCCAGGCTCGGAGGCTCCGGCAGGGAGAATGCGGACGGGGAGGGCCCGCCGCCGGGGAGGTCGTGGCTCACGCGGCGCCCCGCTGACCCGGGAGCCCGGGCTCGAACCGCAGCTTGTCGAGCCCGTCGAGCAAGGCGATCGAGAAGCCGCCGGTGTCGGCCGCGACCCGTAGTCCGGTCCCGGCCCCCGCGATGAGCCGCCCGCGCCACGCGCCGCTCGACGCATCGAGCCCCGGCGCCAGGAAGCGGTCCACGAACGCGAGGAGCAGGCGCTGGGTCCGCGGCGACAGCGAATCGACCGAGTCGAGGAAGAGTGTGCCGCGCTCAGTGGCGCGCAGGCGCGTGGCCGAACGGCCGTCCTGACCGACGGTGAGCCAGTCCTCGAGCGCGGCGGCCAGCGTGCTCTCTTCGCTCGTGCAGTCGACGCGCACGAACGGACCGCTTCGGAGCGGTCCCACTCGCCAGAACTCCTCCGCCACGGCCGCGCGCGCGCCGGGATCGTCTCCCAGCACGAGCAGCGGCACGGTGGCGTAGCGGTAGTGGCGGAGCATCCACGCGGGTGCGCGCACGCCCACCGCCCGTCGACTCATCGAGGGTCCGCGCGGCGGCCGGCGGGAGGCACCGTCGCAAGCTCGGTTGCGGCGACTCGCGATTGCGGCACGCGGTGACCGCCCGCGCTCGGGAGGACGAAGTGGTCGTACAGCGCGGCGCGCAGGCCACCCGCGAGCCGGACGAGTCGGTCGGCGATCCCGGCGATCCGGGGGGACATCACGATGTCGACGGGCGGTGCCTGGCTCAGCGAGTTCCCGTTGGGGAGGCTGGCCGGGGCCTGGGCGAACGCGCCGAGCGGACTGGCGAGCACAAACAGCATGGTGGTCGCGAAGAGGATGAGAGTGGCACGCATCGGACAGCCTCCGGTTGGGTGGTTGGAATGGGATCGGACCGCACCACCCAAGGCGACTCTTGTGCCAGTCGCCCTACGGATCGGATGTCGTGACCTAATGCATTCGTGTCCATGTCGATGGGCGCTGGATCTCAGGCTCCGGATGAGACCAGGCGTTCTCCCGCTAACACCGGAATCGGTGAACTCCACTCGCTCGTCCGCCGCCTAGGTCCGGCGGGGCAACGACCTAGCAGGCCTTCACTGGAATCGGTGAGTTTCCACTGATTCCGGTGATAGATCAGCGGCGGTTGGGCAGGGAGTGGGCCTGAAGTCAGCGCCTCGGCGTCCGCGGCCGGCGCACGCGGTCGGGATGGTCGAGTCCGTGCTTCTTCATCCGGCTGCGGATCCCGGTGTCGCTCAGCCCGAGCGCGCGGGCGGCCCTGCTCACATTCCCCCTGGCGCGGTCGAGGGCCTCGGCGATGGCCTGCCTCTCGAGAGCGGCGACCTGGTCGGCGAGGCGCCTGAGGCGCGTGGGGCGAGCCGCGGTCGCGCGACCCTCGAGGTCGCGCGGGAGCGGTCGTGGGTGGAGGATGGATCCCGGGGTCATCGCGAGGACGCGCTCGACGTAGTTCTGGAGTTCGCGCACGTTGCCGGGCCAGTCGCTCTGCATGACGGCCGCCATGAACCCAGGAGAAAGGGTGGGCACCTCGCGTTCGTTCTGCCGCGCGAAACGTTCGGCAAAGTGCTGCGCGAGTGCCGGGATGTCCGCCTTGTGCTCGCGCAGGGGAGGGACCTCGACGGGGATCACATTGAGGCGGTAGTAGAGGTCCTCCCGGAACGAACCGTCGTCGACCATGCGGCGCAGGTCCCGGTTGGTGGCGGCCACGATCCGGACATCGACCGGGATGGGGCGGCCGCCGCCCACCGGCGTGACCACGCGGCTGGCGAGCACCGAGAGTAGTGCGACCTGCTGGGAAGGCGGCATGTCGCCGAGCTCGTCGAGGAACAGCGTGCCGCCGTCCGCCTGCACGAACCGGCCCTCACGCGCGCGCACGCCGGTCGCCACGTTGGCGAGGATCCCGAACAGCTCGCTCTCGAGCAGGGACTCGGGGATGGCGGCGCAGCTGACGGACACGAACGGGCCATGGCGCCGCTTGCCGCTGGCGTGGAGCACGCGTGCGACCAGCTCCTTGCCGGTGCCGTTCTCGCCCGTGATGAGCACCGTGGCGCTGGTCGCCGCGGCGCGCTCGACGGTGGCGAGCACACGCTGCATGGGCGTGCTGTTCCCGATCACTGCGTCCGGCTGGAAACGGTCGGCGACCACCTGGCGGAGCGCGACATTCTCGCCCACCAGGCGCTCGTTGGCGCGCTGCACCTCGTCGTGCCCGCGCGACTTCTCGAGCGCGACCGCCATCAGCTGGGCGACCCCCTCGAGCAGTCCGCGGTGGGCGTCGTCGAATACCTCCGAGCGGCGCGAATGGTCGAGATACACGGCACCCACGACGCGGCCGCCGAGGTACATCGGTACGCACACGATCGAGCGCAGCCGCAGCCCGCGCACGCTCTCCGAGAACGCGCGGGGATCGCTCGGTGCATCCCCGATGACGAGGCTGCCGCCGCTCTCCGCCACCTGTTCGACGATACGCCGGCTGTAGGTGACGGCCTCCTGGCGCGTGCCCGCATCGACCGCGCCGTGTTCGGCGATCGGGACCAGCGGACCGCCGGGGGACGGGGCGAACAGGAGCACGCCGCGCTCGGCCCCGAGCTGCTCGACCGCCATCACCAGCGCGCGGCGGGCGACCTCGCGCGGGTCCGAGAGCGAGCCGAGCAGCCCATTGACCGCCTCGATCAGGTCGCGTTCGCGTGGGGCCGCCGGTGCCGACGGGGCGGAGCGCTTCCGGCACTCGAGGAGCAGCTCGAGGGCGCGGGTCCGCGCGCGCAGATCGCCCAGGCGGCGGAACAGACCGATCGCCTCCTCGAGCCAGCGCGCGATCGACGGCTCGAGCGCTTCGTCGACGGCCAGCGCCAGGTGCGCGAACCCGAGTGCGGCGGCGGCGCGATCCGCCGGGGCCGGCAGCGAGCCATACGCGGAGAGGCAGCGCTGGGCCGCAGCCAGTCCCTCGGCACGCGCGCCACTCGCGAGCGCGAGCTCGGCGCGCAACTGCTCGACGTGGGCGTCCGCGTAGGGTGCCACCAGTCCGGCGAGCAGGCCCTCCGCCTCGACGAGCCGCGCCCGCGCCGCATCATGCGAGGCGCCGCGCACCGCCGCGCGTCCCGACAGCACGGCGAGGATGGCGCCCGCGCGCGACTCGCTCGGCCGGGTCGGGGAGGGCGGTGCGTCGCACACCGCGCGACACGTCTCCCACCGGCCCTGCCGGGCGAGCGCCTGCGCGAGCTCGATCCGGGCCCAGCCGGCGTCGAGGTACGGAGAGTGGCGCTCGTCGTGAGCGAGGGCGCTTCGGGCAGCTCGCTCCGCCTCGTGCAACCGCCCTGCGACTCGCAGGGCCATGGCGATCGCCCGCATCGCCGCGCCTTCCAGGCCCGGGACGTAGCGGCGCGCGAACACGCGCCCGCGCCGCGCGGTGCGCAACGCGATCCGGCTGCGGCCCGTGAGCCCGAGCCCGATACTGCTGCTGATGAGCAGGGAGGCTCCGAGCGTCATCTGCCCGTCCTCGAGCGCGACGCGCACCCCGGTCGCGAACAGTTCGTCGCTCTCGGTCCAGCGCCCGAGCAGGACGAGCAGCCAGCCGAAGTTCTGGATCACCTCGATCTCGGCCTGACGCGCCCCGTGCACGCGTGCCAGCTCGAGCGCCGAGCGATAGAGACGCTCGGCCTCGTCCGGGCGCTTCGCCTCGAGTTCGATCGATGCGCGCAGCCCGCGCACGCGCGCCTGGTTGCGGATGTTGCCGGCCCGCGCGCTCCACTGCTCCGACTGGACGGCCAGGACGCGCGCTTCGTCGATCGCTCCGCGCAGCAGGAGGAATCCACTCAGCGCCATCGCGACCCCGCCGAGCGCCTCATCGTCCTCCGCCCGTTCGGCCGCCGCCAACGCCTCCCGCACGACGCGCTCGGCGCCGGTCCGGTCGCCGAGGTCCGCAAGGCGCGCGGCCTCGTTGTTGAGCAGCCGCGCACGCACGCCGTCCGATGGACGGCGCGCCAGCGTGCGTTCCACCAGGCGCTCCAGATCGTCGAGGCGGCCGGCACGCAGGTAGGCGTTCGAGAGCAGGGCGGCACGCTCGTGGGCGTCCGTGCCCTCCGGGACGAGCCCGAGGGCACGCTCGAGCGGGGGGATGGATGCCGCCGGACGGCTGCGCGTCTGGTAGGCGCGGGCGACTCGCTCGTGCCACTGCGCCGACACCACGGGATCGAGTCCTTCCGCCAGCGTCGCCGCCTGATCCGCGAGCTCGATATCGTCCGCATCGGTGAATGCCTCGCGCGCGGCCGCGAGGGCCGCCGCGGCCTCCCCGGTGGCTTTCAGGTGGTGGAACCGTTCGCGCGGTCCGAGCGGCCCGGCCGCGAGCGCGGCGCGGTGAAACGTCACGCGCTCCAGCTCCGGCAGCGAGGCGAGCCAGGTGGCTCCCAGCCGCGGCGCTCGCAGCGCGATCGTGCCGTCGGGCTCACGGGCAGCGACGCGCGTCGCGATCAGCGTCTCGAGTCCACCGGCCTCCGCGCCCGGCGCGAGCGCGAGCAACTCCGCAGGGGTGGCGGGACGCCCCCACACCGCGAGCGCGGCCAGCAGGGCGCGCGCCTGCTCCGGCCACGCGGACAGGGTCGCCAGCATCGTCGCCTCGCGGTCGGCCGGGATCTCGAGCGCCTCGAGCGCCGGCGCGTCCGCGACGCAGCCCGCGCCGTCCTCACGCACGGCGCCTGCGCGTGCAGCGAGGTCGATCCATGCGACGGCCAGTCCCGGACTTCCCCCGCTGCGGCGGGTGAGGAACTCGACCAGCGCCGTCGGCGCCGGAGTGCCGAGCCGCGCGTCGGCCAGGCGCTGCAGCGCCGGCGAGTCGAGCGGAGTCAGCGGGATGTGCTCGGCGACGCCGGCGGCCGAGAGCGCGTCGTCGAGCTCACACGGAGTCCCGTCGAGCGCGCGCGTCCACACCATGGGCAGACGAAACCCATCCGGATGAAGCGCGAGGCGGCGGAAGAACGCGGCGCTCGCGGGATCGAGTCGTGGGGCGTCGTCGAGCAGCACCAGCGGCGGGGTGCCCGCTCGCTCGAGGTCGATGGCCGCTGCGAGCGCGGCTTGCGCCATCCCGGCGGGACCGATCCGGGGCCCGGCGCCCACCTCGGCGGGTGACCGATCGGTCGGCAGGTCCGCCGGCGCGGGTTCCAGCCGCGCTCCGGTCTCGGCCGCGAGGCGGCGCACCAGCGCCTGCGCGACCGCCGCCGGGGCGTCGAGCGCGGATGGGGCGAGCCGGATCACACGGTGCCCGGCGAGAGCGGCGCGCACCGCGAGCTGATCGAGCAGCACGGTGCGCCCGCTGCCCGGATCGCCGACCACCCAGAGCACCGAGCTACGGCGCCGCGGCGAGGTCCGCCACGCCTCGATGCGCGCGGTCTCACGGTCGCGCCCCACGACCCGCACCGTGCGCAGGCGCTCGGCGAGTGGCCGGCGCGCCCCGGGGACGAGTCGCTCGAGTTCCTGACGCACCGCGCGCGCGTCGGGCGGGCGCTCGGCCGGCCGCGGGGCCAACAGCGCCAGGATGAGCTGGATCAAGCCGCCCGGCGCGCCGCCCTCTTCGAGCAGGGCGATCGGGGGGGGCCCGGCGTGCTGAGCCGCGAGCAAGGCGTCGAGCTCGCGCGACTCGTAGGGGCGCTGACCCGTGACCAGTGTGTAGAGCAGCGCGCCGAGGCCATAGAGGTCCGCGGCCGGACCCGGCGCTTCCCCCGCCACCACCTCGGGCGCCGCGTAACCCGGAGTCCCGCGATGGCCGGACTCGCTGCGGCCGAGGATCGCCGCGAGGCCGAAGTCCACCAGGCACACGCCTCCCGTCGCACCCTCGCCTGGCAGCACCAGCACGTTCGATGGCTTGAGGTCGCCGTGTGTGACCCCGGCGGCGTGCAGCGCCTCGAGTCCCTCCGTGACCTGGATCGCGAATGCCGCCAGCGCGCGCACGTCGCGAAGCGGGAGCGCCCGGTCGGCAGCGAGGCCGGGCACGTAGTCCATCACCAGGTACGCGTCGCCCTCGGGCGCGAAGCCGAACTCGTGCACCGCCACCACCGCGGGATGGCGCACCCGGGTGAGGGCCTCGAACTCGCGCCGCGCGTCCCCCGCCTGGAGCGCGGTGGAGACGTCGAGGCGCTTGAGCGCGCACTCGGCCCCGGTGGTCTCGTCGCGGGCGAGGAATACGGTTCCCATGCCGCCACGGCCAAGCCGATGGAGAAGCGTGAAACGCCCGGCGAAGCGCTCGATCACCTCTCGACCTCCCGACGTGCCGACGAGACGGAGCGCGGGCCACGCTCCGGTACCCTGGACTGCAGGGCGGGCATTCTCGCACAGGGGGGCCGGGGCGCGTCCAGGAATGCGGCTCCCGAGGCCGGCGGCGAGTGGCGGGGCGTCCTGCGCCCGGGAGCGGGCGGGCCGATCCGCGGGCGCCCCGCCGCCGCTGGACGGTCGCGCGCCGTGCCGCTAGCCTCACGCGCATGCTCTCGCGCCGCGTCCCTCACGATCATGAGCCCAACGCCTGGGCGCGGCTGCTCGCCGAGCGGCGAGCGGCCGGGGCGCCGCTGCTCGATCTGAGCGAAGCCAATCCGACCGCCGTCGGACTCGGGGGCGCGGGGCTCCAGGAGCTCGCCGCGCTCGCCGATCCGGCCGCGCTGCGCTACCAGCCGGATCCGCGCGGCAGCCTCGCGGCGCGCGCCGCGGTGTCCGCGTATCTGGCCGCGCGCGGACTTCAGGCGCCGCCCGAGGACATCGTGCTGACCGCCAGCACGAGTGAGGGTTACGCCCACCTGTTCCGCCTCCTCGCCGATCCCGGAGAGCGCGTGCTGGTGCCGGCCCCATCGTATCCCCTGTTCGCCCCGCTGGCGCTCGCCGAGGGCGTGGAAGTGCGTCCCTACCGCGTCGCCTGGGACGGGCGCTGGCACGTGGACCTCGGCGCGCTCGAAGCGGTGGCCGGCGCGGCGCGCGCCCGCGCCCTGGTGGTGGTGCAGCCGAATCATCCGACCGGCTCGTGTCTCGACGCCGAGGAGCGCGCGGCCGTGGTGGCGCTCGCCGAGCGCCACCATCTGGCGCTGGTGGGCGACGAGGTGTTCGGGGACTTCGCGTGGGGGGACACGCCGCTGCCGAGCCTGGTCGGAGAGCAGCGCGTGCCCACCTTCGTGATGAGCGGGCTCTCGAAGGTGTGCGGCATGCCCCAGATGAAGGCGGGCTGGATCGTGGCGAGCGGGCCGGAGCGCGCGCGCGGCGAGGCGCTCCGCGGACTGGAGTGGCTGGCCGACCTCTTCCTCTCGGTGTCCGGGCCGGTCCAGGCCGCGCTGCCGCGCCTGCTGGAGTCGCGCCAGGCTTTCCAGGCCCGGGCCCGCGCGCGCATCGCCACCAATCTCGGCGCGCTGCGCGCCCTGCTGGTCCGCCGCCCGGTGCTCACCTGGCTCGCCGGCGATGGCGGGTGGGCCGCCGTGCTGCGGTTGCCCGGCACGCGCGGCGAGGAGGAGTGGACGCTCGAGCTGCTGCGTCGCGACGTCGTGGTGCACCCGGGGCACTTCTACGACTTCGAGGGCGAGGCGTACGCGGTGGTGAGTCTCATCGTCGAGCCCGGGACCTTCGCCGCCGGCCTGGCGCGGCTCGAGTCCCTGCTCGACGACTGAGCGCCCGCGCACCGGCGCCCGGTGACCGCCCTGCGGGAGGCGACGGCGCGCCCCCGCGGGCGCGCCGCCTCTCCGCCGCCCGCGCGGGCGGTGCCGCTTCAGGGATTCGCCATCGGCTTCATGGTGAGCGGGTCGCGCAGCGGCAGGCGCTGCGGCTCGCCGCCGGCGAGCGCCGTGACACTCGCGTCGTGCTTGCCGTCGCCGAGCATCATCTCCCGGGCGTCGCCGACCACCAGGAAGGCGAGCCGGGACGGGTCGAGCAGGCGGCGTGCGACGCGTTGCACGTCCTGCCGCGTGACCGCCATGATCCGGGAGCGATATTCGGGGTAGTAGCCCGGGTCCCGGGTGTAGCGCCCGGTGAGCTCCTCGGCCGCGAGCCGGCCGGCGATGGCCGCCGCGGTCTCGAACTGCGTGGGGAGGGACTCGGCCATCTTGTTGCGCGCGGTCTCGAGCTCCGCATCGGTGACCAGCGAATCGCGCATGCGCTGCAGTTCCGCGAGCGCGATGGACACCGCGTACGCCACCGAGCGCACCTTGGTCTGGAACACGACGCGCAGCGGGTCGGGATAGTAGACCCCACCCTCCAGCCGCGACGATACCGAGTAGGCGAGCCCCTCGTCCGAGCGGATGCGATTCACCAGCCGCGACGAGAACCCGCCGCCGCCGAAGATGTCGTTCATCACCCGGGCCGCGGCGAAGTCCGGATCGTAGCGGTCGATGGCCCGCAGTCCGAGCGAGACCCGCGCCTGATTGACCTCCTTGTTCACCACGAACCACCCCTTGGCGGCGGGCGCCGTGGGCGCGGCCGGCGACGGCGCCCGCTCGCCGGGCGAGGGCCAGGCCGCGAACGCCTTCTCGAGGCGCTTCACCATCGCCGCGCGATCGAAGTCCCCGCTCACCGCGAGCAGGAAGTTGCGCGGCCCGAAGTAGCGGCGGTGGAACGCCCTCAGATCGTCCGCGGTGATGCCGTCGAGCGAGGCCTGCGTGGACCACCGGTTGGTCCAGTGGCCCTCGCCCTGCATGAGCACGTTCCACTCGCGTGCCTCGATGGGGGCGGTGTCGTCGTTGCGCTCCCGCATGGTCTGGAGCATCTGGTCCTTGCGCAGCTTG
Organism: Candidatus Eiseniibacteriota bacterium; assembly: GCA_963776245.1. GTDB lineage: Bacteria > Eisenbacteria > RBG-16-71-46 > RBG-16-71-46 > RBG-16-71-46 > CAVSAC01. The sequence goes on along the minus strand of CAVZLN010000006.1, from coordinate 208,870 downwards.
AGACGGTCGGCGTCGAACGCCGGGGTCTTGAGGCACTCGATCAGCAGGCCGAGACCCTCGTCGATGTCCTTCGACAGCACGTTCAGGCTGACCCGCGACTCGGCCGCGGTGATCGGCACGCCGCCGATGCCGAACATGCCCCCGCCGCCGCCGCCCATCTGCGACTCGAGGACGCCGCCCAGGAAAGCGACGCGATCCTCCATCTGGGCCGGCGTGCGCGCCGCGGTGCCGCCGCGCGTGAGCTGGTGCAGGGCGAGCTCGGCCAGCCCTTCCTTGCCGGCCGGATCCAGGTCGGCGCCCGCCCGCAGCAGCACGTGCACCTGCACCAGCGGCTGCGTCCGGTCGGGCACCAGGTAGGCGATCATGCCGTTGGCGAGCTTGACGCGGTACTCGGCCGCCCGCGGCGCCGCGTACTGCAGGGGTGGGAACTTCAGCTCCTCGGGGCGGGCGGGCATACTCGGCGCGCCCACGGCGGTGGCGTGCGATGTCAGCGCGAGGGCGGCCACGGCGAAGGCCGCGAGCCCCGCGCGGGACGGCGTGAGAGACGTGATCATGGCGTGACCTCCCTTCACTTCTTGTCGCCGGAGGCGTTGAGCTCGGCGAGCCGGGCCTGCGCCTTGAGGCGGATGTAGTCGAGAGCGGGCTTCATCTCCGGCGGCATCTGGGCGCCCATCGATTCGATGCGTCCCATCATCCCCTGGAGCTGCGCGGCGTCGGTGGTTCCCTGGATGCGCTGGACGAACTGCCGGGCCATCTTCTGCGCGTCGGCCGGCAGCGCCGCGAGCGCCGGGTCCACGCCCTCGGCCCCGGCCTTGCGATGGATCAGCGCCACCGCGCGGTTCTCGCGCGTGAAGTACGCCTTCGCGGCCCGCTGGACCTCGTCCGCGGTCACCGCCTGCACCGCGCCTTCGAGCTTGTCGGCGTCACGCCACGAGCCGCGGCCCTCGGCCACGCCGTAGCGCACGAGCAGCTGGAAGTTCGATCCCAGCGAGCGATAGGTGGAGGTCAGGTAGCGGTTCTTCGCGCTCTGCAGCTCCTCGGCCGAAACCGGCGTCTGGACCAGCTTGTCGATCTCGGCGTGGATCGCCTGCTCCAGCTCCTCGGGGGTGTGCCCTTCGCGGGCCTCGGCGTCGATCTCGAACAGCCCTTCGTACTTGCGCGGATCGTGCGAGGCGCCGGCGCTGGTGGCGAGCTTGGAGCCCTGCACCAGCGAACGCTGCAGGCGCCCGGTCGGGCCGCTCATCAGGGTCTCGATGAGGTCGAGCACCGGAGCGTCCTTGTGCACGAACGCCACGGTGTGCCAGCGCACGTTCACGGAAGGGTTGGTCTCGGCCTCGGCGATGAAGCGCTTCTCCGCCGTGGACTTCGTCTCCATGGTGATCATCTCGGGCGCCGGGCGCGGGCCGCGCGGGATGGCGCCGAGGTAGCGCTCGGCGAGGGGCACGACCTGCGCGGGATCGAAGTCGCCGACCAGCAGCGCGGTCAGGTTCTGCGGCGCGTAGTACAGGGAGTAGTACTCGTCGGCCTGCGCCTTGGTGATGAACGGCAGGTCGCTCGGCCAGCCCACCACCGGCCAGCGGTAGGGGCTCGCTTCCCAGAACAGCGCGTTGAACGCCTCCTCGATCTTGCCGGTGGGGGTGGACTCGGTGCGCAGGCGGCGCTCCTCGTACACCACGTCGCGCTCGGAGTAGAACTCGCGGAACACCGGATTGCGCAGGCGGTCGGCCTCCATCCAGAACCACAGCTCCAGCTTGTTGGCGGGGACCGCCTCGAAGTAGAAGGTCTGGTCCTCGTTGGTGAAGGCGTTGATCATCGTCGCCCCGTTGCGCTGCAGCGTGTTGTCGAACTCGTTCTTGATCATGTTGGCGCGCTGCTCGGCGACCAGGGCGTCGAACTGCTGCTCGAGCTCCTTGAAGCGCGGGGTCTTGCTCTCGGGTTTGGAGATGTCGTCGATCTCCCCGCGGCGCAGGCGCGCCCGCTGGGATGACATCTCGGCGCGCATCTCGGTCTGGAGCGCCTCCTGCTGATCGATGAGCCTCAGGTCCTTCTCGATGTCCCGGGTGCCGATGGTGCGCGTGCCCTTGAACATCATGTGTTCGAACAGGTGGGAGATCCCGGTGATGCCGGGGCGCTCGTTCGCCGACCCGACGTGCGCCACCCAGCCCCCGGCGACCACCGGCGAGAGGTGGCGCGGGATGAGCACGATCTTCATGCCGTTCGACAGGACGTGCTCCTCGGCGGCGGGGGGGCCGGCGGGCGTGGCGACCTTGCCCTTCGCCGGCGCCGCGGCGTGCGCGACGCACGCCACCGCGAGCGCGGCGGCCGCGGCGAGCGCGTGGAGGCCGGCGCGCGGGATGCGGAGGCTCATGACGTTCTCCTGGTGAGATAGGGACGTGGGCGCGGTGGGGGCGCGATGGGACCGCGGGAGCCAACCCGAACCTCACGCGCGCGTCAAGGCCCTCGCGACGGACGCGGCGGGCGGGCCGCGGAGCGCAGTCCGCCGCGCCGCGCCCGGCCGCGCCGCGCGCGGGGACCGGCCGGGCGCCGGGGACCCCGGACGCGCCGCGCCCCCGCCGGCGGAGCGACGGGGGCGCGGAAGAGGACGGCCTTGCCGGGGCGCTACTTCTGGCTGGTGATGCGCATCCCGTAGAACGAGCGATAGATGAACGCGAGGGCCACCAGGAACAGCACCAGGCCCACCGGCCGCGCGATCGCCTCGTTCGCCACGCCCATCTCGACCGCGAGCAGGCCGAACAGCGTGGTGAACTTGATGATCGGGTTGAGCGCGACCGACGAGGTGTCCTTGTACGGGTCGCCGACGGTGTCGCCCACCACCGTCGCGTCGTGCAGCGGCGTGCCCTTGGCGTTCATCTCGACCTCGACCACCTTCTTGGCGTTGTCCCACGCGCCGCCGGCGTTCGCCATGTAGACCGCCTGGAACAGCCCGACGACGGCGATCGAGACGAGGTAGGAGATGAAGAAGATCGGGTTGAAGAACGCGTACGCCAGGGTCAGGCAGAAGATCACGATGAAGATGTTGAACATGCCGGCCTGCGCGTACTTGGTGCAGATCCGCACCACCGTCTTGGACGATTCGATGCTCGCCGCCTCGGCCGAATCGAGTTTGATGTTCCGCTTGATGTACTCGACCGCGCGGTAGGCGCCGGTGGTGACGGCCTGCATGGAGGCGCCGGTGAACCAGTACACCGTCGCCCCGCCCATGATCAGGCCGAGCAGCACGTACGGATTGAGCAGGTCGAGCGAGAACGTCTTCCCGATCGACTGGTAGTGCTGCTGCAGCACCAGGATGATCGAGAACACCATGGTGGTGGCGCCGGCGACCGCGGTGGCGATGAGCACCGGCTTGGCGGTGGCCTTGAACGTGTTGCCCGCGCCGTCGTTGTCCTCGAGGTAGTGCTTGCCCATCGCGAAGTCGGGCTTGAAGCCGAACTGCTTCTCGATCTCCTGGGCCGCTCCGGGGCGGGTCTCGATCTGCGACAGCTCGAAGATGCTCTGGGCGTTGTCCGTCACCGGGCCGTAGGAGTCCACCGCGATGGTCACCGGGCCCATGCCGAGCAGGCCGAACGCCACCAGGCCGAACGCGAACACCGCCTCGTTGCTCATGAACTGGGACAGGCCCTGCTGCGAGATCAGGAACGAGATCAGCATCAGCACGGCGATGGTGAGCGCCTTCCAGAACACCGAGAAGTTCCCGGCCACCAGGCCCGACAGGATGTTGAGCGACGCGCCGCCCTCCTGGGAAGCCGCCACGATCTCCTTGACGTGCCGCGAGTGGCTGCTGGTGAACACCTTGGTGAACTCGGGGATGATCGCCGCGGCCAGCGTGCCGCACGAGATGATGATGCTGAGCTTCCACCACAGCCCGCCCGCGAACTGGACCTCGGGGAGCAGCAGCTTCGACACCACGAACGTCACCACGATGGAGAGCAGCGAGGTGAGCCACACCAGGTTGGTGAGCGGCTGCTCGAAGTTGATCTTGGGCTTGCCGGTGTTCTGGGCGCGCGCCACCGCCGTGTTGATCAGGTAGGCGCCGATCGAGGTGAGGATCATCAGGATGCGCATGACGAAGATCCACACCAGGAACGCGGCCTTGTGCTCCGGCATCACCGCGAGCGCGATGAACGAGATGAGCGCCACCCCGGTCACGCCGTAGGTCTCGAACCCATCGGCGGTCGGGCCCACCGAGTCGCCGGCGTTGTCGCCCGTGCAGTCCGCGATGACGCCGGGATTGCGCGGGTCGTCCTCCTTGATCTTGAACACGACCTTCATGAGGTCGGACCCGATGTCGGCGATCTTGGTGAAGATGCCGCCCGCGATGCGGAGCGCCGAGGCGCCGAGCGATTCGCCGATGGCGAAGCCGAGGAAGCAGGCGCCGGCGTTCTCGGGCGAGATGAACAGCAGGATGGCGAGCATCATGAGCAGCTCGACGCAGATCAGCAGCACGCCGATGCTCATGCCGGCCTGGAGCGGGATCTCGTAGACGTGCACCGGCTGGCCCTTGAGCGAGGCGAACGCGGTCCGGCTGTTGGCGAGCGTGTTCATGCGGATGCCGAACCACGCGACGCCGTAGGAGCCGAGGATGCCGACGATCGAGAATAGGATGATGGTGACCACCCGGCCGGCCCCGAGGTGCTGGAGGAGGCCGAAGTAGACCACGATGCAGGCCGCGATGAAGAGCTCGAGCACCGCGAGCAGCCGGCCCTGCTGGAGCAGGTAGGTCTTGCAGGTCTCGTAGATGATCTTGGAGACGTCGAGCATCGACTGATGCGCCGGCATCGCCTTCACCTGGTTGAACATCGCGAGGCCGAAGAGCATGCCCAGCACGCACACCCCGAGGCCCATGAAGAGCAGGTTGCGCTGCTCGGGCAGCAGGGTGGGGAGCTGGAGATCGAGCTCGCTGGCGAGCGCGGCGGCCGGCAGGACCAGGGCCAGGAGGGCCGCCAGCGCGCCCGGCGCGGCGAGTCTCCGCAGGGCGGAGCCCGCGGTGCGATACGTCTTCATCGGCTGCTCCTCGAGTGTCATGGAAGAGGCGACCGGCGTGATCGCCGGAGGTCCGGCAGGGCAGTCGCGGTGAAGCGCGAGGGCTGCAGCCCGGCCAGTGGGGGATTCAGTCGACGAGGCCGGTCTCCGGCCACGAAGGACGCGGGAGGATAGCCGAGTCCGCGCGGCCCGGGCAAGGTGTTTCGGTCGCCCCTGACCGGTGCGCCGCGAGAGGTTGCGCCGCTCGGGCCGGGCGGTCAGGATGCGCCGGTCCGCCCACCACGAGGAGGCCCGCGTGTCCGCCGTCAACCGCCCGTTCCGCCGCCTGGTGCTGTCCCTCGCGCTGCTGGCGTCCGCCGCGCCGGCGGGCGCCGCCGGTCCCTCGCCGCGCCTCGCCGCCCGCGCCGGGGCGGAGATCCGGGGAGTCCTCGACGCCCAGGTGGTGGCGTGGAACCGCGGCGACCTCGAGGCGTTCATGGCGGCCTACTGGCGCTCGGACTCGCTCACCTTCTACAGCGGCGGGGACGTCTCGCGCGGCTGGCAGATGGCGCACGACCGCTATCAGCGCCGCTACCAGGGCGAGGGGCGCGAGATGGGCAAGCTCGCGTTCGAGATCCAGGACGTCCAGGTGCTTTCCCCCGATGCCGCCCTCGTGAAAGGCGGCTGGGCGCTCACGCTCAAGGACGGCGCTCCGCGGGGACGGTTCACCCTGCTGATGCGCAAGGTCCGGGGCGCGGGCTGGCGGATCACCCACGATCACACCAGCGTGGCGGCGCCCTGAGTCGGCGCCGCCGCCCGGCGCTCAGCGGGAAGCGGGCGGGCCGGCCACCCGCCGCGCCACCAGCAGCGTGATGTCGTCCGCGGGGCCTGATTCGCCCTCGAACGCGCGCACCTCGTCCACGATGGCGCGCGCCATTCCCACGCACGGCGCATCCGCCCGCGCCCGCAGCGCGGCCAGCAGGCGCTCCTCGCCCCACTGCTCGCCGGTGGCGTTCGCGCCCTCGGTCACGCCGTCGGTGTAGAGCGCCACCAGGTCGCCGGGCGCCAGCACCGCCTCGCCGCATTCGAACGTGCTGCCGGGCAGGATGCCCAGGATCAGCCCGCCGGTGGTGAGCATGAGGTGCGCGCCGTCGCGGCGCAGGAGCACGGGCGGGTTGTGACCGGCGTTGGCGTACACCAGCCGGCCGTCGCGGCCGTCGAGGAACGCCACGAACGCCGTCACGAACTTGCCCGGGTCCACGCTTCGATGCAGGAACTCGTTGAGCCTGCCCGCGAGCGCGTCGGGGGCGGAGTTCGCGCTGTCCTGGCTCATCAGCGAGGCGCGGAACGCCGACATCAGCAGCGCGGCGCCCACGCCCTTGCCCGAGACGTCGGCGATCACCAGCATCACCCGGCCGTCCCCCAGCGGGATGTGGTCGAAGTAGTCGCCGCCGACCTCGCGCGCCGGCTCGCTGAGGCCGGCGATCTCCAGCCCTTCGATCACGGGCGGGCCCGCGGGCAGCAGGCGGGCCTGGATGCGACGGGCCAGCGCCAGCTCGCCCTCGAGGCGCTCGGCCTCCTTCTCCAGTTCGCGGGCGTGCTCGAGCCCGGCGCTCGCCTGATTGAAGGTCGAGGCCACCTCCCACAGGTCGTCGTCCCCCGCCACCGCGATGCGGTGGGAGAGATCGCCGCTCTCGAGCCGGCGCGCGCCCACCTTCAGCGCCTGGATCGCGGCGGTGATGCTCCGGCCCATGCCGGTGACCATCACCACGTCGAAGACGATCACCAGCAGCGCGCTCAGGGTGAGCGCCAGCACGATCCCGAGCGGCAACAGGCTGAGGGGATCGTCGCGCGTGTTGCGGTAGAGACCGGTGAGCACCTCGAGCGGGCGCGCGCTCGCCGCGAGCAGCGGGCGCGTCTTCACCCAGCCGTCGCGGGTGAGGATGATCCCCTCCACCAGCGCATGGCCCTGGAGCAGGAAAGGCACGTCGCCCGAGTCCCGGGGGAGGCCCTTGGTCTCGTAGGTCTCGCCTCCGCTGGTGATGCGGAGGCCTCGCGTTCCGGCGGCGTCGAGTTGGACCAGCGAGTCCGGGAGGCCGAAAGCCCGCAGGCTCGCGCGGGCGCGCGCGAGTCGCGCGGAGTCCGGGCTCGATCGCCGCGTGCCGGGGCCGGGCGCATGCTCCCCGGAGGCGAGCGAGTCGCGCGGCATCGCGGCGGCGAGCGAGATGTCGTCCGCGCCCAGCTGCACCGCGCCGCCGGCGGCGCTGACCGCTCCCACGATCAGCCGCAACCGTGCGCCCGCGACCTGCGATGGCGCACGCGTCAGCACCGAGTCGATCGGGGCGAGCGCCACCGCCGCGAGTCCCGGCGCGCTCGTCGCGCGGGCCGCCGCGCCGAGGAAGCTGCCCTCGAGCAGCAGCACCACGCCGCTCGCCGGCAGCGAGTCGAGCCCCGCCACCCAGCGCGCCAGCGCGGGCGCGGAGGCGAGCGAGTCGCCGGCGAGGCGGGCGACCGCGCCGTCCCGGACGCGCCACACGCCGAGCCCCGGCCAGCGGTCGGCGCTCGCCCGCGGGAGCGCGCGCAGCGCCGCGTCGGAGCCGTCGGAGCGCGCGAGCACTGCGCGCAGCGCCCCCTCGAGCTGGCGACCTTCGGCGGCCACCATGCGCGCACCCACCATCGCGCGCTCATTCCCGACGCCGAGCACCGTCGTGAACATCCAGAGCGCGCCGAGCAGCGCGAGGGGCACCGCGACCACCAGAACGTGCGACAGGGCGAGACGCCGGCCGGCGGTGCGGATCCCGAGACTCGGGTCGCGCAGGAACGCCCACAGCAGCCGGGGCACCGCGACCAGCAGGTAGCCAAACGACACCACGCGCGCCCACCGGGCGAACTCGAGAGCCGCCGCGAGGGGCCCCGGTCGCGTGAGCGCGGGGTCGAGCGGCGTCAGCCTCCAGCCGGACACCACCACCAGCGCGGCCGCCCCGAGTGCCAGGTGGAACAGCCGGAGCGTGGGCAGGCCGGCGCTCCAGCGGAAGCGGAGCACGGCGACCAGCATGAATGCCGCGCTGCCGATCCAATTGCCGGTGAGCGCGATCAAGAGCGCGATGACCGCGAACGGCGCGCGCAGGAACAGGTCGCGACGGCGCGGCGCGAAGGCGGCGAGCCAGGCGAGCGCGGTCCAGGCGACCAGCCCGGCGAGCGCCGAGAGCGCGAGCGCGGTGGCCTGGACACCGGCCGGAGCGGAAGCGCCCGCGAGGGCGCGCATCCCGCGCTGGGCGAGCACGGCGAGGGCGAACGCGGCGAGCGCCCGCCCGATGTGCCGGGCATGTCCTCGGCGTCCCTCGCGCACCGCCCACAGCGCCGCGATGACCGCGGCGGCCACCAGCATCGGCCCGATCATGCGCGCACTCTAGCGCATCCGTCCGAACCGGAGGACCGCCCGGGGGGTATATAGAAGAGGTGACGCCCGGCTCCCGGCCCCGGGGGCGGGTCCGCGCACCATCCTCCTGACCCCGGAAGCGCATGGCCCCGACCCGCGTCGTCTCCCTGATCTCCTCGAGCACCGAGATGGTGGCCGCGCTCGGCTGTGGCGAGCGGCTGGTCGGGCGCTCGCACGAATGCGATCACCCGGAGTGGGTGAAGCGGCTGCCGGCGGTGACGGCGCCCCGGCTCGACACCGACCCGCCGTGCTCCGGACCCGGCCGGGGGAATGGCGCCCCGAACGGACACGAGGCGTCGGTGCATCACGTGGATGCCGCCGCGCTCGCCGCGCTCATGCCCGACCTGGTGATCACCCGCACCCGGCGCGCGGCGCCGGATCTGTCGCAGCCCGACCTCGGGGCCGCGAGGGCGCCCATGCAAGCGGTCCTGCCGCGCGTGGTGGTCCTGCAGCCCAACACCCTGGCCGACCTGTGGCGCGACTTGCGCAAGGTCGCGGACGCCCTCGGCGTGCCGGAGCGCGGCGTGCAGTTGATCTCGCGCCTGCGCCAGCGCGTGCAGGCGGTCGCGACGCGGTGCGCCGAGTTCAGCCCGCGCCCGCGCGTCGCCATGATCGAGCGCATCGATCCGCTGACGGCGGCCGGGAACTGGCACCCCGAGCTGATCGAGATGGCGGGCGGGATCGACGTGTTCGGCGCCGCCGGCGATGGCGCGGTGGCCATCGACTGGGCGGCGCTCGCGGAAGCCGATCCCGACATCCTCTGGGTCACCCCGGCCGGCTGCGACCTCGCGCGCACCCGGGCCGCGATGTCCGGTCTCACCGTCCACCCCGAGTGGCGCGCGCTGCGCGCCGTGCGCGAGGGCCGCGTCTTCCTGGGCGACGGCGCCGCCTTCTTCAATCGCCCGGGGCCGCGCATGGCCGAGACGCTCGAGATCCTCGCCGAGGCCATGCATCCGCGCGCGTTCCGCTTCGGGCACGAGGGCACCGGGTGGGCGAGGTGGGAGGGCTGAAGCCGGCCACGCCCGCTCCGGGGCCGGCGGGCGGATGACCTCCGCCTTGAGATTTGAGCCTTTCCGCGCCGGTGTGCGACCCTGCGCCCATGCCGACCTCCGAAGCGTGGCAGATCCCGTACGTGTGCGACGTGGTCGCGCGCGAGCAGCCGCGCACCGTGCTCGACGTCGGCGCGGGGTTCGGGAAGTACGGGCTGCTGGCGCGCGAGTACTCCGACGCGGAGCGCGTCGACGCGGTGGACGTGAACCCGCCGCGCTACGCGGTGTACGACCACGTCTACCTGGGCGATGTCGCGCGCCTCGGCGAGGTGCTCCCGGCCGACGCGCCGCGCTACGACCTCGCGCTGTTCCTCGACGTCATCGAGCACTTCGAGAAGCCGGTGGCGTGGGCGGTGCTGGAGTCCATCACCCGCCGCGCCAGGCGCGTGCTCGTCACCACGCCGTGGGGCTTCCGGCGGCAGGAGATCCCCGGCATGCCGTTCGAGACCCACCGCTCGGGCTGGGTGCCGTGGGAGTTCGGGGGTCGCGTCACGGTGCATGAATGGCGCGCCTTCCCCGGCCACTTCACGCGCCACCTGCGGCTGCCCCGGCTATGGCAGGTGATGGTGCTGGTGAGCGCACGCGAGTCCTGATCCCCGTGGCGCTGGAGTCCGCGCCCGGGGTTGCCGATGGACCCGGGGAATGACGCCGCGCTAACCTGCGCGCGACCCGGGTTCCGCACCACTGCACCGGCGCCGGTCTCTTGCCGGCGCTCCACGGAAGGGATGTGCATGAGCGATCCGAAGCAGCCGGCCGCACACGCCAGCGAGCAGGAGGCGCGTTCCGTCGCCGAGGCCGCGCGTGAGACCACCTGGGAGGCGCCCTCGTTCGTCCGCGAACTGTTCCTCGGGCGGCTCGATCTGCATCTCATCCATCCCTATCCCGAGCCCGACCCCGAGGAGCAGCAGCGCGCCGGCGCCTTCCTCGCCACGCTCGAGCGCTTCATGAAGACGCAGGTGGACGCCGAGCGCATCGAGCGCGAGGACCGTATCCCGCAGGAGGTGGTGGACGGCCTCAAGGCGATGGGGGCGTTCGGCATCAAGATCCCGCGCGAGTACGGCGGGCTCGGGCTCTCGCAGTACACCTATTGCCACGCCATGTCCCTCATCGGTTCGGTGTCGGCGCCGATCGTGGCGCTGCTCTCGGCGCACCAGTCCATCGGCGTGCCCGGGCCGGTGAAGATGTTCGGCACCGAGGAGCAGAAGAAGCGCTTCCTGCCGCGGCTGGCGAAGGGCGCGATCTCGGCGTTCGCGCTCACCGAGAGCGAGGTGGGCTCCGACCCCGCGCGCATGACCACCACCGCGATGCCCACCCCGGACGGCAGCGCGTACCTCCTCAACGGGCAGAAGCTGTGGATCACCAACGGCACCAACGCCGAGCTGATGGTGGTGATGGCGCGCACCCCGGGCAAGGACGGCAAGCCCGGGCCGATCAGCGCGTTCGTGGTCGAGATGTCGTGGCCGGGCGTCGAGGTCGCGCAGCGCCTGCAGTTCATGGGCATCCGCGGCATCGAGAACGCGGTGCTGAAGTTCACCGACGTGCGCGTGCCGAAGGAGAACCTGCTGTGGGGCGAGGGCAAGGGTCTCAAGCTCGCGCTCATCACGCTCAACACCGGGCGGCTCACGCTGCCCGCCGGGTGCGCGGCCGCGGCCAAGTGGTGCCTCGGGGTGTGCCGGGCGTGGGCCAACCAGCGCGTGCAGTGGGGCCGCGCAGTCGGCAAGCACGAGGCGATCGGGGCGATCCTCGCGAAGATGACCGCCGACACGTACGCGCTGGAAGCGGTGAGCGACCTCGGCACCCTGCTCGCCGATCGCGGCCGCAGCGACATCCGTCTCGAGGCGGCGATCGCCAAGCTGTGGAACACCGACGTGGCGTGGGGGCTGGTGGACGACGCGCTCCAGGTGCGCGGCGGCCGCGGCTACGAGACCGCCCCCTCGCTCGCCTCGCGCGGCGAGGCCCCGATCGCGCTCGAGCGCGTGGTGCGCGACATGCGCATCAACCGCATCTTCGAGGGCTCGAACCAGGTGATGCGCCTGTTCATCGCGCGCGAGGCGCTCGACGTGCACCTCAAGGTGGCGGGCGATGTGGTGATGCCGAACGTGCCGCTCGGACGGCGCCTCGCCGGGCTGGTGCGCGCGGGCCTGTTCTACGCGGTGTGGTACCCGAGCCGCTGGCTGGGTTGGGGCCGGTGGCCGGCGTACTCCGAGTTCGGTCCGCTGGCGCCTCACCTTGGCTACGTCGAGCGCTCCTCGCGCCGGCTGGCACGCCAGCTGTTCCACCTCATGGTCACCCAGGGCGCGGCGCTCGAGAAGCGCCAGGGGCTGCTGTTCCGCTGCGTGGACATCGGCGCCGAGCTCTACGCCATGTCCGCGGTGTGCACGCGGGCCGCGCGGGACGTGAAGGCGAACGGCGGCGACCGCACCCCGTTCGAGGTCGCGGCGGCGTTCTGCCGGGCCTCGCGCCGCCGGGTCGAGGCGCTGTTCGACGGCGTGCGCGACAACGACGACGTCGAGCAGTACGGCGTCGCCCGCGCGTTCCTCGACGGACGCTACACGTGGCTCGAGCGCGGGATCGTGCCCGCGCCGGGCACGGAGCCCGGGGCGACGGGAGGGAAGTAGGCGGGGCAGCCCATCGGGCAGTGATGGGCTGTCCCATTCGCGTTAGGTGGCCGCGGGACTGGCACGCAGGACTTGGAGAGCAGCATGCTACTGGTCACGCTCGAGATCCTCGTCGTCGTGGTTGCCCCTCTGCTGATTCTGTACCTGGCGGGACGCTGGCCCCTGCGTGTCGTCATCCCTTGTCTGCTGGCGATTCCGGTGCTGTGGTACCTGACGTATGCGCCGATTCATGAACTGAGTCACGTTCTCGGCACCTACGTAGTTGGCGGCACCGTTACGGAGGTCAAGCTGATTCCCAGCTTCTGGCATGGTGAGTTCGGGCGCGCGTGGATTACGCCTCAGGGTCTCCAGGCGCGCTGGCAGCAACTCGCGATGACTGGCGCGCCGTATCTCTTGGATGGTCTGAGTGTTGCGGTCGGCTTCTTCGCGCTGCGCAGAGGTCGTTTGAGGCACCCGTTTGCGCTCGGAGTGGCGCTCATGTTGCTTTGCCTGCGACCCGCTTTCGACGTCATCTGCGAGGCCGTGGCTTTCGCCCTCGGGGGACGCGGAGATCTCTACCACCTCGCGCAGGTGACTGGATACCCTGCGGTCTGGGCGGGCATGCTGGTTGTAGCTGGGTCCTCGGTGGTTGCAGTTACGCGCGTGCTCATGGGCAGTGCTTCGCGCGGCGGGAGTATGGCCCCCTGACCACGCGCTGAACCCGACGGCCCGCGCCGAAACGCGACCCTTCGAGCTTCGCTGGAGTAGCGCGGGCCGCGGGTGGGCGCGAGCGTTAGGCGGACCGAAGGGAAGAGAACGCGCGGAATGCACAAGGTCACACTCCGGGCCTTCGACCCAAGGCGGGATTCGGAGATGCTCCTCCGCTGGCTCGCACAGCCACACGTGGCGAAGTGGTGGGGCAATCCAGCTCGGGCGATGGAGCACGCGAGGCAGTGTTCGCCTGAGTCGCACGCGCTCATCGTTGATGTACAACGGTGGGATCGTTCTCGCCCTCGCGATGGGCGTTGGTCGTCCAGAGCTGGCTCACGCTAGGATACGTGGTGGCCCTGTTCGTGTTCCTCGACGCCAAGGCGCGGAGAGAAGAGAAGTGGTTGACGGAGCGGTTCCCAGGCTATGTCGCCTACCAGCGGCGCGTGCGCAAGCTCATCCCATTCGTCTACTGATCGCGGGCGTCGGGCCGAGAGGAGACGATCCCCCCGGGGAGTCGACCGTGCGACCTGTACTCGGGGCTGTGGGGGTATGGCCTGTCGGATCACTGAGCGAACAATGCCGCCCAACAAGGCTGTGAAGCTGTCAGTCCACACTGTTACGGGTTGTGCTTGCGCACGCCCCGCATCAGCGCGACCCGCGTTGGCCGGACGAGGATGAAGCGCAGATGATCTCCGCGCGAGAAGCACTCGAACGCCTGCGAGAGGGGAACCGTCGGTTCAGTTCCGACGTTCGGAGCCCCGCCGCGGTCACGAGCCAGACGCGCCGTGGCGAGTTGGTGGCAGGTCAGGAGCCGTTCGCCATCATTCTCGGATGCTCCGACTCGCGGGTGCCGGCAGAGATCGTCTTCGACCAAGGCCTTGGCGACCTGTTTGTCATCCGTGTTGCTGGCAACATAGTCGCTTCCTCCCAAGTCGGCAGTGTCGAGTTCGCCGCGGCGAGGTTCGGCACACGGTTGGTGGTGGTGCTGGGGCATTCTCAGTGCGGCGCCGTTCTGGCCACCTTGGAAGAACTTCGGCGGCCGACGGAGAACCAGTCGCGGAATCTGCGCTCGATCGTTGATCGCGTTCGGCCATCCGTGGAGGCGTTGCTGGCGACAGAACTCAGGGACGACCCGGATGCCCTGGTGCGGCAAGCCGTCAGGGCCAACATCCGCGCCTCCGCAAACCATCTGCGACACGGATCGGAAGTCCTCGAGCGAATGATCCAAAGAGATGGACTGCTCGTCGTAGGGGCGGAGTATTCATTGGAGGCTGGAGTCGTGGATTTCTTCGACGGTGTGCCGGAGGCCGGCTGACCACGCACAGCAGCGGACGGGCTTTGCCCGCGCTGAACCCGAGCGTTGGGTAGACGAACGTTGAAGGGCGATCTGACGCATGCGCCTCTGGTCATTGCATCCGAAATACCTCGATGCGCGCGGGCTCGTTGCGCTCTGGCGCGAGGCCCTGCTTGCACAGGCGGTCCTGAGGGGTCGAACAACCGGCTACCGGCATCACCCTCAACTGGAACGCTTCCGGGATCAGCCTTACCCCCTCGGCTCGATCGCCGATTACCTTCGGGCTGTCCAGGCAGAGGCCGTTGGCCGTGGTTACAGGTTTGTGGCCCGGAAGATCAGCTCTGCGCGCGGCGCTGGGATCATTGCCGTGACTCGCGGTCAGGTCGAGCATGAGTGGGATCACCTGAAGACGAAGCTGGCGATCCGCGATCCGGAGCTCTGCGACGGGCTCGAACAGGTGGAGCACCCTGAGACGCACCCATTGTTCCGGGTCGTGCCAGGGGGGATCGAGCGGTGGGAGAAGGGAACACAACCGCTGCCCAACAACCGGTTGCAGCAGACGGTCCGCTGCGCGGCCCGCCGCTGAACCGGAGGGTCAGGCCGCAGAAGAATCATGGCTTTCACCACCACCGCGCATCGGAGCTCACATGAAACGAGTCACTGGCATCGGCGGCATCTTCTTCAAGGCCAAGGACGCTCCCTCACTGCAGGCCTGGTACAAGCGGCACTTGGGAATCGATGTCCAGGCCTGGGGCGGAGCTGCCTTCGATTGGACCGACGCCGAGGGCAAGCCGGTTGCAGGCACGACCGCCTGGTTGATCGATCCGCAAGAGAGTGATCATTTCGCTCCGAGCTCGGCTTCCTTCATGGTCAACTACCGAGTGGAAGACCTCCACGCCCTGGTCAAGGTCTTGATGGAAGAAGGCTGCAATGTGCTCGAGAAGATTGACGACTCCGAGTACGGGAAGTTCGGCTGGGTCATTGATCCAGAGGGGAACAAGATCGAGCTGTGGCAGCCGCCTCAAGGCCAATGATCAGGCTGACCGGAGCGGTAGGCCGATGGAGAGGTGCGTGGAATGACCGCGGAAGTCAATCGGCTGGAGGAGCAGCTCAGGCGAGCGCTTGAAGGCGAGGCGTGGCACGGGCCCTCGGTACTCGAGTTGCTGGCCGGCATTTCCGCGGCGCAAGCGGCCAGCCATCCCATCGCTGGTGCGCATAGCATCTGGGAACTCGTGCTTCATCTTCGCAGTGACTATGACCTGGTACTCCGGAGATTGGCGGGCGTTGGGCGCCAGCTTACGGCGGCTGAAGATTGGCCTGCCTGCCCAGCATCAACCGAGGAGAACTGGCAGCAGACGGTGCAGGAGCTCAAGCTGCTGAACAAGAAGCTGCGGCAGGCAGTGCGGGACTTTCCGGACGAACGGCTGGATGAACCCCTCGTACCCGAGGTTCCCTACACCGCGTACACGCAGTTCATCGGCGTCACTCAGCACAACTTGTATCATGCTGGCCAGATCGCGCTGCTGAAGCGCGCCGTGGCCGCGACCACGCTCCGCAAGTGAGGGGACCGCCGATCCAAGCAGGGGGACATGCGAGTGACACGAGTACGAGTGGAGGGCTTCACCATCTCGCTGGACGGATACGGGGCTGGTCCGGGCCAGGACCTCGATCATCCGCTCGGCGTGGGCGGGACGGACTTGCACCACTGGTTGGTCCCGACGCGCACGTTCCAGCGGGCTCTGTTCGGCGCCGACGGCGGCACGACCGGGATCGATGACGATTTCGCCGCGCGTGGCTTCAAGGATGTGGGTGCCTGGATCCTCGGAAGGAACATGTTCGGACCGATCCGCGGACCGTGGCCCGACGCGAGCTGGAAAGGCTGGTGGGGGGACGATCCGCCCTATCACGTCCCGGTGTTCATCCTGACCCACCACGCGCGACCGCCCGTCGAGATGAAGGGCGATACGACATTCCATTTCGTCACCGGCGGTATCCATGAAGCACTGGACCGGGCGCGTGAGGCAGCCAACGGAAAGGACGTACGCATCGGCGGTGGCCCCAACATCCTGCGGCAGTATCTGCATGCCGCGCTCATCGATGAGTTGCACATCGCCATTTCGCCAGTCCTGTTGGGTGGTGGAGAACGACTGTTCGAGGGAGTGGACCTGCGGGCTTCAGGATACGAGTGCGTTCAGTTCGTGGCGTCGGAGAAGGCCACGCATGTCGTTCTTCGGCGCCCTGGCGCCTGACCACCGGTTACAGCGGACGGCGCAGCGCGCGGCCGCTGAACCCGAGCGTTCGACCGACCATCCAGGAATCGCCTGAGGGGAGCTTGAAGGCCGCAGTTCACAGAGAGTATGGCACGCCCGACGTCATGCGGCTCGAGGACGTCGACACTCCCGCGATCGGCGCGGACGAAGTCCTCGTGCGCGTCCGTGCCGCCTCGCTGAACCCGCCGGACTGGGCGGGGGTGCACGGCGTGCCCTACATCGTGCGCGCGGCGTTCGGACTGCGCAGGCCCCGTCTCGGCATCCGCGGCACCGACCTGGCGGGCACGGTCGAGGCGCTCGGCGCGGATGTGACCCGGCTCTCCGTCGGGGACGAGGTCTTCGGCGTCGGTGTCGGCACGTTCGCGGAGTACGCGGTCGCGAGGGAAGAGCACCTCGTTCCCAAGCCGGCCGGCATCACGTTCGAGCAGGCGGCGGCCACCGGGATGGCCGCGTTGACCGCGCTCCAAGCGCTCCGCGACTCCGGCCGGATCCGGGCGGGACAGAAGGTGCTCATCGTCGGCGCGGGCGGCGGCATCGGGACGTTCGCCGTCCAGATCGCGAAGTCCTTCGGCGCGCACGTGACCGGCGTGTGCAGCACCTCGAAGCAGGAGCTGGTCCGCTCGCTGGGCGCCGACGACGTCATCGACTACACGCGTGAGGACTTCACCCGGGGCTCAGAACGCTACGACCTCATCCTCGACAACGTGCTGCGGCACTCGCTGACCGAGCTCCTTCGTGCGCTCGATCGCAGCGGCACGCTGGTGCCCAACGGCGGTCAGTTCTACAAGCGATGGTTCGCGAGCACCGGCGTCCTCCTGATCCAGGCGCCGCTGCTCTCGCTGTTCGTGCCGCAGCGGATCCGCGTGTGCTCGGAACGCCCGGAGCGCGCCGATCTGATCGTCCTGAAGGGACTCATCGAATCCGGCAAGCTGAAGCCGGTCGTCGGTCGGACGTACCCGCTGAGCCATGCGGGTGACGCCATCTCGTACTTTGGCGAGGGACACGCCGAAGGCAAGGTCGTCATCATTCCGGCGAGCTGAGCATGTCCACGAACAGCAGGTGGTCCTTCGACCCGTACAACGGACCGTACGGCCGGGGCGTCCTCGTCCCTCCGGTGTCCACCCATGGGGTCTGGATCGAGTTCTTCAAGAGATAGCGCGGAAGGAGCGCACCGAAGCGGACGGTCCCGCGACGCCGGCTGACGACGCGGATCGGCCTTCGACTCGCTGCCCGGCGCCTCCATCTCCGTCATTGCCCCGCTACGGCGCCCTGTAGGACAATGCCCCCGTGCGCTCGCCAGGGAGGCGGGCGACCGGACCCGCCGTCGTCCTGCCGCCGGGACCGTTTGGGACGCGATGCGGACCGGACTCCGCCGGCGCGTCCATCGTCCGCGGGACATCCCCTCCGAGACGCGTGGCCCACTCCATCTCCGCCGACCGTCAACGTCAGGTCCTCGCCCTGCTGCTCGGCGCCTTCGCGGTGCTGACCGCGGCCAGTCTCGCCACCTTCGAGCCCCCGCTCCCGGGTTACGCGCCGTGGACCGCGGCCAACACCTGCGGTCCGGTCGGGGCGACCCTCGCCTTCGGGCTGACCTGGGCGCTCGGACGCCTCGCCTCGTTCGGCGTTCCGGTGCTCGGCGCTGCCTGGGCGTGGAACCGCCTGCGCGCCGCCGAACCGCGACCGCTGGCGATCTCGTCGCTGGTGGGCGTGTTGCTGGTGTTCGAGGTGTGCACCCTGCTCGGACTCGGCGGCCTCGACCGCTGGGCGTGGGCGGGCGGCTGGGGCTTCGCCGCCGCGCTCGCGCTCCACTCGGCGCTGGGGCCCCTGGGCTCGTGGATAGTGGCGGGCGCGCTGTTCGGGGTCACCGTGCTGCTCGCGAGCGAACTGGGCTTCCACTGGATCGCGCGCCTGCTGCATGGCGCCGTCATGACCCCGGCGCGCGGCGCGGCGGGCGCATGGGACGCATGGCAGGAGCGCCGGGAGAAGGCGCAGAAGACGCGCTCCCGGGCGAAGCCGAGGGTGGTGCGCGCGGAGGCCGAGGAGGGCGCGCGGGCGCGCGCCGCGGCACCGGCCGCGACGCCCGAGCCCGCCGAGGACGCGAGCGAGGAGGAGCGCCGGGGCCAGGCGCGGCTGCCGCTGGGGCTGCCGAGCATCCAGCGCCAGAAGCCCAGACCCGCGCCGAAGGGCGCCAATGGCGCGGCCGCGGGCGGCGCGGGCGAGACCGTGGAGGAGTTCCCCTCGCTGTCTCTCCTGTCGATGCCGGCGCAGCCCGAGGACCTCATCACCGCCACCGACCTCACCGCCGAGGCGAACCTGCTCACCGCGAAGCTGGCGGACTTCGACATCCATGGCCGCGTCACCGAGATCCATCCCGGGCCGGTGGTGACCACGTTCGAATTCGAGCCCGCGCCGGGCGTGAAGGTGAACCAGATCGTCTCGCGCGAGGACGACCTGGCGCTGGCGCTGCGGGCGCAGCGCATCCGCATCCTCGCGCCCATCCCGGGCAAGGGCGCGGTGGGCGTGGAGATCCCGAACCGCCGCCGCCGCACCGTGTACCTGCGCGAGGTGCTGTCGAGCCCGCAATACGAGGGCAGCGATGCCGCGCTCAAGGTGCCGCTCGGGGTCGACGTGGTGGGCGTGCCATTCGTGGCCGACCTCACCCGGATGCCGCACGTGCTGATCGCGGGGGCCACCGGTTCGGGCAAGAGCGTGTGCCTGAACGCGGTCATCACCGGGCTGCTCTACCAGCACGGCCCGCGCACGCTGCAGATGGTGATGGTGGATCCCAAGATGCTCGAGCTCTCGGCCTACAACGGCATCCCGCATCTGGTCATGCCGGTGGTCACCGAGGCGAAGCGCGCCAGCCGCGCGCTGCGCTGGGCGGTCTCCGAGATGGAGAAGCGCTACAAGCTCATGGCCACCTGCGGCGCGCGCAACATCGCCGCGTACAACGACAAGATCGCGGCGGGTCTGGTGCCGGCCGCGCCCGGCGTCGGCGGCGAGGTCGGTCCGCTGCCGGAGCGGCTGTCGTTCGTCGTGGTGGTGGTCGACGAACTCGCGGACCTCATGCTCACCGCGCCGGCCGAGATCGAGGAGCCGATCGCGCGCCTCGCCCAGATGGCCCGCGCGGTCGGGATCCACCTGGTGCTCGCGACCCAGCGGCCGTCGGTGGACGTGATCACCGGCGTGATCAAGGCCAACTTCCCGTCGCGGATCGCGTTCCAGGTCGCGAGCAAGACCGACTCGCGCACCGTGCTCGACATGAACGGCGCGGAGAACCTGCTCGGCCACGGCGACATGCTGTTCACGCCCGCGGGCAAGCCCGAGCCCTACCGCGTCCACGGCGCCTACGTGTCCGAGGAGGAGACCGCGCGCGTGGTCGAGTTCTGGCGCGCCAAGGCCAACCCGGCGGCGGTGGCCCCGCTCGCCGTCGAACCGGCGATGATCGAAGCCGAGGAGGAGGCCGAGGGCGGCGAGGAGGGATTCGACGACGAGCTGCTCAAGGAGGCGGCGCGGCTGGTGGTGTCCCACCAGCAGGGCTCGACCTCGCTGCTCCAGCGCCGCCTCAAGGTGGGCTATTCGCGCGCCGGGCGGCTGATGGACCAGCTCGAGTCCCTCGGCGTGGTCGGGCCGTTCCAGGGCAGCAAGGCCCGTGACGTGCTGGTCGACGACCATTGGCTGGAGGACCGGGGGTTCGAGTGACGCCGACGCGACGCCCGGCGCGCCGGCCCGCGCGCCCGCTGCCCACCCTGGCCTTCGTCACCCTCGGGTGTCCGAAGAACACGGTGGACTCCGAGAAGATGCTCGGCCTGTTCATCGGCGCGGGCTACCGCACGGTGGCCGACCCGGCCGAGGCCGACGTCGCGGTGGTGAACACGTGCGCCTTCCTTACCAGCGCGGTGCGCGAGTCCAAGGACGCCATCGCCGCGGTGGCCCAGCTCAAGCGCGACGGGCGCCTGCGGGCGCTGCTGGTCACCGGCTGCCTCGCGCAGCGCGAGGGTGAGTCGCTGCTCGACGAGTTCCCCCAGGTGGACGCGGTGCTGGGCACCGGGCAGTGGCGCGAGGTGATCCAGGCCGCCGCCCACGTGCTCGGCGGCGGCCAGGCGCGCGTCGCGAACACCGAGTACCCGGGCGGGGCCCTCGACGCCCTCACCCCGCGCGCGCTCTCGACCCCGCGCCATCTCGCCTACCTCAAGATCAGCGAGGGCTGCGACCACCGCTGCACCTTCTGCATCATCCCGCGCCTGCGTGGCGACCAGCGGAGCCGTCCGATCGACGAGGTGGTGGCGGAAGCCGAGATGCTGGCGAAGCAGGGGGTGCGCGAGCTCAACCTGATCGGGCAGGACACCACCGGCTATGGCACCGATCTGCCGGGCAGGCCGGGGCTCGCCGATCTGCTCGAGGCCCTCGACACGGTGGAGGGCCTGCACTGGATCCGGGTGCAGTACACCTACCCCCGGCTGTGGGACGACCGGCTGATCGCGACCTGGGCGCGGGCCCGGCGGGTGGTGCCGTACGTGGACATGCCGCTCCAGCACATCGCCCAGGACGTGCTGCGCACCATGGGGCGCGCCATGACCGAGAAGCAGACCCGCGGGCTGGTGCGGCGCATCAAGGCGGGCATCCCCGGGGTGTCGTTCCGGACCAACTTCATCGTCGGCTTCCCCGGCGAGACCGAGGAGCATTTCGCCACCCTCGAGCGCTACCTGGAGGAGGAGGGGTTCGACCATCTGGTGGTGTTCTCGTACGAACGGGAACCCGAGACCCCATCGTATAGTATGACTCCGCGCGTGCCGGTGGCCGCGCGCCGCAGCCGCCGGGCGCGCCTGCTGGCCCTCCAGCAGCGCCTGTCGCGGGAACGCCTGCGCCGGCGCATCGGGGAGGTGGTCCCGGTCCTGATTGACGGAGCGGCCGGACACGGCCAGTATGCCGCGCGCACCGCCGGGTCCGCCTGGGAGGTGGACGGCGGTGTGGTGGTGGAAGGGGAGCATCTACAGCCCGGGACACTGGTGAAGGTGCGCATCACCGGGGCGACCGCGTACGATCTGTTCGCCCGGGTGGAGCGGCCCGAGCCGGCGTTCCTGCACCTGTCGAAAGGATCCTCGTGATACGAGCGTGGCTTGCCGTGGCGCTGGCGGGTCTGCTGTTGGTCCCGGCGGCAGCCCAGGCCAAGAAGTTCCGCTACGCCAGCGGTCCCAAGGCGCCCGCGGACACGGCGTACTCGGTCTCCCAGATGGACCTTCAGCCGATCGTGCGCGCCCGCGGCCCGCGCCTGCCGGCCACCAACCTGCAGCTGGTGAGCCTGGTCGCGCACACCGCCTTCGACCGCGGGCTCGCCGGCGCTCCGGTGGACACCGGGGGGCACGTCGTGCTGGCGCCCGCCGAGAGCCATCCGCTGAACTTCGTGGTCGAGCATGCCATCCTGCGGCACCTCGCCCGGAGCGGGGTGAGCGCGACGGTGCGCCGCTCGCTGATCCCGGACGACAGCCTCGCCACGGTCGGCGGCACCGCCGGCGACCCGGTGCTCGAGTACCAGCTCGCCACCGCGCGCGTGAGCTACCTGCGGCTGGTCGGCTGGCTGCCGGGCCGCGTGAAGATCGAGCGCCAGGGGCTGGTCGAGGGCTCGCTGACGCTGCGCGACCCGCGCAGCGCGCGCGTGCTGTGGACCGGCGACGCGGCCTTCAACCTGATCGACGCGTTCCCGCGCGGCTCGGTGCCGCTGGTCGAGGACCCGCGCTACACCGACCTGCGGAGCGAGGTGCCCCAGCGCAACCTGGACAAGGTGGTCGAGCCGGTCATCGTGGTGGCGGTGGTGGCCGGGCTGGTCGGCCTCTTCTTCCAGAACCGCCCGTGATGGGCGCCCGACCGGGATCGCGCGCGGTGCGCCTCGCCGTCGCCCTGCTCGCGGCGCTCGCGCTCGCCGGGTGCGGCGCCGCCACGCTGCCGCAGGTGCATTCCGAGTCCGAACGGCTGACCGCCGCGCGCGGGCTGATGGCGCGGGGCGACTGGGGCAACGCCACCGAGCTGCTCAAGACCTACATCCAGAACAACGGCGGCGCGGAGAAGGTGGACGAGGCCATCGTCCTGATCGGCGTGTGCTACCTGCAGCAGAAGGACTACACCAACGCCCAGACCGAGTTCGAGCGGCTGCTGCGCGACTTCCCCGAGAGCGATTCCGCCGGCAGCGCCTCGTTCCTGCTGGGCGAAGCGTTCTGGGGCGGCGCCCGCGGCGTGGACTTCGACCAGGAGGACACCCAGAAGGCCGTCACGCAGTGGGATTCCTACCTGAGCGGCTACCCCGACCACGTGCGCCACGCCGAGGGCGTGCAACGCCGGGTGATGGCGCGCACGCGGCTGGCCCGGAAGACCCTCGACACCGCGGACCTCTACTGGAAGATGCGCTACAACCACCCGGCGCGCATGTACTACCAGAAGGTCGTGGACGAGTACGGCGACACGCCGCTGGTCGGCGATGCCCTGCTCGGGCTCGCGCTGTGCGACGCGCGCGACGGGAAGCGCGACGAGGGCATCGCCACGCTGCAGGATCTCGAGACGCGCTTCCCCGGCACGCCGCTCGCCGCGCGCGCCGCGCAGGAGCGCGGTCGCATCGCGGCGGGGAAGATCAAGCCGACCCGGCCCCCCAAGCCGATCCCGAAGGCGGAGGGCGAACCCGGCGCCACGCCATGATGCGGCTCGGCGTCTTCGGCGGCACCTTCGATCCCCCGCATGTCGGGCACCTGGCGCTGGCGGAATGGGCGCGCGACGCGCTCCGCCTCGATCGCGTGCTGTTCGTGCCCGCGGGCACGCCGCCCCACAAGCACCGCGCCGACCTCTCGAGCCCCGCCGACCGGCTGGCGATGACCCGCGCTGCCATCCGCGGGCACGCCGCGTTCGAGGTGGTGCCGCTCGAGGCGCGGCGCCGCGGCCCGTCGTTCACCGTGGACACGCTGCGCGCTCTGCGTGCGCGTTTCCCGGGCGCGCGGCTCTACCTGCTGATGGGCGAGGACAGCCTGCGCGAGTTCGACAGCTGGCGCGAGCCCGAGGCCATCGCGCGCCTCGCCACCCTCGCCGTGGCGCTGCGGCCGGGCGCGCGGCGCCGCCGCCCGCGCGCCGGCTGGCGCGTGGCGTGGCTCGGCAACCCCGGGCTCGAGGTCTCCTCGAGCGCGCTGCGCGCGCGCGTGCGCGCCGGACGCTCGGTCGGCTACCTGGTGCCCGAGGCGGTCGCGCGCCTGATCACGCGCCGCGGGCTCTACCGCGCCGCGCCACGCCGCGCCGCCTCGCGCGCCGCGGGGAGCCGCCGGTGACCTATCAGCCGCGGGAGTTCTGGGACCAGCGGCTGCGCGAGCAGTTCGACCTGCGCGGCACCGGCGAGCCCGGTCTGTCGCTGGCGTACAACCGCGCGTGCTACGCGCTGCGCGGCGACGTGCTCGACGCGGCGCTCGCCGCCGCCGGCTTCGACCCGCGCGGGAAGAGCGTGCTCGACGTGGGCTGCGGCACCGGCTTCTTCACCGCCTACCACCTCGCGCGCGGCGCGCGGGTGACCGGGATCGACATCGCGCCGACCTCGGTGGAGCGCCTCCGCCAGCGCCACCCCGAGGCCCGGTTCCTGCTCGGCGACGTGAGCGAGGCCCCGATCGCCGAGCGCTACGACCTGGTGAACGCGTTCGACGTGCTCTATCACATCACCGACGACCTGCGCTGGGAGGCCGCGGTGCGCCATCTCGGCGCGGCCGTGGCGCCGCGCGGCCTGCTGCTGGTGACCGACACCTTCTCCGAGCTGCCGCTGGCCGAGCACAACACCATGCGACCGCTGTCCCGCTACCGCGTACTGCTCGAGGGCGTGGGGCTCACGCTCGCCCCGCCGCGGCCCACGCACGTGCTGCTCAACAGCGAGCTGGGCATGTTCCGGTTCATGAATCGCGTGCCGGGCATGCTGCTGGCGCTCGACCGCGCGCTGCTGGCCCTCGGCGCGGGCCGCGGCCCGCGCGTCAACAAGCTGCTGGTCGCCCGGCGCGCGGGGTAGGCGGGCATGCCCCGGCTGTTCGTGCTCGACGCCATGGGGCTCGCGTACCGGGCGTACTACGCGTTCATCTCGCGCCCGCTGCGGTCGAAGCGCGGCGAGAACACCTCGGCCATCTTCGGGATGGCCATGACCATCCTCAAGCTGCGCCGCGAGGAGCGGCCCGAGCACTGGGCGCTGGCGTGGGACGGCCCGGGCCCGACGTGGCGGCACGATCGCTACCCGCTCTACAAGGCCCAGCGCAAGCCCACCCCCGAGGACCTCGTCAGCCAGCTCGAGCCGATCGAGGACCTCGCGCAGGCGCTCGGCTGCCCGGTGATCGAGATCCCGGGCATGGAGGCCGACGACGTCATGGCCACGCTCGCGGCGCGCGGCGCGCGCGACGGGCTCGAGGTGACGCTGGTGACCGCCGACAAGGACATGCTCCAGCTGGTGGGCGGTCCGGTGCGCGTCCTGTCCCCGCGCACCCGGGACGAATACGAGGCGATCGGGCCCGAGCAGGTGCGCGCCAAGTGGAACGTCGGGCCCGAGCACATCCGCGACGTGCTCGCGCTGATGGGGGACTCGAGCGACAACATCCCGGGGGTGCCCGGAGTGGGCGAGAAGACCGCGGTCGAGCTCATGACGGCGTACCACTCACTCGATGAGCTGTACGCGCGGCTCGAGGAGATCACGAAGCCGGCGCTGAAGAAGCGGCTGGTCGAGCATCGCGAGCTGGCGTTCCTGTCGCGCGAGCTGGCCACGGTGCGCTCCGACCTCGAGCTGCCCTACACGTGGGACGACCTGCGCTGCGCCCCCATCCGCCGCGACGCTCTGCTCGCGCTGGCGGAGCGCTGGGACATCGGGCGGCTCCGGACCGTGGCTCAGAGCGAGGGCGTGGACGACCTCACGGCGGGAGCGCCGTCGCCCGCCCGGACGCCCGAGCGCCGCGGCACGGTGGCCGAGACGCCGGCCGAGGGCGTCACGCTGGCGACGCCGCGGCCCGGCGCCCAACCGCCGGGTAAGGCAGTCCCGCCCGCCGCGACGACGCCGGACCTGTTCGGCGCGCCCCCCATCGCGCCGCCGGCCACGCCGCTGCCGCCGTCGCTGGCCGGCCCGGCGGGCGCGCAGGGCACGCTCGACCTGTGGTCGGGCGGGGCCGCGGGCGAGGCCGCGCCGCGGCTCGATGAGCTGATCGCGGCGCTGCACGCGGTGCGCGCGCGCTCGCCCCACGGGCTGGCGCTCCTGCCGGTGCTCGACACCGACGCGCCGCGCACCGCCCGGCTGGTGGGGCTGGCGCTCGCGGCGCGCGATGGCACCACGGCCTACCTGCCGCTGGCGCACGACGCGGGACCGAACCTGCCGGCGGACCAGGTGCGCGAATGGCTCAAGGGCGTGCTGAGCGACGCGACCGTGCCCAAGGTCGCGCACGACCTCAAGGCGCTCGCGCACGCGCTCGCCGGCGCGGGGATGCCGTTCGCGGGCGGGACCTTCGACCTGCGCCTGGGCTCGTTCCTGTGCGATCCGGCGCGCGAGCACGCGCTGGAGGCGCTGGCGCGCGACGTGCTCGGCGTGGCGCTCGAGCCGCTCGAGCCCGCGGCCGCGCGCGGGAAGCCGCGGCCCGGACGCGCCGCCCTCGACGTGGCGCGCGCGGCGGTCCAGGCGCGCCGCGCGGCGGCCTGCCTGTTCCCGCTCGACGAAGCGCTGCGGGCGCAGCTCGAGGCGCGCGAGCAGTGGGGGCTCTACCGGACGCTCGAACATCCGCTGATCGACGTGCTGGTGGCGATGGAGCGCACCGGCATCGCCCTCGACACCGGCGTGCTGCGCGCCCTGTCGGCGACCGGCGCGGGCGAGATCGCGCGCCTCGAGCAGGAGCTGCACGCGCTCGCGGGGGAGGCGCTCAACCTGAACAGCGGCCCCCAGCTCGCGAAGGTGATGTTCGAGACGCTCGGACTGAAGCCCACCAAGAAGACCAAGACCGGCTACTCCACCGACTCCGAGGTGCTCGAGGCGCTGGCGGGCGAACACGAGTTCCCGCGCCGGCTGCTCGAATACCGCACGCTCACCAAGCTCCGGTCCACCTACCTCGACGCGCTGCCGCTCCAGGTGGACCCCGGCGACGGGCGCGTGCACACCACCTTCGACCAGACCGGCGCCGCGACCGGACGGCTGTCGTCGAGCGATCCGAACCTGCAGAACATCCCGACCCGCACCCCCGCGGGGCGCGAGATCCGCCGCGCCTTCGTCGCGCCGCCGGGGCGCGTCCTGGTGGGCGCGGACTACTCCCAGATCGAGCTGCGCGTGATGGCGCACCTGTCGGAGGACCCGAACCTGATCGAGGCGTTCGCGAGCGGGGAGGACGTGCACGCGAGCACCGCGCGCCGCATCTTCAAGGTCGCCGGCGCGGTGGACCCGGCGCTGCGCGCGCGCGCCAAGGTGGTGAACTTCGGCGTGATGTACGGGATGGGGGCGCGCAGCCTGGCGCAGCAGATGGGCATCCCGCTCGCGGAGGCCCAGGACTTCATCCGTGGGTACTTCGACGCGTACGCGCGGGTGCGGGAGTTCCTCGACGCCACGCTCGCCGAGGCGCGGACGCGCGGGTACGTGCAGACGCTGCTCGGACGGCGGCGCTGGCTGCCGGCGCTGCGCAGCGGCAACGGCCTCGAGCGCTCGAACGCCGAGCGCGCGGCCATCAACACGCCGATCCAGGGTTCGGCCGCGGACCTCGTGAAGCTGGCGATGATCCGCGTGCACGGCGCCTTGTCGCGCCGCGCCGCGTCGGCTAGATTGCTGCTTCAGGTGCACGACGAACTGGTCTTCGAGTGCGATGCCGCCGCGGCCGCGGAAGTGGCGGCGGTGGCGCGCGCGGAGATGGAGGGCTGTCACCCGATGCGCGTTCCGCTCACGGTCTCCGTGGGCTCGGGCGCGACCTGGCTCGATGTCCACTGAGCGCGCGCGACGCGCGGATCCGGGCGACGGGCTGGTGATCGTCGGATTGGTGGGCCGCGCGGGCAGCGGCAAGAGCCGGGTGGCCCGGGAGCTCGCCGCGGACGGCGCCGCGATCATCTCGGCGGACGCGCTCGGTCACGCGGTCACCGACCAGGATCCCGAGGTGCGCCGCGCGCTGGTCGCCGAGTACGGCCCCGCGGTGTACCGCGCCGACGGCACGCTCGACCGCCGCCGCGTCGCCGCGGACGTGTTCGCCGATCCGGCGGCGCGCGCGCGGCTCGACGCGCTGACGCACCCGCGCATCGTGGAGCGGCTGCGCGCCGAACTGAACCGCCTGCGCGCGGCCGGTCACGGTGGCGCGGTGGTGGTGGACGCGGCCCTGCTGCTGGAGTGGGGGTTCGAGGGCGAGTGCGACGCGGTGATCGCGGTCACGGCGCCCGAGGACGAGCTGGTCGCGCGACTGGTGCGCGCGCGGGGCTGGACCGGCGACGAGGCGCGCGCCCGGCTCGGCGCCCAGCGCACCAGCGACGCGTTCGCCGCCGCGGCGGACGAGGTGATCGACAACCGTGGCAGCGCAGACGATCTGGCGCGCGCGGCGCGCGCCGCACTGGCGCGCATCGTGGCGCGCCGCCGGGCGTAGGAAAGGGAACCCCCAGCGATGCTGACCACCGCCGAACTCCGCAAGCGCCTCGACCAGACCCGCACCGTCCTCGACGGGCTGCGGAGGTACCTTTGACGTCGAGAAGACGCGTCCGACGTCGCGGCCTACGAGGCGCGGATGGCCGAGTCCGGCTTCTGGGACCGCCACGAGGACGCGCAGCGTGTCGTCGCCGCGCTGAAGTCGGCGAAGCGCACGCTCGACGACTACGGCGCGCGCGCCTCGGCCGCGGCCAACCTCGCCGAGCTGCTCGACCTGGCCGAGGCGGAGAGCGACCAGGAGATGCTGGCCGAGGTCGAACGCGAGATGGGCGTGCTCGAGACCCAGGTCGTCCGAGCTCGAGACGCGCAGCCTGCTCTCGGGCGAGCACGACCGGCTCGGCGCCATCGTCTCGATCCATCCGGGCGCGGGCGGCACCGAGTCGCAGGACTGGGCCGAGATGCTCATGCGCATGTACCTGCGCTGGGCCGAGCGCCATGGCTACAAGGCCGAGATGCTCGACCTCCAGCCGGGCGACGAGGCCGGCATCAAGGACGCCACGCTCGAGATCGACGGCGAGTACGCCTACGGCTACCTCAAGGCCGAGAGCGGCGTGCACCGGCTGGTGCGCATCTCGCCCTACGACGCCGCCAAGCGCCGGCACACCTCGTTCGCGTCGGTGGCGGTGCTGCCGATGCTCGACGACACGATCAAGGTCGAGATCGCCCCGGGCGACCTGCGCGTCGACACCATGCGCGCCAGCGGCGCGGGCGGCCAGCACGTCAACAAGACCGAGTCGGCGGTGCGCATCACCCACCTGCCGACCGGCATCGTCGTGCAGTCGCAGGCCGAGCGCAGCCAGCACCGCAACAACGACGTTCGCCATGAAGATCCTCATGTCGCGCCTGTTCGTGCCTGCACCGAGGCAGCAGGCGCGCGCCAAGACCGAGGCGCTCGCCGGCGCCCAAGAAGGACATCGACTTCGGGAGCCAGATCCGCTCGTACGTGCTCCAGCCCTACACCATGGCGAACGACCATCGCACCGAGACCAAGATCGGCGACGTGCACGCGCGTGCTCGACGGCGACATCGACCCGTTCATCGACGCCTGGCTGAAGAGGAAGGAGTCCGCATGACCCCGCGCCACATCTTCCGCGAGTACGACATCCGCGGCTACCACGAGACCGAGCTGACGGACGAGACCGCCGAGGCGGTCGGCCGCGCGTTCGCGACCCTGATCCGCCGCGAGGGCGGCACCCGCGTGGCGCTGGGCCGGGACGTGCGCCCGTCGAGCCCGCGCCTCGCCGCGGCCGCCGAGCGCGGCATGCGCGCGGCGGGGCTGGCCGTCGAGCGCGTCGGCGTGGTGCCGACGCCCGCGCTCTACTACGCGGTGGCGTCGCGCGGGCTGGACGGCGGCATGCAGATCACCGGCAGCCACAATCCGCCCGAGTTCAACGGCTTCAAGATGACCAAGCGCAAGCTGCCGCTGTTCGGCGCCGAGATCCAGGCGATGATCGCGCATGATCGAGTCCGGCACGTTCGAGAGCGGGACGGGCGGGGCCTCCGACCGCCCGATCCTCGACGAGTACCGCGCGATGCTGATCGAGCGCTGACGAGCCCGCGCGGCCTGAAGGTCGTGATGGACTGCGGCAACGGCTGCGCCGGCACCGTGGTGCCGCAGGTGTTCGAGGCGATGGGGCACACCGTGATCCCGCTGTTCGCCGAGCTCGACGGGCACCTTCCCGAACCACCTGCCCGACCCGACCGTGCCCGGCGCTGCTCGTGGACCTGCATCGCCGAGGTGGGCCGCCAGGGCGCCGACCTCGGCATCGGCTTCGACGGCGACGCCGACCGCATCGGCGCGGTGGACTCGAACGGGCGCATCGTGTCCGGCGACCAGCTGCTGGCGCTGTTCGCGCGCGACGTGCTCGACCGCGTGCCGGGGGCCGAGATCATCTTCGACGTGAAGTGCTCGCAGGCGCTGGCCGAGGACATCGCCGCGCACGGCGGCCGCCCGGTGATGTGGAAGACCGGGCACTCGCTCATCAAGAGCAGCTCCACGAGACCGGGCGCGCCGCTCGCGGGCGAGATGTCGGGGCACATGTTCTTCAGCGAGGGCTTCTTCGGCTTCGACGACGCGCTGTTCGCGGCCGGCCGCCTGCTGCGCTACGTGGCCGCGTCGGGGCAGAGCTTCGCGCGACTGGTGGACTCCATCCCGCACTACTTCGCCACCCCCGAGACGCGGCTCGCCTGCGCCGAGGACAAGAAGTTCATGATCCCCGAGGTGCTCAAGCGCGAGTTCGCGTCGCGCTACCGCGTCATCGACATCGACGGCGCGCGGGTCGAGTTCGGCGACGGCTGGGGGCTGGTGCGCGCGTCGAACACGCAGCCGGTCGTCGTGGTGCGCTTCGAGGCGCGGACCCCGGCAGCGGCTCGAGGAGATCCAGGAGATGATGATGGAGCCGCTGCGGCGGCTCGGCGTCGGGGAGGCGGTCGCGCACTGAGCCCGCGGGCCCGCACCGGCGCGCCGCGGCGCGCGGACGAGCGCTCGGCCGGCCGCTGGCGCGCGCGTTCTACGCCCGCGACGTGCGCGTGGTGGCGCGCGCGGTGCTCGGCCGCGTGCTGGTGCACGACGCGCCGGACGGGCGCGTGGCGGGCCGGATCGTCGAGGTCGAGGCGTACGCCGGCGCGGGCGATCCCGCGAGCCACGCCTACCGCGGGGAGACGGCGCGCAATCGCGTCATGTTCGGCCCGCCCGGCCACGCCTACGTCTACTTCACCTACGGCATGCACCACTGCCTGAACCTCGTGACCGGCCCGCGCGGGCGCGCCGCCGCCGTGCTGGTGCGCGCGCTCGAGCCGCTCGCGGGGCTCGAGTTCATGCGCGCGCGCCGCGGGGGAGTGGAGGAGGCGGCGCGACTGGCCCGCGGTCCCGGCTGCGTGGCGCGGGCGCTCGGTCTCACGCGGGCGCACGACGGGCTCGACCTCACGCGCCCGCCGCTGTGGATCGCGTCGCGGCCGCCGCGACGCGACGGGCGGCGGATCGTGAGCGGCCCGCGGATCGGCATCCGGTTCGGCCGCGAGCGACCCTGGCGCTTCTGGCTGGACGGGCACCCGTGCGTGTCCCGCCGTCCGCCGGCGGCCCGCAGGGCGAAGGGCCGAGGCCGCGCGATGGTCAGTCCCCGGTTGACACCACCGTGACCCCTTCCTAGTATCTGCGCGCCGTGCATCGCGCACCTCGTTGACCGCGCGCACTTTCACCCGGCAGGCGTGAGAGCTTCCCCGGCACGGCCATGAGCATGACCACGTCAACACGCCGGCACAAAGGAGATGGCATGTACCCTTGGCGCAGGGTCTGGATGAGCGCGCTCGTCCTGGCCGCACTGGCCGCCGTGGCCCTCGCAGTCCAGTCCTCGGCACAGACCTATGAGGATGCGCGCAGTTCGGCGCAGCTATCTCCCGACCCGCTGCTGCGGAGCCCGCGTCTGCTCGGGCTCGGCAGGCTCGAGCTGGTGGTCGATGACGAGCACACGCGGTTCACGATGTGGGACTTCGCGGGGAATCCCACCGGCATCTACGCCGCCGATTCGGGATCGACCTTCGAATTGCGCCCGCGCACCGCCTCGAGCTCGAGCGTGGACCAACCGCTGGGACCGGAGTCCGGGGCGGTCCGTCAGACGTTCGCGGCCCGCGATGCCGGCGTCGGGTTCGAGGCGTGGCGTCGGGGTGATGGGGTGAGCGCGTTCGGGTTCATCGGCGAACTGTCGAGCCTGCGTCTGGATAGCCCGTATTCCCAGGACACCGAGTTGCGCCAGGCCTTCCGTCTGCCGAGCGTGCAGGGCATCGTGAGCGGGCCGCTGCCCGGGGTGCACATCCCGCGCATGCGCTTCGCGCTGCGGGTCCACTACGCCGCCGAGGCGCGGACCGATCAGTTCCGCCAGGTCGTGTCCAATCCCACCGGACAGTGGCTCGATCGGGATGGCAATCAGGTCAATCCACCGGTGTTGTTCACGCCGGACGACGTGCGGGACAACCGGCTCGGGGGCGGCGCGGCGCTGTCGTACGACTTCGGCAGCGCCCTCGCGGCCGCCGCCGGGTACGACCTGGTGCAGCACCGGATCCGCAGCGAGAACAGTGGCAACCGCTATTTCAGCCAGGTCGGCGAGGACCGGCCCTATCAGCAGGGCCAGCTCTCGATGGTCGGCCGGCTCGGGCCCCATCTGCAGTACGGGGTGGACGGACGCGGCTGGACGGTGGTCTCGGAGGGGAAGTACCTGTTCACCATCTCGGCGGGCGCACGGGCCATCCCGTTCACCGGGCGCGGCATCTCCTTCACGCGGGACGAGGAAGGCACGGCGCTGCGCGGTCGCGCGCGCTGGACCCAGGGCGGGCTCCGGCTGGGCGCCGGCCTGACCACCGGCTACCGCCAGGTCAAGATGCGGGCCCCTGGCCCCGACGATGTCACGTCGTACAACTACTTCCTCCGTAACACGCTCTACTACCACTTCAACACCGATACCCTCGCGGTGCCCGACAGCATCGCGGACGTGATCACCGAGCAGCGCTCGTGGGAGGCGTCCGGTGGTCTGGCGTGGACCCGGCTGCCGCACCACGCGCAGGCCGGCGTCGAGTTCCACACCTGGCAGGACCTGTCCCAGAACGACATCGGCGGGCTCGGGCCGAAGGCGCTGGGCTGGGACGTGCGCAGTGGGCTCGAGGTGCCGCTCAACCCGGTCGTGACCGTCCGCGGCGGGTACATCTACCGCTGGGAGGACCGGGACGATTTCACCCGGATGAACGAGTACGTGACCCACTCGATGACGCTCGGGCTCGGGCTCCGGCCGGCGCGCGCCGACTGGGCGGTGGAGTCCGGCTACGTCATCGACTTCGTCCAGGCCGACTTCGGCGATCCGGCGGTGCCGCGCTCCGCGCGGCAGCAGCTCGCGGCGCAGATCCGCTGGGAATTCTGAGGGGCGCCGTGGCGCAAGAACATGCTTGACAAAGCGCGAGGATGGGAAGGATATTCCTCTACGACAGGGCGTAGGGCATTGCCGGGTACCGGCGTGTCCGCCTGTTCCCGCGCTTCATGGCCCACCCGCGAAACCGATCACCGATCGACACGCTGCGCCGAACCACTTCGGGTCTCACCCGCAGTGCCGTTCGATGTGACTAACTCCCGGCCCTGCGGAGAGTTGGCGTGGCGAAGTCGATTGACAGGCGTCCCACGCGCTGGC
The DNA here is from genome assembly GCA_963776245.1 of Candidatus Eiseniibacteriota bacterium. Classification (GTDB taxonomy): domain Bacteria; phylum Eisenbacteria; class RBG-16-71-46; order RBG-16-71-46; family RBG-16-71-46; genus CAVSAC01. Next base: position 175,712 of record CAVZLN010000006.1, on the reverse strand, counting down.
ATGTTGCTCCGTCCGGTTCCAGGCTCCGTGGCGCGGATTCTTCACCTTCGCATGAGGTCGAGTCGCATGTGGACTGATGGCAGGCGTTTGCTGAACGGGCTCCTGGCCCTCGCGCTGGGACTCGTGCTGGTCGCTCCTCCGGTCGCTGGGCAGACCAAGCCGGCCACGAAGCCGGCCGCGAAGCCCGCCACCGCTCCCGCCAAGCCCGGCACTCCTGCGCCCGCCAAGCCCGGGGCTGCGGTGCCCGCCAAGCCCGGCGCCCCGGCGCCCGCCAAGCCCGCGACGACGACGCCCGCGGTGACTCCCTCACGGCCGGCGCCCGCGGCGGCACCCGCCCGGCCTGCCGCAGCGGTCGCCAGCGCGTTCGGCAAGATCATGGGCACGGTCTCCGAGCCCGGTGGCCCCGCGGCCTACGTCAACGTCATCATCCTCGGCACCAAGCAGGGCACCGCCACGGACGAGAACGGCAAGTTCGTGATCCCCGGGATCGCGGTGGGGACGGTGCAGGTCCAGGTGATGGCGACCGGCTACGACAAGCAGATCCGCGAGGTGCAGGTCAACGCCGGTCAGACCTCCACCTTGGACTTCAAGCTCGGCGGGCAGAACGTGGTCAAGACGTTCGAGACCATCGACGTCACCGCGCAGAAGCCGATCGACACCAAGTCGTCCTCCACGAAGCAGAACATCACCGCCGAGCGGCTGCGCGAGATCCCGGTGGACAACGTGCGGGAAGCGGTCGCCGTGAAGGCCGGCATCGTGGCCCAGGGCGGCGAGCTCCACTTCCGGGGCGGCCGCGGCGGCGAGGTGAAGTTCCAGTTCGACGGCGTCGAGGTGTCCGATCCGCTGTTCGGCCGCAGCGCCGGGATCGCCAGCCTCGCGGTCGCGGGCGCCGAGGTGCTCTCCGGCGGGTTCGACGCCGAGTACGGCAACGCGCTCTCGGGCGTGGTGAGCCTGCAGACCAAGGAAGGCACCGACCGCCTCGGCGGCGAGGTGCGGTGGGACACCGACCGGTACGGCGACCCGACCAAGACGTTCAACAACTACGACCGCTTCACCTTCGGCTTCGGCGGTCCGACCCCGGTCAAGAACCTGACCTACTTCGCGACCTACGAGGGCTCGTTCACCGACACCTACCTGCGCTCGACGCTGACCCGTCCGAAGCGCACGTACCTCGACTTCATCACCCTGGGCAACCGCCAGAACAACCAGGTCAACACCAACTTCAAGCTGGCCTACCGGCTCAATCCGAAGAACAAGCTCACGCTCGAGACCGTGAACAACCGCACCATCTCGACGCGCTACGATCACATGTGGAGCCGCAAGGGCTACGTGAAGGTGACGTACGACACGGTGCGGGTCGCCGGCCAGCCGGACCGGTACAACCCGCGTTACGGCACCTGGTCGTTCCTGCCGCTCGACTCGACGTTCGTGGCGCAGAACATGCCCGATCACGTCCCCACGGTGGACGACCGCTTCCAGCAGTTCACCGGCGTCTGGACCAGCCAGCTCTCGGAGAAGAGCGTCTGGACCACGCGCATGTCGAGCCTGCGCTTCCGCACGCTCTCCGCGGTGGCCGGCAAGGAGCCGTGGCAGTACGACACCGAGAGCCCGTACTACTGGAGCGGCAACACCCAGATCGGGACCGAGAACAACCCGTACTTCGCCACCCACGGCGACGTCCCGGCCTGGTTCCGCCGCGACGCGGCGACCTACACCGTGAAGAGCGATTTCTCGACCCGGAAGTTCAAGAACCACACCCTGAAGGTGGGCCTCGAGGGCAAGTACAACCGGGTCCAGAACCTGAGCCTGATCGTGCCCAACTCGGAGAGCAACGGCCTCCCCGGCGGCGCGCGCTCGGACTTCATCAACTACAACCCCGAAGGCGCCACCTACCTGCAGGACCGCTGGGAGTTCGAAGGGCTGGTGCTGAACGCAGGGGTGCGCTTCGACTGGTTCACGCCCGGCCTCCAGGTGCAGGACTCCGACCTGCCCTCGGGCAAGCGCAACAAGCAGCAGTTCAGCCCGCGCCTCGGCATCGCGTACCCGATCTCGGACAAGGACGTGCTCTCGTTCCACTACGGGTGGACCTACCAGACGCCGTCGCGCAACTTCGTGTTCGAGAACCGCGGGATCAGCTCGTCGGTGGCGGTGCGCGGCAATCCGGACCTCGCACCCGAGACCAACATCCAGTACCAGGCCAGCATGCAGCACCTGTTCTCGCGCGACGTGTCGGGACAGTTCTCGGTGTTCTTCAAGGACATCTACGGTCTCATCACGGTGCGCCAGGAGGCTGACGAGGCCGGCAATCCGGTGAGTTCGTATCGCAACGGGGACTACGCGTCGTCGCGCGGCTTCGAGGCCAGCATCATCAAGAGCTTCAGCCACAAGTTCTCGACCGAGGTGAACTACACGTACTCGCTCGCCACCGGGGTGGCGTCGGACCCGAACTCGGCGCAGCAGTTCTACAACGGCGGCCGGCTCTACCTGCCGATCAGCGAGAAGCCGCTCGAATGGGACCAGCGCCACACCGTGAGCGTCCAGGCCGTGGTGCGCGACCCCGGCCGCTGGGGCATGCGGATGCTGTGGACCTACGGGTCGGGCTTCCCGTTCACGCCGGCGTTCCGCAACGACCGCCGCCCGGATCCCGCGCTCGACAACTCCCGCCGGCTCCCGTCCCAGGCGCGCCTGACGCTGGACGGCGACAAGTACTACAAGGTGTGGGGACAGAACGTGACGCTGTTCTTCGACGCGCGGAACGTGCTCGATGCCAAGAACATCAACAACCTCACCCTGGGCGGCGGCGGCAATCCGAACGTGAACACGGCGGGTGACGACTACACGATCTACTACACCGAGACGGGACGTGCGGGTGGCGCCTACCTCCAGGACATCAACGGGGACTCGGTCCTCGACTGGGTGCCGGTGCGCGATCCACGCGTGTTCGACGAAGGGCGCAACGTCCGCATGGGCGTGAGCATCACGTTCTGACCCGGACCGGGCGAGGGAACATGAGGGGAACGATGACGAACCTGCGAGGCCAGACCACCCTGGCGGTGTTGGCGCTGATCGCGGCGCTGGCACTTCCCGCCCGGGGGCAGGACGGGGAGCTCACGCCCGGGAAGGCGGACCCCGATGGGCTCACCATGGAGGGCGTTCGGAGCGCGATGCCCGAGTACTTCCATGTCGGCGGCAGCGGGCGCGTGCAGCCCAACGACATCCCCGACATCTTCGGGCCCGGCGCGGTGCTCAATGTGGGCAACATCTACATGAAGATCACCAACTGGGGCCACGTGGGGAACCTGTTCACCCAATTCTCCTCCGACCCCAGCGCCCAGTGGCCCGGCGCCTCCGGGATCGAGTACCTGAGCAGCATCCGCCTCTCGGTCGGCGCCGTGAACCCGCTCGCGAGCGACCCGCTCAGCCTGCGGCGCGTGTCCTACCTGCTCGAGTGGCGCCCCGCCACCCTCCAGCCCGAGGACAAGATCTACCGCGCCTACGACGGCGTCATCAATGGCCAGCGGTACTTCAACGACGACGGTGACGGGCCCGACCGGGTCGGGAACTTCGGGCCGGACTACATCGACGAGGACTTCCTCGACGGGCGCGACAACGACGGCGATGGCAAGGTCGACGAGGACTTCGGCGCGCTGGGCCAGCAGATGTACTCGCTGGTGGTGCGGGACGACACGCCGCAGGCGATCGCCGCGTCCGCCGCCGAGAAGCACGTGCCCCTCGGCCTCGAGTGCCGCCAGCTGGCCTGGGCCTACTCGATCCCGGGATTCACCGACTTCAACGTGATCGAGTACAACATCTACAACCGGTCCGGCCACGTCCTCGACAGCCTCTACATCGGCTGGCTGGTGGACATCGACGCCGGTCCGCTCGCGGTGTCGAACTTCTACCAGGACGACTTCGACCTGCCGGCCTACCCGCATGGCGAGTTCAAGATCCCGCTCGATCTCCAGGACCGACGCCGGCAGGCGAACCACCTGCCCGAGCTGGATGGTCAGCGCCTCGACGCCACGCACATCATCGCCCCGGGGGAGCCGCTGTGCCGGGACCTCAAGATCCGGATCAACGGCTTCTCGGACGCCGATGACGATGGCGACGACGGGCGCACCCCGGGCATCCCGTCGTTCCTCCTCATCGATCACACCATCGATCCGCTGGGCACCACGGGGCCGTGGCGCGTGGGCTTCCGCGCGTTCCGTTCGTTCATCTCGGGCACCCCGTACGTGCAGGGTGGCAATCCGACGACCGATCAGCAGAAGTACGAGTTCATGTCGAGCAAGGAGAACGTGGCGGTCTCCGAGAAGCCCAGCGACGATCCGGCCGACCCCGCGGTCAACGGCTGGATCACCGCCCTGCCCGGTGACCAGAAGGGCGATTACGTCCAGTGGTGCTCGGTCGGGCCGTGGCTGAGCGTGGCTTCCGGTGCCCATGTGAGCGCGACCATCGCGTTCGGCATCCGGACCGGCCGCTACGCCGACGCGCTCAAGTACCAGATCGCGTACGACACCTACTGGGAGGACCGGGACAAGCAGCTCAAGCGCGTCTCGATGTCGGATCTGCAGCGGAGCTTCCTGAGCCTCGACAACGCGATCTCGGCCCAGGTGGCGTTCGAGGGCATCTACGAGCTGCGCAACACCTACCCGCAGACCAACAATCACGGTCGCGAGACCGGGAAGATCGGGGCCCTCGGCACGATCGCGACCCCGGTCACCGAGCCCGCCTGCGAGGCGCGCGGCAGCGAGGCGCGCACGGAGTTCGTCGATTCGAACCAGTACCGCTGGTTCGACATGGACTGCGATTACTGCACGGGCGTGTTCGTTCCCAGCGAGGGCGGAGGGTGGTTCCACAAGGTCTGGAACGCCGAAGCACCGCCCCCGAACCCGAACACCAACCTGGCGGCCAAGTACAACTACTCCGACAACCCCGATCGGCTGGTGATCGCGGCGGGGGACCGGATGGTGACGCTGGCGTGGGACAACCTCTCCGAGTACACGCCGGATCCGAAGTCCCGCTGGTTCGACTGCCGTGGCTACAAGCTCTGGAAGGTGGCGAACTGGGTGCGTCCGGTGGGTTCGCCCGGGCCCGGCGAAGATGACTGGGCGCTGATCGGGGAATTCCGCAAGTTCGACTATCGGGCCAGCAACGGCGCCCCGATCCCGGACAATCGGTATCGTGCGGCGAACGGGGACACGCTCTGCCCGTCGATGTACATCCCGAACTGGCTCGATCCCGCGACCGGCGTCCGCGGGCCGGCGACGGTCCCGGTCTGCCTCCAGCGCGGCGATCTGTGGGACCGTCAGACCGGCACCGTCATCCGGCCGACCGACCTCGGCTGTGAGGCGGCGGGGGACTCCTGTGCGCGCGGGACCGGCTGCCGGGCCGGCGCGGATCCCTGCATCCCGGACACCGTCATCCGCTATCCCGTCGGCCGGTATCGGTTCGTGGACCGCGACGTGAAGAACGGATTCATGTACTTCTACTCGGTGACCGCGTTCGATTCGACCGGGGTCGGCTCCAGCAAGGCCGAGCTCAGCGGCCGCCGCTCCGGCGTGGAGGCCGAGGGGGTGGTGCCGCAGTTCGGCACGCGCACCGGCAAGAGCGTGTGGGTGGTGCCGAATCCCTACCGCGGCTACGCCAACGTCGCCCAGCGTCCTTCGAGTTGGGATCTGGTCCCGAATGCGACCGACCCCACGGGCACGCACGTGGACTTCCTGGGTCTGCCGCCGGGCGATTGGACCATCCGGATCTATACGGTGTCCGGAGACCTGGTGCAGACGATCAGGTCGACGGATTCGGTGAACGAGTCCCTCCGCCCGCACATCCTGGACGCTCAGGGCGTGTCGAGGCCGGGATACAATCGCCAGCAGGACAACCCGAGCGACGGCCAGGCGCGCTGGAACCTGATCTCCAGGAACGGGCAGGACATCGTCAGCGGGATCTACATCTTCACGGTCGATTCAGGTCAGGGCACTCAGCGCGGCAAGTTCGTGGTCATCCGCTAGGTCGCGGTGCGCGAAGGAGGAGACACAAAGTGAGAAAGACCATCGCGGCTCTCTGCCTGGCCGGGGCGCTCGCCCCGGGGGTGGCCGGTGCCGGCGCCATATTCGAGAAGGTGGGCACCTTCGACGGTCAGTTCCTCAAGATCGCCGTGGGCGCCCGGGCCGCCGCCATGGGCGGCGCGTTCGTGGGCGTGGCGGACGACGCCTCGGCGGTGTTCTGGAACGCCGCTGGCATCGCGCGCATCGACCCCGACAAGTCGGAGCTGTCGCTCAATCACGCGAACTGGCCGGCGGAGCTGTCGTTCGACCAGATCGGCTACGTGTTCCACGTCAAGCGGATCCCGGGCGCCTTCGCGGTCCATGCCCGCGCGTTGACGATGGACCCGATGGTCGAGACCACGGCGTTCCAGCCGGACCCCGCCATCGGCACCGGCCGCACGTTCGATGCCGGGATGCTGGCCGCCGGAGTGACCTACGCCCGGTCGTTCACCGACAAGTTCAGCGCCGGATTCACGGGCAGCTTCATCCACGAGGGTCTCGCGGAGTTCTCGCAGCAGTCCTTCGCGGTGGACGTCGGCACGCTCTACGACGTCGGCGCGCTGGGGATGAGGATCGGCATGTCGATCAGCAACATCGGCTCGCAGATCAAGTTCATCGAGCGCGACGGCCGCGTCCCGTCGATCTTCCGCGTGGGCACCTCGGCGACCCTGATGCAGACCGCGGATCAGAAGCTCACCGGTTCGTTCGAGTTCTCGCATCCGCCGGACAACGCGGAACGGATCAACGTCGGGGCCGAGTACGCGTTCCGCAAGTACCTCTACCTCCGTGGCGGCTACAACCTGAACTACGATGCCGAAGGTCTGGCGGGCGGCGTCGGATTCCACTTCCCGGTCTCGGTGGCCGGCCGGGCGAACATGGACTACGCGTTCACCGACATGAAGGACCTCGGCGCGGTCCACCGGCTCTCCCTCATGTTCCAGTTCTAGGCCGGGACATCCGGGACCGGATGAGTCGTCCCCGCTCCAGCCCGCTTCGCGCCGCGCGCCCCCTTCCGGGGGCGCGTGCGTGCTTCGGGGCCGTGCTCGTCTCGATGGTCCTCGCGGCGCTCGCGACCCCCGCGCACGCCGCGCGCCGGGACCCCGGCATGCCGCCGCCCGAGCTGCCATGGCGCGTGGGGGGGCGGGTCGGCTTCACCGTCGACGCCGCGTCCTTCCCCGACTCGAGCGGGACGGTGCTCGATGTCTACGTCCGGATCCCACCCTCGACGCTCGAGGCGATGGAGCTGGACAGCCTCGGCCGCGGGCGCCTGACCATGACCGTGCGGCTGCGCCTGCCCACCGGCGGCCGGGTCCCCGAGAGCCGCCAGGAGTTGAGCTTCACGCGTGAGGACGCGACCAGCGGCTTCGGCAAGGTGGTGGTGATGCGCTATCCGACGGTGCCCGGCCGTCATCGCCTCAAGGTGAAGATCGAGGACGTGCAGACGCACAAGACGGGGATCGCGTACCTGGGCCGCCCCGCGCCCGAGTCGGCCGACCTGGAGGGGGACTTCACGGTGCCCAAGCCCCAGGCCGGCCGCTCCATCTCGGACCTGGAGTTCGTCTGGTCCGAACGGGACTCGAGTAACGGGACCGGGCTGTTCCAGCGCGGCGGCCACACGCTGCTGCCGAATCCGGAGCGCCTCTACGGGCTCTATGCCAGCGACCTGCATGCCTTCTTCATCGCACGGGGGCCCGCGGTGGATGGGCGGCCGTGGCGCTGGGTGGCGCGGGTGCTCGATGCGGCGGGCGAGCCGGTCGTCGCGCAGGAGAGCACCGGCACCGCCAGCGAGTGGCTGGCCGGCGGATGCACCCTCGACATCTCCACGCTGCCGGCCGGCGGTTACGACCTCGAAGTGAAGGTCTGGCAGGAGGGGGACGCGGGCGCGCTGACTCGGCGCGCGCACTTCAGCGTCGCGTGGCAGCCGCTCTCGTGGCACCGGAACCCGCTCGATTTCGAGGACGACGTGCACCTGCTGTTCGACGCGGACGGCGAGGAGCGATTCGCCCGGCTCCACCCCGGCGAGCAGGAGCGCGAGCTCGACGAGTTCTGGAAGCGCCGCGATCCGACCCCCGAGACGGCGCTCAACGAGGCGCGCGAGACCTTCCGCCAGCGGGTCGCGGTGGCCGACCAGCTCTACGGGCGCCAGGGTCTCATGCGTGGCATGTTCAGCGACATGGGCCGCGTGTTCATCCGCTACGGCGAGCCCACCGAGGTGACCCATCAGGTGATCCCGGCCGGGGACGAGACGGCGCGGCGGGTGATGCAGGACCTCGAGCTCGCCGACGACCGGCCGACCGGGGACGTGCACCAGAAGGGCATCGGCGGGGACCAGCGGCCATTCGAGGTGTGGGTGTACGAGGCGCCGGTCCCGGCGCCCATCGACGCGGACCCGAGCGTGCGCGTCGCCCAGCGGCGGAGGCGGTTGCTGTTCGTGTTCGTGGACGAGCAGGGGCTCGGACACTTCACGCTGCGCTACTCCACCGAGTAGCGCCGCGCGCGGCCCGCGGGCCGCTTGACCCCCCCGCGCCCCTTGCGTCAAAGTGCGAACGGGTCCGTCCACGTCACCCTTCGGCGCGCCGCTCGTCTGGCGACCCTTCCACGTCGGGAGCACCGACCCGCATGCGACTCGGCATCCTCACCGGCGGAGGCGACTGCCCCGGCCTGAACGCCGTGATCCGCGGCGCCGCCCTCCGCGCGGTGCGCACCTACGACACCTTCCTGCTGGGCTTCGAGAACGGCTGGAAGGGCCTGCTCGAGAACCGCTCCCGCGAACTGAGCCTGGCGGCGATCGGGGGCATCCTCCACCGCGGCGGGACGATCCTCGGCACCTCGCGCATCGATCCGCTGCGCGAGCCCTACGGCCTCGAAGCCGTGCGCGAGGCGTTCGCGTTCCACGAGCTGGACGGCCTGCTGGTGTGCGGCGGGGATGGCACGCTGGCGGCCGCGCTGCGGGTCGCCGAGGGCGGCATGCCGATCGTCGGCATCCCCAAGACCATCGACAACGACGTCCCGGGCACCGACTTCTCCTTCGGGTTCGACACCGCGCTCGGCCACATCGTCAGTGCCGTGGACGCGCTCCACAGCACCGCCGAGGCGCACGAGCGCATCATCGTGCTCGAGGTCATGGGCCGCACCGCCGGCTGGCTCGCGGTGTGCGCGGGCATCGCCGGTGGAGCCGACGTGGTGATCATCCCCGAGGAGCCGCTCAGCGTCGCGGAGGTGTGCAACTTCATCCGGCACCGCATCGGGCGCGGCCGGAAGTTCAGCATCGTGGTGGTGGCCGAGGGCGCGGTGTTCAAGCCCGATCCCGACGGCACCGTCCTCGAATCGGGCCCCGAACGCCTGGACGAGTTCGGCCGGCGCCGCTTCGGCGGCATCGGCGACGTGCTCGCGGAGGTCATCGAGGCGCGCATGAAGATCGAGACGCGCACGGTGAAGCTCGGCTACGTCCAGCGCGGAGGCACCCCGAGCCCGTTCGACCGCCTGCTGGGCTCGCGGATGGGAGTCCGGGCGGTCGACCTCGCCGCGACCGGACAGTTCGGTCGCATGGTGAGCTTCCAGGGTGGCAACGTCACGTCGGTCGAACTGTCGATCGTGCGACAGGGACCGCGGCTCGTCGACAAGGAATTGGCTCAGGTGGCGCGCGTCTTCTTCGGCTGAGCGCGCCCGCACGTCCACAACAGGCCGGCTGGCCGGCCGGCATCACATAGCAGGGAGGAGTCCCCATCATGGCACTTCGAGTCGGCATCAGCGGCTTCGGCCGCATCGGGCGCCTGGTCATGCGCGCGGCGGTGGATCGCGGCACGCCCATCGAGTTCGTCGCCGTGAACGACATCACCGACGCGCCCACGCTCGCGCATCTGCTCAAGTACGACACCGTGCATCGCATCTGGGACAAGGCGGGGAAGGCCGAGGACGGCCACCTGGTGGTGGCCGGGAAGAAGATCCGGGTGCTGTCCGAGAAGGAGCCAGCCCGGCTGCCGTGGAAGGAGCTCGGCGTCGACGCGGTGATCGAGGCCACCGGCAAGTTCACCGACCGCGCGGGCGCCGCGCAGCACCTCGCGGCGGGCGCGCGCCACGTGCTGGTCTCCGCTCCGGCCAAGGACGCGGACCTCACCTTCGTGATGGGCGTCAATCACCGGCTGTTCGACCCCGCGAAGCACCAGGTCGTGAGCATCGGCTCCTGCACCACGAACTGCCTCGCGCCGGTCGCCAAGGTGCTGAACGACGCGTTCGGCATCGAGCGCGGTCTCATGACCACCATCCACGCCTACACCAACGACCAGAAGATCCTCGACCTGCCGCACAAGGACCTGCGCCGGGCGCGGGCCGCGGCGCAGAACATGATTCCCACGTCGACCGGGGCGGCCAAGGCGATCGGCATCGTGATGCCGGAGCTCAAGGGCAAGCTCGACGGCTTCGCGATCCGCGTGCCGGTGATGAATGGCTCGGTGGTGGACCTGGTGGTGCAGGTGAAGCGGCCCGCCGACAAGGACGCGGTGAACGCGGCGATGAAGGCCGCGGCCGACGGCCCGATGAAGGGCTACCTCGAGTACTGCACCGACGCGATCGTGTCGACGGACGTCATCGGCAACCCGCACAGCAGCGTGTTCGACGCCCTCTCCACGGTGGTCATGGACGGGTCCCTGGTCAAGATCCTGTCGTGGTACGACAACGAATGGGCGTTCTCGAACCGCGTGGTGGACGCGCTGCTGTTGATGGCGTGAGGGAGGCGACGATGCCCCCGTACTACGCCAGCAAGCGAAGCGTGAAGGACGTGGACCCGCGGGGAAAGCGGGTGTTCATGCGCGTCGACTTCAACGTCCCGACGAAGGACGGTGCGGTCACCGACGACACGCGCATCGTCGCCGCCCTGCCCACCATCCGTTTCCTGCTCCAGAAGGGGGCGCGGCTGGTGCTCGGGTCGCACCTCGGGCGCCCCAAGGGCGGCCCCGAGGCGAAGTACTCGATGAAGCCGGTGCAGGCGCGCCTCGAGCGCCTGCTGCGCCAGCCCGTCGCGTTCGCGGACGACTGCGTCGGCCCCGCGGCCGAGGCGGCCTCGCGGGCGCTTAAGGACGGCGAGGTGCTGCTGCTTGAGAATCTCCGCTTCCACCCGGAGGAGGAGAAGAACGACGCGGCGTTCGCCCGGTCGCTGGCGGCGCTCGGCGACCTCTACGTGAACGACGCGTTCGGCACCGCGCACCGCGCGCACGCCTCGACGGAGGGCGTGGCGCATCTGCTCAAGCCCGCGGTGGCCGGCTTCCTGATGCAGCAGGAGCTGGATTACCTGGGCAAGGCGCTCGACCATCCGGTGCGGCCGTTCGTGGCGATCCTCGGCGGCGCCAAGATCTCGGGCAAGATCGACGTGATCACGTCGCTGCTCGGCCGGGTGGACCGCCTCGTCGTGGGCGGTGCGATGATGTTCACGTTCTACAAGGCGCAGGGCCGCCCGGTCGGGAAGTCGCTGGTCGAGGACGACCGCGTCGAGATGGCGAAGACGGTGCTGGCCGATGCCGCGAAGCGCGGGATCGAGCTGGTGCTGCCGGTGGACTGCGTCGCCTCCGCCGCGACCGACGGCTCCGCGCCCGGCCGCCCGTGCGCCATCGACGCGCTCGGCGCGGACGACATCGGCGTGGACATCGGTCCCGCGACCATCGCGCTCCTCGCGGCGAAGCTGCGCGACGCGAAGACGGTGGTGTGGAACGGTCCGATGGGCATCTTCGAGGTCGCTCCATTCGCCGCCGGCACCCGGGCGGTGGCGTCGATGTGCGCCGAGGCCACCGGCCGCGGCGCGGTCACGGTGGTCGGGGGCGGGGACTCGGTGGCCGCAGTGCAGCAGGCGGGCCTGGCCGAGAAGTTCAGCCACCTGTCGACCGGTGGGGGCGCGTCGCTCGAGTTCCTCGAGGGCAAGGTGTTGCCCGGTGTCGCCGCGCTCGACGAGCGGGAGGGTTGATGCCGCCGTCCTGGCCCCGCCGCCCCCGCCTGGTCGCGGGGAACTGGAAGATGCACAAGACGCCCGGCGAGGGCGCGGCGCTCGCCCGCGAGTTCGTGGCCCTGGCGGGCGCGGGCGCGGCCTGCGAGGTCGCCGTGTGCCCGCCGTTCCCGGCGCTCGCGGCGGTGAGCGAGGCGCTGCGCGGCAGCGCCGTGCACCTGGGCGCGCAGAACCTCCATGCGGCGACGCACGGGGCGTTCACGGGTGAGGTGTCGGGGGCGATGCTCGCGGCGTGCGGGTGCCGGTTCGTGATCGTCGGGCATTCCGAGCGGCGGCACGTCATGGGCGAGGACGACGCCACCGTGGCGCAGAAGCTCCGCGCCGCGCAGCGGGACGGTCTGACTCCCATCGTGTGCGTGGGCGAGCTGCTCGCCGAACGCGAGGCGGGGCAGACCGCCGAGGTGCTGGTGCGCCAGGTGCGCGCCGCCTACGCCGGCCTGGCGCCCGCCACGGCGGCGGCGACCGTGGTGGCCTACGAGCCGGTATGGGCCATCGGCACGGGCAAGGTGGCGACGACCGAACAGGCGCGCGAGGCCCACGCCATCGTGCGCGAGACGCTCGAGAAAGTGGTGGGGGCGGGCGCGGGAGAGGGGATCGCGATCCTCTATGGAGGCAGCGTCAACGCCGCCAACGCCGCCACGCTGTTCGCCGAGCCCGAGATCGACGGCGCGCTGGTCGGGGGAGCCGCGCTGGAGGCGGCCTCGTTCTGGCGCATCGTCACGGCGGCCGCGACCGCGTGAGCCCTCTCGACCCGCGGGACCAGCGGTTGACGCCGGCCCGCGCCCGCTGGTAGTCTCCACCGCCGTTTCGAGTCATACGTCACGCCTCCACGGTCAGGGGTCCGCATGTTCTACGCTCTCCTCGTCATCCATCTCATCGTCTGCCTCGGCCTCATCGCCGTGGTGCTCGTCCAGTCCGGCAAGGGCGGTGGGCTCGCGGGTGGGACCTTCGGCGGGACCGCGCAGACCGTGTTCGGCGGCCGCGGCGCCACCGACTTCATGACCCGCGCCACCATGGTGCTCGCGGCCATCTTCTTCCTGACCTCGATCTCGCTGGCCCTGATGAAGACGAACGCGGGCCGCCCCACGCGCAGCCTGCTCCAGGAGGAGGCCCGCAAGGCCACGCAGTCGGCGCCGGCGCGTCCGGCCCCTGCGCCCGCGCCCACGGGCTCCGCGCCCGCGACGCCGGCCCCCGCGACGCCCGCTGCGGGTGGAGGCACCCGCTAGACCAACGCGAGCCGGCGCGCGGCGCCGCCATGACACGGATGCCCGGGTGGTGGAATTGGTAGACACGTACGTTTGAGGGGCGTATGGGGAAACCCGTGCGAGTTCAAATCTCGCCCCGGGCACCACGAAGTAGCGAGAAGGCCACGCGGCAGCGCCGCGTGGCCTTCTCGCTTGGTGCGGGGAGCGGGGTCCTCGGATCGCACCCGGCGCGGACGTGTGACGGAAGTCACGCATTTCGACGGCCGGCGTCACAGACAGGGGGACGGATCCCGTGCACGATGCACGCGAGCCGGCGATGGCGCCTCGTTCGCGTTCCGAATCTCGCGGAGTGAGTCGTGCCGCGCGCTCGATCGGTCCGTGCAGCTGGGGGTTTCTCTCAAGACAGGGGTTGGCCAGATGATCTCATGGCTTCGGCGACTCGGAATCCCGCTCATCTTGTTCGCCTTCGCATCCCTTCTGCCCGCAACCGGCGGGGCACAGACCTACGTCCTCCAGTGGGGTACGCCCGGCACCGGCAACGGTCAATTCGACCTGCCAGGAGATATCGCCATCGGTCTGAATGGCGATCTCTATGTCACGGACCGACGTAACAATCGCGTGCAGATGTTCAACCCGAGTGGCGCGTTCGTTGGCTCGTGGGGCACCGCGGGAACAGGCCCCGGTCAGTTCGTGAACCCCTACGGAATCGCGATCGACGATGCCGGCACCGTGTTTGTCGCCAACTCCAATGACCACCGCATTCAGACCTTCACATCCAGTGGCGCATACCTGACGACCTGGGGCACGTCGTGGGGTAGCGGGGACGGGCAGTTCCGGTATCCAGGCGGCGTCGCTGCGGATGGCGCGGGCCACGTATTCGTGACCGATACCTACTCAGCCGCCCCGGGGAACGCCCGGGTCGAGGAGTTCACGGCCGCCGGGGTGTACCTCGGGCAGTGGGGATCACTGGGCTCCGCAAACGGCCAATTCCGCTCACCCAACGATATCGCGGTTGATCCCGATGGGAACGTCTTCGTGGCGGACTTCTCCAACCATCGGGTCCAGAAGTTCTCAAACGCAGGAGTCTTCATCACCGCGTGGGGCGGACTTGGATCAGTGCCCGGGCTGTTCAAGGGGGCCATGGGCATATGCGTCGACCCGGCCGGACACGTGTACGTGACGGATTGGCAGAATTACCGTGTTCAGATCTTCGACAACAATGGCAACTTCATCTCGCAGTTCGGGAGCCAAGGCGCGGGCAATGGGCAGTTCAACGGTCCCGTAGACATTGCCGTCGACCAGGACGGCTTCATCTACGTGACGGACAGCGGCAACAACAACGTGCAGAAGTTCGGCCCCATACCGACGCCCGCGATCTCCACGAGCTGGGGACGCCTCAAGAGCCTCTATCGGTGAACTGGAGTGACCGGCCGTCAACCACGACCACCCTCATTCGCGGGGGGTGGTCGTGGTGTTGGCCGAAGAAAGCGCAGAGCGGCAGCCAGTTCAGGGCACTTCGACGACGAGTCACGCTGACATGAGCGGGCTTCCGGAGAGCGAGCCGGGTCCGGGTCACCGCACGACCACTGCACGCGCGAACAGCGTGCGCTCGGGTGTCGCGAGCCGGATGAAGTAGAGCCCGGCAGGAAGTTCGCCCGTGGCGGCGAGCCGCACGCGATGCCGGCCCGGGCCGAGCGCGCCCACCTCCCGCTCGGCCACGCGGCGGCCGGTCACGTCGTAGCCCGTCAGCGAGGCCGGGGAGTTCCCGGCGAGCGAGAAGGCGACGGTGAGATCGCCGACCACCGGGTTGGGTGAGGCGCCGGCGAGCGCCAGCGTGGCCTCGGCCGGCACGTCGAGCCAGGTCTCGCTGACGACGACCCACGCGCCCCCCTGCGCAAGCGCGAGGCGGTAGCCGTAACGCGCGCCGGGGGAGACCTGAGCGTCTTCGAAGCGCACGCGGCCGTCGCCCTCGGCGTGGAACCGCCCGCGTTCCACCCACGCGCCGCCTTCGGAGCGCAGCACCACCGCCTCGGCGGACGGCGAGGCGTCGATGCTCCAGACGATGCGTGCCACGCCGGCCTCCACCGACGCGGAGACCAGCGAGGCGAGCACCGGCGTCGGATGATCGAGCCATGGCGTGCCATTCAGGATCACGCCCACCACCACGTCGCGCCCCGAAGCCACGGCGACATCGGGCCGTGTGTCCTCGTCGAAGCGCCCCGCCGTCACCGACGTGAGGTAGTCGCCCACGTCGTCCCGGCTGCCCCCGGAGAACGTGCCGTCGTCATCGCTCACCAACCACTGGAGCACGCCGGTGTCCATACTGTGTTCGGCACTGAACAGGATGTCGTCGCGCCGATCGCCGTCGAGGTCGGCGATGGCGGCCTCGGACAGCCCGTGGCGTGTCCAGCCGCTCTCGGCGACCCGGAGGGAGCCATCTCCCCGATTCATGAGCGCGCAGTAGCTCCCATTGGTGCAGCAGTCGTCAGGTGCGTAGCGCACCGCCAGGAGGTCCCGCCAGCCGTCGCCGTCGAAATCGGCGGACAAGACCTGGTGGGGCAAGTCATACGCCCAGTAGCTGCGGGGGGGCCAGGGCACGGCGACCATCGCGACGCGCTCGAGTGCGCCGGAGGTGAGGCAGCGGAAGACGTCGAGCGTGTCAGGCGCGTGGTCGCCGGACTCCGGGATCTGGGAGTCCCGCTGGCGGAACACGACCATCTCGTCCACATCGTCACGATCCAGGTCGACACCATTGCCGGCGAGGTTGCCGAAGCCGAACCTGGGGTCGGCCGGAATCGCCGCCCCGGTCGGGACGGGCGCGGCGAACTCGCCACCACCCACGCCGCGCGCGAGGAACAGGGCGCCGCTCGCGTCTCGCACGATGAGGTCGGGGAAAGCGTCTCCACCGAACTGGCCGACCGCGATGTAGAAGTACGCCGACAGCGACCACTGCCCCGGCGCGAGCGTGTGGCCGGCGCCGCCACGCAACACGCCCAGAACGTCACCACTCTGCACCAGGACGTCGTCGAGGCCGTCAAGATCGAGATCGCGGACCGCGCACACCGCTCCCACGCCCACCTCGACCGGCGCAGCGAAGCCGCGCGCGCCCTGGTTCACCATCAGCTGGATACGATCGACAGTCACGGCGATCAGGTCGTCCACCGATCCACCGAGCCGTACCGCCCGGGCGGAATGGATTCCACTCGAGTAGCCCGACGACGGGAGCTGCGGCAGCCCGTACTCGGCGAGACTCCGCAGCCGATGGTCCGGGCGCTGGAGGAGCACCGTCACGCCCGGGTCGCCGCCCGGCCAACCTCTACCCGCGCCGGCGGCAAGCACGTCGGGGAGCCCGTCGCGGTCCACGTCGCCGAGGCTCAGCGACTGGAGAGCGCCCACGGTGCGATAGCCCGGGCCGGCTTCGAACCCTCCGCCGTCGAGCCCACGGTGGATGTGGACCACCCCGAACATGGCGAAGGTCGCGCCCCTCTGTATCCCGGCCTCGCCCACCACGACATCGGATCGGCCGTCACCGTCGAGGTCCGCGATCGCGACCCCGGCGTTGTACTGGCCCCCGTTCGTCGATAACGTCGGGCCGATGACGAATCGGCCCGTTCCATCGCCGAGGAGCACGAGGCTTCCACCGTACCCGTTCATCGCGACGTCCGTCCGCCCGTCGCCGTCGAGATCGCCTGCCGCGATGGCGCAGGCTCGCCATGGCAGCAAGGAGGTGACGCGCGGGCCGAACGCGCCAGCACCCAGATTCACCAGGCACGACAGTGACCTCGAGGCCGGGTCCATCCCCTGATCCATGCTGACCAGATCGAGCCTCCCATCCCCGGTGACGTCGGACGCGAGCACCGCAGCCGGGCTGTCTCCGACCGGGCAGGTGACGCCGGCATCGAACGCGCCGTCGCCGCGGCCGAGAAATACGCGGACGGTGCTGTCGCCGGCGCAGGCGAGCGCGATGTCGAGGTCGCCGTCGCCATCGAGATCGGCGAGCGCGAGGCCGCGGGCACCGGGGCCCGTCGGATAGGTGACCGGCGGAGCGAAGGTGCCGCCCCCGAGTCCGCGCAGGATCACCAGGCCATCCGGCTTCCACGTGGAGCAGACGAGGTCCGGCAGGCCATCACGATCGAGATCTCCCGCCGCCATCCCGAAGGCGTAGCCCGGCAACGGCACGGTGACCCGGCGTTCGGCGTCGTCCGCCAGCGCATCCATGTGGATCGTCACCTCATTGGATGTGGGGGAGACGCTCACGACCTCGGGGAACACATCGCCGTCGAGATCGACCACTTGCGCCAGCAGGGCAGGGAAGTACTCCGACGCACTCGAGTGGAGCAACCGTGGCATCTCGAGATGGATGTGGGTCGCGGCGGTGTCGACGGTCCACTCGTAACTGAGCGGGCGCGCCGCGCGCGCGCGCAGCGTGGTGTCTTGCGCGTGCCACGCGATCAGCGAGTCGCGGGGCGGGAGCTCGGTGAAGAGTGGGGGTGGATCCAGCAGCCAGTTCTCGAAGGTGTTCGCGATCGCTGGCGGATGCGCGGCCGGCGTCGCCTCCAGCGAGGGCGCTCCAGACGCAGACGCCCCGCTCGCGACGAGCAGGGCGAACGCGGCCACGAGGGAAGATCGCATCCTGCGGCCCCCTTGATCGGTCAGGGAAATGGAGCGCGGTTCGGGCACAGGGGGGATGCCCTTGGGCGGACGGCACACGCGCACTTGGGGAGGGGCAAGGAGCGCGCCACCCGGCCGGGAGCGGACTCGATCCACCGCAGACGAGGCCGTCACACGGAGTTCGGCGGGCAACGACGCGCGCGGGGTGGTGGTCTCGTCCGGCCCGGGCCCGCAGCATCGTCAATCCACCCGACACCCCGACCCGCTGGGTGACCCCGCCACGAGAGCCGTCTGAGTGTGTGATCCGGACCAGATCTCCCGGAGCGGGAGGTCACGGCCCGGACGCCCCGGCCTAGAAGATCTCCTTGGTGTAGCCCTCGAAGGTCTCCCCGTCGATGTAGCCCACCACGCGGCGCACCACCTCACCCCGGCGGTTGATGAAGAAAGTTGTCGGGATGGCGCGGATCGGGCCGTAGAGGTCGAGCACCTTCTCGTCCGCCATCGCGACCCGGAACCCGATGCCCAGGCGGTCGGCGAAGCGGCGCACCTTCTGGGGATCGCCGTCGTCCACCGACAGGCCGATCACCACCAGCCCGCGGTCCCGGTAGCGACCCTGCAGGGTCGTGAGGTGGGGCATCGAGGCCTTGCACGGCCCGCACCACGTGGCCCAGAAGTCGAGGATCACCGGCCGCCCACGGTAGTCCGAGAGACGCAGCATCTTGCCGTCGAGCGCGCGCACCGAGAACATGGGAGCCTGGGCGTCCGCCGCCCAGGACTCCCGCGCGGCGGGACCGGTCAGCGCGGCGACCGCGAGCGCGAAGGCGAACACGGGGCGGAGAGTTCGAGGCACGATGCACTCCTCAGGGTCTTCGAGGGCGGGGGATGCTGGCCGACTCGCGATGAGGGTATCCGAATCGATGCTCCGCGACACAACCCTCAGGCCCTCCGCGAGCTTCTTTTTGCACGCCTTTGACCCGGTCCGGGGGGCGACATGGGCGCGCGGGATGTGGCCTCACGGTGAAGAAGTTGGGAATGGGCGGACGTCCGCGGGGTAGAAGGGACATGAAAGTCCGTGCGCCGCACGCCCGGGCCTTGAGGGCCCGCCGGTCGCGTGTTAGCGTGCGGACTGTCTGCTCCCCAGGCCGCAAGGCCTCCTCACATCGCACGTCGGCGCGGCGTACCGGGCGGCGCGGCGGCCCGACTTCACAAGGAGTGTGAAGCCGATGGTCCTCGGCACCCTCATCCTGCAGGCCGGTGGCGTACGGGCTTCCATCCCCGCGCTGGTCGCCAGTTCGAGCCTGTTCGCCAAGCTCATCCTCGTGCTGCTGGTGGTGATCTCGGTGGTCTGCTGGGCCATCATCGCAGACCGCCTGCGTGTGATGGCGCGCGCGGAGCGCGCGGACCGCGACTTCCTCGCAGCCTTCCGCCGCCTCGCCGCCGGGACCGACCTGCGTCTGGCGGCGCAGCAGCACCCGGCGAGCCCGCTGGCGCGGCTCTCGCTCGCGGGCCAGCGCGCGCTCGAGACCCACCCCGCGGCCTCCGCGCCCGGCGCTCCGCTGACGCTCCGCTTCGAGCTCGCGCAGCGCGCCATGGAGCGCGCGGCGGGCGACGAGGCGGCGGCCCTCGAGCTCCACGTCGGCACCCTGGCGACCGCGGGCAGCGTGTCGCCGTTCATCGGGCTGCTGGGCACGGTGTGGGGCGTCATGACCTCGTTCCTGAACATCGGCGCGCAGGGCTCGGCGTCGCTGGTGGTGGTCGGCCCCGGGATCGCCGAGGCCCTCATCGCCACCGTCGCCGGCCTCGCCGCGGCCATCCCCGCCGTGGTCGCGTACAACCACTTCACCGGCCGCCTCCGTGCGCGCGAGAACCATGCGGCCCAGTTCATCAGCGAGTTCCTCGATCGTCGCATCGCGGGGGTCGAGGGGTGAGCATGCACCTGGGTCCCGAGCGCCGGCCGATGGCGGAGATCAACGTCACGCCCTTCGTGGACGTGGTGCTCGTGCTGCTCATCATCTTCATGGTCACCGCCCCGTTCCTCCAGGGCGGGCTCGAGATCGACCTGCCCCGGGTGGCCTCGCGGGGGCTCGATGTGCGCGAGGGGCTGGTGGTGAGCCTGCGCACCGACGGCACCGTGGCGCTCGGCAACACGCGGGTGGCGCGCGCGCGGCTCGAGGACGCGCTGGCGCGCGCCGGCGCCGCGCAGCGGCCGGTGTTCCTGCGGGCCGACCGCGGGGTGCCGTACGGCGACGTGGTCGAGCTGATCGCCCGGCTGCGCCGCGCCGGGGTGTCCTCGCTCGGTCTCGTCACCCAGCCGCCGGCGCAGGGGCGCTAGCGTGCGTCACGCGCTGATTGGCTCCGCGGTGGCGCACCTCGCCGTGCTCGCCGCCCTGTTCGCGGTGCGCGCGGGGGCGCCCATCGTCGTGCCGGGGCCGGACGTGGTGCAGGTGTCGCTGATCGACCCGGCGACCGCGGCCACCCTGCTCGCGCCGCGGCCGTCCGCGCCGGAGCCGAAGCGCGAGGTGCCCGACCTGGTGCCCGAGGACGCCGCCGGGGTGAAACTGGTGAAGCCCATCCCCGAGAAGAAGAAGCCGGCGCCCCGCGACGAGGCGAAGACGCCCGAGACCCCGCCCGGACCGGCGCCCGCGTTGCCGTACGCGCCGGCGGGCTCGACCGGACTGCGCGGCCAGATCGCGGTGGACGCCGGGGACTTCGAGTTCACGTACTACCTGCTGCTGGTGCGCAATCGCATCGCGCAGTCCTGGAGTCCGCCCGCGGGGCTCGTCACCGGCGGACAGCCCGTGCGCGCGGTGGTGTTCTTCCGGATCGCGCGCGATGGCTCGCTGTCGGCGGTGCGCCTCGAGTCCCCGAGCCGCGTGGAGTTCTTCGACCGCTCGGCGACCCGGGCCGTGATCCTCAGCGATCCGCTGCCCCCGCTGCCCCTCGGCTTCGCGGGCGGCACGCTGGGTGTGCACTTCGGCTTCGAGTACGCGACGCCATGAGCGCGCGCGCGCTGGTCCTGGTGCTGGCGTGCACGATGCTCGCCGCGAGCGCGTCGGCGCAGCCGCCGAGCGAGGTGCGTCTCGACATCACCTCGGGCCAGGGACGCCGGATCCGCGTCCAGTGCGAGCCGCTCGCCGCCGGCGGCGACCGGAGCGCCGGCGCGACCGGGGTGCAGGCCGACGAGACGCTGGCCAGCGATCTCGAGCGCTCGGCGGTGTTCACCGTCGCGCGCACCTGGGCGCCCGGACAGGAGGCCTTCGACGTGCAGGCGGTAGTGGGAGGGAAGTGGACCGTCACCGGCAGCACGGTGCGCTTCGCGGGCGAGGTGCGCGACGTGCCGGCACGGCGCCCCATCCTGCTGAAGGAGTACCGCGGGCCGCTCTCGGATTGGCGCACGCTGGTGCACCGCTTCGCCGACGATGTGGTGCTCCAGTTCACCGGCGAGCGCGGCGTGGCGTCCACGCGCATCGCCTTCGTGGCGCGCAGCCCGAGCGGGAAGGAACTCTGGGTGATGGACGCGGACGGGGCCAACGCGCGCCCGCTCACCGCCGATCGGTCGATCGCGCTCTCGCCGGGGTGGGCGCCCGACGGCTCGCTGCTGCTGTTCACCTCGTACCGCGGCGGCACCGGCCCGCAGGTGTGGGTGATCCCCGCGACCGGCGGGCGCGCGCACCTGATCTCGGGGCGTCCCGGCAACAACACCAGCGCCGCCTACTCGCCCGACGGGCGCGGGATCGCCTGCACGCTGTCGCTGGACGGCAACCCCGAGATCTACCGGCTCGACGCCCGCGGCGGTTCGCCGCAGCGGCTGACCTCGAGCCGGTCGATCGACACCTCGCCGGCGTGGTCTCCGACCGGCCTCGAGATCGCCTTCACCTCCGACCGCAGCGGTTCCCCGCAGGTCTACGTGATGGACCGCGATGGTGGTAATGTGCGTCGGCTGACGTACGAAGTGAGCTACACGGACTCGCCCGCGTGGTCCCCGCGCGGGGACCGGATCGCTTTCGTCTCGCGCACCGGCTCGGGGTTCGATCTCTACACCTGTCGGCCGGACGGCAGCGGGCTGAGGCTCGCGGTCTCGGGCGGCAGCAATGAGAACCCGCGCTGGTCGCCGGATGGCCGCCATCTCGTCTTCGCGTCGAACCGCGAGGGCCAGCGCGGACTGTTCGTCTCGGATCTCGACGACCGGGCGCCCCGCCGGCTCGACACCGGGGGACGCGAGGCCTACTCGCCGGCGTGGTCGCCGTTCCCAGCCGATGCCGGCACGCCTTGAATCCTCACTCCATCCCCGACACGGGAGGTCACTCATGATGAAGCCCACTCGTCTCCTCACGGCGCTCATGGTCGTGGTCGCGCTCGCGCTGCTCGCCGGCTGCGCCAAGAAGGCGGTCCAGCAGCCGCCGACGCCCCCGGCTCCTCCGCCCACCACGGCGACGCCGACGCCCGAGCCCACTACGCCACCCACCCCCGGCGAGGCACCGGCCCCGGCGGTCCAGGCCGAGGGCCTCCAGCCCGTGTTCTTCGATTTCGACGCCTACGCGCTGTCCGCCGAGGCGCGCACCGTGCTCGATGCCGACGCGCGCCTGCTGCGCGCCCGCCCCGCGGTGAACGTGGTGATCGAGGGCCACTGCGACGAGCGCGGCACGGAGGAGTACAACCAGGCGCTGGGCGAGCGGCGCGCGCAGGCGGCCAAGGAGTACCTGGTGAACGCCGGGATCGCCGCTTCGCGGCTGAGCCTCATCTCCTACGGCAAGGAGCGGCCGTTCGCGACCGGCAGCGACGAGGCGTCGTGGGCGCAGAACCGCCGCGCGCACCTCGTGATCAAGTGATGAGCCGCGCACCGCTGGCGCCCGGCCGGGGGGCGCGCGGGATCACCGGCCGCCGCGCCGCGGCCCCGCTGGGCGCGCTCGCGCTGGCGGTCGCGACCGCGACGCTGCCGGGCTGCATGGCGCCGCAGCTCGTGCTGCTGCGCTCGGGGCTCGACAGCCTGCGCGTCCAGGTGGACACGCTCATGGTGCGCGACTCGGTGGCGTACCGGGTGCTGCTCGACACGCGCCGCGATCTCGCGGAGCAGCGCGACGTGCTGCTCTCGACGCGCGCCACCGCGGGCAGCACGACCCAGGACCTGTTCGAGCAGATGTCGCGACTCGAGGGCAAGCTCGACGAGGTCATGGGGCGCTTCAACCAGGTGGCGCTGCGCACCGCGCCGGCCGTTGCGGGAACCGCCGCGCCGGCCACCGCCGTCGACGTGACGCAGCTCTACGATCAGGCGGCGCAGGATCTCACCCAGGGGCGGTACGCGATGGCGCTCCAGGGATTCCGCGAGGTGGTGCGGCGGGACTCCGCCTCGGAGCTGGCGGACAACGCGCAGTACGGCGCGGGGGAGTGCTTCTTCGCCCAGTCGATGTTCGACAGCGCGGCGGTCGAGTACCGCCACGTCGAGACCGCGTGGCCGCGGGGCGAGAAGGTGCCCGCGGCGCTCTACAAGCTGGCGCTGGCCGAGGACCGGCTCGGTCGCAAGGAGCAGGCGAAGAAGGCCCTTGAGGATCTCGTCCAGCGTTTCCCACTGTCCGGCGAGGCCCAGCTGGCCCGTGAGCGCCTGGGTGTGCCGAAGCGCCGCTAGGGCGCTGCTCGGTCTCGCGGCGGGCGCGGCGCTGTCGGCCGGCGCGTCCGCCGCGCCGCTGCCCGGGGCGTCGGACGCCCCGGGCGGCGTGATGCCGCCCACGGTCGCGACCCTCGTGGTGGCGCCGGACACGACGGGTGGCAGGCTCGAGAGCGAACCGTCCGCGGCCGGGCGGCCGATCCGGTCGATCACCATCGTGGCGCACAACATCTACGATCCCGTCCCACCCGGCCGGCTCGCTCCGCTCTACCGCGCGGCCAATCGCTTCCACCTCA
Source organism: Candidatus Eiseniibacteriota bacterium (assembly GCA_963776245.1). Taxonomy (GTDB): domain Bacteria; phylum Eisenbacteria; class RBG-16-71-46; order RBG-16-71-46; family RBG-16-71-46; genus CAVSAC01. The sequence goes on along the minus strand of CAVZLN010000006.1, from coordinate 151,956 downwards.
TCACACGCCCCGCGACCGTGCGCCACCACCTCGCGTTCGCGGCCGGTGAGCGCTGGGACGACGAACGCGGGCGCGAGACGCTCCGGACGCTGCGTGGGCTGAGCTACCTCGAACCGGTGGTGCTGCGCGCCGCGACCGGCGACGATTCGGCGGACGTGGTGCTCACCACGCGGGACGTGTGGAGCACGATCGCGGAGTTCAATCTCGAGCGGGGCGGCGGGCAGAGCTACGGCGCGGTGGCGCTCACCGAACGCAACCTGCTCGGCTTCGGCAAGTGGGCCGCCCTGGCCTACCGCAGGGATCCCACGGGCATCTCCCGCTCCATCGCCTGGTACGATCCCGCGGTCGCCGGGAGCCGCGTCCGGCTCCAGATCGCGGCCGGCACCGGCTCGGCGGGTGTGACCAACCAGGTGTACGCGGGGGTGCCGTTCTGGTCCCAGGACGCGCCCTACACCGCGTTCGCGAGCTGGTCGCGGACCACCTCCCAGGGCCGCCTGTTCGACCGCGGCGCGATCGGCGCCGAATTCGATCAGCGCCGCGTGGAGGGCGAGGCCGCCTGGGGGCGCGGCGGGCGCGTGGGCGGCACCGTGCGGCGACTGGTGTACTCCTTCTACCTGCGCGATCGCACCCTCGGCCCCAGCCGGCTCCAGCCCGGGGCGACCCTCGACTTCGCCGGGGGCGAGGAACAGCAGCGCATCCGCCGGCTCGCCGCGGAGCTCGTCCTGTGGCGGCCGAGGTACATCGAACGCCGGGGCGTGGACCGGATGACCGGCATCGAGGACTTCGATGTCGGCCCGCTGGCCTCGGTCAAGCTCGGGTTCTCGCCGCACCTGCTGGGAAGCACGACCGATGAATCGTACACGCGCTTCGCGCTGGGAGCGGGCGCCGAGACACCGCTCGGCTTCGGCACCGTGCATGCGGCGATGGCGACCCGTTTCCGCTTCACCGCCGAGGAGCTGATCCGCGGTGTCGAAGCGCGCTGGGTGAGCCAGCGGCTGCCCCGTCAGACGCTGGTGGCCGCCGGCTGGGGCTCGTGGGGCATGCGCATGGCGCGCGACTGGCAGCAGGTCGTCGGCGGGCTGAACGGGCTGCGCGCGTATCCGGTGCACGCGCTCGCCGGCCGCCAGGTGTGGCGCTTCAACACCGAGGACCGCTGGCTGATCGGACGCGACTACTGGCACCTGGTCGACGTCGGGCTGGCTGGATTCTGGGACGCCGGAAGGGCGTGGGGCACCGGTGCCGCGGGCACCGACTGGCATCACGATGCCGGTGTCGGCCTGCGGCTCGCGCTGCCTCACCTCTCGAGCAGCCAGTTGATCCGCATCGACGTCGCCTGGCCGCTCAGCCCCGCGCCGGCCGGCCGGCGCGAGGCCGTGTTCTCGTTCGGCTCGAACCAGGCGTTCTGATGCCGGGCGCCGGGCGGGGCACTCGCGTTGACCAGCAGGCTGGCCTAGACTGCCTCCCGGCGTGCCGCGCACGATGTGGGCGCGGCCGCCCGGCGCGGTCCTGATGCTGCGCATCGGCACGTCGGGCATCCCGCGCTCGAGCGCGCGGCCCGGCACCGTCCACGGCATCCGCCGCGCGCGCGAGCTGGGGCTCGACCATCTCGAGATGGCCTGGGTCAACGGGGTGAAGATGGGCCCCGCGACCGCGGACGCCATCGCCGAGGCGGCGCGCCTGAACGACATCACGCTCACCGCGCACGCGCCGTACTACGTCAATCTGTGCGGCTCGGACGAGGTGGTCGCGCGCAGTCTCGAGCGCCTCGCGCACGCCGGAAGGCTCGGCGCGCGCTGCGGCGCGCAGAGCTTCTGCTTCCACTCGGGGTTCTACCAGGCGCTCGCCCCGGAGGCGGCGCGGGAGGCCATCGAGGCGCGGCTGCGGCGGCTGGCCGGGGGGCTGCGGGCGGAGGGGCTGTCGATCGACATCCGCCCCGAGCTCACCGGCAAGCCCACCCAGGTGGGCTCGTTGGACGAGATCGTCGAGTGGAGCCGGGCGGTGCCCGGGGTGTCGCCGTGCGTGGACTTCTCGCACCAGTACGCGCGCACGGCAGGTGCGGTGAATCGTTACGCGGACTTCGCGGGGATGCTGGAGATCCTCGAGCGCCGGCTCGGACGGGCGGCGCTGGAACGACTCCACGTCCACGTGTCGGGGATCGAATACGGACCGAAAGGCGAGCGGCACCACCTTCCTCTCGAGGAATCCCGCTTCCGCTGGCGCGACGTGCTGAAGGCGCTGCGGGACCTGCGGGTATCGGGCTGGGTGGTGTGCGAGAGCCCGGCCATGGAAGAGGACGCGCTGCGTCTCAGGCGCGCCTGGCGGAGGATGCAGTGAGCACGACGACGGGCCGCGCCGCGCCGGTGGTGATCATCGGGGCGGGGTGCATCGGAGCGGCGATCGCCGACCATCTCGGGCGGCGGGGCGTGAAGGGCGTGGTGGTGCTGGAGCAGGAGCCGTTCGCCGGGGCCGGCTCCACGAGCAAGGCGGCGGGCGGCATCCGCGCGCAGTTCTCGAGCGAGATCAACGTGCGCCTCTCGATGATGTCGATCGAGGAGTTCGAGCGCCTTCCGGAGCTGATGCGCTGCGAGCCGGTGTTCTTCCAGGTCGGCTACCTGTTCCTGCTCGCAGACGACATCACCTGGGCGATGTTCCAGCGCCAGGCCGAGATGCAGCGCGCCCTCGGGCTGCCGGTGGAGACCCTCACGCCGCAGCAGGCGCGCGAGCGGGTGCCGGAGCTCAACATCGAGGACCTCCGGGGGGCGACCTTCTGCCGCAAGGACGGGCTCGGCAGCCCCCACGAGGTCACGCAGCTGTTCGTGCAGCACGCGCGCGAACTGGGCGCGCGGTTCGAGTTCGGGCTGGCCGCGAGCGGGTTGATCGTCGAGCAGGGTCGCGTCACCGGCGTGCGCACGGCGCAGGGCGACTTCCACGCGCCCTGGGTGATCAACGCCGCCGGACCGCACGCGGCCGGGATCGCGCGCTGGGCGGGCGTGGACCTGCCGGTGGACCCGGTGCGCCGCCATTGCTTCACCACCGAGCCACTGCCGATGGCGCGGCCCGATCTGCCCATGATCGTGGACATGAAGTCGGGCGTGTACATGCACCGCGAGAGCGGGGGCATGCTGCTCGGCCTCGCCAACAAGGAGGAGCCCGCGGGATTCAACACCGCGGTCAACTGGGACCTGCTCGAGCGCGTGGTGGAGCCCGCGATGCATCGCGTGCCGGCGCTCGAGGAGGCCGAGATCTCGAACGGCTGGGCGGGGCTCTACGAGACCACGCCCGACCACAACGCGGTGCTCGGGCCGCCGACGTCGGTGGGCGGCTTCATGCTCGCGAACGGCTTCAGCGGCCATGGCTTCATGCATGCGCCCGCGGTCGGGCGACTGATCGCGGAGTGGATCGTGGACGGCCGGCCGAGCATCGACCTCTCCGCGCTGCGGGTCGAGCGTTTCAGCGAGCGGCAGGCGATGGTCGAGTCCAACGTCATCTGACATGCCGCTCGTCCACCAGGTTCTCGCGCTCGGGCCGCTCGACAATCGCACCTACCTCGTGACCTGCGAGGCCACGCGCGAGACCGCGGTGCTCGACGTGGGGTTCGACGCGGGGTCCGCGATCGACACGGTGCGCCGGCTCGGACTGCGGGTGCGCTGGCTGCTCGCGACCCACGGTCACTACGACCACGTGGCCGGCATGCGCGAGGTCCAGGAGGCGCTGGGAGGGGACTTCTGGCTGCACCCGGCCGACCGCCCGCTGCTCGACCACCTGCCCGCTCAGGCCGCGGCGTTCGACTTCCCGCCGGCGCGCGCGCCCGGGACGGTGCACGACCTCGCCGACGGGCAGCGTCTCGCGGTGGGTGAGGAGACGCTCGAGGTCCTCCACACCCCCGGGCACTCGCCGGGCGGCGTGTGCTTCCGGTGGCAGGGCGAGCTGTGGGCCGGTGACACGCTGTTCGCGGGCTCGGTCGGCCGGACCGACCTGCCGGGCGGCTCGACGGCGGACCTGATCCGCGCCATCCGCACGCGCCTGCTGCCGCTCGGGGACGACGTGCGCGTCCACCCGGGACACGGTCCCGGGACCACGATCGGCCGGGAGCGGCGCTTCAATCCGTTCCTGGGCGAGGAGGCGGACCTCCGATGACGGATCGCAATCACGATTGGCCGTCCCGGCTGCGCATCGATCCGACCGCGTTCATCGCCCCGGGCGCCCGGGTGGTGGGCGAGGTCACGCTCGGAGCCCGCAGCAGCGTGTGGTTCAACACCGTCCTGCGCGGGGACATCGCGGGCATCGAGGTGGGGGCGGACACCAACATCCAGGACAACTCCACGGTGCACGTGGACGAGGGGCTCGAGGCGGTGATCGGCGCGCGCGTGACCGTGGGCCATCGCTCCATCGTGCATGGCTGCGTGATCGAGGACGACTGCCTGGTCGGCATGGGCGCGGTGGTGCTCTCGGGCGCGCGCATCGGGGCCGGCTCGCTCATCGGCGCCGCGTCGCTGGTGCGCGAGCGCCAGATCGTGCCGCCGGGCAGCCTGGTGCTGGGGGCGCCGGCGCGGGTGGTCGGGCAGGTGACCGAGGCGCACCGGGCGGCCATCGCCAACGGCACCTCCCACTACGTCGCGCTGGCGCGCACCTATCAGGCGCGCGGGCTGGGATCGACGCTGCCCTCACCCGCGCGCCCCGGCGACCTCATGCCGCGGGCGGGCGCGAGCATGGACCACCTCGAGTGGGAACAGCGCCTCGAGGTGCTCCGGGCGGGCCCGCGCTGGGGCCAGGAGATGCTCGAGCAGCACGGCGGGGCGGAAGCGTTCCATCGCCGCAGCGGCCCCGCGAGCTGGAGCGCGGCCGAGGTGGTCTGCCACCTGCGGGATTGCGATCGCGACGTGTTCGCGCCGCGGCTCGAGCGCGTGCTGACCGAGGACTTCCCCGCGGTGTCCGAGGTGCCGGTACAGGCCTGGCCGCGTGAACGGGGCTACGCCGAGGCCGACCCCGAGGTCGCGCTGGCCGAGTGGCGCGAGGCGCGCGAGCGGGTGATGGCCCGGCTCGCGCCGCTCGGTCCCGAGGCGTGGCAGCGCGCGTGGCTGCACCCGGCGCGCGGCCCGCACACGCTCGCCGACCTGGTCCGCTACTGGACCGATCACGACCTCTCGCACCGCCGGCAGATCCGCGGAGCGCTGGAGGCCCGGGCGTGATCCACGTCTATGGGCAGCCCGGGCCGCCGGTGCCGCGTCTGGTCGCGGCGCTCGCGGCGCTCGGGCACGCGTTGCGCGCCGAGGCGCCCGGCAGCGCGTCCGCCGACCGTTCGGCCGGCCACCGCACGCTGGTGCTGGGCGCCGCCGAGGCGCTCGACGCGATGGCGCTCGCCGCGCTGGCCGGCGGCTGGCGCGAGGCCGGGGGCGCGCGTCTGCTGGTGGTGAGCGCGATCGGCGTGCATCCGGATGCGCGAGCGCCGCGCCTGCGCCAGCTCTGGAGGCTCGAGGAGCTGGCGCGCGGCTTCGCGCTGCCGGTGCTCACGCTGCGGCTCGCGCCGCTGGTCGGCCCCGCCAGCCCGCTGTGGCTCCGCCTGCGCTCCGGCGCGGCCCTGCCGCGGGGCGGGCGCACGCTCGCTGAACCCGGTGGCCGAGGACGACGTGCTCGAGACCCTCGATCGCGCGCTCACCGGGCGCGCGGCGTGGGAGGGATGGTACGAGCTCGCGGGCGCCGAACCGTTCACGCTCGCCGAGCTCGCGGCCCTGGCGCGCGCGGCGGGCCCGCGGCTCCCGGCTGGCGCGGGTGCGTGGGAGCCCTCGCACGAGGAGATGACCGAGCACCGGCTCGCGGAGGCCGGTCCGTGGTCGGAGCACTTCGGGATCGTGCCGCGGCCGATCGCCGGGCGGGCGGGCTCATGGGCGGCGTGAGGCGGGTGCGGCGCGCCGGCGCGCACACACCCGGGCGAGGGACCCGCACCGCGCGTTGCGCGATCGTCACCGTGAGCGACACCCGCCGCGGCGCCGCCGACCGGAGCGGGGCGGCGATCGAGCGGCTGCTGACGGGCGCGGGCCACGCGGTGGCCACGCGCGCGTGGGTGCGCGACACCCCCGCCGGCGTGCGGGCTGCCGTGGAGCGCGTGCTCGAGCGCGCCGACCTCGACCTGGTGGTGGTGACCGGCGGCACCGGCGTGGGGCCGCGCGACACCACGCCCGAGGCCCTCGAGCCGCTGTTCGAGAAGCCCCTGCCGGGGTTCGGCGAGTTGTTCCGGATGCTCTCGTTCGCGGAGGTGGGCGCGGCGGCGTGGTTGTCGCGCGCCTCCGCCGGCATCGCGCGCGGCCGGCTCGTGGTGGTATTGCCCGGTTCCGAACCCGCCGTCACCCTGGCGCTCGAACGACTGCTGATCCCCGAGCTCGTCCACGTCCTGCGCATGCTCGGCCGCGACCCCCACGAGAAGGAGTGAAGCGTGTCCATCAAGCCCGACCGCTGGATCCGCCGGATGTGCGCCGAGCACCGCATGATCGAGCCGTTCGAGGAGAAGCAGGTGCGCGAGGGGGTGATCTCCTACGGCGTGTCGTCGTACGGGTACGACGTGCGCATCGCTGACGAGTTCAAGATCTTCACCAACGTGAACTCCACCATCGTCGACCCGAAGAACGTGGATGCCGGATCGATGGTCGACTTCCGGGGGCCGGTGTGCGTGATCCCGCCGAACTCGTTCGCGCTCGGACGCACGGTCGAGTATTTCCGGGTGCCGCGCGACGTCCTGTGCGTGTGCGTCGGCAAGAGCACGTACGCCCGCTGCGGCATCATCACCAACGTCACGCCGTTCGAGCCCGAGTGGGAAGGCTTCGTCACGCTCGAGATCAGCAACACCACGCCGCTCCCGGCGAGGATCTACGCCAACGAAGGGGTCGCCCAGGTGCTGTTCTTCGAGGCCGACGAGCCCTGCGAGACCTCGTACAAGGACCGGGCCGGCAAGTACCAGAAGCAGGTGGGCATCACGCTCCCGCGATTGTAGGATCGGGGATCGACCGGGGAAGATGACGCGGAGGTATCCATGACAGGTCCGGATCGTCCTGGGCGGAGAGTGATCCTGGTGGGGCTCGCGCTGGGGACGCTGATTCCCGCTCTGGCGTGGGCCGCAGGGCCGCGGTTCGGCCTCGAAGTGGCCGGGGTGGACGGCGGGCTCACCCGTCGTGCCCCGGCGCCGTCCACCCTCGATGACCCTCCGATGCGCATCGCGTGGGCCGCGGGCCCGACCGTGGATTGGCGACTCGGCGATCGCTGGTCGCTGGGCACCGGCCTGCGGTACGTCCGGATCAACGAGGACGAGGACCTCACCATCACGACGACCTCGGGGACGTCCCCCGCGGTGGTGATGCGGGGGAACGCGCGGATGGACTGGAACTGGATCGGGGTCCCCCTGCGGGCGTCGTATCGCCCGGTGGGCCCGTTGATCCTCGAAGCCGGGCCCGAAGTGCGCTACCTGCTCTCCGCGGGATTCCGCTCGAGCGTGGACGGCGGCACACCGTCCCCGGCGGCCGCGCAGAAGGGGATCACGCCGGCGCCCTCCGCGAACATCTTCGAGCAGGCGGGCACGCTGGGGAGCAGCCGTGATGTGACCGATCAGTACGAGCGTCTCGATGTCGCGCTGACCGCCGGAGCCGGCGTGGAGTGGCCGCTCGCGGGGCACCTCGCGGCGGTGCGGGGACGCTACGTGCACGGGCTCCCGGACCTCGCCAGGGGCTCGCTTGAGCGTCGCACGCGGGAGTTCGAGTTGGCGCTCGGCTGGAGCTGGTAGCGCTCGGACCGGCGGCGCCCGGCCCCCACGGGAGGCCGGCGCCGCGGCAGAGCCGCGCCGCCCGGCCGGGCGCCGCGCCTTGCGTGGGGGCCATGGCCGCGGCTATCCTCGGCCCGCATCCGTCGTATCCGACAGGGCCGGAAGGAGCCAGCGCATGATCAAGGAACTCGGCCAGGGGCTCGGCGTCACGTTCGAGAACCTGTTCAAGAAGCCGTTCACCGTCCAGTATCCGGACGAGAAGCTCACGATGTACCCGCGCTTCCGCGGGCTCCACATCCTGGCGCGCCACGAGGACGGCCTCGAACGCTGCGTGGGCTGCGAACTGTGCGCGGTGGCGTGCCCGGCGGACGCCATCTTCGTCAAGGCGGCCGAGAACGACCCGGCCGCGCCGATCTCGCATGGCGAACGCTACGCCGAGCGCTACGAGATCAACATGATCCGCTGCATCTTCTGCGGCATGTGCGAGGAGGCGTGTCCCGAGGACGCGATCTTCCTCGAGAAGAACTACGAGCTCTCGGACTACAGCCGGGACCGGTTCATCTACACCAAGGACGAGCTGGTGGTGCCGATGGAGCAGGCGGGCTACCTGCCGGCACGCTGAAGGCGCGCTGGCGACGATGGGCGGCGGCGGGCCGGGTGGCCCGCCGCTCTGCGTTGAGGGCGGGTTCCATGGGGCTGCACCGGATGTGGGACGCCAGTGTGCCGGAGGCGAACGCCCGGCGTTCCACATGCGGACGAAGGGCGCGCGCGCGAGCTCGCGGAACGCTCGATGGAACGCGGTGAACGTCTTGCCCGCGTGCCACTTGGGACTCGACCCGGGCGCGTGGCACGAGGGCTGCGATGAGTCGAGGCATACGAGCGAGGATCCCGATGGCCGCCCGGGGATCATCCTCGCAGCCCTCGTCCGCACACCGATGGAGGTTCCGATCATGCGACTCATCCGTTGGCAGCCCAGCACCCCCGCCCGCGACCTCATCCGCATGCAGAGCGACATGGACCGTCTGTTGGAGAGCGTGCTCGGCTCGACCGCGCCGGGCGGCCGTCTCGACCTCGGCGCCAGTCCGGCCGTGGATGTCGAGGAGAACGCCGAGGGGTTCGTGCTCCGCGCCGACCTGCCCGGCATCTCCCAGCAGGACGTCAAGGTCAGCCTGCTCGGCGACACGCTCACCCTGCGCGGCGAGCGCAAGCTCGAGTCCGAGCGCGGCGAGAACGGCACGCACCGGGTGGAGCGCTTCTCGGGCGCCTTCGAGCGCACGTTCGTGCTCGGCGTGCCGGTGCGCGGCGACCAGGTGAAGGCGGTCTACCGCGACGGCGTCCTCGAGATCCGCGTGCCCAAGTCGGAGGAGTCCCGCACGCGCGAGATCGAGGTCCAGGTCGGGCGTTCGTGAAGTCGTGAGCCCACGCGGGCCACGCCGCCCCGGCGCACGCCGGGCGGCGTGGCTTCCGCACGCACCCCGGAAGGAAAGAAGGACACGATGGGCAAGGTGATCGGCATCGATCTCGGCACCACCAACTCCTGCGTGGCGGTGATGGAGGGCGGCGAGCCCAAGGTCATCCCGAACGCGGAGGGCTTTCGCACCACGCCATCGGTGGTCGCGTTCGCGAAGAACGGGGAGCGCCTGGTGGGCCTGGTCGCCCGTCGGCAGGCGGTCACCAACCCGCGCAACACCGTGTACTCGATCAAGCGCTTCATGGGGCGGAAGTTCGACGAGGTGGCGAGCGAGATGAAGCTCGTGCCCTACGAGGTGGTGCGCGGCCCGGGCAATGACGCGCGCGTGAAGGCGGGCGACATCGAGTCCTCGCCGCCCGAGATCTCGGCGATGATCCTGCAGAAGATGCGGCAGACCGCGGAGGACTACCTCGGTGAGAAGGTCACCGAGGCGGTCGTCACCGTGCCCGCGTACTTCAACGACAGCCAGCGGCAGGCCACCAAGGATGCGGGGCGGATCGCCGGGCTCGACGTCAAGCGCATCATCAACGAGCCCACCGCGGCCGCGCTCGCGTACGGCCTCGACAAGAAGAAGGACGAGAAGGTCGCCGTGTTCGACCTCGGCGGCGGCACCTTCGACATCTCGATCCTCGAGATCGGCGACGGCGTGTTCGAGGTGCGCTCCACCAACGGCGACACGCACCTCGGCGGAGACGACTTCGACCAGAAGATCATCGACTGGCTGGCCGACGAGTTCAAGAAGCAGGAGGGCATCGACCTGCGCAAGGACGCGATGGCCCTGCAGCGGCTGAAGGAGGCCGCGGAGAAGGCGAAGTGCGAGCTGTCGGGGACGCTGCAGACCGACGTCAACCTGCCGTTCATCACCGCCGACGCGAACGGTCCCAAGCATCTCAACATCACGCTCACGCGCGCCCGGCTCGAGCAGATCGTCGCCGACCTGGTCGAGCGCTGCCGCGGCCCGGTGATGCAGGCGCTCAAGGACTCGGGGCTGTCGCCGTCGCAGATCGACGAGGTGGTGCTGGTCGGCGGCTCCACGCGCATGCCGCGGGTGCAGGAACTGGTGCAGACGATCTTCGGGAAGGAGCCGCACCGCGGGGTCAACCCCGACGAGGTGGTGGCGATCGGCGCGGCGATCCAGGGCGCGGTGCTGGCGGGCGAGGTGCGCGACGTCGTGCTGCTCGACGTCACCCCGCTGTCGCTCGGGATCGAGACCCTGGGAGGCGTGATGACCCCGCTCATCACGCGCAACACGACCATCCCGACCAAGAAGAGCGAGGTGTTCTCGACCGCATCGGACAGCCAGACCTCGGTCGAGGTGCACGTGATGCAGGGCGAGCGCAAGATGGCAGGGGACAACCGGAGCATCGGTCGGTTCCATCTCGACGGCATCCCGCCCGCGCCGCGCGGCATCCCGCAGATCGAGGTCACGTTCGACATCGATGCCAACGGCATCCTCCACGTCTCGGCGAAGGACCGCGCCACCCACAAGGAGCAGAGCATCCGCATCGAGGCCTCGAGCGGCCTGAAGGAAGACGAGATCAAGCGCATGGTCCGGGACGCGGAGGAGCACGCGGACGAGGACCAGAAGCGCCGCGAGGCGGTCGACACCCACAACCGCGGCGAGTCGCTCGCCTACGAGGTCGAGAAGAACCTCAAGGAGCACGGCGACAAGATCGACGGCGCGCTCAAGTCCCGCATCGAGGAGGCGCTCGCGAAGCAGCGCGAGGTCCTCAAGGGCGACGACACCGAGGCGGTGCGGGCCGCCACCGACACGCTGCAGCAGGCGTGGCACGAGGCGGCGGCGGCGCTGTACCAGAAGAGCGCGCCCGAGCCGCCACCGCCGGCCGCGGGCGAGCCCGACGCCGGGCCGAAGCGCAAGGGCGGGGGCGACGGGGCGGTGGACGCGGACTACGAGGTCATGAACTAGGGGCCGCTGCGCGCGACGGCGGCGGGAGCGCAGGGGCTCCCGCCGGCCGTCACAGCCGGGTGATCTTCGGGGACTTCCGGCCGCGGTACGCGTTCCGGGTGTCCACCACTCCCTTCGCGTGGCGCAACACCTCGCGATAGGGCAGATCGCGGTGCGCGGTCGCGACCACCACGCAGTCGAAGCGCCGGAGCGTGGCCGGCGTGAGCGTGGTGCTGCGCATGCGCCGGCCGGCGAAGTCGACGGCGGGCACGTGCGGATCGTGGTAGTCGATCTTGGCCCCGTGCTCGCGCAGCTTCTCCATGATGTCGAGGGACGGGCTCTCGCGCACGTCGTCGATATCGGCCTTGTAGGCCACGCCGAGCACCAGCACCTTCGAGCCGCGGATCGCCTTGCCGCGCCGGTTCAGGTTCTCACTGACGAGCGAGACGACGTGGTCCGGCATCTGTGCGTTGACGCTTCCCGCCAGCTCGATGAAGCGCGCCTCGAAACCGAACGCGCGCGCCTTCCACGAGAGGTAGAACGGGTCGATCGGGATGCAGTGTCCGCCGAGGCCGGGGCCGGGGTAGAAGCGCATGAAGCCGAACGGCTTGGTGGCCGCGGCGTCGATGACCTCCCAGACGTCCACCCCGAGGCGCTTGCACATCATCGCGAGCTCGTTGACGAGGCCGATGTTCACGCTGCGGAAGGTGTTCTCGAGCAGCTTCACCATCTCGGCGACCTGGCACGAGGACACCGGCACCACGGTCTCGAGGCGCTGGCGATAGAGCTCGACCGCGGCGCGCGTGCACTCGGCGGTGACGCCGCCGACCACCTTCGGGATGTTGCGGGTGTTGAACTGCGGATTGCCCGGGTCGACGCGCTCGGGCGAGAAGGCCAGGAAGAAGTCCTCGCCGACCTTCAGCCCGCCCGCCTCGAGCATGGGCAGCACCAGCTCCTCGGTGGTGCCGGGGTAGGTGGTGCTCTCGAGGATGAGCAGCATGCCGCGATGGAGGTGCTTCTGCACCTGCTCGAACGCGGACACGATGTACGACACGTCGGGGTCGCGGGTCTTGGACAGCGGCGTCGGCACCGCGACGTTCACCGCGTCCACCCGCCGGAGGACGCCGAAGTCGGTGGTGGCGGTCAAGATGCCCCGACTTCACCACCGCGCGCAGGTCGCGGGTCGGCACGTCCTGGATGTACGAGGTGCCCCGCTGGAGCATCTTCACCCGGTCCTCGCGGAGGTCGATGCCGGTCACCTTGAAGCCGGCCTGGGCGAGCTCGACGGCGAGCGGCAGGCCCACGTAGCCGAGCCCGATCACGCCGAGGTGGGCCTTGCGGGTGTGGATCTTCTGGATGAGCGTATCGGCCGCGGAGCGGCCCCGGGGACGGCGGAGGAGTGCGTTTCATGAAGCGCGAGGCTAGCACCCGCTCACGCGGAGGCGCAAACCCGGGCGCGCGGCGACTCGTCTTCCGGGAGCCGCGCCTGTATCCTGCCGGGTGATGCGTCCCGTGATCCCGCCCCTCATCGCCCGCTACCTTCGCGACGGCCGCGCCCACGTCGGACAGCGTGACGCGGACGGCTTCGCGCGCCTGAGCGCGTAGCCCTGGGAGGGGGGACTCCCACCGGCGAGCACGATCCGCTCGACGCAGGTGACCCTGCTGGCGCCGGTGGTCCCGACCAAGATCGTGTGCGTGGGGCTCAACTACCGCGCCCACATCGCCGAGAGCGCGAGCGTGGTGCCGGGCGCGGAGGCGCCGCGCGAGCCCCTGCTGTTCCTCAAACCGCCCAGCGCGGTGATCGCCAGCGGCGATCCGCATCCGCTACCCGGCCGGGGTCACGCGACTCGATCCCGAGGGCGAGCTGGGCGTGGTCATCGGGCGCCGGGCGCAGCGCGTGCGGGCGGCCAGCGCGATGGATCACGTGGCCGGGTTCACCTGCTTCGACGACGTGAGCGCGCGCAACCATCAGCGCGCGGATGGCCAATGGACACGCGCCAAGGGCTTCGATACCTTTGCGCCGGTCGGGCCGTGGGTGGCGCTCGGGCTGGATCCCGCCGCGCTCGCGGTCGAATGCCGCGTGAACGGAGCGCGCCGCCAGTACGCGCGCACCGCGGACCTGCTGTTCGGGGTCCCGGCGCTGGTGAGCTTCATCTCGTCCATCATGACCCTCGAGCCCGGCGACCTGATCGCCACGGGCACGCCGGCGGGCGTGGCGCCGGTCTCGCCCGGCGATCTCATCGAGATCGAGGTCGAGGGAGTCGGAGTGCTCACGAACCGTGTGGAGGCCGCGCCGGATGCGGACTGAGGCCGACCTGCTGATCGTGAACGCGCGTCCGTGGACGGACGGCGCGCCGGTCATCGCCGCGGATGCGGTGGCGGTGGCGGGCGGACGCGTGCTGGCGCTCGGCCGGGCCGCGGAGCTCGCGCCGCTCGCGGGCCGCGGCACGCGGCGCATCGACGCGCGCGGCGCCACGGTCATGCCCGGTCTGTGGGACGCGCACGTGCACTTCATGACCTGGGCCCGGGCCCGCGTCCAGCTGGCGCTCGGCGAGGCGCGCACCCGCGCGGACGCGGTGAGGCGGGTGCGCGACTGGCTGGTGTCGCATCCGGGCGACGCGCCGGTGGTGGGCCGGGGCTGGGACGCGAACGGCTGGGACGAGCCCCCCGACCGCGCCGCGCTCGATGGGGTGAGCGGTCCGCGCCCGGTGCTGCTGCACAGCAAGGACTACCACACGCTGTGGGTCAACAGCGCCGCGCTCCGCCTCGCGGGCGTGGGCCGCGAGACCCCCGAGCCCGCGGGCGGGAGCTTCGAGCGCGACCCGGCGGGCGAGCCGAACGGCATCGCGCACGAGCACGCGGTGCGCGCGTTCGCGGCGCTCGAGGCGGAAGCCACCGCCGCGGCCGGTGACGAGGCCACGCTGGCGCGCGACGCGGCGGCGGCGCTGCACGTCGCCGGCGTCACCGCGGTGCACGACATGGACCCCGGCGCGGGCGCGCATCGCGCGCTGCTCGCGCTCGCGCGCGCGGGGCGGCTGCGGGTGCTCAAGTCGGTGGGACACGCCGATCTCGACCACGCGCTGGCGCTCGGACTGGCGAGCGGCACCGGCGACGACCGGTTCCGCGTCGGCCCGCTCAAGCTGTTCGCCGACGGCACGCTGGGCTCGCAGACCGCGGCGATGCTCGAGCCCTACGAGGGGGGCGGCACCGGCATGGACCTGATGCCGCCGCGCGAGCTGCGCGACACCGTCGCGCGCGCGCTGGCCGGCGGGCTCGCGGTGGCGGTGCACGCCATCGGCGATCGCGCCGTGCGCGCGGCCCTCGACGCGTTCGAGGGCGCGGGGCAGGAGGCTCGCGATCGCGCGCCGCTGCCGTGCCGGGTGGAGCACGCCCAGCTGGTCCACCGCGCCGACCTCGCGCGCTTCGCGGCGCTCGGCGTCGCGGCGAGCATGCAGCCGGCGCACTGCACCAGCGACATGGACCTGGTCGAGCGCCACTGGGGCGCTCGTCGCGAGCGGGCGTACCCGTGGGCGAGCGTGCTCGCGGCGGGCGCGCTGCTGGCCTTCGGCTCCGACGCGCCGGTGGAGCCCCCCGATGTCGCCGCGGGCCTCCATGCCGCGCTCACGCGCCAGCGGGCCGACGGCACGCCGGCCGGCGGCTTCGTGCCGGGCGAGTGCGTGCCGCTCGACGCCGCGCTCACCGCCTACACCGAGGCCCCGGCGCGCCTCGCCGGCATGTGGCCGCGGGTGGGGCGGCTGGCGCCCGGCGCGGCCGCGGACCTCGTGGTGTGGGACGCGGACCTGCACGCGCTGCCGCCCGCGGCGCTGTGGCGGGCGGGAGTGGCGGCCACGCTGATCGACGGGCTGCTCGTGCACGCCCGCGCGCCCGAGCCGGCCGCCGTCGCGGAGCGCCGATGAACGTCGACTACCGGCCGCTGCCCGACGAGGAGCTGGTGCGCGCGGCCCAGGTCGGGGAGACGCGCGCGTTCGACGAGCTGGTGAACCGCTACCGCGAGAAGGTGTACCGGCTCTCGTACAAGATCCTGCGCCACGAGGACGACGCCGCCGAGGCGCTCCAGGACGCCTTCCTCTCGGCGTTCCGCGGGCTCAAGAACTTCAAGGCCGAGTCCACGTTCTCGACCTGGCTCTATCGCATCGCCACCAACGCCGCGCTCATGAAGTACCGCAAGCGCCGCGTCGGGCACGTGTCGTTCGAGCAGTCGCAGAGCGGCGCCGAGGAGGCCGAAGGCCTCCAGATCCCCGACTGGTCCACCCAGCCGGTGGAGGACCTGCTCACCGCCGAGATGCGCGAGGTGATGGAGGAGGCGCTGGACCGGCTGCCCGAGGATCTCAAGCAGGTGTTCCTGCTGCGCGACGTCGAGGGCCTGTCGAACGCCGACGTCGCCGAATCGCTCGGCCTGTCGGTCGCCGCGGTGAAGTCGCGGCTGCACCGCGCGCGCATCCAGCTGCGCGACCGCATCAATCGCTACTTCACCGACAAGATGACGAAGCGGGAACGCGGGCCGGTGTGAACGCGCTCCGGCTGGCCCGCGCGCTCAGCGGTGCGCCAGCCAGCCGCCGAGGATGACCGCCGCCAGCGCGGCGCGGTAGGCGAAGAAGACCCCGAACCCCGCATTGCCGAGCCAGCGGATGAGGCCACGGATGGCGAACAGACCCACCACCGCCGAGGTGACGACCCCGACCAGCAGCGGGCCCACGGGCAGGTCGGCGGGCAGGTGCCGCAGCTCGAGCAGGCCCGCGCCGAAGGTGATGGGCGTGGCCAGCAGGAACGAGAACCGCGCGGCCGACACCCGCGTGAGCCCGAGCGCGCGGCCGGCGGTGATGGTCACCCCCGAGCGCGAGACCCCCGGCACCAGCGCCACCGCCTGCGCCACCCCCATGGTGAGGCACGCCGCCCATCCGGGCGTCTCGGCGTCCTCGCGCTGGGGCGTGCTGCGGTCCACCGCCCACAGCAGCAGTCCGAAGCCGAACAGCGTGGCGGCCTGCAGCGGCATGGAGCGCAGGGCGGTCTCGGCGATGTCCTTCAGCAGCACGCCCGCGATCGCCGCGGGGACCGAGGCCGCGGCGATCTTGAGCCAGGTGTCCCACGCGCGGGCCCGTGCCTCCGGCGCGCCCGTGACCGCGTCGCGCGCCAGCGCCAGCCACACGTTCCCGTACGCGAGCACCAGGGCGATCAGCGTGCCCCAGTGCAGGGCGACGTCGAACGCGAGCCCGTTGTATTTCCAGTGGAGCAGCTCGGGCACCACGTACAGGTGGGCGCTGCTCGAGACCGGGAGGAACTCCGAGAGTCCCTGGAGCGCGCCGAGCGCGATCGCTTCGAACCATGGCAGGGGCAGGAACATGGCGGCGCACGCTAGCATGCGGATGGGGCACCGGCAATGCCCGGAGGCGCGCGCGTGAGCGAGGAGGCGCAGGTCGCGCGGCGGGCCGGTCAGGTGGGCTTCGCCACCCTGCTCTCCCGGGTGCTCGGCCTGGTGCGCGAGCAGGCGATGGCGGTGCTGTTCGGCGCCGGGTTCTTCACCGACGCGTTCAACGTCGCGTTCCGGGTGCCCAACCTGCTGCGCGACCTGTTCGCCGAGGGCGCCATGTCCTCGGCGTTCGTGCCCACCTTCACGCGCGTGCAGCAGGAGCAGGGCGACGCCGAGGCGTGGCGGTTCGGCCGCCAGCTCATGTCCACGCTGCTGGTGGTGCTCGCGCTGGTGTGCGCCGCGGGCTGGATCGCCGCACCGTGGCTGGTGCGGGTGTTCGCGCCGGGCTTCGCGGCGGTGCCGGGTAAGCTCGACCTCACGGTCATGCTCACGCGGGTGATGCTGCCCTTCCTGCCCTTCATGGCGCTGGCGGCCGCCGCGATGGGCATGCTCAACGCGCGCGGTCGCTTCTTCGTGCCCGCGCTCGCGCCCGCGTTGCTCAACCTCGGCATGGTCGCGGTCGGCGTGGCGCTCATCCCGGTGTGCCGGAACCTGGGCCAGCCCGGCATCCTCGCGATGGCCATCGGGGTGCTGGTGGGCGGCGCGCTGCAGTTCGGAGTGCAACTGCCGTCGCTGCGGAAGGAGGGGTTCCACTTCCGCATCGAGCGGCCGTCCGCGCACCCGGGTGTGAAGCGCGTGGCGATGCTCATGCTGCCCGCCACCGTCGGGCTCGCCGCCACCCAGCTCAACATCTTCGTGAGCACCATCATCGCGAGCCTGCTGCGCGAGGGCAGCGTGTCCTGGCTGTCGTACGCGTTCCGCCTGATGCAGCTGCCGATCGGCGTGTTCGGCGTGGCGCTCGCCACCGTGAGCCTGCCCGCGCTGTCGCGCGCCGCCGTGGCCGGGGACACCCCCGCGCTCAAGACCACGCTCTCGGCCACGCTGCGGCTGGTGTTCCTGCTGACCGTGCCGGCCGCGCTGTGGCTCGCGAGCCTGGCGAGCCCGGTGATCGCGCTGCTCTACGAACACGGCCGGTTCCGGGCCGCGGACACCGCGCAGACCGCCGGCGCGCTCATCATGTACTGCATCGGCCTGCCGGCGTTCGCGGCGGTGGGCGTGCTGACCCGCACCTTCTACGCGCTCGGCGACACCCGCACGCCGGTGCGGGCGTCGTTCGTCTCGGTGGCGCTCAACCTGCTGCTCAACCTCGCCCTGATGCGCCCGCTCGGCCATCTGGGGCTGGCGCTGTCGGCCTCGATCACCGCGATCGTGAACATGCTCCAGCTCGCGTTCTACCTGCGCCGCCGCATCGGGCCGCTCGAGGGACGGCGCATGGCTCGCACGCTCATGCGCGTGGGCGCGGCCGCGGCCGTCGCCGCGGGCGGGAACGTGCTGCTGCTGCGGGCGATCGGCGGCGGGTGGGAGGGCCACCTGCTGGCCGAGCTGCTGGTCGTGGGAGGGGGATTCCTGCTGTCGGTGGCCGCCGGTGGAGTCGTGATGCGGCTGCTGAAGGTCGAGGAGCTGGGGGCGCTGACCGGGCTCGTGGGCGCGGTGGCCGCGCGCCTGCGGGGACGGCCCGGGGCCTAGCCCCGCTCAGCGTTTCCGCTGGCGGACCGGCGGGGCCTGGCGCACCAGGCGCCAGAACATCGGGAAGGCCCGCAGCCGTCCCGGACGCCACGCCGCCGAGCTCAGCTCGACCACCAGCCAGATGCCGTAGAGGACGCACGCCTCCTCGCGCAGGCTCGGCTGGAGGAACTGCGCCAGCCACAGCCCGAACAGGCCGATCGCCTCGTAGCCCTCGAAGCGGAAGTTGGAGAGCAGCACCACGCCCAGCATGCTCTGGAGCAGCGTGAGCACGAGCTCCACGCGATGCTCGCCCACCGGGACCGGCGTCGGCGCGCCCTTCGACAGGGAGTACACGATCGGGATCATCGCCGCCAGCACGGTCCACTGGTTGATGTTGCTCGACGCCATGTTCATGAGCGCCATGCCCGCCTTGCCGCGGGTGCGGGCCCAGTAGAAGGCGCTGATCTTCTCGGGGAACTCCGACAGGAACGGCGCCACCCACTGCACGAACACGAACGGCGTGACCCCGAGCGCGTACGCGAGCCCTTGCATGCTGAACAGGAACGGGGTGGCGGTGAAGCCGAGCAGCAGCCCGCCCCCGACGAACAGCAGCACGATCGCCGCCACCCGGCGCGGCGCGGTGAGGCGGACGATCGAGCGCACCACCGCGGCGACATCGTCGAGCTCCTCGCTCTCGCGGGGTGGCACGCGGCTGAGCACCCACAGGTAGCCGAGGTAGAGCGCCACCAGGACCCCGGAGTCGAACAGGGTGATCAGGCCGGTGAAGATGATCTTGGTGAAGTAGAGCAGCGGCAGCACCAGGCCGACCACCTCGACCGCGTGCTCCGGATCGAGCTCGATGGTGGGATTCCAGCTGCGCTGCCCGCGCTGCCAGCGCGACACCGCCGCCACCACCCAGATCATGGGCCAGCCGACGCCGGTGAGCAGGCGGAGCGCGCCGGTGAAGTTGGCGGTGATGAGCGAGGTGTCCTGCTGCCACGCGATGGCCGCCTCGACCGCGAACTCCGGCAGCGTCTGCAGCCACGCGAGCAGGGCGAGGGCGAGGCCCTGGGAGATGTAGAACTGCGCGGCCTCGGCGCCCCACGCCACCAGGAAGGCCGACACCAGGATCGAGGGGAAGGTCCACACCGCGTGGACCGCCGCCTTCTGAGCCTCGTCCGGGGGGAGCGGGCCCGGGATCACATCGGACTCGAGAGAACGGAACGCATCGGGTCTCCGGGCCGGGAAGGGCTTGATGGCGACGAAGCGCGCGGATAGTGTGCCGGGCCGATGCGAGCGTCAAGCACGACCACCGACCCGAGGCGCGCCCGCGCGGTGCGCGCGCTGGTGGGATTCGCGGCCGCCATGTGCGCGGGGGAGACGCGGGCCGCCGGGCGGGCACTCCGCCGCGCGCGGGGCGCGGGAGCGACGCGCGTCGAGGCCGAGGAGACGGCGCTCATGCTGATGCTCCACGCCGGCTACCCGGCGGCCCTCGAGGGGGTGCGGGTGCTGGCCGAGGTGTGGCCCGGGCGCGCCCGTCGCACGCGCGAGGGCGGCCCCGACGCATGGATGGCGCGGGGGCGCGACCTGTGCCGTCGCGTGTACGGTCCGGTCTACCCGCGGCTGGTGCGCGGCGTGCGGGCGCTGCATCCCGACCTCGCGCGCTGGATGGTGGAGCAGGGCTACGGCCGGGTGCTCGCGCGCCGGGGGCTCGGCGGGCCCGAGCGCGAGCGCGTGGCCGTGGCGGTGCTGGCCGCGGGCGGCTGGGAACGCCAGCTGGTCAGTCACCTGCGGGGCGCGCGCCGGCTGGGAGCGAGCCGCGCGGAGATCCGCGCGGCCCTGGAGGCGGGGAAGCGGGTGGCCCCGCGGCGGCGCCGCGCCGCCTGCGTCCGGGCGTGGCGGGCGGTCTTCGGCGCGCGCGCCGACGGTTGACCCTGCCCGGGTCGCTCCCTAAGATGCCGAGCCTGATGCCACTCGATCGACGAGGCGCGCGCCCGCGGCCCGCCGCACCCACCGGCGCCGCGTCACGAGCGGGACGATGTCCCCGATGACGGGGTCGCTGCGCGTGCGCGCGCGGGTGGCCGCCGGGTCCGGACCGCTCCGCGAACGCTTCCACGATCCGCTCGGCGAGGACCTCGTGCGCCGCGGTCCGCTCGCGCGCGAGCGCTTCGCGACCCACTTCGGCGACCGCGACGCGCTGGTCGCGCTCGCCGCCGCCAAGCGCGCTCCCCTGCCCGCGGCCCTCGCGGCCGCGCTGGAGGACTACCACCGCCGTCTCGGCGCGCCTCCCGAGTCGCTCGCCGCGCTCGCGCGGCTGGCGCGCGGCGAGGCGGTGTGCGCCGTCGCGGGGCAGCAGCCGGCGCCGCTCGGCGGGCCGCTCTACTCGCTCCACAAGACCGCCAGCACCATCGGGCTCGCGACCGTCGTGACGGCCCGCGCCGGGATGCCATGCGTGCCGCTGTTCTGGATGCATGGCGAGGACTCCGACTTCGCCGAGATCCGCTCGGTCACGGTGTCCGACCGCGGGCTGGAGCTGCACGAACTGGGGCTGCCGGACGACGCCCATCGCGACGGGGGGCTGGTGGGCGGCATCGCGTGCGCGCCCCTCGAGACGCTCCACCGCCTGGCGCTGGCGCACTGGGAGGGCCTGCCCGGCCACGACGCGGCGCGGACCCTGCTGGCTCGCGCGTGCGCGCCGGCGCGCGACCTCGGTGAGGCGACCAGCGCGCTCATGCTCGCGCTCTTCGGCGCGCAGGGGCTGGTGGTGGTGGACCCGCGCCTGCCGGCGTTCCGCGCCGCCGCCCGCGAGGTGATCGACCGCTACCTGGCGCGGGCCGACGAGCTCTCGGCCGCGGCGCGCCGCGCGGGGGCGTGGCTCGAGCAGCAGGTGGGCAAGCGTCCGCTCGGCGACGCCGCGCTCGAGTCGTTCGTGTTCGCGCTCGCGGACGGCGCGCGCCACAAGGTGACGGCGGCCGAGGCGCGGGAGCGCGGCCCGGGGCTGACGCTCTCGCCGAGCGTGGCGCTGCGGCCCGCGGTGCAGGACGCGGTGTTCCCGACCGTGGCGATGGCGTGCGGTCCGGGCGAGATCGCCTACCTCGCCCAGCTGCGCGAGGTGTTCGAGGGCCTCGGCGTGCGCGCCGCGTGCCCGGTGCCGCGCTTCGGGGCCACCTGGCTCGCGCCGGCGGCGGTGGAACTGCTCGAGGCCTCGGGCGCCGACGCGGTCGAGCTGATCGCGGCGCCCGACGCGGTGCTGCGCGCGCATGCCGAACGGGCGATCCCGGCCGGGCTCCGCGCGCTGCTCGACGGCGAGCGGCGCGCCGCGATGGAGGGCTTCGCGCGGCTCGACTCGGAGGTGCGCGCGGTGGACGGGAGCCTGCCCCAGATGGTGGAGTCGGCGCGCGCCAAGAGCGACTACCAGTACGCGCGCCTGTTCGAAGGCGTGGCGGGCAAGGTGCGCCACCGGCTCGACCGGTTGCATCCCGAGTGGCCGCGCGTGCGCTACCACCTGCTGCCCGGTGACCGCCTGCAGGAGCGCCGGCTCGCCACGCTCGAGCCGGTCGCCTACCGCGGCGCGGGGGTGGGCGCCGAACTGGCGGCGCTCGCCACCGAACATGCCGAGCGGCTGGCCGCCGGCGTGCACGAGCACGCCGTGCTGGAGCTGGGATCATGAGCGACGCGCTGTTCTTCGGTGCGCATCCCGACGACATCGAACTCACCTCGGGCGGGCTGGCCGCGCGCCTCGCGGCCGCCGGGCGCGAGGTGGTGCTGGTGGACCTCACCGCCGGCGAGGCCGCCAGCCGCGGCACCCCGGAACAGCGGGCGCTCGAGGCGCAGGCGGCGGCGCGGGCGCTGGGCGTGACGCTGCGCGAGTGCCTCGGGCTCCCCGATCTCGGGCTCAGCCGGCACGACCCGGCGCAGCTGCGCGCCGTGGTCGCGGCCGTGCGCCGCCATCGCCCGTCGCTGGTGGTGGCGCCGTGGCGCGAGGACGCCCACCCCGACCACGTCGAGGCGCACCACCTGGTCCGCCGCGCGTGCTACGTCTCGGGGCTGGCGCGCTACGACGCGCCGGGCGAGCGCCACCGTCCGCCGCGGCTGCTGTTTGCGATCTATCGCGACGGCGCCGTCCCGCGCGTGGTGGTGGACGTCTCGGCCGCGTGGCAGGCGCGCATGGCCGCGCTGCGCGCGCACGCCAGCCAGCTCGACCCGGCCGCCGGCCCGTCCACCTACCTCACCCATCCGGACTTCCTCGCCGAGGTCGAGGCGCGCGCGCGCGTGCTCGGCGCGCGCGTCGGCGCGCGCTTCGGCGAGGGCTACCGCAGCGCGGGCCCGCTCGGCATCCACGACGTGGGCGCGCTGCTCGCACCGCCGCAGGAGGGACCCACCGCATGAGCCCGGTCCGCGCGACCCGCGCGAAACGCCGCCCCCCGAAGCGCCGCGCCGCGTCACCGCCGCGACCCTCGCACGCGGCGGTCAAGCCGGTGCGTGCGCGCCGCGCCGCGGCCGCCGCGGCCAAGCCCCCGCGGGCGCCGCGCCGGCGCCGCGTCGGCATCACCTGCTACTCGCACTTCGGCGGCAGCGGCGTGGTGGCGACCGAACTGGGCATCGAACTGGCGCGGCGCGGCTTCGAGGTGCACTTCATCGCGCATCGCCTGCCGTTCCGGCTGCGCCGCTTCGAGTCGAACGTGTTCTTCCACGAGTCCACGCCCGCCTCGTACCCGGTGTTCGACCACGCGCCGGCCAACCTGGCGCTCACCACCAAGATGGTGGAGGTGGTCGAGAACTACGACCTCGACGTGCTCCACGTGCACTACGCGATGCCGTTCGCGGCCAGCGCGTACCTCGCGCGCCAGCTCCTGCTGCCGCGCCAGCTCGGCGTCGTGACCACGCTCCACGGCACCGACATCACCGTGGTCGGGCTCGAGCCCGCGTTCTTCCGCGTGACCCAGTTCAGCATCCAGTCGAGCGACCGGGTGACGGCGGTGAGCCGCTTCCTCAAGGACCGCGCCGAGGCCTCGTTCGGCATCACCCGGCCCATCGAGGTGATCTACAACTTCGTCGACTCGAAGATCTTCACCCCCAACCGCAAGGTGGCGCTGCGCCTCGCCGGGCCCGAGACCCGGATCCTGATGCACGCGTCCAACTTCCGTCCGGTCAAGAACATCCCGGCGGTGATTCAGGTGTTCGCCGAGGTCCGGCGGCGGATCAAGAGCAAGCTGGTGATGATCGGCGACGGCCCCGAGAAGGCCGGCGCCGAGCACCTCGCCCGCGAGCTCGGGGTGGAGCGCGACGTGCTCTTCCTCGGCAACCAGGATTGCATGGAGGAACTGCTGCCGATGGCCGATATCTTCCTCCTACCGAGCTCCTCGGAGAGCTTCGGGCTGGTCGCGCTGGAGGCCATGAGCGCCGAGGTGCCGGTGGTGGCCTCGAACGCCGGTGGTCTGCCGGAGGTCATCGACCACGGGGTCACGGGCTTCCTCCACGATCCCGGGCACATCGCCGGGTTCGTGTCGTCGGCGCTGCGTCTGCTCCAGGACGAGCCGATGCGGCGTGCGATGGGCCGGCGCGCGCGCAAGGTGGCACGGACGCGGTTCGATGTGGATGACATGGTGTCGCGCTACATCCAGGTGTACGACTCGCTCCGGTAGGGACATGCTCGGATCCCCCCGACGGCTCGCGGTGCTCGCCGAAGGCTGCTTCGCTCCGCTCGACGCGAAGACGGCCGTCGGCCTGCTGCGCTACCGCCCGCACGAGGTCGCCGCGGTGATCGACTCCACGCGTGCCGGCCGCACCGCCGAGGCGTGCGTCGGGCTGGGCGGCGCGATGCCGGTGGTGGCGGACCTCGACGCGGCCGCCGCGCACGGCGCCGACGCGCTGCTCATCGGGATCGCGCCCCAGGGCGGCGGGCTTCCGGCGGCGTGGCGGGCGACGGTGCGCGACGCGCTGGGACGGGGCTGGGACGTGCTCGCGGGCCTGCACGCATTCCTCGCCGACGATCCCGAGCTGGCCGCGCTCGCCGCGCGCTCGGGCAGCCGCCTGATCGACGTGCGCCGCCCGCCCGCCGAGCGCCGGGTCGCCGCGGGGCGCGCCGCGCGCGTCGAGGCGACCGTCGTGCTCACCGTGGGGACCGACTGCAACGTGGGCAAGATGACCACCGCGCTCGAGCTGACGCGCGCGCTGGAGGCGCGCGGGTCGCGCGTCGCGTTCGTCGCCACCGGGCAGACCGGGATCCTGATCGCGGGCGGGGGCGTGCCGGCCGACGCCGTGGTGGCCGACTTCCTGCCCGGGGCCGTCGAGCACGCGGTGGTCGAGGCCGCCCGCGGGATGGACGTCGTGGTGGTCGAGGGCCAGGGCGCGCTCGCGCATCCGGCCTATTCGGCGGTGGCGCTCGGGCTGCTCCACGGCGCCTGCCCGTCGCTGCTGGTGCTCTGCCACGAGGCCGGACGCGAACGCGTGCGCCTCGCCGCGCCCGACGCGGCGCCCTTCCCGCTGGCGCCCCTCGCGGAGGTGGCGCGCGACGCCGAGCGCGCCGCCGCGTGGGTGCACCCGGCGCACACCGTGGCGGTCGCGCTGAACACCGTGCGACTCGACGACGCGGGCGCGCGCGCGGCGCTCGCCGCGTGCGCCCGCGCGACCGGACTGCCGGCCACCGACCCGGTGCGATTCGGCGCCGCGGCGCTCGCCGACGCGGTGCTCGCCGCGCACCCCGGAAGGAGGTCGCATGCGGCTCACCCATGAGCCCCTCGACCTCGAGACCTCGTTCGAGTTCCGCATCGCGGTGGGCGGGAGGAAGGTCCACCGCAACACGCTGGTGCGGATCGAGCACGAGGGCGTGGTCGGGCTGGGGGAGGCGGCGCCGGCGTTCTACCACGGCGAGACGCGCGAGACCGTCGAGGCCGCGCTGGCGGCCTGGGCGCCGCACCTCGGTGACGACCCGTTCGCGCTCGACGCGATCGAACGCCGGTTGGACGGCGTCCTCCGCGGCCACGGCGCCGCGCACGCGGCGATCGACATGGCGCTGCACGACTGGATCGGCAAGCGCCTCGGCCAGCCGGTGTGGCGGCTGTTCGGGCTCGAGGCCGCGCGGGCGCCGTTCTCGTGCGTCACGCTCGGCATGGCCGAGCCCGCCGAGATGGAGCGCAAGCTCGAGGCCGTGCTCGGGTTCCCGGCGCTCAAGGTGAAGCTCGGGGCGCCCGGCGACGTCGAGAACCTCGAGCGCATCCGACGGCGCTACCGCGGCCTGCTGCGGGTGGACGCCAACACGGCGTGGAGCCCGGCCGACGCGGTGCGCGTGCTGCGGCGCATCGAGCCGCTCGAGATCGAGCTGGTGGAGCAGCCGGTGGCGCGCGAGGACCTCGAGGGGCTGAAGTGGGTGCGCGACCGCGTCGGCATCCCGGTCTACGCCGATGAGGCGTGCAGCCGCGCCAGCGACATCGCACGGCTCGCCGGGCGCGTGGACGGGGTGAACCTCAAGCTCATGAAGAGCGGCGGGCTGCGCGAGCTGCTGCGCACCCTCCACGCCGCGCGCGCGCACGGGCTCAAGGTGATGCTCGGCTCGATGGTCGAGTCGAGCCTCGCGCTCTCGGCCGCGGCGCAACTGGCGCCGCTCGCCGACGCGCTGGACCTGGATGGCCACTGGCTGCTGGCCCGGGACCCGTTCGAGGGCGCCCCGCGGGAAGCCGGCGTCATCGCGCTGGGCGAGCGCCCGGGGCTCGGTGTGGTCGCGGCGGGAGCGGGCGCGTGAGCGCGCGGCTGCGGGCGTACGTCATCGCGGTGGGGCTGGCGGCGGTCGCGCTGCTCGCCACCCACCTGCCGCCGAACATCGAGACGCGCTGGCCCGACTACCTCGCGTGGATCGCCATCACCGCGATCTCCGAGCTGATGGTGGTCACCACCATGTCGGGCACCGGCACGGCGAGCCAGTCGTCCACGGCCTGTCTCGCGGTCGCGATGCTGTGGGGGCTCGGGCCGTCGATGTGGATCGCGGCGTTCAGCACGCTGGCGGCCGAGCTGTTCCTGACCCGCAAGCCGTGGGTGCGCGCCACCTTCAACGCGTCGCAGACCGCGATCACCATGTGGGCCGCCGGGCACGTGTGGGCGTGGCTCGGGGGGCCGCTGGCCGGGCTCCATGCCACCGGGCGCGACGCCATCGGCGGGAGCGACGCGTGGCCCCTGGCGCTCCCGCTCCTCGGGCTCACGGTGACGTTCCTGCTGTTCAATCGCGCGTTCGTCGCGGTCGCGGTCTCGTGGTCCTCCGAGCGGCCCTACCTGAAGGTGCTGCGCGAGGACTGGTTCTACGGCGAGAAGCTGCTCGAGGACGCCGCCGCGTTCTTCATGGCGCCCATCATGGTGATCTCGTTCGGCGCCATCGGCTACCTCGGCGCGGTGCTGTTCTACTCGCCGCTCTACATGCTTCACGAGTCCACCCGCCGCTACATCGAGCTGACCAACGCGCAGAACCAGATCATCCACCGCGAGCGCATGGCGGCGAAGGGCGAGATGGCGGCCGAGATCGGACACGAGCTGCGCAACCAGCTGGTCGCCATCAGCGGCCGCGCGCAGCTGCTGCTCCGCGACGGCGAGCGCCAGGTGTTCGACAACGTCAACCGCCACGCCCAGATCATCCTCGAGCAGTCCCGCCGCATGGAGGCGCTCTCCAAGGGACTGATGGACTTCTCGAGCGCCGAGATCAAGGTGGAGCGGGTGGACATCAACGGCCTGGTGCAGCGCTCGGTGGAGTTCGTGCGGACGCAGAACCGCTTCGACACCGTGGAGTGGGAGCTGCGCCTGGCGCCCCAGCTCCCGGAGCTGCGGGTGGACCCGGGCCAGATCCAGCAGGTGTTCCTCAACCTGTTCATGAACGCCGCCGACGCGATGCAGGAGAAGGGCGTCGGCGTGAAGCGGATCGCGGTGTCGAGCGAGCACGACGAGCGCACCCGCACGCTGAAGATCACGGTGGCGGACACCGGCACCGGGATCGCGCCCCAGAACCTGGCGCGCATCTTCGAGCCGCACTTCACCACCAAAGCGACCGGCCACGGCTTCGGGCTGTCCTCCTCGTACCGGATCATCACCAACCACGGCGGCCGCATCGCCGCCGCCAGCCCGCCGGGCCAGGGCGCCCAGTTCACCATCAACCTGCCGCTCGACGGCCCCGGCGGCGGGTGGCAGTGAGCGCCACCGGGGACGCGGCCGCGACGGCGCTGCGCCGCGCCACCGTCGCGCGCGTGGACTTCGGCAGCGTCGCGCTGGTGCTCGACGACGGGGTCGCGTGCGAGGCCACGGTGCGCGCGCGTCTGATGGGCCGGACCCGCACGCTCGGCAACACGGTGGTGGTGGGGGACGAGGTCGAAGCGGACGTCAGCGGGCCGCGCGCCGTCATCGAGAGCGTGCTCCCGCGGCGCAACCTGTTCTCGCGGCGCGCCGCGGGCGAGCGCAAGGTCGAGCAGGTGGTGGCCGCGAATCTCGACCAGGTGGTGGTGGTGGTCTCGATCGCGGAGCCGGAGTTCAAGCCCGGCTTCGTGGACCGGGTGCTCGGCCAGGCCGAGCACTTCGGCATCCCCGCCCGGCTGGTGCTCAACAAGACCGACCTCGGCGCGCCGGCCGAGGAGCAGGCGATCCTCGACGACTACGCGCGCGCCGGGTGCGCCGGCCACCTGACGTGCGCGAAGTCGGGGGCGGGCGTGGACGCGGTGGCGCACGCGTGCGCCGGGCGGCGCTCGCTGTTCGTCGGGCACTCGGGCGTGGGGAAGAGCTCGCTGCTGAACGCGCTCGCCCCCGAGCTTGCGCTGGTCGCGGGCGCCGTGAACCTGAAGACCGGCAAGGGCCGGCACACCACCACCGCCGCGTGGCTGGTGCGCACGGTGTCGGGGCTCGAGCTCATCGACACCCCCGGGGTGCGCTCGTTCGCGCTGTGGGGGATCTCCTCGCGCGACCTCGAGCAGGCCTATCCGGAGTTCCGCCGCGTGCTGGGGGCGTGCCGCTTCAACGACTGCCGCCACACCGCCGAGCCCGGGTGCGCGCTGCGCGCGGCGGTCGCGGCGGGGGAGGTGGCGGGCCGGCGGTACGAGTCGTTCCTCAAGCTGCGCGAGGAGCTGGAGGGCGAGGAGCGCGCCTGGTGAGCCGGGACGGCTGACCGGGCGGGGCGTGCGCACCCCGTCCGGCCACATCGGGTATGCTGCCGCCCGATGACTGCCCCTCCGGTCTCCGCCTTCAATCCCCACCTCGTGGCGCTCGACTGTCTCGACTGCGGCGGGTCGTGCGACCTGTCGGAGCCCCGCAGCGTGTGCCCGGCCTGCGGACGCCCGCTGGTGACGCGCTACGACCTGCCCGCGATCGGACGCGGGCTGCGGCGCACCGACCTCGGGCGATTCGGCACCGACCTGTGGCGCTACCGCGCGGTGCTCCCGTTCGCGTCCGACTTCCCGGCGGTGCGCCTCGGCGAGGGCGGCACGCCGCTGCTGCCGCTGGCGCGGCTGGCGCGCGAGCTCGACCTCGGCGCGCTGTGGGCGAAGGCCGAGGCGGGCAATCCGACCGCGTCGTTCAAGGCGCGCGGGCTGGCGCTGGCGGTCAATGGCGCGCTCGCCTTCGGCATGGGCGCGATCGCGCTGCCGTCGGCGGGCAACGCGGGCAGCGCCGCCGCCGCCTACGCCGCCGCCGCCGGCCTGCGCTGCCGCATCACCGTGCCCGAGGACACGCCCGAGGCGTTCGTGCTCGAACAGCGCGCCTTCGGCGCCGAGGTGCGGCTGGTGCCCGGCACCATCGCCGAGGCGGGCCGGGCGCTCGCCGACTGGGCGCCCGCCCCCGAATGGTGGAACGTCGCCACCTTCAAGGAGCCGTTCCGGCTCGAGGGCAAGAAGACGCTCGGCTGGGAGATCGCCGAGCAGCTCGGCTGGGCGCTGCCCGATGTCATCCTCTATCCCACCGGCGGCGGCACCGGCCTGGTGGGGATGTGGCGCGCGTTCGAGGAGATGCGCGCGCTGGGGTGGATCGAAGGTCCCTTCCCGCGGCTGGTGGCGGTGCAGACCGCCGGGTGCGCCCCGGTGGTGCGGGCGTTCGAGGCCGGCGCGGCCAGGGCCGAGGCGTGGCGGGACGCGCGCACGGTGGCGAGCGGGCTGCGCGTGCCGTCGCCGTTCGCCGACACCCTCATCCTGCGCGCGGTGCGCGAGACCGGGGGCACCGCCATCGCGGTGAGCGAGGAGGACCTGCTCGACGGCATGAGCCAGCTGGCCCGTGAGGAGGGTCTCTTCGCCTGTCCCGAGGGTGGTGCTACCCTCGCGGCGTTGCGACGGCTGCGGGCCAGCGGCGAGATCGCGGCAGGAGCGCGGGTGGTGATCTACGACACCGGCAGCGGGCTGAAGTACCTCGAGGCGTGGCGCGCGGCGCTGGCGCGCGCGGGCGGGGACGCGCGATGAGCGGCCGCTCGATCCGCCTCCCGCTGGTCGCGGCGCTCCTGGCGCTCGCCTGCGCCACGACCGCGATGGGTGCCAAGCCCCCGCGTGCGCGCGCGGCCGACGTCCCGTCGCCGCCCGGCCAGGGCCGCGTGCTCGCGGTCGAGCTCACCGGGCCGGTCACCCCGGTGATGGCCGAGGCGCTGGGCGCCGCCATCGACCGCGCCACCGCCCGCGGCTACGAGGCGCTGCTGCTCGAGATCGACACCCCCGGCGGGCTCGAGTCGAGCATGCGCGAGATGGTCCAGTCGCTGTTCGCCGCGCGCGTGCCGGTGATCGCCTGGGTCGCGCCCAGCGGTGCGCGGGCGGCCTCGGCGGGGGTGTTCATCACCATCGCGTGCGACGTCGCGGCGATGGCGCCCGGCACCAACATCGGCGCCGCCACGCCCATCAACCTGCAGGGCCCGATGGACTCCACGCTGGCGCGCAAGGCCACCAACGACGCGTCGGCGTTCGCGCGCACCGTCGCGGCCCAGCGCGGGCGCAACACGGCGTGGGCCGAGCGCGCGGTGCGCGAGGCGGTGTCGGCCAGCGAGACCGAGGCGGTCACGCTCGGCGTGGTGGACTTCATCGCCGCCACCCGCACCGAGCTGCTGGCGAAGGCCGATGGCCGTGCCTGGACGCGCGACGGCCGGGTCCGCACGCTGAAGGTGAAGGGCGTGCCGGTGGACTTCCTCGAGTCCGGCTTCCGCCAGAAGCTCCTCGCGGTGCTGGCGGACCCCACCATCGCCTACCTGCTGCTCATGCTCGGCTTCTACGGCCTGCTGTTCGAGCTCCAGAACCCGGGCGCCATCCTGCCCGGGGTGGTGGGCGGCATCAGCCTGATCCTCGCCTTCCTCGCGCTCTCGACCCTGCCGGTGAACTACGCCGGGGCGGCGCTGCTGGTGCTCGCGGTGGCGTTCTTCCTCGCCGAGGTGAAGGTGGCGAGCCACGGCCTGCTGGCGGCCGGCGGCGTGGTGTCCATGCTGCTCGGGTCGGTCATCCTGTTCCGCGGTGAGGGGATCGCGCTGTCGTGGACGGTGATCCTCGGCACCACCGGAACGACGGCGCTGTTCTTCCTGTTCATCGTCGGCGCCGGGCTGCGCGCCCAGCGGCGCAAGGTCCAGACCGGCGCCGCCGGCCTGGTGGGGGAACGCGCGCGCGCGCTCGAGCGCCTCGCGCCCGGCGGACGCGTGCGGATGGGCGATACGTCGTGGAACGCGGTATCCGGCAGTCCGGTGGAGGCCGGCGAGATGGTCGAGATCACAGGCGTGGACGGGCTCACCCTGCACGTCCGCCCGTGTCCCAAGGAGGAGCGGTCATGATGCCCTTTCTCACCCTGGTGCTGATCGTCGCGCTGTTCGTCGTCGTGCTCATCGCGAACGCGATCCGCGTGGTGCGCGAGTACGAGCGTCTGGTGGTGTTCCGGCTCGGCCGGCTGATCGGCGAGAAGGGGCCCGGCCTGGTGCTGCTGTGGCCGGTGATCGACCGCGCGGTGAAGGTGGGCCTGCGCACCGTCACCATGGACGTGCCGCCGCAGGACATCATCACCAAGGACAACGTGTCGGTGAAGGTGAACGCGGTGGTGTACTTCCGCGTGGTGGACGCGCGCCAGGCGATCGTCCAGGTCGAGAACTTCCTCTACGCCACCTCGCAGATCGCGCAGACCACGCTGCGGTCCATCCTCGGCCAGCAGGAACTGGACGAGCTGCTCTCCGAGCGCGAGAAGCTCAATCTCGCGCTGCAGCAGGTCATCGACCGGCAGACCGAGCCGTGGGGTGTGAAGGTCACCAACGTCGAGGTCAAGAACGTCGACCTGCCGCAGGAGATGCAGCGCGCCATCGCGCGCCAGGCCGAGGCCGAGCGCGAGCGCCGCGCGAAGGTCATCAACGCCGAGGGCGAGTACCAGGCCGCGGGTCGCCTCGCCGAGGCCGCGGCGGTGATCGGCCGCGAGCCGGCGGCGCTCCAGTTGCGCTACCTCCAGACGCTGGCGGAGATCGCCACCGAGAACAACAGCACCACCATCTTCCCGGTGCCGGTGGACTTCCTGCGAGCGTTCATGAACGTGGCGGACCGGGGCAACGTCAAGGACTGAGGTGATCGCGGCGCCCATGCGCGTGCTGGTGAGCGGCGCCTCGGGGCTGGTGGGGGCGGCGCTGGTTCCGATGCTCGCGAGCGGCGGGCACACCGTGACGCGCCTCGGGCGCGGGCGCGCGGGCCCCGGCGACGTGACGTGGGACCCCGCCGCGGGAGCGCTCGAAGCGAGTGCCCTCGAGGGCTTCGACGCGGTCGTGCACCTGGCGGGCGAGAGCCTGTCCCAGCGCTGGTCGGCGGCGGCGCGCGCGCGCATCCGCTCCAGCCGCGTGCAGGGCACGGGCCTGCTGGCCGGGGCCCTGGCGCGC
The DNA here is from genome assembly GCA_963776245.1 of Candidatus Eiseniibacteriota bacterium. GTDB lineage: Bacteria > Eisenbacteria > RBG-16-71-46 > RBG-16-71-46 > RBG-16-71-46 > CAVSAC01. The sequence continues at coordinate 120,010 of CAVZLN010000006.1, read as the reverse complement.
CTGGAGCGCCCGCCGCGCGTGCTGGTGTCGGCCTCGGCGATCGGGTTCTACGGCGATCGTGGCGACGAGCCGCTCGACGAGTCGAGCGCGGCGGGTGACGGCTTCCTCGCCGAAGTGACGCGCGAGTGGGAGGCGGCGGTGGCGCCGGCCGAGGCGCGCGGCATCCGGGTGGTCCGCGTGCGCATCGGGGTGGTGCTCACGCCGCAGGGTGGCGCACTGGCGAGGCTGCTGCCGCTGTTCCGGCTGGGGGCCGGTGGGCCGCTCGGCTCCGGAAGGCAATGGCTGTCGTGGATCGTGCTCGACGACCTGCTCGGGGTGCTCCACGCGGCGATGACGCGTGAGGATCTCCCCGGGGTGGTGAACGCGACCGCTCCCGAGCCGCTGCCCCAGCGCGAGTTCGCGCGCACGCTCGGCCGCGTGCTGGCCCGCCCGGCGTTCGTGCCCGCGCCCGCGTTCGCGCTGCGGGCGCTGCTGGGACGCGAGTTCGCCGACACCCTGCTGCTGGGCGGCGCGCGGGTGCTCCCGGCGGCGCTGGAGCGCGCGCGGCACGCGTTCCGCTTCCGCACCCTCGAGGAGGGACTGCGTCACGTGCTCGGCCGCCGGCGCGCGATGGCGCGGGGCTGAGAGCGACCGGCGCGGGGTGGGCGCGCGCCCGCCGATGCGCCGGTGCCGCGGCGGACTTGACCCTCGTCGGCGGCGAGGTCTAGTCTGCCGCCGATGCGTACGCCCCGATTCGCATGGCTCGCGGCCGCCGTCCTGCTCGCGGCGCTCCTATCCGGATGCTCGGCCGGTCCGGCGCCGGAATCCGCTCCGGTCCCGCCGCAGAATGCCGGCACGGACAACACCGAGATGGGCTTCGGTCGCATGTTGAGCGGCTCGGCCGACTCGGTGGGCGCCACCACCGGCAGCGCCGACGCGCTCTACCGCTACCGCTTCCGGCAGGTCGAGCCCAGCAGCGAGCGGTTCGTGTTCCAGGACCGCGAGCTCTCGTTCTACTTCCGGCCCACCCCCGACGTGCTGTTCTTCCAGATCGAGAACCGGACCGACAAGCCGGTATGGATCGACTGGGACAAGTGCCTGTTCGCCGACCCGCACGGCAACGTCGGCCGCGCCGCGCACGCCAGCACCACGTGGCGGGACCGCTACGGCACCCAGCCCTCGACCCAGATCCTCGGCCTCCAGCGCTACGGCGACTATCTGTTCCCGATCGACTACATGTTCGATCCGGCGGGCGCGGACCGGCAGCTCCACCGCGCGCTGCTGCCCGAGGACGAGAACGCGCCGCAGTACTCCGGGCGGGAGTTCGGGGTGGACGTGGCGTGCCGGATCGACAACCAGCCGCGCGTGTACACCTTCCGCTTCCGGGTGGTGAGCGTCCTTCCCAACCGGTGAGCCGCCGCCGCGCCGCGATCGCTCAGGCGCTCGGACGCGTCCCCTCGATCACCCGCAGGCCCGGCGGCCGCGGTCGCCAGCGGCGCCACGCGCTGTCGATCCCGACGGCGGCGAACAGCAGCACCAGCGGCTCCGCGGGGACCCGCATGCGCAGCGCGCCCCAGAACACCACCGCCAGCGCGCTGAAGTAGAGCACCACCAGCAGCGGGAGCGAGAGGAACCAACGGCGCGGCGAGCGCGCGAGGACCACCAGCCCCCACAGCGCCAGCGGGAACATCACCACCGACCACGCTCGCAGCGGGTCGAGGCGCGCGAGCAGCGCGGCGAAGGGTGAGCCCGCGCGCTGCCAGGTGCCGGTGCCGCCTCCCTCGGCGGAGATCCGCCAGAAGCGCCCGAGCTTGGCGGCCGCCATCGCCGGCCACTCCGCCAGATGCGCGCGCAGGAAGCCGAGCGCCTCGTCACGCGCGAGGCGGTCGACCTCGGGCTCGCTCCTGCCCCTGAAACGCGTCGCGTAGGGCTCGCGTTCGAACGCGCTGGTGGCGCCGCCGCGCCCGCCCGGATCGGACCACGCCACCGGGTTGTTGCCGTCGAGCAGCGCGCGCCCGCCGCCGGTCGTGACCGGCACCAGCGCATGGAGCGCGAGCCCATTGCGCGCCGTCCACGGCGCCACCGCCAGGACCACCCCCAGCAGGAGCAGCGCCAGCTGACGCGCGCGGGCCCGGCCGCCGAGCAGCAGGCCGAGCGGCACCCAGGCCCACGCCGCGACCACCAGCGGCAGCGCCAGCGCGGTCGGGCGCGTGAGCGCGGCCAGGCCCCACAGCAGCCCGGTGCCCAGCGAGCGGCCCGGGCGCGGCTCCTTGATCCACGCCACCGACGCCAGCAGCGCGAGCAGCACGGTCACGGTGAACGCGGTCTCGGTCAGCAGGTGGCCGGAGAAGAACACCAGCAGCGGGTGGACCGCCGCGAGCCAGCCCGCGACGCGGCCGGTGCCGGAGCCGACGAGCGCGCCGCCGAGCGCCGCGAGGAGCAGGGGAGTGAGCGCGCCGAGCACGCACTGGAGCAGCACCGCCGCGAAGTAGTCGGCGCCGGTGAGCCGGTAGAGCACGCTCACCAGCCACGGCAACACCGGGGGCACGAAGGCGGTGGGAAGGCCGGCCGCGCCGCCGAGGGAGAACCCGACGCCGCGCGCCAGGTTCGCCGCCACGGCGTGGTAGGTGGCCTCGTCGCCGTAGGGCACCGCTCCCGGGCCGACCGCGAGCCACGCGCAGGCGACGCGCAGGACCAGCGCCACGGCGAACATCAGCCCCCACGAGGCGGCCGGCGAGCGGGTCTCGCGGCGCGCGCGGCGACCGCCGCGCGGTGGCTGGGTGACACGATCCATCATGGCGGCGAGTGTAGCAGAGCGCCGCGCGCGCCCCGCGCCGCGGCGCGACGCGCCCGCGTGCGCGGGCTGCGCAGTCGGTGGTGGACGCCGCGCGACCGTGCAGTACGGCGTCCGCGCGGCGCGCGCGGATTGCGTTCCGCAATCCGCGGCCGGGGCGCACGCGTCCGGCCGCACCGGGCGCCAGCCGCAACTCCGCGCGCGCGCGCAGCGCGGACCGGAGCCGCGGCGGTGGCGAGGCCGGACCCCTTCCGGCAGAGGGGTTGCATAGGACGGCGGCCCCGGAAGGGCCCGCGCCGGCCCGCGACGGGGCGGCGGCGCCGCCCGATCCGCCGCGCACGCACGCGAGCACACCGCACAGGAGAGCACGAGGCCCGAATGGACCACTACATCCCCAAGCGCCGCATCCCCGTCACGCTGTGGCCGGTCGATGGCCAGAGCGTGCAGGGCCAGATCTTCCTCGATCTCGACGCCGCGCGCGGCCGCCACCAGACCATCCACGAGAAGGTCAACGAGACCGCGCGCTTCCTGCCGGTCGCGATGGGCGTCGAGGGCCGCGTCCACCTGTTCAACCGCAGTCGCCTGCTGCGCGTGACCGCCGGGCGGCAGGTGGTCCAGAGCGACGTGTTCGCGCGCGGGTTCGACCCGTGGCGGGAGGAGCCGGCCGAGGTCGTGATGCTCGACGGCACCACGCTCGAGGGCCGGGTGTGGACCCCGCTGCACCGCCCCACGCAGCGCCTCTCGGACTTCATGAACATGCAGGGCGCGGGTTTCTTCGTGCTGCTCACCGGCACCGGCGTCCACCTGGTGAACGCCGCCGCGGTGGTCGAGGTGCGCCTCACCGAGAGCGCCGGCGCGCCGCTCACGGGCGACGGGATGGACCTGGGCGAGAGCAACGCCGCCTGATCGCGCGGCGGCGCGTCCGGAGCGTTTGCCGGTCGCGGACGGACTCGGTAGGGTCCTCCCGTGATCCCGTTCCGCGTCGCGTTCGTGCAGGGCCGTCCGCGCTTCGGCCGGCCGGAGCAGAACCTCGAGCACGGTCTGGCGCTCGCCGCCACCACCCCCGCCGATCTCGTGGTGCTCCCCGAACTGTGGTCCTCGGGATACGTGTTCTCGAGCCACGCCGAGGTCGCGGCACTCGCCGAGGACGCCGCCACCGGGCTCACCGCGCGGATGCTGCGTGCCGCGGCGCGCCGCGAGCGCCGGCACCTGGTCGCGGGCTTCCCCGAGGTGTGCCGCGGGCGCTACTACAACAGCGCGATGCTGGTCGGGCCGTCGGGGGTGAGGGCGGTCTACCGGAAGGTGCATCTGTTCGAGCGTGAGCGGCTGTGGTTCCTGCCCGGGGACATCCCGTTCGCGGTGCATCGCGTGGGCGCGGCCAAGGTCGGCATGCTGATCTGCTTCGACTGGCGCTTCCCCGAGGCGGCGCGCGTGCTCGCGCTGCTGGGCGCGGACGTGATCGCCCATCCTTCGAACCTGGTGTTCCCCGACGCCCAGCGCATCATGGTGATCCGCGCGCTCGAGAATCGCGTGTTCGTGGTGACCGCCAACCGCACCGGGGCCGACGATCGGCCCGGGGGGCGCGTCGCCTTCACCGGGCGCAGCCAGATCGTCGATCCGCGCGAGCGCGTGCTGGCGCGGGCCGGAGCGCGCGCCACCTGCGCCCGCGCCGCCGACTGTGACCTGTCGCTCGCGCGCGACAAGGCGCTCACCCCGCTCACCCACCTCTTCACCACTCGCCGCCCGGCGTTCTACCGGCGGCTCGTCACCGGCTGAGGCAGCGCCGCCCCCGGCGGCCCGGAGATCCCGTGGAGACCCTGTCCGACACCGCCGCGGCGCGAGGATCCGCGCTGGCCGAGCTGATCGCCCGCCACGTCGCCGAGGCCGAGCCGCTGAGCCGCCGCCACAACGAACAGGCGTGGCTCGCCAACGTGACCGGAAGGAAGGAGCACGAGGAGGAGAGCGCGCGCCTCGACGCCGCCCTGCGGCGGCTGCACGCGCGGACCGAGCCGTACGCGTTCCTGCGCGCGCTCCACGCCGCGGGCGGGGTGGAGGACGAGCGGCTGCAGCGCCAGTCGGTGCTGCTGCTGCACGCCTACCAGGCGCAGCAGATCGCGCCCGACCGGATCGAGCGCATGGTGCGGCTGGAGAAGTCGCTCGAGAGCCGCTTCAACAACTTCCGCGCCGATCTCGACGGCGAGCGCGTGGGGGACAACGCGCTCAAGCGGGTGCTGCGCGAGTCCGGCGATGTCGCGGCGCGCCGGCGGGCGTGGGAGGCCTCCAAGCAGGTCGGCGCCGAGGTCGAGGCCGACCTGCTCGCGCTGGTGCGCGAGCGCAACGAGGCCGCGCGCGCGATGGGGGAGGACGACTACTACTCGATGATGCTGGCGCTCGACGAGCTCGACGAGGCCGGATTGTTCGCCCTGCTCGACGAGGTGGACCGCGGCACGCGCCCGCTGTTCGAGGCCTACCGGGCCGGGCTGGACGGGGAACTGGGCCGGCGCTTCGGGGTGGCGTCCCGCGACCTGCGGCCCTGGCACTTCAGCGACCCGTTCTTCCAGGAGGCCCCGGCCGCGGGCCTCGACCCGTCGCGGTGGTTCGCGCAGGCCTCGCTCGAGGAGCTGGCGGCGCGCTTCTTCGAGACCATCGGGCTGCCGGTCCGCGAGGTGCTGGCGCGCTCGGACCTCTACGAGAAGGCGGGGAAGTGCCCGCACGCGTTCTGCCTGTCGGTGGACCGCGGCGACGACGTGCGGGTGCTCTGCAATCTGCAGCCGGACGAATACTGGATGAGCACGCTGCTCCACGAACTCGGGCACGCGGTGTACGACATCGGCGTGGACCGCGCGCTGCCGTGGGTGCTGCGCGGGCCGGCGCACACGCTCACCACCGAGGCGAGCGCGATGCTCTTCGGGCGGCTGACCCGCAACCCGGCGTGGCTGGCGCGCTGGGCGGGCATGCCTGCCGGCCGAGGCGCGCGCCGCGGCGGCCGCCTGCGCCCGCGCGACGCGCGATCAGCTGCTGGTGCAGACGCGCTGGGAACTGGTGATGTGCCACATGGAGCGGGCGCTCTACAGGGACCCGTCGCAGGACCTGCGCTCGCTGTGGTGGGAACTGGTGGAGCGCTTCCAGTGGGTGAGGCGCCCGGAGGGGCGCGACGCCCCGGACTGGGCGAGCAAGATCCACTTCAGCATCGCGCCGGTGTACTACCAGAACTACCTGCTCGGCGAGATGATGGCTTCCCAGTTGCAGCGACACCTGCTGAGCGAGGTGCTGGGCGGGGGCGCGGACGCGTGGGAGCGATTGGTCGAGAGCCCGGCGGTGGGCGCCTTCCTGCGCGAGCGGCTGTACGCGCCGGGACGCACGCAGGACTGGCGCGGCACGGTGGTGCGCGTCACCGGGCGGGCGCTCGATCCGGCTCTGTTCGTGGACGAACTGGCGGGGCGATAGGGCTGAGCCGCTACCTCACGCTCTTCAGCAGGGCCAGCAGGTAGTGCCAGTAGCGCTCGACCGAGCCGATGTGGATCTGTTCGTCGGGCGAGTGCACGCCCTCGAGGGTGGGGCCGAACGAGACCATGTCCATCCCGGGATAGCGCTCGCCGATGATGCCGCACTCGAGTCCGGCGTGGATGGCCTTGACCTCGGGCTCCTTGCCGGCGAACTCGCGGTAGACGCGCTTCGCGGTCTTGAGGATGGGGGAGTCGAGGTTGGGCTTCCAGCCGGGGTAGCCGTCGGAGCCGCTGACGTCGGCGCCGCCGAGCTCGAACACCGCGGTCACGGTGGCGACGATGTCGTGGATCTCGGACTCCACCGAGCTGCGCTGGCTGGTGGCGATCGAGACGCTCTTCCTGGCGGTGGTGACCACCGCGACGTTGGTCGAGGTCTCGACCAGCCACGGGATCTCCGCGCTCATCTTGATGACGCCGTGCGGCAGCGCCTGAAGGGTGCGCAGCACGTTCCGCTGGAGCGCGCGCCGGAACACCTTGCCGCGGGCGCGCACCGGCTCGGCGGTGACTTGGAGGTCGGGCTCGACGGTGGCGAGCTCCGCGCGCGCGAGGACGCCGAACGCCGCCACCGCCTCGCGCGCCTCGGCGGCCTTCGCCTTCGGCACGAACACCAGCGCCGCGGCGTCGCGCGGGATGGCGTTGCGCTTGTTGCCGCCGTCGATGCGCGCCAGGCGTCCGCCGAAGTCGGCGGCGCGCGCCACGGCGCGGGCGAGGATCTTGATGGCGTTGCCGCGGCCCTTGTCGATCTCGAGTCCGGAGTGCCCGCCGCGCAGGCCGCCGACCTTGAGCTCGAGCGCCACCGCGCCGGCCGGCACCGGATCGGTCGCGAGGGCCCAGCTGCCGGTGCTGTCGCGCCCGCCGGAGCAGCCGACGTAGAGCGCGCCCTCCTCCTCGGAATCGAGGTTGAGCAGGATGCCGCTCTTCAGGAAGCCGGGCTCGAGGGACTGCGCCCCGGTGAGCCCGGTCTCCTCGTCGATGGTGAACAGGAACTCGAGCGGCCCGTGCTCGAGCGAGCGGTCCTCCATGATGGCGAGGAAGGTCGCGACCGCCACGCCGTTGTCGGCGCCGAGAGTGGTGCCGGCGGCCCGCATCAGGTCGCCCGCGCGCACCAGCACGATCGGGTCCCTGGTGAAGTCGTGCACGACCTCGGGGCGCTTCTCGCACACCATGTCGAGGTGGCCCTGCAGGCACACCATGGGCGCCTGCTCGCGTCCCGCGGCGGCCGGCTTGCGCACCACCACGTTGCCGACCGCGTCCTGCGCCCACGGCAGTCCGAGCGCCCGGGCGTGGGCGATCACGAAGGCCGCGGCGGCCTTCTCGTTCTTCGAGCCGCGCGGGACACGGGACAGCGCGGCGAAATGCTTCCACAGGGCTGCGGGCTCGAGTCCTTCGATGGCGCTCGCCATATCAAGCTCCCCCTTGCCGTGCGGACCAGGCGGGCCGCGGCAGGTCGACAGTGCGGGACACGCAGGGCGTCGCGGCGGGGGCCGCGACGCTGGCATGCTGGGACAGGACGGGCCGCTCCTGCTACCTTCCCGTCCGCGGACCGCCGCATGATAGCGCGGAAGTCCGCCGACCGCAGCCGGCCCGCGTGCCGCGCGCCCTCCTCCGCCTTCGCCAGGACTCACCGATGACGCCCGACTCGATTCCCGTGGACCCGCCGCCCGCTCCCGTCCCCGATCCCGACGAGGACACTCCCTCGGACGGCTTTGCCAGCGCGCTCGAGGAGTTCGAGCGCGGCAAGGGCTCGGCGCGCGCCGCCGCCCGCGCGTCGGTGGACGTGACCGTGGGCACCAAGGTGTCGGGCAAGGTGGTGTCGGTGGGGGCGGAGCACATCCTGGTGGACTTCGGCGGCCGCAGCGAGGCGGTGGTCGAGACGCGCCACTATCGCGCCGAGGACGGCACGCCCACGATCGCGGTCGGCGAGACACTCGAGCTGTTCGTGGTGGAGGCCGGCGACCAGATCGTGCTCGCTCCCTCGATCCGCGCCGACGCGCACGCGGCGTTGCGCCAGATGCGCGAGGCGCGCGCGAGCGGCGTGCCGGTGAGCGGGAAGGTGACCGGGCACAATGCCGGCGGACTGCAGGTGGACCTCGGCGGGGCGCGCGGGTTCTGCCCGATGTCCCAGATCGAGTCCGGCTTCTGCGCCGATCCCGCGGTGTACGTCGGGCGCACGCTCGAGTTCGTGGTCACCGCGGTCGAGGAGGGCCGCGGCGGCGCGGTGCTCTCGCGCCGCGCCCTGCTGCGCAAGGCGGAGGAGGAGGCCGCGCGGCAGGTGCTCGCCACGCTGAAGGTGGGCGACGAGCGCGAAGGCCGCGTGGCGCGCCTCGAGGCGTTCGGGGCGTTCGTGGACCTGGGCGGGGTGGACGGCATGGTGCACGTCTCCGAGATCCGCCACGAGCGGCTGAATCACCCGCAGGAGGCGCTGCGCCAGGGCGAGACGGTGAAGGTGAAGGTGATGCGCATCGAGACCGGCAAGGACGGTCGCCCGCGCATCGCGCTCTCGATCAAGGCGTGCGCGCCCGACCCGTGGACCGGGGTCGGCGGGCGCATCGCGGTCGGCAGCCGGGTGCGCGGCGTGGTCGCGCGGCTGACCGACTTCGGCGCGTTCGTGACGCTGGAGCCCGGCCTCGACGGCCTGGTGCATGTCTCGCAGGTGGCCCTCCACCGGATCGGCCACGTGAAGGAGGTGCTCACTCCCGGGCAGGAGGTCGAGGCGGTGGTGCTCGCCGTCGAGCCCGAGAAGAAGCGCATCTCGCTCTCGATCAAGGAACTGCTGGCGGCCTCGCTGCCGCCGGCCGCGGCGTCCGCGGACCCGCCGCGCCCGGGCGGCGCCCGGGCGTCCACGCGCGGCCCGGCATCCACGCGCGGCCCCGCGCCCGCGCGCCCGGCGCCCCCGGCCACGCCACCCGCGGCCCCGCCGCCGCCGGCCGCGCCGGCCGAACTGACCACCATGGCGATCGCGCTGCGCAAGGCGATGGAGGCGGCGGCCCGCAAGAAGGCCACCCCTCCGGCGTGACCCGGGGAGAACCCGGGGAGGGATCGGCGGGGAGGGCGGGGCCGCGGACCGGCGTCCCGGCCTCCGGCTGGATTTCCCCCCAGCCGGTCGTTCCGGTTTGTCGCCGGTTTTCGCTACAATGCCTGGCCGGACCCTCCACCCGGACGTGGCCGAACCTCCAGGAGTGTGCGTGAGAGTGTGGTGCGCGGTTCTCGCGCTGCTGGCGATGTTCTGGGCGCCGGCGGTGCAGGCGGGCCCGGGTGACGCGAACGCCGACACGCTGTACCTCGTCGGCGAATTCGTGGATCCGGTGTGCACGTTCCAGCACGGCATGCAGGGCACCGCGCAGAAGCAGTGCGCGCTGGTGCGCGGGCGCGTCGAGCAGGGCATGTACTTCCTCGACCTTCGCCAGCGCCGGCTCTACACCGTCATCGGGCAGACCCACTGGCAGGACCCGAGGCAGGGGTTCCTCGACGCGCTCGGCGACACCTTCGCGGTCAAGGCGAAGGTGTGGCGCGCCTTCGGCAGCGCGGCGCTCGCGATCACCGACTCGTGGCCGTGGCGCGAGCAGCCGGCCCCGGCCTACACGTGGTGGCCGTGGCACTGGGAATGGTCGGTGCTCCTCGGCTGCGGCCTGCTCGCGCTGTTCCACCTGCTCGCCCTCGGGCCGTGGCGCCAGCGTCTCGGTGGCAGCGGCCATCTGGAGCGCGGACGGGTGGCGCTGTTCCTCGGTTCGATGGCGGTGGTGGTGCTCGCGCTGAACGGTCCGCTGCACGACCTGAGCGACCGCTATCTGTTCAGCACCCACATGGTCCAGCACCTGATCCTCGCGCAGTTGTTCCCGCCGCTGTTCCTGCTCGGAGTGCCGCCGTGGCTGTGGCGCGCGCTGCTCCGGCCGCGGGGCGTCGGCGCCGCGTGGGGCTGGCTCACCCGGGTGCCGGTGGGGTTCATCCTGTACACCGTGGTGTTCTCCATGTGGCACGTGCCGGTGCTGTACAACCTGATGATGCGGCAGCACGACTTCCACATCGTGATGCACCTGATGGTGATGGCGACGGCGATGTTGATGTGGTGGCCGATCGTGGGCGGGGCGGCGGTGCGCCATCCCGTGACGTCGGGCGCCCAGATGCTGTATCTGTTCCTGCTCGGCGTGCCGATGATGGCGGTCGCCGCGCTGATCGTGTTCGCCCGGCAGCCGCTCTACGACTGGTATCTGCTCGCCCCGCGCTTCATGGGGATGTCGGCGCTCGACGATCAGCTCCTCGGCGGCCTGATCATGTGGATCCCGGGCGGGCTGTTCTGGTGGGTCATCATGAGTGTCGTGTTCTTCCGTTGGTCGGCGCGTGACAGCCGGCCGGACGATCCGTTGGCGCCGCAGACCGCCTGAAGCGGCCCGTTTCCAAGAGGAGGTGTCCCATGTCCACCCCGAGCACTCCACAGGCCACCGCGGCCAGCGCGACCGTGACGTATGACGGCGGATCGGTGACGCTCCCGGTCGTCGAAGGCAGCGAGGGCGAGACGGCCATCGTCATCGAGACGCTGCGCGCCAAGACCGGGCTCATCACCCTCGACCCGGGCTACGGCAACACCGGCTCGTGCCGCAGCGCCGTCACCTTCATCGACGGCGAGAAGGGCATCCTGCGCTATCGCGGCTACGCGATCGACGAGCTCGCCGCGAAGAGCACGTTCCTCGAGGTCGCCTGGCTGCTGATCCACGGCGAGCTGCCGACCGGGCGCAGCTCGACGAGCTTCACGCGCGGAGATCACGCGCCACACGCTGCTGCACGAGAACTTCCGCCGCTTCTTCGACGCGCTGCCCGAAGGACGCCCACCCGATGCCGGTGTGCGCGGCGGCGGTCGCGGCGCTCGCCACCTTCTACCAGGACGCCCGAGACCGACAAGACGGTGCACGAGACCGTGGTGCGGCTGATCGCCAAGATGCCGACCATCGCGGCCTACTCCTACAAGCACTCGATCGGGCAGCCGTTCATCTACCCGCAGAACCGGCTCGACTACTCGTCGAACTTCCTGCACATGATGTTCGCCACGCCCGTCCGAGGACTACGAGGTGGACCCGGTGCTCGCGAAGGCCGCTCGACCTGCTGCTCATCCTGCACGCCGACCACGAGCAGAACTGCTCGACCAGCACGGTGCGCATGGTGGGCAGCGTCGCGCGCCAACCTCTACGCCAGCATCTCGGCGGGCATCAGCGCCCTGTGGGGGCCGCTGCACGGCGGCGCCAACCAGCAGGTCATCGAGATGCTCGAGCACATCCAGGCCGAGGGCGGCGACGTCCAGAAGTTCGTGGACAAGGCCAAGGACAAGAAGGACAACAGCCGTCTGATGGGCTTCGGGCACCGCGTGTACAAGAACTACGACCCGCGCGCGGCGATCCTCAAGAAGTCGTGCACGCAGGTGCTCGAGAAGCTCGGCGTGCGCAGCAGCCTGCTCGAGATCGCGATGAAGCTCGAGGAGATCGCGCTCAAGGACGACTACTTCGTCAGCCACAAGCTCTATCCGAACGTGGACTTCTACTCCGGGATCATCTACCAGGCGCTCGGCATCCCGGTGAACATGTTCACGGTGATGTTCACCATGGGACGCATGCCCGGCTGGATCGCGCAGTGGCTCGAGATGCGGCGTGACCCCGAGACGCGCATCGGCCGTCCGCGCCAGGTCTACACCGGCGCGACGCTGCGCGCGTATCAGCCGATCGACGCACGCAGGTAGAGCCGATCGCGACGGAGGGCAGGCGATGTTCGAGCTGGCGCTGCTCGGCGGGGCCGCGATGACCGGCATCGCCGGCGGCGCCGCGCTGGTCGCCCTGTACCCGCCGTTGCCGACCGATCTCGGCGGCGCGCCCGACCTCGATGGCCGGGCGCGCCGGGTGTTGATCCCGATCGAGGACCACGACGCGCTCGACGGCTGGTGGCTCGAGGGCCGCGAGCGCGCCGCCGTGCTGCTGCTGCACGGCTACGGCCGCACGCACTCCCGCATGTGGCGCTACGGGGGCTTCCTCCACGCCGCCGGCTACTCGGTGCTGGCGGTGGACTTCCGCTCCTCGCGCCGCGGCCGGCGGCTGCCCACCACCCTCGGCCATCACGAGATCGCCGACGGCGAGGCGGCGCTGGCGTGGATGATGCGAGAGCCCGCGCTGGCGGGGCACCGCATCGGGGTGTTCGGCGAGTCGCTCGGCGGGGCGGTGGCGCTGCGGCTCGCGGGGGCGGATCCTCGGGTGTCCGCGGTGGCGGTGGACGGCGCGTTCGCCGACGGCGCGCTGGCGCTGGAGGACTCCTCGCAGCGCTGGGCGCGGATGCCGCGCTGGGGCGGGCGCGTGGCGCGGGTGCTGGCGCGCGCGGTGACCGGGCTCGATCCGGGGGGATTCGACGTGACGATCTGGGCGGCACGATTGCGCGACCGGCCGGTGTTCTTCATCCACGGGTTGGAGGATGACCGGCTCTCGCCCGAGCACGCGCGCCGGCTGTGGAGCGCCGCGGGCGGCAAGGACCCCCTGTGGCTGCTGGAAGGCGTGGGGCACAACCAGGGCTGGCTGCGCGGGCGCGCGGACTACGAGCGCGCACTCGCGGCGTTCTTCGATCGCGCGCTGCTGGGGCGCGGCCCCGGCGTGCCCGCGGGCGAGCGCCACGCGGCGCCGGAGGGCCGCTAGCATGGCCACCACCATCCGGCTCGGCACGCAGGGGTGGGCGTACCCCGACTGGATCGGGTGCTTCTACCCGCCGTACGCGAAGCAGGAGGACTACCTGCCGTTCTACTCGAAGGTGTTCGACACCGTCGAGTGCGACACGACGTTTTACCACCCGCCCAAGGCCGCCATCGCGCGCTCGTGGGAGAAGCGCGTGCCCGCGCACTTCCGGTTCTCGGCCAAGGTGCCGCAGAGCATCACGCACGTGGCGCGGCTGTCGAAGATGGGCGAGCAACTGCAGGCCTTCGTGAAGGCGCTCGAGCCGCTCGGCCCCAAGCTCGGCCCGCTGCTGGTGCAACTGCCCGCGGAGTTCATCCGCGACGCGGGCACCGAGGGGCTGCTCGGACGTTTTCTCGCCGCCCGTCCGGAAGACACGCGGATCGCGGTCGAGTTCCGCCACCGCTCGTGGCACGCGGCCCCGATCTGGGACCTGCTGCGCAAGCACAACGTGGCGGTGGCGTGGACCGAGTGGCGCGATCTGCCGCGCGTCACCGAGGTGACCGCCGACTTCCTCTACCTGCGCTGGCTCGGCGACCGGAGCGAGATCGGGCGTTACACCCACGTCCAGATCGAGCGCGGCGAGTCCTTCGACGCCTGGGAGCGCGACCTCGAGCGCGTGCTGCCCGAGGTGCGCGAGGTGTTCGGGTACTTCAACAACCACTGGGCCGGACACTCGCCGGCCAGCGCCCACGAGATGAAGCGGCGCCTCGGGCTCACGGTCGTGGATCCGAAGAGCCTGTGGCCGCAGCGCGAGCTGTTCTGAGCGACCGGGGCACGCGAGGGTACTGCGGTCGGTGGATGTATTTCGAGTCCTACCTCAGTACCACGAGTTTCCTCGTCTCAATTCGGTGCGCTGCCGATGCCCCCACTTCCACGGTCTCGAGTCGATAGAAATACAGGCCAGGTGAAAGCGCCCCGATCCCAAAGTCCAACTCGTATGGCCCAGCCGTCCGATTCTCGTTCACCAATGTTGCCTGCCTCTGGCCCTGAACGCTGAACACCTTGAGGCTGACGTGCGCGGGGCGAGGCAGTTGGAAGCGAATCACGGTCGATAGGCGACAGGGGTTCGGGAAGTTCTGATAGAGCAGCGCTGCTTGGCCACCTACGAGAGGTGCGCTCGGGACCGCGGTGACAGCAACCGCACGGACAGATGCGTTCCCAAAGAACCCTGCTGAGATCGAACTTTCCGAATTGCCCGTCGTTCCCGCGAAGGCTTGACCGGTGATTCCGGCACATGCGACGCCGCCAGAAATGCCCGCGGCAAGTCCCTGGTCGAACGAGGACCAGGGGAGGGATTCGGAAGCGAACGCTGTTCGCCCGAGCCCAGACGTCGCCAGCAATACGGCCGCCTGGATAATCCGTAGGGTCCGCATCGCTCACTTACCGCCGGCCGGGTGAGCCGCCCGCGTGCGGCTGGACGACAGATGGGTCTTCGCGCGCCTCATCAGTTCTGCCTCAAGCGCCTTCACACCATGCGGCTGCTCCGTCACCGCCGGAGCCGGCTGAGCCCGCGCCATCTTCCAGCCGGTTGCCGACTCGGGAGGCCTCCCGTACAACTCTGGGTGCAGGTACCGGCCCTGCTCGGCACCAGCCTTCTCGACCTCAGGAACGAGGCGGTTGGCCACCGCCCACGGGTCCTTTCGAATGCCGGTGATCTGCCACGATACTTCGAGACCCGGCGTGCCCCCCGCGATCCGGAAGCGGTGATTCGAGACCTTATCGGCCACGTAGAGGTTGGGTCCAGGTGCTCCGATGGCGGTCAACTGGTAGCGGAAGTCCTCGTCCAATGCCTCCAGGTACTCGGGAAGCCCTACCCATGCTTCACCCATCGCGTCCAGCACGGCATTCCCATTGTACGTATTCATCATGTCCGGGCCTGTGACGGCGGCCTGCACGAGGTACTTCGTCGCCGGCTCGAGCGGGTGATCGATCTTGAGTGCGGGTGCAGGTCCAGCGAAGGTTCCGTAGATCAATCCTCCGACTGCCAGGTTTCCGAGGACGTAAGCGTCTCCGCCGACGTCCGAAATCCCCCGTCATGTTTACCGAGCCTCCGAAATAGGCCGCGTGGCCCCCCAGACCGGGTTCTACCTGAAGTGCGGCCATTCCGCCGGTCGCATTGGAGGAGATGTTGACCGCACAGTCATTGAATGAGTGAGCGTACAAGGCCCGACCCGAGGCCTCGAAGACGGCGGCACCTCCACTGTAGAGTGACGCGTTGGTGTTCTCGAAGATGGCCGCGGGTCCAGTTCCGCTGGTCGTGACCCAGAGAGCCGGGGCGTCATTGCTGGGATTGCTGACGTGAAAGCTGCCACCTAGACCCCACCCATCTTGCTGCACGGTCATGAGAGGGTCAGTCGTCTCACTCTCCAGCCAGAGAGGCAGAGCGATGTTGACCCCCGTCGTCGGCCCAGTCGGGTTCGTGATGCTCAGCATGCCGTCCGCGTTCTGGATCTCCCGGACTCCGGATCCCGGGGCACTTCCGATCGTGATTGTGCTGCCGCTTGAAGTCACGGTCGTCCCACTGTCGCCCTGGAGCGTGATGTTGCCGCTAAGGCCGTTGAGTGACCGAACGACCAGGCCCAAGCCGGCTATCTCGCCCTTGCTGGACCTGAGCAGGGTTGCCACGTCGGTCACTTGGATCGCGACGTCATCTTGGAGTCCGCCCAGACTCCGCACGACCTGCTCGAGCGCGATCTTCCTCGAGAGGATTGAGCTGTCCGGAACGCCAAGGGCCATGATGCTGTAGCCCACAGCGGACAATGGAGTCCGCGGAGTCATCTCGGCGGAACTCCCGACCTGAATCCCAACCAGTATGGTCTGTCGAACGCAACCGAAGCGTCGATAGGAGTCAAGTCGCCGAGGACCGTATGGAACAGCCCATTCTTCAATGACAAAGTCTTCGCTTCCGTCCAGATCGCGGTGCCTCCCGACGGCGAGACATAGAGTCTGAAGGTGAACAAGTAGGCGCCATCGGGCCTCGGCGTGCCGCTGCTGTCGGCAAGCACGCCTTGGTACGAAAGCGTGCGAGGGGCCTGGGCGTCGACCACGCCAGCGTACATGGCGGGCAACAGAAGCGCGATGGCGAGCGCGGCCCCCAGCAGCAAGTGGCGTGATGGCTCGAGTCGGCGGGGGGGCGAAGGGCTCAGGCAGAGCATCGGCGGCTCCAATCCGGCCGCTGAGCACCGCCTCCTTCGACGTGGAGCGGCCATCCACGCGAACACATCTCCGAGACTCTATTCAAATCATAGCATCCCTCTCTCACTATCAGGTCAGCTATCTTTCTGGCGCGACGACGGTGGGGCGCGGCGGGGGTGCGGGCCTATGATCGGTACGGCCTACAGCTGGACGGAACTCCCTGACCGCGCTTCGGCAAGCTGCGAAGTAGGTGCTAGCCCACGGAGTCCCGGAGCGCCTGGGCCGCGCGAGCCAGCGCGGGCATGCGCTCCGCCTTCCACAGGTTTGTGTCAGGTGCCGTCACGAGGGAGGGCCGCGATGTCGCGCGCGGGGTGTCTCCCGCACCAGGACCTGTGGCCCCAGCGCGAGCTGTTCTAGCGACCCGTCGGCCACTGTCCCCCACACGAAGGAACGCTGCATGAGCGGTCTGATCCGGAACGCCCCGTGCCCGTGCGGGAGCGGGAAGAAGTACAAGCAGTGCTGCCTGCGCCGCCACGAGGACGAGGCGGCGCGGCAGCGTCACCGCTATCAGGGGCTGGAAGCGGCGCTCGACTGGGTGGAACAGCGCCACCCGAAGGAGTACGAGGCCGCGGTGGTGGAGGGCTACTTCGCGTCGTTCGGCGATGAGGAGCAGGAGCGGATCGCCCACCTCGGGGCGCGGGAGCAGGAGATGATCGACCTGAACGTGGGCGAGTGGCTGCTCGCCGACGGCACGCTCGAGCTGGAGGAGGGCGGCGAGAAGGTGGAGCGCCGGGTCGCGGATCTGGTGCTGGGCGCCGAGGGTGCCACGCTCACCGCCGACCAGCGGGCGTTGATCGAGGCATTGCGCGACGAGCCGCTGCGGCTCTACGAGCGGGTGGACGACGCGCCGGGCGCCACGCTCACGCTGCGGGACGCGCTCGAGCCGAGTGAGTCGCTCACGCTGGCCGATCCCGATCTCTCCGACGCGTTCGAGCCCGGGGAGTACCTCGGACTGCGCCTGATCACGAGCGACGGCGTGCGCGAGTCCTCGGGGGCCGTGTACGGGTTCTCGGCGGACGCCGGCGCCGAGGTGCTGGGCCGCCTGCGCGAGGAACTCGAGGCGTTCGCCGCGGACGCCAGCGCCGAGGACGCCTGGCTGCGCCGCCGGACCGTGAGCGAGGTGATCATCGACCGCTGGCTGGCGGGGATGACGGGGAGCGTAGCCAGTTGAGACGCGATGCGGTCCCCTAGTTGTGGTCGTTTGGACTTCGCGGGTAGATGGCTATACAGAGGAGCGGGGACGTGGCTAGCGGAAGTCGCCGAACGGTGAGCGGCGCCGGACATCGCGCGGCTGCGCGGGTGGTCGGGGGATCGCGGCGTCTTCAACGAGCACCTTGAGGGTCGAGGTGATCAAGGCATCGAAGTCACAGGGCTGCTCTTCCCACTGCACTACATGCATGGAGTTCTTGATCTCATGCTGTGCGACGATGGCAACCGCATCCATAGCCAGAACATAGCCATCGCACAGATGGGCGTACTTGCCACCCTTTTGATCATAGGAGCCCCTGCGTCGATTGCGCAGCCCGCGCATTCAGCCTCAAGTCGATGGACCACAGCGTTCCATAAGGCGCTGGGTCACTTCGCATGAGGAAGTTCGATGTCCAACTGCGACCAAATGTCTGCATGGCTCCGTAGCCCCAGAGGCGCGGATCCTCGGGGGCATTGTTCGGCAAGGTCGCAAGCAAGATCTCGATATGTTTGTCGAGGAACGTGATCCGGAATTGGATGTAGTCGCCCTTGGGAAGAGGGAGCAGCTTGCCAATCTGGAGGGCGTTGTCGTTCAAATGAGTGTTCACCTGATCAACTACTCCGGCAGCGCTTCGGTGGAGCCTCGCGGCCCAGTACTTGAGGAGTTGCTGACGGTCGTGAAGCAGTCGCTGGCGTTCGTCTTCGAGTCGCTGCGCTTTCGCTGCTGCGGCTCGAAGTGAGGCCATTTGTTCAGCCACGCTCTTCGCGATCACCAGGGCTTCTCGCGTCGCTGTGCTGACGGGATTCCGGCAGCTGCAGGGCGTCGATGCATGGCATCCCAGCTGGGTAACGATCGTCCGGAGTTCGGAGCATCCGGGCGACCACGGTCGCAAGGGCCTCGGAGCAGGGGTGGTGGCGGGAATGGGTCGAACCGCCGGAGGGATCGTGTACAGATGGTGGCTGAGCACCTCGGAGTCGCCGCCGGGAAGTGGCAGCGAGCGTCGCGAGTTCAAGAAGAGGACGCCAAGGGAGTACTGATCGGCCTTCCAATTCCGCACGACGTCCAGCGATGCACTCGGCGCAGCATAGGCGTGTGTTCCGGTTCCCCGAATGTCACCCTGCCAGTGCTCTGGTCCACATGCTTGGACGGATCGGCGATCTTGCTGCGTGCTGCCGTCGAGGAAGACATTGCGCGCGAGAGGTCTCGGTGCACAGAGCGCTGCGTTGACGTCTTCCATTCCGATGCTGAGCGCAATCCAGAGCGGAACGAGCTCCCGTTCACTCCAGAGTGTTTCGGCGCCACCTCTGCGCTGAATCTCCTCCGCCAGGGTGGGGGCTCGAACGAGCTCCATCGCGATGAATGGGGGTGTGCCACCCCAATCGAGGGGACGCGCACCACGCGTTCGGATGAGATTGCGGTGGCGGCTTCAGCTTCAGCGAAGGAAGACAGCCACTTCTGGGTGCGGGAAGCTCATCGCGAGCCTTGATCGCTGACCGGAGTGCCGGTGTCCTTGCGAATACCCCGGTGAACGTGCGCGAACCCACCGGAAGCAAACCTGTCCCCGAGCTCGAACGTGAGGTGATTGCCCACCAGTTCCATCGCGAGGCCTCGCTTGATAGCGGCCGACGCACGTACGCTGCGCTGTCTCCCGGAGAAGCTCGAGGGAGTCTACGCAAGACCGGCACCTGAGCCTTGCGATGGCGAGGCACCACCGCTCGCCGGCGAGGTAGCCCACATGTGGCAGCTCTACGACGAACTGCCCAAAACATAGTCAATTCGACTTCGTCCGCTCAATGAGGGGTGGGAGCTGGCAGGATCCCCAGTCGCCTTCATGGTCCTTGAGCTGATCAACTCGGCGCATCCAGCCGAGGCCTTCAACGACGAGGAAGACCTGTGTGCGATCCGGAACAAGATCGGGTCTCATCTTGCGATAGATGTGTAAGTGCTGTCACCCCGGCTCAGCGCGGAATGCGGTGTCGTGGAGGATGACCTCGCGCACACTGGTCAGAGGCTAGGGCTTGAAAGTAGACTTGATTCACCGTAATCGGCACCAGTCGTGGGTTGAAGATCCGGAGGACTGAACCGCTTCAGTTCGGGAGAATCGACCCGGACGCCCCATGAGTAGGCTGCGCGTGCTTATTCCGAAGATCGACGTCGAAGCCGTAGGCGATAATCGGTGCCTTGCGATTCCGGTACAGCGGGTACAAGGCCGCCCAAGCCGCTAGCGCGGTCGCCAGCGCTGTGACTCCGGTGAATAGAGCGGTCCAGGAGTTCAAGTCCACCAGGTGGCACCGCCTTCCGTGTCGGATGATCTAGGCGCCGGACAGTAGGTGACAGCATAACCCAGAACCTGGCTTGGTCTGGCTTGTGCTTGACCCGCCCCAATGGACCGCCTCGGAAGGGCGGAATCGACGTCTGGCATGGCCCGACATGGCGAAGATCGGTGGTCGCCGTCCCGCGGCGCGTCTCCACTGAGGAGTTCCGAGCGGCGGCGTCCGGTTCGTTCTAGACCCGGGCAACTCCGCGTCAACCGTGGCCCACGCCCTCTAGTGCCCCGCGCCCTTGGGCGCCGCCACGCCCTTGATGGTCTCCAGCGCGCGCACGGCCGCTTCGCGGGCGGCGTCGATCTGCGCTTCGGGGCCGGACAGGTACATGCGGCCGAAGGCGCCGAACAGTTGCGCGTCGAGCAGCTTCACGCGCGCCGCCTTCACCGCCTCGTTGCACGCGAAGGCGATGTAGCCCGCCGGCTCGGTCTCGATGATCAACAGGGACTCGCCGGGCAGCAGCATGTCGCCGTAGCGGATCTTGTTGATGAGCTGGGCGTGGTAGGACTCGACCGAGCGGATGACCTGGTCCGAGACCAGGCGCGGCTTGACGCGGTCGTGCTCCTGGAGCCCGAGGTAGTCGAGCACCGCCTGCGCCGCCGAGCTGCACCTGCCCCTTGTCGTGGTCGTGGATCTCGAGCAGTCCGAAGGCGCGCTCGACCACCATGATGGCGGGGGTGCAGCTGGTGGCCTTGAGGGCCACGTCGGTGATGCGGTTGATGATGAGCCCCGGCGCGGTCTCGATGAACATCGAGGCCACGCCCGCCACCGGCAGGAAGCCGCGCGCGGTGGTGCCGATGAAGGCGGCGAGCTGGGGCTGCAGGTCGTCGAGGAAGATATAGGTGCGCAGGGTCACGTCGGCCATGGCGGCAGACTAGCGCCGGCGCCCGGCGGACGTCAAAGCGTGGCGCGGGGGGCGCCGGGAGGGCGCCTCACAGCCCTTCGAGGCGCTGCCAGAGCGACTCCACCTCGGCGCGCAGGCGCTCGTACTCGGTCACCAGCACCTTGGCGCGCGCGCCATCGGCGTACATCTCGGGATCGGCCAACTGGGTCTCGAGCTCGCGCATCTTCGCCTCGCGCCCCTCGAGGTCCTTCTCGATCCGCTTCACCTCGCGCTCGCGCTTCTGCCGCGCGGCGCGCTCGCGGCGCTCCTCGTCGCGCGAGGCCGGGCGTTCGGCCCGGGGGGCGGCCTTGCGCGGCGCCGGGGCCCGGGCGGGACTCGCCGCGGCCACCGCGGCCGGCTCGGGCACGGCGCGCGCGAGGCGCGCGCTCTCCCAGTCGTCGTACCCGCCGGGGTAGAGCGTCACCCGTCCGTCGTGCACCTCGAGCACCCGGGTCGCCACCCGCGCCATCAGCGAGCGGTCGTGGGTCACCACCACCACGGCGCCGGGGAACTGCGCGAGCGCTTCCTCCAGCACCTCCTTGCCGGCGAGGTCGAGGTGGTGCGTGGGCTCGTCGAGCAGCAGCAGGTTCGCCGGGGTGCAGCAGCAGGCGGGCGAGCGCCACGCGCTGGCGCTCGCCGCCCGAGAGCACCCGGGTGAGCTTGAAGGCGTCGTCGCCCGAGAACAGGAAGTGGCCGAGCAGCGAGCGCAGCCGGGGCCGCCACTCGGCGCTCGCCATCTCCTCGAGCGCCCCGAGCACGGTGTGGGACGGCTCGAGCGTCTCCGCGGCGTGCTGCGCGAAGTACGCCAGGCGCGTGAGCGGGGTGTCCTCGCGCGTGCCGGTGCGCGTCGCGAGCTGCCCCGCGATCACCCGCAGCAGCGTGGTCTTGCCGGCGCCGTTGGCGCCCACGATGGCGACCTTGTCCTCGCGCCCCAGTTCGATCTGGGCGCGGGCGAACACGTCGGGACCGCCGTCGTAGCCGAACGAGGCGTCGCGCAGGCGCACCAGCGTGCGCCCGGAGTGCGGCGGGTCGGGGAACTGGAAGCGGATGCCGCGCGGCTTCCGCGGCAACACGACGCGCTCGGTCTTCAGGCGCTCGATCTGCTTGCGCTTGCTCTGCGCCTGCGTGGCCTTGGTGTTCTTCGCGCCGAAGCGCTCCACGAAGCGCGACAGTTGGGCGATCCGCGCCTCGAGCTGCTCGTTGCGCGCCTCCATCTGCTCGCGGCGCAGCTCCTTCTCCTCGAGGTAGCGCGTGAAGCTGGTGGCGTAGGTGTCGAGCCGGCCATGGTCGAGCTCGCGGATCTCGGTGGTGACGCGGTCGAGGAACACGCGGTCGTGGGACACCACCACCAGCCCGCCGTGGAAGGTCTCGAGGTGCTCCTCGAGCCACTCCATCGCCGGCAGGTCGAGATGGTTGGTGGGCTCGTCGAGGAACAGCAGCGTGGGATCGGTGAGCAGCAGCGCCGCCAGTGCGGCGCGCATGCGCCAGCCGCCCGAGAACGTGGCGAGCGGGCGGTCCTGGTCGGCGGTCGCGAACCCGAGGCCCGAGAGCACGGCGCGGGCGCGCGGCTCGAGCGCGTGCTCGTCGTCCAGCTCGAGGCGGTGCTGCAGTTCCCCGGCGCGCTCGAGCAGGGCGTCGAGGTGCGGGTCGTCGGGGGCGATGCCATGCAGGCGCTGGTGGAGGGCGTCGAGTTCCTCGCGCAGCTCGAGCATGTGGCGGTGCGCTTCCATCGCCCGGTCGAGCACCGTGCCCTCGAACGCCTCGGCCGCCTCCTGCGGCAGGTAGCCGATGCGGGTGCCGCGGGCCATCACGCGCTCGCCGGTCGCGGGCGCGAGCTCGCCGAGCATCACCTTCAGCAGGGTGGTCTTGCCGGCGCCGTTCGGGCCCGACGAGCGCCACCCGGTCGCCGGGGGAGAGCACCCAGTCGAGGTCCGCGAACAGCACGCGGTCGGCGACCGAGTAGCCCAGGCCCTGGAGTTGGATCATGCGGTCAGGCGCTCGGGATTCAGTCCTTCGAGGTCGGGCGTGACGAAGCGCCCGTCCTTGCGCACCAGTTCGCCGTCGAACCAGATCTCGCCGCCGCCGTACTCCGGCCGCTGGATCAGCACCAGGTCCCAGTGGATCTGGGAGCGGTTCCCGTTGTCGGCGATGGTGTAGGCCTGTCCGGGCGTGAAGTGGAGCGAGCCGGCGATCTTCTCGTCGAACAGCGTGTCCTTCATCGGGTGGAGCACGTAGGGATTGAACCCGAGCGAGAACTCGCCGACGCGGCGCGCGCCCTCGTCGGTGTCGAGCAGTTCGAGCAGCTTGTCCTGGGGATCGCCGGTGGCCTTCACGATGCGGCCGTGCTCGAACGTGAACGCGAGGTCCTTGTAGGTCACGCCGAGGTAGAGCGACGGGGTGTTGAAGGCGATGGTGCCCTCGACCGAATCGAGCACCGGGGCGGTGAAGCACTCGCCGTCGGGCAGGTTGCGGCGGCCCTCGCAGGGGACGGCGCCGATGCCGCGGATGCTGAAGCGCAGGTCGGTGCCGGGGCCCTTCAGGCGCACGGCGTCGGTGCGGTCCATGCGCGCCTTGAGCGGCTGCATGGCGTCCGCCATGCGCGCGTAGTCGAGCGTGCACACCCGGTAGAAGAACTCCTCGAACGCGTCGGTGCTCATCCCCGCCATCTGCGCCATCGAGGCGGTCGGGTAGCGCAGCACCACCCAGCGGGTCTGGTTGACGCGGTAGGTGAGGTGCACCGGCTGCGCGACCAGCCGGGTGTACAGCCCCATCTTCTCGCCCGGCACGTCCGCGAGTTCGCTGCTGTTGTGGGCGCCGCGGATCGCCACGTAGCACTGCGCCTTCTGCATCTGCGCCAGCTCGATCTCGCCCTGCAGCTTGAAGTACGCCTCGTCGGCGCGCGTCATGAGCGCGCGATTGAGGGCGTTGTCGCGCAGGAACACCAGCGGGATGCCCTGGGCGTCGTGGATCGCGTCGACCAGGTCGAGCACCAGACCGTCGCGGACGTCGAACGCCTCGACCAGCACCGCCTCCCCGGGCTGCACGCGCACCGAATGGCGCACGATCACCTCGGCCAACTTCGCACTGCGCGGATCACGCATCGGGACCTCCAGGCTGGATGAGCCGCGCGGGGGACGTGGGCGCGACCGGACAGAAGCGGCGCCACGATAGCACAGGCCCGCGGGCGGCGCCCGGCGGCCCGCGAGCGCGAGGCGCGCTCCGCGTCCCGGCACGCTTGGAGGGCGCGGCGGGGCACGGCTATACTGCGGCCGGTCGCATGCCGGCGCCGGCATCGAACCGGGCTCGCGGAGGGAGGAACGAATGGCCGATTGGGATGTCATCGCCAAGCAGCGTCTGACCGAGGACTGGGCCTCGATCCGCGCGGCGTACCTGCCCCTGAACCAGGCCATGCGGCGCACCGTCGAGTTCCTCGAGAAGGGCGACGGCACGTTCGCCGACCTCACCGTGGTGGCGCGCGAGCGGCTCGACGGCACCCTCAAGAACCTCACCGCGCTCTGCAACCGCCGCTCCCCGTGGGTGCGGCTGGAGGCCATCCGCAACCTGCGCGTGCTGGCGACCGGGCTGCGCGGCGCGGCCAGCGACGATCCGCGGGCCCTGCTGCGCTACCTGTTCGCGCTCAGCGAACTGCTCACCAACGTCTGGAAGGACGCCCCGACCGAGGCGCGCCTGACCCACGGCCTGGTGCTCGAAGGCGAGCCCGAGTTCTGGTTCGGATGCGACTGCTGCGCGGTCGGCACGCTCCGGCCCGCCGGCCCCGACGACCCGCCCGAGCTCACGCGCGGCAAGGAGGTCCGGCTGGTGTGGGAGGTGGACGCGCTGTTCGCGTGGACGCTCGACGAATTCGAAGACTACCTGGCCAGCGAGCGCTTCTCGCTGCCGACCACGCCCCGCATCGCGGCGGTGGAGGATCTCGGGCTGCCGGTGGTGGACATCCCGTCGGAGTCGCTGCGCCGCGGCCAGGAGCTCTTCGGCGGGCAGGGCGGCGGCCTGTACGGCGCCCTCGACCTGAAGTGGCTCGAGCTGACCTGATCCGCTCGCGGCACCAGCGCGCCGGCGAGGTCAGCGTTCGGTCATTTCTGGCGCTCCCTCGCCCGCGCTCGAACCTGGGGCACGCGGGGCGAATCTCTTCTCCAGTGATGACGTCGGCGGACTGCGGTCCGGGCCCGGCGGACCCCCCACAACCGGAGGAGATCCATGAAGCGCTTCCTCAGCGTCCTCGCCGTCGCCGCCGTTGCCACGCTCGCCGCCCACGCCTCGCACGCGGCGTCCATGGGCGGCGGCAAACCGGTCACGCTCAAGGGCGAGATCGTGGACATGGGCTGCTACCTCGGCCACGAGGCCAAGGGCGAGAAGCACAAGAGCTGCGCGACCAAGTGCATCTCCGGGGGCATGCCGATGGGCCTGCTCGCCACCGACGGCACGCTCTACCTGCTCACCCTGAGCCACGACACCGCCGACCCGTTCAACCAGGCGAAGGCGCTGGCGGGCGACCTCGTCGAGGTCACCGGCTCGGTGATGGCGCGCGGGGGCATCAAGGCGCTCGAGGTCGACGCGGTCAAGCTCGCGAAGAAGTAGGCCTCCCGCGGAGAGCGGGGCGCCGCCCGGCGCCCCGCCCCGCGCCGCCGACTTCCATCATGCGCCGCCTGATCCTCGCGCTCGCCGCCGCCGCCGTCGTCGCGTTCGCGGCCTGGGCGTCGCGGCGCGACCTGCCCGCGGCCGAGCGCGGACGGCGGGTCGCCGAGCGCGCCGGCTGTTTCGCCTGCCACACCGCGGCAGGCACGCGCGGCGCGTCGAACCCCGGCCGCAGCGATCGAACGGTCCCCACGTTCGAGGCCGACCTGATGATGTACGCCAAGACCCCGGCCGAGACCCGCGAGTGGATCGCGGACGGCGTGAGCGCCGCGCGCGCCGCGAGCGAGACCTGGAAGCGCGAGAGCGCCGCGGGGGCGCTGCGCATGCCGGGGTTCGCGCACCGCCTGCGACCGGGGGAGATCGACGACCTGGTGGAGTTCGTCGAGGCGAGCGCCGGAAGGCCCGAGCCGGCCGATTCGCTGGCGCGCGCGGGGCTCGAGCGCGCCGACGCGCTCGGGTGCACCGGCTGTCACGGAGCGGGCGGACGGCTCGCGATGCGCAACCCCGGTTCGTTCAAGGGCTACGTGCCGTCGTGGGACGGACGCGACTTCGCCGAACTGGTGCGGGACCGCGCGGACTTCGGCGAGTGGGTGGAGCGGGGGGTGAGCCGGCGCTTCGCGGCGAATCCCGGCGCGCGGTACTTCCTCGCGCGCGCCACGCTGCGCATGCCGGCGTTCGAGCGCCATCTCGCGCCCGGCGACCTCGATCGGCTGTGGGCCTACATCCAGTGGCTGCGCGCTCGGGCGCGCTGAGGCCGCGGGAGCGTCTAGCGCTTGCCGGCCGCCTTCTTCGCGGCGCGGACCTTCTCGGCCTTGCGCTTGGAGGCCTTCTTGGCGCGCTTGCGGTGGAGCCGGTGCTTGAAGGAGGTCATGGGTCCCTCGGGTGAGAGGTGGAGCCGGTGCGCGCCGGGCGCGCGCGGGCGACGACCTTACCCGAGCCGGGGGCGGACTTCAACCGCGGTTTCGCCGCGGGTGACGGTCGCCCGCAGGTGTCCGGGCCTCAGGCGGCGCGGGTGGCGAGCACCCGCTGCACCAGCAGGTCGGCGGACGCGCCGGCCTTGACCTCGGCGCATGCGGCCGTCAGGACGTAGATGCGCATGTTGTTGCTCTCCGCGTCGGACGGGAACATGAAGAACCCCTCCCGATCGGGAGAGAACGTGAGCGTGTAGCCGCACAGCAGTTCGCCGTCCTTGAACAGCACCGCGAGCTTCTTGCCCTGGCGGGTCTCCACCGGCGAGCCGAGGAAGCCGCGCAGGTCGCGGCGCTTCGGATTGCCGGCCAGGTCGCGCACGAAGAACAGCGCCTTGAGCTCCTTGCAGCGGATCTCGACGCTCGGCTCGCCGCCCCCCATCAGCACGTGGAAGATGGGGCGGTTGGGGAAGAAGTCCTGGGTGGCGCCCTTGACGAGCTTGCCATTCGTGAAATGTGCCACCACTTTGTTGATCTCGCTCATCTCCGGATCCTCCGGCCAGGGGCCTCGGACGCGTCGGTGGTGCACGCGCCACGCATTTCCATACCGGGGAGGTATCGGCGGGGAGCACCCGGCGCTTCAGCGGAGTCTTTCCGTGCGCGTTTCCACCCGCGCGGGGCGCGGGCGCCGGCGCTCCCGCCGCCCGGGCCTTGATGCCGTCGCTCCGATATGCGACCGTTCGCGACCGTTCCCCTTTTCTCCGTCGATCCGCAAAGGAGCCCCGCATGATCCGCAACAAGAGCTGGATGGCGCTCTGCGCTCTGGTCGCGCTGGCCGGCTGCCACCCCCGCACCGGTTCCGGGCCCGCCGACGTCACCGCCGGCGCGTCTTCGGGAGCGCCGGTCGCCGCCGCACCCCAGGCCCCGAGAGAGGTCATCATGCCGGATGGACTCAAGTACGTGGACCTCGTCGTGGGCACCGGCCAGCTGGCGGAGCCCGGCATGAACGTGTCGGTGCACTACACCGGCTGGCTCACCGACGGCACCAAGTTCGACAGCAGCCTCGATGCCGGCCGGCCGTTCACGTTCAAGCTCGGCGAGGGCCAGGTCATCCGCGGCTGGGACGAGGGCGTGGCCGGGATGCGCGTGGGCGGCAAGCGCAAGCTCACCATCCCCTCCGAGCTGGGCTACGGCAGGCGCGGCGCCGCCGGGGGAGTGATCCCCCCCGACGCGACCCTGGTGTTCGACGTGGAGTTGCTGGCCGTGCGTTGAGACGGCCGGCGGGCGCGGCGGTCCGAACGGGCCGGCGGGCGAGACGACCGATGACCGAGGAGAGGGCACTCATGACGAAGCACTCAGCCGTGTGCGCCGTGCTGGCGGTGCTGGCGCTAGCCGGCTGTCAGCCGAAGAGCGCGCCGAAGACGGAGTCGAGCGCGCCCCCGGCCGCGCCCGCCGCGCCCGCCGCACCCGTGGTCGCCGCGACCGACACCGCGGTCTGGGAGGTCACCGGTACGCTGGTCACGACCGGCAGCGGACTGCGCTACTGGGACGCGTCCATCGGCACGGGGGCCGAGGCCAAGGCGGGCATGACGGTCTCGGTGCACTACGTCGGCCGGCTCGAGAGCGGCGAGGTGTTCGATCAGTCGTACTCCCGCGGCGCGCCGATCGTCTTCCGGCTGGGCGCCGGGCAGGTCATCAAGGGGTGGGAGCAGGGCATCGAGGGCATGAAGGTGGGCGGACGGCGGAAGCTCGTCATCCCGTCCCCGCTCGCCTACGGCGACGCCGGCTACGGCGGCCTCATCCCGCCCAAGGCCACGCTCGTGTTCCAGGTGACCCTCACCGACGCACGCTGAGGCCCATGTGCCGCGGCGGCCGCGACCCGGCCACCGCGGCGTGCCGCGGAGGAGACCTTCCATGATGCGCCCCATCGTCCTCGCCGCGGTCGCGCTCTCCACGGTCTCGATCGTGGCGCTCGCGGCGCCCGCACCCGCACCGCGGGGCGCGGGCCGTACCCCCGCCGCCTTCGACGCCAGCACGCTCAAGGAGCGCCCGTGGCGCTCGGTCGGGCCCGCCAACATGGGAGGACGCGTCTCGAGCATCGCGGTGGTCGAGAAGCAGCCGGCCACCATCTGGCTCGGGCTCGGCACCGGCGGGCTGTTCAAGAGCGCCAATCTCGGCACCACGTGGTCCGCGGTGTTCGACGACCAGCCGGTCGCGTCGATCGGCGACGTCGCGCATCTGGCAGAAGGACCCGGCGGTGGTGTGGGTGGGCACCGGCGAGGCCAACAGCCGCAACTCCTCGTCGTGGGGCAACGGCGTCTATCGCACGGTGGACGGCGGCGCCACCTGGCGGCATCTCGGGCTCGACGCCACGCGCACGATCGCGCGCGTGGTGACCCACCCCACGGACAGCAACACCGTGTACGTCGCCGCGCTCGGCCGGCTGTGGGGCGAGAACCCGGAGCGCGGGGTGTTCAAGACCACCGACGGCGGGCGCACCTGGCAGCACGTGCTCCGGGTGGACGCGCGCACCGGCGCGGTGGACCTGGTCATGGACCCTTCAGACCCCCAGCGCCTCTACGCCGCGATGTACGCACGCCGGCGCACGCCGTGGTCCTACGAGGGCGGGAGCACGACGGGTGGCATCTTCCGCACCCGCGACGGTGGGCGCACGTGGACGAAGTGCGTCGAGGGCCTGCCCGCGCACACCGGCCGCATCGGGCTCGAGGTGTGGCGCAAGGACCCGCGGGTGGTGTTCGCCGTGGTGGAGTCCGACGAGGGCGGTCACCTCTCGGACTTCGAGGAGAAGAGCCGCGCCGGCGGCGTGTTCCGCAGCGACGACGGGGGCGGGCACTGGCGCCGACTCACCGACCTGGTGCCGCGGCCGTTCTACTTCGGGCAGATCCGCGTCCAGCCCGACGACAGCACGCGCGTCTACCTGCTCGGCACCGACCTGTGGATCTCGGACGACGGCGGGCACGCCTTCCGCGCCGGCGGCGCGCGCAACCTCCACCCGGACCTGCACGCGATGTGGGTGGACCCCAGCGGCGGGGGACGGGTGCTGCTCGGCACCGACGGCGGCCTGTTCGTGAGCCACGATCGCGCGGCGAACTGGGACTTCGTGAACAACCTCGCCATCGGCGAGTTCTACAACCTCGCGGTGGACATGCGCGATCCCTACTTCATCTACGGCGGGCTCCAGGACAACCAGACGTGGGGCGGCCCGAACCGGACGCGCTTCGAGGTGGACTCGTGGCTGGAGGAGAACCGTCACCTCGGCATCCTCAATGACCATTGGTTCTGCCTCGGCGGCGGCGATGGATTCCACGTCGCGGTGGATCCCACCGACCCCGACCGGGTGTACTGGGAGTCGCAGGGCGGCTCGCTCAACCGCACCGATCTCGCGAGCGGCAAGAAGCGCGTGCTGCGGCCGGTGGCGAAGGAGGGCCAGCCGGTGTTCCGCTTCAACTGGAACACGCCCTTCGCGCTCTCGCCGCACGATCCGAGCGTGCTGTGGATGGGCGGCAACCGCCTGTTCCGTCTCACCGAGCACGGCGACCGCTGGGAGCCCGCGAGCCCCGACCTGACCACGCAGGACGCGCGCAGGATGGTGACCGGCGGCTCGGGCGCCGAGACCTACTGCACCATCACCACGCTCAGCGAGTCGCCGCTGCGGCGGGGGCAGGTGTGGGTGGGCACCGACGACGGCAAGGTGTGGGTGACCCCCGACGGCGGCGCGAACTGGGACGATCTCACCCGGAACGTGCGCGGCGTGCCGCCCGGCCTCTACGTGAGCCGCATCGAGGCCTCGCACCACGACGCCCGCACCGCGTATCTGTCCATCGACGGCCATCGCTCGGACGAGCTCGCGCCGTTCGTGCTGGTGACGCACGACCTCGGCCGCACCTGGACCTCCATCGTGGGGGACCTGCCGGCCGGCGTGCCGGTGAAGGTGGTGCGCGAGGACCCGTTCCAGCCCGCGCTGCTGTTCGCCGGCACCGAGGCCGGACTGTTCGCCACCCTCGATCACGGCCGGCACTGGACCAAGATGGACCGCGGTCTACCGACCGTGGCGGTGGACGACATCCTCATCCACCCGCGCGAGCGCGACCTGATCGCGGGCACGCATGGCCGCAGCGTGTACGTGCTGGACGACATCGGCGCGCTCGAGCAGTGGGGCGCGACCGCCGCGCACGACACCCTCACGCTGTTCGCGCCGCGCCCGACCACCGCGTTCCACGTCCGCGAGATCGGCGGCGCGTGGGGCCAGCGCATGTTCGCGGCCAAGAACCCGCCGTTCGGCGCGCTGCTGGACTACCATGTCGCGCGCGAACTCGTGGACGGGGTGTCCATCGCGATCGCCGACAGCGCGGGACACGTGGTGCGCAAGCTCACGGGCCCGGGCTCGGTGGGACTGCACCGGGTGACGTGGGACCTCGTGACGGGTGACCCGCGCGCCCGCATCCCGCGGCCGGAGTGGAACGACCAGCCGGCGTTCGTGGTCCCGGGGCGCTACACCGTGACGCTCACCGGCGGCAACGCGGCCCCGCAGCGCCAGACCCTCGAAGTGCGGGTGGCGCCGGGCACGCTCGACCCGTAAGCGGTTCGCGCCCAAGGCGCTGGGGCGATCAGCTCGCCCGGGACCTCAATCGCGATCCGAGCCCCGGACGGGAGCGGCGCACGGCGCGGCGATCATCCGTGCCCCGGGATGCGCCGCGGTCGCGCGTTCATCCACCGACGCTCACGCCGATGAGCCGGCCGATCCCGAACGTGACGGCCGCCGCGGAGAGCCCGAACACCACCATCCGCCCGCCCGAGAACCACACCGGGCGGCCGGTGAAGAGCGAGGTCCCGGCGCCGATCGTGAACAGGCCCACCGCGCTCACCACCAGGCTGGTGAGGACCGCGGGCGTGCCCTGCAGGAAGGCGAACGGCGCGACCGGCCCGATGGCGCCGAGCGCGAACAGCACGAAGGAGGTCACCGCCGCCTCCCACGCCGAGCCCCCGAGCTCGGCCGAGTCGATGCCCAGTTCCTCGCGCGCCAGCGTGTCCACCGCCGCCTCGGGGTCGGCGAGGATGCGTTCCGCGGTGCGCCGCGCCTCGGCCTCGTCGAGCCCGCGCGCCTGGTAGATGAGCGCGAGCTCCTCGAGCTCCTCCTCGGGCGCGTTCGCCAGCTCCTCGCGCTCGAGCCCGACCTGGCGCTGGTAGAGCTCGCGCGAGGACTGCACCGAGAGCCATTCGCCGAGCGCCATCGCGCACGCGCCGGCGAGCAGGCCGGCGAGCCCGGTGACGAGGATGGCGTGGCTCTGCATCGCGGCGCCGGCCACGCCCATCACCAGGCTGAGGTTCGAGACCAGCCCGTCGTTGGCGCCCAGCACCGCGGCGCGCAGCGCGTTCCCGCCCACGGCGTGGCGGCGGCCCTCGAGCTGCGCCAGCGCGCCGCCGCTGAGTCCGCCCATGCCGGCGTGGGAGAGATGGCCGAGCAGGCGCGCGTGCGAGTGCTCGTCGGCCGCCAGCGGCGCGGCGCCCGGCGTGGCGTCGTAGATGCCGGCGTCGGAGCGCTCGGCGGCGGCGATCCCCGGC
The DNA here is from genome assembly GCA_963776245.1 of Candidatus Eiseniibacteriota bacterium. Lineage (GTDB taxonomy): Bacteria > Eisenbacteria > RBG-16-71-46 > RBG-16-71-46 > RBG-16-71-46 > CAVSAC01. The sequence continues at coordinate 88,298 of CAVZLN010000006.1, read as the reverse complement.
AGCACCGCCGGCACGCCGAAGCGCCTCGCCGCCCACGCGAGCACGTGCGTGCGCCACGCGGTGCGATGCGCCGGGACCGGCTGGCGCGCCTCCTCGAGCCGCGCCACCCACACCGCGGCGTGGCGCTCCTCGGCCGCGGCCATGCGGGCGTACACGTCGGCGAGACGCGCGTCCTTCTCCGCCGCGGCGAGCGCCCGGTAGAGCACGGCGCCGTCGCGTTCCCTGCCCAGCGCCTCGTGGGCGCGCGTGATCTCGGTTGCGTCCATGGTGTGCCCTCCGGGCCGCGAAGCGCGGTGGACGCGCATCGTAGCGCCGCCGCCTGCGCGCGTCATCCCGGCCGGGGCCCCGCGCGCCGCGTGTGCGTGCGGCGGCGGCGGGCCGGCGGAAGGCTTCAGCCCGCGCGCTTCGGGCGCAGGCGGTCGGAGGCGAGCGCGAGCGCGAGGCCGGCCATCACCAGCAGGGAGCCGAGCACCTCGACGCGATCGAGGCGCTCGCCCCGGAACGCCACACCCAGCGTGAGCGCCACCACCGGGACCACCACCGAGATGAACGAGATGCGCGTGACCGGCCAATGGTTGACGAGCCACGCGTAGAGCCCGAACGCCCCGATCGACCCGGCGACCACCAGGTAGAGCACCGGGAACAGCGCGGCGCCGGTGAGCGGGAGCGGATGCGGCTCGCGCGCCGCGAAGCTCGCGACCAGCGCCACCAGGAATCCCGCGAACGAGGCCACCGCGTTGGCGGGCAGCGGCGGCTGTCGCGGTCCGCGCTTGAGCACCACGCCGGACGCCGACGCGCAGGTGGCGGCGAGCACGGCGGCGGCCACCGGCAGCGCGTGGAGCGCGCCGCCGGAATTCCCGGCGACGATCAGCGCCACGCCGCCGAGCGCGACCCCGGCGCCCGCCAGCTTGAGCGGCACCAGCCGCTCGAGCCCGCCGGCGCGCGCGAACAGCGCGGTGGTGAGCGGGATGGTGGCGTAGAGCACGGCCACCAGTCCCGAGGGCACGCTCACCTCGGCCCAGTAGAGCAGCGTCATGCTCACGCCCATATTGAGGAAGCCGTACCCGATGGCGGCCCGCAGCGCGTCGCCGCGCGGCAGGCGCTGGCCGAGGGCGTAGGTGATGGCGGTGAGCAGGAGCGCGGCGAGCCCGAGCCGCAGCGCCACCGCCCACAGCGGCGGGAGCGCATCGTTGCCGATCGAGATGACGAGGAAGGTGCTGCCCCAGATCAGGCAGCAGCCGGCGAACGCCGCCCACGCGGCGGCGCTGGAGGCGCGTGCCGGGGGCGGCGCCACGGGGGCGGCGCCGCCCGGGGAAGCGTCGGCGGGCGTCAGTGGGCGCTCTCCACGGCCAGGTGTTCGAGGCCGGCGCGGCGGGTGCCGGGCTCGAAGATCGGATACTCCGGAAGCCACATCGCGCTCTTCACGCGCTCCTCGATGAGCCCGTCGGGGATGAGCCGGCCGAGATTCAGCCGCTGCGCCTCGCGGATCACCGCTGCGGCGATGCGCGCGCTCACGTCACGCAGTCCGTCGGCGTCGGGGAACAGCTGGCCGCACGCGAGCTGTTCCTCGGTCACGCACGCCGCCAGGGTCTTGGCCGCGACCAGGAACATCGAGTCCGTCACCTCGCGCGTCTCGGACAGGATCGCGCCCAGCCCCACGCCGGGGAAGATGAACACGTTGTTGCCCTGGCCGATGCGGTGGGTGACCCCCTCGAAGGTCACCGGGCGGAACGGGCTCCCGGTCGCGATGATGGCGCGGCCTTCCGTCCACGTGATGGCCTCCTCGGGCGTGCACTCGCTCTTCGAGGTGGGGTTCGAGAGCGCGAACAGGACCGGGCGCTCGACGTGCCTCGCCATCTCGGTGATCACCTCGCGGCTGAACAGCCCCGGGGTGGCGCTGGTGCCCACGAGGATGGTGGGCTTCATGGCTGCGGACCACCTGGAGCAGGTCGTAGGGCCCCTCGCCGGTGAAGCCATACGCGGCCTGTTCCTCGCGGGTGAGCGCGAACTCGCGCTTGGGGATGTCCAGCGGATGGCCGTCGTCCCGCACCAGGCCGTGGGAATCGATCAACACCTGGGCGCGGCGGACCTTGCCGGCGTCGGCGCAGCCCTCGCTCATGGCGCTGCGCACCAGCCGCGCGATGCCGACCCCGGCCGAGCCCGCGCCCGCGTACACGATGCGCTGGTCCTCGAGCGTGCCGCCGGTGATGCGCAGCGCGGCGAGCAGGCCCGACACCGTGACCGCCGAGGTGCCCTGGATATCGTCGTTGAAGCAGGTGAGCCGCTTGCGGTAGCGATCGAGCAGGCGGAAGGCGTTGTCCTTGGCGAAGTCCTCCCACTGCAGGAGCGCCTTGGGGAACACCTCGCGCACCGCCTCCACGAACGCCTCGATGAAGCGGTCGTAGCGCTCGCCGCGCAGGCGGCGCTGGCGGTAGCCGACGTAGTACGGGTCGTTGAGCAACTCGGCGTTGTTGGTGCCGATGTCGAGGGAGATCGGCAGGCACTGCGCCGGGTGGATGCCCGCCGCGGCGGTGTAGAGCGAGAGCTTGCCGACCGGGATGCCCATGCCGCCCGCGCCCTGGTCGCCGAGGCCCAGGATGCGCTCGTTGTCGGTCACGACGATCAGGCGCACGTCGTCATGCCCGCAGTTGCGCAGCACCTCGGCGATCGATTCCTCGTCCTCGGGCGTGAGCCACACGCCGCGCGGCTGGCGGAAGATGTGGCTGTAGGTCTGGCACGCCTTGCCCACCACCGGGGTGTACACGATCGGCATGAACTCGACGATGTTCTCGATCAGCAGGTGGTAGAACAGCATCTCGTTGCGGTCCTGGAGCGCCGCCAGCCCGATGTACTTCTCGAGATCGGTGGCCTTGGCGCGCAGGTGCTCGAGCTCGAGCGCCGCCTGCTCCGCGATGCCGAGGTGGGCGGCGGGCAGCAGCCCGCGCAGCCGCAGCGCGCGGCGCTCCTCGGGCGTGAACGCCAGTCCCTTGTTGGTGAGCGGGTCCCGCAGCAGGTCGTGCCCGCGACGCGTGGTCCTGGCGGCGCGGCGGTTCTCGGAGCGTTCCATCTCGATCCCCTTTCACGGGCGATCGCGGGTGGCCGGCGGGGTGGCCCCGGGTGGGGCGCGGTCCTCGGGCCGGTGCGCGATCGCGCCGGCGAGCACTTGGCTTGGATCGGCGCTGGGGTCCAGAGCGTCCGGATGGGAGCATCCTACTCCCGCGCTCCGCGGACTCCAACGCGCGCGCCGGGCGCGCGGGCGGGCGCGGCGTCGCGAGCGACGGACGCGGCTCGCTCCGGCTAGAGCGCCCGCGTCATCTCGCGCTGGCGCAGGCGCACCGTGAATCCGGCGGCGGCCAGCGCCGCGCCGGCCGGATCGCCCGCCGGCAGGTTGGCCAGCGTGACCGTGGCTCCCGGGTGGGCCGCGGTGAGTGCGGCGAGCAGGGCGGGCAGCGCTCCGGCGGGAGCGTCCGGCCGCGCCGCGAGCGCCAGCAGCGACACCCGCTGGGGCGAGCCGTGGAAGATCGCCAGCGCTCCGATGGAGCCCGCCCGCCGCACCGCGAGCGCGGCGAGCCGATCGGACTGCCGCGCCAGCGACCGCTGCTCGCGCTGCCACGGCGGGCGCTGCGGATGGAGCGCGGCGTGCGCGGCGAGCGCCTCGTCCACCGGCACCGGTGCCACCTGCGGCGCCGGCTCGGCCGCGAGCGGCGGCGCGTCGGCGGGACGGGACCACACCTCGAGCGCGCGCGTGTCGCGGAATCCCATCCCTTCGTAGATCCGCGCCGCCCACGTGTTCTGCTCGAGCACCTCGAGACCCACGGCGGCGAGCCCGCGGGCGCGCGCCTCGGCCATCACCGCGTCCATCGCGGCGCGCCCGAGCCCGCGGCCGCGCAGTTCGGGCACCACGCCCATGCCGCCGACCCAGCCGCGTCGCCCGCGCACGCCGAGCAGCGCGAACGCCACCGGCTGGCCGCCGGCCAGCGCCACACGGGTCGCCGCGAGGTCGAGGTCCCACGCCGCCGCATACACGGCGAACGCCTCCGCGTCGAGCTGGATGGGGACGAAGTACCCTTCGTAGCCGCGGTTGAACAGCGTCGCCAGCGGCTCGAGACCGAGATGGTCGCCGGGCACGAAACGGGTGGCGGGGCTCATGACGCCGGAACCGGCCTCGTCCGCCGGCGCCCGCAGGCGCGCGGCGCACCAGCGGTCGAACAGCCGCAGCGCGCGGTCGGCGGTGCGGAAGGTGGGCACACCACCGTCCTCGAGCCGCTGCGCCATGGCGTCGTACAGGCGACCGGCGTCCACGACCGCCACCCACGGCTTGGTGGTGGCGTGGAACAGCCGCACCAGCCGCCCGGCGATCGAGTCCTCGCGGCCGATGTCGTCGGTGTGGCCACTGCCCGGCGCCAGGGTGTCGAGCGCCCCGGTCATGGGCACGCATCCGATCAGCCCGACATCCACCAGCGGGTCCTCGAGCACCAGGCGGGACACCTCCGCGAAGCCGGAGTCCCCGAGCGTGGGGGTGAGATCGATCGGGTCGCGCACCGCGACGATGTCCGCGAGGCGCGCGCGCTCGAGCAGCGCGACCAGCGCCGCGCGCGTCTCCGGGGTCCACTCCGCGAGCGTGAAGGCGCCCAGGCTGTCGGCGATGGCCACGCACTCGAAGCCCGCGTTCGAGACCGCGCCGAGGCGGGTGCCGGCGGGCCTGCGGCCGCGCAGCAGCGCGAACAGCCGGGTGAGGTCCTCGAAGTCCTCGAGCGAGTCGGCCACCACCACGCCCGCGGCGGCGGCGAGCGCGCGGGTGACGGCGTAGTCGCCCGCCACCGCGGCGGTGTGGCTGGCGGCGGCGGCGGCCCCCGCCTGCGTCCGTCCGCCGCGGTAGAGCACCACCGTGCGCCCCGCGTCGGTGATGGCGCGCGCGGCGGCGAGGAAGCGCAGGCCGTCGAGCGGCTGGAAGCCCTCGGCGTACACCGCGAACAATTCGACTCCGTCGTCGTCCTTGAGGACCTCGAGGTAGTCGGCGAGGGTGAGGTCCATCTGGTTGCCGACCGAGATCACGTAGCGCGGGTTGAGCCCCGCGAGCTTGCTGGTCTTGGAGACGGCGAACGCGCCGCTGCCGGACACCAGCGCCATCGGGCTCGCCGCGCCGCGCGGCAGCGGCAGCTTGTGCTCGGGGATGAACAGCGTGTTGACCCGTCCGGGGACCGAGCGCACGCCCAGGCAGTTGCCGCCGTTCACCACCGGACCGCGCCCGGCGGAGGCCCGGGCCCGTGCCAGCGCTTCGCGCATGCGCGCCACCAGCGGCGCGCTCTCGGGGCGCTCGTCGAGCCCGCCCGGGATGAGGATGATGCTCTCGGCGCGCGCGCCGTCGGCGGCCGCGGCGATGGCTTCGGGGGCCTGCCCCGCCGCGATCGCCAGCACCAGCAGGTCCACGCGCTCCGGCAGCGCGTCGAGCGCGGGCACGCAGCGCACCCCGTCGATCGCTGCGGTGCCGGGCTTGACGACCGTGATGCGCGCGGGGTCGAAGCCGTCGCGCAGCAGGTTCTGGAGGATGATCCGCCCCGGGTTGAGGCCCTTCTCGGACACCCCCACGATCGCCACCGTGCGCGGCTCGAGCAGCGCGCGCACCTTGGCGAGCGGGCGCGCGGGCGCCGGCGCCGGGCGCGCGCTCCCGGTGGTCGCGAGCGCGTCGAGCGCCACCAGCCGGCCGCCGGAGATCACCAACGGGTTGACCTCGAACTCGGCCAGCGGCACCGGCGCGAAGCGCTCCGCGAGCCACAGGAAGCGGCGCACCACGTCGGCGAGGCGCGACATCTCGAGCGGCGGCGGCTGGCCGCGCAGCGGCTCGGTCACCCGCCGCACCGCGGTCACGCGCGCCAGCGCGCGCTCGATCTCGTCGCCGCGCGCGAGCGCGGGGGAGAGCACGGCGAGCGCGCTGTCGTCGCGGAACGCGCCGGCCAGGAACTCGGTCGCCACCCCGCCGGCGCCCACCGTCACGACCGCGCCGAAGTCGTCGGTCCAGCGCAGCCCGACCAGCAGCTCGTGCCCGAGGGCCGGCGAGAACGGCACGTACTCGCTGATCATGAATCCGTCCACGTCGGCCGCGGGCAGGCGGCGCTCCATGTCCCGCGCCGCCGCGCCGATGGACGCGACGGTGTTGGGGACGATGGCCACCCCGCCCGCCTCGGTCTTGTGGCGGATGCGGGTACTCACCACCTTGACCACGGCGCGCTCCCCGGCGAATGGGGGCGCGGCGAGCGCCGCGACCGCCGCGGCATCGCGCAGCTCGAGGTGGCGCGGCACGTCGAGGCCGAGCGCCTCGAGCAACGCGAGGCCCTCGCTCTCGAGGAGCGCGCCCGCCCCGCGAGGCCGTGCGCGCTCGAACAGCCGCGCCACCAGGCCGGCGTCCGGGGTCATGCCGCGGCTTGCCGCGCGCGCTGGAAGGCCGCGAGATTGACCTCGGCGACGCGCTCGCCCTTGGCGCGGAAGGTGGCGCGCACCGCCCGCTCGAGCGAGTCGGTCTTCAGCGGCAGCAGGCGCGCCGCGGTGCCCACCATCACGGTGTTGACGGCGAGCACGTCGCCCGCCTCGTACGCGAGCCGCTCGGCGTCCACCGTGACCGAGTGCGGCAGCGAGCGGACCTGGGCGAGCAGGACGTCCATGTCGGGGTAGTCGGGGATGTTGACCACCGGGTTCAGCGCCGTCACCAGGGTGCCGGAGGCCGACAGGTAGGACAGGTAGCGCAGGCCTTCCACCGGCTCCATCGAGAGGATGAGGTCGGCGGTGCCCTGGGGCACCAGGTCGGAGGCGATCGGCTGGTCGGAGAGTCTCAGGTGCGCCACCACCGCGCCGCCGCGCTGGGACATGCCGTGCACCTCGGACTGCTTCACCTTCAGGCCCTCGATCGCCGCGGCGCTGCCGATGATGGCGGCCATGCTCAGCACGCCCTGGCCGCCGACGCCGGCGAGGATGATGTCGTACCTCATGCCGTGGCCTCCGCCGCGCGGAGCTTGCGCTTCGCGGTCTGGATGCACTCCTTCACCGCGATCACCACCGAGAGCCCCGGGTGCTCGATCTCCTGGCGCAGGAGCGCGGCGTTCTGCTTCATGAGCTTCGGGGTGGCCGCGACCAGATGGCAGTGCTCCGGGTCCATGCCGAGGCCGAGCACGATCTCGTGCAGCCGCGACGCCGGCAGCAGCGGCTCCTGGCCGCCGGTCATCGCGGTGGCTTCATTGTCGAGGATGAGCACGGTCATCGGGGTGTCCTCGGAGACCGCGTCGAGCATCGGCGTGATGCCGGAGTGCAGGAACGTGCTGTCCCCGATCACCGCCACCACCGGGCGATACCCCGCGTCGGCCGCGCCCTTGGCCATGCCGATCGAGGCGCCCATGCACACGCACGACTCGATCGCCGAGTAGGGCGGCAGCGCGCCCAGCGTGTAGCACCCGATGTCGGCCGTCACCATCTGCGCGTCGAGGCCCTCCATGGCGCGATGGAGCGCGTGGTACATGGTGCCGTGCGCGCAGCCCGAGCACAGCTGGGGCGGGCGCAGCGGGAGCGTGAGCCCGGGCAGGCCGGACGAGCTCGCGGGCCGGCAGCCCGAGTGCGGCGCGCACGCTCTCGGGCGTGAGCTCGCCGTCGGGCGGCAGCGTGCCGTCCATGCGGCCGCGCACCTCGAGCGACTGGGGCAGCAGCCCGCGCAGCTGGCGCTCGATGAACGGATACCCGTCCTCGAGCACCAGCACGCGCCCGACGTGTCGCGGCGAGGCGGCGGATGGCCTCGACCGGGGCGGGGTAGGCGCCGATGTGCAGGTGCGACGGGGCCGCCGCCAGCTCCGCGGCGTTCTCGCGGAAGTACCCGCGCGCGATGCCGCACGTGATGACGCCCAGCGAGCGGTCGGCGGGGTTCAGCTCGAGCGTGTTCCAGCGCGAGCCCTCGCTGTGCGCGGCGAACTCGCGCTGGCGCTCGAGCAGCGAGCGCCACTGCCGCCGGGCGTTGCCGGGCAGCAGGATCCACGAGGTGCGCTGGGGCGCGCGTCGGATCGGGTTCTGCTCCCGCGGTTCGCCGACGTCCACCACGGTCCGCCCGTGGGCCAGCCGGGTGACCAGCCGCACCATCACCGGGATGCGGAAGCGCTCCGACAGGTCGAAGGCCTCGAGCGTCATGTCGTAGGCCTCCTGCTGGTTCGCGGGCTCGAGGCACACCACGCGGGCGAAGTCGGCGTAGTAGCGGCTGTCCTGCTCGTTCTGCGACGAGTGCATGCCGGGGTCGTCGGCGACCGCGAGCACCAGCCCGCCGTGGACCTCGACCAGCGCGGAGTTCATGAAGGGATCGGCGGCCACGTTGAGGCCGACGTGCTTCATCGAGACCAGCGCGCGCCGTCCGGCGAACGACACGCCGAGGGCGCCCTCGAACGCCGTCTTCTCGTTGGCACACCAGGTGGCGTGCGGCCCGCCGTGGGCGGCGCGATGGGCCTGGAGCGACTCCATGATCTCGGTCGCGGGAGTGCCCGGGTAGGAGTAGGCGGCGGTGAGTCCAGCATGGACCGCGCCCAGCGCGACGGCCTCATCTCCGAGCAAAATCCTCTGGGGCATGCGAGCCTCCGACACGATCCTGGGGATCCCTGCGAACTCCAATCTATGCGCTCGCGCCGCGTCCGACAAATCGGTGCCGTCGCCCGCGTGCGCTTCGCCCGCGCGCGCTCCCGACCGCCTTCGCGACACCCGGCCCGTCGTTTCTGTGGAGAAGTTCGACACTCGCTGCCGGGAAATCCGACACCGCATCCAACCGACGCGCGGGGCGGGAGTTGCCGAGCGCGGCGCGATCCGCTCGCGACCGGGTGTAGCGCTACCCCACAGTCCCGGGCCGGCGCACCCGGCACCCGCGCGGTCACTCAACGCGTGCGCGCGCACGGCGTTCAGCGTGCCACGCGAGGCGTGGCACGGCCCTTCCATATGGAACGTCGTGGGTCGAGGGTTCAGTCCCCTGTCGGGGAGGTGGGCGATGGTGATCATCCTGGTGCTTCTCACGGTGGCGACGTTCTTCGTCATCGAGGCGCTGGTGTTCCCGACGCCGACCGCCGAGGTGCCCGCGACGCTCGCGGCCACCCGGGGACAGCATCCCCGAGCGCCGCGCGCGCGCTGGCTCCATCCGGGTCACGCCTGGGTGGTGACCCGGGGCACGCGCGAGGCGCGCATCGGGGTGACGGACCTGCCGGTCCGGCTGCTCGGCCGGGTCGAGCGCATCGACCGGCCCCAGCCGGGCGCGCGCATCCGCCAGGGCGAGCCGTACGCGGCGCTGCATCACGGGCGCCGCACGCTGCCGGTGACCGCGCCGATGTCGGGCGTGGTGCTCGAGACCAACCGCGCGCTCGATCGCGATCCCGGGCTGGTGAGCGACTCGCCGTTCGAACACGGCTGGATCGCCCGCATCGAGCCCGCGGAGGCCGAGCACGAGGTGCACAACCTCCTGCACGGCGTCGCGGCCGAGCGCTGGCAGGACACGCAGCAGATGGAGCTGGCGCGGTGGTTCGCGCCGCTCGCCGGGCCGGCGATGGCCGACGGTGGGCTGGCGGTCCCGGACCTCAGCGACCGATTGGATGACGATGACTGGCGGAGGCTCGTGGACGCGTTCTATCCCGTGTCGCTCGCCGTGAACGCAGGATCCCCGGATCTCCGTAAGGAGTGAAGCCATGACCGTGCTCTTCGTGGTGCTCACGATCGTCCTCGCGCTGGCGGTGGATTGGCTGCTGCACCGCAATCGCGTCCCGGCGCTGGTGCCGGCGGCGGTGTCGCCCGCCAGCGTCCGCGTCCCGAGCGGGGTGTTCTTCGCCCGCTCGCACACCTGGCTCAACCTGTTCCCGTCCGGCCACGCGTGGCTCGGGGTGGACGACTTCGTGGTCCGCCTGCTCGACTCGCCCACGGTGAGGTTCCTGGCCGAGCCGGGCGCGCACGTGAAGCGCGGCGCCCCGCTGCTGAGTCTCGAGCAGGGCGGGCACGCGCTCACCGTGCGGGCGCCGATCGACGGCCACGTGCTGGCCTTCAACGACGCGCTGCTCGCCCGGCCCGGGCTGCTCCAGCGCGCGCCGTTCTGCGAGGGCTGGGTCTGTGACGTCCGTCCCGATCGCAACGCCGACCTCAAGTCGCTGCTGCTCGGCGACGAGACGCGCGGCTGGATGGACGAGGAGTTCGGGCGCCTGCGCGACGTGTTCGCGGGCGCGGGCGGCGCGGTGGAGCCGGCGATGCTGCAGGACGGCGGCCCGCCCATCGCGGGCGCCATGAAGCACGTCGGTGCCGACGTGTGGGAGCGCTTCGACCACGAATTCCTCGAAGTGCGGTGAGGGGGGAGGCCGCCATGAGCAAACCGAAAGCGATGCTGATCGACATCACGCTGTGCGCCGGATGCGGCGCGTGCCAGGCCGCCTGCAAGACGGAGAACCACCTGCCGGAGACCCCGGAAGCCCGGCTGTCGCCGACCGCGTACACCGCGATCCAGGAGATCGACGGCACGTACGTCCGCCGGATGTGCCAGCACTGCGTCCACCCGACCTGCGTCTCGGTGTGTCCGGTGGGGGCGTTCGAGAAGCTCCCCGCGGGGCCGGTGGTGTACGACGCGGACAAGTGCCTCGGCTGCCGCTACTGCATCCAGGCCTGTCCGTTCCAGGTGCCGCGCTACGAGTGGGCGAGCAACTACCCCAAGGTGCAGAAGTGCCGCTTCTGCCCCGAGCGCGTCGCGCAGGGCAAGCCCCCCGCGTGCGCCGAGGCGTGCCCGACCGGAGCCACCAAGTTCGGCGACCGCGACGCCCTGATCCAGGAGGCGCATGAGCGCATCGCGGCCAACCCCGGCGGATACGTGGACAAGGTGTACGGCGTCGAGGAGGTGGGCGGGACCTCCATCCTCTATCTGAGCCCGGTCGCCTTCGAGAAGCTGGGATTCCAGACCCAGCTCACCCACGAGCCGCTGCCCGAGCTCACCGAGAACGTGCTCTCCACGCTGCCCGGCGTGGTCTCGCTGGGCGGGGTCTTCCTGTACGGCATCTGGTGGATCACCAACCGCCGCGGCGAGGTCGCGCGCCTCGAGCAGGCGCTCGCCGACGCCGATTCGCGCACCCAGGCAAACGCGCACACCACCGACACCGGGAAGGGGGCATGACCATGCGGCTGCCGAAGATCACGTTCTGGGGTGCGGTGGCCACCGTCCTGCTCGCCGCCGGCGTGGTGAGCGCGGTGTTGCGCTACTGGAAGGGGCTCGGGGCGGTCACCAACCTGAGCGACGAGTTCCCGTGGGGGATGTGGATCGGCTTCGACGTCCTGTGCGGCGTGGCGCTGGCGGCGGGCGGGTTCACGCTCGCGGCGCTCACGCACATCCTCCACATCAAGCGGTTCGAGCCCATCGTGCGTCCGGCGATCCTCACCGCGTTCCTCGGCTACCTGCTGGTGGTCGGGGCGCTCATGGTGGACCTGGGGCGGCCGTGGAACATCTGGCACGCGCTCGTGATGTGGAACCCGAACTCGGTCATGTTCGAGATCGCCTGGTGCGTGATGCTCTACACCACGGTGCTGGCCCTGGAGTTCGCCCCGATGGTGCTCGAGCGCTTCCGCTGGGTGGGGGCGCTCAAGGTGCTGCGCAACGTGATGGTGCCGATCATCATCCTCGGCGTGCTGCTCTCGACGCTGCACCAGTCGTCGCTCGGCTCGATGTACCTGATCATGCCGGAGAAGGTCTACCCGCTGTGGTACTCGCCCTACCTGCCGGTGTTCTTCTTCGTCTCGGCGATCGCGGTGGGGCTGGCGATGACCATCTTCGAGTCGTTCCTCTCGTCGCGCGCGTTCGGGCGCGGGCTCGAGATGAACCTGCTCACCGAGCTGGGGCGGATCTGCCTCGTGGTGCTCGCGGTGCTCGCCACCATGAAGGTCCTCGATCTCGCGTACCGGAACCAGTGGGGGCTGCTGTTCGCGCCCCGCGGCGAGACGTGGTTCTGGTGGGCCGAGGTGTCGGTCGGGCTGGTGGCGCCGATCCTGCTGCTGGCGCAGCGCCGCATCCGCGAGCATCCGAACGGTCTGTTCGCGAGCGCCTTCCTGGTGATCCTCGGGGTGGTGCTCAATCGGATGAACGTCAGCATCACGAGCCTCGAGGCCTACGCCGGGAAGACCTACTTCCCATCGCTGGCGGAGATCTCGCTGACGCTCAGCATCGTCGCGTTCGGCTTCGTGGCATTCGCGCTCGCGGCCCGGCATCTGCCGGTGTTCGCGCATCATGGGGAGTCCCCGGAGGTCGCCGCCGGCGAGGCCGCGCGGCGCCACATCGCCCGGGAGCTCCAGCTCGCCTCGCAGGGCAGTTGAGGCGGAGGGAGGCAGCCATGCCGGACACGCGGCCGGACCCCGCCTGCCGGATCGTCCCACCGGGCGACTTCAAGTGCGTGTGGATGACCGCGGGCATCCTGTCCTACCAGCTCTGCGAGCGCCGCTTCGAATGCGAGCGCTGCCCGCTCGACACCGCGATGCGCATGCACTTCGCGCGCGGCGAGGCGGCCGGGACGAGCGCCGCGCCGGCGCGGGGACGGACCGAACTGGCGGGGGACCGCGGCTACAGCCGGGGCCACTGCTGGGTGCGGCGCGAACGGGCGGCGGGGGACGCGGCCACCCTTCATCGCGTGGGGATCGAGCCGGGGCTGGCGGTGGCCCTGCTGGTGCCGCGGGCGGTGGTGCCGCCGGCGGTGGGCGAGACCGTGCGGCGCGGTCAGGCGCACCTCTGGATCGTGACCGACGGCGGCACCTTCGCGCTCCCGGCGCCCGTCGAGGGCACCGTGCGCGCGGTCAATCCCCGGCTCGCGGAGCGCCCTTCGACGGTGGCGAGCGCGCCGCTCGAGGAGGGCTGGCTGTACGAGGTCGAGGTGACCGGCGATGCGCTCCGGCTGGCGGCCCTGCTCGAGGCGCCGGCCGCGGAGCCGGGCTACACCGCCGATCACCGCCGTTTCCAGGCCGGGATCGCCCGGGCGCTGGGCGAGCCCGGCGCGGGGGTGGGCGCGGCGCTCGCCGACGGCGGGGCGCCGCTCGACAGCGTGGCGCAGATGCTGGGCGCCACGCGCTACTTCGACCTGCTGTGCCGGGTGTACGGCTGAGGACCCCGGGCGGGCGCGTGTTTGCGCCGCGCGGGGAGTGGTGAGAATGTCATCACCGATCCCCCATGGGTACTGTGGGGTCCTGCCATGCGCGTCCTGCGCACCGTCAGTTTCCGAGTCCTCGCGGGCACGCTCTTCCTGCTGCTGCTCGCGTTCGGCCTGTTCGCGACCTTCGCGATCCACTTCTACACGGTCGAACTGACCTCCCAGGCCATCGCCAGCGCCAGCCGGATCAGCGACTTCATCGCCGCCAGCACGCAGTACAGCATGCTGCTGAACCGGAAGCAGGACGTCTACCAGATGGCGCGCACGCTCGGGACGCAGCCCGGCGTGATGAGCATCCGGATCTACAACAAGCGCGGGCAGATCACCTTCTCGACCGATTCCACCGAGCAGGGGCGCATGGTGGACCTGCACGCCGAGGCGTGCGTGGCCTGTCACGACAGCGCCCGCCCGCTCGAGCGGCTGCCGTCGGCGAACCGCGCGCGCGTCTACCGGGATCACGACGGGCACCGCGTGGTCGGCGTCATCCACCCGGTGCGCAATCAGCCCGCGTGCTCCTCGGGCGGCTGCCACCTGGCGCCCGCCCAGCGGACGGTGCTCGGGGTGTTCGACGTCCAGATGTCGCTGAAGACCGTGGACGAGGCGATCGCGACCGCGCAGCGCCGCACGGCGGCCTGGGCGGTGGCGGGGTTCCTGGCGGTGGCGGTGGCCTCGGCGTTCTTCCTGCGCTTCACCGTGCGCCGGCCGATCCGGGCGCTCACCGCCGGCACCGAGGCGCTCGCCCGCGGGGACCTCGACCACGTGATCCGGGTCGGGAGCGACGACGACCTCGGGCTGCTCGCCACCTCGTTCAACACCATGACGCGCTCCCTGCGCGAGGCGCAGGAGGAGAACCGGCGCTGGTCGCACACGCTCGAGGACCGCGTGCGCGCGAAGACCGAGGAGCTGCAGCGCATGGACCGGCAGATCCTCCAGGTCGAGAAGATGGCCTCGCTCGGCACGCTCGCGGCCTCGGTCGCCCACGAGCTCAACAACCCGCTCTCCGGGATCCTGACGTACGCCAAGCTCCAGGCGAAGCGCGTGCGCCGCGAACTGCCCGACGCCGCGTTCTCGCGCACGCTGCTCGCCGACCTCGACATGATCGTGCGCGAGACCGAGCGCTGCGGGAACATCGTGCGGAACCTGCTGCTGTTCTCACGCAAGCAGGACGGCGAGTTCCACCGCGCCGGCGTGCGCGAGGCGATCGAGCGCGCGGTGATGCTGGTGGCGCACCACCTCCAGATGGCGCGCGTCGAGGTCGAGACCGCGTGCGAGCCGCCCGACGTGAGCGTCCTCGGCGACGAGGGCCAGCTCCAGCAGGCGTTGGTGGCGCTGCTGGTCAACGCGGCCGACGCCATGCCCGACGGGGGCCGGGTGCGCGTCGCGGCCAGCCGGGAGGCCTCCGGCGCGGTGCGCCTGGAGGTCCACGACAGCGGCGTGGGCATCGCGGCCGAGGATCTCCCCCACGTGTTCGAGCCGTTCTTCACCACCAAGCCCCAGGGCCAGGGTGTGGGGCTGGGCCTGTCGGTCGTCTACGGCATCGCCCAGCGCCACAGCGCCACCATCGACGTGGTGTCCGAGCCCGGCCGGGGGACGACGTTCACCCTGGTCTTCCCCCCGCCCGACCGCGCCGACGCGCGGCCGGCCAGCCCGGGGAGCGGTCCTTCCTCCGGAACACGAGGCGCACATGAATGACAAGACCTCCATCCTGATCGTCGACGACGAGCTCAGCGTGCGGGAATCCCTCCAGCGTTGGTTCGCCGAGGACGGCTTCACGGTGGACGTGGCCCCCAATGCCGCCGAGGCGCTGCAGAAGATGCAGGGCCGCCGCTGGGACATCCTGCTGCTGGACATCAAGATGCCCGGGATGGACGGCATGGAGCTGCAGCAGCGGATCCACGAGATCGATCCCGGCGTCACGGTCATCTTCATCACCGCCTACGCCACGGTGGACACCGCGGTCCAGGCGCTCAAGGCGGGCGCCTTCGACTACGTCACCAAGCCGGTGGATCCGGACCACCTGTCCCACATCGTCCAGAACGCCATCAAGCAGCGCGCCCTGCTGCGGCAGAACGAGCGGCTCCAGGACCAGATCTCGGAGTTCGCGCGCGTCGACGAGATCGTCGGCGATTCGCCGCAGATGCGCAAGGTGTTCGAGATGGTGCAGACGGTGGCGCGCACCGACACCACGGTGATGATCCGCGGCGAGAGCGGCACCGGCAAGGAGCTGGTCGCCCGCGCCATCCACGGCAACAGCGCGCGGCGCTATTTCCCGATCGTGACGGTCAACTGCGGCGCGATGGCCGAAGGCCTGCTCGAGAGCGAGCTGTTCGGGCACGAGCGCGGCGCCTTCACCGGCGCGCAGTACCGGCGCAAGGGCAAGCTCGAGCTGGCCGACGGCGGCACGCTGTTCCTCGACGAGATCGGCAACATCGACATGAAGACGCAGATGGACCTGCTGCGCGTGCTCGAGACGAAGCAGTTCACCCGGGTCGGCGGCAACAACATCATCACGGTGGACTTCCGCGTCATCTGCGCCACCAACCGCGACCTCGAGAAGGCGGTCGCGGACGGGGCGTTCCGCGAGGACCTCTACTACCGCCTCAACGTGTTCAGCATCTTCGTGCCACCGCTGCGCGAGCGGAAGGGCGACATCCCGCGGCTCGCGAACCACTTCGTGCACGGCATCGCGTCGGTGCGCGGCATCCCGGAGATGCGCATCTCTCCCGAGGCGATGGACGCGCTGGTGCGCTACGACTGGCCGGGCAACGTGCGCGAGCTCGAGAACGCGGTCGAGCGCGCGATGGTGGTGGGCAAGCCGCCCGAACTGCGCGCCGAGGACCTGCCGTTCCAGGTGCTCAGCAAGGGCTCGCTGCCCGCCAGCGGCTCGCTCGCCAGCATGGAGAAGGCGCACGTGCTCAACGTGCTCGAGCAGCAGCACTGGAACATCTCGCGCTCGGCCGAGATGCTGCAGATCGACCGCGCGACGCTCTACCACAAGATCGAGAAGTACGGCCTGAGGAAGGCCTAGTGCCCGGGGGCGTCTGCATCCTGGACGCCTCGCGCCAGCGGGTGGGCGAGCGCGACGGCGTGGTCGCGCGCGTGACCGCGGAGTTCGGCGTGCCCGCGCGGCGGCTCGCGCGGGCCCTCGATCTCGACCGCGTGTTCGACCCCGGTCGCCGCCAGCACAACGCCACCGCGTTGCTCCACCAGGTCATCGCCTTCGGCGCCGGCGGGCCCGAGAAGGTGATCGCGGTCGTGGACGTGGACCTCTTCATCCCGGTGCTCACGTTCGTGTTCGGCCAGGCGCAGCTCGGCGGCGTGGCGGGCGTGGTGTCCACCCACCGGCTGGCGAACGAGTTCTACGGCCTGCCGCCCGACGCGGAGGCGTTCCAGGGCCGCATCGAGAAGGAGATCGTGCACGAGCTGGGTCATCAGTTCGGGCTCTACCACTGCCGGCAGTTCGAATGCGTGATGCGGTCCTCGACCTACGTCGAGGAGATCGATCTCAAGCGCGTCAGCCTGTGCCCCGGGTGCGCGGCGCAGGTGCGCGCGCTGCGCCCGACCGGGTAGGGGCGGTGGCCGGTCCGCGGCGCCGGGGCGCACCGGCCGGGCGGTGCGGCCTTGGGGCCGGACCGGCCGACTGGTACGCTTGTCGGGCGTCGACCGGGCGCGCTCCTCGTCCCACCGGGAGGTCTGGAGGCCCATGACCCGCGCCGCCATCGCCCTTGCCCTGATCGTCCTGCTCGCGATCCCCGCGACGCCCGCGCCCGCGGCCACCTACCGCGGCCGCGATATCGACCGGCGCACCTGGCACTGCCACGCGTCGACGAACGACTACGGCATCTTCCGCAATGCCGAGGTGCGCTTCGACGGGGAGCGGGCCTACCTGCTGCTCCCGAGCGGGCCCCGGATCGTCCTGATCCTCGAGGAGGAGATCATCACCGATCCGCACCAGGTGGTGGGCTACGACCACAAGCGTGGCCTGCGCTGGGAACTCGACGTGCTGGATCTCGGCGGACGCTGAAGGGTGCCCGCCGCTCCGCGCGGCGACCCGCGCCCGATCGCGCCATGCGCGCGGCCGGAAAGCGTCCGGCCGCGACACGGGTGGCGTGCCGCGGCCGGAGCGGGGCGCGATGAGGGTCCGCGCTACTTCTTCTTCACCGCTTTCTTCCCCGGCGCATCACGCGTCGCGAGGACCTGCTCCATCTCGTCCATGACGCGATTCATCTCGGAGATCGCCGAGTTGAACGGCGCCGAGGTCGTCATGTCCACGCCGGCGCCCTTGAGCAGATCGATCGGATACTTCGAGGAGCCCGAGGACAGCATGTCGAGGTACGCGTCGCGCGCCTTGGTGGACGGCTTCTTGGCCGCGGCCTCGGCCAGGATCGAGTTCGCGATGGACGACGAGGCGACGATGCTGGTCGAGTACGAGTAGACGTAGAAGTTGTAGTAGAAGTGCGGGATGTAGGCCCACTCGATGGCATAGCGCGGGTTGATGCGGCACACCGCCTGCGCGTCGCCGTAGTACTCGCGCAGCAGGTCGAGGTAGAGCCTGCTCATCGCCTCGCCCGAGAGCGCCTCGCCCTTCTCCGCCATCTCGTGGATCCGGAGCTCGAACTCGGCGAACAGCGTCTGGCGGAACAGCGTGGTGCGCAGGCCGTCGAGCCGGGTGCCGAGCAGGAACAGGCGCACGTCCGGGTCCTGGGTGCGCTTCAGCATGTAGTCGAGCAGCAGCGCCTCGTTGCAGGTCGAAGCCACCTCGGCCACGAACGTCGGGTAACCCGAGTTCACGTACGGCTGCTTCTCGAACGACAGGTAGGTGTGGATCGAGTGGCCGGACTCGTGGGCCACCGTCGACACCTCGTCGTACAGGCCGGTGAAGTTCTGGAGCTGGTACGGGTGCACCCCGTACGCGCCGGTGCTGTACGCCCCCGAGCGCTTGCCCGTGGTCGGCTCCCAGTCCACCCAGCGGCTCTCGAAGCCCTTCTTCAGGGTGGCGACGTAGGTCGGTCCGAGCGGGGCGACGGCCGCGAGCGTCATCTCCATCGCCTCTTCCTTGGTGTAGCGCAGATCCACCTTCTTCACCACCGGCGCGTAGAGATCCTCGTAGCGCAGCGTGTCCACCCCCATCATGCGCTGGCGCAGCTTGAGGTAGCGGTGAAGGGTCGGCAGATTGGCGTGCACGTCGTGGATGAGCTGGGTGTAGACCACCGGAGGCACGTTCGGGCCGAACAGCGCGGACTCCATGCACGAGCTGAAATTGCGCGTCTCCTTCGTGAACACGTGGGCCTGGAGCTGCGCGTAGAGCATGCTGCCCAGCGTCTGCTCGAACTCGCGGTAGCGCGTCCAGAAGGCGTCGAACACCTTCATGCGGTCGTCGCGGTTGGTCGAGGCCCGGTACCGGGTGTAGCCCTGCGCGTCGAGGCGCACGGTCTGGCCGTCCGAGAGCGTCACGCTGGGGTAGGGCAGGTCGGCGTTCGTGAACACGTCGTGCAGCGCGCCGCCCGCCCCGGCCATCGCGCCGGTCTTGGCGAGCAGGCGCTCCTCGGCCGGACTCAGCGTATGGGGCTCCCAGCGCAGGATGTCCTCGAGGAACACGCGGTAGACCGCGAGGCGCGGGTCCGCCGCGAGGAAGCCGCGCACCTTCTCGCTGCCCAGCTTGAGGATCTCGGGCTGCTGGTACGCGATGGCGGCGCCGTAGTCCACGAACATCTGCTGGGCCTGCTGGTTCATCTCGAGCGACCGGCTGACGCGCTTGTCCTGATCGCTCGACATGCTCGAGTAGACGTTGAGCCGCTCGAGCTCCTTCTGGACTCCCATGCGGGCCTCGAGGGCGTCGAAGAACACCCCCGGCGACTCGCCCATCCGGCCCTGGTACTTCGACAGCTCGGGGATGCGCTTCTCGAGATCCGCCTTGGCGGTCTGCCACGCTTCCACCGACGGGTACAGATCCCGGAGATCCCAGGTGTACTTCTCCGCCACCTCCGAGCGCTCCAGGGCAGGCGCGGGCGCGGCGGCCACCAGCAGTGCCGCGGCGAGGGCGAGGGCGAGGTGCGACCGTGCGATCTTCATGCGGGAGCCTTCCTACTCTTCCGAGTGGACGTGGGACGCGCGAGCGCCGAAGGGACACGAGGGTGGACCGGATGCGACGGCCGCGCATGGTAGCACCAGGCGCCCCCGGGCGCGGGACGAGCGGCGCGCGCGGCGACGGACGCGGGGAAGCGCGGGACGAGAGCGGTGCGGGAGACGCTCAGACGGAGGCTTCGGGCGGCTCGCCGCCCTCGGCCAGCTCGGCCCCGCGGTCGGCGATGAGCGCGCGCGCGGCGTCCGCGAGCTCGGCGGGCACCTGGATGCGCCAGAGCCCGAGCGGGCCCTCGCCTCCGATCAGGCCGAGGGCGTGACGCGTCCGCTCGTCGGCCACGGCGCAGGGGATCTCCTCCGCCTCGAGCAGCGCGCGGACCACCGAGGCGCGCGTGGGATCGAGGGTCTCGAGCACCGTGACGAGGTCGACCCATGCGGGCTCCTCGGTCGGCAGCGGCTCCAGAGCCTCCACCAGGTCGAGATCGCACGCGTCGCAGCGGCCGACGCCTTCGACGTACTCGGTACGACAGCGTGGACAGAACATCAGGCGACTCCTTCCCGTGGGCCGACCACCCGGCTCCGTGCCCGCCCAGCCTACGCGGGGGTGCCGCGGGATGCCAGCGCGCGACCCGTCGGCCGCGATGCCGCGCTTTCCGCCGCGAGCGGGAGGGTGGCGGATCCCCTCCGAGGGTGCTTCGGATGAGGTGGGCTGTCTGCTAGCCTGCGCCGGCCGGCGGGCCCGTGCCCGCCGATCTGCCGCCGGCATCCGCGACCTGCAATCGGAGGAACCCGATGTCCCGCACCCGCCTTCCTCTCTGGCTCGCGCTCGTCGTGAGCCTCGCCGCCGCGCTCCGTGCCGCGCCCGCGGTCACCGCCGAGCCGGCCCGCGGCGCGTACCAGGAACGCGCCGACCGCTTCCTCGCGCTGGTCAACGCCGCGTACCAGGCGCTCTACGCCGTGAACAGCCGAGCCCAGTGGGACGCGGCCACCGACGTCAGCCCGGTGCACGATGCCGCGTCGGCCACCGCCACCAAGGCGCAGGCCGCGTTCAACGGCAATCCGGAGCTCATCACCGAGGCGCGGGCCCTGCTCGAGCACGCCGCCGAGCTCGACCCGCTCAGCGTGCGGGAGCTCAGGCGCGTGCTCCTGAATGCCGCCGAGGGGCCGATGACGGCGCCGGACCTGGTGCGCGCGCGCATCGACGCGGAGACCGCGCAGGCCTCGGCGATGAACGGCTACACCTACCGCCTGGATGGCCAGCCCATCACCGCGAACGCCATCGACGACAGCCTGGTGACGCTCACCGACGTGTCGAAGCGCCTCGCGATGTGGGAGGCCTCCAAGCGCATGGGGCCCGAACTGCGGCCGGGACTGGAGAAGCTCCAGGGCCTGCGCAACGGCGTCGCGCGGGAGCTCGGATACCCCGACTACTTCTCGCTCCAGGTGGCCAAGTACGACATGACCACCGACGAGATGCTGAGACTGAACCAGGACTTCATGCGCGAACTGCGGCCGCTCTATCTCCAGCTCCACACCTGGGCGCGCTACGAACTGGCGAAGCGCTACCACCAGCCGGTCCCGAAGCGCATCCCGGCGCACTGGCTGCCCAACCGCTGGGGCCAGGAGTGGCAGGCGATGACACCCTCGTCGAGCCTCGACGCGGCGTTCCGCGACAAGTCGGCCGAGTTCGTGGTGAAGAGCGCCGAGCGCTTCTACACCGGGCTCGGATTCGCGCCGCTGCCGGCCACGTTCTGGGAGCGCAGCGACCTCTACCCGCTGGCCGCGGACGCGGCGCGGAAGAAGAACGCGCACGCCTCGTGCTGGCACATCGACCTCGATCGCGACATCCGCTCGCTGATGAGCGTGCAGCCCGACGAGTGGTGGTGGCACACCGCGCACCACGAGCTCGGGCATGGCTACTACTTCATGGCGTACACGCGGCCCGAGGTCCCGCCGCTGCTGCGGGACGGCGCCAACCCGTCGTTCCACGAGGGCATCGGCGAGCTGATCTCGCTCGCCTCGGGCCAGCAGCCCTACCTGGTCTCGATGGGGCTGCTCCCGCCCGGCAAGACCCCGAAGGACGAGCAGACGCGGCACCTGCTGCAGGACGCGCTCGAGTCGGTGCCCTTCCTGTACTGGTCCTCGGGCGTGATGACACACTGGGAGGCGGACGTGTACGCGCGGGGCCTGCCGGCCGACCAGTGGAACGCGCGCTGGTGGCGCTACGTCGGCGAGTTCCAGGGCATCGAGCCGCCCGCGCCGCGCGGCGAGGAGTTCTGCGACCCGGCGACCAAGACCCACATCAACGACACGCCCTGCTACTACTACTCGTACGCCATCGCGACGGTGCTCAAGTTCCAGCTCCACGACCACATCGCACGGAAGATCCTGAAGCAGGATCCCCACGCGTGCTCGTACGCGGACAACCGGGAGGTCGGCGACTTCCTGCGCGGGATCATGGAGCAGGGGGCGACCCGCGACTGGCGCGTGGTGCTCCGCGAAGCCACCGGTGAGGAGCTCTCGACGCGCGCGATGGTCGAGTACTTCCAACCCCTGATGGCATGGCTCGAGCGGCAGAACCGGGGCCGCACGATCGGCTGGGAGTGACGCGGGCGCTCGCGCGCCCGCGACGAAAGGAACCGACATGACCCCGTTGCGATTGGCGGCGGTGACCACCGTGACCGCGGCGCTGGCGCTCTACACCGCCGGCGCCGTGAAGGAGGTCCGTGCCCGCCGCGCCACCCGCGGGGTGCGCGGCTTCTTCACGGTGGCCGTGGCCTTCGATGTCACCGCCACGCTGCTCATGATCCTCGCCACCCGGCGCGAGGGCGTCAGCCTGCACGGGATCCTGGGCTACTCGGCGCTCGCCGCGATGGCCACCGACACGCTGCTCCTGTGGCGCCATGCGCGGCGCGCGGGGGAGGCGCCGCTCGGGAGCGGGCTGCACCTCTACTCGCGCCTGGCCTATGCGTACTGGGTCGCGGCCTATTTCACCGGCGCGGCGCTGGTGATGATGAGCCGGCGCGCGGGCTGAGGCGCCCGCCGCGCCGCGCGGCGGAGGCTGGAGCGGGCGCGCCGGCTATCGCCTCGACCCCAGCAGATGGATCTGCCAGAGGTCGCGGCGGCTGGAGCGCAGGAAGGGCATGAGCGCCAGGCGGCCGGTGGGACCGACCGACTTCCCGAGGTAGCGCAGTTCCTCGAGGTTGGCGCGGACGTGCTCGTCCAGCGGGATCTCGATGCCCGCCGCGCGCGCCATCAGGATGCCCTTGGCGCTCAGCGCCAGCTCGAGGTGGACGCGGAGCAGGCACAGCATGTCCGCCACCACGGCGGGCGCGAAGCGCGTCTTGAGCGACTCGAGGTACCGGCCGACGCGGCTCTCGTGCACCTCGCCGCTCAGCACCAGCTCGAGCGTGCCGAGGTCGGCGTCGAGCCCGGCGCCGAGCCAGCGGCGCGTGGCCTGCTCGCTGCGCTCGAACACCACCAGCAGCAGCAGGGGCATGGTGACGAGCAGCAGCGCGGTGAGTGTCAGGGGATGGACGGTGAGATGGTTGAAGAACGAGTGCGCCGCGAACGCCAGCGCCAGCCCTGGCGCGGCCCAGCGGATCGCGTGCGAATCGTGGCGGTCGGCGAGGCTCTTGGTGAGGATCGCGGCGATGGCGGTGGTGGAGCCGTGCATCACCGCGGTGCCCAGTCCGCGCACGATCCAGAGCAGCGGACCGAAGTCCCGCAGCGCGCCGGCGTAGTACACGTTCTCGACCAGCGCGAACCCGGTGCCGAGGGCGAAGCCGTGGACCCCGGCGTCCACCATGAAGCCCACCTTCTCGGCCCGGATGAGCCACACCACGAACGCCACCTTGAGCACCTCCTCGATCAACGGCGCCCCGTACCGCTTGAGCGTCAGCGGGTCGAGGTGCAGCACCGCCACCGCCGCCCGGTTCGCGAGCAGGGCGGCGAGCGCCGCCAGCGCGCCGATCGCGAGCGAGCGTGCCACCGACCGGCGGGTGACGAGCTGGTAGCTGTCCATCACCATGAGCGCGGCGAGGAACAGCAGCACGGGCACCAGGCCCACCAGCAGGCTGAGGACGATCATCAGAGGATCTTGAGGGACGCCATCCACTCTCCGGTGGGAAGCTGCCGCCGCTCGAACGCGCGGGCGTAGCCGAACGAGAACGTGAGGGGCTGCTGGATCATCAGGGACAGGCGGACATCCGCCTGCGCGCCGGCGTTCCCGAGGGTGCGTCGCGTGGCGTCCCGGCCGGTATCGGTGACGAGCGCGCCCCCGAACACCGACAGGCGTGCCCACGCGGCGTAGAAGTCCAGCGTGCCGAGATGGCGGAACCGCAGCGGCGGCAGGTTCAGGTCCACCATGCTCTTCGCGAAGCGCGTGCCTCCGGCCGCGTTCAACGGGATCCCGGGGAAGCTGTCGTACTGGCGGTAGCGCTTGGGATCGTTCCGGTCCACCCAGTTATTGCCGAAGCCGCCGAAATAGAAGTTCGCGAATGGCTCGTCCGCATCGCCGGGAGAGTAGCCCGCCGCGTTCCTCAGCCACACCGAGGAATGTCCGACGGGAAGCGGCGTGCCGAGATCGGCCACCCCCGCGAACAGCGGGAAGTTGCGCCACGTGGCGTACCCGGGGCGATCGTAGCGCACGCTGTTCACGGACGCCTCGAGCCGCCACAGATCGCCCTTCTCCGCGTCCACCGAACCGAGCGACGAGCGCGTGTTCTTGTAGGCCAGCTCCACGCTGCTCGAGATCATCTTGTCGAAACCGAGCGAGGTCGCGACGTTCTGGTAATCGGGCAGGCGCTCGAGCCCCGCGTACCCGGTGGTCGCGAGATCCAAGTCGAGCGTGCGGGGATGGTCGCGCACCAGCGAGGCGCCGTAGGTGAGGCCCAGGGCGTAGCCCTTGCGGCTGGTCTTGGTCGGGCCGAACAGGTCGTAGAACGACGCCGCGTTGTAGCGGAAGCTCGCGCCGGTGTTGAAGTGCCGGTAGCTCGCCTCCACGTGCCAGCGCTCGTCCGCGGGCACCGCCGCCTGCGGCGTGACGCTGGCGGTGACCTCGATGCGGTGGAACGAGAACGGGTCGGAGAAGTCGAGGTGGAGGCCGCCCGCGGTGGTGTTCTTGTACCCCTCGACCACCGGGTACAGGTCCGCGAGCCCGAACCGGCTCCAGGGGCGGTAGGGCCCGGAGAACGTGGTGAGCGAGTCCAGGTTCACGCTGAGCGGCGAAGGCACCATCCAGGTCTTGACCACGGGGTGCTTCTCGGCCAGCTGCTGGCCCAGGAACGTGATGGCGCTCACGTCGCGCAGGGGACGGTCGGCGATCAGCGTGGGGACGAAGCCCTTGCCGGAATAGCGGAACGCCACCAGCGAGTCGCCGCCCAGCGGCACCGGGCGGAAGTAGCCGGTCTCGGCGTTGGTGATCACGTCCATGGAGTCCGCGACGAGATCGTACCGGAAGACGTTCGAGACGCCGGTGTAGTACGAGCTGCCGTACAGGAAGCGTCCGTCCGGCGAGAACACGAAACTGTTGGGGATCGAGCTGCCGAAGTCGTAGAGCGCCCGCGACGTCGTGTCGCCCGCGAGCAGCGCGGGCACGCTCATCAGCCGCAGGTACTGGCGGCCGTTGATCTCGGGCACCGAGGCCACCAGCCGGGTGCCGTCGGGGGAGATGTCGATGTCGTAGAGGTCGCGTCCGTACGGGAACGCGAACACCCGGTGGTAGTCCTTGTAGGGATAGGGGAACCGCACCAGCGTCGAGATGCCGTTGAAGTGACGCACGCCCCACAGCGAACGGTCCTGGCGATTGAAGGCGAGGTCGCCGACGCGCGCGTCCTTCATCAACCGCCGGGTCCGGCCGGTGGCCGGGTCGAGCTGGTTGAGGTCGCGCCATTCGTTGTTGTCGGTGGTGTAGAACAGCACCTTGCCGTCGGGGTCGTAGGCGAGCGAGCACACGAAGTAGAGCGCCGGCCCCTTGACCTCGCGCACGTTCCGAAGCGGGCCGCCGTCGAGCGGCAGGGCCGCGATGTAGGGCACCGTCCCCGGGTAGTTCACGCCGGCGTAGAGCGTGCGCGAGGCCGAGTCGAGGCAGGCGCGCGAGACCGAGCCGAGCGCGCTCGGCGACAGGTCGCGGGACGTGGTGGTGGGGAAGCGGTGCACCGAGTCGAGATTCGCCTTCTGGAACGCGTGTTCCCAGTCGATCCACTCCCGCCAGCCCTGCTCCAGCGACTTCCCGTACACGTGCCGGAACTGCGACGCGAAGTAGGCCCGCGAGCCGGGCGTGCGCGAGACCCAGTCCACGAGCTTCTCGGGCGAGTACTGGTAGGCCATGTAGGTCATGAATCGCGTGCCGTACAGGTAGGCATTCACGCCGATCTGGAAGTCCACGCGCACGCCCTCGGCCTCGAGCCCGAGCGGGTCGTAGAAGTGCGCGCTGTCGCGCACCATCGACCGGAACACCATCTCGTCGTAGGGGCCCTGGGCGCGGCCGTAGCCGCCGGCCATCCAGGTCTCGAAGAACACCGCCGCGCCCTCGCGGTGCCAGCGCGGCGCGACCCGCCGCGGCAGCGTGAGGTAGTTGTAGAAGATGGTCTCGGGGTGATCGGCGCTCTCGGCGCACCTTGCCGTGGAACAGCCGCCGGAAGAGCCGGTCGCGGCCCGCCGCCTGGTCGAGGGTGACCACGTGCGCGAGCTCGTGGTTCATGAGGAAGTTGATGCGCTCGTTCGAGGGCGCGGTCTCGTACACGAAGTTGGCGGGCGCGATCTGCACCATCATGCTGCTGCGCGGCGCGCCCCAGACGCCCGCGTTGCCGTAGTCCCCGGTGTCGTCGAGGAACACGTTCACGCGCTCGGTGGGGGCGTAGTGGAGGACCCGGCGGTAGAACGCCATCGCGTTCTCGAAGCAGCGCGCGGTGTGCGGCACGATGAAGCCCTGGGTGCGCTCGTAGTACGCGAGGCGCAGGTCCCCGGTCTCGGTGAGGTGGAACTGGGCGAGCGCGGGGCGGGGGAGGACGGGCAGGAGGCAGAGCAGCGCCGCGCGCAGCGACCACGCGGCGGTTCGGGCGAGGGATCGGTCGGTCATGGGCCTCGAGCGTCCACAGTGCGGCGAGGAGATCCCGCGGCGTCACCGCAGGACCTCCTCGCTCCGGTCGGCGGGCCCCGGTGGGCGACCCGCGTCGTCACGATACCGTCGACTGGAACTACTGCTGTTCCGGCCCGATCAGCTTCCCGAAGTCCGCACCCACCCGGAGCAGCTCGATGAAGGGAGGATGGTTCAGCGCGTCGGCGAACACCGCGTTGTCCACGACCTTGTACTCGTCCCGGCTCACCATCTGCTGGACCGCCGGGTCGAAGGCGATCGCCCGGAAGCCGTCCGAGATCTGCGCGAAGCCGTCGATCGCGAGCAGGTCGATGACGCCCATCTGGGCGTGGCTCTCCTCGGCGCGGACGGACTGGGTGCGCTCCTCGATGAGGTTGTGGAGCGCGTCTCCGCCGACCATCGGCGCCCAGGCGTTGTCCGCCGTCAGCACCTGCTGATTGGGGTCCATCTTGAAGTGATCCCAGGTCTCCCCGAGCTTGCCGGACAGGGCGTCGAGCTTGCCGTTCTTCGCGGCGGTCTGGAACGCCTGGTCGCCGAGCATCGCGACGTACGCCTGGTCCGCCAGCAGGGTCGTCATCGCCTTCGAGAACAGCACCTGGCGCTGGTCCGCCGGCATGCTGATCACGTTCTTGTCCGCGGACACCAGCCGCAGACCGTCGAGGATGGCGAGGCGGTCCCCGGTCCAGCGCGACGGCTGGCCGAGCGGGTTGTTGCGGCGAGGCCGCGGGGCGCCGGCACCGCTGGTGCCATCGTCGATCTTGCGCGGGTTGCTGATGAACCCCTCGACCTCCTTCGACGCCATGTACTCGGCGACCCGATTGAACGCGCCGTCCTTCACCATCGTCCGGAAGTCCGCGTTGGTCGCCAGCTGGTGGAACGTGTCGCTCTGGAGGAAGGCCTGGACGTCGGGGTTCTTGAGCGCCACGTCCTGGTCGGCGATCTGCTGTGCCGTGTAGCGGTTGGCCGCCCCGATCGCGCCCTCGGTGCCGCTCGCGGGCGGGAACTTGCCCTTGAGGCCGAAGTAGGCCACGGCGCCGCCGATCGCCACGATCGCCACGATGATCATGATGCGGTTGTTCTTCATCACTTCCTCCCTCTGGCTTGGTACCACCGGCTCCTAGGGGCCGGACCTTGTGGACTCCTCGTCCGTGTCGGGAATGACTTCAACCGGTTCGAAAGGTTGGTGGCGGGGTGCCCCGCGGCGCTCACCGGGCGGTGGCCTCGAGCGCGCGCTCCACGCTCACCGCCCCGCGGCGCAGCCGCACGCGCAGCGGCGCCTCCTCGCCGGCCGCCGCCAGCGCGAGGCGGAACGGCTCGTCGCCGCTCTGGGTGGTCACCGCACGCCCGGCGGTCACGTCGAGCACGTGCCTGCCGGGACGCGACCAGGTGACGCCCAGCGTCGTGAGCCTGGCCTCGTCGTAGAGCACCTCGGTCTCGAGCCCGGGCGCGGATCCCGGATCCACGCTCAACTCGATGGTGGCGCCATCGCGCCGGGCTTCGAGAGTCACGTTGGCGTCCCCGACCCGCACCACGTCACGGGCGACGAGGGCGCCCGCGGTGCGCGGCGGCATGGGCATCATGGTGCCCGCAACCGGCAGCTGAGCGCGCACGCGCGGGCTGAGCCCCCCCGTCATCACGCCGAGGACGGTGGCGCCCACGAGCGCCCCCGCCACGAATCCGTAGGCCAGCGACACCCCCGGCCGCCTCGTCAACGCGGCGCGGACCGCCTCGAGCCACCCGCTCCGCGGCGGGTGGGCCCGCGCTTCGGCCGCGACGGCGCGCATCACCGCCGGCTCGAGGCCGGCGGGCGCCTCCGCGCTCGGGACCGAGGAGAGTGCTCGGAACAGCGACTCCAGCTCGGCATGGCGCTCGCGCACCGCCGGGTCGCGGGCCAGGAGGTCCTGCAGGCGCGTCCGCTCCGCGTCGCTGGCGGTGCCGTCGAGCACCTCCTGGATCAGTCGTTCGATGCCTTCATCGTGGATGGTCATGGTGGTACCCCCGCCGCTCGAGAATCGCGCCCAGCGCCCGCCGAGCTTCGTGCAGGCGCGATTTGACCGTCTTCTCCGGTACACCGAGTGCCTCACTCATGTCTCGGTGCGACAGCTGCAGGAAGTGGCGCAGGATGATCACCTGCCGCTTCTCCACCGCGAGCGTCATCAGCGCCCCCTGCACGATCTCCCCGATCTCGCGCTCGTGGATCCGGTCCTCGGGCGATGCCCCCCCCGACGGGAGGCGCTCGTCCAGTTCCTCGTGCGGGCGCCGGCGGCTCAGATGATCCAGCGTGGCATTGAGGAGGATGCGGTAGATCCACGAGAAGAACCGGTGACGCGGGTCCCAGGTGCCGAGGCTGCGGTAGGCCCTGAGGAACGCCGTCTGCACCAGATCGGCGGCGTCCTCGCGGTCGTTGGTCATCCGCAACGCGACGTTGAACAGGACCTTCTGGTGCTCGGCGACGATCTCGCCGAACGCCCGGGAGTCCCCGTCGAGGGTCCTCCGCACCAGGGCTTCCACGCGTCGTTCATCCATCAAGACAGGGATCCGCCCGAAAGGTTGGGGGGATGATCCGTCGTCGGCCAGCGGAACGCGGCAGGAGGCAGGAACGGGGGCGCTGCTCCGCGGGGCGCAGGATACCGGTGGGGGGGCTGCGTCCGAAGGGAAATCTTCCGGCCGGCAGGAAAATCGTCAGGCCCGGAGGGGTGGGCCGGCCCGCGGGGGCTACTCGATGCCCAGCAGCGTGTCGAGATTCGCCAGCTTGAACACGCTCTTCACCCGCGGGGTGACGTTCGACAGGCGGAGGGTGTGGCCCCTGAGCCGCAGGCGCTTGAAGGTCTCGATCAGCGCGCCGAGGCCGGCGCTCGAGATGTAGTCGAGCCCGGCGCAGTCGAGCACCACGGGTCCGGCGAGCTGGGAGAGGGCTTCCATCGCGGCGTCGGACTGGGACGCGTCGAGGCGGCCCAGGAGATGGACGGTCCCATCAGGGGTGGTGCGGATCTCGAACATCAGTCCTCCGGTCGAACGAGCGCGGTGAGCACGTCGTCGCCCCCGTCGCGATGATAGCGGAGCTCGCTCACGAGCGCGCGCACCAGATGGAGCCCCATCCCGCCGGCGCGGCGCTCTTCGAGCGGGCCGTCGAGCCCGGCCGCGGGCGCCTGCATGGGGTCGAACGGCGTGCCGCCGGGGTCGCGCACTGTGAGCTCCACGACGTCCCCCGCGCGCGCGAGCGTGAGCGCGAGGTCGCGACCGCCGCGCGCGTGCTTCACGCGGTTGGTGAACAGCTCCTCGGCCACCAGGTCGAGCGTGAACGCGCGTGACTCGTCGAGCCCCTCGGCGGCGAGGAACTCACGCACCCAGGCGAACAGCGCTTCGAGCGAATCGATGGAGCGGGGGAACCGACGTTCGAGCATGGGCGCCATGTTCTCACATGCGGGTCCGTGACGTCGCTTCCGGGATGCTCAAGGGGCGAGGAACCCGTAGGCGAAGTGATACATGCCGGCCGCCCCGGATGCCATGCCGAACCACCACAGCGGTTTCCTCCTGAGCAGCGCGGCGACCGACGAGAGCAGGATGCCGATCTGCAGGAAGATGACCGCGATCCCGAACGCCTGCGAGTGGCGCTGGGCATGGTCCCGCCGCGCCTCGAGCCGCTTCGCCTCAGCCTGGATCTGCCGCTTCTCCTCGTCGTAGCGGGCGATCTCCGCCCCGTAACGGTCCGCGAGCGAGCGGTAGCGCGCCACGGTCGCCGCCGGCCAGCGGTCCGGATTGGTCGCGATCTCGATCTCGAACTCCTGCTTCTGGATCTCGTAGAGGTAGCCCTTGAGGCTCTTGGCCTGGAAGTACGCCCACTGGTTGGCGGCGAGCGTCTGGCTCATCACCGAACGGGTGGAATACGAGCTGCCCTTGAACGTCGAGAGCGTGGCGCACACCGCGAGGACGATGGTGGTGAGCGCGAGGTAATTGAGCCAGGGTTCCTTCTTCTCGTCGGCCATGGCGGGTGCGTCCTCCGGGGGGAAGCGATGGGTCGGTGAGCGGGGCCGCCCACGCTAGCACGACAGCCCCGCGGCGCGTGAGCGAGGGGCCCGCCCCGAGCGCCCGCGGCGCGAGCCGATGCTATAGTGCGCCCCGTCCGAGCCCGCGCCCGCGCGCCGTCCGCCCTTTCAGGAGCCTTTCGATGACCGAGATCGTCCTCGCATCCCCCGTCCGGACCCCGATCGGCCGCTTCGGCGGCGCGCTCGCGTCGCTCACCGCGGCCGAGCTCGGCGGCTGTGCCGCGCGCGCGAGCCTGGAGCGCGCGGGGCTCGCGCCCGCCGCGGTGGGCTACACGGTGTTCGGCAACGCGCGTCAGGCCGGGGGCGGCCCGAACCCGGCGCGCCAGGTCGGGCGTCGCGCGGGAGTGCCCGACGAGTCACCGGCCTTCACGATCAACATGGCGTGCGCCTCTGGTCTCCAGGCCATCCTGTCGGCGGCCCGCATCATCCGCGATGGCGAGACCGACGTGGTGCTGGCGGGCGGCACCGAGTCCATGAGCCGCGTGCCCTACATGCTCGAACGGGCGCGCTGGGGCTACCGGCTCGGCCATGGCGAGCTCACCGACGGCATGTACCGGGACGGGTTCCTCTGCCCGCTGAGCGGCCGCATCATGGGCGAGACCGCCGAGACGCTGGCGGAACAGTACGCGATCCCGCGCGCGGAGCAGGACGCTTACGCCGCGACGAGCCAGCAGCGGTGCGAGAGCGCGCGCCGCGCCGGCCGGTTCGCCGACGAGATCGTCGCGGTGGAGGTGGCGGACGGCCGCAGGACCACGCGGGTCGAGGCCGACGAGCATCCGCGCGACGGGGTGACGGCCGCGGCGCTGGCCGAGCTGCCGGCGGTGTTCAAGAAGGGCGGGAGCGTGCACGCGGGCAATTCCTCGGGCATCACGGATGGAGCGGCCGCGGTGCTGGTGATGTCGGCGGACGCCGCGGCGCGCCATGGGGTCACGCCGTGGGCGCGCCTCGCGGGGTTCGCGACCGCGGGCGTGGCGCCCGAGATCATGGGGATCGGTCCGGTGCCGGCGGTGCACCGGCTGGAGGCGCGCACCGGGGTGGCGCTCGGCGACATCGATCTGGTGGAGCTCAATGAGGCGTTCGCCTCGCAGGTGCTGGCGTGCGACCGCGAACTGCGCTTCGACCGCGAACGGCTCAACGTGAACGGCGGGGCCATCGCCCTGGGGCACCCGATCGGGGCCACCGGGACGCGCATCGTGGTGACGCTGCTCCACGAGATGCGCCGGCGCCAGGCGCGGCGCGGACTGGCCACGCTGTGCGTGTCGGGAGGGATGGGCTTCGCGATGCTGCTCGAGCGCGTCTGATCGCGGGTCTCTCGGCGCAGCAAGTGCCCATGCGGACGACGGACGTCGGTGCGCGGGCGGGTCCTGCGGAGGCATGAATCCGCTTCGCCGGGATGCCTCCTTCGGACCCACCCGCGCACCGACGTCCGTCGCAATCGTCTGGCGCTAGGGCTCCTCGATCTCGTGCTTCCAGGCGCCCAGGGTCTCGATCGTCATCGGGCGCTGCTCGACGGCCTTCTCGAACTTGCAGATCTGGGTGAGCTCGTCGTCGGTGAGCACGCGATTGTGCTCCTTGGCGGCACGGAAGATCGCCTCGACCAGGCGCTCCTCGGCCTCGAAGCCGTGCGCGTGCAGCCAGTAGACGACGTTCGACATGCCCGACATGAACCCGACCTCGATCCGCTGGTGCAGGCCCACCATCCCGGCCGGCACGCCCGAGTACACGAGGTCGGCGAGCCAGTCCTCGCCCTTCTTCTTCGCCTTGATGATGGCCGCGGCATGCACGCCGGTGGCGGTGCGGAAGGCGTCGTGGCCGAACACCGGGTAGTTGGGCGGGATCGGCACCTGGGTGGCCTCGCTGGCGGCACGGGTGTACTCCGCCAGCGCCGAGAGATCGTTGTCGATATAGCCCATCAGCCGCAGGTTGATGAGCAGCTGGTCCATCGAGCAGTTGCCCACGCGTTCGCCGATGCCGAGCGCGGTCGCGTGCACGCGGTCCACGCCCGAGGTCATCGCGGTGATGGTATTGATGACACCGAGGCCGCGGTCGTTGTGGCCATGCCAGTCGATCTTGATATCCTCCCCGGTCTCGCGGATGATCTGGCGCACGTAGGGGATGAGATTGCGCACGCCGCGGGGCGTGATGTGGCCCACCGTGTCCGCCACGCACACGCGCTTCGCGCCGGCGGCGATCGCGGTGGTGAAGAGGCGCTTGATGGTCTCGGGGGTGGAGCGGGTGGTGTCCTCGGTCACGTACATCACCGGCAGCCCGTTCTGCACCGCGAACGACACCGCCTCGTCGGTCAGCCGCAGCATGGTGTCGAGCGACCAGTCCTCGGCGTACTGGCGGATCGGGGACGAGCCGATGAAGGCGCACGTCTCGATCGCGATGCCCACCTTCTGCGAGATCTCGATCAGCGGTTCGATGTCGGCGCGCACCGTCCGCACCGCGCAGTTGGGAGTGATGCGCAGGCGCGCGCGCACGATCTCCCGGCACAGCAGCAGGATGTCCGCGCACGCGCGCGGGCCGGCACCCGGCAGGCCGAGGTCGGCGGTGTGGATGCCGAGCTGGTCCATGAGGTGGAGCAGCCGGATCTTGGTGTCGATGTCGGGGTCCCGCACCGAGGGCGACTGGAGACCGTCGCGGAGCGTCTCATCGTCGAACTCCACCGGATGCGGGCGGTGCGGATAGCCGTTGCCGGCGGTGTTCCAGTCGTAGATCAGGGACGTGACAGGCGGGTTCGGCTGCATGGGTGTCCTCCTCAGGACCGCGCGATGCGGTCCGCGGGCGAGCGGCGACCAGGTTCGGCCGGGGGACTGTACGACATCGAACGGGCGCGCGCCGCCGAGAATCGCACGGCGGCGCCGGGAAAGGCGAAGATGCTCCAGGGCAAGGCCGGGGTGGTCACCGGCGCGGGTCGCGGCATCGGGCGCGAGATCGCGCGGGCGCTGGCGGCGGCGGGCGCCGGGGTGGTGGTGAACGACGCGGGGGTGGCGGTGGATGGAGCGCCCTCGACCGAGCGTCCCGCGGACGAGGTGGTGGCCGCCATCGGGACCGCGGGCGGCCGCGCGGTCGCGGACCACGGCTCGGTGGCGTCGTGGGACGACTCCCACGCCATGGTCGAGCGTTGCGTGCGGGAGTTCGGCCGCGTCGACTTCGTGGTGAACAACGCCGGCATCCTGCGGGACGTCATCTTCCACAAGATGACCGAGGCCGACTGGGACGCGGTCATCGCGGTGCACCTCAAGGGCACCTTCAACGTGTCGCGCGCCGCGGCGGAGCGCTTCCGCGCGCAGGGCGCGGGGGCGGTGCTCAACATGACCTCCACGTCGGGGCTCATCGGCAATCTCGGCCAGGCCAACTATGCCGCCGCCAAGCTCGGCATCGTCGGGCTCACGCGCTCGATCGCGCTCGACCTGGCGCGCTTCGGGGTCCGCGCCAACGCCATCGCCCCGTTCGCGTGGACGCGCATCACCGGCACGCTGGGCGGCGCCAGCTCCGACGCCGAGCGAGCGCGCGTCGAGGGGCTCCAGCGCCTCCGCGCCGACCAGGTGGCCCCGCTCGCGGTGGTGCTGGTCTCGGACGCCGCGCGCGGCGTGAGCGGGCAGGTGTTCGCGGTGCGGGGCGCCGAGCTGGTGCTGTTCTCGCTGCCCCGTCCCACGGTCAAGCTCCACCAGGCCGGGGGATGGACCGCGGAGTCCGTCGCCGCGGCCCTCGAGGGCCCGCTGCGCGATGCGTTCGTGCCGCTCGAGGTCACCGCGGACGTATTTCCGTACGATCCCCCGCTGTGACGCCGACCGCCGTGCCCGCGGCGGCCAGCCGGCCGCTCTGCGCCAGCTGGCGGTGCCGGTAGGCGCCCAGCAGGGCCGCGCCGACGGCGCCCGCGAGGATCGCCTCGGGGTGCGTCACGACGCGCAGCGGCGCGGCCCGGGTGGCCTCGTCGCCCTCGTTGATGAGGGTCTCCAGCCGTTCGAGCAGCCCCCCGTCCTGCGCCAGCCCGCCGGTCACGAGCACCACGTCGGTGGCGCCGACCGAGCGCACCAGCCGCACCAGCCGGCCGGCGATGCTGTGGTGGATGCCGCGCAGGATCTCGGCCGTGGAGATGCCGCGGCTCACCATGTTGATGACGTCGGTCTCGGCGAGCACCGCGCAGATGCTCGACACCGGTTCGCTGCGGCGGGCCGCGAGCGAGAGCGTGCCGACGTCCGCGAGCGCCACACCCAGGTAGCGGGCGATGTTCTCCAGGAACTGGCCGCTGCCACTCGCGCACTGGCTGGTCATGCGGTGGGCGAGCACCTTGCCGCGGTCGTCCATGCGGATGGCGCGCGCGTGCAGCGCGCCGACGTCGAGCGCGGCGCGCGCGCGCGGCACCAGGTGCAGGGCGCCGGCCGCGTGGGTGGTCATGCTGTAGAAGTGTCCGGTGCGGAACGGGACCGCGTCGCCGTCGCCGGTCGAGGCGATGTAGTCGAACGCGCCGGGCGCGACCCCGGCGGCCTCGCAGGTGGCGGTGAAGGCGCGCTGGGTGACCTCGTACACGTTGCGCCGGCGGATGCGCTCGGTCGCGGTGGCGAGCATGGCGGGCGGCCCGTCCCCGCCGCTCTGCATCAGCGCGATCTTGATGGCGCTCGAACCGACGTCGACACCGGCCGTGAGGAGCGGCTGTAGATGCTGGATGGGCATCGGGTTACCCCTGTGCTTTCGCGTCATGGCCGAACTGGACCGTCGCGGGCTCGCCGCCCCCGCAGGGGGGCTCCTCGGCCGGCGGATCGGCGGCGCGGCCGAAGTTGGGCAGGATCCCCGGGCGCCCGGCGCGCAGGTCGTCGAGCGCGAACAGCGCGGCGCCGCGCGCGCCCATGTAGATCGAATCGGCGTGGGTGTGGAGCGTGATGCCGGCGCCATAGTGCTCGTGCACCAGCTCCGCCAGGATGCGCGTCGCCATCGGGTTCTTGCACACCCCACCGGTGAACGTGAAGGCGTTGTCGATCCCGCCGGAGCGCGCCAGCAGGGACATCGCGCGCAGCATCATCGCCCGATGGAGCCCCGCCAGGATGTCCGCGCGGTTCTGTCCCAGCGCCAGCCGGTCGCGCAGCTCGGCGCCCGCGAACACCGTGCACGTGGAGTTCACGCGCACCAGCTTGCGCGCCTGGAGCGCGAGCGGGCCGAGTTCGTGGAGGCCGAGATTCAGCTCGTCGGCGATGTAGCCCAGGTAGCGCCCGCAGCCGGCGGCGCAGCGGTCGTTCATCTGGAACGACGTCACGACGCCGATCTCGTTCACCTGGATGGCCTTGGTGTCCTGCCCGCCGATGTCGAGCACGGTGCGCGTGTCGGCGAACGAGTCGTGGGCGCCACGGCCATGGCAGAGGATCTCGCTGCGCACCGCCTCCTTGGGGAACGGCAGGGTCTGGCGCCCGTAGCCGGTCCCCACGAACGCCACCTCGTCGAGCGGCAGGTCGGCGGCGTCGCGCAGCACCTCCTCGATGCGCGGACGCGCCGCGACATGCCCGGCCTCGCGCGCGGGGGCGATGCGCTCGAGAGCGCGCCGCACCAGCGCGGAGAACTGCGGGCGGCGGAAGCGGACCTCGACGTCGAGGATCGCGCGGTCGAACAATCCCACCAGCCGGTCGAACGGCACCGCTCCGCTCGCGCAGATGCGCTCGGCGCCGGCCATGAACGCGGCTCCGGCGAGGTCGCGGAAGAAGTCGCTCTTGCGCGGGGCCGCGCCCAGGAACATCTCCGGCGCGGTGCGCTCCATGTCGCCCAGCACCTCGCGCGCGGCGGGCTCGAGGGTCTCGCGAGCCCCGCGCACCCCCGGATGCGCGAGGTGGTGGAGCACCGCTTCCGCGAGCTCCCCCAGTTCCTCGAGGTACATCTCGAGCCGCAGCGCGTCGAACAGCCGCGGGCCGAGCGTGCGCGACTCGTCCGCGCCCGGGCCTTCGAGGGCCGCGATGGCGCGCTCCACCAGGCTGCGGCGCGCGGAGAGCAGCGCTTCCTCGTGGGCCACCGCGCAGGCCACCTCGTAGTTGCTCCGGCTGTTGGTGATGCCCTGGCCGAGGATGGCGCCGTGCTCGTCCATGAGGACGGCCTTGGTGGTGGTCGAGCCGAGGTCGATGCCGACGACGCACTTCATGCGAATCCTCCGTGGCGGCGCGCCTCGATCATCTGCAGGTAGGATTGGATCCGGTTCTCGATGTTGGCCTTGCCGAAGTAGCGCGGATCCACGAGGTCGGACTCGATGAACCCGCCCGGCACGCCGGTGCGCTTCTCGAGCTCGCGCAGCATGAGCAGCTGGCCGGCGCTGAACGAATTGCACGACTTCACGCTGTTGATGATGAAGCCGTCGGCGTGGTAGTCGCGGATGTAGCGCTCGAGCAGCGCGACGCGCGACGACAACCCGAGGTTGGTGTAGCAGCCGAGGCAGTAGTCGGCGAGGCTCTCGAGCGGATGCCGGGGGTCGTGGCGGAATCCGGTGTCGTAGAGCCCGCCCACGCGCGTGTACGTGCTCGCCACCACCACCGCGCCCTCACGCGAGAACATGCGCCAGAAATCGTTGAAGCTGGTCCAGTTCGGCGGGCCCTCGATGACCAGGCGGTAGCGCTCCTCGCCGAGCGGACCGTCGGGCGTGGTCGGGCCCTCGCCGCTGGCGATGCGCGCCTCGACCTCTGCGCGCAGCTCGCGGTAGTAGGCGACCGCGTCCTCGGTGCCCCGGAAGGCGCTGAAGATCGGTCCGATGTAGTACACGCCGCCGAAGTAGCCGTCGATGGGCGAGGGGCGGTGGCGCGCCGACTCCCACACCGCCACCAGATCGTCTTCGGCCTGGGCGGATAGCGCCAGCCGGCGCGCCAGCTCGTCGAGGTCGAGCTTCCGGCCGGCGACCGCCTCGAGCGCGGGCACCACCTTGTCGCGCAGCTGCTCCACCACGTAGCGGCGCATGTCCGGCGTGATGATCCCGTCCGGCTGGTACGGCACGTGGAGCATCACGACCGGGCACTTGTACTGCTCGCGCAGCAGCTCGAACCACTTCATGAACGTGAAGCAGCCGGTATAGGAGAGCAGCAGCAGGTCGGGCTCCGGGAGCTTGGTGCCGGTGGGGCCGATGTTGCCGCTGCGCAGCATCCCGATGTCGCACTTGACGTACGTGCAGACGTCCTCGGAGTGCCCGGCCTTCTCGGCCTCGGCGATGTAGCCGCCCGAGCGTCCGCGCATCCCGGATTGCAGGGCGTTGATCTCGGGCAGCACCGGCAGCATGTCGAGCGCGCCGATCATCTCGGTGAGGTTCCCGGGCACGAACGTGTAGACCACCGGCTTGCCGTCCGCCTTCGAGCGCGCGAGACGGTCGAACAGATCCGCGATCATGCGCTTCTGCCGGACCTGGCTCAGGTCCTTGGCGCTCTCGGGAGCGGCGGGCGTGGCGGGCGGCGTGGGGGTGCTCATGACTGGCCCTCCCAGAGCTTGACGGCGTCGGAGAACGCGCCGGCCTGCTCGCGCGTGGTCTGGAACTGGCCGGTGTTCTCGGCGAACTTCACGCTGGTGTGCGGGATCCCGGCGGCGTCCAGCGCGACCTCCAGCATCGGTTGGTCGAGCAGCGCCGGGTCGCAGAACGACGCGGCGGCGAAGATGACGCCGTCGGCGCCGCAGGCCCGCACTTTCTCGATCAGCGCCGCGCCCTTGACGCCCTCGGCGATGTACCGCGAAGCGGTCGCCGCGCCGTGCTCCAGGTAGCCCCGGGCGAGCGCGTCGAGCGGCGGCTCGTCCGCGCCCGCCGCGACCGGCTGCTCGATCATCCGCAGGCCGAGCTGCAGGTCGTCGTCGAGGATGTCGCAGCCGGCGCGTTCGAGCGTGCGGATCAGCTCGATCGGCGGCTGCTCGCAGAACGATCCCACCAGCACGACGCGCGCGTTGTCGAAGACCCTGGCCGGGCGATCGGCGGCGGCGGCGAGGAACGCGTCGAGCAGGGCGGTGTGCTCCCGCGCCAGCATCTGGGTGCCGGCGCGCACGATCAGGTAGGCCTCCGAACAGCGCACGCGCCACGGCTCGCGACGGCGCAGCGCGTCGAGGGTGGCCAGCCGCTCGCGCCGGGCGTCCTCGTCGGCGAGCGCCGCGCGGAGCGCGGCGTCGGTGAGCGGCCGCGCGCCGCGGGCCTCGAGGTCGCGCGCCACGGTGCGCATCTGCTCGACGTAGAAGCGGCCGCCGAGCGCCGCGTCGAAGTTCTGCGGCAGATCGAGGTAGAACGCGTAGCGCTCCGGGAAGAGCATGTGCCACATCCCGCCGAGATTGCGGATGACGTCGCAGATGGACGGGAACAGCATCCCGTCGAGCGCGTCGAGGTGGCCGTTGAGCGCGAGCTCGAGCGTGCTGCGCGGGATGTGGCACATGTAGGACTGGAAGTACGAATCGCCGCGGATGATGTCGATCTGCGCGCCGGCGCCGAACACGGCGACCGGCAGGCATCCCATCGCCTCGAGCAGCGGGCGCGGCGCGTAGATCGGCATGTGCCCGATCGCGAGCGCTCCCGGATGGGCGGCCTTCCACGCGCGCACGGCGGCGAAGGTGTGGTCCTCGACCTGCTCCAGCGCGCGCTCGAGGAACGGCGCGCAGGGGTCCGGCGGGGTCGGGGCGGTACGGGCGGGATCCATGGGGATCGTCCTCAGTCGGGAGGGTGCAGATGGATCGGGGAGCGGACGGCCACCCGCTCGACGTGACGCTCGGTGGCGGTGAGCGAAGCGCGGCCGGACGCGCGACCGGCCATCCCGGTCATCGCGAGACGATGGATGGTGCGCGCGACCTCGTGGGGCGAGCCGTGACGCCCCGGCTCGTACCACGCGTACACCCAGTTGAGCATGCCGAAGATGCTGTAGGTGATGCGTTCGAGTGACCGGCGGCCGGCCGGGCGTCCGCGCGGCTGGGCCGCGCGCACGGTGGCGAGCCCGAGGCGGAAATAGCGCTCCTTGAGCGCGCGCACGGCGCGGCGTTGTGCGGGTGGCAGCCCGCCCGCCTCCTCGACCAGCACGCGCATGACGTCGCGATGGCTCGACACGTAGCGCACGTGGCTGAGGATGAACGCGTGCAGCTGCGCCTCGGCGTTCCCGGCGCCCGCCGTGACCTCCGCGGCGATGGCGATCAGGGTCTCGAAGGAGCGCGTCTGGAGCGCGAACAGCAGGTCCTCCTTCGAGCCGAAGTAGTTGTAGAGATTGGCGAGGCTCATGCCGGCGGCGGCCGCGAGGTCGCGCATCGACATGCCGTGATACCCATGGGTCGCCAGCAGGCCGGCCGCGGCCTGCAGGATGTCCACGCGCCCGGCCTCCTTGCGCGCCACGCGCGGCGAGGGCGGGATGCGCCGGGGGGGATCGTTCACGCGTCCTTCCAGACCGGCGCGCGACGCGCCAGGAACGCGGCGACGCCCTCGTTGCCGTCGTAGCTCGGCACCAGCCGCTCGAGGTAGAGCCGCTCCGCGGCGTCGAGCGGCGCCCCGAGGGCGGCGAGCAGGCCCGAGCCCTCCCGCGCGGCGCGGGTCGCGGCGCGCAGCGAGAACGCCGACAGGGGCGCGAGTCGCTCGCGGTACCACTCGAGCACCGCGGCCTCGGGGTCGGTGCCGTCCTCGAGCACGCGCGCGACCAGCCCGGCACGCGCCGCGGCCGCGGCGTCGAGCTCGTCGCCGGTGACCAGCAGCCGCTCGGCGAGCGCGCCGCCGAGCCGCAGCGCGCCCGCCGCCGCGAGCACCGGAGGGAACACGCCGAGCTTGATCTCGGGGCAGCCGAAGCGCGCGTTCGACGCGGCGAACACCAGATGGCAGGCGAGCACGGTCTCGAACGCCCCGCCCAGGCAGCGTCCCTCGACCAGCGCCGCCACCGGCACCGGATAGGCCGCGAGCGCGCGGATGAAGGCGTGGAACTCCGCGAGCATCGCGGCCGCCAGTTCGGGCACGTGCTCCTCGACCGCGGCACCGAAGGAGAAGTGGCCGCCCGCACCGCGCAGGATCACCAGCCGCAGGTGGGGCAGGTCGCGGTGCGCCGCGAGGGTGGCCGCGAGCTCGGACATCATCGCGCGCGAGAGCACGTTGCCCTTGGGCTTGTCCATCACGATGCGCAATACCGTGCCGTGCTCGATCAGCTCCGCGCGCGACAGGGAGGAGGGGGCAGGGGGGAGGTTCATCGTCGCCTCCTCACGTGTCCATCCGCGCGCGCGCCGAGGGCGGCAGCACGCGGCGCACCAGGTCGGCGTCGAAGCGGGCGCCTTCCGCATACGCGCGCCGCATCTCCGCGAAGTCGATCGTGCGCTCGTTGTTGTCCCCGAAGTGGAACGCGGGGAATCCCGCCGCCGCCTCGGTGTTCATGTTGAGCGCCAGCCACGAGCGGTTGGTCTCGCTGTTGGCGTACCAGTGCTCGAGCTTCTTCTTGCGCAGGCTCTCGAGCGTCTTGCGCGTGCAGTCGGGGAAGGTGTGCATGAGCTTGGTGACCATCCGGTCCACCGCCTCGTCCAGCAGCGCGAGATCGACGGTGCACGCGGCGGCCGCCGCCTTGGCCGCGCGGGCGTCGTCCCCGGTCTTCCAGTCGCCGAACACGACGCGGCCCATCGCGTCGGTCCAGCGGTCGGTGTGCGCGTACGGGTTGGGCAGCCACGCGCCGTCCGCGCCGCGGTGCACCGGCACGATCTCGTTCACCAGTCCGAGGCGCTGCGCCTTGTGCGCCGACCATGGCTCGCACAACACCAGCGACTCCGCCGCGTTCCCGAACCCCACGTAGAGGTGGAGGAAGTCGGTCGACCCGCCATCGGGCGCGGAGCCGTGCACCGGGCCGGCCTGGCCGAAGCGCGCGTGGTCGCCGGCGATCGAGAAGTCGCACGCCATGCCGATCTCCTGACCGCCCCCGATGCGCATGCCGTTGACGCGGCAGATCACCGGCTTGTCGCACAGCAGGATGGCGGTGACCATGTCGTTGAACAGGCGCATGTACTGCAGGTACTCGAGCGGGCGTCCGGCGTAATAGACCGCGTACTCCTCGGTGTTGCCGCCGGTGCAGAAGGAGCGCGCCCCCACCGCCGTGAACACCACCGCCACGCTGCGGCGGTCCATGCTGGCGCGGCGGAACGCCAGGATGATCTCCTTCACCGCGTCGGTGGTGTAGGAGTTGAGCTGCTTCTCGTTGTCGAGCCAGATCCAGGTCTGGTGCAGGCCGGCGACGGGAGTGCCGTCGCGGCCCAGCACCGGGCGCTCCTCGTAGCGGATGGAGCGGAAACGGAACTCCGGGTCGAGCTCGTGGCTCTTCATGGCGACCGGCGGGTGCGTGGTCTCGGGCATCGGCGGCTCCCTAGCGGCGAGGGTCGAGGATCATGCGGCGCTCCAGCCGGTGATGCGCCAGGGCGTCGAGCAGTTCGTTGATCGAGGACATCGGCGCGTGCTCGACGAACGGCTCGAGCGCCACCTTGCCCTCGGCGATCAGGCGCAGCACATCGGCATACGCCTCCGGCGGACAGCCCCAGGTGCCGTGAATGGTGGCGTCGAACGCCATCAGGTTGGAGAGGCGCACCTCCACCGTCTGGATGGTGTAGCCCACCTGCAGCAGGGTCGCGCCGCGGGAGAGGAGCCCGAAGGCGAGCGTCTGCCCGGCGGGGCTCCCGCTGCACTCGAAGACGCGCCAGCGCAGCGAGGGCACGTCCCATCCGCGCGCCAGCGCGTGCAGCTCCTTGCGGACCTCCTGGGGCGTGCGATCACGGACGTCCGCGGTGTGCGCGGCGCCGTGGGCGAGCAACTGCGCGAGGCGGGCCGGCTGCACGTCGCACACCGCGACCCGTGCGCCCATGGCGTGCGCGATCTGGGTGACGAATCCGCCCACGCCGCCCGCGCCGACGACGAACGCGACATCCCCGGCCTTGAGGTCCGCGCGGCGCACCGCCTGGTACGCGGTCGAGACCGCGTCGGCCACCACCGAGAGCATCCGGACGTCCACGCCCGCGGGCAGACCGTCGAGCGAGACCAGCGGGGCGGCCGGCACCAGCAGGTGGGTGGCGAAGCCGCCGTGGATGTCGTTGCCGGGCATCTTCTGCGAGGGGCAGGCGTTCCCGCGGCCCGCGCGGCAGAACGCGCACGTGCCGCACGGCAGCACCGCGGGCACGATGACGCGGGTGCCGGTCTTCAGCGTCACGCCGTCCCCGGTCGCGGTGACGGTGCCCACGACCTCGTGGCCGAGCACCAGGGGAAGCGCGTGATTGGGGCGCACCGAGCCGTCGGCGAACCCGAGGTCGGTGTGGCACAGGCCGCAGGCGAGGACCTCGACGACGGCCTCGCCGGG
The DNA here is from genome assembly GCA_963776245.1 of Candidatus Eiseniibacteriota bacterium. Classification (GTDB taxonomy): domain Bacteria; phylum Eisenbacteria; class RBG-16-71-46; order RBG-16-71-46; family RBG-16-71-46; genus CAVSAC01. Next base: position 45,625 of record CAVZLN010000006.1, on the reverse strand, counting down.
CCCGGGCGGGGCCAGCTCGAGCGCGCGCGGCACCAGCGGTGCGGCGGGCGCGTCGAGGAAATACGCGACAGGAGCGTTCATGCGCGGACCTCGCGGCGACAGGGAAGCTGGGGGGCTCCCGACCCGCGGACGTTAACGAACGAACGTTCGTTGGTCAACGGGGGATTCGCGCCGGGGGACCGCCGCCGGCCCGGCCCCGCGTGGCGCCGGCCGGTCCGGATGGCGCCGCTGGCGGAAACCCCCGGGCCGCCGTACGCTTATAGCCGTCCCGCCGGGCGAACGTGCGTCCCGGCACCGTCGCGTTCCCACTGGCCCCCCCCAGGGAGTGTCCCGGTGTGTATCTGAGACCGCGATCGGTGCTCATGCCGTGGTGGCTCCACGGCGCGCTCGGACTGGCGCTGGCCGCCGCGTCCCCGGCCACCGCCGCGATGGTCGATCCGCTGGATCCGACCTGGACCGGCGCCCCCATCAAGTCGATCTACGCCTATGTCTGGCCGCCCTCGGTGGTGGCGGGGGACACGCTGTCGATCTTCGTGTGCTCGAAGTCGCCGACGGTGGGGATCCGCTTCCAGCGGGTGGGCGCGAGCGAGACCTACGTGTACGACGGCACCGGAGCCCACCACCCCCACACGCCCGCCGGCCATCAACTGGTCACGGACGCGGCCGGCGTCAACGTCGGGGTGTCGTCGACCGGCTGCGGCTGGGCGCCGACGCTGCGGGTCGTCGTTCCGGCCGATTGGGTCAGCGCGGCGTACTACGTCGAGGTGTGGCCCGAGGACGGTGAGCCCAGCTTCATGCGTCAACAGGTGCCGTTCTTCGTCCGCAACCCGCAGCCGACCCACCCCATCCTAGTGGTTCCCTCCACCTCGACCTGCTTCGCCTATCAGGCCTGGGGCGGGCGCTCCCTCTACGACAAGCTGTCCGCCGACCGCACCAACATGGCCTCGCTCGAGCGCCCGGCGGACACCAACGACGGGCGTGGCCAGTTCGCCCAGTTCGACCTGCCGTGGGTGCGCTTCCTCGCCCTGTCCGGCGTGGAGGCCGACTACGCCACCATGGAGGACATCCACGTCCAGGGACTCGCCCTGCTCAGCGCGTACCAGGAAGTGGTGTTCACCGGGCACTCGGAGTACTGGTCCGAGTCCCAGCGGGACGCCGTCGAGGCGTACATCGCCAGCGGCGGCAACGTCTTCTTCGCCACCGGCAACACCTGCTGGTGGCGGACCGAGTACTCCACCGACATGCGCCAGCTGATCTGTTACAAGGGCGACAACATCAGCGACGCCGATGGCGGCACGCGCGGCATCCTGCCCGGGCAGCAGTACCTCTATGGGCCGACCGGACCCCATCCGCTGCACCCCGGCACCTACAACTGGAGACTCCCGCCGGCCAACCGCGGGGCGTATTCGCTCACCGGCCTCGACTGGGGGGACGCCACGCAGGCGTCCCTGGACAGCGACGGGCAAGGCACCCCGACCGACTGGACGGTGCGCGACTCGACGCACTGGGCGTTCGCGAACACCGGTCTGGCGAAGGGCGCGAAGCTCGGCGCCACCCACCTGCCGGGCGACGAGGTGGATGGCGCGAAGCTCACATGGTTCGGCGATCCGTCCACCGCCGACGGCAGGCCCACGCTGATGGCGGACGCCTACGCCCGGGGAACGCCCTGGTCGTTCGCGATCGCCGCGACGTGCGAGGCCAACCCGTATGGTACCTCGCACCCGGTGTCTCCGTGCTGGGGGGTCATGGGTGGGTACCAGCAGCCTGGCCAGGGCGCCGTCTTCACGATGCCCTACCGCCATCTTGGCGACGACCTCTGGTACTACGTCGGCACCACGGGCAACCCGGTCGTCCGACAGGTCGTGCTCAATATCATCCGGCACCTGGAGAGCCCGGTGCCCCAGGAGCTCGGCGTGGGCCGGCCGGGCGCGCCTCCCGCAGGCCTCCACGTCACGGAGTGGCCCAATCCGGTCGCCCGTGTGCGGGCCGAGGGCGCCGAACTCACGGTCACCCTGCCGCGGTCTTCGCGGTACTCGCTCGACGTGGTGTCCCTCGAGGGCGAGCGCGTGCATCGCGCCGCGGGCGAGCTGCACGCGGGCGAGAGCCGGCTGGGATGGCGTTTTCCCGAGTCACTGGCGAGCGGCATCTACTTCTGGGACCTGCGCACCGACGCGGGGAACGCGTCGGGCAAGGTGGTGTGGATCCGCTAGGAGTTCGGGCGGGTCATCCCACGCACTCCATCGCCGCCGCGACCCCGCGCAACATATCGGTCCCGCTTCGATGGCCGACCGCAGTGAGGGCGTCCGCCGCCGCGGCAAGCGCGCCGGGCGATCCGGCAGTCGCGAGCGCCTCGAGCAGCGCGAGCAGCGGCTCGGCATAGAACCCCGCGAGCGCGGCCGACAGCAGCTGGGCCGACAGCCGCGGGGTGCGAAACGCGATCTTCCCGTCGAGCGCCGCTGCGAGCGCGTCGCGCAGCCCGGCCGCGGCGGGCCGTGCCTCCTGCGCGAGGTCGAGCGCCGCGAGCGCGCCCACCACGATGTCGTCCCCCGAAGGTGTGAGGCCCGGGCCGAGCCCCACCAGCCCGGCAAGCGCGCGGGCGTCGCCGAGCGCGCGGAAGCGGTGGAGCCCGCCGGACAGCGCCTCGTCGAAGTCATCCGGGCGTGCTGGGGCGCGCACCAGCGACGCGAGCGCACGGACGAGGCCCGGGTGGAATGTCGCGGGCCGTGCGGTCAGACACAGACCGGGGACCGCCGCTCCGTCGACCGAGAGACGCACGGCCGCGCCGGCCTCGGGAGGGGCCCCGGCCGCGGCGACTACCGCCCACGGATGGAGCGGCGTCGCGGCGGGGAGCACCGCGACCAGCGGACCGTCGTCGAGGCGCACGAACGCCGCGCGCGAGGAGACGTCCACCACCCGCCCGGCGGCCCCGGCACGGAGCGCGTCGGCCGCCAGCGGGCCGGCGCGCTCCGCCCGCAGCACGGGCGTGGGGTCGTTCAGCGCTGCTTGCCGTGCAGTTCGGGGCACGACGCGCCGGCGATGTCGCCGTGCCGGGTCAGGGCGCACGACGCCTTCTTCTTCATCAGTTCGGCGTGACGGGCGTCGTCCACGAACGCGACGATGCGCGAGATGCACGCCTCGCCGTCCACCAGGCGCCACGGGAAGCAGCCGACGGTGCAGCGCTGGTTCAGCAGCAGGTCGATGTCGCCGCCCAGGCACTCGGCGTGGATGATGCCGTGGTTGAACATCTCGATGTGCATGAGCTGGTACTTCGAGTCGTCGAAGAACTCGGCGAGCGGCTTGCCGTAGCGGGTGCGGAAGTGCTGATCGGCCTGGCGCGCCTGGCGCGGCATCCACTCCCGGATGATGGTGTTCATCGGATGGTCGGCGCTGCCGCAGTCCACCCCGAGCCAGCGCAGCTTCTTCTTCTTGCACCACTCCGCGAACTCGCGGTCGGGGCCGGGGTGCTTGACCATGTAGGCGATCTCGTCCGCGGTCGGCTGGTCCCAGCCGTAGTGGTGATAGCCGGTGTGGATGAGGAGGATGTCGCCGTCCTTCACCTCGACGCGCTCCTCCACCATCTTCGAGGTGTACACGTCGTAGTCCCCGCACGCGTCGGACAGGTCCACGATCGCGGCCTCGCCCACCAGGTAGTCGAGCGAGAGCTGCGCGATGTCCTTGCCCGGGGTGTAGAAATGGATCTCGCCGTCGAGGTGGGTGCCGACGTGGTTGGAGTGGGTGATGATCTGGCCGTTGGCGCCGTTGGGGGCGAGGCGCTTGAAGTACTTGATCTGCAGCGGCTCGTAGGTGGGCCACGCCGGCGTGCCGATGCCGATCGGGATCGAGAGTTCGATGGGCTTCATGGGTCCTCCGGGAAGGGGCCGCGGGTAGCGTCGCGCGCTACGCGCCGGCCCCGAGGGCGTCGGTGAACGCGAGCAGCGCGTCGCGGAAACACTCGAATGGGGGCTTCACCAGCCCGGCGCCGACCATTCCGACGCCGGGCGTCTTGTGGGCGATGCCGGTGTTGACCACCGGGACCACGCCGGTCTCGACCACCTTGAGCAGGTCGATGCCGGTCGCGGTGCCGCGGAAGTCGAGCGCCGGGATCCGGTAGGCCGGATGTTCGGCGAGGGTGATCTCGTACATGCGCCGGGTGGTCCCCAGCGCCTGGGCGGCGGTGCCGCCCACGAACTGCACGATCGCGGGCGCCGCGGCCATCGCCATGCCGCCGAGGCCGGCGGTCTCGGTGATGACCGAGTCGCCGATGTCGGGAGCCGCGTCGGCGGCGGTGAACCCGGGCAGGTAGAGCCCGTCCACCATCGGGGCCGGGGCGGTGAACCAGCGGCCCGGCAGCGCCGACACCTGCACGCCGAAGTCGGTCCCGTTGCGCGCCATCACCGTGATCATGCTCGAGCCGGCGATGCCGGCGGCGGGATCGAGCGCGCTCTTGCACGCCGCCATCGACAGGTTGAGGAAGAAGTGGTCGTTCGAATCGAGGAACCGGAGCGCCGCCGCGACATCGCCGGAAGGGGCTTCGAGCGCCACCAGGTGCGGCGCGAGCGCGCGGATCAGCAGCGAGGTGGCGGCGCGGTTGCGATTGTGGACCTCGTCGCCCATCTGCAGGGCCTGCGCGATCAGCGACCGCAGGTCGAAGCGGCCCATGCGTTCGAACGTCCGGGCCAGCAGCGGCGCGAGCACGCGTTCCATCCAGCGCAGGCGCTCGATCACCTCGGCGTCGTAGGCCCCGTAGCGCAGCACCTTGCCGAGGCCTTCGTTGAGGGTGCTGAAGGCGCGATTGCCGAACGCCTCGTTCTCGAGGATCCACACCGGCATCGACGCGGTGACGATCCCCGCCATCGGGCCCACGGTCTGGTGATGGTGGCAGGGCGCGAACGCGATGCGCCCGGACGCGGCGAGCGCGGCGGCCTCGTCGGGGTCGGCGGCGAGCCCCTCGTACACCAGTCCGCCCATCACGGCGCCGCGCGTCGGTCCGCTCATGCGCGACCACTCGACCGGCGGACCGGAGTGGAGGACCAGCTCCTGGCGCATTCCCGGGATGACGTCGAGGGCGCGGCCGATCCCCGCGATCACCGGTTTCGCCCGCAGCAGACGGTCCACCGACTCGCGGGTGGCGGCTGCCACGTCGGCGCGCACCCCGCCGTCGGGACCGAAGCAGCGGTCGAGCGCCTCGCACACCGCGGGATCCCCGCCGGCGGGCGGACGCCAGTCCACCTCGATGGCGGTGCCCCCGGCGCGGCGCAGGTCGTGCGCGAACGAGCCGAGCCCCGCGTTCACCACCGCCAGCTCGGCGCCGAACAGATCGAGCACCTTGCGCGTGTCCATCACCCGATCCTCCGGAGCACCGCGGCGGCGAGCGCCGCGGCGGCGCGGTTGTCGGGGGCGACGACCACGTCCGCCGCCTCCAGTGCCCGGACCTGGGCCTGGAAGTCCTGCGGATCGTCGGCCGTGCCGGTGACCGACGCGATGGCGACCAGCGCCCGCGGGGCGGCGCGCGCGCGCGCCTCGCGCACGCCGGCGGCGAGCACCCCCGCCGGGTCGGCGTGCGATCCGTAGCCGATCACGCAATCGAAGAGCAGCAGGCCCACCGCGGGATCCGCGACCTCGAGCGCGAGGCGCTCGTTGCGGAGCGCGGGCTCGATCATGGGATGGGGCCGGCCGCGGGTGAACAGGTCGTCCCCGAGGTCGAGCAGCACGTGCCCCGAGCCGCCATCGGCGGGTGCCCCCAGCTCACTGCCGTCGATACGCAGCGCGCCCCCCTTGTGCAGGTTCGAGCGCACCTCGAGCCCGGCGCGGCCGAGCATCGCCAGCGCCTCCTGCCCGGTGGTGCCGCCGCAGAACAGCGCGCGCAGCCGCGCGCGGGGCGCGAGGCGCGCCGCCAGCGCCGCGGCCCGGGCGGCCTCGGGCGCGGGAGCGGAGGGAGGGGGCACCGGCACTCCCGCGAGCCGGCAGGCGGCCTCGGCCGCGCCGGCGAGCGAGTCGGCGAAGGCGATCCCGTGCGAGGCGTCGTCGGGGCGCGGCGCGTCGCCGACGAAATGCACCACGCAGGGCTTGGGGGTGGCTGCGAGCGCGGCGATGACCCGCTCGGCCACGGCGGGGGCGGGAGGCTTGGAGATCACCACGATCACGCGCGTCGCGGGATCGTCCGCCAGCGCCGCGATGCCGAGGCGCGTCATGAGCCCTTCCACCGCCTGGGTCAGGTCGCGGCCGCCGGTGCCGATCGCCTGGGACACCCCGCTCCCGAGGCGGTGGATGCAGCTGGAGACCTCCTGGATGCCGGTGCCGGCCGCGCCCACGATCCCGACCGGACCGCGGCGCACCGCGTTGGCGAACCCCAGCGGCATCCCGTTGACGATCGCGGTGCCGCAGTCGGGCCCCATCATCAGGAGCCCGCGCGCCACGGCGTCGCGCTTGAGCGCGACTTCGTCCGCCAGCGCCACGTTGTCCGAGAACAGCATGACGTGCCGGCCGAGCGCCAGCGCGCGCCGCGCCTCGCGCGCCGCGTGCTCGCCCGGCACCGAGATGAGCACCAGATTCGCCTCGGGGTGCTGGCGGACCGCTGCGGCCACCGAGGACACGCGCGCTCTCTCCTCGGCGCCGCCACCCGAGCCGGCCCGCAGCAGGCGCTCGAGCTCGGCCTCCACGGCGGGGGGCGCGTCGGGGCCGCCCTTCACCGCGATCACGAGGTCGTTGGGGGAGGCGCCCGTGAGCGCAGCGCCGCCGTAGCCCTGGGTCTCGAGCAGTTCGCGGTTGTGAGGCGTGCCCATCGCTACCACCGCGTCCTCGACGCCCGGCAGTCCGCGCAGCGCCTCGGAGAGCCGCATGAGGAGCACCGAATCCTGGTACGCGTCGCGGCGCACCAGCACGAAGGCGTCGATCACGTGCTCCTCGCCCTGCCTACCGGTGCGTGGCGCTGAGCGCCGGCTTCGGCGCAGCGGCCGCCCGCTTGAGTGTGAGATAGACGCGCTCGGGATCGAGGGGCAGCTCGAAGAACTCGACGCCGGTCGCGTTGGCGACCGCGTTCCCGATCGCGCTCGGGATCGAGATCATCGGGTGCTCGGCCAGCCCGCGCGCGCCATAGGGGCCCTGCGGGTGTGGCGTCTCGACGAACAGCTGCACCATCTCGGTGGGGACGTCCTTGGCGGTCGGGATCTTGAGATCGACGAACGAGTTGTTCAGCATGCGCCCGTCCTCGAACACCAGTTTCTCGATCACCGCCGAGCCCACTCCCTGCACCACGCCGCCCACCACCTGCGCCTTCGCCTGCTGGGCGTTGAGCACCCGGCCGACGTCGAACGCCGAGACCACCTTGAGCACGCGGATGTGACCGGTGTCGGTGTCGACCTCGACGTCCACCGCGTGCGCGCCGTAGGTCCAGTTGAGCGCGGGCAGGCCCTGTCCGGTCTGGGGATCGAGATTGGTGAGCCCGGTCGCGATGTAGCGGCCCTTGCCGATCACCGGGCCCCCGATGCTCGAGCCGTCGGGGAACACGTACCCGAGCACGAGCTGGCTGTAGTCCAGCGCCGTGCCGGGCCGGCCCCGGACCCACGCCCTGCCGTTCCCGCACTCGATCATCTCGGGCGCCGCGTGCAGCGCGGCGCCGGCGGTGGCGCGGATCTGGTCCATGCATTCCTTCGCCGCCATGATGATGGCGTTGCCGCCCATCACCGTGAGACGGCTCGCCACCGTCTGCCAGTCGTACGGCGTGTAGTCGGTATCGCTGTCCCACGGCACGCGCACCTTCTCGAGCGGGATCCTCAGCTCGTCCGCCGCGATCTGCGCGAACGTCGTGTACGTGCCCTGCCCGTAATCCACGCCCGAGACCAGCACGTTCGCGGAACCGTCGCCGTTGAACAGGATGGTGGCCGAGCTCGAGGTGAAGGTGGGCATGGCGGGCGCCTTGTGGAGCATCGCGATGCCCTTTGCGCGCACCTTCCCGCTGCCGGGCTTGACCGGGCGCGCCGCCCGCTGCGCGGGATCCCAGCCGATTCCCTCGGACACCAGCCGCAGGCACTCCTCGGGGCGCCCGTGGCCCTCGGTGAACAGCTCGCCGGTGATGGTGGTCTCGCCGACGCGCAGCAGGTTCCTGCGGCGGAACTCCACCGGGTCCATGCCGAGCGCGTGCGCCACCAGGTCCATGTTGCGCTCGATCCCCCACAGCACCTCGAGATGGCCGAAGCCGCGGTACGCGGTGCCGAACACCTTGTTGGTGTACACCACCAGCGAGTCCACCCGGCAATGCGGCACCACGTACGGACCGGCCCCCGCGTAGGCGGCGGCGCGGCCGATGTTGACGCCGTAGTCCGCGTAGGCGCCGGCGTCCCACAGGTAGGTGACGTCGAGCGCCACCAGCCGGCCATCCTTCGTCACGCCGGTCTTGATGACGCTCGAGAGCCCCTGGCGGGAGGGGAGGGTGTTGAACTCCTCCTCGCGCGAAGCCACGATCTTGACCGGGCGCCCGCGCGCGGCCTTCGACAGGCAGTACACCAGCGGCTCCAGATGGATCCCCGCCTTGCCGCCGAAGCCGCCGCCCACGTACGGGACCTTCACCCGCACCTTGTGCAGCGGCATCGCGAACGCGTGGCAGAACAGATGACGCACCGCGAACGGGGACTGGGCGGAAGTGATGATCTCCACCTCGCCATCGCCGCGCGCGGTGGCGATCGCGGTGTGGGTCTCCATCGGCACGTGGGGCGCGGGGGGATTCTCGAAGTGGAACTCGAACACGCGGTCGGCCGCGGCCATGCCCTTCTCGATGTCCCCCTTGCGGATCTTCTGATGGTGGGCGACGTTCTTGCCGGGCTCCGGGAAGAACACGCCCTTCATCCACGAGTAGTCCGCGATCCCGGGGTGCACCTGACGCGCGCCCTCGGCGAGGGCCTGGTGGACGTCGGTGAGCGGCTCGAGCCCTTCGTAGTCCACCTCGATCGCCGCGCACGCCGCGCTCGCCTGCGCCACGGTGTCCGCGGCCACCGCGGCCACCGCTTCGCCCTGGTGGCGCACGACGCCGCGCGCGAGGATGTCCTTGTCCTCCATGTAGAGTCCGACCTTGTACGGCAGGTCGGCCCCGGTCAGCACCGCGCGCACGCCCGGCATCCGGCGCGCCTTCGAGGTGTCGATCGCGCGGATGCGCGCCGACGCGTGCGGCGAGGTCAGGATGCGCGCGTGCAGCATCCCCGGCAGGACCATGTCGTGCACGAAGGTCGCGGAGCCGGTCACCTTGGCCGCCGCGTCCACGCGATTCGCGGCGCCGCCGACGTACGGCGACGCCAGCGGGGCCGCCGCGGTGTACCCGCCGCGCGCCACCGCTTCGACCGCGTCCACCAGCGGCTCGTAGCCGGTGCACCGGCAGTAGTTCCCGGCCAGCGCCTCGACGATCTGCTCGCGCGTCGGTCGCGGGGTCCGCTGCAGGAGGGCGCGCGCGGAATTGAGCATGCCCGGAGTGCAGAAGCCGCACTGCACCGCGCCGAAGTCCACGAACGCCCGCTGCAGGTCGGACATCACGCCCAGCTCCTGCATCGCGCCCTCGGCGGTCTCGATCACGGCACCATCGACCTCGGCCGCCATCACCAGGCAGGCGTTGACCGGCAGGCCGTCGAGGATCACCGTGCAGAGGCCGCACTCGCCGATGCCGCAGCCGCCCTTCACGCTCGGCTGGTGCAGCTCGCCCTTGAGGAGTTCGAGCAGCGTGCGCCCGGCGGGCACCTCGAGCGCCGTCTTCTCGCCGTTGATCGTGAGGGTGATCGGATAGGTCTTCATGACGATCTCCGCGGCCCGCCGAGCAGGCGCCGGGCGAGCCTCATGCACAGCGCGAGCGTCATGTCGCGCCGGTACTCGGCCGAAGCGCGCACGTCGTCGATGGGCTGGATGTGCTGGAGCGCCAGGGCGCCGAGCCGGCGTCCCGCGTCGTCGGGATCGGTTTCCGGTCCCACGCCGGCGAGCACCGGCACCAGCGCGGGGGTGATCGCGCACGATCCGATCGCGACCCGCAGGGTGGCCTCCGCGGGGCTCCACGCGGCGGCCGCGTTCACCAGCGCGAGGTCGTGACCCGAGACGCGCTTGATCTTGTCGAAGCCGCTGCGCACGTCCTTCGCGGGCGCGGGAACCACCACTGCGGTCACCATCTCGCCCGGCAGGAGCGCGTTCCGGCGCACCCCGACGAAGAAGTCGGACAGCGGCGCCTCGCGCCGGCCGCGCGGGCCCTCGATGCGCAGCCGTGCGTCGTGGACCAGCAGGCCGGGCGCGGTGTCCATGCACGGCGAGGCGTTCACCAGGTTCCCGGCGATGGTGGCGCGGGAGCGGATCTGGAGCGAGCCGATCTCCGCGGCGCCCTCCGCGAGCGCCGGGAACGTGGCGCGCAGCCGCGGGTCGTCCGCGACGCGTTGCACGATCACGCACGCGCCGATCGCGAGACTTCCGTCGGCGCCCCAGGTGAGATCCGAGAGGCCCGGGATGCGCTTGATGTCCACGACCACGTCGGGGCACACCGAGCCCGCGCGCAGCGCCACCATCAGGTCGGTCCCGCCGGCCAGCACGCAGGCGCGTCCGGGAGACGCGGCGAGGAGCGCGGTCGCCGCGGCGATGCTCTCCGGCCGTTCGTAACGAAATCCGCTCATGTCCATCCTCCGCGAGCGCGCCGCCGCGCGCCCGTGCCGGCGTGGTGCGCGCCGCTCCAGAGCCGCCCGGCCTCGCCGCGACGACGGTCGCGGCGAGGCGGACCGCATGCGTTCATACCGCGCTGAAGATCAGCCCCGTGATGTCCTTCCCGGCCGTCTCGCGCACCTTGCCGACCCGGGCGCGCACCCGCGCGCCGATGCGGGGCTCGGCCATCTCGAGCCGGCCGGTGGCGCGCACCCCCATGTCGAGCTCGACGATGCCGAGGGTGATGTAGAGATCCTCGTAGTCCAGCGGCAGCGCGTACACCTTGGTCCAGGTGAGGAGCTTGCCTTCCCCCGTGACCGGCACCGGCTCGAACTTCGTGCCCTTGCACGAGCGGCAGTAGAAGTGGGTCGGGTAGGAGAGCGTGCCGCACTTCCTGCACTTCGCGGCTTCGACGTCGCGTGGCATGTCACACCCCCCGCTTGAGCACGGTGGCGAGCACGTTGTTGCCGAAGCCACCGAAGTTGACCGCGAACCCGTGCTGGGGCTGGTTCGGGACCTGCTATCGCCCGCCTCCCCGCGCAACTGGAGGACCAGCTCGACGATCTGGGAAACGCCGGTGTTGCCGACCGGATGGCCGCTCGACTTGAGGCCGCCCGAGGGGTTGATCGGGAGGCGGCCGCCGATCTTGGTCTCGCCGCGCTCGAGCGCCTTGTGCCCCTCGCCCCGGGCGAAGAACCCGGCCTCTTCGCTCTCCGCGATCTCGAGGATGGTGAAGGCGTCGTGCAGCTCGGCGACCTGGATGTCCGTCGGCGCCGGCCGGCCATCGCGAACGCTTTCTGCGCCGCGAGGCGCACCGCCGTCAGCTCGGTCGGATCCTCGCGCTCGTGCACCGCGTGGGTGTCGGTCGCCTGACCGATTCCGGCCACCAGCACCGGCTTCTTGTGGAAGTCCTTCGCCTTCTCGGCCGGCGCGAGCAGCACCGCCGAGGCGCCGTCGCTCACCGGGCAGCAATCGAAGAAGCGCAGCGGGTCGGCGATCCACGGGTTGTTGTTCCACGCGTCGGGCCCCGTGAGGATGCCCTCCATCGTGATCGGGATGCGCAAGTGGGCCTTCTTGTTCAGCGCGCCGTTCGCGTGGTTCTTGATCGCCACCATCGCCAGGTGCTCGGGCGTGACACCGTAGCGGTCCATGTAGAGGCGCGCGAACATCCCCGCCAGCGACGGCAGGGTGACGCCGTACACGTACTCGGCGTAGCGGTGCGAGAGGTACGAGACGAACTCGGTGGCCTCGAAGTTGTTCACCTCCTGCATGCGCTCGCCGCCGCACACCAGCACGAGGTCGCAATGGCCCGACGCGATGGCGTGCACGCCGTGCTTGAGCGCCGACGCGCCCGAGGCGGGCCCGTTCTCGATGGTCTCCGCGCCGGCGGGATACAGGTTCATCCGGTCCACCAGCGCGCTGGCGAGCCCGGCCATCTTGTTGTTGCGAGGGGCGCCCATGTTGGCGACGTAGACCGCGTCCACCTTGCGATCGCCGACCCCGCCGTCCACGAGCGCGTCGTGCGACGCCTCGCACATCATCTTGAGCAGGCTCCACTGTGCCCGGCCGAACTGGGTCGAGCCCACACCCACGATCGCGACCGGCCTCATACGCGGGCCTCCAGCGTGTCCTCGATCTGGGTGAGCATCACGCGCAGGTCCGGCTCGCGGATCGGGTAGGACTTCGCCAGCAGTTCCGCGGACACCGGACGCGTGCCGGTCACCAGACGCTCCTTGGCCCGGTAGTAGACGTCCTTCTTGAGCACCCACGAGGGCGCGCCGCCCAGCTCGTGCTGGATCTCGAACTTCTTGTCCAGCGGGTACTCGATCATCCACCGGCGGTGCCCGATCGGGCTCTCGGCCACGATCCAGACCTCGTCCTGGCCGAGGTACTCGATGTGGTGCTCCATCTTGGACGCGAACAGGTGGGAGCCCACCCGCAGCCCGCGCTTGAGCGTGAGCGTGTGGTAGCTGATCCCGTGCTTCTCGTCGAACATCCGGCCGTTGACGATGCCGGCGAGCACCCCGTCGATGACGCCGACCAGGCAGTACTCGTTGCGCACGCGATAGGTCTTCCAGCCCAGCAGCTCGGAGAACAGGCGCGCCGAGACGATGTCGTAGTAGTCGCGGTTCAGCCACGAGAGCGGCTGGATGACCTTGAGCATCGTGTCGACCTCGTCGACCGAGGCCTGGCGGACCACCATCACCTCGCCGCTCGCGAGGGTGATCGCCTTGGGGGGATACGGGGCCATGTGCAGCACGGGCGGCCGCAGCATGGCTTCGAGTTCGTCGATCATCAGCTCCTCCTCGGAGGTGAGCATCTCGCCGGTGTCCCAGTCGACGAGCCTTCGGGGCATCATGGCTCCAGAACGGAAGAACCCCACGCTCGACACGCACGGGGTTCGAAGGGTACTGCGCGAGCCGGGCCGGCGTGACGGAACCGACCGGCGCCGGTGCTTCGGGGGGTCGGAATCAGACTATCACCACCGGCGGCGGGACGCACGGATGCCCCGGCCCTCGCGTCCCGGGACCGGCGCGGGTCGCGCCGCAGCGCGCTCGACGGTGCACCGGCGCCCGACTCGCGCTAGGATGCCCGCGCACCGGTACCCGCGATCGCCAACCCCCGGAGGATGTCTCCATGCGCCGCCTCGTCCTGTCGCTGCTGCTGCTGTCGACCGCCCTGATCGCGCGCGTCGCGTTCGCCGCCGCGACGTCCCATCCGTTCACGGTCCACGACATGCTCGCGATGGACCGCATCTCGGATCCCCAGGTCTCGCCCGACGGCACGCGCATCGCCTACGTGCTCAGCGCCACCGACCTCGAGCACAACCGGCGGCGCTCCAGCCTGTGGCTGGTGAACGCGGACGGCAGCGGGACGCGCCGCCTCACCACCCACGAGGCCGGGGCCAGCGATCCGCGCTGGTCGGCGGATGGCGACGCGATCTGGTTCCTGTCCTCGCGGTCGGGCTCGTCGCAGGTGTGGCGCATCCCGGTGGACGGCGGAGAGGCCGCGCAGGTCACGCACCTCGATCTGGACGTGAACGCGCTGGCGCTCTCGCCCGACGGGCAGCGCCTGGCGGTGGCGATGGACGTGTTCCCCGGCGCGACCATCGCCGAGACCGTGAAGCGTCTCGCGGAGACCGAGCAGCGTGTGAAGGAGGGACCGGTCGGGACGCCTCTACGACCGTCTCTTCATCCGCCACTGGGACACCTGGTCCGACGGGCGTCGCTCGCACCTGTTCGGCCTGCCGGCGAGCGGCGGCGGCGAGCCGGTGGACGTGATGAAGGCGATGGACGCCGACTGCCCCGAGCAAGCCGTTCGGCGGCGCCGAGGAATTCACCTTCACGCCGCGACGGGCGCACCGTGGTGTTCACGGCGCGCGACGCGGGTCGCGCGGAGCCGTGGTCCACCAACTTCGACCTTTACGCGGTCCCGGCCGATGGATCCGCCCCGCCGCGCTGCCTGACCGACGCGAACCCGGCATGGGACACCGGACCGGCCTTCTCGCCCGACGGGCGCACGCTCGCCTACCTCGCCATGAAGGTGCCGGGCTACGAGGCCGATCGCTTCCGCATCGTGCTGCGCGCGCTGGCCCGACGGCGCGCCGCGCGTGCTGAGCGAGGCATGGGACCGCTCGCCCGGAACGCTGGTGTGGTCGGCGGACGGCAAGACGCTCTACGCGGCGGCGGAGAACCTCGGCCAGTCCTCGCTGTTCGCCATCGACGTGGCCACCGGCACGGGCGCGCGTGGTGGTCGAGCAGGGCACGGTGCGGCACTCCGTGCCTGGCGGGGGAGCGCATCGTGTACGCCGATCGACGACCTCAAGTCACCGGTCGAGCTCGCGTCGCGTGAAGCCCGACGGCAGCGACCTCCGCGCCGTCACGCGCGTCAACGCCGAGAAGGCTGGCGGCGGCGCGCATGGGCGGACTTCGAGCAGTTCTCCTTCAAGGGTGCCCGACGGGGACCTCGTCTACGGGTACATCGTCAAGCCGGTGGACTTCGACCCGGCGAAGAAGTACCCGGTGGCGTTCCTGATCCACGGCGGACCGCAGGGCTCCTTCGGCAACACTTCCACTACCGGTGGAACCCGCAGGCCTACGCCGGCGCGGGGTACGCGGTCGTGACTGGTCGACTTCCACGGCTCGACGGGCTACGGGCAGGCGTTCACCGACGCCATCCGGGGCGACTGGGGCGGCAAGCCGCTGGTGGATCTGCAGAAGGGGCTCGCGGCGGCGCTGGCGAAGTACCCGTGGATGGACGGCACGCGGGTGGCGGCGCTCGGCGCCTCGTACGGCGGCTACATGGTCAACTGGATCGCCGGCCAGTGGCCGGACCGCTTCCGCTGCCTGGTGACGCACGACGGCAACCTCGATGAGCGCGCCGCCTACTTCGACACCGAGGAACTGTGGTTCCCCGAGTGGGACCACGGGGGCACGCCGTGGGAGAACCCGAAGGCCTACGAAGAGCAGAACCCGGTCAACTTCGTTCAGAACTGGAAGACGCCGATGCTGGTGGTCCACGGCGGCCGCGACTTCCGCGATCCCCGAGACGCAGGGGATGTCGACGTTCAACGTGCTCCAGCGCCGCGGCATCCCGAGCCGGTTCCTCCATTTCCCGGACGAGAACCACTGGGTGCTCAAGCCGCGCAACAGCATCCTGTGGCACGAGACGGTGCTCGACTGGCTCGATCAGTGGACCAAGAAGTAGTCGTTCACGCCGGCTGAGGTCCGGTGTGGGCCCGGGCCGACCGGGTCCGAATCCCCCCGGAGGTCACGCGTGGAACTCGAAGGTCGCGTCCCGCGGAGGCTGCCGGCGCGCCGCGCAGCGCCGGCGGTCCTCGCGCTGATGCTCGTGGCGTCGGGACTGGCCGGCGCGGTGGCCGATCGGCCGGCCGCCGCGCCGCCCGGCGAGCCCGCGTATCCCCACGGGCGGTTCACCGGCGACTGCGCGGAGTGCCACGGCGACCAGGGCTGGAAGCCCGCGCGCATCAGCCGGCGCTTCAACCACGCCAAACGCTCGGGGTTCCCGCTCACCGGCGCGCACTCCTCGGTGAGCTGCGTGGCGTGCCACGCCTCGCTCGACTTCACCGCGGAGCAGCAGCGCAAGCAGTGCGCCGCGTGCCATCAGGACCCGCACCTCGGCGAATTCGGCGGCGACTGCGGGCGCTGCCACACCGCGCGCAGCTTCCTCGACCGCGCCGCGATGGTGAGCATGCACCAGATGACGCGCTTCCCGCTGGTCGGTGCTCACGGCGCGATCGAGTGCGAGTCCTGCCATCCGCCGACGGCGCAGGGGCACCTGCGATTCGTCGGCACGGCCGCGGCGTGCCGCGCGTGTCACACCCCGGGCGCGGTGCCCGATCACCGGAACTTCTCCAGCGATTGCACGCGCTGTCACTCGATGATGACGTGGTCGCCGGCCCGGTTCGATCATGGGGCGAGCGGTTTCCCGCTCACCTGCCCGCACCTGCCGCCGGTGACGTGCGTGCAATGCCACGGCGATCCGTGGACGGCTTCACCGCCCACCGACTGCTACGCCTGCCATCGGGCGGCCTACGACGGCACCGCGGCTCCGAATCACGCCGCCGCCGGGTTCTCGACCCGGTGCGTCACCTGCCACGACGTGAGCCGGTGCGGCTGGACGTTCGACCACGGCGCGTTCTTCCCGATCGTCTCCGGGCGCCATGCCGGCATCGCGTGCACCACCTGCCACGACGTGCCGACCGACTACGCGAGCTTCAACTGCCTGACCGGCGGATGTCACACCAGCGCCAACACCACCCCGCGGCACAGTGGAGTCGGCGGCTATCAGTACGTCAGCAGCGCGTGCTACCGATGCCACCCCTCCGGCCAGGCCGGCAACTGAGCCGGGGCGCCCCGTGAACCGGTGGATGTGGATGGCGATGGCGATCGGCGCGATGCTTCCGCCGTTCGCCGCGGGCGCGCGCGCCGAGCGTGCCGCCACCACGGTGGACTACGTCACCGGCCGGTCGGTCTACGTGGACGCCGGCCAGCACGACGGCCTCCGCGAGGGCGACTCGCTCGAGGTGACGCGCGAGGGACACACCATCGCGTGGCTCCGGGTGTCGTTCCTGTCCTCGCATCGCGCGGCGTGCGACACGCTGCAGACGTGGGCGGTGGTGCAGCCGGGGGACGCGGCGAGCTTCACGCCGCACGCCGGGGACGCGCGCGACGCGTCGGGTGCGGGAAACGTCGTGGCGGGCTCGGACAGCGCCGCGCGACCGGGCCCGCGCGCGCACCCGGCGGCCCGCGCGGGCGGTCTGCATGGCCGCATCGGCGCACGCTACCTCGGGCTGACCAGCGACGGCGGCGTGCGGCTCTCGCAGCCCGCCGTGGATGCCCGGATCGAGGGCACACGACTGGGGGGGAGCCCGCTCGACGTGGCGCTCGACTTTCGGGGCCGGCGCTTCGTCAGCCGCCGCCCGGGAACCGTATCGGTCACCCGCGACCGCGGATTCGTCTATCGCGCCTCGGTCGGCGTGCGGGATTCAGGGGACCGCCGGCGCTTCACGGTGGGACGCCTGCTCTCGCCGGCGCTCTCGCCGGTGAACCTGTTCGACGGCGCGCTGGCCGAGACGCGGAGCGCGCGTTGGGACTTCGGCCTGTTCGCCGGCACCCAGCCGGACCCCGCGCGACTCGCGGTCTCGGGTCACATCGTGCAGGGTGGCGGTTACGCGTCGTGGCACCAGCCGGCCCCCGCCATCGCGCGCTACTCGGTGTCCGGCGGCGCGATCACGTCGTCCGACCGCGGGCATCCGAACCGCGACTTCGGGTTCCTGCAGGCCGCGTACGCGGACCGCCGGCTGACCGCTTCGCTCCAGCAGGAGGTGGACTACAACCGCGGCTGGAAAAGGGACGCCGGGTCCGCGGCGCTGACCTCCACCGGCACCGACCTCAACCTGGCGTACCGCGTCAGGGCCGCCACGCCGCTCTCGGCGGCGAGCCCCGAGCTGTCGGTGTTCGCGGGCCTCGACAGCCGTCGGAACGTCTGGCTCTATCGCGACCACGAGACGCCGGAGACCCGATTCCTCGACCGGTACCGCCGCGGCGCGTGGGCGGGGGGCACGCTCGATCTCGCGAATCACGTCCGGCTCGGCGCCGAAGCGCGCACCAGTTCGGTCGCCGGCGAAGCAGACCAGAACGGATGGTCGACGAGGCTGGATGCCTACCGGCTCGGGGCGTTCAACCTCGCGCTGCGTGCGCGCCATGCCCGCATCAGCGGGGCGGGGCTGGCGAACCAGCTGACCTCGGTGGGAGCGGGCATCGACCCACTCGAGGGCGCGCACCTCGAGCTCGCGGGCGGGACCCGGCGCAGCGAGGACGTGGGATCATCGGTCGCGGACGAGGTGCGCTGGGCAAGCGCCGCCCTCGAGCTGATGCTGGCGCGCCGCGCCTACCTCGACCTCAACGCCCAGGCCGAGCGCGGGGGCGCCGATCCGACGCGTCAGGCCCAGCTCGGGCTGAGCTGGAGGTTCTGAGCCCGGCCGCTAGCGCGTCATGAGCACCGCGTGCTTCACCTTGCGGAACTCCTTCGCATCCAAGATGTGGATCTCCGCACGCCCGTCGACAGTCCTCACCTCGTAGCTCGACTTCGGCTGCGCGCTCATCACCTGCACCCGGGCCGCGGCGGTGGGGATGACACTCTCCCGGTCGGTGTCCATCGGGGTGAACAGGCTCTCGGTGTAGTGCCCCGACAGCTGGAGGGTCTTGCCGAGCTCGAGGATGCCGCCCTTGGCCTCGAGCACGCCCGCGTTGATGAGCGCCTTCTTGGTGCCGACGATGTAGTAGATGGTCGCCAGCTCGCGCTGGGTCTCGGCGATGGTCTGCTCGCGGGCACGGATCGTCTCGGCGCCCTGCTGCACCTCGGTCTCCAGGCCGCCGACGCGGGTCTGCAGCGAATCCACCCGCCCGGCGAGGGTCGCGACGATCGCCTCCTTGTAGGCCAGCGACTGCTTGAGCGAGCCGATCATGTTCTGGAGGCTCGCGACCTTGAGGCCGCTCTTCGCGAGGCTGGCCTCGAGCCGGGCGAGCTTCTCCTTGCTGCGCTGGATGCTCGCGCCGAGGTAGGCGATGCGGTCCAGCGCCTCGCGCCGCTGCATCGCCGTCGGCTTCTGCTCGTCGTTGAGATTGCGGCTCAGCATCCGCACCGCGGTGTCACCGAGGGCGAGGGCGGTGAGGCTGTCCTGGATCTCGGTGACGGCGCTGAAGGCCTCGGCGTATCCGGTCCGTGCCGTCTCCTCGCGGAGCTTCATGTCCACGTAGTCCGCCGAGGACTTCCGATACCGCACGAACATGATGGAGGTCGCGACCACCAGCAGCAGGATGACGGCGACGAGGGTGAACAGCACAGGTCTGCGCATGGCTCCTTCTCCTTGGCTCCCAGCCGGTGGCGCCCGAGGACTCTCGTGCGGCAGCCCGACGGTCGCATGGAACATATTCGATGCGGGCCACGCAGGGAAGGCGCCGGCCGGCCGTTTCCCGCCCGGCCCCGCCGGGGGGAGCCCGGCGCCGCGACCGGACGCCCCGCGAACCCGCCCGCATTCGCGCCGGCACGGCCCGCCGGCGACGCCTCCATCGTCCGGCTGGCAGCGGGCGAACCGGACGCCTATCATCGGTCCCCATGCCTGCCCGCCGCCCATCCGTTCCTCCGCGCCCCGTGCCGGCCGCGGCGAGCGCCGAGCCGCTGGCCCGGGCCCTGTTCGTCGCGCTCGCGCTCGGCCTCGCGGCGCGATTGGCGGCGATGGCGTGGTCCACCAACTGGCTCTGGGGAGTGGATGGATTCCGGGCGCGGCCCGCACCCGAGGCGTTCGCGCTCGCCGCGCTGGCGCTCGCGGGCTGGCTCCCGCCGGTGGCCCGCGTCGTGGAGCGCGGATCGGCGTGGCTGGGCGAAGCGTGGATGCGGGGCGGGCGCCTCGCCGATCTGGTCGCGAGCGTCGCGGGCGGGGCCGCCCTCGCCGCGCTGCGCGATCCGCTGCGCTTCCCCGGCGACGCGGCCATGCGCCTCGGCATGCTCGGCACGATCAAGCTCTCGCCGGCGCTGGTGGCGCAGGCTTATCCGCTCGATCGCCTGCTGAATCTCGAGCTGCCGCGCGCGCTGAGGTCGGCGGGGATGAGCGACGAGGCGGCGCTCCAGCGGGTGGGCGCCGTGGTCGGGGCGGTGTTCCTGTTCGCCGGCATCCGGTTCGTGCGTGCCTGCGGCGCGCGCGGCAGCGCCCTGCCGGCGGGCGCGCTCGCCCTCGCCGGGGGCGCGCTGGTCGTGCACTTCGCCGGCTACGACAAGTTCGGCCCGCTGATGGTGGGGCTGGTGCTCGCCGCGCTCGGCACGGTCCAGCTCGCCCGCACCGGGCGCGGCGTCTGGACGCTGGCCCTCGGCGCGACGATCGCGGCGCTGGCCCACCGCTCGGCGTATCTGCTGGTGCCGGCGCTGGCGTGGACGCTGTTCCGCGCCCACCGCAGCGCGGTCGGCGGGCGCGCGCGCGCCGAGGTGCTGGGCGCGGCGGCCGTCGTGGTGGCGGCGTTCGCGCTGATGTTCCCGCGCACGCTCGACCTCGCGCTCCACTTCGATCGCAACGTCCACCTGCCGGGCGGCACCGTCGCGAGGGCGCGTGCGGACCATGGCGCGCTGGACGCGCTGGTGCGCGTCTCGAACGCGCTCAACGCGCTCGCCTACCTGGTGCCATTGTCGTGGATGGGGGCCGCCGCCGCGTGGGGGGTGTGGCGCGCGCGCGCACGCCACGGCGCTCCGCGGCCCGGCGCGCGCTTCTCGGTCGCGCCCGCGGCGGCGCTCGCGATCGGCGGATTCATGCTGTTGCTGCTGGGGGTGGAGCCGGGGGGCGGATGGGCGCGTGACTGGGACGTCGCCACCGGCGCGGGGACATTGGTCGCCTGCCTCACGGCCGGTGCGCTGGTCGAGAGCTGGCAGGGCAGGGGGGCGCGCGCGACGCTCGGGCCGGCGGTCACCTTCGCGCTCGCCGTGCTCGCGTCCACGTGGTGGCTGCACGTGGACGGCGCCGCGGCGCGGGGGCGCCTGATGAGGCTGCTCGAGGCCCGGCCGGCGTGGAGCGCCGCGACCCGGACCCAGGCCTACGACTTTCTCGGCACGCGCTCATTCAATGATGGCGACCCCGATCGGGCGGCGAGACTGTTCGACCAGGCGGTCGAGTGCGGCGGTCCCAACCCGCGCCTGCTCTACCAGGCCGGCCTCGCGTACATGCAGTCCCGCCGCCTCGAGGAGGCCGCGGAGCGCTTCCGCCAGACGGTGGCGGTCTCGCCGGTGCACGCGCAGGCCTGGTCGCGGCTCGGGTACCTGACCATGGGCGCGGGCGATCCGGTGCGCGCCGAGGCGTACGTGGACTCGGCGCTCGCGCACGATCCCGCGCTTCCATCGGCGCTCGAACAGAAGAAGTTCTTCATCCGGTCGCGCGCGGGAACGCCCTGATCCGTCGGCGCGGCCGGGCGACCGGACGCCACGGGAGCCGGTGCGCGGGGACGCGGCAGCACCGGGACCGGATCACCACCGCCCGCCGACGCTCATCCGCACCGTGCGCGGGGGCGCGTAGAGCCGCGCGTCGTGCACCGGGACCCAGTGCCCCTCCTCGCCCGGCATCTGCGACCAGTAGGCGCCGCCTCCGAGCCCGGTCTCGGTGCGATACGCGCCGTAGTCGTCGTAGAGCGTGTTGATGATCGGGTTGGGGTAGCCGTCCACGGTCGCAGCGCGCTCCGCGCGACCGTTCCACAGATTGCGGACCTCGAGACCGAACGCGAGCCCGAGCGCGCGGCGCGGCGACCAGCTCAGGTCGAGATCGGTGTTCTCCGTCCACCCGAGACGGCGGCTGTTGATGAGCCCGAGGTCGGTGAGCATCTGGCGCCGCTGCTTGGGCGTCCACGGCAGCGGCGAGGACAGCGCGGTGGACCAGGCCAGCGATGCGCTCGGGCTCCACTGCCACGCGCCGGCGAACAGGAACGAGTGGCGGCGATCCCACGACAGCGGCTGGGTGCCGATCGCCGGGGTGTTCGCCGCGCGCACCGGGCCGTACGGATCGCCCTCGGGACGGGACTCGTTCCCCGCCGCGACCATCCACGTGTAGTGCGCCTCGAGGTGGCGGCGCGCCGCGGAGTGGATCACGCTCAGCTCCCAGCCCGAGACGTGGCTCTGATCCTCTCCGGCGTACCGCAGGTTGATCGGGCCCTCCGCGATCTGCTGGTCCACCGTGCCCACCTGGCCGAACACGTCGCGGTAGAACACCGAGGTCTGCATCGCCCACCGGGGCCCGGCGAGGTGCTTCACCGCGGCCTCGTAGGAGATCAGGGTCGCCGGCCCGAGCGCCGGATTGCCGAGCGGCTGGCGATCGCTGATCGCGGTGCGCTGGTCGTACAGGTAATCCCGTCCCGGGGCCTGCTGCATGCGCACGTACGCGAACGAGAACACGTCGCGCACCGAGATGGGATAGGCCAGGCCGAGCCGGGGCGCGAACGACCAGATGCCGGCCGCGCTTCCCGGCAGGGTCTGCTGCGTGGCCTGCGGGCCCGGGGTGAAGTACTCCGTGCGCAGCCCGGCGTTCAGGATCATCCCGCCGCTGAGCCAGCGACCCTGGGCGTAGGCGTACCCGCCGGGCGCGTACGCCCGATAGCTGCGGAGGGAATCCAGCGGCGGGGGCAGCCCGATGTCCCCGGAGCGCATGGTCAACGGCATCCAATCCATCTCGCGCATGGACACCGACTCGTAGGTGAGGCCCGCGCCGCTGCTCACGCTGCTGCCGTCCTTGCGGCGCAGTTCGCCGTCGCCCCGCAGCGTGAGCACGTCGCAGTCGCTCTCGCGGTAGAGCGGGTAGTCGCCCCACAGCACATGGAAGCCATCGCGGTCGACCGGCTTCCCGTACTTCGGCCGATGCGCCGCGCTCGCCGGCTCGCGCCTGCCGCCGACCGAGGTGACACTCTGCGCCCGCAGCCATCCGAGGCCGAGGCTGCCGCGGCCGCGCTCGTGCAGGGTCGCGACCCGGATCAGCGCGGCCGCCTGTCGTTCATCGGTGATGGCGAGGTGGTCGGCGGCGCGGTAGCGCTGGTAACCCGGCAGCGGCTCCGGACTGAAGGTCGGCGAGGTCTTGAGATTCGCGGGCACGTAGGTCCAGCCGTCGAGGGACCAGCTCGGGTTGTAGGGCCGGTGCACCCCGCGGCTGACCAGCAGCTGCGCCGAGTAACGCTCGGGTTCGCGCACCGGAGCCACCTTGAGGAAGCCGAGCATCCGGTTCTCGGCCCGCCACCCGAACGACCCGCCTGCCACCTCGTGCCGGCTCGCGGTGCGCAGCATCGGCAACGCGGTGTCGTCGAGCGTCGCGTCGGCCGCCGCCACCACGCCGAGCCCGAGCGCGTGGAGCGGCGTGCCCGCGCGCGCGGCGACCCGGTCGTAGTGCGTGCCGCGCCGCCCGTCGCTGGTCCAGCGCCACTCCAGCGATGGCCGCGGCGCGGGATCCACGGTGCGCAGATCCAGGACCCCGGCGAGTCCGCCGCCGTAGCGCGCCTCGGGGGCGCCGGTCACCAGTTCCGCTCCGCGCAACGCGAGCAGGGGCACTCCCATCGCGCGGTGGCGCAGCGGCTCGTTGAGGCTCAGGCCGTCCATGCTCACCACGGTCTCGCCCGCGCGACCGCCCCGCACGTGGAGCTCCTCGGCCTGTGCCACCACGCCCGGTTGCAGGGCGATGACGTCCGCGAGGTCGTGCACGGGGAAGGAGTGCAGCACGGCGCCCGGGATCAGGTGCACGGTCTGGCTCGCGCGCATGTCGGGAAGCAGGGCGCTCACCTCGATGGGCGGGAAGGTGCGCACCACGCGCGGGTGGACCGCGGTGGTCTCCGGCGGTGCCGCAGGTGCGGGCGGTGGCGAGGAGGTGTCGACCGGTGCGGCAAGGACGATCAGGAGCGTGAGGACCGGGAGCGCGGCGACCATTTGGCCTCGTGTGGGTTCCGCCCGGCGCACGCGCCCAGAATGGACGCGTCGGCCGAGTTCGTGGAGGCCCGATCGACGCGAGCAGTGTGCATGGTGCGCGCGATGCATTCAACGGAAAACGACCCGGGCACCGGGTTCCGGGACGCCGCGGGAATCCCTTCGTGAGGCGGCGGCTCCTGCGCTACACTGCCGGCGGAGTTCGAGCCGGTGAGTCCCGTGCCGCACGGTGAGCGACCGGCGAATCCGACCGGGGCCCAGGCCCCGTCCCCCTGACTCCCATCGCTCGGTGACCGGCGATGGCATCGCGATGAAGAGGTCCATGCCCCGCTCGGCTCGACGGTCGGTGTGCCTCGCGCTGGTGGCCCTGTTCGCCGCGGCGTGCGGCCCGGCGCGCGCGGCCGAGCGCCCGCCCGCCGCACACGCCAATGCGGGATACGGCGCGGCGCTGCCGCGCTTCGCGCTGTTCGGCTGGGTGAGCCCGCCGCGCGACTCGACGACCCCGGCGCGCTATGCCGAGCTCGCCGCCACCGGGTTCAATGTGACCGTCCTCGCCGCGGACGACTCGGGCACCGTCGCGGACAATCTCCTGCGACTCGACGCCACGCGCCCCACCGGGGTGCGCAATCTGCTCCTCGACAACGAGCTCGACCTGGTCTCGGCCGCCGACACGGCATCGCTCGCGCTCGCGGACACGATCGTCTCCCGCTATCGGGACGACCCCGCCTTCCTCGGCTACTACCTGGGCGACGAACCCGCCGCGTCCGTCTTCCCGCGCCTGGGCGAGTGGTTCGGGATCCTGCGCACGCGCGATCCCGATCACCCGGCGTGGAACGACTTGCCCTCGATCGGAGCGTTCGCGAGCCAGGCCGACTTCCAGGCGTACGTCGAGGAGTACGTCGCCGCCACGCACCCGGCGGTGCTCTGCAACAACCACTACGATTTCCGGATCGACGGCGACGCGCTGCAGCTGACCGAGAACATCGCGACGCTCGCGGCGGTCGCGCGCGCCAATGACCTGCCGTTCTGGGGCATCGTCCAGCTGGTGGAACACTGGGTGTACCGCCATGTCACCGAGGGCATGCTGCGCTGGCAGGTCGCGCAGTGGCTCGCGTGGGGTGCGCGCGGCATCGGGTACTTCACCTACTGGACGCCCGGGCCGCCGGTCGCCTGGCAACTCGCGATGATCGCGTGGGACACCGGCGCGCAGACGCCCTACTACGACATGGTGAAGACGCTCAACGCGCGCCTGGCGCCACTCGGCAACACCCTCGCGGGGATGCAGTGGCTCCGGACCGAGCACGCCGGCTCGGTGCCCCCCGGCGGCGTGCCGTTCGCGCCGGACGCGTGGGTCGACGCCGTCGAGGGCCGCGCGACGCTGGGCCGATTCGCGGACTCCACGGGCACGGCGTGCGTCTTCGTCGCCAACGCCGATTCGCTCGCGCCGCAGACGGTGACGCTCACGCTCGTCGGCCCAGGGGGAGCGTCGCGACTGAGCGACGACGGCTCGACCTGGGATTCACTCGCGGTGGACGCGGGCGGTCGCGTGGCGCTGACGCTCGACGCCGGAGACTTCGTGCTGCTGCGCCTCACGCCCACGCCGAGCGCGGGGGTAGACGGGCCGCGCGGGGGCGGAGCGGGCGGGTTGGGCCTGCGGGCCACCCCCAATCCGGCGCGCGGAAGCATGCGGTTCGAGGTGACGGGCGCGGATGGCGCCGTGCGACTCGAACTGCGTGATCTCGCCGGCCGCAGCCATCTGGACGCGCGTGCTGGCGCGCGGCTCCGGCGGAGTCGCATGGGAGGGCGAGCGCGACGGGGGCGGGCACGCGCCGGCGGGGGTGTACTTCGCGCGGGTCGCGAGCGAGCGCGGGTCGCTGGTGCGCCGCGTGGCCTGGCTCGGCGCGCGTTAGGGAACTCGCTGGGCGATGCTCGACGGAAGTTGTCCGCCCCGTGATATTCCGAATCGAGGGGTGGCAGCGCGCACCTAAGGTGGGGCCGCTCGGCGGCCCTGATCCCACCCCCAACAGGAGCAGCCCCATGGATCTCCGCCTCGATCGGATCACAGCGCTGGGTCTGGTGTGCGCGATGCTGGCGGCCCCCCGCGCCTCCCACGCCGTGAATCTGGTCCCCAACGGGAACTTCGAGAGCTACGTGAGCTGTCCCACCAGTTTCGGCCAGACCTACCAGGCCGCACCGTGGGATGCGCCGACCACCGGCACGTCGGACTATCTGAACGCCTGCGCGCCGGTGGTGTTCCCGTCGGTGAACGTGCCCCAGAACGAGCAGGGCTACCAGGCCGCGCACAGCGGCGTGGGCTACGCCGGGCTCATCCCGCTGTCAGCCGCCGCGGACTACCGGGAGTACGTGCAGGCGCCCCTCACTTCACCGCTGGTGGCCAACACCGCGTATCTCGTCCAGTTCTACGTGTCGCTGGCCGACCAATCCATGCTCGCGATCGATCGACTGGGCGCCTACCTGTCGGTGGGCCCGGTGGGTCCGGTGCCGAACTACGCACCTCTCGCGGTCACGCCTCAGGTGGAGAGCGCCGCCAACGTGCACCTGACCGATGCCACGGGCTGGACCCTGATCAGCGGCGTGGTGGTGGCGAGCGGTGGGGAGGACCACATCGTCATCGGCAGCTTCCATGACGACGCGAGCACCTCGACCGTGCCGGGCCCGGGCCTGTGGCCGGGCGGCGCGTACTACTACATCGACGACGTGAGCGTGGAACTCTCGCTGCCCACGGTGCAGGCCTGCTGCCTGTCGGACAACAGCTGCTCGATGCAGTTCCCCGGTGAGTGCACGCTGCTCGGCGGCTCACCCGCCGGTCCCGGCACCACCTGCACACCCAGCCCGTGCGTGCCCACGGCGACGCGTTCGAGGACCTGGGGCGCGGTGAAGACGATCTATCGGTGATCGAAGGCGGCCCGACGCCCACGACGCGCCAAGGGGAGCATCAATCTCCTCGCGCGACCGGCGGCGGCGCGATCGTCTCATCGGGAGCCACCGGCTGAGTTGGATCCTCCGGGATGCCGCTTCCCTGCAGAGAGATCACCCGCGCGGGCACCCCGATGGCCACGGCGTGGTCCGGGATGTCCTGGACGACGAGCGAATTGGCGCCGATGAGCACGTCGTTGCCGATCGTCACGCGGCCCAGGACGGTGGCGTACGGTCCGAGGTTGACGCGGTCGCCGAGCCGCGGCACCCCGAACGTGGCACCGCGGCCGCCCTGGCCGATGGTGACGCCCTGGTGCAGGTTGCAGAAGCGGCCCATCACCGCGCTGGGGTTCACCCAGATGGTGCCGAAGTGATTGATGTAGAGCCCGCCGCCGATGCTGGCCTGGGGCGCGATCCAGACGTGGAGCAGCACGCGCAGCAGCCGCAGATGGGCGCGGAAGATGAACGAGAGCAGCTGGCGCACCACCGGCACCCGGCACTCGAAGAGCGACCAGCGGGCGAGGCGATAGGTCACGATCACCCATAGCTCCTCGGTGCTGACGATCAGGAGCAGCCAGCCGAGCCAGTTCCGCTCCCGCCCATAGCGCCGCAGCCGCGCGAGGTCGAGCGCCAGGTCGTCGAACGAGCCCATGCTTCCTACCCTGCCTTCGCGTCGAGCTTGCGGCGGACCAGCGCCGCGATGCGACCCGACCGTCTCGAGGTTCCCGGGCGCCAGGTCATCGTCGATCAGCTCGATGTCGTAGGTGCTCTCGAGGAAGCCGACCACGCGCAGCAGGCCGATGGAGTCGATGGCGCGCCGCTTGAACAGGTTCTCGTCGAGGTCCAGCGTCGTGCCCGGCTCGGCGTAGAGAAGCTCGCGCAGCAGGAAGTCGCGGATGGTCTCCTCGATGCTCATGGGGTCTCCTGAGGCTGACGCGCGGGCGCGAGGGAGGCGCGCGAGGGGGAGCGGTCCACCGGGCCGCGTTGGGTTCGAGCGCGGCAGGATATCCCGTCCGGCGTGCGACGGCCAATCCGTTCCGGGCTCCGCACCTCGTGCGTCAGCGAGTCGCGCGCACGGCGAATCGCATCCAGGTCACCACGGTGCCGACCACGACCACCAGGGTCACGGTCTGCCACAGGTAGACGTGCGCGAACTCGAAGGCGCCCGGCCACACGACCGTGAGCCCCATGAGGGCCATGATCCGGAACAGATTGTAGAACCAGAGCACCGCGACCGCCGCGCCGAGGCCCCAGGCCCGAGCCCGCCAGGGACTCGGGAACGCCAGGATGGCGATCGCCGCCAGCAGGGTCGGCATCAGCGGCGTGCAGTCGGGAACGATGGTGAATGAGAAGTGCCGGAGCGTGAGGGTATTGCCGACGACACTCACCGGATCACCGATCGCGGCGAAGCCGGCCCGCAGGCAGAAGACCGTGGCCTCGATCGCCCGGTGCTCGACCTGCGGAAAGCGGGCGGGCAGCCAGAGCACCACCAGCAACCCCGATCCGGCCTTCAGCAGATACGCCGCGGCTGGCGAGATGCGCCGCGGACCGCGCTCCGGCGCCCCGCCCCGACCCGGGGCCTGCTGGTCCGACCGAGACGCGCGCTTGAGCGGATGCGCTCGCGAATGGGGAGCGTGGGGCATGGTAGTGTCCGTTTCGCTGGATCGAGTCGCCGAGCGCTCGATGAGCTTCCGCGGGCGCGTGATCGTGTGACAGAAGGAGGGTCGGCGAGGCCGTCGACCCGGTCAAGGGCTTTCAAGGTACTGTCGCCCGCGGTGCAGGACTCGCTCTCGAGACGAGGTCGCCGCGGCTCAACCCGGGACCTGTCGATGCATCCTCAGACGGCGAACCGCGGCACCACCACGCCTCGCCCGCGCGTCACGCCGAGAGAGGCGCCGGGGCGCTGGCTGCTCGGTGTGCTGGCCTGGGCCACGGCGCTGGCGCCGCTGTGCTGGTATCTTGCGCTGCCCTACCAGCGCTGGCTGGGGGAGACCCTCTCGTATGTACTCCCTTCGCTGGGAGTCCCGATCCGCGTGACCGGTCTCGGGGTCTCGACTCCGTTCGAGATCGGTCTGTTCGCCGCACTCTGTCTTGCCAGCCGCCGCACGCGGCTGGCAGGACGGCTGGGAGCGCTGCTCCGCGGTCTCGCGCTCATCGTCGCGGCCGAGCTGGTCCTGTTCGCCGCCAGCTTCGCGCTCGAGTTCTGGATGGGCGGCAGCCGGGGGGGAGGGCATGAGGCACCCGGCGTCGGCCGGAGCATCCGCGAGCTCATCGTCTGGGGTCTGGCCCCGGGCATCTGGTTCCTCCTGCTGGGACCGCAGGAGCTCGCTCTGGATCCCGCGATGTCCGCCAGCGCCCAACGGCACCCGGACGAGTGAACCGCGCCGGGTTCTCAGCAGTGATCCCCAGGTGCGCGGCTGGCGCCGGAGGTTGGTGTCGAACGCCTCGCGCTCGCGCTCACGCACGATGGCGACGATCGGCTCATCCGTGAACCGGCTCTTCCGCATTGTGAATCGGAGCGTGGAGGAGCGAAGGGGAGTAGGATGGCAACGGGATCGTGTAGCCGCTGCGTAGCAGCGGATGCTACCCGCTTTAGGGGTGCAAACCCCACGTGCCGCACACCGAGTAGAAGCTGTCTGGCCGGTGCCTAACTCGGAGGTCGCTATGCGTAAAGCCGTCGCCATCCTTCTCCTTCTTGCCTTCGCGAACCTCGCGTTTGCCGATGCGGGCACGACATGGAACAAGGTCCGCTACAACGGGGGGCCGTTGCAGACGAAGGTCGGCCCGAAGGACTGGGACAACATATTCACCGTGACCCCCGAGAAGATTCGCTTCATCAGCAAGGACGGCCAGGTCTTCGAGTGCAGCCCAAGGGAGGTCACGGGACTGAGCTACGGGCAGGAGGCGCATCGTCACGTCGCGATGATGGTCTCCCTCGGCATCGTGGTCGCGCCCATCGCTCTCTTCGGCTTGCTGCACAAGCAGCGCCTCCATTTCATCGGCATTGAATACGCCAAGGCAGACTCGACCAAGGGCGGATTGCTGATTCAGGGGGCCGACCAGAATTACCGGGAGATGCTCTTTCAGCTGAAGAGCGTCACGGGTAAGCCGATCGTGGCAAGCGAGAAGGACAAGCAGTTCGTGAGTCCTTAGCTGCCGCTGCGAAGGGGCTGCGACGGAATGCTCGGGGTGGGTAGCAGTCGGCCGAAGGCCGCCCGCCCCTCTATCATTACTACTAAAGGCTCACAGTGCTTGTCGCCGGGGCATGCGAGCCACATGTGCATGACTTCCGCGTCACGCGGAGGATTGGTCCGTGATGTTCACGACCTAGTACTCTGGCTCGCCGGGACCGCGGCGGACTGAAGCCACGACTGCGTGCAAGACGGGGAGCTGGTCACCCGAGACCTGATCCCGGTCTGCCCCAATTGCCACGCCATGCTCCATCGACCCGCGCATGCCCTCACGATTACGCAGCTTCGTCAGCGCATCAGGAGAAGCCCCAGCTAGCTGGAGAGGAGCCTGGGTGGCGGGGCACTGTTCAGCAAGGTCCGGGGAGCAGGTCCGTTGGTGTCCAGCACGGAGGGTGTGATGCCGAAGGCTACTCGCATGTCTCTGGTCGGGTTGAGCCTGGCAGTGACGTTCTTCTCGCCCTGGGCATGCCATGTGGCCCTTGCGCAGGAGACACCGCCGACCTACATCGGCTCCTGGGGAGGCCCCGGCTACGGCCCCGGCCAACTGGTGGCCCCACGCAGTATGGCGATGGACCAGCAGGGCAACCTGTATGTATCGGATGGGGCACGAAAGGACCTGCAGCGAGTCACGCCCGCGGGCCAGTTCTCGACGGTTCTCAACTTCGGGTTTGCTCCCTGGGACTTCGCAATCCACCCCGCGGGGTACATCTATGCCGTCGACCCCTTCGGCTCGATCGTCTACCGCTACACCATCGACGGCCTGCTGGTCGGCTGGTGGTCACGACCGCCGGGGACCGGACCCGGGGAGTGGGGCTTCCCGATCGGCCTGGCCGTCGATCATCAGGGTTTCGTCTGGGTGCTCGATGCAACCAAGAAACGAGCCGATAAGTTCACGTCCGCCGGCGGCTATGTGACCGGGTTCGCGGTCAGCCCCGGTTGGGAGTCGCCGCAGCGGCTTCGCTTCGACGCGAGCGACAATCTCTACGTGCTCAGTTCCGGCTGCCACGTTAGGAAGTTCGATTACGCGGGACAGCCGCTCGGGGAGTGGGGGGCCGTCGGGGGAGCGACCGTCAACTACCCGCCGGGGATCGCGCTCGCGCCGTCGAACCACGTCTACGTCAGCGAGCCGACACCCGGCCGCATCACGAAGTACACACTCGACGGAGGCGTCGTCGCATCTTGGACGACATTCGGGCCGCAGAGCCTGTCCGCGTCGGCGAATTGCCTCGCCGTCGATGCGTCGGGGCGCCTATTCGCAGCTGGCGATCTTCACGGGACCATCGAGGTCTACGGCAACCTGACGACCGCGGCGAGGAGGCTCTCGTGGGGCGAGCTGAAGGAACGCTTTCGCTGAATCCAACGGTGAAAGGTGATGCACAGGTGAGGCGTGCTCCCGAACCGAGAAGCGGTGCGATTCAATTGGGAGGTGAAGCGAGATGAACTCAGGAGCAGAGGCCTGATCTCCCGAGTCAAGGAGAGGGAACTCGCATGATCACGACGGCCGCACTTCGACGTCTTGCACTTGCTGGAGACGCCGATGCTCAGTTTCGACTTGGCTACCGGCTCGCCCTTGGACGGCATCGGCCTCGACGCTGGCGCAACGCCATCGAGTGGTGGAAGCGTTCGGCGGCGCAGGGCCACGCCCGGGCCTTGTTCTATCTCGGCGTGTGCCATGACGTCGGCGACGGCGTGCCGAGGAATGTCCGGAAGGCGATTGCCTACTACCGGCAAGCCGCGCGGCGGGGCGAGGTGACGGCCGAGTACAATCTGGCACTCGCATACAGGGATGGGAAGGGTGTCACCCGAAACGCGAGGCGTGCCGTTCACTGGTTC
This sequence comes from Candidatus Eiseniibacteriota bacterium, assembly GCA_963776245.1. GTDB lineage: Bacteria > Eisenbacteria > RBG-16-71-46 > RBG-16-71-46 > RBG-16-71-46 > CAVSAC01. The sequence goes on along the minus strand of CAVZLN010000006.1, from coordinate 14,051 downwards.
AAGAGAGCGGCTGAACAGAATGACGCAGATGCACAGCGCGACCTCGGCGTCTGCTTCTACGAGGGACCTGGGACACGTAGGAACTGGGACGCCGCAGTTCGATGCTACCGGCGGGCGGCCAGTCAGGGCGACGCGAAGGCACTCTGCAACCTCGGGTTCTGCTACCGAGACGGAGTGGGCGTGAGGCCTAGCGCCAGATGGGCTCGGTACTGGTTCTCGGAAGCTGCTTGGATGGGCAATCGAATGGCAAGGTCGATCCTGAGGCGGAATGCGGGATAGGGTCTCGTGCGGGTTGTGGGAGGAAGACGATGGCCCCGCGAGCTCATGCCGGTCTTTGAGCACTCCCGTGCCAAACCCGCAGCCCCAGCCAGTCGGGGCATCGATTGTCCAATCCGCTGCCTTGGCCCCGTGGCTTCTGCGTGTGGGCGCGCTCAAGCTAATCGCGGTGGCCTCAGGGCGTCAGCCGCGACTCGCTTCGGACGCGATCGAGAAGTGCGCGCGCGGCGGGGCGCACTGCACCTGAGGTCGGCATGTCCACCAGCGCTTGCAGCTCCGCGACGGCTTCGCGAGTGCCCCCCAGGCCGAGCATGACCAGGGCGAGTCGGTAGCGGTCTGCGAGGCGTCCGGCGTCCAACGTCGATGCGATTCGGAATTCGACGCCCGCGGCGGGAAGCGCCTCCCGCGCCAGTAGCGATTCGGCAAGCGCCGCGTGTGTTGATGCAGATGTGGGGCTTCGCGTCATTCTCTCCATGACCGCGGCAAGCCCTCGATCGCGCTGCGCAAGCGGGGCCGAGAGTCTGGACGGGAGAGCCCTTGTCGTATCGCCGAGTCCAGCCTCTTCCAGTCCCGCGATGTAGCGGGTTGAGCCGCCCGTCAAGAGCAGCGCTGCGGAACGCACATAGGCGCGGTCGAACGGGGCCGGATCCGAAGAGGCGTTGAAGGCGAGCAGTGCCAGAGCCACGTCCCCGCGACCTGCCGTCACGGCCTTCATCGCCCGCAGCAGTGTCTCGGAGTGAGTCCAGTCCACCGGGCGCAGGTGAAGGCGGTCGGTATCGAACGTCAGGATGGATAGGCGGTCCTCCCGAATATCCGCAGGCGGTTCGTTGAGGCCGAACGTACGCACGGTCGGGTCGCCGAGGATCACCCGGGTGGCCGGCCCATCCTCGGTCTGGAAGTACGCGCCGCCCGGGCGGCCATCGTAGAGGACGACGAGACTCTCCGGTCGTGCCGCGAGACTGCGGCGTACATCCTCGGAGAGCCGCTGCGTCTGGGCCGTGAAGCGCAGGGTCTGTCCCCAGTCCCAGCGCTGGAATCCCCAGTTCTCACTCCGGTCCATGTCGAGTGCAACGAACCCCGAAGCCCAGACGTTCCAGGCGACCAGTATCGGAAGCGCGGACCGCCAGACGAGGCTCGGTAGCTGCTGGATCCCGCGAGCGAGCAGGAGGGCGATCCACGGGATTGCGGGAAACAGGTGATAGCTGTGTGCGAACGTCAGGGTCAGCAGGTGACCGACCACGACCGGCACCACACCGAACAGGGCCGCCACGGTCGCGAAGAGGATCCCGCGGCGGTGGATCGTCTGGTTGGGAGCTTCGGGAGCCTCACGTTCGAATGAGCGGGCCAGTGCGACCAGCGCGAAAGAGAGCAGAGCGGCGATCGAAGCAAGAACCAGTGCCTCGGCGCCGGGTGCGGTCTCGGGGGCGCGAAGGATGAAGCCTCGCGCCGCGCCGCTGAGGACAGCCGTCAATCGTTCGGGTTCGATGACGTTCCTCAGCGTGCCCGTGGCCGCGCCCCAGGACAGTCGGGCAGCGACGTGGATGCACAGCGAGAGAACGGCCCCGCTCGCGTAGCGCAGCAGTTGGGGAACGCGCCCGACGCGCCGCAGGAGCACCACATCACTGGCGATCAGGAGCGGAAGCGCGACGAAGCCTGTCTCCTTGGCCATCGGCGCAAGGACGACGCCGAGCAGCGCGAGCCGGTGTCGGCCCGCCTGATGGGCATCAACGGCAAGCAGGATGAGGAACGTGGAGAGCAGATCCTGGAGTCCACTCGCCCACGCCGTGAGGAACTTCGTGTGGTCGAACGTCACCACGAGCGCGATGGCGATCGCTGCCGCCGAGGGACCGAGCAGGCGTCGCCCGATGCGCCAGACGAGCCAGAGGATGCCGAGCAACGTCAGAAGGCTCACGGCATGTGCCGCGACTAGACCATCCGGTCCTACGGTGGCGATGCCCTTGAAGAAGAGTTCCCGTGAAAGGGGGCGATACCAGGGCCACATGCCGTGGGCGCCCGTGACGAGCGTCGCGAGCGGCACGCGGAGAGCGACGTCGAGGAAGTGGAAGTCGTCAGCGAAGAAGCCGACGCGGAGCGCGTCCACGCCGACGGCAGCCAGCACCATTGCCACCAGCAGACAGACGACCCACGGCTCTCTCGCCGGTGCACGATGGTCATGGCGAGGGGGAGCCACATCCAGCTTGCGATGGTGGACTTCCTGAAGTGGTCTCAAGGGGGCGCCTTTCGAAAGGCCCTGGAAGTCGAATCGCCGCAGGCGCAGAGACTCGTAGTTGACGCGAGGGCTTGAACTGCTGATCGCGTTGCCGTGGCCTCACGCGGAGCTCGCCGCAGGTTGGAGCGCACGAGCGACGCCCGCCCGAGAACTGGGGCAGACCAAGCACAATCTGCGGGAGGGAGGCGCGATGCGCGACGCAGCCCGCGGCCGTAAGTGTGTGCAAGAGGCTGGTGCCGGAGGTGGGGGTCGAACCCACACTCGATTGCTCGAACGGGATTTTGAGTTGGTGGGACGGGGTGAGACCACTGGCCACCATTGGCCACAATGGACCACGTGTGGCCACCATACGCGAGAGCGGTGTTACCACATCCAGCACGTAGAAACCGATGGTGCTCGATGGTTCGAGCACAAAACGAAGCACAATGGCGGGGCGGATCGCCTGCGCCGGCATGTCGCCGGTGCAGCGCCTCGATGGCGGCCCCAACTCGGCAGCGGATTCCTGCTCGGCGTCGCTCGCGCTACTCGAGCACCGCCACCCGCGTCACTCGCGTGTTCGTGCCCTGCCGCAGGCACACCAGGTAGAGCCCGGGTGCGAGGTGCTGGCCCTCGCCAAGGTCGAGCGTGTGGCGTCCCGCGCCGAGCGAGCCCACCTCGCGCGCGGCGATGCGGCGCCCGGCGACGTCGAACAGTTCGAGCGAAGCGGCCGCCGCGCTCGCGAGCGTGAAGTGCACCGTCAGCGCGCCGCCGCGCGTGGGATTCGGGCGCACGGGATCGAGCGCGAACGCGAGCGCGGCCTCGCCCGGCACGCTCACCGACGTCGCCGCCGAGTTGGCCGTTCGCCTGCACGCGCTGGGCGTAGATGTCGTAGTGCTGCCGCTGCGGTTGTCCTGCCAGGTGACGATGGCCCCGCCCGCGCCGTCCGAGACGATGGTGGGATGGCCCTGGTCGCCGGTGGCGGTGCAGAGGGCCACGCCGTTGGCCGTCCACTGGACCGTGCCGCCGGCCGAGATCCGCTGGGCGTAGATGTCGGTAGTTGCCGCTGCGGCGGTCCTGCCAGGTGACGATGGCCCCGCCCGCGCCGTCCGAGGCGATGGTGGGGTACGGACTGGTCGCCGGTGGCGGTGCAGAGGGCCACGCCGTTGGCCGTCCACTGGACCGTGCCACCGGCCGAGATCCGCTGGGCGTAGATGTCGTAGCTGGTGCCGCTGCGGTGGTCCTTCCAGGTGACGATGGCCCCGCCCGCGCCGTCCGAGACGATGGTGGGGTACGCTGATCGCCGGTGGCGGTGCAGAGGGCCACGCCGTCGGCCGTCCACTGGACCGTGCCGCCGGCCGAGATCCGCTGGGCGTAGATGTCGCAGTCGGTGCCGCTGCGGTAGTCCTCCCAGGTGACGATGGCCCCGCCCGCGCCGTCCGAGACGATGGTGGGGTCGATCTGATCGCCGGTGGCGGTGCAGAGGGCCACGCCGTTGGCCGTCCACTGGACCGTGCCAGCGGCCGAGATCCGCTGGGCGTAGATGTCGTAGTCGGTGCCGCTGCGGTCGTCCTCCCAGGTGACGATGGCCCCGCCCGCGCCGTCCGAGACGATGGTGGGGTCGTGCTGATCGCCGGTGGCGGTGCAGAGGGCCACGCCGTTGGCCGTCCACTGGACCGTGCCAGCGGCCGAGATCCGCTGGGCGTAGATGTCGGAGTCGTGCCGCTGCGGTAGTCCTCCCAGGTGACGATGGCCCCGCCCGCGCCGTCCGAGACGATGGTGGGGTACGCCTGATCGCCGGTGGCGGTGCAGAGGGCCACGCCGTTGGCCGTCCACTGGACCGTGCCAGCGGCCGAGATCCGCTGGGCGTAGATGTCGTCGGTGCCGCTGCGGGTAGTCCGTCCAGGTGACGATGGCCCCGCCCGCGCCGTCCGAGACGATGGTGGGGTCGCCTGGTTGCCGGTGGCGGTGCAGAGGGCCACGCCGTTGGCCGTCCACTGGACCGTGCCGTCGGCCGAGACCCGCTGGGCGTAGATGTCGTAGTGTGCCGCTGCGGTGGTCCTACCAGGTGACGATGGCCCCGCCCGCGCCGTCCGAGACGATGGTGGGATGCGACTGATCGCCGGTGGCGGTGCAGATCGGCACGTTCACGAGTGGGATCGGTCGGCCAGGCCGCAGCGGCGGGGCGCGGCAGCAGGAGCGCGAGACCGAGCAGCCCCGCGCAGACGAAGAAGAACGCTGTGGCCTTGTGCATGGAGCGGCCTCCGAGAGGTGTTACGTGTGCTGGCCGAATGGTGCCGCGACCCTGAGTATAGCCTGACCGCGCAATTCCCTCGCAAGGAATCTACGTTCACGGTAGCCGGCCCTGGCTCGTGGGCACCGTGCCGTCCATGGGTCCTTCCGGGCCAATGAATATGCGGGTGACGGCGACGGCGATGCCCCGCTAGCGGCGGAGTTTCCACGCAAGTTTCCAGACCAGGGAGGTTTCCAGTGTCCAAGGGTCACAGGGTAGTGACGGAGACGGACCCGCCGGGGGAGGGGGGCTCCATCCCCGGCGATGCTCACGCAACCGCGCAACCGGTAGGTGCCGCCCGCAGGAGGCTCGCGTGCGCTCGCGTGCGCGCGGGGGGCGGTAAAGGGGCCTCCGAACCGTCACACCGTAACAACCCGCGGCCCGCGCGGTCGGAACCCACTTTTCGAACCGTAACAGGAATTGGGGCTGTGACGGTTCAGAAAGCCACCGCAGCCGCGCCAATCGCGGCGTGTGACGGTGTGACGGTTCAGAAAGACGATATCGCCGCCTCGGCGCCGGTCCACCCCCGACGCCGCCGGGGACGCGCGCCTGAGCGGTGCCGCGGCGCGCACGGCCATCCAGGACGCGCTCGCCATCGTGCCGATGATCATCACCCGGATCGAGCTGTGGAAGACCGAGCGGCTGGTCCCGCTCGCGCGCAACCCGCGCACGCACTCGGACGAGCAGATCGCCGAGATCGCGGCCAGCATGCGCGAGTTCGGCTTCCTGTGGCCGATCATGGTGAACGGCGAGACCCGGCGAGATCGTGGCGGGCAACGGCCGCTACCTGGCGGCCGCTGCGCCTCGGGCTGCCGCTGGTGCCGGTGGTCGAGGAGCGGCACCTGACGCCGGTCCAGCGGCGGGCGTTCATCATCGCGGACAACAAGATCGCGCTGAACGCCGGCTGGTCGAACGAGCATGCTGGCCGAGGAGCTGCCGGCCCTCGGGCAGCCTCGGCTTCGACCTGGGCATCACCGGGTTCAGCGAGGAGGAGATCGCGGAGATCCTGGCGAGCGTCTCACGCCGCCGAGTAGTCGAGGAGCCGCCGCTCCCGCCGCTGCCCGCCGAGCCCGTCACGCGCCGCGGCGACCTCTGGCACCTGGGCGAGCACCGCGTCCTGTGCGGCGACGCCACGCAGCTCGAGGACCTCCGGCGCGTGCTCGAGGGCCAGCTCGGCCGACTGCGTGTGGACCGACCCGCCGTACAACGTCGGTCCTACGAGGGCGAGCGCCGGGACGATCCAGAACGACGCGCTGTCCGATCGACGAGTTCGCGGCGTTCCGCGGCGCGTTCGCCGCGGTCTCGAGTCGATGCGACCCGGGGCCCCGATCTACGTCGCGCACCCGGACACCGGGGGCTTCTCCTTCCGCACGGCGTTCAAGGAGGCGGGGTTCTACCTCTCGTCGTGCCTGATCTGGCGCAAGAACGCGTTCACGCTCTGGCGCTTCGACTACCACTGGCTGCACGAGCCGATCCTCTACGGCTGGAAGCCCGGCGCTGCCGCACCTGGCTCGGGGCCGCGACAAGTCACTCCGAGTCGACGGCCGCCGTTCAGCAGGTGGGGAGCACGAGTGGCAGATCGTGCTGGGGAGACCACGCTCATCGTGCGCGGCGAGACCTCACGTGAGCCGCCGGCACGGTGATCGACGAGGACCGGCCGACCTCGACCCCGAGCACCCGACCATGAAGCCGGTCGGGCTGGTCGCGCAGATGCTGCGCAACAGCGCGCCCGGCGGGCGCTCACGTGCTGGACCCGTTCGGCGGCTCGGGCTCGACCCTGATGGCCTGCGATGCGCTCGGGCTCCGGGCGCGGCTGGTCGAGATCGACCCGCGGTTCGTGGACGTGATCGTCCGCCGCTGGCAGGACGCCACCGGTGGCATCGCCCGCTGGGCGGGCGAGCAGCCGTTCGCCGAGGTCGCGGCTGTGCTCGCGGCGTCGGGGAGTAGCGGAGGCAGCATGGGGGCTCCCATCAGCCAGCGGCCTACGCCCGCCACCGCGGGGTCACGCACCCGGCGGTCCAGAAGGCGATCGCCGCGGGGCGCATCCCGGTCGCGGCCGGGCGGCAAGGTGGACCCGGAGGCGCGCCGACCGCGCGTGGGCGGCCAACACCGACGAGTCCAAGCCGCGCAACAGCGTCTCCGGGGTGCCCAGCACCGCGCGCCCGGGCCGCCTCGGACCCCATCGGCGTCGCCGGGCTGGAGGACGCGGCTGGCGTCGCCTTGCGCGAACGGGGCACCGCGCCGGTCCGGCTACCAGGCCGCGCGCACGCTGCACGAGACCTACCGCGCCCGACCGCGAGCTCGAGTTCGAGCGCCTGTCCGGCACGCTGGTCGCGGTGACGACGTCCGGGTCGAAGCTTCACGGTCGGACGGCGCGTCCGCGAGGCCATCCTGTCGCTGCCGGATCGCCTGGCGCCGGTCCTCGCCGGCGAAGGACGAGCCCGCCGACATCCACCGCACCCTGACCGCCGAGCTGCGCCAGGCGGCTCTGGAGGCACTGTCTCGTGACCACGGCGATTGAGATCTCCGCGCGAGCGTTCGCCGCCGGGCTCGGCCCCGGACCCCGACTCGACCATCTCCGAGTGGGCCGACGAGCATCGCATCCTGAGCGAGGTGGCCTCGGCCGAGCCCGGGCACTGGCGCACCTCACGCACGCCCTACCTGGGCGAGATCATGGATGCGCTCTCGCCCTCGAACCCGGCCGAGCGCGTGGTGATCATGTCGGGCGCCCAGATCGGCAAGACCGAGTGCGGGAACAACTGGATCGGCTACGTGATCCACCGCTGCCCGGGGCCGATGCTGATGGTCCAGCCCACCGTCGAGGTCGCCAAGCGCGTCAGCAAGCAGCGCATCGCGCCGATGATCGAGGCGAGCCCGGTGCTGCGCGAGCGGGTGGCCGAGTCGCGCTCGCGCGACAGCGGGAACACCGTCCAGGTGAAGGAATTCGAGGGCGGGCTGCTGATCATCACCGGCGCCAACTCCGGGCGCCGGCCTGCGCTCGATGCCGATCCGGTTCCTGTTCATGGACGAGGTCGACGAGTACCCGGGCGACGTCGACGGCCAGGGCGACCCGGTGGCGCTCGCCGAGAAGCGCACCGCGACGTTCTCGCGGCGGAAGGTCCTGCTGACCAGCACGCCGACGGTGAAGGGCCTCTCGCGGATCGAGCGCGAGTACCTGGCGAGCGACCAGCGGCGCTACTTCGTCCCTGCCCGCTCTGCGGGCACCTGGACTACCTGCTCTGGCGCGGACCCGAGCACCACCGGATCGAGTGGGAGGAGGGGCACCCCGAGACCGCGCACATGGTCTGCGGTCGCTGCGGCGGGCGCGTCGAGGAGCGGCACAAGACCGAGATGCTGGCCCGCGGCGAGTGGCGCCCCACGGCCGACGAGCGAGAGCCGCACCGCGGGCTTTCACCTCTCGGCGCTCTACTCGCCGCTGGGCTGGAAGTCGTGGGCCCGGTGCGCCGCGGAGTTCCTGCAGGCGAAGGAGGATCCGTTCCGGCTCAAGACCTGGGTCAACACGGTGCTGGGCGAGACCTGGGAGGAGCGCGGCGACTCGGTCGCCGCGGGCTCGCTGCTGACGCGGCTCGAGCGCTACCCGGCCGAGGTGCCGAGCGGGGTCGGCGTGCTCGTCGCCGCGGTCGACGTGCAGGGCGATCGCCTCGAGGCGGTCGTCAAGGGCTACGGCGCCGGCGAGGAGTCCTGGCTGATCGCGTTCACCCAGCTCCACGGCGACCCCGCGACGCCAGGCGGTCTGGTTCGACCTCGACAAGTTCCTCGGCCAGACGTTCGACCACGAGAGCGGGCAGAAGCTGCGGGTCGAGTGCACCGTGGTCGACTCCGGCGGTGCGCACACCGAGCACGTCTACCGGTTCGCCCGCGCGCGGCTCGGCCGGCGCGTGTTCCCGATCAAGGGCGGCAGCGTCGCGGGCCGGCCGCTGGTCGGATCGCCCGTCGAAGCACAACCGCTACCGACGTGCCGCTGTTCGTGCTCTGCGTCGACACGGGGAAGGACATCGTGTTCTCGCGGCTGCGGATCGCGACGCGCGGGCCCGGGTACGTGCACCTGCCCGAGTGGGTCGACGAGGAGTACCTCGAGCAGCTCACCGCCGAGAAGGCGATCCGCAAGTACGTGAAGGGCCGGGGAGCGGTGCGCGAGTGGATCAAGCTGCGCGAGCGCAACGAGGCGCTCGACCTCGAGGTCTACGCGCTGGCGGCGCTGCACATCCTCGGGCAGGCGTTCATCCGCGGGCTGGCGGCGCGGGCGGCGAGGTTCGCGCGGGCGGTGGAGAAGGGCGAGGCCGCGGCTTCGGAGCAAGCGCCACAGGCCCGGCCGCGCCTGGTGCGACCGCTGCGGAACGATTGGATCAACGCCTGGCGGCGGTGAGGCGAAGTCCATGCATGTGCACGCCGCACAGCCTCGGGCCGGCGTCTCGTCCGCGGCCTTGCGGCGCGAGCGGCGAGGCTCGCCGTGCGGATGTTGGGGCTGACGAACGTAGCGCCGGCGCGGCCGGTGTGGCGCCGGCGCCATCGCCATTGCCGTCCCCGTGGCGTGCGGGTATCGGCTGGGTGGTCGACCTCCGCGGTTCGAAAGTGCGTGCGATAGGCGCGCGAGAATCGGGACGATCCCGACCGCGCGGGCGATGCGCGTCGCGACCCCGCGCCTGGCGTGAATAGGCACGAAAGTGCTAACGTTGAGGAGTTGCGGGGTGACTTCCCGACTGCTCCTGGCCCCCCGGGAAGCTTGCCCCATGATGCTCTGGGATTCGTCGCACGTCTCCGTGTTGGGGCAGCCGCTCCTGCCGCGGAACTCGCCCCACCTGCGGCAGCGCAGGTCGCTCATGATTCGCTTGGATTCCTCGCCGCCCCTCCGGGCGCGAGTTCGCCCGCCGCGCCGTGGCCCTTCTCGTCCCTCGTCCTCCTCGTGATTGGTGGCTCGGCTGCCGCTGCTCGCGCCGACGCCCCGCTCTTCGCCGCAGCATTCCTTCTCGTTCGACACCGGGAGCGCCCCCACTCTCGGTGGCGATCGGGGACCTGAACGGGGACGGGAAGCCCGACCTGGCGGTGGCGAACGTCGGCTCCAACACGGTCTCGGTGCTGCTCGGCAACGGCAACGGGACCTTCGGGGCGAAGACGCGACTTCGCGACCGGGAGCTTCCCAACTCCGTGGCGATCGGGGACTCTGAACGGGGACGGGAAGCCCGACCTGGCGGTGGCGAACTCCGCTCCAACACGGTCTCGGTGCTGCTCGGCAACGGCAACGGGACCTTCGGGACGAAGAGCGACTACGCGACCGGGAGCTAGTCCCTACTCGGTGGCGATCGGGGACTCTGAACGGGGACGGGAAGCCCGACCTGGCGGTGGCGAACTGCAGCTGCCAACACGGTCTCGGTGCTGCTCGGCAACGGCAACGGGACCTTCGGGGCGAAGACGACTACGCGACCGGGGCGATCCCGAGCTCCGTGGCGATCGGGGACCTGAACGGGGACGGGAAGCCCGACCTGGCGGTGGCGAACTCGCTCCACGACACCGTGTCCGGTGCTGCTCGGCAACGGCAACGGCACCTTCGAGACGAAGACCGACTTACGCGACCGGCACGGTCCCCAGTCGCGTGGCGATCGGCGACCTGAACGGCGACGGCAAGCCCGACCTGGCGGTGGCGAACCGCCGATGCAGCGCCACGGTCTCGGTGCTGCTCGGCAACGGCAACGGCGACCTTCGGGGCGAAGACGACTACGGGACCGGGACGCCAGCCCTTCTCGGTGGCGATCGGGGACCTGAACGGGGACGGAAAACCCGACCTGGCGGTGGCGAACGACGGCTCCAACACGGTCTCGGTGCTGCTCGGCAACGGCGATGGGACCTTCGGCACGAAGAGCGACTACGGCACCGGGAGCTAGCCCCACTCGGTGGCAATCGGGGACCTGAACGCGGACGGGAAACCCGACCTGGCGGTGGCGAACGCAGCTCCAACACGGTCTCGGTGCTGCTCAACCTGAGTGGTCTGGCTTCAGCCCCGGCCCTTCAATCTCCAGCGGACGGCAGCGCAATCTCCAGTTCACCGCAGTTCGTCTGGCAGGGAATCGGCATCGCGACCGCCTATAGCGTGGTCGTCGCTACGGACCCTCTGCTCCAGAGTCCCATCTGGACAGCCCAGCTCACCGCTGGTTCCACAGGAGTCACGTACTCAGGGGCCCCGCTCTCCTCCGGTGTCGGCTACTACTGGTCGGTCCGCGCCCTCGTCTCAGGGCAGTGGACGGCCTACGCCCCGCCACGGCACTTCTCTCCGAGCCTCGGGAGCGTCGAGTCTCGCCGGCCCACGCTCGCGGCGCCGACCAATCTCGCTATAGTTGCGCTTCCGGAGACATTCTCGTGGAGCACGGTCACAGGGGCAGCCACTTATCGAATGATGATCGGGGCCGATCCTGCTCTGAGCAGCCCGCTCTGGGCTTCAGGGGTGTCGGCCGCGGCCTCTGCCGTTGTTCCAGCCGGGATACCGGGCGTCGTCGTCGGCTCCACCTACTACTGGACCGCCACAGCAATTGATGCCGCCGGCATCGAGGGGCCAGCGTCCACGGCGCGTGCGTTTGCGCTCTCCGCCTCGTCGGCACTCCCTGCTCAGCCGGTGCTGGTTGCACCCGTCGGCGGATCGACGGTCAGCACGTCAGTCGTGGCATTCGCGTGGAACCAAGCCGCCGGAGCCACCCGCTACCGGATCGTCTACTCGACCTCGTCGAGCGGTTTCCCGGCGGGCAGTAGTGCGACATGGGCGTTGGACGGTCTGGCCCAGACGACGGCCCAAGTGATCCTGCCCGGAGGCGACGCGACACTCTACTGGAAGGTCATCCCCGCCAACTCGAGCGGCTTGGGCGCCGAGAGCGCAGTCGAGTCCTTTCACTACTCGCGCTCGACGGGTCCCCTTACGGGCGTCGTGATCGAGAATCCGGCAGGCAACGTGAAGTTCGGCTTGAATAGTTCCGTCGACGGCGACTGCGAGGATCATCGGCGAACACAGCGGCTCGGTGCAGGGCACCTGGAAGGTGGACGGCGACCGACTGGCAGTCGTTCTCGTTTCGTGCCGGCTGACGCAGAACACATCTCCACGGAGTCACCGCCGCTGCCAACCAGCGTGGCGGGCGCTCACACCATCCAGTGCGTCGTCACATCGCCCTCGACCGTGCCGTCTGTGGCTCAGCCTTACGAGGTCGTGAACCGCCCACGGGCCCGGCCGCCGCGGTGTCCGCGGTGGTGCTGCCATCGAGTCTGCCGGCTGACGGTTCCAGCCAGGCGACCCTCACCGCGAGCATCGTGGATGCCGGTGGCGTGCTGGTGTCCACCGACGCTGGCCGCTCTGTGAGCGTCAGTGTAAGCGGCCCGGCGAGCCTGAGTCCGACCAGTGGTTCGACCGGCGGCGGGCATTGGACGGGCACGTTGACCGCTGGCAGCACGGAGGGTACTGCCGATCTCACGATCACGGCCGCCGGCCTTCCGCAGGCGAGCACTCACGTGCCGCTGTGGGGCGACGCGCTCGCGGGTCTGAAGGCAGAGACGCGCTACTACCTCCAGGCGCTGAAGGACCTCTCGGTCCCGGGCTTGCTCAATGCATGGACCTGGCAAGTCACCCCGGAGTACGACATCGCGGCCGCCGAGCAGTTCCTGGACGAGGCGACGATCTGCGGACACCGCGGCTGTCGCTCGGCTCCTTGTCTTCACCCGCGCGTCGGTACGCCTCTACCACTACGATCCTGTCTACTGTGAACAGCATTGTGGTGGGGACCCTGTGCTGGGTGCCTACACTCTTGTGGACGATGCCAGCCAGAACCTGCTTTCGATGGCGAGCCTGCCCTTCGGAGTGATCAGAGGTCCTCCACGCCTATGATCAAGAGCACCATCTTGTCAGGGTCATCCCGAAGAAGTGGATCCAGTCAACCATCAAGACGCTGCTCGACCACCTTGATCAGTCGGTCGAGACCGCCCTGGACAAGGTTCCGAATGGACTCGACTCGAAGACTCGCTCAACGGTCGTGGACGCCGCGGGCCTCATCGGCAAGGCGATCAGCGCGAAGCTGGGACGACGACTACGGCAAGGGCGATCTGTTTGCAGACCTCCTGGATCCCGTGCTTCGAGCCCCCGCGAACGCCCTCGTGCTTGGTACGACCTACGTCAAGGCCAAGTGGCCAGCCCGCGCTTGAGCTGGCAGTCAGCTCGCGCACACGCGCCGGTGATCAAGACTGCCGGCCAGGCATGGAACAACGCCGAGGCACAACTCTCCGCTGCCAGGATCACGTCCCAGAGCTACGACGACGCCTCATCGACCTTCAGGCAGTCGGGCGATAACTGGGGGTTGTTCGCCTCGATTGCGGATCTCGCTCGAGTGCCCGCCATCGGTCTCTATGCCGCCGTGGCTTCCGTGACCGCCAACTTCTGGGCCGCAGCCAACTATCAAGAAGGCATGTCCACCGCACTGGACGGCTACAACCGCTTGAAGCCGTTGCCCGGCGGTCTCGTGCAGGCGGTGTTTGGCAGCCCGCTGGCCATGGCGCCTGTAGCGGGAGCCCGGGAGGATGCGGCAGGCCGACCGCGGGCGGGCCAGCCTCCTTCCGCGCCGCTGTGGGCGCGCCTGCTCGAGACACAAACGGCCACGAATTCGGACTTCGACGCGCTCGCCAGAGAACTCGCCCTTGTCGTTCAGGCTGGCGACACGACTGCCGCCGCCAGTGCGCTCGATCGGTTGCTCGATGCCTGCGCAAGCCTGGATCGGGCGACCTCCCTGGCCGGATCGCCGATGAGTGCCGCGAGCGGGGAGGCGCTCTACTCGGTCGTGGGATTCGATTCGATGAGAACTGCTTCGCATCTTGCCACGGAATCGGCGCGGGCGGCGAGGCTGTTTCTCTCAGCGGTGGCGGTGACGTGGCTCGAGTCACCCGACGGATCCCATCGTGCGCCAGCAAGTGCTCGACGATGTGGACCTGGCGATTGCCCGGGGGCGGCAGCGCGCAGGCCGTGAGCGAGGCCGCGACTTCGCTGTTCACGACGTCGGCCGTGCCGTACGTCCGGCTGAGTCAGATCGTCGTTCCTGACTCCGTCGCGGTGGGCTGGCCATTCCGCGTGGAGGGGGTATGGACGAATCGGGTGCCGGTACTTCCGTCGGCGGCTACGTGCGCGTTCAGTCGGACGCGGCGACGGTGATGTCCGGGCCTGACTCCCTCGCGCTTCCAGCATTGGCTCCCGGGTGACACGGCACGCGTGGGGTGGGGGATGATCGCCGTGCGTAC
>CAVZLN010000005.1:0-191252 GCA_963776245.1 Candidatus Eiseniibacteriota bacterium | reverse complement strand
GGACGCCCACGTCCCGCGGTGGCGGCGCGTGATACGGTCCACTGCCGTAGCAGCGCGACGCTCACCGAGCCGAATCCGCCGAGGACATGCTTCGATCGTCTTGCGGAGTTGGAGGAGCGCACATGATCCGCTGGCCCGAGTCCTTCGCCGCGTCGCCATCACCGTCACCTGTCGTACGTCCGGTCGCCATCGCCACGCCGCGCCCGCTGCGGCCGACAGCGAACGCATCGACTTCGCGCGGTTACTTCTTCGTCAGCCCCGCGGCCGAGCGCACGGACCGCTCGCGCCTCGAGACCGCCATGGATAGCGTCGCGGTGCTCACGGGCCGGGTGATGTCCTCGCCGCAGACCCTGCTTGCGGCGTTGCGGAGCACGGATCGGATCCAGATCCTCGGCGCCGCCACCTCGCCTACCTGCACCTGCGATGCAAGATGAACCGCAAGGACGTCCACGAGCTGCGACGACAGTCGAGCTCGAGAGCCGCATCGATGCCCGCATCGGCTTCGTCGACCGCGAGATCGGCGGCGCCCGGCCGTCGCTGGCGGATTCGTTCCTCCGGGCGGAGCCACGCCTCGCACCCTACCGACACGCGATGGCCGTCGATCGGCACCTCGGCGCGCACACGCCCGAACCGGTGACGGCCCGATGATCGCTGAGTGGGGTCCGATGCTCACCGGCTGGCAATACGATCTGTACGAGGACATCCTGTCGAGCATCGACGTCGGGCCGGCCGCGCCACCCGTAGGGCCCGCCGATCATGACGCGCGCCGCCTGGCAGCAGGAGCGCCGGGCAGCCGGTCTGGAGAGCAGGCGCGATCTGTTCGCATTCACGTTGATCCACCTGGTCCGGGCCGGCAACGCCCTGGCCGCGCTCGATCGTTCCCCACCGCCGCCGACGAGAGCTACGACTCGCGCGAGCTGGATCCCGCCGCAGTGCGCACCATGATTGCGCGTGTCGCGGCGCACGGCGATCTCGCCAAGCGGTTCGACGCGCTGCGCGCGGCCGACGTCAGGAGTCGGCTCGGGATCGAGCAGCCCGGCTCGTACGATCTCAAGTCGGCGACGCCGCCTCAGACGCCGATCACGCTCGCCCGGGCGCGGGCGATCCTGCACGCTGCCTTCGCCGGTCTCGGCGCGTGGTATCAGAAGCCGTTCGACGACCTGCTCGATCCCGCGAACGGCCGGGCTGACATCGTGTCGTCCGTGATCGCCAATCGCGCCGGGGGCGGGTTCAGCCAGGGCTTCATCGGCACCACGGGCGTCCTATTCGTCGGGCGCTTCGACGGCACGTTCAAGGGTCTCTCGGTCATCGCCCACGAGGGAGGTCATGCGGTGCACCGCCAGCTCATGACCGATGCCGGGGTGTCACCTCGCTCGGCCTCAGGGCCGAACTGGCTGTTCGAGTCCTTCGCCGAGTTCAACGAACTCGTGCTCGCGGATTACATGGCGCGGCAGGCGACCGACCCTGCCACTCGGCGCGCCTTCGACGAGCAATTCCTGGGGATCAAAGGCCTCGACTGGCTGTACGGAGCGCAGGACGCGGCGCTCGAGCAGGCGATCTACGACCGCGTGAAGGACGGCACGATTCGCGACGCCGACGATCTCGACGCCATCACGCTCGCGACGCTGGCGTCGTTCACCGACTACGCAGCGAAGGAGCCGGCCCAGCGGGACCGCTGGATCACCACGTCGCTGATGTTCGAGGATCCGAACTACGACGTGAACTACCTGTACGCGAGCCTGCTCGCGCTCCAGTACTTCTCGCGCTTCAAGGCCGACCCCAGGCGTTCCTGCTCCGGTACCGGCGGCTGGTCGAAGGCGGGTTCGGCGACACTCCCGCCAATCTGCTCGCGCACACGCTCGGGATCGACCTGAACCACACGACCCTGCTCGACGATGCAGTCTCTGTTGTGGACGCACGCCTCCGGGCACTCGAGGCGACGGCGCCACAATGATCGTCCTCGCGTCATACGCTTCCCGCCGGTGCATACGCGCATTCCTGATCCCGGCGGAGCCGACGATCGACAACCTTGAACAGGATCGCGCAGCCGCCGAACTGGCGTGCGGGCGATTAAGAGCGGGCCAACAACGGCTTGCCGAACAGCTCGGGGAACAGAACAGACTGGGTGGTGAAGTCCGCCACGCAGAAGACCTCCGGCCTTGGAAGAAGCGCGCCTAGACAGCTTCTTCGTACCCTGCGGGGTCTTCTTGTTGGCTATGCTTCGTGAATGATCCGAGCTCAGCGCCCGACGCGGGCGCGCGACCTCCGCTACCGGTGCACGCCCGCCGCCTCGCTTCCGGTGCGCTCGACGAACTCGACGTACGAGCCGAGGTAGGCGAACGGCGGCTCGGCCGGCCGGCCCGACGGCGTCGCCGGGGCGCAGCTCGAGCACCCGGTTGCTGAGTCCGCGCAGGAACGTGCGGTCGTGGCTCACGAACAGCATCGTGCCCTCGAAGTCCGCGAGTGAGCGCACCAGCATCTCCTTGGTCTCGAGATCGAGATGGTTCGTGGGCTCGTCGAGGACCAGGAAGTTGGGCGGATCGAACAGCATGCGCGCGAGCACCAGGCGCGACTTCTCGCCGCCCGACAGCACGCGGATCGGCTTGTCGACGTCGCCGCCCGAGAACTGGAACGCGCCGAGCAGATTCCGCAGCACGCCCTGGCCCTCGAGCGGGAAGTCCCGCTGGATCTGCTCGAACACCGACAGCGCCGGGTCGAGCAGGTCGAGCGCCTGCTGCGCGAAGTAGCCGACCTTCAGGTTGGCGCCGAGCTTCAGGGTGCCCGCGTCGGGCGCGGTCATCGCCGGCGACCATCTTGAGCAGCGTGGTCTTGCCCGCGCCGTTGCGGCCCATCACGCACCAGCGCTCGGTGCGGCGGATGGTGAAGTCGAAGCCGTCGTACACGACGCGCTCGCCGTACGCCTTGCGGACGCCCTTCATCTGCAGCACGTCCTCGCCCGAGCGCGGCGGCGGGCGGAACTCGAAGTCGACCACCTTGCGCGTGCGCGGCAGCTCGACCATCTCGATCTTCTCGAGCTTCTTCACGCGGCTCTGCACCTGCGCGGCCTTGGCGGCGTGCGCGGAAAAGCGCTCGATGAAGCGGCGCTCCTTGGCGAGCATGGCCTGCTGGCGCGCGTACGCGGCCTCGCGGTTGGTGGCGGCGATGTCGCGCTGGCGCACGTAGAAGTCGTAGTCGCCGGTGTAGCTGGTGAACTCGCCGGCGTCGATCTCGAGGATGCGATCGACGATGCGGTTCATGAAGTCCTTGTCGTGGCAGGTCATCACCACGGTGCCGCGATAGTCGCGCACGAACTTCTCGAGCCACAGGATGGACTCGATGTCGAGGTGGTTGGTGGGCTCGTCGAGGAGCAGGACGTCGGGCCGTCCGAGCAGGATGCGGGCCAGGCCGACGCGCATCTTCCAGCCGCCCGAGAGCGCGCCGACGTCGCCGTCCACCTGCCCGTCATCGAAACCGAGCGCGTGCAGGATCTCGCGCGCGCGCGACTCCAGGTCGTACCCGCCGGCCTGCTCGTAGGCGTCCTGCACGTGGCCGAAGCGCTCGACCAGCCGCTCCATCTCGCCGGCGCGCGCGGGATCGGCGAGCGCGTGCTCCAGGTCCATCAGCTCGTGGTGCAGATCGCCCAGGTCGCCGCTGCCGGCGATCGCCTCGTCCAGCACCGAGCGGCCCGACATCTCGCCGATGTCCTGGCGGTAGTAGCCGATGCTCAGGCGCTTCGGCACGGTGATCTCGCCCTCGTCGGGGGTCTCCTCGCCGAGGATCATGCGGAACACCGTGGTCTTGCCCGCGCCGTTGGGCCCGACCAGCCCGACCTTCTGGCCGGGATCGATCTGGAACGACCCTTCGACGAACAGGACCTGTCGGCCGTACTGCTTCGAGACGCCACTGAAGGTGATCATGGGCGAAGGAGTCTAGCAGGCGGCCGAAGCAGGGTATACGCCGGACCCGGCGCCGCGCCGTGGCCGCCCGGGCGCGCGGGAGGGCCGGCACCGCGCGATCGCGGCCCCTCGATCGGGGATTGATTGCCGCGGCCCCTTCCGCTAATGTGCCGCGCGTTCGAGCCGTCCACCACCCCTTGAACTCGGCACCGCGAGGCCGGGAAGGGAGGATGCCATGCATCCCGCAGTCGCCAGTGCCGCCCCGTCGCCGATCGGCGCGGGGTCTTTTGCTATCCCGCCATCCCGCCGGCATCTGCTCGGGCTCGAGGGCATGCCGCGCGAGGAGCTGCTCGGGATGCTCGACGACGCCGAGGCGATGCGGGCGCGGCTGCGCGCGGGCGGCCTGCCGTTCGACGATCTGCGCGGCGTGACCGTGCTGCTCGCGTTCTTCGAGGACTCCACCCGCACCCGGGTGTCGTTCGAGCTGGCGGCGCGCCACCTCGGCGCCACGGTGGCGACGCTCACCGCCGCGGGCTCGTCGGTGAGCAAGGGCGAGTCGCTGCTGGACACCATCCAGAACATCGAGGCGATGGGCGTGGACCTGGTGGTGGTGCGCCACGCCGCCTCGGGCGCGCCGCTGTTCCTCACCCGCCATCTCGAGGTCGGCGTGATCAACGCCGGCGACGGGCGGCACGAGCACCCCACTCAGGGGCTGCTGGACCTGCTGACGCTGCGCGACGCGTGGCAGGGGCGCTTCGAGGGGCGGCGGCTGGCGCTGGTGGGCGACGTGGCGCACTCGCGCGTGGCGCGCAGCGCCATCCACGGCCTGCGCACGCTGGGCGCCGAGGTCACGCTCGCCGGCCCCGCGACGCTGATGCCGGCCGGCATCGAGAGCCTCGGCTGCACCGTGGCGGCCACGGTCGAGGAGGCGATGGAGGGCGCCGACGCGGTGATGGCGCTGCGCCTGCAGAAGGAGCGCATGGAGAGCGGCCTGCTGCCCTCGCTGGGCGAGTTCTCGCGCGTCTGGGGGCTCACCCCCGAGCGCGTGCGCCGGCTCGCCCGCGACGCGGTGGTGCTCCACCCGGGGCCGATGAACCGGGGCGTCGAGGTGCTGCCCGAGGTCGCCGACGGCGAGCGCGCGGTGATCCTCGACCAGGTCGAGAACGGCGTGGCGCTGCGCTGCGCGGTGCTGGTGCGCTGCGCGCGCGCGCGGCGAGCGGGGGTGGCGTCATGAGGCCGATCACGCTGATCCGCGATGCGCGCCACTGGCGCACCGGCGAGCGCGTGGACCTCGGCTTCCGGGACGGGCGCATCGTCGCCGACCCGCTGGAGCGCGAGGCCGGCAGTGTCATCGAGGCCGACGGCCTGTGGGTGGCCCCCGGGCTCGTGGACCTGCACGCGCACCTGCGCGAGCCCGGGCAGTCGGTGAAGGAGACCATCGTCAGCGGCACCCGCGCCGCGGCGGCGGGCGGGTTCACCGCGGTGTGCTGCATGCCGAACACCACGCCGGTGCTCGACGAGGCGGTGCAGGTGGACTGGGTGCGGGAGCGCGCGGCGCAGGTCGGGCACTGCCGGGTGCACCCGATCGGCGCGGTCACGCTGGGGCAGAACGGCGAGACCCTGGCGCCGTTCATGGCGCTCAAGAGCGCGGGCGCGGTGGCGCTCAGCGACGACGGGCGCCCGCTGGCGAAGGCCTCCATCATGCGCCGCGCGCTCGAGTACGCGCGTCACTCCGGACTGCCGATCGTGGTGCACGAGGAGGACCCCTCGCTGGCGGGCGGGGGCCAGATGAACGAGGGCACCATGGCCACGCGGCTCGGCCTGCGCGGCATGCCCAACGCCGCCGAGAGCGTGATGGTGCGGCGCGACGTGGAGCTGGCCGCGCTCACCGGCGGGCGCGTGCACCTCGCGCACCTCTCGTGCGCCGAGTCGCTCGAGGCGCTGCGCGACGCCCGGCGCCGCGGGCTCGCGGTGACGGGCGAGACCTGCCCGCACTACTGGACGCTCACCGACGACGCGGTGGAGGGCTACGACACCCACGCCAAGATGAATCCCCCGCTGCGCTCGGCGCGCGACCGCGACGCGGTGATCGCCGCCCTGGTGGACGGCACGCTCGACGTGCTCGCCACCGACCACGCGCCGCACACCGCCGACGAGAAGCGCCGGCCGTTCGAGGAGGCGCCGTTCGGCATCGTCGGACTCGAGACCGCGCTCGCGCTCACCCTCACCTTCCTCGTCAAGCCCGGGCACCTCACCTTCGAGCGCGCCCTCGAGCTGTGGACCGACGCGCCGCGCCGCGTGTTCGACCTGCCGGCGGTGCGGCTGGCGCCCGGCGACCCGGCCGACCTGGTGCTCATCGACCCTGACGCCGAGTGGCGCGTGGAGCCCGAGCGCTTCCATTCGAAGGGGCGCAACACGCCCTTCGGCGGCTGGACGCTGACCGGGCGCGCGATGGCGACGGTGTGCGGCGGCCGCCTCACCCATGCCGAGCCCGCGGTGCGCGTCGCGCGCGCGCGCGGCAGCGCCGCGGTCCCCGAGAGCGTGCGTTGACGCGGCGCCCGCCGGCGCTGCTGGCGCTCGAGGACGGCCGGGTGTTCCGCGGCGAGGCGATCGGCGCCGCGGTCGAGACCTGCGGCGAGGTGGTGTTCAACACCGCCATGACCGGGTACCAGGAGGTCCTGAGCGACCCGTCGTACGCCGGACAGCTGGTCACCTTCACCTATCCGCTGATCGGCAACTACGGCGTCAACGACGAGGACTGGGAGAGCGCCGCGCTGCGCGCGCAGGCGCTGGTGTGCCGCGAGGTGTGCGAGCGGCCGTCGTCCTGGCGCTCGCGGGGCACCCTCGAGGACCTGCTGGCGGCGCGCGGCGTGCCCGGCATCTGCGGCCTCGACACGCGGGCGCTCACCCGCCACCTGCGCGACCGCGGCGTGATGCGCGGGTGTCTCTCGAGCACCGACCTCGACCCCGACACGCTGGTGGAGAAGGCGCGCTGGAGCCCCGCCATGCTCGGGCGGGCGCTCGCCGACCGCGTCACGTGCGAGGCGCCCTACGCCTGGACCGCGCGCGGGCCCGCCGCCACGGACGATCCGGCGGACGCCGGCCGGCCGCTCGCGGTGGTGTACGACTTCGGCGTGAAGTGGAACATCCTGCGCCGCCTGCGCGCTGAAGGGTTCCGCGTGCGCGTGGTGCCGGCGCGCACCGCGGCGCGCGAGGTGCTGGCGCTGGCGCCCTCCGGCGTGGTGCTCTCGAACGGTCCGGGCGATCCCGAGCCGCTCGACTTCGCCATCGACACGGCGCGCGAGGTGGCGCACGCGGTGCCCACGCTCGGCATCTGCCTCGGTCACCAACTGCTCGGGCTGGCCTTCGGCGCGACCACGCGCAAGCTCAAGTTCGGCCACCGCGGCGCCAACCACCCGGTGATCGACCGGCGCACCGGCCGGGTCGAGGTGACGAGCCAGAACCACGGCTTCATGGTGGACGCCGCCACGCTGCCCGCCGGCGAGTTCGACCTCACGCACTTCAGCGGCAACGACGGCACGCTCGAGGGGTTCGTGCACCGCTCGCTGCCGGTGCTGGCGTGCCAGTACCACCCCGAGGCGGCGCCCGGTCCCCACGACTCCCGGCCCTGGTTCCGCGCGTTCGCGGAGGCGGCGGCGGAGCGCTCGGGAGTCCATCTCGTCGGAGCGGGGGGCGCGGCCGATATCGATCGGCAGGACTCGTGGGCCGCGCGGGAGGCGGGAGCCGGAGCGCGGACCACGCAGCGAGGCGAAGCCATGGAAGGCGGAGCCGAGCGGGTCCTGCCGATCGACATCGGCCGTGCCCCCGGCGGGCCAGAGCCCGGAGCGCGCTGATGCGGGATCGACCGGTCCCCGGCGTGGTCCGAGTGTCCTCCGACCGCATCACAGGGAGGACCGCCACGCTCGCCCCGAGCCGCAGACTCCCGCCACGGGCCGCCGCCGCTGAGGAATCCGACATGTCCGAGCCCATGGATCCGCACGACGCCGCTCGCGGCGTGCCCGCCCCGCTCATCCCGGTGCTCGCGTTGATCGCCGGCGCGCTGCTCCAGCGCATCCTCGCCCTGCCCGCCTGGTCGAGTGCCTGGCGCTGGCCGATCGGGGCCGCGCTGCTGCTGGCCGGCATGGTATTCGGAGCGGGCGCGCTGCGGCTCATGCGGCGCGAGCGCGTCAGTGTGAACCCGTACCGCCCGACCGCCGCGCTGCTGGTGGACGGCCCATTCCGGCTGAGCCGCAATCCCATGTACGTGTCACTGGTGCTCTACCTGGTGGCCTTCTCGCTGTGGCTCCGCCTGCCGTGGTCCCTCGCCCTGACGCCGGTGGCCGTCGCCATCCTCCACTTCGGCAGCATCGTGCCCGAGGAGCGCCATCTCGCGCGGCGCTTCGGGGACGACTACCGCCGCTACCGCGCCCGCGTGCGCGCCTGGATCTAGAGGAGCGACCGGTTGCCCGTCCGTCCCGGTCTCCACAAGGTGCTGGTGCTGGGCGCCGGCCCGATCGTCATCGGGCAGGCGTGCGAGTTCGACTACTCGGGCACCCAGGGGTGCCGCGCGCTGCGCTCGCTCGGGCTCGAGGTGGTGCTGCTCAATTCGAACCCGGCCACCATCATGACCGACCCGGAGTTCGCCGACCGCACCTACATCGAGCCGCTGCTGCCCGAGATCGCCGAGCGCATCATCGAGAAGGAGCGGCCCGACGCGCTGCTGCCCACGCTCGGCGGGCAGACCGCCCTCAATCTGGCGGTCGCGCTGGCGCACAGCGGGGTGCTCGAGCGCCACGGCGTCGCCCTGATCGGGGCCTCGCTCGAGGCCATCGAGACCGCCGAGGACCGCCGCCGCTTCAAGGATGTCATGGAGGCCGCGGGGCTGAAGCTCCCACGCAGCGGGACCGCGACCAGCGTGGCCGAAGCGGTGGCGATCGGAGACGCGCTCGGCTACCCGCTGGTGATCCGCTCGTCGTTCACGCTCGGCGGCGCGGGCTCCGGACTGGTGGCCGACATGCGGCAGCTGCGCGCCCAGGCGCGCGCCGGCATCGCGGCGAGCCCCAACGGCTCGATCCTGATCGAGGAGTCCCTGCTCGGCTGGAAGGAGTTCGAGCTCGAGGTGATGCGCGACCGGGCGGACAACTGCGTGGTGGTGTGCTCGATCGAGAACTTCGACCCGATGGGGGTGCACACCGGCGACTCGATCACGGTGGCCCCGGCGCAGACGCTCACCGACCGCTGCTACCAGGAGCTGCGCGACGCCGCGCTGCGGGTGATGCGCGCCATCCGGGTCGAGGCGGGGGGCTCCAACGTGCAGTTCGCGGTCCATCCGGGTACCGGCGAGGTGCGCGTCATCGAGATGAACCCGCGCGTGTCGCGCTCCTCGGCGCTCGCCAGCAAGGCCACCGGCTTCCCGATCGCCAAGATCGCAGCGCTGCTGGCCGCCGGGCTCACGCTCGACGAGATCCCCAACGACATCACGCGCGCCACGCCGGCGTGCTTCGAGCCCGCGCTCGACTACTGCGTGATCAAGATCCCACGCTGGGCGTTCGAGAAGTTCCGCGCCACCGATCCGGCGCTCGGCACCCGCATGAAGTCGGTGGGCGAGGTGATGGCGATCGGCCGCACCTTCCCCGAGGCGCTCATGAAGGGCTGGCGCTCGCTCGAGGTGGGCGACGGCACGCTGCCCGACGCCGCGGCGCCCGCGGCGCTCGAGGAGCTGCGCGCCTCGCTGCGGGTGCCGAGCCCCGGCCGCCTCGGCGACCTGTTCCGCGCGCTCGCCGCGGGCGAGGCGCCGGACGCGCTCGCCGCGCTCACCGGCATCGATCCCTGGTTCCTCGACCAGATGCAGCGCATCGTCGCGTGCGACGCCGGACTGGCGGCGGGCGCCGCGCGCGACCCGGACGCCCCGTGGCGCGACGGGCGGGTGCGCGAGGCCAAGCGGCTCGGGCTCTCCGACCTCCACCTCGCGCGCCGCCTCGGCCTCGCCGAGACCGCGGTGCGCGCGCGCCGGCTGGCGGCCGGGATCCGGCCGGTCTACAAGGCGGTGGACACCTGCGGCGGCGAGTTCGAGGCCATGACGCCCTACTTCTACTCGACCTACGAGGAGGAGGACGAGGTCCCGGCCAGCTCACGTCCGCGCGTGATCATCCTTGGCAGCGGTCCCAACCGGATCGGCCAGGGGCTCGAGTTCGACTACTGCTGCGTGCAGGCCGCGCTCGAGCTCAAGGGCCGCGGCTTCGACGTGCTGCTGGTCAACTCCAACCCCGAGACCGTGAGCACCGACTACGACGTCTCGAGCCGGCTCTACTTCGAGCCGCTCACCATCGAGGACGTGCTCAACGTGGTGGAAGCCGAACAGCCGGTGGGGGTGATCGTCCAGTTCGGCGGCCAGACCCCGCTCAAGCTGGCGCGGGCGCTCCATGCCGCGGGCGTGCCGCTGTGGGGCACCCCGTACGACGGGCTCGACCTGGCCGAGAACCGCGAGCGCTTCCGCGTGCTGGTGGACTCGCTCGGGCTGCGCCAGCCCGAGGCGCTCACCGCCACCTCGAGCGCCGCGGCGCTGGCCGGCGCCGAGCGCCTCGGCTACCCGGTGCTGGTGCGCCCGTCCTACGTGCTCGGCGGCCGGGGGATGCGCGTGGTGTACGCGCCGGCCGACCTCGAGGAGTGGCTGGCGCGCGAGGCGCTGGTGTCGGCGGAGGCGCCGGTCCTGCTCGACAAGTTCCTCGAGGGCGCGCTCGAGGTGGACGTGGACGCGGTGGCCGACGGCGAGAGCGTGCTGGTGGCCGCGGTCATGGAGCACATCGAGGAGGCCGGCATCCACTCCGGCGACTCCACCTGCGTCATCCCGCCGTTCACCCTCGGCGGGCAGACCCAGAAGGTGGTGCGCGATCACACCATCGCGCTGGCGCGCGCCCTCGGGGTGCGCGGGCTCCTGAACGTGCAGTTCGCGGTGCGCAACGACCAGGTCTACGTGCTGGAGGCCAACCCGCGGGCCTCGCGGACCGTGCCGTTCGTGAGCAAGGCGGTGGGTCTGCCGCTGGCGCGCCTCGCGGCGCGGGTGATGGCGGGGGAGCGGCTCAGCGACATCGCGCCTCCGACCGCGCCCGAGCCGGCGATGGTCAGCGTCAAGAAGCCCGTGTTACCCTTCGCTCGCTTCCCGGGGGAGGACACGGTCCTCGGCCCCGAGATGAAGTCCACCGGCGAGGTGATGGGCCGCGACCTGGACTTCGGCCGCGCGCTCGCCAAGGCCCACCTGGGCTCGGGCGAGCCCCTCCCGGCGTCGGGGGCGGTGTTCCTGAGCGTCCGTGACGACGACAAGCGGGCCATCATCTTCATGGCGAAGAAGCTGGTGGAACTGGGGTATCAACTGGTGGCGACCCGCGGCACGTCGCGCTTCCTGCGCCGGAACGGAACGCCGTGCGCGGAGGTGTTCAAGGTGCACGAAGGCCGGCCCCACGTGGTGGACCTGATGGAGAACGGCGGGATCCAGATGGTGATCAACACGCCGCTGGGACGCGCGTCCGAGCACGACGAGCGCGCCATCCGCGAGCGCGCGGTGGCGCTCGGCGTGCCCGTCATCACCACGGTCGCCGGCGCGCTCGCGGCGGTCTCCGGCCTCGAGGCGCTGCGCCGCGGCCCGCTCGACGTGACGGCGCTGCAGGAACTCGCGTGACACGGCTCCACCGCCGGCTGCGCGTAGCACTCGCGCTCGCCCTGCTGGCCGCGCTCGGCTCCTCGTGCGCGTACTACAACACCTTCTACCTGGCGCGGAAGAACTACGACCGGGCCACCGAGGGCGCGCCCTACCTGGTGGACAAGGCCCAGGCGGGGCAGGCGCAGGCGTTCGTCAAGTCGGCGGACTACGCCAAGAAGGTGCTCGCGCGCTACCCGCGCTCGAAGTGGGCGGACGACGCCTACCTCATGTGGGCGAAATCGCTGCTCGGGCAGGGCGACCCGCTGCAGACGGTGAACATGCTGCAGGAGTTCGCCACCCTCTATCCCGAGAGCAAGCTGCGCCATCAGGCCACCTTCTACCTCGGCGTCGGCCTGCTCCGGGCGCGGCGCTACAGCCCCGCGCTGAAGTCCCTCGAGGAGTTCCTCGCCGCGGCCCCGCGCGACCCGCTGGCGCCCTACGCCATGCTCGAGCGCTCGCGCGCGCTGATGGCGCTGCAGCAGCCCGGTGATGCGGCGGACGCGGCGGCGGAGGTGATCGAGAAGTTCCCCAAGAGCTCGCTCGTGGTCGAGGCGCACAAGGCGCGCGCCGAGGCGCTGTTCGCGCGCGGCGACTTCGGCCACGCGCGCGAGGAGTACCGCTTCCTCGGCGCCCGCTCGCTCAACGAGGAGGAGCGGCTCGGCTGGCTGCTGCGCGAGTCCGATTGCCTCGAGGGCACCCGGGACCTCGACGGCGCGCTCGCGCTGCTGAAGGAGGCGCTGGCGTACGAGCAGGAGCCGGTGCCGCCGCCACCCGGCGCGCCGGGCACGCCCGCCGCGGCGGCCGCGCTCGCCTACAACCCGCTCGCCACCGCGGGCGGCGACCACTACGGACGGCTGCTGCTGCGCATCGGCTCCGTGCACCTGCTGGCCGGGCGCCTCGAGCCCGCGCTCGAAGCCTACCGTGACGTGCTGACCGACTACCCGCGCACCACCCTCGCGGCCGAGGCGCAGTATCGCCTCGGCTACGCCTACGAGACCGTGGGCGATGACTTCGACAAGGCGCGGGTGGAATACGCCAAGGTCAAGGAGCAGGGCGCGGGTGGCAGCTACGGCGAGCAGGCCACCCTGCGGCTCGGCACCCTCGACCGGCTGGCGCAGTACCGGATCGCCGGAGGGGACTCGGTCGAACGGCTCGGCGAGGCCGGCTTCGCGCGCGCCGAGGTCTACCTGTTCCAACTCGAGAAGCCCGAGCGCGCGCTGCAGGAGTACCAGCGCCTCGCCGGCGAGCTGAAGGGCACTCCGTACGAGGCCAAGGCGCTGACCGCGCAGGCGTGGGTGCTGAGCCGCAAGCTCGACCGCAAGCCGGAGGCCGACTCGCTGTTCTGGGAGGTGGTGCGCCAGCACCCGGCCACCGAGGCCCAGCTGGCGGCGCGCGACTACCTCGAGGCCGAGGGCGCCGAGGTGGATCCGGGGCTCATCCGCCTGCCCGAGCGGCCCCTGCTGGCGCACGTCGACACCACGCGTCTCTCGCCCCCGCCACTCGCCGACCAGTCCCTCGGCCAGCCCCAGCCCGCCCCGGGCGATTCGACGCGGCTCGGGGGCCCGGAATGGCAGCGGGCGCGTTTCCGCACCCATCCGCCGGGCTCGATGCCGGGGGATAGCGCCGGGTTCGCGGGCCGACCGGTGCGTCCGGACTTCATGCCCCACATCGGCTCGCCCGGCGCGCTGGGGGACAGCAGCGCGCTGGCGGGTCACCCGGCCGTCCCCGGGCTCGTCGTGCCGCCCGTGGCGCCCGGCGACAGCAGCGCGCTGGCCGGCACTCCGCGCAAGCCGTCCGGCGGGCCCGGGCTCGCGACCGCCAGGCCCGACAGCGCCGCCCCGCCCGCGAACGCCGGAGACGTCGTGGTGGCGCCGGCCAAGCCCGCGCCGACGCCCGGCCTGGTGAAGGCGAAGCCCGACAGCATTGCGCCGCCCGAGCCGGGGCGCGTTCCCGCGATCGGCCCGGTGCAGCCCGCGCCGGCGCCCAGTGAGGTGAAGACGAAGCCCGACAGCGTCGCGCCGCCCGCGGTGGAACCCGTTCCCGCGGCCGGCCCGGCGAAGCCGACGCCCGCGCCCAGCGTGGTGAAGGCAAAGCCCGACAGCGCGGCGGCGGCCGCCGACAGCACGCGCGCGCCCGCGCACAAGCATCGGCCCAAGCGGCCCCCGCGCGCTCCGGCCGCACCGGACACGGCCCGGTCCAAGCCTTGAGCGTGACCTCGGCGAGCTGGATCCAGACCACCGCCGAGGTCGCCGCGCAGCGCGCGGTGACCGGCGACCATCGCTGGCTCGACCTGCGGGTGACCGCGGACTTCCCGCTGCCCGCGCCCGGCCAGTTCGTGCAGTTGCTGCTCAGGGACACCTCCGTGCTGCTGCCGCGCCCGATGAGCGTCGCGGCGGCCTCGCTGCGCCGCGGCGCGCTCACCCTCGGCTTCCTCTACGCCGCCGTCGGCGCCGGCACGCGGGCGCTCGCGGCGCTCCCGCCCGGCGCGCGGGTCGAGGTGCTCGGTCCGCTCGGGCGCGGCTTCCCGCTCGATGGGGCGGGCGCCCCGGTGCTGCTCGCGGGGGGTCGCGGCGTGGCGCCGCTGCTGTTCGCGGCCGAGCGGCTGGCGGCGGACGGGCGGCGCTGCGACCTCGTCTTCGGCGCCCGCACGGCGGCGCTGCTGGTCGGGCTCGACGCGGCGCGCACGCGCCTGTCGAAGGCGGGCGGCCGGCTGCACCTGTGCACCGATGACGGCAGCCGCGGCACGCGCGGCACGGTGCTCGACGTGCTCGCGCGGCTGGCACCCGGGCTCGGCGCGCGCGTGGTGTTCCACGCCTGCGGCCCGCACGGCATGCTCGCGGCGGTGGCGCGGTGGGCGATCGCGCACCGCGCGCACGCGTGGCTGGCGATGGAGTCGCCGATGGCGTGCGGGACCGGCGTGTGCCGCGGCTGCCCGCTGCCGCGCAGCGCGGCGAAGCGCGGGGGATTCAGCCCCGGGGTCACGCCCTCGCTCCACGGCAGCGCGGAGTACGCGATGTGCTGCACCGAGGGCCCGGTGTTCGAGGCCCGCGACCTCGACTGGGCGAGGATCGAGTGAGCGCGCCCAAACGAGCGGCCCGCCCCGCCGCACGCGTGGACATGGCGGTCCGCATCGGGCCGCTGGAGCTGCGCAATCCGGTGCTCACGGCCTCGGGCACCTTCGGCTACGGCGACGAGTACGCGCACGTCGTGGACCTCACCGCCATCGGCGGGGTGATCACCAAGACGGTCACCGTGAAGCCGCGCGCCGGCAATCCGCCGCAGCGCATCGCCGAGACCGCCGGCGGCATGCTCAACTCGATCGGGCTGGAGAACGTCGGGCTGGCGCGGTTCGCGAGCGAGAAGGTGCCGCGATTGCGGGCGCTCGGCGCGACCATCGTGGCGTCGGTGGGCGGCGAGACCGCGCGCGAGCTGGAGCGCCTGGTGGGCACGCTGGCGCGGGTCGAGGGCATCGCGGCGTTCGAGATCAACTTCTCGTGCCCCAACGTGGCGGCGGGCGGCGCGCGCTACTGGGCGGTGCCGCGGCGCCTCGAGCGCACGCTGGCGCGCCTGCGCCCGCTCACCACGCGCGCGCTGATCGCCAAGCTCTCGCCCGACGTGACCTCGGTCGGCGACCTCGCGCGCGCGTGCGAGGCGGGCGGCGCCGATGCCGTGACGGCGGTGAACACGTTCGTCGGGATGGCGCTCGACCTCGACCACCTGCGGCCCCGGCTGGCGCGGCGCACCGGCGGGCTCTCGGGCCCGGCGATCAAGCCGCTGGCGCTGGCGCGCTGCCACGAGGCGGCGCACGCGGTGCGCATCCCGGTCATCGGCTCGGGCGGCATCATGAACGGGCGCGACGCGCTCGAGTACCTCGCCGATCGGCGCCGCCGCGGTGCAGGTGGGCACCGCGACCTTCCTCCGCCCGCGCGCCGCGCAGACCATCGCGGAAGAGATGGAGGAGTGGCTCGCGGCGCGCGGGGTGCGCTCGCTCGCGGACTGGCGCGGCTGTCTGGCGGGCGCGGACGCCCAATCGGGCGCGCCCGCGCCGCGCGCGGCGCGGAGCCGCCCCACCGCCCGGACGCCGCGCCCGAGCCGGAGCCGCGCGTGAGCGACCTCGCGATCGCCTTCGACGTGGCCACGCTCGAACAGGCGCTCGAGCTGGATCGGCGCCTGGGGGCCGGCCCGGAGTACGCCAAGGTCGGACTGCAGCTCTTCACCGCCGCCGGTCCCGAGGCGGTGCTCGCGCTGCGCGCGCGCGGGCGGCGCGTGTTCCTCGACCTCAAGCTCCACGACATCCCCCACACCGTGGAGGGCGCGGCGGCCGCGGCCGCGCGCCTCGGCGCCGACCTGCTCACGGTGCACGCCACCGGCGGCGCGGCCATGATCGGAGCGGCCGCGCGCGGCATCGCGGCCGCGGGCGGCACCACCGGCATCGTCGCCGTGACGCTGCTCACCAGTCTCGATCCCGCCGATCTGCCGCCCGGGTTCGCGCGGCCGTTCGCGCTCCACCAGACCCTCGCCGCGCTGCTCGCGCTGAGCGAGCGCGCGGGCGCCCGCGGCATCGTGTGCGCGGCGAGCGACCTCGAAGGCGTGCGCCGCCACCATCCGGCGGCGTTCTTCGCCGTCACGCCGGGCATCCGGCCCGCCGGGGGCGCCACGCACGACCAATCGCGCGTGGCCACCATCCGCGAGGCGGTGCTCCTGGGCTCGAGCCTGCTGGTGCTCGGGCGTGCCGTGACCGCCGCCGCCGATCCGCGCGCGGCGCTCGAAGCCGCGCGGGCCGAGCGCGATGCGGCGCTCGTGGGACGGCCCGGGTGAGCCCCCCGCCGCTCGCTTCGCGCCTTGACCCCCGGCCGTTCAGGCGGTAACCGTCCCCGGGAATGAATCCCACCGAGCGGCGTACGCCATGGATGGAACCGGGCGAGGAGGCAGGTCTGCTCCTCGCCGCCCAGGGAGGCGACCAGGCCGCCTTCGGCCAGCTCGTGCGCTACTACCAGCGCGCGATCCACCGGCTGGCGTACGGCCTGGCGCGCAACCCGAGCGACGCGGACGACCTCGCCCAGGAGACCTTCGTGCGCGCGTGGCAGGCGCTCGGACGCTTCCGCGTCGGCGAGCCGCTCTACCCGTGGCTGTCGCGCATCACGGTCAACCTGGCGTTCTCCCTGTTCCGGCGCCGCAAGCGCCGGCCCGAGGACTCGATCGAGCCGATGCTCGAGGCCGGCCGTCAGTTCGGCACGGACGACGATCCCGCCGAGCACGCCGTCCGCGCCGAGCGCAACGCGCGGCTCGCGGCGGCGTTCGCGGAGCTGTCGCCCGATCATCAGGCGGTGCTGGCGCTGCGCGCGGTCGAGGACCTGTCGTATGACCAGATCGCGGCGGTGCTGGGCGTGCCGCCGGGCACGGTGATGTCGCGGCTGTCGCGCGCACGCGCCGAGCTGAAGTCGCGCCTCGTGGCGCGGACCGGAGAGACATCATGAGCCACCTGAGCCAGGAGCAGTTGAGCGCCCACGCCGACGGCGCGCTCACCGGGCGCGCCCTCGAGCGCGCGGCCCTCCACCTGGCGGACTGCGTGGAGTGCCGGATCGCGTACGAGCGCATGGTGCGCGATACCACCGCGCTGGGGCGGGCACTCGCGCACGATCCCGGCGACGACTACTTCGCCACCTTCGCCGACCGCGTGGCGGAGCGCATCGCGCGCGAGCCGGCGCGCGCCGCGGGAGCGCCGGTGGCCCCGCCGCGCGCGGGAGGGGCGGCCGCGCGCTGGCTGCCGTGGGCGACCGGGCTCGCCACCCTCGCGGTGGCGGCGGCGGATCGTGGTGGTGGTCGCGCGCCAGCCGGGGGTGGATCTCCTGGGCGCGCTGGCGCCGCGGGGCGGCGCGCCGCCGAGTTCGGAGCGCGCGAACACTGCCGCACCGGAACCCGCCCGTCCGAGGGCGCAGGAGGCCGCGGTCCCGCCGGCTGAGAAGTCCGCGCCCCCGGCCGCCTCGTCCGCTCCGGGGACGGGCGGTTCTGTGTCCCAGTCCACCTCCACCACATCGCCCGCCCCGCCGGTGGCTGACGCCATGGTGGCGCCGCCCTCGGCCGCCGCGCGCGAGGAGCGCGCCAGCCCCAAGCGCGCCTACGAGGTGCGTCCCACCGTCGGGGGCGACGATCTGCCGGTGAACCCGCCGCGCGCGCTGGCTCCGCGACGCGACGCCACCCCGGCGCCTGCCGCGCCCGCAGCGCCCCCCGAGGGCGCGGGCGTGACCGTGCGCAAGCCCACCCGCGCCCTGCCGATGCAGGCCCTGCAGGGTGTGCCGCGGGACACCCGCGCCGCGGCGCCCGCGCCGGCCGCTCCGACGCCCGCGCGCGCCAAGTCGGGCGCGCTCCAGCTCCAGGCCGAGACCGCGCGCGGGCTGCTGTGCGGCTCGGTGGTGGACGACCAGGGCCGCGCGGTCGCGGGCGCGCAGGTGGTGCTGGCCGATCTCGGGCTGAGCGTCAGCACCGATCGCGGCGGGCGCTTCTGCATGACGGCGCCCGCGGGCATGCGCACCGTGAGCGTCATGGCGGTGGGGTTCCAGCAACTGCGGCGCACCGTGAAGGTGGATGTCCAGACCCCGGAGTTGGCACTCGCCCTCAAGCCGGTCACGGTGCTCAGCCAGCCGCTGGCGATCGGCGTGCAACCGGAGGTGCGGCCGGCGCCCGGACCGGCCATGAACTCGCTCAGCCCCAGCGCCGAGGCGCCGGCGCCGGCGCCGGTCGAGGAATCGATGGCGTCCCAGGCGGCCGACGAAGCGCAGCGCCCCGGCGACGTTCTCGCACCTGCCCGACACGGTGAAGGCGGTGGTGGAGGAGGCGCAGCGGCTCACGCGCGTGGCCACCCGCACGCGCTCCGCGGCGCACTTCGACGACGCGGCGTCGCAGTGGGAGCGGGTGTTGCGCAGCGCGCGCGGGGGACGCCAGCGAGATCGCGCGTGCGCCGGCGCATCGCCGAGGCGCGCTATCGCGCGTGGGTGATCGGGCCCGACTACCGGCGCGCCATCGCCGCCGAGGACGCGCTCACCGCGTACATCGCGCGCGCTTCCACCGGCCGGGCGCGCAATCAGGCCGCGGAGTGGCTCGACCGCGTGAAGCGCTAGCCGGGGGCGGCGGCGTCCGGACCGCGGCGCCGCCCGCGTTCACGATCCAGGGAGGGGTGCGATGAAGGCAGTCCCGCTGACGCTCGCCGCGCTGGCGCTCGCCATGTCCGCCGTGCCGGCGCGCGCGGCGGCGCCGCTGCTGCTCGACGAGCGCGCGCTCGCCACCCGGCTGGCGGAGCACGTGGCATCGCAGTACGACACCGCGCGCCATGCGTGGGTGGCGAAGGACGGCACGCCGCTGGATGGCGCCGCGGACCTCGCCCTGCGGCTGGCGCGCACCGGCACCGGCGCCGCGGGCGACGCGTGGCGCGTGCGGGGGCTGGCGATGGTGGACTGGACCTGGACGCTCCAGGACACGCTGACCGGCGGCTTCTTCGGCCGCGCGCGCGACACCGCGAAGGGCAACACCGCGTTCGAGAAGCGCACCGACGTGAACGCGCGCCGGCTCGAGGCGCTGGTCGACGCGTGGCAGCTCACCGGCGCCACGCGCGCGCGCGCCCGCGCCGCGCGGGTGGTGGACTTCATGGAGCGGGTGCTCGCCGACGGTCGCGGCGGGTTCGTCGCCGCGCAGGTCGGCGACCGCGATCTGGTGCCCGCCGACAACGGGCTCGCGATCCACGCGTGGCTGCGCTGGGCCGCGGCGACGAACGACCTGCGGGCGCGCGGGTTCGCGCTGCGCAGCATCGACCGCGTGTTCGCGACCTGCACCGACACCAGCTTCGGTGTGGTGCGCCGCGGCAGCTTCGGCGAGCTGCTCAAGCCCCCGCAGCTCATCGACCAGGTCGAGATGGGGCGCGCCTGCCTGCTCGCCGCGCACCTCGCCGGCCGCGCCGCCGACCTCGCCAGCGCGCGCGCGCTCGCGGACCGCATGCTGCGCTGGTACGAGGACCACGAGCAGGGCGGCTTCCTGACCCAGGCCTACCCCGACAAGCGCGGGAAGCTGCGCCGCGCGCCGCGCGAGTCGTGGGAGAACGCGCGCGCCGCGCTGTTCCTGGCGGAACTGGCGAGCGTCGCGGGCGAGGACGCGTATCGCACCGCGGCGCGGCGCACCATCGCCGCGTTCGCGCGCACGCTCGCGCGGCCGGTGCCCGAGAGCGCCGACTGGGCGCTGGCCGCGCGCGCGGTGACGGTGGCCGAGCTGCCCGAGCGCCCGGAGTGGCCCGACGCCGCGCAAGGGCGCGGCCCCGAAGCGGGCGGGAAGCGGCAAGGCGAAGCGGTGAGCGCTCCGGCCACGCTCAACGCCCTCACGGTGGACTTCGAGGACTGGTTCCAGGGGCTCGAGATCCCGCTCGAGCGCTGGGACGCCTTCGAGGACCGCCTCGCCGCGTCCACGCGCCGGCTGCTGGACCTGCTCGCGGCCCACCGACGCGTGCCACCTTCTTCGTGCTCGGCCACGTCGCCGAGCGCCACCCCGAGCTGGTGCGCGAGATCGTCGCGGCGGGCACGAGCTGGCACCCACGGCCGGTCGCACACGCTGGTGTACGACTGACCCCGGCGGCCTACCGCGACGAGCTGGTGCGCTCGATCGGGGCTGTCGAAGAGCTCACCGGCGCGAAGGTGGTGGGTCACCGCGCCCCGTTCTTCTCGGTGACGCGCGATTCGCTGTGGGTGCTCGACCTGCTGCTGGACCTCGGGCTGCGCTACGACTCGAGCATCCATCCGGTCCGGAACTACCGCTACGGCATCGAGGACTCCCCGCGCTGGCCTCACGCCGTCGAGCGCGGCGGGCGCACGCTCATGGAGTTCCCGATCACGACCGCGCGCGTGCTCGGCAAGAACGTCCCGGTGGCCGGGGGCGCGTACTTCCGCATCTACCCGTACGCCCTCACGCGGCTGCGTTCCGCGCCGTCAACGCCGAGGGGCACGCGGCGGTGTTCTACGTGCACCCGTGGGAGCTCGATCCGAAGCATCCCCGCATCCCCCTGCCGCGGCGCATCGCGCTCACCCACTACATCAATCTCGGCGCCACCGAGCGCCGGCTGCACCGGCTGCTGCGCGACTTCCGCTTCGCGCCCATGCGGGAGGTGCTGGGTGTGGGCTGACGGCGCGCCCCGGCCACGTCCGCGTGGATGCGCGGTGTCGCGGACATGAACATCCTGACCGTGTGCAGTCGTTTTCCCTTTCCGCCCGACCGCGGGGACCGGCTCACGGTGTTCAACCTGCTGCGCGCGATGTCGGCGCGCCACCGCGTGACGCTGATCTCGTTCGTGGACGGCCGCGAGTCGCCCGCGGCGCGCGCGGCGGTGGCCGAGCACTGCGCGCGGCTCGAGACCGTGCACCTGTCGCCGGCGCGCTCATGGGCGCAGGCATGGCTGGGGCTGGCGTCGCCGGAGCCCTCGCAGGTGTCGTACTACGCCTCGCGAAGCGATGCGCCGGACGATCTCGCGCGGTGTTGGCCGAACAGCGGTTCGACGCGATCTTCACCCACCCATCCGGATGGCGAACCACGTGAGCGAGGTGGACCATCCGGCCAAGGTGCTGTGGGTGGCCGACTCGCTCGGGCTGATCCTCGAGCGCTCGCTAAGGTTCGAGCCCGCGTGGAAGCGGCCCGGCATCCGCTGGGAGCGCCGGCGCGTGGACGCGTTCGAGGCGCGCGCGAGCCGGCGCTTCCGCGAGATGTGGGCGATCTCGCCTGCGGATGTCGCCGACCTCGAGCGCGTCGGCTGCGAACGCGTGCGCGCTCGTCACCCATGGCGTGGACGAGCGCCTGTTCGACCTCGCGCGCCGTCCGGCGCCCGAGCCACGGGTGGTGTTCCTCGGCAACCTCTCGGTGCCGCACAACATCGACGCCGCGGTGTTCGCCGCGCGCGAGGTGCTGCCGCTGCTGCGCGCGGCGCGCCCCGGTGTGCGCCTGGTGCTCGCGGGGGCCGACCCCGCGCCGGCGGTGCGGCGCCTCGTGGCACTCGAGGGGTCGAGGTCACGGGCACGCTCCCCGACCTGCGCGCGGTCTGGGAGTCGGCCCACGTGCTGCTCGCGCCGCTGCGGTTCGCGACCGGGATCCAGAACAAGGTGCTCGAGGCGATGGCCGCGGGTGTGCCGGTGGTCACCGTGCCGGCGGTGGCCGACGCCATCCACGCGCGGGCGGGGGAGACGCTGCTCACCGGCGCGGACGCGCCGGGACTGGCGGCCGCGGTGGTCGAGGTGCTGCGCGAGCCCGCGGCGGCCGCCGAACGGGCGTGCCGCGCCCGCGCCCACGTGCGCGAGCACTTCAGTTGGGACACCGCCGTGGTGCGCCTCGAGCGCCTCGCGGCCGGCGCCGCCGGGGGGGAGGCTTGATGGCGAAGGACATGAAGGTCGCGGACGCGGCGACGGCGCCCCCGCCGCGCGCCGGAGGGGAGTGCACCACCCGTCCGTATCGCGCGGGGGACGAGGCCCGCATCATCGAGCTCTACGAGCGCACCTTCGGACGCACCATGGGGCGCACCGAGAGCGCTCACCACTGGCGCTGGGAGTTCACCCAGAACCCCAACGGCAAGATGGGCATCCTGCTCGCCGAGTCGGGCGACACGCTCGCCGCGCAGTACGCGGTGCTCCCGCTCACCGTGCAGGTGGAGGGCGTGGTGCGCGACGGCGCGCTCTCGCTCGACACCGCGACCGACGCGGCGTTCCGCGGGCGCGGACTGTTCCCGCGGCTGGCCCGGCAGCTCTACGGCGAGCTCGCGGACCAGGGCTTCTTCGCGGTGTTCGGGTTCCCGAACTCGGCCTCGGCGCCGAGCTTCTTCCACAAGCTCGGCTGGGTGGAGCTGGCGCCGTTCCCGCTGCTGGTCAAGCCGCTGGCCGGCGCCGCGCGCACCGTGCTCGCCGCGCGCGGGGTGCCCGGGTGGCTCGCCGCGGCGCTCGAGCCGCTCGCCGGCGTCATCCGGCCCCGCCCCGCGGCGGTCCCGATGCGCTATCGCGTCGAGACCGCGGTCATTTTCCCACCGGAGGCCGACGCGCTCTGGCGACGGGCACGCGTCGGCAAGCGCATCGCGGTGGTGCGCGATCGGGCCTACCTCGACTGGCGCTACGTCACCAACCCCGAGGGCGGGCTCTATCGCATCCACCTGCTGTGGGAGGGGGCCGAACTGGCGGGCTACGTGGTCACCCTGATCGAGCAGCGCTTCTCGATGCGCAGCGGGTTCGTGATGGACCTGCTGTTCGAGGAGTCGCGCCCCGAGGTGGGCGTGGCGCTGGTGAGCGTGGCCGAGCGCGCGCTGGCCGCCGAGGGCGCGCAACTGGCGACCGCGCTCATGTACCCCGGCACCGAGGCGCGGCGCGTGCTGCGCGCGGCGGGCTTCTTCACCGTGCCCGCGCTGCTGCTGCCGCAGGAGATCCACTTCGGCGTGCGCCGGCTGGCGGCCGACACCGCCGAGGCGCTGCTCGGGGACCCGTCGAACTGGTACATCACCTGGGGCGACACCGACGTGGTGTGAGGCGTGCGGCCACGCGGTCTCGATTGACCGCGGTGAAGTGAACCCATACCTTGGTGCCCCGAATCCGACCCCGCCGATTCCCAACCGAGGAGCCTCCATGCGCCGTGTGCTCGTGACCGGTGTGACCGGCTTCGCCGGCAGCCATCTCGTCGACTACATGCTCGCGCGGGGCGGCTGCGAGATCCACGGTATCCACCGCTGGCGCAGCCGCACCGAGAACATCGAGCACTTCATGGACCGCATCGCGCTCCACGAGTGCGACCTGCGCGACGCCGCGTCCACGCTGCGCACCATCGAGCAGGTGCGGCCCGAGTGGATCTTCCACCTCGCGGCGCAATCGTTCGTGCCCACCTCGTGGATCGCGCCCACCGAGTCGCTGAGCACCAACATCCTCGGCCAGGTCAACCTGTTCGAGGCGGTGCGCCGCGTCGGCCTCGACTGCCGCATCCAGTTGGCGTGCTCGAGCGAGGAGTACGGCATGGTCTACCCGGACGAGGTGCCGATCCGCGAGACCAACCCGCTGCGCCCGCTCTCGCCCTACGCGGTGAGCAAGGTCACCCAGGACTACCTCGGCTACCAGTACTGGATGTCGTGGAAGCTCGACTGCGTGCGCACCCGCGGCTTCAACCACGAGGGCCCGCGCCGCGGGCCGGTGTTCGTGGCCTCGGACTTCGCCAAGCAGATCGCCGACATCGAGAAGGGGCGCAAGGCGCCGGTGCTCCACGTCGGCAATCTCGACGCGAAGCGCGACTTCACCGACGTGCGCGACATGGTGAAGGCGTACTGGCTGGCGCTCGAGAAGGGCGAGGCGGGCGAGGTGTACAACCTGTGCTCGGGCAAGGCGTGGAGCATCCGCGCGGTGCTCGACCATCTGCTCGGACTGTCCAAGGCGAAGATCGAGGTGCGCCAGGACCCGGCGCGGCTGCGGCCCAGCGACGTGCCCATCCTGCTCGGCGACGCCTCGAAGTTCCACCAGGTGTCCGGCTGGGAGCCCACCATCCCGTTCGAGCGGACGCTCGCCGACATGCTGGAGCACTGGCGGGCGCGGTGAGCCGCGACGTCACCGTGAACCAAGCGGTGCACCAGCACCACCTCGGGATCGGGACATGATGGCGGCTGGCGCGCCCACCGGCCTCGGCCGACGGCTCGTCGCCAACACCCTGCACGCGGCCAGCGGTCGCGTCGCGGCGATGGTGGTGTGGATCGTGTTCACACCGCCCATCCTGCGCACGCTGGGCGCCGAGGGCTTCGCGGTGTGGTCACTCTTCTTTGCCCTCACCGGGTACCTTGCGGCGCTCGACTTCGGACTGGTGCAGGGCACGATGCGCCACGTCGCGGGCGCGCGTGAGCGGGGACGGCACGACGAGGCCGGCGCGCACGCCACGCTCGGGCTCCTCGGATACCTCGCGCTCAGCCTCGTCTGGCTCGCCGTGGTGGCGCTCGCTCGCGAGCCGGTGCTGGCCTGGCTGCGTATCCCACCGGCGACGATCGGAATGGCACGGTTCGCGATGCTCGCCGGCGCGGGGGTGTTCGCGCTCGCGGGCGTGGCTAACGTGTGCCTGGCGACCATGCAGGCCTATGGACGGTTCGACCGTGCCAACGGGATCCTTCTCGCCATGACTCTGCTTCAGGCGCTGGTGTTTGCGCTCGCACTGCATGGCCACTGGGGTTTCATCGGCCTGGTGGCGGGAGTGGCACTGGCTTGGGCGACCGGAGCGCTGATGGGCGCCGCGCTGTTGACCTGGGCGGTGCCGGCCTTTCGCTGGGGCTCACCGGTCGCGGCGATCGTGCACGTGCGCGAGGCGCTCCGCTTCGGGGCGCCGATGCAGTTCACCAGTACTCTGGCGGCCTTCAACGTTCATCTCGACAAGCTCCTGCTCTCTCGCTTCGTCGGGCTCGCGGCAGTGGCGCCATACGAGTTGGGCTCGCGCGTCTCGACGGTAGCCAGCTCTTTGCCCCAGCTGATGCTGTTGGCGGTCCTGCCTGAGGCGTCTGCGATGCACGCGATAGGTGACAACGCGCGCACGCGTCAACTCTACGACCGCGGCAGCCGCTATCTGATGAGTGGCGTCACGGTGATCGTTGGTCCGTTGATTGGCGTCGGGGCCCGGTTGTTTGAAGTGTGGCTCGGGCCGGGGCACGGCGAGGCGGTGCTCGTGTTGCGCGCGCTCGCGGTCAGCGGGTGGGTCTCATTGGCTACCGGAATGGGCACGACCGTCGCGCGTGCTGCCGGACGTACTGATCTCGAGGCCTGGTTCGCGACGATCGCGGTGGGTCTTCACCTGGCGCTGAGCGTGCTGCTGCTGCCCCGGATCGGTATGCCCGGTGCCTTGCTCGCCATTACGGCGGGTGTGCTGATCGGAGCCCTGGTCTTCGCCGTACAGCTCGCACGGCTGATGCACTGGAGCCTCAGCACTGTTCTGTCGCCGTGGGTTGTCCCGGCGCTGGCCACACTCGTTGCCGCATCCGCCGGTGCCGCGCTGGACCGCCTGCTGCCCGGCGGACACGGCACCACTGCGTGGCTCGCGCTGCTGACGTGCGCCGTGGGGGCCGGGGCAGCCGGGCTCACTACCCTGGTTATCCTGCGTTACCTGCCCTGGCGCGAGGCGCTGGCGCTGCTCACCACGCGGGGAAACGTCGCTCGGGAGCCGTTGTGAGGGTCACCTTCGTCAATCAGTCGCTCGTCCTTACGGGCGGGCTTCGGGTGGTGCTGGAGCACGCCTGCCGCCTGCGGCAGCGGGGCCACGAAGTCCGGTTGCTCGTGCCTCGGCTGCGCCCGCCGGCCGACCTCTCGCCAGTCGCTTGGAAGCGCTACGCCTATGAACGCTGGTTGGGCGGCGTGCGCGACGGACTGCGCGCCTACGGGCTCGAGGACGCTGTGACCCGATTCGATCCGGCCGATCTCTTGAGCGTCCCGG
Source organism: Candidatus Eiseniibacteriota bacterium (assembly GCA_963776245.1). Taxonomy (GTDB): domain Bacteria; phylum Eisenbacteria; class RBG-16-71-46; order RBG-16-71-46; family RBG-16-71-46; genus CAVSAC01. The sequence goes on along the minus strand of CAVZLN010000005.1, from coordinate 165,212 downwards.
CCGGAGACGCGGTGATCGCGACCGCATGGCCCACGGCGGAATGGGTCCATAGAATGCCCGCGGGCGCCGGGCGCGGGTACTATCTCATCCAGCAGTATGAGGCTTGGGGCGAAAGCGAGGGGCCCCGCGTTGACCACACTTGGACACTGCCGCTGCGTCGCATCGTCATCGCGCACTGGCTCGAACGGTTCGCGCGCGAGCGGTTCGCTGTTGACGTATGGGCGAGGATCCCGAACGGAGTTGACGCGCGGCGTTTTTCACCGCCGGCTGCCCGCGCGCCGGGACCCATTCGGGTGGGGATGATGTACGACACCGCCTCGTGGAAGGGCGGCGCAGACGGAATAGCCGCACTGTGGGGGATGCACCGCGCGGAACCGTCGCTGGGCTTCGTGCTGTTCGGCCGTCCGCGCTTGCGCCACGCACTCCCCCCGGGAGCGCGTTACTCGCGCTGCCCGCGTCAGCGCGACCTTCCCGGGCTCTATGGCGAGGCCGACGTGTTCTTGAACTCAAGTCATTCGGAGGGGTTCTCGCTCGTCACACTTGAGGCGATGGCCTGTGGGTGCGCGCTCGTCGCAACCGCGGTGGGCGAGGTGCCCGAGATGGGACGCCCGGGAGAGGAGTACATCATGGTGCCGCCGAGAGCCCCGGCGGCGCTGGCCGCCGCCGCACTGGAGCTGGTGCGCGATCCGGCACGTCGCGCTGCGGTGGCGGGAGCCGGTCTCGCGCTGGCGCGGCGCTACTCGTGGGATGCGGCGACCGACCAATTGGAAGCGGTGCTGACGAGGGAGGCCTAAGCGATGAGACGCAGTGCGGATGAAGCCCGCCCGGTCGCAAGGCGGGCGGGCGTCGAGATCGAGCGCATCGTTCCAGACACGCCAGAATGGGACCAGCTCTACCCTGAGCACCTCCAGCGCTACGCCTTTGCGGCCGAGCGCCTGCACTCGGGAGCGCGCGTGCTCGACGCGGGGTGTGGCGTGGGATACGGCGCGGCCTTCCTCGCCGACCGCGGCGCCGCATCGGTCGTCGCCGTGGACCTCTCCGAGGAGGCACTCGAGGTGGCTCGCGCCCGTTTCGCGCGGCCGGCCATCACCTGGGTACTCGAGGACTGCCAGGCGCTCGAGCAGGCCGGTGGAGCCGGGCCGTACGACTTGATCTGCAATCTAGAGAACCTCGAACATCTGCGCGAGCCACGGCGATTCTTGGCGCGAGCCGCGGACTTACTTGCCCCCGGGGCCGTGCTGGTGACCAGCACCCCCAACCGGATCGGTATCAACCGATTGCGAGGCAATCGCCCCGACGCTCGATCCGCCAATGCATTCCATGAGCACGAGTACGCAGTGGCGGAATTCCGCGCCCTGCTACTCGAATGGTTCGCGGAGGTCGAGTTGGCATTCCAGACCTTCGATCCCATCGAGAGAATGCAACTGGAGCCGGCGCTTGCGGCGCTGTGGTCCAACCCGCTTGTGCGCCTCGGCCGCTGGGGGCAACGCCTGCGTGGTCGCGCACGCGTGGAGCAACTCGAGGACTTGCTGCCGACAAGGCGCTACCAGATCCTCGCCACCGATCCTGGGGACGCCTTGGTCATCACTCAGCTGGCGGTATGCCGCGCCCCGCGCGGGACGCGAGGCTGACGTGCCCATTGTCCTCGTCACCGGCGCGAACGGATTCGTCGGCCCGCACCTCGTGCGCGCCCTCACCGCGTCCGGCGCACGCGTGCAGGGCGCGGGTATAGGCAATCCTCCCGCCGGGACGCAACTGGCCGGCTGGCACTCGCTCGACCTTCTGGATCCACCTACGGTCGAGGCGGCGGTGGCGGCGGCGCGACCCGACGCGATCGTGCACCTGGCCGGCCAGAGCAGCGCGGCGCTCTCGTTCCAAGACCCCGAAGGCACCTTCCGCACCAACGCCGCCGGGACTTGGCACCTGACCGAGGCAATGCGCCGGGTGGTGCCGGGCGCGCGCATGCTGCTCGTGAGTTCCAGCGAGGTCTACGGTTCAGGCGCTGCCGGCACGCGCGTACGCGAGGACGCTCCTCATTCACCGGTGAGTCCCTATGGGCTCTCCAAGGCCGCGGCCGAGACGCTGGCACTCTCGCACGCGCGCGTACACGGACTCGATGTGGTGGTCGCGCGTGCCTTCGGTCACACCGGCCCCGGGCAGACCCCGCGCTTTGTCATCCCGGGTTGGTGTGAGCAGATCGCGCGTATCGAGGCAGGGCAGACCGAACCGGTGCTGCGGGTGGGCAATCTCGAAGTGACACGGGACCTGATTGACGTTCGCGATGTGGTGCGGGCATACGTCGCGCTGCTCGATCGCGGCTGGAGGCTCGCGGCCTACAACGTCTGCCGCGGGGAAGGTGTGCGGCTCGCGGAGGTGCTTGGCCTGCTGGTCGCACGCGCACGCCTGCCAGTGCGCATCGAGAGCGATCCCACGCGAATGCGCCCCGTTGACCTCTCCTGGCTGGTCGGTGACCCGTCCGCGATCATGGACGCCACTGGCTGGAGCGCCGCGATTCCGCTCGAGAGCACCCTCGATGACGTGCTCGCCGAGTGGCGTGGGCGCACCGGGGCGTCCTGACTCTCCAGTGCCCGCGACAGTGCCTTCCGGTTGACCATCGCCCCGTCCAACCCCTAGTCTGACCGGCCGATTCGATCGATTGTCCGACCGCCGTCCCGCCGTTTTCCGGGATCCCCGCGGCTCGTGAATGGATCACCCGAAAGGATCCGCCGTGTACACCATCACCGTGGTTGGCGCCGGGTACGTCGGTCTCGTGACCGCCGCATGCCTGGCGGACTTCGGCAACAAGGTCACCTGTGTCGATAACGACCGCTCGAAGGTCGAGCGGCTGCGCAACGGGGTGGTGCCGTTCTTCGAACCCGGCCTGCCCGAACTGGTCGCGCGCCACGTGCAGGAAGGGCGCCTCCGGTTCGAGACCGACCTGACGAAGACCCTCAAGGGCACCAAGGTGGTGTTCATCGCGGTCGGCACGCCGCCCCAGGCCGACGGCTCCGCCGACACCCGCGCCATCTACGCGGTGGCCAGGACCATCGCCCGTCACATGGACGGCTACACGCTGGTGGTCCAGAAGAGCACCGCGCCGATCGGCACCGCGCGCCACCTCTACGATTTCATCCGCAAGCACGCCCGCCGGGGCGCGGAGTTCGACGTGGCGTCGAACCCCGAGTTCCTGCGCGAGGGCTCGGCGCTCGAGACGTTCATGCGCCCGGACCGCGTGGTGATCGGCGCGGAGAGCGCCAAGGCGGCGCAGATCCTCAAGAAGATCCACGATCCGCTGTTCCTGATCGAGACCCCGATGGTGGTCACCTCGCTCGAGTCGGCCGAACTCATCAAGTACGCCTCGAACTGCTTCCTCGCCACCAAGATCTCGTTCATCAACGAGATCGCGAACCTGTGCGACGCGCTCGGGGCGGACGTCAAGGCGGTGGCCAAGGGCATCGGGATGGACCGCCGCATCGGCTCGAAGTTCCTGCACTCGGGCCCGGGCTACGGGGGCTCGTGCTTCCCCAAGGACACCCTCGCACTGTCGGCCATCGGCCGCGACGTCAAGGTGCCCACCCGGCTGGTGGACGCGACCATCGCGGCCAACCAGCACCAGATGGACCTCATGATCCAGCGCATCGTGGCCGCGGTGGGCAAGGGGCGTGGCAAGGTGGTCGGGCTGCTCGGACTCGCGTTCAAGCCCAACACCGACGACCTGCGCGCGGCGCCGGCGCTCCACATCCTCGCCGGTCTCAAGCGCCGCGGGATCAAGGTGCGGGCGTTCGACCCGGTCGCGATGGACAACAGCCGCGATCTGCCGCTGATGCGCGGGGTGGAACTGGTCGAGGACGCCTACGACGCGGCGCGCGGCGCCGACGCGCTGGCGATCGTGACCGAGTGGAACGAGTTCCGGAACATGGACCTGGCGCGGCTCAAGCGGCTGATGCGCAAGCCGGTGCTGCTCGATCTGCGCAACCTCTACGATCCCGAGGCCGTCACGGCCGCGGGGCTCACCCACATCGGCGTGGGCCGGGGCCGGCCGAAGCAGGCCCGCTCGGCGCGTCCGCGCGCACGGAAGAGGACCTCGCGGTGATCGATGGCGTGCTGATCAAGAAACTCAAGGTCATCCCGGATGAGCGCGGCCTGCTGATGGAGATGATGCGCGACGACGACGCGTTCTTCCAGAAGTTCGGCCAGGTCTACCTGTCGGTGGTGTACCCCGGTGTCGTGAAGGGCTGGCACTACCACAAGAAGCAGACCGACCACTTCGTGTTCGTCAAGGGCATGGCCAAGGTGGTGCTCTACGACAGCCGCGAGGGCAGCCGCACCAAGGGCGAGGTGAACGAGTTCTTCATGGGCGAGAACAACCCCATCCTGCTGGTCATACCGCCGGGCGTGCTCCACGGCATGAAGGGCATCGGCGTCGAGCCCGCCTACCTCGTGAACACCCCGACCGAGCACTACATCTACGAGCATCCGGACGAGTTCCGCATGGCGCCGGACGACCCGAGCATCCCGTACGACTGGAGCCGCAAGGATGGCTGAGGCGCTTCGCCTCGACGGGGCGCGCGTCCTGGTGACCGGCGGTGCCGGGTTCATCGGGTCGAACTTCGTGCATCACGTGCTCGCGCGACATCCGGGTGTGCATGTGGTGGTGCTCGACGCGCTCACGTACGCCGGGCGGCGCGAGAACCTCGACGGCATCCCCGAGACCCGGCTCACGTTCGTCCACGGCGACATCCGCGATCCCGGAGGCCGTGGCCCGGGCCATGAAGGGCTGCGACTTCGTGCTCAACTTCGCGGCCGAGTCCCACGTCGACCGCTCGATCGAGACCCCGGGCGACTTCATCCAGACCGACGTGTACGGCGTGTTCGTGCTCGCCGAGGAGGCGCGGCGGGTGGGGGTCAAGCGCTTCATCCAGGTCTCGACCGACGAGGTCTACGGCGAGGTGCTGGAAGGGCACTCGACCGAGGACTGGCCGCTCAACCCGCGCTCGCCCTACGCCGCGAGCAAGGCGGGCGGCGACCGGCTCGCGTACGCGTACTGGTGCACCTACGGCCTGCCGGTGGTGGTGACGCGCTGCTCGAACAACTACGGGCCGCGCCAGTACCCGGAGAAGCTGGTGCCGCTGTTCGTGACCAACGCCATCGACGCCGAGCCGCTGCCGGTGTACGGCACCGGGCTCAACCGCCGCGACTGGCTCCACGTGGACGACCACTGCGCGGCGCTGCTCACGCTGCTCACCCACCCCGGCATCGAGGGGGAGACATTCAACATCGGCGCGCAGCACGAGCTCGACGTGCTCACCATCACCGGCACGCTGCTGCGCCTGCTCGACCGGCCCGCGACGCTCATCCGCCATGTCGAGGACCGTCCGGGGCACGACCGCCGCTACGCGGTGGACTCGAGCAAGCTCACGCGCGTCACCGGCTGGACGCCCGCGATCCCGTTCGAGCAGGGCATCCGCCAGACGGTCGAGTGGTTCCAGGCCAACGAGTCCTGGTGGCGACCGATCAAGGCCGGCGAGTTCCGCGCGTACTACGAGCGCATGTATGGACAGCGCAAGCTGCTCAAGGAGGTGGGGAGATGATCCGGCGGTGCTTCGACGCTGGTCTGGCGCCCTGGGCACTCGCGGCGGCGCTCCTGGCGGCCGGCGTGGTGGATTCCGGAGCGACCGGGGCCGCGACGTCCTCGACGCAGCCGGATGTCGCCACGGCTCCACTGCCCGGGTTCGACGCCGAACTCACCATGCCCGGCGTGCTCGCCGGGGCAGTGGATCCGGACCGCTACCTGGTGGGCCCCGGCGATCTCTTCCAGATCGACTTCTCCGGACGGGTGTCGCGCAGTCTCACGCTCGCGGTAGGTCCAGAGGGGACGGTCTTCATCCCCGGGGCGGGGTTGGTCAAGGTGGACGGCCTCACTCTGACGGAAGCACGGCGCGAACTGGTCCGCCGTGCGGCTCAGGAGTTTCGCGGCGTGAGACTGGACGTGCGCCTCTCGCGCGCACGCACGCTACGTGTGTTCGTCACCGGTGCCGTGCGCGCGCCGGGCGCGGTGGACGCAGTCGCGTACCGCCGCTTGAGCGAGGTGCTGACCGACTCGCTGCTGCTGGCGAATTCGTCGCGGCGCAACATCCTGGTCTCCCACCGGCAGTCGTCTTCGGGTGAACCCGGCGCGGCCCCCGTGATCGCGGATCTCGAACGCTTCAATCGCACCGGTGACGCTCGATTCGATCCTCTGCTGCTGGATGGTGACGTCATCCACGTGCCGGTCGCGACGCGGTCCCTGGCCATCGAGGGAGCGGTCGCTCGCCCCGGAGTCGTCGAGCTCGGTCCGCTCGATAGCCTGAGCACGCTCATCGACATGGCGGGCGGCGTGCTGCCCTCTGCACGATCCGAACGTTGCCTGCTCCTTCGCTGGAGGTCGCCCGTCGAAGTGGAATCCACCTTCTTCGATCTCGGGGACGTGAATGCCGGACTGACGAATCCGCCACTGAGCGATGGCGATCGTGTCTACGTGTACTTCCAATCCCGGTTCCACGAACTGGCGAGCGCTTCGGTCTTCGGCGAGGTGCAACGTCCAGGGGCTTACCCGCTCGACTCCCATCGAACCCACCTCTCCGCGTTGATCCGCGCGGCGGGGGGATTCCTCGACCGTGCCGATCTCTCGACCATTCGCGTCTACCGTGCGAATCGGCAAGCGTCGGAAGCCGATCCCGAATTCGACCGACTCGCCCGACTCTCGCGTACCGAGATGTCCGCGTCGGAGTACGAGGTGTTGCGCGCGCGGATGACGGCGCGTCGCGAGGACTACCGGGTGGATTGGAACCGCTTGCTGGCGAGCCCGGACCTCGACTTCGAGTTGCGTGACGGTGACGTTGTGCGAGTCGATGCCGTGCTGGCCTCGGTTCGCGTCGAGGGCGAGGTGCGCCATCCGGGGCTGGTGGAGTTCAAGCCCGATCGTTCGGCAGCGGAGTACGTGGCGCTGGCCGGTGGATTCTCCCGGCGCGCGGCATCTTCCAAGGTGAGGCTGACGCGTGCCGTGACCGGTCAGTCCGCGCTGGCGCGCGACATCCCGATGATCGCGCCAGGGGACCTCATCTGGGTGCCCGAACGCCCCGACATCACCGTCGTGGCAGAATCTCCAGACCCTGATCATGGTGGCCGCCCAAGTGGCGACCGTGATCATAGCGGTCCGACGTTGAGCCGACCGAGGATCCCATGACCCACTCCGACTCCTTCGACTTCGGCGTTTGGATCACACGCATCCTGGCGCGCTGGCGCATCCACACGCTGAATGCGCTGGTGGCCGGCGTTGATCATGGCGGCGCTCACGTTCTTGATGGCGCCATGGTACCGAGCGACCGCGGTACTTCTGCCGCCTGAGGAGACCGACCAGTCGCTGATTGGTCTGCCGAACCAGCACTTTCTGTCGCGAATGCCCTCGCTCAATGGACTCAGCAACTACTACACGCCCTCCGACCTGTTCCGCGCCATCCTGCTGAGCCGGAGCGTGCAGCGATCGGTGCTCGAACGCTTCGACATGAAGCGGGTGTATCACCTCAAGAGCGACGAGGAGACACTCAAGGAGTTCCGCAGCCACACGAAGGTCGCACTGGCACCCGATGGCACCATCAGCATCTCGGTCGAGGACCGCTCGCGTGATCGTGCGGCCGAGCTGGCCAATGCGCTCATCGATGGAACTCAACCGCTTCAACGTGGAGAAGCGCAATTTCCAGGCGAAGCGCAGTCGTGTCTTCCTCGAGCGCCGTGTCGCCGAAACCGATTCGCTGATGCGCCAGAGCGAGGGTGCGCTGCGCGCCTATCAGGAAGCGCACCATGTCGTGGTGCCGGCGGACGTCGAGTCGGCAGACCTGGGGCCGTTGGCCGACGTGATGGCCCGCAAGATGGCCCTCGAAGTTCGGCTGGCGGTGCTGCGGTCCTATCTGCGTGACGACAACGAGCAGGTGATCCAGGTCCGTTCCGAACTCGACAAGATCAAGTCCCAACTCGGCGGCCTGCCCCGGGTCGAGTCGGCGCTGGGGCGCCTGAGTCGCGACGTGCGTCTCTACCAGCAGGTGTACGTTCTGCTGGCCGCGCAACTCGAGGACGCGCGCATGCGCGAGGTCATGGACACGCCCACCGTCACGGTGCTCGACCCCGCCGTGCCTCCGGTGCGCAAAGCGAGGCCATTGCGATCGGTATGGGCGCTGGGTGCGACGTTCGCGGGCTTCCTGGCCAGTGTGCTGTGGCAGGAACGGGCCCATGTCGCGACACTTCGGCGCCGGACGCGCGAGACCGACTCCTAGCGGACCTCGGTCGCCACGCTCCCGTTCGAGCGCTCGGCCCCACCGTAGTAGATCCCTATGATCCACCAGAACATGAGGTGGTACAGATTGCCGTTCATGGTGGGTTCGAAGAGCATGTTGAAGAACGTGAGTGAGAGCGTGCCGATGGCCGCGCTGCCGATCGTGCGCGTTCGCTCGTCCTTCCACATGCGCTCTGGCGTCGGACCACACCCGGGCGAACAGCCAGAGCCACAGCGCGAGGCCCAGCGGCCCGAGCTCTCCGAAGAGGTGGAGCAGGTAGTTGTGCGGGTCCAGCCCCTGCAGCTTGTCGTTCTGCATCAGACCCTGACCCGCGCCGACCCCGAAGGGAAGGTGCGACAGACCACGCTCCAGGGCGGCCTGCCAGATCATCACGCGGAAGTAGACGCTGTCCCAACTCCTGGCATCGACGAAACGACCGAGGAGGGCCTGCCCGAAAGGCGTGGCGACGAGCGCAACAACCAGGGCCGAGAGTGGCGAGTGCGAGCGTGCCGAGTGAGCGGCGCGCACCGGTCCCGATCACGATGAGGTACAGCATCGCGAGCAGGAACCCGCCACGCGACGTGGTGAACAGCATCGACGCGAGCGTCAGGACGATGATCCCGATCGCGAGCTACGGCGCATGCCCCCCGCGGGCTCGTGCGGACCAGCAGCACGAGGGCCGGGAGGCCCCAGCACCATCACGGCGGCGACGTAGTTGGAGGAACCCCACGGTAGCGTCGAGAGGTAGCTGCGCAGCGCGATCCCTTTGAAGGACGGTATGCCGCTCGTCATCACGCGGAGCGTGAGCATGGCGGCGCTCATTCCGAGGAACACCGCGGGGCCCCAGAGCAGGGCTTCGTGCCCCAGTCGGCGCGCACCACGCCGGGCCGCCTCGAAGCCCAGCAACCCGACCACGTAGATCTTGTAGGAACCGAAATAGCGCCAGGTGCTCGTGGCCACCAGCAACCCGGGGAGGATGGCGAGCAGGAACAACAGGTAACGGCCTTCGAGCGCTGGGATCACAACCCGCCGAAGACGCATCCTCGCCAGATTTCGCGCGCCCGTGACTCCAGCGGCCAGAAGCGCGAGCGCTTCGTAGTGCATCACGGGCATGTAGACGAACCAATACATGCTGATGGGCACCGCCCAGAAGATGATCAGTGGCGCCGTGCGGAGGACCAGGATGAAGCCCACCAAGACCGCGGGGGCCGCAAGCACCCATGCGAACGGGTTCATGGGCCCCATCCATCCAATCAGGAAGACCACGGCGGCAGCGACCAGCGCGGGCCCGAGGCCGGGCAGCACGCGCTTCTTGCGTGGGGACGGGAGGGGCGTGAGTGTGAGCATTCGGCCGGGCAGCCTACCGGGCGTGCGGTCGGGCGGCAACCACCTGTCCACCGCGACACCGAGTGAGATGACGTGGGCGACCTGAACGTGACCGGAGGCGCGCGCGTATCGGTGATCGTCGTGAGTTACCAGGTGCGCGATCTCCTGCGCAAGTGCCTGAGCACCCTGCTCGCGCAGCATGGTCTGGAACCTGAGATCTGGGTGGTGGACAACGCCTCCACCGACGGGAGCCCCGAGATGGTGGCCCGGGAGTTCCCCGCCATCCATCTCATCCGCAATGATCGCAATGTCGGTTTCGCCCGCGCCAACAACCAGGCCCTTGTGATGGCGAGCGGTGACATCCTGCTCCTGCTCAATCCAGACACCGAGGCCCCACCGCTCATGCTCGCTGCACTCGAAGGGGTCTTCAAGCGACACGGGCGCGCGGGCTGCGTGGGCTTGTCGCTCGCGGATGACGACGGGTCGCCGCAGCCTGCGTGCCATGCGTTCCCGGGCGTGATCAACATGACGGTCGAGAGTCTCGGACTGGCCCGCGCCGCCCTGCGAATGGGGTACGGCACCCCCGCGGCCACCCCTCGACCGCGGGATGGGGAAGGTCCCGTGGATTGGGTGTCGGGCGCCTGTTTCGCGATCTCTCGCGTGGCCCACGCACAAGTGGGCGGTCTGGACGAGGATCTCTTCATGTACGGCGAGGAGCCGGACTGGTGCTGGCGCGCCCGTCAGGCAGGCTTCGAGACGATCTTCTCAGACGCCGCGTGTGTGCTCCATCATGGTGGGGCCTCGGGCGCGGGATTGCGCGGGCCCCTATTCGTGCGCAATCTGGAAGCGCGGCTCGCATTCCTGCGCCGCCATCGCGGAGCCTGGAGGGCGGCGCTGGCGCGCGAGATCCTCGTTGCGGGCTCCCTGGCACGACTCATTGCGTGGTGGCTCGTGCGTCTGACGCGGCCACGCCATGCTTTCGCGCGCGAGCAGCTTGAACGCTTCCAATCCGTCGTCGCATGGCGGTTCGGCAGGGCGCGATGAGTGAGCCTGCGCTGGTCGTCACGCCGCGCGCGCCATGGCCGCTCGATGATGGAGGGCGCATCGGGCTCTGGCAGGCAGTCTGCTCGGTGGCGTTGGCCTTCGACACGACGTTGGTGACGTTGGTCTCGCCGGGGGAGGAGTCGCTCCCCGTGCCCACGGAAGTGGAACGTCTCGGCATCCATCTGGTGCGCGTCCCGCACAAGGTCCCCGCGCTCCCTGTCGCCCTCATCCGGGGCACTTTCGGGCGCTGGCCCTACACGCTGACGCGCTATCACAGCCGTGCGCTCGAGGCCGAGCTGCGCCGTCAGGTGGCAGCCATACGCCCGCGCTTTGCCTACCTGAACCATCTCAGCATGGCGACCCACGCAGATGCGCTGGGAGACACCCCGGTGGTGCTGCGCGAACACAATGTCGAGCACGTATGGCTCGCTCGGTACGCTGAAACCGTGCGCAATCCGCTGGTGCGCGCGTTCGCGCTGGATCAGGCGCGCCGGATGAGCACGGTCGAGGCCGCCCTCTGCACACGCGCCGACCTCGTGCTGGCCATCCAGGATCCCGAGGCCGACGTGCTGCGCCGCATCGCGCCACGCGCGCGGGTCGAGGTGGTGCCCATCGGCGTGGACTTCGGACGATTCCGGCCGCACGCGCCCGAGAGTCCGCCGGTGGTCCTCATGGTGGGGACCCTCACCTGGCCGCCCAACCGCGAAGGTGCGCGGAGATTCCTGGTCGAGGGGTGGCCGCGCGTGCGGGCGCGTGTGCCGGGCGCCCGTCTCCGCCTGGTCGGCAAGGGGCTGGACCCCGAACTTGCGACCATCGCCCGCCAGGCAGGGGCGGAGCCGGTCGGCTACGTCGATGACATCGCGCCGGAGTTCGCCGCCGCCTCGGCGATGGTCGTCCCGCTGTGGGCCGGAGCGGGAGCACGAGTGAAGATCGTCGAGGCACTCGCGGCTCGAGTACCCGTCGTCAGCACCACGCTGGGGGCAGAGGGACTCGGGCTCACGCCCGGCGTCCATGATCTCGAGGCCGATACTCCCGCGGGGTTGGGGGATGCCGTCGCCGACCTGGTCACGGATCCATCGCGATGTCGAGCGATGACCGATGCCGGCCACGCCTGGGCTGCCGCCCGCTTCTCACTGCAGCAGGTCGCACGACGCACCCAGGTGCTCTGCGCATCGGCTGCTGAACGTGCCCCGGAGGGCCGAACGTGACGACGAGAGCCAGGCTGCGAAACCTCATCCAGCGGGCTGGGCTCCTCGATGCCGCCCGCGAGTGGCGGGCGCGTCACGGCCGCGAGCGGGTCGCGGCTCCGATGCGATTTCCGACGTTCGATCCGGATGTCGAGCGTGCCGCCGTTGCCTCCTTCGACTACGTCCGCTACGCCAGCCTGGCGCTTGCCATCCGCACGCTCGAGCGCGAGCGAGTGCCGGGGGACTTCGCGGAGGTAGGGGTCTATCAGGGGGCGACCAGCCGGTTCATCCTGCGTTGCGCGCCGGAACGCCGCCTGTATCTGTTCGACACCTTCGAGGGCTTCCCGCTGGCGGATCGCGAGGCCGAGAATGCTGCTGATGCGCGCTTCCAGGACACCAGCGAGGCACAAGTGAAGCGCACCCTTGGCGACCGGGCGAATGTCGTGATCCGCAAGGGACGGTTCCCAGGCACGGCCGCAGGTCTCGAACACGAGCGCTTCGCGCTCGTCATGCTCGACCTCGACGTGTACTCACCGACGCTCGCGGGGCTCGAGTTCTTCTACCCGCGCCTGGCGCGTGGGGCGTACGTCTTCGTGCACGACTACAACAGCCCGGAATCCAATGCGGCCTGCTTCCGCGCCGTGCGCGCGGCCATGGAGAACCGACCTGAGCTGGTGATCGAATTGCCGGACCTCTGGGGCTCAGCCGTGTTCCGGAAGAGCTAGACCCCGGCAGCCCGGGGGCGCCGCCCGTCTGCGCTGGCGTCGGTGAAGCTCGAGTGGGTCCGGTCGCGCGGCAGGCGGGGTCGGCTCGCCGTCGAGCCGTGCAGATCGCGATGCGTCTCCGACAGGGACAGGACATCGGAATACTCGGGCGATCCCTCCGCCTGGTGTCCGGCAGCGACGCTCCCGACCACCTCCCGCGGCATCGACGAGCGGTGCTCGCACTCAAAGACCGCTATGGCAACCTGTTCCCCGGCATCGGCTTCGGTTAATAACGCGTTGACTTGTGACGCAGCCGCCGATACCTTGTCCGGCGAGAGTGGCTTCCCCCGAGGGGGCGGTCGATGGTGCGCACGCGGGACGGCAAGGATTGCCCCGCGACTCATCCTTCATCAGAGGGAAGCTAATGAGGATCCTCGTCACAGGAGGTGCGGGCTTCATCGGTTCCCATCTTTCGGAAGCGCTCCTCGGCCTCGGCAACGAGGTGTGGGCGCTGGATGACCTCTCCACCGGACGCCTCGAGAACCTCTGCTCCTTCGAGCAACATCCCCGATTCCACTTCGTCGAAGGTGATGTCACCGACTCCTCGCTGGTCCACGGCCTGGTGGCCAAGTGCGAGCGGATCTACCACCTGGCCGCCGCGGTGGGCGTGAAGTACGTGCTCGAGAACCCGCTGCGCTCGCTGATCACGAACATCCGCGGCACCGAGGTCGTGCTCGAGGCCTGCGACGCCCACCAGCGCAAGGTCATGCTGTTCTCGAGCAGCGAGGTGTACGGCAAGGGCGTCAACGTGCCGTTCGCCGAGGACGACGACCGCCTGCTGGGCCCCACCCACAAGCTGCGCTGGTCGTACGCCAGCGGCAAGGCGGTGGACGAGTCGCTGGCGCAGGCCTACTACCAGCAGCACCAGCTGCCGGTCACCGTGGTGCGCTGCTTCAACACCTGCGGCCCGCGCCAGAGCGCGGCGTACGGCATGGTGATCCCCAACATGATCGAGCGCGCGCTGCGTCACGAGCCCATCCTGGTGTTCGGGGATGGCACCCAGTCGCGCTGCTTCTCCTCGGTGGCCGACGTGGTGCGCGGCGTGCTCCTGCTGATGGACGCCGAGGGCGCCGAGGGCGAGATCTGCAACGTGGGCACCGACGAAGAGATCACGGTGCTCGAGCTCGCCAAGCGTATCCGGCGCGTCTGCAAGAGCCGCTCCACGATCGAGTTCGTGCCGTACGAGAAGGTCTACGGCAGCTCGTTCGAGGACATGATGCGCCGAGTGCCTTCGCTCGAGAAGATCCACCGCATGACCGGCTATCGCCCCGAAGTGTCGCTCGACCAACTTCTCGAGCTGACGGCGCGCGAGATGTGTGCGCAGTTGGGCGTGCGGGTGCCCGCGGGAGTCGCCGCCTCCTGAGGCGGCGCTCGACCCGGCCTCGAGCCGCGCGACATGCCGGCCGCGGCCGCCTTCCCGATCGGGCTCGCCGTCGCTTTGCTGACCACCCCGGCCGCGATCCGGCTGGCGTGGGCGACGGCCTATCTCGACCACCCCGAGGCCCGCAAGCTCCACACCGCGGCCACCGCGTTGCTCGGCGGTGCGGCGGTGGCCGCTGGCGGCGAGCGTCGCCTGGCTGGTGATGGCGCGCTGGCTCGACGTGGCGGCGGACCGCCGCGGACTCCTGGTGTTCGCCGGCGCCCTGCTCGCGCTCGGGCTCGGGCTGGTGGACGACCGGTTCGGCATGCGGCCGTCGCTCAAGCTCCTCGGCCAGTTCGCGGCGGGCGGGCTGCTGCTCGCCTCGGGCGTGCTTCCGGACCTCGGGCTGCCGGCTCCGCTCGTGGTGGTGGGGCTGCTCGTGGCGCTGGCCGCGCTCATGAACGCGGTCAACTTCCTCGACAACATGAACGGCATGGTCGGGGGGCTGGCGGCGATCGCCCTGGCGGGCTTCGGCGCCCTCTCGGCCGCCCGCGGGGCCGTGGGCACGGCGGCGGCGCAGTTGGCGCTGGCCGGGGCGTGCGTCGGGTTCCTGCCCTGGAACTTCCCGAGGGCCCGGATCTTCCTGGGTGACGCGGGAAGCCTGTTCCTGGGGTATAGTCTCGGCGCTTCCGCGGTGCTGGCCCTCGAGGCGGCGCCGCCGGGCTGGGGCAGGCTCGGGCCGCCACTCGTGCTCGCCTACCCGGCCTTCGACCTGATCTTCGTCGTGGTCAACCGCGTGCGCGAAGGGCGCAAGGTGTACGAAGGCGGCAAGGACCACAGCAACCACCGCATCGCGAGAGTGCTCAAATGTCCGATCCGAACCGTCCTGATCCTGTGGCTCAGTGGGGCCGCACTCTGCGCAAGCGGAGTCGCTATTCTCCTGGCAAACCAACCGGCACCGGCGCTCCTGCTGTGGGGCCTGTGGACGATCCTGCTCGTCTGGCTGGGGCTGAGATTATCGTCCGTGCCGTCCCGTCCCCGGGAGCCGGGACTCCTGTAGGGCTGCCGTCGTCCGAGCCCCGCGAGTTCCGCGAGACCCGCGCCCCGCGGGTGGCGCGCGAGCCGCGCCCGCTCGACGACAAGGACCTCGCGATGCAGGACCTCATCGCGTTCATGGCGCGCGGGCTGGTGGACCATCCCGACGACGTGCGGGTCGAGATCGTCGAGGGTGGCGACTCGGCCGCCTTCGAGCTCCACGTGCATCCCGACGACATCGGCCACGTCATCGGCAAGCAGGGGCGCACGGTGCGCTCGCTGCGCCTGGCACTCGGCGCGGCGGCGTCGCGCGCGGGGCGCGAGGCGGCGCTCGAGATCGCGGACTGAGCGCCGGGAGCCTCACGCCCTGACGCTCGTCCGCATCGGTCGCATCGGCCGCCCGCACGGGCTGTTCGGCGAGGTCGGGCTCGACGCCACCGACCTGACCCCGCTCGAGCTGCTCGGCATCCGGCGCTTCACCTGGAAGCGCGGCACGGAGGAGCGCGAGGTCGCGCTGCTCGCCGCGCGGCCCCAGATCAAGCGCATCCTCGCCCGTTTCGAGGGCGTCGGCAGCCGCGTCGAGGCCGCGACGCTCACCAATGGCATGCTGTGGGCGGAGGAGAGCGTGCTGCCCGACCCGGGCCCGGGCGTGGCGTACGCGTTCCAGTTGGTGGGACTGCGTGTCGAGACCACCGAGGGCCGGGTGCTCGGCACGCTCGCCGAGCTCATGACCACCGGCGCCAGCCCCATCTACGTGGTGCGCGGCGAGCGGGAATGGCTCATCCCGGGCAATCCCGAGGTGGTGCAACGGGTGGATCTGGCCGCGGGGGTCATCATCGTGGCGTTGCCGGCCGGGCTCGACGAGCTCTAGGGATCCGCATGCGCATCTCCATCCTGACCATCTTCCCCGACTTCTTCCCGCCGGCGCTCGCCGAGGGGATGATCCGCTCCGCGCGCGAGAAGCAACGGCTGACCGTGGACGTGGTGATGCTGCGCGACTTCACCCCGGACGCCCACCGCACCACCGACGACTATCCGTTCGGAGGCGGCGTGGGGATGATCATGAAGGTGGAGCCCATCGACCTGGCGCTCGCGCACGTGGGCGCGGGCGGGCCGGGCGCGCGCCCGCCGGGCACGCGGGTGGCGCTGATGTCGCCGCAGGGGCGCGCGTTCACCCAGCGGGTGGCGATGGACTACTCGGGGCTCGAGCATCTGGTGCTGGTGTGCGGGCGCTACAAGGGCGTGGATGAGCGCGTCGCCGAACACTTGATCGACGAGGAGCTGTCGGTCGGCGACTTCGTGCTCTCGGGCGGCGAGCCCGCCGCGCTGTGTGTGGTGGACGCGGTGGCGCGCCTGCTGCCGGGCGTGGTGGGCGCCTTCGACTCGGTCGAGGGCGACTCGTTCCACTCCGGCCTGCTCGACTGCGGGTACTACACGCGGCCCGCCGAGTACCGCGGCTGGACCGTGCCCGACGTGCTGCTCTCCGGCCACCACGCCCACATCGAGCGCCACCGCCGCGAGGAATCGCTGCGACGCACCTTCGAGCGCCGTCCCGACCTGCTGGTGCACGCCGACCTCGACGAGGACGACCGGAAGTTCCTGCGCGCGCTCGAGCGCGCCCGGCCTCCCGAGCGCCGCCCGTGAGCGCGTCGGGCGCTCCCGCGGCGCTCGAGCACGCGGCGGCGGCCGCCTTCGTGCTCATGATGGTGGCGCTGCCCACCGGGATCGCGCCGATGGGGATCACCACCGCGCTGTGCGTGGCGCTCACGCTCGCGCTCTGGATCCAGCGGCGCGGGGGCTGGGTGTCCACGCCGGTGGACCGGGCCGCGCTCGGCTGGATGGCGGCGCGCATCGTGGTGGCGCTGTGCGCGCTGGACCGCGCGGCGAGCCTGGCGCGCCTCGGCAAGGGGCTGATGCCCGCGCTGGTCGGGTTCGCCGCCTACCACGCGACGCGGCGCGAGCGCGGCACGCGCGCCATCGCGGTCCTGCTCGCGGTGAGCGCCGGGGTCGCGCTGTTCGGCGTCGCCGCGTGGGTGAGGGAGGGCGCGAGCTTCGGGGCGCGGGCGCGCGGGCTGTCGGGCCACTGGATGACCTTCGGCGGCCAGCTGCTGCTCGAGATGTCGCTGGCCGCCGGCATCGCGCTCGCCGCCCGCGACCGCCGCTGGCGCCTCGGCGCGCTCGCGGTCTTCGCGGTGTGCCTGGTGGCGCTCGGCGTGACGTTCACACGCAGCGCCTGGATCGGCCTGGTGGTGGCGCTCGCGGTGATGCTCGGGCTCACGCGCGCCCGCTGGCTGGCCGCGCTCGCGGCGGCGGTCGCCGCGGCGGTGTGGCTGGCGCCGGGCGCCTGGCACGCGCGGTTGGTGAGCGTGTTCGATCCGGCCAACCCGTGGAACCAGCAGCGCGTGCTCATGTGGCAGGCCGGGCTGCACATGTTCCGCGACCACCCGCTCACCGGCCTCGGGCTTCAGGACCTGATGACCGCCTACGATCGCTACCGCCTGCCGCTCGCCACCGAGCGCGTCGGTCACCTGCACAACGTGTGGGTGCAGATCGCCGCCAGCATGGGCGTGGTCGGGCTCGCGGCGTTCGTGTGGCTCTACGCCGCCCTGGTGCGCACCGCGGGGCGCGGCCTGCGCGCGCAATTGCGCGGCGGCGGACTGGCCGCGGGAGTGAGGCTCGGGGTGGTGGCCGGGCTCATCGGGTTCCTCGCCGCCGGGACGTTCGAGTGGAACTTCGGCGACGAGGAGCTGCTCTATCCCCTGTTCACGCTGGTCGGCATCGCGTGGGCCGCGCGGGGCTGGGACGAGCGATGAAGGTCGCGCTGGTCCACGACTGGCTGACCGGGATGCGCGGGGGCGAGCGCGTGCTCGAGCGCATCGCGGCGATGCACCCGGGCGCCCCGATCCACACCCTGGTGTGGTCGCGCGGCACGGTGTCGCCGGCGCTCGAGGCGCATCCCATCCGGACCTCGTTCCTCCAGCACCTGCCCGATGCCGAGCGACGCTACCGGTGGTTCCTGCCATTTTACCCGGCCGCCATCGAGTCGTTCGATCTCGCGGGCTTCGACGCCGTGATCTCGACCAGCCACGCGGTCGCCAAGAGCGTGCGCACCCCGCCGGGCGCCTTCCACCTGAGCTACGTCTTCACCCCGATGCGCTACGTCTGGGACCTCGAGGAGGCGTACTTCCCGCCCGGTCGTTTTCCGTGGCCGCTGTCGTGGGCGGTGCGCCGCATCTGCGCCCACCTGCGCACCTGGGACCGCGCGACCAGCGGGCGCCCGCACGCGCTGCTCGCGGACTCGCGGTTCGTGGCCGAGCGCATCCGCCGCCACTGGGGACGCGAGGCCGAGGTGGTGTACCCGCCGGTCGACGTCCACCGCTTCGGCGCTCCCGCCGGCGCGCGCGAGCGCTACCTGCTGGCGGGCGCGTTCGCGCCGTACAAGCGCGCCGACCTGGCGCTGGCGGCGTGCGCGCGGCTGGGGCGCGCGGTGCGGGTGGCGGGCAGCGGACCGGAGCGCGAACGGCTCGAGCGGCTGGCGCCGCCCGGCACCGAGTTCCTCGGCTGGGTGGACGAGGACGCGATGCCCGCGGTGTATGCCGGCGCGCGCGCGCTGCTGTTCCCGGGCGAGGAGGACTTCGGCATCATGCCGCTCGAGGCGATGGCCAGCGGCACGCCGGTGATCGCCTACGGCCGCGGGGGCGCGCTCGAGACCGTGGGACGCGGCGCGAGTGCGGCGGCGCTGGCGACGGTGGCGGCCGGCGGGCGTGGCGCGGGTGCCGGGTGGCGTGCTGTTCGGCACCCCGTCAGCCGATGGGGTGGCGGCCGGGATCGCGATGTTCGAGCGCGAGCGGTTCGATCCGGACGAGCTGCGCGCACTCGCCGCGCCGTTCGCGGTCGAGGCGTTCGACGCCCGGTTCCGCGACGCGTACGAGCGCGCGCACGCGGCGTGGCGCGCGAAGGCGGCGATTCCCGCCCGCGCCGCCGACGCCGGTGCACGGGGGATCGCGGGGCGCGAGGGCGCGGCGGGAACCGGCCCCGGCTCCCCCGCCACCGCTCCCGGGATCGCGGGGCGCGCGCTCGAGAACTCGGCGTTCGGCGTTCTGGGGTTCGCCTGGCCGCTGGCGATCGCCCTGTTCACCACCCCGTTCATCGTGCACAAGCTGGGGGCCGACCTCTACGGCGCGCTCTCGATCGTCGGCGTGACGCTGGGCTTCTTCGGCTTCCTCGATTTCGGGATCGGGGGCGCGGCGACCCGGCAGATCGCGACCTACCATGAACGCGACGCGCCCCACGACATCGGGCGCGTGGTGAGCACCGTGCTCGCGTTCTACCTCGCCGTAGGCGCGGTCGTCGGGGTCCTGATGGTGTTGCTCACGAACACGATGGTCACCCAGCTCCTGGGTGTGCCCGCCGCCCTCCAGCAGGTGGTGCGGGTCGCGTTCTACGTGGCGGCGCCCAGTTTCGCCAGTTCGCTGGTGATCGGCGCGTTCATGTCGGTGCCGTCGGCGCTCCAGCGTTTCGACATCTCGACCGGCGTGCAGCTCGCGCTCACCACCGTCAACGCGGCCATGACCGTGGTGCTCCTGTGGCTGGGCCATGGCATCGTCGCGATCATGCTCGCCGGCCTGGTGGTGAACGCCGCCATGCTCCCGGTCGGCTACGCGCTGGCCCGGCGGCTGGTCCCGGAGATCGTGCTGCGCCCGGTGTGGGACGTCGGGCTGATGCGCGAGCTGTTCCGGTTCGGCGGGTACTTCCTGCTCTCCTCGATCGGCGTCCTGCTGCTCTACCAGCTCGACAAGCTGCTGATCAGTCATTTTCTCGGGGTGGGCGCCATCACCTACTACGTCCTGCCGGGCAGCCTGGCGCAGAAGCTCCAGGGCATCGTCGCGGCCGCGGCGGCCGTGGTGTTCCCGATGTCGGCCGCCTTCTTCGCCGGCGAGCAGCGCGACACGCTGCTGCGGCTCTACCGCGAGGGCAGCCGGATGGTGTTCATCGCGATCTCGATGCTCGCGGTCCCGATGGCGGTGTTCGCCGACAAGTTCCTGCGCTTCTGGGTCGGCTCGGACATCGCGGCCCACAGTGCGGTGCCGATGGTCCTGCTGGTCGCGACCTACGCGCTGCTGGCGGCGACGGCGATGTCGTGGGGGATCGCCAATGGCTCGGGCCGGGCGCGGATCAACGCGTTCTTCACCCTGGCGATCGCGGCCGTGGACATCGCGCTCTTCCTGGTGCTGATCCGGCCCTTCGGCGTGACCGGCGCCGCGGCCGCGTATCTGGTGAGCGCGGCCATCGGCGCGCCCGCGCTGATCGCCTACACCGAGCGGCGCCTGCTCCATTTGTCGGGCGTCGAGTTCCTGAAGGTATACTGGCGCGTCGGCGTCGTGACGGTGATCCAGTGCGCGATCGCGTACGCCGCGCGCGCGCTGGCCGTCAGCCTGCTGACGACGGTGGCGCTGATGGTGTTCTCGGCGGCCTCGTTCGTGCTGATCTACGTGCTGCTCGGATTCGTCCAGGCGGGGGACCGGCGCGTGGTGTCCCTGCTGACGCACCGGTTCACGGAGGCGGAATGATCCCGGTCTACAGACCCCGCATCGGCGCGAAGGAGCGCGAGTACGTGTCGCGAGCCGTCGAGTCGACGTGGATCTCGTCCAAGGGCGAGTACCTCGACCGCTTCGAGCGCGAGTTCCCGGCGTTCGTGGACGCGGCGCAGGGGATCGCCACGTGCAATGGGACCGTCTCGCTTCATCTGATCTTCGCCGCGCTCGGCGTGGGGCCCGGCGACGAGGTGATCGTCCCGAGCCTGACGTACGTGGCGTCCGTGAACGCCATCACGTACACCGGCGCGAAGCCGGTGTTCGTGGACTCCGAGCCCGAGTTCTGGAACCTGGACCCGGCGCTCCTCGAAGCCGCCATCACCCCGCGCACCCGGGCGATCGAGGTCGTCCATATCTACGGCCATCCGGCCGACATGGATCCGATCCTCGAGATCGCGCGGCGCCGCGGACTGGCGGTCGTGGAGGACGCCGCGGAGGCCCACGGCGCGACCTATCGCGGCCGCAAGGTGGGCGCCCTCGGCACCGCGGGCTCGTATTCGTTCTTCGGCAACAAGATCGTCACCACCGGCGAGGGCGGCATGGTCGTGACCAACGACCCGCGGCTCGCCGACACGCTCCGCCACCTGCGCGGCCAGGGCGTCTCGCCGACGCAGACCTACTGGCACGACGTGGTCGGCTTCAACTACCGCATGACCAATATCGCGGCGGCCCTCGGGTGCGCCCAACTCGAGAGCGTCGACGAGGTGCTGGCCACCAAGGCCCGGATCGCCGGCTGGTATCGCGAGCGGCTCGCCGGCACGCCCGGGATCGCGCTCCAGCGCGAGGCGGAGTGGGCGCGCGCGGTGTGGTGGATGAACTCGGTGCTGGTCGAACCGGAGCTGCGCGACGGTCTCATGACCGCGATGCGCGACCGCGGCGTGGACACCCGACCGTTCTTCTACCCGGCCCACACGCTGCCGATGTACCGCGGAGCGGCGCGCTTCCCGGTCGCGGAACGCCTCGGCGCCTCGGGCATCAATCTGCCCTCGTATCCCGACCTGAGCGAGGGCGACGTCGAGCAGGTGTGTACCGTGCTGAAGGAGTCCTTGGTCGGCGTCGCGAAAGGCGTGTCATGAAGAGACGGCTGGTCATCCTCGGGGCGGGCGGATTCGCGCGCGAGATCGCGGACGTGGTGCGCGATCTCGGCCCGGACGCCGATGTCGAGCTGCTCGGCTTCGCCGACCGCGATCGCTCGCGGCGCGGCGAGATCCTCAACGACTCGGCCATCCTCGGCGCGCTCGAGGATGTTCCGGACCCCGCGGGCGCGTACGGCATCGCCGGCGCGGGGGAGGTGGCCCCGAGAAGACGTCAGGTCGCCGAGATGGTCGCAGCGGGACTGCGGCCCATCACGCTGATCCACCCCTCGGTGATCATGTCGCCGTTCGTCACCGTCGGCGCCGGAACGGTCATCACCGCCGGGACGATCATCACCAACAACGTGGTGATCGGCGAGCACGTGATCCTGAACCTCGGCGTCACCGTCGGCCACGACGCGGCGATCGGGGACCATTGCGTCCTCAGCCCGGGGGTGCACATCTCCGGGTGGGTACACATCGAGCCGGAGTGCTATATCGGCACCGGCGCCGTCGTGCTCCCCAAGGTCACGATCGGGCGGGGGGCGACTGTGGGCGCCGGAGCGATGGTGAACAAGGACGTGGCCCCCGGCACGACGGTGGTCGGCGTCCCCGCACGCCCGTTCCTCCCGTCCCGTGGGTGATCGAGCGCCGCGCGTTCCGCTCGCGGCCGCGCTCCGCCCCGGTGCGTAGGGACTGACCCGTGCGCATCGCGGTCGTGCTCCAGGTGACGGCGTCCGGCGGGATCACGCGGTTCGCCTACGGGCTGATCGACGGGATCCTGCGCGCTGATCCCTCCGTCGAGCTCGACTTCTTCGCCGACCAGACCCTGATCGAGCTCGACGGCCTCGAGCGGTTCTTCGCGGGCACGCGGGTCGGGATCATCCCGCTCCGGGATCCGGCGGTGGCCGGCCACGCCCGGCAGCGAGCCGAGGTCGAGCCCGAGAAAGGCCTCGCGTGGCGGCTCGCCCGCGACCTCGTGAAGCGGTGGCCGGCCCTCCATGGGCTCTTCACCCGCACGCGCGCCCGCGCGCGCGCCCGGCTCGGGGGCGAGAAGCTCTGGACCATGTTCTCGATGCCGCGCGATGCGGTCGCGAGACTGGACTCCTACGACGTGGTGTACCTCGCGCTGCCGCTGTGGCTCGAGCCGTTCGAGACCCGCGCCGCCGTGGTGGGGACGTTCCACGATCTCAACTACCGCCGGTTCCCCGAGAACTTCTCGACCGCCGACTGGCAGAAGTGGGACCGCGACTTCCGATTCTGGAGCCATCGAGCCGAGATCGCGGTGACGTCCACCCGATTCATGAAGGGCGATCTGGTGGAGGCGTTCCCCGAGGTCGAACCGAAGGTGCGAGTGGTCTACCTCGCCCCGTACTCGGCGCGGGAGGTGGACGCCGAGCAGCGGCGGGCCGCGCTCGAGCGCTTCGGGCTGACCGGCCGGCCCTTCGTGATCTATCCGGCGAACATGACCCGCCACAAGAATCTGCTGACCTACGTCGAGGCCGCCGGAGTCCTGAAGTCGCGGATGGGCGCGGAGGCCCCGAAGTTCGTCATCGCGGGGATCGGCACCGACGAGATCGGACGCGACGCGCCCGAAGGCCACATCCGTTCCATCCAGGACGCGCTCCAGCGGGCCGGCCTGGTCCTCGGCGAGGATGTGCTGGCGCTCGGCTACGTCTCGGATGCCGAGATCGACGCCCTGACGCAGTCCGCGAGCCTGCTGGTGTCGGCTTCGCTGTACGAGGCGGGCTGCGGGCCGGCCATGGACGCCTGGAAGTCCCGGGTCCCGGTCGCGTTCTCGAACATCCCGCCGTTCCTCGAGCAGCTCGAGGTGCTCGGGGTCGAGGCTCTGACCTTCGATCCGCTCGACCCTGAGTCCATGGCGGACGCGATCGCGCGCGCGCTCCGCGACCCGGAAGGCATGCTGGCGATGGCCGCCCGCTCGGAGCAGGCCATCTCGCTTTCCACCTGGGAGGGCGTCGGCCGCCGCTACCTCGAGGTGTTCCGCGAGGCGATCGAGAAGCGCAAGGGGACCGCCTGAATGCGCCTCGCCATCAACGCGACGGCGTTGCTCAGCCCCCTCACGGGCATCGGCCAGTACTGCGTCCATCTGGCGCAGGGGCTGCTGGAGCAGCCTGGCCTGGAGATCGGGTTCTTCTACGGGAGCCGTTGGGACACGCGCCTTCGCACCTCCCACTCGCCGGCCTCGGCCAAGCTGCTTCCGTGGTTGCGGGGCCGGCTGCCCCACTCCTATGCGCTCCGGCGCCGGATCCAGAACTTCCTGTTCTCGCGCGGCGCCGGGCGCGGCAAGTTCGACCTGTATCACGAGCCCAACAACCTGCCGCTGCGGTTCGAGGGGCCCACGGTGGTCACCGTCCACGACCTGTCGTGGATCCGCTACCCCGAGGCGCACCCGGCCGAGCGCGTGATGTCCCTGGGCCGCTATTTCGAGCGGGGCTTGAAGCAGGCCAGCGCCATCATCACGGACTCGGCCTTCATCCAGCAGGAGCTGATCGAGCTGTTCGGCATCGCTCCCGGGCGGATCACGCCCATCCCACTCGGGGTGGAGCCCATGTTCACCCCACGCTCCGCGGCGCAGACCGCGGACGTCCTCGGGCGGCACCAGCTGACGCACGGCCGGTACTTCCTGGCGGTGGGCACGCTGGAGCCCCGCAAGAACCTGTCGCTCGCGCTGAACGCCTACCAGCGACTGCCCGCGAAGATCCAGCAGGCCCACCCGCTGGTCGTGATCGGCATGAAGGGCTGGCACACCAAGGCGCTCGAGGAGCAGCTGGCACCGCTGGTGCGGAGTGGTGAGGTCCGGCAACTGGGCTACCTGCCCCGCCCCGAACTGGCCACACTGCTGGCGGGCGCGTCGGCCCTCGTCTACCCGTCATTCTACGAAGGCTTCGGCCTGCCTCCGCTGGAAGCCATGGCGTGCGGCGTGCCGGTGATCTGCTCCGACGCGTCCTCCCTGCCCGAGGTGGTGGGGGACGCGGGGATCCTGATCGAACCCCGCGACGAGGGCGATCTGGTCCGCGCCATGACGCGGATCGTCGAGGACGACCGTGCGCGGGCGGACCTCGCCCGCCGCGCGAGCGAGCGGGCGACCGGGTTCACCTGGGCGCGCTGCGTGGACCGCACGATGGCCGTCTATCGCTCGGTCGTGGCCTGACGGCGATCGGCGGACCGGGAGGGATCGCATGAAGAAGCCGAGCGTGGCCGCGCCGGCGCCCGCGGTCCGCGCGGGCGGCGTGCCGGCGTGGGCGCCCGCGGTGGTGCTGCTCGGGTTCGCGATCGTGGCACACCTGTCCTTCTCGCGTGGAGGCTTCAACCCCACCGACGATGGCTTCGTGCTGGCGTACAGCCGGCGCGTGCTGGCGGGCGAGATGCCGCACCGCGACTTCATCGCCATCCGGCCGGTGGGCTCGGCGCTGCTGCACGCGCCGGTCGTCCTGCTCGGCGGGGACCTCACCTTCTGGCTGTCGCGGCTGGTGGTGTGGCTCGAGTTCGCGGCGATCGCCGCGGCGTGGATGCTGGCGGCCGCGGCCCTCGCCGCGCCGGGCTGGAGCCTGGCGGGCACGCTCGCGCTCTCGCTCCTCGCCGCGTTCCTGACCAGCTACCACTTCGCGATCATGGCGTGGCACTCGATCGACGCGCTGGCGCTGGCCTCGATCGGCATCGCGCTGGCGGTGCGCCGCGCTGGCGCGGCGCGCGTCGCCGGAGCCGTGCTGCTGGGCGCGTCCGCTGTGTGCCGGCAGAACTTCCTGCTGGTGGGCCCGCTGGCGCTGCTGCTGCTGGGACGCGGCCGCGACATGCGCTGCTGGCTGGCGCTGGTCGCCCCGTGGGCGGCGTATGCGCTGTGGCTGGTGGCGGGCGGCGCGCTGCCCGACGCGCTGGCGCAGTTGGGCTCGAAGACGGACCTCATCCGCTACGGGATCGAACCGTACCTGCGCTCGCCGCACCTGTGGATCGGCTTCGCGCTCGGCGCGGCCGCGGCGCTGCTCGCGCGCGTCCCGCGGCGCGCTCGCGGCGCCGCGGTGCTGGCGGCGCTGGGCGTCGCGCTCGTGCTGGGCACGCCGATGGCCGCGGCGGTCGAGGTGGCGCACCTGGGCTACAACGAGACCATGCCGTTCCTGTTGTTCGGCGCGCTCGCGGGAGCGGCCCTCGGGTCGCTGGCGAGCGCCGGGCCGACCGCGCCGGCGCGGCTGGCCGCACTCGCGCTGGTGGTGGCGTGGTCCACCTCGGTCTCGATCGGCATCACCAGCCCGGCGCTTGCCGCGGGCGCGCTGGCGATCGCGCTGGCGGCGCAGCCGGCCGCGGGCGGCTCACGCAACCTGACGACCGCGCTGCTGGTGCTCGGCGTGCTGGCGGGAGCGCCGCAGTGGTGGCGCGCGCGCCACGAACTGGTCTACCGCGACCGGCCGATCGAGCAACTGGACCGGCCACTCGACCATCTGCTGCCGGGGGGCCGCCTGCTGCGCACCAACCTCAACACCGCCGCATTCCTCACCGACCTGCGCCACGCGATCGCGCTCGCGGGAGGAGAGCGCTACGCGATCGTGCCCGATCTGGCCGCGTGGTGGGTGCGGGCGCCGCAGCTCAACCCGCTCCTGCTCGACTGGCCGCAGGACACCGAACTCGGCTCGCCACGGCTGTTCCAGCGCGTGATCCGCGATCTCGGATCGCGCCGCGGCCGGCTCACCGTGATCGTCCAGAAGTGCGAGGCCTATCCGCTGTGCGATGGGTTCATCGAACTGCGCCCGAGCCACTACATGATCGTGGCGTGGGTGCGGGCCAACTGGACGCGCTGCGGCGAGACCGCGCTGTTCGAGCTCTATCGCTGATGCGCCGCGACCCCGGCCGGCACGCCCGCCGCGCTCAGTTCGCGCTGGCGTCGCGGAACACGCGCACCACGGTGAGTGCGAGGATCCTCAGGTCGAAGCCGAGCGACCAGTTCTTGATGTAGTGGAGGTCGAACTCGATGCGCTGCTCGAGCGGCGTGTCGCCGCGCAGGCCGTTCACCTGCGCCCAGCCCGTCATGCCGGCCTTCATGTGGTGGCGCAGCATGTAGCGCGGGAACGCGGCGCGGAAGCGCTCGACGTACACCGGCTGCTCGGGGCGCGGTCCCACCAGGCTCATGTCGCCGACGAACACGTTCCAGAGCTGCGGCAGCTCGTCGAGCGAGAGCCGCCGCAGCGTGCCGCCGAGCCGGGTGCGCCGCGGGTCGTCGGGCGTGGACCAGCCGGGCCCGTGCGCCTCGGCGTCCACGCGCATGCTGCGGAACTTGAGCATGCGGAAGCGCCGCCCGCTCATGCCCACGCGCTCCTGGCGGTAGAGCACCGGCCCGGGCGAGTCGAGCTTCACGAGCAGCGCCAGCACCAGCAGCAGCGGCGAGAGCAGCAGCAGCGCGAGGGCGGACACCAGCAGATCGAACCCGCGCTTGAGGAACGCGTTCCATCCCTGCTCCGGGGTCTCGGTGACCAGCACCACCGGCATGCCGTCGAAGTCCTCGACACTGGCATTGAGCCGGAACGCGGTGGTCAGGTCGGGCACCAGCCGCACCGCGGCGGTGGAGTCCGCGAGCCGCGTCAGCGCCGCGTGCTCGGCCTCGTACTCGGCGCGCGGGAGCGCCAGGTACACGATCTCGGCCCCGGTGCTCTCGACCAGCCGCTGGAGGTCGGACACCGCGCCCACCACCGGGTGGCCGCCGATCCGCGTGCCCACCTCCTCCGCGCGCGCCGCCACCAGGCCCTCGATGCGCAGGCCGAAGTCGTCATGGGAGTGGATCTTCGCGATCAGCAGCTGGGCCAGCTCGCCGGTACCGACGATGAGCACGTGGCGCAGGTTGCGCCCGGCGCGGCGCAGCGCGCGGAGCACGATGCGCAGGCCGAGCCGGCTCGCGCCCAGGGCGGTGGTCGAGAGCAGCAGGAACACCAGCACCATCGAGCGCGACAGCTCGCCGCGCGCGTAGAACGAGCCCACGCCCGCGATCCCCGCGGTGATGAGCATGGCGACCGCGACGTGATAGAGCTCGAGCGAGAGCCGCGCGGTGCGGGCCGAGCGATAGACCCGCAGCGTGCGCAGGATCAGGAGCGCGACCGGGGTGAGCACCGCGCCGCTCCACAGGTAGAGCGAGAACGGCGGGATCCCGAGCGGCGCGGGCAGCCCGAGCGCGTGGAAGCGCAGCCCATACGCCCCGAGCCACGCGCCGTAGATGAGCGCGGCGTCGAGCACGAAGATCCCGGTGGCGAGGAGCTGGCGGCTGCGAGCGAACATCGCGCGCAGCCTAGCCGATGCGGGGGAGCAGGCCAACGGGCCGCCGCCGACCGCCGCCGGGAGGCCGTGCCGGGCGCGGCCGGCGCGGCCCGCACCGCGGGCGGGGACTCCCGATTTGGCGGGAGTCCGCCCCTTCGCCTATACTCCGCGGCCGCAATCGCCCTGGGATGTCCCGGGCACGATCCATTGGAAAGGAGCCCGGAGATGGGCCTCATCGAGAAGCTCGAAGCCGTCCACACCAAGAGCGACCGTCCCGACCTGCGCCCCGGCGACACGGTCGAGGTGTCGGTGCTCGTGGTCGAGGGCGACAAGTCGCGCCAGCAGAAGTTCCGCGGCGACGTCATCAACGTCCGCGGCGCCGGGCTGCGCAAGACCTTCACGGTCCGCAAGATCTCCGACGGCATCGGCGTGGAGCGCACCTTCCCGCTCCACAGCCCGACGGTCGCCGAGATCAAGCTCATCCGGCAGTCCAAGGTGCGCCGCGCGAAGCTCTTCTACCTGCGCAAGAAGACCGGCAAGGCCGCGCGCCTCTCCGAGAAGCGCTCGACCGGAGCGACCAGCCCGAAGTGACCGAGTCGCCCTGGCGCCGGCTGGCCCGCGCCGAATCGCTGCTGGCGGGCGAGGGCGCGACGGTGGCGGGGGTGGACGAGGCCGGTCGCGGGCCGCTCGCCGGACCGGTGGTCGCCGCCGCGGTGGTGCTCGCGCCCGGTGACTGGTGCGAAGGTCTCGACGACAGCAAGAAGCTGACCGCCGAGAAGCGCGACGAGCTCTATGCCCGGGTCCTCATCGAGGCCCGGGCATTCGCGTGGGGCGTCGTGGGCCCGCGCGCCATCGACCGGCTCAACATCCGCCGCGCCTCGCTGGAGGCGATGCGCCGCGCCGTCACGCGCCTGAGCCTGCCGCCCTCGCTGGTGCTGGTGGACGGGGACAGCGAGGTGCCCGGTCTCGTCTGCGAGCAGCAGACCGTGATCGGCGGGGACGCGCGCATGCTCTCGATCGCGGCCGCGTCGGTGCTCGCCAAGGTGGTCCGCGACCGCATCATGGAGCGCCTCGACCGCGTGTATCCGGTGTACGGCTTCGCGCGCCACAAGGGCTACGGCACCGCCGACCATCTGGCGGCCATCGAGCGCCACGGCCCCTGCCCGCTCCACCGCTACTCGTTCGCCCCCGTCCGCACCCTCGAGCTGCCGCTCGGGTGAGCGGCGCGCATCGCGGCCGCCCATCGGGTAGACTGCGCGCGCCTCCGGTCCCCGTGGCCCGCCCCCGCGGGAGTATCCGATGGGAACAGCCCGATCGCACGGGCAGGCGGGCGAGGCGTTCGCCGCCGCGTACCTGACGCTGCTCGGCTGGAGGGACCTCGAGCGCAACGTGCGCGTCGGCGGCGTCGAGGTGGATCTGGTGGCGCTCGAAGGGAGCACCCGCGTGCTGGTCGAAGTGAAGTACCGGGGCCGCGCCGATTTCGGGGGCGCCGCGCTGGCGGTGGACCACGGCAAGCGCGACCGCCTGCGCCGCGCCGCGCTCGCCCTCGAGGCGCAGGGGGTGCGCTGGGTGCGCATCGACGTGGTGGCGCTCGAGATGACCGACGATGGGTTGCGGCTGCGTCACTACCGCAACGCCGTGCAGTCGTGAAGGAGGAGATGGTCCGCGTGCCCCGCATCGGCCGGTTGCGCCTGCCCCACGCTCTCACCCGCCGCTGGCGCGCGCGCGTGCGCCTGCAGCGGCTGTGGTGGCGCCGGCGCTGGCGTGCCATCGCGCCGGGCGAGGTGCTGTTTCCCGAGTCGGCGGGCGGCATGGTCGCGGTCGGCACGCTGGCCGCGGGGCGCGCGGTGCAGGGCCCGCGCATCGCCATCCTCCACGCCACCGCCGGCAGCGGTCACCGGCGCGCGGCACAGGCCATCGCCACCGCTATCCAGCAGCTCGACCCGAGCGCGACCATCCGCGAGGTGGACACCCTGGTGTTCGCGTCGGGCTTCTACCGCACCGCCTACGCCCAGGGCTACGACCTGCTCGCCGCGCGCGCGCCGCGGCTGTGGGGACTGCTCTACCGCTCGTGGGAGAGCGCGCCGATGATGCGCGCGGCGCCGGGCGCGCGGCTGATGGACCGCCTCAACCTGCGCCGGCTCGCCCGCGTGGTCGGACGCGAGCGCCCCGACGCAGTGGTGTGCACCCACTTCCTGCCGGTCGAGGCGCTCGGCCCGATGCGCGCGCGCGGCGCGCTCGGGGTGCCCCTCGAGTGCGTCATCACGGACTTCGCCGCGCACCCGTTCTGGGCGATCCCGAACGTGGACCGCTACTTCGTGGCCGGCGAGCGCGCGGCCAGCGACCTGGCGGGCCACGGCGTCCCGCGGGCCCGCATCGAGGCCAGTGGCATCCCGGTGGCGCCGCGCTTCGCGCAACGCATCCCGCGCGACGAGGCGCGCGCGCGGATGGGGCTCGCCCCGCGGCGCCCGGTGGTGCTGGTGATGGGCGGCGGCAGCGGCGTGGGCCCGCTCGCCGACCTGGCGCAACGGCTCGCCGGGCTGACGGCCGGGCCCCAGGTGGTGGTGGTGTGCGGCACCAATGAACGCCTGCGCGCCCAGGTCGGGGCCCTGCCCGCGGCCGCGAGCGGTGACATCCGGGTGTTCGGCTTCACCGACGAGGTGGACGTGCTGCTCGAGGCGAGCGACGTGCTGGTGAGCAAGGCGGGCGGGCTCACCTGCTCGGAGGCCCTGGTGAAGGGCGTGCCGATGGTCATCTTCCGTCCCACGCCGGGGCAGGAGGTGCGCAACGCCGCGGTGCTGGTGCAGGCGGGCGCGGCGGTGCACGCGGCCAGCGTCGGCGCGGTCGAGGAGGCGGTGGCGAGGCTGCTCGCGGATGCCAGGGCGCGGGAGGGCATGCGCGCGGCCGCCGCCGAGCTGGCGCGCCCCGACGCGGCGATGACCATCGCCCGCCAGGTGCTGGCCCAGGTCGCTTCCGCGCGCGCCCACGGATGAGCTGGTTCCCCTACGGAGGTCCGACATGCGTTTGATCGCGTCGCTCGTGGTGGTGCTCGCGTCCTTGTCCACGCTCGCCGCGGGCGCGCCCCCGCGCACCGCGCCGTTCGACGAAGCGGCCGCGCTCGCCAAGGCGCGCGCGCTGCAGGGAGCGGTGCGCGCGGCCGATCCGGGGCCGCTGTGGGCCGAGTTCGATCCCGCCATGCGCTCCGCGCTCCGGGACTCGGCGGGCTTCGCCGCCACGCTCCGCGCCATCGCCGATCAGACCGGGCCGCTCGACTCCTGCCTCTCCGAGCGCGTCGAGCGCAGCGGCGAGATGCTGGTGTACCTGGCGCGCTGCCGTTTCTCCGGCGTGACCGCGCCGCTGCTGCTCCAGTTCGCGTTCGACGCGCGCGGCCGCGTGGCCGGGTTCTTCGTCAAGCCCGATCCCTCGGAGCCGCCGCGCGCGGCCGAGAGCCGCTTCCTCGAGTACCACAACCAGACCCGGCTGGACTTCCCGGCGCACGGCGAGTGGACGGTGTTCTGGGGCGGGCGCACGGTCGAGCAGAACCGGCACGCGGTGTCGCGCGACCAGCGTTTCGCGTACGACCTGGTGATGCAGCGCGCGGGCTCCACGCATCGCGGCGAGGGCAAGCGGGTCGAGGACTACTACTGCTACGGGCAGCCGATCCTGGCGCCCGCGGTGGGTCAGGTGGTGTGGGCGCAGGAAGGCCGTCCCGACCAGGTGCCGGGGCAGATGGACCCCGAGCACCCGATCGGCAACGGCGTGGTGATCGCCCACGGGGGCGGCGAGTTCTCGCTGCTCGCGCATCTGCAGCCGGGCAGGATGCGCGTGGTGGTGGGCGATTCGGTGGCCGCGGGCGACACGCTCGGATGGTGCGGGAACTCGGGCAACTCGAGCGAGCCGCATCTGCACTTCCACCTGCAGAACGGTCCGGAGCCGCTGCGGGGCGAAGGGCTGCCCGCGGCCTTCACCGACGTGGTGATCGACGGCCAGCGCCGGGCGCTCGCCGAACTCGAGCGCGGGCAGCGCGTCCGCCGCGCGGACGAGCCCACGGCACGCTGACGCCGGCGGCTTCGCCCGTGACCGGCGCGCGGCCGCCCGTGTCTTGACCCGCCGCGCACCCGCCGCGTAAGTTCGCGCGTCCCGACTCGCCCCGCCGGCGCGCGGCCACCCCGCGAGCCGGCGCACGCACCACCCGATCCCGGACGGCACGTGATCCTCGACCTCTCCACCGCCGAAGTGCTCGAGGGCCTGCTCGCCGGCGCGCGCGTCCCGCTCGCGCGCGCGATCTCGCGGGTCGAGAA
Organism: Candidatus Eiseniibacteriota bacterium; assembly: GCA_963776245.1. GTDB lineage: Bacteria > Eisenbacteria > RBG-16-71-46 > RBG-16-71-46 > RBG-16-71-46 > CAVSAC01. The sequence continues at coordinate 132,961 of CAVZLN010000005.1, read as the reverse complement.
CGAGGCGCCTGACGCGGTCGAGATCCTCGATGCCTGCTTCGCGCGCAGCGGACAGGCGTTCCGCGTCGGCATCACGGGCCCGCCGGGCGCCGGCAAGAGCACGCTGGTCACGCGCCTGGCGCAGGACTACCGCCGCCGCGGGCAGACCGTGGCGATCGTGGCGGTGGACCCCACCAGCCCGTTCAGCGGCGGCGCGCTGCTCGGCGACCGCGTGCGCATGGGCGAACTCTCGGGCGACCCGGGCGTGTTCATCCGTTCGATGGCGACCCGCGGCAGCATGGGCGGGCTGGCGGTGCACACCGCGCAGGTGTGCGACGTGCTTGACGCCGCGGGCTTCGCGCGCATCCTGATCGAGACCGTGGGGGTGGGGCAGAGCGAGCTCGAGGTGGCGCAGACCGCGGACTCCACCGCGGTGGTGCTGGTGCCGGAGTCGGGCGACGCGGTCCAGGCGATGAAGGCCGGCCTGATGGAGATCGGCGACCTGTTCGTGATCAACAAGGCCGATCGCGAAGGCGCCGAGCGCGCCGCCTACGCCGTCAACAGCGCGCTCGATCTGCGCGCCGCGATGAGCGACCGGCGCCCGCCGGTGCTGCTCACCACGGCATCCACCGGCACCGGCGTGCTCGCGGTCGTGGACGCGTTCGAGGAGCACCTCGGCTACCTCGCCGCCCACGGCGGGCTCCACCAGCGCCGGCGCCAGCGGCTCGAGCAGCGCCTCGACGATCTGGTGCGGGCGCAGCTCTGGGCCGCTCACGAGTCCGCGGTGCCGCGTGCCGAGCGGTCCGCGGTGCTCGAGGAGGTGGTGGAGCGCCGGCTCACCCCGCGGCAGGCGGCGGAGCGCCTGACGCGCGGCTGAGCAGGCGTGGGGCACCGCGGGGACGACCGCACGCCTCGACCGCTGACCGACGGCGTGCCGGGCGTCCCATCCGGGCCCGCGTGTGGTTCTTGACCGCCCTCAGAGCGCCCCCGTACTCTCGCGCAGTCCGACGCTCGACACCCGGCCGCCGGCCCCAAGGAGGCACCGTGGCGAATCGCTCTTCCAAGACCCCGGCGCGCGGCGGAACGCCGGCCGGTCGCCGGCGCACCCGTGCCCATCCCGCGCGCGCCCGCGCGTCCCGGCCCGCCGCGGACCGCGACTTCGCGCGTCTCAGCCAGGACTACCGGGCCGGCTATCCGGCGGACCGCGAGCGCCCGGGGCTCTATCCGTTCACCATCTCGGGCCTGCCGATCCGGCCGCTCTACACCCCGGACGACGTCCAGGGCATGGATCTCGCTCGCGACCTCTCGGTGCCCGGCGAGTATCCGTTCACGCGCGGCGTGCACCCCACCATGTACCGGGGGCGCATGTTCACGATGCGCCAGTTCGCGGGCTTCGGCACCGCGCGCGAGACCAACGAGCGCTTCCACTACCTGCTCGGTCACGGCCAGACCGGCCTGTCCATCGCGTTCGACAACCCCACCATCATGGGCTACGACAGCGACCATCCGAAGTCGCACGGCGAGGTCGGCAAGTGCGGCGTGGCGGTGGACTCGCTGCGCGACATGGAGACGCTGCTCGGGGGGATCGATCCGGGCCGGGTGTCCACGTCGATGACCATCAATGGGCCGGCGGCGATCATGTTCGCGTTCTACCTCGCGAACGCCGAGAAGCGCGGAGTCCCGTTCGCGCGGCTGCGCGGCACGCTGCAAAATGACATCCTCAAGGAGTACATCGCCCAGAAGTGCTGGTGTTTCCCGCCCGAGCCATCATTGCGGATCATCGTCGATCTGATCGACTTCGCGACCCGCAACGTGCCGCAGTGGAACACCATCTCGATCTCCGGCTACCACATCCGCGAGGCCGGCAGCACCGCGGCGCAGGAGCTGGCGTTCACCATCGCCGACGGCTTCACCTACGTCGAGCGCTGCCTCGAGCGCGGGCTCGACATCGACGAGTTCGCCCCCCGCCTGTCGTTCTTCTGGAACAGCCACCTCGACTTCTTCGAGGAGATCGCCAAGCTGCGCGCCGCGCGCCGCATCTGGGCGCGCCACATGCGCGAGCGCTTCGGCGCGAAGAAGAAGGAATCGTGGCTGATGCGGTTCCACACCCAGACCGCGGGATGCTCGCTGTGGGACAAGCAGCCCGAGAACAACATCATGCGCACCGCCTTCCAGGCGCTGGCCGGGGTGCTGGGAGGCACGCAGTCGCTCCACACCAACTCGATGGACGAGACCATCGCGCTGCCGAGCGACAAGGCGGTGAAGATCGCGCTGCGGACCCAGCAGGTGATCGCGCACGAGATCGGCGTGACCGAGACCATCGATCCGCTGGCCGGCTCGTACTACGTCGAGAGCCTCACCAACTCGCTCGAGGAGCAGGCCGAGGCCTATTTCCGCCAGATCGCCGAGATGGGCGGGGTGGTGGCCGGCATCGAGCGCGGCTTCTTCCAGCGCGAGATCGGGCGCGCGGCCTACCAGTACCAGCGCGAGATCGAGCGCAGGCAGCGCATCATCGTCGGCGTGAACGAGTACGTGGAGCCCGACGAGAAGCTCGACATCCCGATCCTGACGATCGGCGAGGAGGTCGAGGCCGAGCAGAAGCGCGTCATCGCCGAGCTCAAGCGCACCCGGGACCATGCCGCCACGGCCACCGCGCTCAAGGCGCTCACCGCGGCCGCGCGCACCCGGCCGGGCGAGGCGAACCTGATGGAGAAGATCCTCGACTGCGCGCGGACGTACGCGACCGAGGGCGAGATCCGCGACGCGATGCGCGAGGTGTTCGGCGACCACGTGGAGAGCGCCGAGTTCTAGGCGCGCGAGAGACGCATGACCATTCCCTGGGCACCTCTGGTGGGCGCGGCCGTGGTCATGGCGGTGGTGGCCATGCTGATGCGCCGTGGCACGGTATCGGAGCCGGTCGGCACCGGGGCGACCCGGCGTGAGACCGGGCATGACGCGCTCGAAGAGGCGGCGGACGCGGCGAGCGACGACGCGGACGAGGACGATGACGAGGCGCCCGGGCCGGACGAGATGCTGTTCGTGACCTCGAATGGCGAGGTGCTGCTGCCCGGCAGCGTGGGGGTGCGCATGCTGCCGCTCGGCGAGGCGCACACGGCGGTGCTCGGGGGCATGGTGCCGTGGGAGCAGCTGCGCGCCGAGGTGCTGTCGGTGAAGCGCCGTGCCGAGGGCGGCGGGCTGCCGGGCTACGGCCTCGACGCCGGAGACTTCAGCGCCGGCCGCGTGGTGCGCGGCGCCCCCGACGTGGACCCGTGGCGGCTCGAGCTGCTGGGGCGCGACGGCGAGTACCGGCCGCTCGCGTTCGAGACCGAGGAGTCCGCGCGCGGCGCGCTCGCCCTGCTCGAGCGGCGCGGGGTCATCCAGCGCCCGCACGACGACGACGGCAGCCCGATCCCGGTGCCGGCGGAGCAGTTCGAGGCGGCGCGCCACGCGTTCGAGGACACGCTCGAGGAGCTGGCGAACATGCCGGATGTCTCCGACATCGAAGATCCCAGACGCTGATCCGCGCCGCGAGGCGCCGCACGACGGAAGGAGAGAGCCGCATGCAACGCAAGATCCGGGTCCTGGTGGGCAAGCCGGGCCTCGATGGGCACGATCGCGGAGCCAAGGTGGTCGCGGCGGCGCTGAGGGACGCCGGCATGGAGGTCATCTACACCGGGCTCCATCAGACCGCCGCGCAGATCGTCGAGGCCGCGCTCCAGGAGGACGTGGACGTCGTGGCGCTCTCGATCCTCTCGGGGGCCCACATGACGCTGTTCCCCGCGGTGCACGCGCTGATGGTCGAGCGCGGGATCGGCGACAAGCTGCTGACCGGCGGCGGCATCATCCCGGCCGACGACATGGAGGCGCTGGCCCAGGCGGGCATCGGGCGGCTGTTCGGCCCGGGCTCGTCCACCGAGGACATCGTGGTGTACATCCGCGCGTGGTTCGCCGAACGCTTCGGCGCGGACGCGCTGGCGCCGCTGCCCGAGCGGCCGAGCACCGGCGCGATGCCGGTGCCGTCCGCGTTCCCGTCCCCCACCGCCGCGGAGCGGAGACACCACCGCGCCCCCGCGAAGCCGGTGGCGAAGGGGATGAAGCCGGTGGCGAGGAAGGCGAAGCCAGCGGTCAAGAAGGCGAAGCCAACGGTCAAGAAGACGAAGCCGGCAGCGCGGAAGGCGAAGCCGGCGGGGAAGAAGGCCGCGGCGAAGCGGACCGCGAAGGGCGCGTCGAAGGCGAGACCGAAACGGAAGTGATGAGCGCACGGCTGGTGGTGGCGCTGAACGGGAGCCCGGTGCAGGGCAGCAGCGTGGACCGGCTGCTCGCCGAGGTGCTGGCGGGCGCCGTCGAGGCCGGTGGCTACGCCGAGCAGGTGCGCTGCCTGGACCTCAAGGTCATCCCGTGCATGGCGTGCGGTCCCGAGCCCACCACCGGGCTGTGCATCTTCCGCGACGACATGGACCGGGTGTACGCGCTGCTGGAGGCCGCGCACGCGGTGGTGGTGGGGTCGCCGGTGTACTTCGACACCGTGAGCGCGCCGCTCAAGGCGGTGATGGACCGCTGCAACTGCGTCACGCCGCTGGTGCTCCTGCCCGGCGGCGGGCACGGGTTCCGCCCGCGCTGGGAACGCACGCGCCGCGGGCTGTTCGTGACCGCGTGCGGCGAGCGCCAGCGCCACGACCTGGCTGAACGCAGCGTGCGGGGGTTCCTCAAGTGGGTGGGTGCCAGGTGGGAGGAGACCATCGCCTGGGTGCACGACGACGTGGAGCCGGGCAGCGTCACGCGCGATCCGGCGCTGCTCGCCCGGGCCCGCGCCGCGGGGCGTCGGCTGATCGAGAGCGGGCCGCTCGGACCAGAGGGGGATCCGTCATGAGGAAGATCGTCATCGCGGTGGCGCTGCTGGCGCTGGCGGGCTGCGCCAGGCAGCCGGGCGCGGAGAAGCGCGAACTGACCCAGCGCCAGCGCGACAGCATCCTGGCGCGGGAGCCCATCCCGGGCGCGGGCGCCGTGGGCGGCGCGCTCGAGGCGTCCGACCGCGGCGCGGACGCGGCGGCGCGCATGAACGCGCAGGTGGACTCGCTGCCGCGCTGAGCCGGACCGCGGGTGGCACATCCACCGGCCGGAGGTGCATGATGGGCCGCGGGAGGAAGCCCCCATGAGCCGGAACCTCGTCGTGGTCCTGTCCATCGCGCTCGCGTGCCTCGCAACCCCGGCGGCCCGCGCGCAATCGCGCCCGACGGCCGCGCCGCCCGCGTCCGCCGATCCGCGCGCGCAGATCCCGACCGACCCGCGGGAGATGCAGACGCCGCAGACCACGATCGCCGACACCGTGCCCCCGCCGCCCGGGGCGCCGAACCTCGCGTGGCTGGCATCGCTCGAGTTCGATCCGCCGCTCGCGGACTCGCTGGGGCGCGCGTTCATGGCGGCGTTCCGCGGCGCGTTCGCCGAGGGCGCCTACGCCACCGAGCGCGAGCGCGACGGGCGTCCGGCCGCGAGCGTGCCGGTGAGCGCGCGATTCCGGCTCATCGAGGGCACCGGCGGCTGGGGAGCCTGGAACGTGCAGATCGTGCTGAACGTGGTGTCGTCCGGTCCGTCGCAGCCACCGGGCTACCGGATCACGGTGGCCGCGCTCTCGCCGCAGGCGGTCGAGGCGGGCGCGCGCCCGATCCCGGCGCGCGCGGGGTTCTCCATCGAGCCGGGCGAGCCCGCCGGCCCGGGCGATGGCCGGTCCGCGATGCGACGCACGCCGAGCGAGTCGTGGCGCATCGTGGGCCGCACCGCCGGGCTGCTCGCGCTCGAACACCTGCACCATCTCTCGGGCGACCTCGACGAGAACGCCCGCTTCGCGCTCGGACCGGTGCGGCGCGAGGCCCCGGGGCCGGTTGCCGCCCCGCCGGTGGGGCCGCAGCGGCGATGATCCGCCGCTCGGGCGGCGCGCGCCGGCCGCCCGACCTTTCACGCGCCGCATCGCATCGGGTAGAGTCCTCGCGCGCGGACCTTCCATCCGCCCCGCCGGACCCGGCGGCGGCGCCCGGGACCGCACCCGCCAGCATCCACCTCAGGGAGCCCGAACCCGCATGCTGTTCCTGAAGGAAGAGCACCTCCAGGTGCGCGAGATGGCGCGCCGTTTCGCCGACGAGGTCGTCGCCCCGCGCGCGCGCGAGCTGGACGAGGCCGAGGAGTTCCCGCACGACCTGGTGAAGCAGATGGCCGAACTGGGCTTCCTCGGGCTGCCGTTCCCCGAGAAGTACGGCGGCGCGGGGATGGACACGCTCGCCTACGCCATCGCCGTGGAGGAGATCGCCCGCGCGTGCGGCTCCACCGCCATCACGCTGGCGGCGCACGTCTCGCTCGGGTGCGGCCCGGTCTACGGCGCGGGCAGCGAGGAGCAGAAGCTCAAGTACCTCGTGCCGATGGCCAGGGGCGAGGCGATCGGCGCCTTCGGTCTCACCGAATCGGACGCCGGCTCGGACGCCGCGGGCACCAAGACGCGCGCCGAGAAGGTGGCCGGCGGCTGGAAGGTGAACGGCTCGAAGGTCTACATCACCAACGGCAGCGTGGCGAAGTACATCACCATCACCGCGCGCACCGACTCCTCCAAGGGCACCCGGGGGATCTCGGCCTTCATCATCGAGACCGGCGTGCCGGGTTTCTCGGTGGGCAAGCGCGAGAAGAAGATGGGCCTGCGCGGCTCGGACACCGTCGAGGTGGTGTTCGAGGACGTGTTCGTGCCCGAAGCGGACATGATCGGCGAGCCCACCGGCGGCTTCGCGGCGTTCATGAAGACGCTCCACGGCGGCCGCATCTCGATCGGCGCGCTCGCGCTCGGGCTGGCGCAGGGCGCGTACGAGCACAGCCTCCGCTACTCGAAGCAGCGCCACCAGTTCGGCAAACCGATCGCCGAGTTCCAGGCGATCCAGTTCATGCTCGCCGACATGGCCACGCGCATCGAGGCCTCGCGCCTGCTGGTCTACCAGGCCGCGGTGCTCAAGGACGCGGGGGAGGAGTACGCGATGGAGGCCTCGATGGCGAAGCTGTTCGCGAGCGAGACCGGGAACTGGGTGACCGACAAGGCGATCCAGATCCATGGCGGCATGGGCTACTGCCGCGACGTCCCGGTCGAGCGCATGCATCGCGACGCCAAGCTGATGGAGATCGGCGAGGGCACGAGCGAGATCCAGCGGCTGGTCATCGCGCGCGAGATCCTGAAGCGGGTGTGAGCGGGCGATGACCGACGCCCCGGCGATGCGCTGGGCCTCCGCCGACTCGCGCGCCGAGGACGCCGCCACCGCCGCCAACGAGGCGTGCGAGGCGATCGCGGCGCAGCTCGGTGACGGGCCGCTCGACCTCGCGCTGGTCTTCCTCTCCGCCCACCACGTCGCGCACGCCGAGGCGATCGCCACCGCCGTGCGCCGCCGTCTGGCCCCCGCGACCCTTCTCGGCGGCTCCGCGCGCGGCATCGTGACCGCGGCGCACGAGATCGAGTCGGCGCCGGCGCTCGCGCTGCTGGCGGCGCGCCTGCCCGGGGTGGCGCTCCACGCGTTCGTGCTGGTGGGCGAGGCGTGGGCCGACGCGTACGAGAACCCGGGGGTGTTCGCCGAGCTGGCGCCGCAGGCGAAGGGCGCCGAGCTCGTGCTGCTGCTCGGCGATCCATTCTCGCTCGATGTCGAGAGCGTGCTCGCATCCTTCGACCGTCACGCGCCCGGCACGCGCGTGGTCGGCGGGCTCGCGAGCGCCGCCGTGCGGCCCGGGGGCAACGCGCTGCTGCTCAACGACTGGGTGAGCGATCAGGGCGGGGTGGCGCTGGCCTTCAAGGGCGCGCTGCGCGCCGACGTGATCGTGTCGCAGGGTTGCCGTCCGGTCGGGCCCGCGCTCGAGGTGACCGAGGTCGAGCAGCACATGATCCTGGCGCTCGACGGGCGCCCGGCGCTCGAGCGGGCCGAGGAGGTGCTGCGCGGGCTGCCCGAGACCGAGCGCGCGCGGCTGGCGAATGGCCTGTATGTCGGGCGTCCGGTGAAGGGGGACGCCTCGGGGCGCGGGGACTACGTCATCCGCAACCTGCTGGGCGCCGACCGCGATCGCGGCGTGATCGCGATCGGCGACCGCGCGGTCGTGCACGAGCGCATCCGGCTGCACGTGCGCGACGCCGCGACCGCGCGCGAGGACCTCGAGATGCTGCTGTCGCCGCAGCCGTTCGACCGCCCGGCGAGCGCGGCGCTGCTGTTCGCGTGCAACGGGCGCGGCAGCGGCCTCTTCGGTTCGCCCGATGTGGACATCGCCACGCTCCAGTCGGCGCTCGGCGGCGCGGTGCCGGTGGCGGGCATGTTCTGCGCCGGCGAGCTGGGGCCGGTCGGCGAACGCAACCTCCTGCACGGTCACACCGCGAGCATCGCGATCCTCCGCCCGCGCTGACGGGCCGCGCCCGCCGGCGCCGGCCGCCGGCAGACCGGCCGCCCTGAGGCCGCTCTCATCCCCGGGCCCGGAGTGGCCGATGAAGGGGGTGGACCGACCCCGTGCCCACTGGAGACCGCCCGCATGAGCATCCCGTCGCCCGTCAGCGCGCCGCTCGCCACCCTGCTCGACGAGCCTGAAGGCTTCCAGGTGGTGGCGCCCGCCACGCGCAGCGTCCCGGTGGTGGTGTTCCTCGGCCTGTGGCTGTGGGGATGGGCCGCGGGGGAAGTGTTCGCGATCGCGGCGATCTTCGCCGAACGCACGCCGCTCCCCGGGCAGTTGTTCCTCGCGACCTGGCTCGCATTCTGGACCATCGGCGGCGTCGCCGCGATCTACGCGGTGCTGTTCCAGTTGGTCGGCCGCGAGCGGCTGGTGCTGGCGGCGGACGAACTGCGCGTGCGCCGCGAGGTGTTCGGCATCGGCGGCTGGAAGCACCTGCCCTTCGACCAGGTCCGCGGCATCCGCGCTCTCGGGGCATCGCTGCCGGAAGCCGCGCGTCCCGCCCTGGCGATCGCCGGGGTGGGTGGCGGCGGGATCCTGATCCACACCAGCGGCCGGCCACTCAGGTTCGGGTTCGCGCTCGGCCCCGAGGAGAGCGCGGCGATCGTGAGCACGTTGCGCCAGCGCCACGCGTTCCCGGACGGCCCCCCCGAGCCGACGCTCACCCACCGGGCGAGCGCGGCATGAGGGCGGTCGCCTGAGCGGGTGGCCGGCACGCGGGGCAGCCGACGGCACCTCGTCGACTCGAGGACGGCCAGACGCACCCGCGCGGCAGGGACGCGGCTCCCGTCGCTGTGGCCGGGGTCCGGGGCGGTCCGCTCCCGCGCGACCCCACGATGCCTTGCGACGCGCGTTCGTGTAGTATGCCCGCGCTCCGGACCACCCCATCGGAACCTATCGCGGGAGTCATCTCATGGCCCATCCCGATGTGTTCATCGTGGGCGGTGCACGCACGCCCATCGGCAAGTTCCTCGGCTCGCTCGCCGCGCTCAAGGCGTCGGATCTCGGCGCCATCGCCATCCGGGAGGCGCTGCAGCGCGCCGGCCTGACCGGCAGGGACGTGGACGAGGTCATCATGGGCCACGTCGTCCAGGGCGGCGCGGGCCAGGCTCCGGCGCGCCAGGCGCAGATCAAGGCCGGCATCGATCCGGCGGTCGGCGCGCTCACGGTCAACAAGGTGTGCGGCTCGGGGCTCAAGGCGGTGATGCTCGCCGCGCAGGCCATCAAGGCCGGCGACGCGCACGCGGTGGTGGCGGGCGGCCAGGAGAGCATGAGCAGTGCTCCCCACTACCTGTTCGCCCTGCGCAACGGCCAGAAGCTCGGCGACGCGCCGCTCAAGGATGGCGCGGTGAGCGACGGGCTGTGGTGCGCGTTCAACGACTGCCACATGATCGAGCTGGCGCAGTACACCGCCGAGAAGGCCGGACTCAAGCGCGAGGAGCTCGACGAGTTCTCGGTGAAGAGCCAGCAGAAGGCGGCGGCCGCGATCGCGGCGGGCCGGTTCGACGCCGAGATGGCGAAGGTCTCGATCCCGCAGCGCAAGGGCGACCCGATCGTGGTCTCGAAGGACGAATCGGTGCGCGGCGACACCACGCTCGAGGGCCTCGCGAAGCTCGGCGCGGTGACGCAGGCGACAAGGGCGGCATGATCACCGCCGGCAACGCCCCCGGCCTCAACGACGGCGGCGCGGCGCTGGTGGTGATGAGCGGCGAGCGGGTGAAGGCGACCGGCGCCAGGCCGCTGGCGCGCGTGACCGGCTACGCCACCGGCGGCGGCGAGCCCAAGGAGCTGTTCTTCGCGCCCATCGTCGCGGTCGAGAAGCTCATGAAGCAGATGGGCGTGGGCATCGGCCACTTCGACCTGATCGAGGCCAACGAGGCGTTCGCCGCGCAGGCGCTGGCCGACGGCAACGGCCTCGGCTGGGACTGGGACCGTGTCAACGTCAACGGCGGAGCGGTGGCGCTCGGCCACCCGATCGGCGCCTCGGGCGCGCGCGTGCTGGTCACGCTGCTGTACGCGCTCCAGGACGCGCAAACTCAAGACCGGACTCGCGACGCTCTGTCTCGGCGGTGGCAACGCCGTGGCGCTCGCAGTGGAGAGAGTGTGATGAGCACCCAGACCGAAGTGGTGACGAGCGGCCCGTCGGCCGCGGTGAAGAAGGTGATGGTGGTGGGCGGCGGCACGATGGGCAACGGCATCGCCCAGGTGTTCGCGACCTGCGGCTTCGAGGTCGAGCTGGTGGACGCGCGCCCCGACCTGGTCGAGCGCGCCCTCGGCGCGGTCGGCAAGAGCCTCGAGCGCGTGGCCAAGAAGCAGGAGTGGCCCGCGGACAAGGCGCCGGCGATCCTCAAGCGCATCCACGGCGGCACCTCGCTCGAGGTGGCGCGGGACGCCGACCTCGTGATCGAGGCGGTGACCGAGGACTTCGCGGTCAAGCGGCAGATCTTCCAGACGCTCGACGGCGTGGCGCCCGCCCGCTGCATCCTGGGCTCGAACACCTCGAGCATCTCGATCACCGAGATCGCCGCGGTCACCCGGCGCCCCGAGCAGGTCATCGGCATGCACTTCATGAACCCGGTGCCGGTGATGCAGCTGGTCGAGATCATCCGCGGGCTCACCACCAGCGACGCCACCTACGCGCTCACCGAGGACCTCTCGCGGCGTCTCGGCAAGACCCCGGTCGAGGTCAACGACTATCCGGGCTTCATCTCGAACCGCATCCTCATGCCGATGATCAACGAGGCGGTCTTCACGCTGATGGAGGGCGTGGCGACCAGGGAGGCGATCGACACCGTGATGAAGCTGGGCATGAACCATCCGATGGGCCCGCTCGCGCTCGCCGACCTGATCGGGCTCGACACCTGCCTGTCGATCATGGAGGTGCTGCACGAGGGGCTGGGTGACTCGAAGTACCGCCCGTGCCCGCTGCTGCGCAAGATGGTCAAGGCGGGCCACCTCGGCCGCAAGAGCGGCCGTGGGTTCTTCGACTACCGCGAGGCGCCCAAGGCATGACCCCGGAATCCGCCGTGTCGACCAGCGGGCTGTCCTTCGAGCTCGGCGAGGACCATCTGGCCGTCCGCGAGATGGTGCGCGACTTCGCCGAGAGCGAGATCCGTCCGATCGCCGAGCACATCGACGAGACCCACGAGTTCCCGGCCGCGAACGTGAAGAAGATGGCCGAACTCGGCCTGCTCGGCATGTTCGTGCCGGAAGCGTACGGCGGCGCCGGGATGGACTACCTGTCGTACGTCATCGCCATCGAGGAGCTGTCGCGCGCGTGCGCGAGCCACGGCGTCATCGCCTCGGTGAACAACTCGCTGGTGTGCTATCCGCTGATCGCGTACGCCAACGAGGCGCAGAAGCGCAAGTACCTGGTGCCCCTGGCGAAGGGCGAGAAGCTCGGCGCCTACCTGCTGACGGAGCCCAACGCCGGCAGCAACGCGGCCAACCAGGAGACCACCGCGGTGCTCGACGGTGACCACTACGTGCTCAACGGCACCAAGGTGTTCATCACCAACGCCGGCCCGTCCGACGTGCTGATCACGTACGCGTCCACCGACCGCACGCTCGGCCCGAAGGGCATCTCGGCCTTCATCGTCGACGCCGACACGCCGGGGGTGGAGAAGGGCAAGAAGGAGCGCAAGCTCGGCATCCGCGCCTCGGACACGCGCGAGATCGCGCTGGTCAACGCGCGGGTGCCGAAGGAGAACCTGCTGGGCGAGTACAACAAGGGCTACACCGTGGCGCTCGCCACGCTCGGCGGGGGCCGCATCGGGATCGCCGCGCAGGGGCTGGGCATCGCGCAGGCCTCGCTCGAGGCGGCGGTGCGGTACGCCGGCGAACGCGTGCAGTTCGACCGCCCGATCGGCGAGTTCGACGCCATCCGCGCCATGCTCGCGGACTCCGCGGTCGAGGTCGAGACCGCGCGGCTGCTGGTGTACCAGGCCGCGTGGCTGCGCGACCGGGGACGTCCGCACACCAAGGAGGCCTCGCTCGCCAAGTGGCACGCCTCCGAGGCCGCGACGCGGTGCGCGAACTGGGCGGTGCAGATCCACGGCGGGTACGGCTATCTGTCCGAGTTCCACGTCGAGCGCTACTGGCGCGACGCGAAGATCTGCGAGATCTACGAGGGCACGACCGAGGTGCAGAAGATGGTGGTCGCGGCCCAGGTGCTGAAGGACGCGGTGCGGGAGTACCTCGCCTGACGCGGCGGGAGCCCGCCGCGACCGTTCCGGAATCCCGAAGGAGAACCGACGCATGACCCGACCCATCCGACCCGGCGCGCTGGTGTTCCTCACCGCGTGCGCGATCTATCCGGGCGCCACGCTGCTGTTCCAGGGGCTCTATCCGTTCGTGACCGGCGAGCAGTTCCTGCTCGTGGGCCAGGCCGGCCCGTGGATCGATCTCGCCCTGAAGGCGCACCTGCCGCTCGCGCTGGTGCTCGGCGCCAAGTGCGTGATCGGCCTGCTGTGGCTGGCGGCGGTGCCCGGACTGTGGGTCGGCGACTCGCGCGCGGTGCCGGTGGCGATGCTCGCCGCCGCGCTGTCGGTGCTCGATCCGATCGGCCCGAGCGTCATGGGGATCCTCGCCCTCGTCTGCCTGTTCCGGTTCCGCGAGGACCCGGCGCAGGTGACCGCGTGAGGCGCGCATGAACCTCGATCTCACCGAGGACCAGACCCAGATCCGCGACGCGGTGCGCGAGCTGTGCCGCGGCGAGTTCGCGCCGCACGCCGCGCGCTGGGACCGCGAGAGCAAGGTGCCGCCGGAGGCGGTGAAGCGCCTCGCCGAGCAGGGCTTCCTCGGCATGGGTGTCCCCGAGGAGTGGGGCGGGCTGGGCTACGACGCGCGCACCATCATCACCGTCATCGAGGAGATCGCCTACGTCTCGGCGGCGCTCGCGATCATGATCGCGGTGCACAACTCGGTCGGCGCGACGCCGGTGTTCCGCTTCGGCACCGACGCGCAGCGCAAGCGGTTCCTGCCGCGGCTGGTCAGCAAGGAGCTGGGCGCGTTCTCGCTCTCGGAGCCCGGCGCCGGCTCGGACGCCGGAGCGCTCGAGTCCACCGCGGTGCGCGACGGCGACGACTACGTGCTCAACGGCAGCAAGAACTGGGTCACCAACGGCCAGCAGGCCGGGGTCATCCTGGTGTTCGCGAAGACCGACCGGGACGCCGGCAATCGCGGGATCTCCGCGTTCATCGTCGAGCGCGGCACACCCGGCCTGGTGCTGGGCAAGTCCGAGGACAAGATGGGCCTGCGCGGCTCGGACACCGTCGCGCTCGCGCTCGAGGACCTGCGCGTGCCGGCGGACCAGCGCCTCGGCGCCGAGGGCGACGGCTTCCGGATCGCCATGAGCATGCTCGACGCCGGCCGTATCGGCGTCGCCGCCCAGGCGCTCGGGCGTGATGAGGGCGGCGTTCGACGAGGCGGCGCGCTACGCGCAGCAGCGCAAGGCGTTCGGCGGCCCGATCGCGAAGATCCAGGCGGTGCAGTTCAAGCTGGCCGAGATGGAGCGCCGCGTGCAGTGCTCGCGCCTGCTGGTGCAGCGGGCGGCGTGGCTGCGCGACGGCGGGCAAGCCCTACACGCGCGAGGCGGCCATGGCGAAGCTCTACGCGAGCGAGGCCGCGACCTACGTGACGCACCAGGCCATCCAGGTGCACGGCGGCTACGGCTACGTGAAGGACTACGCGGTCGAGCGCTACTACCGCGACGCGCGGGTGATGGAGATCTACGAGGGCACCTCGGAGATCCAGCGCCTGGTGCATCGCGCGCAGCCTGCTCAAGGACGGCGCGAAGGTGTAGCGAGGCCGTCTGCTATCATCCCGCCGCGGCCGCGACGAACCCCCCGGACATCACCGATCCCAGGAGCCCTCGATGTCGAAAGTCGCCGTCCTCCGCACCTCTCCCGAGACCGCCGTCGAGGACTACGGCCGCCTGATGGACCTGGCCGGCTACCGCGAGGCCCTGCCCTTCGACAAGCAGACCTGCCTGCGCATCAACATCTCGTGGCACGTGTACATGCCGGCCTGTTCGACCACGCCCTGGCAGATGCACGGCGTCATCGAGAAGATGAAGCGCGACAACTACGACGTCTCGCGCGACCTGATCGCGGCGCAGAACGACACCGTGGTGGTGTCCTGCCGTGAGGGCACGGTGCGGAACCACCTCGCCCCGGTGCTCGACCGGTACCGGGTCCCGATCCAGTACCTGAGCGAGCCGCCCACCGAGTGGATCCGCTACCAGCCCAAGGGCAGGATGCTGGTGCTCGACCGGGTGTTCGAGAAGCAGGGCATCCAGATCCCGCGGATGCTGGTGGGCAAGAACGTGATCCACATGCCCACCGTCAAGACCCACATCTTCACCGGCACCACCGGCGCGATGAAGAACGCGTTCGGCGGCCTGCTCAACCTGAACCGCCACTGGACGCACTCGGTGATCCACGAGACGCTGGTGGACCTGCTGCGCATCCAGAAGGAGATCCACCCCGGCATCTTCGCGGTGATGGACGGCACCATCGCGGGCGACGGCCCGGGCCCGCGCTGCATGCGCCCGCACGTCAAGAACTACATCCTCGCCTCGAGCGACTGCGTGGCGATCGACGCCATCGCGGCGAAGATGATGGGCTTCGACCCGATGCAGGACCTCAAGTTCATCCGCCTGGCGCACGAGAACGGCCTCGGCTGCGGCAACCCGAGCGAGATCGAGATCGTGGGCGAGGACATCAAGAACGTGAACTTCGGCTTCCGCGGCTCGCTCGAGGAGAACACGTTCGCGTCGTGGGGCCAGAAGCTGATCTACTGGGGCCCGCTCAAGTTCCTGGAGAACGCGCTGCTGCGCTCGCCGATCGTGCCGTGGTCGTACGCCGCGTCGCGCGCGTACCACGACGGCTACTGGTACCCGGTGAACGGCAAGCCGCGGGTGCGGGAGATCATGAAGACCGGCTGGGGCAAGCTGTTCGAGTCCTACGGCGCCGGGACGGCGTTCACGCGCGGTTAGGCGCACCGGCCGGGAGGCGCCGCGGCGGTCCGCTCCGCCGCGGCGCCTTCGCGATTCCGGCGTGCTATCGTGCCGCGGGGAGGCGCGCATGCACGCTCTCGAGGTCGTCGGTCTCCACAAGCGCTTCGGCACAGTCACCGCCCTCCGCGACGTGAGCCTCACCGTCGACGCGGGCGAGGTGTTCGGATTCCTCGGCCCCAACGGCGCGGGCAAGACCACCACGCTGCGGATCGCGATGGACCTGGTGCGCGCCGAGCGCGGCGCGGTGCGGCTGTTCGGCGCGCCGGCGGGCCGTTCGGCGGCGCGGGAGCGGGTCGGCTACCTGCCCGGCGAACTGCGCCTGTGGGGGGATCTGCGCGGCGCGGACCTGCTCGACACCTTCGCCCGCATGCGCCCGCGGCGGCCCCCGCTGATGCGCGAGCGCCTGCTCGAGGCGCTGGGGCTGGAGCGCCGCGACCTGGCGCGGCGCGTGAAGCAGCTCTCGCACGGCACGCGGCAGAAGCTCGGGCTGGTGATCGCGATGCAGCACGACCCCGACCTGCTGCTGCTCGACGAGCCCTCGAACGGTCTCGATCCGGTGGTGCAGCGCGCGTTCCGCGGACTGCTGGTGGAACGCGCGCGCGCCGGGCGCGCGGTGCTGCTCTCCTCGCACGTGCTCTCGGAGGTCGAGGCGGTGTGCGGACGGGTCGCGATCCTGCGGGCGGGGGAGGTGCTCGCGCAGGAGTCCATCCTGACGCTGCGCGAGCGCATGGTCCGGCGCGCGCGGGTGATCTTCCGGGGAGACCCGCCGGCACTCGACGATGTGGCAGGGATCACGGTGGCCGGGACCGAGGGGCGCGCGGTGGAACTGCTGGTGCGCGGCGACGTCAATCCGCTGCTGCGGCGGCTGGTGCAGCACGAGGTGGCCGAGCTCGTGCTCCCCGAGCCGCGGCTCGAGGACATCTTCCTCGCCTACTACGAGAGCGCCGGAGCGCGCGGTGACTGAGGTCCTGCGTCGACTCGCGTGGCGGAACGCGCCCTTCGTGCTCGCGAGCGCGGGCCTGCTCGGCCTGTTCCAGTTCCTGATCGCCGCCGCGGTGGCCTCGGTGGACGTCTCCGGCGCGCTCCAGGCGCTCCTCGACACGCTGCCGCCGTTCCTGCAGTCGGTGGTGGCGACCCAGCTCTTCGGCGGGCTGAGCACCGGCAGCCTGCTCGCGTTCGGCTGGAACCACCCGATCGCCCACGCACTGGGCGCGGCGGTGGCGATCCTGCTCGGGGCGAACGCGGTGGCGGGCGAGATCGAGACCGGCGCGATGGAGCTGGTGCTCGGCCAGCCGCTCTCACGGGCACGCTACCTCGCCGCGCACGTGGTGTTCGGGGCGCTGGCGCTGGCGGTGACCGCGGGCGTCGGGCTGCTTGGGACGCTCCTGGGCCTGCGCGCGTTCGCGCTCGGACCGTATCCGCCGGCCGCGCTGGCGCGCCTCGGGCTCGGCTACGGTGCGCTCCAGTGGGCGTGGTTCGGCATCGCGCTGGCGCTGTCGTCGCGCGGACGCGAGGGCGGCCGGGCGGCGGGTGCCGCCTTCCTGCTGGCGCTGGTCTCGTACCTCGCCTTCGTCATCGGCACGGTGTGGAAGCGGGCCGCCTTCGTGCTGCCGTACTCACTCCACCACCACTTCATGCCGCGCGCGATCCTGGTGGACGGTGCCGGCGTCGGCCCGGCGGCCATGCTGCTCGGGGCGGTGGGTCTGGCCGGCGTGTGCGCGGCGTGGTGGTGGTTCCGCCATCGGGACCTGCCCTGAGCGTCCGGCCGGGTCCCGGCCGGAGCGCGCGGCGCGCATGAGAGGAGCGGACATGGAACGACCCGAGGGATTCTGGGACGAGCGCTTCGCCGAGGACGGATACGCCTACGGGAGCGAGCCGAACGACTTCGTACGCGAGGTGGCGGGGCGCATCCCGCCGGGGCGCGTGCTGTGCCTGGCCGAGGGGCAGGGCCGCAACGCGGTGTTCCTCGCCGGGGGCGGCCTCGAGGTGACCGCGATGGACCAGTCGCGTGTCGGCCTCGAGAAGGCCGAGGCGCTGGCGCGCGCGCGCGGCGTGCGCATCGCGACCGTCGCCGCCGGCCTCGAGGAGTTCGCGATCGCGCCCGCGGCGTGGAGCGGGATCGTGTCGGTGTTCGCGCACTTGCCGCCGGCGCTGCGGCGCGACGTGCATCGCCGGGTGGTCGCGGGGCTCGCGCCGGGCGGGGTGTTCGTGCTCGAGGCGTACGCGCCCCGCCAGCTCGAGTTCGGCACCGGCGGCCCGCAGGATCCCGAACGGCTCGCCGCGCTCGGGACGCTCACCGCGGAACTGGCGGGGCTCGAGCTGGAGATCGCCCGCGAGGTCGAGCGCGACGTGGTCGAGGGCCGCTACCACACCGGTCGCGCGGCGACCGTGCAGATCCTGGCGCGGCGGCCCGGCGCCTGAGTGCTCGCGCCTAGGCGCCCGGCTTCTTCGGCGGCGCCTGGCACAGCTCGACCAGCACGCCGCCGAGGCTCTTCGGGTGCAGGAACGCCACGCGCGTCCCGTGGGCGCCGGGGCGCGCGCTCTCGTCCACCAGCCGGGCCCCGGCGGCCTTCGCCTGGGTCAGCGCCGCGGCGACGTCGGCGACCTCGAGGCTCACGTGGTGGAGCCCCGGGCCGCGCTGCTCCAGGAACTTCGCCACGGTGTGGTCGGGCGAGAGCGGCTCGAGCAGCTCGAAGCGTGACCGGGCCGAGGTCGAGGAACACCACGCGCAGCGTCCCGTGATCGAGGATCTCCTCGTCGCCGCGGCGTGGCGCCCAGCGCGCCGGCGAGCATGCCCGCGAGCGCGTCCGCGTCGCGCGTGGCGATCGCGACGTGCGAGAGCGCGGTGACGGTGCGGCGCGCGCCGGGGGCCGCGGCTCATCGCGACGGCCCCGGCTGGTGCACGCCGAACACGCCGCGCAGGGCGTCGCACACCTCGCCGAGCGTGGCGCGCGCCTGGAGCGCGGCGAGGATCGGCGGCACCAGGTTGGCGCTGCCGCGCGCGTCGCCGCTCCAGCCGCGCGAGCGCCGCGGCGTGCGCGGCCGGCTCGCGCTGCGTCCCGCCAGTCGGCGAGGAACGCGGCGCGCTCGCGCTCCACGCCGCGGGTCGGGCGGAACGGCGGAGCGGCGCGGCGCCGGCTCGTCGGCGAACCGGTTGACGCCCACGACGACGCGCTCGCCGCTCTCGACCTCGCGCTGCCAGCGGTAGGCGGCGAGGTGGATCTGTTCCTGCACCCAGCCCTCCGCGATGGCCTCGAGCATGCCGCCCATGCGGTCCACGTGCTCGATCAGGGCGCGCGCCTGGCGCTCGAGGTCGGCGGTCAGGGCCTCGACGAAGTACGAGCCGGCGAGCGGGTCGACGGTGTCCGTGACGCCGCTCTCGTGCGCGATCACCTGCTGGGTGCGCAGCGCGAGCAGCGCCGAGGCACTCGCTCGGCAGGCCGAGCGCCTCGTCGAAGCGGTTCGTGTGCAGCGACTGCGTGCCGCCGAGCACCGCGGACAGCGCCTGCAGCGGCGACGCGCACGACGTTGTTCAGCGGCTGCTGCGCGGTGAGCATCGAGCCGGCGGTCTGGGTGTGGAAGCGCAGCTTGAGCGCCTCGGGGTCGCGGATCGCCGAAGCGCTCGCGCAGCAGCGTCGCCCACAGCGTGCGCGCGGCGCGGAACTTGGCCACCTCCTCGAACAGGTGGTTGTGGGCGTTGAAGAAGAACGACATGCGCCGCGCGATGCGCACCACGTCGAGCCCGCGCGCGCGCGCCGCCTCGAGGTAGGTGAGGCCGTCGGCGAGCGTGAACGCCAGCTCCTGCACCGCCGTCGCGCCGGCCTCGCGCATGTGGTAGCCGCTGACCGAGATGCTGTTCCACTGCGGCACCTCGGCGGCGGTGAACTCGAACACGTCGGTGATGAGCCGCAGCGACGCCGCGGGCGGATAGATGTAGGTGCCGCGCGCGATGTACTCCTTGAGCACGTCGTTCTGCACCGTGCCGCCGAGCGCGCCGCGCGGGATGCCGCGCGCGTCGGCGACCGCGACGTAGAACGCCAGCAGCAGCGGCGCGGTGGCGTTGATGGTCATCGAGGTGGTGACGCGGTCGAGCGGCAGCTCGGCGAGCAGCGTCTCCATGTCGGCGAGGCACGAGATCGCGACGCCGACCCTGCCGACCTCGCCGCGCGCCAGCGCGTGGTCGCTGTCGTAGCCCATCTGCGTCGGCAGGTCGAAGGCGACCGACAGCCCGGTCTGGCCCTGCGCGAGCAGGTAGCGGAAGCGCTCGTTGGTCTGCGCCGCGCGAGCCGAAGCCGGCGTACTGGCGCATGGTCCACAGCCGCGAGCGGTACATGCCGGGGTGGACGCCGCGCGTGTACGGCGGCTCGCCGGGCGGCGGCGTGCGCCGCGCGAGGTCGCGCGGCAGGTCGGCGCGGCCGTAGAGCGGCGCGACCGGGATCCACGACGGCGTGAGCCGCGGCGGCATGGACGCCCGCGGCGCGGCGGCGCGACCGCGCGACCGGCCCCGGCGGCGCCCGCGGCGCCCGCGGCGCGGCGGCGCTTCGCGGGGCTCATGCGTCCGCGCTCTTCATGCGCACCAGGGCCTGGCCGCTGCTCACGGTCTGGCGCTCGGTGACCAGCACCTCGGTCACGACGCCCCCGGTGCGCGCCAGCAGTTCGTTCTGCATCTTCATCGCCTCGACCACGATCACCGCCTGTCCCGGCACCACGAGGTCGCCGGGCTTCACCCGCAGCGCCACCACCAGCCCGGGCATCGGCGCCGCGATCGTCTCGCCCGCGCCGGTGCCCGCGGCCTTCTGCTGCTGGGCGAGCATCTTCTCGAGCGGATGGCGCACCTCGACCGCGACCGTGGTGCCGCGCAGCGTCACCTCGAGCGCGTCGCCGATCGGGGACACGCGCACCTCGTGCGAGCGGCCGTCCACGAGCAGCGAGTACACCTCGCCGTCGGGCAGCCGGTGGAAGTCGGCCTCCATCTTCCTGCCGTCGACCTCGAGGAACAGGCGCTTGTCCTCGGTGGTGAACTCCACCTCGGCGTCGCGGCCGCTCTCGAGCGTGACCCAGAGCTTCATCGCCGCGCCCCGCCGCCGCCCGGCCGGTCCCACTTCCAGGAGGAGCGCGCCCCGCCCGGCGGTTCGGCGGGCAGCACCACGCGCAGGCGCTCCTCGCGCGCGTGGAGCGCGGCGGCGAACAGCGCCGCCTCCTCGGCCTCGGGGCCCGGGGCCAGGGCCCGGGGGTCGAAGTGCTCCTCGATGAAGCGGGTCGAGAGCGCGCCCTTCACGAACTCGGGGTGCGAGGCGAGCCAGATGTGGAACGCGATGTTGTGGTGCACGCCGTCGATGCGGTACTCGCCCAGCGCCCGCAGCAGCCGGTGGCGCGCCTGCTCGCGGTCCTGGCCCCACACCACCAGCTTGGCGAGCAGCGAGTCGTAGTACACCGGGATGTCGGAGCCGCGGTAGAAGCCGCCGTCGTTGCGCACGCCCGGGCCGTGCGGGAAGCGCACGCGGTCGATGCGTCCGAGCGAGGGCATGAAGTTCACGCGCGGGTCCTCGGCGACGATGCGCGCCTCCATCGACCAGCCGCGCGGGGCGGGCGGGTGGTCGCCGAACGACAGCGGCGCGCCCTCCGCGATGGCGATCTGCTCGGCCACCAGGTCGAGCCCGGTCACCATCTCGGTGACCGGGTGCTCCACCTGCAGCCGGGTGTTGACCTCGAGGAAGAAGAAGTCGCCGTGCTCGTCGAGGATGAACTCGACGGTGCCGGCGTTGAGGTAGCCCACCTGCCGCGCGACCCGGGTCGCGGCGTCCGCGAAGCGCTCGCGGATCGCGGGGGTGAACGCCGGGCACGGGGTCTCCTCGAACAGCTTCTGATGGCGGCGCTGCACCGAGCACTCGCGCTCGCCGAGGAACGTCACGCGCCCTGCGGCGTCGGCGAGGATCTGGGCCTCGACGTGGCGCGGGCGCGTCACGTAGCGCTCGAGGTACACGCGGTCGTCGCCGAACGCCGCGGCCGCCTCGCCGCGCGTCAGCGACCACGCCGAGGCCAGGTCGGCGTCGCCGCGCACCACCCGCATGCCCTTGCCGCCGCCGCCGGCCGCCGCCTTGAGCATGAGCGGCCAGCCGATGCGCTTCGCCACGCCGCGCGCCTCGTCGAGCGAGCCGACCGGCCCGTCGGAGCCCGGCACCATCGGCACGCCCGCGGCCTTCGCGGCCGCGCGCGCCCGCAGCTTGTCGCCGAGCGCGTCGATGGTCTCGGGGCGCGGGCCGATGAACGCGATCCCGGCCGCGGCGCACGCACGCGCGAACGCGCTGTTCTCGGCGAA
This sequence comes from Candidatus Eiseniibacteriota bacterium, assembly GCA_963776245.1. Classification (GTDB taxonomy): domain Bacteria; phylum Eisenbacteria; class RBG-16-71-46; order RBG-16-71-46; family RBG-16-71-46; genus CAVSAC01. The sequence goes on along the minus strand of CAVZLN010000005.1, from coordinate 111,197 downwards.
GAAGCCGTAGCCCGGGTGGATGGCGTCGGCCTTCACGCGCACCGCGGTCTCGAGCACGCGCTCCAGGTTCAGGTAGGAGTCGCGCGACGGGCCGGGCCCGATCGGATAGGCCTCGTCGGCGAGCAGCACGTGCATCGACGCGCGGTCCGGCTCGCTGAACACCGCGATCGAGGTGATGTCGAGCTCGCGCAGCGTGCGGATGACGCGCACCGCGATCTCGCCGCGATTGGCGATGAGCACGCGCCGGAGCTTCATCTCAGCCCTCGATCACCACGCACGCCACGGCCAGGCCGCCGTCGTGCGAGAGCGAGAGGTGCGAGGAGGTGGCCCCGATCGCCTGGAAGCGCTCGAGCGCGACGCCGGTGAAGGCGAGCGAGGGCTGGCGGCCGCCGGGCTGCAGCACCTCGATCTGGGTCCAGCCGACGCCGCCCGCCATGCCGGTGCCGAGCGCCTTGGAGGCCGCCTCCTTGGCCGCGAAGCGCGCGGCGAGGTGCGGCAGCGGGTCGCGGTGCCCGCGCGAATAGGTCAGCTCCGCCGGCGTGAAGAGGCGCTTCTCCATGCGCTCGCCGAAGCGCGTCAGCGACTCGGCGATGCGCTCCACCTTGCAGATGTCCACACCGATGCCGCGAACGGGCATCCGGCCTCCGGTGCTGCCCTGGGTGACCCTCGAAGCCGCGACTGTAGGGACCGGGCCGGAGCAGGGTCAAGCACCGGCGGTGCTCCAGCACCCGCGGCGGACCGTCACGGCGCTCCGCGGGGCCGGGCGCGCCGGGCCGGGCGTGCCGACATCCGGCCGTGCCCGGTGTAGGCTGCCGGGGTCGACCCGTGGAGCGGAGCCTCGCGCTCCGCACGGTGATCCACGCTCACGGAAGGAGACCGACGATGAAGCAGTATGGCGCGGAGTGCTTCGGGACGTTCTGGCTGGTGTTCGGAGGTTGCGGCAGCGCTCTGCTGGCCGCCGCGTTCCCCGGTGTCGGCATCGGATGGTTGGGCGTCGCCCTCGCGTTCGGCCTGACGGTCCTCACGATGGCCTACGCGATCGGGCACATCTCGGGATGCCACCTCAATCCGGCGGTGTCCATCGGGCTGTGGGCGAGCGGACGTTTCCCGCGAGCCGGCTGCTGCCCTACATCGTCGCGCAGGTCCTCGGCGGCATCGTGGCAGGTGGCGTCCTGTACGTCATCGCCAGCGGCCGGGCCGGCTTCGATCTCACGGCGGGCTTCGCGTCGAACGGTTATGGCGAACACTCGCCCGGCCAGTACTCGATGCTGGCGGGGCTGGTGACCGAGGTCGTCGTGACCATGATGTTCCTGATCATCATCCTCGGAGCGACCGACCGGCGGGCGCCGCAGGGCTTTGCGCCGCTCGCGATCGGACTGGGGCTCACGCTGACCAATCTGATCGCCATCCCGGTCACCAACGCTTCGGTGAACCCCGCGCGGAGCACCGGTGTCGCGGTGTTCGTCGGCGGCTGGGCGGTCGCCCAGCTGTGGCTGTTCTGGGTCGCGCCGATCGCGGGCGCCCTGCTCGGCTCGATGGTCTACCGCTTCATCGGCGCCAGCGAGGCGAAGACATCCGCCTGACCACGCGCTGGCGCGGACCGAGATAACGTTGGGCGCCGGTCACGAACAAGGGTAGGTTCCCCGACTGGCGCAATGGGATCCCGGCCCGTCGCCCGGCGCTTCGCCGGGCGGCTCCGCGGTCCGCCGCCGGTACCGGGAGGCGCGGTCGGATGGTGCAGGACAAGATCTACCCTTGGCGGGACCGCCTCGAGGCCAATAAGCGCCAGCTCGTCGAGTGGACGGCGCCCGGCGGCCGCGTGCTCGAATTCGGCTGCGCCACCGGCTACATGACCCGCATCCTGCGCGACGAGCGCGCCTGCCGCGTGACCGGGTTCGAGTACAGCCCGGCCGCCGCCGAGCAGGCCGCGCGTTTCTGCGAGGACATGATCGTGGGTGACATCGAGGACGCGGCCCTGTGGACGCGCCTCCGGGGGCCCTACGACGTCGTCATGTTCGCGGACGTGCTCGAGCACCTGCGCGACCCCGCCGCGGTGCTGCGCCGCTGCCAGGGCCTGCTGGCTCCCGGGGGCGCGCTGCTGATCTCGATCCCCAACATCGCGCATCACACGGTGCGCTGGAACCTGCTGTGGGGCCGGTTCGACTACACCGAGAGCGGGCTGCTGGACGACTCGCACCTGAGGTTCTTCACCCGCCGGGCGCTGCTGGACCAGGTGCGGGAGTGCGGGTTCCGGGTCGACGAACTGGCGTTCAGCATGCAGCGGGCACGGTTCGGCTGGATCCTGCACCGGCTGCGGCTCGATGTCGTGGAGCGCGCGCTCGACGCCGTGGCGTGCCGCGTGACGCCCGACGCGATGGCGTTCCAGTGGGTGCTCCGGGCGCGCCGGGGCGGGCCGGAGTCGGGGGCGGCGGACGGTCACGCCCTGCCGCGGCCGCGGCCGATCCGCGAGTAGGGCGGTCCTGTCCTGCGGCAGGAGTCACGTTCCGCAATGCCCGCCGCCCCCCGAACCGCCCGCCCGCGCAGTGCCCGGCGCGCGCCAGCGGGGCACCGCGCAACTCCGGGCCGGCTCGACCGTCCATTCTCCGTACGCACGGAGGGAGACTGGGACCGACATCGGAAAGCGACCTCATCGCCCGGCTGCGTGCGCGGGACCTGGACGCGCTCGGCGAGGCGTACCGGGAATATGGCGGTGCGATGACGACACTGGCGCGCAGCCTGTTGCGGGACCCCGACGAGGCGGCCGACGTGGTCGAGGACGCGCTGATGCGCATCCGCGACGCGGCCCCCGGATTCCGCGGGGAGCGGGGCCTGAAGACCTGGGTGCTGCGCATCGTCTCCAACCGCTGCCGCGATCTGCTGCGGCGGCGCCGGTTCGCGGGCGGCGCGCTCGAGGACCACGACCCGGTCGCGGAGGCCGGGCTGCGGGTGGATCCGGTGGCGGGGTGGGACGAGGCGATCGACACGCCGCGGCTGCTGGCCGCGCTGGAGCGGGCGATCGACGCGCTCCCACCCGAGCAGCGCGAGGCGGTGGTGCTGCGCGACCGGCTCGGGCTGACCTACGACGAGGTCGGCGGAGCGACCGGTGCGAGCGTGGCGGCGGTGAAGTCGAGGCTGTACCGGGCGCGCGAGACGCTGAAGGCGACGATGCGGGAACGGTTCGAGAGCGGAGGGACGCGATGAACGACGACGAACGGCACGAGGACGAGCGCCTGACGCGGCTGCTGGCCTCGGTGAGCGCCGACGCCGAGCCGGCGCTGTGGACCCGGGTGCGCGCCCGCATCGAGGCGCGCGAGCGCCAGCCGCGCTGGCTCGGCTGGGCGATGCGGCCCTCGGCGCCTGGCGGCGGCGTTCACGCTGCTCGCGGTCTCGGTGGCGGCGTCGGTGGTGCTGGTCGCGACCGCGCCAGCGCCACCGTGACGAGCGCCCGCCAGCGACGATCTCAGCGACGCGCTGGTGGCCGAGCTCGACCAGTCCGGCGCGCGCCGGGACGACCCACGCGGTCGCCCGCTGCCGGCGGACAGCGGAGGCACGATGAACGGAGTCCGCGGGATCGTGATCGCGGTCGTGGCCTCGCTCATCGTCGGCTTCGCGCTCGGACTGGTGGCGGGTATCGCGTTCATGCGCTTCGGCGTGCCGCTCCCGCCGTTCGCGCTCCACGGGGGCGGCCTGAGGGCATGCCCGGCCCTCGGTCCGATGGGGATGCGCGGCATGGGCCCGGGCGCGGGATGGGCCCGCGGCCGATGCTCGAGCACCTCGAACGCGAGCTCGGCCTGGCGACGTCCAGCGCGCGCATGCCGCGCCGCGCTGGAGCGCATGCGCGTCGAGCAGACGGCGCTGCGCGACAGCACCCACGCCTCCATCGAGCGCGAGCTCACCGAGGAGCAGCGCGCGCACTGGCGCGAGTTGCTGATGCGATACCAGCAGTCCTGGCGCGGGCGTACCGGCCGCCCGCTTCCCGATGAAGGCCGGCCCCCGGGTGGAGACCCGGATCCAGGAGAGGAACGATGACGACCAAGAGGAAGACCACGATCGCGATGAGCCTGGTGGCCCTGGTGCTGGTGGCCACGGGTGCGTGGGCGCAGACCGACGCGGCGGCCAAGGCGCCGGGCAAGGCGCCGGCGGCCGGTATGCACGCGCCGGGCATGGGCCCCGGCCCGGGTGGCCCGATGCCGGGCATGGACGCGGCGGCAAGGATCGCGCGGGATGCGGCATGGGTGCGGCGTGTTGTGTGCACGGCGGCCCGATGGGCATGCACGGCCGCGGCAGGATGGGACGCGGGCCCGGCGGCATGGGCCCGGGGATGGGGTCCGGCATGCGCGGCCACGGGCCGGGGGGCGCGATGGCCATGCTGAAGGCGCTCGATCTCACCGACGCGCAGCGCGAGAAGGTCGCCGACATCCACGAGCGCACCGCGAGGAAGGTCGTGCAGATGCAGGCCGACCTGCGGATCGCGCAGATGGATCTCGGCAAGCTGCTGCGCGGCGACCAGCCCGACGCCGGGGCGGTGGGGGCGCAGATCGATCGCGTCGCCGGGCTGCGCGCCGCGATCCAGAAGGCGCACGTGGGCGCGCTGCTCGAGGTGCGCGGCCTGCTCACGCCCGCGCAGCAGAAGAAGGCGCGCGAGCTGCACCAGGGCGGCCCCGGGCCGGGCCGCGGCATGGGGATGGGCCGGGGCATGGGCTTCGGCCTCGATGATCCGGGTGAGGGCGAAGGCGAGGACGAGGGCGTCGAGGGCTGAGCCTCAAGCGATCGCGTCACGCACGGGCGCGCGCCCCGCATCACGGGCGCGCGCCCGTCGCGTTCAATAGGCGATGCTCACCGCGGTGCGCACGCTGCGCGGTTCGCTCATCAGCCGCGGATCGTGCACCGGCACCCAGCCGGGCCGCCCGTCGCCGTCCCGGTCGTTCCAGTAGGCGCCCCCGCCGAGGCCGGTCTCGGTGCGGTACGCGCCGTAGTCGTCGTAGCGCGTGTTGATCAAGGTGTTCGGATAACCGTCGGTGGTGGCCGCGAGGTCGTGGCGCGAGTCGAACACGTTGCGCACGTCGAGTCCCGCCGTGAGACGGTGACTGAACAGGCGCGGGGCCCAGCGCATGGCGAACGCGCTGGTCTCGCTGGGGCGGAAGCGCCGCGAGTTCTCACGGCTGATGTCGGCCTCGGGAACGCGCCGCTTGCGCGGCGTCCATGGCAATCCGCTGCCCGCCTCGGTGGCCCACGCGAGCGACCACGCGGCATCGGGCATCCACTCGAGGGTGAGCGCCACGGTGTGGCGCCGGTCCCAGTCGAGCGGATGCTGGCCGAGCACCACGGCACGCTGGCCGATCAACGGGCCATAGGGGACGCCATCCTCGCGCGACAGGGTGCCGCGGGCGTCCATCCAGGTGTACGTCAGCGCCCCGCGCGCGCGGGTGGACTCGTGGCGCAGCGCCATCTCGTACCCCGTCACCTGCGCCTCGTCCACGTTCTGGTACATCAGCCACGGAACCCACCGGGGGGGGCCGGGTATGCCGGCGCTTCCGATCAGATCGTAGAGGTCGCGGAAGAACGTCGACGCCTGCACCGACCAACCGCGGTCGAACAGGTGGCGCACGGCCGCCTCGTACGTGATCACCGTGGCCGGCACCAGCGCCGGGTTCCCGAGCGGATGCTCGTTGGTGGGCATGGTGCGGTTCTCGAACAGGAGATCGGCCGCCGGGGCCTGCTGGATGCGCGCGTAGGCGAGCGAGAACACGTCGCGCACCGACACCGGGTACGCGACTCCCAGTCGTGGCGAGAGCGACCATATCGGCCGCGGCGCGTCACTGGCGACGGGCACGCCGGTGCCGCGCCCCGCGCTGAAGCGCTCGGCGCGCATCCCGGCATTGAGCACCAGCCCCTCGAACATCCAGCGCACCTGCCCCCACGCGAACGCCTCGGGCACGGTGGCGCGATAGACGCGGATGGAGTCCACCGAGAGCCCGACCGAGGACAGGTCCACCTCGCGGAACGCGAGATGGCTCCGCGCGCCGCCCGCCCCGGCGGAGGCGCGACCGCGCGCCAGCGTGCGGCCCCAGTCGAGCTGTCCCCACTCCCGTTCGCCGACCCGGCGGCGGTAGTAGGGCTCGTCGCCATCGTAGACATGGAACGGATCGTTGTCGGGAGAATCTTCCCGGCCGTACAGCGGGAAGCGCTCCTTGACCAGGTAGGACTCGTCGTCGTGGCCGCCGACCGAGGTGAGCTCGCGCGTGCGCAGCCAGCCGAGCGTGGCTCTCACCTGCGAGCCGGCCCACGGCCGCGACGCGCCGAACAGGAAGGCGCGATGTCGCGAGTCGGTCATCACCAGGTGGTCGGCGGCGCGGTACCTCCGAGTGAAGCCCGCCCGCGGTTCCGGGCTGAAGATCGGCGCCCGGATGCAGAACGGCGGATCGGGACAGTCGTCCATCCAGCCGTCCAGCGACCACGCCGGATCGAATGGCCGCTCGATGCGACGTCCGGCGAGGAAGTCCAGCGCGAGCCGCGTGTCGCCCCGCAGCGTGGCGAGGCGCGCGTGGCCCAGCAGCCGGTCGTCCGCGCGCCAGCCGAACCGGCTGCCGAGCACGTGGTAGTCCGAGAGGGTGCGCAGGTTCGGCCACGGCGCGTCCTCGAGCGTGGCCTCGAGGTCGCCCGCGATCCCGAGCCCGGTGCGCGGGAGCGGCGTGCCGGCGCGCAGCGCCAGGCGGTCCTGCCGCCGCCGCGCGCCCGGCGCCGTCCGCCACTGTGCCTCGAGCGCCGGGTGGCCCGGAGGAGGCGCGAGCAGCGCGACCGCGACCCCGGCGAGCGCGCCCGGATGTCGCGCCTCGATCGCGCCGGTCTGGAGCTCGACCGACTCGAGCGCCGACAGCGGGAGCTCGAGCGGCGCCCCGCGGAACGGTTCCACCAGCGGCATGCCCTCGACGGTGAGCGGTGCCTCGCCCGCGCGCCCGCCGCGCACGTGGAGCGCGCCGCCCTGCGCCACCACGCCGGTCTGCAGCGCGAGCGCGTCGGCGAGACGGTCGATCGGCAGGTGGATGAGGCTGCCCCGGTCGATCCGGCGCGCGCTGTGGGTCGCGAACGGGTCCTCGCGCCGCGCGCGCACGACGATCTCCTCGAAGCGGCGCCACACCCGCGCGGACGGGGAGAGCGTATCGGGTGGCGCGGCACTCGGCGGGACGAGGGCCGCCGCGGCGACGATGACCACGGCCAGACAGGGCATCGGTGTCCTCTCGAAGCGTGCGCAATGCCCGGTCGGTGGTCCGCCCGACGCGCGAGACCTTCGTGGGAGGCAGTCTGCGAACCGGGGGCGGCGGCGTCAAGCCCTGACGGCGGACCCGGCCCACCCGCTTGACCCGCCACGGGCGCGTCCCCTAGAGTCCTTCCCCGGACGTTCACAGCACCTTGCGGCCCGCGAGCGTGGACTCACCTCCGGTGCCGAGGCCCGGATGGCCTTCTCGTTCACGCTCGAATCGACTGACCCGACGACCCCTGCGCGCGCGGGGAGGATCCACACCGCCCACGGCGAGGTGCTCACACCGGCCTTCATGCCGGTGGGGACGGTGGGCTCCGTGAAGACGCTCGCACCCGACGACCTGACCGGCGCGGGCGCGGACATCCTGCTCTCGAACACCTATCACCTCTCGCTGCGGCCGGGGGTGGACACGGTGCGCCGCATGGGCGGCCTGCACCGGTTCATGAGCTGGGACGGCGCGATCCTGACCGACAGCGGCGGGTTCCAGGTGATGAGCCTGGCCGGGATGCGTAAAGTGACCGACGACGGGGTGACGTTCCGCTCGCACCTCGACGGAGCGAAGCATCATCTGAGCCCCGAGGACGCGATCCGGATCCAGGACGGCCTCGGCACCGACATCGGGATGTCGCTGGACCAGCTGGTGGAGTTGCCGGCGACGCCCGACGTGATGCGGCCGGCGGTGGACCGCACGCTGCGCTGGGCGGCGCGCGGGCTCGCGGAGCGCGAGCGGCTGCGCGGCGAGGGCGGCGGGGCGCTGGCGCTGTTCGGGATCAACCAGGGCGGCGTGGACGCCGGCGAGCGGCGCCGCTGCTTCGACACGCTGGGCACGCTGCCGTTCGACGGCTTCGCGCTCGGCGGGCTGTGGGTGGGCGAAGGGCGCTCGCTCGGGCTCGAGATGGTCGCGCACGATTGTGAGATGTTCCCGGCGGGCAAGCCGCGCTATCTGATGGGCGTCGGGCACCCGGTGGACATCGTGGAAGGGGTGGCGCGCGGGGTCGACATGTTCGACTGCGTGCTCCCCACGCGCAACGCCCGTCGCGGGACGGTGTTCATCTCGACCGGGCGGCTGGTGGTGAAGAACGCGGGCTACATGCACGACGAGCGGCCGCTGGACCCGGAGTGCGACTGCTCCACCTGCCGCCGCTTCTCGCGCGCGTACATCCGGCACCTGTTCGCCGCGCACGAGCTGCTCGGGATGCGGCTGGCGTCGGCGCACGCGGTGCACTTCACCATCGCGCTGGTGCGGCGCGCGCGCGCCGCGATCGTGGAAGGACGGTACGCCGCGTTCCGCGCGGCGTTCCTGGAGAGATTCCGCAGCGGCGAGACGCTGGCGCCGCCCCCTGGCGGCGCAGTGGCTGCCGACGACTGAGACCCGAGGACACGACCCATGTGGAGCGATGCCTGGGCGCAGGCCGGTGCCGCGCCGAACGCGAATCCGACCATCGCCATGCTGGTGCAGTTCGGCCCCATCCTGCTCATCTTCGTCATCATGTACTTCCTGCTCATCCGCCCGCAGCAGGAGACCCAGAAGAAGGTGCAGGCCATGCTCAAGGCGCTCAAGAAGGGCGATCGGGTGGTGACCTCGGGCGGCATGCTCGGCACCGTGGTGGGCGTGGACGACGCCAAGGTCGTGCTCAAGGTGGCCGACGACGTGAAGGTGGAGTTCCTCAAGAGCGCCGTCGTCTCGGTGGTGCAGGAGAAGGGTGCCTGATGGCGGTCCGGCCGGTGCGCATCTACGGCGACCCGGTGTTGCGCCAGAAAGCGGCCGAGATCGGATCGGTCGACGACTCGGTGCGCCGCCTGGTCGAGGACATGTTCGAGACCATGAAGGCGTACAACGGCGTCGGGCTGGCCGCCAACCAGGTGGGGGTCGCGCAGCGCGTGCTGGTGGTGAGCGTCCCGCTCGACGACCAGGCCCACGCCGAGTACACCATGATCAACCCGGTCGTCGAGACACGCTCGGGATCGGACACCGCGCGAGGAGGGCTGCCTCTCGATGCCCGGCATCTACGACGACGTCACCGCGCGCGCTCACGCTCAAGGTGAGCGCGCGCGACGAGCACGGGCGGGCGTTCACGCTCGAGGCCGAGGGGTTCCTGGCGCGGGCCATCCAGCACGAGATCGACCATCTCGACGGCGTGCTGTTCGTGGACCGGCTGTCGCCGCTCAAGCGCCAGTTCCTGCGCCGCTCGCTCGACGCGCTGGCGCGCGGCGAGCTGCCCGAGGAGCACAGGCCGCGGGCCGCGGAGGAGTCGCTCTGAGCCGTCCGCGAGTGGTGTTCATGGGCACGCCGGAGTTCGCGGTGCCCGCCCTGCGCGCGCTGGCGCGCGGGTGCGAGGTGGCGCTGGTGGTCACGCAGCCCGATCGGCCCCGGGGCCGCGGTCTGGCCGTGGGGCCCTCGCCGGTGGCCGCGGTGGCCACGGCGATGGGACTGGCGGTGATCAAGCCGGAGACGTTGAAGACGCGGGAGCACTGGACGGACATCGCCGCGGTGGCGCCCGACCTGCTCGTGGTGGTGGCGTTCGGGATGATCCTGCCGCAGGCGCTGCTCGACGTGCCGCGCGCGGGCGCGGTCAACCTGCACGCCTCGCTGCTGCCCGACTATCGCGGCGCCGCGCCGATCCAGCGCGCGTTGTGGGACGGGCGGGCGTGGACCGGGAGCACCACGATGTTCATGGACGCGGGGCTGGACACCGGCGACCTGATCGAGCAGCGGCTGACGCCCATCCTGGCCGCGGACGACGCCGCCTCGCTGGCGGCGCGGCTCGCCGAGGAAGGGGCCTCGCTGCTGGCCGGGACCGTGACGCTCGCGCACGCGGGACGGGCACCGCGGACGCCGCAGGACCGGACGGCGGGATCGTACGCGAAGAAACTGAAGAAGGAGGACGGCGTGATCGACTGGACGCTCGACGCGCTGGCGGTGTGGAACCGCGCGCGCGCGGTGACGCCGTGGCCCGGGGCCGCGGCCGCGCTGCACGACCGGCGGGTGATCGTGTGCCAGGCGATGCCCGAACATCTCCTGCCGGTGGCCGTGGCGCCCGGGCACGGTGCTCGAGGTACGGCACGATGGCGTGGTGGTGGCGTGCGGCACGGGCGCCCTGCGCGTGGCCCGCGTGAAGCCTGAAGGACGGAGCGAACAGCCGGCGGCCGACTGGGCTCGCGGCGCGAGACTCTCGAACGGAGAACGGATGCAGACCATGAAGGAGACGCACGCGTGACCGACGCCCGCAGCCCGCGCCGCCGTGGACCGGTGGACTCGACAGCCGCCCGCCCGCCGCGCGCGGCCGTGCCTCACCCGCGCGACGCGTGCGCGCCGGCGCCGGCCGCCGAGCCGCGCACCGAGGCCGCGCGCACCTTCGAGCGCTGGATCGCCAACGTGGCGCCGCAGTCGGCGGCCGGAGGAGATCCCGCGTTCGGCCGCCGTCCGCGCGCATCGCGCCCGGCCGAAGCGCCGGCGGGCGGCTCCGAGCCGCGCGAAGCGCCACAGGCCGACGGACCGCCGACGACGTCTTCGAACACCGGGTTCACATCGTTCGTGCGTGAGCGGAGCGATCGGGCGCCGCTGTCGGTGCCCCAGCGTCCCGCCCGTCCGCCCGCCGAACGTGGCGGCGCGGACCGCGACCGCCGGGGTCCGGGCGCGCGGGATGGCCGCGCCGGAGGACCCGGTGGGCGCGGCGATCGTGGTCCGCGTCCCGGTGGAGACCGGGCGCCGCGGCCGTACGGCGACCGCGCGCCGCGCGCTGGCGGCGACCGCGCGCCACGCCGGGGAGGCGAGCGCACGGCACGTCCGAACGGCGACCGCGCACCGCGACCGTACGGCGATCGCGCGCCGCGCCCGGGTGGCGATCGCGCGCCACGGCCGTATGGCGACCGCGCACCGCGCAGTGGCGGCGACCGCGCACCGCGACCCGGGGGCGATCGCGCGCCGCGGCCGTACGGCGACCGCACGCCGCGCAGCGGCGGCGATCGCGCGCCGCGACCCGGCGGTGATCGCGCGCCGCGGCCGTACGGCGACCGCGCGCCGCGCACCGGCGGCGATCGTGCACCCCGTCCTTACGGCGACCGCGCGCCCCGGCCGGGTGGGGACCGATCCCCGCGACCGTACGGTGACCGCGCGCCGCGCAGCGGGGGTGACCGCGCGCCGCGTCCGGGCGGCGACCGCGCGCCGCGCCCGACCGACGGTCAGGAAGGCGCCGTCAACCGCTCGCGGCCGCTCTATGGGAACACGCTCCACTTCGAGGCGGGCAAGGGCCTGGTGAAGTCGCGCGCGAGCGACTCGCGAAGCGGGCCGCGCACGTACGACCGGGACCGTCCGCAGGGACGTCCGCAGGGACGCCCGCTCGACCGCGGCCGGCCGCCGGGCGCGCCGCGCGACGAGGATCATGATCCGGCGGCGCTCCCCACCAATCCGCGCGAGGCGGCGCTGCGCATCCTGCACGCGGCCGACACCCGCAGCGCCTTCAGCGATCGCATGCTGGACGGGGCGCATCAGCGGGGCGGCCCCGACCCGCGCGATCTCGCGCTCATGCACGAGATCGTGAAGGGCACCCTGCGCTGGCGCGCCCGCCTCGACTGGGCGCTCGATCAGCGGCTCCACATCGGGCTGGCGCAGACCCAGCCCTGGATCCGCAACCTGCTGCGCCTCGGCGCCTACCAGATCCTGTTCCTCGATCGCGTGCCGGCGCACGCGGCGGTGGACGAGGCCGTGAAGCTGGCGCACAAGTACGGCCATCCGGGCACCGTCGGGCTGGTGAACAGCGTGCTGAGGCGGCTGGCCGACGAGAAGGACACGCTGGAGTACCCGGCGGGCGACGACGTCGAGTCGCTGGCGGTGTGGGGCTCGCATCCGGTGTGGCTGGTCGAGCGCTGGCTCGCGCGCTTCGGCGTGGGGCAGTTGCGTGCGCTCATGCTGGCGAACAACCGCGCGGTGCCCTCGGGACTGCGCGTGAACGCCACGCGCGGCACCCGCGAGGCGCTCATCGAACGGCTGGCGAAGGAAGATGTCGTGGCCACGCCGGCGACCTACTCGCCCGACCTGGTGTGGATCGAGGGCAATCACTCGCCCGCGGCGCTGGCGGCGTTCAAAGAGGGCTGGTGCACGGTGCAGGACGAGAGCGAGGCGCTGGTCTCGCGGCTGGTCGACCCGCAACAGCATGACCGGCTGCTCGATCTGTGCGCCGCGCCCGGCGGCAAGAGCACCCACCTCGCCGAGCTGATGAAGGACGAGGGCGAGGTGTGGGCGCTGGAGCGCAACGAGGCGCGCGTCGCCTCGCTCGAGACCACCGTGGCGCGCCTCGGCGCACACGCGGTGCACGTGGTGCACGGGGACGGCTACACCTACACCTTCCCGATGCCGTTCGACCGCGTGCTGGTGGATGCGCCGTGCTCGGGGCTGGGCGTGATCGGGCGGCGCGCCGACGCGCGCTGGCGCAAGGGGCCCGAGGTGCTGGCCGAGATGCCGCCGGTCCAGCTCGACCTGCTCGGCGCGGGCGGACGGCGCGTGCGCCCGGGCGGCGTGCTGGTGTACAGCGTGTGCTCCTTCGAGCCCGAGGAGACCGTGGACGTGGTCGAGAAGTTCCTGCACCAGAACCCGCAGTTCGTCCTCGAGAGCGCGGACGGAGTGGTCCCGGAAGGCGTGGCCGACGTGGACGGCTTCATGCGCGTGCTGCCCCACGTGCACGGCTGCGATGGTGCGTTCGCCGCGAGGTTCCGCAAGGCGTGAGCGACGACGGCCGCAGCCCCGGCGCCTCCGCCGCGCCCGCCGCGCCGCCCCGCGCGGCCGGCAGCGCCCCGCGACCCCGACGGCGTCGCGTGCGCGCGATGCTGTCGCTGCTGGTGCTCGCGGTCGGAGCGTTCGCGACCGGGCTCGTGATCTTCAACAACCTCGTCATGCCGCGGCTGATCCACAGTGCCGGCGAGGTGCGGCTGCCCGACCTCACCAATCTCACGCTCGAGCAGGCCGAGCGCACCCTGCGGCCGATGGGGATCGCGGTGTCGCGTGCCGGCGAGCGCTTCGACCCGTCGGTGCCGGCCGGGTTCGTGGTGTCGCAGGACCCGCCCCCCGAGACCCCGGTGCGCGGCCGCAAACGCGTCCTGGTCATGCTGAGCCTGGGCGAACAGTCGTCGTCGGTCCCGGCGCTGTTCGGCGAGTCGCTGCGCAGCGCCCGCCTGCTGGTGGAGCGCGCCGGGCTGCGCGTGGGTGGCATCACGCGCGCGCCTTCCGACGAGGTCGGAGACGGCCTGGTGGTGGCCTCCGACCCGCCCGCCGAGACCGTGCTGCCGCGCGATGGCGTGGTGGGCCTGCTGGTCTCGACCGGCGCGCGCGCCGAGCTCTACGTCATGCCCGACCTGCTCGGCCGCGAGATCGGCGGCGCGCGACGCCAGCTCGAGTCCTACGGCTTCCGCGTGATCACCCCGCCCGCCGCTCCCTCGATCGGCACCATCGTGGTCCAGGACCCGGCGCCCGGGTCGCGGATCGCCCGCAACGCCGACATCGTGGTGCAGGCCACGGGACGGATGATCCGATGACCGCGCGCGCCCACCGCCGTCCGCGCGCCGGTTCCTCCCGCCCGCGCCCCGCTGCTATCCTCCGCATCGTCCACCCGGCCGGGCGAAGGTGAACCCCGGCGGGGCGCGCGAGGCCCATCGACCCATGTCCACGAATCCCATGCTCACCCCGCCCATCGTCGCGCCCTCCATCCTGTCCGCCGACTTCGCGCGGCTCGGAGCCGAGCTGGCGATCGCCGACCCGGCGCGCGACTGGGTGCATTGCGACGTGATGGACAACCACTTCGTGCCCAACCTCACGTTCGGGCCGCTGGTGGTCGCCGCGGCGCGCCGGCTCACCGCGGCGTTCCTCGACGTGCATCTCATGATCGACCAGCCCCAGCGGCTGGTGCGCGCCTTCCGCGAGGCCGGCGCCGACCTCATCACGCTCCATCTCGAGGCGCCGCACGAGCACGGCGTGGCGGGGGCGCTCGCGGAGGTCCGCTCGAGCGGCGCGCGCGCCGGACTGGCGCTCAAGCCGGGCACGCCGTTCGCGGCCGTTGAGCCGCACCTCGCCGGGCTCGACCTGCTGCTGGTGATGACCGTGGAGCCCGGGTTCGGCGGGCAGTCGTTCCGGCCCGAACAGCTCTCCAAGGTGCGCGAGGCCGCCGCCTGGCGCGCCGCGCATGGCGGGCGCTTCGTGATCGAGGTGGACGGGGGCATCGCGCCCGACACCGCGAGCGCCGCGCGCGCCGCCGGCGCCGAGGTGTTCGTGGCGGGGAACGCGGTGTTCCGCCAGCCCGACCCGCGCCGGGCGCTGGCGGAGCTGCGGGACGCGGTCCGCTGATCCCGCCACACCGGGCTTCACCCCGGGCCGCGCGGCGTGGTATAACTCCCCGCTTCGAGGACCTGAGGGAACGTGTTCGAAGCGCTCACCGATCGCATCCAGGGCATCGTCCGGAATCTCACCGGGCAGGCCCGCCTCACGCCGGACAACATCCGCGATAGCCTGCGCGACGTGCGTCGAGCGCTCCTCGAGGCCGACGTGCATGTGTCGGTGGCCCGCGACTTCGTGGCGCGGGTCGAGGCCCGGGCGATCGGCGAGGACGTACTGAAGAGTCTCACCGCCGGTCAGCAGGTGGTGGGGATCGTGCAAGAGGAGCTGGTGAGCCTGCTCGGGCAGAGCCCGGTCACGCTCGCGGGCTCGCCGCACGTGCCGACGGTGGTGCTGCTCGCGGGCCTGCAGGGCTCGGGCAAGACCACTTTCGCCGGCAAGCTGGCGCGCTGGCTGCACGAGCGCAAGAAGCGGGTGCTGCTCGCCAGCGCGGACGTCCATCGGCCGGCGGCCATCGACCAGCTCGAGCGGCTGGCTCCGCAGGCGCAGGCTTCGTTCTGGCGCGCGCCCGAGGGCGCGGCGCCCGAGGCCATCGCCGCGGAGGCGCTGGAGCAGGCGCGGACGCGCGGGTTCGATTTCCTGATCCTCGACACCGCGGGCCGCCTGCACATCGACGACGCGCTGATGGGCGAGCTCGAGACGCTCAAGCGCGTGGTGCGCGCCCACCAGGTGCTGCTGGTGGTGGACGGGATGACGGGGCAGGAAGCGATACGCATCGGGACGGCGTTCGCCGAGCGCATCGGCGTGGACGGCCTGGTGCTGAGCAAGATGGACGGCGACGCGCGCGGTGGGGCGGCGCTCTCGCTGAGGCAGGTGACGGGCAAGCCGATCCTGTTCCTCGGCACGGGCGAGAAGCTCGATGGGCTCGAGACGTTCGACGCCCGGCGCGTGGCCGGGCGCATCCTCGGCATGGGCGATGTGGTCGGCCTGGTCGAGAAGGCGCGCTCGTCGGTCGACGAGCAGGACGCGGTCCGGCTCGCCGAGCGGATGCGGAAGAAGGACTTCACGCTCGAGGACTTCCTCGAGCAGCTCAAGCAGATCCGGAAGATGGGTCCGCTCGAGGACATCCTCAAGATGCTCCCGGGCATGAATCAGGCGGCGCTCGAGCAGGCGAAGCCGGACATGGTCCGGCTGCGCCGCTACGAGGCGATCCTGACCAGCATGACCCGCAAGGAACGGCGGCTGCCGCGCGTGATCGATGGATCGCGCCGGCGCCGCATCGCAGCGGGCAGCGGAACGTCGGTGAGCGACGTGAACCGGCTGCTCAAGGATTACGAACAGGCCCGGACGCTGATGAAGCGTCTCAAGGGCGGCCCGCGGTCCCTCGCCGGACTGCGGGGGATGATGCGGTAGCGGGGCTCATCGGGGCCCGCGCCCGCTGTGAAACTCGGAGGAGGACAAGCATGTCGGTGGTGATCCGTCTGATGCGGGCCGGTGCGAAGAAGCGGCCCTTCTACCGCGTGGTGGCGGCCGACTCGCGTCGTCAGCGCGACGGGCGCTTCCTCGAGATCCTCGGGCACTACAACCCGATCGCGCAGCCCTACGAACTCGTGGTCCACAAGGACAAGGTCGAGGCGTGGCTGAAGGTCGGCGCGCAGCCGTCCGAGCAGTGTGCGTCGCTGTTGCGCTCGCTCGGCATGACCTGGAAGGCCGCGTCGAAGTCCGCGACCACCGTCGCGAAGAAGGCCGCGACCAAGACCAAGGGCCGCACGCGCAAGGTCAGGAAGGCCCCGTCCCCGCGGAAGGTCAACGCCAAGGCCGCGCGCACCGAGGCGAAGAAGAACCCGAAGCCCAAGGCCGCGCCGAAGAAGAAGGACTAGACCTCGGAACGCGTACCGCCCCGGCGCCGCGCGGCCGGGGCGTTCGCGTTCGTCCAGGAGGCCGCTTGACCCGCACCCGCTCGAAAGCCCAACCTGCCCTCCGCACGCCGCGCGCCGCGGTCGTCGCCGCGATCCTGGCGGTGGCGCTCGTCGCGGTCGGCTGCGCGAACCGCGCGACCCCGCCCGATGCGGCGGTGCGGGCCCAGGCGCTGATCGAGTCCGGCAACCAGGCCTACCGCGTGAAGGACTTCCGCACCGCCGCCCGCCGCTACGCCGCGGCCACCGCGGTGCGCAAGGACGATCCGGCGGCCTACTATGGACTCGGCATGGCGCTCGCGAAGCTCGGCCGCGACGAGGAGGCACGCGCGGCGTACGCGCGCGCCAGGGAGCTGGGGCGCGCGGCCGACAGCACCGCCGGCGGGCGCTGACGCCGCGACCGTCCACACCCGAACCCCGGACCGCACCGATGCACGATCTGAAGTTCCTCCGCAACCACCGCGACAAGGTCGAAGCCGGCATCGCCCTCAAGGGCATGAGCGTGGATCTCGCGCAGTTCTACGCCATCGAGGAGCGGCGGCTGACGCTGCTCCACGAGACCGAGCAGCTCAAGGCGCGCCGCAACGCGGCCAGCGAGGAGATCGCGCGCAAGAAGAAGTCGGGCGAGGACGCGGCCGGCGAGATCGCCGCGATGCGCGAGGTGGGCGACCGCATCAAGGCGCTCGACACCGAACTGCGCACGCTGGAGGAGGAGAGCGAATCGCTGGCGGCGTGGATCCCCCAGCTGCCGCATCCCTCGGTCCCGCCGGGCATGGACGCGGCGCAGAACGTGCAGGTGCGCGCCTGGGGCGAGCCGCGCGCCTTCGACTTCGAGCCGCGGGCCCACTGGGAGCTCGCCACCCGGCTCGGGCTGCTCGACTTCGAGCGCGCGCCCAAGATCAGCGGCTCGGGCTTCCTGCTGTTCACCGGCATGGGGGCCCGGCTCGAGCGTGCGCTCATCAACTTCATGCTCGACTTCCACACCACGCGGCACGGCTACACCGAAGTCTCGCCGCCGCACGTGGTGCGCCGCGCCGCGCTGTTCGGCACCGGCCAGCTGCCCAAGCTCGAGGCCGACATGTACCTGGTCGGCGAGGACGACCTGTTCCTCAACCCGACCGCCGAGGTGCCGGTCACCAACATCCACCGCGACGAGATCCTCGAGCCGGGGATGGTGCCGCGCTACCTGACCGCCTACTGCGCGTCGTATCGGCGCGAGGCGGGGGCCGCCGGCGCCGACACGCGCGGCATGGTGCGCGTGCACCAGTTCGACAAGGTCGAGTGCGTGAAGATCGTGCTGCCCGAGACCTCGTACGACGAGCACGAGAAGCTGGCGCGCGACGTCGCCGACATCTTCGAGGCGCTCGAGCTGCCCTACCGCGTGATGCTGCTGTGCAGCGGCGACATGTCGTTCGCCGCCGCCAAGTGCTACGACTTCGAGGTGTGGTCGCCGGGCACCGGGCGCTGGCTCGAATGCTCGTCGTGCTCCAACTTCGAGGACTTCCAGGCGCGGCGCATGGGCATGCGCTTCCGGCGCGAGGCGGGCGCCCGGGTGGAATACCCGCACACGCTCAACGCCTCCGGCGTGGCGCTTCCGCGCACCTTCGCGGCGCTGCTCGAGACCCACCAGACCGCCGCGGGCGGGGTGCGCATCCCGGCGGCGCTGCGTCCGTACCTCGGCGGGCTCGAGGAGATCGCGCCTCCGGCGTGACCCCATGAGCCTCCTGCTCGGCACCCGCGGCTCACGCGCGACCGCCCTGCGGGCCGGTCTCATCGTGGGCAGCCTGGTGCTGGTCGCGGCGGTGTTCCTGTGGACCCACCACTTCGTGCGCCGGCTCTCCGACGAGATCGCGGCCACCTCGCGCGTGCTCGCGCGCTTCTGTTCGCAGGCGTCGTTCCCGGTCATCCGCGACCCCGAGCTCGAGAAGGTGTTCGGCGACCTGGTCGCCAGCCTCGACTTCCCGATGGTGATCACGGACACCCAGGGCACGCCCCGCGCCTGGCGCGGCGTCGGGGTGCACCGGGACTCGGTGCCGGCGGCCTCGATCGACAGCCTCGACTTCAGCATGCCGATCTCCCCGGTGATCCGGGCCCGCATCGAACGGGTGCGTGCCGAGGCGATGCGGCTCGACCATCACAACGCCCCGATCGAGATGAAGCAGCCCGGCACCGGGGTGAGCCTGGGCAAGGTGCACTATGGCGTGCCGCCGGTGCTCGACCGGCTGCGCTGGATGCCCTACGTCTCGCTCGGAGGGGTGGTCCTCCTGCTCGGCATCGGGCTGCTCGGGCTCTCGAGCGTGCGCCAGGCCGAGAAGCGCACCATCTGGGTGGGCATGGCCAAGGAGACCGCGCACCAGCTCGGCACGCCTCTGTCGTCGCTCATGGGCTGGGTCGAGCTGCTGCGCGCACACGCCGAGAGCGCCCCGCCCGGCGGCATGGCGAGCCTGCCGCGAGCCGAGCTCGAGGAGACCCTCCGCGAGATGGAGCGCGACGTCGAGCGGCTCAACAAGGTGGCGCAGCGCTTCAGCCGCGTGGGCTCGGCGCCGAGCCTGCATCTGCAGGACGTGGCGCCGGTGGTGGGCGAGGCGGTGCTCTACATGCGCAAGCGCCTGCCGCAGGGCGCGGGCGAGATCGAGCTGCGCGAGCGCTACGACGAGGTGCCGCCGGTGAACCTCAATCCCGAGCTGCTCGAGTGGGCGCTCGAGAACCTGATCTCGAACGCGGTCTCGGCGATCGAGAAGTCACCGGGGGTGATCGAGGTCGCGGTGGAGCGCCGCAAGCAGACCGAGGCGGTGGAGATCGTCATCCGCGACAACGGCCGCGGCATGACGCCGGGCGAGCTGCGGCGGGCGTTCGAGCCGGGCTACACCACCAAGCGGCGCGGCTGGGGACTGGGGCTCGCGCTCTCGCGGCGGGTGGTCGAGGAGTACCACGGCGGCCGGCTCACCATCCGCCACAGCGCGCCGGGGCAGGGGACGACGGTCGTCATCGCGTTCCCGACCTAGCCGGCCCGGACGCCGCGCGGCCGAACGTCTCGCCGAAGTAGTCGCCCGGGTTCCAGGTCGGGCGCCCCGGCGCGTTCGCGATCTCGAGGCCCACCCGCAGGCCGAAGTCGGCGAAGGTGACGCCCTCGTCCCACCGGAAGCGCTGCGTGAGGTCGTCCTGGGGCGTGTGGTAGACCTCGCGCGACCAGCGCTGGCGCTCCTCGTCGATCGACCCGTCGCCCGCCCGCCCGCCGACCAGGAAGACCGCGGGGATGCCCTGGCGCACGAACGAGAACTGGTCGCTGCGGATGAACACCACCTCTTCGGGCATCGGGTCGGGGCTCACGGCGAGGCCGCGGCGCCGCGCGGCGCTGTCCACCGCGGCGCCGAGGCTCGAATGCCCGGCGCCGAACGCGATGACGTCGCGGAGCGGGCGGAGCATGAGGAACATGTCGAGGTTCACGTCCGCCACGACCTGGCCGCGGGGCATGGAGGGGAAGCGCGCGAAGTAATCGGAGCCCTGCAGGCCCTTCTCCTCGCCGGTCACGGCCACGAACGCGAGGGAGCGCCTGGGCCGCGGCTTCAGGGCGGTGAACGCGCGGGCGATCTCGAGCATCAGCGCCACGCCCGAGGCGTTGTCGTAGGCGCCATTGTTGATCGAGTCCCCGTTCACCGGCGTGGAGATCCCGAGGTGGTCGAGATGCGCGGTGTACACCACGAACTCGTCGCGCCGCCGCGGGTCCGAGCCGCGCAGGACGCCGATCACGTTGGCGCTCCGGGCGCGCGAGCGCTGGGTGGCCCGCCCGGCGTGCAGCAGGTGGAACGGCGCGGCGCGCATGGTGTGGAAGGCCGAGCCGTCCAGCACGCTGTCGAGCGGCATGGGATAGAAGAGGGCCTCGGCGCCGCTGCGGTTCATGGTCCCGACGACCTCGAGCCCGGCCTGCACGTCGTGCGGCGCGCCGCGCTCGTCGGTCCAGCGCATCGCCGGAAGTCGTGACTGGCGCACGGCGCGCTCCCACGGCGTCCGCCGCTCGTCCACCGGGGTGCGGACGCTGAGCAGGCCGCGCGCGCCGCGCGCCGCGGCCTCGCGCTCCTTGAGCGCGTTCCACGAGTGATAGGCGCGCTGGTCGCTCGGGAACGAGGGCGGGGCGCCGGTGAGCACCACCACCACCTTGCCCTTCACGTCGAGCCCCTCGTAGTCGTCGTATCCCAGCTCGGGCGCCACCACCCCGTAGCCGGCGAACATCATCGGCCCGTTCAGCGCCGTCTCGTCGCGCAGCAGGTCGGCGGCCATCAGGTAGTCGGTGCCGTAGGCGAGCGGGCGTTCGACATCGAGACCGCCGCGCGGGGCGACGTCGTCGTAGCCGACCACCAGGCTGCACGCGCTCTCCCGCACCTGCCCGCGCGCGAAGGGCACCTGCTGCAGGAAGGACCCGCCGGCGGCTCCCGGCGTGAGCCCGATCGCCTTCATGCGGCCCGCCACGTACGCGGCGGCCAGGTCGTAGCCGCGGGTGCCGGTCGCGCGGCCCTCCATGCGGTCGTCGGCGAGCGCCGCGACGTGGGCGCGCAGCGAATCGGCGGACAGCCGCGCGAGCGCATGCTCGAGCGCGCGCTCGGGGTTCGCCGCGGCACACGGGGCCGCGGCGAGGGCGAGGCCCAGCAGCACGCACGAGCCGGTCAGGGGCGGACGCATGGAACCACCTTTCACGCCGGGGGGTTCGAAGGGGTGTGCGGCCACCGTAGGCGGGGCGTCCGGCGCGCGTCAACGCTCTTTTGGGGGTGGCACGGCTCCGCGCTATCATGCGGCCGCGAAACTCCCCGAGACCCCCGCCGCGCCCGCCGCGTGGCGCCGCGCACCCCGACCCGGACACCATGACCGACGACACCCGACGCCAGATCCTGTGGGCCGACGACGAGATCGACCTGCTGCGGCCGCACATCCGCTTCCTCGAGCAGAAGGGCTTCGCGGTGACCGCGGTGCCGAGCGGCGCGGACGCGCTCGAGGCGCTCACGAAGGGGCGCTTCGACGTCGTGCTGCTCGACGAGATGATGCCGGGCATGGGCGGGCTCGAGACGCTGCACGCCCTCAAGGAGCGCGACCTCCAGGTGCCGGTGATCCTCATCACCAAGAGCGAGGAGGAATCGCTCATGAACGAGGCCATCGGGCGGCACATCACCGACTACCTCATCAAGCCGGTGAATCCGTCCCAGGTGTTCCTCGCCTGCAAGCGCGTGTTCGAGGCGCAGCAGCTGCAGGACTCGCAGCGCGCCCGCGACTACGTCGGCGAGATGCAGCGCTGGCAGAACATGGACCTGCGCGGACTCGACTGGCGGGGCTGGATGGACCTCGCGGTGGAGGTGGCGCGCTGGGACGTGCGCTTCGACGACCTGCCGGAGGCCGGACTGCGGCAGGCGCACGCGGACTTCCGGCGCGGCCTCAACATCGACTTCGGTCGGTTCGTCGAGGAGCGCTATCCCGCGTGGGTGCACGGCGGCGAGGATCGCCCGCTGCTCTCGACCGACGTGGTGAAGCACGCGCTCGCGCCCCACCTCGCCGCGGGGAAGCGGGTGGTGTTCGTGATCATCGACTGCATGCGTCTCGACCAGTGGTTCACGCTCGAGCCGCTGCTGGAGGAGCTGTTCGACATCCAGCGCGAGTACTACTGCTCGATCCTGCCCACCGCGACGCCCTACTCGCGCAACGCCATCTTCTCCGGGCTGCTGCCGGCGCAGCTGCAGCAGCGCCACCCCGACCTGTGGCAGGAGAAGACCAAGGACGAGCGCACCAAGAACCGCTTCGAGCGCCAGCTGCTCGACTTCCAGCTCGAGCGGCTCAAGCTCACGCCGGCGACGCCGCCCAAGTACCTGAAGATCTACGACCAGGACGAGGCCATCAGCACGCGGCGGCAGATCAACTCGTTCGCCGGCGTGCCGCTCACGAGCATGGTGTTCAACTTCCTCGACATCCTCGCGCACGGCCGCTCCGAGAGCGAGATCCTGCAGGAGCTGGCGCCCGACGAGGCGGCGTTCCGCGCGGTGATGAAGGCGTGGTTCGTGCACAGTCCGCTGTACGAGATCTTCCGCGCGCTCGCGACCCAGGACGTCACCGTGGTGCTCACCACCGATCACGGCTCGGTGCTCGGCAAGCGCGCGGCGCTGGTCTACGGCAACCGCGACACCTCCACCAACCTGCGCTACAAGTTCGGCGTCAGCCTCAACTGCGACAACAAGCTGGCGGTGACGGTGCGCAAGCCGGCCGAGTGGATGCTGCCCGAGGGCGGCGTCAACAAGAACTACGTGCTGGCGCGCGAGGACTACTACTTCGTCTACCCGACGCGCTTCCACGAGTACGAGCGCCAGTACCGCGGCTCGTTCCAGCACGGCGGCATCTCGGTCGAAGAGATGATCCTCCCGCTGGTCACGCTTCACCCCCGCGGATGACGGGCGCGCTCCATCCCGCGGCGCGCGGGGCGCCGCCGCGCGTGAGCGCGTCCCCCGCGGCGACCGAGCGCCTCGGCGAGGCGCTGGCGCCGGCGCTGCGCCCGGGCGACGTGCTCGCGCTCTCGGGGCCGCTGGGGGCCGGCAAGACGTGCTTCGTCGCCGGGCTGGCGCGCGGGCTGAACCCCGCCGCGCGGGTGCGCAGCCCGTCGTTCACGCTGGTGAACGAGTACCGCGGACCGCTACCGCTGTTCCATCTCGACCTCTACCGGATCGACACCCCGGACGCCGACGCGCTCGGCCTCGAGGAGTACGCCGAGCGCGGCGCGCTGGTGGTCGAGTGGGGCGAGCGACTCCCCGCCGCCCTGCGGCGCGAGGCGCTCGGGCTGGCGTTTGAGCCGCTCGCCGGAGACCTGCGCACGCTGCGTGCCACCGCCACGGGCGGCCGGGGGCTCGAGCTGCTCGCGGCCTGGACGGCGATCCCGGAGCACCCGGCGCCGTGAGTGGGCTCGCGCTCGAGACCGCGACCGACCACGTCGAGGTGCTGGTGTGCGGCGCCGACGGAACCGCGCTCGCGCACGAGTCCGAGGACGTCTCCTACGGCCACCTGCGCCGCCTCACGCCGCTGGTGCGGCGGGCGCTCGAGCGCGCGGGCGTGGCGGTCGCGAGCCTGCGCTGGGTCGCCGCCGACCTCGGCCCGGGCTCGTTCACTGGCGTGCGCGTCGGGCTCGCCACCGCCGAGGCGCTGGCGCAGGCGGCCGGCGCCGCGCTGCTCGGCGCCTCGTCGCTCGCCGCGCTGGCGCTCTCGGCGGGAGCGAAGCGCGCGCTGGTGGTGCCGCTCGTGACCGCCGGACGGCGGGACATGTTCGCCGGCTTCTACCGCGCCGACACCACGGGCCGCGTCACGCTGCTCGCCGCCCCGCGGGTGGGCACCACCGCGGACGTGCTGCACGCCACCGCCGAGGCGCACGCGCTGCTGGACCGCGCCGGCGTGCGCTTCGTCGGCCCGGGCGCGGCGCGCGAGCACGCGGCGCTCGAGGCCGCGTGGCCGGGCAGCACCGATCCGCCGTGGCGCTTCGGAGGGCTCTCGGCGCACGATCTCGCGGTCGCCGCGCGCGCGCCGCGGCTCGCCCTGCTCGGCGGCCCGCGTACGGGTGAGAGCGTGCGGCCGGTGTACGTGCGCCCCCCGCAGGCCGAGGAGCGCGTCCGGCGGCAGGCGCTCGCCGGCGATCCAGTGGTGCTGCGGCCGCTGGCGCCCGGCGACATCCCCGCGATCGCGCGGATCGAGGTCGAGGTGTTCAGCGACCCGTGGCCGGAGTCCTTCTTCCGCACCGCGCTCGAGCATCCGCTCGCCCACGCGCGCGTGGCGGTGCGTCCCCAGCCCGCGGCGGACGCCCCGTTCGATGGCGTGCTCGGCTACACGGTCGCGTGGCTGGGCGCGGGCGACGCCCACCTCGACAACATCGCGGTGGTGCCGTCGTCGCGACGGCGCGGCGTCGCGCGCCTGCTGCTCGAGGACGTGCTCGAGGCGGTGCGGGAGGCGGGCGACGCGCGGCTCACGCTCGAGGTGCGCGCCACCAACACCGCCGCCCAGGCGCTCTACCGCGCGTACGGTTTCCGGCTGGCGGCCCTGCGGCGCGGGTATTATCGTGACAACGGCGAGGATGCCCTCGTGATGGAATGGCGTCCCATGGCTGCCTGCTGAACCCCCGGAACCCCGGAGCCCACCGAACCCCATGTCCTGGCTGAAGCGAGAGCGAAAGGGCATCCAGCCCACCCCGCGCGACGAGCGTGCCGACGTCCCCGAGGGCCTGTGGACCAAGTGCGACGGCTGCGGCGAGGCGCTGTTCCAGACCGTGCTCGAGGAGCACCTCTGGACCTGCCCGCACTGCGACCACCACTTCCGCGTCCCGGCCGCCACCTACGCGGGCTACCTGTTCGACGAGGGCTCCTTCGAGGAGCGCTTCGCCGACCTCGAGGCCGGCGACCCGCTCGAGTTCCGCGACGCCAAGATGCGCTACCCCGACCGCCTCAAGGCGGCCCAGCGCGACACCGGGATGAAGGACGCCGCGCTCTCGGGCGTGGCCACCGTCATGGGCAAGCCGGTCGCGGCGACGCTGATGGACTTCTTCTTCATGGGCGGCAGCATGGGCTCGGTGGTGGGCGAGAAGGTGGCGCGCTCGATCGAGACCGCGCTCTCCGAGCGCCGCGCGCTCATCATCGTGTCGGCCACCGGCGGCGCGCGCATGCAGGAGGGCATCCTCTCGCTCATGCAGATGGCCAAGACCAGCGCGCTGCTGGCGCGCCTGCAGGACGAGCGTCTGCCGTTCATCTCGATCCTCACCGATCCCTCCACCGCCGGCGTGCTCGCGTCGTACGCCTCGCTCGGCGACGTGATCGTCGCCGAGCCGCGGGCGCTGGTGGGATTCGCCGGCGCGCGGGTCATCCGCCAGACCATCGGCGAGGACCTGCCGGCGGGCTTCCAGCGCGCCGAGTTCGTGCTCGAGAAGGGCTTCGTGGACCGCATCGTCCACCGCAAGCGCATGCGCGAGGAGGTCGGACACCTGCTCGAGTTCTTCTGGCGCTCCACCCGCGGCTTCGCGGCCGCGGGCAGACCCTCGCCCCATGCGTCCTGGTCGGAGCTCCCCGCGCCAGCCGCGGAACCGGGTCGATGAGGTGACCGTGTCGCTCCAGCAGGCGCTCGAGGCGCGGTACGGGCTCGAACGCCGCAGGAACAAGCTCGGGCTCGACGGCACGCGCGCGCTGCTCGCCGCGCTCGGCGACCCGCACACGCGCTTCCGCTCCGTGCACGTCGCCGGGACCAACGGCAAGGGCTCGGTGTGCGCGCTGGTCGAGCGCGTGCTGCGCGAGGCCGGGCACCGCACCGGGCTGTTCACCTCCCCGCACCTGGTGGACTTCCGCGAGCGCATCCGCGTGGCGGGCCGGTGGGCCGACGAGGCGTGGCTGGAGGGCATGCTGGGGCGGATCGAGGCGCTTCCCGTGGGCCGCGATCGCACCTTCTTCGAGATCGCGACCGCGCTCGGGTTCGCCTGGTTCGCGGAGCAGGGCGTGGAATGGGCGGTGATCGAGGTCGGCCTCGGCGGCCGGCTCGACACCACCAACGTGATCGCGCCCGAGGTCGCGGTGGTCACGCGCATCGCGCTCGACCATGCCGAGGTGCTCGGCGACTCGATCGCGGCGATCGCGGCCGAGAAGGCCGGCATCCTCAAGCGCGGGGTGCCCGCGGTGATCGCGGTGGAGGACGCCACCGCGCGCGCCGTGGTCGAGCGCGCGGCGCGCGCGGCCGAGGCGCCCGTGGCGCCCATGCCCGAGCCGATCGCGGGCGCGCCGCTGGCGTTCCGGACCGGCGCCTGGGGCGA
The DNA here is from genome assembly GCA_963776245.1 of Candidatus Eiseniibacteriota bacterium. GTDB lineage: Bacteria > Eisenbacteria > RBG-16-71-46 > RBG-16-71-46 > RBG-16-71-46 > CAVSAC01. Next base: position 84,897 of record CAVZLN010000005.1, on the reverse strand, counting down.
GGTGTCGCTGGTGAGCGAGGCGGGCGGGTACGCCGCGCGCAATGCCGCCGCCGCGCTCGCCGCGCTCGAGGCGCTCGCCGCGCGCGGCGTGTCGGTCCCCCGCGCGGCGCTGCTCGAGGGCTTCCGGCGCGCACGCTGGCCCGGGCGCTTCGAGCCCTGCCCGGCCGAGCCGCGCCTGTGGTGGGACGGCGCGCACAACCCCGACGGAGCGGCCGCGCTCGCCGCGCGCTGGGCGGAGGCCGCGCGGCCGCCCGTGGGCACGCTCGTGTTCGCCGGTTCGCGCGACAAGGATGCCGCGGGGATGCTCGCCGCGCTCGCCGGGCTCGTCCCGTCGCGCCGCCTGGTGGCCACGCGCACGCGCAGCGAGCGCGCGCTCGACCCCGGCCCGCTCGCCGCGGCGGCGGCGGCCGCCGGCTGGCAGGCGCGCACCGCGCCCGGCGTGCCGGAGGCGGTGCGCTCCGCGCTCGCCACCGCCGGGGACGCACCGGTGCTCCTGGCCGGCTCGCTGTTCGCCGTCGGTGAGGCGATGGAGTGCTTCGGCGGCGCGCCCGGGGAGTGGCTGTGAGCCGGCCAGCGCCCCCGCGGGCCTGTGCCGCCGCCCGACTGGCCGTGCTGCTCGCACTGGTCCTCGGCGCACCGTCCCTGGCGGTGGGACAGCCGTCCGCGCAGCCCCAGCGCGCTCCCGAGTCGCCGCTCAACATCACCGCCGACAACATGACCGGCAGCCGCGGCCCCGAGGGGGACATCGTCCTGCTCAACGGCAACCTCCACGTCACGCGCGGGCGCTCGGTGCTCACTGCCGATGCCGGACGCTACCTGCGGAGCCAGGGCCTGCTGTTCCTCGAGGGGCGCGTGAAGATGGTGGACAGCACCACCACGCTCACCTGCGACCGCGCCACCTTCTCGGAGAACGACGACCTGCTCCAGCTCGACGGGAACGTGGTCATCGCCGAGCGCGATGCGGTGCTCCACGCGCCCGCCGGCACCTACGACCGCGGCCGGGGGCGCGCCGAGCTGGTGGGACGGGTCACCGGTCGCGACGGCGGCCAGCGCCTCGAGTCCGACCGCGCCATCTACTGGCGCGATTCCCTCGTGGTGCAGGCGCGCGGCGACGTGAAGGGGTTCGACGACGCCAATCGCACCGAGCTCGACGCCGACTCGGTGGACTTCGACCGCCGCAGCCGCGAGGCGCTCGCCAGCGGCCACCCGGTGCTCAAGACCACGGACGAGAAGGGCCACGTCACCCGGATGACCTCGCGGCTGATGCGCGTCAACACCGAGACCCGCGTCGCCCAGGCCATCGACTCGGTGGTGGTGGTGAGCGACACCCTGCACGCGCGGTCGGACTACGCGCTGTTCGACGACCGGGCCAGCCGCGGCTGGATGCTGGGAGCCCCGCGCGTGTGGGACGACGAGAACACCGTGAGCGGCGACACCCTCGAGATCTGGAGCGAGAAGCGCGTGGTGCGGCGCGTGGTGGTGCGCAACCGGGCGGTGATGGACTACCGCGGCGCGCGCCCCGCCACCCTCGGCGAGTCGAGCCGGCTCACCGGGCGGCGCGTGGACGTGTTCTTCACCGACCAGGACATCGACAGCCTGGTCGCGATGGGGGAGGCCCGCAACGACTATGGCGCGCCCACGCGCGCAGGCAAGAGCCAGGAGCGCAATCTCGCGCTCGGGGACACCATCACGGTGTTCTTCCGCGACCGCAAGATCGACCGCGCGCGCGTGCAGGGACAGGCGAAGGGCGAGTTCCGCCCCGCGGTGGACGCCGCCGACACCACCGCTCAGAAGAAGGAGACCGTCGCCTACGACGCGGTGCGCATCGAGTACGAGGTGCCGAAGAACCGCATCGTGCTCGACCAGGGAGCGCACCTGACGTATGGCGACCTCGAGCTGCGCTCGCGGCGCGTGGTGTACGACGTCGGGCAGCAGACGCTGGTCGCGGAGGGCAAGCCGCAGCTCAAGGACCGCGGCGAGCAGGTGGCCGGCCACCTCATGACCTACGACCTCGAATCGCGCGTCGGCACCATCTACGACGCCGAGACCGACTACGAGAAGGGGCGCTACCACGGCGAGCGCATCCGCAAGGTGAACAAGAGCGAGCTCGACGTGATGGGCGGCTCGTACACCACGTGCAATCTGGTGCAGCCGCACTACCACTTCGCCTCGAAGTGGATGAAGATCTATCTCAAGGACAAGCTGGTCGCGAAGCCCGTGGTGTTCTACGTCAAGAACGTGCCGCTGCTCGCGCTGCCGTTCTACGTGTTCCCCATCAAGCCCGGACGCCACTCGGGCTTCCTGTTCCCCCAGCTCGAGTTCGGCCTCAACAACCCCGCCGGACAGTTCGTCCGCAATGCCGGCTACTACTGGGCTCCGAACGACTACATGGACCTCACGCTCTCGGGCGACTACTACCAGGCCGAGCCCTCGTGGGTGACGCGGGCCGAGAGCCAGTACAAGCTGATGTACGTGCTCGACGGGTCGTTCCGCACCTCGTTCGCCCGCAACGAGCACACCCGCCGCGACGACTGGGACCTCTACGCCGAGCACAACCAGGAACTCACCGCGCGCACGCGGCTGGCGGCGCGCGGCTCGTTCGTGTCGAGCCGCGACTACAGCTCGAGCAACCTGTTCGGCGCGCCGCTCTCGCAGCGCCTGAACCGGTTCCTGACCTCGAACCTCGCCGTCTCGCACAGCGCCGACTGGGCAGCGTTCAGCGCCTATGTCGACCGCCGCCAGGATCTCGATGCCGACCAGGCGCTGGAGGGCGACCGCGGGCTGACCGGCGCACCCTTGCCCGCGGTCGGCACCGTCGCCTCGCTCGCGAATCTCACCGAGACCCGCCCCAGCCTCTCGGTCTCCTTTCCGACCCGCACCCTCGGCTCGATCTCGGCGTTCAAGGGCACCCCGCTGGAGAACGGGCTCAAGACCGTGTATGCGAGCCTGGCGACCCGTCTCGTCGAGCAGCGCGAGCGGCGCGCGGTGGTGGTGGGGCGCACCGGCACCGGCCCGGACTCCTCGAACGTGCTCGGCCAGCGCATCACGGTCCGCCGCGGGTTCGCGGCCGACGGATCGCTCTCGGACTCGCGCCGCGTCTTCGGCTGGATCAATCTCGCGCCGCGCCTGAGCACCAGCGCGGTGGTGTTCGACCACGACGTCCTGGGCCGCAAGGTGGTCCCCGCAGCGGTGTGGAGCACCGGCGTCTCGACCGGGACCACGTTCTACGGCACCTTCGCGCCACGCATCGGGCCGCTGGAAGGCCTGCGCCACGTGGTGACCCCGAACGTGTCCTTCAGCTACGCGCCGGAGTTCAAGAGCCTCACGTACGCCGACCGCGCCGGGGTGCGGCGGAGCCGCTTCGAGGGCTTCAGCGGGATCGGCATCTCGGGCTTCCGCAACGCCTCGATGAGCTACTCGCTCGACCAGCGGTTCCAGGTGAAGCTCAAGCGCGGCACCGACATCGTGCGGCTCGACAACCTGGTGTCGTGGACCACGTCGGGATCGTACGATTTCCTGTGGCGCGAACGCGGGCTCCTGCATCCACTGTCGCCGATCTCCTCGACCGTCAACCTCCAGCCGCCGGGCACGATGAACGGAAGCGTGCAGTGGACCACCGATCCCTACCAGGCGCGGCCGGTGCGCAACATGTCGACCTACGCGGGGCTCAACCTCGGCAGCGGTCCCGCGCGCTCGTCCAATCCCGAGCTGCCGCTGGATTCCCGGCCGGCCGAGGCCGAGGAGCAACCGGGCTTCCGCGACGCGTGGACGCTCGGGCTCGCCTACTCCTACGCCGGCGGGTACGAAGGATCGAAGTGGGCGGATCGCCAGAGCGCGAACGCGGTCGCGCGCTACCAGTTCAGCCCCGGCTGGGCGGCCGACTGGTCCGCCTCCTACGACCTCACCTTCCACGCGCTGACCACGCAGCGCTTCTCGGTTCAGCGCGACCTGCACTGCTGGACCGCGATCTTCACGCGCACGTTCTCCCTCGGCGGCGAGTCGGAGTACTACTTCCGGCTCGGGCTGAAGGACCAGCGGGAGATCTACTTCGAGCGCGGCACCCGGGTGGGCAGCATCGGTGGCATCCAGTAGCCTCGGAGCGCCCATTGCGCCGGGTGAGTCCCCCGCGGGGCCGCCGTGGGGTCGGTGAGGAGGAGCATCCCGTGTCCTTCGTGTCGCTGAACCAGCTGAGAGCCGCGCCGTCCGGAGCCTCCGCGCCCGGCGCGCCGCCGGCCCGCGCGCTGGAGGTGCGCGTGACGGGGATGCATTGCGCCGCGTGTGTCGACCGCGTCGAGCGGGCGCTGGGCGGGGTGGAGGGCGTGTCCGCGGCGTCCGTGAACCTCGCCACCGAGCGCGCGCAGGTCACGCTGGCGCACGACGTGCCGTTCGAACGGCTGGCCGCCGCGCTGGAGGCCGCCGGCTACGGCGCGCGCCCGGTATCGAGCGCGGTCGCCGACGACGCCGAGCAGCGCGAGCGCCTGGCGGAGCTGGCCGCGCTGCGGCGCCGCTTCCAGGTGGCCGCCGCACTGGCGGGCCCGGTGGTGGTGCTCGGCATGTTCGGTATGCTGCCGCCGCTTTCGCGGATCCCGGAGCCGGTGCAGAACGGGATCGCGCTGGTGTTCGCGACCCCGATCCAGTGGTGGGCCGGCTGGTCGTTCGTGCGCGGAGCATGGCGCGGCGTGCGTCGCCGCGCCGCCGACATGGACCTGCTCGATCGGGCTGGGCACGCTCACCGCGTACACCTACTCGCTCGTCGCCACGCTCGCGCCCGGGCTGTTCCACCGCGTCGGCGTGCACCCGCACGCCTACTTCGACACCTCGGCCGTGATCGTGGTGCTGATCCTGCTCGGCCGGCTGCTCGAGACGCGCGCGCGCGCCGGGGCGTCCCAGGCGCTGCGCCGGCTGCTCGACCTGCGCCCGCGCATCGCGCATCGCGTGAGCGGCGAGCGAGACGCGCGACGTGCCGCTCGACCAGGTGCAGCCCGGCGACGTGCTGCTGGTGCGGCCGGGCGAGAAGGTGCCGGTGGACGGCATGGTGCTCGACGGCCGCTCGACCATCGACCAGTCCATGCTCACCGGCGAGCCGCTGCCGGTCGAGACGCGCGCCGGCGAGCGCGTGGTGGGCGCGACCGTCAATCAGACCGGTTCGTTCCGCATGCGCGCCGAGCGCGTCGGCGCCGACTCGATGCTCATGCAGATCGTGCGGCTGGTGCAGCAGGCGCAGGCCACCAAGGCCGTCGGTGTCGCGGCTGGCCGACCGCGTCGCCGCGGTGTTCGTGCCGGTGGTGATCTCGATCGCGCGTGCTCGCGTTCGTGCTGTGGTTCGACCTCGGCCCCGCCCCTCCGCTGGCGCGGGCGCTGCTCGCGGCGCGTGGCGGTGCTCATCATCGCGTGCCCGTGCGCGCTCGGGCTCGCCACGCCCGACCGCGCTCATGGTGGGCACCGGGCGCGGCGCCGAGCTGGGCGTGCTGCTGCGCGGCGCCGACGCGCTCGAGAACGCCGAGCGGCATCGGCGTCGGTGGTGTTCGACAAGACCGGCACGCTCACGCGCGGCAGGCCGGCGGTGACCGACGTGGTCGCGGCCCCCGGCGTGGACGAGGCGCGCGCTGCTCGCGGTCGCCGCCGCGCTGGAGTCGCGCAGCGAGCATCCGCTCGCGCCGCCATCGTGCGCGGCGCGGCGGAGCGCGGCGTGGAGCCGCCCGAGCCCGACGACGTCGCGGCCGTCCCGGGCCGCGGCGTCGTGGGCGTGCTCGGCGGGCGCGTCGTGGCGCTCGGCTCGGCCGCGCACCTCGCCGAGCACGGCGCCGACCTCGCCACCGTGCCGGCGCTGGCGAGTGCCGCGGAGCGCCTCGAGGCCGCGGGCCGCACGGTCGTGGGGGTGGCCGAGGACGGCCGCGCCGCTGGGCCTGCTCGGCGGTGGCCGACACGCTCAAGCCCGACGCGCGCGCGGCGGTGGCGCGGCTCGAGCGCGACGGGCTCGAGGTCTGGCTGATCACCGGCGACCACGCGCGCACCGCGCACGCGGTGGCGCGCGAGGCCGGCATCGCCCCGCGAGCGCGTGCTCGCCGAGGTGATGCCGGGAGACAAGAGCGCCAAGGTGCGCGAGCTGCAGGCGGCCGGGAACCGCGTGGCGATGGTGGGCGACGGGATCAACGACGCCCCCGCGCTGGCGCAGGCCGACCTCGGCATCGCGATGGGCGGCGGCACCGACATCGCGATGGAGGCGAGCGGCATGACGCTGGTGCGCGGCGACCTCGCCGCCGTGCCGCTGGCCATCGGCCTGGCGCGGCGCACCATGCAGGTGATCCGCCAGAACCTGTTCTGGGCGTTCGTCTACAACACGCTCGGCATCCCGGTCGCGGCCGGGCTGCTCTACGTGTTCCTGCGGCCGGGCGGCCCGGTCGGGCCGGTGTTGGGCTGGGAGGGCACGCTCAATCCCATGATCGCCTCGGTCGCGATGGCGTTCTCGAGCGTGTCGGTCGTGACGTCGTCGCTGCGGCTGCGGGGATTCGGCCGATGAGCGCGCTCCAGTGGGGCGTCACGCTCGCGGGCGGCGCGCTGATCGTGCTCGTGAACCTCTGGTTCCTGGGACCGCGGCGACGCTGAGCACCGTCGCGACCGCGAGGCCCCGGGGAACGTCTCCCCGGGGCTCGCGTGCCGCGCGTCACTCGAACGTGTACGTCACCTGCGCGCTCACCCGCCGCGGCGGCGCGAGGTAGAACATCGCATCCGCGAGGTCGCTCTCGGCCACGATGTGACGCCGGTCGCCGAGGTTCCGCCCGGTCACGCTCGCGCGCCAGCCCGCGAGTTCGTACGACACGCCGGCATCCCACTCCGAGTCCGCAGGGAGGAAGTAGTGGTTGTCGCGGTCGAGCGCGCGGCGGCCCTGCCAGCGCACCGCGCCGAACACGCCGATCCCGGCGGGCGAATGCCAGGCCAGCCGGCCGTTCGCCAGTTCCCGCGGCGCCAGCTCGACCAGGTGGCCGCTGTCGTCCTCCATCGTCGCGTCGGGCGTGAGGAACGCGAAGCGCACGAAGCGCGGATCGTGATGTGCGTATCCGATGCCGAGCTCCAGACCTGGAATCGCCGCGGGTCGCGAGTCGAGCGCGACCTCGGCGCCCCGGAATCGCTCCCGGCCGGCGTTGGTCAGCAACGGCGTCGAGCCCGGCCCCTCGACCGGCACCACCAGGTTGTCGAACCGCAGGTCGAACCACGACAGGTCGAGCCCGAGCTGGCGTTCGAGCGCGCGCAGCTTGAGCCCCGCCTCCACCGAGTGCGTGCGTTCGGGGTCGAGGATGCTCGCGCCCTCGGCTTCGGTCAGGTTGGGGGCGGCGGGCTTGAACGAGCTCTTCCAGTTCAGGTACGCGTTGGCCGCTTCGAGGTGGTGGAGCGGTGCCGGCAGCAGGCGCACCAGCGCCGAAGCGTCTCCCGACCACGCGCGGTCGGTGCGGCCGTCGTCCGCGCTCTCGAGCGGCGAGCCCGGGGACTGCTCCTGCGCCTGGGCGTGGAGCTTCTCGTGCGCCCGGTCGTAGCGCCCGCCGCCGGCCAGCGTGAGCGCGGACTGGCCCTGCGGAGTCCACGAGTCGTGCACGTAGGCGCCGAGGAAGGTGCGCTCGTCGCGGAACGATCGCAGGTCGCCGGGGGCGAGGGTGCCCACGTCGGGGATGCTCGCCGCGGCGCTCGCGTCCTGGTCGAAGTCGAAGCCCATGCCCGCGGCCTCGACCCGGCCCCAGGTGACGGCGGCGCCCATCACGGACTCGTGCCGGCCGGCGAGCGCGAAGCGCGAGACCACGCGCAGGTCGTCGAACAGCGTGTTCTGCTCCGGTCGAAGGGACACCCCGGCCGACGGGACCGTGGTGCCGGTCGCCGCGTCGGGCTCGGGGAAGCTGGTCACCGAGAGCTGGACGTCGCGGGTGAACCCGAGCGTGTTCTCGACGCGGCGCGCTCGCCCGGCCGGCCAGCTCAGACCCGAGCTCGCCGACCACAGATGGTGATCGACACGCGCGCCGCCCACCGCGTAGTTCCGGTCGGCACGGAAGTTCGGATCGATCTCGCCGGTCTGGGGATCGAGCGGCAGGGGCGTCCCCCAGCGCTGATGGTCCCGGCGGGCCGAGAGCGCGAGCGTCAGCCGCCCCGCGCCGAGCCCGCCGCTGAGCGCGAGCGCACCGTGGTCGAGGTCGCGCCCGGTCCTGTCCTGCCAGCCGTCCGAGCGCTGCGCGCCGCCGTTCAGGCGCAGCGCGAACGGCCCGAGCGCCCGATTCCAGCCGGCGTCGGCGTGGCCCTCCGAGAAGGAACCGCCGCCCAGCGTGAGGTGGCCACGGCCGCCCTCGTCCTGGCGCGTGAACACCTGCAGCATGCCCGCGAATGCGGAGACGCCATAGAGCGTGCCCTGGGGTCCCTTCACGATCTCGATGCGGTCGATGTCCTCGACCGGGATCTCGGCCAGGTCGGGGTTGAACGGACCGCCGACCGGCACGCCGTCGAGCGTGATCAGCAGGGCGTCGAACTCCTTGAGTCCCCAGAGTCCGATGTTGGGCATCGCCAGCCCGGCGTCGGAGCCGTTTCCGGTGTCCATGCCGACCACGTCCTGCAGCGCGTCGGCGAGCGTCCGCACACCGCCGCGGCGCAGCGCGTCCCCGCGGATCACCGTGGCGGAGTTGGGGATCTCCTCGAGCGGCCGGGGGGTCTTGGTGGCGGAGACGATGACGAGGTACTTCACGGGGTCGCTCACCACGGCCAGCGAGTCGGTCTCCTGCGCGGAGACCGAACCGGCCAGCCACGGCGCGACCGCGAGCACCGCCACGAGGGCGGCGCGTGCGGATGCGCGCATGATCGGTCCTTTCGGGAAAGTGGGAGGTCGCGGTCGCGGACGCGGGACCTCGGCCTCAATTCCGGAGTGGGACCGCGCGCGGAACGGGACGACCGCCGCTCGCGGTGGCGACCGACGGCGCGGGCAGGAGGAGAAGCGGGCCGCAGGACAGGGTGAGCGCCACGTCCGGCGGGCCCGAGAGCGGCGGGACGCCGTCGAGCGCGTCGGACAACAAGGGCTCGCGTGATACGGGCGCGGGCGTGGCGGGCGGGCGAGCCGGCTGGCAACCGCTCCACCAGCCGCCTTCCTGCACGAGAGCGCGCTCGACGGGCTGGCCGGGTGCGGCGACGATGCGGAACGGCGATGTCGGCTCGCCCGGCGTTTCGCGGCCCCCGACCAGGGCGCGCACGCGCAGCCGTGCGTCCGCGGCGGAGAGATTGGGCACGTGCCAGCGCCAGTGAGTGGTGCCGGGGTCGAGTGAGGGCGAGACCCGGATGGGGAAGGTGCGGCCGCCATCCACCGACAACAGGATCTCCAGTTCCTCCACGACGCCCGCGGGCGCCGACCACACCAGTTCGACGGTGCGACCCGCGTCCACCGAACGCACCGGAGCGTCGATCAGCCGTGGCGCCTCGAGGGCGCGCGCCCGACCGGGCACGAGCAGTGTGATCAGCACTAGGCCGGCAGCGAGTGGGGATCGCGGGGCGGGCATCGCCGGAACGCTAGCACGGCGCTCCCGGCCGCCCGAAGAGGATTCGTGCGGGCCCTCAGGCAGGGCGGGGTCCCCGCGTCAGCGCCCGGCCATGCCCCACGCCATCGAACGGTTGGCCGCCACGCCCCAGCCGGAGCGATCCACCGCGATGAGGCCGAGCGTGAAGTCGGCCGGGAAGGCGTCGGCCGCGCGCCTCACGGCCTCGCGCGCCGCGACGCCCCTGGCCATCTGCTCGTAGACCGCGTGGGCCATGAAGCGCTTGATGATCTCCTCGCCGTCGCCGGTGCACGCCACCGCGCCCGCCGGGCCGGCGAACAGCCCGGCGCCGTAGATCGGGACGTCCCCGACGCGGCCGTAGAGCGTGATCGAGGTGCCGCCGGTCGAGAGCGCGGCGGCGAAGTTCCCCTGCCGGTCGCGTGCCACCGCGCCGACGGTGTCGCCGTGCCGGCCCCACTCGAGCACGTCCGCGGGCATGGCGTTGGGGAAGTTCCACACCGTGCGCCAGTCGTAGGCGGTAGTGTCGGCGCGGCCCATGATCGCGGCCAGCCGGCTCATGCGCGCGCGGTACTTCGCCTCGGCCTCCGGGCAGGTGGGCACCACGTCCGGGAAGCCGAGGCGGTGGGCGAAGCGCGTGGCGCCGTCGCCTGCCAGCAGCAGGTGCGGGGTGTCCATCACCGCGCGCGCGACGCGCACCGGACTGGTGACGCGCTCGATCGCGGCGACCGCGGCGAAGCGGCCCGCGCCGGTCATGACCGCTGCGTCCATCTGAATGGTCTTCCCGTCGAGCCGGATGTTGGCGCCGGTGCCGGCATTGAAGCGCGGATCGTCCTCGAGCACCCCCACCGCGGCGATCGCGCCGTCGAGACTCGTGCCGCGTGCCAGCAGCGTGTCGAGCCCGCGCGCGGCCGCGCCGCGCGGGCCGTCGCCCAGCTCTGGCCCCGAGCCCACGCCGCCGTGCACGATCACCAGCGCGCCGGCCTGCGCGGCGCCCGCGAGCGTGGGCACGCGGGTGGCGGTGGCCGAGATCGCCCGGCCCGCGAGCGCGAGCCACAGCAGCAGCCCGAGGAGCAGCGCCAGCGCCGCGGCGAGCCAGGCCGCGATGCCGTCCCGGCCGTGGTGGGTGAGTCTCACGCGAGCCCCCAGCGGTCCAGGTCCTCCTCGTCGAGACCCATCATGTGCCCGACCTCGTGCAGCACCGTGATGCGCACCTCGTGCTCCAGTTCCTCGCGGTCGGAGCACGCGCGCAGCAGGTTGCGGCGGAACAGGAAGATCACGTGCACCGCGGGCGTGTCGAGATGCGAACGGCGGATGACGTCGGGACCGACGTGGAGCCCGAGCAGGTCGGGCGAGAGCGGCGGGTCCTCGTCGGTGAGGACCTCGCGGCGCGGGAGATCCTCGACCAGCACCGGGACCTCGTCGAGGTGGCGCCGGACCTCCTGGGGCAGCTCGGCCACGTTCTTGCGGACCAAGGCGTCGAACTGCTCGGCGGGCACCTCGAGCGGCCGCGGGAAGGCATCCGGGTCGATCTCCTCGGCCTCCCGGGCATGCTGTTCGGAGCGCTCGCGGTCCCCGAGGTGGTCGAACGCGCGCGCCAGCAGGTCATGCGCCTCCGCGAGGTCGGGATGCACTGCGAGTGCCCGCCCGGCGTCGTCGCGGGCCTCCTCGAAGCGCGCCAGCTCGTACTGGGTGACCGCCCGCAGGTGGAAGAACAGGGCCGGATCGGCGGACCGTTCGGCGCCCGTCAGGGCCTGGAGCGCACGCCGGGGCTCGCCCTCGTCGAGCGCGATGGCGGCGTCCACGATGCGCAGGTCGGGGTGCCCGGGGCGCTCGGCCATGATCGCGTCGAGCGAACGGCGCGCGCGCTCGAGCTCGCCCTCGTCGAGCATCGTCCAGACCTTGCTCACCTTCTCCCACTGGATCTCGGTCAGAGTCTCGTAGTCCATGCACGCTCCGTTCTCTCGTGGCGCGAGAGTAGCGCCGCCCTCCCGCGGAAGCCAGCGCCGGCGCGGTGCGAGCAGCGGCGCGTCGGGCGCCGCCGCGGGGGCGTGGGGCCGGGAGCACCCGGCAGGCCGGGCGAAACCGATCCCCGGCGGGGGCGTCCGGTGCTAGAGTGCCTGCCGTGGCCAGGTCCTCTCCGTCGGGAGGATGCTCATGACGCAGGCCCAGGCGCTCCGGTCCCTGCAACGCGCGCACTGGCGGGCGCTGCAACGGATGCTCAAGCGTGCCTACCAGGAAGGCGTGGAGGCCGGCCGGGCTCGTGCCCGTGGAACCGGCCGCCGTGGCCGCACCATCCGCGCGGACGCTTCGGTCGAAGGGCTGGTGCGCGCCATCGAGCGCCACTTCGGGCTGGAGCGATATGGTTTCGAGGTGCGCGTGGTGCACTCGGCTTCGGGGCGCCGGGTGCCGGCCCGCGACCTGCTGGCCAAGTACCGCACGCCCGAATGACCCGCCGCAGCCTTGACGCTCGCGCACGTTGCCCTCTAGACTCGTGCCCGCGTCGTCGTCTTCCATCGGCCGTCTGCAGCGACCCTCCTCCCGGAGAACGAATCGCATGAAGTCGTTGGTGAACCGTGGCCCGGCCACGCTGGTGGTGGGCGCGCTCGCCGTGCTGTTGCTGCTCGGCGCGACCGCTCCCGTGAAGCCCGGCGTCCCGCTGCAGCCCGACAAGGTCGTGATCCTTTCGACCCAGGACGTCAAAGGCAAGACCAGCCCCTGCGGCTGACACACGCCCAAGGGTGGTCTGGCCCGGCGGGCCAGCCTCGTGGACAGCCTGAAGGCGCAGTATGGGCAGGTGTTCCTCGTCGATGCCGGCGGTTACTTCGCCGAGGACGACCTGCACAAGGACGCGGCGTGGTTCATCCAGCAGGTCATGGTGCTCCTCGGCGCCGACGCGGTCGGCGTGGGCGAGCGCGACCTGCGCTACGGCATCGCGTATCTGACCGAGAACGCGCGCGCCAACAAGCTGCCGGTGGTATGCGCCAACCTGGTGTACAAGGCCACCAGCAAGCCCGTGTTCCCGGCTTCGGTCGTGGTGCAGAAGGGCGGCGTGAAGGTCGGGTTCTTCGGTCTGATCACCGACAAGGGTGACCTCGGACCGGCGCGGGATTCGCTCACCGCGCTCGAGCCCGCGGGCGCGGCCCGCCGGGCCATCGCCGATCTCCGCAAGCGCGGCGCCACGGTGGTGGTGGCGCTCTCGACGCTGGGCCGGACCGAGGGCGAGGATCTGTGCACCGCGGTCGACGGGATCGACGTGATGATCGTGGGCCGGAACACGCCCCTGATCCAGCAGGGCCGGCTCATCAAGGCCACCCTGGCGGTCTATGGCGGAGAGCAGGGGCAGTACGTGGGCCGCACCGTCGTGACGCTGGCGCCCGGGGGCAAGAAGGTCGCGTCCTCCGCCGCCGAGGTCATCGAGCTCGGTCCCGCGCTCCCGGACAAACCCGAGATCCAGAGCCTGGTGAAGCAGTTCGAGGACAACCTGAACGAGCGCACGCGCAAGGTCGAGAAGGAACAGGCGGCCCAGCGCGCGCTGACCTCGGCCGAGAACAACCCCGATCGTTACGTCGGCGTGGCGGTGTGCGAGCGCTGCCACAAGGCCGAGACCGAGCAGTGGAAGACCACGGCGCACGCGCGCGCGTGGAAGACCCTGGTGGACGCCAAGAAGGAGAACGACGCGGACTGCGTCTCCTGCCACGTCGTGGGCTACAAGAAGCCGGGCGGGTTCCAGAGCATCGTCATCACCCCGGCGATGTCCAACGTGCAGTGCGAGAACTGCCACGGCATGGGCACGCAGCACGAGGCGTACACCACCAGCCCGCGCCGCGTCACCGAGGCCACGTGTGGGCAGTGCCACACCGCCAGCAACAGTCCGGCATTCTCGTTCGCGGTCTACCAGCCGCACATCCTGCATCACGTTCCCGCCACGCTCCCCCCGCTGCCCCAGAACCGCGGGATGAAGCCATCGCCGGGGACGACCAGGTAGCACCCGCACCGCACGCTCGCGATGCGATCCGCGCGGGGCCCCTCACGGGGCCCCGCGTTCCGTCTCCGGGGCGGTTCCGTTGACGCCACGGCTCGCGCGCGCCTAGACTCGCCGCCCGGCCCAGAGCATGCGGCCTCATCCCGCCCCGTCGTACGGGTCGCCGGGAGGCGCGCCGGCCCGATCACCCATCGCCGGTCATCCCCGCACAGGAGCCGCCCCTTGAGCCACGTCCTCGACGGACTGCAGTACCACGAGACCATCCTCGACACCGTGGGCAACACCCCGCTCGTCCGCCTCCGCAAGGTCACGCAGGACGTCGCGGTGCCGGTGCTCGGGAAGCTCGAGTTCTTCAACCCCGGCGGAAGCGTCAAGGACCGCATCGCCCCCGCGATGGTGCAGGCGGCGGAGCGCGAGGGGCATCTGAAGCCGGGCGGCACGATCGTGGAGTGCACCTCGGGCAACACCGGCGTGGGGCTCGCCATGTACGCCGCGGTGCAGGGCTACCGCGCCGTGTTCGTGATGCCCGACAAGGTCTCGATCGAGAAGATCAACCTGCTCAAGGCCTACGGCGCGGAGGTCGTGATCACGCCGACCTCGGTCGCGGCCGACTCTCCCGAGTCCTTCTACTCGGTGGCCAAGCGGATCGCGGCGGAGCGCCCGGGCGCGTACCTGATGAACCAGTATCACAACCTCAACAACCCGGCGGCGCACTACCGCACCACCGGCCCGGAGATCTGGGAGCAGACCCGGGGCCGCGTCACGCACTTCGTCGCCGGACCGGGCACCGGCGGCACGATCTCGGGGATCGGGAAGTTCCTGAAGGAGAAGAACCCGCGGATCGAGGTGATCGGGGCCGATCCGGTGGGCTCGATCCTGCGCCACTACAAGGAGACCGGAGAACTGATCGAGGGTCATCCCTACAAGATCGAGGGCGTCGGGGAGGACATGATCCCGACCGCGATGGACTTCAGCGTCATCGACCGCCTGCTGTCCTGCTCCGACCGTGACGGCCTCAACATGGCGCGCCGGCTCGCGCGCGAGGAGGCCATCTTCGTGGGGGGCTCGGCGGGCATGGCGACCTGGGTCGCCATCGAGGTCGCGAAGGCCGCGAAGGACGGCGACCTGGTGGTGGTGCTGCTGCCGGACACCGGCGAGCGCTACCTCACCAAGGTCCACAACGACGACTGGATGCGCGACAACCACCTGCTCGATCCGGTGGTGACGCGGGTCGGAGCGGTGCTCGCGGGCAAGGGCAAGCTGCCCTCGCTGATCGCGATCCAGGCGCACGACCCGCTGCGCAAGGCGCTCGCCATCGTGCAGCAGCACGACATCTCCCAGATCCCGGTCTTCGCCGGCGAGAAGCTGGTGGGCACGCTCCACGACAGCGACGTGCTCAAGCGCGTGCTCGAGGACGCGAAGTCGCTCGACCATCGCTGCGACACCGTGATGTCCGAGCCGCTGCCGGTGGTGGAGCGGGACGCCTCGGCCGACGAGGTCACGCGGCTGATGGCGGCGCGCAACCCGGCGGTGCTGGTGCGCGACCATGGCGTCATCACCGGGGTCCTGACCCGTTTCGACATGCTCCAGTTCATCGCGGGAGGGGACTGATGAGTCATCACGCGCTGACACCCGGCTCGGGCTTCAGCACCCGGGCGATCCACGCCGGCCAGGAGGCGGATCCGGTCACCGGCGCGGTCGTGGTGCCGGTCTACCAGACCTCGACCTACGCGCAGGAGTCCCTCGGCCACCACAAGGGCTTCGAGTACGCGCGCACGCACAACCTCACGCGGTTCTCGCTCGAGCGGAATCTCGCGGCGCTGGAGGGCGGGGCCCACGGTTTCAGCTTCGCCTCGGGGCTCGCGGCGACCAACTGCCTGATGCAGACGCTCTCCCGGGGCGATCACGTCGTGGCGGGGGACAACCTCTACGGCGGCACCTACCGCCTGTTCACGAAGGTGCTCGAACGCCTCGGGCTCGAGTTCACGTTCGTGCGCGCCTCCGATCCCGGCGCGGTCGAGAGCGCGTTCCGCGCGAACACGAAGATGCTGTTCGTGGAGACCCCCACCAACCCGATGATGCAGCTCACCGACATCGCCGAGGTGAGCGCGCGCGCCGCCGCGCGCGGCATCACCACGGTGGTGGACAACACCTTCATGACGCCCTACTTCCAGCGCCCGCTGGCGCTGGGGGCGGACGTGGTGCTCCACTCGGTCACGAAGTACCTGAACGGCCACAGCGACATGGTGGGCGGCGCCCTCATCACCAGCCGCGAGGACCTCGCCGAATCGCTGCGCTTCCTGCAGAACGCGGCCGGCGCGGTGCCGGGGCCCTGGGACTGCTGGCTGTGCCTGCGCGGCACCAAGACCCTCGCGGTGCGCATGAAGCGCCACGAGGAGAATGCCAGGGCGCTGGCCGGAGCGCTGGCCCGGCATCCGAAGGTGTCGCACGTGTTCTACCCCGGCCTGGCGTCCCACCCGCAGCACGAGCTGGCCAAGCGCCAGACCTCGGGTTTCGGCGGCATGATCTCGTTCATCCCGGCGGACGGCTCGCTCGAGGCGGGGCGCAAGGTGTTCGACCGTTTCCGGCTGTTCACCCGGGCCGAGAGCCTGGGAGGCGTCGAGAGCCTGGTGTGCCACCCGGCCTCCATGACGCACGCCTCGGTGCCCCGCGAGGCGCGTCTGGCGATGGGGTTCGCGGACGGCCTGCTGCGCCTTTCGGTCGGCATCGAGGACGTCGCCGACCTCCAGAACGATCTCGACCAGGCGCTCCAAGGACTTTGAGGGCAGAGCTTTGGCCCGGACCGGAGCGCACGGGCCCGGATGGACAATCCGACTTGACAACCCGCGGGGGCACACCTAACGTGTGCCCGCTTACTGCCCGTCCCGAGGGCATGCACCTAGCGCTCCCCCAGCACCGACAACTCGGAAACGCGCAAGGACGCTGCCAGTGTCACGCCCCTTCAGGTGGGTGTCTGCGTGTATTTGCGAATTCGACTGAGAATGCATGGCCGCGTTTGGATCCGAATCCGGCGCGGCGAGACCGAGAGGAGGTGAGTAGAACAACGATGCGTAAGCTTTTCACGCTCGCGATGGTCGCCCTTCTGGCGATGACTGTCGCTCTCGCCGTGGTGGGTTGTGCGAAGAAGGCTGAGGAGGCGGCGCCGCCTGTCGAGACGGCGGCTCCGGCCGATACGGCCACCAGCATGCCGATGGATTCCGCGGCTGCGGACACGATGGTGAAGTAAGGCCTCGTGACCCATTCGAAGGAAGAACAAGCCAGAGGGGAGGCTCCGCGAGGAGGCTCCCCTCCCGGCATTTGGGCCCGGGCGCCGGTCGGACCGGCCCCGGCCATCCAGGGCCCGATCCCGCAACCCCGGCTGGCCCTCGAACTTCCCGCAACCCATTCCCGCCCGGCGCCGTAGACCATGCGAACGACGGAGGGTCCAGACATGAGACGAGTCATCCTCGCCGCGCTGTTCGCCGCGGCCATCGCCAGCCCGGCGGACGCCGCCCGGGACGTGCTCAGCCAGCGGAGCGACCGGGCCTTCGACGCGACCGGCCTGCGCACCCTGCGGGTCGAGAATCCGCGGGGATCCGCCGAGGTGAAACGCTCCGGCGACGGCCAGGTCCACCTGTGGGCCCTCAAGCAGGTGCGCGCCACGCGGTCGGAGCGCGAGCGCCTGGCTCGCGAGACCCGCCTCGAGGCCTCGCGCGAGGGCGACGTCCTAGTGATCCAGGTGCGCTACCCGCAGGGGCCGGCGATGCGCATCTCCTTCCTCGAACTGTGCTCCGGGTTCGACACTCCCCGGGTGGACATGCAGCTCTCCATCGAGGTCCCTCCCGGGGTCGCGGTCGAGATGCGCTCCGCCAGCGGCGACCTGAGCACCGCCGGCCTGGCCGGGACCCAGCGACTCGCCACCACCAGCGGCGACATCCGGGTCGAGGGCGCCACCGGGCGGGTCCAGGCCACCGCCACCAGCGGGGACATCGAGGCCGCCGGCCTCGCCGCCGCCCGGCTGCGCAGCGTCAGCGGCGACATCTCGGTGGACCGTGCGACGGGCGCGCTCGACGCGGCCACCACCAGCGGGAGCATCACGGTGAAGGGCGCGGCCGACTCGCTGGAGCTCGGCACGGTGAGCGGCGAGGTCGAGGTGGACGGCTCCCCGAAGACGCTGCGGGTGACCACCACCAGCGGCGATGTCACCGCACGGGGCGTCGCGGGCGTGCTCGCGGTGGCGACCTCGAGCGGCGACGTCGACCTCCATGCCCGACCCGGGCTGGCGCGCGCCGGGGTCACCACGGTGAGCGGGGACGCCACGCTCGACGTGCCCGCGGGATTCGGCGGCAGCGTCGACCTGCAGACCTCCAGCGGCGCGCTCGATGTCGCGCTGCCCCTCGAGGTGAAGACCGTCACCCGCCATCTGCTGCGCGGCACCGTGGGCCGGGGCGCCGCGCGGATCGAACTCAAGAGCTCCTCGGGCGATCTCCACGTCACGAGCGGAGGGACTGGATCATGAGACGACTGGCGCTGTTGGGACTCGCCGTGCTGGTGCCGTGCGCGATGTTCGCGACGGCGCTGGCCCTCACGCGATGCCTGGCTCTGCCCGTGGGCGCCACGGTGGCCGGACGCGCGCTCGCGCTCGCCGGACGCGTGGTCGTCGGCCAGGCGCTCGCCGCCGAGACGCTCGAGTTCAAGACTGTCCCGCCCGAGAGCGTGCGCGCGTTCGAGCGCGGGCGCCTGCCCCGCGGCCGCGGCGCCGCGGAGACGGCGGGGCCCGCGGTCGTGGTGCCGCCGGTGCCCGCGCCGCCCGAGCCCCCCGAGCCGCTCGTGGTGCCCGGCCCGGTCGTGGTCAACCCCCGCTCGGGCGACATGATGCGCATCGGCCAGGACATCCACATCGAGAGCAGCCAGACCGTGACCGGGGACGT
Source organism: Candidatus Eiseniibacteriota bacterium (assembly GCA_963776245.1). GTDB lineage: Bacteria > Eisenbacteria > RBG-16-71-46 > RBG-16-71-46 > RBG-16-71-46 > CAVSAC01. The sequence continues at coordinate 66,466 of CAVZLN010000005.1, read as the reverse complement.
GGTCGCGATGGGCGGCGACATCGTGGTGGACGGCCATGTCGAAGGCGACGTGCAGGCGATGGGTGGCGACGTCTATCTGAATGCCAGCGCGCGCGTGGATGGGGACGTGTTCTGCATGGGCGGCCAGCTCCACGAGCAGCCGGGCGCGCAGGTGGGCGGGCAGCGCGTGACCGCCCTCGGCCCCAAGGACCGGCACTGGGAGCGGAAGATGACTGCACCTGCGCGACCGCGCCATGGGCGAGTCCGTCGATCCCACCCGTCCGGTCCGGAAGATCTTCGGCTCACTGCTCTGGATCATCCTCACCACCAGTCTGGCGTGGGGCTTCTTCCGGCTCGCTCCCGGCCGCAGCGGGGCCGCGCTCGAGCGCTTCCGCCACGAAGCGGGGCAATCGTTGCTCACCGGCCTGCTGGTGGCGCTGGTCTGGGCGCCCGGGTTCATCGCGGTGGCGCTGCTGGCGGCGCTGCTCTGCATCACCCTCATCGGCATCCCGGTCGCGATCGTGCTGCTGCTCGCCTATCCCTCGATCGTGGCGCTGATGTGGGTCTGGGGCTTCGCGATCGGCGCCGCGGCCATCGGCCAGCGCGTGCAGGCCGCGCGCGGCGTCGCGGCCCCCTCGCTCGCCACCGCGGCTGCGGTCGGCGCCGTCACACTCGGCGGCGCGTTCCTGGTGGGCACGCTGCTCAAGCAGATCCCCAGTTTCGGAGTGCTCGAGGGCCTTGGCACGCTCATCAAGGTGATCACCTGGCTCACCCTGGGTGTGGTGAGCACGCTGGGCGCGGGCGCGCTGGTGCGCCACGAGTTCGCGCAGGGTCCCCTGCGCCGCTGGTGGACCGGGCGACAGAACGGCAAGCCGGCCGCGGCCGATGCGCCGGCGGCTCCCGCCGCTCCGCCCGTGCCGAGCGCGCCGGCGACGTCCGGGCCCGCATCCTCCGCCACGTTCCTGCCGCCGCCCGCGCCGCCTGAAGCCTACCGGCCGCCGTCCGGAGCGGACGACCCGCCGCCGCCGACCGGCTGAGCGCGCCGGGAACGCGCACGGTTGAACCGGAGCGCCGGAGCACCGTAAGGTGCGGCCGGCGCTTCGTCGTTGGTCCCAGCGAATCGAGGGTGGCTCGTGGTCGAGGTCGTGCTGCGCCACATCCAGGGTCTGCTCCAGAACCTCGGCACGGTATGCGCTCTCCTGTTCGTGGACGGCGCCACCTTCTCGCTCCTCACCACGCCGATCGTGTACCTCGCGGGCAGGCTCCACGAGCCGTGGCGCGTGGCGGTCCTCGGCGGCCTGGCGAGCGCCGCGGGAAGCGCGGTGCAGTTCGCCGTGCTGCGCTGGGCGATGGCCTCCGGGCACCGGTGGATGAAACGCTGGACGCCCTCCCGCGAGCGCTTCGAGTCCGCGCTGCGCCAGTACCCGTCGGCGTCGTTCCTCGCCATCGTGATGGCGCGCGCGCTGCCCATCCCGGACGCCCCGGTCAAGCTGGTGGCCGCCGCCATCGAGTACCCGGTCGCGCGTTACGGCCTGGCGGTGCTGCTGGGTGCGATCCCCTACTACTTCGCGCTGGCGCTGGCCGGGCAGAAGTTGCGCATCCCGGGCTGGCTGATCATCGCCGGCATCGCCGCGGTCGCGCTGGGCGCGCTGGTCGACCGCCTGCGCAAGCGCCGTCGCGCGGCGCCGTGAGCCGCGCGCCGCGCGTTCGCGCTCCGCGACGGCGCCCGCGCCTCCCGGCGCCGCGCGCGCCCGTCGCGGTGGGCGTGGACACCGGCGGCACCTTCACCGACTTCGTCGCGCGGGTGGGCGGAAGGCTGGTGGCGCTGAAGCTCCCCTCCACGCCGCGCCGGCCCGAGCGCGCGGTGCTCGACGGCCTCGCGCGGCTGGCGGTCACGCGCGCGACGCGCGTGCGGCATGGCTCCACGGTGGCGACCAACGCGCTGCTCGGCCGCACCCTCGCGCGGGTGGTGTTCGTGACCACCGCGGGCTTCGAGGACGTGCTCGAGATCGGGCGCCAGGACCGGCCGCGACTCTACGACCTGGCGCCACGCCGCCCCGCGCCGCTGGTCCCCGCGGCGCGGCGCATCGGGGTCGCCGAGCGGACCGGCCCCGCGGGGCAGGTGCTCGCCCCGCTGACGCCCGCGGCCGTGGCGGCCACGGTGCGCGCGGTGTCCCGCGCGCGGCCCGAGGCGGTCGCGGTGGGCCTGCTGCACGCCTACGCGAACCCGGCGCACGAGCGGGCGCTGGGCCGCGCGCTGGCGCGGCTCGGCGTGCCCCTGACGCTCTCGAGCGCGCTGTGCCCCGAGTTCCGCGAGTACGAGCGCTTCGCCACCACGGTCGCCAACGCCGCGCTGATGCCGGGAGTGGCCCGCTCCATCGAAGCACTCGCCCGCGGCACGCCGGCGCGGCTCGAGATCGTGCTCTCGCACGGCGGCACCGCGCCGCCCGCGCGGGCCGCGCGGGAGCCGGTGCGCCAGCTGCTCTCCGGGCCCGCCGCGGGTCTCGAGGCGGCGTGGTCCGCGGCCCGCCGTGGCGGTTTCGCGCGCGCCCTGACGCTCGACGTCGGCGGCACTTCGACCGACGTGGCGTACGTGGAGGGCGCGCTCCCCCGCCGCCGCGCGCGCGAGATCGCGGGGGTGCCGGTGCTGCTGCCCATGCTCGACGTGCACACCGTGGGCGCCGGCGGGGGCTCGATCGCGCGCGCCGACCACGGACTGCTGCGGGTGGGCCCGGGGAGCGCCGGCGCCGATCCCGGTCCCGCCTGCTATGGACGGGGCGGGCCCGCCACCGTGACCGACGCGCTGGTGACGCTCGGGCGCATCCCGTTCGACACCCTCGGCGACGGCGCCTTCCCGCTCGACCGCGCCGCCGCCGCGCGCGCGCTCGCGGAACTGGCGCGGGCACTCGGACTGCGCGACGCGCGCGCGGCGGCCGTCGGGGTGGTCGCGCTCGCCGACGCGCACATGGAGGGGGCGCTGCGGCGGGTCTCGGTCGAGAGCGGGCACGACCCGCGGGACGCGGTGCTGGTGGCGTTCGGAGGGGCCGGCGGACTGCACGCGTGCGCGCTCGCGGAGTCGCTCGGTTGCGCCCGGGTGCTGTTCCCCGCGCACGCGGGCGTGCTCTCGGCGCTCGGCGCGCTGGCGGCGCCCGCGCGCCGGGAGCGCGGGCGCACCGTGATGCTCGACGCGCGCGCAGGCGCGGCGTTGGAGCGCACCTTCCGCGCGCTCGAGGCCGGGGTGCGCGCGGACTTCGAGCGCGGCGAGCGCGGGCGCGTCCGGCTCGCGCGCTGGGTCGAGGCGCGCTACCGCGGCCAGTCGCACGAACTGCCGCTGGCCGCCGGTCCGGGGCTGGAGCGGCGCTTCCATCGCGAGCACGCGCGCCGCTTCGGCTTCGCCACACCGGAGGCGGCGATCGAGGTGGTGACGGCGGAAGTGCGCGGCGAGGTGCCCGCGTCCCGGTCGCCCGCACCGCGCGCGGCCCGCGGCCCGGGCGGTGGGGCGTCCACGCCCGCCACGGTGTGGCACGACGGGAGGGCGCTCGCCGTCCGCGTGGTGCCGCGCGCGTCGATCGCGTCGGGCGGGCGGCTCGCGGGCCCGGCGATCGTGGCCGACGCGGGCGCCACGCTGTGGCTCCCTCCCGGCTGGCGCGCCCGCGCCGGCGCGCACGGCGCGCTCGTGCTCGCGCGGAGGCGGACGTGAGCCCGCGCGGCGGCCAGGCCGCGCCCCGGCTCGACCCGGTCACGCTCTCGGTGGTGCAGGGGCTGTTCGGCTCGTGCGCCGAGGAGATGGGGACGACGCTGATGCGCACCGCGCACTCGCCCAACATCAAAGAGCGGCGGGATCATTCGTGCGCGGTGTTCGACCACCGGGGACGGCTGGTGGCGCAGGCCGAGCACATCCCGGTGCACCTCGGCAGCATGGCCGCCGCGGTGCGCGCCGCGATGGGGCACGCGCCGTTGGCGGCCGGCGACGTGATGATGCTCAACGATCCGTTCGCCGGCGGCACCCACCTGCCCGACGTGACGCTGGTCTCGCCGGTGTTCCTGGACCGGACCGACCGTGCGCGGCGCGCGCGCCCGGACTTCTTCGTCGCCAGTCGCGCGCACCATGCCGACATCGGCGGGGGCGCTCCGGGCTCCATGCCGCTCGCGCGCGAGGTGGTCGAGGAGGGCCTGCGCATCCCGCCCGTGCGCCTCGTGCGCGCGGGCCGGGTGGACGACGACCTGCTGCGGCTGGTGCTCGCCAACGTGCGCACCCCCGACGAGCGCCGCGCCGACCTCGCGGCCCAGATGGGCGCCCAGCAGACCGGCGCGCGACGCCTCGCCGATCTCGCGCGTCGCAGCGGCCGTGACCCGCTGCGCGCGGCGGCGGCAGCGCTGATGGCTCACGCGGAGCGCGCCACGCGCGCCGCGCTCGCGGCGCTCCCGCGCGGGCGCTGGCGGTTCGCGGACGCGCTCGACGACGATGGCGCCGGCGGCGGCCCGGTGCGCATCGCGGTCACGCTCACGCTGGACGGCGCCCGGGCGCGGCTCGACTTCACCGGCAGCGCCGCGCAGCGCCCGGCGTCCATCAACACGGTCGAGCCGGTGACCTGCGCCGCGGCGTACTACGCCGTGCGCTGCGTGCTGGGCGGCGACGCGCCGGTCAACCACGGCACGTTCCGCCCCATCGACGTGTTCGCGCCGGCGGGCACGGTGGTGAACGCGCGGCCGCCCGCGGCGGTGAGCGCCGGCAACGTCGAGACCTCGCAGCGCATCGTGGACGTGGTGCTGGGCGCGTTCGCCCGCGCGCTGCCCGGCCGCGTCCCCGCGGCGAGCGCCGGCACCATGAACAACGTGCTGATCGGCGGGACCTCGCCCGGCACCGGCCGCCCGTTCGCCTACTACGAGACCCTGGGGGGCGGGCATGGCGCCGGCCCCGGCTGGGACGGCGCGAGCGCGATGCAGTCGCACATGACCAACACGCGCAACACCCCGGTCGAGGCGCTCGAGCACGCGTACCCGCTGCGGGTGCGCACGCTGGCGCTGCGCCGGGGCAGCGGCGGGCGCGGGCGCTTCCGCGGCGGCGAGGGGATCGTGCGCGCGCTCGAACTGCTGGCGCCCGCCCGGGTCACCGTGATGGGCGAGCGCCGCGCGCGCGGACCCTACGGGCTGGCGGGCGGGCACGCGGGCCGGCCCGGGGTCGATCGCGTCCGCTCGGGGCCGGCGGGCGGGCGCGCCCGGCGCGTGCCGGGCAAGTTCGTGGCCGACCTGCCGGCGGGCGCGGTGCTCACAGTGGAGAGCCCGGGCGGCGGGGGCTGGGGCAGGCCGCTCGCGAAGCGCGCCCGTCGCGCTCGCCCGCCTCGTCGCCGCTGACCTCCCGCGGCCGCATGTCGCGCGCGGCCACCTCCGCGCCCGCGGCGAGAGCGCGGGCGCGCCGCGCTCAGGCGCGCAGCCTCAGCGCCGCGGCCACCGCGCGCGCGACCGCGCGCCGCGAGACGGGCGTGGCGTCGCTGGCGCTGACGCGCAGCGCGGCCTCGGGCACGGCGTCGAGGAACGCGTCGCTCATGAGACCGCAGAGCACCGTCGGGCGCACGCGTGCCCGTTCGCGCAGACCGGCGATCTCGGCGGCGGAGAGCGGCACGCGGCTCGCGATCGCCACCAGCTCGAGCGCGTCGCCGCTCGCGCCCGCGAGCCGGGCGCCCGCGTCGGCAAGCTCCTCGGCGAGCGTCGGACCGTAGGCGGGCTCCGGGGCCGCGACGCGCAGCGGCAGGCGCGCGACCTCCGCCGTCAGCGTCCCGCGCACCTCCAGCCCGCGCGCGGCGATCGCGGACAGCTGCTCCTCCCAGCCGGGCGGCGTGAGCGCGGCGAGCGGCCGCTCGAGCTCCCGGGTCTCGGGCTCGGGATGCGCGGCATCGAACGCGGCGAGCCGGGGCCGTGCGGCGTCGAACGCCGCGCGATCGATCCGACCCTCCACCAGCGCGTCCGCCAGTTCGAGCCGGACCCGGCGCACGGCCTCGTCCTGGAACGCGAACAGCAGCAGGTCGCAACCGGCCTCGAGCGCGCGCTTCGCGGACTCCAATGGGGTGCGGCCGTCGGCCGCGCCCTTCATCTCGAGCGCATCGGTGATCGCCACGCCGCGGAAGCCGAGCGCGTCGCGCAGCAGCGCGGTGGTGATGGCGCGGGAGAAGGTGGCGGGCCGCGCGTCGTCGAGCGCGGGATAGACCACGTGCGCGGTCATCACCGCGGGCGCGTCGGCGTGAGCGCGGAACGGCGCCAGCTCGCGCGCCTCGAGCGTGGCCCGGTCGGCGCGGCAGGTCGGCAGCGCGAGGTGCGAGTCGACCACGGTGTCCCCATGCCCGGGGAAGTGCTTGAGGCAGGTCGCGACGCGCGCGGCGCGGAAGCCGCGCAGCACGTCGGCGAGCGCGGCCGTCACCGCGGCGGCCGTGACGCCGTACGCGCGCGGGCCGATCACCGGATTGAGCGGCTCGCTCGCCACGTCGGCGACCGGCGCGAACGCCCAGTCGATGCCGAGCGCACGCAGGCGCTCGCCGGTCACGCGCGAGATCCGCTCGAGGTCGCCGGGGGCCGCGCCGCGCGCGAGGAGCGCGGCATTGGGCGGCACCACGAGGTGTCCGCCGAGCTGGGAGACGTGCCCGCCCTCCTCGTCGATGGCGATGAAGATGCGCCGCGGACGCGCCAGCGCGCGCAGCCGCGAGGTGAGCGCGCGCAGCGCGTCGAGCGAGCCGAAGTCGCGGCGGAAGACGATCACGCCGGCCGGTGGGTACGCGGCGAAGTCCTTCTCCCACGCCGGCGTCAGCCCGCCGGGAGGCAGCCCCACGACCATGCGGCGGGCGATGATTCGCTGAGCGTCCATGGCGCGCGAAGGTGGGGGAGCGACAGAGGGTTGTCAAACTTCGCCATCCACCGTGCAATTCGCCCGTCGCGCCGAGGGCCGCGAGCCGCTAGAATACTCGCTCGAATGCGTGACCAGACCTCCCAGCGCAGCCGCCGATTCACCGAGTCGGTCATCCGCGAGATGACCCGCCTGTGCAACCAGCATGGCGGCGTGAACCTCGCCCAGGGCTTCCCGGACTTCCCCGCGCCCGAGTCGGTCAAGGAGGCCGCGATCGCGGCCGTGCGCGGCGACGTGAACCAGTACGCCATCACCTGGGGCGCCAAGCGCCTGCGCGATGCGCTGACCGCCAAGACCCTGCGCTTCACCGGGCTGGCCTACGAGCCCGAGACCGAGATCACGGTGTGCTGCGGCTCGACCGAGTGCATGGCGGCGACCCTCATGGCGCTGGTGGACCCGGGCGAGGAGGTCATCGTCTTCGAGCCGTTCTACGAGAACTACGGCCCGGACGCGGTGCTGTGCGGCGCGAGCCCGAGGTTCGTGAGGCTGCGCGAGCCCGACTGGTCCTACGACCCGGCCGAGCTCGAGGCGGCGTTCTCGAACCGCACCAAGGCCATCGTCATCAATACTCCCAACAACCCGACGGGCAAGGTGTTCTCGCGCGCCGGAGCTCGATCACGTCGCGGCCCTGTGCCGGAAGTGGGACGCGATCGCGGTGACCGACGAGATCTACGAGCACATCCTCTACGACGGCCGGGTGCACATCCCGCTCGCGTCGCTCGAGGGCATGCGCGAGCGCACCGTGACCATCAGCGGGATGAGCAAGACCTACAGCGTGACCGGCTGGCGCGTGGGCTGGTGCCTGGCGCCGCCCGGGCTCACCGGCGCGATCCGCAAGGTGCACGACTTCCTCACCGTGGGCGCCCCGGCCCCCCTGCAGGAGGCCGCCGCCGCCGCGCTCGCGCTGCCGGACGACTACTACACCGCGCTCGCCGCGGGCTACCGCGAGAAGCGCGACTACCTGGTGCCCGCGCTCGCGGCCGCGGGGTTCCGCCCCTTCGCGCCGCACGGCGCGTACTACGTGATGACCGACATCTCGGGCTTCGGCTTCGACAGCGACTCCGCCTTCGCGCGCCATCTGGTGACGAAGGTGGGCGTGGCCGCGGTGCCGGGCTCCTCGTTCTACGCCGACCCCGCGGCGGGGCGGCAACGCCTGCGCTTCCAGTTCGCGCGGCGCCGTGAGACCCTCGAAGCAGCCGTCGAACGCTTGGCCAGGATCAAGGCCGGCGCGACGGCGCACTGAACCTCGCCACCGGAGACCCTGATGGCTCTCATCCGTCGCAACTCGCCGGGACCGCTGATCGTCGGCATGGCGCTCTCGCTGCTGCTCGGCTTCGGACTCGCGCGCGGGCTCAACGCGCTCGACGACCTGCGCAGCCAGCTCGACCTGTTCTCCCAGGTGCTCTACCTGGTGCAGAACAACTACGTCGAGGCCCCGGACAACCAGAAGCTCATCAAGGGCGCCATCGACGGCATGCTCAAGACGCTCGACCCGCACACCGTCTTCCTGCCGATGGTGCGCGCGCAGCGGATGGACGAGGAGTTCTCGGGCGAGTACTCGGGCATCGGCATCCAGTTCGACCTGCGCGACGGCACCATCATGGTGATCTCCCCGCTCGAGGGCACCCCGGCGTACCGGCTGGGGATCCGTGCCGGTGACCGCATCACCGAGGTCAATGAGAAACCGCTCGCGAAGGACATCACCAACGACGACGTGTTCAAGCTGCTGCGCGGCCCCACCGGCTCGACGGTGAACGTCACGCTGGTGCGCGAGGACGAGCCCGAGCCGCTGCACTTCACCATCGAGCGCGCCAAGATCCCGATCGAGAGCGTGCCGTACGCCTACATGATCCGGCCGGGCGTGGGCTACGTGCGGATCATCCGCTTCTCGCAGACCACCGGGGACGAGCTCGCCGAGGCGATCGCGAGGCTCAAGACCCAGGGCATGAAGTCGCTGCTCCTCGACCTGCGCTCGAACTCGGGCGGACTGCTGTCGCAGGCGGTCGAGGTGCTCGACCAGATCGTGCCGAACGACAAGCTGCTGGTCTACACCCGCGGCCGCATCCCCTCGGCCAACGCCGACTACCGGAGCAGCGATCGCGCGAAGATCGACACCATGCCGCTGGTGGTGCTCATCGATCACGGCAGCGCGTCGGCGTCGGAGATCGTCGCGGGCGCGATGCAGGATCTCGACCGGGGTCTGGTGGCGGGCACCAACTCGTTCGGCAAGGGGCTGGTCCAGAACCAGCTGCGCCTCACCGACGGGAGCAAGCTGCTGCTCACCATCGCGCACTACTACACCCCGAGCGGACGGCTCATCCAGCGCGACTACTCCAAGTTCGAGAATCGCGATCAGTACGCGATGGACGCGTACAAGGTCGAGGTGCCCGAGCGACTCGGTGCTGGCCACGCTGCCCAAGTTCAAGACCGCGGGCGGCCGGCAGGTCTACGGCGGCGGCGGGATCTACCCCGACGTGCTCATCCATGAGCCCGCCAACTACACCCGGCCCCAGCTCGAGATGATCAGCAAGCGGGTGTTCTTCGAGTTCGCCACGCACTACCTGACGCGCCACAAGGCCGAGACCTTCACGCCCGGGTCGTTCGCACGCGGGTTCTCGCTGCCGTCCGAGGAGTGGGGCAAGCTGCGCGAGGCGATGGTGGCTCGCAAGGTCACGATCAGCGACTCGGTGTGGACCGCGGACCGCCCGTTCATGCTGCTCCAGGTGCGCGCCGAGCTGGCGAGCGCCGCGCTCAAGAGCTCGCCCGAGGCCTACAAGATCCGCGTCGAGGACGACTCGCAGCTCCAGCAGGCACTCGAGTTGTTCCCGCAGGCGGCCCGGCTCATGAGCGGCGTGATCGACGAGCCGCGCAAGGTCGCGACGCCCACGCGCAAGTAGCCCCCGCGACCGACGCACGAGGCCCCGGCGGGTTCGCCCCGCCGGGGCCTCGCCGCAGGTGCGTCACGGGCGCGCGGCGCGCACCTCGACCCGGTCGCCCTCGCCGAGCCCCAGCCGTTCGGTGGCGTGGCCGCCCACCTGGGCGATCTCGAGCGTGCCGCTGGAGCCCACGATGGCGATCAGCGTGCCCACCGGCGAGTCGCCGTAGGCGCGCGCGAGGCCGTGGATGCGCCGTCCTCCGACCAGCACCTCGATGCCGGCGTCGCCCGCGCCCGGGAAACGCTGCGCGATCTCGCCCGCCCGCAGGTCGGTGAGCGCGTTGCCGAAGCGGTCCACGAACACGATGCGCCCGATCAGCCCGCCATCGCTCGCCTGCGCCACCGAGGGCGGCAGCCGGCGCGCATCGGTGACGCGCGGGCCGAACGACTCGACCGCCACGCCGGCCGCGAGGTGGGCGGCGCAGGGCGCGAACACGTCGCGGGCGTGGAACGTGCGGCTCACCGGCGTGCGGAAGAAGCGCTCGTCGGCCAGCGCGTGCACCACCGCGCCGGGCGCCGAGAGCGCCCACTCGAGCACGCCGTTGTCGGGGCCGACGAACTGCTGGCCGCGCGCGCACACCGCGAGCGCGCGCCGGTCGGTGCCGACGCCCGGGTCCACCACCACCAGGTGCACGGTGCCGGGAGGGAAGTCGGGCGCCGCGGTCCCGAGCACGAAGGCGCCGCGAGCGATGAGCCCGGGTGGGATGTCGTGGGTCAGGTCGACCACGCGCGTCTCGGGACAGACCGCATGGATGGCGCCATGCACCACGCCCACGAACCAGTCCTTGGATCCAAAGTCCGACGTGAACGTCACCAGCGGATGCGTCAAGGGAGACCTCCCGGCCGAGGACGACGCGGACCGTAGCACAGCGGACCGCCAGCTAGCGCCCGAGCATCTCCCGCAGCAGCGCCCAGGCGCCGCCCACCGTCAGCCGGTCGAGGCAGCGCAGGTCGTCGCACACGTCGCGATGGCACGGGCTGCATTCGACCCGCGCGTAGTGGGCTCGGTGAGGCGCTGGGTAGGGGAAGAACATCGCCGGCCGGTTGCGCGACATCAGGCCGAGCGTGGGACAGCCGGCCGCGACCGCGCTGTGCACCGGCCCGGTGTCCCCGCACACGAACGCCGCGCACAGCGACTGGAGCGCGACGAAGCGCGCCAGCGGCCAGCCGGTCACGGCGCGCGCGCGCGCGCGCGGCAGGCCGTCCATCACCGCCCGCACGGTCGCGTCCTCGCCGGGGCCGCCGGTCACCAGCGCCACGCCTCGCGGGGTCGCGTCGAGGAACTCCTGCGCCAGCGCCGCGAACCGCGCCGGGTCCCAGCGCCGCGTCGGCCAGCGCGCGCCCGGATGGAGGCCGAGCAGCACGGCGTCGCGCGGCACCTCCAGCGCGTCGAGCGCCGCCCGCGCCTCGTCGCGCGTGGCGGCAGCGACGTGCAGGCGCGGCGCGGCGTGGCCGGCGGGCCAGCCCAGCGCCTCGAGCGAGGCGAGGTGGAAGCCGACCGAGGACAGCGTGCGCGGGCGCGCGTGGTGGGTGTAGAGCGCCGAGCGCCAGCCCTTGCCGGCGTATCCCACGCGCACCGGCGCTCCCGAGGCCCTCGTCCACACGGCGGTGCGCGGGTTGCAGAAGAAGTCGAACGCCACCTGCGGCGCGAAGGCGCGCATCCGGCCGAGCAGCGCGAGAGTCTCGCCCGGCGAGGGCCGGCGCGGCGCCACGATCAGGAGGTCCACGCGCGGGTCCCCGGCCAGCAGCGGCGAGCTCTCGCGCTCCACCACGTACGCCACCCGCGCCCGCGGGCAGGCGGCGCGCACCGCGTCGAGCGCGGGGAGCGTCAGGCAGATGTCGCCGAGGAATCGCGGGCGCACCATCAGCACGCGTTCGACGGTCGCGGGGTCGAGCGGTCGGTTCGTTGACATGGCGGGCGTGGGCCGCGACTCTAGCCGACCATCGCGGTCGCAGGAAGCCACCCCGCGGCGACCCCGCGGCATCCCACCCCGGAGGTTCCCGTGTCCCGTCCCGACGCCCCGCCCGATCCGCCCCACGGCGAGCGCACCCGCGCGGTGCATGGCGCGCACGCCCGTCAGGCCGGCGCCGTGAGCACGCCGATCGTGCATTCGGCCACCTTCTCGTTCGCCGACCTCGACGCGCTCGACGCGGAGCAGGGCAAGGGCGCGGCCGGCGCGTACTACCAGCGCGTCGGCCATCCCACCCTGCGCGCGTGCGAGGAGCGGCTGGCGGCGCTCGAGGGCGCCGAGGAGGCGCTGCTGTTCTCGTCCGGCATGGCCGCGCTGTCGGCGATGTTCATGGCGTACCTCGCCGCGGGCGACCACGTGGTGGCGCTTCACCAGTGCTACGGCGGCACCCACGGCCTGCTCCAGTGGGGCGCGCTCAGGCTGGGCTGGAACTGCACGCTGGTGGACGCGCGCGATTCCGCCGCGTGGGAGGCCGCGTTCACCCCGCGCACCCGCGTGTTCCACGTCGAGTCGCCCACCAACCCGACGCTCCAGTTGGTCGACGTGGCGGCCGCGGCCGCGCTCGCGCACGCGCGCGGGGCGCGGCTCACGCTCGACAACACCATCGCCTCGCCCATCGGCCAGCACGCGCTGCCGCTCGGCGCGGACGCCGTGATGTACAGCGCCACCAAGTCCATCGGCGGGCACAGCGACCTGCTCGCCGGGGTGGTGCTGGGCTCGCGCGCGGCGATGGAGCCGGTCCATCGCGCGCGCACGGTGTTCGGCGCGGTGCCCGGGCCCGAGGTGGCGTGGCAGATCGAACGCAGCCTCAAGACCCTCGTGCTGCGCGTCGAGGCCGCCAACGCCGCGGCGCTGGTCATCGCCGAGCGGCTCACGGCCCACCCCGGGGTGGCGCGCGTGTTCCACCCCGGGCTGGCCGGGCACCCGCGGCACGACCTCGCGGTGCGCCAGATGCGCCACGGGTTCGGTCCGCTGCTGTCGTTCGAGGTGAAGGGCGGGGCGCCCATGGCCGAGCGGGTGGTGCAGGCGCTGCGGCTGGTGCGGTTCGCGCCCAGCCTCGGCGGGGTGGAGTCGCTGGCGACCCTGCCCGCGCACACCTCGCACGTGCAACTGGGCCCCGAGGGTCGGGCCCGGGCGGGCATACCGGAGGGGCTGGTGCGGCTCTCGGTGGGGGTGGAGGACGTGGACGACATCTGGACGGACCTCACCCGGGCGCTCGGGGCGGCGGCCCGGGGCTGACACGTCCTGCCTCTTGGCCGCACCGCGGGCGCGGTGTACCATCGTGCCCGTTCTTCGCGCCCGGATCACTCAGGAGGGAGTCCCTTGAAGCGCCTCGCCCGCATGTGCTCGATCGCCGCGGTCGTCCTCGGCAGCTCCGTCGCTCTGGCCCCGGCCTCGATCGCCGCCAAGAAGCCCATCCCGCCCGAACCCACCGCGGCCGCCCAGCCCACGCCGGCCGTGATGGACAGTCTCAACCTGCTCGAGCGCGCGGTGGCCAGGGACTCCAGCAACTTCGATAACCTGTTCCGTCTCGGCGTCCTGTACATGGACCGTGACCGCATCTCCGAGGCGTCGCGCGTGTTCATGAAGGCGCACCTGGTGCGCCCCACCGACGTCCATACGCTGGTGAACTACGGCGTGGTGCTCGATGCCGCGGGCTCCGCGATGTACGCGCAGAAGTACTACGACGAGGCGCTCGCGCTCGCGCCCGGGGACTCGGTGGCGCTGTGCCGCAAGGCCTCCTCGATCTACGGCCAGGCCCGGTACGACGAGGCGATGACGGTGCTGCGCCAGGTGATCGCCGCCACGCCCCGCGCCTACTGCGCCTACTTCACGCTCGGCGTGGCGTTCGCCGATGCCGGGCTCTATCGCGACGCGATCCGCCAGTGGCGCAAGGTCGTCGAGCTCGCGCCGACCTCGCCGGAAGCGATCAGCGCGCGCGAGAGCATCGAGGTGCTCGAGAAGTTCCTGGCGACGCCGGCACGGTAGTTCCCCGCCGCCGCGCGGGGTTTCCCGAGGCCTCGAGGTCGCGCCGCGGCGCGCCGCGGGGCCTCGATGCCACCCGGATCGATCCCCGGGCCAGGAAGGTGCACATGATCTACCTCGACCACAACGCGTCCACGCCGGTGCGCCCCGAGGCCGCCGCGGCCATGCGCGAGGTGCTCGACGGCCTGTCGGCCAATCCCTCGAGCATGCACCGGGAAGGCCAGCGCGCCCGCGCCGCGGTCGAGCGCGCGCGGGCCCAGGTCGCGGCGCTGGTGAACGCGCGTCCCGCCGAGGTGGTGTTCACCAGCGGCGGCACCGAGGGGGACCACGCCGGGTTGATCGGGGCCGCGTGGGCGCACGAGTCTCGCGGCCGCCGGGTGGCGGTGTCGGCCGTGGAGCACCACGCGGTGCACGGCGCCGCGCACGTGCTCGAGCGCCAGGGATGGAGCGTGACCCACCTGGCGGTGACGCGGGAGGGCATGGTGGATCCGCGCGACATCGACGGGCTGCCCGCGGACACCGCGGTGGTGGCGGTGATGCTGGCGAACAACGAGACCGGGGTGCTCCAGCCGGTGGCCGAGGTCGCGGCGCGGGCGCGCGCCCGCGGCCTGCCCACGCACTGCGATGCGGTCCAGGCCGCGGGCAAGGTGCCGGTCGACTTCGCCGCTCTCGGCGTCGGCTACCTGGCGCTCTCGGCGCACAAGCTGGGCGGGCCGAAGGGCGTCGGCGCGCTGGTGATCCACACCGGCACGCCTTTCGAGCCGCTGTTCCGCGGCAGCGCGCACGAAGGCGGGCGGCGCGGCGGCACCGAGAACGTGCCCGGCATCGTGGCCTTCGGGGTCGCGGCCGAACTGGCGGGGCGCGAGCTCGCGGCCGAGGGCGCGCGCCTGCTCACCCTGCGCGCGCGCCTCGAGGCCGGGCTGCGCGCGCACGTGCCGGACGTGGTGATCCACGGCGCCGCGGCACCGCGCCTGCCCAACACGGTGAACGCGTCGTTCCCCGGCGCCCGCAGCGACCACCTGCTGATGGCGCTCGACGCCCGCGGGGTCGAGGTCTCGGCGGGCGCGGCGTGCGCGAGCGGCGCGGTCGAGCCCTCCCCGGTGCTGAAGGCGATGGGGGTGACGCGCGAGCTCGCGGTGTGCGCGCTGCGCTTCTCGCTCGGGCGCACGACGACCGCGGACGAGGTGGACCGGGCGCTGGCCGCGCTGCTCGACAGCGTGCGCGCGGCACGCGCCATGACCGGCGCGGGAGGGCCCCGGTGAGCGCGCCGCCGCGTCGATTGCTGGTGGCGATGAGCGGCGGGGTGGACTCCGGCGTGGCGGCGGCGCTGGTCGCCGAGCAGGGGCACGACGTCACCGGGGTGACGCTCAAGCTGTGGTGCTACGGCAGCGGACCGGCCAGCCCGCGCGCGTGCTGCACGCTCGACGCGATCGCCGACGCCCAGGGCGTGGCGCGGCGCATGGGGTTCCCGCACTTCGTGGTCGAGGCCGAGGAGGTGTTCCGCGCGCGGGTGCTCCAGCCGTTCCTCGACGACTACGCCGGCGGGCGCACGCCCTACCCGTGCGCGCTCTGCAACCAGCACCTCAAGTTCGGTGATCTGGTCGAGCGCATGGCGCTGGTGGGGGCCGAGGCGCTGGTGACCGGCCACTACGCGCGGGTCATGCCCACCGACGACGGGTGGGGCCTGTTCCGCGCCGCCGACACGGCCAAGGACCAGTCGTATGCGCTCGCGCTCATCCCGTACGCCGTGCTGCCGCGGGTGGTGTTCCCGCTCGGCGCGCTGTGCAAGGACGAGGTGCGAGCCCATGGCCGCCGGCTCGGGCTCACGCTCTGGGACAAGCCCGAGAGCCAGGACCTGTGCTTCGTGCCCGACGGGGACTACGCCGGCTACGCCACCTCGAAGCTCGGCGAGACGCGCGGCACCGCGCCCGGCGCGTTCGTGGACGCCGCCGGCTCCCCGCTCGGCACGCACCGCGGCATCCTCCACTACACCGTGGGCCAGCGGCGCGGGCTCGGGCTCGGATCGGGTGAGCCGCTCTACGTCATCGCCATCGACGCGGCCGCGAACCAGGTCACGGTCGGTCCGCGCGCGGCGCTGGAGTCGCGCGCGCTGGTCACCGCCGCGGTGAACTGGTTGCTGCCGCGGGTGCCCGCGTCCGGCAGCGCGGCCGCGGTGAAGATCCGCTCCCAGCACGCCCCCGCGCCCGCGCGGCTGTTCCCGCGCGCGGACGGCGCGGTCGAGGTGCGCTTCGACGCGCCGCAGAGCGCGATCACGCCGGGGCAGCTCGCGGTGTTCTACGACGGCGAGCGCGTGCTCGGCGGCGCCGCCATCGCGCATGCGCTCCCGGTCGCCCCGGCCGGCGCGGGCGCGGGCGCCGGGACGGCGGACCGGTGAGCGAAGCGCCGCTCGCCATCGTGTCCCTCGAGCGCTGCCTCGCCTGCGGCGGCGCGCGCCTCGCTCCGCTGGCGATGCGCTACGAGTTCCGCGGCACCTTCCCGCTGGTCGAATGCCGCGCATGCGGGCTGCGATTCCTCGCCGTGCAACCGGCGCGCGAGGCGCTCGGCGAGCTCTACTCGGCGGCCTACTTCGAGCGCGATTTCCGCTGCGGGCGCAGCGACACCGACGTGTACGACGAGGCGATGTACCGGGAGGAGGACCGCGGGCTGCTCGACGCGTTCGAGCGCCTGCGCGCGCCGGGCCGCCTGCTCGAGGTGGGCTGCGCCGCCGGCTGGCTGCTGCGTCACGCGGCCGAGCGCGGCTGGAAGGTCGAGGGGGTGGAGCTCTCGGAGACCGCGGTCGCGCACGCGCGCGCGCTCGGACTGGAGGTGCATCGGGGCGAGCTCGACGACGCGGCGCTCCCCGGCGGCGCGTTCGACCTGGTCTACATGGGCGACGTGCTCGAGCACGTGCCGGACTGCCGCGGCGTGCTCGCGTCGGTGGCGCGGGTGCTGCGCCCGGGCGGCGTGCTCTACCTGCGCGGGCCGATCACCACGCACTCGCTGGCGCGCCGGCTGGCGCTGGCGGCCTACGGCGCGCTCGGGCGGACGCTGGTGCTGAACGAGCCGCCCTACCACCTGTGGGAATTCACGCCACGCCCGCTGGCCGCGCTGTTCCGCGCGGTCGGGCTCGAGGTGATCGAGTGTCGGCAGAGCAAGATCCCACCCGGCCGCGCCCACGGGGACAAGAGCGCGCTCCAGCGCGCCGCGATGGCTGCGGTCGACGCCATCAACCTGCCCATCACGAACGCGTTCAATGCGTTCGGCGACCGCGTGGTGATGGTGGGGAGGAAGCGCGGCTGACGTGGGGCCGCAGGACCAGGGCGCGCGCTCGCAACCCGCGCGGTCCGGGCCTTGAACCCGGGGCTCGCCGGGTCTAGCCTTCAAGTATTCCCGACCGGGGAATCCATCTTCCAGGAGCGCTCCCAGCGCTCCGCACCCGGCGCAGGCGGGATCGCCTGCAGCCTCGGGGAGTGTCGCCATGCGGTCGCTGCGTTTCGCCCTGCTCTCCCTCTCGATCACGCTGGTGCTGCTGCTGCTGGCCGCCGCGAGCGCCCACGGGGTGTTCGCCGGGACGCCGACGCCGCCACCCACACCGGTGCCGAGCCTGCAGTTCGACCCGCCCATGCCGTGCGTGGGTCGGCCGGTCACGCTGCTGGCCGTCGTGCCCCGTTGCCCGCCATGCGTGGACGCGGTGACCTGGGGAGCGAGCGACTCGGTGCACGCGCGGATCTACGTGCACGCCCACGAGTGCATGACGTTCACGGTCTGCCCGCCCGATACCCTGCGGATCCCGCTCGGCCTGTTCAGCGCCGGGTTCCATCACGTCGACGTGAAGTTGCGCGCCGTGCTCGCGCTCGCCAATACCGCGCACGACAGCCTGGTGTTCGACTCCACCATCACGCTGCCCTTCACGGTCACGGCTGAGTGCGTCCCGACCCCGCCGGGGCCGTTGCCGAACGTCGAGGTGGTCCGCATCGGCGGGCCGCCGCCCTGCGACGACTGTCCGCCGGTCGCGTGCGCGGGCAGCCCCATCCCGGTGCGCGTCGCCGGGCACTTCCCGGACGGGTGCTGGTCGGTGCGCGGCGTGCAGTTCCTGCCGTCCCCGCTCACGGTCATCGGACCGCCGATACTGCGCATCCTGCTCGACGACGGCGCCTGCCTCGGCCGCGCGTGCACCCTGAACGCGCCGCCCTGGTCGGTGGACACGCTGCTGCCGCCGCTGCCTCGCGGGCAGTACGCCCTCCGGGTCCAGATCGGGGTGACCTCGTGCGCGGACTCGATCCCGCCGGGCAAGCTGTTCGCGGCGGAGTTCCCGTTCCTCGTCGGCGCGCGCTGCAGCACCGGGACGGCGCGGGACTGCTTCATCGCGGACTGGGGTCCGCAGCAGCCCGGCACCGCGTGCAACACCTACGTCGCGCCCGGTCAGGACGGCGACGTCACCCTCGGCGTGCGCTCGACCGTCCGGCTCGCCGGCCTGCAGGGCGTGCTGCGTGCCAGCCCGGGCCTGGTGGTGCGCGATCTCGAGGCGGTCGGAGCGGCGGCGGGCATGAACCTGCAGTGGGTGCCGACCGTGGATGGCGCGCGTTTCGTGATGTTCGCGACCCGCGGTGCGCCGATCCCGGCCTGCCTGCCGCCCGACAGCATCTGGGTGTTCCCGACCCGGCTGCCGCCGCCGGTGCTGAAGATCACCGTGGGCCTCGCCCCCGGCGCGGACCCGCAGCGGGTGATGATGGTCCGCGCCGACTCGCTGCTCGGCGCCGACTCGCTGGCGCGGCTGGTGCTGGAGTGCCCCGACCTGTCGATGCGACCGGAAGTTGCCGGGGCGCACGTCTGCCTGGCGGCGAGCTGCGACGCGAACGGGGACGGCCACAGCGACGTGCGGGACCTGGTGGTGATGGCGCACTGCATCCTGGGGAGCGGCGCGTGCGCGGACTCCATCGCCGGCCGTCATGACTGCGACGGCGACGGGCGCGCCACGCTCGCCGACATCCTGTGCTGCGCTCACGCCATCCTGCACGGTGCGCCGGGGGACACCCTGCCCGAGCGCAAGGACCCGCTGGTGGCGCTGCGCTTCGGGGAGCCCGGGCGCGGGGACAGCCACCTCACGCTGCCCATCACGCTCGAGAATGCCGACCACGTGGGCGCGCTGCGCATGACGCTGCGATTCCCCGCCGACCGCTACGACCTGAGCGCGTTCGGCAGCACCGCGGGATCGTCGTGGCTCGCGCTCCACGAGGTGCAGGACGGCGAGGTGGTGGTCGGGCTGGTGGCACTCGCGCCGGTCGCCGAGGGCGCCACGGTGCCGCTCACCCTCGACCTGGCGCTCAAGCCGGGGCAGACGCACGGCGGTGAGATCACGGTCGCGAGCGCCGAGGTCTCGGCGCCCGACGGCGCGTCGCTGGCCACCAGCATCCCGGGCGCGAGCACGCCGATCGCGACTCCCACCCGCGTCTCGCTCGCGATCCATCCCAACCCGCTGGTCGGCGCGGGCGCCACGGTGAGCTTCACCTTGCCGCGCGCGGGGAGCGTGGACCTGGCGCTGTTCGACATCGCCGGCCGCCGCGTGGCGACGCTCGCTCAGGGCGTGATGCCCGCGGGCGCCTACACCCGCGCGTGGGACGCGCAGGGGGTGCGCGACGGCGTGTACTTCGTGCGTCTGCGCGCGGATGGCCTCGAGGTCGCGCGCAAGGCGGTGCTGAGGCGCGGGCGCTGAACCGCGCGTGCGGTAGCCCGGGGCGCGCGGATCCCCTCCGCGCGCCCCGGGTCATTTTCCCGCGCGGATGGATTCCCGGTGTGCCGGCTTGCGCCATCGTGTAGATTGCCGGCCGCGGGGCGGCCGTCGCTCCCCGCGAACGGTGCCGCAGTGGAGTGGCGGGAACAGGACCCCCGCGCTCGCCTTCCGGACCTGGCCCCCTCGTCAGGCCCACATCGTCGGCCTCCCTACCCACAGGAGGAGTCTCATGCGTTGGACCCGTTGGACCCCCATGCTCGCCCTCGTGCTCGCTCTCGCGGTCGCGGCGCCCCTCATCGCCGCGGCGCCCGCCGCGAACGACGCGCAGGCCCGGCGCATCAAGCGCGGCGAGTACCTGGCGACCACCAGTGGCTGCAATGACTGCCACACGCCCGGCACGCTGTTCGGCGATCCCGACTTCGCCCGCCGTCTGAGTGGCTCCGAACTCGGCTGGCGCGGACCGTGGGGTGTCTCCTACGCGCGCAATCTCACGCCCGACGCCGAGACCGGCCTCGGCAGCTGGACCGAGAAGCAGATCGTGGACGCGCTGCGCACCGGGATGCGGCCCAATGGCCGGGCCCTGCTTCCGCCGATGCCGTGGCCGAACCTGACCGCGCTCTCGGACGAGGACGCGTACGCGCTGGCGGCGTACCTGAAGAGCCTGCCGCCGGTGAGGCACCAGGTGCCCGCCGCGGTGCCGCCCGACCAGGCGGCCTCCGCGACCGGTTCGATCATGAACTTCCCGCCGCCCTCGGCCTGGGATGCGCCGAAGGGACCGCCGCCCGGCGCCAAGTAGTCAGCCGATCGGAACGAGCACGGCGCGCGTGGCCGCAGGGCTCGCGCGCCGTGCCGCGTTCCGCCGCGGTTCGCCCGCGCTGGACGCCGCGCGCGCGCGCGGCGATAGTGCGCGCATGTCGAACCTGCGGAAGCTCGCGTGGAGCCTGGTCGCGCTGATGATGCAGGGCGGGCGCGTGGAGTGCCCGTGCTGCGGCGGGCGCTTCCGCGGGTTCCTGCCCGGCGGGCCCGACCGGCGTCCGAATGCGCGCTGCCCGCGCTGCGGCTCGCTCGAGCGCCACCGCATGGTGTGGTTGTGGCTGCAGCGCTCGACCGACCTGCTGACCGCCCGGCGCCGGGTGCTGGTGGTGGCGCCCGAGGAGTTCCTGCAGGACACGCTGCGCGCGCGCGCGAACCTCGACTACCTGAGCGTGGACCTCGAGAGCCCGCTCGCCATGCGGCGGATGGACATCACGCGCCTCGAGCTGCCCGACGCTTCGCGCGACGCGGTGTTCTGCAGCCACGTGCTCGAGCACATCCCCGACGATCGCGCCGCGATGCGCGAACTGCTGCGCGTGCTCGCGCCCGGAGGCTGGGCGGTGCTCCAGACGCCGATCGACATGGCGCGCGCGTCCACGTTCGAGGACCCGAGCGCCACCAGCCCCGCGGAGCGCCAGCGGCTGTTCGGCCAGAGCGACCACGTGCGCGTGTACGGTCGCGACTTCTTCGACCGCCTGCGCGCATGCGGCTGGGACATCGAGTGCGTGGCGTTCGGGCGCGTGCTGGGCGAGGACGCGGCGCGCCACTTCGGGCTCGACCCGGACGAGGGACTGATCCTGGGGCGGAAGCCGGGGTAGCGCGGGGAGACGAGCGGGAGGGGCGCTCCCCGCCTTGCGCCTACCGCCGCCACGATGCTAGATTCCCCGCCCGGTACGCGGATGCGGTTCGCTCCCTTGGCCTTCGGAGAGGGACGGCACCCGTGGCGGTGGGAGCGGGCGACATTCCGCGAGCCGTTGGAGCGCTTCGAGACAAGCCGCAAGGCGGACCCGTCGTACGGAGGGATGGCCGAGTGGTTTAAGGCGGCGGTCTTGAAAACCGCTGAGCGTAAGCTCCGTGGGTTCGAATCCTACTCCCTCCGCCAGCAATACCTTGGAGAGGTGGCCGAGTGGTCGAAGGCAGCCGCCTGCTAAGCGGTTGATCGGGTAAAACCGGTCCGGAGGTTCGAATCCTCTCCTCTCCGCCAGAGTGCCCGTATCGTCGGGGTGCGCCCTTAGCTCAATTGGATAGAGCGTCTGGCTACGGACCAGAAGGTTGGGGGTTCAAATCCTCCAGGGCGCGCCATTCTCCTCCGCCGCACCGCGGGTTACCATGCTCGCATCCCCCGGCCGCATGTCGTCCCACCCCGCCTGAGGGAATGCCATGACCCGGCTCGCCGTCCTCCTCCTCCTCGCGATGCTCACCATCTCCGGCTGCCAGACGAAAGGCGCCCGCGCCGCGCTGGACGGCCGGAAGGTCGACGAGGGTCCCAAGGCCATCCCCGTGCTGCACCGGGAGACGCTCGTCTACGAGTGCCCGAAGTGCGGCATGGACTACGAGGCCGCCGGGCAGTGCACCATGTGCAAGATCGATCTGGTGAAGACCGCGGTCGCCTACAAGTGTCCGACCGACGGACAGGCCGTCGAACATTCGGGCAAGTGCCCGCGCTGCGCCGCCAGCGCGGTCGTCGAGAAGACGACGATCGCGGATGCCGGCGGAGCGACTCCCCGGGGGAACTGATCATGCGTCGCGCACGTCCCGCCGCAGGCGTGTTGCGCGTCCTGGCCCTCGTCGCGTGGGCGCTCGCCCTCGCGTCCGTCGCGCTGGCCGCGCCCAAGAAGCCCAAGTCCGTCGATCAGGTGTGGACCCGCCCCGATTTCGCTTCGTTCGGTGTCACCGGCATCGCGATGCTGCCGGTCTCGACCTTCGACAGCAGCGCCGAGGCCGAACTGATGGTGGCGCAGGCCGTCGGGGCCACCTTCAACACCAGTGGGCACCGCTGGCTGTCGGCGCCGACCGTGCGCGAGGTGGTGCGCGGCGACCCCGCGGGCGAGGAACTCCTCAAGAGCGCGCGCGCCGGGCTGCTCAAGTCGCCCCGCGTGGACTCGCTGCTCGCGCCGCAGTTGTGCGCGCGCCTGCGCGTCAATGGCCTGCTGGCGGTGCGGGTGGACCTGTGGGAGCGGCGCCAGATGGAATGGAACGAGGCGGGCCGGCCATCGACCACGGTGCGGGTGAGTGCCGCACTGGTGGATTCGCTCGGTCACCTGCTGTGGACCGCCACCGGCAACGAGACCGGCGAGGGGCCCTACCACGATCCCAGTGCCGGCGTGCTCGGCGTGAGCGGCACCGCGCTCGGCCTGCAGCCGCTCACCAACCAGGGCGGTGCGCCGTCGTTCGCCGAGGTGCTGACGCGGTTGTTCACGCGCCTGGCGACCGAGTTCCCGTCCCGGGCCGCGCCCGCGCCCGCGAGCGCCGCGCCCCAGACGCCGTAGCCCCGCGCCGACCGGTGCTGATCCGCGACGACGAGCAGGGCATGCAGGCCGCGCTCCGCGAGGCGCGCCTGTCGGAGGCCGCCGACGAGGTGCCGGTGGGCTGCGTGATCGTGCACGAGGGCAGCGTGATCGGCCGCGGGCACAACCAGGTCGAGGGCCTGCACGACGCCACCGCGCACGCCGAGATCCTCGCCATCGGCGCGGCCTCGAACGCGCTCCACTCGTGGCGGCTTCACGAGTGCACGCTCTACGTCACCCTCGAGCCGTGCTCGATGTGCGCCGGGGCCATCGTGCTCGCGCGGCTCGGGCGGCTGGTGTACGGAGCGTTCGATCCCAAGGCGGGCGGCTGCGGCTCGGTGACCGACGTCATCCACGAGCCGCGCCTCAACCACCGCGTGGACGTCACCAGCGGCCTGCTCGCCGCGGAATGCGGCGAGCTGCTGCGCGAGTTCTTCCGCCGGAAGCGGCGGGCCCCGGCCGACCCGTCTCCCGGGCTGGAGTAGGCCGCCCCTGGGCTCCCCATTGTGGGGATCCCGCTCCGGGGCCTATGCTTGAGGGACGACGGCCCTCAGGCTGTCCCCCCCGAGTCGAGACCCTACCCCTGACCGCGCCCGCCAACTCGTCCACGATCGAGAAGGTGTCCATGCTGCCCGCGGTGTCTCTTCACCGCCGCGCATGACCCCGGGGTGATCGGATCCGGCCATCGCCATGGGCGGAGCGGACGGATCGGCGCGACCGTCCAGGGAGACCGTGAGGAACGCCGTGACGGCGAGATCGAATGCGCGGGGACTCCGTCCCCTGTGGGTGTTGGTGGTGGTGCTGGGGTGGATGGGCGTGCGACCGGCCGCGGCGGTGGCGGTGCCCGCCGGGCCGAGCGAAGCGATGGTGGACCTCGCTCGCAAGGAGCCCTACCTCATCTATCGCGGTGACCCGACCCAGATGCAGGTGCTGTGGCAGCTCTCCACCGCGTGGACGTCCAACCTGCAGTGGGGCACCGACTCCACCTACTCGCTCGGCAGCGTGGTGACCTCGGCGTACGGGCCCGACAACCAGCACACCTACACCATCACCGGGCTCACGCCGGGCACGCGCTACCTGTACCGCGTCATCACCTACGGCGTCACCCACGGCGGCTCGTTCATCGCCGCGCCTTCCCGCGGAGCCAAGAACCTCAAGTTCCTGGCCTACGGCGACACGCGCACGTACGCCGACGTCCACAACGCAGTGGCGCGCGCCATGAACTCGGCGGTCACGGCGGACCCGGCGCGCCAGACCTTCACGCTGTTCATGGGGGACTACGTCACCACCGGCACCAGCGAGGGCGACTGGCTCTCCCAGTTCTTCAGCCCCACGCTCGCCGACGTGCGCAAGTTGATGGCCACCGTGCCCTACTTCGGGACCATGGGGAACCACGAGGGCATCGGCGATCTCTACGTGAAGTACTTCCCCTATCCGTTCGTTGCCGGGCGCTACTGGTCGTTCGACTACGGCCCCGTCCACGTCGCGGTGCTCGACCAGTACACCGCCTACGGCGCGGGGTCCGCGCAGTTGCTGTGGCTCGCCGCCGACCTCGCGGCCAGCACCAAGCCGTGGAAGATCGTGCTGCTGCACGAGCCCGGCTGGTCGGCGGGCGGCGGGCACGCGAACAACACCGCGGTGCAGACCCTCATCCAGCCGCTGTGCGAGCTGTACGACGTGTCCATCGTGTTCTGCGGGCACAACCACTACTACGCGCGCGCCGTGGTGAACGGCGTCCAGCACGTCACCACCGGTGGCGGCGGCGCCCCGCTGGTGGCGCCGGTGCTGCCGGCCGCGAACGTGGTGTTCGCCCAGGCGGTGAACGAGTTCTGCACCATCGACATCGAGGGCGGCACGCTGCGCCTCAAGGCGATCACCTCGTTGGGAGTGGCGATCGACTCGGTCACGCTGGTGCGGCCGGTGGACGTCACGGCGCCCGCGGTGGCGCTGACCTCGCCGCTCGGCGGCGAGACGTGGCCGAAGGGCAGCACCCAGAGCGTCACCTGGGTGGCGACCGACAGCGTGGGCGTGGACTCGGTGAACGTGGACTACTCGCTCTCGGGCCCCGCGGGGCCGTGGCTGGCTGTGGCGCACGGCCTCGGCAACACCGGCTCGACCTCGTGGACGCTGCCCGATCAGGTCAGCGACAGCGCGCTGGTGCGGATCACCGCGTTCGATCCCGCGCTCAACGAGGCGAGCGTCGCCAGCGACACCCTGTTCCGCCTGATCGATCCCGCGGGGGTGGGCCGTGGAGGCCCGGCCGGGCTGATGCTGGCGCGCCCGCAGCCGAACCCCGGCCGCGAGACCGTCGCGCTCGGCTTCACCCTCCCGGCAGCGGGCGCGGCGCGCCTCGAGATCCTCGATCTCGCGGGGCGGCGCGTGTGGAGCACCGGCGGGTCGCTTTCGGCCGGCGCGCACACCTATCGCTGGGACGGCCGCGCGGACGGCGGCGGACGCGTGGGGGCGGGGCTCTACTTCGTGCGGCTCGCGACGCCGTGGGGGACCCGCGGCCAGCGGCTGGTCTGGACGCCCTGAGAGCGAGAACGCGCGGCATGCCGTGATGTGGGTACTGCCGCGTGACCGGTCGGTCACCTGCGTGTCCAGCGCCATGAGTCGGCATCGACGTCGACTCATGGCAGGACTTCATGGGGGCACGATCGCCCTTATCGCAGCAGGATCACTCTGCGCGTCTCGCGGAGCCCGGACCCCGCCAGCCGGACGAAGTACACGCCGGCGCCCGGCCTGGCGCCTGACTCGTCCATCCCGTTCCACACCACCGTCTCGACTCCAGCAGGTCGCTCACCATCCACGAGCTGGTGCACCAGCCGCCCGCACACATCGTAGACGCCGAGCTGGACGTGGCCCGCGTGCGCGAGGGTGTAGCTCACCGCTGCCGTTGCCCGAGTGGGATTCGGCGCGGGCGGTCGCAGGCCACTGATGAGCGGCTGCGGCTCTACGCCGGTGGCGTCGGGGCGGACGAAGCCCAGCGTCCAGACGTCATTGACGTAGTAAGCCCACCAATGCCCTCCGAACACCACCATGTGGTCTCGCACCGGATCGTAGATCACGCTCGTGTCGAAACGTGCGTTGGGCGTGGTGCCCGAGGGAGTCAGCTGCGTCCAGGCCGGCGGGCCCGCCAGCGAGAGCGTCCAGACGTCGCTGAGGAGGCCCGAGTATGAGGCACCCCCGAACACCACCATGCCGTCGCACACCGGGTCGTAGATGGCGCTGGGGCCCCACCGCGCTTCCGGCGCAATTCCCGGGGGAGTCAGCTGCGTCCAGGCCGGTGTCCCCGCCAGCGACAGCGCCCAGATATCGTTGACAAAGCCGAAGCCTGGAGAGCCCCCGAACACGACGAGGCGGTCGCGCACCGGGTCGTAGATCACGCTGGGGCGAATCCGTGCATCTGGCGTGGGGCCCGAGGGAGTCAGCTGCGTCCAGGCCGGTGTCCCCGCCAGCGACAGCACCCAGGCGTCGTTGAGGAAGGTGGAGCCCGAGTAGCCCCCGAACACCACCATGCGGTCGCGCACCGGGTCGTAGATCGCGCTTTGCGCGTACCGCGCGCTCGGCGGGGTGCCCGAGGGAGTCAACGGCGTCCAGGCTGGCACGTCCCCCAGCGACAGCGCCCAGACGTCATTGAGGATGCCCGAGTCTGGACTGCCCCCGAACACCAGCATGCGGTCGCGCACCGGATCGTAGATCGCGCTGTGGCCTCCCCGCCCGCTCGGCGGGGTACCGGAGGGTGTCAGCTGCGCCCACGCCTGTGTCCCCGCCAGCGACAGAGTCCAAGTGTCGTTGAGGTCGAAGTTATCCGAGTGGCCCCCGAACACCACCATGCGGTCACGCACCGGATCGTAGATCGCGCTATGGGCGTACCGCCCCATCGGCGGGGTGGCCAACTGCGCCCAAGCGGGCGCGCCCGCCAGCGACAGCGCCTGGACATCACTGAGGAAGGAGTAGCCCGAATGGCCCCCGAACGCCACGATGCGGTCGCGCACCGGGTCGTAGATCGCGCTGTGCAAGGCCCGCCCGCTCTGCGGGGTGCCCGGGGGAGTCTGCGGCGTCCAGGCCGGCGTGCCCGCCAGCGACAGCGCCCACACGTCGTTGATGTAGTTGTCCGAGTAGCCCCCGAACACCACCATGCGGTCGCGCACGGGGTCGTAGATCGTGCAGTGGCCGTACCGTGCACTTGGCGCAGTGCCCGAGGGAGTCAGCGGCGTCCAGGCCGGTGTCCCCGCCAGGGACAGCGCCCAGATATCGTTGACGAAGCCGGAGCCTGAAGAACCCCCGAACGCGACGATGCGGTCGCGCACGGGGTCGTAGATCGCGCTGTGCAAGTACCGCGCGCTCGGCGGGGCGCCCGAGGGAGTCAGCGGCATCCAGGCTGGCGTGCCCGCCAGGGACAACTCCCAGACGTCGTTGAGGCGGCCGGATTCGGCGTAGCCGCCGAACACCACCATGTGGTCGCGCACCGGATCGTAGATCGCACTGTGCAAGGTCCGCGCGCTCGGCGGCACGCCCGAGGGAGTCAACTGCGTCCAGGTGGGCCCGTCTCCCAGCGACAGCGCCCAGACGTCGTTGAAGAGGCCCGAGGCTGAGGAGCCCCCGAACACCAGCATGCGATCGCGCACCGGATCGAAGATCGCGCTTTGACCTTGCCGAGCGCTCGGCGGGGTGCCCACGGGAGTCAGCGGCGTCCAGGCCGGCACGTCCCCAAGCGACAACTCCCAGACGTCCGGGGCCGCCAGCGACAGCTCCCAGCCGCCGCCGGAGTCGAAGGATTCCTCGTAGCCCCCGAACACCACCATGCAGTTGCGAACCGCATCGTAGATCGCGCTGTGGCAGTACCGTGCGCTGGGCGCCAGTCGACTCCACGCACTGTCCGCGGCTCCCGACGCGAGCGCGGGCGCTGCGGCACGGAGATCGGCCGCTGGAGGATCGAGCGCGCCAGTCGTGCCCGTGCGAGCCAAACTCAGCATGAGATCGCGCTGCCACGGGGCGAGCCCCGAGTCCTCGGCGGCCTGCGCCAGTCTCGCGCGCGCCTCGCGCGCCAACTCCGTCTGATCCGGAGCCGCCCGGCCAAGGGCTGCATTCGGCACCGCAAGCGCGAGGACGAGCAGGATGAGCACCCGGGCGAGGGAGCGGAGCGGCTGTTCCGGCGTCAAGCGCGGCCTCCCAGGAGCAGGAGAAGTACCGTAGGCGCACTTCGAGTCTGGACTGTTGGCACTCTACTCCCGCCTCGCGGGGAGGCGCCAAGGTCGCGACCCTTCGTGGCTGCTGACACCCGGCGACGGATGCTGCCCGTCGCTGGATGCCGAAGCACTGGATATCACCTAGAGTGTCCGCCCATGGCCCGCGCGCTCGAGGCACCGGGTACCCTGCTGCTCGGGATGTGGCGGCGGCTGGCGCCGCTGCCGGGCGGCGCGTGGGCGTTCAACCTGCTCCTGCGCTTCACCGCGCCCTACAGCGGTGCTCTGGGGGCGCGCGTCGCCGAGCTCACGCCCGGATACGCGCGCCTCACGCTGCGCGAGCGCGGCGCGGTGCGGAACCACCTGCGCTCGGTGCACGCGGTGGCGCTCGCGAACCTCGGCGAGCTCACCAGCGGGCTCGCCATGCTGTCCGGACTGCCCGCCGGGATGCGGGGCATCGTCACCACGCTCTCGACCGAGTACCTCAAGAAGGCGCGCGGGGTGCTGGTGGCGGAGTGCCGCGCGGGACTGCCCGAGGTGAACGGCCCGACCGAGCATCTCGTGGTCGCCGAGATCCGCGACGCCTCGGGCGAACCGGTCGCGCGCGTCACCGTGCGCTGGCTGCTCGACCGGGTGGTCGCGTGACCCCACGGGTGGAGACCGCATTCACCCGCCAGGTGGGCATCGAGGTGCCGATCGTGTGCGGCGCGATGTACCCGTGCAGCAATCCCGAACTGGTGGCCGCGGTGTCCGCGGCCGGCGGCATCGGCGTGGTCCAGCCGATCTCGATGACCTACGTGCACGGGCACGACTTCCGCGCCGGCCTGCGGCTCATCCGCCGGCTCACCGACCGGCCCATCGGCATGAACGCGCTGATCGAGAAGACCTCGCGCCGCTACGAACGGCAGATGCGCGAGTGGGTGGACGTGGCGCTCGAGGAAGGGGTGCGCTTCTTCGTCACCTCGCTCGGCAATCCGCGCTGGGTGGTGGAGCGCGTGCGGCCGCTGGGCGGGGTCGTCTACCACGACGTGACCGAGAGCAAGTGGGCCGCGAAGGCGCACGAGGGCGGCGTGCACGGGCTGGTCGCGGTGAACGCGCGGGCGGGCGGGCACGCCGGTCCGCGCACCGCCGAGGCGCTCATCGGGGAGCTGGCGCCGTTCGGCCTGCCGGTGCTGTGCGCCGGCG
Source organism: Candidatus Eiseniibacteriota bacterium (assembly GCA_963776245.1). Lineage (GTDB taxonomy): Bacteria > Eisenbacteria > RBG-16-71-46 > RBG-16-71-46 > RBG-16-71-46 > CAVSAC01. The sequence goes on along the minus strand of CAVZLN010000005.1, from coordinate 37,276 downwards.
GCGTGAGCGACGGGGCCGGGTTCGTGCGCGCGCTGGCGCTCGGGTACGCCGGCGTGCAGATGGGCACGCGCTTCATCGCGACCCCGGAGTGCCGCGCCAGCGACGCCTACAAGGCGGCCATCGTCGCGGCCGGCGAGGACGACGTGGTGCTCACCCGGCGCATCACCGGGGTGCCGGTCGCGGTGCTCGCCACTCCGACCGTGCGGCGCGAAGGGCTCGAGGCCGGTCCGCTCGCGCGCTGGCTGCTGCGCGGGCGGCGCACGCGCCACTGGATGCGCGGGCTCTACGCGCTGCGCTCGGCGTGGCGGCTCAAGCGCGCGTCGCTCGACCCCAGCGGCCGGCTCGACTTCTGGCAGGCGGGCAGGAGTGTGCGCGACATCCACGCGATCGAGCCGGCCGGCGAGATCGTCGGGCGCATGGCTGAAGCGGCCGCGGCGGCGCGCGCGCGCTGAGCGCCCCGCGGGCGGCCACGGACCACGCGCTCGTCCCCATGGATGGCGCGCCCGTCCGCGCGCCGCGCACCTGGTCCCCGCGGCGGCCGCGGGCTCGTGTATCGTGCCCGGCGGCATCCGATCCGGCCCCGGTCCCGTCCCAGCGAGGCTCCCCGATGAAGACCCGCGTGCATCGTCCCGATCGCTTCCCCGCCGCGCTCGCCGCGTGCGCCCTGCTGGTGTCGCTCGTGTGCGTCGCCCTCGACGCTCGCGCGGACGGCGATCACGGCGGGCCCGGCGCGCTCGGGCCCTCGGCCATCCTGCCCGCCTCCTCGGGCGCGAACGCGCCCACGGTGTCACCCGATGCCAAGTGGGACGTGACGGATCCTCCCGGGCCGCACCATGACGTGACCCTCGACGTGAAGCAGGGCACCTGGATGAGCGTGGACGTCAGCCCGGACGGCAAGCAGATCGTGTTCGACCTGCTGGGCGACCTCTACCTGATCCCGATCGAGGGCGGCGAGGCGAGGGCGCTCACCAGCGGCCTGGCGTGGGACGAGCAGCCGCGCTTCAGCCCCGACGGACGGCGCATCGCGTTCACCAGCGACCGCGCCGGCGGCGACAACATCTGGATCATCGACCGCGACGGCTCGCACCCGCGCCAGGTCACGAAGGAGACCTACCGGCTGCTCAACAGCCCGGCGTGGACGCCCGGACGGCGAGTACATCGCGGCGCGCAAGCACTTCACCTCGACGCGCTCGGCGGGCGCGGGCGAGATCTGGCTCTACCACTGGACCGGCGGCGACGGCATGCAGATGACCAAGCGCCGCACCGACCAGAAGGACGAGGGCGAGCCCGCGTTCTCGCCCGACGGCAGGTACCTCTACTGGAGCATGGACGCGACCGCCGGGCCGCACGTTCGAGTACAACAAGGACTGCAACACCCAGATCTACGTCGATCCAGCGTCTCGACCGCGAGAGCGGCGAGATCACCACGTTCCTCGGCGGTCCCGGCGGCTCGATCCGCCCGACGCCTTCCCCCGACGGCAAGAGCGTGGCGTTCATCCGCCGCGTGCGCGGACAGAGCGTGCTCTACGTCGCCGACGTCGACGTCGGGGGCCGAGCGCCCGCTCGACGCCCAGCTCGATCGCGACCTGCAGGAGGTCTGGGCGGTGCACGGCGTCTATCCGGGCATGGCGTGGACGCCCGACTCGCGCGCGCTGGTGTTCTGGGCCCGCGGCGGCATCCATCGCCTCGACGTGGCGACGCGCGCGGTGCGCGACATCCCGTTCCACGTGAAGGACGCGCGCCGCGTGTCCGAGGCGGTGCGCTTCCCGGTCGCGGTGGCGCCCGACTCGATGCACGCGCGCATGCTGCGCTGGGTCACCGTGTCGCCCCAGGGCGACCGCGTCGTGTACTCGGCGATGGGCCACCTGTACGTGAAGGCGTTGCCGAACGGCATGCCGAAGCGGCTCACCACGCAGACCGACCACTGGGAGTTCTACCCGTCGTGGTCGCGCGACGGCCGGTCGATCGTGTACGTGGGCTGGGACGACGCGAAACTCGGCACGGTGCGGGTGGTGCCGGCCGCCGGCGGCGCCGGCCGCGTGGTGACGCAGCAGCCCGGGCACTACGTCGAGCCGGTGTTCTCGCCGGACGGCGCGACCATCGTCTATCGCGCCGAGGGCGGCGGCTACCTGTTCTCGCCCGAGTGGTCGCGCGAGACCGGCATCTTCCGCGTGCCCGCGGCGGGCGGCGCGTCGCGGCTGGTCACGCGCAAGGGGCAGTGGCCGCACTTCGGCGCCGCCAGCGACCGCGTGTTCCTGGTGGACATCGCGGGCGCCGACGAGGACGAGCGCACGCTGTTCAGCATCGACCTCGACGGCGCCGCACGAGCACGCGCACCTGAAGGGCGTGTACTTCACCGAGGCCCGGCTCTCGCCCGACGAGAAGTGGATCGCCTTCCGCGAGAAGTACAAGGCTCTGGGTGGCGCCCTTCACCCGCACCGGGCAGCCCCATCGACATGGGCCCGGGCGCCAAGACCGTCCCGGTGCGGCTGGTGTCGAAGGACGCCGGCGACTACCTCGGGCTGGTCGGGCGACTCGCGCGCGCTGCACTGGTCGCTGGGGCCGGAGCTCTGCACGCGCGAGCTGAAGGAGCTCTTCACCTTCGCGCCGGGGGCGCCCGACTCGCTGCGCCGACACGCCGGTGCGCCACCAGGACGTCGGCTTCGACTACGCGCTCGACCGGCCGGCGGGCAGCATCGCGCTCACCGGCGCGCGCCTCGTGACCATGCGCGGCGACGAGATCATCGAGGACGGCGACGATCGTCGTGACCGGCGGCCGCATCGCCGCCATCGGCCCGCGCGCGAAGGTGACGGTGCCGGCGGGCGCGTCGGTGATCGACGCCCGGGGCAAGACCATCGTGCCCGGCTTCGTGGACGTGCACTGGCACGGCGGGATGGGCGCCGACCAGATCATCCCGCAGACGTCGTGGATCGACTACGCCTCGCTCGCCTTCGGCGTCACCACGCTGCACGATCCGTCCAACGACTCGGGCGAGATCTTCACCCAGGGCGAGATGCAGCGGGCCGGGCTGATCGTGGCGCCGCGCATCTTCTCGACCGGCACCATCCTCTACGGCGCCAAGGGCGACATCCGCGCCGACGTGGACAGCCTCGGCGACGCGCTCATGCACCTGCGCCGCATGCAGGCCTACGGCGCCACCAGCGTGAAGAGCTACAACCAGCCGCGCCGCGACCAGCGCCAGCAGGTGCTCGAGGCCGCGCGCCAGCTGCACGTCAACGTGGTGCCCGAGGGCGGCGCGCTGTACCCGCACAACATGACCATGGTGATCGACGGTCACACCGGCGTCGAGCACGCGCTGCCCGATCGCGCGGGTGTACGACGACGTGGTGCAGCTGTGGAGCCAGACCCGGGTCGGGCTACACGCCGACCTTCAACGTCGCCTACGGCGGCCTCGACGGCGAGCACTACTGGTACGCCAAGACCCCGGTGTGGGCCGACGAGCGCCTGCAGGCGTTCGTGCCGCGCCGCATCCTCGACGCGCGCGCGCGCCGCCCGGTCACGGCGCCGGACGACGAGTGGAACCACATCACCGTCGCCGAGGAGGCCGCCAAGCTCCACCGCGCCGGCGTCGGCGTGCAGATCGGCGCGCACGGACAGCGCGAGGGACTGGGGGCGCACTGGGAGATCTGGAGCCTGGTGCAGGGCGGCATGACGCCGCACGAGGCGCTGCGCTGCGCCTCGCTCGGCGGGGCGCAGTACCTGGGCTACGACCGCGACCTGGGCTCGCTCGAGCCGGGCAAGCTCGCCGACCTGGTGGTCATGGACCGCGACCCGCTCGCCGACATCCGCAACACCGAGAGCGTGCGCCAGGTGATGCTGAACGGCCGGCTGTACGACGCCGCCACGATGGACGAGATCGCCCCGCGGAAGCGGCCGCGCGGCGCGTTCTGGTGGGAGGCCGAGCAGCGGGAGCTCAAGGCGCTGCCGCGGTAGAGGTCGCCGCGGGATCGCGAACGAGGGAACGCCGTCCATGGCCGGCACGGAGATCGATTTGGCCGAAGTCATCGGATTCATCGCCGCCGCCTGCACCACGCTGGCCTTCGTGCCCCAGGTGGTCCGCGTGTGGCGGACCCGCTCCGCCGAGGACATCTCGCTGGCGATGTACCTGATCCTGGTGGCCGGAGTGCTGATGTGGATCGTCTACGGCGTCTTGATCCGTTCGCTGCCACTGGTGCTCGCGAACGTCGCCAGCCTGGTGCTGGCGGGCGCGGTGCTCGCGGGCAAGCTGAGGTTCAACCGCCCGGTCGCCTGACCCGCGGGGCGGCCGCGGCGAGAGCCGCCCCGCGGGATGCGCAACTTCGCTCGCTCGCTTCACGTAGGGCACTCGGTCACGGTGGTCCACGCCCCGGCGGCGGATCCGCGCGTCCCCGGCCCCATGCCGCCATCCCCAAGCCGCATCCGCATCGAGGAGGAACCCATGCTGAGCGTCCGTGGCCTGGTCAAGGTCTACCCGGGTGCGGTGACCGCGCTGAACGGCATCGACCTCGATGTGCCCCCCGGCATGTTCGGACTGCTGGGACCCAACGGCGCCGGCAAGTCCACGCTCATGAAGATCATCGCCGGACTGCTCGAGCCCACCGCGGGCACCGTCACGCTGGACGGCGCGGACATCCTCGGCGACCCCGCGAGCCTGTGGCCGCGCCTCGGCTACCTGCCGCAGGAGTTCGGCTTCTATCCCCACCTCACCGGCGAGGCCATGCTCGACCACCTGCTGGTGCTCAAGGGCGTCGAGGCGCCGCAGGGCCGCCGGAAGCTGGTCGCCGAGCTGCTGGAGCGCGTGAACCTGGGTTTCGCGGCGAAGCGCGCGGTGAAGGGATACTCGGGCGGCATGCGCCAGCGCCTCGGCATCGCGCAGGCCATCGCGGGGGACCCGCGGCTGATCATCGTGGACGAGCCGACCGCCGGGCTCGACCCGGAGGAGCGCCTGCGCTTCTACCGCCTGCTCTCGGAACTGGCCGCGGATCGCATCGTGCTGCTCTCGACCCACATCGTGGAAGACGTCGCGGTGCTCTGCCCGCGGTTCGCCGTGATCCGGGCCGGCCGGCTGCTGGCGCTGACCGCGCCGGGCGAGGCGCGCGCCGCCATCAGCGGGCACATCTTCGAGGGCACCGTGGGCGTGGAGGACCTGCCGCGGCTGCGCGCCGAGCGCATGGTCACGCAGGCGCTGCTGGTGGAGGGCCGCAACCGCGCGCGCATCTACGACCCGTCCGGCGCGCCGCCGCCCGGGTTCGCGCCGGTGAGCGCGACGCTCGAGGACGCCTACCTGGTGCTCATGCGGCAGGGCGCGCTGGCCGCCGCCCCGCCGTCCGCCGAGCGCGGTCCGGCGGCGCCGGCGCTGGCCGGGAGGTGATGCGATGGACCCGCGTCGCCTCGGCGCCAGTTTCGGCGTGGAGTTCGGGCACTCGTTCCGCCGACCGCTGTTCATCGCGCTGGCGCTCATCCTCACGCTCAGCGCCTGGGGCCTGTCCACCGGGTCCATGCGCATCAGCTCGGGCGACAGCTCGGTGGGCGGCACCAAGGCCTGGATCACCTCGGAGTTCGCCCAGACTCAGACCACGACCTACCTGACGCTGCTCTACTACGCCTTCTTCCTCGCCGCCGCCGCCGGCCTGACGCTGCTGCGCGACCGCGAGACGCGGGTGGACGTGTTGCTGCATTCCACGCCGCTCACGCCCAGCGAGTACGTGTGGGGACGGTTCGCCGCGGTGGTGGGCGGCTTCGCCGTGCTGTTGCTGTGGCAGCTCGCCACCAGCGCGTTCTTCAATCACGTCGTCCCCAACGCCCACGCGAACGAGATCCGCGGTCCGTTCGTGCTCGGGCACTACCTGGTGCCGCTCGTCACCATCGGCCTGCCGTTCGTGGTGTTCTTCGCCGGGGTCTCGATGTACATCGGGGAGAAATCGCGGAGCGCGGTGCTGGTGTTCGTGCTCCCGGTGGCCGCGCTGCTGGTGTGCGGGTTCTTCCTGTGGACGTGGTCGCCGTCCTGGCTCGACCTGCGACTGAACCGCCTCATGCAGGTGCTCGATCCGACCGGCTACCGCTGGCTCAACGAGACCCACCTGAAGGTGGACCGGGGCGTGGCGTTCTACAACACGCGCGCGGTCCCGTACGACCTGCTGTTCTGGATCAACCGGCTGTGGCTGTTGGGGACCGGGCTGGGATTCGTGGGGCTGACCCAGCACGCGGTGGCGCGCTCATTGCGCGGCGAGGTGGCCTCGCGCGCCGATCGCCGTTCGGCACGGGCGGATGCCCCGGGCGAGCGGCCTGAGGAGGCGCCGGCCCTCGGCGCGCTGCGCATGATCTCGCGCGCGCCCGCCGCGCTGGCCGGCGTGGGGGCGGTGGCGCGGGCCGAGTTGCGCGAACTGCGCGGCCAGGCCGGGCTCTACATCTTCGTCCCGCTGATCCTGCTGCAGGTGCTGGGCAACGTGCTGCTCGCCACCGGGGCGTTCGACACCCCGCTGCTGCTCACTCCCGGCAACACCGCGGTGGCGGTGGCGAACCAGATCTCCACCCTGGTGTGCCTGCTGTTGCTGTTCTACACCGTCGAGTCCCTCGAACGGGAACGCACCACCGGGTTAGCACCCATCCTCTACGCGACGCCGATGCGCACCACGGGACTGCTGCTCGGCAAGGCGCTGGCGAACAGCGTGGTCGTGCTGGCGATCCTGCTGGCGTCGCTGGCGGCGTGCGCCATCGCGCTGCTGGTGCAGGGCATCGTGCCGTTCTCGCTGGTGCCGTACCTGCTGATCTGGGTCCTGCTGCTGGTGCCCACGTTCCTCGCCTGGACCGCGTTCGTCACGGCGGTCTACGCCTGGCTCGGGAATCGGTACGCCACCTACTCGATCTGCCTTGGACTGATCATCTTCACCGGCTACCGCCTGTTCACCGACGGGGTCAACTGGGCCGGCAACTGGCCGCTGTGGGGCGTGCTGCGCTGGAGCGACCTCGGCTTCTTCGAGACCGACCGGGTGGCGCTGATCCTCAACCGGGTGATGGTGCTCGGAGCCGCGGCGTTCTTCACCGTGCTGGCGGTGCGCCTGTTCGGCCGCCGGGACGCCGACCCGGTCCAGACCCTTCACCGTCTGGCGCCGGCCCAGTTCGCGCGCACCTGCGTGCGCCTCGGTCTGTACGCGGTGGTCCCTCTGGCGGCGTGCGTCGCGCTGATCTTCCTGGTGGACCAGGGGATCGGCGGAGGCGTGGCGAAGAAGGCGGGCAAGGACTACTGGGGCCGCAACCTCAAGACGTGGCTCGACGCGCCCCTGCCGGTCATCGCGCGCTTCGGCGTGGCGGTGCGGCTGGACCCCGCCCGTCACGGGATCGCCAGTGCTGGCGCCGTCACGCTGGTCAACGACCTCGACAGCACGATCGCGCGGATCCCGCTCACCGGCGGCCTCCACTGGGAGCACCTGAAGTGGACGCTGGATGGCCGCCCGTACGTGCCCGCGGACGAACGGCACCTGTTCGTGTTCACGCCCCCCGCGCCGCTCGCGAAGGGCGACAGCGTGGTGATCGGCTGGTCGTGGGACGGCCGGTTCCCCGGCGGCGTCACCAAGAATGGCGAGAACACCCCGGAGTTCATCCTGCCCTCGGGCGTGGTGCTCACCGGGTTCACGCCGTCGTTCTCGCCGGTGCTCGGTTTCATGGACGGCGTCGGCGTGGACAAGGACAACCGCACCGACGCCCGGCGCTACTCGCGCGACTACTGGAAGGGGATCACCCGCGCGGGCTATGGAGCCACCGCGTGGTTCCCCGCGCGCGTGAGCATCACCGCGCCGGCGGCGTACACCCTGAACTCGGTGGGCGTGTGCACGAGCGACAGCGTGCGCGACGGCTGGCGCACGCAGGTGTGGGAGACCGACCACCCGGTCAAGATCCTGAACATCGTCGCCGGCCGGTGGCAGGCGAGACCGGGACACGGCACCACGATCTATCACGCCGCCGCGCACCCCTACAACGTGCAGCAGATGTCCGCGGCGCTCGACGCCTCGCGTCGCTGGTACTCGGAATGGTTCCTGCCCTATCCGTGGCGCGACCTCAAGCTCTCGGAGTTCCCGGGACTGGCCGGGTACGCGCAGGGCTTTGGCACCAACATCACGTTCAGCGAGAACATCGGGTTCCTGACCAAGAACGACGCCCGGACCGACGCCACCTTCCTCGTCACCGCGCACGAGGCGGCCCATCAGTGGTGGGGCAACATCCTGACGCCCGCGAACGGCCCGGGCGGCGACTTCCTGTCCGAGGGCATGGCGCACTTCTCCACCCTGCTGCTGTTCGAGCAGGTGCGCGGCCCGCGCGGCCGGATGGAGTTCGCCCGGGGCATCGAGGCCCGCTACGGCGACCGCCGCCGGCCCGACGACGAGCGCCCGATGTACGACGTGGACGGCTCGCGCCGGTCGGACAACAGCGTGATCTACGACCGCGGCGGCTGGGTGTTCTGGATGCTCTACGACTTCCTCGGCCACGAGCGCGCGCTGGCCGGCTATCGGGACTTCATCCGCACGTGGAGCGTGAGTCGCGACCACCCCGCGCTCCAGGACTTCGTGGCGGCGATGCGGCCGTTCGCCGAGGACCCGGCGGCGTACGACGCGTTCGTGAAGCAGTGGTTCGAGGACAAGGCCATGCCGCAGTACCGGATCACGCGCGCCGTGCGCGCGCCGGCCGGGACCGGGTACGACGTCGCGGTGACGGTGACCAACTCGGGCACCGGCCGCATGCCGGTGGAGATCGCGGCCACCGCCGGCGAGCGCTGGGTCAAGGCCGCGCGCGGGCAGACCGTGGCGCCCTCGGTGCAGGACAGCCGCTATCGCGACACCCGCGCGCGTGTCACGCTCGGCGCGGGCGAGTCGCGCTCGCTGACGCTGCGCTGCGCGTTCAAGCCGGAGAAGGTGGTGGTGGACCCCGACGTGCGCGTGCTGCAGCTGAACCGCAAGCTGGCGGAGGCGCGGCTCTAAATGACTTTCCCTGATTCGGAATTGGCTGGGAGCAGTTCGGCACCCCTGCACCCTGCACCGCTCAGCCGGTCATGCTCAAGACGGGGTTCGTGCAGCGGGTACGCCGTGTTGCGCGGCGAGAAGGCTCCCGACGACGCGCTGGCCCGCGAGCTGGGCGCGATGGGGCTGCTCTGAGTCAGCGCGCGCGCCGGTAGTGCATGGCGACCGCGCCGCTGCGGAGCGGCTTCGCCGAGACCATCTCGAGCCGTCGCGTGCTGGGCAGCCCGCTCTGGTACAGGGTCGGGCCGTGGCCGGCGATCCTGGGGTGGACGAGGAACTTGTACTCGTCGATCAGATCCAGCCGGTCCAGCTCGGTCGCGAGCTTGCCGCTACCGAGGAGCACGCCGGCCGGGGTCGCGTCCTTGAGCTTCTGCACGCCCGTGCGCAGGTCGCCGGCGATGTGGTGGCTGTTGGTCCACGGGAACCCCTTTCGCGTCGACGACACCACGTACTTCGGCTTGGCCTCCAGCTTGACCGCCCACTCGCGCATCGCCGGCGGCGCCTCCTCGTCGCCGCGGGCGACCGCCGGCCAGTAGCTCTCCATCATCTCGTAGGTGACGCGGCCCCACAGCATCGCCCCGCCCTCGTCCATGAGGCGCGTGAAGAAGGCGTGTGTCTCGTCGTCGGCGATTCCCTCCTGGTGGTCGACGCAGCCGTCCAGGGTGACGTTGATGCTGAAGGTCAAGAGTCCCATGGTGTCCTCCGTTCGAGATACGCGACGGCTACTGCTCGCCGCGTGATGCCGAATCAGGGAACGTCATTTGGGCGATCAGTCGAGCAGCACGACGTGAAGCGTGCGCTGGACGTCCCCGCTTCGAAGCCGCGCGAGATAGACGCCCGGTCCGACCCGATGGCCGGCGTCGTCGCGGCGGTCCCAGGGGATCGCGTGGGCGCCGGCCGTCATCATCCCGTCCGCCAGCCGCACGATCCGCCGCCCGCCGATGTCGAAGAGCGTGAGCTCCACGCGCCGCGCCTCCGGCAACTGGAAGCGCAGCACGCCACCGTCGCGTGACGGATTGGGCCCGTGGGAGAACGCCAGCGACGGATCGGCCACCGTCGCGACGCTGGTCAGTTGCGGGAACCAGCCGATGTCGTAGAACGCCTGGAAGGTGAGGTCCACATTCTGCGACAGGTCGGGGTTGATCGACGGCTCCATCAGCAGATTGGGGAACGCCGCGACATCCCAGTGCGACACGCTCGAGCCCGGCTGGCCGGGATTCGGCGCGTACATCATCACGCGCCCGACGTCGTCGGCGCCCGCCAGGTGGGCGGGATCGAGCGCGATGGTCGCCTGCACCGAGCCCGACAGCAGCGCCGCGCGGATGGCATTCCCGTCGGTCTGCGAGAGGCTGGCGACCGGGATGCTCACCGTGGGCGCGGAGCCCCGCAGCGGCGGCTCCGGCCCCGCCGCGTTGTTCACGATCAGCGCCGCGATCGCGCCGGCGTTCTGCGCGTCGAGCGACTGCTGCGCGAACGAGCACGAGGCGCTGCGGTCCATGAGCGCGATCTGCCCGGCGATCGCGCCGGCGTTCACGAAGGGCGTGTTGCACCCGTCGCTGAGCGTGCCGACGCCGTCGTTCACCAGCACCACGTTGCCAGTGGTCCCGCCGACCGTGATGGTGGGCGAGAACACGCCCTGCCCGGCGATGAAGTCGCCGGTGAGCGCACCGCTGGTGACCACGTGCGCCCGCTTGCCCAGGAACCCGGGCGCCGCCAGCCGGACCGCGGGCCCGTCCCACACCAGGTGGGTGGTGTTGAGCGCCGAAGTCACGCGCTCGGTGGGCGTCATCTCGATCCAGTGCTTGCCGGTGACGTTGTCGAGCAGGTAGCGGTCGAAGATGCTGGGCCGGCTCGCGAAGTAGTTCCCGGTGGTCTCGTCGGTGAGCGTGAGGAACCCCAGTCCGTGGGCGAACTCGTGCAGCAGCACCGGGAGCAGGTCGATGCCGTTGGCGCCCTCGTTGCCGTCGTAGCCGTAGTACCACGAGCGCGAGGTCAGGCACGTCGCGGTGCCGACGATGGAATTGAACTGCGCCTCCATGTCGTCATAGGTCGGTTCGAGGTCGGTGCCGGTGAGCCGGTTCGCCTCGGCGGTCACGTACCAGGTGGCCGGGTACTGCGCCCCCACGAAGTCGGATTCCACGCTGAACGGCCCGGCGCTGCCCAGCACACCGCTGGTGACCCCGCAGGGCAGCGTGTCGAACGACGCCCGCACGCGGATCGGGACCGGGCTGCCCAGGATCGCGTCCCAGATCTCGCCGGCCTTGGTGAACACGTTGAGCCGCTGGGCACCCACCGTGGTGCCCGGATTCCCACCGACGGGGGCGACCGGGGTCGGATCGTTGAAGCCCTCGCCGGGCGCGTTGAGGTTGACGATCACGAACGCGGCCTGCGAATCGCGAGCCGCCAGCCCGAGCGCCAGCGCGAGGAGCGGGACCATCCAGCGAGCGCGCATGGTCAGTCCTCCCTGCACTCGGCCGGAGTGGCCGGCGCCGCCGCGGGTCTCGCGAACCGGGGGCCGCGTGGCCGGCGCGCTGATGATCTCGAGCGCCCGCTCCGGCGAATGGACGCATTCCTGCACCAGCGCTCCGTCGGGACCGATGCTCACCACCTCGTAGGCCCGCACCAGCCCGCCGAGCACGGCGAACCGCGAGCCATCGGCGCGGCTCATGACCGCCACCTGGTCGAGTGCGCGCCGGCGTGTGGCGGCCGCGTCGGCCGCGGCGCGGGGCTGGGCGGCGGGCGGGACCGCGATCGCGCCGGTCTCGGGCTCGAGCGTGATGCGCAGGCCCGGCGCCGTCATGCCGACCGGGGGCTGCCAGGCGCGCGGATGCGGGTGGAGGAGGATCGAGGCCGAGGGCGGACTCCCGCCGCGATCCGGCGCGGCCTCGACCGCCGCGGCGGACGCCAGCAGGAGAACGAGAGTGAGAGTCAGTCGCATGGCGGTGCCACTCCTTCCACGGTGACGAAGGTGACGCGCGAGGCGGGTCCGGCTCCGCGGGGGAGCCCGGGCGCGGGCGGGCCCGGCTTGAGCGGGTCGGCTCACCGTCCCCGCCGTGCTCCGCAGCCACGATCCTGCACCCGTAGGGATGGGACTGGCAACCGGAACGGTTCCGGATATCATGGCCGCGCTCGGCAGCCATGAGACGCGACCAGAGGAGGGTGCATGACAGCGAGCAGGGGACCCCGGCGGCGCGCGGGCCAGCCGCCGCGCCGCGACACGCAGGCGTTCCGCCCCGAGAACCTCGACCGCAGCGTGGTGGCGATCCCGTTGCTCGAGGACCTCAAGCGCGGGTTCCCGCGCACCGACCCCGAGTGGGCCGAGAAGATGGCACGCTGGAGCGAGCGCGGCGAGGAGGGCGTCCCGCGCGATCCTGCGGTGCGGTTCCCAGTCATCATCGATCTCAACCTGGACTACTTCGATCCCGCCGAGACGGTGACCTCCGACAGCCCGAGTCCGGGCGAGACCACGGGTCTCGGCAAGGCGAGAGCCCGGGTGATGAAGTGGATCGCCCAGCTCGAGAAAGAGATGGAAGCCCAGCCGCGGTCCGAGCGCGCGATGCCCCAGAGCAGCCGGCGCTACTTCTTCGCCGAACTCACGGCCTGGCAGATCCAGGAACTGGTCCGGCGCGACCGGGACGCCGCGCGCGCCGGCACGCCGGCGGGGCCGCCAGCGCGCCGGCTCCAGGCGATCTACAAGATCTGGCCCGACTTCCCGGTGCAGGCACAGCTCACCCGGTCGGTCGCGACCGTGAAGGCCGACGCCGCCAAGCGCGCCTTCGCGGCGCTGGGCAAGGACATCGTGTGGGCGGTGCTGGATTCGGGCGTGGACCGCACGCACGTGCACTTCGAGCGCTGGGGCACGCTCCAGCTCGAGGCCCCGCTGGTGCCGGTGGATTTCACGGCGCACGGCGAGGGCGACCCGTTGGGCGACCCGTTCGGCCACGGCACCCACGTCGCGGGCATCATCGCGGGCGAGTACGACCGGCCCGCCTACGAGGCGTGGCGGCGCGAGCATCCCGCGCCGCCGCCGGCCGCGGGCGCGGGCGCGGCCGCGGGCGCGCTTCCGATGGTCCGGCAGCGATTGCAGGCGCGCTCGGAGCAGGACCAGGAACTGCCCACGTTCGCCGCGCTCGAGTCGATCGCCGGGGTGGCGCCGATGTGCCGGATCCTCAGCCTGCGGGTGCTGGACGAGTACGGCAAGGGCTCGGTGATGAGCCTGATCGCCGCCCTCGAGTACGTGCAGCAGCTCAACCAGGACGGCCGCCGCATCATCGTGCACGGTGTCAACCTGAGCGTCGGCTACGAGTTCGAGCCCGAGTGGTTCGCGTGCGGGCAGTCGCCGCTGTGCGTCGAGGTGAACCGCCTGGTCCGCATGGGGTGCGTGGTGGTGACCGCCGCGGGCAACACCGGGTACGGCAAAGTGCTCGCGCTCGGCGACACGGTGCGCAAGGCGGGGCTCGATCTCACCATCAACGACCCGGGCAACGCCGAGCTCGCGATCACCGTGGGCTCGACCCATCGCGAGGAGCCGCACACCTACGGCGTCTCGTACTTCTCGTCGAAGGGCCCCACCGGCGACGGGCGTCGCAAGCCGGACGTGGTGGCTCCGGGGGAGCGGATCCTCTCGTGCGGCGCCGGCGCCAGGCTGCCGGCCGCCGGGCAGGACGATCGGGCGGACCTGCCGGCCGAACAGCGCGCGGCCCCGCCGGAGCGCGTGTGCTACTACGTGGAGCAGAGCGGCACCAGCATGGCGGCGCCGCACGTCTCGGGGGTGATCGCGGGGTTCCTGTCGGTGCGGCGCGAGTTCATCGGCCAGCCCGAGCGCGTGAAGCAGATCTTCCTCGAGAGCGCGACCGACCTCGGCCGCGACGTGTACTTCCAGGGCCGCGGCCTGGTGGATCTGATGCGGGCGATCCAGTCGGTGTGAGCGGAGGGACCATGGTCGTTCGTTCGGGTTTCGATTGCTACGCGGTGAAGTTCGACCGGCGGATCGCGCTCACCCCCGACAGCGAGGTGCCGCAGCTGCTCGCGCGGCTCCAGCCGCCGGAGGTCACCGATCTGCTGGTGCTCTCGCACGGATGGCGCAATGACGAGCAGGACGCGGCCAGGCTCTACACGGGCATCCTCGGTCGCGTGCGCGCGGAGATGGACCGCCCGGCGGGGGAGCCCGGCCGCGTCGCGTGGCCGGCGGGGCGCCTCGCCGTGGTGCTCGAGGTCTACTGGCCCTCGAAGCGGTCCGCGGACGCGGATGACATCCCCGGCGGCGCCGCCGGCATCGCGGACGACGCGATGGCGATGATCGGGGAGTTCGGCACCCTGTTCGGGGACGAGGCCCGGCCGCAGCTGGCCGAGCTGAGATCGCTGGTGAGGCGGCTGGAGGACGAGCCCCGGGCGCGGAAGCGCTTCCTCGAGATCGTCCGGGGCCTGGTGCCCGACATGCAGCAGGTCGACACCGATCGAGCGGCGGACTTCCGCGACCTCGAGCCCGAAGCGTTCTGGGACCGGATGGGCCCGGTCCCGGGCGACGGCGGACTTCCCGCGGACACCGGGGGCGCCGCGGTCGTCGGTGGGGGCGGGGCGGCCGGCGCGGGCGGCGGCGCCGCCGGCCTGGGCGACTTCTTCGGCGGGATCGTGCACAAGGTGCGCGACACCCTCGACATCGCGACGTTCTACGTCATGAAGGAGCGCGCCGGGATGGTGGGGCGCGACGGATTGCACGCCGTGCTCAAGCAGATCCGCGCCGCGCGGCCGGACCTGCGGCTGCACCTTGCCGGGCACAGCTTCGGCGCGCGGCTGGTCACGGCGGCGGTCATGGGCGCGGCGGGCGGGACCGACCTGAAGGTGCACACCCTGGCGCTCCTGCAGGCGGCGTTCTCGCACTACGCGTTCTCGGAGAACTACGCGCCGGCGGGCGCCCCCAAGGCCGGCTTCTTCCGCGCGGTCGTGGCGATGGGGCAGGTGCTCGGACCCACGCTCATCACCCACTCGAAGAACGACAAGGCGGTCGGGATGGCCTACCCGATCGCGGCGCGCCTCGGCGGCCAGCAGGCCGCCGACATCGGGGACGCGAGCAGTCCGTTCGGCGGGCTCGGTCGCAATGGCGCGCAGAAGACCGGTCACGTGCAGGAATTGCGGCTCGGCCGCGTGGACACCGACTACGCCTTCGCGCCCGGCGGGATCTACAACCTCGACGGAGACGGCCGGCCCGGCGATCCGGGTGTGATCGCCAGTCACGCCGACGTGGAGAAGCCGGAGATCGCGCACGCGTGGCTGCGCGCGATCGCGATGACGTGAGACCGGGGCGCGGACCCGCGCGGAGCCGCGCCCCGCACGACCACGGCGCGCCGCGGTCGCAGCCCCCCATCCCCGGCAACCGGAGGACGCCAGCATGCAGGTCACGAGCCTCTCGGCATTCGTGAAAGCGGTCGAGGACATCGTCGCCGAATGGACGCCGGACGACGTGGACTGGTACGTCCAGCCGTGGTTCCGCGGTCACGGGGACGCGCGCTGGTCGCTCACCCCCGGCTGGTACCGGCCCGCGAGCGAGGCGAAGGGCGTCGGCGACGAGTACTACGGCGAGGCCACGCTGCTCGAGACCTTCAAGCTGCGCGCGCCGATCTACCTCGAGCGCCTGCCGGCGACCGACTGGGAGTGGCTGTTCCTGATGCAGCACTACGGCCTGCCGACGCGCCTGCTGGACTGGACCGAGAGCTCGCTGGTCGCGC
Source organism: Candidatus Eiseniibacteriota bacterium (assembly GCA_963776245.1). Classification (GTDB taxonomy): domain Bacteria; phylum Eisenbacteria; class RBG-16-71-46; order RBG-16-71-46; family RBG-16-71-46; genus CAVSAC01. The sequence goes on along the minus strand of CAVZLN010000005.1, from coordinate 21,539 downwards.
TCTACTTCGCGCTTCGGGACCAGGCGCGCGCGACCGACGCCGCCGTCTGGGTGATGAGTCCCTGGTGGCTGAACCGCGAGAGCTTCGGGGAGTACGGGCTGTTTCCCGCCGATGACCCGCGCGCGCGCGAGCACGCGCCGCTGCGGGAGGGACAGAAGCTCGAGGGCAGGCTGCCGCTCGCGATCGCCCCGATCCGGGCCAGCCAGCGGATCGCCGCGCAGCGGGGCATGTTCACCATCCACGGCACCGAGCGCGACGCGCTCGACCGGCTCGCCGGCCGGAGCGGGAAGGAGCGGCCCTGCCTGCGGAAGATCACCATCCCGGGCGCGGACGCCAGCCCCATCCGCCGGGAACTGGCGATCGCCGGCATCAGCGAATCGCTCGTGTTCCCCGAACTGAGCGGCCTCTGCGACGAGATCAAGCGCGAGTTCTCGGGACAATGACCGGCGCCTCCGGGGGATCCAGGGCATGAGCCGGCAGCGTCCCGCGGTGAAGCCGAAGCGGACCGTGAAGGCGCCGTCGCCGCCGCCCGTCGCACCGCCGCTGGCCGCCGTCCGCCTGTGGCCGCCGGAGCGCGCCGCGCTCGTCCTCGCGGCGATGGTGCTCGCCTACACCGTCATCTACTCCACGTTCGACGCCATCCTCTTGCGCCACTACCTGTACACCGACTTCGACCTCGCGATCTTCACCCAGGCGGTGGATGGGATCCTGCACGGCCGGCTCTTCAGCTCGATCCGCGGCATGGCGTGGCCCGGCGATCACTCGTCGCTCATCCTGTTCCTGATCGCCCCGCTCTACGCGCTGTTCCAGAGCCCGCTCACACTGCTCGTCGTGCAGTCCGCGGCCCAGGCGCTGGGCGCGCTGCCGATGTACGCCCTCGCCCGTCGCGAGACCGGACACGCGGGCATCGCGCTCACGTGCGCGGGGATCTACCTGCTCCAGCCGGCGCTCGGATACTCGAACCTGTTCGAGTTCCATCCCGAACTGCTCGCCACCGCTCCGCTGCTGGCGTCGTTCTACTACCTGCGCTGCGGGCGGGCGCGGCCGACGTTGCTGTGGGCCGGGGTGGCGCTGCTGTGCCGCGAGGACGTGATGCTCCCCGTCTTCATGATGGCGCTCTACGCGCTCACGCGGCGCCAGCCCGGGAGCCTCCGGCTGGCGGTGGCGCTCGCGGCGGCCGCGGCGGTCTCGGCGTTCGTGACCTGGGGCGTGCTGCGCCCCGCGTTCTTCCAGGGCGAGGCCGAGTACGGGAAGGTGTACCGGCAGTGGGGCGACACCCTCGGGGCCGCCGCCCAGCACATGCTGCGCGACCCGGTGGGGGTGGTGGTCAACCTGTTCTCGACGCCGGGGGTGCCGTACGACACGCGCGTCAAGCAGCAGTTCCATCTCACGCTGTTCCTGCCGCTCGGTCTGCTGCCGTTCCTCAGTCCGCTGACGCTGGCCGTCGCCCTGCCGGTGTTCATGGAGCACCTGCTCTCGTGGCGGCCATCGCAGCACACCATCCTGTGCCAGTACACCGCGCTCCAGATCCCGTTCGTGTCCGCCGCCGCGGTGCTCGGACTGCGCAACCTGCTGGCCTTCTTCGGGCCGCGCGGGACCCCTCGACGCGCGGGCCGCCCGGCCGCGGCGGAGCACGCGCCCCGCGGCCTCGCGGTGAGCGCCCGGGCCGCGACCCTCGCGATGGCCTGGGCGCTCGCGGCCAGCCTGGGCTGTCAGCTGTGGTTCGGGCCGCTGCTCAGTTCGGGCAAGTTCTTCATCACCGGCACGCGCGGGCGGCACACGCCGACGCCCGAGGAGCGCACCCTGACGCCCTACCGCGACCAACTGGTGGCGCGGGTGCCGCGACGCGGCGGAGTGGTGGCCAGCTTCGAGTTCCTGAGCCGCTTCGCGTCACGCGACAGCGTGCACTCGCTGCATCACGTGATGGCCGGCACGTACACGTTCTCGGCGCGGCCGTATCCATCGCCCACGGGAGTGGCGGCGCTGATCGCCGACCTGACGGCGATCCACGTTACCGGCGCCGTGGTGCCCGAGACCGCGGAGCGGCTGCAGGAGCTGGTGCGGCGCAATCGGCTCGCTCCGGTGGCCGAGGCCGGCGACCTGGTGCTCTTCCTGCGGGACGCCCGCGACACGCTTCAGCTGGTGACGCGCGGCGGCTGCGCCACGACGGGCGCCGCGCCGGTCGTGTTCGACGGCCAGCTCGCGTTCCTCGACGGGGCGCTCGTGGACTCGGTCGGCCGACCCGGCGGGACCGTGGCGCTGGCCACGTGCTGGCGGCGGACCGGCCCGATCGACCGGTTCTTCCAGACCCGGCTCGACGTCGTGGATGGCGCCGGACGCTCGGTGCTCGAGCACCGCCGCGACCTGGGCTACGTGCTGTGGCCGCCGCACCTGTGGGCCCTCGACGAGCCGATGCGCGAGAACTACCGCCTGGTGCTGACCGACGACCTGCGCCCCGGGGACTACCGCGTCGTCATGCGCGTGCTCTGGCGCTACAACAACGGCGCGGGCTCCTCGGTGCCGGCCGACTCGTCGCGCTACACCGCCGAGCGCGGGATCGACCTGGGCCCGCTGCGCGTCGTGTCGAGGTAGGGCACGCCACGGTTCCGCACCGCGGGCCCGTGCCCACGAAGCCGGCCGGCCCCGCGCTGAGGATCCGGCCGTGGCGAACCGGCCGGCCCGTCCCGGGCTGGCCCTGTCCTTGCACGACTCGATGGGATCGCCGCCGCGTCAGCCTCGGCGAGATCGCGCGGCACGCGCGGATCCCGGCACGGAAGCCGAACACCACCCGCTTGGAGGTCACCGTCATGTCAGGCAAGCCTCTCTCGATGATGTTGCTCGTTCTGATGCTGCTCCCGGGGTGCGGGAAGCAGGCCGACCACCTCGCGGACGGTGCGGCGGAGCGCGCGCGATTCATGCGGGAGGTCGAGCAGAAGCTCGTCAGCATCGACGCCGAGATGGACAGCGTGAAGGCCCGTCTATCGACCGCGAGCGCCAGCGTCAAGGTCAAGGCCGAGGCCAACCTCGATTCACTGAACACGGCGCGCGATCGGGCACGGCTCAAGCTGGACGAGTTGAAGTCGGCGGGCGCGGATGGGTGGGAGAAGGCCAAGGCGACGCTGGCGGACGCCCTCGGCGACCTCGAGAAGGGGATCGAACGGGCGCGCAACGCGCTCCGCTAGGGCGGGCCACGCGCCCCCGCGATTGAATTTCCGTCCGCGCCCATTGAAGTTCCTGCTGCCGGGCCGGGCGCGACCGGGCTCGCCCGGGTGCGCCCGGAGCGGTGCGCACCGCGCGGCTCCCTAACGACTTACTCCCGCCCCTGGCTCATCACCGCCGATGGCACCATTCGTGCGACCCGGGGTCATGCCCGAAGTCGTCCGACCCATCGTGAGGTGATCCCATCGGAATCACGCGCCGCTGCGTGATGGAGGGCGCGTGCCGGGGAGTGCCGGCCGCGCGGCTGGCCGTGCTGGCGCTTCTCGCATGCGCGGGCACCGGTGTCGGCGTGACGAGCGTCGCGCGCGCGGACGCCCGCTTCGGCGACTCGACCTGGGTGGCGCCCGTCGCGCCCGGCGTCGGTGACTCCGCCAGCGATGGGCCGCGGGTCGCGCCGCCCGACCGCGAGCGCCGGTGGGAATCCGCGCTGCGCGCGCCGTTCCGGGTGGTCTTCTTTCCGCTGCGGCTGGTGGCCAACGGCCTCGAGGCCGGCGTCGGCGTTCTCGGTCCACGCTACTTCGATCCGAAACCGAACCGCCCGCCGACGCCCGGCCCCGCGCTGGCGCCTTACATCACCCTCGGCGCCTTGAACGACATCGGCGTGGGGCCCGCCTTCACCTGGGTCGGCTTCCCGACCGCCGATGCCCGCTTCAAGCTGGCCGGCTCGTGGTCCGCCATCGACCACCGCCGCGTGCACCTCAGCGAGACGATCGGCGACCGGCGGCCGGTGGGCTTCCGGCTGCGCGCCGACTACGACCGCAAGCCGAATCGGCGCTACTACGGCATCGGCAACGAGACGCCGAAGGCCGATCTCTCCTACTTCCTGCTCGAGAGCACCAGCGCCGAGGCCGCGTTGCTCCTCGGCGGCTCGCCGCTGCGACAGCTGCGCATCGGCGGCGGCTACTCGAGCATGGGCCCGCGTCGCGGCTCCCATGGGACCCCCCTGCTCGAGGACGTGTTCGCGCCGGCCAGCGTGCCCTTCGAGCACCGGACGACGCAGGAGCTCTGGTACGGCGTGGCCGCGGATCTCGCCGCGCTCGACGACGGGACGCGATCCCTCGCTCGGCGTGCACGGTCGCCTCGACCTGCGGCGCGCGACGGGGCTGCGATCCGGCGATCCCGACTACGACCAGTGGCGGGTCGGAGGGTCGCGCGTACCTCCCGGTGTTCGCGAAGCGCCGGGTGATCGCCTGCGTGCCGTGTACGCCGGCGTCGATCCCCGCGGCGGCACCACGGCGCCGCTGCCGTTCTACCGCCTCGCGCAGAGCGACGGCGGCGCCCGCTTCGCCGGCTATTCCTCCGAGCGCTTCCGCGATCGGCAGCTCATGCTCGCCCGGATCGAATACCGCTGGGCGATCCTCTATCGCGCTGAGCGCGATCGGGCTGTACGAACTGGGCGAGGTCGCGCCGCGCGCTGGGGGCGTTCCGCCTCGACGGCGCTCACCGGTCCTACGGCGGCGGCCTGCGACTCGGGATCAGCGACGCATCCACCCTGCGATTCGAGCTCGCGAAGAGCGTCGAAGGGCTCCACGCGATCCTCGCCCTCGGGAGTGACTTCTGATGCGCCGCGGACTCGGTCGTCGCCTGCGCGCGCATGCTCGGGCCGTCCTGCGCGCTGCTGCTCCTCGCACCCGCGCTCGCTCGCGGCGCGCCCGAGGACGGCCGCGGGCGGGCCAGCTCGCCCGCGGGCGGCGCCGGCTACACGCGCGGCGATCGCCGACAGCACCTGGGTGGATCACGATCGGCGGCCGATCCGGCGGCCGCCGGACTGGCAGCCCAGCTTCTGGGGGCAGCAGTTCCACCAGGGCCTCGTCGATCCGCTGACCCACGATGTTCGACATCCCCGACAAGCTGCTGTGGGTGGCCCGCGCCATGGGCGCCCGCCCGCGGCGCGAAGCGGTGAACGTGAACGCGTTCGACGAGGCGCCGAACTCGGCGTGGTTCACCAACCGCAACCACCTGCGCGCCGTGCCGGTGGCCGAGCTGCGGCGGGGACCCGACTCCGGTCTTCCTGCCCGCGAAGCCATGGATCATCAAGCACGCGAAGCATGGGCGGGTGGAGCGCGGGGTTCCAGATCAAGGACGCCGACGGGAAGAAATGGCTCGTGAAGCTGGACTCGCGCGGCTACCCGCAGCTCAGCTCGGGCGCCGACATGGTCGCGCGCACGCTGCTCCACGCCGCGGGCTACAACGTGCCGCACAACGAGCCGGTCCGGTTCCGGCGCGGCGACCTCACGATCGACGCGGACCTGCTGAGCGGCGCGAAGGGCGAGCGATTCACCGACGCCGACCTGGATTCCATGCTCGCGCAGGGCGCGGTGTTCCCCGACGGCAGCTACTCGGCGTACGCCAGCCTGTTCATCCCGGGTCACGTGCTGGGATCGCCCAGCATGAACCGGCGGCGGCCCGGCGACTCGAACGACTGGTACGCGCACACCAACCGTCGCGAGCTGCGCGGCCTGTTCGCCCTGTGCTCCTGGGTCAACGACTGGGACACCAAGGACCACCAGTTCCTCGACACGTTCATCGAGACTCGCGACAGCCTGGGACACGTCGAGCACTACATCCTCGACGTGGGCTCGTCGTTCGGCGCGGCCGCCATCGGACCGAAGCGACGCGTGGGAGGGCTACGAGAACATGCTCGACTTCGCCTGGATCGCGCGGCGGTTCGTGACGCTGGGCTTCGTCGAGGAGCCCTGGCGGCGGGCGCGCCAGGCGACGGGCATCCCGTCGGTCGGGAACTTCGAGTCGGAGGTCTACCGACCCGAGGACTTCCGGCAGATGGTGCCGCAGCCGGCGTTCCGCGAGATGACCGACCGCGACGGCTACTGGGGCGCCAAGATCGTGGCGTCGTTCTCGGACGCGCAGATCGCGGCGGCGGTGGAGGCGGCGCACTACGAGGACCCGCGGGCCCGCGACTACCTGGTGCGCAACCTCATCGTGCGGCGCGACAAGATCGCGCGGCACTGGTTCGGCCGGGTGGCCCCGCTGGACTTCTTCGCGGTGGAGGGCGGCGTGCTGCGCTTGCGCGAGGATATGGGCAGCTATAGCTTCTTCAACGTCGGCCCGGCGATCACCGCCTCACGTGCCTTCGAAGTCCCAGTCACACCTGGGGTAACGCTGCACGATATCCTGACTGTCTTTCTCAACGGTAATGGCGGCATCGACCACGTGGTCAATGACACCGGCGCCGCAGTGAATGCGACGAACCAGGTAACGAACGTGGTCAGCTACCCGTGAGCTGAGACGTAGCCCGGCTGATCAACCGAAGGTGAGCGCCGGCGGGTCAGGAGGTAAACCTCCTGACCCGCCGGCGAGTTCGTTGCTGCCAGCCTATGTCACTGGAAGATGCATCTCGATAAGATGGTCGCCAAACCTACCCTGCTTCCGACGGGTACCGTCATTTTCCTATTCACCGACATCGAAGGCAGCACGAAGCTGGCTCGAAAATTTCCGGATGCCTGGCCCAGGATCCAAGCGCGCCACCACGCCCTCTTGCAAACTGCGTTTACCACCCATAAAGGATATGTCTTCCGCACGATTGGGGATGAGATTGATGCAGCTTTCGAGACGGCTTTCGATGCCCTGGAAGCTGCCGTCGCGGCACAGAGCGCCTTGCATTCAGAAGACTGGGGGGAGATTGGATCGATCCAGGTACGTATGGGTCTGCATACAGGACCAGCCACGCCGCGCGCCGACGATACCGGATACGAGGGTTACCTGACCCTCAGTCATACGAAACGCTTGATGTCGGCTGCTTACGGTGGCCAGGTTCTGCTCTCAGAAGCGACGGAGGCCCTGCTGCGCGATCCCTTGCCGCAAGCTATAACCTTGCGTGATCTGGGAGAGCATCGCCTGAAGGATTTTGAGCACAGCGAGCATATTTTTCAGGTGGTTGCACAGGATTTGCCTGTTGAATTTCCTCCGCTAAAATCGCTGGAAATATCCCCAAATAACCTGCCGGTTCAACTGACCAGTTTCATCGGGCGCTCAAAAGAGATTGGCGAGGTTAAGCAATTGCTTTCCAAGGAGCGCCTCTTGACATTGACTGGCCCGGGCGGCAGCGGCAGAGACTCGCCTGGCGCTGCAAGCTGCCGCTGAGATGATCGAGCATTTTCGGGATGGGGTGTTTTTCGTCGCTTTAGCGCCGATCACCGATCCAGGTCTCGTCGCTTCAACGATCGCGAATACTTTAGGCATCCCTGAGACCTCAGGGCGATCCATTGTCGATAGTCTAAAGGAATATTTGAAGATTAAATCGCCGCTGCTGCTGCTTGACAACTTTGAGCAGGTAATTCCGGCAGCGCCGCTCGTCGCCGATTTGTTAGTCACATGCGGTGAATTAAAGGTTTTGGTCACCAGCCGCGAAGGACTGCACATCAGCGGCGAGCGTGAGTATGCCGTACCACCGCTGGAGCTGCCCAATCTCACCCAGCTGCCGTCATTGGAATCCCTATCTCAATATGCCGCGGTTGATTTGTTTATCCAGCGAGCTAAGGTGGTTAAGCCGGACTTTACGCTCACGAAAGATACGGCTCCGGCAATTGCCGAAATTTGTTACCGGTTGGACGGTTTGCCGCTGGCAATCGAGTTAGCGGCGGCGCGCATCAGGCTATTGCCGCCGGACGCTATGCTCACCCGCTTAGAGCACCGTCTGGAATTTTTGACGGGCGGCGCGCGCGATTTGCCGGCGCGCCAGCAGACGCTGCGCAGTGCTATTGCCTGGAGTTATGATCTGCTGGATGAAAACGAACAAAAATTGTTTCGGAGATTGTCCATTTTTGTCGGCGGTTGTACTGTTGATGCGGTCGAGGCGGTAGCTGAAGATAATCCATCCCGTGGCTCTGTTTTGGATCGATTGGAGTCGCTTTTGGATAAGAGTTTACTTCAGGAGAGAGAAGGCGCGAGCAGCGAGTTGCGTTTTGTGATGCTAGCGACACTGCGCGAGTTTGGCTTGGAGCAGCTGGAAGCGTGTGGTGAGCAAGCCGCGATCCAGCATCGTCATGCTAAATTTTTCCTCTCGCTCGCCGAGCAAACCGAAGCAAGATTAGAGAGTGAAGGGCAGGTAGAGTGGATCAACCGGATGGAGCAAGAGCACGACAACCTGCGTGCAGCGCTTGAGTGGAGCAAGACAGCACATGGCGCCGCCGAAACTTGTCTGCGATTGGCCGGCGCGCTCGGTTTATTTTGGGAAGCACGCGGTTATTATAGCGAGGGGCGTGAGCGGCTGGCTTCCCTACTTTTGACGGATATTGCCCAGGGACGAACAGCTGCACGCGCCAGGATACTGACCAGGGCGTCAGAGCTTGCTTACCGGCAGAGCGATTTTCCTGCGACTATGGCATTCGCGAGAGAAGTCTGGCAATTTACCGCGAGGTTGGGGACAGGCAAGGGATTGCCTCAGCGCTCATCAAGCTTGGAAATGCCGCGACAGAGATGGGTGATTATGCAGCTGCGTCAGGATTTTTAGAAGAAGCATTGAAGACCTGGCGCGAGCTGGACGACAAACACGGTACCGCACGTGCGCTCATCAGTTCAGGGTGGGTTGCCTTGCGGTCTGGAAATTATAGTCTGGCAAAGACGCGGCTGAAAGAAGCTTTGGCTTTATCCCGTGATTTAGGAGATACAAGGAATATCGCTTTTGAGCTTTCTGGCCTGGGCGAAGTGGCTCTCCGCCAAGAGGATTACGTGCGCGCGACCCAGCTCGTGGAGGAAAGCCTGGAGCTGAGAAGACAGCTTGGCAATAAATGGGGAATTGGCGTTTCACTCGGTATCTTGGGCTGGGTCGCAATGCGTGAGGAAAAATGGGATCGCGCCACTGCACGGTTGGGCGAGAGCCTGGAAGTCCGCCGGGAGATTGGCGACCAGAGCGGCTGCGCCTGGTGCCTGGAGCGATTGGCAGCCGTCGCTATGGCGCAGGGACAGACTGAGAAAGCCGCGCGCTTGTTCGGCGCCGGGGCAGCGCTGCGCGCATCCATCCGGTCCGTCATTGATCCCGCCGACCAGCCTGCCTATGATAGCAAGATTTCGTCTTTGCGCAGAGGATTGGGCAAAGAGCGATTTACGGCAGTATGGGAGGAAGGAGGCGCGCTGACGCTGGAGGACGCGGTCGCTTACGCGCTGGAGAGTTAGACGTCAGCAAAAAACGCCTGTTATAGCCACTGCCAGTGGTAGGGTGCAGTCTCCTTTGACCGCACCCTTGTATAATTAAATATTGGGTCTGCTAAAGAGGCAATAGGCACCGGGCAGGTACAGGCGATATTCGATTCTCAAGGTATATAGGAAGCCGTATACGTCTCGGATACGTTTCCAGCATAATCCTGGAATCTGGCGTAGACCGTGATGGCTTGATATATTGAGCTCCCATACCAGATTTTCTGTGGGACGAACGGCTCCCAGCTGGCCCCTGTGAAGCTCGCGTGATCACTGATCATCATGGCTGCCACGCCGCTAACGTCATCCTGGGCGGTCAGGTGTAAAGTAACCCTGAGCGGCGGCGCATAAATGAGGGGTAAATATTGGGTGTAAGAGTACACCTGGCTGCTTCTAATCTCCCGGCCGGGATGGGAGGTGGTATTTTCCCGAAGATTTTGCTCCAGCTGACTGTTAGCCAGGCTGGGTATAATGCTGATCGAGCCGGTGGGTGGGGCCATATCCAGGATAATATCGTCCTGGTAGGTTCCCGAGACAATGCCACTCGTGTCTTTAAAGCGGATGTACACCACGCGCGGGATTATGAAATTCCCGTATTGGACGATGGTCCACGGCTTGCTCAATACACAGGGCTCCCATTGCGCGCCGGAGAAGCCCCCATCGTTGCTGACCTGGATCATATACGTCTTCGGTCGTGCGCTGATCGCCAGGGTCACTGCGGTCTGGTTGGTAAAGAGGCTGCCATTATTGATGGAAACGCCAAAATCTGGGGGAACCCCCAGCCTGGCGATATCTACGTATTCAACGGTTGACCCGACTGCTGCATCCGTTGTGTTCAATCCACCGACCTCGTAGATGCGATTGTTTACCAGCGCCGCTCCTGCCCATGCGCGCTCAGTATTCAGCGAGTTAACCAATTGCCAGTCTGCTAAAGTTCCATCCGGTAAAATCGCGGCTCGTTCTACGCTATCATAATGTTCCACACCGGATTGTCCCATTCCGCCCACCGCATAAATATAACCCTGGGCGCTAAAGGCGGTCAGCGCGGCACGGCCCGTGAGCATTGGGGTCTGCATTTGCCAGGGACCCAAAGTGCCGTCTGCATGGACGGCCGCTCGTTCAACACTGTTGAAGGATACAGCACCATTACTACCTCCAACCACGTAGATGTAGTTGCCCTCCAAGACCGCTGCAGGGGTCTGCGCGCTACATATCATCGAGCTCATGAACTGCCATGCTCCCAAAGTGCCATCAGGGTTGATCATCGCCCGCTCGACGCTCTTTTGTATACCACTAGGACCGTCTCCTCCCAACACATATAGGAAGTTCCCAACGGCTACTGCTGCAGAATTGAATTGCAATGTAGTAGGTGAATTTACAGGCTGCCAAGGTCCTAACGTACCATCAGAATTAACTACTGTTTGTTCGCTACCAGCAGTCCCGTTCTGGCTAAGACCGCTAATTGCATATATATGGCCATTTGCTGCAACTGCAGCGAACAGATAGCGCGCAGCAGTCATGTGGCTGATAATTTGCCATGGTCCTAACGTTCCGTCGGAATGTATAGCTGCGTACTCTACGCTAGTTAAGTCTAAGTTCCCACCTGCATAATCTGCTCCACCCATGGCGTAAATATGATTTCCAACTGCAACGACAGCATGCATAGCTCTACCTTGATTGAGTGAAGAGGTGAACTGCCAGGGGTTAGTGTAACAATTCGCAGTCAATGACTTGACTGAGCCATCCCCTTTAAGCATCGCTGCAGAAGCCGCTTTCTGAAGGGCAACGGCATTCGGCGCTGGGATCAGGATCGTATCGCCGTCTGGAGCCATGAACCATGACCCGGAAGCCCGGGCAGGCACGGAAATCAGGCTGATAAGCAGCACTGCTACTAAAAACATAACCATTATGGCTAACCATGAGCGGGAATGGGGAATCATTTAATGCATCCTTATTTAGCGACGAACAAAATACTTCTTTCTCAGAGATATTCGATTTTTGGCTTGTTGATATTCAAGGAAAAGTAAGCTGGGGATGCACCTTGCGTCACGACCGGATGCACAACCAGATCTTCTCCCCCCGATGATTTGCCGTTATGTTCGCTAATACCGGTAATCCATTAGACATCTGTCGATTAAAGTATATCGATATTTAGAATTAATGCAATATTAGGATATATTTCACCAACAGAAGTAAAATCAGGCGGATATGAAGAAGCTGATCCTGCGGGTGATCCCGTATTTCCTGGTGTTCTGCGCCTTCACTTTGCCGCGCCTGGGGAACCTGGGCCAGTTCGTCATCGCCGACGAGCCGATGTACGTGCGCGAGTCGGGCAATTTCTATTACGCCCTCAGTCCACGGCAGGCTCGCCTCCACCTTCCGGGTGATCCAGCCGGGGATCCCCACCCTGTGGACCGGCGCCGCCGGCTTCCTGCTGCGCTTCCCGGCTTACCGCAACCTGGGCAGCCTGGACATCGCCGACCTGCACCTGAAAGAGCTGCTGCAGGATTACGGGCACAGCCCCCTGGAGCTCCTGGCATTCAGCCGGATGCTGACCGTCCTGCTTACCGCCGGGCTGATGTTGGCTTGCTTTTACTATGCGCGCCGCTGCTTTGGGACCCTGCCCGCCCTGGTCGGATTCCTGATCCTGGCGTTCGATCCGTTCATGTTCGCCCACGGGCGCTTGCTGGCTACCGACGGGCTGCTGGCTGTTTTCGTTTTCCTTTCCTTGCTGGCGCTGCTGGATTTCAGCCAGCGCAGCCGTAAAGCAGACCTGGTAATCTCCGGGCTGGCAGCCGGCCTGGCCTGCCTGACCAAGACCACCGGTATCATTCTCATCCCGATGGCAGGCATTCTGGCAGCCTGGTGCGCCTGGCGCTTGCCGGGCGCACGCCGCCTCAGGATCAAACAGGCGGCGATCACCCTGGGGATATGGCTGGCGGCTGGCATCGTCGCATACGTCCTGCTCTTCCCGGCATTATGGACAGCCCCGCTGAAGATTTTGACTTCAGATTTTCAGCTTTTCGCTCGAAATCGGCGGCGGGCGAGCACAGCACGAACTCTTTCTTCAACGGTCAGCTCATCCCGGGCGGTCAGATCGGGCTGCGCTACTTCTATTTTTACCCGCTCACATTCCTATGGCGGACAACCCCGGTGGTGATCCTGGGTGTCATCGCAGCCCTCGCGCTGTGGAAGACCTACCGGCACTCAGCCACCCGCTGGAATATCGCCTGGCTGTTCGTTTTTTGCGTCCTGTTCACCGGCATCATGACGCTCAGCACCAAAAAAACGGACCGCTACCTTACCCCCATCTATCCCCCCCTGGATCTGCTGGCTGGGGTGGGGCTCGTCCAGCTGGTGCGATGGCTCCAGGCACGCGCCGAAAGCCGCCTGGCGAAAGCGGCGGCATACCTGATCATTGCCCTCGCCCTGGTCTGGCAGGGCGCCTTGCTGTGGCAGGCTTATCCTTATCCGTTATCGTATTACAACCCGCTGATGGGCGGTCCGAGCCGGGCTCCACAGGCGCTGGTAATCGGTTGGGGGGAAGGCCTGGACCAGGCGGCGCGCTTCTTGAACCAGCAGCCGGGGATTGAAAACAAGGTAGTGCATGCCTGGTATGCAGCCGCCTTCAACTATCACTTCGATAAATGGGCGGGCTCCATACCGATCAGCTCTGCCATCAGCGACGCATGGTATTCAAATATTCTCGACGGGGATTACGCCGTCATCTACGTGCACCAATGGCAGCGGCGTTCTTCGGCGCGGGTGCTGGATTACCTGGCGAAATATCCCCCCATCTATACCTTCAGCCACAATGGGATCGAATACGTGCGCGTCTATGACCTGCAAGCCATCCGCCAGGCAGCCGGCTCTGCCCCATAAGCTGCCCGCGGATATATAATCTTAGGACTTACACAGTTCGCTGAGGAATTGCGGGAAAATACGAGGGGGTCCGATTTTGTGGTGCACTACAAAATCGGTCCTCCTATCCATTTTCGGATAGATACTTGGGGTATTATCGGGTGCGTTCTGCTGACGGGAGAGTGAGCGTCACCCGCGTCCCCTCCCTGACCCGGCTTTCGATGGCGATCGTCCCCTCTTGCGCTTCCATCAAGCCTTTGGCTATCGACAAGCCCAGACCATTGCTGCGGCTGCTCTCCACCCCTGGCTGGTCGACCTGGTAGAAGCGTTCGAAGACGTGCGGTAAGTTTTGTGCCGGGATCCCGTAGCCATTATCGCTCACGATAATCTGCCTGCGCCTGCCAAAGAGGCTGGTTTCCAGCTGGACCAGCCCACTGGGCGGGGTATAACGGATGGCATTGTCCAGCAGGATTAACAGCACCTGGCGCAGGTGAGTTGGGTCTGCCAGCACAGTCCCCTCCGCCGCGACCAGCCGGACGGCAACATTTTTCTCGGCTGCCAGCTTCTCTGCCTGGCGGCGGACATCCTCCAGCAAGATCGAGAGGTCGACAGGTTGGCGGCTCAATTTCAAGCGGCGAGTATCCAGCCGCGAGAGGGTCAGCAGGTCATCTACCAGGCGATTCATGTAATCGCTCTCTTGCAAGATGTCGTCAAAAAGCTGTTCCTGGTCTGCGCCGGATTGAGTGCGCAAGCCGTAATCGGCAGATGCCTTAATTAACGTGAGTGGGGTGCGCAGCTCGTGGCTGGCATTGGAGATAAATGCCTGCTGCTGGTCCCATGCTCGCTGAGCGGGTCCGAGCGAGCGCCCCGAGAGCCACCAGCTGCCGGCTCCCAACAATACGATGCTGATCCCAGCCAATGCCAGCAGCCCGGTCAAGAAAGAACGCAATATTCGTTCCTGGTCGCGCAGTAAACGCCCCGCCTGCAGTAATACCGGTCCGTTAGGAATGTTCGTGCGGTAGGTCAGCAGGCGCACCCGGTTGCCATCCGGCAGCAAGCTGGTGCGCAGGTCCTCCCCACTCTGCAGCGCTGCCGCGCCGGCTACGCGATCTTGCAGGATTGGGGCAGACTGAACATTAGGCGCCGGAACCCGCTCGTTCGCCGCGTCGAGCGGGATAACGAATACCGAGGCCAGCTCACCATTATACTGATCCTCATTGGCTTCTACCTCGCCACCGGATTGATGCTCAGCCTGGGAGTCAGGCTGGGGCACAGAATTAGCCGGTGGGTGGGGAGCGTCTTCACTTTCCCCTTCACTTTCTCCTTCATTTTCTTCTCCACTGCTTTGAACGCGCTGCACGGCTGTGGGAACAGTTGTTATTGTTGCGATAGCGGTTGGAGAAGGGACGGTGCGTCCATAACTCTCCAGCCAGGTCCGTTCAGCCGAGGCCAGCTCAGGGGGCAGCTGCAAGCCATAGCTGCGGAAGTAGCTGGCCATCTTGTACTGCAAGGCCAGGTCGGTGGTGGTTTCCAGGTAAGAGCGCAGCAGCGAGTAAGCGCCAACGCCCACCAGGGTTACCAGGCTGAGCGCTGCCAGCAGGTAAAGACCTGAAAGCTGCAGGCGCAGGCGTCTAAGCATCCCCTACCTCCAAACGGTAGCCGATGCCGCGCACGGTCTGAATAGGATCTATCAGACCGGGGCGGTGCAGCTTGGTGCGCAAATAAGAGACATACACATCGACCATCGTCGGCTGCACGTCACTCTCATAAGACCAGACGTAATCCAGGATGAACTGGCGAGTGAGCGTCTGTCCGGGGTGGCGCAGCATACATTCCAGCAAAGACCACTCGGTCTTGGTTAGCTCCAGGGGAAAATCACCACGCCGGGCAGAATGGGCGCGCAAGTCGAGCACCAGGCTGCCAGCGCGCAGCTCAAAGGCATCCGGCGCACCCGGGCTAACTCTCCGTCCGAGGGCGCGCAAGCGAGCGATCAGCTCGTCGAACGAGAACGGCTTTCCGAGGTAATCATCTGCGCCGCTGTACAGCCCGGCGACCCGGTCTTCAACCTGGGTGCGGGCTGTCAGCATTAGGATGGCTAAAGGAATCCGGGCTGACCGGACCGCCCGTACAATAGATGGGCCATCCCGGGAGGGCAGCATCCAGTCGATAACTGCGACGTCGTGCGCGCCGCGCAGGGCGATCTCCAGCCCGAGATCGCCATCATGCGCCAGGTCGACAACAAACTGCTCTTCCTCGAGGACCTTGCGCATTAAGGTTGCCAGCCGCCGGTCATCTTCAATTACCAGGATACGCATTCGAAATCCTTATACTCCAATCCATTGTCTTGTGGTTGACCACACCGATGGGCCTGCGGCAAAACCGGTCTACAATTCAGTGCGCCATCTAAGAAGGAGTTCTAATCCAAAAAGATTGGAAATTGATTGGAAAAATTGGGGGCGTTTTCAAGGAAATCTCAATCTAACTCAGCTATTCTATGCAGGTTGATCAACCTGGAAACGACAAGGTCGAATTCCGAGTTCAGCGAAGCAGCTCTTCAGGAGGTCTAAAATGAACCGCATGGCATTACTTATCTCAGCAGTATTGACAGCAATGGTTGTCGCTGTTTTAGGAGGCGTCGTTTATTCTGCGCGCGCCACCGAGCTGGCCAAAGCGAAAACGATTGTCCAGCAAGATGTGCCCCAAGATATCCAACAGGTGAATAGCTCATCCGGGTTAGAAGCTCAGACCCAGGAGCAAATCCAGCAGACGATCGAGCAGCGAGATGCGGCATACCAGGCGCTTATAAACGAAGCGAATACCCGCCTGGAGCAGGCGCAGCAAAAGCAGCAGGAGCTGGAAGCGCAGTTAGCGGCAATGCAAGCAGCGGAGGCTGCAACCTCCGCTGGCGCATCAGCCGGCGCTGCGGCGGTTGATACACAGGCGCCCGTCCTGGTGGTACCTTCACTTGTCTCGCCGGAGCAGGCTGCTCAAATAGCAGCCGTTGCATTAGGCCAAAGCAAAATTTATAGTGTCAAATCAGCCAGCTTCAACGGCATTCCTGCCTATAAAGTGACCTTCTCGTCCGGCGATGTAGCTTTCGTCTCCATGGATGGACAGCTGCTGACCGTCCAACGGGCGAAGAACGCCCAGCCGGGGAAGGTAGTTGCCAGGGCTAACGACCACGATGATGACGGTGAGCATGAGGGTGGCGGTGACGACTAAACCGCACCATCTGCGTGAACATCGAAAAGGATCTTGCAGCTATTTTCAAGGAGACACCCATGCCAAAACCATCTACTCACCCTAAAGGCCGTTCGTTGAGCCTGACCGAAGTCAAAGTATTATTCCTGAGCCTGGCAGTAACCGGCACATTAGGGATTTGGTCCCTGCTCGCTCGCCAGGCCGACCAGGCGGCTGCCACCACCAATGCGAACCCGGATCCCACAGGAACTCTTCCTCCTACTCCAGATCAGTCATCCAATACGCTGGTTCTGGACCTGCCGCCGCTGCCAACCTTAGTACCGCCGGCTCCTGATACGGCGAGCTTCAGTATGCTAGGGCAAGCTCCAGCAGCTGCTATGGTCAGCCAGCAGGGACAAGCAGCTCCTGCGGTGCAGGCGCCTGTAGTTCAGACGCCTGTAGTTCAGGCGCCTGCGGTTCAGGCCCCGGTAAAGATCTTATTGGGTGGATCCAAGCCATCCTCCGGGCACGCAAAGCGCACAACCGTTACCAGCACCCGGTCGTCATAATGCTTCACAAGCATACTTTTCGAGCCATGGGCTCACAAATCCTTGCCGCTCTGGACTCTGAATCTGCGCAGACGCGGCGCCGGCTGGAAACCGTGCCGCTCTGGTTTGAAGCCTGGGAAGAGAGCCTGAGCCGTTTTCGTCCTCAGAGCGAGCTCAACCGCCTAAACCGGCAAGCCGGGCAGCCTGTCCGGGTTGGAGAGACGCTGTGGGAAGTGTTCCAGACGGCAGTGGCTGCGGAACGCGCGAGCAGGCGGAGTTGTTACACCCCTGGTCTTGACAGCCATGCTCCATGCGGGTTATGACCGCAGTTTCGACGAGCTCGCAGGGAAACCGGCAGATCATGTATCCGCAGGAGCGGCGCAGCCTATCCCCCCCTTAGATATGGTCGCCCGGGATGCGAGAACGCATACGATTAGCCTGCCTGAAGGGTCAGGCCTGGATTTCGGCGGCGTCGCCAAAGGCTGGGCCGTTCACCAGGCAATGTTGAAGCTGAAATGCTATGGCCCAACCCTCGTTGACGGGGGCGGGGATATTGCGATCAGCGGCTTGCAGCAAGATGGGCAGCCCTGGCCGGTCGGTATAGCCGATCCACTCCATCCGGAGCAGCAATTGGGAGTGTTATTGCTCGGGCGCTGCGGTGTGGCTACTTCGGGCAGAGACCGGCGGCGCTGGCTGCAGAACGGCAAATGGCAGCACCACCTCATCGACCCGCGCAGCGGGCTGCCTGCCGTAACGGATGTGCTCAGCGCCACGGTTATCGCTCCCACGGTGATGGAGGCGGAAGCTGCTGCCAAGACCGCGCTGATCTCCGGCAGCCAGGCAGGTCTGGAGCAGCTCGAGGCGCATCCAGCATTAGCAGGATTGCTCGTCCTGGAAAATGGCCAACAGTACCGCACAACGAACTTTTCGGCGTATGAAGAGGAGAGCCTGGATTATGCAGCCTTCGAACTCGTTCGATGATGAACAAACCACGATCACCTGGCCGGTCATTGCCCTGGTCCTGGCAGGGACGCTCACCGGGGTATTGGTGGCTTATATCGTCCTGTCTTCCTGGGTGCCCGGTCTGACCAACACCCTGGTTGGCACGCAGCCCAAAGGATTTTGGTACCTTTCGCGCGCCAGCGCGCTGATTGCCTATTTCTTGCTGTGGCTCTCGATGATTTTTGGATTGGTGATCACTAACCGCATGGCAAAGATCTGGCCTGGTGGACCGACTGCTTTCACGGTGCACGAGTTTTTCAGCCTGCTGGGGCTGGGAATGGCCGGGTTCCATGCCTTGATTTTGATGGGCGACCGCTTTATCAACGTCAGTCTGATCCAGCTGCTGGTGCCGTTTGCAGTGGCCTCCTACAAACCGCTTTGGGTGGGCATCGGGCAGCTGGCTTTGATCATCTGGGCAGTGGTTTTATTCAGCTTCTATGTGCGTAAGAATATCGGGAACCGGGCATGGCGGTTAATCCACTTTGCTTCATTCTCAACCTTCCTGATGGCGCTGGTGCACGGACTCCTGGCGGGGAGCGACAACGGCAACCCGTGGGTGGCTGGGATGTATTGGTTCACCGGCCTGGTATTTTTGTTCTTTCTCTTCTACCGCATCCTTGCCTCGAAAGCCGGCAACGCAACCCGCGCTGAAGCGCCACGCTCCCGCGTCCCGGTCAAAGCTGTCCAGACTGTGCGCATCGAGGAAAAGTAAGATTGCGACCCCTTCTCGCCGGGAGAGGGAAGTTACTCCAGTCAACTTCGGCAGCTGGGTTTTTATATTCCAATTGGAATTATTAATCCCACATTTCGCACCTACCGATAGCAAATTTTGGGAATTTTTGGTAAGCTTGGCGCATGAGCGCCGAACAATAATACGAAACTCAACGGATAGACCGGCTGGGGATTGTGGCTGGTGTGTGCCACGATATATCCCTGATCGAACAAATCGATTGGCAAGTCAAAACCAGTGCGCTGAAAGTGAGCTGCGGCAGGGGCAGCCAGATTTTATCCTGGAACGTGGAGACGGCAGGTTCGCTGATAGCCGCCCTGCCCACCCTTTTGGCGTACATCTCCTTGGGGCAGTATTTCTTGAGGGGTCTGTTGGCTGGGGCATTGAGGAATAAGCTGGAAAGATTAAAGAAATTTGACAGGCGCGGTTTTCCGTGTTAAAGTGAAGGAAATTCATTAATCTCATATTAATAAAACCCTGAACCGATTTCACTGCGCGCAGAACAGTCGTTTCATTGCGGCACCCAAATTTCAGGGTGCCGCGTTTCTTCTAGGGAGGAATTCGATGATAACCGGTCACCAACCAAAGCCTGCTTCTACACTAACTGGCAAGAATCTTCGCATCCTCCTCGTCCTGATCCTGTTTGCGATCCTGGCAAGCGTCAATCAACCGGTGCACGCCGCGGGACCCTGGTACGTTACACCTGGCGGGAACGACAGCAATTCTTGCTTATCGCCTGGCAGCCCGTGCGCAACGATCAATGCTGCCATCGGCATGGCTTCTGCCTCGGACACAATCTATGTTGCAGAAGGGATTTATACTGGCAGCGAGAATCAGGTGGTGCTGGTAGATAAAAGCGTGACGCTGTCCGGGGGTTGGGATAGTGGGTTCACCAGCCAGATGGGGTATTCGACCATCGATGGTCAGGATATGCGGCGCGGAGTAACGATTGCCCCTGGGACTGAAACCACCATCGAGAGGTTTGATATAACTAGAGGGTATTCTGCATTCCGCGGCGGAGGTGTTTATAACCAGGGAGACTTAATGCTAACCAACTCCTCGGTTACATATTGCCTCGCAGTTAATGATTTTGGGGGAGGAATAGCAAGTGATTCGGATATATATATCTATCAATCAACGATCGCTAACAATACTTCAACCCATGAGGGAGGAGGCATAGGCGCCTTTTTGGGGACAATGACAATTGATCAGACAACGATATCGAACAATACCTCCGGCATGTCTGGCTCCAGTGGTTATGGCGGCGGAGCGGGCATCGCGAACCACAGCGAGACTGTTATCAGGAACAGCGCGGTCATCAACAATCACATCCTCGGTTACTTTAACGGCTCGGCGATATTTAATGAGGCCACTTTATCGATCGAAAATTCAACCATCAGCGGAAATACTGGCGGAAGCGGGGGCGGGGCAATTTATTCAGGCTACTATGGAAATGTAAATTTATTCAATGTAACAATTACAAATAATTATTATCGGGGAATTAATAATGAAGGATCGACAACGCGGATAGCGAACTCGATCATTACAGGCAATGGCACAGATCTTTACAATTATCCATATTTCCCTGGAATTATCGAGAGTCTGGGTTATAACCTGATCGGAACGTATCAAGAATTCACTCCAGCGGCTACAGACCTTATCGTGGCAAGCGCAAACCTGAAACCACCGACTGGCAGCCCTGCATACCTCCCCCTGACCCGCTTCAGCCGCGCGATCGATAACGGGAATCCGGCTGGCTGCCAGGACCATCTGGGTAGTATCCTCGCGACCGACCAGCGCGGTTCCAACCGGAACGGTCGGTGCGACAGCGGCTCTTTCGAATATTATCCTGCTGAGGATACATACAGCTACCTTTGCCTACCCTCTGTTTCAACACCTTGTGATCTTTTCAGGGATGATTTTAGCAATCCAGCCAGTGGTTGGCCAGCAACCAATATAGAAAATGTGCTTTATGAATATCGAGATAGTGAATATCGGATATTGGTCCGGCCACAAAATTATTTTGCGGCGGCCAGACCCGGGTTTGCTGCTACTGACTATATGGTATCCGTAGATCTTCGTAACTCAAATGGGAGATTTGGTTCCTATGGCATTGCATTCGGGATTTCGCAGGATTGGAATAGACTTTACAGCCTTGAGATTTCCCCAAATGGTGTGTTTGGCATTTATCGTTACGATTACGAAACAATCACAACCCTGGCACAAGCCTCTTCACCAGTAATCCATCAAGGGACAGCCACAAACCATATCAGTGTGAAATTTGAGGCATCACATATTTACGCATACGCCAATGGGCAATTGTTAGCCGATGTTTACGACGCTTGGTATAAAGGCTCCTTATACATCGGCCTGCTCGCAGTGAGCTACGACCAATCCAACCTGGATCTCCGCTTTGATAATTTTGAGATCGAGGGGATAAATTGCGGAAGTCCATATGCCTCTGTAAATGGAGGCATGGATAAGTCGATAGAGATCGATATCGATCCAATTCGGGCAGAAAAAAATCAGAAAAAACAGCCCGCCAACCTTCTGCCTACAAGTCAGGCACGGCAGACGCGAGATGCTGAAATCCAGCCTCGGCTGAAAGAACTTCTTCGCTTACCCTGAGCTAGAACCACCCAAACTCAAGGTCTGCACAATCGTAAAGCCGGCATGGCTGGGGCAAGAGCCTGCGGAGCCTGCTGCACAATCAGTACCGCCCGGCGTATCCCGCCCGGACTGCGGGCTCGGGCTGCCAGTGCAAAAATGTTATCTGGTGGGGTTTTGAGGTGCGAAGTGCGGGATAAATGTTGAGTTGGCCCGGCGGTGTCCAGTGAGAAATCCAA
>CAVZLN010000004.1:0-339448 GCA_963776245.1 Candidatus Eiseniibacteriota bacterium | reverse complement strand
TCGCCGCGGTCGGGCGGGAAGCGCACCTCGGCATGGGGGTCGAGAAGGTCGCGGTCGCGGCGATCGTTCCTGCCGAGGGCGAACCAGTCCCGGGAGTCGAGCTTCGAACCGTCGCTTGACGGGGAAGCCTACGCAGTCTGCGAGCGCCTTCGTAAACCCTTGGTAGGTGGTGGCCCCGGCTGGAGTCGAACCAGCGGCACGCGGTTTAGGAAACCGCTGCTCTATCCGTCTGAGCTACGGGGCCGTGGCGCAAGAAGGTAGCGCACTCTGCTAGGCGCGCAAATCACATCGGCACGCACATCGGCACGCGGTCCAGTAGACCGCTGCTCGGCGTGGCTGCGAGATGGGCAAGGCCTTGTCACCTCTGCGCCAGTCATGCCGCGGGCGCTCATCGTGTGATGCGCATTCTCTTCAGCATGGCCTCGTATCGCGGGTCGAAGCACAACTGCGAACTGAAGATCTCCGTGTAGACGTGGAGAAAGACCATCAACGTGTCCCGTTCCTCGAAGGCCTGTTCGAAATGGGCGAACACCTCGTCGTACCTTCCGAGCGCCGCGGCCAGCCAGGCGATCGCCGTAGGCGATACGTTGCTCGTCTTCTTGGCCTCAACCATCTCGAGGAGTATCCGGGAGGCGCGCTCCGTGTCGCCCCGCTTCAGACAGACCAGCCCGATGAGGCCTTCCGCCCAGCCGGGAGCAACGGCCAGTTCTCTCGCCCTCTCGAGCGCGAGGGTCGCCTCGGCGAAGAGGCCCTTCTTGACGTAGGCCACTCCCGCGTGGAAGTAGGCCAGGCCGAGGCGCGGGTCGATCTCCATGGCCCTTGCGAACTCGGTCAGGGCTTCATCCAGTCTGCCGGCGGCCACTCGGAGCCCGACGGACCACGCGTAGAAGATCGGCTTGAGCGGGTCCAACGAGAGCGCCACATCGATGTCGCGGATCGCGTCGTCGAACCGACGCTGGCTCAAGCGCAGCCAGGCCCGCAACCCGTAGGCGACGGCATTCCCGGGGTTGAGAGCGAGCGAGCGCTCCATGCTCCGCTCGGCCTCCTCCCAGTCCCACGCATACCAGAAGGCCAGTGTGGCAGAGCCCAGTTGGGCATCGGCGAGGTCGGGGTCGAGCTCGCGCGCCCGCTGCAGCGCCGCCGTCGCCTTGGGCAACACGTGGGCCGACGGCGCCAGATTCAGAATGCCCAGATTCGCGTATGCAGTGCCAATCCCCGCATGGGCAAGCGCGAAGTGCGGATCCCTCGCGACAGCGTCCCCGAAGAAGCTCAGCGCCCTGGCAAGCGACTCGGGGTCGGGCCGGTAAAGGAACTGCAGCCCCTTCAGGTAGAGATTGTAGGCTTCGTGGTCGGCCGTTGAGCGGCGCCGCAGCGCCGCCTCTTCCCCCGCCAACAACTCTCCCTTGAGCTTTGCGACGAGCGCCAGAGAGATCTCGTCCTGGATCGCGAAGACGTCGACCAGTTCGCGGTCGAATCGTTCCGACCAGAGGTGAAATCCGTCCGCGACGCTGATGAGCTGCGCCGTGACCCGGAGTCGGTTACTGGACGTCCGCACGCTGCCTTCGAGTACAGTATCGACGCCGAGCTTGTGGCCGATCTCCCTGACATCCACCTTCGCGCCCTTGAAGGCGAACGCCGAGGTCCGAGCGACGACGCGCAGGTCTCGGACACGCACCAGGGCATTGATCAGCTCCTCGGCGATCCCGTCGCCGAGGTACTCCTGATCCTTCGCGGGACTCATGTCCACAAAGGGCAGGACGGCCACCGAGGGCGGGCCCTTTCGGGCCGACTCGGGTCTCACCTCGAGGCGTTGGGAGCGATCGTTGGTGGCATCGCCCGACAAGCCAGCGGCGTCCGCGAACGCGGCCCCCGTCGCGAACCGGTCCGCCGGAACCTTGGCCAGCGCCCGCTGCAGCGCGGCCGCCACCGCCGCTGGCACCGCCGGCCGCAACTCTGTCACCGGCCGCGGCGCCAGGTTCAGGTGCTGGTGCGCCAGGCTCTCGGCAGTGGTTCCCATGAACGGCGGCATTCCCGCCAGCATCTCGTAGAGCACGCAGCCCAGGCTGTAGAGGTCCGAGCGGCCGTCCAACTCGCGACCTCCGCTCGCCTGCTCCGGACTCATGTAGGCCGGGGTGCCCACCGTGATCCCGGTCGCCGTCAGATGCTCGCCGCCCGTCACTGTGGCCGCGCGGGCGATGCCGAAATCCGCCACGACCGCATGCGCGCTTTGCAGGAGGATGTTCTCCGGTTTGATGTCCCGATGGACAACCCCGCGGCTGTGGGCATAGCTCAGCGCATCGGCCACCTCGCGGGCGATGCGCAGCGCGTCGTCGATGGGCAACTGCTTCTCGCGGGCCAGTCGGTCGCGCAGCGACTCGCCCTCGACGTAGGGCATGGCGTAGAAGAGCAATCCGTCGGCCTGCCCGGAATCGAAGAGTGGCAGGATGTGCGGGTGCGTGAGCCGCGCGACCGTCTCGATCTCCCGCAGGAACCGCTCGGGCCCGATGGCGGCGCCGACCTCGGGATCGAGGACCTTGATGGCGACCCGGCGGTGATGCTTGAGGTCCTCGGCGAGGAACACGGTGGCCATGCCGCCCCGGCCGAGCGTCCGCTCGATCCTGTAGCGGTCGGCGAGGGCGTCCTGCAGGCGTGGGGGCAGTTCGGACAAGAGGCGACCTCCGAGTCGATTTGCCTAGTCAATCTAGCACGCGGACCCGTGGGGCGCGCCGGCCCGAGCGGGCAGCCGGGCCCGCGATAGTTGCCCTGATTCTGGTCGCCGATTGGTCGCCTGTTCAGAGTCCACTCCTGTCCCTTCCTGTCCCCTTCTGACCACAAGACGAAGCCCCGCTCGCGGCGGCAACCGCAAGCGGGGCATTGCGTGACAATGACTTCGGTGGTCGGGCTCATCTTGCCCGTGACGTCTTAGGAAACCGCTGCTCCATCCGTCTGAGCTACGGGGCCACGCGGCAGCACGATAGCGCACATTGCTCAGCGGGCAAATCAAGAGGTCTCGCTATCTAGCGGGGTCGCGGTCCATCGGACCGCATGTCTCACTGCGCACCTAGGGCAAGGCCAGTTTGCGGACGCGCGACCGGGAGCTACCATGCGCGCGGTGGTCGGCTGCGCGCCCAGCACCTTCCCGCCCCGAGGAGCCCATGAAGACCCTGCTGCTGGCACTCGCGATCGCCGCGCTGGTTGCAGGTGGCCGCGCAGCCACCGCGCGCGAGTTGGCCGTTCCCGAGGGCGCGCGCACGCACTGGGTCATCCGCGATCCACACGAGATCGTCGCGTGGGTCGCCTTCGACACCGCCACCGTACGCGATCGGCTGCCGGGCGAGCTGCGATTCGTCACGATCGGTGAACTCGCCGCGGGAGGCGTGCGTTGGGCGGCGGAGCAACTCGCCGAGCATCCGCACCGGCGCGGCTGGGGCGTTTCGTTTCTCGAGATCGTGCAGGCCGGCACGTTCACGCTCGACGGGCGCTCCCCCGCGTGGCCAGCGCAGGGCGCCGCGGCGCTGTGGTTCGCGCGAGTCGCGCCGGCCGACAGTGCGGTAGATCTCGGGCCCGGGCTGCCGTATGTGATGCTCGAGTTCTGGCTGCCCGACCGCGCGTTCGTCCAGTTCATGCGCGGCAAGGGCCACTACGCCACGTACGGCCGCGCGGAGCTGGCGCGGGACACGCGTGGCCACTGGCGGGGTTCCGTGCACGCCGACGGGCTCGACGTCGCCGCCGACTGCCTGCCCGCCGGGCCCGTCGAGGGCGGAGACGCGTCCGCGGGCACGCAGGTATTGTTCCCGCCGGCCGGCTCCGGGATCACGAGCATCGTCCGCATCGCGTTCGCCGGGCATCGCGTGCAGGACTGCTCGGCGGGTTCGTCGTGGCGGCTGCGCGGCTCGCACCCGCTCGCGCGCGGCGTCGTGCTGGCGCCTTCGTCGTACGAGTTCGGCTACGAACTCGTGGGCGGAGCCTGCGCGCCCTGAGCGGCCGGGGCTCGTGACGGCGCGCCGGGCCGCGCCGCGCAGTTGGTCGCCAACTCGTCTCCACCACGAAATTGGTCGCCGATTGGTCGCCGCTTCAAAGTTCACTCTTGTCCCCTCCTGTCCTCTCCTGACCACATGACGAAGCCCCGCTCGCGGCGGCAACCGCAAGCGGGGCTTTGCGTGACAACGACTTCGGTGGACAGGCTCATTTTGCGCTGAACGTCTTAGGAAACCGCTGCTCTATCCGTCTGAGCTACGGGGCCGTGGCACAAGAAGATAGCGCACTTCGCTCGGGGATGAGATCAAGCAAGCACGCGGTGCATCAGACCGCTGTTCGGGGCGCGCTTGCACATGGCGGGTTGAGGCGTATCGTCTCGCCTCGTGGTCGCGGCAGCCCTGACGACGGGACCGCATCGCAAGGTGTGGATTCCGCGGTTGCCGCCGTAGCGTGCTGATGCCTTCGCACGCGGCACTCGTCGAGTCGCCACACTCGTCTGTGCAGGAGGCCCAATGTCACCCTCCCTGCAGGTGCACCCTCGTCTGGTCACACTGGTTCGCTGGGTCGCACACATCCTGAGCGTCCTGATCCTCTTCTTCTTCGCCGTCATGATGGGCGGCGAGGTCATGCAAGGGCAGACGCCCAACCTCAAGCCGCAAGAGATCCTCTTCTTCGCGTCACTGGCCGTCCAACTGATCGGGCTGCTGGTCGCGTTCCGCAAGGAGACGCCGGGCGGGCTGATGGTGCTGGTGGGGTTCCTGCTGCAAGCTGTGCTCCTGCCGAGATCCACCTTGAACCCGTATTTCGCGGTGCTGCCATTCACGGGTCTGTTGCGACTCGCCTGTGCATGGCTCGAGCGACACCAGGCATCCCCGCCCCTCGCGGTCACCGGGAAGCGTGCCTCGCACCGGATCGCCCTTACGGTCAGCCTGGTCGTGGCCGTGTTCCTGGGCCTCGCGAGCAACGAGATCTTCATGAGCCCACCGTTGATGGCACCGCGCCATGTCGCGGTTCCGGCGGGGCTGGTGGGGGGCTGGCAGGGAGAGGCCCGGGTCGCGAACGCGTGGGTCCGGCAGCGGAAGCTGCCCGTGAGGCTCGCGGTGGATGCGAACGGCATGGCGGAGGGGATCATGGGCGACGCGCGCTTCCTCGAGGGCAAGCTCATACCGAATCAGAGCTGGTTTGGGCGGGCGCTCAGGATGCGGACCGGCTACACGTTCAGCGGGCGGCTCGATGGCCCCGTCATCGCTGCCGAGGCGATCACCTGCGGCTCGACAGCCACGATCTCCTCCTACCTGCAACGCGACCATCTCATCGGGGGGCTGATGCTCTCCTGTACGGGCACCGCCACCAAGAACCGGGCGCCGGTGACGATCTCCTTCAAGCTGGACCGAGCGCGCGTCGCGACACCGTAGGTGTCGCCGGCGTTCCCACCAGCATCGTCTCCCGCGGCGGCGTCGGTGGTCGGGCTCATCTTGCCCGTGACGTCTTACTCCCCTCTCAGCCCCGCCGCGCGGCCTCGATGGTGGCGATGTCGATCTTCTTCATCGTCATCATCGCCGCGAAGACACGCTTTGCCTCGGCGCCACCCGCCGCCATCCCATCGGTGAGCGCGCGCGGAGTGATCTGCCATGAGAGGCCCCACCGGTCCTTGCACCAACCGCACGCACTTTCCTGGCCGCCATTGCTGACGATCGCGTTCCAGTAGCGGTCCGTCTCTTCCTGGTTGTCGGTAGCGATCTGGAAGGAAACCGCCTCGCTGTGCTGGAACGCCGGGCCGCCATTGAGGCCGAGACAGGGGATCCCCACGACGGTGAACTCCACCGTCAGTTCGTCGCCCGCCTTGCCGTCCGGATAGTCACCCGGCGCCTTGTGAACGGCGGTCACCTTGGAATCCGGAAAGGTGGCGGCGTAGAAGCGCGCGGCTTCATGCGCGTTCTTGTCGAACCAGAGACAGATCGTGTTCTTCGGCTTCATGTACCTGTGCTCCCTTTCTCGGTCATCAGCCACGGTGTTTCGGTATCCACTGATGATGTCGCGTCGTCGAACTATCCGGTCTTCAGGGGCCCGGCGGCCTTGTATGTACTGAGGATGATGCCGGACGGCATTGGGTTCGTGCTGATGAGCTCAAATGCGCGTGCCGGGGTTCCCTCCACAAGGAAGCGCTTCCCGGTTCCCAACAGGGCCGGATACACGGCCAGCACGACTTCATCCGCAAGCCCATGTTCGAGCAGCATCGATGTCAGCGTGCAGCTACCCGAGAGGATGAGGTCCTTGCCCCCCTGCGATTTGACGCGGCGAATGCCTTCGACGATGTCCGGTCCAAGGCCCTCGGACGGGCCCCATTCAAGACCTTCCGGACGGTGGGTAGCGACGAATTTCGTTGCCGCATTGAGGCGGTCCGCCAGCGGACTGCTCGGCGCCTTTGGCCACCAGCCCGACCAGGCATCGTAGGTGCGCCGGCCAAGCAGCAGATCGAAGCTCTCGCCGTGCGCGGCCATGATTGCGTCCCGGCCAGCGGGGGTCCGATAGGGCGCGGTCCAGTCGCCGTAGGGGAAGTCGCCGTCTTCGCCGGAGACCTGGATCACGCCGTCCAGCGAGATGTGTTCGATGATCTTGAGCTTTCTCATTTGAGTCTCCGTGTTCCGAGCTTTGAGTTCTAAGTCCCGGACGACCTCACCATGCTCATTGAGCCGACGTTGGGGACCCGCCCCATCGCTTTCACGGGGACTGGAACTACACCATTCGCCCCGCGGCATCACCGCCGCAGAGTTGGCCGAGCTGCGATCGCTCAGGCGGGCCGGGATGTCGCCTCGCTCGCCGCCGCCGCGTTGACGATCACGGGGAGCTTGCCCCTCCAGTCCGCCCACGTCCCCGGGTTGGTCACCAGTTCGCACATGAAGTGCGCGACGTTCGCCATGTTCGTGCTGTCGGGAGCGAACAGGCTGCTCACCAGGCCCTCGTGCAACGTGTACCCCGAGACCTCACCGGGGAGGAGCGAGTCCGGTCGGACCACGGCCCACTGCACGAACGGGTTGGTCGCCTCGATCGTCCCCTGAAGGAAGTCCGCGGCGCGCTGGTTGTCCCGGGCCGGGGGGACCACGGCGCAGAGCGCGTGGAGAAGCGCCTTCTCGAGGGGGCTCCGGCGCGTATCGAGGCCCCCTGCGCGATCGACCGAGACGCTGGTCATGAGGATGAACTTGGTCGGAGCCGCGGGCCGCAACCCCTCGATCCCCCGGCAGAGCCGCGATGTCGCCCGGGTGACGAGGTCTCGCGGGGGCCCGAAGATGCCCGTGAGGTTGAGGACGTGACCGAGACACGAGATGACGGCATCGCAGCCGCGGAGGTGGCGCTGCAGGTGCTCGTCGGAGAGCGACAGCAGGCTGGCCTGGCTCACGCTGAGGTTGGGATTCCCCGCGGCCTCGGGTGCGATCTTCCCATCGGATCGAACGATGGCGCGGACTCTGACGCCGCGCTCGAGGAGCTGGTGCAACACGTGCCGGCCGGTGCGTCCGGTGCCGCCGACCAGGAGAACCCTCTGTTGCGTGGGCATCGCCATGTCTCCTTCAGGTACGCCGGGAACGCGACCCGGGCGTGCGGGACCTGCCTGAAGATCCACAGTTCCGGAGATTCGGCGCTCCTGTCACCACGCCGCATCGCGACTCAGATCGATGGCGGGGTGATCCCGAG
Source organism: Candidatus Eiseniibacteriota bacterium (assembly GCA_963776245.1). GTDB lineage: Bacteria > Eisenbacteria > RBG-16-71-46 > RBG-16-71-46 > RBG-16-71-46 > CAVSAC01. The sequence goes on along the minus strand of CAVZLN010000004.1, from coordinate 331,780 downwards.
CATCCGAAGATAGGTGTGCAATTGTGCGCGATGGTGTGTCTCGTGTTCCAGCACGTGGTCGAGGATCCAGTGCAGAGTGTAGGTGCGCACGCTGCCGTCGGCCAGCCGGCGCGTCGCGATCCGCCCGAGCTCCGAGACCGGACGGTCGAGCCAGCGCTGCGTCGGGCGATGCCACTGCTCGAGCAGGCGATGGAGGGCCGCATGATCGGACGCGTCGATCACGATCTTCCACCCCTGCGACGGGTCGGGATGCTCCGACACCCACTCCTCGTCGGGATTGCCCTCGACGACCGAGTGGATCCACGCGCGCTCGGCCTCGGCGACATGCACGATGATCTGGTGCGCGGTGAGCATCTCGGGCCGCGGCTTGAAGTCGAAGTGCTCGCGGGTCAGCGCGTCGACCGCCATCAGGAGCAGCGGACGACACTGAGCGTCCCAGAACGGATAGAACGACCGGATGGTGCCGGGGAAGTCCGCCGCCGTGAGCTTGCGGCTGGCGGCGCGGATGCTGTCGGGAGAAGGAGTCGGCATCAGGGGACCTGCCTCTCAGCGATCGATCCACCTCTGGGAGCTCGGAGAATACCGCTCTCCCTGCAACTCGATCTCGGCGGTCGCGCTCTCGATCTCGCGGAGATCGTCGGGCGTGAGCTCGACGTCCGCCGCGGCGAGGTTTTCCTCGAGGCGGTGCAGCTTCGTGGTACCCGGGATCGGCACGATCCATGGTTTCCGGGCCAGCACCCAGGCGAGCGCGATCTGGGCCGGCTTCGCCTGCTTCTTCTCCGCGATCCTGCCCACCAGATCGACCACGGCCTGATTCGTCTTGCGGTTCTCCGGCGTGAAGCGCGGGACGGTGTTGCGGAAGTCGGAGCCTTCGAACTTCGTGGTCTCGTCGATCTTCCCGGTGAGGAAGCCCTTGCCGAGCGGGCTGAAGGGAACGAACCCGATGCCGAGCTCCTCGAGAGCGGGCAGGACTTCCTCCTCCGGCTCTCTCCACCACAGCGAGTACTCGCTCTGGAGGGCCGTGACCGCCTGAACCGCGTGGGCGCGCCGGATGGTCCGCACCCCGGCCTCCGAGAGGCCGAAGTGCTTCACCTTGCCCTCCGCGATCAGCTCCTTCACCGTTCCGGCGACCTCCTCGATCGGTACCTCGGGATCGACTCGGTGCTGATAGAGCAGATCGATGTATTCGGTCCTGAGGCGCCTGAGCATCCCCTCGACCGCTACCCGGATGTGCTCGGGACGGCTGTTCAATCCGACATTCTGCTTCCCGGTCTCCGGGTCGACGTTCCAGCCGAACTTGGTGGCGATCACCACGTCCGCGCGGAAAGGCGCAAGCGCCTCCCCCACGAGGTCCTCGTTCGTGAACGGGCCGTAGACCTCGGCGGTGTCGAAGAACGTGACGCCGCGTGCGACGGCCGCACGGATGAGGGTGATCATCTCCTGACGGTCTGCCGCCGGACCGTAGCCGAAGCTCATGCCCATGCAGCCGAGCCCGATGGCCGACACCTCCAGACCGCTCCGTCCCAGTGTGCGCTCCTTCATCGTTCCTCCGTCTACGATCGGCAAGTCATCGGGCCCGATACGGCCTGCCTCTGGACGGCCACTCGCCGGTGAGATTCAACCGCGGGCCCCCCGTTCACCGTGACACGCGACCACCGGACGAGCCGATTGTGCTCGGGCCATGATTCACATGATGGCACAACGCTCTTGACCGCAGCGAAAGCAATCGGACTACCGAAGGAGCGAAGCGGGGGCGGTCGTGGGCGTGGTGATCGGCGCGATCACACAAGCTAACGCCAAGTATGGACGAGGTCGCTGTCGACCTCCCTCCTGATCTAGCCGCCCGACGAGGGGGGCCCGGCGAGACCAGGCGCCGCCCACAACTGTCCGGGCGCGGGCGGCATGGCCGACGCATGTCTGGCCCAGGACCTGCGGCAGTCTGGGGCGACCAGGTGGAAGCGCCGCGCCGTCGTGGCCAGCGCGGTCGGCGGCATCCCGCTCCAGGTGATCCACGAGCGGACCGGCATGCTCGTGCGCTCGGTCGAGGGGTGCGCGCTGCAGATCGTGCGGCTGCTGAGGGATGCCGCACTCCGCCGCCGGCTCGGGAGCGAGGGCCGTGAGCACGTCCGTGATAACTTCCTGCATCCGCGAGAGGTTCGCGACTACCTCGCGATCTTCGGACACCTGTTGCGCCAGGCGGATCACACGTCCGCTGCGTAGCCGATGTCCTGCCGGCCAGTCTCCCGGAGCGGTACGAGACTCCCGTCATCGGAAGGGACACCGTGAGTCCGATACGAATGATCGCCCGCGAAGCACGGCAATTCGAGCTGCACTCGGTCGGCCGCACGGTCGCATTGAGTTCGCTCGTAGGCGCCGTGGCTGGACTGGGTGCGATCGTCTTCCAGTACCTCTGCCAGTACGGTTCGCACTTCTTCCTCGACAGGCTCGCGGGACTGCGCATGGAGGGCCCGGCCGGCGAGATGGCCCTGCTCGCTCCCACGCATTCACCTTTCCATCCGTGGATGCTCCCACTGGTGGCGGGCGCTGGGGGGTTGCTCACCGGCCTGCTCGTGCAGCGCTTCGCTCCCGAGGCGGCGGGGCACGGCACCGATGAGGCGGTGGACGCGTTCCATCGGCGGGCCGGCATCATCCGGGGTCGCGTGCCCATCATCAAGACGATCGCCTCGGCACTCACGCTGGGCTCCGGAGGCTCCGGAGGCCGGGAGGGCCCGATCGCCCAGATCGGTGCTGGCTTCGGCTCGTTCCTGGCAACACGGCTCGGCCTCGACGAGCGCGACCGGCGCATCCTGCTCGCCGCCGGGGTCGGCGCCGGCGTGGGGAGCATCTTCCGTGCGCCCCTCGCCGGCGCGTTGTTCGCCGCCGAGGTGCTGTACTCCGACCCGGAGTTCGAGTCCGACGTGATCATTCCGGCCGCGATCTCGACGATCATCGCGTACTGCGTCTTCTCCCTGAAGTTCGGGTTCGGCGCGCTGTTCGACACTCCCCTCTTCACCTTCCGTTCGGCGACCGAGTTGGTGCCCTACACCTTTCTCGCCGTCGCCGTGGCGCTGGCGTCGGGTCTGTTCGTGAAGGTGTTCTATGGCACCCACGAACTGTTCGCTCGTCTGAGGATGCCGGGCGCCCTCAAGCCGATGGTGGGCGGGTTCCTCACCGGCGGGCTCGCGCTGCTCGCCTACTACAGTGTGCGAGACGCGCGGGCGTTCGACGTGCTCTCGTTCGGGTACGGTTCGATCCAGCACGCATTGCGCGGTGAGTTGCCGCTCGCCATCCTGCTCGTGATCGCCGGCGGCAAGATGCTCACGACCGCCTGCTCGATCGGCTCGGGTGGCTCGGGTGGCGTCTTCGGACCCTCGATGGTGATCGGTGGCACGCTCGGCGGCGCGGTGGGGCTCCTGGCGCACCAACTGATGCCCGGCGTGGTGACGCAGCCGGGCGCGTATGTCGCCGTGGGCATGGCCGGTTTCTTCGCTGCGGCCGCGAACACCCCCATCTCCACGCTGGTGATGGTCTCGGAGATGACGGGCAACTACCAACTCCTCCTGCCCGCGCTTTGGGTGTGTGCGCTCGCCTACCTGCTCGCCCGGCGCTGGACGCTCTATCGGAGCCAGGTCACGAGCCGTCTGGCTTCACCCGCTCACCGGGGCGCCATCTTCGGGGGGTTGCTCAAGTCGCTTCAAGTCGGCGACGTCCTGGGAGGACGTCCGCTGCACACGATCAGCGAGACGGCGTCCATGGGCGACGTCATCCAGAGTTGCATGACCTCGTCGCAACACTGCTTCCCGGTCGTCGACGCGCAGGGCCGCATGACCGGGCTGATCACTCTGGCCCAGGTGCGACAGTTCCTGGATGAGAAGGACGAGAGCGGTCCGGTCATCGCACACGACTTGGCGACGAAGCCCCGCTCGTTCCTTTCGCCGGAAGATGACCTCGACCGGGCCCTGCAGAAGCTCATGGCACTCGATGTCGAGGAATTGCCCGTCATGGAGCCCGCGAATCCCGGGCAGCTCCTTGGGATCCTCTCTCGCCGGGACATCATCGCGGCCTACGCGCGGCGGCGACTGGGTGCCTCACCCGGTGGGCACGGGGCGGCCCCCATCGCCTAGCGCGCCGGCTTTCGCCCCCTCCCCACCCTCCCGCCTCGGGGTCAGTGGAGCGTGCCGAATCCGAGCCAGTAACCGCGCCTCACAGTCCTCCTCACGGCTGCTCCTGCCCGGCGTCCACCCCCTGAACATCTCCGCACCCGGGATCGCGGCGCCGCCAGTGCCCGGTGCGCGTCGTCGGCTGCATGTTCGCCTTGAACAGGATCTGCGACAGCAGGATGAGTCCCCACGCCTGCCAGAAGCTGATCGGCTTGAACGCGAAGAGGTCGACCACCGTCACGCGCCAGAGCCACTCGACCAGCTTGCCGATCCCGAAGAAGAACCCCACGGCGGCCGCGATGCCGAGCGGGACGATCCAGACCAGATTGCGCCGGAGGAACCGGCGGTGCTTCATGCGACGGGCCTCGAAGTCCTCGTTCATCGTGTGCCTCCTCTTAGATGAAGTCGACGCGGTACTCGGCGTCGGTCGTGGTGACCAGGTCGACCAGCCAGGCGACGTAGCCGAAGCCGAGTCGGTCCAGCAGGGCCCGACCGATCTCCTCCAGCGTCGCTCGTGTGCGCGTGCGCTCCAGGATCGTGGTGCCCTCGCTCAATACCCGATGGTCGAGCTCCCGCGACACTTCCGGCAGCCGGTAGCCCCGGAGCAGCCGCTCGATCCGGTCATCGTCCATCGGACTCCGAGCTCCTTTCTCAGTTTCGAGAGGCCGTACTGGTAGCGCGAGAGCGCGGTGTTGACCGACGTCCCCTGCATCACCGGCGATCGTGGCGAAGTCGAGGTCGTGCCAGGTCCTGAGCACGATCACCTCCGCCTGCTCGGCCGGCAGCGCGAGCAGCGCGCGGTTGAGCACCCGACGGTGTTCGATGCGCTCCTCGTCGCCGGGCGGCGCCACGATCAGCTCGAGGTCCACGTCCTCGAGCGGCAGCGCCGGCTTGCGTCGCATCCGGTCCACGCAGCGGTTCCGCACCGAGACGTACAGGTAGGCCGAGAGTTCGCGGGGCACGCGTCCCCCGCTCGCCTGCTTCGCCAGTCCGACAAAGACATCGTGCACCACGTCCTCGGCCTCCATCCGGGAGCGGATCAGGCTCAGCGCGTACTGATGAAGGCGTGCCCGGTACTTCTGGTAGAGCTCGGCGAACGCCCCGGACTCCCCCCGGACCATGCCCGCGATCAGTTCTGCATCCTGTGGCACAGGCCTCCCGCTCGTTGGGCTACACCCTGATGACGTCCCAACCCCCTCGCGTATTGCAGGAACCCTCGGCCCCCTGCCTCTCCTGACGACAGGACGAAGCCCCGCCTGCGGCGCCAACCGCAAGCGGGGCGATGCGTGGCAACGGGTTGGGAGCCGGGCTCCTCAGCGTGCGCTGGTCTCGCCGCTGACCAGGCGCCGCGCCGCGGTGACCTCGGGGCGATCGCCGTCGCCATCCTTCGCGAGCCGCAGCAGCTCGGTCGCGTATCCGCGGGCCTCGTCCAGGCGCTGACCCGCCAGCGCCGCGCGCGAGGCTCCCGCGATGGCGTTGAACCGCCCGGGAGCATCGCGCAGCACCGCCTCGTACTCGGCCAGCGCCTCGGCCGGACGATGGGTCTCGAGCAGCATGTCGCCGAGGAGTTCGCGCGCCGGCAGCACCGCCCCCGGTGTCACGGGCCGCTTCTCGGTCGAGTCCTCGAGCGCGGCGGCGGCGCGCATGCCGGCCAGCGCCTCGGCCTCATGGCCCTCGGACAGTTCGAGCCAGGCCGCGGCGGTGCGTCGCTGGGCCTCCACCTGTGCGGCCCAGTAAAGGAGCGTGGGATTCGAGATGCCGTCGCGGATCGCGGCGAGGCGCGCGATCCCCTCGCGCGCGATGTCCGGCCGGCCCGAGCGCGCGCCGCCGAGCGCGCGCGCGAACGCCGTGGTCGCTTCGGTCCAGGGATAGCGGTTCCAGTTCCAGCCCGACGGGAGCTCGAGCGCGGCCGCCTCACTCCACGCGTGATGCTCGAGCGCGTAGCGCGCCGGCACCGAGGTGAGGGCGTAGTAGAACGACTGGGTCTGGTGGCTCACGCGCCGGATGGCCGCCACGCTGTCGCGGATCGCCCGCGCCTTCCGGTCCTGGGCCTTCTGCAGGTACGCGTACTCGAGGTAGTCCCACGCGTGCACGGCGTCGTAGTACACGGCCCCGCCGTAGTGCATGGCGGAATACTCCCGACCGGCCTGGGCGGCGGCGAGATTCGAGCGGATGGACTCGTCCCACATCCCGAGGCGTGTGAAGATGTGCGAGGGCATGTGGAGCGCGTGCGGCACGTGGGGCGCGACCCCGGCGTAGCGCCGTGCCATGGGCAGCGCTCGCGACGCCAGGGTCGGGAAGTCATAACTGTGGATGAGGTAGTGCGCCACCCCCGGGTGATCGGGCTGCCGCGCGTAGATGGGTTCGAGGAGCGCGCCGGCGCGCAGCTGCTGAGCGTAGGTCTTGTCGCTGTACTGGATCGTGGCGTTGAGCGCCAGCGCGTAGAAGATCGCGGCCTCGGTATCGTCCGGGAAGCGTACGTGCACCTGCTCCATCGCGCGCTCGTAAGCGAGGGCGCGGGTGCGATGGTCCACGTGCTCCCAGTCCCGGTAGAAGCACGCCAGCGCGCCGATGTAGGCGCGCTCGCGCTCGTCGTCGGAGCCGATCGAGTCGGCCCGCTGGATCGCGGCCCGTCCACGGGCGAGCGAGGCGGAATCGGGTGGCTCCCAGAGGGGGTGCCAGAGGCTCATGGCGACACCCCACCATGCCATCGCGCAATGTGGATCGCGGGATGCGATCGCCGCGAACTGGCGCTCGGACTCCTCGTAGAAGAACGAGTGGAGGACCGCGACCGCGCGGTCGAACTCCCGCTGGAGCTCGGGCGCGCACTTCACCTGGAAGTGGGCCTTCCCCACCCGGCCGAGGTCGCCCGCTCCGTGCGCGTGCTCGTCTTGTGCGCCGGCGGTCGCCGGCGAACCGAGGAGAAGAAGACACACGACGATCTGCCAACCCGTCCGCATCAGCGCCTCCGAGTCATGTCGGTCATCGGACCGCGGCCCGCACTCCGCCGGGCAATATCCGGCGGAGGCGGCGGTCCGTCAACCGCTGGATGGTATAGGATACGGCGCTCGATCGGCCGGCCGACCGAGGCCGAGGCAGCGGGGCGATGGCAAGTGGACGAGGAGGATCCGATGGCCCAGCGAAAGTCCGCAAAGAAGAGTGCGAAAAGGAAGAGTGCGAAGAAGGTCGCCAAGAAGTCCGCCGCGAAGCGGACGAAGGCCCGACGCCCCGCGCGCGCGGCCCGCTCGTCTCGAAGGGCTGCCATGCCCAAGGTCCGCCCCGGACTCATCACGCACACGGAACTGGCGAGCGCCGACCCAGCCGCCACTCGCGCCTGGTGCCAGAAGGTGCTCCGCTGGAAGTTCGGCCAGTCGATGCCGACGCCGGGCGGGCCGTATCACATGTGGCAGTTCGACAACGGCACCGGAGGCGGCATCCGCTCCAACAATCCGCCCGAGGTCCCGGGTTCGATCCCGTACTGCGAGGTCGCGAACATCCACACGACGTTCGCCGGCGCGCTCGCGGCCGGGGCCACCGAGATGATGAGTCCGGTACAACTCCCGGGTAGCTCGGGATGGATCGCGATCGTCGCCGCGCCGGGTGGCGTCGCGATCGGGTTCTGGGCGAGGAAGTAGGCGCCCCCGGACCGCGCTCCGGCATCGCGAGCAGGGACTGCCGCACCACGATCCGCCCGGGGGCCAGGCGCTCCCGGGCGGATCCGCGTGGGGTGATGGGGCTACACGCGCACGAGCTTGAAGGCGTGCGCCCATTGGTTGCGGGTGAAGCCCGGGATGCACCACAGCATGCACAGCGGTTCGATCGCACGCGCCGCCTCGACGGCACCCATGTCCTCGGTCTCCCAGCCGAGCTGGCCGAGGATCACCCTGACCTCGCCCTTGGCTCCGGCGTCGTTGCCGCAGATGAACATGCTCGGCGGCCCGCCCGCCACGCGGGGGTTCACCATGAGCGCGCTTCCCACGCTCGAGAACGCCTTGACGAAGCGCGCCGCCGGGAAGCGCTTCTGCAGCCGCTCCATCAGCGACTCATCGAGCGACGTGAAGAAGGACAGCACGCCGTTGACCGGCGGCCGGTCGGCGATCGGGTTCGTGGTGTCGATCACCGTCTTGCCGGACAGCGCCGCCGCTCCGCACAGGTCGAGCACCGCCTCGGCGGCGGTGCCCTTGACCGCGAGCACCACCAGGTCCCCCAGGCGTGCCGCCTCGGAAAACGTGGCCACGGAGCCCTGCGGGCCCGCCCTGTCCTTCCACTCCGCCAGCTTCCCGGGGTCGCGTGTCCCACGCACCACCGCGTGGCCGAGCTTCAGCAGTCCGTCCGCCAGCACCTGCCCGACGACCCCCGAGCCCAGCACCGCGATCTTCTTCATCCGAGACCTCCGTGGACCGGTCGACCTCATTGCGCCCACATTCCGATGCGCGAGCCAGCCCGGGGTTTCCCGGCGATCGCGCCGCGCGCGGCCGGACGGGTGGAGAACCTCCCTGGAAGGGTCGGAGATCTGCCTCGCCCCATCACAATCGCGTTGTGCGCGACCTCGCCAGGCGGCACAATGCGCGCGTGCCGTCCTCAGCCACCCGACAAGGAGGTCAGGTCGCGTCCGAGCCCCCTCCGCTCGCTCCCGACGCCAGCCGCGCGCTCCTGCACGCGGTCTTCGAACGCACGGCGCGCGAGCACGCTCAGGCCATCGCCATCGAGGTGCCGCCAGCGGCAGGCCGGCCGACTCGTGCGAGGCTCACCTACGGCGAGGTGCTCGCGCTCTCCGAGGCACTTGCATCGCGCCTCGCGGCGTTCGTCCCGGGCGAGTGCGTGGTGGCGATCGCGCTGCCACGCGATTCGGCCGCCATCTACATCGCGCAACTCGCGGTGCTCGGGGCGGGCGCGGCGTACACCTGCTTCGAACCGGGACTCGAGCGGGAACGCGCCCGATTCCTGCTCGCGGACTCCCGCGCCGTCGCGGTGATCGCGCGGCCGGCCGACCGCGAACGCTTCGAGGCGCTCGGGGTCGCGCGCGATCGCATCGTCACGCTGGACGGGGATGCCGCGGTGGCGGACGCCGGGCCGCACCACCGACGGAGTGCCGCGCGCTCGCGCCCCAGTTCCCTCCTCGCTCGCGTACGTGATCTACACCTCGGGCACGTCGGGCCGCCCGAAGGGCGTCATGGTCGAGCACCGCAACATCGTCAATCTGGTGGAGTCCGACCGGCGCTACTTCGACCTCGGACCCGGCGACCGCGTGGCGCAGAGCTCCTCGTGCGCCTACGACTCCTCGGTCGAGGAGATCTGGCTCGCGTTCGGCAGCGGCGCCACGCTGGTCGTGATGGACGACGACGCGGTGCGGCTGGGGCCGGACCTCGTGGCGTGGCTGCGGAGCGAGCGCATCACGGTCTTCTGCCCGCCCCCCACCCTGCTGCGCATGACGGCGTGCGAGGACCCCGCGCGGGAACTGCCCGAACTGCGCCTGCTCTACGTGGGCGGCGAGGAACTGCCCGCGGACGTGGCCACGCGCTGGGCGCCCGGCCGCCGGCTCGAGAACGGCTACGGGCCCACCGAATGCTCGGTCACCGTGGTGCGCACGCCGATCCGCGCCGGCGAGCCCGTCACGATCGGCTGGCCGGTCGAGGGCAATCACGCGTGGGTGCTGGACGAGAACCTGGACGAGGTCGAGCCCGGCGCACCGGGCGAACTCTGCATCGGCGGCGCCGGCGTGGCGCGCGGGCTACCTCGAACCAGCCCGAGCTCACGGCCGAGCGCTTCATCGAGCACCCGCGGTTCGGCCGCATCTACCGCACGGGCGACCTGGTGGAGCGCCGCGCGATCGGGCGCGCTCGCCTACCTCGGGCGCTCGGACTCGCAGGTCAAGATCCGCGGCCACCGGGTGGAGCTGAGCGCCGTCGAGGCGCACCTGTGCGCCTGCGAGGGCGTCATCGCGGCCGCGTGCGCGCTCCAGGGCGAGGCCCCGAGCGCGAGCTCGCGGCGTTCCTGGTCACGGACGCCGCGCGTCCCGCGGACCTGGCCGCGGTGCGCGAGCGCATGCGCGCAGCGGGTGGCCGACCACATGCAGCCGGTGCACTACGCGTTCGTGGCCGAGCTGCCGACGCGCGACGCGAGCGGCAAGCTCGACCGCTCGGCGCTGCCGGACATCCGGTCCCTCGCACGCGCGAATGGACACGCCCCCGCCACGCGGCGCGCGGCAGCGGCCGCCGGTGGCGCGCTCGAGCGCGCGATCGCGGCGGCCTTCGGCGAGTTCGTCCCGCACCGTGGCGCGATCGGGCTCGACGGACGACTTCTTCCTCGACCTGGGCGGCAACTCGCTGGTGGCGGCGCAGGTGGTCTCGCGCTGCGGGGCGACCCGCGCGACGGCCTCGCTCACGATGCGCGACGTGTACGAGGCGCGCACCGTCGCGGCGCTCGCCGCGCGCGCCGCGTCCGCTCGCCACGCCCGCGAACGGACCCGAGGCCGCCCCGGCGCCGGCCGCCCGCGCTCACCCGTGCCTTGTCCCCCGGGGCGCTCGCGCAGCTCGCGTGGGTGGCCGTGTCGCTGGTGCCGGGCGCGGCGCTGGCGTACGCCGCGCTGTTCAGCGTGTTGCCCGCGCTCGCGGGCGCGCTGGGCGTGGTGCCCCTGCTGCTCGGCCTGCCGCTGGTGGGGTTCGCCGCCGAACTGGCGTGGCTGCCGCATCTCGCTCGTCCTCACCGTGTGCGCCAAGGTGCTCCTCATCGGACGCTACCGCCCGGGCCGGCACGCGTGGCTGGGCGCGTTCCACGTGCGGCACTGGATCGTCGTCCATCTTGCGCGCACCATCCCGTGGGCGCTGGTCCAGGGCTGCGAACTCGGCAACGCCTGCCTGCGCGCGCTCGGGGCGCGCGTCGGCAGCGACGTGCACATCCACCGCGGCGTGGACCTGACGCGGTGGCGGCTGGGACCTGCTCGAGCTGGGCGACGGTGCCACGCTGGGGCGCGATGCCTCGGTCGGCGTGGTGGAGTATCGCGCGCGCGACCTGGTGCTCGCTCCCGTGACTCTGGGTCCGGGGGCCACGCTCGACACGCGCGCGCACGTGTCGGGCGGTGCGCGCCTCGGACGCGACGGCTATCTCGGCTGCCTCTCCATGCTGGCCGAGGGCGCGGCGATCCCGGAGGGCGAGCGCTGGGAGGGCGTGCCCGCCGTGCGCGTCGGCATGGCGCCCTCCGCGCCCGAGCGGAGCCCGGCGCGCGGCCCTGGCCCGCCGCGGCGCACGCGACCACGCTGCTCGGGCGCGCGCGCGGTCGCGCTCTGGCTGCCGCTCCTGCCGGGGCTCCTGATCGCCGCCGCCTGCCTGCGGCCGGGCGAGCCGGGCACCGGGCTCCTGCCCGCGCCCTTCGCGGGGATCCCGCTGGCGCTCGCTCCCCTGCTCCTGGTCGCCGGGTACGCGCTCTCGCTGCCGATGCAGGCGGTGCTCGCGCGCGCGTTCGGGCGCGTGCGCGAAGGCGAGCATCCGCTGCGGAGCTGGACCGGCATCGCGATCGTGATGAAGGACCACGCCGTCGAGACGGCGAATGCCGCGCTCAGCGGCACGCTGCTGTGGCCCGGGTGGCTGCGCGCGGCCGGTGCCAGGGTGGGGACGCAAGTGCGAGATCAGCACCGTGATGGAGACCGTCCCCGAGCTGCTCGAGATCGGCGACGAGTGCTTCCTCGCCGACGGCATCTACCTCGGCCGGCCGCGGCTGCACCGCGGGTTCGCCGACTGCCGGCGCACGCGGCTCTCGCGGAACACCTTCCTCGGCAACCACGTGGTCGTCCCGGCCGGCGCATCGCTGCCGCCCGACATCCTGCTCGGCATCTGCACGGTCGCCGACCCCGCGGCCATCCGCGCGGGGCACGTCGTGGTTCGGCCAGCCGCCGCTCGAGCTGCCGCGGCGCGAGGTCGCGGTCAGCGAGCGAGCGACTGACGCACGACCCGGGCTGGGACCGGATGCTCACGCGCGTGGTGTTCGAGTCCGCGCGACTGGTGCTGCCGCTGGTGCCGCTCGCGCTGGCGCTGGGCGTGGTTCCGCGCCGTCCCGGCGTGGCGCGCGGCCCAGTCGGCCCCGGAGTTCTTCCTCGTCACCCTGCCCGCTGTCGGTGGTGGCGCTCGGCGCGCTGCTGTGCGCCCTCGCGCTGCTGACCAAGTGGCTGGTGCTCGGTCCCGATCCGCGAGGGCCGGCACGCGCTCTGGTCGTGCTGGTGCTGCCGCTGGGACATCCTCTTCGAGGTGTGGGCCGCCTACGCCGTGCCGGTCCTGCTGGCGTTCGAGGGCACGCCGTTCGTGGCGTGGTGGCTGCGCGCCATGGGTTGCCGCATCGGACGCGGCGTGGTGTTCGGCAGCTCGTTCCTGCAGGTCGGTGGATCCCGACATGCTCGAGATCGGCGACGGCGCGACCGTGTCGTGCCACCTGCAGTCGCACAGCTTCGAGGATCGCGTGCTGAAGCTCGCACCGGTGCAGGATCGGCGCCGGGCGCCGACGTGGGCCGCGGCGCCGTACTGCTCTACGGCGCCGACATCGGCGAACGCGCCGAGGTGGCCGCGAACAGCGTGGTGATGAAGCGCGAGATGCTGCTGCCGGGGAGGCGCTACGTGGGCTGCCCCACCCGGCCCTCGCGGGCGGGGGTCGCCCCGTGAGCGCGGCGTTCCCGGTCCTCGAGTCCGCGGGCGTGGCACGGGAGCGCGCCTCCACCACGCGGGTGGATGTCTGGGAGGTGGCGCTCGATCCGCGCCCGAGCGAAGCTGGCATTCCACACGCTCAGCGGTCCGGAACGCGAGCACGCCGCGCGGCTGCGCCTGGGGGCCGTGACCTGGGTGGCGGCGCGGGCCGCGCTCCGTCGCATCCTCGGCCGCTACCTCGGGCTCGCGCCAGAGGAGGTGGCGCTCGGGACCGATACGAACGGCAAGCCGCGGCTCGCTCAGGGCGCGGTGGGACGAGCTGCGGTTCAACCTCTCCCACTCCGGAGGGATCGCGCTCGTCGCCGTCCGGCTCGGCCACGAGGTGGGTGTCGACGTGGAGGAGCTGCGACCCAGCGTGGATGGGGAGGGCATCTCGCGGGATGTCTTCGGCCGGGCCGAGCGCGCGGAGATGGCGGCGCACGCCGAGAGCGATCCGGGCGGGGCGTTCTTCCGGTGCTGGGTGCGGCGCGAGGCGCTCGCGAAGGCCGCCGGCCACGGCATCGTGTCCCCCCCCCTGCCGGAGGCCGTCGCCCGACACACGGTTCGCGACCTCGACGGCATCCCGGGATTCGCCGCGGCACTCGCGTCCGAAGGTTCCGGCTGGAGCGTGCGGCGGGCCGAGGAGCGGTGCCACGGCCCGCGGTTCAGGCCAGGCGCATCCGCTCCAGAAGCGCGACGAAGCGCGGATGCTGCCGCAGCGGTGCCAGCAGGAACGACCCCCTGATCCCGTACACCGCGCCGCTGCCGATCTCGAACGCACGCTCGAGGCAGTCCATCGCACGGTTCCTGATCGCCGAGGCCGGTGTGGACGTAGGCCAGATGGTAGGCCGAGGCGGGAGCCGGCCGCGACGGGTCCTCGAGCGCCCGGAGCACTTCGCGCGCTTTCTCGTGATCACCCGCAAGGGCGTACGCCTGACCGAGTTGAGCCCGCCACGAGTCTTCGGTGGGCGTCAGCGTCGACGGCGCGCTCGCAGCTCGGCGATCCCCTCCTCCACGCGCCCCTGCCTGAAGAGCGCCCACCCGAGCGTCGCGTGCAGGCGCGCGTCAGTGCGGCTCGTGCCGGAGGGCGTCGACGGCCGCCCGCTCGGCGTCCTCGATGCGTCCCGCCCGCAGCAGCGTGGTGGCGAGATCCGCCCGGTGCGTGAGCGGATCCAGCTCGTGGGCGCGCTCGTGCAGCGTGATCGCCTCGTCGAACCGCTGGAGGCCGGCGCACATGCGTCCATAGAGATCGTACGTGTCCGCGCTGCTCGGGCTCAGTTCGAGCGCGCGCCTGAACCCCGCCTCGGCGCCCGCCCAGTCGAACTCGTACACCAGGCGGGCGTACGCGAGCGCGCAGTGCGCCTCGCCCGAGTTCGGGATCGAGCGCGACGGCCTTCGGATCGCGGCCGACATCGCCCGGGCACCGGCCTGCGTCGCGGCTCAGCGCCCCGTTCTCGCCGAGCTCCGTGTACGCCATGGCGAGCCCGACGTGGGCCAGGGCGAAGTCGGGGTCGCGCTCGATCGCCCGGTCGAAGTGCTCGATGCTCCTGTGGCATGTCCTCGACCGTGAAGCGGACCAGGCGATGCCGGCCGCGCAGGTAGTGCTCGTAGGCCTGCGACGTCGCGGGTCGGCTCGCGGCGGATGCGCTCCCGCTCGTTGGGCGAGAGCTCCGCCTTGAGCGCGTCCGCGATGTGCAGCGCCACGTCGGTCTGGATCGCGAAGATGTCCGTGAGCTGCCGGTCGTAGGTCTCCGCCCAGAGGTGCCGGCCCGAGGCCGCGTCGATGAGCTGCGCGACGATCCGCACGCGGTCCCCGAGCCGGCGGACGCTCCCCTCGAGCACGTTCGCGACCTGGAGCCGCGACGCGATCTCCTGCAGGCTCTCGTCGCGCTTCTTGAACGGCATCACGGACATGCGTGAGATCACCTTGAGCGTGCGCACCTTGCAGAGCTGGGCGATCACGTCCTCGGTGATCCCGTCCGCGAAGTACTCGTCGTCCTCGTCGCGCCCGCGGTTCGCGAACGGCAGCACGGCGACCGACGGAACGTCCGGCGCGGAAGCGGTGTCCGGCGCGCCGTGCCGGGGAGCCCCCGAAGCGCCGGATCCCTCGGCGCGGCGCACCAGCTCCAGCTCGTTCCGCACGTCCTTCGCGGTCTGCGCGCGCCGCTCGGGATCCTTCTCGAGGCACCGGCTGATGATCCGGTCGATGTCCGGCGGCAGGTCGGCGCGGAGCGCGTGCACCGAGCGGCGGTGCGTCGCGCAGGATCGAGGCGATCAGGTCCGCGACCGTGGCCCCGCGGAACGGCCGCCGCCCCGTGACCAGCTCGTACAGGAGGATCCCGAACGCGAACAGGTCGGTGCGCGCATCGACCGGCTCGCCCCGGATCTGCTCCGGCGCCATGTACGGCACCGTGCCGACCACCTGCCCCGGCGGTCGAGAGTCGGCGGACGTGGCGGTCTGGCGCGCGGGTGGCGTCGAGCGGCGGTTCCAGGGCGGCCGACTTCGCCAGTCCGAAGTCGAGCACCTTCACCCGCCCCTCGCGCGTCACCATCACGTTCGCGGGCTTCAGGTCGCGGTGCACCACCCCGCGCTCGTGGGCCGCCGCCAGCGCGTCGGCCAGCGGGATCGCGAGATCGAGAACGCGCGCCAGCGGCAGCCCGCCCGGCCGCACCAGCTGGCCGAGATCCTCTGCCCTCCACCAGCTCCATGGTGAGGAACCGGACGCCGCGCTCCTCCTCCACCGAGTAGAGCACCACGATGTTCGGATGATTGAGCCCCGCGACCGTCCGGGCCTCGCGCTCGAGCCGCGCGAGCCGGTCCGGCGTCGCCCGCGAGCGACTCCGGCAGCACCTTGATCGCCACGTCGCGCCCGAGCCGCGGGTCGCGCGCGCGATAGACCTCGCCCATGCCGCCCGCGCCGAGCGGGGCGACGATCTCGTAGGGGCCGAGACGGGTGCCGGGGGTCAGCAGCATCGAGGGAATCTACAGCAACGCATGAGTTTCGCGGAAACCTTGCGATGATGGCGCACGTAACCGTACCGTCTCGGCCGGGGGGACCGTCCCTCCTACGCCCAAGCATCCGATGGGGAGCGCGGAGTCATGAGGAAGAAGAAGGTTCTGCTGATCGGCGCCGCGATCGTGGTCGTGGCCGGCATCGTCGGATTCGCTGCCGTCCGCAGTCGCGGCGCCAAGCCCCTGGTGGTGCAGACGGCGAAGGTCGCCCGCCAGCGGATCGTGCAGAAGGTCAGCGCCACGGGCAAGATCCGGCCCAAGACCCAGGTGGAGATCAGCGCCGACGTCAGCGCCAAGATCATCCAGCTGCCGGTCGTGGAGGGGCAGTGGGTCGAGAAGGGCGCCCTGCTCGTGAGCCTCGACCGCGAGCGCTACGTGGCGGCGGTCGAGAGCGCCGAGGCGAACGTGCACTCCGCCGAGGCGAACGCCACCCTGGTGCGCCAGAACATGAACCGGGCCGAGAAGGAGTTCGGCCGGTCGAAGGAGCTGCTGGCCGGGGGCATGGAGTCGCAGGCGGTGTTCGAGGCCAAGCAGGCCGAGTTCCAGGTGGAGGCGGCCCGCTATCAGTCGGTCCGGGACCAGGTGGAGCAGGCGAAGGCCGCCCTCAAGCAGGCGCGGGCCGACCTGTCCAAGACGACCATCTACGCCCCCATGTCGGGCACCATCAGCGCCCTGAACAAGGAACAGGGCGAGATCGCGCTCGGGTCGCAGTTCCAGAAGGACGTCATCCTCGTGGTCGCCGATCTCAACGAGATGGAGGCCGAGGTGAACGTCGACGAGAGCGACGTGACCTCCATCGCGGTCGGGCAGAAGGCCGAGATCGAGGTCGACGCGATGCTCGGATCATCCGCTCACCGGCGTGGTCTCCGAGATCTCGAGCAGCGCGAACACCGCCGGGGTGGGCACGGCGGACCAGAAGACGGAGTTCAAGATCAAGATCGGGATCAAGGATCCCCCGAAGACGCTGCGCCCCGGCATGACGGCCAGCGCGGAGATCGTCACGAAGACCAACGAGAGCGCGCTGAGCGTGCCCCTGCAGAGCGTCGCCATCCGGGCGGTGGACCAGCTCACGAGGAAGGGCGAGAAGCGGGCGGACGCGGAGAAGCGCTTCCAGCCCGATCGCGACGGGTTCGTGGAGATCGTCTTCGCGGTCGACAAGGGCAAGGCGGTCGCCCGGCAGGTGAAGACCGGGATCCAGAACGACGTGCTCATCGAGATCCTCTCGGGCCTGCGGGATGGCGAGGAGGTCGTCAGCGGCAGCTACCGGGCCATCTCCAAGGACCTCGAGAACGGCGCGGCCGTCACGATCGACCAGAACCCCAAGAAGCCCGACCGGGCGACCGGCGCCGGGTCGTGAGCGCGGCCGGCGCGGCCCCATGAAGCTGGCGATCGACCTCGGGGAAGCGTTCCGCATCGCGCTGCGCGTCGCTGCGCGCCAACCTGGCGCGCGGCGTCCTGACCACCCTCGGCATCATCATCGGCATCGTCGCGGTGGTGACCACCATGACCGCGGCCAACGGGCTGTACAACCGGTTCCGCGAGAGCTTCTCCGCGGTGGGCGCGGACGTCATCTACGTGTCGCGCATGCCGTGGGTGGTCATGAACGACTTCTTCCGGTACCGCAACCGCCCCTACCTCGACCTGCGGGAGGCGCGCGCCCTGGAGCGAGCGGATGCGCGGCCGGGCGATCGTCAATCCCTCGCTCAACGGCCAGCAGGACGTGAAGTACCGGGCCGAGACCATGGAAGGGGTCACGATCCATCGGCACCACCGAGAAGCAGACCGCCCTGTCCAGCGCCCGGCCGCAGAGCGGCCGCTTCCTGCTGTCCTTCGACGTCCAGCACAAGCGGAACGTGTGCGTGATCGGCAGCGCCGTCCGCGACGGGCTGTTCGGGACCGCCGATCCGCTCAACCAGTCGCATCCGGATCGGCCGCGCCGAGTTCCGCGTGATCGGCGTCATGGAGAAGCAGGGCGGCAGCTTCCTCGGCGGTCCCAACTTCGACCGGCAGGTCTTCGTCCCGATCACCTCCTACGTGAAGGCGTTCGGCGGCGACCGCCGGCGCCAGAATGTCGACATCGCGGTCAAGGCGCCCTCGCGGGAGGCGCTCGCCGACCTCGAGTACGAGGTGATCGGCGAGATGCGGACGATCCGCGCGGCTGCGGCCCGCCGAGCCCGACGACTTCTCGATCAACAAGCTGGACACGCTGGTGGGCACCTTCAACAACGTCATGGGCGTGGTGCTGCTGGTGGGTCTGCTGGTCACCGGCATCTCGCTGTTCGTCGGCGCGATCGGGGTGATGAACATCATGTTCGTCTCGGTCACCGAGCGCACCCGCGAGATCGGCATCCGCAAGGCCATCGGGGCCACGCGGCGCAGCATCCTGCTCCAGTTCCTGCTGGAGTCGTCGACCATCTGCCTGCTGGGCGGGGTGGTCGGGATCGCTGCTGGCGCTGATCGTGACGGCCGTGATCAACGCCCTGCTGATGCCGGCCAGCGTGTCCCTGCCCGATCGTGGTCATCGCGGTCCTGGTGTCCATCGCGGTCGGCGTGTTCGCCGGGATCGTGCCGGCGTTCCGCGCGGCGCGTCTCGACCCGATCGAGTCGCTGCGCTACGAGTGAGGCCGTGACCCCGAGGCTCGACCGTGCACTTCCGTGACGCGCTGGCCATGTCCCTGAGGGCGATCGTGGGCAACAAGCTGCGGTCCGCGCTGACGCTGGTGGGCATCGTGGCCGGCGTGGCGTCGATCATCGCCGTGATGACCGCGATCTCGGTCGTGCAGGGCACCATGGAGAGGGAGATGAGCGTCCTCGGGGCCCAGACCTTCCAGGTCCAGAAGTGGCCGGCGGGCGGCTTCGATTCGGACGCCGATCGGCGCCGCGCCATGCGCCGGCCGCCGCTCACGCTGGAGAACGCCGACGGCATCCGCGAGCAGCGTCAAGACCGTCGACCTGGTCGGCTCCGAGCTCTGGGACTTCGGCTTCACGGTCGCGTACCGCGGCGAGACCACCAACCCGAACATCTCCATCGTCGGCGGCACGCCCGAGTATCCGACCAACAACACGCACTACGTCGGGCTGGGCCGGAATCTCTCGCCGATGGACGTGAGGAGCGCGGGCCGGGTCGCGGTCATCGGCTACGCCATCGGCCAGCAAGCTCTTCCCGTTCGTCGACCCGATCGGGCGCGAGATCCGCGTGGACGGGCGCAAGTACCGCGTCATCGGCGTGTTCGACGAGAAGAAGTCGGCGTTCGGCGGGAACTTCGACAACTACGTCCTCATCCCGGTCACGACCTTCCTGGACACCTACGGCATGGTGGATCGCGAACGGCATCGCGCCGCTCGGTCAACATCACGGTGCGCGCGAAGACCCCCGCGCTGATGCCGGAGGCGATCGAGGAGACCCGGCAGGTGCTGCGCCGCGACCGCGGGCTGCGGCCGAGCGAACCCGACAACTTCGACCTCTTCAGCAGCGAGAGCCTGATCACGCAGTTCAACACGATGAGCATGGGCATCAAGATCGCGGCCTTCGTCATCGGCATCATCGCGCTGGTGGTGGCCGGCATCGGGATCATGAACATCATGCTGGTGGCGGTGACCGAGCGGACCCGCGAGATCGGCATCCGCAAGGCGCTGGGCGCCCCACGCCGCAGCATCCTGACCCAGTTCCTGCTGGAGGCCGTGATCCTCTGCAACATCGGCGGCGTGGTCGGCGTCCTGGTGGGCTTCGGGCTCGGCAACCTCGTCTCCCTGTTCGCGCACTACGACGCGCGCGTGCCGCTGGAGTGGGCGGTCATCGGGCTGGTCTTCTGCTCGATGGTGGGGATCGGGTTCGGCCTCCTCCCCGCGATCCGCGCGTCCCGGCTCGATCCCATCGACGCGCTGCGCTACGAGTAGAGGAGCGCGTCCCCGGGGCCGCCTGGCCCGGCGCAGGCGCGCTCCCATCCCGGCCGGCACCCGACCATCACCGGGACCCTGGCCCGCACCGCGATCGAGGTCATCGTTGGTGGAGAGTGCCCACGTTCCACACCAGCCCGGCATAGAGCGCGTGAGGCTGGGGGCCGGAGACCGGGACGATCGCCCCGGCATCCAGCTCCAGCCACGGGCGCGGCGTCCACGTGGGCCCGAACAGCACCGCGAGCAACGGTGCGGCTGCGCTCGGTCCGGTCGTGCCCGGATAGCCGTAGAGCTCCGCGGCCCAGCCGAGCGCACCCGCGAGCGGAAGGCCGAGCGCGGCGGCCCAGAGAGACGCGCGCTTCGGCGCCGTGGTGCCGCTGCCGCTCCGCAATGTGCCGCTGAGGTTGAGGTCCAGCGACGATGGCCCGAACGCATGGCTCGAGACCAGGACGAGCGACGCGTCGGTCGTGCCGGTGCCGGTTCCGCGCCGGTGCGAGCCGGTGGGCAGCTTCAGCGCCGGAAGCAGGGCGAAGTCGCCGATCCACGGCGCGCGGTCGAGCGGTCGCCACTTGAGTGCGAGCCCGAGGTCGCCGATGCCCGAGCTTCGCGAGGGATCCGCCGGGTCGCGGACCCCGACAGTGGTGAGGGCGAGCTGGGTGCGCACCGTCAGCCCGAACTTGGTCGTCGCGGACGCGCTCTCGATCCGGCCGCCGCCCGGGAATCGGTCGTGCTCGATCCCGGCTTCGATCTCGACCCAGCCGGGAGCGACGGTGTGCGCATGGGTGGCCACCGTCGGACGCTCCGGCTGCACCGCGTGCGGGTCCGGCACGGCCGTGGCTTCCCCTGCGGTGGCCACTCCGACGCCCGCGCAGAGCAGTGCCGCCGCGGCGAGGATCGCTCGACGACACCGTATCGTCGCCATCCGCCGCCTCCCCCCCTTCCGATGTTCCAGGATCGGACAGGCATTGATCGGCATCATGATGTCACCGAGGTGGTAGAGTGCGACGCGGTCGCGGACTCCTCCAGTCACCCCAACCCGAGGCGGTGGTCCATGGGCGACAAGTCTCCGAAGTCGAAAGAGCGGCTCAAGAAGCAGGACGCGACGGAGAAGAAGCAGAAGCAGGTCGACGCCTTCAACAAGGCGCATCCGGCTCCCGCCCCGCCCGCCAGGAAGGGCAAGTAGCCCATCCTCCTCGGATCCCGGTCGTGATCGTCAGGCCGCCGGTGCGCTGGGCTCCGCGCGCGGGATCTCGGATTCACCGGTGGCGTCCGATGCGCAGGTTGGCGGTGCCGAGGTAGATCTCCCGCAGGAAGATGCTCAGGCCCCCGATCAGGGCCGCCATCGCGGTCACGAACATGATCGAGATGACCGTGCCCAGATCGATGACGAGCGCGCTCCCGACGAACAGGAGCGCGATCACCAGGCACACCAGCAACGCGCAGCTCGTGCTGAGCGTGAGCGCCAGGTTCACCATCCAGGCCCGGTGCGAGAGCAGGGACAATTCGGAGTGCATCTCGGCCAGACGGTCGGCCGGTTCCGTGAGCAGCCGGTCTTCCAGCAGGCGCGCGCGGTCGATGATGCGCGCCAGCCGGTTGGTAAGCACGGTCAGGATCACGCCCACGCCCGAGAGCAGGAAGACGGGCGCGACCGCGAGCTGGATCACGTGGACGACGTTGGGTACCACAGTTCCTGCGGGCATCAGGCCTCCGGGAACGGGAGTCTGCCGGGCGCCGCGACGATCCGCAACCCGCATCGCGGAATGTCGCGGCACCGGGCCGACGGCTGCGCATGCCGGGGTCGTCGTCTTCCGGTCACCCCATCTCGCAACCGGTTCGGGCCCGTCGGCGCTCAGGCGCCAGTCACCGCGTGCTTGACGAGCTGCAGCACCTCGTCGGGGTGAAGTGTCGGGCCGAGAACCGCCATCCGGACGATGCCTTTCGGATCGAGCAGCACGATCTCCGGCTGGATGGCCTCATCCTCGGCGCCGTACATCCCGTAGTTCTGGGAGACGTGGCCGGTCGGGTCGGAGAGCATGACCGCCCGACCCTGGGAGCCGTCGAGCTTGAAGTCGGGCGACTTGGCGCCGATCCAGAGTGCGCTCTCGATGCGTGACCGATCGCTCACCTGGGTCGGGGTCCGGCCCCTCCCGCATGGCGTCGGCGCCGAACCGAGGGCGGGGCATCCGCCTCGCCCAGGACGCCACCCAGGCGCCCCCCGGGGCTCACGCGTTGCGCGTAGATGTGTCGCCCGACGCGGCCGTCGCACCATGCGGCGATGGCTCCCCCATACCCGTCGGCGGTGACCGTGAGCGATCCCTGGAAGCCGGGAGCATCGCTGACCACGATGCCGTCCGCCGCCCAGCGCATCGCCCCCGAGCTGTCGACCCTCTGGGCGTACAGATCCCCAAACGGGTCGTCACGCGCGTCCCGCCACATCACGATCGCGCCACCGGGCGCGGCACGGACCACGGCGACCTCCGCCTGCGCGCCTGATGCCTGGCATACGGAGACTCCATCGGCGCTCCAGCGGAGCGTGCCCGAAGCGCGCACCGATTGCATCCGGATGTCCGCCGCGTCCTCGTCGAAGGGCTCGGTCTGCCAGGCGATGGTCGCGCCTCCCCGGTCGTCCGAGACGATCGCGGGTGCCATTCCATCTCGGGTCGAGAGGGCCACCCCCTCGTCGCCCCAGGCCCGAAGCCCGAGTTCGTCGAGTCGTTGCGCATGGACGGGCCCGGACTCCCAGGCCACGATGCAGCCGCCTCGGCCGTCGCCGACGGCCACCGGGTGGGCATCCGGCGCGGCACCGTCGTCCACCACCACGCCGTTCGGACCCCACATCAGACTTCCCTCGGGATCGACACGCTGCGCACCGACACGGCTCGACTCACCATCGTCAGGCGAATCTCGCCACACGAAGACGCCTCCACCTGGATCCACCGTCACGATCTGCAGTTGCGTCGGGGTGCCTGGACCGGAGCGGACGGCGATCCCGTCGGCGGACCACCGCACCTGTCCGGCACTGTCGATGGCCTGGGCGTAGAGATCCCACTCCCCATCCACCCGCGAATCCCGCCAGGCGATGAGAGCGCCACCGTAGCCGTCGGCCGCGATCTGGGGCTCGACCTGGTCGCCCGGGGCGCCCGAGATCCTCACGCCGGGGGCGCCCCACCTCAGGCGGCCGAAGCGATCGATCCTCTGGGCGTAGACGTCCCAGTCCTCGCCGGAACGGAAGTCCTGCCAGACGACGACGACCCCGCCGGCGGAATCCACGGCAACCTTCGGTTGCCGCTGCTCGCTCTCGGCGGTGCAGACTGCGATGCCATCAGCGCCCCACGCGCCCATGCCCGCTCGATCGACACGCTGGGCAAAGACCCCCCCGGTGGCGGTCGGACTCGTGGTCTGCCAGACGAGGATCGTCCCGCCCGAACCTTCGGAAGCGATCTGAGGTGCGTCCTGGGCCACGGGAGCGGTGCACACCGGCAGGTTGGATGCGGGGGCGCTCGGCCACGCCGCCAGGCAGGGCGATGCCCCCAGGAGCGCGCCAGCGCCGGCCGAGAACAGGACACGCAATCTTCGACGACAGCGTGAACCTCGGACTCTGCGATGCCGCACGATGTACGGGCTCGAGCCGCTCACACGCTTGTCTCCCACCTGCCCCTCGCGTGGACCGCCAGCGGATCATTCGCCCCGGCGGATGCCGCGATGGCCGATGCGCGGGCCGGAATGAACCGACTATAGACAGTCAGGACCGGGACACCCAAGTACGGATCCTGGACCCCGCTTGGACTGGCGCATCCTTCCGGGACGGAGCGGAGCCGCTCCAGCTCACTCGAGCACGGCCCAGCGCGAGACGCGCACCACGCCCCCCTGCTCGAGTCGCACGAAATAGAGCCCGGGGGCGACGCGACTCGCACCGCCGAGCCGGACGGCATGCGGCCCGGCGCCCAGTGATCCGATGTCCCAAGTCGCGGCGACGCGACCGTGGACATCGAACAGCCCGAGCGAGGCCGGGGTGTCGCCCTTCAGTGAGAAGCGGACCGTGGCCGACCCGCCGCGCGAAGGATTCGGGGACACGGGCTCGAGCGACAGGGCGGGCCCGGAGGAGCGCGGTGCGCTGGCCAGGGGGCTTCCGAGCACGCCGTCGCTCCGCACGTGCTGAGCGTAGATGTCGATGTCGGTGGTGCCGCTCGCTCGGTAGTCCTCCCAGACGATGGTCGCGCCCCCCTCGCCGTCGGCGAGCATGGCGGGATACTGCTTGGCCCATGGCGCGGACGAGATCGTGCTCCCATCGGCGGGCCACGCGGGATCGGTGGTACCGCTGGAGAGCAGGTGCTGCGCGAGCAGCGGGGCACTCGAGCACGTGATGATCGCGCCATGCGCGCCGTCCGAGGCGAGCGCCACGTGCGCCTGGTCGTCCGGGGCGACGCACGCCGCGATCCCGTCCATGGGCCACCCGGGGTCCCGCGCGCCACTCGCGAGGACGCGCTGGGCGTAGATGTCCCAGCCGGTGGTCGCCTGATTGCGCGGATCCTCCCAGCCGACGATCGCGCCTCCGCTGCCGTCCGACACCAGCCGCGGGGCCTGCTTCCCATCCGGGGTCGAACACACGGCGACGCCGCGCGTCGTCCAGGCCGGGTCCACGGCTCCGGTCGCCATCACATGCTGGGCATAGATGTCCCCGACCCCCCATCCGCCGGCGTCCGTCCAGCTGACGATCGCGCCGCCGCTGCCATCGCCGATGATCGCGGGCTCCTCCTGCGAGATCGTCCCGTCACTCGCGGCGCGGCCGTTGCTCGGCCAGCCAGCCCCGCCGATCCCGGCCGGCGAAAGGTGCTGGACGTAGGCCGCGAACGCGCCCCATCCGTAGACCGGGAACCCGCGCGAGTCCTGCCACACCAGCACCGCCCCGCCGATGCCATCGGGGGCGATCACCGGCAGCAGTTGGTCGTTGGGGGCGGTGCAGACCGGAGCGCCGTTGGAGGGCCACGCCGGGTCGGACGTCCCGTCGGGCAGGACATGCTGCGCGAACAGGTCCGACGTGATGCCGTCGATCCGGTAGTCCACCCACGCGATGTAGGCGCCGTGGGCGCCGTCGGGGGCGATCACCGGGATGAACTGATCGGCGTCGTTCACGCACACGGGTGCGCCGGAGGACGGCCAGGCGGGATCCAACGTGCCGTTGGCGAGCACGTGCTGGACGTAGATGTCCGAGAACCACGTCCCTCCGGGCAACTGACCGGAGTCGCCCCAGGTGACGAACAGGCCACCCGAGCCGTCGGGGGCGCTCTTGGGATAGGTCTGGTCATACGGTGCCGGGGCGACGAGCAAGCCGCCGACCGGCCAGGCCGGGTCCACCACTCCACCGCGCAGGACGTGCTGCGCGTACACGTCGTAGTCCGCCCCGCCCCGAAGATCGGACCAGACGAGGAACGCCCCCCCACTTCCGTCGGTGACGATGGACGGGTCCATCTGCGGGCCGGCTGCGGTACAGACCGGAAGATTGGTGAGCGGATCGCTCGTCCAGGCCGCATGCGCGGATGGCGGGAGCGCCAGCGCGAACAGCAGGATGGAGAGCAGGTGGTGGTTCCGTGCCGCGGGCATGCGACGACCCTCCGAGGTGCGGTCGCCCCTTCTTCAGGGGTGTGAGCGGGAACGGAAGCGATGCGATGAGCGCGCAGTATAGGCGGCGACGAAGCAATCATCGCAACCGGATTCGGACGGACGGCCGGATCGGGCCCGGCTCACCGCGCCAACCAAGCGAGGCCCCCGCGATGGCCACCGCGGGAGCCCCTGGATGATGCTCGTGGAATGAGTGGATCCGGATGACGCGCCGCGTCGCGGCCTCGCTCTCCGCGCTCGCTGCGCCCTACCGCTTGCCTTGGCCGCCCTGCTTCTCGTTCTCCTTGCCGCCCCGCCTCTGCCCTGGCGCACCGTCGTCGCCCTTTCGGCCTTCACGCTGCTTGGTCAGCCCCGGAGGCCTGCTGTCGCTCTTCCGCGTGAAGTCAGGAGGCCCATTGGGATGGTGCTTCCACCGCGCGGGCGGCACGCGATAGAACGCCGTGGGGACGTAGCGTGGGTGGACGACCGCGAACCGCCCGCGCCAGTCTCTCGCTCGATACCAGTACCCGTCGTTGAACACCCAGTAGTAGCCACCGTAACGGAAGCAGTCGTAGTCCCCCACGCCGGGATCGTCGATGATGTAGATGCGCGCTCCGGGATCGAACCGCTCATGGGGCCGGGCGCGGAAGACGATCATGGGTGGCGGAGGGGCGCCCCCGATGTCGATGCGCACCTGGATGTCCGCTCGCGCGGGAGCGCTCGTGAACAGGGTGCCGGCAAGGGTCACCGCGGCGAACGCGCACCCGATGAGGGCCGCGTGCGGCACGAGGACATGGAGCTTCATGGTGTTCCCCTTTCGTGGCGGCGCGCACCCTTCCCCGGGGCATCGCGCACTCGACTAACGCCGCTGACCGTCGCTCCCATAGCCGGGACTGCGATTCCCGTCCTGCCAGCCCTGAGGATAGTTGCGCCAGTGCTCGCGGGGGATCTGGGACAATTCGACCGGGACGGAACGGTCCTCGATCATCCTGAACTCGCCACCGCCGCGGCGGGACGTGTACCAGCGGCCGTCGTTATAGGCGTAGTAGCTGCCACCGTAGCGGAACAGGTCGTAGCCCGGGCGCTCCACGTCGGGCAGTCGCTCGACACGCGTACCGCGGATCACCATCCACCGTGGCCTGGCCCCGATATCCACCTGCAGGGTCGCGGACGGACCATACGACCCCGGAGACTGGCGGTCCTGCCAGCCGGACGGATAGTTGCGCCAGTGCTCGCGCGGGACCCGGGACAATTCGCGCGGCACGAAGCGATTGTCGATCATCCGGAATTCCCCGCTCGGGCGGCGGGACATGTACCACTGGCCGTCGCGGTAGACGTAGTAGCTGCCACGGTAGCTGAAGATGTCGAAATCGGGGCGCTGCCGATCGCTGATCCGCTGGACGCGGGTGCCGCGGATACCCATCCAGCGCGGCCGGCCGCTGAAGGTGACCTGCAGGCTCGTGGATGGACCGGGCGATTCCCGGTACTGGCGGTCCCGCCAGCCCGATGGATAGTTGCGCCAATGCTCGCGCGGGACCCGGGACAGCTCGCTCGGAACGAAGCGCTCCTCGATCCCCTGGAACTCACCGCTCTCACGGGGTGACATGTACCAGCGGTCGTTGTTGTAGGCGTAGTAGTTCCCGTCGTAGCGGAACATGTCGTAGCCCGGGCGTTCCGCGTCGGGCAGCCGCTCGACGCGCGTGCCATCGACGCTCGACCAGTGCGGCGTGGTCCCGAATCGGACCTGCAGGGTCGCGGACAGGCCGGTCGATCCCGTGGGGCGACCCTCCTGCGCCCTGACCGATGTGACGATCGCGAAGGTCAGGCTCGAGGCCAGCAGGACGAACAACATGAGCTTCCTTGGACGAGTGATCATGCAGGTTCCCCTTTCGTGGACGGCGTGTCGGCGAACGCGATCGTGGATCCTCGCGCTCGCACGGCCGGTGGGAGTCACGGTATGGGCACGGTGTGGGCCTCCAGCGACGGTGCGCCATCCGTCCACCGAGGCGCTCATGGCGCTAGGGGAGCGACTGGCGGAATGCCTGCGCCTCCGCGGGCATGGTCGGCGGCCCCCCGCCGAACAGCAGTTGCTTGTAGGTGACCCGGGGACCGTAGTACGCGACGATGTCTTCCGAATCGGGTCCGAGGCGCGCGCCTTCGATCGAGAGTCCGGCGAACAGTCCCTTGGAACGGGCGTAGGAGTAGATCTCGGACTTGAGCTCGAGGTTGGTGGCCGCTTCTCCGCTGCGTCCGAAGGGACCGGCGGCGACGCTGGCCTTGCCACCCAGCGTGATGCGGCTGCCGTTCATGAGCGAACGGGCGCCGCGGTCGTTCATGAAGAACAGCACCAGATCGGTGGATTCTGCTCCCAACTGGAATCCGAAACTCCCGCCGGTGACATTCACGAACGCCGGAGCCGACCAGCCGCTGGCCGTGCGGCAGATCATCACGCCACTGCCGTGGCGGGCCCCGTAACCCACGGCCGCCTTGATCACGCCCGGAAGCACGGCGACGCACTTGCAGTTCTCGAGCAGTTCGCGAGGCACGGCACGATCCCGGGTCGCGACCAGTTCGTGATAGACGGCGGTGGCTTCGGCGAGCTTCCTCCCCTGCTTCGCGGCATCGCCGGACGGCTTCGCCGCAACGATCGCCGCCGTCACCAGCATGATCGCGAGGACCATGGCTGTCGCATTCCTCATCATCCGCTCCACCTCCGATCGGGAAGACCACAAAGCCGCGATTCCCCTCGTGTGCCGACATGCAACCTCCTCGCCAGCCGGTCCAAGGCGCACGAGCGGAGCATCGGGCGCGGCGGAACGCGTACCCCGGTAGCAGGTTGCAGCGTGCGGCCGCGGCGTCGCGGGTCGGAGTCACGGGAGCCGGAACGACCTGGGAATGTAATTCTCGGCCGACCACGAGGAAGCGGATTCAATCCGGGCTCGGACGTTCGAGCCTCCGGGGCCGATGCCGGTGACACGCGCGAACGTCCCCGCGCGTCGTTGTAAGAACGGGGCCCGCGGTTGAAGTTTCGTCCCTCCGCGGTGCCCTTCGGCGCCCGTCCAGCGCGCGCGTGCCGCACCGGCAAGCGCGCCACCGCGGCACGGTTTCTGCAGTCCGCACGTGTCCTCGGCGACGCGCGCGACCGTCGTGCTGCCCGCCGGCCCGGAGCCCGTGAGAGGAGATCACCCATGAAACGACTATTTGCGAGGTCGCTGTGCCTCGCGCTCTCCCTGTGCCTCGCCCTGTTCGTGACCGTGGTCGCGTGCGCGACCAGCTACGGGCAGACCTATGTCCGCGCTTCCATGGGATCGCCCGGGAGCCCGATCAGCGTCTCGTACTTCTACGAGAGCCTCGCGCCCTACGGCGAGTGGTACGACGACCCGACCTACGGTTGGTGCTGGACCCCCTACGACATGGCGGAGGACTGGCGGCCCTACTCCTACGGCCATTGGGAGTACACCGACTACGGTTGGAGCTGGGCCTCGGATGAACCGTGGGGCTGGGCTTCGTATCACTACGGACGCTGGTTCTTCGACGACTCCTATGGTTGGACGTGGGTGCCCGGTTCGGAATGGGCGCCGGCGTGGGTCGCGTGGCGGTATGGTGATGACTACATGGGCTGGGCGCCCCTGCCGCCGACGGCGGGCTGGAATGTCTCGGGCGGGCTCGTGTTCGTCGACGCGAACTCGATCCCGTCCAGCGAGTGGAACTTCGTGCCGCGGTCGCGCGTCTTCGACGTGAGTCTTCGACTGCAACTGGTCTCGGTCGCGCGCAATGTCACGCTGATCGGACGCTCCCGGGATGCGACCCGATTCGAGGCGCGCGATGGGAGACCGGCCAATATCGGACCCGACATCGCGCAGGTCGAGGTCGCCATCGGACGGCGCGTGCCACGCGTGAGGATCGCTGACGTCAGTACCCCGACGCGCGGGAACGGCCGCTCGGTCGGCAACGGCGCCGTCGGCTACTATCGCCCCACGGTGCGCCCGATGCCCGCCGGGCCGGCTCCTGCACCGCCGGTCGTGGAACGCAGGAACACCGCCTCTGACCCGGCCCTCCAGCGTCAGCGTGCGGATCGACAGCGCAGGCTCGAGAGCGACCTGGGCGCCGAGCGCGCCCGCCTCGCCCGCGATCAGGCGAATGAATTGCGTACCCGGGCCGCGGGGCAGGCGGCCGACGAGGTCCGCCGTGCGCATGCGGCCGAACAGCAAGCGTTCGAGGCTCACGCGGCGCAGCAGCGCCAGGTGTTGGTGCAGCGCACGCAGAAGCAGGTCGAAAGACCCGCCAGGGGCGCCCGACCGGTCGACTCCGGCAAGGACAGGGGGCGGGACAAGGGCGGCAGGTGAAACGGTCGGCAGTCGCGCCGTGCGTGTACACAGCGAGGCGGGCGGTGGCTCGAAGGCCACCGCCCGCGGTTCGCCGTCCCCCGGGGCTCCTCAGTTGACGATGTCGGTCTCGAACGTTCCCACGATCGTCAGGTCGAGCTTGAACTCCCACGTGAAATCGGTGGCGATGCCGGTCGGGGCGGACACGCCGTACACGTGGTAGGTGAGGTACTTGTCGGCGACCACGCCGCCGCCCTTGGCTTCGGTGAGGAGAGCGGACAACAGACCGTTGACCGCCGTGACCCCGGCGGGATCGAGAGGTACGGTGATCCAGCCGGTCGTGGCCGCCGCGCTCGCATTGAACGCCGTGACCAGAGGGGTGTAGCCGGCGGTGGGGGGCGCCCCCGTCGGCAGAGTCGGTGACGGGTTGCTGCCCCGCAGGATCTCCACCGTCCCGCCGGTGACCGTGCGAAGCGCCTGGGCCTTGGTGACCCGGTACGAGACTCCGGCCAGCTTCACGACGGAGACCTTGTCCGCGCTCAGGCCGTTGTCGCTGAGGATGCTCGGAAGATCCACGTTGCCGCTGACATCGACCGTCTTCGCGTCGTTGTGGTAATTGATCGATCCCGAAGCCACGAACGGCACCACGACCGAGTGACCGACCGCCAGTTCGACGACTCGCTTCTCGATCTCGGGAACCAGGATGCAGCCCCCGATCGCCCCCGCCAGCGGGAGGGCGAGCGCCACGGTCTTCAGATACGAGTGCTTGCGCATGTGCGTCCCCTCCCTTAGTAGCGGCCCAGGGTGAGGCCGACGGCCGCCCCGGTTTCCGCCGCGATGTCGAACTCAGCCGACAGGCGGGCGAAGGCCAGCAGCGCCTGGACCCCGAGCGTCAGGTGAGCGTTGGTCTCCTTGCCGAAGTCCACACGGATGTCATTGCCCGGATTCGTGGTGCTCGTGTAGTCCGCCTTCATCTTGAAGCTGTCCCAGCCCAGCCCGGCGTAGGGCTCGAGGGCCCCGAACCGTTTGCTGGCCGTCACGTTCACCAGCCATGCGTCGGAATCGAGCAGGTGGTCGCCAAGCTTGAAGTTCTGCACGAAGAACCCCGCTGCGACGTCCACGGGAAGGCCGGTGAAATACTGCGAGATCGAGTGCTGCGCCCCATAGCCGAGGTACTCGAACCGGCCGAGGTCGGCATCGCCCAGATCGGCCGTGATCCAGCGCACGACGGCGCGCGTACCGAAAAGCGAACCGATCGTGAGCTGGGGGACCGCGACGGCGAACTCGCTGATGTCGAATCCGCCCGGGTGGTACAGCGTGGTGCCCCCCTGGCCCGACTGGGCCACCGCCTGCGTGCTCCCGATCACGGTCGGGGCCTGCACGGTCTCGGTGGGCGTGAAACCCGGAGGCGCGGTCGGCGTGTAGGTCCGGTGGTCGTCACTGAGGCCGACGCCCATCACCCGGAGGCCCACCGTCAGGTTGAAGGTGTTCTTGGGCACTTTGCCGGTCTGGAACACGGCCGAATTGAGCGTGGCCGAGAGCGCCTTGGGAAGCGGGCTCAGATAGCCCCTGGCATTGTCGCCGGTCAGCGCTCCGAGATTGTCGGAGAGCTGGGCGCCGGCGGGCGGCGCGTAGATCGCGGCGGCCAGCAGCGCCAGGGCGAACCACCTTGTGCGGCATCGCATCATGTCCTCCCCCTTGCTTGATCCATGGTGAGCGGATGCTCGACGCGAGAATCCGAGCGGGGAGCGGTCCGATGTCGCCCGATTGAGCGCGACCCATCGTGCGAGCGTCGCCGGCCGCAGCCCCCCGCCACCTCCCTGGTGCGCCCCCGGCGCGCGGAAGACCGCAGGGCTCGATCCATCCGAATAGCCGCGAAAACATACCGTGCGGAGAGGCCCCGGGCAATCCAGCGGGTCGGACCTTCACGCCGAGAGGCCAGCCCTTGTCGCGTCCCCCTGAGCCGGGGACGGGGGCCGCATCGCCGCGCACGAAAGGCCGTTGTCGGCGGGCCGGCGGCCCTCTAGACTACCGCCCTCCATGTCCCTCTCCCCCGGCGACCGCCTGTCCCACTACCGCCTCGTGGCGCCCATCGGCGAGGGCGGGATGGGAGTGGTCTGGCGCGCGGCCGACTCCACGCTCGGGCGCGAGGTCGCCATCAAGGTCCTGCCGGACTTCTTCGCGGGCGACCCCGAGCGCCTCGCGCGCTTCGAGCGGGAGGCGCGGCTGCTGGCCGTGCTCAATCATCCCCATATCGCCTCGGTGTACGGGTTCCAGGAAGCGGGCGGGGTGCGCTTCCTGGCGATGGAGCTGGTGGAGGGCGAGGACCTCGCGCAGCGCCTCGCGCGCGGCGCCATGCCCGTGGCCGAGGCGCTGTCGACCGCGCTCCAGATCGCGCAGGCGCTGGAACACGCGCACGAGAAGGGCGTCATCCACCGCGATCTCAAGCCCGCGAATGTGAAGCTCACGGCGGCGGGGCAGGCGAAGGTGCTGGACTTCGGGCTCGCCAAGGCGCTCGAGGACGACAGCGGGCGACTCCGCTCGCCATCGGCGATGTCGCAGTCCCCCACCATCACCGGACCCATGACCGGGACCAACGTGCTGCTCGGCACCGCGGCCTACATGGCGCCCGAGCAGGCGCGCGGCCAGGTGGCCGACCGGCGCGCCGACATCTGGGGCTTCGGTGTCGTGCTGATGGAGATGCTGACCGGCCGCCGCGTGTTCGAGGGCGACACCATCTCCGATACGCTGGCCGGGGTGCTCAAGTCCGAGCCCGACTGGGGCGCGCTGCCGAAGGAGACGCCGCCGCGCATCCGCGCGCTCCTCCGCCGCTGCCTCGATCGCGATCCGAGGCAGCGGCTGCGCGACATCGGCGAGGCGCGCATCCTGCTCGAGGCGGTGATCGCGGGACGCGGGGACGAGCCCCTCGCGGCAGCGGCGGGCGCGACTCCGGCACGGCGCCTCCCGGTGGCGGTGCTCGCGCTCGCGTGCCTCGCGCTCGGGGTGTTCGTCACGTTCGGGGTGACCCGCCTCGAACGCCGCCCCGCCGAGCTCCCGCTCCGCAAGTTCCATCTGACGACCCCCGACGGCGCGGGCATCGGGCCGGCCTCGCCGGTGATCTCTCCCGATGGACGCCTGGTGGCGTACCTGATCCCCGGGCATCTCATGATCCAGGCCCTCGACGAGCTGGAGCCCAAGGCGTTCACGGTGGAATCCGGAGCGTCGCGGCTCTTCTGGTCGCCGGATGGCAAGTTCGTCGGATTCATCGCCAGCAACCGCATCCTCAAGGTGGCGGTGGCGGGCACCGAGCCCCAGGCGGTGTGCGACACCCGCGGCACGGTGTCCTCGGGGGGCTGGGGCGCGTGCTGGAAGCAGGACGGGATGATCGTGTTCTCGCGCGGTGATTCGGCGGGACTGCTCGAAGTGCCGTCGAACGGGGGCGATCCGCGCGCGGTGCTGAGGCCGGACACGAGCGAGAGCGATCTGCACGAGCCCTCGGCGCTTCCGGACGGCCGCGGGCTGATCTTCCCCGCGCACCGGCGGCACGGCGGCATCAATACGCTGTGGCTCTGGGCCGGCGGGAAGCGGAAGCTCCTGCTCGAGCTTCCCGGCCAGTCCATCGCCAACCCGGTGTACGCGAATTCGGGCCACATCCTCTTCCGCCGCGGGCCTACGACGCCCGGCCTGTGGGCGCTGGCGTTCTCACTCGCGCGGCTCGAGGCGGTGGGTGAGCCCTTCCTGGTGGCGCCCGGCGCGACCCAGCCCTCGGTCGCGGGCGACGGCACGCTCTGCTACCTCGCCGGGACCCCCAACGCGATCACGCAGATGGCGTGGGTGGACGCCGGAGGCAAGGAGTCGGGCACCATCGGGCAGCCCGAGGAGCTGGCGTCGCCGGACCTCGCGCTCTCCCCCGACGGCGGCCGCGTGGTGCGCGCGGTCACCGTGAACGACAATCGCGACCTGTTCATCTACGACGCCGAGCGGGGCGCACGCACCCGGCTCACGTTCGATCCGGCGGCCGAGGACGCCCCGCACTGGTCGCCGCGC
This sequence comes from Candidatus Eiseniibacteriota bacterium, assembly GCA_963776245.1. Classification (GTDB taxonomy): domain Bacteria; phylum Eisenbacteria; class RBG-16-71-46; order RBG-16-71-46; family RBG-16-71-46; genus CAVSAC01. Next base: position 298,070 of record CAVZLN010000004.1, on the reverse strand, counting down.
GGCGACCGCATCGTGTACCAGGCGCAGCTCAAGGGCTTCTCCGGACCCGAGGGCTTCTACGTCGTCTCGCGCGCCGCCGACGGGACCGGGGCGGCCGACACCCTCGGGACGGGGGCCGGTCCCCGTTTCACGCCCGACGGCCGGAAGGTGATCTTCATCACCCTCGCGGAAGCCGGCGCCCGGTGGGACCTCGTGGAAGTCCCGGTGGATGGGCCGCACACCCCGCGGGAACTGATCCGTGGCAACCCCTGGGTGCAGGAGGGGCGTGTGGCGCCCGCGGGGGACCTCCTCGCGTACATGTCGCACGAGTCGGGCGAGTGGGAGATCTTCGTGACGCGCTACCCCTCGTGCGAAGGCAAGTGGCAGGTCTCGATCGCCGGCGGCCAGTGGCCGCACTGGAGCGCGAAGGGAGACCAGCTGTACTTCGCGCAGGGGGACGACGTGATGGTCGTGGACGTGGCGCACGGCGCGGCCCCGTCGCTCGGCACGCCGCGGAAGCTCTTCACGCGCTTCCCGCTCGGCACCGGCGCCTTCGGCTGGGTGCCGAAGTTCGAGGTGACCGGTGACGGGAGCCGGTTCATCACGCTGCGCGGCAGCGACCGCAAGGGCTCCGCCCCCAGCATCACGCTGGTGCAGAACTGGTTCACCGAATTCGCGGCGGACGCGAACGGGAAGTAGTCCTCCCCTCCCGGCTCACGCCGCCGTGCGCTTCCCGAAGCCCGCCTCGATCGGGATCCACATCGACACGAGGAAGCTCGGCACCGTCGCCAGGATCACCCACGTGAAGAAGTGCTGGTAGCCGATCTGGTCCTCGAGCCAACCGCTCCACATGCCCGGCAGCATCATGCCGAGGGCCATGAAGCCGGTGCAGATGGCGTAGTGCGCGGTCGCGTGCTCGCCCCGCGAGATGTGGATCATGTACATCAGGTAGGCGGTGAATCCGAAGCCGTATCCGAACATCTCGCACGCGACGCACAGGTGGACGATCATGAGATTCGTCGGCTGCGTGTACGCGAGGTAGATGAAGATCGCGTCCGGCACGTGGATCGCCAGCAGCATCGGCCACAGCCACGCCCGGAGTCCATGGCGCGCGATCACCACACCGCCCAGCACGCCCCCGCAACTCAGGGCGATGATGCCGACGATCCCGTAGACCAGGCCGACCTGGGTGGTGGTCAGCCCCAGTCCGCCCGCGGCGCGTCCGTCAAGCAGGAACGGCGCGACCATCTTCACCAGCTGGGCCTCGCCGAAGCGGTAGAGCAGCAGGAACAGCAGCAGCACGACGATCCGCGGCTTGCGGAAGAACGAGCCGAAGGTGGCGAGGAACGCCTGGATGAACTGGGGCACCTGGCGCGCCTCGCCGGGCCGGTCCACGGCCGGATGGGGCAGCACGAAGCGGTGCCAGAGGCCGAAGCCCACGAACACCACGGCCAGCACGCCCATGACCACCGACCACGCCAGCTGGAGACTGCCGGTGCGGGTCTGGATGGTGCCCGCCAGCATCACCAGCAGTCCCTGCCCCGCGGCGGTGGCGACGCGGAAGAACAGGCTGCGCACGCCGACGAAGAGCGCCTGCTGCTTCTCGGTGGTGGCCAGCATGTAGAAGCCGTCGGCCGCGATGTCATGGGTGGCGGAGTTGAACGCCAGCAGCCAGAAGAAGGCCAGCGTCCACTGGAAGAAGTGCGGTGCGGGCACGGTCAGCGCCACACCCGCCAGTCCCCCGCCGATCGCGAACTGCATGCCCCAGATCCAGCCCCGCCGCGTGCCCAGCAGGTCCACCACCGGCGACCACAGGGGCTTCACCACCCACGGCAGGTAGAGCCAGCTGGTGTAGAGGGCGATGTCGGTGTTCGAGATGCCGAAGCCCTTGTACATGATGACCGACACGGTCATCACCACCACGTTCGGCAGGCCCTGGGCGAGGTAGAGCGTGGGGATCCAGGTCCAGGGATCGCGGGTACGGCTCGGGGCGTCGTTCATGCGCTGGGCCGCCAGGGTGGGACGACGAGTCCGTCGGACGCTCCCGTGTAGCACGCCGCCGTGGCCGCGGGCAAGGACGGGCTGGGCGAACGGGCGATGTCGGGTGCGGCACGGTCCGCGGAGGACTCGCCCGGCGTCGCGGCTATCTTCGGCGTTCCGGCCGCGATCCCCCCGGGGTCGCGCGGCCGGGGCCGCCCTCGAGCCGTCTCACGGCGCCGCGCGCCTCGGCGACTTCGGGCAGGCCGGGGTCGGCGTCCTTCCAGTCGGCGAGGAAGTCGCGGTAGTCCCGCACGGCGAGCTCCGGCCGTCCGACCTTCTCGAGCAGCCGGGCGCGCAGCAACCTCAGCCGCACCGCCTCGTCGGGACTCAGCATCGGGGCGCGGATGAGCGTGTCGAGGATCCCGATCGCGATCCCGGGGCGCCCCGCGGCGACGTGGGCGCGGGCCGTCTCGAGACTCGTCATGCCGAGCGTCGTGACGGGGTCGCCATACCAGGTGGCGTGCGGCAGAAGCGCGAGCGCCTCCGCTCCGCGACCCTGGGCGGTGAGCAACTGGACGCGCGCGAAAGCCATGATCCGACGGGCGCTTTCTGCACGGCCCCCGGGCCGCTTCTCGAGCGCGGCGAGCCGCGCAGCCGCTTCGGCCGTCAGGCCGAGGCGCAGCCGGATGTCGATCGACATGAGCGGTCCCACGAGGGCGCCGTTCGGCAATCGCCACAGCAGCATCCGGGTCCCCAGGCTGTCGGCGAAGGCCTGCGCACGGATGAGATCGCGCGCTCCGACCGCGGCCGAGATCCCGTCCGCCTGGGGCACCCCCGGGGATCCGATCGAGCCGAGGCGCGGGGTCCGCATCCACGCCTCTCGGGCGATCTCCATCGCGGCGCGGAATCGGCCCTGCCGCAGCGCGTGCCAGTAGTCCACCGCGCTCGGATCGCGCTCCCAGCGCGCGCCGGACGGCGCGCCGTTCACCATCCAGTCCCGCGCTGCCTCGAGGCTGTCACACGTCGCGAGCAGCATGCTGGTCTGGAGCCACCCGAACGCGGCGTGGCCCTGAGTGCGCGCCTCGCTGACCGCCGCGAACGCCCCCGGAAGATCGCCCCGGCGCAGTCGCACGTAGAACAGCGAGCGGCGCAGCGGCCGGTTGTTCGGGCTGCGGTCCAGCAGCTCGACCGCCGTGCTCTCCGCCTGTCCGAGTTCGCCCTCGACCGCCAGCGCGTCCACCAGGTGGATGCCGGCGAGCGTGAAACCCGGGTCGGCGGCCAGCAGGGCGCGCGCCGTCTCGACCGTCTCCGGGTAGCGCAGGGAGTGGAAGACCGCCTCTTCGTACGCGTAGCCGAGGGTCCGGTCTCCCGGGTGCGCCCGCATGAGACCGGCGAACCGGGCCGCCGCGGAGTCGAATCGGTGCTCCACCAGCTCGCTGACGCCCGCGACGACCTCGCGCTCGAACGGTGTCAGCCGCTCCGTGAGCGCGGACGCGCGCGCCATCGCATCCGCGGCGCCGCCGATCTCGCGCAGCCACCAGTGCGTGATCGCCAGCTGGTAGCAGGCCTGGGCGAAGGTCGAGTCGCGATCCACCGCCATCTGGAACGCGGTCTCCGCCTCCTCCAGTTCGCCGGCGGCCATGTGCTCGAGCCCCACGCTGTACTCGCGCTGTGCCGCGAGGTCGGCACTCGTCCGCTCGGCGATCGGGGCCAGCGTCCCGATGGCTCCCGCCGGAAGGAGGCGCCGCAACAGGTTTCCGCCCAGCGCATCCACGACCTCGAACACGGTCTGTCCCGGCCGGCCCTCGATGCGCTCGGCGGCGAGCAGCCGGCCCGATCGCACGTCCGAGACCTCGGCGGTCATGATGATCGTGGGCGCGAGCTGCAGGATGCTGCCGGTGACGACGCGCGCGGCGTGCGCCCGCCGCCCGACCTCGAGCGCCACCGTCCGGCCCGTTCCCCCTTGCCGGCCGAGCTGACTCAGGACCTCGAGCACGCGCTGAGTGCTGAGCACGTTCGCGCCCGGCGCCTGGGCGATCGCGGCGACGATGAGATTGCCGGTGATCGGTCCCATGCGCGAGGGATCCGCGGGGTCGGCGACGTTGTCGAACGCCACCACCGCGACCGCGGACGCCTCGTCGGGTGCGCTCGGCCTCTGCCGGACGAACCACCATCCCGCCAGCGCGCCGATCGCCAGCACCGCCGCCACCGCGAGCGCCGCGATCCTCCGCGAGGCCCGCGATACGGGGCCCGGAGTGGCGGCGCCCGCGACCGTCGCCAGCCCCTCGATCAGCCCCGCGACCTCCTCCGCGCTGGCCGGGCGCTCGGCCGGCTCGCGCGCGAGGAGCTTCATGGTCAGCGCGGCGAGCGGACGCAGGCTCGCCGACGGGGCGTCGGGCGGCAGCGGGTCGGCGTTCAGGATGCCGTACACCACTTCGGCCTCGGTGGCGCCGGGGAACGCCCGGCGTCCGGTGAAGGCCTCGTAGAGCACCGCTCCGAGCGCGAACAGGTCGCTCCGGCCATCCCCCGCCGCTCCGCGCAAGCGCTCCGGAGCGAGATACGGAAGCGTGCCGGGGATGGCGCCGGTGCTGGTGAGGCGGGTGGCGCCCTGAACGCGGGCGATGCCGAAGTCCGCGATCTTGTAGGCCCCGTCGGCGGCCATCAGGATGTTCTCGGGCTTGAGGTCGCGGTGGAGCACCCCGTGACGGTGGGCGTGTGCCAGCGCCGCCGACACCTCGCGCGCCAGGCGCAGGAGCTCGCCGGAGCCGAGCGGGCCACGCGCGATGCGAGCGGCCAGGGTGGAACCCTCCACGTACTCCTGCACCAGGAAGAGCTGGCCGCCGTCGTCCTCGAGCGAATAGAGCGTGACGATGCCGGGATGCGACAGGCGCGCCGCGGCCTGCGCCTCGCGCTGCAGTCGCTCCCTCGCCCCCGGATCGGCATGGTCCACGAACTTGACCGCCACGCGACGACCGGTCCGCGTGTCGCGCGCGAGGAACACGCGGCCCATGCCGCCGGCGCCGAGCTCGGAGACGAATTCGTAGTGGAGCAGCGTGCGACCGATCATGATCCGGGCTCTCCGAGGATCGACCTCCGCCCGGTCGGCGCTGCGTGCCGGACTCCGGATCGGCGACGCGCACCCGGGCGGGCGGGATGGACCCGTCGGCCCGGTGACGTGAGCGGACTCCACACAATTGATAGCGGCAGCGCGCAAGTCAAGTACACTGTGCGGATCGTGAACGCTGGCGCCTCCTCGGGACCCGCCGCTCCGCGCGGCGACCGGTCCCCTGCCGGCGAGCCGGCCGTCTCTGACCGCGAGGACCCCATGGAACGGCGCGTCTGGCACGATCACTACGACGAGGGCATCCCCGTCGACTTCCGCTTCATCGATCGCACGCTGCTCGAGGCCCTCGACCGTGCGGCCGGTCACGGCGGCGATCGCACCGCGATCTGGTTCCTCAACCGGCGCATGACGTACGGAGGATTGAAGGACCAGGTGGACCGCCTCGCCACGGCGCTCTCCCGGCTGGGCGTCACGAAGGGCACCCGGGTCGCCCTCCAACTGCCCAACCTGCCGCAGACCGTGATCGCGAACTACGCGGTGCTGCGGCTCGGTGCCCACGTGGTGATGACCAGCCCGCTCTACACCGAGCGCGAGATCGAGCACCAGTGGAAGGACGCCGGCTGCGAAGTGGCGATCGTCATGGACTTCCTCTGGCAGCGCCGCATCCGCGCGATCCGGGGCGCCTTGCCCGTGAAGCACTACATCGTGGCGTCGATCCCCGAGTACCTCGCGTTCCCGCTCAACCGCCTCGCGCCGCTGAAGCTCGCGAAGGCCCACCCGCCGATGATCGCGCGCGTCGCGCCGGAGCCCGGCCTGCACTTCTTCCGCGCCCTGGTGGACCGCACACCCGCCACGCCCCCGCGGGTCGAGGTGGGCCTCGATGACATCGCGGTCCTCCAGTACACCGGCGGGACGACCGGGGTGGCGAAGGGAGCCATCCTCACGCACCGCAATCTGTCGGTGAACGTGCAGGGCATCGCCGCCTGGCTCCACCTCGAGGAGTTCTCCGACGAGGTCATCCTGTCGGCGCTTCCGTTCTTCCACGTCTTCGGCATGACGGTGACGATGAACTTCCCGCTGTGGGCCGGGTGCACGATGGTGATCGTGCCCAACCCCCGCGACTTCCCCGCGCTCGTGCAGGCGGTCGTGAAGCGGCGCGTCACGCTGTTCATGGGCGTCCCGGCGATGTTCAACGCCATCAACAACGACCCGCGGATCAAGCGGCTCGACCTCTCGTGCGTGAAGTCGTGCTTCTCGGGCTCGGCGCCGCTGCCGGCGGACGTGCTCGAGCGGTTCGAGGCGCTGACCGGCGCACGGATCGTCGAGGGCTTCGGACTCACCGAGACCTCGCCCATCACCCACGTGAACCCGCTGCGCACGAAGCGCAAGGTCGGGAGCATCGGCGTGCCGTTCGTGGGGACCGACGCGAGGATCGTCGATCTCGAGACCGGCACCCGCGACCTGCCCGCGGGCGAGGACGGCGAACTGGTGGTGTGGGGCCCCCAGGTCATGCAGGGCTACTGGAACCGCCCGGACGAGACCTCGCAGATGATCCGCGGCGGCTGGCTCTACACCGGCGACATCGCCCACATGGACGACGAGGGGTACTTCTTCATCTCGGGCCGGAAGAAGGAGATGATCCTGGTCTCGGGATACAACGTGTACCCGGACGAGGTGGACGGGGTGCTCGCGGCGCACCCGGCGGTGCTGGAATCCGCGACCATCGGCCTTCCCGATCCGCGCTGCGGGGAGCGCGTGAAGTCGTTCGTGGTGCTGCGGCCGGGAGCGCAGGCGACCGCCGATGAGCTGCTCGGGCATTGCCGGGCCAGCCTCGCCTCCTTCAAGCTGCCGAGGGAGATCGAGTTCCGCACCGAGCTCCCGAGGAGCTCGGTGCTCAAGATCCTGCGCCGCGAGCTGCGCGCGCAGGAGATGGCGCGCCGCGAGAGCGCGCCGGCTCCGGCCCCGTGAGCGCGCTCCCCCGGCAGCGGCGGACGCACGCCGCGCGGGGGCGCCGCTATCGACGACTCTTGAGTCGCGCCGCCTCGAACTCGTCGCCGGGATACCACGCGGGCAGGCGCGCGCCGTTCGCGACGTCGAGTCCGACCCGGTACGCCAGGCGCGCGTCCTCGATCATCCCCGAGTAGTCCCAGTCCGGGCGGATCTCGTCGCTGGGCTGGTGGTAGTGCAGTCGCCGATACTCGGCTTCCTTCTCCTTCCCCCAGCCGACGGGGCGGCCGATATAGCTCTGACCGGACTTGAAGTAGAGCGACGGCACGCCGATGCGGGCGAGACTCAGCTGGTCCGAGCGGTAGTAGAAGCCCTTGTCGGGCTCGGGGTCGTCCACCACCGTGCGCCCCTGTCCCCGGGCCGCGACCACCAGACGGTCCTCGAGATCCGACTTGCCCTTGCCGATCACGGCGACGTCCGAGGTGCGGCCGAGGACGTTGCCGCCATCGATGTTGATCTCGGCCGCGATGCGGGCGGGCGGAAGGGTCGGATGGGCCGCGAAGTACTTCGAGCCCAGCAGCCCCTGCTCCTCCCCGGCGACGAACAGGGCGACCACGCTGCGGCGCGGGGCCGGCCGCGTCGCGGCGAAGGCCTCGGCGATCGCCAGCACCTGCGCGCACCCCGAGGCGTTGTCCACCGCGCCGTTGTGGATCCGGTCACCGGTGGAGTCGGGAGCCCCGATGCCGAGATGGTCGTGGTGGGCGGAGTACATCACCGCCTCGTCGCGCAGCCGTCGGTCGCTCCCCGGCAGGACGCCCACCACGTTGGCGGTCGCGGTCTGCTCCAGCCCGACGTCGAAGGAAAGCGAGGTCCTGACCCCCAGCGGGATCGGCGCGAAGTCGCGGCGGTGCGCCCGGGCGATGAGCGAGTCCAGATCCTTCCCGCCCAGCGCGCAGAGCCGGCGGACGGCCGGTTCGGTCAGCCAGCTCTTGAACTCGAGGCGGGGCTCGTCCCCCGCCGGGAGCTCGAACTGGGTGCCGGACCACGAGCGTTGCACCACGTTCCAACCGTAGCCCGCGGACTCCTCCGTGTGCAGGATGATCACACCAGCCGCTCCCTGGCGCGCGGCCGCCTCGTACTTGTAGTCCCAGCGACCGTAGTAGAGCCGCTTCGTGCCGGCGAAGAGCGCGGGGTCCCAGTCGGGGTCGTTGTTCAGGACCAGCAGGATGCGGCCCCTGAGGTCGGCGCCCTTGAAGTCGTCCCACTGGTATTCGGGCGCCTGGATCCCGTAGCCGGCGAACACCACCTCGGCGTCCTGGATGGAGACCCGCGGGGCCTGCACCCCGCTCCCGCCGATGACCTCGTCACCCCACTGGAACACGGCCTCGCCGGAGGGCCCGGTGAACCGCCAGCGATCCAGGTTCTTCACCGTCAGGCCCACGAACGTGATGGGCTGCTCCCACGCGCCGCCGGCGCCGCCGGGCTGGAATCCGATCTCCTGCAGCCGGCGGATCAGGTAGCGGCGAGCCATGCGATCGCCGGGCGTGCCGGGCGCGCGGCCGCCGGTGGAGTCCGCGGCGAGCGCCGCGATGTCGCCGCGCAGCCCGGCGGCGCGGATCCGCTCCTCGGCGTCCGGGGATGCCGCCGCGTGGACCGCGGTCGCTGAGTGGGCGGCGAGGCCGAGGACGACGAGCAGGCACGCGACGAGCGGTCGGATGGCGGATGGCATGGGACCTCCGGATGGAGTGGAGCGCGGGATTCGCCCGCGCAGCATGCTCCGGGGTCGGTGTCCCCCGCAAGGCACGACCGCGTCGGCGACCTCGCGGGGCCCCGCTCTCCCACCCCGATCCCGACCGCGCACTCGACAGTCGGTCGCGGTCCGGTCTACGTTGGCGGCCGTCCATCGGGCCAGCATGGCGGCCCGGGCCGTTCCGGACCCGGAGGCAGGGAGCCCATGAAGACGCTCGATCTCGGATGCGGGCCGCACACCAAGCTGCCCGGCTCGGTCGGTCTCGACATCCGGCCGGCGCCCCACGTGGATGTCGTGCACGACCTCGACGAGTATCCGTATCCGTTCGAGGAGGACACCTTCGACCACATCGAGATGTCCCACGTGATCGAGCACGTCGAGCGGCCGCTCCGCCTCATGAACGAGGTGCACCGCATCGCGAAGCCGGGTGCCACCATCCGGATCATCACCCCGCACTACAGCTCCCAGCTCTCGTACGGGGACCTCGAGCACCTCCACCACCTCGGCTGGATAACCTTCCACGTGCTCCAGAATTCGGGCCTGTTCAGGATCCGGCGGCACAAGCTCTGGTTCACGGACCTCTACCGGGCGCTGGGGCTCGCCTTCCTCGCGAACCGGGCTCCGCGGCACTGGGAGAAGTACCTCGCGTTCATCTTCCCCGCGCTCTACATCGAGGTGATCCTGGAAGTGCTCAGGGACCCCGCCGATCGGCGGGACCTGGTGTCGCGCAACATCTACTAGCGGCTGTGGGCGGCCCTGACGCTAGCGGGCCGGCGGTCCGGGCTCGCCCGTGAGCGCAGGCGTCGCGACCTCCGCGGGGCGCTGCGCGTCCGCCTCGGCCAGCGCCTTCAGGTTGGCGAGGCCCTTCTCGAAATCGCCGCCCACCATCTTGTCCATGTTCATGAAGATGCTCATGGCCTTGCCCATCAGGTCGTGCGTGCCGTCCATCGACCACGTCACCCGCGTGCCGGACGCCTCGGTCGCGAGCGCGAACGTGGTGACGTTCGAGGCCTTGAAGGGCTTGATGAACTCGAGGGCGATCACCACGAGCTCCCCGGGCCGCGAATCGGTGATCGCCATGTTGCCCTCGCCCACCTTGTCGTTGCCGGTCCAGTGATAGGTGGCGCCGGTGCCCGCGGGGATGTCGCCGTACACCCGCTTCATCGCGGGGTCCAGCTTCTCCCACGGCGACCAGCCCGCCCACTGGTGGAAGTCGTCGATCTTCGCGAACACGACCTCGGCCGGGGCGCCGATGACGGCGGTGCGCTCGACCCGGAAGTGGGACGGCCGCGACTGGACGAACGCCAGCATTGCCACGAGGACGATCAGTACGATTCGGATCACGGGCTTCATGGTTCCATTCCTCCGGGTGGGTGGCCCGGCTCAATGGCGGCGCAGCCGGTGGACGGTCCCCTGCGGGTCCGCAGGATAGCAGCACACGGTGTTCTCGGTGGCGATCACGGTCGCACCGCGGCCCCGACGGGCAGCCAGGGCAGGTCGATGCCGAAGATCGCCTTGCCGTCCTGGTTCCACAGCGCGAACAGCCCGACCGTGACGCCGCGGAAACCCAGCAGCCCGGGGTACGCGTTCAGACGCAGCTTGTAGCGGGTCGTCCGGGCGCCGACCAGCGAGAACAGCAGGGAGCCGTTGCGATCGTAGAAGAGGCCGTACGAGGGCACCAGGTCGACGGTGTGTTCGTTGTGGCCCACGTCCACCAGCTTCCGCGCCCGCATGCCGACGGCCGCCGAGAACGCGGAGCCATCCTCGCGGGTGTACGTGAGCCCGCCCTGGCCGTGATTGCCGAAGTAGTAGAGGACGCTCCAGTGCTCGGTGCGCGGCACCGGCAGCTTGATCGAGAAGTTCTGACCCTGGTTCTCGATGGTGCCCCGCTGCAGGCCGATGGCCGGCTGGTTGGACCAGTCGCGCAGGTGGAGCCTGCGGCTGAAGAAGCGGTTGACGCCCTCGTGGCTGAACAGCAGGACCGCCGCCGGATCGAAGATGTAGAGGTCGGCGATGGCGTCGGTGTTGGGACCGGCGGCCTCGGAGTTCTCGACCACCTCGTTCAGGCCGTGGTAGACGGCGAGCGTCCCACCCGCCCACCACTTCGGACCGGCGTACCCTCGCTGCTCGAACCACTCGCTCATCATGGTGTAGCTCATCCCCCCGCCGATCAGATGCAGGGTGTAGTTGGGCCAGTACTGCGCGCCCCGCTTGCTGAGGCTGACGGGGATCACTTCGCGCAGCAGGAAGTCGTTCCATCCGGCGACCTCGATCGCCCTCACCGGGTGGAGCATGTCGCTGGTCACCCGATGCCAGCCTGCGCGGAACTTCACGTCCCCGAGGCGCGCGTCCTGATCGTCGAACTGGAGGATGCCGAACCCGCCGTTCACGATCAGCTGGAGCGGGTTCACCTGGGACTCGCTCCCGTAGGGCAGCCCACGGTAGAACCATGGGCCATGGTCGGCGGCCGCGGGCGACGTTCGAGCGGGGGACGACGACGAGTCGGCCGCGGCCTGCGCCCCCGCGGAGCGCGGAGCACCCAGGAGCCCGGCCGTGAGCAGTCCGAAGGCGAACGTGCGCGCCATCCGGCCGAACCGGTCAGGGGCGGGCCGCAGCCGGGCGGGCCTTCGCCCCGAGGGCGACCTCACGACCACGGATGAGCCGGGCACGGCTCGCCCACGTGATCCGGTCGGAGCGGGGACGGCGTCATGCCGGGGGCGGCTCCGGCTTTCCGAGGTAACGCGTCGCGAGCACGCCGAGGCAGGCGTCCATCACCACGTCGATGCCGGCCGCCACCAGCCGCGCCGCGGCTTCCTCGTTGCGGATGCCGGTCTGCATCCACACCACGCCCGGCCGCTGCCCGGCCGGCAGCGCGAGCACCTGGTCGGCCACCTCGCCGATCGCGTCGCTGCGACGGAACACGTCCACCACGTCCACGCGTTCACCCACGGCGGCGAGGGATGCGCGGCTCGGTTCGCCGAGGGCCGCGCGGATGGCAGGATTCACGGGGATCACGCGCACGCCGCGCTCGTGGAGCAGGAGCGGGATGGAGTGCGCGGGCTCGCTCGCGCGCGATTCGTCCTTCATGCCCACCACCGCCACGGAGCGCATCGCGCGCACCACGGCGCCGAGCTCGGCCTCGGTCGTGAGGATCTTCGCCATCTCGGGCCTCCTGGATGAGCGCGGCGTCGCACGGCTCGTGAGAGGTGCAGTGTGCGTCAGGCCCGCGCCGCGCTCAAGCGGGGCGGACCGGTCGCCCCCGCCGGACGCGCCCTCGGATCGAGCGCTGGGGCACCGGCATTGCCCCGCGCGCTTGCGAGGCCGGGCCGCGACGACGGACTGGAGCACGGACGCCCCGGCTGGTACGGTGCGCGGCATGATGCCCGATCGAACCACGCCGGCCACCGAGAGCACGCTGATGCGACTGCGCATCCGCCGCCTGCCGCACGCCCAGGGACTGCCGTTGCCGGTCTACGAGTCCGAAGGGGCCGCGGGCATGGACGTGCGCGCGGCGCTCGCGGCTCCGCTCGAGCTCGCGCCCGGCGGGATCGCGCGCGTCCCCACCGGGCTCGCCATCGAGGTGCCACCCGGGTACGAGGTGCAGTTGCGCCCGCGATCGGGGCTCGCCACGCGCCACGGCATCACGCTGGCGAACAGCCCGGCCACCATCGATTCCGACTACCGGGGCGAGATCATCGTGGCGCTCATCCACCACGGCACCGAGCGCTTCGAGATCGCGCACGGCATGCGCATCGCACAGATGGTGCTGGCCCGGGTGCCGCGGGTGGCCTGGGACGAGGTCGACGATCTCTCACCCACCGCGCGCGGCGCCGGTGGGTTCGGCCACACCGGCATGGCCTGAGCCGTCCGCGCGCGCGCCCCGGTGGCCGGCCGTCGCGGCACCGCCGTGACGGCCCATCCGCGGCCTGGCGACGCCCCGGGACCCGAGCGGGGCTGGAATTGATGAACCCGGCGCGCCGCGCCCGCGTCCAATCTCGTCAGAGCCGTCGTAACATCCCAGTGAGTCGTGCCGACCCGCCACCGGTTTCGCTGGCGGGTCTTCGTCGAGGCGCGGCGCCTCCTCCCGTGCCACGGCACGCCACCCGAGGGATCCGGCCATGCCGACCGCCCCCCAGCGCTTCTCCTTCACGCGGTTCAGCCTGCTCGTGGCGGCCCAGTGCACCCTGCTGGCGCTCGGGCTGCGCTTCGCCTTTCCGGCGCTATGGGCGCGCCAGCTCGCCGCCGGCCCGCTGGCGTTCGTGCTGGTGTTCCTCGGCGTGCACCTCGCGGTGGCCTTCTTCGAGTGGTTCCTCCACCGCTACGTGTTGCACGGGGTGTTCACGCCGTGGCTGCGTCACTTCGCGCGCGCCCATCGCCATCACCACAGCCTCACGGCCATCCGCCTGCGGACGGTGGCGGAAGGCTCGGACCGCTTCGTGCTGAACGAGTACCCGATCACCAGCCCGGAGCAGTTCCCCGACTCCGCGTTCCCGGTCTACGCGCTGGCGGTGTTCTGGGCGATCTTCACTCCGGCGCTGGTCGCGCTGCAGTGGGCGCTCCCGCACGCGCCGGTCCTCATCGGTGGGTACGCCGCCATCGCCTGGTCGATGAGCCTCTATGAGACCCTCCACGCGGTCGAGCATCTCTCGTACGAGTGGTGGCGGGCCGCCATCGAGCATCCGCGCACCGGGGCGATGTGGCGGAGGATCTATGGCTTCCATCACATGCACCACGCCAACATCGGCTGCAACGAGGCCATCTCGGGGTTCTTCGGGCTGCCGGTGCCCGACTGGTGCTTCGGCACCTATCACCAGCCCCGGGAGCTCCTGCTGGAGGGCCGGCGGGCGACCGCGAAGGACTTCGCGGTGCGCGCGCCGCGCGGCTGGGTGCGCGCCCTCGACGGCTGGGTGCGCCGCCGCGAGGCACGGGTGGTGCGGACCGCGCGCTGAATGCGCTGGTGCGGCCGGCGCGCACCCGCGCCCCGGCCGTTCCGCGTCCCCTATCCCCGTCGGACGAGCACCAGCGTGATGTCGTCCACGCGTGGCGTGCCCGCGGCGAAGGCTTCGACCTCCGCCAGCACCGAGCGCACCGCCAGATCGAGCTCCGGGGTCGCCGCCGCCACGCGCAGCGCGTCCGCCAGCCGCGGATCGCCGAAGAACTCGAGTCCGCACATCGCTTCGGGGATGCCGTCGCTGTAGAGCGCGAGCGTGTCCCCGGGCTCGAGCGTCGCGGTCGCGGAGGCGTAGGGGTACGCCTCCAGCATCGCCACCGGGATCCCGGTCGCGTCGAGCGGGCGCATCTCGCCCCTGCCGACGATCAGCGGCGGGTTGTGCCCGGCGTTGCAGTAGTGCAGCACACCGGTGGCGGGATCGAGGCAGCCCACGAACAGGGTCACGAAGCGGCCGGCGTCGGTCGAGCGATGGAGCACGCTGTTGAGCCGGGTGACCAGTTCGGCCGGATCGTGGCAGCTGTCGTAGAGCACGCGCGCCGAGGACAGCGTCGACGACATCAGGAGGGCCGCCCCCATCCCCTTGCCCGAGACGTCGCCCACCACCACGACCAGGCGGCCATCGGGTCGCAGGTGGAGATCGTAGAGGTCGCCTCCGACCTCGTAACAGGTCACGATCCGCGCCACGCACGTCACGCCCGGGACCGCCGGAGGCTCCGACAGCAGACTGCGCTGGATGTGCGCGGCGGTCGCCAGTTCCTGGGCCATGCGCTGGCGCGTGGCTTCCGACTCGAGCAGGCGCGCGTTGGTGATCTTCACCGCCGCCATGTTGGCGAGCACGGTGAGCACCTCGAGGTGCTCGTCGCCGTACTGCACGCGCGGGTCGGTGGTGTCGGCGTAGAGCGCGCCGAGGACCTTCTCATTGTCGAACAGCGGGACCGCCATCGCCGAGCGGATGGATTGCGCCACGATGCTCTGCTGCGCCTGGAAACGCGGATCCTGGGCCGCGTCCCGGGTGACGACGGACGTGCAGTCGTCGAGCACCGCGTTGAGGATGGTGCGCGAGAGCGCCAGCGGTTCGCGCGTGGGCACCCCGAGGTGCCGCACGGCGATCTGCACCGGCTCCGCCCCCGGCGCATCCCGCAGCAGGATCACCAGGCGTCGCGCGGGCACCGCACGCTCGACCACGCGCAGCACCTCCTCGCAGGTCTCGTGGATCGGGCGCGGGAGCACCAGCATCTGGCCGGCCTCGGCGAGCAGGCCCACGAGCCTCGCGGCCTCCGTCCCGCGCGCCGTGGCCCGGCTGAGCAGGTCGCGGGCGCCCGCACGCATCGAGGAGCCGAGCCCCGGCGACTCGCTGAAGCGGGTGCGGTCCGGCGCCTCCGCGCGGCCGACCCGGACCTCGACCTTGCCGAACTCGATCACGTCGCCGTCGCGCAGCGGGACCGCCGCCTGCACCTCCGCGCCGTTCACGCGCGTGCCGTTCCGGCTGCCGAGGTCGCGCACGACCCAGCGGTCGTCCTCGCGCAGGATCTCGGCGTGCTCCTTGGACACGGTGGCGTCGGGCAGCGGGATCTCGCTGCGCGACGACCGCCCGACGCGCAACAGCTTCCCGTCCAGCGCCCACGTCTGACGCTGGCCTTCGACGGTGGCGGTGAGCTGAAGCGTCATGGAGTGGGTCTCAGCGGCTGCCGTGGATCGCGCGCACGAAACACCTCGCGCAGGTCCCCGGAACCGAGCGGGGCGATGAGATCGTACGGTCCGATCCTGGCGCCTTTGGGGGTCGGCATGGGCAACGACGATACCGTACCCGGAGCACCACGGATACTGGAATCCGACGGGCCGTCAGCGGGGTCGGACTTGCTCGCGTGCCGCGGCGGCGGTAGAGGTCTGGGCCGGCGCCGTGATCCGCATGGCACCGCCGGCCGCATCGGGGAAGCACGTCCGAGGAGATCGCATGACCCCGCCCGACCCGAACCCGCCCGTGGCCGCCGTCGACGAGCTGCCCGCTAGCCTGACCTACGTCGGGAGGCCCAGCACCGCCGCGGTGATGAGCGTGAGGCACCACGCCAGGCGCGAGCGGGTGGGGCGCGCGCTGCGCACGCTTGGAGCGTGCTGGGGCCTGGCGATCGTCACCGTGCTCGTGCCGGTGCTCCACTTCGTGCTCGTGCCGGGTCTCCTGATCGCGGGCCCGTTGGTGGCGCTCCAGCGCCTCCGCGAACGCATGACCGTGATCGGGGCGCGCGGGGACTGCCCGGGCTGCGGGGCCCCGCAGGACTTCGCGGTCGGGAGCGCGCCCGCCCCGCGCATGGCCCTCCGATGCGCCACCTGCAGTCGCCAGGTGTTCCTCGAGCCGAACCTGGAAGCACCCCGCGCGGGATCATGAGGCGTCGGCTCAACCATAGCCGCCACAATGGATACGCCGCGCGGATGGAGACTTCACCGGAGGTCGGGAGCCCCCCGGCGATGACCATCAAGCCGCCCCCCGGGGGCTGCCGAAGACAATGGGAATGCCCTCGAGAAGTGACCCCATTCTGACATCTGTTCCACCTCCCCGTGGCAGCCTGCCCGGAATGCTCTCGCGTGAGACCCTCCTGGTGCGGATGCTGCGGGCGGCGGTGGTCGTTCTCGCCGTCCTGCTGGTGTCCTCCGACGCCCCCGCCTCCGTCCCTCCCGTGCCCACCGACGGCGGCGATGCGGGCGTCGAGTCGCCCGTGCGCGGATCCGGCCCGGCGGACAGCACGCGCGACCTGATGAGCCAGTGGCTCGGGCTCTCGGGCAACCTGCGCGCCATCATCACCACCCCGGCGCAGGCGTTCGGCCTCCCGGTGCTGCGCGCCCTGCTCCCGTTCCTCGACGGCAGCGTGCCCGGTGCCCTCGAGCTGCCCTTCAGCGCTCCCGACGGCGAGCCCCTGCGGCTGCTCTCGCTCATCCCGTTCCAGGACAAGGTGGGGCCGCGCATGGGTCCGTACCGCCTCGGTCGCTGGCCGCAGGAACGGCGCGCATCGGCATCGCGCTACCAGCCCCCCGAGGGCTTCATCGAGGTCACGTCCGAGAACGCGGACACGCCAGTGTCGAAGCGCTTCCGACTCCGCGACTTCCTCACCCACGACCAGACCGCGGTGTGGCCGAAGTACGTGGTGCTCCAGCCGCTGCTGCTCGACAAACTCGAGCTGCTGGGCGATGAGCTCGAGCGGCTCGGCATGCCGTCGCGGATCCTCATCATGTCGGGGTTCCGCAGCCCGCAGTACAACTCGGCGATCCGGCGCGGGGCTACCGCACGGCGCCGCGGGCCCGCGCGCGACAGCCGCCACATGTACGGCGACGCGGCGGACATCGTGATCGACGCCGACGGCGACGGCCGCATGGACGACCTCAACGGCGACGGACGAGTGACCGCGCGCGACGCGATCCTGCTGCGTGGCATCGTCGAACGCATCGAGAGCGAGCACCCCGAACTCACGGGGGGGATCGGCACCTACCGCGCCACACGCGCCCACGGGCCGTTCGTCCACGTCGACGTGCGAGGCACTCGCGCGCGCTGGTGATCGCGCGCCACCCCGCACGGCGGTCTCCCGCCGCCGCTCCCGCACTCCCCACCCCGATCCGGAGATGACATGAAGCGCACCGCCCTGATATGGGTACTCGCCTCGCTACTGGCGCTCGCCACGGGCTGCAAGGGAGGGTACGGCACCACCTCCATCAAGACGCTCCTCGACGATCCCGGCCTCTACGACCGCAAGACGGTGCGCGTCGCCGGCGACGTGGGGGCCTCGATGGGGGTCCTCGGCTACGGGGCCTACCGGCTGGACGACGGCACCGGTGCGCTCACGGTGGTGACCAAGCTGAACGGCGCGCCCCGGCAGGGTGCGCGCGTGGGCGTCGAGGGCGAGTTCCGCTCTGCGTACACACTCGGCGCCTCGAGCGCCGCGGTGATCATCGAGAGCTCACGCCGGGACCTCTCGAAGCCGTGACCCCCGCGCCGCCGCTCGCCCCGGACTCGGGGCGAGCGCCGCGGCCGGACCCGCGGCGCGGCCGCGTGCACCCTACTGGCCCGCCGGCTTCGACACCTCGAAGCGCATCAGCGATTCGACCGCGTGCGGGCTGAGCGCCGCGCGGCCGCCGAGGCCCTCGAGCTCGATGACGAACAGCAGCGCCTGCACGCTCGCGCCCAGCTGTTCGATCAGCAGCGTGGCGGCCTTGGCGGTGCCGCCCGTGGCCAGCAGGTCGTCGACGATCACCACGCGGCGCCCGCGCCCGATCGCATCGGCCTGTATCTCGAGCGTGTCCTCGCCGTACTCGAGCGAGTAGAGCTGGCGCACCGTGGTGCCGGGGAGCTTGCCGAACTTCCTCGCCGGCACGAACGGCAGTCCCCAGTGGAGCGCCAGCGCGGAACCGAAGAGGAACCCCCGCGACTCGATCCCCACCACCACCTCGGGCCTGGGCGTGCGGGTCGCCAGCTGGTGCACGCAGGCCGAGAACGCGCCCGGGTCGCCGAGCAACGGGGAGATGTCGCGGAACAGGATGCCCTTCTTCGGGAAATCCGCGTAGTCGCGCACGAAGCCTCTCAGGTCGGACATGGCTCTCCCGTCGTTCAGTGGAGGGTGGGGCCGGATGGACGGTCCATCGCGTGGAGCTCGATGGCGCGCCGGAGCTTGTCGAGCGCCCGCCCTTCGATCTGGCGCGCTCGCTCGCGCGAGATGCCGAAGTGTTCCCCGGTCTGGGCCAGGGTGCGGGACTCGCCATCGTAGAAGCCGAAACGGATGCGCAGGAGCTGCTCCTCCCGCGCGCTCAGCGAGCGCAGGAGCCGGTCGAGCTTCTCGTGCTCGAGCTGCAGCTCCACCAGTCGCTCGACCGAATCGGGCGCGTCGCCGAGGTCCTCGGCGGTGAGCTGCTCGAAGGCCTCCATGCTCGAGCCCTCGTCCAGCGACCGCAGGCCCGCCAGCAGGCCGGCCAGCCGTCGGGCGCGCAGGGGCGTGATGTGCAGCTCCCGCCCGACCTCCTCCGCCGTGGGCTCACGGCCGAGCGCGGCCCGCAGCGAGCGTTCGGCGCGCACGTAGCGGTTCACCTGCTGGAACATCTGCACCGGGATGCGCACCGACCGCGCCTGCTCGGCGACGCCGCGCAGGATGGCCTGGCGGATCCAGATCGAGGCGTAGGTCGAGAAGCGCAGTCCACGCTCGGGCTCGAAGCGGTCGGTCGCCTGGATGAGACCGAGATTGCCCTCCTCGATCAGATCGAGCATCGGCAGGCCGCGGTTGCGGTAGGCGCGGGCGATGTGCACGACGAGACGGAGGTTGGCGAGGATGATGCGCTTGCGCGCCTCCTCGTCCCCGGCGCGCGCACGCCGCGCGAGCGCGAGCAGGTCCGCGTGCTCGAGCAGGGGAAAACGTCCGATCTCGCCCAGGTAGCGGTCCAGCAGGTCCAGCTCGGACTCGCCCCGCTCCGGGCGCGGCGACACGGCCTCGTCGGCGTCGTCGTCGGGGAGCGCGATGCCGGCGCGGCGGACCGCGACCCGGAAGCGCTCGAACTCGGCCATGTCGCAGTCCGGGTCGGCGAGCAGGGACTCGTAGTCGCGTGCCGGCAGGCGGCCGGTCGCGCGCGCTTCGGCGAGCGCGGCCTCGAGCCGCTCGCGATAGACCACCCGTTCGGGTGGATCGGGTCTAGCCCTGACCACGGATCTCGAACCCCTCGAACCGGCCGGCCGCTTCGCTCCACGACACGTCGACGCCGGTGACCCTCGCCGAGGCCGGCCCGCGACGCATCGCGCCGAGGAATCCCTCGAGCGGCCCGGGAGCGCCCTCCGCGACGACCTCGACGGCGCCATCCGGCAGGTTGCGCACCTCACCCACCAGCGCGAGCTCGCGCGCGCGTCGCATCACGAACGCGCGGAATCCCACACCCTGGACGCGGCCATGGACGACGAGATGGAGGCGAGGCATGGGCTGGACCGACCAGGGAACACTCCCGGCGCCAGGCCCGGGGGGGCCGCGCCGGACGGACGGTTGGATCGCGAAAGATGGTCGGGGCGAGAGGATTTGAACCTCCGACCCCCTGGTCCCGAACCAGGTGCTCTACCGGGCTGAGCCACGCCCCGACCCAGACATCTCAATCAGTGTCGTTCCGGCCCGGCCAGGCATCCTTCCCGACGAGGGGCACGAAACGGCATTCACCGTGGCGATGATGTTCCCAACGGTCCTTCGGCAGCCGGCGCCAGACCTCGAGGACCTGTACCGCGGCGCCGCCGACCGGGATGACGAGGAGCCCTCCCTCCGCGAGCTGGGACCTCAGGGCTTCCGGGACATGAGGGGCCGCAGCAGCGACAAGGACCCTAGCATAGGGTGCGAACTCCTGCCAACCCAGCGTGCCGTCGCCGAGACAGAGCGCGGCGTTGCTCACCCCGCACTCCTCGAGCCGGCGCTGCGCCCCCCTCAGCAGCGAGGGCACGCGCTCGATGCTGAACACGCGCTCGCACAAACGCGCGAGCAGAGCGGTCTGATAACCGCTCCCGGTGCCGATCTCGAGCACCCGGTGGTGCGGCTCGAGCTCGGCCAGCTCGAGCATGCGCGCGACGATCCAGGGCTGCGACACGGTCTGGCCCTCGAGAGTGGGCAGCGCGTGGTCCCCGTACGCGCGGGGCGCCAGGCCCGCCTCGACGAACAAGTGGCGCGGCACCTCCGCCATCGCGTCGAGCACGCGGGCATCGCGGATGCCGCGCGCCACCAGTTGTTCCGAGACCATGCGGCGTCGCGCGGTCGCGAAGGGGTCGCGGTCCTGCCTTCCCGCGGGGTGCGTCACGGCATGAGGCCCCAACTCTGCAGCTCGCCGAAGGCGTCGCCGTCGTTCAGGTCGAGCCGCATCGGTGTGACGGAGATCGAGCCGCCGTTCACCGCGTGGAAGTCGGTGCCCTCGACCGGCTCCCACACCGGGTCCTCCCCGCCGATCCAGTAGTAGTCGCGTCCCCGGGGATCGGTCTTCCTGATCAGCGTGTCGGCGTACCGGCGGGTGCCCAGTC
Organism: Candidatus Eiseniibacteriota bacterium; assembly: GCA_963776245.1. Classification (GTDB taxonomy): domain Bacteria; phylum Eisenbacteria; class RBG-16-71-46; order RBG-16-71-46; family RBG-16-71-46; genus CAVSAC01. Next base: position 277,387 of record CAVZLN010000004.1, on the reverse strand, counting down.
GCGTCACCTGGACCCCTGCGATGAGGGCGTGGGAACGGGCCGGGAGATTCACATTCAGCAGGCGCCGGTGCGGCAGCCCCTTCTCCGCGACCACGCGGGCGAGCCGCCCGATGAACTCCGCGGGCTCCGCGAAGTCGGCGGGCCCGCGCGTCACCAGCGAGGCCGCGATCGAGGGCGCCCCCTGGAGCGCGCCCTCGATCGCGGCGGCGACGGTGCCGGAGTAGAAGACGTCCTCGCCCATGTTGGGTCCGAGATTGATGCCCGACACCACCATGCCCGGCGGTTCGTCGAGCAGGCCGTAGAACGCCGTCACCACGCAGTCGGTCGGGGTGCCGTCCACGCTGTACATGTCCGGCTCGTGGTGATGGATGCGGAACGGGCGATGGAGCGTGAGCGAGTGCGAGGTCGCGCTCTGGTCGCGGTCGGGAGCGACGATGACGACGCGGCCGAGCGGACGCAGCACCGCGCGCAGCGGCAGCAGCGCCGGCGAATGGATCCCGTCGTCGTTGGTGACGAGGATGATCATGGCGGGCTCCCGTCGCGCGCGGAAACCGGCGCGAGCCCCGGGGTCGGGCGCGGCTCCAGGGTGAGGCGCAGCAGCGTGCCGACGATGCGTGGCACGTCGTGGAACGTGCGGATGTGGCTCCGCTCCTCCCCGTACACCGTGGGGATGAGGACCTCGCTGAGCCGGAATCCGAGGCGCGCGGCGCGCACCACGATCTCCGACTCGAGCTCGTAGCCGCCGGGTGTCAGGGGCGTGCGCTCCAGCACCGCGCGCGAATAGAGCCGGTATCCGCACTGGCTGTCCGAGATCGTGTGGCCCGCGAGACGGGACGCCCACCCCGAGGACACGGCGTTCGCGAACCGGCGCGAGAACGGCATCCGGCCCTCGAAGCGGCGGACCCCCAGCACCAGGTCGGCGCCCGCCTCGAAGGCCGCGACGAAGTCGGGCACGCATGCGGGCGGGTGCTGACCATCGGCATCGAGCGTGACCACGCCGTCGAATTCCTTCAGGGCTGCGAACCCGGCGAGCAGCGCGTGGCCCTTGCCGCGATTGCCCGCGAACGACAGCACGCGTGCCCCGAACAGCCGCGCGGTCTCGGCGGTGGCATCGCGGGAGCCGTCGTCCACCACCAGCACCTCGGGAGGCGGGACGAGCGCGGCGAGGCCGAGCAGCACCTCGCCGAGGTGCGCGGCCGCCTGATAGGCCGGGATGAGCGCGGCGACGCGTTTCACGGGGTTCCCTCGCTCCGGCATCCGGTCACCCGCGCGGGCGTGGACGGGGGCTCGAGTGGGCATGGCCCGGCCACGGACGGGGATCGATGCCGGGCGGGGGCCGCTGCCAGGGGCCGCGGGAAGGGGTGCAAATGGTCGGGGCGACTGGATTCGAACCAGCGACCCCCTGCCCCCCATGCAGGTGCGCTACCGGGCTGCGCTACGCCCCGACCGGACGGGACTCGAGGCCCCGGTTCGCCGCGGAATCTAGGCGACACGCGCCGATCCTGCAAGTCGGCCATGGCATCGGACCGCGGCGCCGTCGTCGCGCTGCGGTTCAGGCGCCGACCGGCTCGCGCTCGCGCAGCCGCGACGCGATGCGCTGGAGCTCGCTCTTGATCTCGTGCAGAGCCAGTCGGCGGTCCGCGTCGGCGAACCCGATCTCGACCTGCGGCGGCTGGGCCGCGGGCTCCTTGCGCTGGTCGAGCAGCCGGCGGCGGGCACCCGCGATGGTGAAGCGGCGGTCGTAGAGCAGCTCCCGGATGTGCATCAGGAGCTTGATCTCCTCGGGCCGGTACATCCGGTTCCCCGCGCGGTTCTTGCGCGGACGCAGCATGCTGAATTGAGTCTCCCAGTAGCGCAACACGTGGGGCTTCACGCCCACCAGGTCGCTCACCTCGCTGATCGAGCGATAGAGCTTGCCGTCGCTCTCGGTGTCCGTCTTCTTCGGCGGCACTGCTACCTCCCTCGCGTGCGAGCCTTCAGGCCTCGCTCTTCAAGTCGCGCGTCATCAGCGCCTGGAGCGCCTCGCGCGGGCTGCGTCCGTCGAACAACATCGCGCACACCTGATCGGTGATCGGAAGCTCCACCCGGTGCGCGCGGCCGAGATCGCGCGCCGCCCGCGCCGTGTCCACCCCCTCCGCCACCATGACCATCGTGCCCAGCACCTGCTCCAGCGTCTCCCCGCGACCGATGCGCTCGCCGACTCCACGGTTGCGGCTGTGGCGGCTCATCGCGGTGGCGATGAGGTCCCCCATACCGGCCAGCCCCGAGAACGTCGCCTGCCTGCCCCCCATCGCCATCCCCAACCGGCCGATCTCCGCCAGCCCGCGGGTGAGCAACGCGCCCTTGGTGTTGTCCCCGAACCCCACGCCGTCGCACACCCCCGCCGCGATCGCGATCACGTTCTTGAGCGCGGCCGCGTATTCGCAGCCGGCGACGTCGGTGTTGCGGTACACCCGGAGCCTTCCGGTCGAGAACAGACGCTGCGCCGCCTCGGCCCGCGCCTCGTCGGCACATGCGGCCACGATCGAGGTCGGGATGCCGCGGCTCACTTCCTCGGCGTGACTCGGCCCGGTCAACACCACCGGTGAGGGGTCCCCGAGGACCTCGGCCAGCACCTCCGAGAGCCGCTTGAGCGTGCCGAGCTCGAGTCCCTTCGACGCCGAGATGGGCACCGCCTTCGACCCCGCCTGCTTCACCTTCGCGGCCACTCCGCGCACCGCCTGCGAGGGCACCACGAACAGCGCGATCTCCGCCCCCGCGAGCGCCGCGTCGAGTTCCGGCTGAACCTTAACCCCGTCGGGAAGCGCGATGCCAGGCAAAAACTTCCGATTCTCGCGGTCGGCGGCGAGCGCGGCCAGATCGGCGCGGTCATGGCCCCACATCACGGCCTCGTGGCCGGCCTGCGCGAGATGCACGGCGAGCGTCGTTCCCCACGAACCGGCTCCCAGCACGGCGATGCGCGTCATGTCGATCCCCCGCTGCCGCGGAACGAGAAGCGCCGCTCGGTGCCCGCCAGCAACCGCGCGATGTTCTCGTGGTGGCGCGCGATCACCAGCGCGGCGACCACGACGCCGAATGCGAAGAGCGGGCTGCGCACCCTCCCGGGGGCGAGGAAGGCGAGCGCCCCGGCGAACGCGACCGCCCCCAGGATGGACCCGAGCGAGATGTAGCGCGTGAGCGCGAGGGTGACGAGGAACACCCCCGCGAACACGCCGAAGGCCGCGGGTGCCAGGGCCAGCAGCACGCCCGCCATGGTCGCCACGCCCTTGCCCCCCTTGAACCCGGCGAACGGGGTGAAGACGTGGCCCGCGACCGCCGCGAGGCCGACCCCGATCCCGCACCACGCCGGTCCGCCGAGAAACGCCGGGGTGGCCGGGCAGCCGGCGATCGCCAGCACCGGGAGGGCGCCCTTGACGATGTCGAGCACCAGCGTGGTGATGCCGAGCGCCGGGCCGAGCGTGCGGTACACGTTGGTGGCGCCGAGATTCCTCGACCCCACGGTGCGCACGTCGATGCCGCGGAACGCGCGCCCCAGCCACAGGCCCCAGGGCAGGGAGCCGCTCACGAAGCCGACCAGCAACGCCACCAGCGTGAAGCCCGCCGTGGTGGAGAGGGACATGTCAGTCGCTCTTCTTCACCAGCAGCTTGACCGGCGTGCCGGCGAACCCGAAGTGCTCCGCGAACTGCGTCCACAGGAAGCGCCGGTAGTTGTCGCCGAGCCGCGAGGGCGCGTTGACGAACAACGTGAAAGCGGGCGGCTTCACCCCGGTCTGGGTCATGTAGTAGATCCTCGGCAGCCGGCCGACGTTGTTGCTCGGCACCGCGCGCTTGCGTTGCACCGCGGCGAGCCATTCGTTGAGGTCATGGGTCTTGATCTTGCGACGGTGCTCGTTCACCCGCTGCTGGAGGTGATGGGGCAGGCGATGCAGGTGCGTGCCCTCGGTCGCCGAGAGCGGCGCCGACGGCAGGTCGGCGAGCGACGGATAGCGCTCCTGCCGCTCGGCGATCAGCGCCTTCCAGCGTGTCTCGCGATCCTCGATCAGGTCCCACTTGTTGTAGAGGATCAGCGTGGAGCACCCCGCGTCGAGCGCGTGCTGGGCGAGGCGCGCCTCCTGGCGCAGGAAGCCCTCGGTGGCGTCCACCACGAGGCACGCGACGTCGGCGCGCTCCAGCGCGTTCAGGGCGCGCACGGTGGCGTAGAACTCCGCCTGGTCGCCGAAGTGCGCCTGGCGGCGGATGCCGGCGGTGTCCACCAGGACGAACGTCCCCTCGGGGGTCACCCAGTGCGCGTCGATGGCATCGACCGTGGTCCCGGGCTGGGGCTCCACGATCATGCGCTCCTCGCGGACCAGCGCGTTCACGATCGACGACTTTCCCACGTTCGGGCGCCCGACGATGGCGATGCGCGCGAGGGCATCCTCGAACTTCGCCGGCTCGGGCGGCAGCTGCGCGACCAGCAGGTCGAGCAAGTCCCCGATCCCGTAGCCGTTCTCGGACGAGATCGCGACCGGCTCGCCGAGGCCGAGCCGATGGAAGTCGTGCGCCACCGGGTCGCCCGGCCGGTCGACCTTGTTCACCACCACGATGGTCCGGGAGCCGGTGCGGCGCAGGCTGCGGGCGATCGCGTTATCGAGATCGGTGGCCCCGGTCAGCGCGTCCACCATGAACAGCACGACGTGCGCGAGCCCGATCGCGGTCTCGGCCTGCTTGCGCACCTCGTGGTCGCGGCCTTCGGCGGCGGCCGGCAGGAACCCGCCGGTGTCCACCAGCAGGAACGCGCGTCCGCACCATTCGGCGCGCACCGCGTTGCGGTCGCGCGTCACGCCGGGCAGGTCGTGGGTCACGGCCCGCCGCTCCCCGAGCACGCGATTGAAGAACGTGGACTTGCCCACGTTCGGACGGCCGATGATGGCGACGACGGGTGCGGGCATGGTCCCCAGGGAGCGACGGCGCGCCGTCACGTCTTGGACCGGCGCGCCGGATTCGACGAAGAAGATGGAGCGGGCAACGGGGGTCGAACCCGCGACCTCAAGCTTGGGAAGCTCGCGCTCTACCAACTGAGCTATGCCCGCACCATTGAAGTGTCGGCGCAGAGACGGCCCATAACCTAGTGAGCCGTATCGGGCCTGTCAATGCGGCGCCCGGCCCGCGGGCCGGACCCCGCCCTCCCCCGCTCAGGGTCCGATCGCCTGCAGCGCCCGCTCGAGCAGCCGGCTGAGCGGCGCCGCCCCGTCGATCCGGGCGGCGTCCACCTGGTGGCGGAACCACGTCCGCTGGCGCTTGGCGAGCTGGCGGGTGCGCAGCGTGGTGCGCGCCTCCGCCGCGGTCCGGTCGAGCCCTCCCGCGATCAGGTCGAGCGCCTCGTCGTAGCCCACGGCGCGCAGCGCCCGCAGCGCCGGGGCGCGGCCGGAATCCACGATGCCGCGCGTCTCCTCGACCAGGCCGTGGGTGAACATCCAGCGCGTGCGGGCGGCGATGCGCTCGTCGAGCGCCGCGGGTCCGCACGTGATCTCGACCACGCGCCACTCCCCGGAGACTGCGGGCCCGGGCGGCTGGCGGTGCCACCACGAGAGCGGCCGTCCGCTCGCCTCCAGCACCTCGAGCGCGCGGGTCACGCGCTGGGTGTCGGCGGGGGCCAGCCGGTAGGCGGTCTCGGGATCCGCCGCCGCCAGCCGCGCGTGCAGCGCGGGCGTGCCGAGCGCCGCCGCCTCGGCGACCAGTGCCGCGCGCAGCGCCGGGTCGTGCGGGGGCTCCTGCGCGAGCCCGCGACGCGCCGCCGCCAGGTACAGCCCCGACCCGCCCACCAGCACCGGCACACGGCCGCGGGCGTGGAGCGCCGCGCACGCCGCGCGCGCGGCCCGCGCGTACCAGCCGGCGCTCGCGCGCTCGCCCAGCGTGAGCGAGTCGAACAGGTGGTGCGCGCGCGCCGCGAGCTGCCCGGCGTCGGGCTTGCCGGTGCCCACGTCGAGGTCGCGGAACACCTGCCGCGAGTCCGCGCACACCACCTCGCCGCCGACCGCGTCGGCGAGCGCCTCGGCGAGCGCCGTCTTCCCGGTGGCCGTGGCGCCGACCACCGCCAGCACGCGCGCCGGGCTCATGCGCGGGCGCCGCTACGCGCGGCCGAAGCGACGATGGAGCTCGTCGAGCTCGAGGCGCACGAAGGTCGGACGACCATGCGGATCACCATGTGGGCGCGAGGTCGCGAACAGCCGGTCCACGAGCGCGCGCATCTCGGTCTGGCCGAGCACGTCCCCGGCGCGGGTGGCGGCGTGGCACGCGTACGAGCGCGCCAGGCGCTGCGCGATCTCCTCGCCCGCCGTGCGTCCGGAGTCCTCGCCGATGCCGTCGAGGACGTCCTGGAGCAGCTGCCCCGGGCGTTCGTGACGCAATCCCGAGGGAACGCCCCGGATCACCACCGTGGGCGGCCCCAGCGGCGCGAGGTCCCAGCCCAGCTGCTCGAGGGACGGCCCGAGCTCGAGCAGGAGATCGAACTGGTCGCGCGAGAGATCGATGATGGCCGGGAAGAGCAGTCCCTGCGAGGTGCCGCGGGCGCCGAGCAGGCGCGCCATCGCCTCCTCGAACAGGATGCGCTCGTGGGCCGCGTGCTGATCGAGGATCACCAGCCCGCCGCGCACCGGAGCGAGGATGTAGGTGCGATGGAGCTGCCAGAGCTCCGGCTCGGCCGGACCGGCCTCGCTGGCCGGGCCGGTCGCCGCGGCCATGCCGAGCGCTTCGGCGCCGGCCCCGGACGGGACGGCAATCGCGGGGTCGGCGGGCGGGTCCGCGGCCGGCGTGAGCTCGAGGCCGAGGTAGGTCTGGCCCGGAGGGCCCTCGCGCACGCGTTCGGCCCAGCGCGGCTCCGGCGCACCTCCGCGCACCACGGTGAACGGCGGGTGGAGCGCGGCGAGGGGCCTGGCGCACGCGCCGGCGACCACCGAGAACACCGTGTCGTCATCGGCGAACCGCACCTCGCGCTTGGTCGGGTGCACGTTCACGTCGAGCCGGTCGGGTGGCACGGTGAGCCACACCGTCGCCGACGGGAAGCGCCCCGCGGGGAGCAGATTGCCGTACGCCTGGCGGAGCGCCTGCGCGATGAGCGGACTCTGCACCCAGCGCCGGTTGACGAGGAACACCTGTCCCTCACGGGTGGCGCGCGCGTGCTCGGGCAATCCGAGCAGGGCGCGCACGCGAGTCCCGTCGCGTTCCCCCTCGGCGGACAACAGCTGGGACGCCAGCCGCACGCTCCACAGGGCCTGCGCCCGGTCGCGATCGCTGGTGGCGGCCGGCCAGTCGAAGCGCGTCTTGCCGTCCACCACCATCCGCAACGCCACCTCCGGGTACGCCAGGGCGTACGCCTCGAGCATCCGGAGCGCGGCGCGCAGCTCGCCCGCCGGGGAGTTCAGGAACTTCCGCCGCGCCGGGACGTTGAAGAACAGGTCGCCGACCTCGACCGTGGTTCCCGGACCGCGCCCCGCCTCGGCCCGGGAGACCACCGTGCCGGCCTCGACCAGCACCGTGGTCGCGCTCTCGTGGGCAGGGTCCCGGCTGGTGAGCCGGAGCCGGCTCACCGCCGCGATGCTCGGAAGCGCCTCGCCGCGGAAGCCGAGCGTGTCGAGACGGTCGAGATCGTCGAGTGCCGAGATCTTGCTGGTGGCATGGCGCTCGAGCGCCAGCCCGAGGTCATCGGGGGCGATGCCGGCGCCGTCGTCCGCGACCTGGAACTGGTGGTCGAGCGCGCGCTCGACCCGCACCTCGATGGAGCGCGCCCCCGCGTCGAGCGCGTTCTCGACCAGCTCCTTGAGCGCGGACAGCGGCCGGTCGATCACCTCCCCCGCGGCGATGCGCGAAGCGGTCTCGGGCGAGAGCCGGCGGATGCTTCGTGCGGGGGGGAACATGGCGCGACAGGGTGACAGAGCGCTGGAAGGAGCGTCAAGGAATCGGGCGCGCGCGCCACGCGGGGACGCGGGATGGCGCGGCGGAGGGAGCCGCGACTACGCGCTTCCCATCCAGCGGCCAGCGTGGGCCAGGAACGCCACCGCGTCCTCCGGGCCACCGAGTCCCACGCTCTCGTCCGTGATCGGCGGCGCCGGGGGCGCCTGCCCGTCCAGGTGCCAGGCGTGTTCCCAGAGCGCCAGCAGCCGGCGGCGCACGTGCGCGTACCCCGAGTTCTCGCCCGCGGTGAGCATCAGGACCTCACGCTCGCCCCGCCGGCAGATGCAGTCGGTGCTCCGCAGCTGGTCCGGGAGCGCTTCGCACATCGCGTGGACCGCGCCCGCGACATCCACGAAGGAGAGCCGGTGGAGCGTGAAGCGCAGCCCGTCGCGCTGATTGCGCTCCACCGCGAGATCGATGCGGGTGCCGAACTCGTCCTCGGCCATCCAGCCCTCGCGGCCCTCGGGCACCATCGGGAAGGCGGGCGCGGCGATCTCCCGGTCGCGTTCGTCCCACGTGGTGCGGAGCTCCTCGACCATGCGCTCCCACTGCGTCCAGCCGATCGCGGGATCGATCGCCGCGGCCGCGAGCACCCCGCGGCGCTGGGTGGTGCGGAACGGCCACGCGCCCCACGCCTTGCCCTCCTCGGGACCGGTGAGACGGGTGACCACCTGCGCCGTGTTGAGCTGGAGCGCGAGATCGACCAGCCCCTTCAGGAGCGGGTCATCTCCTCCGACGTGCGCCACCACCTGCATCTCGTCCGACCGGCCGGCCCGCAGCACCGCGGCGGTCGCGCCGGTGTTCGCCACCAGGCTGCCGAGCGCCTGCTCGAGACCCGCCCGGTCCTCCGGGGAAGGGAAGTCATCCAGGCTCGAGACCGCGTGCACGGCGTGGGTGCCGGTGCGCACCGGACGGGGCGAGGTGGGCGCGTCCGCGCCGAGATCGGGGAGCGTCTGCTCGACGATGGCGTCGAAGGACTGCCCGCCGAGCGTGGTCTCGAACGCCGCGGCGTGGAGCGCGAGCGACGCCTCGATGGCCGGCACGTCGACATCGTGGAGCGTGTCCCCGGCGAGGAACGCGCGGGGCGGCGCGCAGGGCGTGCCGAGGGCGAGGAGGAGTCCTTCCACCTGGGTGCGGCGGGGACTGCGTTCGCTCACCAGGGCGAGGTCGAAGATCTCGCGTGTCAGGTCGGCGAGGTCCACGGTGCGGGGCAGCCCGCACAGCTCAGCCACCCGCAGCCCCGGGTCGTCATTGCGCTCTCCCGCCACCAGCCGGACCGAGATGCCGGGACGCCGCAGCAGCGGCGGCAGCAGGTCGGCGTCCTCCCAGTCGAAATCGACCAGGACCACGCGGTAGGTGGTGCCGCCCGAGAGGGTCGGATGGATCGAGCTCATGGCGTCGGACACGGGGCCTCCATGGCGCTGGGTTTCAGCCGTCGTATCCCGGGGTATCGGCCACCGGGGCACGGCACTGGAGTGCGCTCCCAGGACCGCTCGCGCGGCCCCGCCGGGCCAGGGCCACGGCGGGACCGCACGGCTTGAGGGCTCCGTCGCTCCGGCCTCAGCCTCCTGGCGAGGGGGGTGCCGGCGGGGTCAGGTCGCGCAACCTGGGGTCGAGGATGCGCACGGGAAAGCGGGCCTTGAGCCCCTCGAAGTACTCCCGCATGGAGGTCTCCACCGCCGCCCGGCGCTGGCTCCGAAGGCGGGCGTCCACTTCCGCGGGCGCAGGCTCGATCCGTTCGTTCAATCGCAGCCGCACACTCCCGGAGCCGAACTCGAGCCAGCGGCTCACGTCTCCGGGCTGCAGCGGCGCCGGGGTCCTGCCCACGCCGAACACCAGCGAATCCAGATCGGCCGGCGGCTTCCCGAGGCCGCGGATCGTGCCCCCACGGGCGAAATCGACCGTCCCCAGCCCGCCGAACAGCGTGGCGAGGCTGTCGAAGGTCCATCCGCTCCGCAGCATGGAGTCGAGTTCGGCGCGCTTGGCGGTCAGCGTCCGCTGGGCCGCATCGCCCCGGTACGTGGCGAGGGCCCGCTCGCGCGCCTGTTCCCACGCCGGACGCGGGGCCGGCGTGACGCTGTCCACCCACATGATGCCGACTCCGAACCCCTTCATCGGCTGCACCGTCGGGGCGATCTGCCCGGGCTTCAAGTGCTCGAGCGAGCGCCGGAAGGCCTGCTCTTCGGGGAGCAGGCCCTTCTCGCCGATCACGAACACCATCTGCGCCGTGGGCAGTCCGGTGCGCTGGGCCACGGTCTTCGCCTCGGCCACGCTGTGGATGCGCGCCAGCAGGCTGTCCGCACGTGCCAGCGCGATGCGCTCGGCCTTCGCCCGGGCCGCGTCGGCGGCCACGTTGGTGTAGATCCGCGCCAGCGGCTCGGCATCCGCCGGCAGGCGATCGAGGCATTCGATGATGTGCCATCCCACCTCGGTCTTCACCGGCTCGCTCACCTCGCCCGGGCGCATCGAGAACACCTTCCGATCGAAGGCGTCGAGCATCACGCCGCGCCCGAAGGTGCCGAGGTCCCCCCCGTTCTCGCGCGTCGCGACGTCATCGGAGTACTGCCGGGCCAGGTCCGCGAACCGCTCGCCCGCGCGCAGGCGGGCCAGCACCGCGAGCGCCCGCTGGCGCGCCGACTCGAGGGTCTGGGGAGTCGCGTTCTCCGCTTCGATGAGGATGTGCCGCGCGCTCGCCTGCTCGCCCGCCGCGTAGTCGGAGATGTGTTCGCGGTGCCAGCGCTCGACCTCCTCCCGCGTGAGCGGCACGTCGAGCGGGCCCGGGAACGGGCAGAGCAGGCGGGTCACGTGGAGGAGGTCCCCGCCGGCGAACCGCTGCGGGTCCTTCGCCCAGAGCTCCTTCGCCGCGCCCTCGTCGCTCGATTCCTGCCGCCGCGCGAGCATCTCGACGAGACGCGGGCGCGCCTGCTCGAAGGTCGGCGTGACCTTCGACGTCACGTCGATGACCGACCACACCAGCCGGCCGCGCGCGAACGTTCCGATCCCCGCCCCCCGCTGGGCGCCCTGGGACCGCAGCAGGTCGCCGAGCGCCGCCCCGGCGAGGCCGGTGTCCGGGCGCCCCTCGACGGGCAGCGGGCCGACCTCCCGCAGCGTGGTCGCGACGCGCTCGGCCGCCGCATCGCGTTTGTTCGCCGACCACGCCCGGTGGATCCTCTCCGCCGCATCGCGCACCACTTCCAGCCGCTGGTCCCGGATCCATCGCGCTCGCACGTCCTCGCGGACCTCGGCGAGGCTCTTCGCCTGCACCGCTCCGGTCGCGCGATCGAACGACGAATAGTCCGCCAGGTGGCCGCGATAGAAGCGGTCGAGGTCCGCCGCGCTCGGATCACGGATCGCGACGCGCCCGGTGTCGAGCGCCGCGTAGCGCACGCGGATCGCGGGGCCGGCGAGGCTGTCGCGCTGGGTCTCGTAGAAGGCGCGCAGCCGGCGCTCGTCGCCATTCTCCTGGGCATCCGAGCGCAGGCGCGCGCGGATCTCCTTCGCCACCTCGGACAGCGGCGCCACGTGTTCCGGCGTGGACTCCTCCACCCGCGCCACCAGCCACCCGGGCCGCGCACGCACCGGCTCCGGAAGGTACCGTCCCACGGCGGTGGTGAACACCGTCGCATCGGCGCGCGCGTCTCCCCCCCAGAAGCCGGGGAACGACTGCCGCGTGACGACCGCGTCGCGGCGCACGCCGCCGAGCAGCGCGCCGATCGAGTCGATCGACGCGCCGGCCCGCAGCGCGGCCAGCACGCTGTCGGCGCGCGGACGCAGACCGTCCTCCCACGCGCGCACCGCCGCGGCATCCTTCGCGAGGCTCTCGGGGAGCGCCGGCCGGTCGATGAAGATCACCGTGAGGCTCGCGCGCGCCGGCCGGCGGAACTCCTCAGCGTGAGAGCGATGGTAGTCGATGATGTCCTGCTCGCGCGGTTCGGGATACAGTCCCGGGAACTCCGCGGCGCGCAGGGCGAGGTGGCTCACGTTCGCGCGCTGGAGATCATGCTCGGCCTGGGCCCGCATGGACTCCTCGGACGCGACTTGCTCCCGTTCCAGCCGCTGGCCCAGCTTGATGGCGCCGAGCTGGCTCTTGATCGCCTGCAGGCTCGCCGCCCAGCGCGCCGGGTCCTGGGCCTTGATGGCCTGGAACTTGGCCTCGCTGAATCGGCCGTTCTCCTGGAAGAACGGGTCCCGTCTCAGCTCGGTCTCGGCATCGGCATCGGTGCCTCCGAGCTTCTGGCGGCCAGCCTCGAGAAGGAGCAGCCGGCGACGGATCAGGCTCTCGAGCACCTGGCGCTCGACGATCGGACGGAACTCGGCCGGCACTTCCTTCCCGGAACGCTGGCGATAGTCCGCGAGCGCCTGCTGCAGCCCGGCCTCGAGCTCGGCGCGCGGGACGCCAAGGGCGCCCACCGTGGCGACCGCGGGCGGCTCGGATGGTCGCGCGGCGGCGCCTCCCCTGGGCGCCGGCCCGGGCTTCGGCGGCGCGGGCGGCTGCTGGGCGGACGCCACCATGCTGACGGATGTCACTCCGAGGACCAGAACGATGCTGCGCGCGATACCTCTCACGCTCACGTGTCTCCTCCCGCCGTGTGGCTTGACCGTGTGATGGCCCTTCTCTAGGTTGCGTGCGCCATGTGGACGCTCGATGCCGGACTCGCGCCGCCCCGCTGGCGCTGGGACGCGCCCGGCGACGGCGTTCTCGCCTTCTCCACCCGTCGTGACGGGTTCAGCCGGCCCCCCTACGACTCCCTCAACCTCGGACGATCCACCGACGACGACGACGGCGCGGTGGCGAAGAACCGCCGCCGGCTGCTCGACGCGCTTGGCGTGAGCGCCCTCGCCACCGCGGGCCAGGTGCACGGCGCGGACGTCTCCCGCGTGACCGCCCCCGGTCATTCCCCCGGCCGCGACGCACTCGTCACCACCGTGCCCGGCCTGGCGCTGGCGGTGACCACCGCCGACTGTCTCGCCCTGCTCTATCATGCGCCCGGCGCGGTGGCCGCCGCCCACGCGGGCTGGCGGGGCATCGCCGCCGGCATGCCGCGGGCGGCGCTCGACGCCTTGACCGCCGCCGCGGCCTGCGCGCCGGAGCGCGTCTCGGTGCATCTCGGCCCCTGCATCCGGAGCTGCTGCTACGAGGTCCGCGAGGACGTGCTCGAACGCTTCCCGGCCGCATTCGCCACCCGCCGCGGCGACCGCTGGACCCTCGACATCGTGGCTGCGGCGCGCCGCGGCCTGATCGACGCCGGGGTGCCCGAGTCGCGCATCTTCGACACCGGCGCGTGCACCGCCTGCGAGCCCTACTGGTACTTCTCGCACCGCCGCGACCGCGGTGTCACCGGCCGCCTGTGGGCGGTCGCCGCGATCCGGGATCGGTCCCCGGCGGAGCGGCGGGGAGTATAGCAAGTCCGCGCGCGCATTGCCCTGCACTCCCGGCCCGTCCTGACCGCGCCGCGGCGTCCGCGGACCGCACCCCACGATCCTCCGGAGGAACGAAGATGTCCCGAATGCTCTTCGCGTCGTGCCTCGCCCTGCTGCTCGCCAGCCCGCTCCAGGCCGCGGTGAAGGCCGCGCCGCGCTCGGCGAAGGCGCCGGGACCTCCGGCGCCGGTCCGCGCCGGCCACGCGAGCGGACCGCTGCGGCCATCTCTGCCGCCGCCCCCGGCGCCCTCCGATGCGCAGGCCGTCGTGCTGCGGACCGCCCTCGGCGACATCGTCCTCCGCCTCGAGGACGCCGCCGCGCCGAAGACCTGCGCCAACTTCCGCAAGCTCGTGGGACAGGGCTTCTACGACGGCACGTGCTTCCACCGCGTGATCGCGGGCTTCATGATCCAGGGCGGTGACCCGAACTCGCGGGACGCCAACCCCGCGAACGACGGTCTCGGTGGCCCGGCCTACCGGGTCCCGGCCGAGATCAAGCTGCGCCACGTCCGCGGCGCCGTGGCGACCGCGCGTGCGGCAGACGGCCAGAACCCCACGCGCGCTTCGAACGGCTCGCAGTTCTTCATCGAGGTGGCGCCGTCGGCGGAGCTCGACCGCCGCGGGTACACCGTGTTCGGCACGGTGATCGCCGGCATGGACGTGGTGGACCGGATCGCCGCCTTCGCGTCCGACCCCTCGCTGCCGGCCGCCAACGGCGGCGGCCGCAATCCGGGCCCGAAGGCGGCGATCCAGCAGGCCCAGCTCGTGCCGCTCGCCCGCTACCAGAAGAAGGCGTCCAACCGGCGCGGCCCCCGCCGCACGCGTGCCCGCGCCGGCCGCCCTCACCCGCGCGGAGCGAGCGGGTTGTAGCCGAGGTCGGGGCGCGCCACCCGGCGGATCGGGTCGGGGTCGGTGACGATGTGGATCTCGCACGTCACCGTGACGGTGGCCCGGAACAGGTGTCCGCCGTGCGCCGAGAAGTCCTCGCCCCCCAGCGTCATGTGACAGTGCGGGAAGGGCACCCCCTCGAGTTCGCTCAGGTTCCCGGTGAGCGCGACGATCTCCCACTCGCCCGGGAACGTGCGTCGCACGTACTCCCGCGTGGCGCGGATGAAGTAGCCCAGTTCGATGTCGCCGGCGGCACCGATGCCGGAGAGCGTTCCCGCGCGCACGTTCTCGCTCGCGGCGAACTCGCGCAGCGCGGTGACGATCTCCTCCCCCGGATCGAGGCGCAGCACGTGGCCATAGCGGGTGCGGCGGTGCTCCATCTCATCCCTCCAGGTGCGAGAGTCCCAGGCGTGCCGTCCAGCCGAAGAAGCGCTCGAGCGCGCCGGGCGCGTACACCCCGCTCTCGAGCCAGACCATGACCGCGATCTGGCCGAGGGTGCGCTCGCCGTCGGCGGCGTACCATGCCAGCTCGAGGGTGGTGGCGCCGCCCGGCACCTCGGCATCGTCGGCGCGCCAGCGCTCGCGCTCCTCGCGGGTCAGGTCCCTCCAGCCCGGCAACAGGTGACGCATCATGTCGAGCGGCGCGCCGGTCGCACGCCGCGGCCGTGCGGCGCGCCCCGCGCTGCCCGCGGGATCGGCGTGGCCCTCCGGGAGTGCGGCGTGCGCGGGCAGTCCCTCGCGCTTCACGAACTCGCCGAGCGCGCGGATGGACCCGGTGACCTCGTCGGCGGGAAGCCCGAGCCGCGCGAGGCTGGCGAACGCCGCGTGGGCCCGCAGGCGTTCGCGCGCCACCTGGCGCTCGGCCGCCGGGGCGTCCGCGGCGGCGAGCAGACGGCGGCGCGCCCCGCGCGCGCACGCGCCCAACAGCCAGCGCGTCTCGTCGGGGCCGGCGGCGGCGACGAAGGCGGCGTAGGTCGCCGCACACCGCGCGCTCAGCGCGAGCGAGCGGGGGTCGCAGCGCTCGGGGGTGTCGAGCGAGGAATGGTAGTAGCGGTCGGGCCACTGGATGAGCAGCGGGCAGGGCACGCCGAGCCCGGGGTCGATGAACACCGCGTGGTCGCTCCCGCCCGAGTACGGCACCTCGGCCATGCGCGTGCGCGGCACGTACCCGGGACCGCTGTAGGAGTTCACCCAGTCGACCGCCTCCGCGCGGATGCGGGCCATCAGCTCCTCGGCGAACGAGGCGGCGAAGCAGGGCGGATGCTCGAGCAGGAACGTGCTCCCCACCGCCTCCTGGTCGGCACCCACCATGTCGAGGCCGAGCGCCGCCGTCACGCGCACCGGGCGGCCGGGGTCCCCGCCGAGCCACGCATGCGTGCCGGTGATCTCGGGGACCCACAGGAATCGCACCGTGCGCGAGCGCGCGGCCGGGAACGCGCCCCGCGCCCGCAGCGCGATCAGGGCGCGCAGTGCTTCCAGCGACGCCGCGACCCCGGACGCGTTGTCGTTGGCCGAGGGCTCCGGGTGACACAGATGCGCGACCACCAGCGCCTCGCCCGGGAGCTCGCCGGGGAGCAGCGCGGAAAGCAGGGGG
This sequence comes from Candidatus Eiseniibacteriota bacterium, assembly GCA_963776245.1. Lineage (GTDB taxonomy): Bacteria > Eisenbacteria > RBG-16-71-46 > RBG-16-71-46 > RBG-16-71-46 > CAVSAC01. The sequence continues at coordinate 261,553 of CAVZLN010000004.1, read as the reverse complement.
ATCCGCGCCGTGAACGCGCGGGAACGGATCTCCGCGTCGAGCGCGAGTCGCGCGCCGCCGCGCAACCGCTCGCGCAGCGCGGCGGCGACGCGCGGGCTCACGGCGAACCCCCAGCCGCGCGGTGCCTCGCCCGACCACCAGAACGAGGTGTACGCGACCGCGTCCGGATCGGTGTCCGCGGTGCGCACCGGGTCCACCAGGCGGCGCGTGTCGGTGAGAATGCCGGCGGCGCCGCGCTCTTCGATCGCCAGCGCGTGCACGCGCATCGCCGGGCCAGCCGCCAGCACGACGGCGCCCCGGACGTCGAGCCCGGCGTAGTGCTCGGCCTCGGTGCCCTCCCCCACGTCGACCATCGGGAAGCGTCCGTGGGCCGGCGCGCTGCGCTGGATCAGCGAGAGTCGCAGGGTCGACCAGTCGCACACCGTCTCGCGGTGGGCGCCGTCGATCAGGGTCGCGGTGGCGTGATCGCACCACCAGCCCTCCGGCATGAGCGCGCCGAGAATGCGCGTGCGCCCGTCCCCCGGCGCGTGGTCGATCTCGGTGACGCATTCCAGCGTGTCGAGCACGCCGGCGAGCCAGGCAGCGGCCTCGTCGTATCCGGGGCTGGCCTGGATGCGATGGAAGCGCGCGAGCGCCTGGACGTTCTCGAGCGCGCGGGCGCCCGAGACCTCGGACCGGATCGCTTCGAGCAGCGGTCGGAACATGGAGACGGCCCCTTCGTCAGACGGCCGAACGGCGCAGGACGCTCAGCGCGCCTTGGGAACGGTCACGCGCGCGGCCCGGGTGACCGCGTTGCCCGCCAGGTCCACGACGCGCACGCCCACCGAGTGCTCTCCCGGCTCGACCCCGTCGAGGCGGGCGTGGAACGAGAGCGCGCGTTCGTCGGTCAGCCCGACATCGGGGGTCACCGTCCGCCAGTCGCCGTCGTCCACGGTCGCCTCGAGGCGCGCGAGCGGGCTGAACGCGTCCTCGGCACGCCCGGCGATGCGGATCGCGCCGGGCTCGGCGGTCGCCTCGAGCGCGCTGACCGTGGGCGCGGTGTTGTCGAGCGTGAACGGCTCGGAGAGCGCCTCCGCCGTGCGCTCTTCCCCCACCGCATTGCGCGTCCGGTCGGACGCCTGCACCCGCAGCCGGTAGTAGCCGTCCGGCAGCGCGTTGGTGTCCCAGGTGAACGCGCTGTCCTCGAGGTCGTCACCGAGCTTGAACCACGGACCGCCGGGCTCGCGGCGCGCGTCCACCCGGTAGCGCAGCGCGTCCCCATTCGGGTCCACACCCTTCCACTGCACCGTGCGCAGCCCGCGGGCCCACGCGGGGAGGGCGCGCAGCTGCTTCGGAGTCGTGGAGCTGGGCATCGAGTACTCCACCTTCTGCCCGCCCGGGAGGGTCTGGGTCACCGACTCCGAACGCGGCGTCAGGTCGCCCTCGCGGAACGCGCCGCCCTGCGGCGCCACCACCAGGTCCTCGATCCGCGGCGGCTGATTCTGTTCGCGCCACGCGGCTTCGACCGAGGTCAGCCGTGGCGCACCGCCCGTCAGCACGACCTTCCATTGCATGAATCGCGCGGGCACGAGGTCGGGGCGGACGGCGCCGTCGGCGGCGGCCCCACCCCGCCACGCGCTCCAGGTGGTGTCGGGAGGTTCGGTGTTGCCGCAGCGCGCGAACAGCTCTACGCGACCCCCGCTCGCGTCCCCGATCCAGCGCAGCGAGCCGAAGCGCGCGACGCGGTGCGCGTCCCAGACCTGGGAGAGCAACTCGCCCTTCTCCGCCCGGCCCGGACCCACGCGCCACAGCCCGGCCGGGTTCGAGGTCGCGGCGTAGAGCCGTCCATCCGCGCCGGTGGCGAGGGCAGTGACCTGGCCCTGGGGCAACGCGAGCAACTGGGTGGCTCCGCCCTCCGACCCGAGCCGGTAGAGCGCCGCGCGCCCGCCGGTGGCGGCGACGATGCCGTCCGCGGTCGGCTGGAGCGCGAACACGAACGGCTGGGGCGAGGTCCAGAACGTGTACGCGGACGAGTCGGGCACCACGCGGTAGATCACCGCGCGCCCGCCGGTGACCGCCGCGGCGGCCGGCCGCGGACCGTCCGGCTCGTCTTCTTCATTCACCGCCGAGGCGCTCAGGGCGGCGGCGTAGAGCGCCCCGTCCCGGCCGATCGCCAGCGCCCGGATCTCGTCCTCGGACGCGTCGAACACCGTGCGCGGCGTGCCGTCGGCCGTCACCTGCACGATGCGTCCGCGCGAGTCTCCCCCGGCGTACACCCCCCCGTGCCCATCGGGCAGCAGGCACACGAGGTTGCTCTCGTCGGTGTCGAGCACGATGCTCACCTTGCCCGCGACGATCCGCAGCAGGCGGCCGCGCGTGCCGGAGGCCGCCCACCATCCCCCCTTCGGCGCGGGCGCCAGTGCCCACACGTAGCGCTCGCCGGTGCTCGCGATGCGGCTGGTGTCCCCCTTCGCCGACAGGCGCCACACCACGCCGTCCGGACCGGTGCCCGCCACCACCCCGTCGCCATCGGCCGCCAGGCAGAGCACCTGACCGCTCGCGACCCGGGTCCACGGCCGGATCCCGCCTTCGGGCGTCCAGCGGTCGATGCGCCCGCGGTCCCCTCCGAGGGCCACCGATCCGTCCTTGAGCACCGCCACCGCCCACACCACGGTGAGGCTGTCGGCGCGGCTCTGGAGGGTCGCGGGGCCGATCTCGAGCGAGCCGTCCGGCCGCACCACGACCCCGCGGGACTCCGACTTGGAGTACTCCGCCACGCTGTTGGCGATCCACCACTGCGTATCGGCGGCGGCCGCGAGATCCGCGGCGAGGATGACCAGCAGCAGGGCACACGCGAAGCGGGCCCCCGGGCGGTTCGGGATGGACGACACGGTGCCTCCGGCGGTCATGGGGTCCTGCGGTCCACGGTCACGTTGAGCAGCAACTCGCCCCGCACCGGACCGGCGATCCGGGCGCGTTGTTCGTCGAGCACCGCGGCCTCCCCGCGGCGGCCGCGTTCCCCGGCGCTCTGCCCGCTGGCGAACACCGTGAGCGCCGAGAGCGGGAGCTCGGGATAGTCGCGGCCATCCGACGTCATCTCGGTGGCGCGCGCGTACAGGGCGAGGTAGAGCCCGTCCGAGGCGCGCGAGCCCCGCAGCCGCTCCCACGCCTCGTCGAGCGAGGTCGGACGGTAGCGCGCCGGCAGCCGCACGGCCTCGTAGCGCGTGTACTCGGCGCCGCCGCCGATGTAGAGCGTGTAGCGCCCCTCGGGCGCCTCCTCGGGCATGCGCAGCTCGACACTGCGGGTCTCGCGCCCGCCGCGCCAGCGCTCCAGTTCGACCCGCACTCTCACCACCCCGCCCGGTCGCACCGCGGCATCCAGCAGGCGCGCGCTCCGCAGCGTCCACTGTTCGCGCCACGGCTCGACCTCGAGGTCCACCGTGACGCTGTCGAAGGTGACGCGCGCGAATGGATTCCCGAGCAGGAACCGGAGCGGCCCGGTGACGCCGCTGACCAGGTCGTTGGGCGGCGAATCGCCGACGGCGACGTCGGACAGGGTGAGCGGCGAGGCGCCGGGGCGATGGATGCGGAGCGTCCAGCGCAGGGTCTGCGCGCCGCTCGCGCCCCCGCTCTCGAGCAGGCTGTTGGCGGCCGCCGCCGCGATCAGGCTCGGCGCCATCAGGCGGTCCTCGATGCACTCGAAACGGAACGTCTGGCGCGGGCGCTTCGCTCCCGCGACCGAGACCCGCAGCGGCATCAGGCGCGCGCTACCGCCGATGCGTCCGGCCACCGCGGAATGCCGGTCCTGGGTCGCGACCCCCGCCGCCTGCCCGCGCACCCCGAGCTTGAACGACGACGCCGCGCTCGGGATGACGGTCACGATCTCGGCGGTGGAGAGCGGCAGACGCACGTCGCCGGCCTGGAAGAACGGGTGCCCGAAGATGAGCACGCGGTCCCCGTCGCGATAGGTCACGGTCCCGATGGCGGACAGCTGGAGGTCCCCGCGCATGACGTCCACCGCCACCGCGGCGCCCGGCACCAGCGCGTCGGGCGCCGGCCCGCCGCCGGCGGCGCGGCCGCCCGGGACGGCCTCGAAGCCGAGCGGCGCGAGCGCCTGCGCCAGCGCACCGAGCGCCTCGGGCCGCAGGCCCGAGCACACCAGCGGCAGCGGGAGACGGCGCGCGGCGAGCGATTCCACGAGCGGGGCGCCCGCCGGGACCTCGGGCGCGGCCGGCGCGTCGTCGTCGCTCCAGTGGAACTCGCGGAAGCGCGCTCCGGCGGCGCGTTCGAGTTCCGCTCCCGCCGGGCCGTTGCTCGGTTCGCCCGCCGGTGCCTCGGGCAGGTCGAGCACGGCGAGCATGTCGCCGATCGGGGTGATCCCGAAGATCGGCTCGCGGGTGAACTGCCATCCCGAGGAGAGCGCGCCGATCAGCCGGCCATCCACGTAGACCGGCGAGCCGCTCATGCCCGCGGCCACGCCGGTGCGCTCGACGCGCTCGGAGGTGGCACGCGCCAGGATCATGTCGCCGTCCGCCCGCCCGCCGCGGAGCACGCCGAGGATGACCGCGGAGAAGGTGTCGATTCGCGCGCCCTCGAACACCGTACGCACCACGGCGGCCTGCCCGGGGCGCAGGTCGTCCACGCCGAGGACGGGCACGCTGGGAACGGCGCCGACAGGGCGCGGTGGACCGACGAGCGCGGCGGCGAGCGCGAGCGCGCAGAACGGGCGTGGATTCACGGCGGCGCACTCTATCAGAGGGGCGCCCCGCTTGAAACCCGTGCGTCGCGCCCGTAGAGTCGTTCCTCCATGGCCTCCCCATTCCTGCAGCGACTGGCGCGCGGACCGCTGCTCGCCGACGGCGCGATGGGCACGCTCCTCTACCAGCGGGGCGTGCCCTTCGACCAGTCGTTCGACGCGCTCAATCTGTCGAAACCCACGCTGGTCGAATCGGTCCACCGGGACTACCTCGCCGCGGGCGCGGAGCTGATCGAGACCAACACCTTCGGCGCCAACGCGGTGCGCCTGGCCCCGCACGGGCTCGCGGACAAGGTGCGCCTGATCGCCCGCCAGGGCGTCAAGGTGGCGCGCGCCGCGCGCGAGATCGTGGGGCGCGACGCGTTCGTCGCCGGCTCGATCGGGCCCCTCGGCAAGCCGCTCGAGCCGTTCGGCCACATCACCGTCGCCGAGGCCGAACAGTGCTTCCGGGCCACCGCCGAGGGCCTGCTCGAGGGCGGCTGCGACGCGTTCATCCTCGAGACCTTCCAGGACCTCAACGAGGTGCTGGCCGCGTTGCGCGCGGTGCGGAGGGTCTCGCTCGACCTGCCGATCATCGCCCAGATGACTTTCGGCGAGGACGGCAAGACGCTCTACGGCCATACCCCGGCGCTCGCGGTGCGCGCCCTCAAGCAGGCGGGCGCCGACGTCGTGGGCGTGAATTGCGGCGTCGGCCCCCAGGCCACGCTCGAGGTGCTCGAGGAGGTCGCGGCGGCCGCCGAGGGCACGCCGGTCGCGGTGATGCCGAACGCGGGCCTGCCCCATTTCGTGGACGGCCGCTTCCTCTACATGTCGAGCCCCGAGTACTTCGGGGAGTTCGCGGCCCGCGCGATCGCGGCCGGCGCCACCATCGTCGGCGGGTGCTGCGGCACCACGCCCGCGCACATCCAGGCCATGCGCGAGCGGCTCGCCTCGCACCTGGTGGCCGAGAAGCTCGCCCCGGGCGCCGAGGTCCACGTGCTCCAGGCGGCACCCGCCCCGGCCGAGGCAGGCGCGCGCACCGAGGAACCGGCGCTGCTGCGCCGGATGCGCGAGAAGTTCCTGGTGTCGGTCGAGATCGATCCGCCGCGGGGCGTGAACACCGCGAAGGTGCTCGAGGGCGCGCGCTTGATGGCCGAGCGCGGCGTGGACGCGGTGAACATCGCCGATTCCCCGATGGCGCGCATCCGCATGAGCGCGATGTCGCTCGCCTTCCAGATCCGCACCCAGTTCCCGCGCCTCGACATCATCCTGCACTTCACCACGCGCGATCGGAACCTGATGGGCCTCCAGAGCGACCTGCTCGGGGCCCACGCCATCGGCCTGCGCAACATCCTGTGCCTGACCGGCGACCCGCCGAGCCTCGGGGACTACCCGAACGCCACCGCGGTGTTCGACACCGACGCCGTGGGCCTGATGAGGATCGTGCACGGCATGAATCGCGGCACCGACCTCGCCGGCACCTCGATCGGCGCGGCCACGGGATTCGCCATCGGGTGCGGCGTGAATCCCACCGCCGCGGACCTCGACGCCGAGTTCGAGCGGGTCAAGCGCAAGCTCGACGCCGGCCCGCACTTCGTCATGACCCAGCCGGTCTACGAGCTCGAGTGCTGGGAGCGCTTCCGCGCGCGCCTCAGCGGGCTCACCGACATCCCCATCCTCATCGGCTTGCTGCCGCTCCAGTCGTACCGCCACGCGGAGTTCCTGCACAACGAGGTGCCCGGGATCTCGGTGCCCGAGTGGATCCGCGCGCGCATGCACGACGCCGGCAACGAAGGGCAGAAGGTCGGCGTCGAGCTGGCGCAGGACCTGCTGGCGCGCTGCAAAGGCATGGCGAATGGGGTGTACCTGATGCCGTCCTTCGGTCGCTTCGAGAACTGCCTCCAGGTGCTCGACGGCGCCCGCTGACGAGGCCTCCGGTCATCTGACCGGCAGGGCCTGGACCCTTGCCCGCTGAGGCGGGCCCGGATCGGTGGAGGATCGATGCTCAAGCATCTGCTCTACTTCGTGGTGATGGCGGCGGCCATGATGGGGCTGTCGATGTCCGGCGTGCTGCCCGGGTTCCGCGTGGACGGCTGGCAGGCCGCGCTGATCGGCGCGGTGGTGCTCGCCCTCGCCAACACCCTGCTCAAGCCGGTCCTGTTCGTGCTCACGCTCCCCGTCACCATCCTCACGCTCGGGCTGTTCCTGTTCGTGCTCAACGCCCTGATGGTCGGGATCACGGCCTGGCTGGTTCCCGGGCTCCACGTGGACGGCCTGCTCACCGCGCTGGTGGCGTCGCTGATCCTCTCGTTCGTTGGGATGGTGTGGAAGATGGTCGCGGGGGACGGCAAGCGGCGCCGCGAGGACCGCGACTGACCCCCGCTCCCGCCAGCGAAACGCGCCCCAACCTCGCTGGGCGCGTCCTCGGCGGCGCCATGCTGGTGGCGATGGCCGCCGCGGCCGCCGGTTACGTGCTGCTTGCGCTCGGCCTCCGCGACGCGGCTGCGGCCCTGCGGGCGTTCCTGCTTTCCGGCGGCTGGCTGTGGCTCCCGATGATGGGCGCGGTGATCGGTGCGGCGTCCGCGCTGCGCGACCCGATGCCCCCGCGCTCGCGCCGCGCACTGCTGATCTGGGCGCTCGCGGTCGCGCTGTCGCCGCTCGTGCTGCGCCCGGTGGTGCCGCCGGAACCCGCCGCTGCACCGCCGCGCACCCAGCGCGACAAGTTCCGCGCGTTCCGGAGGTGGTCCTACCGATCCCCGCGCGACGTCGCACGCATCCTCCGGTACGTGTACGATCCCGACCCCGTGGTGCGCGAACAGGCCGCGCTCGCGCTCGGGCTCAACACCCTCGTCACCGACATCGAGCACGCCACGCCCGGCAACCCGGCCCGCTACCTCGCGCACCCGGTGCGCGATTCGCTGCGCGCGGCGCTGCTCTCGCTGATGCTCGACCCGGTCGAACCGGTGCGCGGGGAAGCCGCGCGGGCGCTGTGGAAGTCGCCGCGCGCGTTCGGCACCCAGCCCGCGGCGGCCGAGACGCTGGCCGCGATCCTCGATCGCGCCCTGCTCCCGCAGGCGGTCGAGCGCATGGCCTGGCTCGCGCTCGATGCCGCGGCCGGCGCACCTCACCCCGCTTTGAAGGCCGCCGCCGCCCGCTTCGCCGCCGCCAGTCCGGACACCGAGTTGGCGCGGGTCGCGCGCGAGGTGGTGTCGTCGCCGGCCTCCGCTCGCTGACATCCGGCCCTTTCGGTTGTGGCCGCGTCGCGGCGCATGCTATGAAGGCTCCATGAAAGGCCACGGCCCCCACGACCCGCACCACCCCACCGTCGTCGCACCCGACGACGACGAACGCGACCCCAAGGACCTCACACCGGGCGAGAACGCCGACTGGTGCGCGGGGTGCGTGAAGTGCTGCACCTACATCATCGTCGAGGTGGACGCCCCGCGCGCCGCCTGGGAATACGACCAGTGGATCTGGGCGCTCCACCACGCCGCGATCGAGATGTACGTGGAGACCCCCGAGCACTGGTTCCTGCACATCGAGACGCGCTGCACTCAATTGAAGGACGATGGACGGTGCGCCATCCATGGACGGCATCCGGTGCTCTGCCGCGACTACGACCCGCGCTCGTGCGAGCGGCGGCTGCCGCTGGCGGGCATCCGGGAGTGGTTCCACGATGCCTACGAGTTCGAGGCATGGATGCAGTGCGCCCGGCCGTCCCACTGGAAGCGGCTGATGGCCTACCGCCGGGACCGGCCCGACGCCCCGCCGCGCGCCGACGCGCGAGTCGAGCGCCAGCGCCGGCAGCAGGCGCGGCTCATCCCGGTGGGTGCGCTCATCGGATTGTCGGCCCCCATGATGCCGACGCGGGCTCCGGAATCCGATCCGGTCGCGGTCGCGAGCCCCGCGCGCGCGGCGAAGATCGCGCGAAGGGTGTGAGCGAAGGCGCGCGCACGAGCTGCCATTTTCCCCACTTGAGCGCGAATGAAGCGGGTGCCCCGCGCAGGGGGAAGTGCGCAGCGCGCGCGGAAGAACCGTCGCCCGTTCTTCTGGTCTGATCTGTCACCCGTGTCCCCAGTCTGCACCCACGATTTCGCTTGACACGATTCGCGCACCCTGGCGTGCCCGACCCGCGGCCCGTGCTGCGATCGCGCGCCTGCGCGCGCAGGATGCGCGCAGACGTCCTCGCGCCTGCGAGCGGCTCGTCATTTTGCGCGATGCCCCGCGCGGCGCGCCCTCCGGGCACGCACGAGCGCCTCGGACACGCATGCTATACAGAGCGTGTGCCCCCGCGACCGAGTCCCCGTTGCGGAGTCCCGCCATGCCGTCCTACTCGCTGTCCCATCTCTCCGACCCGGTCCTGCTGCATGACCTGGCCGCGCTCGTCGCGCAGGACCGCGTCACCACCGCCGCGCTGCTCGCCCACCTCGCCGAGGTCGATGCCCGCCGGCTCTACCGGCCGGCGGCCTACCCGTCCATGTTCGCCTGGTGCGTGGGCGAGCTGGGGCTGTCCGATGACGCGGCGTTCCGGCGCATCCGCGCGGCCCGCACGGCCCGGGAGTTCCCCGCCATCTTCCCGATGCTGGCCGACGGCCGACTGAACCTCAGCGCGGTGCTGCGGCTGGCACCCTATCTGACCGTCGACACCGCCGACGATCTGCTCGCCGCCGCGGCGGGCAGGACGGACCGCGAGCTCGAGCGGCTGCTGGCCGAGCGCTTCCCACGGCCCAACCTGCCGGCACTGGTGCAGCCGCTCGCTGGCGACGAACTGGCGCCGGCGCCAGTCGGCGCGCTCGCGGGTGAACTGGCGGCGCCGCCAGTTGGGAATCCCCTCGCTCAACTGGCGGCGCCGCCAGTTCAGGACGATGTCATGCAACACGCCCCGGGGCGTGTTCGCCCACCTGCGTCACACCCGGTGATCGGGCCCTTGTCACCCGGGAGCTTCGCCCTCCAGTGCACCATCGGCCAAGCCACCCACGACAGGCTGCGCTACGCCCAGGCCCTGCTCGGGCACGCGGTGCCCTCGGGCGACCTCGTGCAGGTGCTGGACCGCGCCCTCGATGCGCTGATCTCCAAGCTCGAGCAGCGCAAGTTCGCCCCCACCGCCCGCTCGTGCCCGAGCCGCCGGCGCCGCGCGGCGGACAGCCGCTACGTGCCCGCCGCCGTGCGGCGCACCGTCTGGCAGCGCGACGGCGGCCAGTGCACCTTCGTGAGCGAGTCAGGCCGGCGCTGCGGGGCCACCGCGAGGTTGGAGTTCGATCACATCGACCCGTTCGCGCGCGGCGGGCAGGCGACGCCGGCCGGACTGCGCCTGCGCTGCCGGGCGCACAACCAGTTCGAGGCGGAGCGCACCTACGGCGCCGGGTTCATGGCTCACAAGCGCGCCGAGTCCCAGCGCCGGGCGGCGGCGACCCGCGAAGCGAAGCGGGCGCACGCCGCCGCCGAGGCGCGCGCACGCGAGGATGCACAGGCACAGGAGCGCGAACGCGCCGCCGCCCGGCAGGCCAGCGCGGACGAAGTGATCCCGTGGCTCCGGGGGCTCGGATTCCGGGCCGACGAGGCGCGCCGCGCGGCGGCGTGCTGCGACACCATGGTGGACGCGCCGATCGAGGCGAGGGTGCGGGCTGCGCTCTCGAGGCTGGCGCCCGGCGGCGCACGCCGGCGTCCCGAACCTCGCGAGCGCTCCGGGCATGAACGCGATCGGAGGGTGAGGAAGCCGCTGGGCGAGAGCAGCGGATTGGACACCCGCTGCCTGTCTTCTCCAGGAAGCGCGGCACCACCTCGCCTGTCAGAGCACACGCCACACTTCACCAGCGCATTGCTGCGATCTCCGAGCGTACGAGGCGTTCGGCTTCCACGCTGGTGCTGACGTGCCGTTTGGCACGCTGCCCTGGCTGGTCCTGACCGCCTCCCGGGTACGCCGCCTCCAGAGCATCACGCACAATGTGCGTCCCCAGTACGACGTGCTCGGCCGCTATCAAGTAGCTGATCGCCCTGCCGTGCTGTGCTGTGGTCTCGGACAGCTGTCGCATACACTCGCTCAGCTGGGCCACCGCGATTCTCCGATTCCCGGGGGCCAGTCCGGGGAATCGCGCGTTGTATTGAGCGTCAACCGCAGCCACCCTTGCCGCGAGCAGGTTCTTGGCACTCCCGTAGATAGCAAGGAGCCTGAATTCCAGGTATCTAAGCTGCCTTTCACTCGGACGGGGTAATGTCCCAATGGCCGCACGAAAGCGTCGGATGGCCGCATCGGCTCGTATCGCCTCGCGCTGGAGATCCTCGCCCCACTGCTCGCCCACGCTCAATTGGGAATTGAGTCCGGCACATTGCTTCAGAACCGGTCCAACCGACGCGCGGAACCGCTGGTCCCCCGGATTCGAGCACCCGGAAAGTCCCGTGGCCACGACCAGCACGAACACCGGGCCAAGACCCGACAAGCGCATTGGGCTACCTACCCCGTGCTCCCCCACTCGCGCTTCCATCTCGCGAGCAGGTTGAGCGCCTCGAGCGGGGTGAGCGTCTCCACGTCGAGTGCCTTGAGCGCATCGGCGGCGGGATGCGCTGCGGGAGTGGCGGCGAACAGGCCGAGTTGGCTCTCGTCGCGTTTTGCGCGCCGGCCCCTCGCGTGGGTCTCGAGCTGCTCCACGGTGCGCTCGCTCTCCAGTTCCTCGAGCACCTCCCGGGCGCGCTCGATCACGCTCAGCGGCAGGCCGGCGAGGCGCGCCACGTGGATGCCGTACGAACGGTCGGCGGCGCCCTCGGCGATGCGGTGCAGGAACACCACCGTGTCTCCGCGCTCCTTGACGGTCACGTGCACGTTCACGAGCCGCGGCAGGCGCTCGGCGAGCTGGGTCAGCTCGTGGTAGTGGGTGGCGAACAGGGTGCGCGGCCGCGGGCCCGCGGCATCGTGCAGGTGTTCGGTCACCGCCCACGCCAGCGCCAGGCCGTCGTACGTGGCGGTGCCGCGGCCGATCTCGTCGAGCAGCACCAGCGAACGCGGGGTCGCCGAGCGCAGGATGTCGGCGGTCTCCTGCATCTCCACCATGAACGTGCTCTGCCCGGCGCCGAGGCGGTCGGAGGCGCCGACGCGGGTGAACAAGCGATCGACGCGGCCGATCACGGCGCGCGCGGCCGGCACCCACGAACCGCTCTGGGCCAGCAGCACGACGAGCGCCACCTGGCGCAGGTAGGTGCTCTTGCCGCCCATGTTGGGACCGGTGAGCAGCAGGATCTGGCGCTGCGCCGCGTCGAGCGTGATGCCATTCGGCACGAACTCCCCGCGCGGGATGAGACGCTCCACCACCGGGTGGCGCGCGTCCTCGAGCACCAGGCGGTCGCTGTCGTCGAGCTCGGGGCGGGTCCAGCCGTAGCGCGACGCCACCTCGGCGAGCGTGGACTCAGCGTCGAGCGCGCCGAGCGCCTCGGCGGCCCTCTGAAGCGGCCCGGCGAAACCGGCGCACCATTCTCGCAGCGCCACGAACAGCTCGTGCTCGCGCGCCTGGAGTTTGTCCTCGGCGCTCAGCACCTCGCTCTCCTTGGCCTTGAGCTCGGGCGTGACGTAGCGCTCGGCGGTGGTCAGGGTCTGGCGCCGCTCGTAGTCGGCCGGCACCTTGTCGGCGTGGGCGCGCGTGACCTCGAGGTAGTAGCCGAACACCCGGTTGAACCCCACCTTGAGACTCGGGATGCCGGTCCGCGCGCGCTCGCTCGCCTCGAGCTCCGCGATCCAACGCTTGCCGGAGCGCGACCGCTCGTGGAGATGGTCACGATGCTCGTCGTAGCGCACGCGGATCACGCCGCCCGCGTTCGAGACCGGGGGCGGCTCGTCCACGAGCGCCGCGGCGAGCCGCGCGGCGAGCGCCGCGTCCACGGCGAGCGCCGCGCCGCGAGCGGCCGGGAGCGCGTCCCCGAGCGCCGCGAGCGCTTCGCTCAGCGCCGGCAGCCGCTGCAGCGTGTCGCGCAGCGCGCCCAGTTCCCGTGGCGTCGCCCGTGCCGCGAGCAGGCGCGCGACGAGGCGCTCGAGGTCGGGCAGGCCGCGCATCGCCTCGCGGAAGTGCGCCCGCGCCGCGGCGGCCTCGAGCCACGTCGCGACCGCGGCCTGGCGCTCGGCCAGCGGCGCGGGCGCGGCCAGCGGGCGCTCCAGCCATGCGCGCAGACGGCGCGCGCCGGGCGCGGTGGCGGTGAGGTCGAGGTGATGCCACAGGGTGTGACGCGGCTCGCCGCCCGGCTGGGGATCGAAAAGCTCGAGGTGGCGCGCGGTGGCGGCGTCGTAGCGCAAGGTCTCGTCCTCCGCCCAGCGCTCGACGCGCGCGCCGCGCAGCGCCTCGGCGCCCTGCATGCGGTCGAGGTATTCGAGCGCCCCGGCCGCCGCGGCGCGCGCCGCCGGGAGCGCGGACAGCACGGCCGCGGCTGCAGGCCAGCGGGCAGTGACCCGCGCCTCGTCCTCGAAGCGGTCGCTGCGCACCAGGCTCAGGGCACCGGGGAGCCCCCGGCGCGCGGCGTCGAGCCGGTCGGCGAGCGCGGCGTCGAGGCCGTCCGCTCCCGGCACGACCCACTCCGACACGCGCAGCCGCGAGAGCAGGCCCGGGGCATCGGCCCAGCCGGTCTCGGCCAGCTTCACCTCGCCGGTCGAGGCGTCCGCGAGGCACACCCCGAGCGAGTCCACGGTGGGCCAGAGCGCGGCGAGGAAGTTGTTCGCCGCCGGATCGAGGAAGCTCTCGCCCGTCACCGAGCCCGGGGTGAGCACCTCGGTGACACCGCGCTGCACGATGCCCTTCGCCTGGGACGGATCCTCGAGCTGCTCGCAGATCGCGACCTTGTGCCCGAGACGCAGCAGGCGCGCGACGTAGGCATCGCGCTGATGCCAAGGGATCCCACACATCGGGATGGGCTCGGGGTCCTGCTTGTTCCGCGACGTGAGCGTGAGCCCGAGCAGGCCCGCGGCGCGGATCGCATCCGCGAGGAACATCTCGTAGAAGTCGCCGAGGCGGAAGAACAGGAACGCGTCCGGATGCTCCCGTTTGGCGTCCAGGTACTGGCGCATGACCGGGGTGGCCGCCGCGGCGCGCACACTCGGCGGAGCGGTCACGGCTTCACCAGCTGGAACCGGACGCCGAGGGCCTGCGCGGCGCGCTCGCCCGCGCGCTGCGCCACGACCGCGCTCGGGAATTCTCCCACGCGGACGTGGTGCAGGAGAGCCGGGCCAGCGCCGCGCGCGACCACCTGCGCCTCCGCGAATCCGGCGCGCCGGGCGGCCTCGGCGAGCGCGCGAGCGCGGCCGACATCGGCGAACGCACCGACCTCGACGCCCACCACGCCGGTTGCGGGGGCCGTCGTCCCGGCCGGGTCGAGCACGGCGCGCGCGCTCGCCGCTTCGAGGCTGCCGGGCCATTCGCGCAGCAGGCGCTCGTGCGCGCGTCTCGCCACCGCGTCGCGACGCAGGCGGGTGGCGAGTGTCTCGAGGTGAGCGAGCGCCGCCGGTGCCGCCTCGCCCGGCCGGTCATCCACCAGCCGCTCGAGCGCGCTCAGCGCTTCCTCGGGCCGCTTCGAAGCCTCCCAGGACAGCGCGACGCCGAGCCGCGCGAGTCCGCGGAGCGCCGCGTCCGAGCGCGCCACCTCCTCGAGCGCGGCGCGGGCCCGGGTCGGGTCGCCGGCGCCGAGCCATGCCAGCCCGGACCAGTAGCGCGCCCCGCCCTTGCGAGCCGGCTCGAGGTGCGCGGCGGCGCGGGCGAACGCATCCGCGGCGCGCACGTACTCGCCACGCACATAGTGGAGCTGGCCGAGCGCGTACGCGGCCTCGCCCGCCTCGTCGCCGTGCGGGCTTCGGGCTTCGAGGCGGCGCAAGGGGCCGATCAGGCTGTCGGGCGGGGTGCGTTCGAGCAGCTCGCGCAACGACGCGGCCGGGCCCGGGGCGACCAGCACGAGGGCGAACAGGATGGCGGAAGGGGCGCTCAGCATGGAGCGCGGAGCATACGGCGCCGGGCCTCGCGCGACAACGGGCGGTCCCGCGCGGGACCGCCCGTCTCGATCCTGCCGCCCGGCGACGTCCGGGCGCTACTCCTCGACCACCACGTCGTCGGCCTTGCTGGCCTTCGGTTCCTCCGGCAGTTCCTCCGGCGGATTGGCGGCGATGTTGGCGCGCACCTGATTGCGCTTCGACGTCCACTCCGCGAGCGCGATGTCGTCCTGCTCGCCGAGCCACGCCTTGACGCTCAGGATGAGCCGGTGATTCGGCACGTCCACGCGTGTGACCTTCATGGTGAGCGTCTCGCCCACCTCGAAGGCGTCGTTCGGACGCTTGAGATCGTCGATGCCGAGCTGCGAAAGCGGCACGAAGCCCTCGATGCCCTCGCCCAGGTCCACGATCGCGCCGCGGTCGAACAGCCGGTTGATGGTGCCGCTGAGCTCCATCCCCGACGGGAACTTGTCGGCCAGCAACGGCCACGGATCCTCGGACACCTGCTTGAGCCCGAGGCTGATGCGGCGGTGTTCCTTATCGATGGACAGGATCACGACCTCGACCGCGTCACCCTTCTTGAGCACCTCGCTCGGGTGTGCGACGCGCTTGGTCCAGGACATGTCGGACACGTGCACCAGGCCGTCGATGCCCTCCTCGAGCTCGACGAAGGCGCCGAAGTTGGTGAGGTTCCGGACCTTGCCCTTCACCTTCATGCCGACCGGGTACTTCTGGTCGAGCGTGAGCCACGGATCCGGCTCCACCTGCTTGAGGCCGAGCGAGATCTTCTCGTTGGCCTTGTCCACCTTGAGCACCACCGCCTCGATGTAGTCGGCGATGTTGACCACCTTCGACGGGTGCCGCACGTGGCGCGTCCAGGACATCTCCGAGACGTGGATCAGGCCTTCGACGCCCTTCTCGAGCTCGACGAATGCGCCGTAGTCGGTGATCGAGACCACCTTGCCCTTGATGCGGTCGCCGACCTTGTACTTCTCGTCGACACCCTCCCACGGGTAGGCCTCGAGCTGCTTCAGGCCGAGGGAGATGCGCTCCTTCTCGGGGTCGAAATTGAGCACCTTCACGCGCACCCGGTCGCCGATCTTGACCAGCTCGCTGGGGTGCGAGACGCGGCCCCACGACATGTCGGTGATGTGGAGCAGGCCGTCGATGCCGCCGAGGTCCACGAACGCCCCGAAGTCGGTGATGTTCTTCACCTGTCCCTCGCGGATCTGGTCCTTCGCGAGGTCCTTGAGGATGGTGGCCTTCATGCGGTCGCGCTCTTCCTCGAGCACGGCGCGGCGCGACACCACGATGTTCCGCCGGCGCTTGTTGAGCTTGATGATCTTCACCGAGACCAGCTGGCCGAGCATCGCGTCGACGTTCTGGACCTGGCGCAGCGCGATCTGCGAGCCGGGCAGGAACGCCTCGACGCCGTAGAGGTCCACCACCACGCCGCCCTTGATCTTGCGGACGAGCTTGCCTTCCACCACCTGTCCGGAGTCATGCGCGTCCTTGACGCGGTCCCACACGCGCACGAAATCGGCGCGCTGCTTCGACAGCACGACCAGCCCGTCCTGGTTCTCCATCTTCTCGAGGAAGACCTCGAGCACGTCTCCCACCTTGATGCTGGTGGGATCGGAGAACTCGGAGAGCGAGATCACCCCTTCGCTCTTGAATCCGACGTCGACGAGCACGTCCTTCTCGTCGATCGCCAGCACGGTGCCGCGTACGATCTCACCCTCGCCGATGGAGCGAAGCGATTCCTCGTACTGCCCGAACATCTGCTCGCGCTGTTCGGGGGTGAGTTCGTCCTCGTCGTCCGCATTGAGCGGCAGCAGGGGACGGATGGGTGCCCGGCGCGGGGTCTCCGCCACGGGGGTCAGGGTCTCGTCGGTCGTATCCAGCATGTGGGTGCAGCCTCCTCGTCAACTATGAATGTGGGAGCGGCTGTGACCGCCCCGCTGAAGCCGATGTCGAAGGACCCGCCTGCAGGGCCGCGAGCTCGCGCATGACGCCTTCCCCCACCCGCTGGTAGAGGGCGCGTCCGGGCACGGGATCCACGTCCGGACCGGCCAGGTCCTGCCAGGACCGCGGAGCGCCGAACGACAGGCGCACGCGCGAGCCCCGGTACAGCCACTTCCCGGGATGCCCGCTGCCGGCGATGAAGACCGGCAGGATGGGCACTTCGGCATTCACCGCGAGCATCCCCACTCCCGGCCGCGCGGGATGCAGATCCCCGTCGCGCCTCCGGGTCCCCTCGGGGAACATCAGCAGGGCACCGCCCTGCTTCAAGACCTCGATCGCCCTCGCCATCCCCGACAGGTCGGCGACGCCGCGCCGGATCGGGATGGCGTTGTACGCTCGGATCACCGCTCCCAGGAGCGGGGTCCGGAACAGCTCTTCCTTCGCCAGGAAACTGATCTCGCGCGGCAGCGCGGCCCCGATGAGCGGAGGGTCCCAGTACGACACGTGGTTCGACGCCACGATGAGGCCCCCGGTCCGCGGCACCTGCTCGCGACCGACGATCCTCCATCCCGTGAGCACTCGGAACACGGCACCCAGGACAAGCCGGGACGCACTATAGTGCAGGCTCATGGAATCTCCAAGGGCCCCCCGGGACGCTCCGCCCCGGGGTCCTCGGGGCGCCCGGGGAGCGCGCCTGGGCCCGCCGGCCCGCCCAGGCCCCCCCACAGCGGGTGCCGCCGGACGACCTCCAGCACCGCTTCCACCTGGGCCGCGATGTCCATGCCGGTGGTGTCGATGGCGACCGAGCCCGCGGCCGCGCGCAGGGGGCTGTCGGCCCGGCCGCGGTCGCGGCCGTCCCGCTGGTCGAGCTCCTCGCGCACTTGCTCGAGGGTGACCGCGATGCCGCGGGCCAGCAGCTCGCGGTGGCGCCGCCGGGCGCGCTCGTCCACGGTGGCGTCGAGGTAGATCTTCACCTCGGCGTCCGGGAACACCACCGTGCCGAGGTCGCGCCCCTCGCCCACCAGCGGTCCGCGCTCCTGGAGCGCGCGCTGCACCGCGACCAGCCGATGACGCACCTCGGGGCGTGCGGCGAGCCGGGATGACATCTCGCTCACCTCGGGGGTGCGGATGCGCGCGGACACGTCCTCGCCGTCGAGCCACACGTGGGTCGCGTCGGGGGCCCCCGCCAGATCGAGGCGCGACCCGTCCAGCAGCCGCTCGAGCCCTGCCGAGTCGTCCGCGCGGATGCCCTGATCGAGCGCCTTGAGCGCCAGCGCCCGGTAGAGCGCGCCCGTGTCCACGTAGAGGAATCCGAGCCGGGCGGCCGCCGCGCGCGCCGTGGTGCTCTTGCCGGCCCCGGCGGGGCCGTCGATGGTCACGACGAATCTCATCCCGACGTCCGGTCCAGGCCCGTCCAGCGCACACGCCCGCCGAGTCCCACGAAGGTGACACCGAAGCCGGGATACGAGGTGGAGATGCACGCCGCGTCGTCGATCGTGACCGGGCCGGTGGCGCGACTGGCGAGGACCGCGAAGGCCATCGCGATGCGGTGATCGCCGAGCGCGTCGACCGTGCCACCCGCGACCGGCCCGCCCTCGATCGCGAGCCCCTCGGGATGTTCGGTGCATCGCACGCCGAGACCCTCGAGGCCGCGCGCCAGCGCCGCGAGGCGGTCGGACTCCTTGACGCGCAGTTCGGCCGCGCCCTCCAGACGGGACACGCCACGTGCCGCGCTCGCGGCCACCGCCCACGCCGGGACCTCGTCGATGAGCCGCGGCACCCATCCGGCCGGCACGTCGAACGCGCGCAGCGCGTCGGGTCCCACGATCGTGATGTCCCCCACCGGCTCGCCCGCCTGCTCGCCCTGCGCCACGATGTCCACCCGCGCCCCCATCGCCGCGAGCACGTCGAGCAGTCCGGTGCGCGTGGGATTGAGGCTCACGCCGCGCGCGGTCACCCGCGCGCCGGGCGTGCCCGCGGCGGCGGCGAGGAAGAACGCGGCGGCGGAGAAGTCGCCCGGCACCCGCAGTCGCGTCGCGCGCGGGACCACCGGCCCGCGCACCGCGAGCCGCGGCCCCGCGCCCGGGTTCGGCGTGCTCTCGACCGGCACGCCGAACGCGGGCAGCATGCGCTCGGTGTGGTCGCGCGCCGGCCCCGGCAGCGCGACCGATGTGGTGCCGCGGGTCGAGAGCCCGGCCAGCAGCAGGCAGGTCGCGACCTGCGCGCTGGCCACCGCGAGGTCGATCTGGATGGGCGCGAGCGCGCCCCCGCGGATCGCGAGCGGCGGGAGCCGATCGCCACCGCGCGCGGTGAGCGTGGCGCCCATGCGGCGCAGCGGATCCACCACCCGCGCGACCGGCCGTCGGTTCAGCGATCCGTCGCCCGCCAGCACCGCGAACAGCGGCTGGCTCGCGATCATGCCCGCGAGCAGGCGCAGCGTGGTCCCCGAGTTCCCGCAGTCGAGCACCCCCGCGGGCTCGCGCAGCGCGCCGGCGCCGCCGCGCACGGTGAACCGTCCGGGTTCGACGCGCGGGATCGCGCCGAGGGCCTCCGCGCACGCCAGACTCGAGAGGCAGTCCGCGCCCGGATTGGGGCCGTCGATCACGGTCTCGCCATCGGCCAGCAGGCCGAACAGGATGGCGCGGTGCGTGATGGACTTGTCCCCCGGCGGGGTGAACTCCCCGGCCAGCGGAGGCCCGGGCGACACCACGAGGGGCTGCGGGACGTTCATGCGCGGGAACCGGAGACGTGGCGCTCCGTCGCGAGCCGCCGGTGCCGGCCGGCCCGCGACGACGCGCGACACGGCGGGATCAGTGCACCGTGCGGCGGCGCGTCGCGGTCTTGGCCGCGCGCGTGCCGGCGGTGGGCGTGCGCTTGCGGGCCGGGCGGCGCGGGGCCGCGATCGCGCCGGCAGCGGCACGCAGGGACTGCAGGTTGCGCCACGTCACGAAGTCCTCGAGACGCCGCCGCAGCTTCTCGTCGAGCTCGCAGAACATGCACGCGAGCTCGTAGTGGCGCTCCGTCTTGCGCACGCTCGACTGCTCGCAGCGCACCACGATGCCCTCGACCTTGATGAGCTCCTTCGCGGCGCGGGTGCCCGGCAGTTTGGGAAGCACGATCGTGAGGGCGACCTTGGACGCTGGCGCGAAGTACTCGCTGCACTGGCAGTAGATCCCGCTCGCCGAGATGTTCTGGCTCTCGGTGACGATCTGGGCGGCATCGCTCAGCGAATGATCCACCCGCATGCTGAGCCGTGCGTCGGCGCGCGGAGCGCGCCGGCGCTCGGAGCGCCGCGCCGCCTTCTTCTGTGTCATCCACCCCTCCCGTGGCGACGGCGGCGATGCCGCCGCTGCGGTTCCTCCAGCGCGAGGTCGCACTCGCGCGCCGGCACGTCCACCCGGGCGATGACCACCACCACCTGGTCGCCGAGCGTGAAGCGGCGACGTGAGCGACGGCCCACCATGCGCACACCCGATGCATCGAGATCGAATCGATCGTCGAGCCACGTCGACGGCCGCACGAAACCTTCGACCGGCACGTCCTCGAGTTCGACGAAGAACCCCATGGCGACGAACCCGGAGATGATACCCGAAGCGCGCTCCCCGAGTCTCGTCTCGAGATGGCGCAGCCCCTTGACCCGGACCGCCTCGCGCTCGGCATCGGTGGCGACCTGCTCGGTGCCGCTGCATCCGGCCGCGAGCGCGGCGAGCTCGAGCGGGTCCCAGGCGTCGTTCCGCCGTCCCTGGATCCACTCGCGCACGCGCCGGTGGTTGTGCAGGTCGGGGTACCGCCGGATGGGCGAGGTGAAGTGACAGTACTCGCGCGTCGCGAGGCCGAAATGCACCCGGTCGGTCTCGAGGTAGCGGGCGCGCGAGAGCGAGCGCAGCACCAGGCGGTGCACCAGGCGGCGATGGGCCTCGTCCAGCGACACGGCGAGCAGCGCCTGGAGCGCGCGCGCCGGGTCGTCGACCACCCCGGGCCGCGGCAGCCCGAGGGTGCGGAGCATGGCGTCGAGCTCCGCGAGCTTGCGCGGCGCCCGGCGGCTCGTGGACGCGATAGAGCAGACCGCCGCCGCGCCGCGCGCCCTCCTCGCCGACGCAGCGATTGGCGAGCAGCATGAACTCCTCGATCAGCTCGTGGCTCTCGAGGTGCGGACGGCGCTCGATGCGCAGCGTGTTCCCGTGTTCGTCCACCCACGCCTTCACCTCGGGCACGTCGAGCGCCAGCGCGCCGGCCTCCAGCCGGCGGTCGCGCAGGGCCCGGGCGAGCCCGATCAGGGTCGCGAGCGCGTCGAGGACGGCGCTGGGAAGGTCGCGGGCGCCGTCGAGGGCCTGCTGGACCTGCCCGTAGTGCAGGCGATGACGGCTGCGGATCACGGTCTCCGCGAAGCGGTAACCGTGCAGTCCGCCGGCCGCGTCGAGCTCGGCGATCACCGAGAGCGCCAGCCGGTCGTGGTCGGGCCGCAGCGAGCACAGGTCGCCCGACAGCCGCTCCGGCAGCATCGGCACCACCCCGCCCGGCAGGTAGCACGACGTGCCGCGCAGCGGCGCCTCGGCGTCGAGCGCCGAACCGGGACGCGACGTAGTGCGAGACGTCGGCGATGTGGATGCCGACCTCGTGCGCCCGTGCCCCAGGTCGCGCACCGAGAGCGCGTCGTCGTGGTCGCGGGCGTCCTCGGGGTCGATGGTGAACACCAGCTGCTCGCGCAGGTCGAGCCGGCCGCGGCGCTCGTGCGCCCCCGGCTCGTGGTGCCCCTCGGCCTCGGCCTGGGCGGCGCGCGGGAAACGTCGGCGCAGGCGGAACTGGGACGCCACCGCGTCATCGTCCCAGGCCGGCCGGTCGTCGGCGCCGAGCACCTCGACCAGCTCGGCCGGCCCGTCGTCAGGGACCTCGGCGATGCAGAAGTCCCCGTCCTCGGGGGCATGGCGGCCCGTCCATATCAGCTCGCGGCGCCCCCCCGCGCCAGCGGCGGGAGGGGTCGAACATCCATCGGCCGCGCGCAAGGACCGCGCGGCCGATGAGTCGCGGAGCGTCGTCGGCGGGCACCGACGAGGACTAGCGGATGCGCTTCTTATGGCGGTTCTTCCGCAGGCGCTTCTTCCGCTTGTGCGTGGCGATCTTCTTGCGCTTCCGCTTCTTTCCAGAACCCATTCCTTCTCCTCGTGTGGGGACGCGGCTCGGCTCAGGCCACGCGTCTGGGCTCGGGGACTTCCGTCGCCTCGAGCACCTGGGCCTTGAGCTCCTTGCTCGGCTTGAACACCGGGACGATCTTGGCCGGGACCAGCACTTCCGTCCCGCTGCGCGGGTTGCGCGCCCGCCGCGCCCGCCGCTCACGCACCTTGAACGTGCCGAATCCGCGGATCTCGAGATGCTTGCCGTCGCTCAGCGCGCGACAGATCGCGTCGAGCAGCCCGTCCACGATGATCGCCGTGTGATTCCTCGAGACGCCGGTCTGCGTGGCGATCTCCTCCACCAGGTCGGCCTTGGTCATGCCCCGACCTCCTGTCTGTGGTGCCCTTCCTCACTCCGGACGACGGCACGCGCAGTCTCGCGATCCACAGGGCCCGGGCGCGGAGGTCGTGCCCCCGCCCGTCACCGCGAACGCGGAGATGCGCCGTTGAACGCTCGCCGCGCCACACCGCGGACAGCGCGGCGGCGGGAGCGTCAGCCCGTGCGACGAGCGTCCTCGAAGTCCTCACCGCAGGCCGTGCAACGGTACTCGAACAGCGGCACTCGATGCACCCTCCCATCGCACGCCAATGTACCACGGGCCGCGTCCGCGGCACCGCTCAATCGGGGGCACCCTCCGGCTCGCCCGGCACGTCCACCTCGTCCACGATCCCCACGATCACGGTGCGGATCGGGCCGCGCGGTCGTCGCAGCACCTGCGCCGCGCTGTTGCCCTCGTCGGCCACCAGCACGTGGTCCCCGGTACCGGCCTCCACCGTGTCCACCGCGATCTGGAGCCTGCCGCCGCCTTCCCCGCCGGGTCGACGGGCTGCACCAGCATCAGCTTCTGGCCGGCGAGCGCGCGGGTGCTTGACCGTCGCCACCACCTCGCCCACGACGCGGGCCAGGAACATCAGCGCTCTCCCGCGGCGGCCGGGTCGTGCGTGGCATGGTCCACGATGCCGACGATGGCGGCGTCGGCGGGGTTGTCGGCGTCGGGCAGCGCGTTCGCCGCCTCGCGGCCGCGCACGTAGAACACGCGCTGGCCCGGCGCGGCCGACACCAGGTCGATCGCCACCAGCGGCCGCGCGCCCTGGGCGGCACCCGCCGGGTCGGTCGGCTCGATCAGCAGCAGGCGCTGGCCCCGGAACGACGGCACGCGCTCGGTGCACACCACCGTGCCGAGGACGCGCGCGAACAGCATCAGAACACCTTCGCCTTCATCTGCGCCGCCAGCCGCGGCACCACCACCGAGCGCGCCAGCAGCCCCTTCTGGAGCGCCTCGGACCGCCCGCTCTCGATCGCCGCCTGGACGTCGCCCACGGTGCCGGTGAGCAGCACCACGCCCTTGCCGCCGAGGCCGTTGGCGAGCCGGATGTCGCGCAGCAGCACGTTCGCGGCCTTGGCCGCCCGGTCGGCGGCGACGATGGCGGCGGCCGCGGTCATGGTCTCGAGCACGCCGAGCGCGTCGTGGTCCGCGTGCGGGGCGACCCCGCGCAGCGCCGGCACCACCATCTCGTGCAGCTGCGGGATGAACAGCGAGTCGAGCAGCGTCTCGGCCGCGACCTCGAGCCCGCGCCGGTAGGCGGCGCGCACCGTGGCGACCTCGCCGCCGATCAGCACCCAGTACTTGCCGGGCGACAGCATCGCGGCCTCGAGCAGGTCCACCTCGGCGGTCTTCACCATGGCGTCGCCGACGACCGCGCCCTGGGCGATGCTGCTGGTCTCGATGGCGGCGATGGCGACGTGCATCACACGATCCGGAACGCGTCCACCAGGGTGCACCGCCGCAGACGCGTGAAGCTGCGCGCCGTCGTCATGCCTTCGCCGGTCGGGCTCGCGATGGTGAACGACGTGGGGCCCTCGCCGCCGTACCCGAGGCCGGCGGCGTTCGGGCCGTTCTTGACGAAGATGGAGCAGTCGCAGAGGCGCGCCATCTTCGAGAGCTTGTCGATGTTGCGGGAGTGCATCGAGGCGGTGTGGCGGTAGCCGTGCTCGACCTCGATCGCGAAGTCGATGGCATCGTCCACGGTGCGCACGCGCACGAGCGGCAGGATCGGCATCATCATCTCGGTCCACAGGAACGGATGGTCGCGCGTCCACCTCGCACAGCGCGATGCGCTTGGACGGGTCGCACGGGATCCCCGCCTCGGCGAGGATCACGTCGATGTTGCGGCCCACGAACCTGCGCTTGATGGCCGCGTGCTTGCGCGGGCCCTGCTCCTTCTCGAGCACCAGCGCGCGCAGCCGCTCGGTCTGGTGCGGCTGGAGCACGATCGCGCCGCTGCGCGCGAACGCCTCCTTGAGACGGTCGGCGATCAGCGCGACCGCGATGACCTCCTTCTCGTCGGTGCAGATGATGTTGTTGTCGAGCGAGGCGCCCATGACGAGGTCGCGCGCCGCCCGCTCGAGGTCGGCGGTCTCGTCCACCACGGTGGGCGGATTGCCGGGCCCGGCGGTGATCGCCTTCTTGCCCGCGGCCATCGCCTCCCGGACCACCCCCGGACCGCCGGTGACCACGTTGAGGCGGATGCCCGGGTAGTGCAGGAGCGTCTGGGCCACCTCGATGGTCGGCTCCGCGACCGAGTGCAGGAGCGGCATCGGCGACCCGGACCGCATCGCCGCGCGGTTGAACAGGTCGATCGTGAGCGTCGAGACCTGGCGCGCGCTGGGGTGCGGGCAGAACACCGCCACGTTGCCGCCCGCGACCATCGAGATGCCGTTGTTGATGATGGTCTCGGTCGGGTTGGTGACCGGGGTGATCACCGCGATCACGCCGTACGGGGCGCGCTCCGCGAGCGTCAGGCCGTGGTCGCCGGTCCAGGTGACCGGTTCGAGGTCCTCGATGCCGGGGGTCTTCTCGGCGACCAGCCGGTTCTTGAGGATCTTGTCGTCGACCCGTCCGAGCCCGGTCTCCCGCACCGCGATCTCCGCGAGGACGCGGAGGTTCGCGAGCATGGTCTCGCGGACCGCGGTGACGATGCGGTAGCGCGTCGCGAGCGGCGTCCGGTCGAAGACCGCGAACGCCTGGCGCGCCGCGGCCACCGCGGTGTCGAGATCGGGATGCACGCCGAGCGGCGCGGCCCCCCGGGCGGCGCCCGGTCCGGCCTCGAGGCGCTCCAGCACCTCGGAGACGATGGACTCGATGCGCTTCTCGTCGATCGCCATGGCGGCGGCCGGTGCTTACGCCGACGCCGGGCGATGCCCGGGCGCGTGCTTGAGGTAGATGTCGTGACCGCCCGATTCGACCGAGTCGACGATCCCGCAGATCACGGCGTCCACCGGTTTCTCGCGCGAGACCTCGGTCAGGCGCGCCGAGGAGCCCTGGGCGACCATCACCAGCTCGCCGGCGCCGGCCCCGACCGCGTCGGCCGCGACCACGAACGTCCCGGCCGGCTTGAACGCCGCGTCCACCTCGCGCACGAGCAGGAGCTTGAGGCCGAGCAGGCCGGCGTCCTTGCGCGTCGACACCACCGTGCCGATGACCTGCGCGAGGATCACGGCTACTTCTTGCCCGACGGCTCGGGACGGCGGATCGGGAGCACCTCCTCGAGCTGGCCGTGCGGACGCGGGATGACGTGCACCGACACCACCTCGCCCACCTTGGCCGCCGCGGCCGCTCCGGCCTCGGTGGCCGCGCGCACCGCCGCGACGTCGCCGCGCACGATCGCGGTCACGTAGCCGCCGCCGATCTTCTCGTAGTGCACCAGCTGCACACGGGCCGCCTTCACCATGGCGTCGGAGGCCTCCACCATCGCCACCCAGCCGCGCGTCTCGATCAGGCCAAGAGCTTCTTCCTGCATGGGGTGCTCCTCCGTGGTCAGGGTGCCTGCGTTGGATCCTCCGCCCGATCGGGCGGCCCTGCGATCGACTCCTCGAGCGACGGGTCAGGAGCCGGGATGACATGACGGGCCAGAGGCTCGCCCACTCGCCGCGCGGCATTCCAGCCCGCCGCGACGGCGGCCTCGACCTCCCCCAGGGCGCCGCGCACCTGCACGGTGACCAGGGCGTCGCGGACGATCTCGCAGCGCACGAGGCGGACCCGGGCGGCCTTGCACATGGCGTCCGCCGCTTCGACGGCGGCCACCCAGCCGCGTGTCTCGACCAGTCCCAGCGCCTCGCGTCCCACTCGTCGCGTCCGCTCTCCGTTTTCCTGAGGTGTCCTGCCCGACGGGATGTTGAATCGACGCAAGTTAGCAGGGTGCGGAGGGTTGGGTCAATGCGCCGGACACGGCGGGGGGCCGGCCAGCGGGCGGGGAGCGCGGCGGGCGGCCGGGGAGAGGGTCCCCGGGCGAATTCATGGGCCCCGGCCGCGGCGAGATGAGTGAGCACAGGGTGCGTTATCCCGCGGGCACGGGGCCCTACATTCGTTCCCCGCTCAGACCGTGTGCCAGTCCGTAAGACTCCTTCGCTCGCGATAGGGGGATCAGCCCACAGCCGGCCAATCACGAGTCGAGCAGGGAACACACCTTCAGGCTTTAGACCTTCGGGCTGCTCCGCCCGCGGAGACCCGGCATTCGCCGCCGCCTCCGCGTCCGGTCTCGCCTCGCCGGTCGCACCTATCACGTAGGGCAAGCGCGGTGCCAGACCCGATCGCCGGCCGCGCGGGGCCGGCTGGCCGCGGGCGACTCCCAAAGCGGGCAATGGCTTGCGGGCGCCCTCGCCGACCGCGGTGACCGCGCGGGCGCGCGCGGCGGAGAGGACCGCGGGACGGCGAGGCTGGGCGCGCCCACCCGGCGCGGGTCAGCAGCGCTGGGGGAATGCGCGCGGCCGCGCTCAGTCGCCGGCGTGGCGAGCGGCGGCGCGGGCCCGCCGTTGCCTCGAGCCCGCTCGGCGAAGATGGCAGGCCGCCCAGTGCCCCGGGCGGACCTCGCGCAGCAGCCGGAGACTCCGTCGGCAGCAGCGCGCCTCGGCGACGGGCAGCGCGGATGGAAGTGGCAGCCCGCCGGCGGGCTGGCGGGACTCGGCACGTCGCCGCGGGCACGACTGCGGAGCCGGCGGTGTGCCGGATCGGCCACCGGCACCGCCGACAGCAGCGCGCGCGTGTACGGATGCAGCGGGGCGGCGTAGAGCGCTCGCGCGCGGCCGCAGCTCGACGATCCGCCCCAGGTACATCACCGCGACGCGGTCGCTGATGTGCTCGACCACCGACAGGTCGTGCGCCACGAACAGGTAGCGCGAGCCCCATCTCGCGCTGGAGGTCCCGCAGCAGGTTGACGATCTGCGCCTGGATCGACACGTCGAGCGCGGAGACCGGTTCGTCGGCGACGATGAGCCGCGGGCTCCACCGCCAGCGCGCGCGCGATGCCGATGCGCTGGCGCTGGCCGCCCGAGAACTCGTGCGGGTAGCGCTGCGCGTGGTCGGGCGAGAGCCCGACGCGGGTGAGCAGCTCCGCCACGCGCTCGCGCGCCGTCGCGCCGCGTCGCGAGGCCGTGGATGGCGAGCGGCTCGGCGATCATGCTGCCCACCGTCAGGCGCGGGTTGAGGCTCGAGTACGGATCCTGGAAGACGATCTGCATGCGCCGGCGCATGCGCCCGCAGCGCGCGGCGCGCCAGCGTCGTCACTTCCTCGCCCTCGAAGCGCACGCTGCCCGAGGTGGGCTCGATGAGCCGCAGGATGCAGCCGGCCGGTGGTGGTCTTGCCGCAGCCGCTCTCGCCCACCAGGCCGAGCGTCTCGCCCGCGCCGCAGCTCGAAGGACACGCCGTCGACCGCGCGCACCTGCCCCACCACCCGGCCGAACACGCCGCGGCGGACCGGGAAGTGCTTGCTGAGTCCCGTACCTCGAGCAGCGGCTCAGCCATGGGCGACCGCGTCCCCGAACGGTCGCACGGCCCCGGCCGCGATCTCGCCGGCGCGCCAGCAGCGGCTGGTGTGGCCGGGCTCGGGCTCGAGCACCGGCGCCGGTTCGAGGCAGCGCGCCTCGCGCCAGCGGGCAGCGCGGGTGGAAGCGGCAGCCGGGCGGGAACCGCGCGGGGTCGGGCACCTGGCCCGGGATGGTGAGCAGCCGCTCGCGCGTCTGGCCGAGCCGCGGCCGCGAGGCCAGCAGGCCCGCGGTGTACGGATGGAGCGGGCGGGCGAACGCCGCCTCCACCGTCGCGGCCTCCACCACCTGGCCGGCGTACATCACGGCCACGCGGTCGGCGGCCTCGGCCACCACGCCGAGATCGTGGGTGATGAGCAGCACCGCCATGCCGAGCTCGCGCTGCAGCCGCGCGAGCAGTTCGAGGATCTGCGCCTGGATGGTCACGTCGAGCGCGGTCGTGGGCTCGTCCGCGATCAGCATCGCCGGCCGGCACGCGAGCGCCATCGCGATCATGACGCGCTGGCGCATGCCGCCGGACAGCTGGTGCGGGTACTCGTCCACGCGCTGCTCGGGCGAGGGGATCCCGACCAGGCGCAGCATCTCGATCGCACGCGCCCGCGCGGTCGCGTGATCGGCGCGCTCGTGCAGGCGCACCACCTCGGCGATCTGCTCGCCACAGCTGTACACCGGGTTGAGCGACGTCATCGGCTCCTGGAAGATCATCGAGATCTCGCGCCCGCGCACCCCGCGCATCCCGTCGGCGGAAAGCGCCAGCAGGTCGCGGCCCTGGAAGCGGATGCTCCCGCCCACGATGCGTCCCGGCGGGCTGGCGATCAGGCGCAGGATCGAGAGCGAGGTCACGCTCTTGCCGCTGCCGGACTCCCCCACCAGCGCCAGCGTCTCCCCCGCCCGCAGCTCGAAGGACACGCCATCCACCGCGCGCACGACGCCGTCGCGGGTGTGGAAATGGGTGCACAGGTCGCGCACCTGCAGCAATGGCTCGCTCATCCGGCGCGCCCTCCGTCGGGGTCGCGCGGGTCGAGCGCGTCGCGCAACCCGTCCCCCAGCAGGTTGAAGGCCATCACGGTGAGGAAGATCGCCGCGCCCGGCGCGATCAGCAGCCACGGCGAGGAGGAGAGCACGTTCGGGCTGCGCGCCTGGTTGAGCATGTTGCCCCACGAGGCTCCCGGCTCCTGCACTCCGACGCCGAGGAACGAGAGCACGACCTCGCCGAGGATGTACCCGGGCACCGCGAGCGTCGCCGCCACCACCACGAACGACATCGTATTGGGCAGGATGTGGCGCACCAGCACGCGCGCTGGGCTCATCCCGAGGGCCTCCGCCGCGGCGACGTAGTCGGTGCGGCGGATCGACATCACCATCCCGCGGATCACGCGCGCGAGGCCCGCCCAGCCGATGAGCGCGAGGATCGCGACGATGCCGAGGTAGACCTGCCCGCTCGGCATCTCGGCGGGGAACAGCGTGCGCAGCGCGATCAGCAGGTAGAGCACCGGCACGCTCAGCAGCAGTTCGGACGGTGCGCATCACGAGCACGTCCCACCAGCCTCCGGCGTAGCCCGCGATCCCACCGACCAGCAGGCCGAGCGTGAACGAGATCACGATCCCCACCAGCCCCACGCTGAGCGACACCTGCGCGCCGTACAGCACCCGCGACAGCACGTCACGGCCGCGCGTGTCGGTGCCGAGCAGGTTGATCCGGTCGGGCGCCGCGGCCCCGAACAGGTGGAGGCGGGACGGCAGCAGGCCCGCGAGCCGGTAGGGAGCGCCGGTGACGAACACCCGCAGCGGCACCATCCGGGTGCGATCCTCGGTGTAGGCGAATCCGGTGGCGTCCGGCCGGCTGCCATACACGAACGGCCACGCGTGGACCCGCCCCGCCGCGTCCACCCAGCGCACCCGCTGGGGCGGATGCAGGAAGCGCGAGCGGTCCATCTCCTCCTGGGCGTAGGGCGCGAGGAATGGCGCCACCAGCGCGGCGAGGTAGAACGCTCCCAGCAGGGCCGCGGCGCCCGCCGCGATGCGGTTGCGGCGGAAGCGGCGCAGCACCCCCGTGCCGGGCCCGAGCGCGGGCGGCTCAGCCATCGGCGAGGCGCGGATCGGCGACCACGAGCAGCAGGTCGGCGGCGAGATTGCCGAGGATCAGCACGGTCGAGGCCATCAGCACCGAGCCCATCACGAGGTACGGGTCCTGCGCCAGCAGGGCGTCCATCGTGACGCGCCCGAGACCCGGCCACGCGAAGATGACCTCCGCCACGAACGCGCCCGAGACCAGGGAGCCGAGGGTGTACCCGAACAGGGTGATCATGGGGTTGAGCGCGTTGCGGACGGCGTGCCGGCGCACCACGGTGCCCTCGTCGAGCCCCTTGGCGCGCGCCACCATGACGTGATCGAGCCGCAGCACGTCGAGCACGCTGGAGCGCATCTGGCGCATGCGGCCCGCGAGCGGCACGATCCCCACGACCAGCGCCGGGAGCACCAGGCGATGGAGCACGTCGAGCACGCGCGCGAGCGGAGCCATGGTGTCCCACCCCACCGCGTGCATGCCGCCGGCCGGAAACCAGCCCGTGCGCACGGCGAACCACAGCAGCAGCAGTCCGGAGAGCACCTCCGGAACGGACAGGCCGACCACCGCGAGGACGGTGAGCCCGCGGTCCACCGCGGTGTGCTGGCGCACCGCGGCGAGCGCGCCGAGGGGGATCGCCAGCCCCCACGTCACGATCGCCGCCGCGACCGAGAGCAGGAGCGTGTTCCCGAGCGCCGCCCTCAGGACGTCGAACACCGGCAGGTGCCGCGAGAACGACTCGCCCATGTCGAGGCGCGCCAGATTGCGCAGGTAGAGCAGGTATTGCGTCCACCACGGCTGGTCGAGCCCGAAGCGCCGGCGCATCGCGTCGAGGCTCTCGGGCGATATCGAGGGGTTCTCGGCCATCGTGGAGAGGAAGTCCCCGGGCGCGAGATGGAGCAGCAGGAACGTGAGCGCCGAGACCCCCAACAGCAGCGGGACCGCCTGGAGCACGCGTCGGAGCACGTACGTGTGCATGCGGAGGTCCCGCTACCTCCGGGCGCCCGTGGGTCTCACGAACACCTCCGCGATGTTCCACAGGATGCGGTGCGGGATGACGCTCGGGCGAACGTTCCCGAATCCGTTCCGTACCGGGACCTTGAGGTTCTGCGCCGGCAGCCAGACGAGGAAACACTCGCGGTTGATGATCTGCTCCACCTCCCGCCAGGTGCGCCGGCGGACCTCGAGGTCGAGCGTCGAGACATTGAGCGCCATCAGCGTGTCGATGCGCGCCTCGGCCGCGGTCTCGGGGGCCGGCTGGCGCGGATTCCAGTAGTGAAGCTTGCCGCTCGAGCGGAAGACGTTCTGAGCCATGCCCGGATCCGGGGGCACGCCGGTGCCGAGACCGAGCAGCGCCGCCTCGTACTGGTGGTCGTCCTGGATGTTCGAGGCCAGCGTGGGCATCGCGACGCCGGCCGGGATCACCCGCATCCCGACCTTCGCCAGGTCGTCCCGCACGAACTCGCACATCGCGAGGCGCGTGTTGTTGTCACTGTTCGTCTTCAGGGTGAACGAGACCGGGTGCCCCTGCGCGTCCTCGAGCACGCCGTCGCCGTTGGCATCGCGCAAGCCCATCTCCGCCAGCAGGCGCTTCGCGCCGGCGGGATCGTAGCTTGCCCCCACCAGAGAGGGATCCGACCAGTGCTTGTTCCCCGGGGTGACCTGGCTCCAGCTCTGCACCGCCTCGCCGTGATACACGCCCCGGATGATGGCGTCGCGGTCGATCGCCATCGAGACCGCCCGGCGGAACCGGGAGTCGGAGAACCAGCGGTACTTCACCGGGTCCACGTACGGGGCGCCGACCGGCTTCCCGGGCCGCGCCGCGTGCGCGGTGTCCGCCTGGACGCGCGCCAGATTGAACCAGAGGCACGCCGACGTCAGCGACGGGCCGAGGTCGTAGAACGTGTAGCCGCCCTTCGCCTGGCCCTCCGTGTAGCTCCGGTAGTCCTCCGGCTTCACGTTGTCGAGGGCGTCCAGCTCGCCGGCCTGGAACTGCGCGGCCGCGCCGTTCTGGTCCGGCACCGTGAGCACCACCAGTTCGTCGAGGTACGGCAGGCGGCCGCCGCGTTCGTCCACCTGGAACCAGTAGGGGTTGCGCTCGAACGCGGTGCGCTCGTCCTGGACGAACTGGCGCAGCCGCCAGGCGCCGCTGGTCACCACGCTCTCGGGCGGCGTCGTGGTCCGGTACATCTGGGCGTAGCGGCCCGCCCGGAACGCGGGCTCGAGCACGTGGCGGGGCATGATGCGCAGCGCGCCGACCGCGGGCACCATGAGGGCGTACGGACGCGGCGACCTCACGACCACGGTGAACGAGTCGGGCGCGCTGACCTCGAGCGGCTTCCCGTCCACCTTGAGCAGCTCCTGGAGGGAGGGATGAAGCACCTCGTCGTACACCAGTTCGAACATGAACAGCACGTCGGACGAGGTCAGCGGATGCCCGTCCGAGAACCTCAGCCCGCGGCGCAGGCGGAAGGTGTACGTGGTGCCGTCGGGGCTCACGTCCCACGACTTCGCGAGCAGCGGGTAGGATTCCTCGGTCTCGTTGTCGAACTCCGTCAGCCCGGAAAACAGCAGCGCGTTCACGTCGCGCGACGGGCTGTCGTTCGCGACCAGGAAGTTGAAGCTCTTCGGGCTCGCGGTCTGCCCGAGCACGAACCGCCCGCCGTGCACGCCGAGTTCGCGCACCGGCACCGTCATGGTGTCCGCCGGCAGCGGGTTCGGATCGTGATAGCCCGTGTCGAGCGGCGCCTTCGTTCGCGAGCAGCCCGCGAGCGCGGCGAGCGTCAACCCGGCGACGAACACGGCCAGCGTCCTGGGAGGGGGCGGCAGGCGTCTCATGTGGGCGATTCTCCGGTGTCCGGTCCGGGTGAGCGCGAGTCGCGCCAGTATAGGCTCCGGATTCAAGCGGTCAACCCTCGGACGACCTCGTCGCCACGCGCCAGCCGGGTCCCGCGAGGGGCCTCGGCGAGCAGCGCGGCGGCCCAGTCGGCGAGCGCGGGCGCCGCCGGCAGGTACCCGAGGACCGACGCGGAGGCCCGCGCGAGCGCCGCGCGCGCCCGCGCCCGCGCCTCGACCGGGAGCGCCAGGTAGTCCATGAGGCGCAGATGTCCGTCCCCCACCAGCACGCTGCCCTGCTGCTGGAGCGCGCGCGACAATCGACGCTGGGCGCTGCCGACCAGCTTGCGCCCGCCGAGCTCGATCTCGTGGCGAGCGGTCGACGCGAAGCACGGCGCGGCCGGGCCGTGCGGAGCGCGCGGAGCCAGGTCCCCGGAGCGCCCGCTCGCCGGAACCAGTTCGGCCGGGAGGCCGAGGCGCCTCAACGACCCCGCGATCAGGCGCGAGGCGCGGTCGTACGCCTCGCTCAGGCTGCCCCCCCAGTCGGGATCGGCGATGGGAGCGGTGAGCGAGTACGTCCAGTCGTCGGCGTGGAAGATCGCCCGCCCTCCGGTCGTGCGCACCGCCCAGCGCACCTGGTCGCGGGCGCAGCGTTCGAGGTCGAGTTCGCGCGCGGGGTCCTGCGCGTGGCCGAGCGTGATGCCCGGCGGATCGATGCGGTGGAGGCGCAGCACCGGCTCGGTGGCCGGCGCGCGTCCGTGCTCGAACGCGTCCAGCAGTTCGGCATCGCGCCGCATCGCCGCGGGCGCGTCGTGCGCTCCGTCGAGCCACAGGATCATCGGACGCCGCCGCGGCCCCGCGCGCTCAGCGGAGGCCCAGCCAGTCCTCGAGCAGGAACTGGAAGCGGCCGATGAGGAGCGAGACCCGCGACATCACCGTGTAGCCATAGCCCGCGCCGAAACCCACCATCAGGAACAGCACGCCCAGCCGCGTGGCGGCGCCGAAGGCGCCCTTCTGCTCGCGGCTGAAGAAGAAGAACAGCAGCGAGGTGACGAGGCCGACGGTGAAGAGGATGGCGCTGATACTGGTCCCGAGGTTCCCGGTCCACAGCGGCTGCAGGCTGGCCTGCACCTGGGCGACGAAGTCGCCCTGGGCGAAGCCGGTGGTCTTGAGGCCGGCGTACACGCCGATGATGACCGCCAGCGCCCAGCGGGACAGCCAGTCGATGCGCGGGAGCAGCCGCGTGAACAGCAACAGGCCGAGCACGCCCGGCACGATCAGCCAGCCGCGGTAGTCCCCCATCTGGGCCGCCAGGAACCCGTGCCGGGCCGGGTTCACGCCGTCCCCGTGAAGCGCGAGCCGCAGCGGGTCGATGAGGTTGGGCACGATCACCGTCCAGTAGTTCAGGATGATGAAGTAGCCCGCCGAGACGCCGACGAACAGGTGCTCGGCGAAACGGTACAGCGGATTGTCGCGCCACAGGAACGAGAAGGCGGCGAGCGTGAGCAGGGCCGCCACCCAGACGCCGAAGTCGGTGGAGGGATGCAGGGTCATGGACGCTTCTCCTTGCGCTTCGTCCACTGCACGACGTTGCCGAGCACGATGCACAGGGCCACGAACAGGTGGGCGAGCGACTGGGCGTCCATGCCGCGCGCCGCCGAGCCCCGCTCGCCGCGCACCAGCTCGTACTCCGCGGCGCCCGCCATGCCGCCCAGCATGCCGAGCAACTGGCCCGACTGCAGGTAGGGGTAGAACTCCGGGGCGCTCACGGCGGTCACTCCCGCGACCATCGGCAGGTGGAAGCGCGCCTGCACCTGCTGCACCCACTCCTTGGTGCCGGGATAGCCCTCGGACAGGCTCACCATCAGCGCGAACGACGAGTAGTCGCGCGCTTGCCGGAGCAGCGGCAGCGTGCGCACGTCACTGCCCCGGTGGTCGCGCGGGAAGGCGCTCGCCAGTCCCTGTCCCATGAGCACCATCACCGTCTCGTTGCCGGCCTTGTAGCCCAGGTGCACCCAGTCGACGCCGTAGTGCTTGCCCGGGAACTCCCGCGCGGTCTCCTGGAGCACGCTGTCCACGAGGCCGGATCCTCCCGGCCAGAGCACGGTCACCACGACCTTGCAGTCGTGTGCCAGGAGGTGGCGGAACGTGGTGCGGGTCATCGGCACCATCTCGGGGATGCCGCTCGGGTCGTAATCGCACGACATCAGCACGAGCGATCCGGGAGGCAGGGAATCGATCGCATGCGCGTAACGGGCCACCTGGGGGCTCACCTCGAGCGGCAGGTTGAGCGGGAACAGCATCGGCAGCAGCACGAGCAGTCCCATCGCGAGGAAGATCCAGCGCCGGTCGAGGCGCTCCAGCCGCTCCATGCCGGCCATGGCTCAGTCCTCCCCGCTCAGATACGAGCGCTCGATGCCGAGGATGACGCGCAGCCCGGTGGCCATCACGCCCAACGCCGCCCCGATGAGGATGGCGCGCTTCCCCGCGTTCTGGGGCACGTCCATGATCCACTCTTGGACCACCACCGGCTCGAGCGCGTGGGCGACGCCCGCGGGAAGCCCGGCGAGCAGCGGCTTCACCACCGCGTTGGAGATGGGCACCCGGCCGATCATCACCAGCAGCGCCGCCGCCGCCAGGAGCCCGGCCTCGAGCGTGCGGATGCGGAACGCGCGGAACGCGGCCGAGGCGACGAAGAACGCCAGCAGGGCGAACAGCGTCGCCGACATCGGCGTGTAGAGCTGGTCGTAGATCCAACGCGTCCGGGTGCCGGCGTCGAGGAAGCCGGGCCCCTCGATCGCGCCGATGGCCACGGTCGCGAGGAGCGAGCCGACCAGCACCAGCTTGTAGGGCCAGCCCTCGGCACGCTTGCCGATGGCGTCGAGATTGAGGCGCAGCAGATTGGCGCCCCCCAGCACGTAGCCGAAGGCGACCACGATGATCGCGGACACCTGGAGGAAGTCCGCCGGCACGCTGACCGCGTGATGCGGAACGAAGAACGACAGGATCATGAACAGCCCGATGGCGGCCGTGATGAGGAGCGGGACCTCGCGTTTCATCCGGGGCCTCCTACTGGGTCACCAGAAGCGCCGTGAGCCAGTGGATGCCGGCGGTCTCGAGCCCGCATCCGATCACGATCAGCGACACGACGACGATCTTCATGAGGTCGGCGCCCTGAAGGCTGCCCACCAGCTTGGGCTCGCCCGACAGATAGGCGCTGGCGGCGAACAGTTCCTCGCCGATGAGGGTGTGGTCGCAGGCGGCGACGAAGAACGGCAGCTGGTGCACGTTCGCGGTCGCGGCCACCTGGATCGCGCCGGTCGCGAAGCCGGTCTCGGCGAGCATCAGGGACTCGCCGTAGAACGAGCCCATGTAGAGCACCGCGGCGGGCTTCTCGCGCATCATGATGCCGGTCACCGCGGCGACGTACGCGAACTGCTCCGGCGACACGAATCGCACGCTGTCGGGGTCGTACCGGTCCGGCCGTCCCGCGTGCGCATGGCCCGACTTCACCATCTCCTCGGCGAGGGTGTGCGGGATCGGGTAGCTCACGGGCACGATCAGCGGGGTCTCGTAGCGCGCGGTGATGCGCGCGACGTGCTCCAGGATGACGAGCCCCGCGACGGTCTGGATCTCGTCGATGTCGTTGATCCCCGGGATGAAGAGCACCGGCCTCCCCATCTCGGTGGCGCGCCCGATCGCTTCCCCGATGGCGTCGATGCCGGGGATCCGGCGCAGGAACGGCGTCGCACCACCCTGGGCGCGGAGGATGAAGTAGAGCACGAACGCGAAGAACAGCACGGTGAGGACCAGCACGCTCCAGCGCGTCGAGTTGATCCACTCGGACCGGGCGGTGACCGGCCCCGTCACGCTGAGCGCCGGGGTGCGACCGCCGGGGCCCTCGGCGGTGATGCGGTAGAAGTAGTCGATGTCGCGCCGCGGCGAGGCATCGGCATGCGCGGTCACGCCGTGGGCCACGGAATCCACCGTGGTCCAGGGCCCCCCGGGGGCGAGCGCCCGGTCGATCCGATACTGGGTCACGCGGCCCGAGCCGTCGTCGTCCGGCGAGCGGCGCCACGCCAGCTCGACCGAACGGCCCGCGTCGTTGGGCGAATCGAACCAGGTCAGGCCCGAGGCCGGCGCGGGCGGTGGGAGGGTTCCCGCGGCCCGCGCCAGGCTGTCGGTCGGGGCGGCCCGGGGGAGATCGTGGACGATCACGAACTCCTCGCGCGCGGAGGCCGGGGCGGCGCATCCCAGGAGCAGCGCCACCAGCGCGGCGATACCGTTCGCGATGCGGACGCGGCGCGCGAGCATGGGCGTCAAGGGGCCTCCGCGAGACGACACCCCGGCGCGCGGTGGATCGGCCGGCCGCGCATCCGTGGCATCCGGCGATGCGCCGGAAAGTATGCCTCGCCTTCGAACGGTGTCAATGGGTTCGTGCGGCGCTCCGGCCGCGCGGGCCGCCCGATCCGAGTTCATCCGGAGACCACTTCGACGTTCGCGCGGGGCACGATGCCCCGCGTGTGGTCGTCGGTGAACTCCACCTCGACCACGCGCACCAGTGCCTCGGTCTCGAGGCGCCGGCGGTCCTCGATCAGGTCCACCACCCGGCCGAGCCGTCCGAACCACGGCTCGCGGATGACCCGCACCTGGACCCCCTTCACCAGTTCGTGGACCGGCGCCACCGGCGCGGGGCTCGCGCCGTCCTCGTGCGGGATGAGGATCTCCGGTCGCACCACGCCCGCGCGAATCTGCGTGGCACCGCTCACCGAGGCCTCGCGGCCGTCGTGCGCGCGCAGCAGGTCCCAGGCCCGCGCGGCCATCGGGATGCGCCCGAAGCCCTCCGTGATCACCACCGTGAGGCCGAGGTTCTCCGCTCCGGTGATGGCCACACCGAGGTCGTGCCCGAGCAGTTCCCGGAGGTCGCGAGCGTCGAAGCCGCCCACCACCACCGCGGCCACGCCCACCTCGCGCGCCCGCTGGAGCGCCTCGAACGAGGCGTGCGCTCCGCCCACCACCACGCGGCCACGCAGCGCCGGGCCGATCCGGAACGGTAGCAGCGCCTCGCCCGGCTGGTCGACCGCGAAGGCGAGCCGCCCGAAGGTCTCCCCCCCGACCCCGAAGATCCCCTGCAGCAGCGCCGCGCGCGTCTCCACGATCACGCCCTCGTCGGGGAGCACGGCCTGGATGACGCCGCGCACGTAGGCGTCGATCTCCACCGGCACCTGGGGCTCGCGGATCAGCAACTGCCCGGTTAGGAGGGACAGGCTCTCGACCCTTCCGTCGCACGGGGACGTGAGGACGGTCCGCACCAGGCCGAACAGGCTCCGACCCTCGGCGACCGGCTCGCCGGCCCGGACGGGACCGCCCAGCGGCACGAGCAGGCAGTCCCCGGCGCGCGCCGGCTCCACCGACAGCCGCGCGGAGAGGTTCACTGTCTGCACCGCGCCGGGGATCGCGCAGCGCGCCACCCGGGTGGCCGCCCCGACACGATCGCCCGCGGCCACCAGCACCTGACCCTTGAGCGGGAGCCGCCGTTCGCGCCGCACCACGGCGAGCGGCGTGATGGTGAGTCCCGGTGTGTACGCGTGGGCCACCTCAGACCCCCTCGGGGTAGACGTCGAGCGCCGCGTTCCACGCGCGCAGGCGCGCGACGCGCTCCCGCGCGTCCGCCGGCAGCTCGAACGGACGCCGGCCGCGCGCGTCCACGATGAGCCCCACCACCCCGCCCTCGAGGTCGGCGTCCAGCGGTCGCCCGCGGCCCCGGCCCAGGTCGAACCCGTGTTCGGGCGCGGCATGCAGGCGCACGCCGGGTGTCGCCGGCAGCGGGATGCGCAGCATGTCCCCGAACGCGACGCGCCGGGTGACCGAGGGCATCCCGGGAACGGAGACATCCACCGTCACGCACGGCTGCCCCGGTCTCGCACTGCCGACCGGCGCGAGCACGGCGCCGAGGCGCACCAGGCAGTCCCGCTCGAAGACCTGTGTCGCGGCCTCCTCGTGGACGGTCGAGAGCACGCCCAGCTGCGGCATCATGAAGATGCTGTCCACCGCCAGCCGGGTGAGTCCCTCGGGCAGGAACGCGTCGATCAACATCAGCGCGGCCTGCA
Source organism: Candidatus Eiseniibacteriota bacterium (assembly GCA_963776245.1). Taxonomy (GTDB): domain Bacteria; phylum Eisenbacteria; class RBG-16-71-46; order RBG-16-71-46; family RBG-16-71-46; genus CAVSAC01. The sequence continues at coordinate 222,919 of CAVZLN010000004.1, read as the reverse complement.
CGCGGCGCGGCGCGTGCGACAGCACGCCCCCCGAGCCCACCAGCAGGTCGAGGTCGAGCAGGTCCACGAGCGAGTCGCCGGCGGCGCCCGCCGCCACGATGTCGGAGATGGTCCGCTCGCTCTGGACGCCCTTGAGTCCGACCGCCAGCTCGCGATGCTGGTCGAACGCGAGCCGCAGCGCCTCGCGCGCGACCGCCTGCTCGAGCACCAGGTCGGCGAGACGCTGCGGGATGGTGGTCGGGCGGATCATCTTGTTCTTGACCCGGTTGCGCAGGTCGTCCGGCTCCACCTCGAGCGGGACCCAGCGCAGCACCTGCTCCACCCCGGCCTCGGCGAGGACGTTGGAGATCGAGTACGTCATCCCGAGGTTGGCGGAGACGGTGCGGTTGAACACCCCGCCGAAGACCGAGAACACGTCCGTGGTCGCGCCGCCGATGTCCACCCCGACGACCGTGAGCCGCTCCCGCGCCGCGACCTGCGCGATCACGAGCCCCACCGCGGCCGGGGTCGGCATGATGGGCGCGCTCGACCAGGTCATCAGCCTCGGATAGCCGGGCGCGTGCGCCATCACGTGCTCCAGGAACAGCTCGTGGATGGCGTCCCGCGACGGCTGGAGGTTCTCGCGCTCGAGCGCCGGCCGCAGATTGGGCACCACCGTGAGCGCGGTGCGCGGGCGGAGCAGGCCCTCGACCGTCGTCGCCGCCGCTCCATTGCCGGCGTAGATCACCGGCAGCGCGTAGCCCGCGCCGAGTCGCGCGTGGGGGTCGGCGGCGACGATCAGCTCCGCCATCTCGACCACGCGTCTCACGTCCCCGCCGTCCGTGCCGCCCGAGAGCAGCATCATGTCGGGGCGCAGGTGGCGGAGCAGCTCGATGCGCTCGTGCGGCCGCCGCCCATCGTTCAGCGCGATCACGTCCATGACGATCGCGCCGGCACCGAGCGCCGCGCGCTGCGCGCTCTCTCCCGTCATCTGGAGCACCAGCCCGGAGACCATCATCTGCAGCCCGCCGCCAGCGCTCGAGGTCGAGAGGTAGAGGTCCGCCCCGGACTCGCCGCGTTGCGGCGCGAGGATCCGCCCCCCCTCGAGGAGCGGACGCCCCGCCAGTTCCTCGATCTCGCGCACCGCGTTGAGCACGCCCTGCGTCACGTCCTCGTAGGGCGCCTCGACGGTGGTGGGCGCCTCGCCGCGCGCCACCAGGCGGTACGCGCCCTCGTGCCGCTCGATGAGGATGGCCTTCGTGGTGGTCGAGCCACAGTCGGTGGCGAGGATGGAGCGCGGCGCGTCCGCGGGGGTCCCCATCGGCTTCAGGGCCGCGGGCCCGCGCGCCGCGCCCGTCCAGCGTCCCGGTTCGCGTGCGCGTCCGCGGCGAACGTCTCGATGCGCGTCACCAGCAGGTCGAGCGCGTCCCGCCGCTCGAGCAGTCGCGCGAAACGCTCGTAGTCCGGCAGCGGGAACATCGCCTGGACGAAGGGCTGGAAGAAGGCGAGCGATTGTCCGGCGATCAGCGACAGCGGGCGCGAGCTCTCGAGCGTGAGGATGGCGGGCACCTCGAGCCGCAGGGCGACGATGCGCGCGGCCACCCGCTCGACGAGTGCGATGTCCTCCGGAGCGAACGACCGGCCGTCAGCGGCCATGCGTGCCGGGCTGCGACCCGGACGACCAGCGCAGCACCAGCTCGCGCGCGGCGCGACCCTCGTCGAGCCGCTTGACCGGCGTGGTGTGCGGGGCGCCCCGCAGCGACTCGGGGGCATTCGCCGCCTCCGCGGCGATCTGCTCCATCGCCGCCGCGAAGTGGTCCAGCCGGTCGAGGGTCTCGGTCTCGGTCGGCTCGATCATCATCGCTTCCTCGATGGTGAGCGGGAAGTACACGGTGGGCGCGTGCACGCCGAAGTCCAACAGCCGCTTGGCGACATCGAGGGTCCGGATCCCGTACTTCTTGAGCGGGCGGCCCGAGAGCACGAACTCGTGCATGCAGTGCGCGTCGTGCGGCAGCTCGTAGGTCGACGCCAGCCGTCGCATCAGGTAGTTCGCGTTGAGGATCGCGGCGCGGCTCACCTCACTCAGGCCCGCGGGACCGTTGTTGAGGATGTAGGCGAGCGCGCGGACCAGGATCCCGAAATTGCCGTTGAACGAGTGCACGCGGCCGATCGACCGCTCCCGCTGCCGCACCAGGCGCAGGCGACCACCGTGCTCCTCCACCACCGGGACCGGCAGGAACGGTTCGAGGTGCCGCGCGACGGCCACCGGGCCGGCCCCGGGCCCCCCGCCCCCGTGGGGCGTCGAGAACGTCTTGTGCACGTTGATGTGCATGACGTCGAATCCGAGATCGCCCGGCCGCACCCGCCCGACCAGCGCGTTGAGGTTGGCCCCATCCATGTACATCTGGGCGCCCGCCCGGTGCGCCATCTCCACCAGCTCGCGGATGTGTGTCTCGAACAGGCCGACGGTGTTCGGCACCGTGATCATCATCGCCGCCACCCGGTCGTCGAGCACCTTCGCGAAGGCGTCGAGGTCCACGCTCGCGTCGGCGCGCGACGGCACGGTGACGGCCTCCCAGCCGAGCAGGCTGACGCTCGCCGGATTGGTGCCGTGGGCCGAGTCGGGCACCAGCACGCGGGTGCGCCGCTCGCCGTCGCCCCGCGAACGGTGGTAAGCGCGGATCAGCATGAGCCCGGTCAGCTCGCCCTGCGCACCGGCCGCCGGCTGGGTGGTGACCGCGCTGAACCCGGTGATGGCGGCGAGCACGCGCTGGAGCTCGAACAACACGCGCAGCGCGCCCTGGTTGGCCTCGTCCGGTCCCAGCGGGTGGGCGAGCGCGAAGCCCGGCAGCGCGGCGATCTCGTCGTTGAGCTTCGGATTGTGCTTCATGGTGCACGAGCCGAGCGGGTAGAGCCCTTTGTCGATGTGGTGATTCATCACCGACAGCTCGATGAAGTGGCGCACTACCTCCGGCTCGGTGACCTGCGGGAAAGCCAGCGAGGCGCGCAGGCGCGCGCCCGGCAGGAGCTCGGCCAGCGGGACGGTCGGGACGTCACACGCCGGGAGCGACGGTCCCCGATGGCCCGGTCCGCCCTGCTCGATCAGGAGACGGCCATTGACGCTCATGACACACCTCCCGGCACCGCGGCCGCGGACGCGGCGACCAGCACGTCGGCCCAGCGGTCGATCTCCTCGGCACTGCGCTGCTCGGTGACCGCCACCAGCAGCCAGCGCTTCCACTCCGGCCGGAACTGCCCGAGATCCACTCCCGCCAGGATGTCCCGTTCCAGTCCCACGCGCACCACCTCGGCGGCATCCACCGGGCACTCGAGCACGAACTCGCGGAAGAACACACCGTCGTGCGCGAGCCGGAAGCCCGGCGTCGCGCTGGCCAGGCGCGCGGCGTGGTGCGTCTTCCGCACGCACAGCTCGGCGACCTCGCGCATGCCCTCCCGGCCCAGCAGGCCCATGTGGATGGTCGCACGCAGCGCGACCAGGCCCTGATTGGTGCAGATGTTGGACGTCGCCTTCTCGCGGCGGATGTGCTGCTCACGCGTCTGGAGCGTGAGCACGAATCCGCGCCGGCCGTCCCGGTCGGCGGTCTGGGCCACGAGACGGCCCGGCATGCGTCGCAGCAGCGCCTTCGTGCACGCGAAGAACCCGAGCAGTGGCCCGCCGAAGGAGGGCCGATTGCCGAGCGCCTGGCCCTCCCCGACCACCAGGTCCGCCCCGCTGCCCGGGCCGGCGCCCGCGGACCCGGGCGGCTCCAGCAGCGCGAGCGCGATCGGGTCCACGCACGCCACGGCGAGCGCCCCGGCCTCGTGCGCGAGCGCGTGCAGCGTCGCCGGGCTCTCGAGCAGCCCGAAGAAGTTCGGGTGCTGGTACACCACGCACGCCACGTCGGGGCCGAGCGCGCGCTGGAGGTCTTCGGGCGCGCACCGGCCACCCCGATCGCCCACGGCGGTGATGTCCGAGGTGTCCAGATAGGTGCGCAGCACGGCGAGGTGGTGCGGGTGCAGGGCCCCCGCGACCACGACCCGCGAGCGCTGGGTGTGCGCGCGGGCCAGCAACGCCGCTTCGACCACGGCCGTCGCGCCATCGTACATCGACGCGTTGGCCACGTCGCAACCGGTGAGCTCGGCGATCATGCTCTGGAACTCGAAGATCGCGGTCAGCGTGCCCTGCGCGACCTCGGGCTGGTACGGCGTGTACGCGGTGGCGAACTCCGACCGCATCGAGAGTGCGTCCACGGCCGCGGGCACGAAGTGGTCGTACAGGCCGCCGCCGAGGAACGACACCGCCCGGTCGGCCGCGTCCTCGCGCGCCCAGCCGCCGAACCGCCGCCGGATCTCGATCTCGGAGAGCGGTCCGGGGATGTCGAGCGGCCGCTCCAGCAGGGCCGTCTTCGGGATGGCGCTGAGCAGGTCCTCGAACCGCTTCACCCCGATCACCCCGAGCATGCGCTGCTCTTCCTCCGCCGAACGCCCGATATGACTCATGCGTGCTGTTCCTCGATCAGGCGCTCGTAGTCCTCCCGGCTCAGGAGCTTCGCGACATCCTTCGCGTCGCGCGGCCGCAGCCGGATCATCCAGCCCTTGCCGTAGGGATCCTGGTTCACCAGCGCCGGGTTGTCGGTGAGGTCCCCGTTCACCTCGACGATCTCGCCCGCCAGCGGCGCGAACAGGTCGCTCACCGTCTTGACGGCCTCGACCACCCCGAAGGCCTTCATCTCCTCGAGCGCCCGGCCCAGCTCCGGAAGCTCCACGAACACCACGTCCCCGAGCTGCTCGGTCGCGTACGAGGTGATGCCCACGGTCACGATCCCGTCCTCGAGCCGGGCCCACTCGTGCTCCGGCGTGTAGCGGATGTCGTCGGGATAACTCAAGCGATCCTCCGGTATCGGGCTCACTTGAGGCGCGAGCCCTGGGTATAGAACGGCGTCCTGGCCACGCGGGCGGGCAGGCGGGTCTCGCCCGCGACCACGTCGAGCGGGGTGCCTGGCGCGGCGGCCGTGGCCTCGACGTAGCCCAGCGCGATCGGCTGCTGCAGCGTGGGGCTGAACGTGCCGCTGGTCACCCGGCCGATCGCACGCCCGCCCTGTTCGACCGTCATGCCGTGACGCGGGACGCGCCGGCCGTCGAGCGTCAGTCCCACCAGCCGGCGCGCCAGCCCCTGCTCCTTCTGGCGCAGCAGCACCGCGCGGCCGCTGAAGTCACCCTTCTGGAGCTTCACCGTCCAGCCGAGCCCCGCTTCGAGCGGCGTCGTGGTGTCATCGATGTCGTTCCCGTAGAGCATGTAGCCCATCTCGAGGCGCAGCGTGTCGCGGGCCCCGAGCCCCACGGGCTCGAGCCCGTGCGGCTTCCCGGCGCTCACCAGGCCCTCCCATACCGCCGCCGCGTGGCGCGGGTGGAAATAGAGCTCGAAGCCGTCCTCGCCGGTGTAGCCGGTGCGCGCGATGACCGCGTCCACCCCGAACAGCGGGCCGCGGGTGACGCGGTAGTACCCGAGCGCGAGCGCCGCCTCGGGGACGTGGCCGCGGACCACGGCGGCGGCCCGCGGCCCCTGCAGAGCGAGCAGCGCGGTCTCCTCGGAGACGTCCAGCAGGTCGACCCCCGGCGGGCACGACGCCTTCAGCCACGCGAAGTCCTTGGCCGTGTTCGAGGCGTTGACGATCACCATGAAGTGGTCGGGGAACCGGTAGACGAGCAGGTCGTCCACGATGCCACCGTCGGGGCGGCACATCGGGGAGTAGAGCGCCTGCCCCACTTCCATGGCGCCGACGTGGTTGGTGAGGGCGTGGTCGAGGTACGCCGCCGCGCCGCTGCCCCGCACGATGAATTCGCCCATGTGGGACACGTCGAACAGGCCGGCGGCGGTGCGCACGCACTGGTGCTCCCGCACGTCGCCGGTGTAGCGGACCGGCATCTCGAAGCCGGCGAAATCGATGAGACGCCCTCCGGCCGCCCGATGGTAGGCGTGGAACGGCGTGTGCTTGACGGTGATGGCGCGGTTCACGATGCACTCCAGGAAAGGATTCGTTCGCAACCTACCGAACGGCCGGGACGGGGGTCAAGCCACGCGCCGCGAGGACGCGCGGCAGCATACCGGAAGGCGGGAGCGCGGGCGAGGGCGCCGCGCCACGCGGGCCCGGGCCGCGCGTCTCCCGCCCGACGCCGACCGGGTCAGGCGCGGGTCGCACCCTTGAGCACGCCCATCTCCTGGCCGACCTGCGTGAACGCCGCCACGGCACGATCGACGTGCGCCTCGGTGTGCGCCGCGGAGAGCTGGACGCGGATCCGCGCCTGGCCCCGGGCCACCACCGGATACGAGAACCCGATCACGTAGATGCCCCGTTCGAGCAGGCGTCGTGCCATGTCGTGCGCGAGCCGCTCCTCGTACAGCATGATGGGCACGATCGGGTGGACGCCAGGCTTGAGATCGAACCCGGCCGCGGTCATACCGGCGCGGAAGCGCCGCGTGTTGACCTCGAGCCGGTCGCGCAGCTCGGTCGTGGACGACAACAGGTCCATCACGGCGATGCCGGCGCCCACGACCGCGGGCGGCAGGCTGTTCGAGAACAGGTACGGGCGCGAGCGCTGGCGCAGCATCTCGATGATCTCGCGGCGCCCGCTGGTGAACCCGCCGATGGCGCCGCCCAGCGCCTTGCCGAGCGTGCCGGTGATGATGTCGATCCGGCCGGTCGTGCCGGTGTGTTCGGGCGTGCCGCGTCCGGTGCGCCCGAGGAAGCCCATGGCGTGGCATTCATCCACCATCACCAGCGCCCGGTAGCGGTCGGCCAGATCGCAGATCGACTTCAGGTCGGCGATGGTGCCGTCCATGCTGAACGCGCCGTCGGTCGCGATCAGCCGGTGACGGGTGCCCTTCTCGACCGCCTCCTTCAGACAGCGCTCGAGCGTACGCCATGTCGTCGTGGTCGTAGCGCCAGCGCTGCGCCTTGGACAGCCGCACGCCGTCGATGATCGAGGCGTGATTGAGCGCGTCGGAGATGATGGCGTCCTCCTCGCCCAGCAGCGGCTCGAAGACGCCGCCGTTGGCGTCGAAGCACGCCGCGTAGAGGATCGTGTCCTCGGTGCCGAGGAACGCGGAGAGCTTCGCCTCGAGCTGCTTGTGCAGGTCCTGGGTGCCGCAGATGAAGCGCACCGAGGAGAGGCCGAAGCCATGCGAGGCCAGCGCCTGGTGGGCCGCCTCGATCACCCGCGGATGGTTCGAGAGCCCGAGGTAGTTGTTGGCGCAGAACACCAGCACCTCGCGCCCGTCCGCCAGCCGCACCGCCGGCCCCTGCGGCGACGCGAGGATGCGCTCGTCCTTGTAGAGCCCGGCCTCACGGATCTTCGCGATCTCCTCGATCAGCGCGGGCTTCAGCGTGTCGTACATGGGAGTCTCCTGGCGCGCTACGCGCTCTGTCCCCACGGGATCAGCACCACCTTGCCGGCGTTGCCCGAGCGCAGCGCCGTGATCGCGTCGTTCACCTGCTCCATCGGCATCACGTGCGTGATCGCGGGCCGCACGTCCAGGCGCCCGGTGCGCAGCAGATTGTCCATCACGTACCAGGTCTGGTACATGCGGCGCCCGATGATGCCGTGGAGCGTGATGCCCTTGAAGATCAGCAGCTTGTTCCAGTCCAGTTCGAAGTTCTCGCGCGGCAGCCCCAACAGCGAGAGCCGGCCGCCATTGCGCAGCGCCGCGAGCGCGTCACGGATGGCGCTGGCGTTCCCCGACATCTCGAGCACGCCGTCGAGCCCGCGGCCCTCGGTGAGCTCGTGCACGCGCTCGACGAAGCTCTCCTTCGACACGTCGATGACCGCGTCGGCCTGCATCCGGCGGGCGAGCTCCAGCCGGTAGGGTGAGATGTCGCTGGCGATCACCTGGCTGGCACCCGCGGCGCGGGCGACGCCGATCGCGAACAGCCCGATCGGACCGCATCCGGTGACGGCGATACGGCAGGCCGACAGGTCGCCCGAGAACGCGGTGTGGACCGCGTTGCCGAGCGGCTCCATGATGCCCTGCACCTCGAGCGGGATGTTGGCCGGGGCGCGCCAGGCATTGGACGCCGGCACCGCCACGTACTCGGCCCAACCGCCATTCACGTCGACGCCGAGGATCCGGGTGTTCTCGCACACGTGACCGTTGCCGGTCCGGCAGGCGATGCAGTGCTCGCAGACGATGTGGCTCTCGCACGAGACGCGCTCGCCGGGCATGAACTCCTTCACCCCGGGGCCAAGTTCGACGATCTCGCCGACGAACTCATGGCCTACCACGACCGGAGGCTTCATCCGGCCCCGGGCCCAGGCGTCCCATTCGAAGATGTGGAGGTCGGTGCCGCATACGCCGGCGCGCAGGACCCGGAGGAGGATCTCCCCGGGGCCGGGGACCGGCACGGGGACATCGCGTATCTCGAAGCCGGGGCCCGCCTGCGCCTTCACCACCGCCTTCATCGTGGTGGTGCGCGTGGATCCGGTGGCGGACGTCTGGACGGTCGCGGAGGGTGTCGGAGTCATCGAGGAAGCACCTGGCGCAGGGCCGTTCCGGTATGGGATCCCCGCGCGCGCGCCACCGCTTCGGGTGTCCCGGCGGCCACCAGCCGGCCGCCTTCGTCCCCGCCTTCGGGACCGAGATCGATCAACCAGTCGGCGCTCTTGATCACGTCGAGATGATGCTCGATCACCACCACGGTGTTGCCGCGATCGACGAGCGCTTGCAGCACTTCGAGCAGGACGCGGACGTCCTCGAGATGGAGCCCCGTGGTCGGCTCGTCGAGAATGTACAGCGTCCGGCCGGTCGCCACACGTGAGAGTTCCGTCGCGAGCTTGACCCGCTGCGCCTCGCCGCCCGAGAGCGTGGTGGCCGACTGACCGAGGTGGATGTACCCGAGTCCCACGCCGCACAGCGTCTCGAGCTTGCGCCGCAGGACCGGGAGGGTGCCGAGAGCGTCGACCGCCTCCTCCACCGTCAGATCGAGCACGTCGGCGATCGAGCGCCCCTTGAAGTGGACCTCGAGCGTCTCGCGGTTGTAGCGGCGGCCGTGGCAGACGTCGCAGCGCACGAACACGTCGGGCAGGAAGTGCATCTCGATCTTCCGCAGCCCGTCCCCCTGGCAGTGCTCGCACCGCCCGCCCTTGACGTTGAACGAGAATCGTCCCGGACCGTAGCCGCGCACCTTCGACTCGGGCAGCTTGGCGAACAGTGCGCGGATGAAGTCGAACGTGCCCGTGTAGGTGGCCGGGTTGGAGCGCGGGGTGCGTCCGATCGGGCTCTGGTCGATCGCCACCACCTTGTCCACCAGGTCGTGGCCCTGGATCGCCCGGTGCGCGGCGGGCACCGGCCCGGTGCCTCCGAAATGGCGCTCGAGGCCCCGGCAGCAGGATGTCGTTCACCAGCGTGCTCTTGCCCGAACCCGACACACCGGTCACACAGGTGAAGGTGCCGAGCGGGAACCGCACGTCCAGGTCCTTGAGATTGTGGGCGCGCGCGCCCAGCACCTCGAGAGCGCTCCCGTTCCCGGGACGGCGCGGTCGTCGGCAACGGGACCTCGCGGCGGCCGGACAGATAGAGCCCGGTCAGCGACCCCGGGTCCGCCTTCACCTCGGCCGGGCGTCCCGGCGGCCACCAGCCGTCCGCCGTGACGGCCGGCGCCCGGCCCGAGGTCCACGAGGTAATCGGCGGCCTCCATGGTGTCGCGATCGTGCTCCACCACCACCACCGTGTTGCCGAGGTCGCGCAGCGCCGTGAGCGTGCGCAGCAGGCGCTGATGGTCCCGGTGGTGCAATCCGATCGACGGCTCGTCGAGGATGTAGAGCACGCCGGTGAGCTGCGAGCCGATCTGCGTGGCGAGGCGGATGCGCTGCGCTTCGCCCCCGGCGAGCGTCGCGGCGGCGCGATCGAGCGTGAGGTAGCCGAGGCCCACGTCGTCGAGGAATCGCAGCCGGCCGGCGATCTCCTTGAGGATGGGGGCGGCGATGGCGGCGGGCGCGCCGGTGAAGCGCAGCGCCGCGATGTCCGCGCGCGCGCGGCTCACCGGGAGCGCGGTCCAGTCCGAGATGCTGCGGCCCTCGAGTCGCACCGCGAGGCTCTCGGGACGCAGCCGGCGGCCCTGGCAGCCATCGCACGGGGTGGCGCTCATGAGGCTCGAGATGGACCGCCGCACGTGCTCGCTGGTGGTCTCGCGCCAGCGCCGCTCGAGGCTCGGGACGACCCCCTCGTAGCGCCCGGTGTGCGCCCACACCGCGCCCTTCTTCATGCGGTACTCGAACCGCACCTCCTCCGTCGCCCGAGCCCTGCAGGATCAGCCGCTGGACCCGGACCGGCAGGCGCTTCCATGGCGTCTTGAGATCGAAGTCGAAGCGCTTCGCGAGCGCCTTGAGGGTCCCGCCCACCCAGGTGCCCCCCGCGTCCCCCCAGGCCGCGATCGCGCCCTCCAGGATGCTCTTGCGACGGATCCGGGACGAGGCGCTCCGGATCGCACGCGCAGCAGGGTGCCGAGCCCGTCGCACGTCCTGCACGCGCCGTAGGGCGAGTTGAACGAGAACGCGCCGCGGCTGCAGCTCCTCGACGCTGGTGCCGCAGTTCGGGCAGGCGGCGCCCTGGCTGAACAGCTGGTCGTCGTGCCCCTCGCGCGCCACCGCGACCAGCCCCGCGCCCAGCTTGAGGGCGGCCTCCACCGACTCCGCCACGCGCGCCCGCGCGGCGCCGCCTCGATCGTCAGCCGGTCCACCACCACGTCGATGTCGTGGCGCTTGTAGCGCGCCAGCTTCGGCGGATCGTCCAGTTCCACCCACGCGCCGTCGATGCGCGCGCGCACGTAGCCCTGGCGCCTGCACGGCCTCGAGTTCCTTGCGGTACTCGCCCTTCTTGCCCCGCACCATCGGCGCGAGCACCACCACCCGCTGGCCGGCGCCCTGCTCGAGCAGCGCGTCGGTGATCTCCTGCACGCTCTGGCGTGTCATGCGCGTGCCGCACGACGGGCAGTGCTGCACCCCGACGCGCGCGAACAGCAGCCGCAGGTAGTCGTAGATCTCGGTGATGGTGGCGACGGTCGAGCGCGGGTTGGAGCCCGCCCCCCGCTGCTCGATGGCGATCGCCGGCGAAAGGCCCTCGATGGCGTCGACGTCCGGCTTCTCCATCTGCCCGAGGAACTGCCGCGCGTAGGCCGAGAGCGACTCGACGTAGCGGCGCTGGCCCTCGGCATACAGCGTGTCGAACGCGAGCGAGGACTTGCCGCTGCCCGAGACCCCGGTGACCACGATCAGGCTCTGGCGCGGCAGCCGCAGGGTGAGGTTCTGGAGATTGTGCTCGCGCGCGCCGCGGATGACGATGTCGGCGCGCCCGCGCGCGGGCGGCTGTCCGGTGGTGTTGTCCGCGGTGACGCGATGCCCGACGCTCATGGGCGCAGCATATCAGGACGCCGGCGGACGCGCCGCCGGGCCGCTCCGGGCGAGTCGCCCGGGCGGGCGTTCCGCCACCCGCTACTCGTAGCGCAGCGAGTCCACCGGGTCGAGCCGCGAGGCGCGCATCGCCGGGTAGAGCCCGAAGAACACGCCGACCACCGCCGAGAACAGCAGTCCGAGGACCACCGACCACGGCGAGACGTAGGTCGGGAACGCGGTCGCCGCGCGCACCGCCTCCGAGATCCGCCCAGCCGAGCAGGATCCCGAGCGCGCCGCCGCCGGCGGTGAGCAGGATCGCCTCGACCAGGAACTGGGTGAGGATGGCGCGGCGCGGCGCGCCGAGCGCCTTGCGCACGCCGATCTCGCGGGTGCGCTCGGTGACCGCGACCAGCATGATGTTCATCACGCCGATGCCGCCCACCAGCAGGGAGATCGAGGAGATCAGCGTCATCACCGCCACGATGCCGCCGGTGAGCTGCTGGTAGAGCGACAGGAACACGTCGTCGCGTGAAGACCACGAAGTCGTTGCCGCTTGTTGCTCGGCAGGTGCCGGCGGATGCGCAGCGCCTCGATGATCTGCTGCTGGGCCAGCTCGCTCTGTTCCGGCGACTGCGCGATCGCGTCGAGGAACAACTCCCCGCGCTTGGGGAACCACGGCGGGGCGTCGTTGGGGGCCGGGAAGTACTTGTCGATCGTGGTGTACGGAACGCGCGGCGAGCTCGTCGAAGTTCTGCCCGAGGAGCTTGCCCTTGGGCTCGAACTCCCCGATCACCGTGAACGGGATGCTGCCGATGTGCACCGTGCGGCCCAGCGGGTCCGCGTTCGCGAACAGGGTCTCGCGCGTGTCCTTGCCGAGCACGCACAGGTTCGCGCGCCGGTCGACCTCCTCGGCCGTGAAGAAGCGCCCGCGCGCCAGGTCGTACCCGTTGCGTGACCACGTAGTCCTGATTGGTCCCGTACAGCTGGGTGAAGCGCGTCTTCTTCTCACGGTACTCGAGCCGCAGGTTCTGCCACGGCCACTTGAGCGGCGAGATCGCCCGGACCGCCGGAGCGTGCGCCAGGATCGCCCGCGCGTCCTCCATGGTGAACGCGCGCCGCTGCTTGAGGCTGTCGGGGATGTCGCCGCTGAAGTGCACGCCGGGCCGGATGCGGCGGATGTAGATCGTGTTGTTGCCGAGCGACTGGATGCTCTGCTGGACCGAGCGCTGCAGGCCGTTGACCAGCGCGACCATGCCGATGATGGTCGCCACGCCGATGACGATCCCGAGCAGCGCGAGCATCGAGCGCAGCCGGTTCGCGACCAGCGCGTGGGCCGGCCATCCGGAACGTCTCGCCGAGCAGCAGGAGGTTCATGGCCTCACTCGTAGCGCAGCGCTTCGATCGGATCGAGGCGCGCGGCGCGGGCGGCGGGATAGGAGCCGAAGAACACGCCGATGAGCGTGGACATCAGGATGCCGAGCACCACCGCCGGCCACGACAGGGCCGTCGGACAGCGGTGTGAGCAGGCCGACCAGCACCGCGACGCCCAGTCCTCCGGCGATCCCGATCGCGCCCCCGGTGAGCGAGAGCGTGGTGGACTCGACCAGGAACTGCGTGAGGATGTCGCGGCGGCGCGCGCCGAGCGCCTTGCGCACGCCGATCTCGCGGGTGCGCTCCGTGACCGACACCAGCATGATGTTCATGATCACGATGCCGCCCACCAGCAGCGAGATCGCCGCGACCCCGATGGTGAGGACGAACACGCCGCCGGTGATGGTCTGGTAGAGCTCGCAGCAGGGTCTCGGAGGTCGTGATCCCGAAGTCGTCCGGGCTGTCCCGGCCGCAGGTGATGCCGCCCGCGCATGACGTTGCGAGCCTCCTGCTGCGCCAGCGGCAGCGACGCCTCGTCGAGGCTCTTCACGGCCACGCTGGAACGAGCCGCGCTCCTGCTTGTACTTCTGGAAGGTGCGGATCGGGATGGTCACGAAGCGGTCCTGGCTCTGTCCGAGCAGCTTGCCCTTGGCCACCGTGACGCCGACCACCTGATAGGTCTCCCGTCCGACGCGCAGCGCCTTGCCGAGCGGGTCCACGCCCGGGGAACAGCTCCTCGACCACCTCGGGGCCGATCACGCACACCATCCCGCGGCGCGCGTCGTCGAACTCGCTCAGGTGCCGCCCGGTGTCGATCGTGAGGTCCTCGACCACGTCGTAGCCCGCGCCGCGCCCGCGCACCTCGACCGCGCGCAGCTCCTTGTTGTGATAGCGCAGGGTCTCCGACGTGCCGCTCATCGCCACCACCATCGAGGCGTGGGGGACGGCGTTCGCGCAGCGCGTCCGCGTCGTCCAGCGTGACGTCCGGGCGCTCGATCGCCGCCTCGCACTGGTCCTGGCTGGTGATGAAGCCGTACTTGTCGACCTCGAACACGTTGGCGCCGACATTGAGGAGCTTCTGGCTCACGTACCGGTTGAGCCCCTCGACGATCGAGACCACGGCGATCACCGACATGACGCCGATGATGGTGCCGAGCAGCGTCAGGAACGACCGCAGCTTGTTCGCCCGCAGCGCCCCGAGGGCGATGCCGACGCTCTCGCGGAGGTTCATGCGTCCTCCTCCCGCGCGGTCAGGACGCGACCGGCGCGGGCGCCGTGCCGCTCACCGGGGCGTCGCTCTCGATCTTCCCGTCCCGCATCCGCACGATGCGGTGCGCGTGCATCGCGATGTCGTGCTCGTGGGTCACCAGGATGACGGTGTTGCCCGCGCCATGGATGCGCTCGAACGCGGCCATGATCTCCTCGCCCGTCGCGCGAGTCGAGGTTCCCGGTGGGCTCGTCGGCGAGGATGATGCTCGGGCGATTCACCAGCGCGCGCGCGATCGCGACGCGCTGGCGCTGGCCGCCCGAAAGCTCGTTGGGCTTGTGCTTCATGCGGTCGGTGAGCCCCACCATCTCGAGCGCCTCCCGGGCGCGGCGGCGGCGCTCCTCGTGCTTGAGCCCGGCGTAGACCAGCGGCAGCTCGACGTTGTGCAGCGCGTCCGCTCGCGCGAGCAGGTTGAAGGTCTGGAAGACGAATCCGATCTCCTGGTTGCGGATGCGCGCCAGCTCGTCGTCGGACAGCGTGCCGATCTCGTTGTCCTTGAGCCGGTAGGAGCCCTTCGACGGCGTATCGAGGCAACCGAGGATGTTCATGAGCGTCGACTTGCCCGACCCCGACGGTCCCATGATGGCGACGTACTCGCCCTTGGCGATATCGAGATCCACGCCGTGGAGGGCGTGGACCTCCTCGGTGCCGACCTGGTAGACGCGATGCAGGTCGCGGATGGCGATGAGGACGGACGTGCTCACTTCTTCCCCTTCGCCGGCCCGGTCTCACGCTTCACCTTCTGACCGGGCTTGAGCTCGCGCAGCGCCTTGTACGGTCCGGCGACGATCACGTCGCCGTCCTTCAGCTCGCCGAACACCTCGATCATGGTCTCGCTCGCGATGCCGGTGCGCACCGGGACGAACTTCGTCACGCCGTCCTTCGCGACGAACAGCCCGGTGATCTCCTTGTCGCGCCGCCCGACGGTGTCCTCGTCCGCCGCGAACGCGTCGCCCGCCTTCGGCCGGGGCGCCTTCGCGCCCTTGCCCTTCTTCGCCGCGCGCTCGAGCTCGCGGTCGGTGCGGACCACGACCGACTGGATGGGCACGGCGTGCGTCCTGGCGTGGGTGGCGGTCTCGATCTCGACATCCGCCGTCATCCCGGGGCGCACCTGGGGCACATCGTGATCGAACACCACCTTGACCTCGAAATTGGTCTGGCCCTCGGTCCCGGTGAGGGAGCGCTTCGCGGTGTTGCCGATCTCCGTCACGGTGCCGGTGAACGACGTGTCCGGGAGTGCGTCGACCGTGATCTTCGCCTTCTGGCCGAGCCGCAGGTCCACGACGTCGGTCTCGTCCACATCCGCCCGCACCAGCATGCGCGAAAGGTCCGACACGACCAGGATCTGCGTGCCCGGGTTGTTCATCGTCCCGGTGATGACGATCTCGCCCTGTTCCACGTTCAGCGCGCTCACCACGCCGTCGAACGGCGCCAGGAACCTGCACTTCGAGACGTTGTCCGACGCGCCCTCGAGCGCCGCGCGCGCCCGCGTGACGTCCTCGCTCGTGGTGGCGCCGAGGCTGCGCGCGGATTCGTGCGCCGTGCTGGCCTGGTCCCATTCCGCCGTGGAGAGCAGCTTCTCATCGAACAGCGTGCGCTGGCGCCCGAAGTTCGATTCGGCCACCTTGAGGGCGGCCTGCGCCTCGCGCTGCCGCGCCTGAGCGGACGCCAGCGCGGCACGGGCCTGGTCCTGAAGCGCACGATACTGGGTATCGTCGATCTGGAGCATGAGCTGGCCGCGCCTCACGCGATCGCCCTCCTTGACCGCCAGTCGCAGCACCTTGCCGGGGATGTCGGCGCTCACCTTGACCTGGGTCCGCGGCTCGATCTTGCCCGGCGCGCGCACCCGCGCCGTCACGTCCTCGACCCGCACCCGGGCGAACTGGACCGACACCACCTTCCCCTGGGACTGGCGCACCACGTTCGCCGTGATGAGCAACGCCACCACGAGCACCGCCAGTCCGATCCAGATCGCCTTCTTGCTCTTCATCATGCCTCCGCCCTGGGGGGACACCCGTCAGCGCGACCCGCCGCCGCGCACGCGCTCGAGTTGTGCCTCGGCCACGCGGATCCCCGCGAGCGCGCCGACACCCTGGCTCTGCGCCCGCTGGAGCTGCACCTGCGCGTCGATCAGATCGAGGATGGTCGCCGACCCGACGTTGTACTTCTGCTGGGTGAGTTTGAGGTTCTCGGTCGCCGACTCGATGGCGCGGCGCGCCACCCGATCGCTCTCGACCGCCTGCCGGTGAGTGAGGATCGCCTGGTGCACCTCACTGGAGAGATTGCGCCGCAGCGCGTCGCGCCGGTCGCGAGCCCGCATCACACCCGCCCGGGCGCGGGCGATCTCGGACTCGGTGCGGAACCCATTGAAGAGGTTCAGATTGAGCGAGATGGAGGCGCTGTAGTCCAGGTCCGCCTGGCTGCGGCCGACCCGCACGTCCGGAGTCGCGAGGTCCTGGATCGCACCGGACCCATCGACCGTCTGGTAGACCGTCTGCTTGGTGCTCGAGCGCGGCTGGAAGGTCGCGCCGCCGTTCACCATGACGTAGGGCAACCGCGCGAGATTCGCGGAGCGCAGCGATGCCTCGGCGGACTTCAAGTCGGCGTCGGCCGCCAGCAGGTCGGGCCGGCCGCGGGTGGCCTCGGCGAGCACGGTCGGCTCGTCGAACACCTGCGGCTCCGTGCTGAGCAGCGTGTCCACGTCGGCGATCTCGGATTCCACCACCCCGAGTTGCTCCGCCAGGAGCACGCGCTGCGTCGTCACCGACTGGATCGCCGTCAGCGAATCCAATTCGCTCTGCGCCGTGGCCACCTGGGCCTTGAGCAGGTCGCTGCGCGACACCGACCCGACCTCGAAGAGCGCACGGACCCGGCGCTCGTTGTCCCGGGAGAGCCGCAGCGCGCTGGCCGAGACGTCGGCCAGTCGCACCGCCTTCACCACCTCGTAGAACTGCCGCTTGGTGGCGAGCACCACGTCATTCGAGGCCGCCGTGCGAGTGAAGCGAGCCGCCTTGAGCCCGCTCTGCGCGGAGCGGAGTCCGGCGAGCGACGAGAGACTCAGGAGCGGCCATTGGCCATTGAGGGACGGGCTGGTGTTGTAGCCCTCGCTGTCGTTCAGGAGGGTGGGGAACCGGCTGGAGCCGAAGAACCGCACGCCCTCGCCCTTCTTCTCCCACTGGCCACCGCGCGACCAGGTGCCCGAGAGGCTCGGCAGCACCCCCGAGTACGCCACGTACAGCCCACTGCGTGCGTCGAGCACTCCCGCCTCGGCGTTCACGATCTGGCTGTTCCGCTGGAGGGCCATCTCCACCGCGCGCTCCACCGTCAGCGGCTCCGCCGCCGCGGTGGCGGCCGCCAGCAGGGCGACCGTCGCGAGCGTCAGGTACGCGAGGGTCCGCTCCGTCATCCTCATGAAGCTCCTCCGGGTTGGACGTCCGGGCACGGCGCTGGACGTGGGCTAGTTACGTTCGGTCACTCGAAAGGTTGCGGATCGCATCATACCGGCGCGTTCATCGCGCTCAATCCCGCCAGCAGGATGCTGAGCACGAGATACAGGCCGCCGAGGACCCAGGCGACGGACTTCCTGGGCGCGCCCGAGAGCGCGGACGCGCCCAGGATGGCCACCACCACCGGCCAGACCGACAGCGGGCCGAGCGCATCCAGCCCGTTCCCGAGGCCATAGAGCATCCGCGACGGCGTCTCCGGCTCGGGCAGGAGCGCGCCGAACCCGACGTGGACCCCCAGCATCGACTCCTTGATCCAGGCCAGCGCCCCGGTGGCGACATAGGCCGGGAGATGGACCAGCCACGCCCACGAGGTGACCTCGAGCGCGAGCCGGAAGCGAAAGCGGACCCCGAGGACGAAGCTCACCACGAAGAGCACGAGCGCGGCCGTGATCAGCACCATCACGCCCTGCACCACGGTCTGCGAACCCACGCCGAAGGCGATGCCCACCGGACCGGTCATGATGCGCTCGGTGGCGACCAGCTGTTCCGCGGGAACCTGTCCGCTCGCGACCTGGGCCTCGAGGTTCTCCAGCACCATGGGCACGATGGCGCGCGGGAAGAGCAGCGCCGACCAGGCCGCGCTCACCACCATCATGACCAGGAACGGGAACCACCACTGCGACCGGTCCTCGAGGCCGCCCCACGCCTGCGAAGGCCGGACGAACACCGCCACGGCGCGTCCGAGCAGGGACATCCCCGGCGGGGCCGGAGCCGGGTCCGGGGTCATGGCGGGCGCAGGGGGTGGATCGGTCACGGGACGCGCTCCTCGCGGGATGGGATGGACGGCGACGAGGGTTCGAACGCGCGAGCCTAGAGGGGGGCCCGGGAGGGGTCAAACGGGCGCGGACCGGCGCGGCAAAACGTTCCCCGGGCGGGGCCGACGGGACCACCAGCACCACGCGAAAGGCCGGGGCGCGGTGGCCCCGGCCTCGCGTTTCCGACCGCAGCTCAGTGGAGATTGAATCGCACCGGGATGGCGACCCACACCGCCACGGGCTTGTTGTTCGACAGCGCCGGCTTGAAGACCCAGCCCCGCACGGCGGCCACCGCGGCGGCGTCGAGCATCGGGACGGACTTCGTCACCTTGGTGTCCTTCACCTTGCCGTCCTTGCCCACCAGCGCCTGGACCGTGACGACCCCGTCCACTCCCGCCTCACGGGCGATGTCCGGATACTGCGGCGGCACTTTCGTGATCGCCTCCGGCATCTCCTCGAAGTAGACGTATTCACCCAGCTTGGGCATCTCGTCGTCCGAGGGCGGCTGCACGACGATCTGCTCGCCCTCGCCGGTGATCGGAGCGCTCTGGGTCTGCTGGGAGATCTCCTCCTGCGACGCGATGGTCTGCTCGGGCGGGGCCTCCGCGTCGGGCACCGGGACGGCGACGCCGACGGTCGGCGGCGCCACCGGGATCGCGATCGCCACCTGGGGCGGCGGCGCGTCGTTGCTGAGCGGCGGGGGCGCGGCGATCTCGCGGTACGGGACCACGATCACGCTCGTCTCCTTCGGCGCCCGCTTCGCGAGCAGGAACCCGCCGAACGACACCAGGCAGAGGACGATGTACCCCGCGGTCGCGAGCATGACCGCCCGGAACATGTAATCCCTGGCCACCTCGCGGAGCTCCGGCGCTCCGTAGGGCATGAACTCGAACAGCGAGACTCCCGGCGGCTTCTGCTTCGGAGAGGTCGTGGGCTGCGTCACAGGAGCTCGACCTCCTTCTTCTCCTCCGGGGGCAACTCGGCGAGCGAGAACCGGCCGAGATTCGCCAGGTCGAGCTCATCGATGATGTCCACCATGCTGCGGAACTCCGCCTCACGATCGACCTTGATGACCACGACCAGTTCCTTGTTCCCCTTGTAGGGGGCGAACACCTTGTGGACGTCCTCCACCGTCGTGCGCGCCCACGGGTCGGTGCCCCGGCGGTAATAGACCCGTCGGTCGCTCATCACCCGCACCATCAGCACCTTCGACTCGGCCACCTCGATCTTCACGTCCTGCGGCGGGAGATTGATCTCCAGCGCCTGCGGTGTGCGGAACACCGTGGTGACCATGAAGAAGATCAGCAGCAGGAAGGCCACGTCCACCATCGGCGTCATGTCGATGCGGATGTTGACCCGACGTTTGGGGCGGTGGATCCCCTTCTTGCCCTTCTTTCCCCCCCCGCTTCGGGGTTGGGGGGCGTCAACTGCACCCATGATGTCTCTCCCTCCTCGAAGTCAGGGTCACTTGGTGGCGGCGCCTGCGGGCTTCATGGACCCGCCCATGCCGGCCTCGAGGTCGGTCATGACGTTGAACCGGGTGGCCTTCGCCTCCTCGAGTCCGCTCATCATGTCCGCCATGATCCCGTATGGTGCGGCCTTGTCCATCTTCACGATGACTCGAGCGGACGGGTTCGCCGCCCGCGCGCGGCTGAGCGTGGGGCCGAGGTCGGTCTTCACGTTCAACTGCGTCAGCAGGACGTCCTTCTCGTCCGCACCCTGCCGCCAGACGATCCGCACCGTCGGGATGTTCCCGTTGATGGGCTTCGCCGCGGTGACCGCGATGGTGATGATGCCGCTCTCCGGGGCCTTGGCCTGGGAATTCGACTGGGGCAGCGCGATCTGGTCCTTCTCGGGCGGCTGGAACTGTGTCGTCGTCATGAAGAAGATGAGGAGCAGGAACGCCACATCGACCATCGGCGTCATATCGATGGCGATGCCGATGCGGCGCATCTTCTTGAGCATGGTCTCGCTCCTTACTTCTTGTCGGTCGCGGAACCGGCGAGCAACTGGATGGCCTCGTACGAGGCCTCGTCCATCATGTAGTTGAAGCCGTCCACCCGGGTGACGAAGACGTTGTAGGTCACGATGCCGATGATGGCCACGAACAGGCCGCCCGCCGTGTTGATGAGCGCCTCGGAGATGCCCTTCGCGAGCTTGGTGGCGTCCACCGCGCCGGTGTTGGCGAGCGCGGCGAACGACCGGATCATGCCGAGCACCGTGCCGAGCAGCCCGATCATGGTGGCGATCGAGGCGATGGTGGAGAGCGCGATCAGGTTGCGCTCGAGCAGCGGGACCTCGAGACCGTTGGCCTCCTGGATGGCGGCCTGCGTCTCGGAGACGATCTTGTCCTTCGGGGCGCCCTCGGCCTTGACCACCTGGTAGCGCTCCAGCCCGGCGCGGATGACGTTGGCCGCGGAGCCGCGCTGCTTCTTGCACATCTCGAGCGCGCCCGGGATGTTCCCGTCGCGGAGGGACTTGCGCACGTTGTTGAGGAAGGTCGGGAGCGGACCGGTGCCCTGCGCCTTCTTGAGGCTCCAGAGGCGCTCGATGACGAAGGCCGTCTCGAGGATCATGAGCATGATCAGGGCAGCCACCAGCGGACCACCCTCCTTGACGTTGTTCCCCTGCTCGCCGAACAGCGTGGGGAGCGCGAACCAGATCCCGATCGACGCTGCCAGCGCAGCGACGAAACCGATGGGCACCAGATAACGAGTCATTGAGTGGACTTCCTCCATGCTCCGCCGGCGGCGACCTTGCGCCGCCCACGAAGCGTCGATGTCACAGCAGGGTTCGACCCTGCCGACCTGGGCCCGGTCCGGACCCCTGCGTGGAAAACCTCCCTCGGCCCGGTCGCCGAGGCTACTCCGCGCCCACCGCGAAGGCCGCGAGCGCCAGCTCCTCGGTCTCGTGATGGTCGAACACCATGATGAGCTTGGTCATCACGAACAGATCCTTGAGCTTCTTCCCCAGCCCGCACAGCTTGATCTCGCCACCCCGCCCGCGGTAGTTCGCGTACCCGCGCATGAGCACGCCGATGGCGATCGAATTGAGCGCCTGGCATTCCGCCATGTTGAGGACCAGCCGGGTGTTCCCGGTCGCGGCCTCGTCCATCAGCGCCTTCTCAAGGTCGTCGGTCTCGGTGTCGCCGAAGAAGCTGCCCTTCGGATAGAGCACCGTGATGCTGCGGATCTCGCGACGCCGGATGGCCATGCGATCCCTCCCGCGGCGGAGCCGCTAGGTCGAGCTCTTCTCCGCGAAGCTGGCGACCGCCTGCTCCTCGGTGGGGTACACGTCGAACACGTAGGACAGCTTCGTGATGACGAAGATGTTCTCGATCCGCTTGTCCACCGCGCACAGTTTCACCTGCCCGCCGCGACGGACGTAATTGGAGTGCGCCGAGATCAGGACACCGAGCGCGGTCGAGTTCAGATGCTGGGTCTCCGCGAGGTTGATGATGAGCTGCTTGTTGCCCTGCTCGCCGAGCGACTTGATGGCCTGCTCGAGGACGTCGGTCTCCTCGCCACCCGTGAGATAGCCCTTCGGGTAGAGGAGCTCGATGGTCCCCACCTGGCGCTGCTTCATGGTGTCCCTCCCGTCCGCGCGGCTGTGCCCCCCGAGAGGGCGGCGATCCCCTTCTTCGCCTCGGCGTTGCCGGGGTCGATCTCCAGGGTGCGTCGGTAGTACTCGATGGCCTTGCCGCGGTTCCCAGCGTTCTGGTAGCCCTGCGCCAGCCAGACCAGCGTCAGGATGTCCTTCGGGTTGATCTCCACCGAGCGTTCGAGGAGCTGTGTCGCATCCGCGAACGACTTCTCGAGCAGCCGATAATAACCGAGCTGCCTCAGCGCGATCCCGGTGTTCGCGGCCTTGCCGGTGGTGTCCAGAGCCACGGCGTGCTCGAATGCCACCCGAGCTTCCGCGGTGGACTTCTGCTGGTCCAGCAACAGACCCAGCCAGAAGAACCGGTCCGCCCTCGTACTGTCGATCGCCGCCGCCTGCTGGAGCGCCGACAGAGCCTCGGGGAAACGACCCATCTCCTTGTACGACAAACCGGTGTAGTAGTAAGCCTCGCCGTTCTGCGGGTCAAGGGCGATTCGGCGCCCGAACACCCCGATGGCGCCCTCGTAGTCCTTCTGGCGGTAGCGCAGCTTGCCGGCCTCCCCCAGCGCCATCCGGCCGATCCGCGAGGTCGAGTCCTTGGACACGACATCGACGTACATCGACTCGGCCGCGGCGAGCTTGCCCTGGCGCTCGAACAGGCGGGCCATGGTGATCATGTCCGCGGGCTCGGGATCACCCCGGGCGAAGGCCGCGGACGCGGCGTCGTACTCCTTCCGCTCCGCGAGCAGGCGGGCGTAGATGGTCCACGCCTCCTTGTTCTTGTCCCCCAGCTCCTCGGCCTTCTTGAAGGCGGCGTAGGACTCGTCGCGCGCGTGCACGAAGTACAGGGCACGAGCCAGCACACTCCAGCCCCGCGGGTCCCGCGGCTCCAGCTGGGTGTACCGCTCGAGCGGCGCACGCGCCTCCCGGTAGCGGTTGGGATCCGCCTGTCCCGCGCGATAGAGCAGGTTCCCCAGCCCGAATTGCGCCGGCGCGAAGTCTGGGTCCTTCTCGGTCGCGGCCCGGTACTGCTCGAGCGCGCTGGCCGCCCGCCCGTCCTGGTCGAAGGCCCGGCCGAGGGCGTACACCAGATCCACATCCGACGTGTCCAGCGCGATCGCCGCCTGGAACTCGGGCACCGCGAGCGCCGGGATGCCGCGCTTGAGGTAGAAGTCGCCGAGCGCGCGGCGCGGGGTCGGATCCTCCGGAGACTCCTCACGAGCCTTGGTGTAGTAGATCCCGGCGTCCCGCAGCGAATCGCGCGCGAGTTCGGCATCGCCCAGCGCCACGAGGAACTTGGGGCGCCACTTCGGGCCCCACTTCAGCCCCTCGTTGAGCGCCACCACGGCCCGCTCGTGCTGCTTGAGATCCACCAGGCACTGGCCGAGGGCCAGCTGCGCCTCGGGGAACTTGCGGTCGATCTCGGTCGCCTTCTGGAACAGCGGGACGGCCGTGGAGCAATCGCCCCCCCGGCGCGCCACCTCGCCCTCGCCCCAGTAGGCGATCGCGAGGTTCCCGTCCATCTTCTGTGCGGTCTGGAAGGCCACCAGCGCCTTGTCGTACTGCCGGCGCTTGAGCCAGACCTGACCCACGCCCGCGCGGCCCTCGGCGAGCCCTTCGCTCGCCGCGCGCTCGAACGCGATGATGGCCTCGTCGTAGCGCCCGCTCTGGAGCGCGATCTTCCCATCCTTGACCTGGGCCCAGGACAGCCCCGGGGCGGCGAGCAGCAGCACGACGAGCACGGCAGGACCGGCGCAGCGGCCTCGGCTCAAGCGGTTGGAGAGGTTCATGGTGTCGGTCGGAGTCTCCTGTTCAGTGCGAGCCCAGCATCGGGGAGCGTCGGACGAAACGGACCGGCACCGATGTCGGCACCAGCCCCGCCTCATGGACCAGCGCCTGTCCGTCGCGACTGGTCACGAAGGTGACGAACCCGTTCCCGAGCGGGGGGCCGTCGGTACGGACGTACAGATTGAAGAAGCGCGTCAGGGGGTACTCGCCCCGGTACACCGTCTCGGGGTCCGGCTTCACGTAGGGCAGCCCGCGCAAGGGCGAGAGCCGGAGCGCCCGGGCGCCGCGCTCGGCCCACGCCAGCGACACGAAGCCGATCGCGTCCGGCGACTGCGCCACACGAGCCACCACCTCGGAGTCCGAGCTGGCATACACGGCGCGAGCCTCCATCGACCTTCCCCCCATGACTTCCTGCGCGAAGAACTCCATGATGTCCGCGTCCGGTGGCTGCACCACCGGGATCACCGCCGCGTTCCTTCCACCCACGGAAGACCAGCTCTTCAGGTCACCGCTGTAGATGTCCCGGACCTGCTCCAGGGCCAGATTCTCCACCGGGTTCGTCGGGTGCACGATGACCACCACCGCGTCCCGCGCGAACCGGAATCCCTCCAACTGCAGACGGCCCCTCAGCGCCGCCGACCGTTCCTCCGGCTCGAGCTCGCGCGTGATCACCGCCACGTCCGCCCGTGCCAGGAACAGCGACTCCACCGCGGCCCGCGACCGGGCGGAGCTCACCCCGATGTTCGCGTCCCGGTAGGTCGCGACGAACGAATCCCGGGCGCGCGCCACCAGGGCGGTCGCCGCCGGGGCACTCACGATCGAGATACGTCCGCTGGTGACGGAATCTTCCACGGACCTGCGAGCGGTGGATGGGGCACAACCGCCGACCGTCATACCGAGTCCACACGCGAGCAGGAGGGGAATAGCGTTCCGCCCGCCGCGACCCGGTGCCACGAAGCGCTGCAAGTGTAGGAACCTCGTGAGGTTCATGTCAATGGCCTGCCGTAGGCCGGGCCACCCGCCAGGCGGGTCGGCCGGAGCGGGACGAACACTAGAGATGGCTCCTGCGGGGTGTCAAGGACGCGTGTCCTCCGATGGCGCCCCCGGTGGGGCGCCCCTCACGGCTTCAGCCGATTGAGCATCCTCGGGAACGGGATGGTCTCCCGGACGTGGTCCAGCCCGGCGATCCACGCGAGGGTGCGCTCCACCCCGATGCCGAACCCCGCGTGGGGCACGGAACCGTACCGGCGGAGGTCCTTGTACCATTCGAAGTCGGCCTGCAGTAGGCCGTGTTCGTCGATGCGCCGGGTCAGCAGGTCCAGCGACGTCATGCGCTGTCCACCGCCGATGATCTCGCCGTATCCCTCGGGCGCCAGGCAGTCGCACGAGAGGCAGAGCCGGGGGTCGTCCGGGTCGGGCTCCATGTAGAACGCCTTCACCGCCGCCGGGTAGTGGGTCACGAAGACCGGCGTGTCGAAGCGGTTCGAGATCTCGGTCTCGTCGGGCGCGCCGAAGTCGCTGCCCCACTCGAATGGAAGTCCCGCGCCCTGCAGCAGCTTCACCGCGTCGTCGTAGTGCAGGCGCACGAACGGCGCCTTCACCTGCTCGAGGCGTGCGGTGTCGCGCTCGAGCGCGGTCAGTTCCCCTGCCCGTCGCTCGAGCACCCGCTGGACGGTGTAGGACAGCAGCCGCTCCTCGAGCGCGATGACGTCCTCGAGCGTGGCGAACGCCCACTCCGGCTCCATCATCCAGAACTCGATCAGGTGCCGGCGCGTCTTGCTCTTCTCGGCGCGGAAGGCCGGGCCGAAACAGTACGTGCGGCCGAGCGCGAGCGCTGCCGCCTCCTGATAGAGCTGACCGCTCTGCGTCAGGTAGGCCTTCTCGTCGAAGTAGGTGGTCTCGAACAGCGTCGTGGTGCCCTCGCACGCGCTGGGGGTGAAGATGGGGCTGTCCACCAGCAGGAATCCCTCCCCATTCATGAACTCGCGGAACGCCGAGATCACCTCGGCGCGGATGCGGAGGATGGCCTGCTGCCGCGACGATCGCAGCCAGAGGTGGCGGTGATCCATGAGGAAGTCGGTGCCGTGCTCCTTGGGCGTGATCGGATAGGGCTCGGCGAGCGACACCAGGGTGACGCCGCGGAGTCCCATCTCCACCCCTCCCGGGGAACGCGGGTCGGCGCGGAGGACCCCGCGCACGCGGACCGCCGACTCCTGGGTGAGCGTGGCGAGCACCTCCCAGTCGGCCGCCGGGACATCGTTCACCCCGGCCACGCACTGCAGCGTGCCGCTGCCGTCCCGGAGCACCACGAACCGGACCTTGCCGCCGGAGCGCAGGTGGGTGACCCAGCCCCGGACCTCCACCTCGGCCGCGACGTGCGCGGGGGCTTCGCAGATGCGGATCCAGGGGGGCGGGCTGGCGGCAGGCTCGGGGTTCATGGGTCACTCCGGGACAGGGCGGATCGAGACGGGGTGGTGGCCGGGCGCCGCCAGGGGGGAGCGAGCCGGTGGGAGGCGTTCCGCACGGCCCGACACATTCCCTTCAAGCGTGCCGGATGACACGCCGATACAGCACATGGACGCAAAGCACGTTAGGGGTGTGCCTCGCGCACTGTCAAGGGACTGAACCACATGCCAGTTTCGCACGGACGAGGCTCCGGACCATCCCGGGCCCAGCGCCTCCGGCATCGATCGGGCGCACGACGCGCCGGATGGCGCGCGCGCATCGTCGGCCTCGTCGCGGGCATCGCGCTCGCGCTCGCGGCGCTCATGTCCCTCGCTGCCCTCGCCGGTGCCCAGGCCCCGGAGGGCGCTCCGGTCGGGGAACGCGTGGTGGTCGCACCCTCCGTCCCCGCTTCCACTCCGGCCGGGCCGGGCGTCCGCAGGGCCCAGCCGGCCCCCGCGCCGTCCGGGCCGCCGGTGGCGCCCGATGACCTCGCCGAGCTGACGCCGTGGCTCGACTACAAGCTGCGCAGCCACATCGCCGCGCTCCCGCACGAAGCCCGTCTCTACTATCGACGCGGCCTCGTGCTGCACCAGTCGGGCGCACCCGAAGAGGCGGTCCGGCTGGTGCGCGGGGCCTCCGAGCTCGATCCCTCGTTCGTGGCGCCCCACGTGACCCTCGCGTCGTGGTTCATCCTGCGCGAGCCGAGCCAGGCCCTGCTCCAGTACGCCGCCGTGCTCGACCTCGCGCGTCAGAACTTCCTGCTCCAGGTGGCCCTGGTCGCCAACGCCTTCTGCCTCGGGCTGCAGGCCCTGTTCCTCGGGCTGCTGGCCGCCGCGCTCATCGTGCTGGGTCTCCACCACCGCGAACTGCGCCACGGATGGCAGGAGCGCCTCGCGCTCTTCGCCTCGCCGGAGACCGCCCGCTGGTGGTCGTGGACCCCGCTCATCGTCCCGTTCGTCTCCGGCCTCGGGCTCGCCCTGCCGACGGCCGCGTTCCTCGGCTTCCTGTGGCCTTCGCTGCGGGTGCGCGAGCGCATGCTCTGGTTGGTGTTCGTGGCGCTCATCGGCACGCTGCCGCTGACCCTCGGATGGCTCGGCCGGCTCGCGGTCCCGCTGCGCGAGGACGAGGGCCCGTTCTTCGGCGTGGCGATGGTCGAGAACGAGGCGTTCTCCCGCGCGCGCCAGGACGGCTTCGCCGCCCTCGCCGCGCGGCATCCCGACAACGCGTTCGTGCAGTTCGGTCACGGCTGGATGGCTCGCCGCGGCGGCGACCTCGCGACCGCGGAAGCGGCCTACCGGCGCGCCCATGCGCTGTGGCCGGCGAATGACCGGGTCAGCAACAATCTCGGCAACGCCCTCGCGATGCAGGGACGCGCGGACGAGGCGCTGGCGCTCTACCTCGAGGCCACCAAGCTCGAGCCGGGGAACGCGGCCGCCTACTTCAATGCCGCGCAGATCTACAACCAGCGCTTCCAGTACCACGAGGCCAGCGACGCCATGGCGCGCGCCTCCGCCCTCAACTTCGATCTGGTGAAGTCCTACCAGTCCCAGGCCACCGACGATGGGCTGCTCCCGCTGGTGGATCAGTGGCTGGCGCCGGTGACCTTCTGGCAGGCATTGGAGACCTTCGACGGGACGCGCGCTCCGATCGTCGTGCCCCCGGCGTGGCGCGGTCACATCGAGACCTCGGGATGGCGCTTCAGCGGCCTCGCCCTCGCGCTCGCGCTGGTCGGGCTGATCGCCGGGGTCTGGCAGCACCGCATCCTGCCGCTGCGCACCTGCAGCAACTGCGGCGGCGTGGTGTGCCGGCGCTGCGCGCTGCGGCGCCGCGAACTGGCACTGTGCGCGGGCTGCGCCGGTGTCGAGTCCCGGGCCGAGAGCCCCGAGTTCGCGCGCGTGCTCCTCCACCAGCATCGGCGCGCCCTGCAGACGCGCGGGCGCATGGCGCGGACGGCTCTGGCGACCCTGGTGCCGGGCTTCGGGCTGCTGGCCTGCCGACGGATGGTGACCCCCCTCGTGCTGCTGATCGCGACCTCGCTGCTCGCGAGCGGATGGCTCGGGCTCGACGCTCCGTTCTCCTTCGAATCCGGGCTCGCGCTCCCCGAGGCGGAGCTGCCCCAGGTGTTCATCATCGGGCTGTGGGGGGCGATCTACCTCGTGTCCATCCTCGCCTACCTCGCCCAGGTCAGCCGGCTGCGGGCGGAGGAGGCCATGCTCTCCGCGCCGGTGAGCAGCCGGTCGGTCCAGTCCACCCGCCGCACCACGGCGCTGGCCGCCTGAGGACGACCATGGCGCTCCAGGGGAACCTCCGCGACTTCTCGGCCACCGAGATCCTGCAGCTGCTCGGGTCGCAGAAGAAGACCGGCTGCCTGCTGATGGAGTGGAACACGGAGAAGGCGGTGATCTTCGTCCAGGAAGGACGCATCGTCTCCACCCGCCGCCCCGGTCTCGCGAAGGACGACCCTCTGCTGGTGTTCCTGCGCCGCGTGCACCGGTTGTCCGATGAACAGGCGCGCGGGATCCTCACCATCCAGCGCGAGTCCAATCGCGATCTCGAGGACCTGCTGCTGAACGGACGTTACCTCGATGCCGCGGAGCTCGCGGCGTTCGTGGAGCGCCAGATCCTCGACGACCTGATGCGGCTGGCGCGCTGGGAAAATGGCAGCTACCGCTTCGACCCCAGCCACCGGTGGGCCCCGGCGCCGCTGGTGCGTCTCAACATCGAGGGCGCGCTGATCGAGGCGGCCCGGCGCGTGGACGAGCAGAAGCGCTTCGTCACGCTGTTCAAGGATCCCTACCAGTTGCTCGGCGTGCGCGACCTTCCCGACCCGAACGAGTCGCTCTCCGAGGAGGAGCGCGAGCTGTTCGGCATCTTCGACGGCCAGCATACGGTCGCGGAGGTGGTGGCCGCGGCGCCGCTCTCGGAGTACGAGACCTACGAGGCGCTCCAGCGCATGCTCGAGGCGAACTGGATCGAGTTCGTGGGGCGTCGCGACCCCGGCCTGCCCACGGAGGGCGAGAACCGGGAGGCCGCGGCCCGTGCCCCCCGTCCTCGTCGCCTGGTGCGCGAGGCGACCGTGGTGGCCATGGCGCTGGCCACCGCTGCCGCGATGCACTTCGGCGCGCGGCTGCTCGTGGCGCCACCCCCGGTGGCGCCGGGCGAGGATGTGTTTGCCGCGGCGCAGGTCCGCGACCTGCGCTTCGCCCTCGAGCTGTTCCGCCGCGAGCGCGGGGCCTACCCCGGCCGGCTGCAGGACCTCATCGAGGACCGCTGGGTGGACCCCCGTCAGACCCGACTCGCCGGCTACCACCTTCGCTATCACGTGGAACGCGCGGGCGCCGACTACCGCCTCGAGCTCGAACCCGACCGCTGACCCGCGGCGGCACGCGCCTCAGGCGTCGGGGTCCGCGTGCGCGAGGATCCAGTCGGCGGCCTCGGGCAATCCGTCGCACACGTGGTCGGGCGGGGCGCCCACTCCGGTCTCGCTCAGGCGCCGCTCCTCGTCGCGTCCGTACCCCGTGCGCACCAGCACGCCACGGCCGCCCGCGTTCCGGCCGGTCTCGGCGTCGAGCAGCTTGTCCCCCACCATGACGGAGTGGGGCAGCGCGAGTTGCAGGTCCTCGGCCGCCCGTTGGAGCAGCGCGATCCCGGGCTTGCGGCACGCGCACCCCGCCTCGGGAGCGTGGGGACAGAACCAGATGGCGTCCGGTTCGGCGCCCTGGTCGCGCAACATCCCCCGCAGGTGGGCCATGGTGTCGTACACGCGGGCGAGCGGGAAGCGGCCGCGGCCCACGCCCGCCTGGTTCGAGATCACGACGATCGCGTAGCCCGCCGCACGCAGGCGGCGGAGGGCCTCCGGGACCCCGGGCAGCAACTCGAGGTCGCCGGGGTCGGAGAGATAGCCACGCTCGACCACCAGCGTGCCGTCACGATCCACGAACACCGCGGCTCGGATCGCGCGCCCGCGTCCCCGCGCCACGGTGCGCTCGCACGCTCGCTCGAGCACCTCGACATCCGCGTGCGCTGCGTCCGCGTGCTCCGGCATCGCCTCCGCGGACCACGTGGCGACGCGCTCGAGGTCGATCCCGTGGGCGTCCGCGCGCAGCGGCTCGGCGTCCTCCTCCGGCACCAGCGCGAGGGCCCGCAGTGTGCCCCACGCCCAGCGCGAGCCCGCGCCCCAACGCGCGAGGTCGGCGGCCCGCGCGTCGAGCAGCAGCCCGTGGGCGCCGACGACCATCGCCGCCAGCGCCGGGCCGGGAGGCCATGCCCCGCCGGCGAGCACCAGGTCGGCGCGCGCCCGCGCCAGCGCCGGACCCGCGGACACCACCCGGAGCCCGTCCGGGACGTGGCCCGCGCACAGGCGCGCGACGTCGTCGCGGGACGCCGGACTCCCGGCCCACAGCACTTCGTGGCCGCGCATCGCGAGCCCGCAGGCAGCGAGCCCCATGCGCGCCCCGGCATCCAGCGAACCGCTCAGCACCAGCGCTCTCACCGGGGCTCCGTTCGGTCGAGCAGGTCGCCGCAGGCCCGCACCACGTGGTCCGCGGTCACCGCGTCGAGACAGCCGTACCCGATGCGGCAGCGACGCTGCCAGCAGGGCGAGCACACGGGTGGACGCTGCACCACGCGCACGCGCTCGCCGAGCGCCCGCGTCCAGGCGCTGCTCGCCGAACCGTAGATCTGGACCGTCGGCGTGCCGACGGCCGCCGCGAGATGCGCCACCCCGGAGTCGTTGCATACCGCGAGCGCCGCCCCCGCGCACAACGCCGCGAGCGTGGGCAGGTCGGTGCGTCCGGCGATGCCGATCGCGGCGGGGCCGATGTCGCGGGCGGTCTGCTCCACGGTCTCGCGTTCACCCGCCGTCCCGCACACGACGACCCGCAGCCCGCGGCCCACCAGTTCCCGTCCCACGGCGGAGAAGCGCGGACGCGGCCATTCCCGGGCCGGTCCCCACGCCGAGCGCGGAGCGAGGACGGCATAGCGGGCTCGCGGCGCCAGCCCATACTCCTCGAGGAGGGCGGCCGCCGCGCGCCGTGCCGGTTCGCTCACCGCCAGGCGCGGCGCTGGCGCCGCGACCACCTCGAGCGACTCGCCGAGCGCGAGGAATTCGTCCGCGAGATGTCGCTCCCCGCGCTCCCGGCGCGCCAGCGCGCGACTGAGCAGCCAGGCCCGGGCGTCGCCGCGGTAGCCGATGCGCAGTGCGGGCCCCGGAGCGCCACGCCAGCCAAGCGCTCGAGAACGACCCCGGGAGCACCAGCGCCGCCTCGGGCCCCCACGCCCGGACCGCATCGGTCGCGGCGAGGGTGGCCGCGCGGTCCCGCCGCCACGCGACCTTCTCGTCGAGCACGCCGTCCATCGTCGCGAGCTCGAGCAGCGGCGCGGGGGCCACCCCCAGGATACGGGCGTGCGGATGCGCCCGTCGCAGACCGTGCAGGAGCGGACGGGCGAGCATCAGATCGCCGAGCCAGTTGGGAAGCCGGACGAGCACCCGCGACAGCGCCACCATCGGACCGGCCGGGCGCTCAGTAGGCGCGCGCGAACAACGCCACCCGCCGGCCGCCGGCCCGCTCCTCGAACGGCCTCTGGTCGATCGGGATGCAGCGCAGCGTCGCGCCGGTGGTCTGCTTGATGACCGCCTCGAGCGCGCCATCGCCGTCCCACGGCAGGGCCGCGAAGCCGCGCTGCTCGGCGAAGTGCGCCTGCACCTCGGCGAGGGTCGCGCACACCACCGTGTTCTGCTCGCGGAAGGCGTACGCGGCGTCGAACAGCGCCTGCTGGACCTGCTCGAGCAGCTCCGGCACCCGTTCGCCCAGCGCGGCGAGCGGGATGCTCTCCTTGGCGCGGTTGTCGCGCCGCACGCTCATCACCGCCGTGTTCGCCACGTCCTTCGGCCCGACCTCGAGCCGCAGCGGCACGCCGCGCATCTCGTGCTCGTTGTACTTCCAGCCCGGGGTGTACTGCTCGCGATCGTCGACGTAGAGGCGCACGCGGCCCTTGAGCGCCTCCCGCACCCGGTCCAGGAACGCCAGCACCGCGGTGCGGTCCTCCGGCTTGCGCCAGATGGGCACCACCACCGCCTGCACCGGGGCGATGCGCGGCGGCAGTCGCAGCCCGGCGTCGTCGCCGTGGGTCATGATGACGCCGCCGATGAGCCGGGTGGACACTCCCCACGAGGTCTGCCACACGTGCTGGCGGACGCCCGCAGGGTCCTGGTACGTGATGTCGAACACCCGGGCGAAATGCTGTCCGAGATCGTGGGAGGTGCCTGCCTGGAGCGCTTTGCCGTCGCGCATCAGCCCTTCGATGGAGTAGGTCATCTCGGCGCCGGCGAAGCGCTCGGACTCGCTCTTCGGCCCGGCGTGCACCGGCATGGCGAGGTCGGTCTCGGCGAAATCGCGATAGACCTCGAGCATGCGCAGCACCTCCTCGCGCGCCTCGGCCTGGCTGGCGTGGGCGGTGTGCCCCTCCTGCCACAGGAACTCCGAGGTGCGCAGGAACAGCCGCGTGACCTTCTCCCAGCGCATCACGTTGCACCACTGGTTCAGCAACACCGGCAGGTCGCGGTACGACTCGATCCAGCGCGAGTACATGTGCCCGATGATGGCCTCGCTGGTGGGCCGGATGGCGTAGCGCTCCTCGAGCTTCTCGCTCCCCCCGTGGGTGACCCAGGCGCACTCGGGGGCGAAGCCCTCGACGTGATCGGCCTCCTTCTGCAGCAGCGATTCGGGGATGAGCAGCGGGAAGTACGCGTTCTGATGTCCGGTGGCCTTGATGCGCGCGTCGAGCAGCGCCTGGATGTTCTCCCACATCGCGAACCCGTAGGGCCGGATCACCATCGAGCCGCGCACCGGCGAGTAGTCCGCGAGCTGCGCCTTGCGCACCACCTCGTTGTACCAGCGGGAGAAGTCGTCGGACTGGTCGGTGAGGTCCTCGACGAAGCGTCTGGGGTCCTGGTCTTCGGTCACGCGGGGATCTCCATCGGCCGGGACATCCGGCGGGAAGCGGGCTCGCCCGCGCGCGGCGCACGCGGGGCATCCGGCAGCCGCGGAGTATAGGAGGAGCGCGCGATGCCCGACAAGGCGTGGCGCCTCAGAGCAGCGACCGCAGCGACTCGAAGACCGTCGCCGGGGCGAGGGCCGTCATGCAGCGGAAATGTCCCCTGGGGCACGACGCGCGCCCATGGAGCGTGCAGGGCTGGCAGGACTCGTGGCGGCAGAGCACGACGTGTCCCGGGCCGGCGGGCGCGAAGCCGAGCACCGGCGAGGTGCTGCCGAACAGCGCCACCACCCGCAGACCCCGCGCGGCGGACAGGTGCATGAGCCCGCTGTCGTTCGAGACCGCGGCGGCGCAGCGCGACAACAGTGCCGCCATCCGCGGCAGTGGTTCGGCGCACCAGCGCGCGGTGGGCGAACCCTCGACCCCGGCCGTCAGCACGGGCAGCGCGCGGCGCTCCGCGGCGAGCCCGAAGTAGAGGCGCGCGCGCCCCGCGGCCGCGAGCGCCGCGTCGAGCTCCACCCAGTGTGCCTCCGGCCAGCGCTTGCTGAAGTGACGGGCGCCCGGGCACAGTGCCACCGGCGGCGCCGCGCGGCGACCAGTCCCGCATCCATTCCCCGGCCCACCGCTCGGCCTCCTCCCCCGCGCCCACCCGCGGCTCGTCCCCGACGGCGATCCCGAGCGCCGTGAGCGCCACGGCGTAGCGCCTGACGGCTCCCGGGATCGCTCCCGGCCGGCTCCAGCGCGCGTGCACCCAGCGCGCGCGGCCGAATCGGAACGACGGCGCGCGCACCACCGGCGCGCGCTGGCGGAAGGTGAGGACCCGCGTGCGCGCGTTGCCGTGCAGGTCCACGATCAGGTCGCAGTCCTCGAGCTCGGCGCTCATCGACACCAGGTCCTCGATCCGCCGGGCGTCGGCCTCCAGCACCCGCACGTGGTCGATCGCGGGATCGTGGCGCACCACGTCCGCGAACTCCTCCTTGACCCAGTAGTGGAGCCGCGCCTGCGGGAAGGCCGCCCGGAGCGCATGCACCACCGGCAGGGTGAGCACCACGTCGCCGAGCGAGGACAGACGCAGCACCGCGATCTCGCGGAACCCCCCGGGCGGGATCGGCACCGGTCGCGGGCGGCGCGCCACCTTCAGTCCGCGAACTGGAGGTCGTGCAGCCGGCGGTAGATCCCCCCCTGCGCCAGCAGCTCGACGTGGGTGCCGGACGCCACCACGCGCCCGGCGTCCAGCACCACGATGCGGTCGGCGTGCTGCACCGTGGACAGGCGGTGCGCGATGACCAGCACGGTGCGTTCGCGCATCAGGCGTTCGAGCGCGTCCTGCACCAGGCGCTCGCTCTCGGTGTCGAGCGCCGAGGTGGCCTCGTCGAGCAGCAGGATCGCTGGATTGCGCAGCAGCGCGCGCGCGATCGCCACCCGCTGGCGCTCCCCGCCCGACAGCCGCGCGCCGCGCTCTCCGATGACCGTCCCGTACCCCTTCGGCAGCCGCTCGATGAACGCGGCGGCATTGGCGGCCTGGGCGGCGGCACGCACGGCCTCGTCGCTCGCGTCCGGAACGCCGTAGGCGATGTTCTCGCGCACCGTGTCGTGGAACAGCAGGGTCTCCTGCGTGACGATCCCGAGCTGGGCGCGCAGCGACTCCACGGTGAGATCCCGCAGGTCGTGTCCGTCGATGGTGACGCGTCCGGCCAGCGGATCGTAGAAGCGCGCCAGCAGGTCCATGGTGGTGCTCTTGCCCGACCCGCTCGAGCCCACCAGCGCCACCACCTCGCCCCGCGCGATCTCGAAGGTGACGTCCCGCACCACCGGACGGTCCGCCTCGTAGGCGAACGTCACGCCCTCGTAGCGCACCTGCTCCCGGAACGGCGGCAGCGCGCGCGCTCCCGGCCGGTCGGTCACGGTGGGCGCGGTGTCGAGCACCTCGAACACCCGGCGCGCGGCCGCGATGCCCTGGTGGACGTTGGTGTTCACGTCGGCGAGCCCCTTCACGGGCGAGATCGTCGACAGCAGCGCGGTCACGAACAGGATGAAGGTGTGAGGCTCGAGGGTGTGGCTCACGAAGATCTCGCGGCCGCCGAACCACAGCATGACGACCGCCACCAGCACCATGGTGTACTCGCTCACCGGCTTGGCCGCCGCCGAGATGCGGCGCAACCGGACGTACGCCTCGAAGAAGCGCCGGTTGATCCTCGCGAACCGCTCGCGCTCGCGGCCCTCGGCGCCGAACGCCTTCACCACGCGCGCGCCGTACAGGGTCTGCTGGAGCTGGCTGGTCATGTCGGCCATGCGCTCCTGGGCCTGACCCGAGCGCCGGCTCGTCATGCGGCCGATGACCACCACCGCGAGCATCGCCGGAGGCAGGATGAGCGCCGAGAGGAGCGCCAGTCTCCACGAGGCGAGCACCGCCAGCGCGAGGCTGCCGAGGAGCTGGAGCCCGTCCTTCACCAGGTCGCTCACGCTCGAAGCGAGCAGCGCACGGAGGTAGTCGACGTCGTTGGTGACCCGCGCCAGCAGCACGCCACTCCGCGCGCCATGGAAGTAGCCGAGCGGCAGCCGCTGGAGGTGGGCGTTGAGCGCGTCGCGGATGTCCCGGATGACCGCCTGCTCCACCGAGACCATCAGGAACCCCTGCAGATAGTCGGCGAGGTTCTTGATCAGCATCACCACCAGGATGAACACGCACACGCGCTCGAGCGCGACCAGCGGCGGCGCCTCGAGCAGCACGTGTTCGACGCGCGCACGCGCGCCCGCGGGCAGGAACCGGAGCGGATCCTGCCCCCCCGCGTGACGCCCCGCGGCCGCGATCGCGGAGGTCGCCGGCGTGCCGGCCCCGCCGCGCTCGAACAGCACCTGCATGAACGGGGAGACGGCGCCGATCGAGAGCGCGGAGGTGATCCCGAACACCAGCATGCACCCGAGCGCGAGCGCGACGCGCGCGCGGTAGGGCGCCAGGTAGCCCAGCAGCCGCAGGTACGTCCTCACGCGCGCCTGGCCTCGCGGCGGCCCGCGCCCGCGGCACGTCCGGCGTCGCGCGGGTCAGACACCGGGCCGGCCCCGCGCGGCCCGCGGCGGCTGCGGTTCCAGCGGGCACTCGATGGCCGCGATCCATCCCGGCAGGGTGAGGAAGTCGTCCAGCGTGTCCTCCGGGCGTGCGCTCAACTGCCCCGCCTCCACCAGGTCGAAGACGATGCGCCCGATGTCCTGGCCGCCCGCCACTCCCCACTCGGCGAAGACCGTGGCCGCCAGGAAGCCGTACTCCTCGCGCGCGGTCGTCACCACCGCCTCGAGCAGTTCCTGCCCCGAGAGGTGGCGGCGTTCGGGGTCGTCCCGGCGGTCCTCGGGGAGCCCGGCCACGGCCGTCCCGAGCGCCTGCACCACGAACCGATAGGCTTCGCGCCGGTACGGGCTGCCCGACTCGACGATGCGGTCCACGGCATCCCAGAACGCGTGATCGGTGGAGCTCATGAGCGCGGGGTCCTCCGGAGCGGAGGACTATAGGTCGGCGCGCGCGCGCGCGGCAAGCGCACGGCCCCCGGCCGGCAGGCGGACCACGCTCGGCCGTGTCCCGCGCACGCGGTCGCGCCGCGGATGGTCGAGGTTGTAGTGCAGCCCGCGGCTCTCGTGACGCCGTTGCGCGCAGCGCACCACCAGGCTGCCCACCAGCGCGATGTTGCGCAATTCGACCAGGTCGGGGGTCAGACGCGAGGCGCGGTACGCCTCCTCGATCTCGTCGCGCAGCAACGCCAGCCGACGGTCGGCGTAGTGGAGACGCTGGTCGGTGCGCACGATGCCCACCAGGTCCCACATCACCCGCCGCACCCCGTCCCAGTCGTGCTCGAACACCACGCTCTCCAGCGCCGGGCGGGTGCCCGCCGCCGACCACTCGGCGGCGCGCGGCGCTCGCCGCACCGCGGCCAGCCGCCGCTCGACCTCGGCCACTGCGTGGTGCGCGGACACCAGCGCCTCGAGCAGCGAATTGCTCGCCAGCCGGTTCGCGCCGTGCAGTCCGGTGCAGGCGGTCTCGCCGATGGCGAGCAGTCCCTTCACCGCGGTGCGCCCCGAGAGCGTCGCCACCACGCCGCCGCACATGTAGTGCGCGGCGGGGACCACCGGGATGGGCTCGCGCGTCAGATCGAAGCCCAGCCCGCGCAGCGCGGCGTCGATGTTCGGGAACCGCGCGCGCACCCGCGAGGCCCGCTCGCGCGTGATGTCGAGGTAGACGTGAGGATCGCCGCGCCGCTTCATCTCGCGGTCGATGGCGCGCGCCACCACGTCGCGCGGCGCGAGTTCGGCGAGCCGGTGATAGCGCGGCATGAAGCGCTCGCCGCCGATGGTGCGCAGCACGGCGCCCTCGCCGCGCAGGGCCTCGCTCAGCAGGAACGACTTGGCGCGCGGATGGAACAGGCAGGTGGGATGGAACTGGACGAACTCGAGGTTCGCCACCGGAAGTCCGGCCCGGTACGCCATCGCGATCCCGTCGCCGGTCGCGACATCGGGATTGCTGGTGTAGAGATACACCTTGCCGCAGCCGCCGGTGGCCAGCACGGTGACGCGCGCGGTCACCGCGCGGATCCGCCCGCTGGCCCGGTCCATCACGTACGCCCCCCAGCAGGCGTCGGGGCCGCGGCGCGCGCCGGAGCCACGCAGCCGGGAATCGAGGATCAGGTCCACCCCGAAGTGGCGCTCGAGCATCCGGATCCGCGGGTGCGCACGCACCCGCTCGATGAGCACGCGCTCGATGGCCTGGCCGGTGAAGTCGCTGGCGTGCACGATGCGCCGGTGGGAATGCCCGCCCTCGCGACCGAGGGCGAAGCCCCGCGCCGCGAGGGTGAACGGCACGCCCATGGCGGCCAGCCCGCGGACCCGCTCGGGGGCCTCGCGGACCACCTGCCGCACCACGTCCGGATCGGAGAGGCCGGCGCCGCACGCGAGCGTATCGCGCTGGTGGTCGCGGAAGGAATCCTCGCGTCCGAACACCGCGGCGATCCCGCCCTGTGCCCAGTTGGTGCTCGAGTCCTCCGCGGCCTGCTTGGTGAGCACCAGCACCTGCCCGTGCTCCGCGGCCTCGAGCGCCAGCGACAGACCGGCGATGCCGCTCCCCAGGATGAGCACGTCGGTCTCCGGCATCAGTCCTCCTCGCCCAGCGCGAGCCGCTCGATCCGCTCGCCGCCGGTCACCCAGGCCCACTCCACCTCGAGCACCCGCACCTCCTCTGGCGCGACCGCGCGCGGCCAGCGTACCGCGTCCTTGGCCGTGACCAGAACCTGTGCCCGATCGCCGCGCGCGCGCGCGGCTTCGCGCCGCGCCTCCGCGACCGCGAACCAGTGATGGTCCGGGTAGCTCGCCAGCCCCACCACCTCGAGCCCGGCCTCGAGCGCGGAGGCGCGCACGGCGCCCGGATTGCCGGTCGCCGTCACCACGCGCACGCGCCCGGCCGGCGGGGCGCCTCCGTCGAGCCCGCGCACTCCCGCCACGCGGTGGCGCGCCGCCCCGAGCGCCGCCGCCGGAGCCGCGCGGTGCGCCGCCTCGAGCAGCGGCGCCGGGTCCTGGTCCCGGGCGAGGCGTGTCACCACCACGGCGCCCGCCCGCTGGAGCGCCCGCAGCGGCTCGCGCAGCCGGCCGGCCGGCAGCATCCGGCCACCCCCCCACGGATCGCTCGCGTCCAGCAGCACGATGTCGAGGTCGCGGGCCAGCCCCCAGTGCGAGAACCCATCGTCGACCACGATCCAGTCGTGTCCGGCCGCCGCCGCCGCCCGTGACAGCTCGCGCTTCACCCGGCCGGCGCGCACCCCGGCCTGCCCGAGTGCCGCGACGTAGAGCAGTTCCTCGTCGCCCCGCCCGCCCGGGCCCGGGTGGTAGCGTCGGCACACCACGGCCACGTTCAGCCCCGCGGCGCGGGCGCGCCGGGCGAGGTGGATCGTGAGCGTGGTCTTGCCGGTGCCGCCCACGCTCAGATTGCCCACGCTCACCACCCGCGCATCCACCCGTTCCGGGCTGCGCAGCCCGAACGCGTACGTCCGCCGGCGCAGGTCCCACGCCGCGCGCATCAGCGACTCCCCCGCGCCCAGCAGCGCGCCTCTCAGTCGGTCGGCCACAGCCGCCACTCCACCAGCAGGTGCGCCGCGCGGCGCGCCGCGCCCCGCGCCTCGGCCACGGTCGCCAGCCCCGCCCGCGAGGCCGCATCGCGCGCCCCCGTGTCGCCGAGCAATTCGCGCAGCGCCGCCGCAAGCCCCCCCGCGTCCCGCGCGACGCGCAGCGCGCCGTGCGCCTCGAGCGCATCGATCGCGGCGGCCTGGGAAGCGGTATGCGACCCCACCAGCACCGCGGCGCCGCACGCCGCCGGCTCGAGCGGGTTGTGCCCGCCGTAGGGCAGCAGGCTGCCCCCCACGAACGCCACGTCGGCCCCGGCGTACCAGGCGTTCAGGACCCCGAGCCGCTCTTCCCAGCGCCACTCGCCATCGCGCGGGATGCCCCCGTCGACCACCCGCACGCCCGCCCGGCCGACCTCCTCGCGCAGGTCCGCCGCGGCGCGCGGATGCCGTGGCACCGCGACCACCTGCCAGCGGCCACGCACGTCCTCATCGAGGGTCTTCCACGCCTGCGCCACCAGCCGACCCTCGCCCGGCCGGAGGCTTCCCAGCACCAGCAGCGGGCGCCCGCCCTCCAGACCGAAGGCGCGCCTCGCCGCGCTGCGATCCTGCGCTCCCTCCGGCAGCCCATCGTCCTTGAGATTGCCCACCACCGCGACCCGCTCGCGCGGCACCCCGATGTCGATCCAGCGCGCGGCGTCCGCGGCGGTCTGGCAGAGCGCTCCCGCCACGCCGCCGGTCAGCGCACGCAGTCCCTGCCCGAGCCCGGCATATCCGCGGCGCGAGCGCTCCGAGAGCCGTGCGCTCACGAACGCCACCGGGACCCCCGATGCGCGCGCACGCATCAGCCAGTGGGGCCACAGCTCGGTCTCGACCACCAGGACGCGCCGCGGTCTCACCCGATCGAAGAACCGCGCCACCGCCTGCGGAGCGTCGATGGGGGCGAGCGAGACCGGGAGACCGAGCGACTGCAGGCGCGCCCGTCCCGCCCGCGTCGTGGCGGTCAGGTAGAGCCGGGCGCCGGGCTGCAGGGCCGACAACTCGCGCACCAGCGGCGGCACCGCGCCCGCCTCGCCGAGGGACGCCGAGTGCACCCACGCGTCGCAGGGGCCATCGACCTCGGCGTGGCCCATGCGCTCTCCCCACAGCACCCGCTCCGGCGGGGAGGCCAGCCAGCGCGCCGCGGGCGCGAGCGCCCCGAGCATCGGCGCCACCGTCCGGTACGCTCTCCACGCCAGGCTCATCCGGTCTCCCCCGCGCGCCTCGCCATCTCGGCGGTGTGGGCGTGGAGCGCCTGCTCGACCCGTTCGCGCCAGACCTCGGCCGCCGCCGCGTCGAGCTCGCGCGGCACCGCGATGGGCTCACCATATCCCACCACCACGCGCGCGAAGGGGAGCGGGACCCGGAACCGGTCCCACGAGCGCGCCCGCCAGGCCCGCGACGATGCGGTGGCGAGCGGGACGACCGGCCAGCCGGTGCGGGACGCCAGCCACACGACGCCGGCCTTGGCCACGCCGGCCGGACCGCGCGGACCGTCGGGCGTCACCCCCAGCAGGTGTCCACGCTCAGCCCACTCCACCATCTCGAGCACGCCCTCCCGGCCGGCACGCGAGCTCGAGCCGCGCGCGGTGACGAACCCGAAGTGGTCGATGGTGCGGGTGATGAGCTCCCCGTCGCGGCTGCGGCTCACCAGCACCGCGATGTGACGCCCGCGGTGGGACGACACGAGCGGCAGCAGGCGCGCGTGCCAGACGGCGAAGATGCACCGCTCGCCGCGGTCGAGCGCGGCGTCGTACTCGCGCACCCCGGCGAAGGTGACGCGCCAGGTGCGCGCGAGCAGCTCGATCCCGAGCGCGCCGAGTGCCGCGGCGGGCGTCATCCACCACGGCGCGCGCGCCGCGTTCACGGCAGCATCTCGCGCAGCCACGCCGCGGCGCGCTCCGCCGCGCCCGGTCCCCCGAGCCGCTCGCGCACCCGCGCCAGCCGGGAGCGGGCGGCGGTGTTCGCGGCCGGATCGTCGAGCCATGGAGCGAGCGCGTCGGCGAGCCGCTCCGGGGTGAGCCCGTCCTGGAGCAGCTCCGGCGCCACGTCCTCCCCGGCGACGATGTTGGGAAGGCCGATGCGTTCCAGCCGCACGACCCGCCGGGCGATCCAGTGGTTGATCGCGCTGGTGCGGTACACGATCGCCAGCGGCGTGCCCATCAGGGCGGTCTCGAGGGTCGCGGTGCCGGACGCCACGGCGCAGGCCGAGGCGTGGGCCTGGACCGCGTGGGTGAGACCCTCCGCGACGCGCATGTCCCCGAGCGGGCCGCCGAGCGCCTCGACGTCCGCGCGCCCGAACCCCGGAGCGGCCGCCAGCACCACCGCCAGCGCGGGCCGTTCCCGCGCCAGTCGTCGCGCCGCCGCGACCATCACCGGCACGTGCGCGCGCAGCTCCTGACGGCGGCTGCCCGGCAGCAGCCCGAGCACCGGCGCCCCCGGATCGATCCCGAGGCGCGCGCGGAACTCGGCGGCGTCGCACTCGGGGGCGAGGTCCTCCATGAGCGGGTGACCCACGAAGCGCGACTCAACCCCGGCGGCGCGGAAGATCCGTTCCTCGAACGGGAACACCACCGCGAGGCGGTCCACCCAGCGCGCCATGTGCGCGGCGCGCTCCGGATGCCAGGCCCAGACCTGCGGCGCGATGTAGTAGTACACCGGGATGCCGGCGCGTTTGAGCGCCGGTCCGAGACGGAGATTGAACCCCGGCGAGTCCACCAGCACCGCCACGTGCGGCCGGAACGCGCGCGCCGCATCGAGCACGCGGGAATAGACCCCCAGCACCCGCGGCAGGCGCGCGACGATGGCCGTGAACCCGATGACCGAGAGCGGGTCCATCGCAGCCACCCGCATGACCCCGGCGGCCTCGAGCGCCGGTCCGGTGACCCCGCGCACCGAGCACGCACCGGTGGCGCGGAGCGCGGTGACCAGCCGGGCCGCGTGACGGTCGCCCGAGGTCTCACCCGCGACGATCAGGACGCGGGGTTCGTCGCCGTCGCCCACTGCTGCGCCCGTCGCCGCATCGCGGCCTGCACCTCGGCGGCCACGACCACCGCGGCACGTCCCGCGGCGGCCGGCGCGGCACCCTCTCCGACGCCGCGCAGCGAGCCGAGGAACGCGGCGAGCTGGAGGCCGAGGGGCTCGCCCGGCACGCCCTCGAGCCGGCGCCGCTCCAGGCCGGCGAGCAGCGCGAGCGGATCCACCTGGCCGGGCTTGAAGGAGTTCGGCTCCTTGATGCGGAACATCTCCCCGGTCTTCTCGAACAGGTCCACCGAGAGGTACGCGTCCCCCTGGAAGAATCGCAGGCGCCGCAGCCGCTCGACCGAGACCCGGCTGGCGGTGAGGTTCGCCACGCATCCGTCGTCGAACTCGAGCCGCGCGTTGGCGATGTCCTCGTGCGCCGAGAGCACCGCGACCCCCACCGCCGAGATCGACACCGGCGGCCGCCCGACGAACGCCAGCACGGCGTCGATGTCGTGGATCATGAGGTCGAACACCACGTCGATGTCGAGGGAGCGCGGCTGGAAGGGCGCCAGCCGGTGCCCCTCGATGAAGCGCGGCCCCCGCACCAGCGGACGGGCCGCGAGCAGCACCGGATTGAAGCGCTCGACGTGCCCGACCTGGAGCTTCACGCCCGCCCGGGTGGCGGCCTCGATCATCGCGTCCGTCTCCGCGGGCGAGAACGCCATCGGCTTCTCGACCAGGACGTGACACCCGGCCGCGCAGGCGCGCTCGACCACCGCGCGGTGAGCGACCGTGGGCACCGCGACCGACACCGCCTCGCACGCGGCCAGCAGCGCTTCGGGCCGTTCGAACACCGGACACTGGTAGTGCGCCGCGACCTCGGCCGCGCGCTCCGGGTCGAGGTCGTGGACACCGGCGAGCGATGCCCCGGGCAGCGTGGAGTACACGCGCGCGTGCTTCTCGCCCCAG
The DNA here is from genome assembly GCA_963776245.1 of Candidatus Eiseniibacteriota bacterium. GTDB lineage: Bacteria > Eisenbacteria > RBG-16-71-46 > RBG-16-71-46 > RBG-16-71-46 > CAVSAC01. The sequence goes on along the minus strand of CAVZLN010000004.1, from coordinate 179,760 downwards.
ACCCCGACCCCCCACACTCCGACCCGCACCGGCTTCATGCGACCTCCCTCAGCGGGTGATGCCGCGCGCCGAGGTCTCGCAGAACCGCGCGAAGTGCTCGACCTCCGGCATTCCCGGGAACTCCGCGCGGATGCGCTCCACCGCCTGCGGCACGGTGAGCCCCTTGCGGAAGAACAGACGGTACGCGCCCTCGATGCCGGCCACCGTCGGCGCCGCGAAGCCCCGCCGCTCGAGGCCGATGGTGTTGACTCCGGCGAGCCGGGGAGGACTGCCCCCGAGCTTCACGAACGGCGCGACATCCTGGGCGATGCGCGATCCGCCCCCGATCATGCTGTGGGCGCCGATCCTCACGAACTGGTGCACCACGCTGCCCCCGCCCACGATCGCCCAGTCCTCCACCGTCACGTACCCCGGCGAACTGCACCGCGTTCGCGACGATGACCCGCTCCCCGAGGGCGCAATTGTGCGCCACGTGGGAGTAAGCCATCAGGAGGCAATCGCTCCCGACCCGGGTGGTGGCGCCGGGCTCGGTGGCGAGATTGGCGGTCGTGAACTCGCGCATCACGGTGCGGTCGCCGATCACCAGGTACGAGGGCTCACCCGGATACTTGAGGTCCTGCGGCGGGCTCCCGGCGACCGCGGCGTGGTGCAGGTGACACTCGCGGCCCAGCGTGGTCCACCCGGTGACGAGCGCGTGCGCGTCGATGCGCGTCCCGTCGCCGACCGTGACGTCGGGACCGATCAGCGTCCCCGGCCCGATGGTCACGTCCAGACCGAGCCGCGCCTTGGGGTCCACGAACGCGGCGGGATGGATCCGCACGCTCATAGCGGGCGCCGGTCCACGATGCTGGCCATCAGGTCGGCCTCGGCCACCAGCTGCCCGTCCACGAACGCCTCGCCGTGCATGCGCGAGACCCGGTTCTTCAGCTTGAGCAGCGTCAGGCGGAAGCGCAGCTGGTCGCCGGGGGTCACCGGACGGCGGAAGCGGGCGCCATCGATGCCCATGAAGTACACCAGCTTGTCGCTGGGATCGTCGACGGAGTTCAGCAGCAGCAGTCCGCCCACCTGGGCCATCGCCTCGAGGATCAGGACCGCGGGCATCACCGGGTGGCCGGGAAAATGTCCGACGAAGAACGGCTCGTTGATGGTGACGTTCTTCAGCCCCTCGATGCTGCGCCCCTCTTCGAAGTGGGTGATGCGGTCCACCAGCAGGAAGGGGTACCGGTGCGGGAGGATGTCGAGGATGGCGGTGATGTCCCACTCCTCGGGCGGTCCACCGTCACGGCGCCCGGGCAGGGGCAGCGTCCGCTTGAGCTGCTTGACGAAATTGACGTGGCCGTGGTGGCCCGAGCGCAGCGCCGTGACGTGTCCGAGCAGCGGTCCACCGAGGAGCGAGAGGTCGCCGAGCAGGTCGAGGATCTTGTGGCGCACGAACTCGTCCGGGAATCGCAGGCCGCCGGGGTTGCGCACGCCCTCCGCGCCCACCACCACCGCGCTCTCGATGCGGCCGCCCTTGATCCAGCCCGCCGCCCGGAGCGCCGCGAGGTCCTGTTCGAGCACGAAGGTGCGGGCCGGCGCGATCTCGCGCAGGAAGGTCTGCTCGTCGATGTCGAGCGAGAGCGTCTGGCGCCCGATGAAGGTGTCCGGGTAGTCGATGGTGAACGTGATCTTGAGGCCGTGGTGGGGCACCGCGCGCAACTCCACCCCGTTCTCGGTCCAGGACACCGGCTTGGTGACCTTGATGTGGGTGCGGGGGCGGTCCTGCGTCAGGATCCCGGTGTCGAGGAGCAGGCGCGCGATCGGCTCCGCGCTGCCGTCGGCCGGCTCCGGGATCTCCATCGTGGACGTCTCGACCAGCAGATTGTCGATGCCGACCCCGGCCACCGCGGAGAGCAGGTGTTCCATGGTGTGGATCTGGACGTCGTCCTGCACCAGGATCGTGCGTCGCCCCGCGCGCGGGTCGAAGTGGGCGTTCTCGGGCCGCACCTGCACCGCGGGCCGGCCCGGCAGGTCGGTGCGGATGAAGCGCACTCCGGTGCCCACGGCCGCGGGCTTGAACACCACGGTCCCGCGCTCGCCGGTGTGCAGGCCAACGCCCTCGAGCGACGCCTCACGCGCGAGCGTGCGCTGCATCTTCCCGCTCAACGGACACCCTCCCGTTCGTTCTCCCGCTCGTTCTGCCGCTCGAGCGCGGCGACCCTCTCCTCGAGCGTCCTGGCGCGCTGGAACAGGTCGGGCAGTCGCTTGATGTACGCATTGATGCGCTTGAAGAGCATGAACGGGAGCGCCGGGGTCCCGAACACCTGGGTGCCCGCGCGCACCGACTTCGACACCCCGCTCTGTCCGCCGATCTGCGCCCCGCGGCCGATCACGATGTGCCCCGCGAGCCCCGCCTGGCCGGCGACGGTGACGTAGTCCTCGAGCCGCGTGCTCCCGGAGATCCCGACCTGTGCTACCACGATGCAGTGATCGCCGATGACCACGTTATGGCCGATCTGGACCAGGTTGTCGATCTTGGTGCCGTGGCCGATGCGGGTGGCGTCGGTGGTGGCGCGGTCGATGGTGACGTTGGCACCGATCTCGACGTCATCGCCCACCACCACGACGCCGACCTGCGGCACCTTGTGATAGCGGCCCGCGTCGAGCGCGAACCCGAACCCGTCGCTGCCGATGACCGCGCCCGGATGCACGGTGCAGCGGGCGCCGAGGGTGCATTCCTCGCGCACCGTCACGTGCGGATAGAGGTAGCTGTCCGCGCCCACCGCCGCGTTCACGCCGAGGTAGCAGCCGCTCATGAGGACCGCGCGCTCCCCCAGCGTCGCGCCGCGTTCGACCACGCAGTGCGGGCCGATCGAGGCGCCCTCGCCCACCGTGGCCTCGGGCGAGACGGTGGCGCTCGGGTGCACGCCGGGCGCGGGGCGATAGATGTCGGGGCGGAACAGCACCACCGCGCGCTGGAACGCCAGGTACGGGTTGTCGACCTTGATCAGCGCCACCGGGGTCTGCGGCGCGTTCCGCGAGATGATCACCGCGGACGCCCGCGTCTCCGTCAGATAGGCGTCGTAGCGCGAGTTGGCGACGAACGTGATGTCGCCGGGCATCGCCTCGCGGATGCCCGCGACGCCGCGGATCGCGATGGATCCGTCACCCACCACCTCGCCGTTCAGCTCGAGGGCCAGTTCTTCCAGCGTCAGGGTGATCATCCTCGCCTTCCCGGGCCGTCCACGGAACGGCCTCCTCGGCCCCCGGCGTGGCGCGGCGCGATCGCTTGCGTGAACCCGCTCCGCGGCCGTGGCCCCCTGCGTCAGTGCGGGGTCGTGTCCGACAGGCGTGCGTTGAGTTCGGTCAGCACATCGGCGGTCAGGTCGAGCGACCGGTCCGCGTAGATCAGGAACCCGCTCGTCGAGTCGAACACGAGCCACAGCCCCTTGTCCGCGGCGACCTTCTCGACCGCCTGGCGGATCTGCGTCACGACCTCCTCGGTCGCCTGCTGGTTCTCCTGGAACGCCTTGCCCTGCGGTCCCCAGATGTCCTGGATGAAGCGCTCGTACTCGCCGATGGCGCGCTGCAGCGATTCCTCCTTCTCCTGGCGCCGCGACGCGGAGAGGATCGGCGACTGGTCGCGCACCTCGGCGCGCAGCGCGTTGACCGCCTTCTCCTTCTCGGCGGCCTCGTCGCGCCACCCCTGGACCCGGCGATCGAAACGCTGTTGGGTCTCCTGCGCCACCTTGTACTGCTCGAAGATCTTGCCCGAGTCAATATAGCCTAGGCGGAGGTCGGCGGGCGACGCGGCCCGCGCGCCGGGGACCCACCCGAGCAAGAGCCCGAGGACGACGAGCCCCGCGCCGATCGGGCGCGCGACGGGGGTCAGGCGAGAGGCATCGGGCATGGTCAGAAGCTCGTGTTGCCGAGGAGGAAGTGGCCGACGGCCCGGGGACCGTCGTCGCGATCGAATCCGTAGCCGTAGTCGAAGCCGACATTGCCGAGCAGGGGGATCTCGAGCCGGAAGCCGATGCCCGCCCCCATCTTGAGGTCGAACGGACGCACCTCCCGCAGGCGGTCCCACGTGTTGCCCGCGTCGAAGAAGACCACACCGTGCAGCGGGTGCACAATCGGGAACTGCTCCTCGACCGTGTACGCGAGCATGAAGCGCCCGCCCGGGTAGCGCACGCGCGTGCGGCTCTCGGAATAGAGCGTGTCGATCCTCGTCACCGTGGTTCCCGTGAACGTGGTGTCGAACTTCGAGATGGCACGTGTGACGACGAAGCGGTCGAACTTCTCCGGCACCACCTGGTAGTCGTCGTACCCGCGCAGGGGATCGAGCGTGGTCCCGCCGCCGAGACGGAACCGCTCGTACGCGGGGATCGGGCTGTGCTGGTCGGGGTACTCCGCCACGAATCCCACCCGGGCCTTGAGCATGGTGGTGACGGTCTTCACGCCCGACGGGAGGTAGAGCCGTCCGTCGAGCCGGTGCTTGTGGTAGTTCACCGAGCCGCCGAACGGTCCGCCCGCGATCTCGCTCTCGAGCGAGAGGCGACTGCCCTTGCTCGGATAGAAGGGGTTGTCCGCGCTGTTGCGCAGGAAGTTCAGGGTCGTGCTGCTGGTGCGGATCGCCCGTCCGACCTGCAGGCTGTTCAGCACGATCGAATCGCTCGCGGTGGATGTGGACAGCAGTTCGGTGATGGTCACGTCCTCGAGGCTGTAGCCGAGGGAGCCGCGCGAGTAGTCCGGCCACGGCAGCGGGCGCCCGATGCGTCCCGAGCCTCCGATCCGCTTCTCGCGGTAGAGGTCGCGGTCCCGCATGGTGTTGAACACACTGAAACCCAACAGCGTGGGGGTGTCGCGGAACCACGGCTCGGTGAACGACAGGTAGTAGTCCTCCCGCCGGCTGCCACGCTCGAGATGGAGCGAGAGGCTCTGCCCGTTCCCGAGCACGTTGTTGTGCCCGAGTTCGAGGAACCCCGTGAGCCCGCTCTCGTTGGTGTACCCGGCGCCCGCCGAAGCGGTGCCCACCTGCTTCTCCTTGACCTTGAGCTGGATGTCCACGTCGGAGCTCTCGGCGGCGGCGAAGTCGATCTGGACGTCCTCGAACAGACCGAGGCGGAAGATGTCACCCTGGGTGCGCACCAGGGCCGAGCGGCGGAAGCGATCGCCCTCCCGGATGTCCGACTCGCGCCGGATCACCTTCTCGCGCGTGCCCCGGTTGCCCGAGATGCGCACGTAGCGCACGTTCGAGGGCCGGCCCTCGGTGATCGCGAACGCCACGTCGACCACCGAGTCGTGCACCGACTCGCTGGGTTCGACCTGCAGGTACAGGTAGCCGCGCTCGGCATACTCCCCGTAGGCCGACTGGCTCGCCTTTTCGATCCGCGAGGCGTCGTAGCGGTCGTCCGGCTTGGGCCGCCACATGGCCTCGAGCACCGGGCGCTCGATCACCTGGTTGCCGGTCCACGTCACCGCTCCCTGGCGGTAGCGCGGCCCCTCCTCGACGGCGATGCGCAGCGTCAGGTCGCGCGGCTGGCCGCCCGGGAGCAGCGTCTGGCTCGTCACCCGCGCATCGCGGTAGCCGTGGTTGCGGTACCACTGCTCGACCTTCTCGCGGTCCTCGCCGAACTTCGACTCGTCGGGCTCGCCGCCCCCGAAGAAGCCCCGCTTGTGACTCTTGAGCTGCTTCGCCAGCCGGGCGGGCGTGAACGCCGTGGCGCCGGGGAACTCCACCCGCGTGATGCGCACCTTCTCGCCCTCGGTCACCACGAAGCGCAGCCCGACCTGGTTCCCGGGGAGCGTGTCGGTCCGCGCGTCGATGGCGGCGCGCGCGAACCCGGCGTCTTTGTAGACCTTGAGCAGGGTGTCCACCTGGGTCCGCACCTGGGTCGCGGAATACACCTCGCCCTTGCGCAGGAAGAGCTTGTGCTCGAGGTCCGAGGTCGAGCGCCGCTGGTTCCCGGTGAACGCGATGCTCGCGATGCGGGGCCGCTCCTTGACCACCACCACGAGATCCACCACCCCGTCGTGCGCATCCCGCTCGACCACCATCTCGTCGAGGACCCCGAGCGCGTTGAGCTTGCGAAGTCCGCGACGGACCGCGTCGGCCGAGTAGCGTTCGCCCGTGCGCACCTCGAACGTGCGCAGGATGCGGAGGCTGTCGGTCGTCACGTTGCCGCGGACCGAGACGCTGCCCACCAGCGGCGCGGCGGCGGCCTCGGGGGCCACCGGTGGCGGTTCCGCGGACGGGACCTGCGCCGCCGCCGGCGCGGAGAGCAGGAGCGCGAGGACGAGCAGTCGGATCAGCAGGCCGCCCTCAGCTCGCCGCGGGCGTCGCGGGCGCTGCGGCCGGGGCGACGGCAGGTGCGGGCTTGAAGGTGAGCTGATCGCCATCGCGCTCGACCAGCACCCGGGTGCCTTCGGGAGTCTGGCCTCGCAGGATGAACTCCGCGAACGGGTCCTCGAGCAGTCGCTGGATCGCCCGCTTGAGAGGCCGCGCGCCGAGCGACAGGTCGAAGCCCCGGTCGATGAGCAGTTCGGTGGCCTCCGGGGTGATGTCGAGATCGATCCCCTGGACCGAGAGCCGGCCGCGCAACTGTCCGAGCAGGATGCCCACGATGGCGCGCATGTCCTCGCGGGTGAGGGCCCGGAAGACGATGACGTCGTCGATGCGGTTGAGGAATTCGGGATTGAAGGCTCGCTTGAGTTCATCCTGGACGGTGCTCTTGATCTCCTTGAACTGCGCCGCGCTCCCCTCCGCCTGCTTGAACCCCAGGTGGCGCCCGCCGGAGACGATCTGCCGGCCCCCGAGGTTCGACGTCATGATGATCACGGTGTTCTTGAAATCCACCCGGCGCCGGGACGAGTCGGTCAGCACGCCATCGTCGAGGACCTGGAGCAGGACATTGAACACATCCGGGTGCGCCTTTTCAATCTCGTCGAGCAGGACGACCGAGTACGGCTTCCGCCGCACCTTCTCGGTGAGCTGCCCGCCCTCCTCATACCCCACGTATCCCGGCGGTGCTCCCACCAGGCGCGAGACCGAGAACTTCTCCATGTATTCCGACATGTCGATCCGGATCAGCGCGTCCTCGTTGTCGAAGATGAACGCCGCCAGCGCGCGGGCCAGCTCGGTCTTCCCGACGCCCGTCGGGCCCAGGAAGATGAACGAGCCGATCGGGCGCCGGGGATCGCGCAGGCCGACGCGATTGCGCCGCACCGCGCGCGAGACCGCCGCCACCGCTTCGTCCTGGCCCACGATCCGCTTCCCGATCGCCTCTTCCATGCGCAGCAGCTTCTGCGTCTCCTCCTCGGCGAGCTTCACCACCGGGATCCCGGTCATGATCGAGAGCACGTTGGCCACCAGGTCTCCGTCCACCTGGACCGCCTGATCGCGCTTCGACTCGCTCCACGACTTCTTGAGCTCGTTGCGACGGGCGCGCTGCTCCTTCTCCTTGTCGCGCAGCCGCGCCGCCTTCTCGTACTCCTGGCCGCGGATCGCCGACTCCTTCTCCTTGATGACCTCCTCGAGCTTCTTCTCGAGCTCGTGGATCTCGGAGGGGACGGTGCTCACCGACAGGCGGGCGCGCGCGCAGGCCTCGTCGATGACGTCGATGGCCTTGTCCGGGAAGAAGCGGTCGTTCATGTAGCGGTCCGACAGCTTCACCGCCTGCACCACGGCCTCGTCCGTGATCTTGACGCCGTGGTGCGCCTCGTACTTGTCCCGCAGCCCCATCAGGATCGAGATGGTGTCCGCGATGCTCGGCTGCTCGACCATCACGGGCTGGAAGCGCCGCTCGAGCGCGCCGTCCTTCTCGATGTACTTGCGGTACTCGTCGAGCGTGGTGGCGCCGATGCACTGCAGCTCGCCGCGCGCGAGCGCGGGCTTGAGCATGTTCGAGGCGTCGATGGCGCCCTCGGCGCCGCCGGCGCCGACGATGGTGTGCAGCTCGTCGATGAAGATCACCGCGTCACGCGACTCGCGGATCTCGTTCATCACGGTCTTCAGGCGCTCCTCGAACTGCCCGCGATACTTCGTGCCGGCGACCACGGCCGCGAGGTCGAGCGTGACGATGCGCTTGTTCTTGAGGCTCTCCGGCACCTGCGCCGAGACGATGCGCTGGGCGAGGCCCTCGACGATGGCGGTCTTGCCCACGCCGGGCTCGCCGATCAGCACCGGGTTGTTCTTCTTGCGGCGCGACAGCACCTGGATGACGCGCTCGATCTCCTTCTCGCGGCCGATCACCGGGTCCAGCTCGCCCTTGCGCGCGAGCATCGTCAGGTCGCGGCCGAACTGATTGAGCGCCGGCGTCTCCGGGCGCTCCTCGCGCTCCTGGGGCGCCGTGGACGGGGTCCCCCCGAGCAGCTTGAGCGTCTCCTCCCGCACCCGCTTGCGGTCCACACCGAGCTCGAGCAGCACCTTCGCGGCCACGCCCTCACCCTCGCGGATGAGCCCGAGCAGGAGGTGCTCGGTGCCGACGTAGTTGTGGCCGAGCGAGCGCGCCTCCTCCACCGCGAGCTCGAGCACGCGCTTGGCCCGCGGGGTGAACGGGATCTCCCCGATGGTCATGGTGCCGCCCGAGGCGCTCACCATGTTCTCGACCTCCTGCCGGATGCGCTCGAGGTCGAGCCCGAGGTTGTTCAGCACCGTCGCCGCGATGCCCTCGCCCTCACGGATCACGCCCAGCAGCAGGTGCTCGGTGCCGATGTAGTCGTGCTGGAGGCGCGCCGCTTCCTCGCGCGCCAGGTAGATGACCTTGCGGACCCGCTCGGTGAACTTGTCGTGCATCGCGTCGCTCCTTGGGCTCAGGGGGTCCCGGACTCGCGCTCAGCGGCAGCCAGCCGCTCGCGCACGAGTAGGGCGCGGTGGACATTCCGTTCGGCCGGGGTGAGCTCGCCGCCGTGGGATCGCTCGAGGTGGGCGGGCTGGGTCACGATCAGCAGCTGGTTGAGCGCCGCCAGCGGCGGCAGGCCCGGCAGGCCGAGGGCGACGCCCAGCCGCACCGCCGAGCACAGGTTGATGACTTCGCGGGAGTGGATCGAGCGGCAGTGGCGCAGCGTGCCGTAGGCGCGCCAGACCTTGTCCTCGATCTGCACCCGTGCGTCACGGAGCATGCGCTCGCGCGCGCGCTCCTCGGTGTCGATGATCTGCCGCGTCACGCGCTCGAGGCTCTCGATCGAGTCGCGCTCGCTGCGGCCGAGCGTGGTCTGGTTCGAGATCTGGAACAGATTGCCCATCACCTCGCTGTGCTCCCCGTAGAGCCCCCGCACGTTGAGCCCGACCTGCATGATGCTCTTGAGCACCTTCTGGATCTCGTCGAGCAGCACCAGCGCGGGCATGTGGATGAGCACCGAAGCGCGCAGCCCGGTGCCGGCGTTGGTGGGGCACGACGTCAGGTAGCCGATCTCGTCGGAGAACGCGAAATCGAGCGATTGGTTGAGCTCGTCGTCGGCGGCGTCCGCGTTCGCCCAGGCCTCGGCGAGCTGGAACCCCGAGGCCATCGACTGGAGGCGCAGGTGGTCCTCCTCGTTGACCATCAGCGAGAGGCTCTCGCCGGCGCCGATGACGATGCCGCGCGGCTTGGTGCCATCGCCCAGTTCGTGCGAGACCAGGTGGCGCTCCACCAGGATCTGGCGCTCGACCGGCGTCAGCCGGTCCATCCGCAGCATGAGCCCGCCGCCGAAACTCGCGCCGCGCTGCGCCGCCCCCGAGACCGAGGCGAGCACCCCTTCGAGCTGCTCCGGACGCGCGCGGTGGGTGAACGGGACGGCGCCGAGGTTGCGCGCCAGCCGCACCCGCGTCGAGAGCACCAGCTCGGAGCGCGGGCCGTCCCCGGCGAGCCACGGGCTCGCGCGGCCCACCAGCTCGTCGAACGACTGCGGGGAGGGCGTGGCGTTCACGAGCGGGCCTCCCCCGCGGCGGCGCGCGTCTCGGTCTCGAGCCGCTTGATGTCGTCGCGCAGCTGGGCCGCCCGCTCGAAGTCCTCGCGCTCGACCGCGCGCTGGAGTTCGTCGTGCAGGCGCTGGATCTGCCGCGAGCGCGACACCCCGGCGCCGTCGCGGGCCGGGGTCTTGCCCCGGTGCCGGGTGTCGCCGTGGATGCGCCGCAGCAGCGGGCGCAACTGGAACTGGAACGCGGTGTAGCACTCCGCGCAGCCGAGCCGGCCGGTCTCGCGGAAGCCGGAGTAGAGCAGGCCGCAGTGCGGGCACTGCACGTGCCCGACGCGCTCCTCCTCGGTCGAAGTCATCCCGTCGACCATCCCGGCCAGCAGATCCGCGATGTCGAACTTGTGCTTCTTCGCCGGGCTGTGAAGCCCCTTCTCCTCGGCGCAGCGTTCGCACACGTGGATCTCGGTCATCTTGTTGTCGTGGATCTCGGTGAAATGCACCGTCGCGGGGGTCTTCCCGCAGATCTGGCAGAGCATCCGGTCGCGTCCCTCACGCCTCGACGAGCCGCCCGCCCTCCAGCCGGAGGACGCGGTCGGCGATCGCCGCCAGCCTATCATTGTGCGTCACCACCACAAACGTCTGATGCCGCTCGCGCGCGAGCGCGCCCATCAGTTCATGCAGAGCGTCCGCGGCGCGCGGATCGAGGTTCCCCGACGGCTCGTCGGCCAGCACGAGCCCCGGCGAACCCGCGAGCGCGCGCGCCACCGCCACCCGCTGGGCCTCCCCGCCGGACAGCTGCGCCGGCCGGTGCTCCCAGCGTTCCCGCAGCCCCGCCGCGCCCAGCGCGTCGCGCGCCCGCTCGCGCGCCCGCTCCGGACGCTCGCCGGCGATGAGCAGCGGCATCATCACGTTCTCCTCGGCGGTGAACTCGGGCAGCAGGTGATGGAACTGGAACACGAACCCGAGGTGCCGGGCGCGGAAACGCGCCAGGACGACCTCGGAGAGCGACTCGATGCTCTCGCCACGGATCGACAGCGTGCCCGCGTCGGCACGGTCGAGTGTCCCGAGGATGTTCAGCAGCGTGCTCTTCCCCGATCCGGACCTCCCCACGATTGCCAGAACCATGCCACGCGAGACCTCGAGATCCACGTCCGTGAGGACCTCCAGGCGCCCCCCCGGGCCCACGTACGACTTGGCGATCCGGTGCGCGCTCAGAACGACTTCGGCGGTCCCAATCGTCATGACATCAACCCCTTCCGTGCTTCATCTCGCGCCTCGCATCAAGCCTGCCGCCGGATCGCGTCGACCGGCTCCAGGCACGAGGCCCGCCAGGCGGGATAGAGCGCGGCGGCCAGACAGAGCGCCAGGGCGGCAAGAATGACGACGGCGAAGTCCCCCGCCTCCGGTCGCACCGGGAGCCGCTCGATGAAGTACACGTCGCCGGGGAGCCGCACGAACGGGTAGCGCTGCAACACCTCGATCAGCGCGAAACCGAGCGCCGCCCCGGCCCCGGTGCCGAGCCCGCCGATGAGCAGCCCCTCGGCGAGGAAGATCTCGAGGATCATGGCCCGGGTGGCGCCCAGCGCCTTGAGCACGCCGATGTCGTGACGCTTCTCGAGCACCACCATGAAGAGCGTGCTGACGATGTTGAACGCCGCCACCAGCACGATCAGCGCGAGGATCACGAACATCACGGCCTTCTCGAGCTTCATCCACGTGAACAGGTTCCGGTTGAGCTCGATCCAGTTGTTGGCGCGCAGGCCCAGCACCGACTCGGTGAGGGGCGGGATGCCGGTGCCGGGCATCGCGCCCAGCGAGTCGAGGATGGCGCGCGCCATCGCCGGCGCGGCGAACATGTCGTCGAGCCTCACCTCGATCCCGGTCACGCGATCGCCGAGCTGGTAGAACTCCTGCGAGGCCGCGATCGAGGTGAAGCCGAACGCGGAGTCGTAGGTGTAGAGGCCGGAGGTGAACAACCCCACCACCCGGAAGGGCCGCAGGCGCGGGGCGAAGCCGAACGCGGTCTGCTCCGCGCCCGCCAGCGAGGCGAGCACCACCACGTCACCCACCTGCGCGCCGACCCGCGCCGCCAGTTCCGATCCCAGCACGATCCCGGGCTCGCCCGCCGGGCTGCGGGTCGGGATCGAATCGAGCGCCGGGCGCATGTTCGACCCCACGGTGGTGACCGCGCGCTCGGCGCGCAGATCCACCCCCTTGACCACCATCCCCTCGCTCAGCCCGCGGTGCACGATCATGGACTTGGCGTACGTGAAGGGGGCCACGCCCGCGACACCCGGCAGGCGCTTCACGCGCGCGGTGATGCGGTCCGCGTCCGCGACCCCGCCGGTGTCCCCGCCGAGCAGCACGACGTGCGCGTCGGTCCCGGCGATCCGGGTCTGGATCTCGTTCTCGAAGCCGTTCATCACGGCCAGCACGGTGAGCAGGGCCGTGACGCCGAGCGCCACGCCGCCGATCGAGATCCCGGTGAGCAGGGTGATGAATCCGCTCTGCCGCCGCGTGCGCAGGTAGCGCGCCGCGATCCACAGCGAAAGCCTCACGCGGGGTCCGGCCCGGCTCCGCCGTCCGCGACGGCGTCCTCATCGTCGAGCTCCGCGCGGCCCTCTTCCGGGCGCAGCGTCGGGAACAGGATGACCTCGCGGATCGAGCGCGCGCCGGTCAGCAGCATGGTGAGCCGGTCGATGCCGATCCCGACTCCCCCGGTGGGCGGCATGCCGTACTCGAGCGCCCGCACGTAGTCGTGGTCCATCACCTGCGCCTCGTCGTCCCCGCCGGCCCGCCGCACCATCTGGGCATCGAACGCGCGCGCCTGCGCCATCGGGTCGTTCTGCTCCGTGAACGCGTTGGCGATCTCCATGCGGGCCGCGAACAACTCGAAGCGCTCGACGACCGCGCCGTTCTCACGGCTCGCGCGCGCGAGCGGTGAGGTCTCGAGCGGATGGTCGACGACGAAGGTGGGCCGCACCAGATCGGGCTGGACCAGCTCGCTGAACAGCGCGTCGAGCAGGCCCCCGGGCCCGGTGCCCGGGCGCGTCTCGATCGCATGGGCCCGGGCGAGCCGCTCGAGCCGCCCTGGGTCGAGGTCGTGGACCGGCTCCCCGACCCGCGCGCTCACCGCGTCGAGCATCGACAGCCGCGGCCACGGCGGGGCGAAGTCGATCCGCTCGCCCTGGTACTCGAGGGCGGTGCCCCCGCTCGCCTCCCGCACCGCGTGCCCCAGCAGCGACTCGGTGAGCTTCATCATGTCGTGCACGTCCGCGAACGCCTGGTAGTACTCGAGCATGGTGAACTCGGGATTGTGCGAACGGTCCATGCCCTCGTTGCGGAAGTCGCGCGCGAACTCGTACACCCGCTCGAAGCCGCCGACGATCAGGCGCTTGAGGTAGAGCTCGTTCGAGATGCGCAGGTAGAGCGTCATGTCGAGCGCGTGGTGGGTGGTCACGAACGGCCGCGCGAACGCGCCCCCGTAGAGCGGCTGGAGCACCGGCGTCTCGACCTCCAGGTACCCGCGCCCGTCGAGGAACCCTCGCAGGGCCGACACCAGCCGCGCCCGGCGGCGGAAGATCTCGCGCACCTCGAGGTTCATGAAGAGGTCGGCGTAGCGCTGGCGGAACCGGGTCTCCGGATCGCGCAGTCCATGCCACTTCTCGGGCATCGGCCGCATCGACTTCGCCAGGATCTCGAGGGCATCCACGCGCAGGGTGATCTCGCCCGTGCGCGTCCGGAACAGCTGCCCCTCGGCCCCGATCCAGTCGCCGACGTCGAGCAGCTCGTAGCGGGCGAACGCCTCGCCGAGGTGGTCGGCCTTGAAGTAGAGCTGGATGCGGCCGCTGCCATCGAGCAGGTGGGCGAACCCGGCCTTGCCGTGCCCGCGGATGGTCATCAGGCGCCCCGCCACGCGCACCCGCTCGCCGAACTCGGTGGTCACGGCCTCGCCGCGGGCCAGCAGGTCGGCGGCGTGGTGGGTGGCGTCGTAACGGTAGGCGTAGGGCTCCACGCCCATCGCCCGCCAGCGCTCGGCCTTCTCGCGGCGCTGGCGCATCAGGTCCTGCAGGGCCATGCGTTCTCCTGGGGACGGCGCGGTCGCGCGCGGCCGGGGTGTCGGGAAGTCGGGCGACTCTAGGAAGCGCGCGCGGGCGCGTCAAGCGGCGCCCGAACCGGGCCCCCGTGTCTCGCGCGGCGCCGGCGGCCGCGCTCCCTCGCGCGCACCCTCGCTCCCCGGGGGCCCGAAGTCCGCCGTGCCCCGTTCAGCGCGTGCGGCCCGTCCCCGCGCCGCGGTGCAGGTCCTCGAGCGCCAGCTTGCCGCTGCGCGCGTCCACCGGCAGCGGGTAGCGCCCGTCGAAACACGCGCGACAGAATGGGGCGCGGTCCCGCTCGCAGGCGAGCAGGCCGTCGAGCGACAGGTATCCGAGCGAATCCACCCCGAGGTAGTCGCGGATCTCGTCCACGGTCTTGAGCGCGCCGATCAGCTCGCGGCGGCTGGGCGTGTCGATGCCGTAGAAGCAGGGATGGGTGACCGGGGGCGAGCCGACGCGGAAGTGCACCTCGCGCGCGCCGGCACGCCGCAGCAGGCGCACCAGCTTGCGGCTGGTGGTGCCCCGCACGATGGAGTCGTCCACCACCACCACCCGCTGCCCGTCGAGGATCTCGCGGACCGGGTTGAACTTCACGCGCACGCTCGAATCGCGGCCGGCCTGGAGCGGCTGGATGAACGTGCGCCCGACGTAGTGATTGCGGATCAGGCCGAGCTCGAAGCGCGTCCCGGAGCGCTCGCTGAAGCCCAGCGCGATGGAGTTGCTCGAGTCCGGCACCGCGATCACGAGATCGGCCGCGACCGGATGCTCCTCGGCCAGCCGGTGGCCGATCCGCCGGCGCACCCGGTCCACGCTCTCGCCGAACACCCGGCTGTCGGGGCGGGAGAAGTAGATGTGCTCGAAGATGCACTGCTGCAGCGGCTCCGCCGCCGGGAGCGCGCGCCGGGCGCGGATGCCGTGCGGGTCGATGCGCACCAGCTCGCCCGGTTCGACGTCCCGCAGCAGGTCGGCCCCCACCAGGTCGAGCGCGCAGGTCTCGCTCGCGGCCACATAGCCGTCGGCCAGCCGTCCAAGGCACAGCGGGCGGAACCCGTGGGGATCGCGCAGGGCGTACACCGCGTCGCGCGCGAGCACCACGAGCGAGTACGCCCCGCTCACCTGGCGCGCGGCATCCAGCAGCGCCTCCTCCTCGCGCTCGGCGTTCGAAAGCGCCATTAGATGCAGGAAGATCTCGGTGTCGAGCGTGGTCTGGAAGATCGACCCCGAGCCCTCGAGACCCTCGCGCAGGTCCCGCGCGTTGACCAGGTTCCCATTGTGCGCGAGCGCCAGCGGCCCGCCGCGGTACACGACGCGCAGCGGCTGCGTGTTCTCGAGCGACAGCCCGCCCGCGGTGGAGTAGCGGTTGTGCCCGATGGCGAGCGCGCCCGGCAGCCGGCCGAAGTCGAACCCGCGGTAGACGTCGGAGACCAGGCCGAGGCCCTTGTGGCTGTGGAAGTCCCCGGCCTCATCGCTCGAGACGATCCCGGTCGCCTCCTGACCGCGGTGCTGGAGCGCGTGCAGGCCGAGCGCCACCACCTCGGCCGCCCGCGGGACGCCGACCGCCGCGAACACGCCGCACTCCTCGCGCCAGTGCCGCGGTCCCGGCGGCGGGTTCATGACGGCTCCGACGCAGCGCGCCGCCGGGCGCGGCGCGGGGCGGTGAGGCACGGCAGCGCCACGTCAGCACCCGAGACGCGCGCGTCCTGCGCGTGCGGGTTGGAGAGCAGCCCGTGCCCGCGATCGCGCACCCGGGCGAGGTCCGACGCGCAGTCGTCGGCATCCACCCCCGGCGCGAAGCGCAGCACCCACGCCACCCCTTCGCGCACCTGGATGGCGCAGCCGGTCTGATGCCGCCACCAGCGCTCGGCGGCGCCGCGGCGCTCCCCCCCGCGCTCCACCACGACGACCACGCGCTCCCGGTCGCGGACCGGCGCCGGGTCGCCCCCCGCGAGGCGCACGGTGCACCGCTCCTTGTGCGGGTTGTAGAACTGGCTCGAGCGGTGGAGCAGCGCTTCGATCTCGGAGCGCGTCGGGCAGCGCGCCGGTGAGCTCGAACAGACGCGCCCGGCGCAGGCCCTCGAGGCCCTCGCCGGCCGCCAGGCGGGCGCGCGCGACCGCGAGCGTCGACACCGCTTCCGGGTCGTGCGACGCCAGCTCCACCCACACCTGGGCCGTGGTGCGCGCGGGCCGCGGGATTTCCATCACGCCTCCTCGAGGTGACGGCGGAGGCCGTCGAAGAACAGCAGCCCGGGGCCCGGCGCCTGGTGCTCGCCGGCCTCGAGCGAACGGTCGCGCCGCCGCCCCCACGCTCCGCCGATGACGCGCGCGATGCCCCCGAGATCCTGCGCGCGCTCCGGGTGAGGCATCATCGCGAGCACGTTGCCCGCCGCGTTGCAGACCGCGGCGGCGGCGCTCTCCGAGCCGTTCGGGTTCGCGGGGGAGCCCTCCGCGGGCTCGCCTTCGGGCGTGGCGTAGCGCAACGGCACCTGTCCGGCCGCCAGCAGCGCCGGCAGCCGCGTGGCCTCGCGGGCGGTGAAGCGTCCCTCCCCGTGCGCCACCGGCAGCGGGACCAGCGTGCCCGGCGCCAGCGCGCGCATGAACACGCAGTCCGAGGCCTCGACCCGCACGTACACCCAGCGCGCGAAGTACCCGCTCCGGTCGGCCATGCGGTTGCGCGCCAGCGCCAGGTCGACGCGGCCCCCTCCCGGCACCAGGCCGGCTTCGACCAGCACCTGCGCGCCGTTGCAGATCCCGAGCACCGGTTTGCCCCGCGCCGCGCCCGCGGCGAGCACCTCGAGCAGCGGGTCCTTGGCCGCCAGCGCGCCGGCGCGGACGCGGTCCTGGTAGGAGAAGCCGCCGGGCAGCACGTACGCGTCGAAGCGCTCCAGGTCCGCAGCCGGCCGCGTCCACAGGATGATCTCGGCCTCGAGGCCCGCCCGCGTCAGCGCCCGGACGGTCTCGGCCTCACAGTTCGCGCCCGGGAAGCGCACCACCGCGACGCGCGCAATCATCGGCTCGCCTCCTCGTTCCACAGCCGCCGCAGAGGCGCCGCCGCCGCCGCGCGCAGCTCCTCAAGCGTCCACTCGAGGGCGCGGCCGTCCCCGGCCAGCGCGCGCAGCACGGGCCGGGCGCTCACCGAGCCGATCGGCCACGCCAGCAGCGCGCGATCGCGCGCCGCCTGGAACAGGCGCGCCGCGCGCTCGGCCGGCACCTCGAACACGATCCCGACGCGTTCGCTGAAGAGCGCCAGCGGCAGCGGGGCCTCGAGGGTGGCGAGGTCGGTGTCGATCCCGAGGCCGCTCTCCGGGGGGGCCGCGAGCGCCATCTCCGCCAGGGCCAGGATCAGGCCGCCGTCGCTCACGTCGTGCGCGGCGCGCACCCAGCCGCCTTCCGCCGCCCGCACCGCGAGATCCTGCAGCCGCGCCTCGCGGCCGAGGTCGAGCGGAGGGGGCGCGCCGGCGGCGCGTCGCAGCACGTCGCGCAGGTACGCGGAGCCGCTGAGCGTGTCGCGCGGCTCGCCCACGAACACCAGGAAGCCACCCGGCTCACGCACCGCGATGCCCGTGGCACGGGCGATGTCGGCCACCACGCCCGCGCACATCACGATCGGCGATGGCGGCACGGCGTCCGCGCCGGTCTGGTTGTGGAGGCTGACGTTCCCACTCACGAACGGGAGCGGATGCCCGACCGCCGCGAGCCCGCCGAGCGCCTCCGCCGCGGCCGCCAGCCCGTCGATCGACGCCTCGAGGTCGCCCATCACGGTCTCGTCCCCGGGGTGGCCGAAGTTGAGGCAGTCGGTCAGCGCCCACGGCCGTCCCCCGGCGCACGCGACGTTGCGCGCCGCCTCGGCCACTGCGTGTCGGGCGCCCAGCTCGGGGTCCGCCGCGCACCAGAACGGGTTCCCTCCGACCGCGAACGCCAGCCCCAGCGGCCGCGCCGGGTGAGCGCGGATCACGCTCGCGTCGGCCTCGCCGGGACGCAGCCAGGTGCGCCCCTGGACCTCGCTGTCGTAGTGACGGTACAGGTACTCACGCGACGCGCCCGCCGGAGACTTCAGCAAGCGCAGGAGCGCGTCGCGCGCCGGCGGGTGGGACTTCACCGGGCGCGCGGGCGGGGCCGGGTCGCGGCGCGTGGCCGCGCGCGGCGCCGCCCGGCCGGCGGTGATGGCCTCCACGGCGCACTCCACCACCACCTCCCCACGCCACGTGACGCGGTACTCGCCCCGATCGTTGGCGCGTCCGATGACGCTCGCGCCCGCGCCGGGGTGGATGTCTCCGAGCGCGAATTCGCGCGTGTACACCTCGACGAGCTCGGGCGCGAACGCCTCGGGCACCACCCAGCAGAATCGTTCCTGGGTCTCCGCGTTGAGGAGCACCTCCGGGGCCAGCGCGCGCGACACGCGATGCAGATCGTCGAGCACCAGATCGGCGCCGCGCCCGCCGGCCGCGGCGAGCTCGCTGGTCGCGCACGCCACGCCGCCGGCGCCGAGGTCCTTGAACCCGGCCCGGATGCCGCGTTCGCGCACGCGGCGGAAGGCCTCGGCGTTCGCCATGTGGAGCACCCGCTTCAGGAACGGGTCCGGCAGCTGGACGGCGCCCCGCTGGTCGCCGTCCAGCTCGCCTGACGCGAACGCGGCGCCCCCGAATCCGCTCTCGTCGGTGGGCTTGCCCACCACCACGAACACCCACGGGCCATCGCCCTCGGGCACCCGGCTGCGCAGCAGCGCGTCGCGCCGGGCCAGCCCCACCGCCATCACGTTGACCAGACAATGCCGGTCGAATCCGCGCGCGAAGACCACGTCGCCGCCCAGGTTCGGCACGCCGAGCGCGTTGCCGTAGTCCGCGATGCCCTGCACCACGCCGCGCGCCACGTCGCGCGCGTGTACGTCGCCGCCGGGGTCCCCGAAGCGCAGCGCGTCGAGGACGCCCACCACCTCGGCGCCCATGCAGCCCACGTCGCGCACGATCCCGCCGACGCCGGTGGCCGCGCCCTCGACCGGCAGCACCTGGCTCGGGTGGTTGTGGCTCTCGTGCGCCAGCACCAGGGCCATGTCCTCGCACGGTGCGGGCAGCGCCACCACCCCGGCGTCCTCGCCCGGACCGAGGAGGACCTGCGGCGCCGAGGTCGGCAGGCGCATGAGCAGGTGCCGCGTGGACTTGTAGGAGCAGTGTTCGCTCCACAGGATGCCGAACAGCACCGCCTCCGCCCAGCGCGGCGGCCGCCCGAGCAGGTGCCCCAGCCGCGTGACCTCGTCCGGCTCGAGCACCACCCCCACCGACTGGAGCTGCGCCGAGACGCGGGCCGGGTCGCGCGCTTCCTCCGACGTCCACGCCGGCGCGGCGGCGGTCAGCACGCTCATGCCGGTCTCCCGGCGCGCGCGAACAGCTCCCCGACGTGGCGGAAGAACGGCGCCAGCTCGAAGCACGCGGCCAGCTGCGCGCGGGACAGCCGCGCCGCCACGTCGGCATCGTCCTCGAGCCCGGAACGGAACGACACCCCGCGGTCGAGCGTCGCGAGGGCGTGGCGCTGCACCACGCGGTAGGCCTCGTCGCGCCCCATCCCGGCCTCGGTCAGCGCGAGCAGCACGCGCTGCGAGCACACCAGCCCGCCCCCCGATTCCAGGTTGGCCCGCATGCGCTCCGGGTACACCCGCAGTCCTTCCAGCACGGCCGCCAGCTCCGCGCTCATGTAGTCGGCGGCGAGGAACGCGTCCGGCAGGATGATGCGCTCGACCGCCGAGTGGCTGAGGTCGCGCTCGTGCCACAGCGCCTGGTCCTCGAGCGCGGCCACCGCGGCGCCGCGCAGCACGCGCGCCAGCCCGCACACGCGTTCGCATCGCACCGGATTGCGCTTGTGGGGCATCGCCGACGAGCCCTTCTGCCTCTCGCCGAACGGCTCCTCCGCCTCCCGCACCTCCGTGCGCTGGAGGTGGCGCACCTCGAGCGCGATGCGCTCGAGGGTGCCGCCGAGCACCGCCAGCGCCACCCCCAGGGCCGCGTGTCGGTCGCGTTGCACGATCTGGCTCGCCACCGGCTCGGGGGCCAGGCCGAGCCGGGCCAGCGCGCCCTCCTCGATGGCCGGCGCCAGGTGCGCGCACGTGCCGACCGCGCCCGAGAACTTGCCCACCGCGCATCCCTCGACCGCCTGCCCGAGCCGCGCGATCGATCGTCCGAGCTCCTCGCTCCATCCCAGGCACTTGAGACCGAACGTGATCGGCTCGGCATGCACGCCGTGGGTGCGTCCCACCATGGCCGTGTCGCGATGGCGCTCGGCGAGCGCGAACGCCGCGCGGCGCACCCGCGCGGTGACGCCCGCCAGCTCGCGCCCCGCCTCGACGATCTGGAGCGCGAGCGCGGTGTCGGTGAGGTCCGACGACGTCATCCCCGCGTGCAGGTGACGCGCGTCGTCGCCCGCGCTCTCCGCCACCATCGAGAGGAACGCGATGACATCGTGGTGCACCTCGGCCTCGATCGCGAGCATCCGGTCGGGGTCGAGGCGGACGCGCTCCCGCACCCGAGCGACCGTCCCGGCCGGGACCTCGCCGCGCGCCTCACGCTCCGCGGTCGCCGCCAGCTCGACCTCGAGCCACAGCTCGAGACGGTGCGTCTCGCTCCACACCGCGCGCATCGCCGGGCGCGCGTAGCGCTCGATCATCGCGTTCCCCGCGGCGCCTCGGCGAGGATCACCGTGAGGGTGAGGGACTTGCCGCCGCGCTCCACGCCGAGCGTCAGGCGGTCCCCCACGGCGGCGCCGTAGATCGCGCCCTGCGCGTCGTCCACCGAGCGGATGGGGGCGCCGTTCACGCTGCGCAGCCGGTCCGCCACGCGCACGCCCGCCTTCTCGGCCGGCCCGCCCGGCTCCACGCGCGTGACCACCAGCCCGCCGACGTCGCTGAACCCGAGGCGCTGGGCGACATACGGTGTCACGGGCTGGACCAGGAAGCCGGGCCACGCGGCGCGCACGTGCCCGTAGGTCCGGATCTCCTCGAGGATCCGGCGCGCGAAGTTCACCGGGATCGCGAACCCGAGCCCGATCGAGCCGCCCCCCTGCGTGAAGATGAACGTGTTGATCCCGATCACCTCGCCATCCCCGTTCACCAGCGGTCCCCCGCTGTTCCCGGGATTGATCGCGGCATCGGTCTGGATCATGTTCTTGTACACGCCACTCACCGTGGCCTCGGACTTGATGTCGCGCCGGGTGGCGCTCACCACGCCCGCGGTCACGGTCGGCTGCGTGTCGTTGAGCAGGTAGCCGAACGGGCTGCCGATCGCGATCGCCCACTCCCCCACGACCAGATCGTCGCTGTCCCCGAGCGGCGCCACCGGCAGGCCCTTGCCCTCCACCTTCAGCACGGCGAGGTCATAGGTCACGCTCCCGCCCAGCACCCGGGCCGGCAGCTGCCGTCCATCGCCGAGCGTCACGGTGATCTCCTCGGCATCGCGCACCACATGGGCGTTGGTGAGGATCACGCCGCTGGCATCCACGATCAGCCCCGACCCCAGTGATGGGATCCGCTCCCGATGCTCCAACTGCGGGTAGAAGCGCTCCCAGAACTCGTCGCGGAGCGCCCCGCCGAAGGGATCCGAGCGCACCACGCGCGTGGCGACCACGCTCACCGAGACCACCGCCGGGCTGACGCGCTGGGCGGCGGTGACGATGGCGGTGCGCCGGTTGCCGGACAGGGTCTCTCCCGCGTGCGCGACCGCGGCCCCGACGCCGCGGGGCCACCCGCCGGGCGCCCCGCAGGTCGCCGCCAGCGCCAGCGCCATCCATCCGGCGGCGGCCGCCGGCCATCTGAAGCGTCCTCGGCTCATGGCTCTTCTCCCGGATAGAACACGGCCTCCAGCACCAGTCCCTGCGGCGGAGCGGTGATCCCGCCGCGGCCGCGGTCCCTCGACGCGAGGACCGCCCTCATCGCGGCGGCCGGATCGTCCGTCTCCGCGGCCGCGACCGCGGTGCCCACGATGTTGCGCACCATGTGGTAGAGAAAATGATCCGCCGTCACCTCGACGCGCGCTCCGGTCTCCCACGGCGTCACCCGCGCCCGCAGAAGATGGCAGCGCGGGGTGACCGCGGTGCTGCCGGTGGCCTGGAACGCGGAGAAGTCGTGCTCCCCCTCGAGCTCGCGCACCGCGCGATGCAGCGCCTCGACCGTGAGCGCGCGACGCGGATACCACGCGATGCGTCGCAGCAGCACGTCTTCCCCGCCCGCCAGATGGTAGGCGTAGTGGCGCGCGATCGCCGCGTGGCGGGCGTTGAACCCCGGCTCCGCCACGGAGGCCGCGCGCACCCACACGTCGTCCGGCAGGCGGCGGTTCACCACCGGGGCCAGCGCCGAGGCTGGCAGGCGGGTCGGAGACGAGAAGCTCGCCACCTGGCCCCGCGCGTGCACCCCCGCGTCGGTGCGCCCGGCGCCGGTGATGCGGACCTGCTCGTCCCCCAGCGCCTCGGTCAATGCCCTCTCCAGCGTGCCCTGCACGGTGCGCCGCGCCGGCTGGCGCTGCCAGCCGTGGAACGCGGTACCGTCGTACGCGACCACCAGTCGGAACGTCCTCACCGCGCCCGCCAGCACAGCGAGAACACGAACAGCAGCGCCCCTCCCACTCCCCAGGCGCCCGCGGGGGCTCCGGGCGGCACCGGTCGCGACCGCCAGTGACGCGCCTCGAGGGCGAGCGACACCTGCTCGGCCCGCTCGAGCGCGCCCACCAGCGCCGGCACCAGCGTGGCGCGCGCCCGCGTCACGCGCTCGGCCAGCGTGCGCGGCGCGCGCCCCGCCCGCAGCGTCTGGAGCCGGCCGATGCGGCGCGCTTCCTCGCGCAGCAGCGGGGCCATGCGCAGCGCCAGCCCGACCATCGCGCGCAGCTCGCGCACCGGCACGCGCAGGCGCTCGAGCGGCCGCAGCAGCCGCGCCGCCTCGTCGGCCGCGCACTCCCCCGGCCACGCCGCCCGCAGTCCGCGCACCGCCACCGCCGCTCCGGCGAGCCGCAGTGCCAGCAGCGCGCCGAGTCCCGCGCCCTCCGCCGTGGCCGCGTGCCCGAGCACCACCGGCAGCCCGATCGCCCGGCCTTCCACCAGCCACAGGTTGAACGCGAACGCGATCGCCATGCCGCCCCCCACGCCCAGCCACCACCCGCGGGAAGGCCGCGTGGCGCCCGCCCACGCGCCCGCGGCCGCCGCTACCGCCAGCGCGCCCAGCGCGCTCTCGATGCGGCCCGCCACCAGCGCGGCCGCCATCGCGCCGAGCAGGAGCAGTCCGACGCTCGCGCGCCGCGGCCCGGGCGGCGCGGCCCGCTGCCCGCCCCGGCGACCGCCCGCCGCCGCCCTCATCGCGAGCCCGCCGCGGCCCGCGCCACCACTTCGGCGATCTGCACGGCATTGAGCGCCGCGCCCTTGCGGAGATTGTCGGAGGCGCAGAAGAACACCAGCCCGCGCGGATGCGTGAGATCGTGTCGCGCGCGACCGACCAGCACCGCGTCCTGGCCCGCCGCGTCCAGCGGCATCGGGTAGCGCTGGTGCGCGGGGTCGTCCACCACGCGCACGCCGGGGAACGACGCCCACAGCCGGCGCGCTTCCGCGGGTCCGATGCCGGGATCGAAGATGGCCTCGACCGCCGCGCAGTGACCCACGCGCACCGGCACGCGCACCGCGGTGCAGGTCACCAGCAGGGACGGCAGGCCGAGGATCTTGCGCGTCTCCCACACCACCTTCATCTCCTCGCGCGTGTAGCCGTTCTCCTCGAAACGGTCGATCTGCGGGATCACGTTGAACGCGAACGGCGGCTGGCCGCCCTCGCGCGGCGGCGGAGGGCCGTCGAGCCCCGCCCGCGTCCCGGCCTCGAGCGCCTCGCTCGCCTCCGCGCCCGCGCCCGAGACCGCCTGGTAGGTGGCGACCGAGACCCGTTCGAGTCGCGCCACCCGCGCCAGCGGCGCCAGCGCCATGACCACGCCGATGGTCGAGCAGTTGGGGTTCGCGATCAGCGTCGGCCGCGGGTCGAGTCGTTCCCCGTTGACCTCGGGCACGACCAGCGGCACGTCGTCGAGGTATCGGAACGCGCTGCTGTTGTCGATCACGCACGCGCCCGCGCCCCGCGCCACCGGCGCCCACCGCTGCGCCACTTCGTTGGAGGACGCGAACAGCGCGAAGTCCACCCCATCGAACGCGTGTTCGGTGACCGGTTCCACGGGGAGGGCACGGCCGCGGAAGGGGAGCGTGCGCGCCGCGGCGCGGTCGCTGGCGAGCAGGCGCACCGCGGCGCACGGAAAGTCGCGCTCCTCGAGGCACGCGAGCATGGCCCGGCCCACGAGTCCCGTGGCGCCGAGGATGGCCACGGAACGGATCATGCGCCCATCCGGGTTGGCGTCACGGCACCGGGGCTCCGCAGAAGGGGTGTGGGGCGGGCGGCGAAGGCCGCATGTTAGGGGCGCGAGAAGCGCCCTGTCAACGCCCGCGCCAGCGCCACCAGCGCCAGCGCCGCGCACGCGGCGACCGCCAGACCGCCCGGCCAGTCCCCGATGCGGGTGAATGGCGTCGGACGGCCCGGCAAGGGCAGCGGCGCCACCAGCACCTCCGGCCGGAACACCGGCGCGCGCCGGGTGACGCGCCCGTTCGCGTCCACCATCATCGTGATCCCGGTGTTGGCGCAGCGCGCCAGCGGCACGCGGTTCTCGACCGCGCGGAACACCGCCATCGCGGCGTGCTGCGGCAGCGCGCTGCTGTTGCCGAACCACTCGTCGTTGGTGAGGTTCACCAGCCAGCGCGCCCCGTGGCGCACGTCCGAGCGCGCCAGGTCGGCGAAGATGGATTCGAAGCACACCAGGCAGCCGAACGGTCCGGCCGCGCTCGGGAACAGCACCGTCGAATCGCCCGGTGCCCACTCGGCCTGGCCGAAGTCCGCCTTCCCCAGCGCCGGGACCAGCCACTGGAACGGCATGCGCTCCCCGAACGGCACCAGGTGACGCTTCGCGTAGCGCGTGCCGAGCGAACCGTCCGGCGAGAACACCCCCGCGGCGTTGTACGCGCGCGGATTGTCTCCGCTGCCCAGATCCCAGTCCGCGTACCCGCTGAAGACCGGTATGCCGGTGCGCGCGGCGAAGCTCGTGACCGCGAGCGCCTGATCGAGTTGCTTGCGCAGGTAGGAGCCGGTCGCGGTCTCCGGCCAGACGATGAGGATCGGCCGCGGCGTGCGCCGGGCCGCGCTGTCGCTGAGCGCGAGGAACCGGCCCAGGATCTCGGGCTGATGGCGGCCCGACCACTTCATCTCGCCCGGGATGTCCCCCTGCACCAGCGCGACCGACGGGCCGTCGCCCCGCGGCGCAGCGTCGAGCACCCGCTGGCCCCACGCGAATGCGAACGCGAGCGCGAGCGCGAACCCGAGCGCCGAGCGCAAACGGGCGCGGCCCGCGAGTGCCCGCCACAGGAGCAGGTTGAGCGTCACCACCCAGAGCGTCACCAGACGCGCGCCACCCAGCGAGGCGAGCTGCACCACCGGGGTGTAGGCGTGCTGGCTGTAGCCCGCTTCGAACCACGGGAAGCCCAGCTCGCCCGAGCCGCGCAGAACCTCGATCGCGAGCCACGCGGGCGCGAACACCACCACCAGCGGCAGGCGCGTGCGCCGCGCCAGTCCGCCCGCCAGCAGGGTCGCGAGCCCGGGGAACACCCCGAGATACGCCGCCGCCAGCACCCAGGCCGGATACTTCAGCCACGGCAGGGTGATGGCGACCTCGGAGAGCAGCGCGATCCAGTGGATGCCGATCAGGAAGAAGGCGAACCCGAACACCCAGCCGAGGCCGAACAGCGCGCGCGCGCGCGCGCCGCGGTCGAGGCGCGCGGCCAGCGCCGCCAGCAGCGGGACCAGCGCGCCCCATGCGAGGAGTCCGAGGGGCGGCGACAGGAACGCCACGCCGAGCAACGCGCCGGACAGCAGCGCGAGGCCGATCTCGCGGCGCTCAGTCGAGCCGGACCTCCTTGCCCTGTTCGGCCGAGCGATAGACCGCGTCCATGAGCTCCATGACCGGCAGGATCTCGTCGGCGGTGCCCATCGGCCGCGCGCCCTTGCGCAGCACGTCGGCGACGTGCGCGATCTGGGCCTCGATCGAGAGCTTGTACTGGTTCTTCGCGGTGTCGAGCGTGGCCGGCGTCACGTTGACGAGCTGGCCGTGCATGCCCTTGTGGAGGCGGAACGGATTGAGCAGCGCGGCGCCCCCCGAACCGAACAGGTTGAGGTAGGCGAAGTCCTTCTCCATCAGCAGACCCCACGTGAGTTCGAGCGTCAGGGTCGCGCCGGTCGCGAGGCGGAAGAACGCCGTGGCCGAGTCCTCCACCTCCCCCTTGCGGGAGCGATGCACGCCGGCCGTCACCGACTCGACCTTCGGACTCCCCATCACCCAGAGCGCGAGGTCGAGCATCTGGAAGCCGAGGTCGAGCACCACGCCACCCCCCGACTCGCGCTTGGTGCGGCGCCACTCGTCGGAGTCCCACGTCGTGCGCTGCCGCAGCCACCCCGCCTTGGCGTGGAAGATGCCGCCCAGGTCGCCCTTCTCCACGAACTTCTTGAGCAGCTGGGCGTCGGGCCGGAAGCGATGCTGCACCGCGCACAGGCACAGGCGGTCGGCCTTCTTCGCCGCCTTCACCATCGCCACGGCCTCCTGAGCGCTGCGCGCCAGCGGGCGCTCGCAGAGCACGTGCTTGCCGGCCTCGAGCGCAGCCACCGCCATCGGCTGGTGGAGGAAGTTCGGGGTGCAGAGATCGACCGCGTCGATGCTCTCGTCGGCGAGCAGGTCGTCGAGGCGGCTGAAAGCGACCGGGATCCCGAAGCGCTGCGCCACCTGCTGCGCCTTCTCGGGATCGCGGTCCACGATCGCCGCGAGCTCGAGCCCCTCGGCCTTCTTCAGCGCCGGGATGTGATTGATCTGGGCGGCCGCACCCGCGCCCACCAGTCCGATCCGCACGTTCTTTCGCGCCACGGGAACTCCTCCAGGGAGAATGGCCGGGCGGCAGTCTAGGCAGCGCCCTCCGGACCGTCAAGGCCGAGGGCCGCCTCTTCGCGCGCCGTGAGCCCGTAGCGGCGCAGCTTCTTCAGCAGGCCCTGACGGGACAGTCCGAGCGCGCGAGCCGCCTGCGACTTGTTGCCACGCGACCGGTCCAGCGCTTCACGCAGGCGGCGCTCCTCGAGGGCGCGCGTCTCGGCGTGCAGCCCGCGCGCCGTGCCGGCGCTCGCGCCTGCCGTCACCGGCGGCGGCGGCCAGTGCTCCAGCCCGACGCTCGCCCGCGCTCCCGCCACCCGCACGGCATACGCGCAGGCGTGGGCCAGTTCGCGCACGTTGCCCGGCCACGGGTAACGGCGCAGGTGCTCGACCAGCGACGGCGCGAGCGACGCCGTCCGCGCCGGCCCGGTCTCGGCCTCGCGCGCCAGGTAGTGCTGGGCCAGCAGCTCCACGTCGTCGCCCCGCTCGCGCAACGGCGGCAGCTGGACCCGCACCGCGGCGAGCCGGAAGAACAGGTCGGCGCGGAACGCTCCCCCATCGAAGCACTGGTCGAGCCCTCGATGGGTGGCGGACACCACGCGCACGTCCACGCGACGCACGCGCGTGTCCCCGACGCGGCGCGACTCGCCCTCCTGGAGCGCGCGCAGCAGCTTCATCTGGAGCAGCGGGCTGGCGTCCCCGATCTCGTCGAGGAAGAGCGTGCCCTCGTGCGCCGCCTCGAACAGGCCCGGGCGTTCGGCGATCGCGCCCGTGAAGGCGCCGCGCGCGTGCCCGAACAGCTCGCTCTCGATCAGACTGTCGGGGGTCGCGCCGCAGTTGTGGGCGACGAATCCGCGGCGTCGCCGCGGGCTCAACGCGTGGAGCGCGCGCGCGATCAGCTCCTTGCCGGTCCCGGTCTCCCCCAGCACGAGCACCGGGAGCCCGCTGACCGCGATCCGCGGCAGGGACTCGACGACCTCCCGCCAGGCCCGCGACTCACCCAGCAGCAGGGGCATCTCCAGGGGGGGCGTGTCCATCCGTTCGTGGCGCTGCATCCCACCCTCCTCCTCACCACCACGCCAGCGGGGGTCATCGTTCCGTCCACTCGACGCCGCGCGGCCCGGCCACGACCTCGCCGATGCGCCACACCGTCTCCCCGGACCCGGTGAGCGAACGAGTGACCTCCTCGGCCTCCGCGCGCGCCACCACCGCGACCATGCCCACCCCGAGGTTGAACGCGCCGCGGGCGTCGTCCTCGGGCACCTCGCCCGCCTCCATCAGCCACCGGAACAGCGCGGGCCGCGGCCAGGCCCGAGCGTCCACGCGCGCGCGGCATCCGGTCGGGAGCACGCGCGCCAGATTCCCGGCGATCCCGCCGCCGGTGACATGGGCGAGGGCGTGCAGGCGTCCGGTGGCGGCCAGGGGCATCACGCTGGGCCCGTACCACCGGTGCGGCGCCAGCAGCGCGTCGCCCACGCGCTCGCCGTCGCCGCCGGGGAGCGGCGCGTCGAGGGTCAGCGAGCTCGCGGCCACGATCCGGCGCGCCAGGGTGTAGCCGTTGGTGTGGAGCCCGCTGCCCGCGATCCCGACCACCGCGTCGCCCGGCTCCACCATCGTGCCGTCGATCACGTGCGCCGGATCGGCGATCCCGAGCATGCACCCCGCCACGTCCACCGCGCCCTCCCGGTAGGTGTCGGGCATCTCCGCGGTCTCGCCCCCCAGCAGCACCGCCCCCACCTCGCGGCACGCGCGCGCCAGCCCCTCGACCGCGGCCACCACGACCGCGGGGTCCAGCCTCGACTGGGCGATGTAGTCGAGGAACGCCAGGGGTCGCGCGCCGTGCACCAGCAGGTCGTTGGCGCCGTGATACACGAGGTCGGCCGCGGCCTCGTCCACCCGCCCCGCCGCGATCGCCAGCTGCATCTTGCTGCCCACCCCGTCGAGGGTCGCGGCGAGCAGGCCCGGGGCGCCGGGGAACGCCATCAGGCCGGCGAATCCGCCGGCCAGCGGGACCACGCCGTCGCGCCAGGTCGAACGGACCGCCCGTCCGATCGCGTCCTTGACCGCGTCGGCGCGCGCGATGTCCACCCCCGCGTCGCGGTAGCGCATCACGCGCGCGCCCGCCGCGGGGGCTGGAGCCTCAGCTGGAGCAGGTCCTCGCTGCTCGGGCTCGGCAGCAGCGGGAACCCGCCGGACTGGTGCAGGCGCACCAGGCACGCCACCACCTCGGCGTCGAACTGCGTCCCCGCCCCACGTTTGAGCTCGCCGATGGCGGCCTCGAGCGACAGCGCGCGCCGGTACGGCCGGTCCGAGGTCATCGCGTCGAACGCGTCCGAGACGTTGAGGATGCGCGCGCCCAGCGGCACGTCGGCGGAGCGGAGACCGAACGGGTAGCCCTCGCCGTCCGGGCGTTCGTGATGGCTGCGCACGATCTCGGCGGCGCGGCGCAGTGCGCGCACCTTCGCGACGATGTCCGCGCCCGCGCCCGGGTGGGCGCGCAACGTGCGCTGCTCCTCATGCGACAGCGAGCCCGGCTTCTGGAGGATGTGCTGGTGCTGGGGCCCGATCTTCCCGATGTCGTGCACCAGCGCGGCGTACTCGATCTCCTCGACGTCGCGCTCCGAGAGGTTCATCCCGCGCGCGATGCGCACCGCGTATTCCGCCACGCGCATCGAGTGATGGCGGGTGTACGGATCGACCTCCTCGAGCACCTCGGAGAGCGCGCGCACGAACTCCTTGAGGTCGGACCGGATCTCCACGTAGAGGCGGAACGCGTGCCGCGTGACCACGAACGGGATGCCGCAGAGCACGAAGGCCCACCCGCCGACGCTGACATAGGTGACGGCGACCAGCGTGCCGAGCGCCACGAACGAGAGATGGTGGAGCAGGCTCTGGAGGAAGTTGCGCTGCCACACCCGCCACGGGTCCTGGCCGTCGGCGAGCCCGAGCACCATCGACACCAGGATGGAGTTGACCAGGAAGTAGGTGCCCCCGCACACCAGCAGCGGCAGCATGTCGCCGGACAGGGCCACGCGGCCGACGCTCCCGCCCGCCGCGCGGAACGCCGCCGCCGCCGCGAAGTAGGTGACGACGTTCGAGGCCGCGTTGAAGAACAGCTTGAGCGGCGACTTGCGCTGCGCCACGCCCTGCACCAGCAGGGTGCTCGCCAGATCCAGGACCGAGGTCCAGAAGGGACCCACGAGGACCAGCGCGGGCAGCTCGAGCACGGCGCTCGGGGTCGCGAAGCCCCCGCTCGGCAGCGACACCGGGCGTGCCTCGCTGAACACCATGAAGAGCAGGACCACGGCCATCAGCGCGGGCTGCAACGGGCCCGGATGCTGCGACCCGCCCGCCAGGAGCGCCCCCGCGCCCACCAGCACCGCGACGTAGTACAGGCCGAAGGGTCCGGGGTGTCGGATCGTGGAGGTCGTGGCGCTCACTGGTCTCGGACCGGGGGGCGGTGGTCGAGGGGCTCGGGGTGGCGATGACGCGAAGACATGAAACCGGCAACGTATCCGGGGGCCGCCGTCACCGGGCCTCAGGCCCGGTGCTCAGCGTGCTACCAGCCCGCCTTGCTGAGCAGGATGAGGATCTCCTGGATGAGTTCCACGAAGCCCACCTCCTTTATAGGAAGATTCTGTTGGGGGTCGTACCGCTCCCGCGACAGGTGGGTCCGCTTCGCTCTAGCGACTTCGACTCGCTCCGCTCTCCTCCCGGACCGCTGCCGGTCTCAAGATGTATTCCGTGGGTTCCTTGGTGCGCATGCCGCCGACCACCCGGTTGAGGGCGGCCAGCGTCGCGAGCACCACGGCCTGTTGCACATCCTGCTCCACCGTGCAGCTTCCCGCCAGCAGCTTCTCCTGGCGGTGCGCCAGCAGCGCGAGCCCGACCACCGCGACCCGGCGGCGCCCCATGGTCACGAACTCGACCTCGGTCACGCCCAGCGCCACCTCGTCGTCGAGGAACTCCTGGACCGCGTTGACCGTGGCGGTGGCGATCAGCCGGTGCGCGCCGTCACGGGTGCTCCATCCCGCGGCGCTCCCCATGCGGGGCACGCCCTTCCAGCGCAGCTCCACCTGGGCCTGGGCGCGCGGTCCCGAGATGTAGAGATTGACGCTCCCGAACCGGATGCGCTCATCCAGCGGCGGTTCGGGCTCGGGATCGGGCTCGGGCTCCGGCTCGGGAACGGACGCGGCGGCGGGAGCGGGACGGACCGAGGAGTCGGGGAGGATGGAGGCGATGGACGCGTCACGCGCCACCGACACCACCGAGACCACGCGCCGGTCGATCGAATGGTGGAACCGGGTCAGGAGCAGGGTCTGGATGTCGCGCACCAGCAGATTGGGCCGGCGCTGCGAGGACGTGACCACGTGGATCTCGCGGATGACCCCGCCCTCGGCCCGGACGGCCACCGCGTCCACGTCGCGCAGGGTGCGAAGGGCCGCCTCCACTCGGGACGTCCAGGCGGCGCTGGTCGAATCGACGGTCACGCGGACTCCCCCTTCGATCGTGCTCCGGTGGGTCAGAGAGGCGAGTCTAGCACACGCCTCAGCGCGGCCCGCAAGGGCGGATTGGCCGGCGGCGCGCGACCGCGGGGCTCACGCGTCGAACAGGGACTCGAGTTCGAAATGGACCATGGAATGGAGCAGCGCGACCCGGCGCTGGATCTCGGCGCCATCCACCTCCGCGAGACGGCGCGGGCTGAATCCCTCGATCGCGATCGACGCCATCGCGGTGCCGCACGCGAGCGCCTGTCGCAGCGCGTTGCCGTCGATGCGCCCGCGACGCGCGATCCAGCCGAGGAAGCCGCCGGCGAACGAATCGCCCGCTCCGGTCGGATCGGTGAGCGCGTCGACCGGGAACGCGGGGGTGATGAAGCACTCGTCCGGCGAACGGTAGAGCGCGCCGTGCTCGCCCTTCTTGATGATGACCGCGTGCGCGCCGGCCTCGATCAGGCGGTCCGCCGCTCTCACCAGCTGGGTCTCCCCGGCGAGCGCGCGGGCCTCCTCCTCGTTGAGCACCGCCACGTCCACCTGCCGCAGCACGTCGAGCACCCGGTCAGGCTTGCGCGCGATCCAGTAGTTCATGGTGTCGGAGAGCGTGAGTCGCGGTGTGCGCACCTGGGACAGGACGTGCAGCTGCAGTTCCGGGTCGATGTTGGCGAGGAACACGAAGGGCGTGCGGCGGTGCACGTCGTTCGAGCTTCGGCTGGAACGACGAGAACACGTTCAACTGGGTCTCGAGCGTGTGCGCGTGGCCGAGCTCGGCGCTGTACTCCCCGCGCCAGCGGAAGGTGCGGCCCGGCGCGGTCTCGAGCCCGGCGGTGTCGATGTCGCGCTGCGCGAACAGCGCGCGGTGCTCCGCCGGGAAGTCGTCCCCCACCACCGCCACCATGCGCACCGGCGCGAAGTGGCTCGCGGCGACCGAGAAGTACGACGCCGACCCGCCGAGCGCCTCGACCGCCTCGCCGTACGGCGTGCGGACGCTGTCGAGCGCCACCGAGCCGACCACCAGGATCTCACCCGGGCCGTTCATGCTCCGGTCTCCTCGTCCTGATCCGCGCGCTCCATGCGTTCGGGCGCCGAGACGCCGAGGAGCGCGAGCCCATTCCGCACCACGACCCGGGTGGCCTCGGCGACGAGCAGCCGGCCGCGCGTGAGCGCGGCGTCCTCGGTGAGCACGCGGCAGTGATGATAGAAGCGGTGGAAGTCCGCGGCGGTCTCCATCAGGAAGGCCGGCACGCGGTGGGGCTCGCGCGCGAACGCCGCACCGCGCACGACCTCCGGGAACGACGCCAGCCGGCGCACCAGCAGATGTTCCTCGGGGGTCGCGAGACGCACCGGCCCGTCACCCGCGCCGGGCCCCGCGCTCCGCCGCCCGGCTCAGGATCGAGCAGATGCGCGCGTGCGCGTACTGCACGTAGAAGGCCGGGTTCTCGTCCGTCTGGCGCTTCGCGAGGTCGAGGTCGAAATCGAGATGCGCGTTGGTCGAGCGCATCAGGAAGAAGAACTTCGCGCAGTCGGGCCCGACCTCGTCCACCAGCTCGCGCAGCGTGATGAACTCGCCCTTGCGCTTGCTCATCCGCAACGGCTGGCCGTCCTTGAGCAGGTTCACCTGCTGCACGATGAGCACCTGCAGAAAGTCGGGCTCGAGCCCGAGCGCCGCGAGCGCGGCGGCGAGCGTCCGGACGTAGGCGTGGTGATCGGGCCCCCACAGGTTGATGGCGTGCCGGAACCCCCGCGCGCGCTTGTCCCGATGGTAGGCGGTGTCCGGGAGCAGGTAGGTGGGCGCGCCGTCGCTCTTCAGCAGCACGCGGTCCTGAGTGTCGCCGAAGCGCGAGGCGCGCAGCCAGGTCGCTTCGCCCCCTTCGGCCGCCGGCGCGTCCTCGGGACGCTCGTAACCCGACTCGGGCCGCACCGCGCGGTACACCGCGCCCCGCGCTTCGAGCGCGGCGAGGGTCTCGCCCACGGCGCCCGAGGCGTGCAGGGAGGACTCGTGGAACCAGCGGGCGAATTCGGCGCCGTAGGCCTCCAGGTCGCGCTTCTGCCACGCCAGCATGCGCTCGAGCGCACGCTCGCGGAACCACCGCGCCCCCGCCGGGTCGGCCAGCGCGGCCCGCGCCGGCGACGGCTCGAGCGACGCGGCGACGTCGCGCACGTACTCGCCGAGGTAGCCCTGCTCCGGGAACGGGCGCTCGATCTGGTGGGCGGACGCGAAGCGCGCCGCCACCGACTCGCCCAGCAGGTCCACCTGGTTGCCGGCATCGTTGACGTAGAACTCGCCCTCGGCGCGGTGGCCGGTCGCCGCCAGCAGGCGCACCAGCGTGGCTCCCACCGCCGCCGCGCGCGCGCTCACCACGTTGAGCGGTCCGGTCGGGTTGGCGCTCACGTACTCCACCAGCACCGCGGTGCCACCGGCGTGCGGGTGGCGCCCGAAACCGTCCCCCTCGCGCACGATCCGCGCCGGCAGGCGGTCGAGGAACGCGTCGCTGTAGCGGAGGTTCAGGAATCCCGGTCCGGCCACCTCGACGGTCCCGAACATGGCCGGGTCGGACGGGAACGCCCCGGCCAGCGCCTCGGCCAGCGCGCGCGGCGGACGGCCCGAGTCCTTCGCCAGCAGCAGCGCGAGATTGGTGGTCCAGTCGCCGTGCGCGCGCTCGCGCGGTATGGCGAGCTCGAGCCGGGCGAGGCGCTCAGGGCTGAACAGTCCGACGGCGCGCAGCGCCTCGGCCAGCCCGTCACTCAGCGAGGTCCAGACCAAGATCCACGCTCCGGGCGTCGCCCCACAGCCGGTCGAGCAGGTAGTACTCGCGGGTCTTCTCGTGGAAGACGTGGACCACCACGTTGACGTAGTCGAGCAGCACCCAGCGGCGGCTCTCGCGCCCCTCGATGTGCCACGCGCGCTGCCCCCGGTCGCGCAGCACGTCCTCGATGTGCTCCGAGACCGCCTTCACCTGGGTCTCGTTCGAGCACGAGCACAGGAAGAAGTAGTCGCACACGCCCTCGAGTCCCCGCAGATCGAGGGCGAGCGGGTCGCGCGCCTTCTTCGCCACCGCCGCCGCGGCAGCGAGGCGCACGAGTTCGAGCGCGGGCAGCGGGCGCGGGGCACGAGCGTGCGTGGTCAAGGGCGGGTTCCGATCGGGTGAGGGGAGGGTCTCAGTGGTCGCGCCGCACCGCGTAGTCGCAGGCACGCGAGAGCGCCAGGCGCGCGGCGCCCGCCGGCTCGCCCGCCAGCAGTCCGCGCGCGTGCTCGGCGAGCGCGTCGGCGCGTCGGCGCGCGTAGTCGAATCCGCCGGCGCGGGCGATCAACTGGCGGAGCTGCGTCCATTGGCCCGGCGTCCAGCGCTTGCGAAGGGCGAGCTTGCGCAGCCGCTTGCGATCCGCCTCGGTGGCATCGCGCAGCGCGGCGATCAATGGCAGCGTCACCTTGCCCTCGGCGAGATCGTAGCCCACTGGCTTGCCCGTGGTCTCCGGCTTGCCGAGGTAGTCGAACAGATCGTCCACGACCTGGAACGCCACCCCCACCTTGGCGCCGAACTCGCGGAAGCGCAGCCGCGCCCGCGCGTCGCGCCGCGCGCCGTCGAGCCCCGCGCCGAGCTCCGCCGCGGCCGCTATCAGCGAGCCGGTCTTGGCGCGGATGAGCTCCTCGTACTGCTCCTCGGTGACGTCGAGGTCGTAGGCGTACTGGAATTCCATCGCCTCCCCGAACGTCATCTCGGTGACGACCCGCGCCAGCACCTCCTGGGCGAGCTCGAGGTGGTGCTCGACCAGCATCGCCATCGACTGGGCGTAGAGGTAGTCGCCCATGATGATGGCCATCTCGTCGGTCCACAGCCCATTGACCGTGGGCATGCCCCGACGCAACCCGCTCTTGTCCACCGAGTCGTCGTGGATGAGCGCGGCGGCGTGCAGCATCTCGACCACCGCGGCTGCCGTGACGGCATCGTCGTCGAGCCGGTGACGATGGCGGGCCACCAGCAGGAGCAGCGTGGGGCGGAAGCGCTTCCCGCGCGTCGCCAGCACGTGACCGCCCACCTGGTTCAGGATCGGGATGGGGGTGCGGAACAATCCCCGGAGCCGGGCCTGGACCCGCTCCAACTCTCGCCGCACCGGTTTCTGGATTGCGGAAATGGACATGCCGATCCGTTCCCGGGGCGGTGGACGCGCCCCTCCGCCAGCCGGGAGGATCCCCGACTCCCGTCCGATGCGGGTCGCGGATCTCCCAGGCCAGCCTGTGAAAAGCGGCGAGCAGTCTACGGGCGGGGTGCGAAGAGTGTCAAGACTCGTGCGCCTCCGCCGACCGCGCCGTCCGCAGGCGTGCGAGCCGGCCGAGCAGGTGGGCGCGCGAGTTCGCCTCCGGATGCTCGATCACCTCCTCGAGCAGGGCCTCCAGCGCCTCGCCCACCGCGCGGCCGGGACCGATCCCGAGCTCCCGCATGACGTCCTCTCCTCCCACCGCGAGGTCGCGCACGCGCACGGCGTGATTCTCGGACACCAGCCGATCGATCCGCTCCCGCATGGACTCGAGATAGAACGGGAGACCCGCGCGCTGGCCATTGCCGATGTAGTCGGCGATCCGGAGGTCGAAGAGGTCCGCCACCGACCCGTCCCCGACGCGGCGCAGCCAGCGGCGCAGGGCCGCGTCGCTCCACTCCGGGCGATAGTCGAACATGTGCTCGCGCACCAGGTGCACGATGGCGCGCCGCTGGTCGTTCGAGAAGCGGAGGCGCTCGAGCAGCCGGTCAGCGAGGTCGGCCCCCACGTCCTGGTGGCCGTAGAACGTGCCGTCGCCATGGCGCTCGACCCGGGTCGCGGGCTTGCCGATGTCGTGGAGCAGCGCCGCCCACCGCACCTGCGGCTTGTCGGCCGGCGCCGCATCGCACGTGAACAGGCTGTGGCGGTAGACGTCCCAGGCGTGATGCCGGTTCTGCGGGACCGCGACGCACGCCTCGAGCTCCGGCAGCCAGAGTCCGAGCAGCCCGGCCGGTCGCAGCAGCTCGAAGCCCACCGACGGCCGGGGCGCGCGCAGCAGGCGGTCGAGCTCGCCGCGCACGCGCTCGACCGCCACCCTCGAGCTGCGCGCGCGCGCCGTTCCCAGCGCGTCGCGGGTCGCCGGCTCCGGAGTCATCTCGAGCTGCGCCGCCAGCCGCGCCACGCGGAGCGGGCGCAGACCATCCTCATGGAAGCGCGCCACCGGGTCGCCGACCGCCCGGAGCACACCGTGTGCCAGGTCGGCCAGGCCGCCGAACGGATCGAGCAACACCCCGCTCATCGGATCGAAGGCGAGCGCGTTCACCGTCAGATCGCGGCGCGCGAGGTCCGCGCGCACGTCGTCGGTGAACTCCACCCGGTCGGGGTGGCGGGCGTCGGCGTACGCGCCCTCGCGACGCAGCGTGGTGACCTCGAGAGAAGCCTCCGGTTCGATCACCAGGACGGTCCCGTGCGCGATGCCGACCGGCTCCACCCGCGCGAAGCGGGCGCTGACATCCTCCGGCCGCCGGTCGGTGGCCACGTCGAACACGGCGCCGGGCGAGGCGCCCTCGCGCCCGAGCAGTCCATCGCGTACCGTGCCCCCGACCAGCCAGGCCTGGTGCCCGTCGGCGCGCAACCGTTCGAGGGCCGCGAGGAGCGCCGGTGGCCAGGGGTGGGCCGTGAGCCGGGCGCGGGCGAGCGCCAGCGCCGACTCTTCCGGCGGGGTGGACGGATGCTTCGATGGAGGTCTCAACCGATGCGCGCTCCCGGGACGATCCCGATCGTTCTGCCGCTGCTGCTGGCGTGCTGCGTCACCGCCCACGCGCAGGACGCGGTGCCCACGCCGCCCTCGCCGCAGGTGCGGGCCTGGCAGACCGGGGCGCTGCGCCCCGACCGGCTCCAGCATGCGTCGCTCGCCCTGACGCTCGGTCTCGGCTCCGGGCTCGCCACGCGCCGGCCCGCCGTCGCGGCCTCGAGCGCGCTCGCGCTCGGCGTCCTGAAGGAGCTCCGGGACCGCCGCACTGGCGGCCGCTTCGACCGGGGCGACCTGCTCGCGGATGCCTTCGGCGCGGCGCTCGCGGCGCTCGCCACGCACGCGCTCGACTGACCGCGCGGTCTCAGGGGATGAAGGGCTTCGTGCCGGTGCTGCTCGAGGGCGTCTCGGTGGCATGCTTCCGCGTCGCCAGTCCGACCGTGACACCGCCCGCGACGATCGCTGCGCCGAGCAGCCCCGTGCGCCGCCAGTCCACCGAGCGCGCGCTGAGCTGGGTGACGTCCCCGAGCGGGATGCGCAACACCGCGTAGTCGTCGAACGGGCCGTCGACGTCGCGGCGCCGGTAGCCCACCAGGCTGTCGCCCTCGAAATGCGCGTAGTCGAATTCGTATCGCAGACCGTCACGCGTGGTCACGCGCACGTCCCGACGGTCGGGCTGCACGGTGTAATCGGTGCGCGGGATCTCGCGCAGCGAGGTGCAACTCGCGGACACCAGCGCTAAGCCCGCAGCCGCCAGACGCAGTGCACGTCGATCGAGAATCAGGGTCGGGTCCTCCCCCGGTCGGGTGATGGAGCGTGGCCTGTCGCGCGGAGCCTAACGCAATCGCGCCCGCGATGCCCGCGCGGTCCCGCCGGTCAGGGCCAGTAGAGGACCCGCCCGCACGACTCGCAGAGTGTGAGGGACTCCCCGGCCGGGGGCGCCGCGGCCGTCGCCATGGTCATGAAGCAACCCTGGCAGGCGCGGCCGCGCACCGCGGTCAGCCCGCGGCCGTAGCGGCGCTCGGCGCGGACGTAGTGCGACGACCAGCGCGCCTCGAGCTCCGAGACGAGCCGTTCGCGGGCTCGCGCCGCGGGGGCCGGCTGGGGCGCGGCGAATCCCATCTGACGGATGCGGGCCGCGCTCTCGGGGTTGTCGATCTCGCGCAGCAGCTGGTCCACGTCATGGAGCCGGAGGATGGTCTCGACCGTGGTCACGCCATGACCTCGCGCATCACCGACGATACGACTTCGAAACTCTTGGCTTCCAGCAGCTTGCTTCGAGTCCTCTGGTACCGGGCGACGGCGATGGCGCCGGCCACCAGATGATGGTGCGCCGCCAGGCTGGTCTCGGTCGGGGAGATCGCCAGGAACACCAGCGTGACCGGCGCCGCGTCGGGCGCCCCCCAATCGATGCCACGGCTCGAGCGCGCCACCACCAGCCGGGAACCGAGCACCGCCACGGACCGCGCGTGGGGCACCGCGACCCCCTTGCCGATGGCGGTCGTGGCCACCCGCTCGCGCAG
The DNA here is from genome assembly GCA_963776245.1 of Candidatus Eiseniibacteriota bacterium. GTDB lineage: Bacteria > Eisenbacteria > RBG-16-71-46 > RBG-16-71-46 > RBG-16-71-46 > CAVSAC01. The sequence goes on along the minus strand of CAVZLN010000004.1, from coordinate 141,087 downwards.
CACCAGCAGTTCGCTCAGCACCTCGGGATGGCGGATCACGCCGTGGGCATGAGCACACGCCACCATCTCGGCGAGCACCGATTCGCGACGGCGGGTCCTGAGATCAGGGATGTAGAGCGAGGAGTCGAGCACCGAGGGGAGGGTGATTTCGGACATGACCAGATGTCCTCCGGGGGGAATCTAGCACTCCCCGCACCAGCCGGCCACACTTCTTGCGCGCGGTCCGCACCCGGCACCCGCGGACGGCCGGAGATGAGCGCCTGACGGGCTCAGCCGCTGGCCGCTCCGCTGGAGGTCGCGGAGCCGGGAGGTCCCGCGGCCCGGGCAGGCGGCCGGCGCGTCGCCCACCACCCGCACAGCGTCCCGATCGCCGCGCCCACCACCACGTCGCTGAGAAAATGACGGTTCAGGTACACGCGCGAGATCGTCACCACCACGGCCACGGCGAACCACGCCGGCGCCGCCCGGCGCCAGCGCCGCGCCAGGACCCACGCGATGGCGAAGGCATTCGCCGCATGGCTGGACGGGAACGACGCGTTCGAAGCCTTGCGCTCGCCATCCGGACGGGTGCGGAAGGTCGCACGCTTGATCCCCTCCACCGCCAGATTGGTGGGGATCAGCGCGACCGCCGCGGCGCGCAGCGTGGCCACCCCCTGGGCGCGATCGAGCAGCGCCAGCGCGACCAGCGCACCCGCCACCAGCACCGGCTTGCCCATCTCGGTGGCGAACCGCATCGGTCCCTCCAGCCCCGGCCGGCGCGCGGACTGGACCGCGCGCTGCACGCGCCAGTCGAGGGACTCCGCCGGCGCCAGCACCGCCACCGTGAGCACCACCGCGTGAAGCACCGCCCTCATCGGCCGTCCTCAGCCTGCACCAGCGCCTCCGCCGGCATCCAGCCCTCGAGGCCGCGCCCGGCCACCACCCGCACCCGCCCGCCGTCGCGCGCCACCACGTGCACCACCTGGCCGGCGTCGAGACTCACCGCCGCGCCTTCGAGCGGCGCCACCGTCCTCACCACCGCGTCATGCGAACGGCGCGCGCGCTCCCCTTCGAGCGGCCAGACCGCCGCCGCCACGAACGCGAGCAGCGCCAGCGCAGCCGCCGCCCCGCGCCGCGGCCACACCGCGCCCGCCGCCACGCCGAGCGCGAGCGCGAGCAGTCCCCATTCCAGGCTGCGCAAAGGCAACCGCGTCGCGGCGGAGCCCACCAGGCCTCCTCCCTCGCGCACACGTTCGGTCACCCACGCCAGCGCGCCATCCCGCGGCTCGCCTCGCCGGCCGCGCAGCACCCACGCCGCCGCGGGGCCGACCTCACCGTCGCGCACCGCGACCCAGGCCAGCCGCGCCGCCACGCCCGAGGCGTGCCCACCCTCGCTCCACAGCCGCCGCCACTCGTCCGCCGCACCCGCCACATCCCCGGACTGTGCGCGCTGATCGGCCGCCCGCGCCCGCCGCGCCGCCCCCTCCTCTCCGCGCTTCGGCGCGCACGCCACCGCCATCACCACGGCCCCCACCGCAAGTGCCACCGCCACCGCCCGCATCCCCCACGGACCGGACGGGGGTGGCATCGCGTGGCCGAGACGCTCGACGATCCGCCGCCTCACCGCCTCCTCGTCCGGGACCGCTCCACCGTAGCGCGCCGAGGCGATCGCGCGGCTCAATTCCTGGACCGCATCGCCGCGCGCCGCGAGCCATCCCGCGGCCTCGTCGGCGGCGCGCCAGAAGTCCGGACCCCGCGCCAACCCGACCGCCCGCAGCCACTCGCGCTGGCGCGCGCGCTCACCGGCGTCGGCGGGCGGGCGGCCCGCCGCGCGCCACAGGGCCAGCGCCGCGCCGAGCGCCAGCCCCGCCACCACACCTCCCCATGGCGCCGCCGGGCGGGCGCCGGGGTCCACCGGATGCGCGGTGAACACCGGCGGGAAGGCCGCGGGCGCCGGGCCGTCGCGCAGCGGAGGATCGACCTGCACCGTCAGGGCCGCCAGAACGGCCGAGCGGTATACGCCGCCGGCCGGATCGAACCACACCAGCGGAGGCGGCGCGATCCTCAACGGCCCCTCGTGTCGCGGCAGCACCGTCCACTGGAAGCGCCGCCTCCCGGCGTCGAGCATGCCGAGCGCCCCGAGGCTGTCGTCCACGGCGCTCGTGAACACCTCGAAGTCGTCCGCGGCGAGCGCGGGCGTGTGCAGCAGCGGGAGATTGCCCACGCCGCGCACGTCGAGACGCACCGTCACCGGCACGTCGCGCGCGGTGCGGGCGCGGTCCGCGCTCCACGCCGGCGTGAAGCTGCCGACCGCGCCGTCGAAGCCCGGCGGCGCGCCCGCCGGCAGCGGACGCACCTCGACGCGCACCGGCGCCGAGCGGGCCCTGGCTTCGCGCCGCGGCACCCGCCCCCCGACCCACGCGCGCGGATCGTCACCCTCGGACGAGGCCAGCGCGACCACCGCCTCCGCCACCCCGATGGTCGCCACCCCCGGTGCGAGCGGATAGAGCCGCGTGCGCGTCTCGGTGACCTGCACGCGCGCGTTCCCCTGCGCCGCGTAGTAGGACTCGGGAGGGCTCGGCGGTTCGCCCCAGAAGCCGGGCGTCGCCGGAGCGCTGTATTGCGGGTCCTCGGCGAGCGGCGCCCGCAGCACCAGGCGGATGCGCATGAGCACGGGCTGGCCGACGAACGGGCGCGCGGGCTCCACGTCGACGCGCAGGGCCACCGGGCCCGCTCCACCGCCCTCGCCACCGCCGATGCGCGCGGCGGCCGCGCTCACGATGAGCGTCGCCGGCGGGCTCGCCAGCGCCTGGGACCCCGCCACCACCCGGACCGGCCCGACCGTGAACCGGCCGGCCGCCGTGGCTCCGAGCTCGTAGCGGAACACCACCTCGCTCGAGGACCTGCCATCGACCCACGCGAAGCCCTGCGTGCGACCGCTCGAGAGCACCTCGAGCCCGTCCGGCACGGCGAACTCGGGGCTCCCGACGGTCCCCGTGGCGCCCCGCACCACGACCTCGAGGGACGCCACCTCCCCGACGGCCATCGAGGCGCGGGACCATCGGACCTGCAGCGTGGCCGGCGCCGTCGCGGGCGCGGCGGCCGCGAGCGCCGGCAGCGTGAGCGCGAGCGCGATCCAGCACAGGGCGCGGCCCATCACCAGTCCTTGCCGCGGCGGTCGCGGACCACCTGGACCCGGCGCTGGCGTTGCTGCTCGAGGCGTGTCAGGTCCTGGAGCGCGTTCAGCAGCCGATCGGCCTGCGCTCGGTCCATGCGTTGTCCCTGGCCCGGCGCGGGCGGCGGCGCGGACGGCGACGGCTGCGGCGGCGCGTTCCGGGGCGCGCTCGACGATGGCTGCGGGGACTGCTGCTGCGGCGCGCCACCCTGCGGCTCCGCGCCCGCGCCCGGGCGCGGATCGGGAGCGCCGCCGCTGCGGGGCGCTTCGGGTGCCCGCCTGCGTTCGCGGCGGCGCAGCAGCACCTCGTAGTTCCAGCGCGCGTCCGCATCGCCGGGATCGCGCTCCAGCGCCCGGCGCAACGCGGCCACCGCATCGTCGTCGCGCTGCGCCTCGGCCAGCATCGTGCCGAGGTTGTAGCGCGCCTCGCGTCCCACCACGCCGCGCGACCCCGCCAGCCGCGCCAGTTCGCGCTCGGCGTCCTGCACCCGGCCCGCGCGGGCGCGCGCCGTGGCGAGGTTCAGCTTCACGGGCTCCGGTCCGCCGTGGGCCAGCCGCAGCGCGTACAGCGACTCGGCCGCCGCGAACCGCCCGCCGCGATAGGCGTCGTCCCCGCGCGACCAGGTGCTCTGGGCGCGCGCCGGGCCCGCGGCCGCGAGCACGCCGAGCACCGCGAGCGCCGCGGCGGCCCGCGCGGCCGCCGGCGCGGCCGCCCGTCCGCGCGCCCGCCGCTCGCTCCGCCGTCGCGGCCGCATGCGGTCGATCGCCAGCAGCAGGCCGGCCACCGCCGCGAACAGCGGGAAGCGCGCCACCGGCCGCTCCACCGAGCGTTGCCCGCGCCCGGAACGAGCCAGCGATCCGAGCGCGCCCAGCAGCCGCGGAAGCTCGCCCCCCGGGCGCTGGGCCCCGAAGTAGCCCCCGCGCGAGCGCCGCGCCAGCGCGCGCAGCAGATCCTCGTCCAGCCGGCTGCGCACCACCTCGCCGCGCGCGTCGCGCTTCACGTCCAAAGCACGGCCCTGGTCGTCGAGCATCGGGACCACGTCCCCTCCCGGGGTCCCGACCCCGACCGCGAACACGCGGATCCCCGAGTGCCGCACCTCCTCGAGCGCGCCGCGCCCGCCGCGCTCGAGATCCTCGCCGTCGGTCCACACCACGATCGCCTGCTCCTCGCGTCGTCCCGCCGGCATGAGCTTCATCGCCATGCGCAGTCCGCGGGCCAGGTCGGTGCCGGGCTCGCTGACCGTCGCGCTCGAGAGCGCCTCGACCGTGAGCCGCGCCGCGCCGCGGTCCAGCGTGAGCGGGCACAGCCGCACCGCGTCCCCCGCGAACGCCACCACGCCGATGCGGCTTCCGGCCATGCGGTCCACCACCGCGAGCGCCTCGCGCCGCGCCTCGGCGAGCCGGCTCGGCGGCACGTCGCGCGCGTCCATGCTCGCCGACACGTCCATCAGCAGCACCACGTCGGAGCCGGTGGCCGCCCGCCGCACCACCTCGCGTCCCCACTCCGGCCGCGCCGCGCCGCCCACCAGCAGCGCGAGCGCCGCCAGCCGCAGCAGCGCGCCGAGCCGCCGCTGCCCCGGCCGGCGCTGCGCCAGCAGCGCGTGCTCCGCGCGGGCCCCCACCAGCGCCTTCAGCGCGCGCTCGGCCCGGCCCGCCGCGCGCCACTCGAGCAGCGCGAGCAGCGGCAGCACGGCGAGCGCCCACAGCCAGCGCGGATCGGTGAACGTCATGCGCCGCCTCTCATGGGAGCCGGAACGCCAGCGTGGTGGTCAGGAGCGTGTACGCCGCCAGCATGGCCGCGGCCGCGGCCAGCAGCCACGGGCCCAGGTCGTGGTACTCGCGGTATTCCACCGAGCGCAGCGGAGCGCGCTCGAGGCGATCGATCTCCGCGTAGATGGACGCCAGCGCGCTGGACTCCTCGGCGCGGAAGAACCGCCCGCCGGTGCGCCGCGCGATCTCGCGCAGCGTGCCCTCGTCCACGTCCATGCGCATCATCTCCACCCGGCGACCCACGATCGGATCGTCGACCGGGACCGGCACCACGCCGCCGCGCCCGGCGAGCACGGTGTACACCTTCACCCCGTAGGCCCGGGCGAGGTCGGCCCCGGTGAGCGGATCGATGGCGCCGCGGTTGTTCTGCCCGTCCGTGAGCAGCACCACCACCTTGCTCGGGGTCTTGCTCTCACGCAGGCCGCCCACCGCGGTCGCCAGCCCCATGCCGATCGCGGTGCCGTCCTCGGCCAGCCCGAAGTCGAGCCCTTCGAGCAGCTCGACCAGCGCGGCGTGGTCGAGCGTGAGCGGACACTGCGTGAACGCGGTGGCGGCGAACGCCACCAGGCCCACGCGGTCGTGACGGCGCGAGCGCACGAACTCGCGCGCGTTCTCCTTGGCGACGAACAGGCGGTTGCGCGGCCGGAAGTCCTCGGCCGCCATGCTCGGCGAGATGTCGATCGCGAGCACGATGTCCACGCCCCGGGTCTCGGTCTCGCTCTGCGAGACTCCCTGCTGCGGCCGCGCCAGCCCCAGCACCGCGAGGGCGAGCGCGGCCCACGGCAGCACTCCCGCCAGGCCGAGCGCGAGCCGGGCCGGATGCAATCCCGCCCGGTCCGCGCGCGACCACAGCACCGCCGCGGGGCGCACGCGGCGCCAGCGCCACAGCGCGAGCAGGGGCAGGACCGCGAGCAGCACCAGCGCGCCCGGTTCGTCCCAGCGCATCAGGCCGCCCTCCCGTGCGGGTCGCGGCACGAGCCGTCGCATCATCGCCTCCACCGCCTCCTCGGCCTGCGCCGCCTCGGCCGGGGTGGTGGCCGCGCGCGCGAACTTCACCCGGTCCCAGCGCGACAGCAGGCCGGCGAGCCGGTCGAGGTCGGGGCGCGCCAGGCGGCCGCGTCCGAGGCGTCCGACCAATTCCGTGCTGGTGTCACCCGGACGCGTCGTGCTCTCCGCGCTCTCGAGGAAGCGCCGCAGGATGAGCGTGAGCCGGAAGGCGTGCTCGGCGAACCGGCCCGGCGGCCGGCAGGCGCTCGGCCCGGAGCGCCGCGAGCGCCGCGAGTCCCTCGGCGAGCGGATCCCGCGTCGACCGGGAGGCTGCGGCCGGGCGCACGGCCGGCGCCGGCCGGCGGCGCCGGAGCCAACGGACCAGCGCGATCGCGAGCGCCGCGGCGAGCAGCCCCAGCGCCACCCACCGCCACGGCACGCGCTCCCACCATGGCGCCGGCAGCGGCCCGCGCAGCGGGCGCAGATCGGCGGTGCTGTCGGTCGCGCCGACCACCGGCACCACCACCAGCGTCACCATCGGCAGGTTCAGGGCGCGCGCCCCCGACCGATCCACGACCTCCACGCGCGGGCCGGGGATGGACACCATGCCGGGTCGGAAGACCTGCAGCGGCACCTCCATCACCAGGCTGTCCCCGCCTCCGGAGCTCTCGTACCAGCCCCTGGTGTCCGGACGCGTGCGCTCGCCGGTGGCGTTCCGATGGCGTCCCATCGCCACCCCCCAGGTCAGGTCCCCGCCGGTCACGGGCGGGAGCACCCGGATGCGGGCGGCGGTCCACCCGCCGGTGATGACGGCGCGGTAGGTGACGCGCTCCCCGAGCTTCACCGCGGCCGGGGTGATCTCCACGCGGGTGCTGAGCGGGCGGCCGCCCACCTGCGCGACCGTGAGGTCCGCCACCAGCACGCACGCCAGCGCCGCCCCCCACGCGCCCGCGGCCCGCCCCCGCGGCGCGGCGCCGCGGCTCACCCCCGTCCTCCGGCCCGCCGGCGCCGCGCGAAGTAGCGCATCAGCACGGTGAGGTACGAGCGGTCGGTGCGCACCTCGACCACCGGCACCCGCGCCTGCGCCAGCGCGCGCTCGACCGCCTGGCGGCGTTCGCGCGCGGCGCGCGCGTACGCATCGCGCACCGCGCGGCGTCCGGTGTCCAGCAGCGCGCGCCGGCCCGTCTCGAGATCCTCGAGTTCCACCCACCCCACCGCCGGCAGCGCCTCGTCGCGCGGATCGCGCAGCAGGAACGCGGTGACCTCGTGACGGCGGCCGACGATGCGGAAGGCGCGCGCGTCCACGGCATCCTCGAAGTCCGAGATCCAGAACACCAGGCTGCGCCGGTGCGCGGTGCGCGCCACGAAGCGCGCCGCTTCGCCGAGCCGGGTGCCGCCGGGGGGCGGGTCGGCGCCGAGCACGTCGCGCAGGATGCGAAGCAGGTGGTTCTTGCCGCGGGCCGGCGGAACGAACGACTCCACACGCTCGGCCGCCAGCACCAGCCCCACGCGGTCGTTGTTCCGCATCGCCGCGAAGCCGAGCACCGCGCACAGCTCGGCGGCCAGCTCCCGCTTCTCGGCGCCCGCGGTGCCGAAGCGCATCGAACGCGACACGTCCACGACCAGGATCACCGAGAGCTCGCGCTCCTCGACGAAGCGCTTGATGAACGGCGCACCCATCCGGGCGGTGACGTTCCAGTCGATGTCCCGGACCTCGTCGCCCGGGACGTAATGGCGCACCTCCTCGAACTCGACGCCTCGGCCCTTGAACACGCTGGAGGTCCGGCCGGCGAACAGGTCCTCGACCAGATGCCGGCTGCGGATCTCGATCCGGCGGACCTTGCCGAGCAGCTCCGCGAGGGGCATCAAGGCACGCGCACCTGCTCCAGGATCCGGCGCGCCACCTCTTCCGCGCTGACCCCCTCGGCCTCGGCCTCGTAGGAGACGTGGATGCGGTGGCGGAGCACGTCGGGCGCGATCCCCTTCACGTCGTCGGGCAGCACGTACGCGCGCCCGTCCAGCAGCGCGAGCGCCTGCGCGCCGCGCACCAGGAACAGCGTCGCGCGCGGCGAGGCGCCGAACGCGATCAGCCCTTCGAGGGCGAGGCCGAAGTCCTTCGGCCGGCGGGTGGCGGTCACCAGGTCGAGGACGTATTCCTGGATCTTGTCGTCCACGTACACGCCGCCGAGCGCCGCGCGCGCCTCCATCACGTCCGCGCGCGTGGCCTGGGGCGTCAGCGCCGGGAGCCCCGCCAGACCGGCGCGACGCAGGATCTCCTTCTCCTCGGCGCGCTCCGGGTAGCCCACCTTCACCTTGAGCATGAAGCGGTCGCTCTGCGCCTCGGGCAGCGGGTAGGTGCCCTCCTGCTCGATCGGATTCTGGGTCGCGAGCACCAGGAACGGCTCCTCGAGCCGGTGGCTCTCGTCCCCGAGGGTGATCTGCTTCTCCTGCATGGCCTCGAGCAGCGCGGACTGCACCTTGGCCGGGGCCCGGTTGATCTCGTCGGCCAGCACCAGGTGGGCGAACAGCGGGCCGCGCTTGGTGGTGAAGGAGGAGGTGCGGGCGTCGTAGATGAGGGTGCCGGTGAGGTCGGCCGGCAGCAGGTCGGGAGTGAACTGGATGCGCCGGAACTTGAGCGACATCGCGTCGGCGAAACTGCGCACGGCGAGCGTCTTCGCCAGGCCCGGCACGCCTTCGAGCAGCACGTGGCCGCCGGTGAGCATGCCCACCAGCAGCCGGTCCACCATGTCGTGCTGGCCGACCACGGCCCGCCCCACCTCGGCGCGCACCCGCGCCAGGATCTCCCCGGCGTGATCGATCCTTCGAGCGGCTTCCTTCGCGTCCACCGTCATCGTGTCCCCGCCCTCCTGGCCCGCGCGCGCTGCCGCATCCTGCCGATGGCGCGGCAGTATATCGAAGGGGTCCATGGAGGCCAATGGGAAGCGGGACGAGGTCCGGGCTACGCGGCCGCGGCGTCGCGCCGGGCCCCGTGGTCCGACATCCAGTGGGCGAGCAGCCGCCGCGCATCCACCAGCTCGAAGGGCGACACGAGGGACTCGATGCGCCCCAGCCGGCAGAGCGCCCGCTCGATGCCAAGGGACGCCTCCTCGCCTCCGGCGAGCGGCCCTCCGGCGCGATAGCGCGCGATCGACTGGTGGACCCGCAGGCGCGCGAGGCGCTCCACGTCCAGATCGCGTCGGTAGCTGCGCGCCGCGCACTCGAACAGTCGGTCGGCGTGCATGGGATGGCCGCCGGCCAGGGCGTGGAGCCCGGCGCGGTGGAGCGTGCGGCCCGCGATGGGGACGGGCGATCGCTCGGCGAGGTGGAGCAGGACGAGGAATCGGATCATGGGCGGTCGCCACGGCCGGGATGCTCCGGGGCGAGCTTCGAGGGAGCACGAACGGTGCCACGCGCCCACCTCCCCCCGCGGCCCTAACCCATTGCGCGGTAGTGCGTCTCGCGGAGCACCTCGCCCGGCGCGCGAGTCCCCGCGCGGCCGCCGTTGCATGATGCCCCGCGCGGCGGGCGAGGATGCACGCCCTCAGCGCGCGGCGGGCTCCGCGGCGAACAGCGGGAACCCCGAGGTGAGCCCGAGCACCTCGCGCTCCACCTCGGCCGCCAGGGCCGCGTCCGCGGGGCGGTCGAGGACGCGGGCGATCCAGCCGCCGATCCGCACCATCTCGTCGCGGCCCATGCCGCGCGTGGTCAGCGCCGGGGTGCCGATGCGGATGCCGCTGGTCACCCATGGCTTCTGGGGATCGTTCGGCACCGCGTTCTTGTTCACGGTGATGCGGGCGCGATGGAGCGCCTCCTCCGCGGCCTTGCCGGTGAGACCGCGCCGCCGCAGGTCCACCAGCATGAGGTGGTTGTCCGTGCCACCCGAGACCAGATCGAACCCGTGGCCCATCAGCGTCTCGGCCAGGACGCGTGCGTTCTCGACGACGCGCACCTGGTAGGCGCGGAACCCGGGCTCGAGCGCCTCGCCAAAGCAGGCGGCCTTGGCGGCGATGATGTGCATCAGCGGCCCCCCCTGCAGCCCCGGGAAGACGCTCTTGTCGACCTTCTCCGCGAGCGCCTCGCGGCACAGGATGATGCCGGCGCGCGGACCGCGCAGGGTCTTGTGCGTGGTGCTGGTGACGATCTCGGCGTGCGGCACCGGGCTGGGGTGGAGACCGGTGGCGACCAGGCCGGCGATGTGCGCCATGTCCACCACCAGGGTCGCTCCCACCTCGCGCGCGATGCGGCCGAATCGCTCGAAGTCGATGACGCGCGGGTAGGCACTGGCGCCCGCCACCAGCAGTCGCGGGCGGTGCTCCCGTGCGAGCCGCTCGACCGCGTCGTAGTCGATCCGCCCGTCCTCGGGGCGCACGCCGTACTGCACCGACTTCCACAGCTTCCCGGTCACCGAGACCGGATGCCCGTGGGTGAGATGCCCGCCGTGCGCCAGGCTCATCCCGAGCAGCGTGTCCCCCGGCACCGAGACCGCGAGGTAGGCCGCGAGATTCGCCGACGCCCCGCTGTGGGGCTGCACGTTCGCGTGCTCGCACCCGAACAGCGTCTTGAGCCGCTCGATGGCGAGGGTCTCGACCACGTCCACGAACTCGCAGCCGCCGTAGTACCGCTTCCCCGGCAATCCCTCGGCGTACTTGTTGGTCAGCACCGAGCCGGCGGCCTCCAGCACCCCGTCGCTGACGAAGTTCTCGGAGGCGATCAGTTCGAGGGTCGAGAGCTGGCGCCGGCGCTCGGAGTCGATGGCCTCGGAGAGCCGTGGATCGGTGCGCGGGAGGGTGGACACGGGGGCCTACCGTTCGTGGCGATGGGTGGACTCGTACGCGAGGATCTTCTCGAGCCGCGGCCGGTGGCGGCCACCCTCGAAGGGCGTCTCGAGCCAGATGCGCATCCAGCGCGCGGCCGCGTCGTGGTCGTTGGTGCGCCCGCCCAGGGCGAGCACGTTCGAATCGTTGTGCAGCCGGGTGAGGCGCGCGGTCTCGTCGCTGGTGACGACCGCGGCGCGCACCCCGAACACCTTGTTGGCCGCGATCGCCTCACCGATGCCGCTCCCGCCCAGGACGATCCCGCGCTCGACCTCGCCGCGGGCGACCCGCTCGCCCACCGGGAAGCAGAAGTCCGGATAGTCCACCGGCGGTTCGGCCCCGAAGGTGCCGACGTCCACGACCTCGTGGCGGAGCGCCTCGAGCTCTCGCACGAGGCGCTCCTTGAGCGCGAATCCGGCGTGGTCGGCGCCGATCGCGACCTTCACGCGGGGCTCAGGCCTGGCGCGCCGCGGCGATGGCGGCACCGGCCGCCTGCGGCACCGGGGTGAGCCAGCCGTGGGTGTCGGGCCGCTCGCCCTTGACCACGCCGAAGAACGCATCCTGCAGCGCCTTCGTGATCGGGCCGCGCTCGCCGGTGCCCACCGGGAGGCGGTCCACCGAGCCGATCGGCGACACCTCCACCGCGGTGCCGGTGTAGAACAGTTCGTCCGCCAGGTAGAGCATCTCGCGCGGCATCGACTCCTCGCGCACCGAGTAGCCGAGCTCGCGCGCCAGGGTCATGACCGAACCGCGGGTGATGCCGGCGAGGATGCTGTTCGCGAGCGGCGGCGTGACCAGTTCCCCCTTGATCACCGCGAACAGGTTCTGCCCGCTGCCCTCGCTCACGAACCCGGAGCGATCGAGCGCGATCGCCTCCTCGTACCCGTCCACCTTGGCTTCCATCTTCAGCAGCGCCGAGTTCATGTAGTTGGCGGCCGCCTTGGCCATCGCCGGAAGCGTGTTCGGGGCCATGCGGCTCCACGAGCCCACCTTGACCGCCACGCCCTTCTGGAGGGCGTCCGCGCCCAGGTACTGGCCCCACGGGAACGCCGCGATGGCGACGTCGACGGGATTGCCGAACGGATTCACCCCGAGGTTCTCGTACCCCCGGTAGATCAGCGGGCGGATGTAGCACTCCTTCAGCTCGTTGACCGCGACCACATCGAGACACGCCTGCCGCAGCTGCGCGAACGTGTAGGGCACCTCCATGCGGTACACCTTCGCCGAGAAGCACAGCCGTTCGACGTGCTCATCGAGCCGGAAGATGGCCGGCCCGCGCGGCGTGGAATACGCCCGGATACCCTCGAACACCGCGGTCGCGTAGTGCGCGACGTGCGAGAGCACGTGGATCCTCGCGTCGTCCCACGCCACCCATTTGCCATTCATCCAGATGGACTTCGCCTTGACCATCGCCATGACTCACCTCGAGATCCGAGAAGGCGGCCGCGCGTCTAGGCCGACCGCGCGCGCAGCGCTTCGTGAACTACGGGGACGATCCTCTCCAGATGGCGCCGGATGCGACGCCATGTCTCTTCGTAAGCTTCCCTCGAGCCCCCGAAGGGGTCCGAGACGATCAACCCGGCCTCGCCGGGCGCCGGCCATTCGCTGATGACGTGGGTCTTGCCCGGATCGGCGCCGAGCGCGAACAGCGGCCCAAGATGCGCGTGCTCCATCACCACCACGAGATCCGCGGAGCGCACCTGTTCGGCGGTGGCGCGGCGCGAGCGGTGCTCGCGGAGGTCGATGCCATCGCGTGCCGCCACCGCGATCGCGGCGTCCGTCGCCGGCTGTCCCGCCGCGGCCGAGACGCCGGCCGACGACACGACGACGCGGCCCCGCTCGGCCCCGAGCGCATCCCGGAGCGCCCCGGCGGCCAGCGGACTCCGACAGGTGTTGCCGGTGCACACGAACAGCACATGGTAGAGCGGATCCGGAGCCGACATGCGCCGCAAGGATAGGCGGCTCCCCCGGCGCCGGTCAACCGGCGGGACGGGTGGCGTCCTCGAAGTCGCCCAGCAGCGCGGTGACATCGAGCGCGCCGCGGCGCAGGAGGCGCGGGCGGGCGACGCTCACGTCGACCAGCGTGGAAGCCACGCCGCCTCGACGGGGACCGCCATCGAGCACGAGATCGAGCTGGTTGCCGAAGATCCGCACCACCTCTTCGGCGGTCTCGGCCGGACGCTGCCCCGACAGGTTGGCGCTGCTCGAGACCACCGGCCCGCCGATGGCGCTCAGCAGCGCCATGCACAGCGTGTCCCGGGGACAGCGCAGCGCCACCGTGCCACCCGCGCCGCGCACCCGGGGCGGCACGATCGCCGACGCGCGGAAGATGAGCGACAGCGGTCCCGGCCAGCACCGGCTCATCAGCCGCTCGGCGACCGCGCTCACCTCGCCCGCCAGACTGTGGGCCTGGCCCGGCTCGGGGATCAGCGAGATCACCGCGAGCGAGGGGTCGCGCCGCTTGAGGCGTGCCACCATCTCGACCGCCGAGACGTCGAACAGCGAGCACCCGAGCCCGTACAGGGTGTCGGTCGGGAACGCGATCACCCCGCCGCGCAACACCGCCTCGGCGGCCTGGCGGAGCGCCTCGCGCTCGGGCCGCTCCGGATCCACCGTCAGCACGTCCACGGGGTCAGGCCCTCCCGGTCCGCGCCAGCCGCGCGGCATGGTCCTCGACGCGGCGCGCCAGCCGCGCGTCCGCGAGGGCCAGGATGCGCAGCGCGAGGTGCGCCGCGTTGCGCGCGCCCCACGCTCCGACCCCGAGCGTGCCGACCGGCACGCCGGGCGGCATCTGGACGGTGGCGAGCAGGGCGTCGAAGCCGCCGAGCGGTGACGAGGCGAGCGGCACGCCGAGCACCGGCAGGCGCGAGTGCGCCGCCATCACCCCGGCCAGATGAGCCGCGCCGCCCGCGCCGGCCACGATCACCTGGAGCCCGCGCGCCTTCGCGGTGCGCGCCCAGCGGGCCGCCGCGTCGGGGGTGCGATGGGCCGAGCGCACCACCACCTCGCTCGCCACGCCGAAGTCGGCGAGGATCCTCGCCACCTCCTCCATCACCGCGCGGTCGGTGTCGCTTCCCATCACGATGCCCACCCGCGGCTGCAGCTTCCGAGTCGCCACTTCAGGATCCCTCCGGCGCGGTGGCCCACCGGCCCGGCGCCGCCGTCGGCGCCTCCCGCGCGATGTCACGGCGACAGCGCCAGCCGTGCCCGCCCAATCGATCGACCGCATCGTACGCACGGGCGCGCGCCGACGCCACGTCGTCCGCGACCGCGGTGACATACGCCGCGCGCCCGCCGCGGACCCGCCAGCCGCCCTCCTCGCGCGCGCTGCCGGCATGGAACACCGTGACCCCTTCGAGCGCCCCGATCCCATCGAGGCCGAGCACCACCCCGCCGCCGAGCGGCGCGTCCGGATAGCCCCGGTCGACGAGCGCCACCGTGACCGCGCCGCCCGGCCGCGCGCGCACCGCCGCGCGGTCGAGCGCCCCCGCCGCCGCCGACGCCAGCAGCCGGCCGAGCGAGCCCTCCAGCAGCGGCAGCACGACCTGGGTCTCGGGGTCGCCGAAGCGGACGTTGAACTCGACCACCGCGGGCTCCCCGTCGCGGAGCATCAGCCCGCAATAGAGCAGGCCGCGATACGGCGTGCCGCGGCGCGCGAGCTCCGCCAGCATGGGGCGGACCACGCGCTCGCCGGCGCGCTCCACCACCACCGGATCGGCGGCGGCCGCGGGAGCGTGGGCGCCCATCCCGCCGGTGTTGGGGCCGCAGTCCCCGTCGAAGGCGCGCTTGTGGTCGCGCGCGGCCGGCAGCAGCACGAACGCGCCGCCGTCGCACACCGCGAACAGCGACAGCTCCTCGCCGCGCAGGAACTCCTCGATCACCACATGCCGGCCGCTCGCGCCGAACCGGCCGCCGACGAGCGAATCCTCGAGGAACCTCTCCGCCTCGGTCCGGACCGCGGTGACACACACCCCCTTGCCGGCGGCGAGACCGTCGGCCTTGATCACCCACGGCGGGGCGAATCGAGCGAGTGCCGCGCGCGCCTCGGCCAGCCCCGCGAACCGCTCGGCCCGCGCGGTGGGCACGTCCGCGGCCCGCATGATCTCCTTCGCCGCCCACTTGCTGGCCTCGAGCGCCGCGCACGCGCGGCTCGGACCGAACACCGGCAGCCCGGCCCGCTGGAGCCCGTCCGCCAGTCCCGCGGCGAGTGGTCCCTCGGGGCCGATCACCACCAGCTCCACGCGCTCGCGGCGGCACAGCTCGATCACCGCGCCCGCGTCCTCGCCGTCCACCGCGAAGCGCGGGAATGCCATGCCCATCCCGTCGTTGCCCGGGGCCACCAGCACGACCGGACGCTCGGGGTCGCGCGCGAGGCGCCAAGCCAGCGCGTGCTCGCGGCCGCCCGAGCCGAGGACGAGGATGCGCATGGGCGTCATGGAGCCACTCTAGAAGGCGCTTCGTCGCAGGGTCAAGGACGCGCCGGCTGCCGCCCGGCGAGCACTTCCCAGCCGTGGGCGCCGGCCGCTCGCCAGCCCAGCGCGAGGTCGCACGCCAGCGCCGCGCGCGCGTCCTCGAGCAGTCGGGGTCGCGCGGCGCACGCCGCGCGCGTGCTCTCCGACCCGAGACCGGGCAGCACGACGTCGTGGATCGCCCGCGCGTCCGCGCCCGCCGCCAGCGGCCCGAGCGCCAGCACCGCCTCGGCCTCGCGCAGTTCGTCGCTCACCTCGATCGGCGTCCCGCGCACCCGGGCGACGGTGAAGCAGGCGGAGCGCGCGGGATGGTGCGCCAGCACCGGAACGCCCAGGTCCGCCCGCCACCGGCGCGCGAGCGCGGCCTCCCGCGCATCGCCCTCCGCGGTCGCGGCGAGCAGCACGATCACCCGGCCCCGCGGCACGCCGGCGCGCGGCAGGACCGCGAGCAGGCGGCCGAGCGCGAGCTCCAGTCGCACGGGATCGGACGCGTCCGCGGCGATCACGGTCGCCACCGCCCCCGGGAACACCCCGGGCAACGCGCGCCCGAGCGCCGCGTCGAAGGCGCGTTCGAAGGCCGCGCTCACGCCGGCGGCGCACGGCGCGCCAGTTCGTCCCGCAGCAGCGCATGCACCGTCTGAGGCACCGCCTGCCCCGCGCTCTTCTTCATCACCTGGCCGACCAGGAACCCGAAGGTCGCCGCCCGGCCGGCGCGGTACTCCGCCACCGCCCCCGGGTGCTCGTCCAGCACCGCGCGCACCAGCGGCAGCAGCTCGTCGCTCGTGCCCTGCACGCGCACCCCGTGCGCGGCGAGCAACTCCTCGACCGCGCCGGGCTCCTCGCACATCCAGCCGAACACCTGCTTGGCCAGCGGGCCCGGGAGCTCCCCTCCCGCCACCTTCGCGAGGAAGCCGCGCAGCCGGTCCGCCGGCACCTGCGCGCTCCAGTCCGCCATCGACCCGCCGCGCTCGCGGAGCGCGCGCAGCACCTCGGTCATCACCCAGTTGCCCGCCAGCCGGGCGTCGCCGCCGGCGGCACAGGCCTCGAAGTAGTCCGCCAGTTCCCGCTGCTCGGTCAGCACCGCGGCGGCGGCGGCCGGCAGCCCGAGCGCCGACACCATCCGCGCCTCGCGCTCCCACGGCAGCTCGGGCAGGCGCGCGCGCGCGTCCGCCACCCACGCCGCATCCACCCGGAGCACCGGCAGGTCGGGCTCCGGCAGATAACGATAGTCGTGGGCGTGCTCCTTCGAGCGCATCACCGCGAGCTGGTCGTGGTCCGCGTCGTAGAGCAGCGTGGCCTGCTCCACCCGGCCGCCCGCCTCGAGCACCCGCCGCTGGCGCGCGATCTCCGCCGTGATCCCCTTCTCGACCCCCTTGATCGAGTTCAGGTTCTTGAGCTCGGTCTTGGTGCCGAGCCCCGCGCCGCCGGCCGGGCGCAGGCTGACGTTGGCGTCGCAACGCAGATGGCCCTTCTCCATGTCGCCCTCGGAGATCCCCAGCCAGCGCACCAGCCGCCGCAGCGCGGTGAGGAACGCCGCGCATTCGGCCGGGGCGCCGAACACCGGCTCGGTCACCAGCTCGAGCAGCGGGACGCCCGCGCGATTGAAGTCCACGCGCGAGATGCGGCGGTCGCCGCGGCGCTCCGGATGGAACGACTTCCCGGTGTCCTCCTCGAGATGGATGCGCGTCAGCGCGAACTCCCGGCGCGCGCCGTGCACCGTCACCGGGAGCGCGCCGCCCTCGCACAGGGGGAGGTCGTACTGGGTGATCTGGAAGTTCTTGGGCATGTCGGGATAGAAGTAGTTCTTGCGCGCGAACACGCTCTCCGCGCGGATCGCGCACCCCGCCGCGGCCCCCAGCCGCAGCGCCGCGTCCACCGCCGCGCGGTTGGCCCGCGGGAGCGCGCCCGGCAGGCCGAGGCAGACCGGGCACACGTTCGAGTTCGGCGCCGCGCCGAACTCCGCCGGGCACTCGCAGAACATCTTCACGCGGGTGGCCAGCTGGATGTGGCACTCCAGCCCGATCACCGCTTCATGGGCCATGCGAACTCCGCGACGTGGGCGCGCCCCAGCCGGGCCGCGTCGCCCCGCGCCTCGATGGCGCGGCCGGCGCGCAGCAGGGTGGGCTCCGCGTCCTCCGGACCGAGCAGCTGGACGCCGCGCGGCAGGCCGTTCGCGGCCGGCGGCACCGGCACGGTCAGGCCCGGGATGCCGGCCAGATTGGCGCCGATGGTGAAGATGTCCGACAGGTACATCGCGAGCGGGTCCTCGCTCTTCTCGCCGAGCCGGAACGGCAGGGTCGGCGCCGCCGGCATCAGCATCAGGTCGCAGCGCGCGAACGCCCTCTGGTACTCGCGCCGGACCCGGGCGCGCGCGCGCAGCGCGGTGAGGTAGTACGCGTCGTGATAGCCCGCCGCGAGGGCGAACGTCCCGAGCAGGATGCGGCGCTGCACCTCGATGCCGAACCCGGCGCTGCGGGTGCGCGTGTAGAGGGCGCCCACGTCGGTGGCGTCGGGGTCCCGGTGGCCGAAGCGCACGCCATCGAAGCGCGCCAGGTTGGTGCTGGCCTCGGCGGTCGCGACCAGGTAGTACGCGGCGACCGCGTATTCGCCGGGCAGGAACTCCATCGGCACGCGTGTGGCGCCCGCGCGCTCGAGCCACGCGGCCGCCTGCTCGAGCCCCTCCACCACCTCGGCGTCCACGCCCTCCTTCCACAGGTTGGCCGGCCACCCGAAGCGCGCCCCCTTCACTCCCGCGTCCCAACCCGAGACGTCCGGCGCGTCGCCGGGGCGCAGCGTGGCGTCGTACGGATCGGGGCCCGCGAGCACGCCGTAGGCGAGGGCCACGTCGCCCGCGTGGCGCGCGAAGATGCCGACCTGGTCGAGCGACGAGCCGAACGCCACCAGCCCGTACCGCGACAGCCGGCCGTAGGTGGGCTTGAGCCCGTACACCCCGCAGAACGCCGCCGGCTGGCGCACCGATCCGCCGGTGTCGGAGCCGAGCGCGAGCGGGCAGAGACCGTACGCCACCGCCGCGGCGGGGCCACCGCTCGACCCGCCCGGCACGCGCGAGAGATCGTACGGATTGCGGGTCGGTCCATAGCACGAGTACTCGGTGGACGAGCCCATCCCGAACTCGTCCATGTTCCCCTTGCCCGTCACCACCGCCCCCGCCCCGCGCAGCCGGCGGATCACGGTCGCGTCGTACGGCGGCCGGTAGCCGGCGAGGATGCGCGAGGCGCACGTGGTGGGCAGGTCGACGGTGCAGAGATTGTCCTTCACCAGCACCGGCACGCCGCGCAGCGGCCCTTCGGGCGCGGCCGCCGCGGCGGCACGTCGCAGCGCGGGATCGGCGTGGCAGACCGCGCGCACGTCGTCCTCCCAGGCGCCCGCGGGCGCGCCCCACCCGCTCTCGACCGCGTCCACGGCCGAGGTCGCCCCGCTCCGCACCCGCGCCGCGAGCGCCGACGCGGAAAGGCGCCAGAGATCGGACGTCATCGCCGCCGGACCTGCCGCGGATTCATGGCTCCACGTGCTCCACGATGGGGGGCACCAGGAAGAAGCCGTCCTCGTGCGCCGGCGCCATCGCCAGCGCGTCCGCGGTCGCGAGGCGCCGCGTGCCCGGCACGTCCTCCCGCAGCGGCGCCGTGGCGGGCGCGAGCGCCACCGGCTCGCAGTCCGACAGGTCCAGGCCGCGGAGCGTCTCGACGAACCCGAGCACCCGCCCCAGTTCGGCCGTCATGCGCTCCATGCGCGACTCGGGGACCTCGAGCCGTGCCAGCTCCGCGATGCGCTCGACCTCAGAGCGCGTGATCGCCATCGCTCCCTCCCGAGAGGAACCGCCCCAGCACCTTCTTGACCAAGGTACCGAAGCGCACCGTGTACTTCACGTCCCCTCCCAACGGCTCCGCCTCGAGCACCACGCCGCGCCCGAACGACTCGTGGAACACCTCGCGGCCCACCGCCCGGTGACGACGGCCGCCGCCCATCATCCGCGCTTCGGACACTCGCCCGACGGGCACGTCCTCGCCCGCTTCCGACGTATCGAGCCGGCCGCTCCCGGCCCGCAGCCCCCCCACGCCCCCCGGACGGCCGCCCCATCGCTCGCGATCGCCCGCCCAGCCGTTCGCCGCGGGCTCCTCGCGCTCCAGCACCTCGGACGGGATCTCGTCGACGAAGCGCGACACCGCGCCACCGCCGGCGCCGTCGAAGCGGCGGCGGAACGCCGCCGCCGTCAGGAGCACCTCGTCCCGGGCGCGCGTGAGCGCGACGTAGAACAGCCGGCGCTCCTCCTCGAGCTCGGCACGGTCATCGAGCGCGGAGGCGTGCGGCAGCAAGCCCTCCTCGAGGCCCGCCACCACGACCACCGGGAACTCCAGCCCCTTGGCGTTATGCGCGGTCAGCAGGAGCACGCGGTCCGCGTCCTCCTCCAGCCGGTCGGCGTCGGTGACCAGCGCGGTCTCGGCGAGGAACTCCGCCAATCCGCCGCCGGCCTGCTCGTGGAACGCCGCGCCGGCGGCCACCAGTTCCTCGACGTTCGCGCGCCGCTCGTCCACGCCGTCGCCGCCCTCGCCGGCCAGGTGCGCGAGGTACTGCGTGCGCTCGAGCAGCGCGACCAGCAGCGCGTCCGTCGGCTCCTCACGGCGCCCCGCGAGCTCGTCCAGCGTCCCGAGCAGCGCGTCCGCCCCCGCCCGGGCGGCGCGCGTCAGCGCGCCCTCCGCCGCCACCGCGCGCAGCGCCTCCACGGCCGTGCCGCCCGCCCGCAGGCGCTCCTCGACCCGCGCGCGCACCGCGTCGCCGAGCCCGCGCCGCGGCGTGTTCCACACCCGCCAGAACGACACCGTGTCGGCCGGGTTCACCGCCAGCCGCAGATACGCGATCAGGTCCTTGACCTCGCGGCGCTGATAGAACGCCACGCCGCCGACGATCTGGTACGCGATGAGATGGTGGCGCAGCTCGGTCTCGAGCGCGCGCGACTGCGCATTGGTCCGGTAGAGCACCGCGCAGTCTGCCAGCCTGCGGCCCTGCCGCCGCTGGTCCTCGAGAAACGCGCGCACCCGGCGCGCCTCGTCCACCTCGTCGCCCGCCAGCACGAACCGCAGCATCGCGCCCGGACCGCGCTCGCACCACAGCGTCTTGCCCTTGCGGTCGCGGTTGTGCTCGATGACAGCGTTCGCCGCGCGCAGGATGCGCCCGCTCGAGCGGTAGTTCTGCTCCAGCCGCAGCACCGTCGCCCCCGGGAACGCCTGCTCGAAGTCCAGCACGTTCGACAGGTCGGCGCCGCGCCAGCCGTAGATGGACTGGTCGTCGTCGCCGACCACGAACAGGTTCCGATGCCGCGCCGAGAGCGCCTCGACGAGGAGGAACTGCGCGTGGTTGGTGTCCTGGTACTCGTCCACCAGCACGTGCTCGAAGCGCCGCGCCCAGCGCGCGCCCACCTCGGGATGGTCCCGCATCAGCCGCACCGATTCGGCGATGAGATCGTCGAAGTCGAGCGCCTGACGGGCGCGCAGCGCGTCCTGGTAGGTCCGGTACGCCACCGCGATCTGCTTCTCGTAGGGCGTCATCGCGGCGGCCGCGGCGGCCTCCGGCGTGATCCACGCGTTCTTCGCGTCCGAGATCCGCCCCAGCACCTGGGACGGGCGGTACGCGGTCTCGGACAGGCCCAGCCGCTTGAGCACCTCGCGCAGCGTGCTCTCCTGATCCTCGCGATCGTAGATCGAGAAGTCGCGGGCCAGTCCCAGCGCGGACCCATCGCGCCGCAGGAGGCGCACCGCGGTGGCGTGGAAGGTGCCGACCCACACCCGGCCCGCCGCCTCGCCCACCGCGCCCGCGATGCGCTCGCGCATCTCGCGCGCGGCGCGGTTGGTGAACGTGAAGGCGAGGACCGCCTCGGGACGCACCCCGAGCTCGAGCAACCGGGCGACGCGAGCGGTGAGCACCCGCGTCTTGCCGCTGCCGGCGCCCGCCACCACCAGCAGCGGACCGCCGGGGTGCTCGACCGCCGCGCGCTGGGCCGGGTTCAACTGCGGGGTGGTGTCCAGGGCGCCATCCTCGGTGCGGGTTCGGTCGCGATGCGGAGTTCCGCAATCTAGCGGAAAGCGCGCGCGAGCGTCCACCGCCGCGCGGTCACGCCCGGTCGCGCCGGCCGGCGTCCGCGCGCACCGGATCGCCCGCGGCGCTCAGAACTCCGGGCCGAGACTGAAATGCCAGCGCGGCCGGCTGACGTCCACGAGGTCGGTGGCCCACGCCGTGTCGAGCTTGAGGATGATCCACCCCAGCGCTGTGCGCACGCCGGTGCCGAAGGCCAGCTTCGGATCCTGCAGGCGGCGCGATCCGTCCACCCGCTCGGAGAGCCGCAGGGTCTGCCCCGCGTCCCACACCACGCCGCCGTCCACGAACATCACGCCGCGCAGGTTGAAGAAGCCGAGCGCCAGCGGGCCCACCAGCCCGAGCTGCTGGATGAACGGGAACCGCAGCTCGACGTTCGCGAGCGTGACCCGCGAGCCGAGCAGGTCGAAATCCCGGTAGCCCCGCAGCGTCGTGGCCCCGCCGACCCGGAAGGTCTGCGGATCCGCGCCCCCGCTCCAGCCCGCGATCCCGCGCATCGCGAACGTGTAGCCGTGGGTCAGGTCCCAGTAGCGCCGCGCGTCGAGCGACACCGTCTGGTACCCGAGCCCGTTGTGGAACAGCGGGAACGAAGGGCTGTAGGTGAGGTTGTAGCGGCCGCCGTTCACCGGCCCGTACCACCCGAACAGCGCGTTGTCCCCCACCAGCGACAGCGAGGGCGAGCTGATGGAGCGGAACTGCTGCCCGGTCTCGAACAGGTTGCCGGCGGGATCCGTCGCGAAGAACGTGCGCTCCGCGAACATCTGCGTGAAGCCGAGCTCGAGCCGCCGGAAGCGGTCGAAGGGGTAGGACGCGTTGGCGAGCGCCCCGAAGGTGCGCTCCGAGAACAGGCGCGGCGCGCCCAGGAACTCACCGAACGAGGTGACCCGCGAGGAGAAGTAGTTCTTGAAGTGGAACAGCCCCACTCCATAGTCCCAGCGCCGCGGCAGATAGTTGTAGATCGCCAACGCGTTGGTCTCGCTGAGCGAACCGCCGAAAACGTCGGTCGCCACGAACAGGCTGTGGTTGCCGAGGAAGTCGCTGAACAGCAGCTGGGTGCTGCCCTGGAAGCCGAAGCCGCTCGACGCGTAGAACCCGCCGCCCGCGTAGTCGGGCGCGAGCCGCACATGGTAGGCCGCGGACCGCTGGCCCAGCACCGAGTCGGCGAGCGCGAACGGCCCGCCGCGATCGACCAGCGGCGTGCGCGGCACCGCCGGCACCGCGAGCGCGCTGTCCTCGCGCACCGGCGGGGGCCCGGCGATCGGACCGTGCCGCGGACGGTCGCCGTCCCAGGACGGCGGTTCGCCCGGCCGCGGACGCAGGGCGGTGGTGTCCGGCCGCGCGCCGAGCGGCCCGAGCGCGCCACGCGCGGGCCCGGCCTCCGACGAGTCGCGCGACACGTTGACGCTGTCCGGCCACCCGCCCGCGAGCGCGCCGACGTTCGACGGCACGATCACGTCCTGCACCCCGGGGAGGCGCGCGGCGGCCAGGCTGACCACCGAGCGGGGTCGCGCGCGCTGCAGGCGCGCGAGCGTGGCGTCGAGCGAGACCGGCTCGGTGACCGCGAACACGTCGAAGCCGCCGCGGTTGAAGGCCGAGAACACCAGCCGGTCGTTCTGGCGCGACCACGACAGGCTCGAGATCCCGCCGGTGACGTCGGTGAGCTGGGTGAAGGTGGAGTCGCCCAGCGAATACAGCATGATGTTCGGCGTGCCGTCGCGATCGGCGATGAACGCGAGCCGGCGCCCGTCCGGGGACCACGCCGGGGAATGGTCGTCGCCCCAGGTGTCGAGCAGTGGCCGCACCGTGCCGCTCGCCAGGTCGAGATCATAGAGTCCGTAGTGACCGAAGCCCTTCTCGAGCCTGCCGGGGTGCAGCACCACGGGCGTCGCGCGGTCCGAGGCGAACGTCACGGTGCGGCCATCGGGGGTCCAGCACGGCTCCTTCTCGTCCCAGGTGTCGTCGGTCAGCCGGTGGACCTCGCCGGTGCGCGCATGGACCATCCACAGGTCGGAGCGTCCGTCCTTCAGCCCCACGACCACCAGCGAATCCGATACCGGCGACCACGCCGGGTAGTAGAGCGCCTCGCACGGCAGGGTGAGCCGGAGCTCCACCCGGCCGGTCGCGGCGTCGACGATGTAGAGCACGTCGCGCCCCGCGCTCTTGGCGGTGAGCGCCACGCGGCCGCCGTCCGGGGACCAGGTGAGCGCGCTGCGGAACGACGGGATGCCCTCGAACTGCTCGTTGCGCTCGCCGCGGATCAGCCGGCGCAGCACCTTGCCGTCGAAGGCCGACATCACGTACACGTCGGTGTACTGGCGGCGGTCGGAGAGATAGACGATCCGATCGCCCTGGGGAGACACCGCGGGCGAGGTGTTCAGGCTGCTCTCGTCCCGGCGGTGGTCGGTGAGCCGCCGGGCGAAGGTCTCGGGGCCCTCCTTCTGCGCGATCGTGGGCCAGTACCGCTTCTTGAGCCACTCGCGCCACGCCTCGTCGAACTTCGCGGGCGGCATGCCGACCGCGCGCGCGAAGGCGCGATCGAAGTTCCGCGACTGGCGCAGGCGCTGGAGCACGTCGCGCAGGCGCTCCTCCCCATGGCGTTCGACCAGGTACGAGATGGCCGACTGCCCCTGCTTGTAGACGATGTACCCCCCCGAGTACTCGAGCGGGGGCAGGTAGCCCTCGAGCGTCCCGTCCCGCAGGAACATCTCCGCGTTGGACTCCATGCCGAGGGAGAAGTACTCCGCCATGCCCTCGGCGAACCACAGCGGCACCGAGAACAGGCTCTGGCGCGCCAGGAAGGAGGCCGCGGAACCGCCGTACAGCATGTCGAACATGGTGGCGTGCACCAGTTCGTGCACCACCACGTGGCGCAGGTCCTCGTACGAGCCCGTGAACGGGAGCACGACCCGGTTGCGCAGGGCCTCCGTGAACCCCCCGGTGCCGGCGTCGATGATCTCGGGGGTCACGTTGGTCTGCGCGAAGTCGTTGTGCGAGCCGTAGAGGATGATCGGGACGCGGTGCTCGATGGAGTGCCCCATCCCCACCGCCAGCATCGCCTGCGTCTTCTCGGCGAGGTCGAGCACCCGCATCGCGAGGCTGTCGATGCCCGCGTAGAAGTAGACCTCGAAGTGGTCCGAGCTCAGCGAGCGCCAGGCGTACTGGCGGTACTGGACCTTGTTCTGCCCGAAGTACTGCGCCGCGGCGGCGCGCGGGAGCCCCGCCGCCATCAGCGCGACGGCCATCGCCACGATGACCTTCCGATGCCGCATGCCTTCGTCCTTTCGACCGCCCGGGGTCACCATCCGACCACTTCCACCATAACACCCTTCGAGACGCGCCAGGTCCCGCAAGGGTTCGGCCCTCCCCGGGGCTCAGTACTCCCAGCGCGCCTTCAGGTTCACGTTGATGTCCTGCGTGCCGGGCCCGGTGGTGGTGCTCCCGTTCCCGAACCGCCTCAGCATGTACTCGGTGGTCACGTAGAAGAAGCGATTGAGCCGGTATTCGGCCTCGACGTTCCGATCGAACAGGTCGTCCGTGGCCCCGGTCAGGGGCCGCGACTCGCTGCCCGGGAGGCCGAATCGGCTCCGGTAACGCACCGACAGGTTCTTCCCCAGCGGCACGCCCACGGTGGCCACCAGGTCCCCAGTGCCGGTGAACAGCCCGCCGCGCTCGCGATCGAGCGCCCACTCGCTGACGTAGCCCTGGAACAGGCGCGACATCTCCGCCGACAGCGTGCGATTGAGCGCGCGCGTGACGTAGTTGTCGAGCGGATCGCTGAGCTGGGCGGTCAGACCGACCCCGGTGCCGAGGGTGAGCTCGCGCAGTATACGCGGCTGGTCCCACGCGCTCAGGTCGTCCGACAGCGTGATCGTGGGCTTGCTCGAGCGGCCCACGATGCTCGCCGTCACGACGTGGGTGGTGGCCCGCTCCAGGTTGCCGCCCGCCAGGCCCGGCTCCGGCCCCGCGGTGATCCGGGTGGTGGCTTCGACGTCGAGCGTCGGGTCCACGCCGCTCACGTTGTCGAAGGTGAGGTCGGCCCGATCGATGGTGAAACGGTTGGAGAGGAACCAGTAGCTGCCGCGCAGCGCGCTCATGTCGCCGAACACCAGCAGCGAATCGGTCGATTGCTCCACGGTGAGGTCCGCGCTGAACTCGATGTCGCCGTTGGGCGGCTGCCAGTGCAGGTTGTCGCTGGCGTTGAGCCGCACGCGGTAGACCCAGAACAGCGGCTGCGTCGTGGCCGCCAGCCGCTGCATCTCGCTCTGGTTGGCGAAGTCGAACAGGATCGCGGCCCGGTCGAGCCGCACGTCCCCCACCACCAGGGGGAGGGTCTGACCGTGCACCCGGGGACCATTGGTCACCACGAAGTCGCCGTCGAACGCCGCCGCGTACAGTCCCTGCTCCACCGCCGAGAAGTCCCGCAGGCGCAGATCGAAGCGATAGCCCTTGAGCGCCAGGCCCCGCAGCTCCACCACCCCCCCGCCCGCCACGCGCCCGCGCGCGCCCTGGCGCGCGACCAGCGAGTCCACGTTGATGCGCGACTCGCTGAAGTGCAGGTCGGCGGTGAGCCCCTCCAGCACCTCCTCGCGCCCTTCGAGCCTCACCGCTCCGTCCCGGATCCGCGCGAAGCCCGACAGCCGCGGGTGCCGCGCGCTCCCCTGCACACTCGCCTGGGCGTCGAACCGTCCGCGCGCCGACGCCACCTGGGGGACGAACAGGGGCACCAGCCCGAGGTCGCCCACGGGCATGGCGAGCCGCCACGACATGGAGTCCTCCGGCACTTCGACCGGCCGGCCGAGCGCGAGCCGGAGCGGCATCGAACCGTTGATCTCCGAGGACAACGTGCGCTGCGACAGCCGCAGCGAGCGGACCGTCAGCCGGCCGTCGCGGTAGCCCGCCACGGCATGCAGGTCCTCGGCCACGAAGTCCCGCCAGCGCGGCTCCCGGACCGACGCGTCGAGCGTCAGCTCCGGCCGCGAGGGCCCGCCCCCGACCTCGAGCGTCCCGGTGAGCGCCCCCGCGAATCCCCGCGCGTCGGGGACGAACGCCTGGACCCGCTCCACCGGCAGGCGGTCGGCGTGGAATGTCCCTTCCCACCGCGTCGCGGTGGCGAGCCAGCGGGTCACGCCCGCGGCGGTGAGCGTATCGGGCCAGGGCGCCGGGGTGCCGCTGAACTTCAGCGTGCCGGCCAGCCGTCCCTCCCCGAGCTCGAACCGTCCATCGCGCAGCTCGGCGCGCGAAGGCCCGCCCGCGAGGGTCACGTGCACGGAGTCCGCGGCGTGCCCGCGCATGCCCGGGCGCGAGGCGTCGGCGATCAAGGTCCAGCGCGGATCCCCCGGCACGCCGCGCACCTCGAGGCGGACCGCGGCGCTGCCCGTGAGCCCCCACTCCAGCGGGAGCCCGAGCCGGCCCAGCTGGAGGTGGGTGCCGCTGAAGTCCCAATCGTAGGTCCCGCCCGGGGCCGCCCAGCGCCCCGCGATCCTCAGTCGCGCGTCGCCGTCGCGCGCTTCGAGACGCAGGAAGTCCACCCCCTTCGGGTCGCCCGCGAGGCGCACCGGAGGATCGGCCTTCCATCCGAACTGAGCGCTCCGCGCCTCGGCATGGTCGAGGTCGAGCGCCCACCGGTCCCGGTCCCAGCGCGCGTGTCCATCCGCCACCACCACCGTGTCCGCGGCCTCGGCTCGGACCTGGTTGAGCGCCACCATCCGATCCCCGAGCGCGAACGCCACCGCGGCGCTGTCGAAGTGCGCACCCAGGTACATCACGTCGCGCAGGTGCGCGGTGGCGCCGAGCTGGGGGGTCGGAAGCAGCCGTCCATCGACGCCGTCGAGCCGCCAGCGGGCGCTCTGCATGCCGAGCCAGGTGGTGCCCGTGCCGTCGAGCGCACCGGTCACGAACAGCCCCAGGGAATCGGCGCGCACGGTCCCCGAACCCTGCCTCAGCATCCCGCGCAGGCCCGAGGCCCGCCCGTCCGGCCACTCCTCGAGCGGCAGATCGTGCACCACGTACGTGCCACCCCATCCCGACGCCGTGGTCGCCGCCACCAGGCCGAACCCTCCGCCGCGGCGCTGCGTCTCGACGGTGAAGCGCACCGGCATGCGGTAGGGGAAGTCCACTCCGACGCGCGCGCTGTCCACGCGCCATCCGGCCAGCAGCGAGCCGCCGAGACTCGCGTCGAGGCGCGACGACGCCCGGCCCTTCACCCGGGTGTCCACCGCGTAGTGGAAGCGTCCGTTCAGATCGCCCGCGGGCCAGCCCGGGATCCGGATCGCCCCCCACTGCGCCGGGTCGCCGCGCTCCACGTCGCCCCCGATCGCCCAGCCCTCCTTCACGTAGGTGAGCCAGCCGCGCAGCGCTCCTGCCTTCGAGTCCATGTCGAGCGGCTCGAGGCGCAGGTGGGTGCCGTCCCAGGTGCCGGTCCCGGTGCCCGCCGCCGCGAGCCCGTTCCACGTCAGCGCGCTGCGGAAGTCCCCCCGCCACTTCCGGTCGCCGCGCGCGTCGAGCGTGAGCGCGCCCTCGCCCGGGACCTCCAGCGCGCGGTTCTTGAACACCCGCGCGAGCAGCCCCCAGCGCAGCCGGGTCACGTCGAGATGGACGGTCTTCTCGGTGCCCGTGCGCGCCCACGCGGCGCGCCCGCTCAGTGCCAGCTCGGGGCCGCGCAGCTCGGCCACCGTGACGCGCACGCTGTCGTCCACCACCGCGTCGGCGCGCAGCGCTTCGAGGACTGCGCCGAACGGGCCGTGCGTCCACGACAGGTGCGATACGCGCGCGCGCAGCACCTTCCCGGTGCGCACGCCGACCTCGAGCTCCACTCCCTCGACCCCTTCGAGGCCGGCGGGCGCGACCACGCGTCCGCCGTGCACCATCACCCGCACGTCCACCGGCTTGCCCGCCGGGCCGCGCGGGCCCGCCTCCCATCTCGGCCACCGGATGTGCCCGTCCTTCCCGCGCGAGATCCGCACGGTCGGGTGCTCCACCCGCACCTCCAGCGACCGCTCCCGGCCGGTGAGCAGCGCCCACGCGGAATACCCGAGCACGATCCGGTCCGCCGCGAGGAGCGGCGGCAGGTCGCCGTCCCGGAAGCGGATCCGGGGCTGGACCAGGGTCAGGTCGCCGAACGGGTCGCCGCGCACGTCCTTCAGCTCGACGGTGACGTCGCTGCGCGCGGTGAGAGTGTGATTGACGAACAGGCTCAGCTCCTGCGCCACCCACTCGGTGCGGCGGGTGACGTAGAGGATCCCGGTCACCACCGCCACCCCCAGCACCAGCACGATGCCCGCCACCACGAGCCACACGATCCGCGCGACCGTCCACCTCACCGGCCGGGGGACGTGCTCGACCACCTCCGCGATCTCCTCGCGGATCTCCTCCGCGAGACCGTGGTGCTCGTGGGGCTCGGGACCCGGCTCACCGGGTGCGGGCGGGTGCGGATCGGGCGGGCGGGTCATCGTCAGAACGAAGGTCCGATGGCGAACTGGGGCTCGCACACCAGCCACACCGGCCGGCCGGCGGCGTCCGCGCCCACCGGCCGCGCGCTCCAGGCGAGATCCACCCGCAGCGGGCCGAAGGGCAGCAGCAGCGTGCCGCCGGCGCCGAACACGGTGCGCAGGTCGCCGGGGTCGGGCACGCTGCGACCGCGACTCGGCACGAAGTGCTTCCATTTCACGTGTCCGGGCTGGGCCCAGACGTTTCCGGTGTCCACGAACACCTCGATCCCGAAGGGACCCGCCACCGGCACCCGCAGCTCGGCTCCGGCCAGTGCCATGGCGAGCCCGCCGGAGGGCGTCAGTTCGTTCTCCCGGAACCCGCGCACGGAGTTCACCCCGCCGATGCGGAACCGGTTCTCGAGCGGCACCCGCGCCACCTCGGGATCGATGCCCAGGCCGGGCGTGAACCGGCGGTCCTTGCCGAACGGCCGGATGGCTCCGCCGCTGGCGCGGGTGGCGAGCACCCAGCCATTGGCGAACGGCGTGTACCACGAGGACGCCAGCACGCCCTTGGTGAAACTGCTGGCGCCCTGGAGGGGGCCGCCGGCGATCTCCGCACTCAGCACCTGCGCCGATCCGCGAGTGGCCATCAGAGGGTCGTCACGGCGGTCGCGCAGTCCGCTCAAGGTGAGGCGGTGGGTGGCGTACGAGGGCTTCACGGCGGCGAACAGCGAGTCGAGCGTGGTGTCCGGCAGCACGACTCCCGCGTTGCGCAGGCGCTGCAGGTCGAACGTGACGTGCTGCATCACGAACACGTTGTCCTGGGTGATGCTGATGCGGCCGCGGCGCCCGAGCTCGCGATACGCCTGGAACGCGATGCCCTTGGCGTCCTGTCCCACGATCCAGCGGTCGTCCGCCCGGTCGTCGCGGCGCTCGAAGTAGAGCGAGATGCCGCCGCGGGTGCGGGTCCCGAACAGCCACGGCTGGACCAGCGACGCTGTGGTGCGCGTGAGCAGGAACTTCCCGCGGTCGTCGAAGGCGACCCGCGAGCCGAGCACCCCGTTGAGGCCCTGCCCCGCGAGATTGCGATGCCCCCACTCGCCGGTGAAGCGGAAGCGCTCGGCGGAGCCGCTGCCGACGCCGGCGTCGAGCCAGCGCGGCTTGCGTTCCACCACCCGCAGGTCGAAATCGATGACGCGTCGCGCCGAGTCCGGCAGCGCCGAGATCTGCGCCTGGCCGAACAGGCCGGTGCCGTACAGCCGCTCGAGCGAGCGCTCGACCCGGGACTTCCGGTAGGCGTCACCCTCGCGCAGCAGCAGCTCGCGACGCACCAGGCTCGAGTCGACCCGCACCACGCCCGGGCTCGAGACGTACACCCGCCCCACCGTGTAGAGCGGGCCCTCGAGGATGGAGTAGCGCACGGTCACCCCGAGGGACTCGCGCTCCGCCGACGCGCTGGCGTGCGCGAGGTGGCCGCGCTCCTGATAGGCGTCGGCGATCCGCGCCGTGTCTGCCACCAGGTACGCGGGATTGAAGGCGCGGCCGGGCCGCGCGTACACCAGCCGCCTCAGCACCTCCGGCGTCACCGCCGCGGTGCCGGTGAAGGTCACGGCGCGGATGCGCATGCGGCGCCCCTCCGTGATCCGGAACGTGATCACCGCCCGGCGCGGATTGCGCCGCTCGGACGTCACCACCGCCGAGGCCCGGGCGTCGAGGAAGCCGTGCTGGCGGTAGAGCATCTCGATCGCCAGCGTGTCGGCGCGCAGGAAGTCGCGCCGCAGCCGCGGGTGCTCGCGCCAGGGCCATAGCGCCGGTGGCTTGGTCTTCATCGCCGCGACGAGCTCGCGCGGGGTGACGGCGTGGCGGCCCTCGAAGCGCACGCGCGACACCGTCTGCAACTCGGTCGGGAAGGGGACCTGGGCGTGGGCGGGCGCGCCCTCGAGCGACAGCGCGATCAGGGCGACGGCGAACGCGCGGAACCGCTGGCGACGGGGCCCCGCGTCAGCGCGCCGGGGGCGCAACCGTCCGCTCGTGCGGGACCGTCTGCGGCCCGCGGTTCAGGGCGCGCTGGCGCTGGAGCAGGCGCAGCGGGTCGTTGGCGAGGATGATGACGAACAGGGTGCCCAGCACCACCAGCCCGACCTTCTGGAATCGCATGTAGGCCCGGGCCGAGAGCGCGCGCCGGCGCACCGCCTGGAACAGCGCCAGCAGGATGTGACCGCCATCCAGCACCGGCAGCGGCATCAGGTTGAACGCCATGATGGCCACGTTGATGGTGGCGAAGAACTGGAGCAGCGCGTCGAGGCCGCGGCGGGCCTGCTGGCTGGCCGCCTGGGCGATGAACAGGGGACCGCCCATGTACTCCCGGTAGTAGAGCGGACGGGCGATGGTCATCCACAGCCCGCCGTACACGTTCGCCACCACCTGCCCGGTCGCCAGGACCCCGAACCGCAGCGACTCGACCAGCCCGTAGCGCTGGACGAACACATCGTGGCGTGGCGCCTCGATGCCGATCAGCCCGCGATCGCCGCCGCTGCCGTCCGACATCGGCTTCACCTTCACCTCGAAGGCCTGGTCGCCGCGCAGGAGCCTGAGCGTCACGCTGCTGTCGACCCGGCCGCGCAGCGCCTGCGGAAGATCGGACCAGACCTGGACCGCGCGGCCATCCACCGCGAGGACACGATCGCCCTCCTGGAGCCCCGCCTTGTACGCCGGCATCCCCGCCACCACCATCCCGATCACCGGCGGGTCGGCCACCGGGCGCAGGGACATCAGCACGCGCTCGCGCTCCGCCGGCGGGACGGTCACCTCGAGGCGCTCCCCCGCGCGCTCCACGGCGAGCGCGGCGGGCCGGTCCTTCCGGGCGCGCTCGTTGGCCTGGAAGATGGCCACCCAGGAAGCCGTGGAAGCGCCGTCGAGCGCCACGATCCGGTCTCCCTCGCGCAAGCCGGCCGCGTACGCGGCACTGGTGTCGGCGGTGGTGCCCAGCACGTTCGGCGAGTCCGCGAACGTCATGCCGGTGACGTACGCCACCACCACCAGCGTCAGGAATGCCGTCACCAGATTGGCCAGCGGGCCCGCGAGCGCGATCCAGGCCCGCCCCGGCCATGGGTGGGACAGGAACTGCTCCCGACCCTCGGGCATGCGGCCGTCCTCGAGCGGCGCGTCCCCCGCCATCTGCACGAACCCGCCCAGCGGCACGGCCAGCACCTTGTAGTCCGTCCCGCCCCGCACCCATCCGAACAGCCGCGGCCCGAAGCCGAGCGCGAAGGCGAGCACCTTCACTTTGCACGACTTGGCGGCGAGGAAGTGGCCGAGCTCGTGCACGAAGATCACCAGGCCCAGCACGACCACTCCGGGGACCACGGTTCGGACCAGTGGTGGAAGCTGCTGGAAGGCATCCGACATGAATGGCAACTCCTTGAGTGGGAAGGTGTTCGCCAAACTACTCCCAGCCTTGAAGGAGCGTCAAGGACGCGCCGTCACGAGCCTCGACAGGAGCGCTCGATCGGACTAGCGAGACGCGGGCCAGCGCTCCGAGCCGGCTCCTGCCCCGCGTCCGGGACCGGCCATCGGGCGCCCGCTCACTCGGCGCGCCGCGACCGGGACCACAGTTCCGCGTACTTCAGGAACACCTGGGTGGCGGCGAGCGCGCACACCAGCAGGCCGCGCGTCCCGTCGAGGAACCCCCCCTGCAGGACGTACTGCCGCACGAAGCGCGCGGCCGGGCGCAGCAACACACCCAACGGGCCGGCCCGCCGCCCCGCGCGCCAGGCCTGCTCCGCACCGGCCCGCGCGTAGAGCGTCAGCTTCTCCGTGCAGTCGTCCCAGGTCTGGTAGCTGAAGTGCTCGAGCACGCCGTCGAGCCGCGGTCCGATGGCCCCGCCACGCACGGCGACGCGCTCGTGCACCCGCGCGTCGTCGAAGCTCGCGCAGTCGCGGCGGAACAGCCGCAGCACGTGGTCGTTCCGCCACCCGCAGAAACGGATCCGACGCCCCAGGAACCAGGTGCGCCGCAGGATCTCGAACCCGACCGCGCCCGCCGGTTCCGCCACCGTGCGGCGCACCGCCGCGACCGCCGCGGCATCCAGCCGCTCGTCGGCGTCGATCCACAGCACCCACGGCTGGGTGCACTGCTCGAGCGCGAAGCGGCGCTGCGGACCGAAGCCGTCGAGCGCGCGGCTGAACACCCGCGCACCCGCACGTTCCGCCACCGCGCGGGTGTCCGCAGTCCCCGCGCTGTCCCACACCACGACGACCTCGCGCGCGAAGCCGAGGGTCGGCAGCAGCGCCTCGAGGTGACGCGTCTCGTCACGCGCGAGCAGCAGGACCGTGATCGGCGCCGATTCGTCCATGGCTCTCCAGGTGCGCCAGCACCCGCTCCGCGGCCGCGGCCGGGGCGAGCGAGGGCAGGCAGTTCCAGTGGGTGCAGGTGGTGCGATCGCAACCCCGGCAGGGCAGCTCCGTCCACCAGTAGGCGTGCGCGGGCCCCGGCGGGGTCCAGCCTGCCGGATGGGTGGGACCGAACCATGCGAAGGTCGGGACGCCGAGCGCCGCGGCGACGTGACGAGGACCGCTGTCGGTGCCCACCACCGCGCCGAGCACCGCGATCACCGCCACCAGGCCGGCGACATCGCAGGGCGGCAGGACCGCCACGCCGGGAGCGATGCCGCGCACCGTCGCGCTGACCCGCTCTTCGCCCGGGCCCGCCAGCAGCACCACTTCCCAGCCCGCCCCGAGCAGCCGGCGGGCCAGCACTCCGGCGTGCGAGGCGGGCCACGTCTTGGTCGGCCAGGTGCCGGCCGCGACCAGCCCGACCGTGCGCGCGGGCCGCCTCACGCCCGCGGCGGCCAGCAGCCCGCTGGCCCGTTCCGCCGCGCCCGGGGCCAGCGCGACGGCGCACTCGAGTCCCGTGTCGGTCCCGCCCGCCGCCAGCGCCAGGCGCAGATGGGTGGCGGCCGAGTACTCGGGCGCCCCCGCGGCGGGCAGCCCCGCACGCGGGACCTTCCGCATGTACGCCATACCGCGTCCGCGCACGTCGTATCCCACGGTGAGTCCCGCTCCGCTGGCGCGGGTCAGCAGCGCCGTGCGGGCATTGCCGAAGAAGTCCACCGCGACGCGCCAGCGTCTCCGCCGCAGCGCGGCGGCGAGGGAGAGCGTGCCCGCCAGGGTGCGCTCCAGCGTCCAGACACGGTCCACGAAGGGAAGTCCCTCGAGCAGGGGAGCGTAGCGCGCCTCGGTCACCACCTCGAGCGAGGTCCCGGGAGCGCCGCGCTTGAGCGCCCGCAGGGCCGGCGTGACGAGCACCACGTCACCGAGCGCGCGCGGGCGGATCGCGAGGATGCCCTCCTCCCGCCCCGCGCGCGGCCCGCGCGTGCCGCGTACGAGCGCGTCACCGGACGGCTGCGCGGTCATTCTACCCGCCTCGCGCGGACGACGCGCGGAACGGCGCGAACGACCGCGGGCCCGCTCACCGCGTCACCTGCGCGCGCGCGGCCGCGCGCGCCCACGCGTCGACCTGCCCCAGCTGCTCGAGCGACTCGACCGGGGCGCTCGCGTGCGCCTCCATCACCTCGGCCACGACCTCCGGGACGCGTCCGAGCGCGATCGCGCCCTCGAGGAACGCGTTCACCGCCACCTCGTCCGCGGCGTTCAGCGCGCACGGCGCGGTGCCGCCGGCGCGCCCGGCCGCCCGCGCGAGCTCGAACGCCGGGAACGCGCCGGGCTCGATGGGGTCGAACGCGAGCCCCGCGAGCGCCCCGACCTCGAGTGGGCGCACCGACTCGCCCCAGCGCTCGGGCCATGAGAGCGCGAGCTGGATCGGCAGCCGCATGTCGGCGTGCGCGGCCTGCATCAGCGTCGAGCCGTCCCGGAACGACACCAGCGCGTGCACCACCGCCTGGGGATGGATGACCGCGTCGAGCCGCTCCCAGGGCAGGCCGAACAGCCAGTGCGCCTCGATCAGCTCGAGTCCCTTGTTGAAGAGCAGCGCCGAGTCCACCGTGATGCGCGGCCCCATGCTCCACACCGGGTGCGCCAGCGCCTCCGCGCGCGTCGCCGCGCGCCAGTCGGGGTGGCGGCGCAGCGGACCGCCGGAGGCGGTCAGCGTGAGGCACTCGACCTCCTCCGCCGGACGGCCGCCGAGACACTGGAGCGCCGCGCTGTGCTCGCTGTCCACCGGCACCAGCGATCCGCCTCCGCGCGCGCGCGCCGCTTCGATCAGCGCGCCCCCGATCACCAGCGACTCCTTGTTGGCGAGCGCCAGGCGCCGGCCGGCGCCGAGCGCCGCGAGGGACGGCGCCAGCCCCGCCGCGCCCACAATGCCGTTCACCACCGCATCCGCGCACGCGTGGGCGGCGAGCCACGCGCACGCCCCGGCCCCGACGCGGACCTCGGCGCCCGGCGCGGCCGCGCGCAACGCCGTGCGCGCCGACGCCGGATCGGAGGCCGATTCGAGCGCCACCGCCTCGGGCTGCCAGCGCCGCGTCTGCTCGACCAGGGACTCGAGTCGATGGCCGGTCCCCAGCCCGGTCACCCGCAGGCGCCCCGCCTCGCGCGCCGCGACATCCAGCGTCTGGACGCCGATCGAACCGGTGGAGCCCAGCACGGCGATCCGCATCATCGTCACGCTCGCGCGCTCACGGGACCTGGAAGACCGCGACCTTGAGGTAGTAGAAGATCACGGGCGCGGCGAAGTAGAGGCTGTCGAACCGATCGAGCACGCCACCGTGTCCGGGGATGAACTGGGACGAGTCGCCCTCGCGCGAATCCCGCTTGAGCAGCGATTCGACGAAGTCGCCGACCTGTCCGAACACGCCGGCCAGCAACCCGACCGCGATGGCGTCGCCGAGGGACAGGAAGGGCGCGAACCACGCCCGCGCCACCCACGCGGCCACCACCGCCATGGCCAGGCCACCGGCCGCACCCTCCACCGACTTGCGGGGCGAGATCGCGGCCCACGGCCTGACGCGCCCGAACAGGCGACCGAAGGCGTACGCCCCGGTATCGCACGACCACGTCACGAAGAACGCCAGCAGCACGTAACGCGCGCCATCGGCGTAGTCGGTGCCGGCGCGCCACGGCAGTTCGCGCAGCATGACGAGATGCGCGGATAGCCAGCCCACGTAGAGCACGCCGAACAGCGTCACCGCCATGTTCTCGACGCGCTGGCGCTGCTCGGGCCTTCTCAGCTCGAAGGCGAGGGTGAGCAGGACCACCGCGGTGACCAGGAAGTCCAGGTGCGGCCAGTGCGGCCGGAACGTCCACCACAGCGTCCCGATCCCGGCGAGGTGGCCGAGCAGGCGGTAGGGCGCCAGGCCCTTGCGCCGCATCATCCCCCAGAACTCGGCGAGCCCGACCGTGACCTGGAGGGCGACGAGGCTCCACCACACCAGCCCGCCGGCGCGCGCCATCAGCACCAGCAGCGGCACGAACAGCACGCCGGTCACCACCCGCAGCCGGAGGGACCACGACGAGGACTTGGCCGGCGGGATCGCCGCCGCGGGCGGTCCCGCGCTCAATCCACCCGCCCGAAGCGCCGCTCGCGGCCCTGGAAATCCGCGATCGCGCGGTAGAGGTGCTCGCGGCGGAAGTCGGGCCACAGGGTATCGGTGATCCACAGCTCGCTGTACGCCATCTGCCACAGCATGAAGTTCGAGAGCCGCATCTCGCCGCTGGTGCGGATGAGCAGGTCGGGGTCGGGCAGCCCGGCGGTGTAGAGATAGGACTCGACGAACTCCTCGTCGATCCGCTGGGGATCCATCGGCTCGTCGGCCGCGTCGGCCAGGATGCGCCGCACCGCGTCGGTCATCTCGGCGCGGCCGCTGTAGGAGAGCGCCAGGTTGAGCAGCATCCCGTCGCACGACGCGAGGAATCCCTGGGTCTCGGCGATCGCCTTGCGCACCGACGCCGGCAGGTCGGCGGTGCGGCCGACCACCTGCAAGCGCACGTTCTGGCGCTTCAGGTCCGCGCGCTCCTCGCGCAGCGTCTGGCGCAGGATCGCCATCAGCGCGCGGACCTCGGTGGCGGGGCGGTTCCAGTTCTCGATCGAGAACGTGTAGAGCGTGAGCACCTCGACCTTCAGGGCCACGCAGCCCTTCACCACCTCGCGCACGGACTCCCGGCCGGCCCGGTGCCCCATCAGGCGCGGGACGCCGCGGGCCTTCGCCCAGCGTCCGTTCCCGTCCATGATGATGGCGACGTGCCGCGGCAGGTTGCCACGGCGCTGCAACTCCTCGAGCGACGGTGTTCGGGCCGGCAACGCTCCTCCCTGTGCCGCCCGGGGCGGGACGGCGGACCAGGACGACCGGAGGGTCAGACTTCCATGACCTCGGCGGTCTTCTTCTTCAGCAGCTCGTCGATCTGCTCGACGGAGCGGTCGGTGAGCTTCTGGACCTCGGCGACCAGCCGCTTGGACTCGTCCTGCGCGATGACGCCTTCGGTCTCCTGGTGCTTGATGTCCTTGTTCACGTCGTGCCGCACCTGGCGCACGTGGACCCGCCCCTCTTCCGCCAGCTTCGCGATCACCTTGACGATGTCCCGCCGCCGCTCCTCCGTCATCGAAGGGATCGGGACCCGGACCACGCTGCCGTCGTCGGTCGGATTGAGCCCGAGGTCGGACTGCTGGAGGGCGCGCGTGATCGCCTTGATGAGGCCCTTGTCCCAGGGCTGCACCACCAGCAGCCGCGGCTCCGGCGCGGTCACCGAACCCAGCTGGTTGAGCGGGGTGGGCGTGCCGTAGGCCTCCACCTTGACCGTGTCGAGCAGGCTCGGCGATGCCTTGCCGGTACGGATCCCGGCGAGCTCCCGACGGACCGCCTCGATCTGCTTCTTCATGCGCTCTTCGGTGTCGTACAGGATCTTGTTCACGACCATGTCTTCACTCTCCCACGACGGTGCCGACCGGCTCACCCTGCACGACGCGGACCAGGTTGCCCGGCACGCTCACGTTGAAGACCACCAGCGGCAGCCGGTTGTCCATGCAGAGCGAGATCGCGGTCGAGTCCATGACCTTGAGACCCCGGTTGAGGATATCGAGGTACGAGATACGAGGGAAGAAGGTGGCCGACGGGTCCTTCACCGGGTCGCCGCTGTACACCCCGTCGACCTTGGTGGCCTTGAGGATGACGTCGGCACCGATCTCGATCGCCCGCAGCGCCGCCGCGGTGTCGGTGGTGAAATACGGATTCCCCGTCCCCGCGGCCAGCACCACGATGCGCCCCTTCTCGAGGTGACGCACCGCGCGCCGCCGGATGTACGGCTCGCACACCCGTGCCATCTCGATCGCCGACATGACGCGGGTGAAGACGCCCCGCTTCTCGAGCGCGTGCTGCACGGCGAGCCCATTGATCACGGTCGCCAGCATGCCCATGTAGTCCGCGCCCACCCGGTCCATGCCGCGGGTGCTGGCGGCCAGCCCGCGGAAGATGTTCCCGCCACCGGTGACCAGCCCCACCTGCACGCCGAGCCGCTGGACATCGCGAATCTCGTCCGCCAGCGTGCCGATGACGTTCTCGTCGATGCCGTGGCCGGCGGTGCCGGCGAGCATCTCGCCGCTCAGCTTGAGCACGATGCGCTGGTACCGCGCGGCCACGACCGGCTACTCCTGGCCGAGCCGGAAGCGCGCGAAGCGGCGCACCACGATGTTCTCGCCGGTCTTCGCGATCGCCTCCTTCACCAGGTCCGCCACCTTGACCTTGTCGTCCTTGATGTACGGCTGATCGAGCAGGCAGACCTCCGAGAAGTACTTGTCCACCTTGCCTTCGACGATCTTGTCGAGGATCGCGGCGGGCTTCTTCTGGTCCTCGAGCTGCGCGCGGTAGATCGCTTTCTCGCGCTCGAGGCGCTCGGCGGGCACCTCGTCGCGGCGCACGTAGTCCGCGCCCGCGGCGGCGGCCTGCATCGCGAGGTTGCGGACCAGCGCCGCGAACTCCGCGGTGCGGGCGACGAAATCGGTCTCGCAGTTCACCTCGATGAGCACGCCCACGCGGTTGCCCGGGTGGATGTACGCCTCGACGAGGCCTTCGCTCGCGCCGCGCTCGGCGCGCTTCTCGGCCTTGGCCGCCCCGGCCCGGCGCAGCGCGTCCACGGCCTTCTCGAAGTCGCCCCCGCTCTCGGTCAGCGCCTTCTTGCACTCCATCATCCCCACTCCGGTGCGCTCCCGGAGCTGCTTCACCTGATCGGCAGTGATCGTCATCGCGTCTCGGCTCCTCGTCTATGCGTCGCGGCGCCCGCCCGCGTGGGACCACGGGCGGGCGCCGAAAGGTTCGTGTGCAGCGGTGATCAGGCGGTGGTCGGCACCGTCGCCGTGCCCTCGGCCTCGGTCTCCTCGCCGCCGAACGACACCGTCTCCTGGCCCGAGCCGTCCCGCGCGGCCGCGCGGCCCGCGAGGATGGTGTCCGCGGCGTGATGCGTGAACAGCCGGATGGCGCGGAGCGCGTCGTCGTTGCCCGGGATCGGGTAGTCGATCACGGTCGGATCGCAGTTGGTGTCCACCACGCCGACGATCGGGATCCCCAGCCGGTTGGCCTCGGCGACCGCGATCTTCTCCTTCTTGGTGTCCACCACGAACAGGATCGAAGGGAGGCCCGGCATCTCCTTGATGCCCGAGAAGGCGAACTCGAGGCGCTCGCGCTCACGCGAGAGGCGCGAGACCTCCTTCTTCGAGAGCTTCTCGAAGGTGCCGTCCGCCGCCATCCGGTCGAGTTCCTTGAGCCGGGTGATGCTCGCCTTGATGGTGCGGAAGTTGGTGAGCATGCCCCCGAGCCAGCGCTCGGTCACGTAGAACTGGCTGGCGCGCTTGGATTCCTCGAGGATGATCGGCTTCGCCTGCTTCTTGGTGCCGACGAACAGGACGTGGCCGCCGGCGCGCACCACGCGGTCGATGGCGTTGTTCGCCTCCTGGAGACACTTCAGCGTGCGCTGGAGGTCGATGATGTAGATGCCGTTCCGCTCCATGAAGATGAACTTCTTCATCTGCGGGTTCCAGCGGCGCGTCTGGTGCCCGAAGTGCACTCCCGCTTCGAGCAGGTCCTTCATGCTGATGTCCGACACGACTCCTCCCTTCAGGGTTCCGCCTCCGCCCCGGACCTGGGTGCGCGCCACACCCCGCGAGGATCCGCGGGGACCCCGGCGCGCGGCCGGGACGTGTGTAGTGGTGTTGCCTCAGATGTCCGGCTCCCCGAGCAGCACCCGGGAGCGACCCGCCGCCGGCTAGCGCTTGCTGAACTGGAAGCGCTTGCGAGCCCCCGGCTGTCCGTACTTCTTCCGCTCCTTCATGCGCGAGTCCCGGGTCAGCAGGCCCTCGCGGCCCAGCAGCGGACGCAGCGACTCGTCCGACGTCACGAGCGCGCGTGCGATGGCCTGGCGCAGCGCGCCCGCCTGGCCGGTGAGCCCGCCGCCGTGACAGAGCGCGACGACGCTGTACTTGCCCGCGGTGTTGGTCACCGTGAGCGCGTGATACGCGGCGGTCACCAGCGTCTCGCGCTTCAGGTAGTCCAACGGGGTGCGGGCGTTGATCATGTGCTTGCCGGTGCCGGGGACCAGGCGCACGCGCGCCACGGACTCCTTCCGGCGGCCGGTGCGCGGCTTGTTCAGGGTCTCGGTCGCCATCGTCTCCTCGCGCTGTGGGGTCACGCCGGATCCCACGCGCGCGGCTGCTGCGCCGCGTGCGGGTGCTCCGCGCCCGCGTACACCTTGAGCTTCTTCATCATCGCCCGTCCGAGCTTGGTCTTCGGCATCATGCCACGCACCGCGCGCTCGATGATGCGCTCGGGATGCTTCGCCATGACCTCGGTGAGCTTGGTCCAGCTGATGCCGCCCGGGTACATGCTGTGGCTGAAGATGCGCCGGTCCTCGAGCTTGCGCCCGGTGAGCGCCACTTTCTCCGCGTTGATCACCACGACGTGGTCGCCGGTGTCCATGCTCGGGGTGTAGATCGGCTTGTGTTTGCCCCGCAACACGCTGGAGACCTGCGTCGCGAGCCGCCCGAGCGTCTTGCCCTCGGCGTTCACCACCAGCCATTCGCGGTGGATGTCGTCCGGGCGGGCCGTATAGCTCTTCATGCCTTCCTCCGTCTGCACACGGGATGACGGTCACCCCACGCCGGACGCGGGGAACCCCCGCGCCGGACCGTCCGGGATGCCGTCGCTATCCATCACAAACGCTGGAGACTAGCCATTTGCCCGAAGGGCTGTCAAGGTTCCCGCTCGCCGGCCGGGGCCCCGCCGGGCCCCGGGCGCCTCAGGCGAACTCCCGCAGCACCGCCCTCAGGCGCGCCAGCGGCAGGCCCACCACGTTGAAGAAGTCCCCCTCGATGCCGCGCACGAACTGCGCGGCCGCGCCCTGGATGGCGTACGCCCCGGCCTTGTCCAGCGACTCCCCGAGGGCGACGTACGCGGCCAGTTCGGGTTCGGTGAGACGGGCGAAGCGCACCCGGGTGCACTCGGCCGCGGTGCGCTGCTCGCCGTCCCGCACCACCGCGATCCCGGTCCACACCTCGTGGGTGCGCCCGTGCAGGCGGCGGAGCATCTCGACCGCCTGCTCGGCGGTCTCGGGCTTCCCCAGCCGGCTTCCGCGCACCATCACCACCGTGTCCGCGCCCACCACCACGCACCCGGGGCGCTGC
Source organism: Candidatus Eiseniibacteriota bacterium (assembly GCA_963776245.1). Lineage (GTDB taxonomy): Bacteria > Eisenbacteria > RBG-16-71-46 > RBG-16-71-46 > RBG-16-71-46 > CAVSAC01. The sequence goes on along the minus strand of CAVZLN010000004.1, from coordinate 99,733 downwards.
CCCGCCACCCGGCGCGCCTTGTCGAGCGCCAGCGCCCGCACGCCGTGGCGTGCCGCGGCCCCGCCGGGCCAGCGCCGGTCGGGCCCGGGATCGACGATGGTGAACATCGCGCCCACCTGGCGGAGCAGCGCCACGCGGCGCGGCGACGCCGACGCCAGCACCAGCGGCGAATGCCCGCCGTAGAACACGCTCGCCGCCCGGGACCGCTTCATCCGGGCCCCCCGCCGCGCGGCTCGCTCTCGACCAGCAGGGTGAGCGGCCCGTCGTTGGTCAGCTCGACCCGCATCCGGGCGCGGAACACCCCGCGCGCGACCGGCACACCCGCGGCCGTGAGGGCGGCGCAGAAGCGCTCGTAGAGCGGCTCCGCGTGCTCGGGCCGGGCGGCCTGCGCGAAGTCCGGCCGCCGGCCGCGGCGCGTGTCCCCGTAGAGCGTGAACTGCGGGACCACCAGCGCGCCCCCGCCGGTCTCGCGCACATCGCGATCGAGGCGCCCCTCCTCGGCCTCGAACACCCTCAGGCCGGCCACCTTTTGCGCCAGCCGATCGGCGTCCGCGGGGCCATCCCCGTGGGTGACGCCGAGCAGCACCAGCAGCCCCGGGCCGATCGCGCCGGTCACCTCCCCTCCCACCGTGACGCGCGCCCCGTCGACGCGCTGGACCAGCGCTCTCATGCGTCCTCGTCCGCCTGCGGCGGGCTCGCGGGGCGGTCGCGCACCAGGCGCTGGCGGCGCTCCACGCGCGACACGCCGCGCACGCGCCGCACCGCGTTGATGACCTCCTGGAGCCGGGCGAGGTGCGGGACCTCCACCACGAACACCCCGCGCACCGTCCGGTCCTCGCTCGCCATGCCCGCCTGCTTGATGTTCACCGGCACCGCGGCGATCGCCTTCGCGATGTCCGCCAGCAGCGCCGGGCGGTCCTGCCCGTACACCACCAGCCGCACCGGGAAGGTCTCGCCGAGGCGCGCGTCCCACTCCACGCTCACCTTGCGTTCCGGCTGCACCCGCGGGGAGAACGTGTTGGGGCAGTCCACCCGGTGCACCGACACCCCGCGCCCGAGGGTGACGATGCCCACCACGCGATCGCCCGGCACCGGCTGGCAGCAGCGGGGGAACGTGATCATCACGTTGTCGAGCCCGGCGATGCGCACCCCGCCGGTGGCCTTGCGCGTGAATCCGAGCGCCTCGAGCGGCCCCTTGGCCATGCGCTCGGCGAAGCCCTCCTTCGCCGGCTGCAGCTTGCGCACGACCTGGGTGAGCGAGAGCTGGCCCTCGCCGAGCCGCGCGAGCAGCGTCTCCACGTCCTCGAGGCCGAGCCCGCGCGCGATCTCGGCCAGCGCCTCGTCGTCGTCCTTGAGGTGCACGCGCTTGAGCTCGCGCTCGAGCATCTCGCGGCCGAGCGAGACGCTGTCGGCATGGCGGCGCAGGCGCAGCCACGCGCGGATCTTGCTGCGCGCGCCGGTGGTGCGCACGATCTGGAGCCAGTCCTCGCTCGGCTGGGCCTGCGACGAGGTGATGATCTCCACCGTGTCGCCATTGCGCAGTTCGTAGCGCAGCGGCACCAGCTCGTCATTCACCCGCGCGCCCACCGCGCGCTGGCCCACCTGGGTGTGGATGAGGAACGCGAAGTCGAGCGGCGTGGCGCCCTTCGGCAGGCGCTTGAGCTCCCGGCGCGGGGTGTAGACGAACACCTCCTCCTGGTAGAGCGCGGTGCGCAGGAACTCCATGTACTCGGCATCGTTGGCGGTGCGCTGCCAGTCGGCGGTCTGGGTCACGAACCCGCCGAGCTTCGCGTCCAGCTCCTCGTCCACGCGCACGCCCTGCTTGTACACGTAGTGCGCGGCGATGCCGGTCTCGGCCACGCGGTGCATGTCGCGGGTGCGGATCTGCACCTCGACCATCTCGCCGTCCCGCGTGAGCACCGTGGTGTGGAGCGACTGGTACATGTTGCTCTTGGGGGTCGCGATGTAGTCCTTGAAGCGCTCGGCCACCGGCGTGAACAGGTCGTGCGCCACGCCCAGCGCGCGGTAGCAGTCATTGCGCGTGTGGGTGATGATGCGCAGCCCGAACAGGTCGTAGATGGTCTCGAAGTCGCGGCCCGAATGCATCTTGTTGAAGATCGAGTAGAAGTGCTTCGGGCGCCCCACCACCTCCGCCCGCACCCCGGCCGCCCGCAGGCCCTCCTCGAGCCGCCCCTTCACCCCCGCCAGGAAGCGCTCGCGCTCCTCGCGCTTGGCCTGGATCCGCGCCGCGAGGTCCCGGTAGGCCGCGGGCTCGAGCACCTTGAGGCTCAGGTCCTCGAGCTCGCGCTTGATGCCGGCCATGCCGAGCCGGTGCGCGAGCGCGGCGTAGATGTCCCGGCTCTCGGCCGCGATGCGCGCGCGCCGCGCGTCGTCGAGCGAGTCGAGCGTGCGCATGTTGTGGAGCCGGTCGGCGAGCTTGATGAAGATGACGCGCAGGTCCCGCGACATGGACAGCAGCATGCGGCGGAAGTTCTCCGCCTGTTCGGCCTCGCGGCTGTCGAAGTGCACGCCCGCCAGCCGGGTCACCCCTTCGACCAGGCCCGCGATCTCCTTGCCGAAGCGCTTCTCGACATCTTCACCGCTGGCGTCGGTGTCCTCCACCACGTCGTGGAGCAGCGCCGCGGCGCCGAGCGAGGTGTCCAGGCGCGCCTCGAACAGGTCGAGCAGGATCATGCACACTGCGACCGGGTGGGTGATGAACGGCTCGCCCGAGACCCGCAGCTGGTCGCCGTGCGCGTGCGACGCGAAGTCGAACGCCGCCGCGATCCGGTCGCGGTCCACACGCGGGGCGCGCTCGTCGATCGCCGCGAGGAGGGTCGCGCGGAGCTCGGGGTGCGGGACGCCCTCGGTGCCGCTCACGGCAGCCGCACGTCCTTGAGCTTGAGCTGGACCCGCACCTGGTTCAGCCACTCGTTGCGCGTCGGCACGAACGCGAGGTCGCAGATCCCGCGCTTGCGCACCGCCTCGGCCATGCCGCCGAGCCCGAAGCCGATGGCCTCGGCGACGCCGGTGCCGTCACTCAGCCTCAGGCGCAGGTGCTTGCCGGTCCCGACCACGGTCGCCTCGCGCACCTCCACGCCGGTGGCCCGGAACAGCGGCTCGGGGTTGCCGAGCCCGTGAGGCGAGAGGCGGTCGAGCCAGTCCACCAGCGGGAGATCGCACTCCGCGAAGGTCAGGTCGCCGTCGATCACGTGGCGCGCGACGTAGTCGTCCGGCGAGACGCGCTCGCGCACCAGGCGCTCGAAGCGCTCGCGCAGCTCCGGCAGGCGCTCGCGCCGCACGGTGAGACCGGCGGCCACCGCGTGCCCGCCCCAGCCCTCGAGCAGGTCGCCGCAATCGGTGAGCACCCGGTTGAGGTCGAGGCCCGGGAGGCTGCGACCCGAGCCCCGGCCGCGCTCCCCGTCGAGCCGCACCAGCAACGTCGGGCGCCGGAACCGGTCCACCAGCCGGGACGCGACGATGCCGATCACCCCGGCGTGCCAGCGGTCGGACCACAACAGGATGGAGGCGCAGGCCGGCCACCCGAGCTCGGTCTCGACGCGCTGGGCCGCCTCCTCGAGCACGTCCGCATCGAGCCGGCGGCGCTCCTGGTTGTCGTCCTCGAGACTCTCGGCGCACGCCGCCGCCTCCTGGCGATCGCGGGCCTGGAGCAGCATCACGCCCTGTTCCGGGCGCTCCATGCGGCCCGCGGCATTGATGCGCGGGGCCAGCACGAACGCGACCTGCCCGCTGCTGATCCGCTTGCCGGCGAGCCCGGAGACCTCGCCCAGCACCTTCAGCCCGATGCGCCCGCCCTGGTTGAGCCGGTCGAGCCCGAGGCGCGCGAGCACGCGGTTCTCCCCCACCAGCGGCACCACGTCGGCGATGGTCCCGAGCGCGACCACGTCCAGCCACTCGCGCGCGCGCTCGAGCCCGCCGCGCCCGCGCATCAGCGCCTCGACCAGCTTGAACGTCACCCCGACGCCCGCCAGCGACTTGAACGGATACGCGCATCCCGGGCGCTGCGGGTTCACCACCGCCACCGCCGCCGGCAGCCGGGGCGGGGGCTCGTGATGGTCCGTGATGACCACGTCGATCCCGAGCGCGGTCGCGCGCGCCACCGGCTCGAGCGCGGTGACACCGCAGTCCACCGTGATCACCAGCGTGAAGCCGTCGCGCTTCGCCTTCTCGATGGCTTCCACGGTGAGCCCGTAGCCGTCCCGGGTGCGGTGCGGGATGCGGTACTGCACCACGCCGCCGAGCCCGCTGAGCGCGCTGTGCAGCAGGAAGGTCGAGGTGATGCCGTCCACGTCGTAGTCCCCGTAGACCAGCATCCGTTCCTTGCGCTCGAGCGCCAGGTGGATGCGCTCCACGGCGCGTCCGATGTCGAGCAGGGCCGCGGGATCGTGCAGATCGTCCAGCGACGGATCGAGGAATCTCCGCACCGCCTCCGGGTCGTCGAAGCCGCGGTTCACCAGCGCGCAGGCGACGGCGCGCGGGGCATCGAGCGCTCCGGCGAGTTCGCGGGTGCGCGCGGCGTCGTGACGCGGGTGGAGCACCCACTGCGTCGTGGTCGAAGGCGCGATCAAGGAAGGTCCGTGGTGGGGGCGGATGGAGGCCCGGGAACCGGTGTGCCAGCACGCGCCGGCCGGGATGGACCGCACGCTAGCAGCCGCTTTCCGGCAGGGTCAAGCCCTGCGCGGCGCACGCACGAGGCCCGGCGGACGCAGTCCGCCGGGCCGGTGCCATGACTCGAGTCTCCCGTAAGCCGGATTCTGTTCGGATCGCTCCGTGGTGATCATTTGACTGGGACGCCCGTCTCCGGACGCCTCGTGCGACCGACCCTGGGGTGATAGCGGAGCGGGACACACTCCTTCCCCTCTATGCGGTCTTGCTCCAGGTGGGGTTTACCGAGCCGGCCCCGTCACCGGGACCGCTGGTGCGCTCTTACCGCACCGTTTCACCCTTGCCCGCTGCACGTCTTGCGACGGCCCGCTGGCGGTCTGCTCTCTGTTGCACTTTCCGTGGGCTCACGCCCCCTGGGGATTACCCAGCACCTTGCCCTATGGAGTCCGGACTTTCCTCGGAACGGGGTCCGGTCGCGCGCCGAAGCGCACCACCCGACACGCCGTCCGCGATCACCTGGGAGACTCGGTACTTCCCGCCCGATCGAGCGCCTCGTTCACCAGCGCGTCCGCGCGACCATTGTCCTCGCGCGGCACGCTGGTCCAGCGCACCCGGCCGAGTTGCTTCAACACCTCCTTCGCCTGCTCGTGGAGCGGCTTGAGACCGGCGTTCTTGACGCGATACCGCCCCGTCATCTGGCGCACCACCAGCTCGGAGTCCATCGCCACGCACAGCGGCTGGGCGCCATGGCGCACCGCCGCCGAGAGCCCCGCGATCAGTGACCGGTACTCGGCGACGTTGTTGGTCACCTGCCCGAGGTACTCCCCGCGCGCTTCGATCTCGGCGCCCGCGGGATCGGCGAGCACGAACCCGAGCGCGCCCGGGCCCGGGTTCCCGCGTGAGCCGCCGTCGCAGCGCAGAGTCCATTCCCGGGATGCCGGAGCGCTCATGTCCGCACCATAGTGGATGGGCGCAGCGGCCTCAAGGCGCGGCGCCCGGCGCGGCCGGAACCACCCAGCCCGCGCGCTCGAGTGCCGACCAGGCGTCGGTCTCGCCCCGCCGCATGAGCTCCTCGGCGGTTTCCGGATCGAATCCCAGTTGCGAGCCCGGCAACGGGGCGCCCGGCTCCACCCGGCACATCGGGGAGGGGTCCGCCGCCGCGCTCCACGACGGCGGCAGCTGGCGCAGCTCGGTCTGCAGATCGCGCCAGTTCGCGACGGTGAGCAGGCGGGCGCCGACCTCGAGGATGTCGGGATCCCGGCCCACCGTCGCCGGCCCCGTGCTGGGCGAGACCAGCACCAGCAGGAGCGCGTCGGCTCCCGCCGCCAGCGCGGCGTGCAGGGGCTGGTTGGAGAAGAAGCCGGGATCCACGAACTTGCGCCCGTGGAGACGCGCCGGCTCGAACACCACCGGGATCGCCGAGGAGGCCACCGCGGCCTCCACCACCTCCTCCGGCGTGCGCAGCACGATCACCTCGCCGAGCGTCGCCTCCATCTTCGCGCGGAAATCCGCCGACGGTTCGACGCCATTCACGAAGTACGCCACGCGACCGGTGTCCACCTCGCACGCGGTGATCACGAGATGGGTGTCCTCCGCCACCAGCCGCCCGGCGTCCCCCTCGGCCACCAGCCGGTCGAGCAGGCGCCGTCGCGCGCTGCCGCGCCACAGACCGCGGCCGCCGGTCTCGGGCAGCACCCCGAGCAGGAGACTCCGCACCCGGTCGCCCGAGGCGCCGGGCCGGTTGAGGAACCACATCGCGGTCCCGCCCAGCAGCAGCACGAGATGGAAGCGGCTCGGCCATGGCACGCCCGCTCCGATCGCCGCGACGTACGCCAATGCGAGGGCGATCAGGGCGCGCCCGAACCAGCGATGGGCCGCCGCGGGGTCGTGCGAGTGCGCGAGGCGCGCCAGCAGATCCTCGAGCCGTCGCGAGAGCACCACCACGCCGAGCGCGAGCACCGCGGTGAGCTGCCAGGCCAGGGTCTCGAGATAGATGGAGCGCATCTCGTGGCCGAGCACCGGACGGTGGTACAGCCCGGCGAGGCCGAGCTCCGGGATCCCGGCGAGCGCCAGGATCACCTCGAGCGCCGCGACGGCGGCCACGATCAGGCCGCCGAGGCGCAGCAGCAGCGTGGTCCAGCGCATGCCGATGCTGGCGGGTCGCAAGGTGCGCCACACCCGCGCGAGGCCCTCGGTGCGGAAGTCGTGCGCGAGCCATGCCACCGCATTGATCGCGCCGACCGAGACGCCGACCACGATCCGCGGGCGGAGCCCCGCCGTCTCGAGGGCGCGGAACACGCCGATCTCGTAGGCGCCGAGCGCGCCGCCGCCCGACAGGACGAGCGCGGGGCGGCGGAATGGCCAGCCGGGTCTCAGGCGCCGCGGCGCCGCGTCCACCGCGGGCTCCGTGTCACACCGCGTCGGGCGGCCAGACCAGCAGGCGCCCGCAGCCGTCGCACGGCAGCGCCCGCTCGCGGCGCTTGGCATCGAGCAGGGACTGCGGCGGCTGGCGGCGGAAGCACCCGCCGCACGACCCGTCGCGGATCGCCACCACCGCGCGCCCCTCGCGCATCAGGTGGATGCGCTCGTAGCGGGCGCGCGTCTGCGCCCCCAGCGGCTCGAGGTGCGCGGCGCGTTCGGCGTCGATCGCCGCCAGCCGCTCCCGCAGCGCCGACTCCTCGCCTTCGATCGCCGCCACGCGCGCGGCCACCCGCTGCTCCGCGTCCCGGAGCGCGGACTCGGCCGCCGGCTTCTCGGTCGCGACGCGTTCCTCCTCCTCCATCTTGAGCAGGACGTCGGTCTCGACGTCGGAGCGCTTCTGCCGCGTCCGCGCGATCTCGTGGGTGAGCGCCTGGAACTCGGCGTTGGTCTTCACCATGCCCTGCTGGCCGAGGAACTTCCGCTCCTGGTCGGCGAGCGCTTCGATCTCCTTCTCGAGCGTGCGCCGCGCCTTCAACACCTCGGCGCCGCGCGCCTTCAGCGAATCCACCCGCGAGCGCTCCGCGCTCAGCCGCTGCTCGGCCGCCGCGCGCTCCGCCGGGAAGCGCCCGAGCTCCGCCCGCAGCCCGACCGCCTGCTCATCGAGTCCGTGCAGGGCCCACAGATGATCGATCTCCTCGCTCATCGCGTCCTCCCGCACATGCGAACGGGGACGCCCGGAAGGGCGTCCCCGTGGATGGGGCGTGCGCGGCGCGGCGCGCGACGCGCGGCGGGCCGGCGCGGGTCGCGCGCGGGCCACGGCGTGGGCGTGCGGTGCGGACGGGCCACGTTCGGTCTCCGGTCGACGCCGGCGGCGCGAAGCGCGCACCGGCGCGGGGAAAGATGGTGGGCGGAACAGGACTTGAACCTGTGACCCCCTGGTTGTGATCCAGGTGCTCTGCCAGCTGAGCTACCCGCCCTCGGGTACCCGGCTCGGGCGCGTCACGCCCGCGCGATTCATGGGCCCACCTGGATTCGAACCAGGGTCTTACCGGTTATGAGCCGGCGGCTCTGGACCGCTGAGCTATGGGCCCAGCGTGAGAAGCGCATGAAACGCTGCCGGAAGCCGGATGTTTCTAACACCGTGCTCGCGACGGTGTCAAGACACGCGACCGCTCGCGGGGCCCGGAGCCATTGCGGCGCGGCGGGGCGCGCCGCGGACGCGGACCCTCCGCGATGCGATACCCACACGCATCGCTCCGGGTCCGTGTCCGCGGGGTGCCGTGCCGGGCGACCCCCTTAGAGCAGTTCGGTGTACGCCTTGAGCCGGCGGCTGCGCGTCGGATGACGCAGCTTGCGCAGCGCCTTGGCCTCGATCTGGCGGATGCGCTCGCGCGTGACGTTGAAGAACGCGCCGACCTCCTCGAGCGTGCGCTGCGCGCCGTCCTCGGTGAGACCGAACCGCAGGCGGATGACCTTCGCCTCGCGCGGCGTGAGCGTGCGCAGCACGTCGTTGACCTCGTCGCGCAGCATGGCCGCCGCGGCCGAGTGCGCCGGGCTCACCACGCTGGTGTCCTCGATGAAGTCCCCGAGGTTGCTGTCGTCGTCCTCGCCGATCGGACGGTCGAGCGAGATCGGCTCCTGCGCGGCCTTGAGGATGCTCTTCACCTTGTCCACCGGCAGCTCGAGCCGCTCGGCGATCTCCTCGGCCGTGGGCTCGCGGCCCAGCTCCTGCACCAGCCGGCGCGACACGCGCACCACGCGGTTGATGTGCTCGATCATGTGCACCGGCACGCGGATGGTGCGCGCCTGGTCGGCGATGGCGCGCGTGATCGCCTGCCGGATCCACCAGGTGGCGTAGGTCGAGAACTTGTAGCCCTTGGTGTAGTCGAACTTGTCCACCGCGCGCATCAGTCCGGAGTTGCCCTCCTGGATCAGGTCGAGGAACTCCAGCCCGCGGTTCGTGTAGCGCTTGGCGATCGAGATCACGAGCCGCACGTTGGCCTCGATCATCTCCTTCTTCGCCTGCCCGGTCGCGCGCTCGCCGTCGCGGATCTGGCGATGCAGCTCGAGCAGGTGCTCCATCGACATCTTCGCCTCTTCCTCGAGGCGCCGGACCCGCTTGCGATAGTCCTTGAGGGCCTCGGTGAACTCCTGGATCTGCGTCGGCTGGAGTCCCGAGTCGCGCTTGAGCGCGCGCAGTTCCTTCGGCCCCTTCTTGAGCCGCCGCGCGAAAGTCTGCATCTCGTCGAGGCCGTGGCCGTAGCGCTTCTCGAGCGCGCCCTCGTCCTCCTGCAGATCGGTGGCACGCTCCGCCAGCGCCTTCACCGGCTGCGACATGCCCTCGACCATGCGCGGGTTCATCGAGAGCTTGTGGATCTCCTGGGTGAGCTCGGCCTCGACCTTGGCGAAGTTCGCCTGGTAGTTCGAGTGCTGGCGCTCGGTCATGCGCTCGTGCTGGCGCTCGTGCAGGTCGTTGTAGCGCTTCTGCAGGGCGAACACGCGCTCGAGGATCTTCACGGCGCGAAGGCGTTCCTTCCGGAGCGCCTGCTCGGTGGCCGCGTTCTCGTCCACCTTGATGAAGTCCTCGATCTTGAGCAGGCCTTCCTTGAGCTTCTTGAGCAGGCCCTTGATCTCCCGCACCGACGGCTCGGCGCGGAACAGCGCCGACACCACCTGGCGCTCGCCCGCCTCGATGCGCCGCGCGATCTCCACCTCGCCCTCGCGGGTGAGCAGGGGCACGCGTCCCATCTCGCGCAGATACATGCGCACCGGGTCGTCGTAGCGCACCGGCTGCTGGGGCGCCGACTTCGCGGCCGGCGAGGTCTTCTTGTCCTCGAGCTTGCGCAGTTTCTTCAGCCGTTCCTGCGCGTCCTCGTCGCTCGCGAAGACCTCCATGTGCATCTGGTTGAGCATCCCATGGATCTCCTCCATGAGATCGACCTGCGCCTCGGGTTCCTGATTGTCGTCGAGGAGCCAGACGATCTGGTCCTCGGTGATGTAGCCCTGGCGGAGAGCGAGCGACTTGATCTCGTCCAGTCGTTTGCGCTGCTCGGCCTTCTCCTTGAGCTTCGCCTGCTTCTTGGTGGTGGCCGCCGCCATCAAATCCGCTCCTCTCGAGTGTTCGCCTTCATGAGCGCTTCCGCGATCTCGTGGATCTCGCGCTGGATGTCCCGTTGCTCGTCGTCGGTGGCGTGCTTCAGGGTCTGGGTGAGGGACCGCATGCGCTCCTTGAGCCTCCGGCTCCGCAGGATGCGCACCGCCCCCGCCGCCTCCGCCGACCAGTCCTTCACCTCGTCGACCACGGACAGTTCCCGCATCAGGACCGCCGCGTCGTCGTCGTCCGGGAGGCCGCCGCGGCCCTCCCACAGCCAGGCGGCCAGCGCCGCGCAGGCCGGGTCACGGAAGTCCCCGGGCGTGAGCGCGTCGCGGGCCTCCGCGAGCGCCTGCGGCGCGAGCAGCAGCGCCCTCAGCAACTGCGCCTCGGCATGCCGGTCACCCTGCCGCTGTTCGCGCACCGCCGCGCGCACCGGCGCCGGGGAGGCCGCGCCGCGCCGACGCAGCGCGACCGCGCGCGCGAGCACGGCCTCGGGGAACGCCAGTACCTCGCTGGCGCGCTCCAGCAGCAGGCGCAGTCGCACCGGATCCGGGATGCCGGCTCCGAGCGCCACCACCGCCTGGAGCGCGCGCTCGCGCGGATCGCCCGCGCCCGCGCCCGGGAGCACGTGACGCTGCACGAACTCCACCGGGTCCGCCGCCCGTCTCCGCGCATCGTGCCACGCCGTGGCGCCGCCGCGCTTCACGAGGGTGTCGGGGTCGTCGCCCTGCGGCAGGTCCACCACCACCACGTCGAGCCCCTCGGCCAGCAGCGTGCCGAGCGAACGCATCATCGCGTTCTGCCCCGCCGCGTCGCCGTCGTACGCCACCGCGACGCGCGACACCAGGCGGCGCAGCAGGCGCGCCTGCTCGGGCGTGAACGCGGTGCCCGAGGTCGCGACCGTGTGCCCGAGCCCCGCCTGGTGGAGCGCGATCGCATCGAAGTAGCCTTCCACCACGATCATCTCGCCGCCCGCCTCGGCCTTGCGGCGCGCCTGCTCGAGCGCGAACAGGAACGAGCCCTTGTGATACACCACGCTCTCGGGCGAGTTCAGGTACTTGGGCTCGTCGTCCGGCGCCAGCGCGCGCGCGCCGAATCCGAGCACCGCCCCGCCGGGCGCCACGAGCGGCACCATCAGGCGGTCCCGGAAGCGGTCGTACACCCCTCCGCGGTCGCGGCGCGACACCAGCCCCGCCTCCAGCAGCGTCCCCTCGCCGAACCGCGCGAGACGCTGCGCGAGGTTCTCCCACCCCGGCGGGGCGACCCCGAGACGGAACTCCCGGATGGTCTCGGGCGCGAGCCCGCGCCGCGCGAGATACGCCCGCGCCGACGCCCCGGCACCCGGGTCGGCCAGCCAGCGCTCGTACGCCGCCGCGGCCTGGTCGAGCGCCTCGAGCACCCGCGCCCGCGCCCCGCGTTCCCCCGGCGCGCCCCGCTCGGGCACCGGGATCTGCGCGCGGCGGCTCAGCAGCTCGACCGCCTCGAGGAAGCCGACGTGCTGCGTCTCCTGCACGAACTTGAAGACGTCGCCTCCGACCTTGCACGAGAAGCAGTGGTAGAACTGGCGCTCGGCGTTCACCGAGAACGACGGCGTCTTCTCCTTGTGGAACGGGCACAACCCGGTCCAGTTCCTTCCCACCCGCTTGAGCGGGACGGTCTCACCCACCACCTCGACGATGTCGCTCGCCGAGCGCACGCGCTCGACCCAGTCGTCCGGTTCGTGACGAGGCACGCCGGCGCGCGGCAGCACGCCGTTCATCGCAGCCGCGCGACGGTCACGCCGCGCCCTCCCTCGCCCACCTGGCCGAGACGCTGGGACGCCACCTGCGGATGCGCGCGCAGGTGCCGCTCGACCGCCGCGCGCAGCACGCCGCGCCCGACGCCGTGGATGATGCGCAGCTCGGAGAGCCCGACCATCACCGCGCGGTCGAGCCCGACGTCGACCGCGCCCAGCGCCTCGTCGGCTTCCATCCCGCGCAGGTCCACCTCGAGCGGCGCCGCGTCATCGGGGGCCGACCACGCGCTCACGTGGACGGTCGCGTGCACCGCCGGCGACGCGCCGAGCGGCACCACCTGACCGACCTGGCTGTGGATGGTCCAGCCGCCCCGCCGGAGCAGGATGCGCCCCTCGGCGTCCGGACCGCTCACCACATCGGCCTCGATGCCGAGGTCGGCGACGCGCACCCGCTGGCCCGGTTCGACATGCGCCGCCGCCGCCGGCTCCTCCGCCGGCGCGGCCGCGGCCACCGCGCGGTCGAGCGCCTCGACGCCCTGCTCCACGGACTCGAGGGTGCGCCGGATGTCCTCCGCGCCCGCGCGGGTCTTCTCGGCGCGGCGCGCCTCGCGCTGCACCGTCTGCCACAGCTCGCGCGCCTGCGCGAGCACCGCGGCGCTCTCGGCCGTGAGGCGGCGGCGCAGGTTCCGGAGGGCGTCGCGCGTCTCGGCGGCGGCCGCCTGCGCCGCGGCCGTGGCGGCGTCCGCCAGGGCCCGCGCGGCGCGCAATGCCTCCGCTTCCTCGTCGGCCCGCCGACGCGCCGCCGCAACGTCGGCGAGCAGGCGTTCGAGCGCCCGCGACTCCTCGGGCGTGATCGAACGCGCGCGCTCGAGCACCGCGCCCGGGAAGCCGAGCGCCTCGGCCACCGAAAGCGCGTACGAGGCGCCGGGCACCCCGGGCACGAACCGGTAGCGCGACACCATCCTCTGCTCGTCGAACTCCAGCGACCCGTTCACGACGCCGTCCACCTCGCCCGCCAGCCGCTTCAGACTGCCGAGGTGGGTCGTCATCACGCCCCACGCGCCCCGCGCGCTGAAGTGCTCGACCAGCGCCCGGCCGAGCGCCGCGCCCGCCTCCGGATCGGTGCCCGCGCCGAGCTCGTCGCACAGCACCAGCGTCCGCGGGCCGGCGTCCGCCGCCATCGCCGCCAGCGCGCGCAGGTGGGCCGCGAAGGTGGAGAGCCCAAGGTCCACCGACTGCTCGTCGCCGAGGTCCACTCGCACGATGTCGATCTCGGGCACCGCGCTGCCCTCGCCCGCCGGCACCGGCAAGGCCGCGTGCGCGAGCGCCACCGCCAGGCCGACGGTCTTGAGCAGCACGGTCTTGCCGCCCATGTTCGGGCCGCTCAACAGCAGCAGGCGGGAGCCGGCGTCGAGCTCGAGATCGAGCGGCACCACCGCGTCGCGCCGCGCGCCCATGGCGAGCAGCGGGTGCCGGGCCGCGCGCAGCGCCAGCCGCCGGCCCCCGGGCAGCACGGCCACCCCGCCCACCTCGCCCGCCCAGCGCGCGCGCGCGCGCAGCGTGTCGAGGGCCACCAGCGAGCGCTCGAGCGCCTCGAGCTCCGGGGCGCGTGCGCGCACCGCATCGGCGAGCGCCTGCAGCACCCGGCGCTCCTCATCGACCGCGGTGGCCCGCATCTCGATGAGGTGGTTGTTGGCCTCGCACAGCTCGAGCGGCTCCACGAACAGCGACTGCCCGCTGCCCGAGACGTCATGCACCAGACCGCGGCGCCGCGGGAAGCCGGCCGCCGGCACCAGCGCCACGAAGCGTTCGCCGTGACGCGTGACGTAGGTCTGCTCTCCGAAGGCGCGCGCCCAGCGCTCGAGGCGATGCTGGAGGTCGCGCTCGCCGTCCTCGAGCGCCCGCCGCGCGCGCGCGAGGCGCGGCGACGCGGCGTCGCTCACGCGGCCGTCCGGATCGAGGGAGCGCGCCAGCTCGGCCCGCAGGGCCTCGAGCTCCGGCAGCGCATCGACCACCGCGGCGAGCGCCGGGAAGCGCGCCCGCAGGTCATCGCTCGCCCACGCCTCGCGCACCTCGCGCGCGGCCTCGAGCCAGCTCGCGATCTCGACCAGCGCGGCGCCCTCGGCCAGCACGCCGTGCTCCGGGTCGAGCCGGGGCGCGATCGCCCCCCGGCCCACCTCGCACCAGGCGCCGGGCTCCGACTGCCGCCGCAGTGCCTCGTGCAGGCGGGCGCACTGCTCCGCGCGCTCCGACGCGTCCGCGAGCGGACGCCAGGCGAGCAGCGCTGCGCGCCCGCCCTCGCTCTCGGCCAGGGCGGCGACGGCCGCGGTCACGCGGTCGAACTCCAGCAATGTCAGTGAGTGATCGTCCAAGCCGCTCCCGACCCGCCCCCCGCCGGGGCGCGCGTCACGAGGCGTGCGCGTGGCGCGGGCGGCGCCTCCCCGACTCGAGGAAACGCTCGCTCAGCCAGCGTCCGCGTGGCAGCACCGGCGCTGCCCATCCGCTCACGATCGCGCCGCCGTGCACCAGCGCCTGCGCGCCACGGCTCGATCTCATCCAGGCCCGCGGCTCGCGCGGCCACGACAGGGACGAAAGGGTGAGCACCGCGAGCGAGACGACGACCAGTCCCAGCGCCACCCCGATCGCCATGCCCGCCAACCGGTCGAGCAGGCCGTGGGGTCTTGACTTCCCGCCCCCGGCCAGCCGGCCGCCGCTCCACTCGAAAAGGCTCGCGCACGCGAGCGCCGACAGTCCCACGACGAGCCAGCTCAGGACCCAAAAGACCACAGCGGGCCGGGCGTGTTGCCAATGCGCACCGACCCACTGTGACACCCATCCGGCGGCCCAGAGACCTGCGAGCACGCCGAGAAGTCCGAACACCTGCCTGACGGCGCCCCGAACCGCGCCACGCACCGCGAAGACGATGACGGCGAGCGAGAGGATCCAGTCCAGCCCGGTGAGACCGCGCAGCGAGTCCAGTTCGGTCAGTTCTCCTGCTGTCGCTTCGCCATGTTCTTGCGCTTGGCCGCGTTGAGCTTGCGCTTCCGCCTCTCGGACGGCTTCTCGAAATGCTGATGGCGGCGGAGGTCGGCCATGATGCCAGCCTTCTCGCACTTCTTCTTGAAGCGACGCAGGGCGCTTTCGAAGGACTCGCCATCCTTCACCCTGATACCGGGCAATGAATCACCCCTCTCTGCCTGATCCAGATCTTCGAAAAGAAGTGGTTGGTGATACCCGTGCACGCCCTAGCGCGTGGCTGGGCGCGAAGTTGGCAATCGCAGTGTATGGCCGGGATGGGAATGCGTCAAGGCTCGATGCCTCAGGAAGTCCACTGAAGGTGGTCAGCCCACCCCTCCCGCTGCCCACCAGCCGGCCCACGCCACGGCCGCCGTCTCGCACCGCAACCGGCCGTCCGCCAAGGCGATGGGTGCGAACCCCGCGAGCGCGAACGCATCCGTTTCGGCGGGGTCGAAACCGGCGGCAGGGCCGATCGCTCCGACCGCCAGCCCCTCGGATGCGGCCCGCGGGGGGACGGTTCCGGACTCCGCCGCCAGCCATCGGGTGGCCTCGGGCGGGACCGAGGCGATGGCCTCGTCCAGCGGGACCGGCGCCACGGTGTCCATCAACCAGCGGCGTCGCGACTGGCGGAGCGCCGCCACCGCGACCCGGCGCAGGCGCTCGAGCCGCGGCGCCGCCTCGGGCCAGCTCCCGCGCGCGCAGTCCACCAGCACGAGGCGCTCGATCCCGAGTTCCGCCAGCTTCTCCACCAGCCAGTCCGCGCGCTGGCCCTCCGGGACCCCGCACAGCACCCGCGCGCTTCGCCGCGGCGAGCGTCGATCGATCGACTCGACCCGCACGGTGACCGTGCCGTGGACCGCGAGCAGGGTGAGCGCGGCGAGCGCACCGCGCCCGTCGGTGGCCTGCAGCCGCTCCCCCGCGCGTGCCCGGCACACCCGCGTCACGTAGTGAGCCTCGTCGTCGGGCAGCGCGATCTCGGCCCCCGCCTCGCCCAGCGACGGCAGGTACAGGAACGAGGGCGCCGCGTCAGCTCGAGAAGGCATCGCGGACGCGGTCCAGGGGAGAGCGCCCGCCCTTGGTGGGACGGAGGTTCTCCGACCGGCCCAGCTCCTCGAGCAGCTTCTTCTCGGCGCCGCTCAGCCGGCCCGGCACGTGCACCACGACCTGCACCAGCAGATCCCCCTGCCCGCCGCGCAACCCGGGCATCCCGCGGCCGCGCAAGCGCAGCACCGTGCCGCTCGGCGTGCCCGCCGGCACGTCGAGCGTCGCGGCGGACGACAGCGTGGGCACCTCGACACGGCCCGCCGAGCGCGAGGGTGGGGAAGGCGACCGGCAGCTCGAGGTGCAGGTCGCCGCCATCGCGCTCGAACATCGCGTGCGGCTTCTCCTCGATGAGCACGATGAGGTCGCCCGCGGGGCCGCCCCGCGGCCCGGCGTCCCCGAGCCCGCGCAGCGGGATGAAGTTCCCGCTGGTGACCCCGGGCGGCACCTTCACCGAGATGGTCTCGCTCTCGGACATCCGTCCCTCGCCCGCGCACGTCTTGCAGCGCTCGCGCACCATGCGCCCCTCACCCTAGCAGCGCGGGCAGGTGGACACGTTCACGAACTGGCCGAAGATGCTCTGCTGGACGTGGCGCACCTGGCCCCGACCGCGGCATTGCGTGCACTCACTCTCGCCCTCGCCGCCCCGGCCCTTGCAGGTCGCGCACGCGCGCAGGTGCTTGACGCGGATCTTCTTCTCGACCCCGGTGGCGATCTCCTCGAGCGTGAGCCGCAGGCGCACCTGCAGGTCGTCGCCGCGGACCGGGCCGCGCGCTCCGCCGCGGCCGCCGCCGAAGAGGTCGCCGAAACCGCCCGCGTCTCCGCCGAAGTCGCGCATGAACGCCCGCAGCGCGTCCGCGAGGTCGAAGCCGCTGAACATCGAATCCCGGCACCGCCGCCACCGCCGCCGGCGGCGTGGCCGAACTGGTCGTAGCGCGCGCGCTTCTGCGGATCGCGCAGCACCTCGTAGGCCTCGGTGGCCTCCTTGAAGCGCTGCTCGGCCTGCTTGTCGCCGGGATTGCGGTCCGGGTGATGCTGCATGGCGAGCTTCCGGTAGGCCTTCTTGACGTCGTCCTCGCCGGCGTCGCGGCCGATCCCCGAGCACCTCGTAGTAGTCACGCTGGGTCATGCGCTCACGCCTCCGCGTCGGCGGCCCGCGCCACCACGACGCGCGCCGCGCGCAGCGCGCGCTCGCCGCGACGGTAGCCCTTCAGCGCCACCTGGAGCGACGGTGCCCGGCGCGACCCCGTCGGGCGCGGGCAGCTCGAGCAGCGCGTCGTGGAAGGTCGGGTCGAACGACTCGCCGGCGGGGTCCACCACCGTCACGCCCCGGCGCGCCAGGGAGTCGCGCAGGTGCTGCGCCACCAGCCTCACGCCCTCGGCCCAGGCCGCCGAAGTCCCCTCCCCGGGCGCGGCGTCGAGCGCGCGCTCGAGGTCGTCGAGCGCCGCGATGATCTCGAGCATCACCGACTCCTCGGCGTGCCGGCGCGTCTCCTCGACGCTCGCGCTGCGCGCGGCGGCGGTAGTTCTGCAGGTCGGCCTCGGCCCGCAGCCATCGGTCGCGCAGCACCGCCGGGTCTCGCCCGCGGCGCCCGGCGCGTCCGGGGCGGCGGCCGCCGCGGCCGGAGGCTCCGCAGCGGCGTCCGGTTCCGCGGCGGTCGGGGGCCCGACCGGCGCGGATGCGCTCTCGGGCGCCGTCGGTACGGGGAGCGCGTCGTCGTCTTCCACGTCGATACCATCCATTCGGTCGGGGGAGCTCACGGGCGGGTCGGGGTCCGGCGCGGTCAGGATTGCAGCAGGTCGGCGACGCGGCTGCCGACCGCGTCCACCGCGGCGAACACGCGCGCGTAGTCCATGCGCACGGGTCCCGAGCACGCCGACCGCGCCGCGGATGCTGCCCGGCAACGCGAAGCTCACGAGGCTGCAGCCGGCCAGCGCGCGGTCCTCGTCGACGCCGACCCGCACCGCGACCTGCCCCTCGACGCCGGTGACCATCAGGCGGTCGAGCGGCGGGCCGTTCTCGATCACCTGCAGGATCGGTCCGAGGCGCCCGGCCGTGGCGAACTCGGGCTGCCCCGCGATGTGCGGGATCCCGGTGCGGTAGAGCGGTGTCGAGACCCGCCGGGACCAGGATTCGGCGGCGGCGCGCGCGACAATGCGCACCGCGCTGCCGCGCACCAGTTCGGGGTCCGCGGCCAGACGCTCGCGCACCTCGTGCAGCGGGCATCCCGTCAACCGCTCGCGCAGCACGCGCGCCACCTCGGCCAGCTCCTCGGGCGCCGAGCGGGCTGTCCAGCTCGAGCACCAGCGTGTGCATCGCCCCGGCGCCCAGTTCGAGCACCAGCAGCGCCCGGCGCGCCTCGATCGACTCGAGGTCGAGCGTGCTCACCACCTCGTCGTCGAGCGCGGTGGCGAGCGCCAGCCCGAGCTGGCGGGTGAGCGACGAGAGCAGCCTCGAGGCCTCGTCGAGCAGCGCCTCGACATCCGCGGCGGAGCGCGAGAGCCGGCGGTCGACCTCGTCCATCACGGGCGCGGGCAGGGTGGTCGGCGCCAGCAGCGCCCGCACGAAATACTCGAAGCCCCGCGGCGTGGGGACGCGGCCCGAGGAGGCGCTCGAGCGCTCGACCAGTCCGAGGTCCTCGAGCTCCGCGAGCGCGGCGCGCACGCTGGCCGACGACAGGCGGATGGTGACCTGCCCCGCGAGCGACTCCGAGCCGACCGGGCGCGCGCTCGCGCCGTGCAGGCGCAGCAGCTCGGCGAACACGCGACGCTGGCGCTCGCTGAGGTCGGGGTCCTCGCGGTTCAGGTGACCGGGGAAGGCGGGCTGGGACATGGGGGCGAAGGTACGGAGCGCCGCTTCGGACTGTCAAACCCCCGCGTGTCGGCCCGGGCGGCGATCCAGGCGATGGTGTCGTCGGCGACGAAGCGCAGCGCGGCCGGGACGCGCCAACCCTCCGCGTGCCGCTCGAGCCGCCCGGTCGCGACCGCCTGCGCCAGCCCGCGGCCATGGCGCGCCTCGACCACCCGCCACGTGCCCGGCGCGTGGTCGGCCGGGCACAGCCCGGTGGACAACCGCAGGCCCAGCATGAGCACCTCGTCGGCGACCGACTCCGCGGTCTCCGGCTGGCGTTCCGTCTCGCACCGCGCCCCCGCCTCGAGCGCCGCTGCCCAGTCGGCGGGGGCGGCGTGATTGCCGTAGCGCTCCCCGCTCCACAGGCCATGCGCCGACGGGCCGAGCCCGAGGTACGGGCGGCGCAGCCAGTAGGTCAGGTTGTGACGCGCCTCGGCTCCCGGGCGGGAGGCGTTCGAGGTCTCGTAGCGGGCCAGCCCCGCCGCCGCGGCGGTCGTGACGAACTCCGAGTAGAGCTCCGCCTGCGCTTCGGGCGAGGGCAGCTCGCGCGAGCCGGCGAGCACGGCGTCCCCGAGCGGGGTGCCGGGCTCGGGGATGAAGCAATAGGCGGACAGGTGTTCGGGTCCGAGCTCGCGCGCGCGCGCCAGGGTCGTGCGCCAGCGTGCCGCGGTGTGCCCGGGGAAGCCGAACATCAGATCGAGCGACAGCCGCTCGAACCCGTGGGCGCGCGCGAGCGCGAAGGCCTCGGCCGGGCGCTCGGGCGGGTGGATGCGTCCCAGCACGCGCGAGCTCGTCGGTGTGGAAGGTCTGCGCGCCCATCGAAAGCCGGTTCACCCCCGCCCGCGCCCACGCGTCGAGCAGTGCGGGGCGGACCGATCTCGGGGTTCGCCTCGAGCGTCACCTCGGCGTCCGGCGCGATCGCGAAGCGCGAAGCGAGCGCTCGCGCGGCACGCTCGAAGTCCCGCGCGGAGAGGGCCGAGGGGGTGCCGCCGCCGAAGAACAGCGAGGTGAACGTCGCGCCCTCGGCCGCGGGCGCGCGCGCCTCGGCCTCGCGCTCGAGCCCCGCCAGCCAGCGCTCGACCGCGGGCGCCGAGAGCGCCCCCGACGCGAAGTCGCAGTACGTGCAGCGGGCCGCGCAGAACGGCACGTGCACGTAGAGCCCCGAGCGGGCCGCCGCGCGCGCCTCGGCGCGCGGTCCGTCGGGGAGCGCGGCGGGACTCAGCGGATGACCTGGAAGATGCGGTTCCATCGTGGCCACGTCAGGTCCCGGTCCCACGACCAGTAGAGGAACAGCGCGCGGCCCTTGATGAGGTCCTTCTTCAGCGGGCCCCAGTAGCGGCTGTCGTTCGAGTTGTCGCGGTTGTCGCCCATCATGAAGTACTCGCCCGCGTTCACCGCGAACGGCGCGAAGTTGTCGCGGATGTCGATGGAGGACGGCAGCGTGTCCGGCGACGAGTGCACCACGTACGGCTCGACCAGCGGCACGCCGTCGACGATCACCTGCTTCTGCTTCACCTCGATCATCTGGCCCCCGGTCGCGATGCAGCGCTTGATGAAGTCCTGGCTCGGGTTCTCCGGGAACTGGAAGACGATGACGTCGCCGCGCCGCGGCTCGCGCAGGCCCGGCAGCCGGATGTGCGTGAACGGGATCTTGGGCCCGTACTCGAACTTGTTCACGAACAGGAAGTCGCCCGACCAGCAGCGTGTTCATCATCGATTCCGACGGGATGCGGAACGCCTGGATGACGAACGCGCGCAGGAAGAGCGTGAGCACCAGGGCCCACAGGGCGGCTTCGACGTACTCCCTCAGCGTGTGAGCGCTTCTCGGACATGGACTCCCCGTATCGCTCGACCTTGAGCACCGCCAGGAACGCCTCCTGCGGCACCTCGACCGTTCCGATCTGCTTCATACGACGCTTGCCCTCCTTCTGTTTCTCGAGGAGCTTGCGCTTGCGCGTGATGTCGCCGCCGTAACACTTCGCGATCACGTTCTTGCGCAGCGCGCCCTGCGTCTCGCGCGCGATGATCTTGCGCGCCGATGGCGGCCTGGATCGCGACCTGGAACATCTGCCGCGGGATCAGCTCCTTGAGCTTCGCGCAGATGTCCCGCTGCCCCAATCGTACGCCTTGTCGCGATGGACGATCGCCGAGAGCGCGTCCACCGGGTCCCCGTTGAGCAGGATGTCGAGCTTGACCACGTCGGCCTCGTGGTAGCCCGTCGAACTCGTAGTCGAGCGACGCGTAGCCGCGCGAGATCGACTTCAGCCGGTCGTAGAAGTCGAGCACGATCTCCGCGAGCGGCAGACGGTAGGCGAGCCGCACGCGCTTCTCCTCGAGGTGGTCCATGCTCCACGAACACGCCGCGGCGGTCCTGGCACAGCTTCATGATGTTGCCGAGGTAGTCGGTCGGGCGTGAGGACGTGCGCGAGCACGTACGGCTCCTCGACGCTCGCGATGTTCTGCGACCGGCGGCATCTGGCTCGGGTTGTCGACCACCAGGAACTCGCCGTTCGTGAGCAGCACGTGGTACTCCACGCTGGGCGTGGTGGCGATGAGGTCGATCAGGAACTCGCGCCGCAGCCGCTCCTGGACGATCTCGAGGTGGAGCAGGCCGAGGAAGCCCACGCGGAAGCCGAAGCCGAGCGCCACCGAGGTCTCGGGCTCGTAGATGAGCGAGGCGTCGTTGAGCTGGAGCTTGGCGAGCGCCTCCTTGAGCGACTCGTACTGCTCGGCGTCGATCGGGTAGAGCCCCGAGAACACCATCGGCTTCATCGTCGCGGAAGCCGGGCAGCGGCGCGAGGCCTCGACGTCCGCGGCGCACCATCGTGTCGCCGACGCGCGCGTCGGCGACCGTCTTGACGCCGGCGACGATGTAGCCCACCTGGCCCGCGTGCAGCGCGTCGAGTGGCTCGAGCTTGAGCCGCAGCGTGCCGACCTCGGTGACCTCGTACTCCTTCCCGGTCGACAGGAAGCTGGATCGCGGTCCCCGGCCCGCACGCGCCGTCCACGACGCGCACCAGGCAGACCACGCCGCGGTACTGGTCGAACTTCGAGTCGAAGATGAGCGCGCGCAGCGGCGCGTCGGGGTCTCCCGTCGGGCGCCGGGACGTCGGCGATCACGCTGCTCCAGCAGGTCCTCGACGCCGAGCCCGGTCTTCGCGCTGATGCGGCACACGTGCTCGGCCGGCGATGCCGGTGACGTGCTCGATCTCGAGCGCGATCTCGTCGGGCCGCGCGGCCGGCAGGTCGATCTTGTTGATCGCGCCGCGACCAGGTGCAGCCCCTGGTCGCGGGCGAGGTAGTAGTTCGACAGCGTCTGCGCCTCGATCCCCTGCGAGGCGTCCACCACCAGGATCGCGCCCTCGCACGCCGCGAGGCTGCGCGAGACCTCGTACGTGAAGTCCACGTGGCCCGGGCGTGTCGATCAGGTTCAGCTCGTAGGTCTTGCCGTCGCGCGCGCGGTACTCCATCGCGATCGCGTGCGACTTGATGGTGATGCCCTTCTCGCGCTCGAGGTCCATGTCGTCGAGCACCTGCGCCTTCATCTGCTGCGGCGTGAGCGTGTGCGTGAGCTCGAGCAGCCGGTCGGCCAGCGTGCTCTTGCCGTGGTCGATGTGCGCGATGATGCAGAAGTTGCGGATGTGCCGGAGACGCGGATCGCTCAAAAGCGCCACCTGATGGAGACCCGCGCCCCGCCGCGGCGCACGCCGCCGGGGAGCGCCGGGTCGTTCTCGAATTCGAGTCGGAAGTCCCGGAAGTGCGCATCGACGTAGGCGTCGAGCAGGGAGTACGTCAGCACGCCCGCCAGCAGCCACTGGCGCCGCACCGACTGGTCGAGCCGGGCATTGTAGCTCGCGATGAGCTCATTCTCACGCTCGATGTCGCCCGCCGCGCGGGAGGCCGCGACCTCGCGGTCGAGCCGGCGGAGCACGCGCTGATCGTCGAGCACGCGCCGGCCGATCAGCCCCTCGCCGGTGGCCATCGCGAGCGCCTTGAGCCATGAGCCGTTGTGCAACTGTCCCCAGCCGGGCACCACCAGCGAGCGCAGCATCACCCAGCGCGGCTGTTCGAAGATGCCCTGCGGCGTCTCCGGCGGGGCTCGCCGGGGCGCGCTCCCGGCGCCCGCCGAGTCCACCGCCGCTCCGTCCACCGTGACCGCCCCCGGCGCGCCCGCGCGCACCGGATCCGGCGCCGCGGCACTCGCCGGCCGGATCGCCGGCGTCGTCAGACCCACGACCCCGGCGAGCACCGCTGCCAGAAGTGGCGGGAACGTGTGGGAATCGAACCCACCTCGGGCGCTGCACGCGCCCGACCGCGGGATTTGAAGTCCCCGGGGACCACCAGAACCCATCCGTTCCCCCGTCGTCGACCTCCTCATCGGCCCGTCGCCCGCTCACGGCGCCACGAGCTCGACGAGGCGTGCGCCGCGCGCCACCGCCGCGCCGATCTCGGCCGCCCAGACCCGGCGGCGCTTCGAGCGCGCCGAGGAGCTCGGCCGCGCGCCGCGCCGGCACCGCCACCAGCAGTCCGCCCGAGGTCTGCGGATCGTAGAGCGCCTGCAGCCAGCGCCTCGGGCAGTCCGCCCTCGTCCACCCCGGGGCGAAGAACTCGCGGTTCCGTTCGCGAGCCCGCCCGGCGTGACGCCCTCCGCCGACCAGCTCGAGCACGCGCGGCAGGAACCAGCGCCGGGCCGGCCGCAGGCGCAGCGTCACGCCGCTCGCCTCGGCCAGCTGCGAAGCGTGGCCGAGCAGGCCGAAGCCGGTGACGTCGGTCGCCGCGCGCGCGCCGAACTCCACCGCCGCCTCGGCGGCCGCGCGGTTGAGCGCGCCATGACGCGCGTCACGCGCGCGGCGCCCGCCCGGTCGAGCCGGCCCGCGCTTGAGCGCGGTCGTCAGGATGCCGGTGCCGAGCGGCTTGGTGAGGACCAGCCGGTCGCCCGGACGCGCGCCGGCGTTGGTGAGCAGCCGACGCCGCTGCGCGATGCCGGTGACGCGTAGCCGAACTTGAGCTCGGGGTCGCGGACCGAGTGGCCGCCGACGATGCTGCACCCGGCCTCCTTCATGGCATCCTGGCCGCCGCGCAGGATGTCGCGCAGCACCCCGGGCGCGGTGCCGTCGGGCACGCACAGCAGCGCGAGCGCGGTGAGCGGCGTGCCGCCCATCGCGTACACGTCGGACAGCGCGTTGGCGGCGGCGATGCGCCCGTAGTCGTACGGATCGTCGACGATCGGCGTGAAGAAGTCCACCGTCTGCACCAGCGCCTCGCCGCGCCCGAGCGCGAACACGCCGGCGTCGTCGAGCGTGGTCTGGTCGACCAGCACGCGGCGGTCGCGTTTCACCGCCGGGAGCCCCCGCAACGCCTCTCGCAGGTCCGCCGGACCCAGCTTGGACGCTCAGCCCGCGCACGCCACCTGCGCCGTCAGGCGCACCTCGATGCGCCGCCGCTCGCTCACGGGCGCTCCTTCCTGCGGCCGAGTGCGGTCAGTGGTCGCGACCGACGGCGACGCAGTCGATCTCCACGCGCGCTCCGCGCGGCAATCCCGCGGCCGCGATGGTCGTGCGCGCCGGCAGCGAGCCGCCGAGGTGCCGGGCGTACACCTCGTTCATGGCCTCGAAGTCCGCCATGTCGACGAGGTACACCGTGGTCTTCACCACGTCGTCGAGCCCCAGCCCGGCGCCCGCGAGCACGGCGGCGAGGTTCCGGAAGACGCGCTCGGTCTGCTCGACCACGCCGCCGGCCACCAGCTGCCCGGTCGCCGGGTCGAGCGCGATCTGCCCGGCCGTGAACACCATCCGGTTGCCCCCGTGCAGGCGCACCACCTGCGCCTGGCTGTACGGCCCGATCGCCGCCGGGGCGTCCTTC
The DNA here is from genome assembly GCA_963776245.1 of Candidatus Eiseniibacteriota bacterium. Taxonomy (GTDB): domain Bacteria; phylum Eisenbacteria; class RBG-16-71-46; order RBG-16-71-46; family RBG-16-71-46; genus CAVSAC01. Next base: position 75,085 of record CAVZLN010000004.1, on the reverse strand, counting down.
ACGCTCACCGCGCTCTTCACGGATCCCTCCTGCCCGGCCCTCGCCGTCACTCGACGGTGACGCTCTTGGCGAGGTTCCGCGGCTGGTCCACGTCGCAGCCGCGCAGCACGGCGACGTGGTAGGCCAGCAGCTGCAGCGGGACGACCGAGAGCATCGGCTGGAGCATGGGCGCCGCGTGCGGCACGTGGATGACGTGATCGGCGTGCGCCGCGACCTCGGTGTCGCCCTCGGTCGCGACGGCGATGATGCGCCCCTTGCGCGCCCGCACCTCCTCCATGTTGCTCATGACCTTCTCGTACGCGCTGTCGCGCGTGCAGATGAAGACGACCGGCATGTTCTCGTCGATCAGCGCGATCGGGCCGTGCTTCATCTCGGCGGCCGGATAGCCCTCGGCGTGGATGTAGGAGATCTCCTTGAGCTTCAGCGCGCCCTCGAGCGCCACCGGGAAGTTGTAGCCGCGCCCGAGGTAGAGGAAGTTCTCGTGGTGCACGTACTGCGCGGCGATCTTGCGCACCCCGTCGCTGTGGTCGAGGATGCGCTGGATCCTCGCCCGGGCAGCGCGTCGAGCTCGCGCGCCAGCTCGATGCCCGCTTCGCGGGAGAGCGAGCGCTGGCGGCCGAGGGCGAGCGTCAGCAGCGCCAGCACGGTCACCTGGCTGGTGAACGCCTTGGTGGAGGCGACGCCGATCTCGGGGCCGGCGTGCGAGGTAGACGCCGCCGTCCGACTCGCGCGCGATGGTGGAGCCGACCACGTTGACGATGCCGAGCGACCGCGCGCCCTTGCGCTGCGCCTCGCGCATCGCCGCCAGCGTGTCGGCGGTCTCGCCCGACTGGGTGATGGCCAGCACCGCGGTGCCGTCGTCGACGATCGGGTTGCGGTAGCGGAACTCGGAGGCGTACTCCACCTCGACCGGGATGCGCGCGTGCTCCTCGAGCATGTACTCGCCGATCAGGCCGGCGTGCCAGGAGGTGCCGCAGCCGAGGATGATGATGCGGCGGATCTCGCGCAGCTCCTCGGCGCGCAGGTTGAGGCCGCCGAGGCGGGCCAGCCCCTCGGCGACGTTGAGCCGGCCGCGCATCGCGTTCCGGACCGAGTCGGGCTGCTCGAAGATCTCCTTGAGCATGAAGTGGGCGAAGCCGCCCTTCTCGATCTGGGCCAGGTCCCAGTCGACCTCGTGCACCGCCTTGTCGACCGGCACGTTCGCGATGGTCGCGGTGTGGAAGCCGTCGGGCGAGAGCACCGCCATCTCGCCGTCGTCGAGGTAGATGACCTGGCGGGTGTGCTCGACGATGGCCGCCACGTCGGAGGCGAGGAAGTACTCGCCGTCGGCGATGCCGACCACCAGCGGGCTGCCCTTGCGCGCGCCGACCACGGTGCCGGGCTCGTCCGCGGACATCACCGCGATGCCGTAGGTGCCCTCGACGTCGGCGAGCGCCTGCCCACCGCCTGCTCGAGCTTGAGCCCGCGTCGCTTGTACTTCGACGATCAGGTGGGCGAGCACCTCGGTGTCGGTCTGGGTGCGGAAGCGGTAGCCCTCGGCCTCGAGCGGCGCTCTTGAGCGTGGCGTAGTTCTCGATGATGCCGTTGTGCACGAGCGCGATCCGGCCTGTCGGGATCGGTGTGCGGGTGGGCGTTCGCGTCGTTGGGCTCGCCGTGCGTCGCCCAGCGCGTGTGCGCGATGCCCTGCTGGGCGGGGTGCGCCTCGCGGCCGATGCGGGCCTCGAGCTCGCGGATCTTGCCGGCCGCCTTGATGACGCGCAGCCCGCCGTCCTCCTGGAGCGCGACGCCCGCGGAATCGTAGCCGCGGTACTCCAGCCGCTTCAGCCCCTCGATCAGGATGCCGAGGCACGCCCGGTGCCCGACGTATCCGACGATTCCGCACATCGTGTCCACTCCTTCCCGGCCGGGGACCCGGCCCGCCCTGCCGCGGCCGGTCAGGCCGCTCGCAGCGCGCGCGCCGCGCGATCCAGCAGCGCCCGTGTGCCGCCCGCGTCCGGAGTCTCGGCGATCACCCGCACCACCGGCTCGGTGCCCGACGGTCGCACATGCACCCACGCCTCGCCAGCGCGAACCGCAAGCCGTCGCTCGCGTCCGCGGCGAACTCCGGGAACGCGAGGCGCAGACGCTCCGCGACCCGCTCCCAGGGCTCGTCGGGGCAGCCGCGCTTCTCCTTCACCATGTGGTAGCGGGGCAGCTTGTCGGCCAGCGCCCGGAGCGTGACGCCCCGAGGCGGCACCGCCTGCGCGACCAGCGCCACGGCGACCAGGCCGTCGCGCCCATAGTGCGCGGCCGGTAGGATCATGCCGCCATTGCCCTCGCCACCGGCGACCGCCCCGTGGGTGCGCATGCCGGCCACGACGTGGGCCTCGCCCACCGGCGTGCGGAACAGCGGGACGCCGGCACGATCGCAGACCGCGTCGAGCATACGGGACGTGGAGAGGTTTGTCACGACCGGGCCCCGCCGTCGCGCGAGCACCACGCGCGTGCCGAGCGCGACGGTGTACTCCTCGCCCGAGCGGCACGCCGGCAGCGTCCACGAACGCCGCGCGGTCGGCATCCGGATCGAGCGCGACGCCGAGGTCGGCGCCGGTCTCGCGCACCGCCCGGCGGCCGAGCGCGCCGAGGTGCTCCGGGCAGCGGCTCGAGCTCGCGCGTGAACGCGCCGCTCGGCACGCAGTCGAGCTCCACCACCGCGGCGCCGAGCTCGCGCAGCAGCGCGCGGCACGGCGATTCCGCCGACGCTCGCGCAGCCATCCACGACCACCTTCGAGGCGCCGCGCGCGGATCGCCGGCACGTCGAGGTACTCGAGACCGAGCACGCGCTCGAGGTGCCAGTCGAGCGCGCCGCGCTCGGCGCGCACGCCGCCGAGCGCGTCCAACGGCACCCACAGGTCGCGGTCCGCCTCGAAGCGCTCGCGCACGCGGGCGCCCTCCTCGCGGTCCGAGGAACTCGCCGCGCGCGGACAGGAACTTGAGCGCGTTCCACTCGCGCGGGGTTGTGGCTCGCGGTGAGGATCACGCCGCCCGCCGCGCGCAGGTGCTCCACGGCGACCTGCGTCGTGGGCGTGGTGGCGAGCCCGATGTCCACGACGTCGCGCCCGGCGGCGGTCAGCCCGGCGGCGACGGCGCGGAACACCATCGGGCCGCGAGAGCGCGCGTCGCGCCCCACCACGACGGGGCCCTCGCCGAGCGCGCGCGCGAACGCCGCGGCGAAGCGCGCCACCACGGACGGGGTCAGCGACTCGCCGACGATGCCGCGCACCCCGGCGACGCTGATCATGAGCGGAGCGACTCACCCGCGAACCCTCCGTCGGGCCGCGACCGGCCGGTGGAACGGACGCGGGCCGACGCCGGCGCGCGAGGCGCCCGGCACCGGCCCGGCACCGTCGCCGGTCGTGCCCGGGCGCTCTCGACTGCCTGAGAAAGACTGGAGCTGGTGACCGGAATCGAACCGGTGACCCCTTCATTACGAGTGACGTGCTCTACCAGCTGAGCTACACCAGCTCGACGAACCCGGAGGCCGCCGCGGGACCGGATGAGAGCCGCGCGGCGCTGCCCATGAGAATGGTGCCACCCCCCAGAATCGAACTGGGGACACCGTGATTTTCAGTCACGTGCTCTACCAACTGAGCTAGGGTGGCGACGCCACGCCCGAGGGTCGGACCCACAGCAAGACCCTGCCCCGAGGCGTGACGTTTCTATCATGCCGTCGCGCGAGGGCGTCAAACCGCCGCGCCCGCGGCGTGCGCCTCACGCGCCGGACGCGGCCGCCGGTCCGCGGCGCCGCGGCGGCGCCGGTCGCGGCGGCGGCGGCGGTCCTCGTTGCCCGGCGACCGGCAGCGTGAACGAGACACCACGTTCGCTCCACTCGCCCTCGCCGCGCACGCGGATCTCGCCGCCGTGCTCGCGCACGATCTGCTGCGCCACCCCGAGCCCACCGCCGCGCCGCCGAGCGCTGCCCGGTCGGCGAACGGCACGAACAGCTGCTCGAGCAGGTCGCCCGCCGGGCGCGCGGGCCGTCGTGGCGATCTCGACCTGCACGTGGGCGCCCGGCCCGCCGCGACTCCACCCGCACGCGCCCGCCCACCGGGACCGAATCGAGCGCGTAGGCGACGATGTTCTCGACCACGCGACGGACGCGCTCGGCGTCGAGCAGCAGTGCCGGCAGGTCGGGGGCGAGCTTCTTGAGCAGCCGCACGCGGCGGCGCACCAGCGTCTCGCCGCGCCGCCTGCAGCGCCTCCTGCACCGACTGGTTCAGCGCTCTCCACGGTGAGGCGCGGGCGCTCGGCGGGCGCCTCGCCAGCGTCTCGGCCAGCATCGCGCTCGAGCCGGCCGACCTCGCGCACCACGATCTCCAGCGACTCGCGCTGCGGGATCGCTCCTCGGGCAGCGCGCGTTGCACGCGGCGCGCGAACGCCGCGATCGAGGCGAGCGGATTGCGGGCTTCGCGAGCGACGCGCAGCGCGTCCTCGCCGAGTGACGCGAGCCGCTCCTCGCGCGCCAGCCGCGCCCGCAGCTCGTGCAGCCGGAGCTCGCCCGAGCGCACCATCGCGTGCTGTTCGGCCTGCGCGGCGGTGGCTCCCAGGATCGCGGCGAGCGTCGAGAGGAACTGCACGTCTCCCGCGTCGTAGCCCGGTGCCGCGCCGGGGGACGACGGGACGGCATCGTAGACCGCGAGCGCGCCCAGCGCGTGGCCCTGCATCACGCACGGGACCACCGCGATCACGGAGAGCGAAGCGGCGTCCTCCGCGCTCAGGCGCGGGTCGTCCGTCACGCGGTCGAGCACCAGCGGCGCCAGCTTCGCCATCGCCTCCGCCGCCAGCGGGAGGAGCGCCTGCGCGGCTCGTTCGCGCCGCGCCACCGGGCCGTGGGTGACCTCGAGGCGCGGCGCGCCCGTCTCATCGGCGCGCCACGCCACGCTCCCGCACGATGACGTCGCCCGGGTGGCGAGGCGCACCGCGAGGTGGAACGCCTCGGCGAGGTGCGCCACCGCGCCCGCCCCGCGCGCCAGTTCGGCGAGCGCCGCCGCCTGCTCCTCGCGGCGGAGCGCCCGGGCCGCGCGGCCGTCCGGGTCGAGCAGCCGTTCCGTCGTGCGGGCGATGTCCGGGGGGGTCGGAGGTGGCAACGACCCGCGAGAGGGTTCGTGGTCCATCGGTTCTCCAGGGACATGGCATGCGATGCCGACTTCGGAAGAGCGCAACCCGCGTGCCACCCATGGCCCGCCGCCGGGTTTCATGCGGCATCGGGCCGTGCGCGCATAACCTCCTATCGGGCTTGACCATGGACCCGCGACCTCACTATCGTTCGAGTCGTGCGAAACGCCCGTTCGCACACCGGAGCCCCCGGTGGGAGCCGCGACTGGGCGTGAACCCGGAGACCACCGTGGAAAACCCCCAGCAGCCGCCTCCTCTGCAGATCGAGCTGTCCGAGCGGGAGGCCGAGGGCATCTACTCGAACCTCGTCCTGATCGCGCACTCGGCCTCGGAGGTCATCCTCGACTTCGCCCGCGCCCTGCCCGGCCTGCCCAAGGCGAAGGTGTACGCGCGCGTCATCCTCACGCCGCAGCACGCGAAGTCGCTCCTGCTCACCCTCGAGCAGAACCTCAAGACCTACGAGGGTCAGTTCGGCGCCATCAAGCTGCCGGGCGATCCGAGGCCGTCGCTCGGCTTCAAGCCCTGACCGGTTCCCGGGACGCGGGCGCGCCCCGGCCGCCCTCAGTCCCGGTGGGCGTCCGCCGGCGCGCGCGGCGCCTCGGCGAGCAGTCGCGCGAGCTCCGCGGGGGGCCGCACCGCGCGGCCGGATCGGTCCACGCAGCAGTGCTCGGTGATGCCGGTGGCGAGGAGCGCGCCATCGTGCTCGCGCACGATGCGATAGGCGAACGTCACGCTCGCGCGCTGGAGCCGGGCCACCCCGGTCTCCACCACCACCAGGTCGTCGTAGCGGGCGCCCTGGAAGTAGCGGCAGCGCGCCTGCAGCACCGGCAGGAGCACGCCCATCCCCTCCTCGACCTCGCGGTAGGAGCGCCCGAGCGCGCGCATCATCTCCGCGCGCCCGACCTCGAACCAGCGCAGGTAGTTCGCGTAGTAGGCCCAGCCCATCTGATCGGTGTCGCCGTAGCGCACGCGGAATGCGAAGCGGTGCATCCTCTACCTCCCGGTCGCGCCGGTGTCCCCGGGCGGCCGTGTCTTCCAACGCCGGTGGAGCCAGAACCACATCGCCGGCCGCTCGCGGACCCGCGCCTCGAGGCGCGCCGCGTGGTGCGCCGTGAATCGCGTCACCGCCTCCGGCCCGGTCGCGTCGTGCGGCGCCGGGAGCGGTTCGAACTCGATCGCGTGCCGCCCGTCGGGTAGTCGGTGGGCGAGACCGAAGACCACCGGCGCGCCGGTGCGCAACGCGAGCTGCGCCGGGCCTGGGAACGTGCTCGCCGGCCGGCCGAGGAAGGGCACGAACACCCCGTGACGGCCGGCATCCTGATCCGCCAGGAACGCCACCACCCGGCCCGCGCGCAGGGACTCGAACACCCGTCGCATCCCCGCTCCGACCGGGATGAGCCCCACGCCCGCGGCCGCGCGAGCCCGCACGATCCAGGCCTCGACCGCCGGATTGCTCAGCGGCTTGTACACGAAGTCCATCGGGATGGTGCGCGCGAGCCAGGCCCCCGCGAGCTCGAAGTGCCCGAAGTGCGCGGTGAGCACGATGCACCCCCGCCCCGCGGCACGCGCGGCGTGCACATGTTCGAGACCGCTCACCTCCGCCACCACCTCACCCGCGGGCGCCGCCGCCAGCTCCGCGAGCCGCGCGTACTCCACCACGACGCGCCCGAGCTCGCGGTAGTGCTCGCGCAGCACCTCGCCCCGCCAGGCCGCGTCGCGCTCCGGGAAGGCCTGCGCGAGGTTGTCCTCGGCCACCCTCCGGCGCACCCCGAGGCTGCGCGCCAGATCGCCCAGTCGCTCGCCGGCGGCGAGCGACGCACGCCACGGGAGCGTGCGCGCCCCGCCCGCGAGCGCCATCACGAGCGCGGCCGCGGCGTGCTCGCGCGCCCTCACGCCGCACTCCGCGCGCGCGCGAAGCGCTGGCCCGGCCACGACACGGCCAGGCCGGCCCACTCGAGCCGCAGCAGGGCGGCGAGCGCGGCGTCCACTTCCAGTCGCGCCGCCGCGGCGAGCGGCTCGAGGGCCCGGGGCGCGTCGCCGAGGGCCGCGAGCATGCGCGACTCCGCGCTCGCCCCCACGCCGCTCCCGGCCGCGAGACTCGCGAGCACATCTCCGGCCCCCTCGCACACCCGCGCGCCGGCACGCAGCAGACCGTGCGGGCCGCGACTGGTGGGCCGGTCGACGTCTCCGGGGACCGCGAGCACCGGGCGCCCGAGCGCGCGCGCGGCGGCGGCGGTGGCGAGCGCACCGCTCGACTCGCCCGCCTCCACCACCACGGTGGCCGCGGCGAGCGCCGCGATGATGCGATTGCGGGTCACGAACGCGCCGCGGAACCGGGGCGGCCCGGAGGCCCATTCGCTCACCAGCGCGCCCCGCGCCACCAGCCGCTCGGCGAGCGGCACGTGCTGGGGCGGCACGATGGCGTCCAGCCCCGAGGGCACCACCGCCACGCTCGCGCCGCCCCCTTCGAGCGCGCCCTCGTGCGCCGCGGCGTCGATCCCGCGCGCCAGGCCGCTCACCACGCACACGTCGCAGCGCGCGAGGTCGGCGGCGAGGGTGCGCGCGACGTGCAGGCCGTAGGGTGTCGCGGCGCGCGCGCCGACGATCGCCACCACCCGCGCACCCGGCGCCAGCGTGCCGCGCACGAAGAGGAACGCCGGCGCGTCGGCGAGCCCGCGCACCGCCGCGGGGTAGTCCGGATCCTCGAGCGCCAGCGCACGCACGCCCGGAGGGAGCGCGCCCCCCGCGCCGTGGCGCGCGCCGCTAGCCCTGCGTGCCGCCCGCATTCCCGCCGCCGGCATCGGGAGCGCGCTCCCGGGTGGGCGGGGGACCGGTGAGCAGTTCCCACTCGACGCCCTCGTCGTTCGCACGCACCACCGGGCTGTCGTCGGCCAGTGGATCGGGATCGTCGATCCCCATCAGTTCCTCGTTGCGCAGGTAACGCTCGAGGCGCTCGAGCAGCGCCCGGTCGCGCGTGCCGATGTCGTCGAGCCGGCGCCGGCGCGCGTCGGGCGAGAGCTGGTGCAGCCCGTGGGCGAGCCGGAAGGCGCCGCGGTGGCGCCCGATGGCCACCAGCGCCTCGCGCGCCGCCTCGAGCACCGTGGCGTTGGCGTCCTCCGCGACCCTCAGCAGGACGGGCACCGCCGGCCGCCAGCCGAGCCGGCCGAGCACCCGTGCCGCGCTCGCGCGCGTGAACCAGAGGCCCTGATCGAGAAGCGGCAACAGCACCGGCGCCCCGAGGTCGGCGACGCGCAGGAACGCCCCCTCGGCCAGGTCGCGCAGGAACCACGACTCGTCGCACAGACATTCGGCGAGGAGCGAGAGCGCCTCCGGGTCGGCGCGCTGCTCGAGGCCGCGGACGTACTCGCGCTTGGCCGACAGTCCGCGCGCATTCAGGAGATCGAGCGTCCTTCCCGGCCCGTACTTGTCTTCGGTCATCGGGTGTCGTCCTCGTCCGCGCCTTGGTTCGCGGGCACGGCGGCGATGAGGGTCCAGAGGGCTTCCAGCAGTTCGCGCATCCCGGCACCGGAGTGCGCGCTGATGAGGCGCGCGCCCGGCAGGCCCGCGCGCGCCGCGGCGTCCGCGTGGGCCTCGGGCGGCAACAGATCGGCTTTCGTCAGCACCAGCACCCGCGGTTTGCCCGCCAGCGTGGCGCTGTGCAGCGACAACTCGCGCTCGAGCACCTCGAGATCCGCGGCCGGCCGCTCCGCGGACACATCGAGCAGGAACGCCAGGACGCGCGTGCGCTCGAGATGACGCAGGAACTGCAGCCCCAGCCCCCTGCCCAGATGCGCGCCGGCGATCAGGCCCGGCACGTCCGCCACCACGAAGGTGCGCTCGTCGTCGAGCGCGACGATGCCGAGATTGGGCTCGAGCGTGGTGAACGGATACGCCGCGATCTTGGGCCGCGCCCGCGTCACCCGCGACAGCAGCGTGGACTTGCCCGCGTTCGGCAGGCCCACGAAGCCCACATCCGCGATGAGCTTGAGCTCGAGCTCGAGCCAGCGCTCCTCGCCCGCCTCCCCGGTATCCGCGCGTCTCGGGGCCTGGTTCGTGGAGGTGGCGAAGCGCGCATTGCCGCGCCCACCGCGGCCGCCGCGCGCGGCCACGCAGCGCTGGGAGGGCTCGACGAGATCGGCGAGCGTCTCGCCGGTCTCCCCGTCCTTCACCACCGTGCCCGGCGGGACCTCGATCACGCGGTCGGCGCCATCGCGACCCGAACTGTTGTTGCCGGAGCCCGGACGACCGTTCTCGCCACGGTATAGAGGCTCCTCACGGCAGTCAAGAAGCGTGCGGACGTGCGGGTTCACCTCGAGCGACACGGACCCGCCGCGCCCGCCGTCCCCTCCATCCGGACCGCCCTTGGGCACGTACTTCTCGCGCCGGAACGAGATGCATCCGGCGCCGCCGCGTCCGGCGATCACGTGGATGCGCGCCTGATCGACGAACACGTCAGTCCTCCTGGCATCGGGTCATGGGTGGGCGCGCATCCGGGATGGCTGGCGACCGGTCCTCCGCATCAGCGCGGCTCGTGCAGGGCGCGCAGCCGGCCGCCCGCGCGCGCCAGCGCGGCGTCGCGCGGCGCCAGCTCGAGGCGCGCAGTATACCCCTGTCCGCGCGAGAGGTTGCGAACCGTCAGTTCGCGACCGGCCGCGAGCCCCTCGGCGAGCGCGGGGATCTCGAGCTCGTCGCCCGCCTCCGGCCCTCCGCCGCACTCCCCCAGCACCAGCGGCAGCACGCCGCCCGCCGCCAGCCCGCGGGCGAACGCCGGCACGAACGAACGGGCCAGCACCACTCGCACGCCGAGGGCCGCGAGCACCAGTACCGCGCTGTCGCGCACCCGGCCCGCCCCGCAACCGGCACCCGCGACCACGTACCCCGCGCCGGCCGCGCGCGCGCGCTCCGCGAACCCGGCGTCGAGGTCCTCGAAGGCGTGCGCGGCGAGGGCGTCGAGGTCCGCCAGCAGCGGCCGCAGTCGCGGCCCCCACGACAGGATCCGCGCCACCGCCAGATCGTCCCCGGCGCACAGCAGCACCGGGCCCCTCACGCTCCCCCGGGGGCGGGGGGCAGACCGAGCGGGCGGATCCCGTCCGACTCGTCCGCTCCGACCACGGATGCCGCGGGCTCGAGCACACCCCCGGCGCCGGCGGCTTCCGTCGGCGCGGCGGGCTCGGCCAGCCACTCGGCGCCGCGCGCGTCCTCGACGCGGCCGGCCAGGGCGGAGGCGATGCACGTCGCGGGCGACGCGAGCCGCCACGATCCCGGGGGGCCCGGCAATTCCGACACGTCGAGCCCGAAGTACATCCCGACCGTGCCGTCCGCCCCGGGCGCGGCGATCGGCATCCCTCCCCCGTGATCGATCACGTGCGCTCCGGCGGCGGCGAGCGCGGCCAGGCCGGACTCGCTCGCGCCGGCTTCGGTCAGCGCGCGACCGGCCGGGATCACCACCGTGCCCGCCCCCGGCACCGTGCCCCGCCGTTCGAGGGCCTGCGCCAGCATCCTCAGCGCATCGGGCGGCGTGCCGGGGCCCAGCACCACGGCGGACACCGGGCGCGTCCCCATGGCCGCCACCGTGCCCGTCGACGTGGTCCCTCCCCACGTCCCCACGGCGGGCTCGAGCCCGGAGAGGTCCACGCCGCGATCGAAGGCGGCGTCCGGTTCGGCTTCGAGTTGCTTCCAGTCGCTCTCGCGCGCCTGCGCGCTCATCCACGTGCGCGTCCGCTCGTCGGCCGGCCAGAGCACGGCGAGGGCCCCCAGTTCGGGCGCCAGCGAGGCGGCGGCGATGCGGTCCTCCACCGGCACGCCTTCCACGCCCAGGCCGCCGAACTCGATCACGCACCCGTGCAGGGCGGCGGCCCGCGGGGAGCCGGCGAGGACGAGCATGAGGTCCACCGCTCCCACACCCTCGGGCAACCGGCCCTCGAGCGCGACCCGCACGACGCGCGGGCGATCCAGTTCGTGGGGCGCCCCCGCCCATGCCGCCGCCAGCTCCAGAGCGTCCGCGTCGAGGGCGAGCGCACCCAGACCGCCGGCCCCGGCGAGCCGGGTGCTGCACCCGAGCGCCACACGGCCGGGAGCCGCGAACCGTTCGAGATACACGCGCGCGGCGCGCCCCAGCGCCGGCGGGGCGAACCGGGCGCCGGCGCGCGCCGCCGCGTGCTGCAGGCGCGCGCCGCCCAGCGCCTCCACGGCGGTGCGGGAGTCCGCGCACACCACCGCCACCGGGCCGCGCGCCACGCCGGCGCCGGTGGACGCGAAGGCGGCGAGCACCAGCAGCGCCGCGTCTCCCGCCACCACCGCGTGGTCCAGTCTCAATGCCAGCCCGTCGCCGGTGGCGGGCACCGCGGCATGGGCATCGAGCAGCCGCTCGGTCAGCGAGCGCGCCATGACGGGCGCCGCCTCACTCGCTCGGCGTGGACTTGGGAGTCCCGGCCGCCTTCTCCGGTTTCGACTTCTCTTCCTTCGGCCGCTCCTGCTTGGCCTGCTCCTTGTAGCCCTTGCTGCGGTAGTCGGTGATGTAGAACCCCGACCCCTTGAACAGCAGCCCCGCGCCTCCCGCCGGCACGCGTTCCGAGCGTCCCCTGCACTTCGGGCAGCGCCGCACGGTCTCGTCCTTGATGCCATGGAAGAGCTCGAACCGGTGTCCGCACTTCTTGCACCGGTAGTCGTAGGTCGGCATGCGTCGCGTCCTCCCGGGACTCAGGCGCCGGAGACGGTGGCGGGGGCCTGCGCCAGCAGGCAGGCGATGGTCGAGACCTCGACGATGTCGTCCGCGCTGCAGCCGCGCGACAGGTCGTTGGCCTGGCGCGCCAGCCCCATGACGATCGGGCCGATGGCCTCCGCGCCCGCGAGCCGCTGCACCAGCTTGTAGCCGATGTTGCCCGCGTCGAGATCGGGGAACACCAGGACGTTCGCCGACCCGGCCACGGTGCTGTCCCGCGCCTTGCGCCGGCCGATGTCCGGGACGATGGCCGCGTCCAGCTGGAGCTCGCCGTCGAGGTGCAGGTCGGGCCGGCGCGCGCGCGCCAGCCGCACCGCCTCGCGCACCTTGTCCACGTCCGCGTGCTGCGCGCTGCCGCGGGTCGAGAACGAGAGGAAAGCGGTGTGGGGCACCTCGCCCGTGAGGCGCTGGAAATGCTCGGCCGCGGTCACGCCGATCTCGGCGAGCTGACCCGGCGTCGGGATTCGGCACCACCGCGCAGTCCGCGAACATGAGCACGCGCTCGCCCGTCGCGCCGCCCGGGCCCTTGAGCACCATGAGGAAGAACGACGACACCGTCTTCACGCCCGGGGCGAGCCCGATCAGCCAGATGGCCGGGCGCAGCACGTCGGAGGTGGGGCGGGTCGAGCCGCCCACGAAACAGTCGGCACGTCCGTCCCGCACCCGCGTGGCGGCCTGGAACATCGGATCGCGCGCCTGGCGCTCGCGATCGGCGGCGCCCAGGCGATCGCCGCGCGCGGCCTTGAGCGCCGCGTCGGCGCGCCCGATCTCGTCGGGCGCCGCGGAGTCGATGATCGCGACCCCGGACAGCGTCACGTCCGCGCGGCGCGCGGTGGCCTTGAGGACGTCGGGCACGCCGATCAGCGCGACCTCGGCGAGCCGCTCGCGCGCGAGCCGGTCGGCGGCGCGCACCACGCGTTCGTCGTCGCCCTCGGTGAGCACCAGCCGGCGCGGCCGGAGCGCGGCCTGCCGGCGGAGCCGTTCCATCAGCACGGTCATGGCCGCCCTCCCTTCCGGGTGCGCCGGGGGCGGGCTCCGGCCCCCCGCGCGGAGGGCCGCAGCCGTGCGAGCAGGCGCTCGTCCACCACGCGCGGCACCAGCCCCGTCACGCGGCCGCCGAGACGCGCCACCTCCCGCACCAGCGTGGAGTTCAGGTACGAGTAATGGAGACTCGGCATCATGAAGACGATCTCGACCGACGGCGCCAGCCGCCGGTTCATCAGCGCCATCTGGAACTCGTACTCGAAATCGCTCACCGCGCGCAGGCCGCGGATGATGGCGCTCGCGCCGACGCGGCGGGCGCAGTCCACCAGCAGGTCCTCGAAGGCGATGACCTCGACGCGGCGCATCAGGCGCACCGAGGAGCGGATCATCTCGACGCGCTCCTCGAGCGGGAACAGCGTGCCCTTCGCCGGGCTCGGCGCGACCGCCACGACGACGCGGTCGAACAGCGCGCGGCACGCCGGGTGAGATCGAGGTGGCCGTTCGTGAACGGGTCGAACGTGCCCGGGAACAGCGCGGTCCGGACGGGCTTCATGCGTCGGTCTCCTCCGCGCCCGGGCGCGCCTGCGCCGCCCACCCGGTACACGTTCACCTGGGTCTCACCGTAGCGCCGCTCGCGCTCGCGACCGAGCACGCCCGCCCGCTCCGGCAGCTCATCCTTCGCGTGATGCTCCACCACCACCCGCGCCGCCACTGCCAGCACCCCGGCCTGGCCGAGCGCCGCGAGCATCGCGCGCGCCGCTTCGCCGCCGTACGGCGGGTCCGCCAGCACCAGGTCGGCGGCAGCCGATCGCCTGCTGCATGCGGTGCAACGCCCGCGGGCAGCACCAGCGGCCACACCGTCGCGCTCGCGCCGAGGCCGAGCGCTTCGAGGTTCCCCGCCAGCGCCGCCAGCGCCTGACGGGCGGACTCCACGAAGTCCACGTGGATCGCGCCGCGCGACAGCGCCTCGATGCCGAGCGCGCCGGAGCCCGCGTACAGGTCCACGACCCGCAGGCCGCCGAGCGGCTCGAGCATCATGAAGAGAGCCTCGCGCACGCGGTCCGAGGTCGGTCGCGTCCCCGCCCCGCGCGGCGCCGTGAGGCGCCGGCCACCGAGCACACCCGCGATCACGCGCACGCGTGCACCTTCTCACGGGAGGTGCGGGGCGCGTCAAGCGCCACGCGCGCACGGCCGCGCCACGGTCTCCCGCCTCAATCGAGCGGCACCACCGCGACGCCGGGCGGAGCCGTCAGCACGAACGCGGCGCGCCCGAGCGGCGGCTTGAACCGCCAGCCGCTGAGCCGCCAGGAGGTGCGTGCGTCCCCGGTCCGCGTCTCGAGGCGCGACGGCAGTCCGTCGGCACCCAGCGTCACCCACGCGCTGTCCACCGCTGGCGCCGGCTCGGCACCAGCAGGTAGCGACCCGACGCCGAGTGCGCGCTCCTCGCAGGCGCGCGCGACCGCCGCCGAGCAGCAGGGTCCCAGATGTCGAGCATCGGCGCGACGCGCCCGCGGCCCGAGGCGCAGCATCTGGCCGAGCGCCGGCTGCAGCCATTCGCCTGCCGTCGCTCCGGCAGGTCATGCGCTCCCCGCTGCCCGTCGAGATCGAGCCGCGCGCGGTCGGGCGGCTCGAGCGCGAGGCGTCCGGCCCGCCGGAGCCGCGCGCCGCGGCGCCGGCCGACTGCGCGCCCCTCGATCCGCACCTCGACCCGCCCGTGGCCACCCAGCCGCGCGAGCAGTCCGGCGGCGGCGCGCGGCGGCGCGGTCGCCGCGCGCGCCGGGGCGCCGGCGCCGGCAGCGCGAGCGCGAGCGCGAGCGCCGAGCACGCGCCACGAGCCGCGGGATCCGTCACAGCGACCCCAGCCGCTCGAGCGCCCGCCGCAGATCCGCCAGCGTCCAGCGCTCGCGCGTCTCCCGGGATCGACGACCGTCGCGCGCGCGCGGTCGTCGGCGCGCGATCAGGCGGACGCGGTCGAGCCGGCAGGTGAGGCGGACGCGCCCCTCCCGGCCGGCGAACTCGATGCGGGCGGGCCACGCCGCGCCCTCCACCGAGGTCCACGCCGGATAGCGCGCGCGCAGGGCGCCGGGTGCCCCGCGCACAGCCTCGACCCACGCCGGCGCGCCATCGTCGCCGACCGCCGAGCGCGAGACTGTCGGTGCCCTCGCGCCAGCGCACCACGCGCACCGAGTCCTCGCGCACCGCGCTCTCCCACGCCGCGCCGGGCGGCTACCACGAGCGCTCCAGCCGCGGTAGGCCAGCGCGCCCGGACCCGCGAGTCCGAGCGAATCCGCGACCGCATCGAGCTCCATCCCGATCCGTCGCGGGGGCACGTAGGCCGCGAGCGTGTCGCCGCGCGCGCCGATGTCGAGCGCCATCCCGAACAACGACGAGACGCGCAGGCGTGCCGCATCGGGCGCCGCGAGCGTCGAGTCGTCCCTCGACTCCCGGCAGGCGCCCACCCGCCTCGGTCTCGAGCCACAGCGCCACCTCGGCCTCGACCCCCGCCACGCCGGCGCGCCGCGCCGCGACGCCCGATTCGAATCGCGCCCGCAGCGTCGCGCATCGGCAGTTCGGGAGTGGGACCGAGATGCGGCGCGCACCCGGCAAGGACCGCCAGCGCCGCCAGTCCGGGCGCCGCAGCGCATGCCCGGCGACGCCTCATGCGTCGGAACGTCGAGCGCGGCCAGCACCGCTCCGGCGACCTGCCTCGGGGGTGCGGCCGGAGGTGTCGACGCGGACCCGCGCCAGCGACTCGTAGTAGCCGCGGCGCTCCGCCAGCAGGCTCGCCAGCCGCGCCGCGGCGTCGGCCCCCGCGAGCAGCGGGCGGGCCGCGAGCCCGGGCCCGAGCCGGCGCAGGGCCTCGTCGGGCGACACCTCGAGCCACACCACCCGGCAGCGCTCGCTGGAGCAGGGCGCGGGCCTCCGCGGTCACCACGATGCCGCCCCCGCACGCGATCACGCGCGCGCGCCCGAGCGCCGCGGCGAGCGCCGCGCGCTCGCGGGCGCGGAACCCCGCCTCGCCCTCGTGCGCGAACAACTCGGTCACCGTCATCGCTCGAGCCCGACTCGAGGTCCGCGTCGAGATCGGCCACCTCGCACCCGAGGCGCGCGCCGAGCGCGCGCGCGACGGCGCTCTTGCCGGCGCCGCTGAGGCCGATCAGCGCGATGGGACGGGTGTCGGGACGCACCCGCGCAGCCTAGCACAGCGCCCGCGGGGCGGCAATGCGACGGCCGCCGGTCCGCGAGGACCGGCGGCCGTCTCGATCGCGACGTCGGAGACTAGTTGCCCGACGCCAGGCTGGTGACGATCCGCGGCGTCACGAAGATGATGAGCTCGCGGTTCTGACGCGTGACGTTGTCGGACCGGAACAGCATGCCGAGCAGCGGCACGTCCTTCAGCAGCGGCACGCCCCGGCGCTCGTGGGTGTCGTTGGTGCGGATCAGGCCGCCGATGACCGCGGTCTGGCCGTCGTCCACCATCACGCGCGTGTCGGCCTCGCTGGTGTTGATGATCACGCCGCCCTGCACCGTGCTGCCGGTCGAGAGATCGCTGACCTCCGGATGCAGGTCCATGATGATCTTCTTGTCCGAGGTCAGGTGCGGGGTGACCCGCAGCTGGATGCCGATGGTCTGCAGCTGCGACACCGGATTGCCCGCCACGTCCTGCACGATGAGCGGGATCTTCTGGCCGACGAGGATCCGGGCCTCGCGGTTGTCCACCGTCGTGATGCGCGGGTTCGAGATGATGTTCGCCTTGCGGTTCGACTCGAGCATCGACAGCTGGGCCTCGATGAAGCCCCACGACTTGGCGATGCCGTAGGTGACCTTCGTCGCCGGCTTGGTGATCGGGCTGCTGTGGTTCATCCCCAGCGCCTGCTCGGGGTCGTTGTTCGGCGAGGCAAAGACGGCGGGCGCGGCGTGGAGCTGAAGAACTGGGCGGCGTCGCCCTGCGAGGGCCCGAGGTTCCATTCGATGCCGATGCCGCGCAGCGCCTCGGCGTCGACGTCCACCAGCTTGGCCGTGATCTCGATCTGCGGGGTCTCGGTGTCCAGGTCCGTCGCCATCTTCTCGAGCCGGTCCACGTTGCCGACCAGATCGGTGACGATGAGCGAATTCGTGCGCTTCTCCGTCTGGATGAGACCGCGGCGCGTCAGCGACGACTGCAACGACGTCGCGAGTTCCCCGGCATTCGCGTAATTGAGCTTCACGATGCGCGTCTCGAGCGGCGCGACCTCCATCTGCTTCGCGCGCGACGATTCGCGTTCGAGCGCCTCGGTCTGGAGCTTCTGCATGTCGTCCACGCGCAGGATGCCGCCCTCGTCCGTGTAGTCGAGGCTGTTGCTGCGCAGGATGGTGCGCAGCGCTTCCTGCCAGGACACGTTGCGCAGCGCCACCTTGACCGTGCCCTTGACGCCGTTGGCGACCACGATGTTGCGCCCGCTGAACTCGGCCACGGCCTTGACGACGGTGCGGATGTCGGCGCCCTCGACGTCGATGCTGAAGGTGCCGGACCCGGTGCGGACCATGCCCACCTGCTGCATGGCCGAGGACTGCTGCGCCCCTGCCGGCGCAACCACGAACGTCGCACCGACGGCGACGGCGACGAGGAGCAGGCCCGCCAGGACCTTACCGGTTCGCATTCGAATTCTCTCCCTTCCGAGTCAGCGGGATCGCCACCGACTGAGACTGATCATCCACACTGAGGTTCACGATCATCTTGTCGCGCTTCAGACTCTCGACGAACCCGTTCATCACCTTGTCACCCTGACGGAGGACCAGGCTGTTGCCACGGGCGTCTTCGCACAGGGCAAAGCGGTCTTCCGACCCCCACACGATGCCCACCACCTTGATCCCGCCGATGTCGGCCGGCGCGTCTCCGCCCACGTCGTCGCCCACGAACGAGCCGCCCATCAGCGGCTGGAACGGGTCGCGGCGCCCGAGGGCGTTGTACTGGTAGGTCAGACGTTCGTCGAGGTGCGCCAGCGGCTGCACGCCCTGCCGGGGCACCGGGCGCAACGGCGACATCGCCGCCGCGGCCTGCGCGTGGACGCCCGGGGCTGCCGGGGCCGGACGGACGGCCTTCGCCGGCACGGCCTTCGCCGGAACGGCCCTGGCGGTCGCGGTCGCCGCCGCCGAGGCGTCGCCGGGCTCCACCCACTCGCCCGCGGTGCGCAGCGCCACCGACACCGCGGCTCCCATCACAGCGCTGGCCACGATCAGCCCGGCGAGGATGCGGACGTTTTCCCGGCCCACGATCCCACTACGACTTGCGACCATTGGCCCCTCCCTTGCCGTTGACCTTCGCGGCCGGCGGCGCCACCGGCGTGGTGTTCAGGCTGTACGCCGACGCCGTGAACTCCACGGCGGTCGTCGCCGAGGCCTCGCCCTTGGCGTTCGACTTCATGCGGACATCGGAGACCGTGATGATCCGGCGCAGGTTGGCGAGCTCCGCGAGGAACGAGCCGACCTGGTGATAGCCCCCGTAGACCGAGAGCTGGAGCGGCAGTTCGTTGAAGTACTGCTCCGCCTTCACGCCGGCCGGGCGGAAGGACACGAACTCCACCCCCGTCTGCTGTGCCGCGAGCGTGATCTTGCGCAGCAGCACCGGCAGCTGCTTGTCGGCCGGCAGCAGCTCGGCCGCCAGCGCCCAGCGCTCGTGCAGCATGTCGTACTCGGCCTCGAAGCGCGGGAGGTCGGCCACCGTGGCGCGCGCGCGCGCCAGCTCCGTGGACTTCTTCTCGTAGTCCGACTTCAGCACGTCCAGCTTCTCGTTCTGGTTCGGGTAGCTGAAGGGCAGGAAGTGGGTGAAGAAGAACACCGCGAGCACGCCGCCCGAGAGCAGGATGCTGAGGATCACCTTCTGTACGGCGGGACTCTTGAGGTCGAAGCTGGCCATGGCGCCCCCTTAGTTCGCCGGCTCGTCCGGCGTCACCTGACAGGTGGCGCGGAAGCGCACGACGTCGCGGTCGCCGATGGCGCCCCGCTCCGCGACCTCGAGCTCCACGCCGGCGAACATCGGCGAGCGCTCGAGTCGCGACATGAGATCCGAGACCACGAGGTTCGAATACGTGACCCCCTCCAGCCGGAGCGTGTTCCCCGCGTCCTGCGAGGCGCCGGTCAGCCAGAGATGGTCGGGGATGCAGCGCGCCAGCTCATCCATGAACCGGACGCTCTGCGTGCGGCCGTGTTCCAGCCGCGTGATGATGCCGAGCCGGAGGTCGAGCTCCGCGCGCTCCTGCGCGAGGCGCTGGACCCGTTCGATCTGGGGCGCCAGGGCGCGGGACTGGGCCTCGACGTCGGCGATCGACTTGTCGAGCGCGCTGATCCGCACCCGCTGCGAGACCGCGGTGCCGGCGATCACCAGCCCCGCCGCCGCGAGCATCATGACCGGGATCACGAGGTCGCCGACCTTGAAGGTCATCGCCGACTTCCGCTGGGGCTTGCCCTCCCGCGGAAGCAGATTCATGCGGATCATTTCTTGTCTCCCAGACGGCGCAGGGCGAGCCCGATCCCCACCGTCAGCAGCGGCGCCACCTTCATGACGTCCTGTCCCGCGAACAGCGCCGGGTCATAGCCGACGCGGGCCAGGGGATTCGCGATCTCGGCGGGGACACTGAACCGCCGGTTGAGGAACTCCGACACCCCGGGCGTCATCGCGCTGCCGCCGCACAGCATCACGCGCGTGATCGGACCGGCCTCGCCGGCGGTGCGCAGGTAGGCCTGCGCGCGCTCGAGCGCGGTCGCCAGGCCCTCGCAGGCCTGCTCGATGACCGGCGCGATCTCGAGCCCCGCGCCGGACTCGCCGCGAACGGCGGCGGCGGCCTCCGCCTGGCTCAGGTTGAACTTGCGCATGGCGCTCTCGATGAACACGTCACCGCCGACCTGCAGGTCCTTGGTGAAGTAGGGCACGCCGGCCTGGGTGATGTTGATGTTGGTGATCTCGGAACCGATGTTCAGGATCGCGATCACCTCTTCCGGGGCGAAGTCGTAGTTCGCCTCCAGCGCGTTCTGCGCCGCGAACGAATCGACATCGACGATCAGCGGCGACAGCCCGGCCTCGCGGATGAGGTCGCTGAAGGAGATGACCATGTCCTTCTTGGCGGCGACCAGCAGCACCTGCATCTGCTTCGGGTCGCTGGGCGCGGGTCCGAGGATCTCGAAGTCGAGCGACACGTCGTTGATGTCGTACGGGACGTGCTGCTCGGCCTCCCAGTAGACCGCCTGCTGGGCGTCCTCGGCCGACAGCCGGTTCATCGTGATCTTCTTGACGATGACCGCGCGGCCGCTCACCGCCGCCACCACGCTCTTGGACTTGATCCCCCGGGACTCGAACAGGTTCGAGATCGCGTCCGTCACCAGCTGACGGTCCATGATCTCGCCGTCCACGATCGCCTCGGCGAGCGGGGCGGAGATGCCCCAGTTCGTCAGGCGATAGGACTTGTTCGCCAGGAGCTCGAGCTCCACCGCCTTGACGGTGTGGCTTCCGATGTCCAGCCCCACGAGGGACTGTTTCTTCCCGAAGAGCATGTCTTCACTCCCTGTTGGCGATCCGCGGCGCGGACCTGAACGCGCGGCTGGACCGTGGGTCTGGACGTTGCTTGCCCTCTGTGGCGAGCCCCGACCGCTGGGCCGGTTGGCGGCCCGCTGTCCCTAGCATCGTCCGCTCCACCAGCGGACTTGAGGCGTTTTATCGACTTCGGCGCGCGGGCGTTGCGGAATGCATGCGAAACGCCTGCCCCTAGCGGGACTTCTGCAGCTGGACGATGGGGGTCGTGAGACGGTGCACGGCGTACTCGCGTCGCCCGGTGGCGAGCGCCCGGCGGATCCGGTCCATCTCCTTCTCGGCGATGTCCCGGAGATACCGGTTGGGCGAGTCCCGCTTGATGCTCCCCCACAGTTCGTACGCGACCACCAGGTCCCCGGAGTGCTGCCGCGCGAAGGCGGCGAACCGCTCGGACTGCGGCGGGGCGTCGGGCTGCCGGCTGGCCTGCTCGAACATCTCGGCGGCGCGGCGCAGGTCGCGGCCGCCGGCCCGGACGTAGTAGAGGAAGCCGAGCTCGAACGCGAGCGCCCCGCTGCGCGGGTTCGCCTCGATCCCCTTGAGCATGAGCGCCTCGGCACGCGGGAAGTCGGCGCCCTCCTGGGCGAGGGCGAATCCCCCGAACACGTAGGCCGGCGTGAAGCCCGGGGCGAGCGAGGTGAGGATGTCGAACACGTGGCCCATGCGCGTGAAGCGATTGTCGGTGGCGCGGTGCTCGCCGTAGTACTGCACCGCGCGCAGCCACGCCAGATCGGCCGCCGTCTCCGCGTGCCCGAGCGCTGCGGGGCGCAGGAACTCGCCCGACGGGTAGTACGACAGCTCCTCGAGCGGACGGGGGCGCGGGAGCCTCTCCCACGCGGTGCGTGCCAGGCCACTCGCGCCGGCGCCGAGCGTCGCGGCGATCACCCAGGCCACCAGCAGGCGGCGACGCCACCCGGGCAGGGCGTGCGCGGTCATCACTTGAAGTCGCGGCTCTCGAACGCCGCCGCGCCGAGCGCCAGGGCGCAGCCGGCGTAGAGCGCCGCGTACGCGGTGGCGATGCCGAGGTGCGCGAAGGTCGTGGGCTCGCCGGCCGCGGCCAGCGACCGCATGTTGAAGAGCGGGAGGTTCGGCAGGAGGTCGGCGGCGAAGCTCAGCGGTGCGCCCAACGCGGTCGGGAACTTCACCGCGAGCCCGCGCAGGTCGTACGACCACTGTCCCGCGAGGACCAGCCCGAGCGTGTAGAGCGCCGAGAGCACCGGCGTGGAGAGCGCCGAGAACAGCACGGCCAGCGCGGTCACCACCGCCAGTTCGAGCGCGGCCAGGTACGTCGCCTGCGCGAGCGCGAGGCCGTAGGCCGCGTGCCCGCGCCAGGCCAGCACTCCCCACAGGGCGAGGCCGAGCACGACGGCCACCGTCCACAGCGCGACGGTGAGCCCGGCCCACTTGCCCACGAGGTAGATGGGGCGGGCGATCGGGCGCGACAACAGGTTGTAGATGGTCCGCCGTTCGATCTCCTTGGCCACCAGGCTGGTGCCCACCAGCAGCACGACCAGCAGGCCGAGCACCGAGATGGCCGTGAGTCCGAGATCCACGGTGAGGCGTGTCCCCTCGCCGAGTGCGAGCGGGCTCGCCAGCTGGGTCAGCCCCAGCAGCGCGATCCCGGCCACCGTCACGCCGGCGAGGACGCGGTCCCGCATCGCCTCGCGGAACGTGTTGTGCGCGATGAGGGCCGCGATCATGCCATCCTCCGCTCGTGCTCCGCGCCGCCGGCCGCGCGCGCGTCCGAGAGGAACAGCTCCTCGAGGCTGGAGCGCTGCGGGGTCACCGCGCGCACCCGTACCCGGCCGCGCAGCAGCCACTGCAGCGTCTCGTCGAGCCGCGCGTCGTCCTCGACCGTGAACACCGTGGCGTCCGGGCGCTCGGCACGCCTCACCGCGCCGTGGAGGCTGCCCGGGATCTCGACCAGTCCGAGGCGCTCGCAGGTGATCTCGACCGTCGCGGCCCGGTCGCCCACCAGTTCGCCCACCGTGGCGACGCGCGTCAGCCGTCCGCCGACGATGATCGCCGCGCGGTCGCACAGCGTCTCCACGTCCGGCAGGATGTGGGACGAGAACAGCACCGTGGTCCCGCGCTCGCGCTGCTCGAGGATGAGATCGCGCACCTCGCGCCGGCCGATGGGGTCGAGACCGCTCATCGGCTCGTCGAGGATCAGGAGCGCCGGCGCGTGCACCAGCGCGGCCGCGAGGCCGAGGCGCTGGAGCATGCCCTTCGAGTACTTGCGCAGGCCCAAACGCGGCCGGTCGCCGAGCCCGACCCGTCCGAGCCAGTGCCGCGCGGCGGTCCGGGCCTCGCGCGATCCGAGCCCGGAGAGACGGCCCGCGAACTCGAGATACTCGATGCCGTTCAGGTAGTCGTAGAAGTAGGGCTGCTCGGGCAGGAAGCCGAGACGGCTCCGGCTGCGGACGTGCTCGATCGGTTCGCCGAACAGCCACGCCCGCCCTGCGGTGGGTTTGAGCAGGCCGGTCAGGAGCTTGAGCGTGGTGGTCTTCCCCGCCCCATTGGGTCCGAGGTAACCCATCACCTCGCCCCGATGGACCACGAGATCGAGCGGCTCCAGTCCGCGCACCACGCGCATCGTCCAGGGATTGCGGTAGTGCTTGGCGAGGCCGCGGATGCACACCGCAGGGTCGGACTGCGGACCACGCAAGCCGGCGCTCGGCCGATCAGCGGCTGGCCGGAGTGGCTGGAAATCGTTCACGGGGCTCCTCGACCGGAACTGCGCGGGCGGGATGTCGGCCGCGCCAACCTGTTGCCTGGCCGCGCGGGCCCCCTGCGGGGGCCGCGCGGCGCCGTTCCGGTGGGTGCAGAATGCAACCCGTGTGCCGCCCCGAGGGGCGGCGGACCCGGCTACTGGCCGGTGGTGAGCACCAGTTTCAAGGTGTCACCGAACGGACCATTGCCCTTGAGCAGGTAGTTGCTCACCAGGGCCGGGTTGATCCCGATCTCACCCGGATTGCCGACGGTCGGGTTGCTGTTGAACAGCACGACCGAGGGCAGCTTGGTGAACGGGTTGGTGGGGAACTGTCCGCCCGGGCAGAGGGCCTGCAGCGTGCGCCCGTCGGGCAGCGCGGACGCGGCCGTGGTGGGGTACTGGCCGTTGTTCTGGACCGAGTAGTCCTCCATCACCATCTGGACCGTGTGCATGTTCGACTTCACCGAGCTCTCCTGGGCGCGCCGTTCGAGCGAGGCGAAGTTGGGGATCGCGATCGCCGCGAGGATGCCGATCACGACCACCACGATCATCAGCTCGATGAGCGTGAAGCCGTGGTCCTCGCGAGGCGCTTCGCGGCGTGGCGGGATGTTCATCGGGTTCTCCTTGCCTGACTTTCGATCGTCCGCAATGGCCTTCCGAGGGGCCCAGGGCCCGGGAGAGGAACCACGGCTCCTCGCCGGCCCTGCGGATCCCCGGCTCCCGCTACCCGCCGGCTCATTGGCCGGTCGTCAGGACCAGGCGCAGCGTGTCGCCCTTGGAATCGTTCCCCTTGAGCACGTACTCGCCGGGCTGCGCGGGATTGATCGCGAGCTCGCCCGGGAATCCGGAGGTGGGGTTCGCATTGAACTGCACGACGCTCTCGATCTTCGTATAGGGATTGACCGGGAAGGCACCGCCCGGGCAGACGTCGCGGAGGGTGCGGCCGTCGGGCAGCGTGGCGGCCGCCGAGGCCGGATAGAAGCTGTCGTTCTGGATCGAGTAGTCCTCCAGCGTCACCTGGATCTGATGCATGTTCGACTTGACGGTGGCCTCGAGGGCGCGCCGCTGCATCGCGAGGAAGTTCGGGATCGCGAACGCCGCGAGGATCCCGATCACCACGACGACGATCATCAGCTCGATGAGCGTGAAACCCAGTCGGGAATCTCGATTCGGTCTGGAGCTGTTCATGGCGGACCCTCCTCCCTCACCTGATAGTCCTTCGCAACACCCGTACCAGCGGAGTTCCCTGCCGCGTTCCTCCCACCCGCACCATCGCCCCTGTGCGACAACGAGATAGCTGCCTGCCCGGAACCGGCCCCGCCGGTCCGATGTGGGCCGGAGCGCGCGGTGGATTGCAGAGTGCCGGGTCCGGTGCTCGCTGCAATGGCCCGGAGCGAAGGTCCGCGGCCGTCGCGGGTCCCGTGTCCCTCCTCGCCCGCGCCGCCGGGCGCCCCACCCGCGGGCGCCAGGGACCTCGCCCCAATGCAGAAGGGGCGGGCTCGCGCCCGCCCCTTCTCGTCCACCGCCGGTGGGATTACTGACCGGCCGTCAGGGTCAGCGAAAGCGAGTCCGCCTTGCCCCAACCCTTGATGTTGTACGCGTTGCCCACGCCGTCCGTGCCGTAGCTCGTGATGCCGGGGGTCGCCGTGCAAGCCGTACCCATCGCAGCGCGCAACTCGTACGCGGCGCCGACGCCGGTGGTCTGATCGAACGGGTTCTTGAAGTTCAGACCGCCCGACGGCAGCAGCGTCGCGACGTCGGTCTCGGTGATCGAGTACGTGCCGTCATGCTGCACGCCGTAGTCCTCAGCCGAGAGCTGGAACGTGTGCATGTTGGCCTTCGTGCTGCCTTCCTTCGCGCGGCTCTGCATCGCGATGAAGTTCGGGATCGCGATCGCGGCGAGGATGCCGATGATCACGACCACGATCATCAGCTCGATCAGGGTGAAGCCCTTCTGGGTCTTGAACATGACGTGCGCTCCTCCTGGTGGTGGACTGCCCCGGGTCTGCTCTCTCGCCCGACCCTCAACCGTGTATCGAGCAACCCATGTGCCATTCGTGCCGGCCGGTTCCTGTCTGCTCCAATCCGTTCGCCGCGTTGCCATTGCGGCCGCGGCCCCGCGGGGGCTCGCCTCCGCCCGACCTCGGGCGACCGGGCAATCTCCAACCGTCCGCCCCCGTCCGTGTGCGAAACGCATGCACGCGACGCGCGGCATGCGTTCCGCACGCCGTCAGGCCGCGCGGGCGGCTCCCTCGTCCGCGCCCGGCGCCAGGTCGCGCTCGTCCTCCGGCGACCCGCCCGGCTTCTCCACGCCGTACGCGATGAGCTTGCGATAGAGCGTCGACGCGTTGATGCCCAGCACCTCGCTCGCCCGCTTCTTCTGCCAGCGGGTGTAGCTCAGCACCTTGAGGATGTACTCCTTCTCCAGTTCCTCGAGGGTGAGCGTCGGCGAGTCGATCACCAGGCTCCCGCGGTGGCTCTGGCCGAAGCGGATCTTGTCGGGCAGGTCGTCGGGGCCGATGGTGCCGCCCTCGTCGAGGATCAGCGCGCGCTCCATCACGTTCTCGAGCTCGCGCACGTTGCCCGGCCAGTCGTACTTCATGAGCAGTTCCATCGCTTCCTTGTTGACCTGCTTCCCGGGGTGGTTCTGGGCGTGACGCTTGAGGAAGTGGTCGACCAGCAGCGGGATGTCGTCGCGGCGCAGGCGCAGCGGCGGGAGCTTGATCGGGATGACGTTGAGCCGATAGAACAGGTCGGCGCGGAAGCGCCCCTCGGCGACCTCGCGCTCGAGATCGGCGTTGGTCGCGGCGACCAGCCGGCAGTCGACCTTGATCGGCTGCGTGCCGCCCACCGGGATGATCTCCCGCTCCTGCAGCGCCCGCAGCAGCTTCACCTGGGTCGCCAGCGGCATCTCGCCCACCTCGTCGAGGAAGAACGTGCCGCCCTCGGCGACCTGGAACATGCCGGCGGAGTCGCGCACCGCGCCGGTGAACGAGCCCTTCACGTGTCCGAACAGGTTGCTCTCGAGCAGGTCGCGCGGGATGGCGCCGCAGTTGATGCTCACGAACGGCCCGTTGACGCGGCGGCTGCTGTAGTGCACCTCGCGCGCGATCAGCTCCTTGCCGGTGCCGCTCTCGCCCTGGATCATGATGGTGGCCTCGCTGTCCGCGACCTTCTCCACCATCTTGAACACTCGCATCATCTCGTCCGAGGAGCCGATGATGATCTTCTCCTCGTGACCCTTCTTGAGCTCGCGCTTGAGGTACTGGTTCTCGGCGCGCACCTTCCGCATCTCGATCGCGTTGCGCACCACCAGCTTGATCTCGTCGTTCTTCGCGTTCTTGATGAGGTACTGGAACGCGCCCATGTTGACGGCGTCGATCGCCGACTGCTGGGAGGCGTACGCGGTCATGATGATCACCGGCAGCGAGGCGTCGTGCTTCTTGATGCCCTGAAGCAGCTGGATGCCGTCCATCCCCGGCATCTTGATATCGGTGATGACGACGTCGAAGGGCTCGGCCTTGACGCGCTCGAGCGCCTCGCGGCCGTTGCTCACCGCCGTCACCTGGTATCCCTCCTTGCGGAGCACGATGCTCAGGAACTGCGTCATGCTCTGCTCGTCGTCGACCACCAGGATCCGTTCCGCGGGCATGTCGTCCACCTCTCTCCGGGGGTTCAATGGGGAACCGCTAGGCCGCCGGCGCCAGTCCGGCCACGACGGGCACAGCGCTGGCCAGCGTCACCCGCGCGACCGTGCCGCGCCCGCGCACGCTCTCGTACTGCAGCGTGCCGCCGTGGCGTTCCACGATGCGCTGGGCGATCGCCACACCCAGGCCGGTCCCCCCTTCCTTGGTCGTGAAGAACGGTTGTCCGATCCGCGGCAGATCCTCCGCGGTGACACCTTGTCCCTCATCTTCGAATTCCACCGCCACGCGTGACTGGCCCCGCTCCCGCCACCGCACCGTGAGCGTGCCCCGATCGGGCATCGCCTCCAGCGCGTTGGTGACGAGGTTCAGCCACACCTGTCTCATCTGTTCCCGATCCGCGCGGATCGCGCGCGGCGACTGACCCGGCACCAGGCGGACAGTGACGCCCGCCGCGCGCCGGGGATCCCGGCTCACCACCTGCACCAGTTCCGCGAGCATCTCGTCGAGGTCGAGGGTCTCGAGCACCAGATCGCGCTCGCGGGAATAGGTCAGCAGGTCGGTCACGAACCGGTTCAGGCGGCCGCATTCCGTGGTGATCAGCTCCATCAGGACCGCGTCCTCGCCCTTGAGCTGGAGCTCGCGCTGCAGATACTCCGCCGAGCCGCTGATGGGCTTGAGCCCATTGCGCAGCTCGTGCGCGATGCCGGCCGCGAGCGCGCCCAGTTCCGCGAGCGTCTCGTTGCGGCGCACGCGCCGTTCCATCTCCCGCACCTCGGTGAGGTCCTGGAACACCGCGACCACGCCGGTGACCGCCCCGTGGTGGGTCAGCAGGCTGGTCGAGATGCCGACCGGCAGCGGCTGCCCGGCGGCGGTGCTCATCTGGAGCTCGGCGCGGGCGCGCGGCCGCGACCGCGCCAGCGAGTCCTCGATGTGCGCGCGCAGCGGCGCCAGCCGCTCCGGCAGCGCCTCGGCGAGCACGCGGCTCCGCACCACGAGGGCGCGCAGGCCGAGCATCTGCTCGGCGGCCGGATTGATGTACGCGATGCGGCCATGCGCGTCCACGGTGAGCACCCCCGAGGTGAGGTGCCTCAGGATGGCGTCGTTGTCGAGGCGCACGCGGTCCAGTTCGCGGGCGGTCTGCTCGAGGTCGTTGCGGGTGCGCTGCACCCGGTCCCCGAGCACGCCCGCGAGGACCCCGACCATCCCGAGGAAGGGGAACAGCAGGGCCGGACCGGGCAGTGTCGAGGTCGCGGCATCGGTCGCGACGCCGGCCCGCGCCTCCAGCCACGGCAGGACCAGGATGGCCGCCCACCCGCCCGCGGCGGCCAGCAACCCGCCGGTGACGCGCGCCAGCAGGCCGCCGGTGATCGCCACCAGCGCGAAGAACATCACGAACTGGCTGGCGCGTCCGCCCGTGAACACGGCGAGCGCCGTGACCAGGGCGAGGTCGGTCGCGATCTGCAGGGACACCTGCACCCCGTAGCCGCGGCGCAGGCGGACGCCCAGGCCGAACAGCACGGACGCCATCCCGAGGGCGATCAGCGATCCGCCCAGCACCCACCACGCGCTCGCCAGCACCTCCGGCCGGAGCAGGATCCCGACCGGCAGCGCCAGCGAGGCGATCACGAGGCGAGCGCGCAGGACGGACTCGAGGCCCTTCCAGCGATCGACCGCCGCGTCGGCGAGCCCGGACCTCGCGGTCCCGGAGGGCATGGCGACCGCGGAACTCATCCGTTGCCGCCCGCGACCACGCTGATGAGCTTGAACATCGGCAGGTACATCGCGACCACCATGCCGCCGACGATGCCGCCCATGAGGACGATCATGACCGGCTCGATGATCGAGGTGAGCGTGTCCACCGCCGTGTCCACCTCGGCGTCGTAGAACACCGCGATCTTGGTGAGCATCTCGTCGAGCGCGCCGGTCTGCTCGCCCGACCGAGATCATCTGCACCACCATCGGCGGGAAGACGCCCGACTGCTTCAGCGGCGCCGACACCGTCTCGCCCTCGCGGATCGAGGTGCGCGCGGTCATGATGGCCTCGGCGATGACCTTGTTGCCGGCGGTGCGTGCCGTGATCTCGAGGCCGGAGAGGATCGGCACGCCCGAGGCGATCAGCGTGCCGAGCGTGCGCGTGAAGCGCGCGACCGCGCCCTTGAGGAGCACGTCGCCGAGCACCGGCATCTTGAGCGAGCGCCTGGTCCACCGCGCGATGGCCGTTCTCGGTCGCGCGGAAGCGCCCGAACAGGAACACGCCCGCCGCCGACCGCCAGCAGGCCGGCCCACCAGAAGTGCTGCAGCAAGACCGGACATCCCCAGCACGATCTTGGTCGGCAGCGGCAGCTCGCCGCCGAAGTCGGTGAACATCTTGGCGAACGTCGGGATGATGAAGATGAGCATGAACGCGGTGGCGCCCAGGGCCACCGTCAGCACGACGACCGGGTACATCATCGCGCTCTGGACCTTGCGCTTCAGCGCGTCGGCCTTCTCGATGTAGGTCGCCAGCCGCATCAGGATCTCGTCCAGCACGCCGCCCGCCTCGCCGGCGGCCACCATGTTGCGGAACAGGTCGTCGAACACGTCGCGGTGCTTGCCGAGCGCGTCGGACAGCGTGGAGCCGGCCTCGACGTCGCGCGTCACCTCGCCGATCACCCGCCCGAACGACGGCTTGCTCGACTGCTTGGCGAGGATGTCGAGGCACTGCACCAGCGGCAGACCGGCCGTGATCATGGTCGCGAACTGGCGCGTGAAGATGGCGAGGTCCTTGGTGCTGACCCCCGAGCCGCCGAACTTCGGCAGGGTGAAGCCCGCCGACTTCGCCCGCAGCGAGGTGACGAGGATCTTCCGCTTGCGCAGGGTGTCGAGCGCCTCCTCCTGGCGCCCGACCTCGATCTCGCCCGTCTGGGCCTCGCCCGCGAGCGTACGTCCCTTCCACACATAGATCGGCCATGATGTGATCTCCTACGCGGCGGTCCGGAGGACCTTGCCGAGCATGCCTTCGAGCTCGGCGCGGTCGGGCGACCGTTCGAGCGCATCCTCGAGCGAGAGCTGCTTGTCCAGCACCGCCTGCATGAGCGCCTGGTTCATCGTCTGCATGCCGAACTTCTGCCCGGCCTGCATGAGGCTGTAGATCTGGTGGATCTTGTCCTCGCGGATGACCGCCTTGATCGCCGGCGTGCAGACCAGCACCTCCGCGCACATCACGCGGCCGGTGCCACGGCTGCGCGGGATGAGCTGCTGCGTGACCACGCCTTCGAGCACGAACGCCAGCTGCGTGTGGATCTGCTGCTGCTGGTCGGCCGGGAAGACGTCGACGATGCGGTTGACCGCCTCGTACGTCGAGTTGGTGTGCAGGGTCGCGAACACCAGGTGGCCCGTCTCGGCGATGGTGAGCGCGGCCTCGATGGTCTCGAGGTCGCGCATCTCGCCGATCAGGATCACGTCGGGGTCCTGGCGCAGCACGTACTTGAGCGCGGCCGGGAACGACGCCGTGTCGGCGCCGACCTCGCGCTGGTTGACGATGCACTTCTTGTGGTGGTGGATGTACTCGATCGGGTCCTCGATCGTCATGATGTGGCACTGGCGGTTCGCGTTGATGTGGTCGATCATCGCCGCGAGCGTGGTCGACTTGCCGCTGCCGGTCGGCCCGGTGACCAGCACCAGGCCCTTCTGGCGGTTGGTGAACTCGCGCACCACCGGCGGCAGGCCGAGCTTCTCCATCGGCAGGATCTCGTACGGGATCTGGCGGATCGCCATCGAGATCACGCCGCGCTGCAGGAAGACGTTGGCGCGGAAGCGCGACAGGCCCTTCACGCCGAACGAGAAGTCCAGCTCCTTGGTGGTCTCGAAGCGCTTGCGCTGCTCGTCGGACAGCACGCTGTAGGCGAGCTGCGTGGTCATCTCGGGCGTCAGCACGTCGTACTCGCTCGGCGTGATCGACCCGTCGATGCGGAACTCCGGCGGCACGCCGGCCGTGATGTGCAGATCGGACGCCTTCCTCTGCACCATGTCCTCGAGCAGCTGTCGTCAGCGTCACCACGTGCGCGTCCTCCGGTGTGGGCGGCGGTCGCCGCCCGGTGGTCGGGCCTACAGCTTGTCGGCGGCCGTCTCCTTGAGCACTTCCTCCGCCGTCGTCACGCCCCGCTTGAGCTTCTCGAGCGCGTCCCGCCGCAGCGTGAGCATGCCTTCCTCGATCGCCTGCTTCTTGATCTCGCTCGCCGAGGCGCGGTCCAGGATCAGGTCGCGGATCTTCGACGAGATCGGCATCACCTCGTAGACGCCGTGGCGCCCGCGGTAGCCGGTGTTGTTGCAGTCGACGCAGCCCTCGCCCTCCATGAAGTGCGCGCTGGCGGCCTCCTCCGGCGTGAGCTGGAGCTCGCGCAGCACCTCCGCGTCGAGCGTCACCGGGTGCTTGCACGCGGCGCAGGCCTTGCGCACGAGCCGCTGGGCGAGGATCAGGTTCACCGACGACGCCACCAGGAACGGCTCGATGCCCATGTCGATCAGTCGGCCGATGGCGCTCGGGGCGTCGTTGGTGTGGAGCGTGGAGAGCACCAGGTGGCCGGTGAGCGCCGCCTTCACCGCGATCGAGGCGGTGTCCAGGTCGCGGATCTCGCCGACCATGATGATGTTGGGGTCCTGCCGCAGGAACGCCTTCAGCGCCGCGGCGAAGGTCAGGCCGACGTCCTCGTTCACCAGCACCTGGTTGATGCCGTCGAGGTTGTACTCGACCGGGTCCTCGGCGGTCATGACGTTGACCTCGGGGGTGTTCACGCGCGACAGCGCCGAGTACAGCGTGGTCGTCTTGCCCGATCCGGTCGGCCCGGTGACCAGCACCATGCCGTACGGATTGGCGATCGCCGACACGAACTCCTTCATCGACTGCGGCTCGAAGCCGAGCTTCTCGAGGTCGATGTTGAGGTTGGTCTTGTCGAGGATGCGCATCACGATCTTCTCGCCGAAGATCGTCGGCAGCGACGAGACGCGCAGGTCGATGGTGCGATTGAGCACCTTGATCTTGATGCGGCCGTCCTGCGGCACGCGGCGCTCGGCGATGTCGAGCTCGGCCATGATCTTCAGGCGCGAGATGATCGCGGCCTTGAACTTGAACGGCGGCGCCATCATCTCCTGGAGCACGCCGTCGATGCGGAAGCGCACCCGCATCGAGCTTCTCGTAGGGCTCGATGTGGATGTCCGACGCGCCCTTGCGCACCGCGTCCGCGATCAGCGAGTTGACCAGCTTGACGATCGGCGCCTCGTCGGCCCCCGCGATGCCGCTCTCGGCCTCGGCGGTGTCGTCCTCGTCGACGACCGACAGGTCCTCCTCCATGCCCTTCATCACGTCGGCCATGGTGCCGGCGGAGTCGTAGGAGCGGTCGATCGCCTTCTTGAGCGCGGCCTCGGTGGCGACGTGCGGCTCGACCTCGTAGCCGGTGATGAACTTGATGTCGTCGATGGCGAAGATGTTGGTCGGGTTCGCCATCGCCACCACCAGGCGGCGGCCGGCGCGCTGGACCGGCAGCGCCATGAACTTGGTGGCGACGTCCCCGGGGATGAGCCGCGTGAGCGTGGGGTCGGGCTCGAAGTTCTTGAGGTCGATCGACGGGGCGCTGTAGAGCCGCGACAGGAACTCGAGCAGCGCATCCTCGGTGAGCGCACCGATCTTGACCAGGTTCCCGGTCAGGGTGCCCCCGAGGTTCTTCATCTGCTGCGCCGCCTTGGTCAACGCGGTCTCGTCGATCAGGTGCGCTTCGAGCAGTTTCTGTCCGATGTCGTCCAACATGTCGTCCCGTCGGTGGATGACCTGGCGTAGGACCCCGCGCGAGGCGGGGCCCGGGCGTGCGCACGCGATGAGCCGCGGCCCTTCACGCACGAAACATGCCGTGCGGAACGCCTTGTCCGCGGGCACGGGTGGGGGCGTGAGAGGCTGGACCCACGCACGTCATCGGCAGGGAGGGGGCGTTCCCTGAAGCGGAATCTGCACGGTCGCGTGCCGCCCGCCCGTGCAGCTTGCAGGCGGGGACCGGCCCTCAGGGGGGCGTTGGAGGGCCCGCGAACACGCGGCCGCGCAGCCGCTCGAACAGCCGGGGCCCGATGCCGCGCACCGCCAGCAGGTCCTCCGGGCGCGCGAACGGGCCGTGCGCCGCGCGGTGCTCGACGATCCGCCGCGCCAGCACCGGTCCCAGCCCCGGCAGGGCGTCCAGCTCCGCGACGTTCGCGCGATTGAGATCGAGCGCGGCGGTGGCCGGCGCGGGGCCCGCCGTGAGCGGCGCGGGCGACGCCGCCTGCGGCGCGGGCGGTGGAGCGATCGGCAGCGCGCGCAGCTCGGGATGACGCGCCCGCCACAGGTCCCAGCCCGCGCCGAGCGCGAGCACCAGGACGAACACCAGCGCGCCCCGGCGCTCGGCCGGGGTGAGATCGATCACGAGTGGCCCCGCGGGGGCGGTGGCCGGGGGCGTCAGTCCGCGATGGCCCAGCCGAGCGCGAAACGCAGTTCGCGCCCGGTCCCGAAGGCCAGCGCGCCGGTCGCGGGATCGATCCAGGGTTCCTCGCGCCGCCGATCCTCGAGATTGCGCGCGCGCAGCGTGACCGTGGCGTCCGCGAGCCTCAGTGTGAGCGCGGCTCCCGCGCTCGCGAAGCCCGGCACGCGCAGCTCGGGTGCCCCGTCCACGGCCCGAGGTCCGCTGCCCTCGACCTCGCCGCGGGCGGTCAGGTGCAGATCGCCGCCGAAGAACCCGAGGCGCACGCCCGCGTGAGCGCGGAAGCCGTGGTCGGGATCGGCGGTCCGCGCGCCATCGCGCTGCGCGAGCACGAATCCCTCGGCACCGGTCTCGAAGCCGCGCGCGTCCCAGCCCACGCTCGCGAGGGTGAGGGCGAACGGCGCGCGCCCGCGCTCCCGGCGCAGCCCCTGGCGCAGCCACAGTTCGGCCAGCGGCGCGCGCCCGACGAGGGCGCGATCGTGGGTGGTGCCGCCGAGGAACGCGAGGCGCGCCCGCGCGCGGCCCTCCCCCGCCGCGAGATCGAAACCGCCGGCCCACGTGCGCTGGAGGAAGGCGCGCTCCCCGGGCGCCAGGTCCGACCACGCCGGGGTCACGATGCGCGCGAGGCTCGCCGTGCCCTTCACGCCCACCGCCGCGAAACGGTACGCGAGCGAGGGCGCCACCCTCCATCCCCCCACCGCGTCGTGCCGGCCCCCGGCGAGCGCGGCCTCGAGCGTGCCCTCGCCGAGCGGCCGGGCGGCGCGCGCCACTCCCCACACCGACTCGGTGCGCCAGTCCGCCACTTCGGTCCACGCGCGCCGCACGCGCGCGCTGCTCCAGCGGACCTCCGCGCCCAGGGTGTGGATGCCCGCGCGGCCCCCGGCCGTGAGCGTGGCGCGGTCCTCGGACGCGTCGCGGCGCGAGTACGCGAGCCAGTCGCCGTAGCTCTCGCGCCCTTCGTACGCGCGCGCCAGCACCAGCGACGCGTCCCGCGACCCGTCGCTCCAACGCCACCCCAGCCGGCCGGACTCCCCGCGGGCCGACTCGGACGCGCCGAATGACGCCAGCGCGTCGTGGGTGCCGCGCTGGGCATACGCCGCCTCGAAGCGGTGGCGGCCGCGCACCGTCCGGCCCGAGACCCCCCAGAAGTGCCGGCCCGCGGGGCCGAGCGATCCCGCCGCGCCGCGCGAGGCGGAGAGCACCTCGTAGCGCAGCCCGCGCTGGGCGTCGCCGCGCTCGGCGAGCAGGGAGGTCTCCTCCACGTTGTTGTCCCCGGTGGTGTACCCGAACATCGCCCAGGCGCTGCGGATCCCCGGCACCTCGCGGCCCGCCTCCGCGCGCGCCAGCGTCCCGCCCGGACCGCCCGCCGGGGCCAGCTCGGCGCGCACGCTGTCCGACCACGCGAGCGGCCGCGTGTCCGCGGCCGATCCCGGCCACGGACTCGGGGGTGCCGCGCGGCCATCGTCCGCGAGTCCGATCCCGCCCAGCACGTGTCCCGCGTACACCCGCGGGAAGGCGGGCGAAAGCCACGCCGCCGGCATGGAGCCGGCCCGGCCGGGCTCGGCCCACCACGCCTCGAGGCCGGGAAGCGCGGCGGAGCGCAGCGTGGCGTCCCCGGCGTCCGGCGAGCTCCCGGCGCCCGCACGCGGCGCCGCCAACGCCAGCGTCAGGACGACAGCCGCTCGCGATAGTGCGCGAACACCCGCACCAGCGGAGTGCCCAGCGCCACGAACAGCACGACGTTCCACCCGATGTGCCATAAGGCGAACGGGATCCCTCCGAGCAGAGTGACCTTCATCTGACCGAACACCACCCCGGTCGCGAGGTTCGTGACCAGGTCGAAGGCGGCGGTGAGCACGATCGCCAGCACGGCCAGCACGGCCGCACGTCCGGCGCCGCCGAGACGCTCGAGCCCGGCGCGCCCGCCACCACCGCCGGCCGCGCCGGCGAGCATCTCGCCGGTCACCTGGGCGGCGGTCACCAGCGGGTGGACCGCGCCGTACGGGTTCAGCAGCGAGTACACCAGCATGGTGAGCAGGCCCACCGTCATCCCGCCGCGCACCCCGAGCAGCACGCCCGACAGGAACACCACGAGGGTGAGCACTTCGAAGTTCGGGACGGTCTCGGCGTACACCCCGGTGAGCCCCGCCGCCACCATGAGGGCCGCGTACGAGAGGCGGCGTGTGGACAGGCGTTCGGGTGCGATGGCGCGTGGTCTCCCTGGGGGCGGACGTCCGGGGCGTGCCGCAGGTTAGTCGCGCCGCGCGGCGGGAGTCAACGCGCGGGCCGGGTGCGATCAGCCGGCGACGCCGGCCGCCTGCTTGAGGGAGGCGAGCACGTTCGCCGGCACCGGCAGGTCGCCGAGGTCGAGCCCACGCCCGGGGGCATGGAAGTCCGTCCCTCCGGTCGCGAGCAGCCCGAGGCGCTGCGCCAGCGCGCGGTAGCGGCGCTGGAGCGCCGGGCCGTGCTGCGGGTGCCACACCTCGATGCCGCGCAGGCCGTGCCCCGCGAGCCGCTCGACCAGGGAGTCGCTCACGCTCATGCCCGGGTGGGCCAGCACGCTCACGCCTCCGGCAGCGTGGATCAGGGCGATGGCCTCCTCCGGCCGGAAGGCCGGCCGCGGCACGAACGCTTCGCCGCGGGCGCCGAGATAGCGCCGGAAGGCCTCGTCGATGGTGCCGACATGGCCCGCGCGCATCATGGCGTCGGCCAGGTGGGGACGTCCCACGACCCCGGGCGTGGCGCGCTCGAGCACGTCGGCGACGTCCACCGGCACACCCAGGGTGCCGAGTCGCTCGGCCATCGCCTCGGCACGCTTCACCCGCTCCTCGCGGAAGCGCGAGAGGCGCTCGCCCAGACCCGGGTCGTCCCCGTCGAGGTAGAAGCCGAGGATGTGGAGCTCGAGCCCCTCGCCGAGCGTCGAGATCTCGATGCCCGGCACCACCTCGAGCGCCGGCCCCGCCGCGGCGCGCGCCCGGGCGATGCCGTCCACCGAGTCGTGATCGGTGATCGCCACGGCGGCGAGACCGCGCACGCCCGCGCGCTCCACCAGCTCCTCGGGAGTGAGCAGGCCGTCGCTGAAGATGGTGTGGGTGTGGAGATCGAGGCGCCGACCGCCCTCTCGCGCGGGCGGCCGGGGCATCAGAGGTTCTCCATCGTCTTCCGGAGCACGCGGATCTTCTGCGCCACGTCCGGGAACGACGGCTGCGCGGCGTACACGCGCTCGAATTCCCCGAGCGCTTCCGCGCTGCGGCCGGCCGCTTCGTGGGCGAGGCCGAGCAGGAAGCGCACGCTCACCTGATGAGCGGGGTCCCGCGACGCGTCGGCGAGCGCCTCTTCGAACGCCTGCGTCGCGTCGTCGAAGCAACCCTGGTCGAGCAGGCACCGGCCGACCATCTCGATCACCCGCTCGCGGAACACCGGGTCCTGCCCGGCGACCCGGAAGGAATCCAGCGCCTGCTCGAGCAGGCCCATCTCGCGGTACGCCATGCCCAGATCGTAGTGGCTCTGGGCGTCGCCGGAAAGCTGAGCCTCGACCCCACGCTGGAACTCGCCGATGAGCGCGCCGAGGTCGAACGTCACCGCCTCGCCGCGGCCGACCGCGACCTCGACCCGGCCCGGCTCGGGCATACCCGTGGCCGGCTTCGGTCCCGCGCCCGTTGCGGCCACCGACGGCGCCGCGGCGCCCGCGGTCCCCGCCGCCTCGGCGGGCGCGGGCTGGGCTTCGGGGGCGGCTTCGGTGAGGGTGGCCACCGCCCCGGGAGCGGGCGCCGGCGCCAGCCGCTGCAGCCGGCGACGCGCGAGCTCGTTCTGCGCATCCAGGCTCTGGGCGCGCTGGAACCAGCCGAGCGCGTCGTCGCTGTCGCCCTCGTTCAGCGCGCGGTCGCCCAGCTCACACGCCACCTGCGCCGCCTCGGCGTGATCGCCCCGGCGCTCGCAGTTGGCGAACCACTGCATGAGCACGTCGTGCGTCGCGTGCGCGCTCTTGCCGAGACTGCGGTAGATGGTGGCCGCGCTGTCGAGCCGTCCGATCGCTTCGTACGCGAGCGCCGCGCCCGCGAGCGCGCGGCTGGCCGCCTCGCGTTCCCCGGTGCGGAACGACTCCTGCGCTTCGGCGAGCAGGCGCTCGACATGCGCCAGGCTGGCCGGCTCCTTCCCCGGCTTCGGGGCGGGGGCGCGCGTGGCGGCCTCGAAGCTCAGGCCCGGGGACTCGGGGGTCTCGCCCTTCGCGGGCTCCGCCTCGCCGGCACCGTTCCCGGAAGGTCCCTCCTCCGTCGCAGGGGACGAGGACTCGTGAGCCGGGGCGCCCTCCGGGGACAGCGCGATCGAAAGCCGCGGCGGGCTCACGGGAGCGGACGCCGTCGGCACGGGCTCGGCCGCCGGCGCAGGCACCGCCTCGGTGGCGACGGCGGCCGCGGGCTGTGCGGCCGCGAGATCCTCCCGGTAGCCGTGCAGCGCCGGGGGCCCGAGCGGTTCCCCGCTGTCCCGCGCGCCGAGGTGCATGTGGTCGTCCAGCTCGAGCGGCGGGCCGGGCCCGAGGTCCGACGACTCGAGATCCGACGACGACTCGAGCTCCGGCGGCGCGTCGGTCTCAGCCGCGGACCCGGGCGCCGCCGCAGGCGGGTCGTCGAGGGCGCCCGCGTGCCCCGGCATCAGCTGCTCGGCGCGGCGACGGCAGCGCGCGGCGTCCTTCAGCTGACCCACGCGTTCGTACTGGCGGCTCGCCTCGTGGAGGGTGCGCGCGGCCTGCTCCGGCTCACCCAGCAGCAGACGGGCCTCGCCGAGCTTCTCGAGCGACTTGAGATTGTCGGGAGCGACGGCGTACGCCTTCTCGAGCGCGACGATCGCGCGCTCGACCTCGTTCTGCGACAGCAGCAGGTCGGCGTACTGCACCGAGTACAACGCGGACTCGGTGGCGAGGCCGTCGAGGGTGTGGAGGTTCGCCAGCCGCTCGAGCACCTCGAGCGGCGCCAGCGACAGCCGCATCATCTTCTTGCAGACCGCGATCGCGTTCTTGAACAGGCCGTGGGTCTCGTAAGCGGTCGCGGCGGCGAGATAGCGCTGCGACGCCTGGCCGGTCTCGCCCTTCTTGTAGAGCAGATCGGCGAGCAGCACGAAGTTGTAGGGGTCGGAGTCCACGACCGCGACGAGCTTCTCGTACTCGGCCAGCGCTCCGTCCAGATCCCCGTTCTGGACGCACCGCTGGGCCCGTCGCTTGATCTCGATCGCCTTTTCCAAGTTGGCTGTTCTCCGCGAGGCGCGCCGGGCGACGCGTCGACCCCGGCTCTGTCGTCCTTGTCAGGCGCTCAAAGCTCCGTGCACGGCCTCGCGACAGCGGCGGCTGGATTCGCCCACCCCCGCGCGCAGTCCTTGCAGGCGCATCTCCACGTCGGTCTTATCGGCCGAGGGGGGCAGTGACTTCAGGTTGATTTCCACGTTCAGGAGCGCCCCTTCCGCCGCCGCCGCCGCCACCAGACCGGATACCCCGGCGTCGCTGGCCGCGTTCACATTCCCCTGCCGCGCCGCCCGTTCGGCCAGCCGGATCACCCCCAGGCAGGCCTCGGCGGTGAGCAGCGGGACCCGGGCGGCCTCGAGCTCGGCCGCCGCCACCGCGGTGGCCCGCCCGGCCTGCTCGGGCTCGGTGCCCTGGGGCAGCCGGCGGGCCGCGAGCACCGCGTCGAAGGCTTCGCTGTCGCGCCGGGCCAGTCCCATCAGCGCGCGCTGCGCCTCGCCGGCCTCGCGCTTGATCGCGCGCATCTCCTCCTCGACCCCCGCGTACTTCTTCTTGCCGAGGGTGAGATTCGCGACCATGTTCGCCAGCGCCGCGCCGAGCGCCCCCACCACCGCGGACACCGTGCCTCCGCCCGGCGTCGGGGTGGGACCGGCGACCTGCTCGAAGAACCCGCCGAGCGAGACCGCGCCCGAGAGCGGAGGGGTGCGCAGGCGCAGCTCGAGCACCTGGTCGCGACGGAAGCCCTCGAGCTGGAGCGCGTGCTCGGCCGCGTCGAGCAGCGCGTACTCGGGCACCAGGCCGACCATCTCGCAGCCCGAGATCGCGGCGCCGCGGCGCGCCGCCTCGTCCCGCACCAGCGCCAGCACGCGGTGGATGGGCGTGGCCTCGGTGTTCACCAGGTTCATGCTGACCTGTGCGCGCCGGCCGCCCTCGATCGAGAACCCGAGCGCGCGCACGTGCTTGAGCCCCCCGCTCTGTTCGCGGATGGCGTTCGCGACCGCCTTGGCCACGCGCACGTCACCGGTGTTCAGGTTGGCGTTGAACGCCACCAGGAAGCGCCGCGCGCCCACCGCGGTGGCCCCGGCGGTGGGGTGGATGTGCGCGGGGCCGAAGTCCGGGGCGCGCCTGGGGTCGGTGCCGATGAGCTCGCGCAGGCCCTCGAACTCGCCGCGCCGCACGTCGGCGAGGCTCACCCGGTCGGGCCGCGAGGCCGCGGCCTCGTAGAGGAACACCGGCACCCCGGCCTCCTCGCCGATGCGCCGCCCCACCACGCGCGCCATCTCGGCGCAATCCTCGAGCGTGACGTTCTCCACCGGGACGAACGGCACCACGTCGGTCGCGCCCATGCGCGGGTGCTGGCCGGTGTGCTGGTTGAGATCGATGAGCTCGGCGGCGCGCTTCACCACGCGCACCGCGGCCTCCATCACCGGCGCGGGCTCGCCGGCGAACGTCAGCACGCAGCGATTGTGGTCGGGATCCATCTCGGAGTCGAGCACCATCGCGCCCGGGACCGCGGCGATGGTCTCGATCAGCGCTTCCACCACCTCGCGGCGGCGGCCTTCGGAGAAGTTGGGGACGCATTCGACGAGCTGGGCCATGATGGGCAGGGTCTCCTCGGGATCAGGGCCGGATGGCCCACGACATCGGATCGGTGAACACCCGCGGGCCGGGCGACGACCGGCCGGCCGGAGGACGCGCCCGCGGCAGGGCGAAGGAGCGCGCCCGCG
The DNA here is from genome assembly GCA_963776245.1 of Candidatus Eiseniibacteriota bacterium. Taxonomy (GTDB): domain Bacteria; phylum Eisenbacteria; class RBG-16-71-46; order RBG-16-71-46; family RBG-16-71-46; genus CAVSAC01. Next base: position 34,866 of record CAVZLN010000004.1, on the reverse strand, counting down.
CGCCGTTCACGGCCACACCCGCCGCTCGACCGTCGGGAACGCCAGGTCGGCGCCGCGCATGAACACCGTGTCGGGCCGCACCGCGGGCATCCAGTAGGTCAGCTCGTCGAGGGTCTCGCATTCCCACGTCACGGCGTCGCCCCACGCGCCGGGATTGAGATGACCGACCTCGGCCTCGACGCCGAGCGCGCGCGCCGCGTTCCAGGTGATGGCCAGCAGCGACTCCTCGGCGGTGAAGCCGCACAGCCGCGCCGCCAGCGAGGCGCACTCGAGCAGCGACTGCGCCGGGGCGGTGCCCGGGTTGAAGTCGGTGGCGATCGCGACCCGCGCGCCGGTGGGACGCAGCAGGGTGGCGTGGGGCAGGCGCTGGCCGAGCGTCAGGGCGGCGGCCGGCAGCAGCACGCCCACCGTCCCCGCGGCCGCGAGCGCCGTCCAGTCCTCGGCGGTGGCGCTCTCCAGATGATCGGCCGAGACCGCTCCGAGCTCGGCCGCCAGCAACGCGCCGCCGGTGCGCGACAGCTGGTCGGCGTGGAGCTTGACCGCCAGGCCCAGTTCCTTGGCGCGCGTGAGCAGGCGGCGGCACTCGTCCACCGTGAACGCCACCTCGTCGCAGAACGCGTCCACCGCGGTGGCGAGATCGCGACGGCAGATCTCGGGCAGCACCCGGGCGCACCACTCCTCGATATAGTTCTCGCGGCGCCCGCGCCATTCCTCGGGCAGCGCGTGGAGCAGCAGCGCGGTGCGATGCAGCCGCGCGGGGACCCGCTGCGCGGCGCCGCGCATGAGCTCGAGCAGGCGCAGCTCGGCCGCGTGATTGAGCCCGTAGCCGCTCTTCACCTCGACCGTGGTGCAGCCGTTGGCGCGCCACCGCTCCAGCCGGTTGGCGAGCGTCTTCTCGAGCGTGTCGTCGCGCTCCTGCGCGGTGGCCTTCACGGTCGCGCGGATCCCCCCGCCGGCCGCGGCGATCGCCGCGTACGACTCCCCGGCGAGGCGCCGCTGGAACTCCACCGCGCGGTGTCCGGCGAAGATCATGTGGGTGTGGCAGTCGATCAGCCCCGGGGTCACGAGCCGGCCATAGGCGTTGAGCGGACGAGCCTCCCCGTGGCGGCGGAACAGGTCGGTCGCCGCGCCCACCTCGAGCACGCGGCCGTCGCGGAACACCACCGCGCCCTTCGGGAACCGCAGCACGCCGTGTCCCGTGGGATCGGGAGTCACGACCTCCGAGGTGTTGTGGAGGATGAGATAGGACGCGCGGCCCGCCACCGCCTTGGCGGAGGGATCGCGCAGCGGACCGACCGACATCGGAGCGTGCCTCCTTCTAGGGCGTGATGCCCGGGAGCTTCATGCCGGTGCGCCGCGCGTGCTCGACGGCCTCCTCGTAGCCCGCGTCGGCGTGGCGCATCACGCCGGTGCCCGGATCGTTCACCAGCACGCGCGTCAGTTTCTCGTCGGTCTCGCGGCGGCCGTCGCACACGATGACCATGCCGGCGTGGATGGAGTTGCCGATCCCGACCCCCCCGCCGTGGTGCACGCTCACCCACGACGCCCCCGACGCGGTGTTGAGCAGCGCGTTGAGGATCGGCCAGTCGGCCACCGCGTCGCTGCCGTCGCGCATGCCTTCGGTCTCGCGGTAGGGCGACGCGACCGAACCGGTGTCGAGGTGGTCGCGCCCGATCACCACCGGGGCCTTCAGCTGCCCCTCACGGACCATGCGGTTGAAGCGCAACCCGAGCCGGTGCCGCTCGCCGTAGCCGAGCCAGCAGATGCGGGCGGGCAATCCCTGGAACGCGACGTGTTTCTGCGCCAGCGGGATCCAGCGGTGCAGGCGCGCGTCGTCCGGGAACTCCTCGAGCGCGGCGCGATCGGTGGCGAGGATGTCCGCGGGGTCGCCCGAGAGCGCCGCCCAGCGGAACGGGCCCTTGCCGACGCAGAACAGCGGCCGGATGTACTCGGGGACGAAGCCCGGGTAGGAGAACGCCCGTTCGTGCGTGAGCCCGCCCTGCTCGGCCTCGCCGCGGAGGTTGTTGCCGTAGTCGAACAGCACCGTGCCCCGCGCCCTCATCTCGAGCAGCGTGTCCACCTGCGCCGCCATGGACGCGCGCGCGCGGCGCACGTGCTCCGCCGGGTCCGAGGAGCGCAGGGCCGCGGCCTGTCCGAGGGTGAGCCCCGCGGGCACGTAGCCGTTCAGCGGGTCGTGTGCCGAGGTCTGGTCGGTGGCCACGTCGGGCACCAGCCCGCGGCGCAGCAGCTCGGCATGCACCTCGGCGGCGTTGCCCACCAGCGCGATGCCCAGCGGTCGCCCCGTCCGCCGGCTCTCGAGCGCCCACTCCAGCGCCTCGTCGATCGACGGCGTGAGACGCTCGCAGTAGCCGGTGTCGATGCGGCGCTGCGCGCGCGCCGGGTCCACCTCGACCACCAGGCAGACGCCGCCGTTCATGGTCACCGCGAGCGGCTGCGCGCCTCCCATGCCGCCGAGCCCCGCCGTGAGCACCAGGCGGCCGGCGAGGGTGCCCCCGAAGTGGCGCGTCGCGCACTCGGCGAAGGTCTCGAACGTGCCCTGCACGATGCCCTGCGAGCCGATGTAGATCCACGAGCCGGCGGTCATCTGCCCGTACATGATGAGGCCCTTGCCCTCGAGCTCCCAGAAGTGCTCCCAGGTCGCCCACCTCGGCACCAGCAGCGAGTTGGCGATGAGCACGCGCGGGGCGCCGGGATGGGTCTTGAACACTCCGACCGGCTTGCCCGACTGGATCAGCAGCGTCTCGTCGTCCTCGAGCGCGCGCAGCGACGCGACGATGCGGTCGAACGCCTCCCAGGAGCGCGCCGCCCGCCCGGTGCCGCCATAGACCACCAGGTCCTCGGGCCGCTCGGCCACCTCGGGGTCGAGGTTGTTCATGAGCATGCGCAGCGCGGCCTCCTGCGCCCACCCCTTGCAGGAGAGCGCGCTGCCGCGCGGAGCGCGCACGGTGCGCACGGTGGCGGTCGGATTCATGCGGACAGCACCTCCTCGGCGAGACGCTCGGGGGCGCGTGAGAGCACCCAGCGGGCGACGGTCTCGGCCGGCCCGGAGAGCGGCCGGTCGCCTTCCGGCGCGGGCGCGATCCGGCGGATGGCGCCGTACACGCGCTCGCTGCCATGGCCGGCCGTGAGCGGCCGGCGGAACTCCAGCGCGCGGCAGCCGCACAGCAGCTCGAGCGCCACCACGTGCGCCGCGTTGCGCACCACCTCGCGCGCGTGGCGCGCGGCGATCGGCGCCATGCTCACATGGTCCTCCACGCCCGCGCCGGTCGGGATGGAGTCCACGCTCGCCGGATGCGCCAGCACCTTGTTCTCCGACACCAGCGCCGCCGCGGTGTACTGCGCCAGCATGTATCCGGACTCGAGCCCCGGGTCGGCGGCCAGCATCGGCGGCAGGCCCGAGACGCTGCGGTCCAGCAGGCGGTCGATGCGCCGCTCGGAGAGCGAGGCGATCTCGGCCACCGCGATCTTCAGGTAGTCGGCCGCCAGTGCCACCGGCTGGGCGTGGAACAGGCCGGCCGAGACCACCTCGCCCGATCCCGGGAACACCAGCGGGTTGTCGTTCACGCTGTTGAGCTCGATCTCGAGCTGCGCGCGCACGTGCTCGAGCGCGTCCCAGGACGCGCCCATCACCGGGGCCACGCAGCGCAGGCTGTATGCGTCCTGCACCTGTCCGCAGTCCTCGTGCGACGCGACCAGGCCCGAGTCCTCGCTGTACGCGCGCAGCCGACGCGCCGCCTCGCGCGCCCCGGGGTAGGGCCGCAGCGCCTGCACGTCCTCGCGCGCCGGGGCGAAGGACCCCAGCAGCACCTCGGTGGAGAGCGCGGCGGCGGCCAGCGCGGCTTCCCAGACGCGGCGCGCGTCGGCACAGGCGAGCGCGGCCCAGGCGGTGGAGAACTGGGTGCCGTTGATGAGCGCGAGCCCCTCCTTCGCCTCGAGCGTGAGCGGCTGCAGCCCGGCGCCGCGGAGTGCCAGCGCCGCCGGCATGCGCTGCGGCCCGAGCCACGCCTCGCCCTCGCCGGTCAGCACACCCGCCAGATGCGCCAGCGGCGCGAGGTCCCCCGACGCGCCCACCGACCCCTGCACCGGTACCACCGGGGTGACGTCCCGCTCGAGCAGCGCGAGCAGCGCCTCGACCACCGCCGGGCGCACCCCCGAGTGCCCGTGCGCGAGCGAGGCCGCGCGCAGCAGGAGCATGGCGCGCACCACCTCGCGCGGCGCCGCGGCGCCGACCCCGGCGGCATGCGAACGCAGCAGGTTCACCTGGAGCGCCGCCACCTGGTCGGCCGGGATGCGGCGGTCCTTGAGCTCCCCGAATCCGGTGGTCACGCCGTACACCACGCGATCCGCGCGCAGCGCGGACTCGATGACCTCGCGCCCCTGCGCCACCGCCTTCCGCGTCGCCGCCGGCAGCGCGACGGTCTCCGCCTCGCGCGCCACGCGCACCACGTCGTCGAGCGTGAGCCGCCGCGAACCGAGGTCGATCATGCGCTCATCCCCTCACTGGAAGATCCTGCAGGAAGCGCGCGGCCTCCAGGGCCAGTGCGCGCGCATCACCCATGCGCTCCGGCGGCGCGGGGAGCGCGGCCAGGAACGGACGCCGGTACGACGCGTTCGTCAGCCGCGGGTCACACACCACCAGCACGCCCCGGTCGTCCGCGCGGCGGATGAGACGCCCCACTCCCTGCCGGAATCGCAGCACCGCCTCGGGCACGGCATCGTGACGGAACGGGTCGAGCCCCTGCTCGCGCAGACGCTCCGCCCGTGACTCCACCAGCGGGTCGTCCGGCACCGAGAACGGCAGCTTCGACACCACCACGATCTCCAGCGCGTCCCCCGGGAAGTCGACACCTTCCCACAGGCTCTGCACGCCGAGCAAGACCGCCCCCCGCCGCGCGCGGAAACGCTCGGACAGCAGGCCCGCGGTGCCGTCCCACTCCTGCGCCAGCAGTTCCACGCCCGCCGGCAGCGCGTCGAGCAGCCGCTCGCGCGCCCGCCGCAGACGCTCGTGGGCGGTGAACAGCACCAGCATGTTGCGCGGCACCGCGCGCGCCAGCTCGACCACCACGGCGGCGACCGTCTCGGCCTCCTCGCCGGGGGCGTCGAGCGCCAGCACCCGCATCTGGCGCGCGAGCGCGAACGGCGACGGATACACCGCGGACTCGTAGGGCATGCCCCATTCCTCGCCGAGCCCGAGCCGCCCCGCGAGGAACGCGAAGTCCCCGTCCGACGACAGGGTGGCCGAGGTGAGCACCGACGCGCGCGCGCGTCCGAGCACCAGTCGCCGCGCGTGGTCGCCGACCGAGACCGGCGCGCCGTGCAGCTCCACGCCGCGCGTCCCCGCGCTGCGCCAGTAGACCCACTCGCGATCGTGCGCGTCGGCGAGATGGTCGAGGTCGGCGCCGAGCGCCGCGAACGAGCCCGCGACCTGCTCGAGCTCGGCGGCCAGCTCGGCCGCCGCGGGGCTGGTCCCGGCGGCGCTCTCGAGCCCATCGGCGAAACGGTGGAGGGTGCGAGCGTACTCGCCACAATGCCCCAGCACCGCTTCGAGCGGCTCGAGCTCGGCGCCCAGCAGCTCGCCCGCCGAGCGGTAACGCTGGCGCAGCCCGTACACCGCATGACGCTCGCCGCGCGGCTCGAGGCGCTCGAACAGCGTTCCGACGGCCGCCCGCGCGTCGCGCGTGCGTGCGCCGAGGCGGTCGATGGCCTCGCGCGTGGACGGATCGGTGAGCGGCAGCGCGAAGCGGCGCGCGCGCCCGAGCAGCCCGCCTTCGCGCTTGCCGCCGCGCGCGTTCCCCACCGTGCGCAGCAGTTCCTCGAAGCGGTGGCGCGAGACCGAGCGCTCCAGCTGGGAGAGCAGCACCCCCTCGAGGCGGTGGCCCTCGTCCACCACCAGGGTGTCGAACTCGGGCAGCAACCCCTGGGACTCGCCCGAGAGCGCGAGCAGCGCGTGGTTCACGATCACCAGCTTCGCCTCGGCGGCCTGCCGCCGCGCGCGCACCCAGAAGCACTCGCGCCCGCGCCGGCAGGTGGCGAGCGTGCACGCGTCCGGATCGGCCGCGATCCGCCCGCGCACCCGGCGGAACCCCTCCGGGTCCGCCGCGGGAAAACGATCGAGGTCGCCGACCGGGTCGGAGGCCGCCCACTCGCGGAGCGCCTGGAGGACGTCTTCCTCCTCGGCGCCGCGTCCGGCCTGGATCTCGAGCGCCTTGGGACACAGGTAGTTCTGCTTGCCCTTCAGCCGGGCGCACGCGAGCGGGATCCCGAGCACCTCCAGCAGCGCCGGAAGGTCCCGCTCGAACAGCTGGTCCTGAAGGGACTTGGTGCACGTGGCGATCACCACGCGCCGGTCCGTGCGGCGGGCCAGCAGCACCGCCGGCAGCAGGTACGCGAGCGACTTGCCGATCCCGGTCGGCGCTTCGGCGAGCAGCGTCCCGCCGTCCTCGAGCGTGCGCGCGATGTCCGCCGCCAGCGCGCGCTGGGCGCCGCGCTCCTCGTACCGCGGCCACTTCAGCGCGAGCGCGCCACCGGGCGCGAACGCCGCCTCGACCTCCTGTCGCAGCGACGGCAAACGGACCTCCCGGACTCAGAACGTGGTGACGAGCTGCAGGTGGATCTTGCCCTCGAGCGGCGGCCGTCCGGGCGCGAGGCCGTAGTCTACCCCGACCAGCCCTCCCGCCGCCTCCAGCCGCAGTCCGAATCCCACGCCGTCCTTCTGCTGGGTGTCCAGACGGTCGCCGCCGCCGGCGATCGCGACGCGGGTCTGCATCCACGCATGGTCCCAGAACACCGCGACGCGCTGGCCACCGGAGCCGAGGAAGAGGCGCCATTCCAGCCGCGAGAGCGCGTAGCGGTCGACGCGGAACTCCTCCTCGTCGTGCCCGCGCAGACTGCCGGCTCCCCCGAGCGGCCAGCGCTCGTAGACCGGCGCCACGCGCTCGCCGGCGAAGCGCGCCGCGCCCTGGCCCTCGGCCGCGATGCCGGTCTGACCGCGCAGTGGACGATGCCATTCAAGACGGGTCTGCAGCGTGCTCGAGTGCGAGCTCCGCGAGCCGCTCGGGCGCAGACGATCCGAACCCGACACCTGGGTCGCCTCCACTCTCGCCTGGGTGCCGAGGCGCGGCGCGGCGGGCGAGTCGAGCGTGGAGTGATCGAGGGCGAACGACCGCCGCTGCCGGCTGGCCTGCTCCACCAGTCCGCGGGCCTGCACGATGCGTTCGTTCTCGATCCCGGCCTCGATCCCCTCCTGCGCCGAGAGCGCGTACCGCGCGCGCGCGCCCCAGCGGGTGCGCGTGTAGAGCGTGTCCTGGACCTGCTGGACCAGCGTCCCCTCGATCCGCAGCGGCGCGCCGAACACCAGCGGCTCGGCGTAGCGCGCCCCGAAGTCGGTCAGTCCGCGGCCGCGCGAGCGCCACTCGAGCGCGCCCGCGCGCCCGGTGCCCATCAGGTTCCCGAGTTCGAGCTTCGCCAGGCCCACGGTGCCGGCGTCGCCCTGCACCCCGATCACGCCTTCGAAGCGGTTGTAGCGCGGCTCCTCGACCCGGTAGACCAGCGTCCCGCGACTCGCGTCGGCCTCCCCTTCCAGCCCTTCATAGCTCACCGCGCGGAAGAGCCCGGTGTTCGCCAGCCGGTCGCGCCCCGCCTCGGCGGTGGCGCGGTCGAACGGCGCGCCGGCGACCGGGCCGACGATCCGGCGCGCGAACGCCTCGCGAGTCACCTTCAGCCCCTCGAAGCGGGCCCGGCCGACCGTGACCTCCGGACCGCGCGCGCCGCTCAGCCGCACCCGGACTCCCGCGGAATCCTGCTCCCACCCCCCCACGCCCAGCGTCGCGTAGGGGTAGCCGTGGCCCGACACCGTCCGCACCGCGCGCTCGACCGCCTGCGCCAGGGCGGGCGGGGACGCCCACCCGCCGGCCGCCAGTCCGAGCGCCCCGGCCAGCGCGACGCTGTCGGCGCGCGACGGCGCGTCCACCCTCAGCGAGACCAGCCTCACGCGCGTCCCTTCGCTCACCTCGAGCCGCAGGCGCGGACCGCCGGCGCTGTCCCAGACCGCCGCGGCGCGGGCGTCGAGGTAACCCATCGACTGCAGCCGCGCCACCACCGAGGCGAGCGCCGACGCCAGCGCCACGCTGTCGCCGGGCGCGCGCAGCGCGGGCGCGAGCAACGCGGCCGCGCTGCCCGGGGTCAGGGCGGCACCGCGGTACTCGAGGCGCGGCGCGGCCGCGCCCGCGCCGGCGGCGAGCGCCAGCGCCACCACCGTCGCGGCGCAGGCCCCGAACGGACGGGCGCGCATCAGAAGAACGCCCGCAGTTCGGCGCGACCGTCGTAGCGCGCCGCCCGGCCCGGATGCTCGCGCGCGGCGAAGGACACCCCGAGCGTGGTGCTCTCGCGCACGCGATAGTCCACCCGCGCCGTGCTCTCCCAGCGCGGCGCGCCCGCGGGATCGGCGGTGGGCAGCAGCGAGGTCGCCGGCGGGCCCGCGATGAAGGCGCGCCGGGCGGTCACCTCGGCGCGGCCGCGCGCCCCGAGCGCCACGCCGAGATCCGGGCCGAGGCGCAGCGTGCGGGTGGGATCGGTCTGGCCCTCCGGCCGGCTCCAGGTGGCCTCTCCGAGCGCCGCGACCCGCAGTCCGGTGGCGGGCGTGATCACCATCTGGCCGGTGCCGCCGCCCTCGTCGAGCGTGCGGCGCGACGCGGCGCCACTCAGCAGGAGCTGCTCGGCCGACTGGCGCCTCACCCGCGACTCGAGCTCGACGGTGACCCGGGTGCCGGGACGCGCGCGCCAGCGCACGCTCCCCTGGCGGTCCTCGAGCGACTGTCCGAAATCCACGAACTGCCGGTCGGCGCTCACGCGCCGCTCGAGCCGCACGCGCAACGCGGCCGCGCGCGAGCCCGGAGCGAGATCGGCCTCGAGCCGTTGGAGCACGCTCGCGCGGGAGATCCCGGGATCGCCGCGCACCACTCCGGGCGAGACGAACGCATCGCTGCCCCGCAGGTCCCCGCGGCGGCGGGTGTCCCCCTCGAACGCGAACTCCACCCGCGAACCGTGCCAGTTCTCCGACGACCCGAACTCCCACGACGCCCCGGCGCTGGTGGCCGCGCGCGCGACCCGGTCGAGCTCGTTCGAGACCGCCAGCACCAGCAGATAGTCTCCGCGACCGACGAAGTTGCCGAACGCGTCGTAGGCGCCGTTCTGAGGCCCCACGTACACCACCTGGCGCGAGCGGCGGTTCTCGCCCTCGCTCGTGACCTCGAGGGAGAGGGTGCCGCGCAGTCCGTGACGCGCGTCCTGTCCGCGCAGCCGCACGCTGCCGAGGTCGCTGCGCGTGCGACGCGGATCGGCGAGCGGGAGCACGTCGCGCCGCTGCGCGTTGAGCACCACCCCCAGTCCGCCCGCCGCCGGGCTCTCGAGCCCCACGCTCCAGGTCCGCGCGCGCGACTGGTCCTCGAAGCCGAGGTCGCGCGCGCGCGCGTCACGCCGCAGCGTCAGGCCGGCGCGCGCGCGCCACGCCAGACGCCGCGCGCTCTGCAGCTCGAACGCGCCCTCGCGGAACCGCTCGCCCACGCGCCCGGTGTCGCTCGGCGCACGGCGCGCGTCGGACTCCGCGCGCACCGCCGGCTCGATCCACGCGCCGCGCCAGCGCAATTCGCCGCGCAGGCGCTGGCGGCCGCCGTCGCGGAAGCGCCAGCCATCGCGCTCGGCATCGGCGCGCTCCCACAGCGCTCGCGCGCCCAGCACGCCCTCGCGCGACCACTCGGCGCCGCGTCGCAGCGCGGTGAAGCCGTCGAGCGTGCGCAGCCGGCCGGCGAACGCCTGCAGCGCGGTGCCGCTCGCGAGCGCGTAGCGCCCGCTCCCCTCCACGCGGTCCTGGCGCTCGAGATCGGCGGCCAGCGGCACCCCCCAGTCCTCCTGCGCGAACGGCCGCTCGAGGCGGGCGAACGGGGCGAAGCCGCGTCCCACGCCCCGCGCCTGCACGCTCAGGGACACCTCGCCCGGCAGCGGCCCGCGCGTGCGACCTTTCAGGCTCAGCGCCGCGCGCGCCGCCCGTCCCAGGTCGTCGGCGTCATCGCGCGTCGAGAAGGTGTTGTGGTCGAGGCGCGAGACCGCCCCCTCCGCCTCCAGGGTCATGATGCCGAGCCGCACCCCGCCTCCGGTCGCCCACAGCCGGTGCGATTCCGGGAGCGGGAGCGCGCGGCCGACCACGAACGCGCCGCGACCCGGGCCGACCCAGCGGTACACCACCCGGCCGTCCACCGTGGTGGAATCGGCGTAGTCGCCCTGGCCCTCGCCGAGGCGCGCGAACGACACCCGGAACTCTCCCGAGTCGCGGCCGGCGTACGCGTAGATGCGCGTCGCCGCGTCCACGCGCACCGTGTCGTAGTCGCCTCCGCCGGCGCTCACACCTCCGCCCACGGCGCGCGTGGCCGAGTCCCCCGCCGCCGCGAGCACGCGGCGGTCCTCGGCGTCGAGCGTCAGGTCGAGCGGGCGGCCCCCGTCGTCGCTCTCGCTGAGCGCGCGCGCGAACACCCATCCGGCGCGGCGTTCCCAGCGGCCGCCGCCGGCGACCAGATTGCGGCGGTAGCGGTTCACCGCGAACTGGTAGTCCACCGTGATGCGCGACTGCGCGGTGACCTGGCGGCGGTTGGTGAACGTCAGCCGGCCGCGCTCGTAGTCCATGAAGTAGTCCGCGCTCTCGCCGCGGGTGAGCCGCTGACCGTCGAGGTTCACCACCTCGCTTCCCGCCACCACCGCGATCCCGGTCGCGCCCCCGCGATCGGTGAGCACGTAGGGGCCCTGGCGGCCCTCGACCCCGAGGAACTCCATGCGGCGGAACTCGCCCTGGGCGCTCGCCGCCGCCCCGACCAGCTGGAGTCCGCCAGCGTCCCACGTCGCCCGGGCCCCCTGCAGCCGGCGCTCGACGCGGCCGAACTCGCCTTCGGCGAAGCTGAGCGAGAGGTCGCCGAGCGTGGCGCTGGCCTGCGGCGCCTGCAGCTCGATGAGCACGCGGTCGAGCGCCTGCAGGTCCTGGGTGCTCCCGCTGGCGGTGAGCGGGGTGTTGCGGTCCGAGAGCACGCCCATGAGCGTCACGCCCGGGGCCAGCGCGCCGCTCACCGCCAGGTCGAGGGACTGGCGCAGCGACGCGTCCTGGGACGACCCGAAGTCCACCGCCAGCGTCTTGTTCCCGGTGAGCGTGAGCGAGGTCCCGGCCGGCGCCGCGAACGGGGTGCGCACGCTGCCGGGTCGCGTCCCCGTCCCGGCCGCTGGCGGTGCGCCCGCGGCGGTCGCGGCCGCGCTCTCCGCGGCGGGCGAAGGCGGCCGGTAGCGCGCCAGCTGGAGCTCGAGCGGCGGCGGCGCCAGCAGCCAGCAGGTGCTCACCCACAGGGTCTCGCCCGCCACCGGCTCGCGCAGCAGGCGCAGATCGCCGCGCAGCGCGTCGAGGAGGTAGTCGTGGCCGCGCTCCAGCCGGCGCGTGCGCGCGGTCACGCTGTCCGAGCCCGCGCGCACGAAACCGTGGGGCAACCGGTAGATCAGGGTCCCCGGGCGCGTCACCAGCACGCACACGCCGCAGGCCGGGTCGCGCACCGCCGACGCGGCGCCGGTGGCGGGCGTCGCGGACACGGCGAGCGCCAGGGCGAGCCCGGTCGCGAGCGCCGCATGGCGCATCCGCTACTCGTCCCGCGAGCGCGGCACGAGAGTGAAGCAGCGCAGGCGCCCGGCCGACTCCGCCACCCACAGCGCGCCGCCGGGGGCGAACGCCAGGCCGCGCGGAGCGCCGAGCCCGGAGCGCGCCGCGAGCAATCGCCCGGCGGCGTCGAACACCCACAGCCGTCCGCTCGCCCCATCGGCCACCGCGGTGCGCGACGAATCGTCCACTGCCACCGGGAGCGCGGCGCGCCCGGGCGCGACCGCGATCGGCCATGAGGCCACCGCGCGCCCGCCGGTATCGAGGCGCTGCACCCGCCCGCCCCCGCGTTCGGCGGTGACCAGCTCGCCGCGCGGCGCCACCGCCACGCCGCGCAGTCCGCGGAACGAGCCCGGACGCGGTCCGAATCCTCCGATGGCGTGCACGTACGTCCCCCCGGCGTCGAACACCAGCACGCGGTCGCGCTCGGCGTCAGCCACGAACATCGCGCCTCCGCGGTCGGCGGCGAGGTCCACCGCGTCCACCCGGCCCAGTTCGGTCGCGAGCGCCGGATCGGCGAGGTCCACCTGGGTGCCGAGCCAGCGGCCGAACAGGTCGCAGCGCACCACGCGCCGGTTCTCGCGGTCGAGCACCCCGACCGACAGCGTGCCGAGCAGCGTGACCGCACCGGGGCTGCGCATCTGGCCGTCGTCGCTACCGAGCCCGCCGGACACGCCGAGCCAGCGGCCGTCCGATCCGAAGCGCTGGAGACGATGGAGCGCGGCGTCGCTCACCCACACGGTGCCGAACGCGTCCACCGCCACCCCGTTCGGCTCCATGAGCGCGGAATCGCCGGTGGCCCCGGTGCGGAGGACGCGGACCTCTCGCAGCTCCATCGCGGGCGCGTCCGTGGTGTCCCCGCGGGCCACGGCGGACGAGTCGCCGCTCGCCGCGCCGGGCCGACCGGCGGGAGAGGATCCCGGTGCGAGCGCGAGCGCGAGCGTCAGCAAGAGCGCGAGCATAGGAGGTGTGCCTCCCTCCGGGTTCCGGACCCGGCGCGGGCTAGAAGCGCGTGCGCAGCCGGAGATCGAACGCGGTGGGATCGTCCCCGCCGGCCGGGGCGCACTCGAGATTCCACGAGCGGGGCTTGCCGGGCGGGCGTCCCGCGATCCGCGTGGCGTGGACCACGCTCACCAGCCGGTTCGCCACCGCGAGCGCGAGCGCCGCGTTGGCCCTCAGCGCCGCGCGCTGCGTGTACTTGCGCAGGCCCCGGTACTCCCTCAGCTGGTCCACGCTCCCCCACGCCCACACGTCCGCCCCGCGCAGCGAATGCTCCGCGATGTAGGCGCGATAGCGCGCCGGGTCGTCGTAGTACAGGTTCGCGGCATCGCGATAGACCACGTAGCGGTCGTAGTCCGTGCTGCTGAGGTAAGACCCGACGATGCGTCGGAACTCCTCGTCGCGCCCGCGCAGGTCGATCCCGGCGAAGATGCGCGCGCTGCGTTCGTAGGACTGGCGGCGCAGGGTCTCCTGCACCTTGAACGCGGTGAACGATCCCCAGACGCCCAGCTCGGCGATCGCGAACACGGTGGCGGAGGTGCGGTGCCCGGCGGTGGCCTGCCCCCATCCGGGCACCGTGACCGAGCGCAGCAGGATGCGCACGCGCGCCGCGTCGAGCACCGGCTGCACGCGGCGGGGGCGGGCGGACGAGTCGGCCGGCGCGCCCCGGCCGCGCCGCGACGGACGCGGCGTGCCTCCGCTGATGCGCACGGCGAAGGGCTCCGCGCCACCATCCAGCGGCGGGGCGGCGAGGGCGAACGGGGACGCATCCGGCCCCTCGGCCGCCGCCGCGAGCCCGCCCCCGAACAGGATCGACGTCTCGCCGGCGCGCGCCACGGCGGGCGCGAGCAGTCCGGTGGCCACGAGCAGCAGCAGCGCGGGCAGGGCGCGGGACATCAGAATCTCCTCTGGACCACGGCCGCGAGCGCCGGGCCACCGTGCCGCCAGTTGCTCCGGAGTCGCAGTTCGAGATCGCGTCCCAGCGGCAGGTTCTGGATGCGCGCGGCCCGCAGCGCGTCCACGGCGGAGACGACGTGGTTGAGCATCAGTCCCCACTCGGCGTAGCGCGCCCGCCGGACCATCTTCTGCTCGCCCCCGCGCATGACCTGGAAGGTCTCGCGCGTCCTGCCCGGGTCTCCCGACCAGCCCGCCAGATAGCGGTCGTCCGATCCCAGCGCGTAGAGGTACGCCACCCGGTCGGCCTGATAGAGCGCCACGATCTCGGACGGATCGCCGCCGGTCGCCTTCGCCCAGCGATCGGCCGACCACGAGCTGGCGGGATCCGCGGGCGGTCCGGCGAAGTGCTCGACCCCCGAGCGGCGGTCGTCCGCCTTGCGCCGGAACACCGCGCGCGACACCCACCCCGCGGCTTCGCCCAGCAGGTAGACGTACCCGCTGTTCTCGCCCGCGTAGAGCTGGCCCGTGCCGGGGACCGCCGCCGAGAGCGACACCGCGAGCGCCTCCGACTTCCACTGCGGCACGCGCACCTCGCGGTACACGGAGTCGTCCGACGGCCCCCACGCGCGGTCGATGGCGCGCTGAGCGAGCAGCAGCCGCGGCGGGTCGGCGCCGGTCATGACCGCGAGCGCGAAGGCCGAGCAGCACGACGACGCAGCCGACGCGCCGGCGACGCCGGCGGCGCTGGCCAGCGCCATCAGCATGAGCGCCATGCCCCACCCGCGCGCCCTCATCGCAGCAGCCCCACCTGCAGCATCTCGTGCTGCTCGTGTCCGGGAGCGCGGAAGCGCACCTGCACCAGGTAGAGGCCGGCGGGCAGCGCGCCCGGCTCCCAGATCTCGAGGTTGTCCGCCTGGCGACCGGAGCGCGCAAACGAGGCCACCTGGTGGCCTGAGGTGTCGAGCACGCGGAAGTCCACCGTGGCCGGTTCGGAGAGCGTGTACGCGAACGTCACCGGCTTGCGGCGCGCCGGATTCGGATAGGCCATCAGCGTGCCGCGCACCAGCGGACCGGCGGACGGGGCGAGCGCGACCGGGGCGCGGTCGGCCGGCAGCGTGCTCGTCCGTCCGGCGTCTCCGCCCAGCATCGGCCAGGGGGCGGCGGCGCGCCCGGCCGCGGGCGCGCCGAGCGCGTAGCCCCACAGCCGGTCCACGTTGTCGGTCGCCACCAGCTCGAGGAAGCCGTCGCCATCCAGGTCGGCGATGACCGGCGCACCGACCGCGCCCGCGCCGCTCGCGAGCGGCCAGCCCTCGGCCTGCTTGCCGTTCACCTGCAGCGCCGAGAGGATGCCCGCGCCGCTCATCGCCACCACCTCGCTGCGCCCGTCGCCGTTCACGTCGGCCGCGAGCGCCGGACTGCCGGCGGGCAGGTCCTCGCCGGCCGGCCGCTTCGGCCAGCCCGGCGAGAGGCCGCCCGTGGCGTTCACGAACGCGATTCCCGAGCGCACGGTCTGCACCAGGACCTCCGGGTAGCCGTCGCCGTCCGGGTCGCCGGCGCCGATCGCGGCGACCAGCGTATCGGGCAGCGCCTGGCCCCAGCCGGGCAGCGGCGTGCCGCCCTCGCAGAAGGCGTAGAGGCGATCGACGTCGCGCACCACCAGCGTGTACCCATGGGTGTCCGCGTCGCACGCGGGCGTGGCGTTCGGGCCTTCGCCCCCGAAGGGGATCCACAGCAGGTCCGGCGCGAAGCCGGCCGCACCCACGCTGCGCACCCACGCGGCGGGCGGACCCGAGGGGACGGCGAACGCGCACACATCGCCTTCGGCGCTCGCGCCGGCGACCAGCATGACCGTGCCGCCGCCAGTTCCGGTGGTCGTCAGACACGCGAGACGCCCGGTGACCGGGCCGCGCATCTGCGGGCCGGTCTGCGGCAGCACGGCGCCATCGAGTCCGAGGCAGCGGATCATGCCGTCCGCGCAACCCACCATCACCCGCGCTCCCGGATAGGTCCCGGCGATCAGCGGCGGGGTGGTGACACGCGCCGGGAGCACCGCGGGCCACCCGGGCTGGACGGCGCCATTGTGATCGAGCAGCCACACCTTGCCCCCGAGGGCGTCATCCGGGTACGCGTCGCGCGAGACCACGGCGAACAGCGCCGGTCCGACGGTGCGCCCGGTCGTGGCGTCGATGGGCCCGGTCGCGATCGCCGCCATCTCGGGCTCGGGCCGTCGCTGGAGCCACGCGAACTGCGGATCCGCGCCGGTGAGCCCCTGGCCGTTCGCCCGCAGCGCGAACACGCCGCTGGTGTCCGCCCCATGGTGCGTCCCGCCGGTGGTGTCGGCGCCGTAGAGCGTCCCGCCCGCCCAGCACACCTCGAGCGCGCTGTCGCCGTCGGCGTCCACCGCCAGCAACTGCGCGCCGCCCGGCGGGAAGGGCGCACGCCGCGGCCAGCCGGGCATCCCCCAGGTGCGCGAAGCGCGCGCGTGCATCGTGGGCCCGAGGCTGTCGGGCATGTCGATGCGGATGTGCGTGCGGGTGCCGATGTGGGGGATCAGGTTCGGCACGGTGGTGTCCGAGAGCACGGTGTAGTTGCCGGCGAAGAACGGGTCGAAGCGCGCGCCGAGGAAATAGGGCGAGGTGGGGTCGCCGAGGTCTCCGAGTCCGTCGGCCTCGACCACGCTCAGGCCGAGGCGGAGCGGGTTCGTGTTGAGACCGAAGTCCGGATTCACGCGCAGCGCGGTGTCGAGCGGGAAGACGCTCTCGAGCGGGATGACGCTGCCGTCCACGTGCCACACCAGCAGCCCGCCCCCCGGCAGGAGCGCGTCGTACTCGAAACGGTCGGGCGATTTCGGCCCCAGCACCACGCGCGTGGTCGTGTCCTGATCGAGCTGCACCGCGTCCGCCGGCGCCAGATAGCGGTTCTCGATCAGCAGGTATTCGTCCGCCGTCAGATCGACGCGCCGGATGTCCGGATGGCGCTCGCTGCTGCGCAGGGAGTCCAGCACGTCCCAGGCCAGCGGTGTCAGCGGCAGCACGTCCGTGGTCCACGCGCGATGGAACGGGTCGATGCTGGGCGGCAGCAGGCCGGTGGCGTAGATCTCGGTGCCGTCCTTCAGGCCCACCCGGGCCCCCACCATGTTCCCACTGTCCATCAGGGACCAGTATCCGCACACTGGGGAGCCCGTATCGATGTCGTAGACATCGAAGAAGCCGAAGAACAGGTGCCCGCACTCGTGGGCGAGCACGCCGTTGATGGCGCCGAAGTAACCGTCCTGATTGATGGTCTCGGGGACGAACGAGGCGCGGTCGATGGCGCGGGTGGCGTACTTCGGCAGCACGGCGTCCTCGCCGGAGACTCCGATGGTGAAGGAGGGTATGTCCTCCTTGCTGTCCTGTCGCACGTCGCTCTGCAGGTCGCTCCCGGCGTGGATGATGATGATCCGGTCGTAGTCGTCCCACCGGAGGGTGTCCCCGAGCACCGCGGACTGCGAGTCGGCGGCGAAGAGCATGGTGTGCATCATGTCCACCGCCGCGCGGTAGATGCCCTGGCCGAACGTCCACGGCCCGAAGTCGGCCATGTCACTCACCGAGTACGCGTGGACGGTGCTGCTCGTGTGGGAGGTGTCGCGCGGCCACACGTCGGCCCTCACCACCACCCGTCCATAGGTCTGGACATCGTAGTAGCGCGACAGCGCCTCGGCGTGGCTCTTGAAGTACGCCAGGTCGCGCGCCGGGCGGTCGATGGGCGGGCTCTGGGTGTCGGGCGTGGTCTCGAACCTGCCATTCCCGGTCGAGGCGGCGCCGCCCCGATCGGTCCGGAAGTCGATCCGCACGATGGCCACGCGGAGGGTGTCGGGAGGCGGCAGCTCGAGGGCCGCGGCGCGCGCCACTGCGGCCGCGCCCCGCGGCGGGCGGATCCAGCCGACGCGGCGGTTGCCGGACTTCGACCAGTCGAGGCCGGGCGCGGTGACCACGTGCGGGAAGCGCCGCGCGGCGCGCTCGCGGGCCGACTGCGCCGCGATCTCGTCCGGGCGCATCGGGAGCGCGTCGGTGCGCAGCCCGCGCTGGAGCAGGCGGGCGGCGTCGGCCGGATGGATGAGGCGCTGCACCCGATCGATCGAGGTCGCATGCGCCGGGCCCCAGGCCGCCGCGACCAGCGCCGCGACCACGATCGGAACCCTCAGGAATGCCACGCTCCTCGCGCAGCCAGTCTCCGGCTGAGGACCCTGCACGATGCGCTGGTTCAGTCGTTCCTCGCTGTGCCGTATCCCACGCCCACGGCTCGCATGCCACTCCCTCTCCGGGCCCGCCGACGCGGGGCGCTTCGATGCCCGGGCAGGCCCGCCCCCGGCCCGGACCTAGAAGTGGTATCCCAGAGTGATCTTCTTCACGTACTCGAGGCCGGTGGCCTGCGGGATCCCCGCCATGTCGAAGCTGATCTTCTTCCAGTTGATCCCGAGGCCGTAGGTGAGATTGCGAAGGTCACCGGTGGGATCGTAGTAGTAACCGAGGCGTCCGGCGATCTGGTCGGCGTAGCGCAGCTCGAAACCGCCGTTGAAGACCCGGAACCCGGCGGTCACCAGGTACTGCCTGAAGTCGGCCACCATGAGCAGCGCCATCTGCTGGTTCTGGACCGGGGTCCATGCCGCTCCCACGTCCACGTTGCGGGACAGCGGGCTGGCCTGGTCCTCATTGATGAAGGTCACGCTCGGGCCCATGTTCTGCACGTTCACGCCCAGACTGAGCCGGGCGGGCGGAACCTTGTAGATCGCTCCCAGATCGAGACCGAACGTCGAGCCCACGCCGTGGTAGCTGTCGGGCGCCAGCTGGATCCGGATGTACTTGAGCGAGGCCCCCACCGAGAGATCGGGCAGTAGCCGGGTGCCGTAGTAGAACGCCGGCGAGACCTCGTTCGGCCCGTACGTCCCAAGGGATCCGCCGCCCTCGTTCGTGAGTTCGGTGGTCCCGTAGGAGAGGAACACCAGGCCGAGGCCGAAGGCCCCCCAACCCTCCACCGGGCGGACCCAGGTGGCGAAGTTGTAGGACACGTCGTTGGCCAGGCCCGGCACCAGCGGGGCATACGTCAGCTCGATCGCGCCACGCTCGGCGAACCCCAGGCCGGCCGGGTTCCACCACGTGGCCCCGGTGGCGTCGTCGGCGACCGCCACGCCTGCGGAGCCCATCCCGTTCCAGCGGGCGCCGGGCTGGATGTCGAGTGAGCGGCCCGTACCCTGGGCATGCGCGCTGGTCGCGAGCACCGCCCCCATCAGGACCGCCAAGACCTTGTTCTTCAAGCGCATAGCCCTCTCTTCCTCCAGAAACAGACGACTCCCCACGCGTCGGAGCGAACAGAGATACTACACCGCAACCGCCCGATGGACTCCCGATTTCTGCATCCCGGGCCCTCCCGGGGCCCCCCGGGACAGCCGGGAAAGCCGGGCAGGCCGGTCCACCTGCGGCCTCATCGATTCAGGATCACGAACCGGCCCTCCGCGATGGCCCGCTGCCGGGCGCTGCTCTCGCCGTTCGCCTCCCGGGCGTAGACGAACACCCGGAACAGGTAGACCCCGTTCGCGAGCGCGTCCCCTTCGGCGTCGAGCCCGTCCCAGGCGAGCTGCACCTGGCCGATCCCCCCGGGGGCGCGAAGCGTCCGGATGGCCCGGCCGGACACGGTGTAGAGCCGCATCATCACGTTGATCGAATCGCCCGGGGCGTCGATCACGAAGGCGCCCCCGCCCCCCGGTCCCCCCGACCGGGCCGGGTTGGGGAACAGGTAGGCGCGCGTCACGCTGAGCGGCGGGGTCTCCATCACCGTGAACGCGATCTGCGCGCTCGAGCGGTGCTGCCCGGAGGAGAGGCCGAGCGCCAGATTGTCGGCGGCCGAGACGGTGATGACGTGGGGCCCGGGCGCCAGGCCGGGCAGCGTGAAGCTCGCCCGGCCCGACTGGTACGAGTCCGGGAGATAGCGGAACGAGGGGGTGACGTCGCTGCGGGTCGCGGTGTTGTCGTCGACGGTCACCACGATGCCATTCTGCGGAGTGTGGCCGGTGGTGAGCACGCCGCTCGGGTCGCTGATCGCGATCTCGAGCAGAGCGTCTCCGCGGACGACGCTCGAGCCCCCGGCGAACCGCAGGCCGATGGTCGGGCCCTGGTGGTCGGCGAGCGTGCCAGTGCCCGGCGAGATCACGGTGAACATGCTGCCCACGCCGTCGGTCTCGGCGCCCGCCACCCGCCCCTGCACGTACGCGCGCGTCCGCGCGCGGCCGCCCGCGCGCGCCTCCAGCGGGGCCACGAAGCGCCCCTCGAAGCGCCCGCCCCGGATGGAGACGTCCCCGCGGAACATGGCGCCGGCGTAGTAGTAGTAGAAGGGGCGATCGAGACACCCCGGCACGTCCCGGCAGTCGGGAGCCTGGTCCAGCGGCTGCGCGTCCTCGATCAGGAGGTCCGCGCTGCCGTCCATCGCCACCAGCGCGGCATCCGACTTCGGCGATCCGCGCAGCTCGCCCCGGAAGGTCACGGTCTGACCGCGCTTCACCTCGGTGAGCGGGACGGTGCCCGCGGAATCCCACAGCGTGCACACCACCCAGTAGCGGGGCAGTTCGAGTCTCACCCCGGCGTCGCCCATCAGCTGGTACTTCTGGGAATTGACGCTGCCGAACTTGCCGGAGAGCAGCGCCTCGGAGAGGCCGACGTAGTACTGCCCGGTGCCGTTCCCGCTGGTGGTGTCGCGGCTGAAGACCCGGTTGAAGATCGCCTGGTTGAGCAGCGAGTTGTCGTCGCTGAAAGCCTCCTCGGTGGCCGAGACCGTGCCCACCGCACCGCCGTCCGGGCTGAGCACCAGCCGCTCACCGAGCCCCTGCAGGTCGGGATCGTTGAACTTGCCGACGTCGCACGAGGCCGAGATGAACACCGTGGGCCGCCCGGCGTTCTTGAGCGAGCCCGGGTCGGAGTACACGAAGACGCCCTCGTCGCTGATCTTGAACGCGCTCCCGTGCCCGACGAAATTGAAGATCTGCACACCCTCGTCCACGTAACGGAAGACGTCCTTGCGCGCGTCGGGCTTGGTCCAGCCCGGGCGCCAGGGGTAGGTGTGGAGGTAGACGTAGCGTCGATCGAAGTGAGGTGGCGTGGCCAGGGCGTCGAGATTCGCGGTCTGGCGCAGGTGCGTCCAGAGCAGCGGATCGGGCTCCACGCCCTTCACGTCGTCGTCGGCCACCAGCATGACCCGGTCGCGGTAGGTCCCGAACGGCGCGGCGCGCTCGTACGCCAGCAGCTTGCGCACGTACGCCATCGCGCTCGCCGCGTCCCCGGCCGGGATGCGCCCACCGAAGAAGTCCGGGAGGACCACGGCCGCGTTGTCGACGTTGAGCATCCAGTCGTCGCTGCCGAACTGACGCTGAAGGATGCCGTCGAAGCCGTTCTCGTACGACGGGATGAGCGCGCCGGGCCGGCCGGGCGCGGCGAGGCCGCGCAGGTTCTTGAAATCGTAGGAGGCGTCGCCCAGGAGGGTCACGAAGAGCGGGCGCTTGCTCCAGTTGTAGTAGGCCGCGCGCAGGAAGTTCCGCAACGCGGCCGGGTCGGTGCGCCCCCCCGAGAACTGGTCGTAGAGCGCCGACACCGGGACCGTGAACACGTCGTAGGTGCCGGTGCGATCGAGCGGCAGGCGGGCGCGCCGCCACGCCGCCAGCGTGTCGGCGGCGGTCTTGAAGGCGTCGTAGTAGATGATCACGGCGTCGGCGCCCTGCTGCTCCGAGCCCAGATCCAGCAGGTCCACGCTCGGCCGTGGCGGGTCGAACACGTTCACGCTCGGCACGCGCGTGATGCTGGTGTCGGGCAGGATGACATATCGATGGGCCGCGGCCTCGTCGCGCTCGAAGGCCAGCGTGTAGGTGCCGGTCGCCCCCTGCGGCTGGTACTGCACCTCGGTGATCTCCACCGGCGTGGTGGGCTCCGTGACGTCGAACACGCGCGGCGGGATGGTGGTGGTGAACGAGTCGACGTGGAACTCCCAGCGCCCGCCACCGGGCTCCGAGACGAACGCGAGCGCGTTGTCCACCGCTTCGAACCGCCGGCGGTAGTAGAGCTCGACCCACGCGACGGCGATGCGATCGAAGCGCTCGCCCGGCCCGACGCATCCGCCGGGCCGCGGCACGCTGAAGTCGATGGAGTTCCGGGTGTGCAGCCCGGTCATCAGCGTATCGATGATGCGCGTGGTGAACAGGTAGGGGATGTCCGACCACGCCAGCCGCGGCAGCGCCTGACCGTTGAACCCCACGTCCAGCAGATGGACCGGCGGACGGGCGCCGGGGTACTTGCACTGGTCGCTCGCGCCGACGCCCCAGACCCGCGTCCGCAGACGGAAGGTCTGCAGGGTGTCCGCGCCCGGCGCGTCGGGCGCGGGATCCGTCGGCTGGAAGTGGCGGTCCACGTCGATGGTGCTCCAGAACCACTTCTCCCAGAACAGATCCGTGCGTCGGATGCTCAGCGGCGCCGCGTTCGGCGCGGCGTTCGGGTAGTACTCGATGTCCTTCTCGTAGTGGACGCGCTCGGGGAAGGTCGCCGGCACCGTCGCCCCTCCGCTCACCGCCCCGGACACGGTCGCGATCCGGCGCGGCGTCCCGCCCACCGGGGCAGCGGCGGTCGCGATGGTCAGGTAGTAGTAGTTGCGCGACTCATACGGGTGGTCGATGTAGAGCGTGTCCGCGAGGGTGGGGTCGTAGACGTTCGACCAGTCGCTGGTGCCGACCGCCCGGAAGTAGAAGTACTCGTCGTTGCGGTCGAGCGTGTCGTTCACCGCGCTCTCGACGAACCGGATCGCGACCTCGCGGTACCCGCAGGTGTCGCAATAGGTCTTCTCCGGCATCACCGGGAAGCCGGGCCACGTGAACAGCCGCAGGCTGTCGAGCGGGATGGTGGCGTCCCCTCCGAACAGCGCGAGATTGCGCAGCTGGGAGAACTCCACCTTGTAGAACCCGGCCTCGGTGACCGCGATCTTGATCCAGCGGTGCCGGGCGTACACCGTGTCACCCGGCACGACGCGAGCGGCGGTCATGCCGCCGGTCGCCGGCGCCGCCGCGGCGAGGTCCTGCCGCGCGCGTCGCCACGCCCGGCCCTGCTCGGGATTCACCAGCAGCTCCCCGAGCGCGCCGTCGAACGCGCCGTCCCCGGGCTCCGCCACCGCGTCCGCGCCCTCCACCTCGACCGTCACGTCCACGCGCCGCACCAGGGTCATGCGCTGGGCCGCGGGATCGTAGTCGAGGGGCTCGACGAGGATGCGCGCCACCCGCTGGTCGCGCAGCCAGCCCACGCCGAGCAGCCGCGCGCGCTGCGGCAGGGTCGGGCCCGCCATCGCGTACGCTTCCGGGTACCGCACCGGCGTGCCGGGCGCCAGGCCCGGCGCGTCCACGGGCATCGGGGCGAGTTGCACACCCTCGCGGACCACCGGCCCGAGGCCCTGCGCGCTGACCCGCACCTCGCCGGCCGGCGGCACCGCGACGGAGATCACCCTCACCGGCAGCCCGGGCCATCCGGGGGCGCCCTCGAGCGAGTAGCCCTCGAGCCCGAGATTCGTCACGGTGGAGTCGGCCGGATGGGGCGCGAGCACCGGCTCCGGCACGTCCACCACGAAGTGGACCGTGGAAGCCCCCGAGGGCAGCAGCGTCACCGCCGCCGGTCGCGCGCTCGCGGGCGCGGTCGCGCCGCACGTCAGCAGCAGGATCCCCACGGCCAGCGCGGCGACGGCGTGGGGCGCCACCGTTCGGGACCGTTCCAGAGAGGTCAGAAGCTCTCCACTCCGTCGACGAAGTCCGGGATGTCGTCGACCACCCGGTAGCGCCGCCGGCACTTCGGGCAGGCGAGCGTCGCGGCGCCGGCGTCGTATTCCAGATCGCCGCGGCAGTCCGGGCACGCCAGGATGCTCAGGAAGTCGGGACTCAGGACCATGGACTCCTCGAAGGTTCTCGATCCGGATCGCGACGGCCGCCGCGGTGACCGGTGCGGTGGGAAGTCTCTGCAGGTGGCCGACGGCGATGCGAGTCCCTGTTCGGTGCCGAGCCGCGAAGACCCGAGGGGAGTCTAGCCAGCGCTTCCGCGAAGGGTCAAGCCTCCCGGAACACCCCCATGCGCCGGTACTTCATCAGGCGACGCTCGACCCGTTCAGGTCCCGATACCCCGGACAGTCGTTCCAGGTGCCGAAGGATCGCCCGCTTCACCTCCGCGGCGGCGGCATCGTGGTCGCGATGGGCCCCGCCCACCGGCTCGGGCAGGATGCCGTCCACCACCCCGAGGCGCTCGAGGTCGGGGGCGGTCAGTCGCAGCGCCTCGGCCGCCTGGGACGCGCGCTTGCCATCCCGCCACAGGATCGAGGCGCAACCTTCCGGGGAGATCACCGAGTACACCGAGTTCTCGAGCATGAGCACCACGTCGGCGACGGCGATGGCGAGGGCGCCGCCCGAGCCGCCCTCGCCGATCACCACGGTCACGATCGGGACCTCGAGCCGCGCCATCTCGCGCAGGTTGACCGCGATCGCCTCGGCCTGCCCGCGCTCCTCCGCGCCGAGTCCGGGATAGGCGCCCGGCGTGTCCACCAGCGTGACCACCGGAACGCCGAAGCGCTCGGCGGTGCGCATCAGGCGGAGCGCCTTGCGGTAGCCCTCGGGGTTGGGCATGCCGAAACGGCGCAGCAGATTCTCCTTCGTGTCGCGCCCTTTCTGCTGCCCCATCACCATCACCGGCCGGTCCTCGATCATCGCCAGCCCCGCCACGATCGCCGGGTCGTCGGCGAAGTGCCGGTCGCCGTGCAGCTCGGTGAAGCCGGTGAACACGCGCTCGATGTAGTCGAGCGTGTACGGCCGCCGCGGGTGCCGGGCCAGCTGCACGCGCTGATAGGGCGTGAGGTGGGCGTAGATCTCGCGCCGCAACTCGTCCGCCTTGCGCTCGAGGTCGGCCAGCTCGTCCTCGGCGCGCACGCCCCGTCCCTCGGTGTGGGCGCGCAGCTCCGCGATCTTCTGCTCCAGCTCGAGCACCGGCTTCTCGAAGTCGAGCCAGGTCGTCATGCGGCTCCCCTCCCCCAGCGCGCGCGCAACCCGGGGCAGCGGTCGCGCAGCGTGATGATGACGGCTTCGTCCTCCGAGACGCGGTAGCGCCGTGAGCGCATCGCCATCCGCGAGTGATCGGGCCGCACGATGTGGAGATACACCTCGGACTCGCCCGGATGCGCGCACAGCGCGGAATCGATGTCCTCGAGCCGTCGCTCGTCGAGCTCCTCGGCCCGCACCTCGATGTGGAGCGCCGCCCGGTAGGCGAGGCTCGCGTCCTCGAGCGGCTTGAGGTCGGACAACAGCAGCTTGGTGCCGCGGTCGTCGCTCACCTCGATGCGCCCGCTCACCACCACCACCTCGTCCGCGACCAGACGCGCACGCACCTGCTCGTGGACGTCCGGGAAGACCGTGCATTCGATCCGTCCGGTGAGGTCCTCGAGCGTGACGATGGCCATGACCTTGCCCGAGCGCGTGGTGATGGGCTTGATCTCGGCGATCAGGCCCGCCAGCCGCACCTCGGTCTGGTCGTCGAGCGTGAGCGCCTCCCCCACCGGATGGGTCGCGAGCCTGGCGAGCCGCTCGCGCACGTGCTCGAGCGGATGCTCGCTGAGGTAGAAGCCGAGCGCCTCCTTCTCGCGCACGCTCCGCTCGCGGCGGGTCCACGGCGGCGCCGCGGGCAGCGCCGGCGCCACCACCGGCACCGCGCCCTCGCCCTCGCCGAACAGCGAGGACTGGCCGCTGGCCCGCTCCCGCGCCAGCGCGGCCGCCTGCTCGAGCGCGCGGCCGGCCGCCGCGAACGCGGTGCCGCGCTCGTCCCCGAGCGCATCGCACGCGCCCGCCGCCACCAGGCTCTCGAGCACGCGCCGGTTCATGGTGCGCGTGTCGGCCCGCGAGGCGAGGTCCCACAGGCTGGTGAACGCGCCCCCGGCGTCGCGCGCCGCGAGGATGCCCTCGACGGCGCCCTGACCGACGTTGCGCACCGCCCCGAGCCCGAACCGGATGGCGTCCGCCTCGAGGGTGAACTTCCACGCCGAGCGGTTCACGTCCGGGGCGAGCACCGAGATGCGCAGGCGGCGGCACTCCTCGATGAGCGTGACGATGCGCGTGCTGTCCGACATCTCCGAGGTGAGCGTCGCGGCCATGAACTCGGCCGGGTGGTGGGCCTTGAGGTAGGCGCACTGGTAGGCGACCAGCGCGTACGCGGCGGAATGCGAGGCGTTGAACCCGTACCCCGCGAACTTCTCCATGGTGGCGAAGATCTTCTCCGCCCGGGCGGCCGTGATCCGGCGGTGGACGCACCCCTCGATGAACGCCTTGCGCTTGGCCTCCATCACGTCCACCAGCTTCTTGCCCATCGCGCGGCGCAGCTCGTCGGCCTCGGCCATCGAGAAGCCGGCGAGACGGTTCGCCGCCGCCATCACCTGCTCCTGGTACACGAACACGCCGTAGGTGCTCTTGAGGATGGGCTCGAGGTCCGGGTGGTCGTAGCGCGCCACCTGCCGGCCGTGCTTGCAGTCGATGAAGTACGGGATGTTCTCCATCGGCCCCGGCCGGTAGAGCGCGTTCATCGCGATGAGGTCCTCGAACACCGTCGGACGCAGCCGCTTGAGGTGGTCGCGCATGCCCGCGGACTCGAACTGGAAGATCGCGACCGTCTCCCCGTCCTGGAACACCCGGTAGGCGGCCGCGTCGTCCATCGGCAGCGTCTCGAGGTCGATCGCCGCGGCCTGGTGCTGCCCGACCAGCGCCACGCACTCCTGCAGCACCGAGAGCGTGCGCAGCCCGAGGAAGTCCATCTTCAGCAGACCGGCCTTCTCGATCGACTTCATGTCCCACTGGGTGGTGACCGACTCGTCCTTCTGGCGGTAGAGCGGCACGTAGTCCAGCAGCGGGCCGGGGGTGATCAGCACCCCGGCCGCGTGGGTCGAAGCGTGGCGCGCGAGGCCCTCGAGCGTCTTCGCGGTCCTGAGCAGGCGCTCGTACTCGGGGCCGCGCTGCCCGAGGTTCTTGAGGTCGCTGGAGAGCTCGAACGCGCGGCCGAGCGTCATGCCGAGACCGTCGGGCACCAGTTTCGCGATCTCGTTCTGGCTCGCGGGCGGCATCCCGAGCGCGCGCGCCACGTCGCGCACCACGCCCTTCGCGCCCATGGTCCCGAAGGTGATGATCTGGGTGACGCTGGTCTCGCCGTACTTGTCCTTGACGTACTCGATGACCTCGTGGCGCCGCAGATCGTCGAAGTCGATGTCGATGTCCGGCATGGTCACGCGGCCGGGATTGAGGAACCGCTCGAAGATGAGCCCGTAGCGCAGCGGGTTCACGTCGGTGATCCGCAGCGCGAAGGCCACCAGCGAACCCGCCACCGAGCCGCGCCCCGGCCCCACCCCGATGCCGCGCGACTTCGCGAAGTGGATGAAGTCGTGGACGATCAGGAAGTACGAGGCGAAGCCCATCTGGCAGATGACGTCGAGCTCGTACTCGAAGCGCTTCCGCACCTCCTCGCCCTCGGCCGCCGCCCCGAGGCGCGCGCCCACGCCCGCCCACGCCAGCTCGCGCAGCACCTCCTCGGCGCTCTTGCCCGGCGGCAGCGGGAACTCCGGCAGCAGCGGCCGGCCGAACGCCATCTGCAGGTTGCAGCGCTCGGCGACCGACAGCGTGTTCCGGAGGGCGTCGGGGAAGTCACCGAACGCCGCCGCCATCTCCCCCGGGTCGCGGAAGTGGAGCTGGGCGAGCGCCCGCATGCGCTGCGCGTCGTGGACGGTCTTGCCGGTCTGGATGCAGAGCAGGATGTCCTGCGCGTCGGTGTCCTCGGCGGCGAGGTAGTGGCAGTCGTTGGTGGCGACGATCGGGATGCCGCTCCGCGCCGAGAGCGCGCGCACCTTCTCGCGGATCTTCAGCTCGATGTCGAGCCCGTGGTTCTGGACCTCGAGGAAGTAGTTCTCGGCGCCGAACATGTCGCGATACGTCATCGCGGTCTCGAGCGCGGCATCGTCGCGGTCCTCGAGCAGGTCGGTGGCGACCTCGCCCTGCGGGCACGCCGACAGCGCCAGCAACCCTTCCGAGTAGCGCGCGAGGAGGTCGTGGTCCACCCGCGGCTTGTAGTAGAACCCCTCGAGGTAGGCGAGCGAGGACAGCCGCATCAGGTTGCGGAAGCCGCCCTCGTCGCGCGCCAGCAGCACCAGGTGGTGGGCGCTCGGCCGGGAGCGGTCGGTGCGCGAGGTGCGCGCGACGTAGGCCTCCATCCCGATGATGGGCTTGACCCCGGCCTTGCGCGCGGCGTTGTAGAACTCGATCGCCCCGAACATCGCGCCGTGGTCGGTGAGCGCGAGCGCGGGCATCTTCATCTCCGCGGCGCGCGCGACCATCCCGGGGATGGAGCTGGCGCCGTCGAGCAGCGAGTAGTCGCTGTGATTATGGAGATGGACGAAGTCGGCGTGTTTCATGGCGCGTCCTGCGCAGGAAGCCCGCCGACCCGCACGCCCAACGGGATGCCTAGCGCACAGGGCGTCGCGGGGACCGGCACGTCACCGGCTAATCTAGCACGAAGCGACCGGTCGCGCGACGGCGGTTCCCCGCCCGGTCGACCGCGATCACCTCGAAGCGATGCGCGCCTGGCGCCGGCGGGCGCGTGGGCTTCCAGCGCAGCACGCCCTCCTCCGCGTCCCACTCGGTCGGCACCGCCCGGCCATCGACCACGAAGCGCGACTCGCGCCCATCGATGCCGCTCCCGTCGTCCCCCGCGCGCGCCTCGAGCGCCCAGCGCGAATACGCGCCAGGCGCCGCGCGCCGCGGCGCCGCCCGCAGCGTGACGCGCGGCGCCCCGCGGTCCTCGAGCAGCGCGAAGCGCCCGAGCCGGCGCACGTCGGCGCTGAAACACGCGGTGAGCGAGTCGTACGTGGAGCGCACCCAGCTCCACCCGCTGCCGTCGTCCTGGTAGACGCCGACCCGCGCGGACGGCGGGTGCGACGGCGCGGGCAGGACCACGGCGAACGCTTTCCGCAGCGGCGTGAGCGTGGGCTCGAGCGCAAACGCCGGCGAGACGGGCGCGAGCTCGGCGGGCGCGTCGGCGGTGGTCGCGTCGCGCCGCACGACCACGCCAGGCTCGAACTGGGCCGCCGCGAGACCGCGCCAGCCGAGGCCCGGTCCGAATGAGCCTTCCCGGTCGGACGACCTGGCGAGCGCATCGGCGCGCAGCAACGCGGTCTTGCCGGTCCACTCCCGCCCCGCCGCATCGCGCCCGTGCACCGACAGCATGGACCCGGTGTCCGGGGCCACGGCGCGCACCACCGCGACGAAGCTCGCGCCGGCCGCGACCATCGGCGTCGCCGTGGACGCCGACGCCGCGCCGCCCCACGCGATCGTGACGCCGCGGCTCCCGGCCAGCGCGCCGCGGACCCGGACGCGCACGCAGTCCCCCGGAAGAGGGTCGAACGCGAAGGTGATCGAGGGGCGCCCACCGCCGCCTCCCACCCGCGTCGAGTCCGGCCCGCGCTCGCCGGCACGCGGTCCGCGCAGCACCAGCGTGCGCTCGATGACGTGCCCCGCGAGGTCGCGCGCCACGAATCGGGCCTCGCGCGGTGGATCGCCGGGGCGCATCACCAGCGTGCCCGCCTCCTCACCCGCGGGCGCGTCCCCACGCACCACGCGCGGGCGCGCGGCGGCCGACGCCCACGGCGTGAGCGCGCGCCGCGGCTGGTCGGTGGCGCGCCCGCGGTCGTACACGTAGTCGATCTCGGACATGCCGTCGGCCCACGACACGCTGTCGAAGACCACGGCGGTGCGGGCGCCGTCCCACTCCACCTCGGTGCTCCACGGCGCCATCGCATCCCCGCTCGCGGCCGGATCGTAGGCGTCGAGGATCGCCCGCACCCGCCCCTCCACCAGCACCGTGTCCGGGCGCGCGCCGAGCGCCAGCCGACGCGGCGCCGGGGAACGCTCGACGTACGAGCGCTCGTCGAGCGGCTCGAGCGTGACCGCGTCGAGGCGCGGCGCCACCGTGTCGTCCCACGCGAGCCCGGCGCGCGCCGGGTTGTACGCCATGTCCGCGCGGCGGATCTCGAAGTGGAAGTGCGGGCCTCCCGCTCCGCTGTTGCCGGTCCAGGCCAGCCGCTGGCCGGCCTTCACCGGGAACCTCCCGGTGGCGGGCCACAGGTCCTGCTCGTACTGCCCGGTCGATTCCTGGGCCGCGCTCACGTACTCCGCCAGCGGCGAATCGAAGGCGTCGAGATGGCCGTACACCAGCAATCGTCCGTCGCGGGCCTGCAGGTAGAGGGAGCGCCCGTAGCCCACGCCCGAAGCGCGCACCCGCACGATCTCCCCGTCCAGGCAGGCGTAGGCCGGCTGGCCGGTGACACCGCCGGTGGAGAAGTCGAGCCCGGCGTGAAAATGACCGGTGCGGTATTCGCCGAAATCGCCGGTGACCGCGAGCGGCGGATCGAGCGGTGCGCGGGCGATGGCGGGCCACCACGCGGGCGCGGCCCCCGGCCCGGCCGCGTGCGCCGCGGCCGCCGCGAACGCGCCGACCACCCCCGCGAGGACGAGCGCCCGGTAGGCGCGGTCCTGCACGGTCCGCGTTGCACAGTGCACGAGGGGGACGCGGAACGACCAGGTCATGCCGCGCACCCTACACCGCAAACGCAATGCAGGCACGTGCAGACCGCGTCCTCTCACCCACACGGGGCGTGCTGGCACCTGGCTTGCGTGAGGACCACGCGCGTCATTGGCAGGTCACCGGCCCTCGCGGTTCCCGCGCACCTCACGCGTCCGGAACCATCGGACCCCCCGGGGACCGAGCCGCTCGACGAGATGGACCGCGCTTCACGGACGAAGCGCGACGCGCGCCTGGACGTGGAGGGAACCGCCAGACAGACGCGCGCACTACAGACCGGCCGGGGTGAGCGCGACTCGCTCACCTCGGCCGCCTCATTGGGATGAGGGCGCGCCCGCCCGCGCGCGCGGCGCGGACCGTGGCGAGGGTGCCATGCTTGACTCGTTCCGGGCCGGACGGCACACTCGCGCCACTCGAATCGCGACCTCCATCGTCCGCAGAGGGGCACCATGGAAGCCAGTTACCGGGATCGCCTGCGCCAGATGCTGCTCGAACGCTCGATGCGCTTCGGGGAGTTCGTGCTCAGCAGCGGGGCGACCTCCAACTACTACATCGATGTGCGCAAGACCAGCCTGCACCCGGAGGGGCTGCGCCTGATCTCGCGCCTGTTCTGGGAGATCCTCGAGTCCGAGAACGTGACCGCGGTCGGCGGGCTCACCATGGGCGCCGATCCGCTGGTGGCGGGGCTCATGCTGCACAGCGCCGAGATGGGCAAGCCGCTCGAGGGCTTCCTGGTGCGCCGCACCTCCAAGGACCACGGACTGCGCGGCCAGGTCGAAGGCAATCTCGCCGGCCACAAGCGCGTGGCCATCCTCGACGACGTCATCACCAGCGGGGAGAGCGCGCTGATCGCCGCCGAGGCCGCGGAGTCGTACAAGGCGACCGTGGTCAAGGTGCTGGCGGTGGTGGACCGCGGGCAGGGCGCCCAGCAGATCTTCCAGCAGCGCAGCTATGCGTACACCGCGCTCTTCCCGATCGACGACCTGCTCCCCGTCGAGCGGGGCTGAGGGTGCCAACAGCCGCCGCGACCGACCGCCTCCCGGCCACCGACCGGCCGACCTCCGATGGAGCGTGTACGGAACGCCCGCGCTCCGACCCCCAGGGCTGACGCCTCATGTTCGAGCAACACTTCGGCCTGCGTGAGAACCCGTTCATGGCGGGGCACCAGCAGCGTTTCGTGTTCCCGAGCCCCGAGCATCTCGAGGCCCTCGCCCACGTGCGCTACGGCATCGAGAATCGCGCGCCGTTCGTGCTCATCACCGGCGAGGTCGGGACCGGCAAGACCACCGCGCTCTACGACGCGCTCTCGGAGTGGGAATCGCGCGTGGTGGTGGCGCTCCTGACCAATTCGGCGCTGACCCGCGCCGAGCTGCTCGAGGAGATCGCGCTGCGCTTCGGCGTGGTGGTGCGCCCAGCCTCGAGCAAGCCGCAGACCATGGCCGTGCTCGAGCGGCATCTGCTCGCGGTGCACGCGCAGGGGCACCGCGCGATCCTGCTCCTCGACGAGGCGCAGAACCTCGATCGCGAGCTGCTCGAGGAGATCCGCCTGCTCTCGAACCTCGAGAGCGCGGGCGACAACCTGCTCCAGGTGGTGCTGGTCGGGCAGCCCGAGCTGGAGGAGAAGCTCGCGCGCCCGGAGCTGCGCCAGTTGCGGCAACGCATCAGCGTGCACTATCGCCTGCACGCGCTGTCGGCCGACGACACCGAGCGCTACATCCATCACCGCATCTCGGTCGCGGGCGGCGACGGTCCCCGGCTGTTCCCCTCCCCGGCGTGCCGCGCCATCCATCGCTTCACCGGGGGGATCCCGCGGGAGATCAACCACCTCGCCGCGCAGTCCATGCTGACCGCCTACGTCGAAGACTCGCCCTGCGTGCGGATCGAGCACGTCGAATCCGCCGCGCGCGAGATCGAGTTCACGAGTGTCTCCGGCGCCGCCGTGTCCGCGCCGGCAACGCCAGCGGCGCTCGAACAGGCCGCACGACCTCCCGTGGCTGCGCAGCCGGCGGGGGCCCCGCCGCTCGTGCAGCCGCTGGCGCCCCCGGTGGTCGCGCAGCTGAACGCGCCGCCCGCGCCCCCGTCGCCCGCGACGGTGGAGGGACCGCCAGCGTGGTCGACGCCGGTGCCAGCGATGCCGCCCGTGGGAGCGGTCACAGTCCGCGCGCCGGCCTCACCTGCGGCTGCCGAACCGCGCAACGCGCCGAGCGAGGGCGCTCCGCGCACGATGTCGTCGGCCGCGTGGGACGAGTGGATGTCGGCGCTCGCGAGCACGGCGAGCGCCGAAACCACTGAGAGTAGATCCGAGGCGCCTGAGCCCACATCCACGACCGAGGCGCCCGAGTTCGCGAGCGCGCCGCCCCGGGCCGAGGCCGCCGCAACGGCTCGCCCCCCTGCATCGCCGCCGCCCGTGCCTGCCTCTCGGCCACCTGTCATTTTACCGCCTGCCGCAGTGACCGCCGAGCCCGCCCCCTCCACGATGTCGCGCGCCGCCAGGCCCGGGACGTCCGGGCGCGCTCCCGCGCCATTGACCGAAGCGCACGTCGCGCCGGCCGCCGAGTTGCCGGCGCGCGTGCGCGAGAGACTGGAACGGGACTCCCGGGAGGATGCGACCGGCCTGCAGCGCTCCCCCGTGCCGTGGCTGATCGGCGCCGCGGTCGTCGCCGCCGTCGTGGTGAGCGTCGTGTTGTGGATGCGATTCCGGAGCCAACCCGCCGCCGTCGCGTCCGTGCCGGGCTCCACGTCGGCGACGGCCGAGCCGGTGGCCCCAGCGCCCGACGTCCCCGCGCCGGGAGCGCCCGCGCCGCTCGCCGCCGCGACCCCGCTCGACAGCGCGAACAGGGCGCCCTCGGTCGAGACCGTCGCTCCGCCGGCGACGAGCGCACCCACGCCGGTCGCGCCGACGCCAGTCGCGGCGACTCCCGCCGCGCCGACGGCTGCGGTGCCGGCGCCTGCCGCGAAGACAGCCGCGAGCGCGCAGGTTGTCGCCAGCGGGCCCGCGAGCGTCGCCGCCGCGACCGCCCATCGCTACGGCGTGATCGTTCGCACACTCATCATGCGAGGACGCGCGGACGAAGAGCGGCTGCGGCTTGCCGCCGCCTCCGGCCTGCCCGCGCGCGTGATCGCCGTGAAGGATGGCACCGGCGAAGCGTTCCGCGTGGTGCTGGGCGCGTGGGACGATCGCGGCGCCGCCGAGCGTGGGGCCAGCGACCTCATCCGCAGGGGCCTGGTGGACGAGGCGCGCGTGGTGTCCATCGGCCGCGCGCCCGCGAAGCCATAACGATCCGGCGAACGAGAACCGCGCGGCAACCCGGGCTTCGACTTGCCGCCGGCCCCCGCGACCGGCTAGGTTGTCGCGCCTTCCGCAATCGCGTCCCCATCGTCTAGAGGCCTAGGACACCGCCCTTTCACGGCGGCGACACGGGTTCGAATCCCGTTGGGGACGCCAGAGAGACAACCAGCGTAGGCCCGCCTCAGGCATCGCGGTGACACGTCCACGAAGACAGGGCAAGCACTCGGACCTTCGCCACGCTGGGTCACCGCGCCAGGTCCCGATCGTCGACCAACATCGGCGTCGCCTCTCGCCGGCGCCTACTTCAACGTGACTGACGCCGTGTTCGTTGGAGTACCCGGTGAGGCCGACCCTGAATTGAATCGCACGCTGTCCCGAACGCTCTCCTCCTGGCGTCCTTCGGCGCTCGCGAGTCGATGCCTATTCCCGGCGCACGCGGCGTCGCCCGCTCCCAGCGACTCATGCGCCGGACGACCGCCGCTGCGAGACCTCGAAGAGCGCATCACGACGCCATCGGGTCGGCCGTGGTGGAGGGTGCACGGGTGAGCATGGAAGGCCCCGCCTATCACCACATCCTCGCGACGGCCGGCGGCGGAGCGCGGCCGATCCCGGGCTGCATCCGCGGGAAGAAACCGTCCGGGTCGATAGGCCGAGCAACGACGCGCTGGGGGCGGTGCTTGTCAGTGGGTTGGTCATGGGAATCTTCGCGGGACTGGCCACGCGGTCGGAGATGGAGCAAGGCAACGACTTCGCGGGTTTGATGCCGTTATTGGTCGCCGTCCCGGTAGTTGGCCTTGCCACCGGCGTGGGCGCACTGACTCCCGCATGGCATCCCATTTATCGAAAACCCCACGCTCCGGCCCGCGGACGATGAGCGCCCTGCTCCGGTTATTCGTGCTCGCGCTGCTGCTCATCGCCGCGAGCGTCGCCGCCGCCGATGGAGGCGCGCCCGAGGGTGCGCGCCTCTCCCAACTCGACCGAAGCTTTCGGCGGCCAAGCGCGCCAGAATCACGACGAGGGGCGGAGTGGCGGTGGTTTCCGAGATGCGCGCGACTCCCGCGGGCATCCCGTACGACAATCTGATGGTCTCGCAGGGGAGCGACTCACTGCGAAGTTCGGGTCTCATCGAGTGGAAGGAGATCCGCGGGGTCGAGACGACGGACGGAACGCCGTCGCTCTGGCTCAAGCCCTGGACGCTTGCGCTCGCGGGGGCTGGCCTGGGACTGGTGGTGTTCCACGCGGCGGGAGGCACCACCACATTGCGGAGCGCCGTACCAGTCCCTCCGACCCCGTTTATCGTCGTCGGGGCCGCGGTGGGATATGGCAGCGGGCTGTTT
>CAVZLN010000003.1:0-1231516 GCA_963776245.1 Candidatus Eiseniibacteriota bacterium | reverse complement strand
GGTTAGGCCATCGCCGAGGGCTTCTCCGGGGTCGGTGCCGACCCCTCCCGGCGGCGCCTCGACCCCGTCGTTCGGAGCTCATCCAGGCCCAGCGAAACCCCGGTTCTTGGCAAATGATTGACGGCAAGATCGCGCTCCGGGGGCCGTGGCCGACCGTTCATCCGGAGCGATGCCGGGGGAAGATGGAGCGGGAAACGGGATTCGAACCCGCGACCCTCAGCTTGGAAGGCTGACGCTCTACCACTGAGCTATTCCCGCTCAAGTCGCTGAAAGACAAGAGGATGGTGGTGGGGGAAGGATTCGAACCTTCGAAGGCAGAGCCGACAGATTTACAGTCTGTTCCCTTTGACCGCTCGGGAACCCCACCACTCCGGCTGTGAGCCCCGCCGAGGGGCGACGACTCGATGGAAGACGTCTTAGCTGGCGAAGGGACTCGAACCCCCAACCACCTCATTACAAATGAGATGCTCTACCAATTGAGCTACGCCAGCAGAGCGCTCGGTCGCGAAAGAGCGAAGGAAAGATAGGGTCGGGCATGCGGGGGTGTCAAGGAGCGGGAAGCGCCCGGCCGGGGTCGTTCGGGCTCCGGGCTACATCAGCCCGTGGCGCTGCATCTTGTTGATCAGAGTGGTGCGCGGCATGCCCAGCGCCCGGGCGGTCTCGGTGCGCGAGCCGCGCGACTGCGCCAGCGCTTCGATGATGCGCGCCTTCTCAGCCGCCTCGAGTTCCTCGAGCAGCGTGGCCGGCGCCGCGCCCGAGTCGAGCTGGAGCTCGGCGGGATCGATGACACGCCCCGGCGTGCTCAGCAACACCGCGCGGCGCAGCACGGCGCGCAACTGGCGCACGTTGCCCGGCCAGGTGTGCTTCGACAGGAGGTCGCGCGCGGCATCGGACAGCGCGACCTCCCGTCCCTGCACCTCGCCGAACTCCGCGAGGAAGTGGTCGGTGAGGATGTGCACGTCCTCGCTGCGCCGCCGCAGCGGCGGCAGCACGATGACCGCGTGCGCGAGGCGATAGTAGAGGTCGGGTCGGAAGCTCTCGCCACGCTCGAGCGCCGCGCGATCCCGGTTGGTGGCGGCCACCATGCGCGTATCCACCGAGTAGTTCCGGTTGGAGCCCACCCGGCGCGCCTCGCTGCGCTCGAGGAACCGCAGCAGCCGCGACTGCAGGTCGAGCGACATCTCCCCCACCTCGTCGAGGAACACCGTCCCGTTCTGGCAGGTCTCGAAGATGCCGGGCTTGTCCCGCGTGGCCCCCGTGAACGCGCCGGCGACGTGCCCGAACAGCTCGCTCTCGATCATGTCGCGTGGGATGGCGCCGCAGTTGATCGCGATGAACTGCCCCGCTCGCCCGGACAGCCGATGAACGCCGTTCGCGACCAACTCCTTGCCCGTTCCCGATTCGCCGAGCACCAGGATCGGCGCGTCACTGGTCGCGAGCTTGGCCACCTCGTCGAGCAGATCGAGCACACCGCGGTTGCGCGTGACGAACCCGAACGCCTCGAACGCCCAGGCCGCGCGCCGCTCCAGTTCGACCTGGGCGCGGGGCTTGCGCGCCGGCCGGCGGGGCTTCGCGGCCGCGCCCATGGCGGGTCCGCCGCCCTTCGGGTCTTTCGGCGGCGCCGGGTGCAGCGCGACGATGCGCGCGTTCGCCTCGGCCAGCCTGGCCGCGGCGCCCATGTGCTCGAAGTGATCGGCGGCGGCGACGTACGCTTCGAGCGCCGCCTTCTCGTTGAGGTACTCGCCCGCGTGCGGACCGTGCAGCCAGTCGCCATACGCCAGCCACAGCTTGCCCCACTCGTAAGGCGTCTCGATGTCGTCGTAGTACGCGAAGCCCTGGTCGAACCACTTCTTGGCGTCGGCCGGCCTGCCGATGGCCGCGGTGCTCAGCGCGAGCACGCGGTAGGTCGCGGCCTCCTCGTAGCGGTCGCCGAGCTCGCGACAATGATCGAGCCCGGTGAGCGCTTCGCGGTGCGCGTCGCCGAAGCGCCCCATCAGGAAGTGACACTCGGCACGGCGCCGGCGCAGCTCGGCCACGATGTCGCCCTTCGGCACCAGCGCCAGCGCCCTGGGCCAGACCTCGTCGTACAACGCAAGGGCCTCCGCGGCCTGCCCCTGCTCGAGATGGATGTCGCCGAGGAATTCCGTGGTGAGGAGGGATGGACGGGACTGTTGATGCGGTGGCGCCTGAGACACGATCGGATTGATGATCTGGCGCGCCAGAGCGAAATCCCCAAGGTGGATCGCGATCAGCGATCGGAGCAGAACCCCGAACTGCTCGAAGTAGGCCGAGCCCCGTTCCTTCGCGATTGCAATCGACGCCTCGGCATTCGAAGCCGCTTGCTCGAGTTGGCCCTTCTTCCACTGGGAGATTGCGATATTGCGAATGCCGTTGCACTCATGCAGCCGATGCCCGCATTCACGCGCGATGCCGACCGCTTCGACCGCTGAGTCGATTGCTGAACCCCACCGACAACTCTGCCTGTCGAGCATCGCGACATTGAGTAGGGCTGACACCTCGAGGCTCCGGTACTTAATCCTCCGAGCAGAGACGACCGCATCGAGGGCATATCGCCGTGCCTGCTTGTAGTCGCCTCGAAAGAGCTGGGCGCTTGAGAGATGGAAGGCACACAATCCCAGATTCTCCGACTCTGGCTTGAGGAGGAGTTCCACATGGAGCGCACGGAGATTGTCGAGTGCCTCCTCGACTCGATTCAGTTGCCACTGGTTCGCGGCCTCATGGATCCGAATCGAGACCGCCTCGGATTCCCTAGCCGCCAAGTAGTCTGGGTATGCGGCCCAGAGTCCGCGTAGCAGGCTGAGCGCTTCCTCGAATTGTCCGAGCAAGCCGAGTGCCCGGGCCTTTCGGATTGAAAGCCGAACAGCCCAGTCTTCGTTCCTGCTCCTGAGCGCGGCCAGGTACCCCTCTGCCAAGTCCCTGGCCTGCAGGAGTTCGCCTGCATCGCAGAGGTCGTCGCAGCACACAACGACGGCCTCGGACGCCGACTGGACGGAATCCGCATAGGCGCCGCTGTGGAGCAAGTGCATGAGAGCTGCCGCTCTCTCCGCCGGCTTGGTCATCGCGGGCCTCGACTGGCGACTTGTGATCTCCTCGGCGAATTCGAAGCGGGCTGGTAGGTCCCCGCACGCCGAAAGCTGCGATCGACGGTCAAGGTGCCACTGCGAACGCTTACCGACCGCGATACGACTGCGAGGCTCACCCGGCCACCTAGCCACCATGCGAATGCGACTGGCCCACTTGGAGTATCCGGATCCCCGAAGTACTCCTCGTTCGGCGGCGTCCAGAACTTGATCCCCGCCGCGGCCGCCCTCTCGACCGGCAGCAGGAGAAGAGTGAGCAGCGCGATGGCGGCGGCCAGGGCCATCCATCGACGGGGCGTCTTCATCACTTCGCTCCTCCGGAGCTCGCGCTCCGCGAGTGGCGGCTACTGCGCGCGCTCACCGCAGCACCGCCACAGGACACGACGACCCCGCGCTGGCATCGGGCGGATGCCGGCACGGGGTCACGAGCATTCAGCTGGGTCGGACGAGGGGAAGTGGGCATGCTGGCACGCCGTCTCGACTCAGGGACTTGGCACGGGGGCCTAGGACACTCCGATAAAGCTACAAACGGGTCATGGAACGGTCAAGGCCGAAGTCGGTCCGACGGCCCCGCTGGGCGCTTCCCCTCGCCTATGCCCGCCAGTGGTCGCCCTGCCAATCCTTGATCTGCTTCTTGATCTCGGGGCTGGTGGCGAGCTTGCCGTCCAGGGTCTGGCGCGTCAGGTCGGGCAGCTCAGCGTCGCTCGCGAAGCGCAGCGCGGTGACCTGCGGGGGCCTGAGCTGGTCGAAGCGTGGCATCAAGTCCGGTGCCAGCTCCCGGAGGCGCAGCCGCAGCTCGAGGCGGATGACCCGGTCCTGCACGCTCACCGCGAACTGGCGCGTGTACCAGAACAGGAGCATCAGCGAGATCGACACGATCAGGGCGTACAGGGTGTCGTCCGAGAAGTGGGCCCAGGCCTGCCGGGTGGCGTGGAGGAAATTGAGCGCCAGCAACCCGCCGAGCACGAAGTGGTACATCGGCACGTAACGGGCGTGGTTCGCGAGCGTCTGCGGGGTCTTGGCCATGGCTTGCTTCCTCGTCTTCCTCGAGTGCGCGGCCCACAGGGCGCGGGGCGCGGCGACGGGGTCACGCTAGGCGAGGAAGCGCATGCGTTCAAGCGGTCGGCGCCCGGGCGCAAATTGAAGAGGCAGCCGCGAGAGTTAGACCCTCTTGGCTGCCTCTTCCCGAGACTCCAGAGAATGACCGGGATGAACCCCCTGGAATCCCGGCTTCGTTGACCGGGCGTATTTGGTTTTTTTGTGACTACCAGCGAAACCACTACTCACCGAATACACAAACTGCGTCGATCCGGCTTACTAGCTTCGCCTCACCCCTTTCTGTTGTTGGTTGGCTCTGAAGGGTACGAGCCCCGGGCGGATGTCCCGCCCACCTACGAACCACTAAATTCGTTGGGGAGTTGGGTGCCTCGGGTGGTGCGCGCCGATGGAGGTGCGAAGTCCTGCGCAGCCACCACCCGAAGCCTCAGGCCCCCGTCCCCCACGAGAACCTTACCCAGCACTGCCGCAGACGCTGCCTTGATCGTCTGCGTACCCCGTATCCGCTGATGTGCTAGAGCAGGCAGCGTGCCACGGCGTGCGCAGCGCGGGAGATTCGGGCGCGCGACGCGTCCCGCGCCTGAGGCGCAACACGTTACGGGGTTCCGCGGAAGCGCGCTTTGCGGGTGGAGTGAGCCGCGGTCAAGCGCGTGTCACCACGCCGAAGTAACACTCGGAGCCGCTCGAAGCAGGTGAAGCTCCTGAACGACGCCGAGATGGGGCGAGTGTCACCCGCGGGTAACAAGGTGACAGTCCACAGCGCCACACTCGCGCCCGCGTGGCGCGATCCGGATGAGCGATGGCGCGCGGACGACGAGCGATGAAGAGGAGGTGCGGGACGATGAGCGCGAGCGCGCGGGCCGCGTGGGCGGCGCGCTCAAACACGAAGGCCCGGCCGCCATCCGGCGCCGGGCCGCGCGAGACTCGGGGTCGTCAGTGTCCGACGTTCAGGCGCTTCATCCTCGCGTAGAGCGTCTTGCGGCTCACGCCGAGGATCTCAGCCACGCGGCTCTTGTTGCCATGGGCCTGTCGGATGGCTTCCACGATCCGGGTGCGCTCGACGTCCTCGTGGCTGGCGTTGGGGGCCAGCGGCCCGTGGATCGCGGTCACCGGATGGCTCAGGAACGGCAGCATCGCGTCGGCGTCCACCTCGCCCGCGCCGTGCAGGGCGGCCAGCCGCTTCATCACGTTTTCGAGCTCGCGCACGTTGCCGGGCCAGGCGTACGCGCCCAGCACCGATTCGGCGCCGCGCGAGAGGCGCGGGCCTTCCATGCCGCCGTAGAACGCCAGGAAGTGACGCGCCAGCGGCACGATGTCGTCCGCGCGCTCGCCCAGCGTGGGCAGGCGGATCTCGATCTCGTTGAGCCGGAACAGCAGGTCGCGCCGGAACAGCTTCTCGCCCTGGTCGCCGCGCAGCTCGCGGTTGGTGGCCGCGATCACGCGCACGTCCGCACGGCGCACCTGGGTCTCGCCCAGCCGCAGGTACTCGCCGCTCTCGAGGAAACGCAGCAGGGTCACCTGCACGTCGAGCGACAACTCGCCCACCTCGTCGAGGAACAGCGTGCCACCGTGCGCGGCCTCGACCAGGCCGACGCCCTCAGTGTGCGCGCCGGTGAACGCGCCCTTGCGATGGCCGAACAGCTGGCTCAGCGCCAGGTCGGCGCGCAGCGCGCCGCAGTTCACGGCGAGGAACGGCCGCCCCGCACGGGTCGAGAGCGAGTGGATGGTGCGGGCGATCAGCTCCTTGCCGGTGCCGGTCTCGCCGGTCACCAGCACCGACAGGTCGGTGATCGCGGCGCGCCGCGCCAGGGTCTCGACCAGGTGCATGGCGTGCGAGCACGCCACCAGGCTGGGCGCGCGCTGGCGGCGGCCCAGCAGGCTCGCTGGCCGCGCCGGGGCGCTCTCCGCCACGGTGCCGAGCACGCGCTGCAGGTCGCCCTCGGCGGTCTCGAGCCAGTACGGCGCGGACAGCGGCGCGAACAGGGCGCCAGCCAGATAGAACTGGCGGCGCGCCTCGCGCGGCTCGTCCGCCGCACGGCCCAGGCTCAGGTGCACGCGGCCCAGTTCGAGACGCTCGTGGCACAGGCGCAGGCTGGCCACCGCCAGCGTCCACGCCCGCACCGCCTCGGCACGGTCGCCCCGCGCCCAGGCGATGTCGCCCGCGACGCGCTCGGTGATCGCGTACTCGAGCCGGTCGTCGGTCTTGCGCGCCAGCGTCTGGGCGCGCTCGCGGGCGCGCTCGGCCTCGTCGAAGCGCGCCAGCGCGGTGAGCGCCTCGGCCCGGCGACGCTCGACCTCGACCATCAGGTCGCCTTCGGGGGCCACGCGCTGGGCGATGCGCAGCGCCTCGGCATAGCGGACCAGCGCCTCTTCGGAGCGGCCGCGGTCGTGGTCGAGCTCGCCGAGGAACTCCAGCGCCAGCGCCTCCTCGCGCGCCGCGCCGTGCGCGCGCGCCCGACCGAGCGCCGTCAGCAGCAGCGTCTCGGACTCCGGGAAGCGCCGCTCGAGCCGCGCGATGTTGCCCTGGCCGATGGCGACGTGGGTCAGCCGCAGGTGGTCGGCGACCTG
Organism: Candidatus Eiseniibacteriota bacterium; assembly: GCA_963776245.1. Taxonomy (GTDB): domain Bacteria; phylum Eisenbacteria; class RBG-16-71-46; order RBG-16-71-46; family RBG-16-71-46; genus CAVSAC01. Next base: position 1,224,791 of record CAVZLN010000003.1, on the reverse strand, counting down.
CAGGAAGACCTCCTCGGCCTGCTTGTACTCCTCGAGGGCGCGCGACCAGTCGCCGCTCTTCTGGTGCACGATGCCCAGGTTCATGAGCACGTGCGCGCTGTCCACGAACAGGCCGAGCCGCCGCTGGAGCGCGAGCGCGGCGCTGAGGTCGCTGATGGCCTCGTCCCACTCGCAGCGGTTCTTGTGGATCAGGCCGAGGTTGTTGCGCACCACCGCCACCCCGGCGTCATCGCCGAGCCGGCGGAAGAGCGCGAGGGCGTGCTCGTAGCTCTCGCGTGCCGAGGCCAGATCGCCCACCCGGTAATCCACCTTGCCGAGCAGGCTCAGGCTCTGGGCCTGCAGCCGCAGGTCGCCAGCCTCTTCGGCCAGCGCCTGCGCCCTGCCACCCCGCTCGCGGGCCTCCGCGAGCCGCGACAGGTTGAGCAGCGCCTCCGCGCATTGAAGGTGGAGCTTCGCGCGCAGCGGCAGGGAGTCGATCGACTCCTCGTGCGCGAGCAGGTCGCGGCAGTGAGCGAGCGCCGCCTGGCAATCCCCCTGCGCCAGGCGGCACGTCACCGCCTTGCTTTCGAGGGCGGCTCGGCGTGCGTTGGAGAGCGTGCGCGCGGCAGGCAGCGACAACAGCCGGTCGATCGTCTCCAGCGCGGGCACGTGACTGTCCGCCTGGATGTACAGATCGGCCAGCATCTCGAGTTGCGACAGCGCGTCGCCCGCGCCCTTGGGCGGGGCGTGCGCGAGCCGTTCCTCGAGTTGCGCGATGTCCTTCCGGTCGTCGTTCGGCACGCCGAAACTCCGGTGCAACGAAAGCACTTCTTGTCCGGTCGTCACGTCCAGCCGGGTCCCTACGCTGCTACAGGTGCAGGCAGAAACCCTTCAGCGCACGCAGGACGACCTGCAGACGCCACATCAAAGCGCTGTCCGTCACGGGACTGTCACCCGCAGCCCGCATGCTGTAGACCCCTGGAGCAGACTTCACGATGCCGCCGGTCTCCGCGCGCTTGACGCGCAGAGGCAGATCGGGATCGCCATTGCCAGGAGGCGGCAAGCCACCGCCCGGGATGTCACCCGTGCCCATCTGGCCGCCGCTCGCGATGTCGGCGAAGCTCTGACGGGCAGGCTGAACCACGAGCAGGCCCAGACCGAAAACCAGCGCCAGGATGAAGGTCCACCAGCGATTCGTGATGAATCGAGGCATGTGTTCCCTTCCTTCCCGAGTCCATACAAGCCGGCCATGCCGGCCATCCGCGACCGCGCCCGATCAGACGTCGCGATCCGCGCGGTGGCCGTTGGATACGGGGTGATTCCACCGCGCTGCTCGCGCCGCCGGTACGCCCGGAGCGCAATGAAGAGGCTAGCCCTCGAAATGCACGCAGGTCAAGGACTTGTTGGGGGTCGGGGGGTCGGCGGCGGGCCCGCGGCTACTTCCGCTTGAGCTTCTGACCCTGGGCGGTGTCCTCGACCAGCACCCCGAGGTCATGGAGCTGCTTCCGGATGGCGTCCGAGGCCGCCCAGTCCTTGCCCTTGCGGGCCGCCTCGCGCCGCGCCGCCAGCTCCACCACCGCAGCCGGCCAGTCCTCCCCGGCCGGGGCCTTCCAGAACAGCCCGAGGATGCCGCCGAGCCGCAGGAGCGCCCGGGAGGCGGCCTCGGCCTCGGCCCCGAGCCCCTCATCGATGGCGCGGTTGACCGCTCGCGACAGGTCGAAGAGGTGGCCGATGGCCTTGGCGCTGTTGAAGTCGTCGTCCATCGCCTCGTGGAACAGGCGCTCGGCGCCGGCCACCGCCTCGCCCAGGGGCCCGCCGGGAGCGGGGCCGCCACGGGTCGCCCACGCCGCGGTGCGCTCCAGCGGCGAGCGCAGGCGCTGGTAGGCCACCGCCGCCTCGGCCAAGCGCTCCTCGCTGAACTCGATCGGGCTGCGGTAGTGCGTGGAGAGCAGGTAGTAGCGCACCACCTCGGGGTCCACGCGTTCGGCGATGTCCTCGATGAAGAACAATTGCCCGGTGCCGGTGCTCTTGGAGATCTTCTCGCCCGAGATGTTGACCAGCCCGTTCTCGGTCCAGAAGTTCGCGAACGGCTTGCCGGTCGCGGCCTCGCTCTGGGCGATCTCGTTCTCGTGGTGCGGGAACACCAGGTCCACCCCGCCACCGTGGATGTCGAAGGTCTCGCCCAAGTACTTCATGCTCATCGCGGAGCACTCGATGTGCCACCCGGGCCGCCCCGGTCCCCACGGGCTCTCCCACGCCGGCTCGCCGGGCTTGGCGCCCTTCCACAGCGCGAAGTCGAGCGGGTCGCGCTTCTCGTCGCCCACATTGGCGGGATCGCCCGCCATGGCGCGCTCGCCGGCGCGCAGCTCGTCCACGTTGCGGCCCGAGAGCTTCCCGTAGTCGCGCTTGCTGCGCACGTCGAAGTACACGTCGCCGCCCGCGGCGTAGGCGTGCCCCTTCTCGATCAGGCGCCGGATGATCTCGAACATCTCCGGGATGTGGAGGGTCGCGCGCGGGTAGTGGGTGGCGCGCATCACGTTGTGCAGGTCGGCGAAGCGCAGGTAGGCGTCGATGTTGCGCTCGCTCACGCTGCCGTAGTCCACCCCCTCCTCGCTGGCACGCGCGATGATCTTGTCGTCCACGTCGGTGAAGTTGTAGACGTACGTCACCTCGTAGCCCAGGTGGAGCAGGTAGCGCCGCAGCAGGTCGCCCGACAGCGAGGCGCGGATGTGCCCGATGTGCGGCTTGTCCTGCACCGTCATGCCGCACACGTACATCCCGGCGTGGCCGGCCCGCAGGGGGACGAACTCGCGCTTCTCGCGGGTCAGGTTGTCATGGATACGAAGCGCCACGGGGGTGGCCTCTCCTCAGATCGCCGCGGCGGGCCGGCCAGCGGCCGGCGCGCCCGCGACGACGGTCCGGCGTGCGCTCAGCGCGTCAGGCCATCCACCGTCTTCTTGTCGAGCTGCTTCGCCACCGCGGTGAGCAGCCTCACCGTGGTGTCGAAGTCACGCTGGCTCACGATGCTCACGTGGCTGTGGATGTAGCGCGCCGCGCATCCCATGGAGAGGCTCGGCACGCCCTCGCCCACCAGATGGATGCGACCCGCGTCGGTGCCGCCCCGCTCGACCGACTCGAATTGCAGGCCGATCTTGAGCTTCTTCGCGGTGTCGATCACCAGGTCGAGCAGCTTGCGGTTCGGGATCGCGGTGGCGTCGTAGATCACCACCAGCGGGCCCTTGCCCAGATACACGTCGTTGTCGGTGCCCGGCGTGTCGTGCGCGATGCCGACGTCGAGCACGATCGCCACGTCGGGCTGGAGCTTGGTGGCCGAGGTCTGCGCGCCGCGCAGCCCGACCTCTTCCTGCACCGTCCCCACCGCGTAGAGCGTGTTCGGGTGGGCCACGCCCTTGAGGCCGAGCAGGATCTCGGCCGCGATGCCGCAGCCGAGGCGGTTGTCCCACGCCTTCGCCATCACCAGGTCGGGGTTCGCCATCGGCGTGTAGGGCGACCACGGCACCACCGCGTCGCCAGGGCGGATGTCGAGCTTCTTCTTGACGTCCCAGTCCGCGGTGGCGCCCACATCGATGAACATCTCGCGCACCTCGAGGACCTTCTTGCGGTCCTCCTCGCGGATCTCGTGCGGCGGCTTGGAGCCGACGATGCCGAACACGTCGCCCTTGCGCGTCTTGACGATCATGCGCTGGCCGAGCACCACGTGTCCCCACCAGCCGCCGAGCGGCAGGAACTTCACGAAGCCGTCCTTGGTGACCGACTTCACCATGAACCCGACCTCGTCGAGGTGGCCGGCCAGCATCACGCGCGGCCCCGCGGCACTGCCCCGTTTCTCGCAGATGAACGAGCCCAGCCGGTCGCTCGAGATCGGACCGACGCCCTTGAGGCGGCGCTCCATCACCTTCCAGACCTCGTGCTCCGCGCCCGGCACCCCGTGCGCTTCGAGCAGCTGCTTGAGGAATGTCTTCCGCGACTCCATGCAGGGATCTCCTGGCTCAGGCCCGCGCGGGCTCGCTCGCACGGCGCCGGCGGGCAGCTTCCAGCGCCAGCTCGAGCATGCGGCCCACGAGCTGCTCGTAGGACATGCCCCGCGCCCGGGCCGCCATCGGCACCAGGCTCAACGGGGTCATGCCGGGGATGGTGTTCACTTCCAGGCAGAAACACTCGCCGGCCGGGCTGAGCCGGAAGTCCACGCGCGACACGCCGCGGCAGCCGAGCGCGTGCGCGGCGCGCAGGCTCAGCGCGCGCGCCCGCGCCTCGATCGCCGGCGGCAGGTCGGCCGGGCAGAAGTAGTCGCTCATGCCCTTGGTGTACTTGTGCTCGAAGTCGTAGAACCCGCCCTTCGGCACGATCTCGACCACCGGGAACGCCTCGTCCTCCAGCACCGCCACCGTGAGCTCGCGGCCGGGGATGTACTCCTCGATCAGCGTCTCCTCGCCGAAGTCGGCCGCCAGCCGCAGGGCCGCCGGCAGCCCCTCGGCTTCACGCACGATGGAGAGCCCCACGGTCGAGCCCTCGAGATTGGGCTTCACCACCAGCGGCCAGCCGCCGAGCGCGGGGGCGTCGATGCGCGGCTCGGGATCGTGCGCGCGCACCACCGTCCAGCGCGGGGTGGGCACTCCGGCGTGCACGAAGATCGCCTTCGACCGCGCCTTGTCGAGCGTCAGCGCGCTGCCGAGCACGTCCGAGCCGGTGTACGTCTTGCCCGCGTACTCGAGCAGCCCCTGGATGCTGCCGTCCTCGCCGCCCGGCCCGTGCAGCGCGATGAACACCACGTCGGCGTCGCGCACCGCGGGGGTGGTGGCCACGCCGAGCGCGGCCGCGGCGGGCAGCGCGCGCGCCACCGCCAAGGCGCGGGCGCCGTTCTCCTCGTCGCCCGCGGGCAGCGCCGCGCCGTCGGCGGCGTCGATCGAAGCGACCTCGTGCCCGAGGGTGCGCAGCGCCTGGGCGATGCCGCGGCCGGTGCGGAGCGAGATCACGCGCTCGGAGGAGCGTCCGCCCATCAGCACGGCGACCTTCATGCGTTGCCTCCCTGCGATGGATGATGGTCCGCCGCCGCGCGCAACCGGGCGACGCAGCGCTCGCGCCCGAGCGACTCGGCGATCCGCGGCAGCTCGGGGCCGTGCACGCGCCCGGTGAGGGCGGCACGCACCGGCTGGAAGAGCTCCCTGCCCTTCACTCCGAGCCGAGCGCCGAGGGCCTGAAGCGCGGATTTGAACACTTCCGCGCGGTACTCCGCAAGAGGTTCGAGCGCATCGGCGAGCGCCGCGCACACCTCGCGCGCGCGCGGCGCGTCCAGCGCCGCCGCCGCGTCGGGCTCGAACGTGACGCGCGCGGCGAGCAGCGGCTCCAGTTCGGGTGCCAGGTCGGCGAGCGTGGTGAGATTGCCACGCACCAGCTCGAGCAGCGCCCCGAGCGCGTCGCGGCCGAGGCCGCGCGCCCCCGCCGGCAGGAACTCCTCACCCCAGCGCGCCAGGTCGGCGCCGCTCGCGTGGTGGAGCACGCTGGCGTTGGTCCAGCGCAGCTTGTCCGGGTCGAAGATCGAGCCGCTGGTGCCGACGCGGTCGAGCGCGAACGCCTCGAGCAGTTCGGCGCGGGACAGGATCTCTCGCGCGTCGCCGGGATGGAACCCGAGCAGCGCGAGATACGACAGCAGCGCTTCGGCCACGTAGCCGGCGCGGCGCCAGTCGCCCACCGCCACCGCGGCTTCACCGGCCCGCTTGCTCATCTTGGTGCGGTCGGGATTGAGGATGAGCGGCACGTGCGCGAACCGGGGCGCGTCCGCCCCGAGCGCCGCCAGCAGCATGAGCTGGCGCGCGGTGTTCGAGAGGTGCTCCTCGGCGCGGATGACGTGCGAGATGCGCATCGCCGCGTCGTCCACCGCGCACGCGAAGTTGTAAGTCGGCAGCCCGTTCGAGCGCAGCACCACGAAGTCCCCCACCATGCCGGCGGGGAAGCGCACTTCGCCGCGCACCGCGTCGTCGAGCACCCAGTCGCGCCGCTCGACCGCGAAGCGCACACTCCACGGCCCGCCCTCGCGCAGCCGCGCCGCGCGCTCGACCCCGGCGAGCGCGGCGCATCGCCCGTCGTAGTGCGGCGGGCGGCCGGCGGCGAGCGCCGCGGCACGGCGCGTCTCGAGCTCGGCGTCGGTGCAGAAGCACGGGTAGGCGAGCCCGCGCGTGAGCAGCGCCTCGGCGCACTCGCGGTAGGTGGCGACCCGCTCGCTCTGGCGATAGGGGCCGAACGCCCCGCCCACCTCGGGGCCCTCGTCCCACTCCAGCCCGAGCCAGCGCAGATCGTCGAGCACGCCGCGTTCGCTGGCCTCGCTCGAGCGCTCGACGTCGGTGTCCTCGATGCGGAGCACGAACACCCCGCCGTGCTGGCGGGCGAACAGCCAGTTGAAGTACGCGGTGCGCGCGCCGCCCACGTGCAGCCAGCCCGTGGGGCTCGGCGCGAAGCGCACGCGGACGGCGGTGACAGGGGCGTCGCGTCGCGGTTCGCTCGTCATGGCTCCTCGCGCGGCCCGGGAGCGGGCCGCTGGCCCGCGAGGCTACACGAAACGCCCGCCCGCCGTCCGGCGGCACACGCGAGCCTCGCGGCCGCCACAGGAAGCATGCGGCGCCAACTCGAGCCGGAGCCGCGAGGGCCGGTGGCGATGCGTGTGGGTATTGCGTCGTCACCGGCCCTCGCGGCTCCGGCGAACGCGCGGCTCGAGCGCCGCCGACACGGCTCCTCCGCCAGCGCCCGAGCCGGAGGGGCACAGACCGGATACGGTGCAATACCCACACGCACCGCATCCGGCCCGTGCCCCTCCGTCCATGGCCCGTGCTCTGTCGGTCCAGGGCCCCACTTCCGATGCCACATCGCGGCCCCGGCTCGAGCTGGTGCTGGGTCCGTAGTGCTGCTTCGGTCGTTCCCTCACGCGCCGGGATGTCCTAGTCTGCCGCTCGACGCTCGGATTTCTGACGATCGCCCGGAGGAATCCATGACGCTGTTCCGCACGCCGAGGCTCGCGCCCCTTGCTGCCGCGCTGTTCGCGCTCGTCACCCTCGCGCCGGGCGCCGCGCGCGCCGACGAGGCCGCCGAGCGGCGCGCCGCGTACATCCGCTCGCACTACGCCAAGTTCGAGTACCGCATCCCGATGCGGGACGGAGCGCGGCTCTTCACCGCGGTGTACGTGCCGAACGACGCCTCGCGCGCCCGGCGCTATCCCATCCTCATGTCGCGCACGCCCTACTCGGTGGGACCGTACGGGGCCGATCGCTACGACCCCACCCTCGGACCGGCCGAAGGCTTCGAGAAGGACGGGTTCATCTTCGTGTGGCAGGACGTGCGCGGCCGCTACATGTCCGAGGGCGAGTTCGTGAACGTGCGCCCGCACGTCGAGGGCAAGCGCGGCACCCAGGTGGACGAGAGCAGCGACACCTGGGACACCGTCGATTGGCTGGTGAAGCACGTGGCGTTCAACAACGGCCGCGTCGGCCTGTGGGGCCTCTCGTACGGCGGCTTCTACACCGCCGAGGGCATCATCGACACCCATCCCGCGCTGGTCGCGGCCTCGCCCCAGGCGCCCATCGCCGATTGGTTCTGGGACGACATGCACCGGCACGGTGCGTTCAATCAGACGCTCTCGTTCCTGTTCTTCTCGAGCTTCGGCGTCCCGCGCGAGAGCCTGACCGTCGAGCACCTGCCGCGCCTCGACCTGAAGACCCCCGACACCTACCAGTTCATGCTCGACCTCGGGCCGCTCGCCAACGCGGACTCGTCGTACCTCAAGGGCAAGGTGCCGTTCTGGCGCGAGATCGCCGCGCACCCGAACTACGACGCCTTCTGGAAGGCGCGCAACACGCTTCCCCACCTGAAGAACGTGCGCTGCGCGGTGCTCACGGTGGGCGGCTGGTTCGACACCGAGGACCTCTACGGCACGCTCCAGACCTACGGCGCGCTCGAGCGGCAGAACCCGGGCCGCTCCAACCAACTGGTGATGGGCCCGTGGTCGCACGGCCAGTGGGTGCGCGACACCGGGGACTCGCTCGGCAGCGCGAAGTTCGGCTCCGCCACCTCGGTCTGGTATCGGGAGCAGGTGGCGCTCCCGTTCTTCCAGCGGCACCTCAAGGGCGCGAGGGACGCCGACCTGCCCGAGGCGCTGGTGTTCGAGACCGGGGCGAATCGCTGGCGGCGCTTCGACGCGTGGCCGCCCCCCGGCACCGAGGCGCGCAGCCTCTACCTGCGCGAGCGCGGGACGCTGGCATGGACGGCTCCCGACGTCGCGACCGAGGAGGGCGACGCGTACGTGAGCGATCCCGCGAAGCCGGTGCCCTACACCGCGGCGATCGAGCCCGGCTGGTCGAAGGAGTACATGACCGAGGACCAGCGCTTCGCCGCGCGCCGGCCCGACGTGCTGGTCTATCGCAGCGCGCCACTCACCGAGGACCTCACCCTCGCCGGGCCGCTCGACGCCGATCTGTGGGTCACCACCACCGGCACCGACGCCGACTTCGTCGTGAAGCTCATCGACGAGTACCCCGGCACGCTGCCCGGGCTCGAGCGCGACGAGAAGTTGAAGTACCCCGGTGGCCGCCAGATGCTGGTGCGCGGCGAACCGTTCCGCGGGCGCTTCCGCGACGCCTACGATCAGCCCAGGCCGTTCGTTCCCGGGGCACCCACGCGGATCGCGTTCCGGGTCAATGACGTGTGCCACACGTTCGCGCGCGGACACCGCGTGATGATCCAGGTCCAGAGCACCTGGTTCCCGTTCATCGACCGCAACCCGCAGACCTTCGTGCCGAACATCTTCGAGGCGAAAGCAGCGGATTTCGTGACGGCCACCCAGCGAGTGTTGCGCTCCCGGGCGCACCCGAGCCGGCTGACCGTGAGGGTGCTCGCGGCGCAGCCGTGATCGGATGCCTCGCGGGCGAAATCGCAGGCCGCTCGTGGGGGTCTCGGAATCGCGGGGGGCAGGGGCTACCCTCGCGTCCCTGCGCCGAGTGGATCGTTCAGGTCCTGCGCCGGACCGGGCCGGTCCTGCTCTTGGCGCGCGACTCCCGTCGTGCTCGATCCAGTTCGGCGGCGAATGCGGCGTAGCGCTCCTGATGACCTTCGTCCCTGCTCCAGTCGCGGATCTTCGAGAGGGCCACACGGTTCTGCAGAGCGATCGCCACGGCCACCGCGAGGCTCTGACGGTCGTTCCAGTGGTAATAGGCGGCCAGCCGGTCCCGACAGGCGTCGGTCGCCGAGAGCGACAGCGTCCTTCCACCGCGGCGGCTCCTCCACACGGGTCGGATGCTGAAGTCCTCTCCGATCCCGAGCGGCCCGCGCGGGAATTCGACGAAGAAGGGCACCGAGGCATGCACGTAGCGATCGCGGCGACGCGTGAAGCCGAGGGGTGCGAGTGCCACGTCGAGGGCCTCCGCGGTGGACGATTCCATGAGCACGAAATCGACATCGACGGACGCATACGCGCCTGCCGTGTACAGATGGGCGCAGGCACCGCCGGTGAGGACGCCTCGGATCCCCGCGCGGCGAAGCGCATCTCCGACCGCCACGGCGACATCCGCGAGCGTCGACTTCGCCGTCAGCTTCACAGTGGCTTGCCCGTGCGCCGCGGACGGCGCCGAAGCCCGGCTCCACGCGAGCGCAACTCGGCCTCCGGCTCCAGCAACCGTTCCAGGTAGCGCTCCATCTCCCGACGGGCGGGAGCGCGGGGGTTCAGCCGGTAGAGACGCGTGCGTCCGGCGGCCCGCGCCGCCACGAGGCCGTCGCGCTCGAGTGACTGGAGGGCCTTCTGCACGCTCGAGAGATGGAGTTCCAGCAGTCGCGCGAGCTCCCGCGCATGGCTCTCGGTCAGCAGTTGCAGGGCCAGGAGCGCGCGGGTTCGCGCGGAGCTGCCGAACGGGCTCGAGGACGCGATGACCTTCATAGGTGGTCATATGACCACTAAATGCGGTCACTAGTCAAGTGGGCTTCGAGGGGCACCAGTGGGCGGCGTGGGCCGCCGGTCGCTCAGCGCTCCGCGCGGGCGGGCGAGCGCCAGGCCTTCAGTTCGAGCGCCACGCGGTTGCCGGGATCGAGCCGCACCAGCGCCGCGGCGGCCTGGCGCACGGCGAGGGTGTCACCCATCTGGGCCGCGGTCCTGCCGCACATCTCCCACGCCACGACGTGAGTCGAGTCACGCTCGAGGATGCGACGGTAGGCTGCGAGCGCTCCGCGCAGATCGCCGCGCGCGCGTTCGGCGAACCCCAGTTCGAGCAGCACGCGCGGGCTCGGCGCGGCTTCGCTCGAGCGGGTGAACGCCGCCGCCGCCGCGTCGAGCCGTCCGAGGCGGAGATGGCGGATCCCGAGGTAGTCCCAGGTGCTCGAACGCTCGTTGAGCGTGCGTGTGGGCGGCTCGCGCATGATCGCCTCGACGCGTGCGAGGCCCCGGTCCGGGTCGGCCCAGTGGGTGGTCCATTGCAGGGCGGGAACCGCCGCGGCGAGCGCGGCCGCCACGCCCAGCCAGGCGAAACGCGGCGCCGCGCGAAGCGTCTCCGCCACCAGCCAGGCCGCCACCACCGAGAGCCCGGCGCCCATCGCCGCGAAGTCGTCCCAGTCCCGGTAGAGCCCCTGCGCGGGGTGGATGAACGGGAGCGTCAGCACCATCGGCAGGGCGAGCGCCGCGAGCAGCGCCAGTTCCCGGCCGCGGGGCCGCGCCGAGCGCGACGCCACCAGCATCGGGACCACGGCGAGCGACAAGGGTGACAGGAAGGCGATCAGGTTGAGCATGTCGGGAAGTCGCGCGCCCGCGAAGGCGGCCAGCAACGGCCCCCCGGCCGCCTGCACCTCCGGCGGCGCGACGTGCAACACGTCCCAGCGCCGCATCAACGTCACGATCCGCGGGAGCATCACCGCCAGTGCGCCGAGCGGCACGGCGAGCGCGAGCAGCGCGTGCGGGTCCCTCCACGCGCCGCGCTCCCGACCGCGCATCCCGAGCCACCATGCCAGCGCCACCGCGGGCAGGGTCGCCAGTGCCGAGCGATGGAGCGTCAGCCCCGCCGCGAATACCAGTCCCAGCCGCAGCAGTCCGCGGCCGTCGCGGACCGCGCCGAGCCCGAACACGCCGAGCGCAGCGACCACCAGCACCAGCTCGGCGAACGCTTTCCCGAAGCCGGTGAACATTCCCAAGTAGCCGCCGCACAGCAGCACCGCCGCGGCCAGCGCGGCCGGGACACCGCGCAACGCCAGCGTGCGGGCGAACGCCCCGGCGAGCGCGGCCAGCGCCGCCGCCTCGCAGGCGCCGAGCAGCCGCGCCGCGCCGTTGGCGTCGAGCACGCCCGCCTCCGTCAGCGTGCGCGGAAGCAGGTAGTGGAGGAACACGTCCAGCGGCAGCGCCTGCGGAAAGAGCTGGGCCGGAGCCCCGCCCTGCTCCACCGTGCCCTGTCGCAACAGGAAGTCCCCGACGAACCGGGTGCGATCGGGGAAAATGACCACCACGGCCGCCGCCAGCGCGGCCATGATCCACCCCGAGAGCGCCGGCCGGTCCGCGAGCGCGTCGCCGAAGCGCGCCAGCGCCGGCACCGCGCGGCGGGACACCGCCGGGTACAGCGCCGCGGTCGCGATCAGCCACGGCCCCCACGCGAGGCCCGGGCCGAGGAAGCGATGCAGGTTGAGCGACCAGACCCACATCGTCGGCACCAGGGTCAGGACCGCCCGCGCGATCGCCAGCGCCGCCAGCGTGGCGAACAGCGCCCACGCCATGCGCGTGGCCGCGCGCGCCTCGAGCGGAGCGGGAGCGGGCCGCGGCGGAACGCGGGGCGGCGGCCGGCGCGGGGGCATCGTCAGCGCCGCCCCTACTCGCGCGCTTCGACCATCGCCACCGCCCACGCGGCGATGCCCTCGTCGCGGCCGATGGAGCCGAGGCCCTCGTTGGTGGTGGCCTTCACCGACACCTGCCCGATGCCGACCTTGAGGGCATGCGCGATGACGGCGCGCATCGCGTCGCGGCGCGGCGCGATCTGCGGCCCCTGCGCCACCACCGTGACGTCCACGTTCACGATCCGCGCGGTCACGCCGTCGAGCATCGCGTGGATCAGCCGCAGCAGTTCCATGCTCGAGACGTTCTTCCAGCGCGGTTCGCCGGGCGGGAAGTGCTTGCCCAGGTCGCCGAGCGCGACCGCGCCCAGCAGCGCGTCCCCGATGGCGTGCGCCACCACGTCGGCGTCGCTGTGCCCCTCGAGCCCGCGTTCGCCCTCGAACGTCACCCCGCCGAGCACGCACGGCCGCCCGTCGGCCTTGCGGTGCACGTCGTAGCCCATCCCGATCCGCAGCGCCATGCGCCCTCCTAGCCTCGTGACGAGAGCCACGCCTCGGCGAGGCGCAGGTCGTCCATGGTCGTGATCTTGAAATTGATGGCCTCGCCGGGCGTGATCCTCACCCGGTGTCCCGCGGCCTCCACCAGCGCCGCGTCGTCGGTCGCCCGCGCGCCTTCGAGCGCGTGCGCCTCCGCCAGCCAGTCGCGGCGGAACGCCTGGGGCGTCTGCGCGCGCCACAGCCCGGCGCGCGGCACCGTATCGTCGATGACGTGGAGGGTGGCGCGCTTGAGCGTGTCCTCCACCGGCACCGCGGCGATCGCGGCGCCATGCGCCTTGGCGTCGGCCACCACGCGGCCGACCAGCGCCGGGGTCGCCAGCGCGCGCGCCGCGTCGTGCACCACCACCAGGTCGCACTCCCCGGGCAGCGCGGCCAGCCCGCGGGCCACCGAGTGCTGGCGCTCGCGGCCGCCCTCGCACCACTGGGCCACCTTGGGCTCATGCATCCCGCAGGCCCACAGCGCCTCCTGCAGCAGGCGCACCGGTCCGACCACCACGATGGTCCCGATGGACGGCGTGCGCGCCAGCGCCTCGAGGCTCCACGCGAACAGCGGCCGCCCGGCCAGCGGCACCAGCGCCTTGGGCACTCCCGCGCCCAGGCGCTCGCCCATCCCCGCGCACAGCAGGATGGCGCCGATGCTCATCGCGCCGATCTCACGCGTCGTCCTCTTCCTCGTCGAACAGGAGCACGGTGGACTCGCAGTAGTCCGCGATCAGGCGATCGTGCTCCTCCTCCTCGCTCTCGTCCTCGTCTTCCTCCTCGTCGTCCGCGTCGCCGAGCGAGTCGTCGAAGTCGTCGTCGTCCTCGTTGTCCATGTCGTCGAGCTGCTGCTCGAGGGCCTCCCAGCTCGAGTGCCCGGACTCTTCGGCGTCGTCCATCCAGTCGTGATAGACGTCGGTGATGACCTCGCGGGTGAGCAGGTCGGGCCGGTGCAGCTCAGTGGTCGCCGGCAGGCTGCCGAGCACGTCGATGCCATAGGCGTTGCCGTTGTCGTTCATCAGGTCGCGGAAGAACGCGGCGAACGACTCCGGCCCGGCCTTGGGCACGATGGCCCCGAGCACCAGGTAGGGCGCGTCCTCCATGAAGCGGGTCACGTACTGCCGGCCGTCGCCGGCATCGAACAGTCCGATCGAGGCGTGCCACGAGGAGTTGCGCCCGACCCACTCCCACACCAGCACCTCGCTCGACTCCCACTCGTCGTGGACCGCGCCCGCCGTGCCGGCCGGGTTCGCGTCCTCCTCGCGCAGGTCGCCATGGTGCGGGGTCCAGTCGTCGATGTCGTCGGGCGTGGCCAGCTCCACCATCATCGCGCGCAGGTCGAGCGCGTCACCGGCCGGCGCGTACGCCGCCCAGCCCTCTCCCTTCGCGACCTCTCGCGAGCATGCGCTCCTCAGTCGTTCCGCCAGCCGCTTCCAGTCCATGCCCACTCCTTCAGGTCACCCACGCCATCGCCCCCGCCGGAGACTCCGGTCAGGCCCTTCGCCCGTCTCGAATCCCTTCAGACTCTCATGCGCGCCCGGATACGTGCGCGGTCGCCTCGCCCGGCTCGCCGCGCGGCGGCGTGGCCGGGCCCGTCTTCTCGCCCAGCAGGGCCTCGATCGCCTCGCGCACCGTCGCCAGCGGCGTGACCTCGAGCCCGCAGTCCTTCGCCTCGTCGGCCTGCGCGCGCGGCACGCCGGCGCGCCGGAAGCCGATCTGGGCCGCCTCGCGGCAGCGCGCGTCGAGGCGCGTCACGCGGCGCAGCTCGCCCGACAGGCTGACCTCGCCCACCGCGAGCGTGCGCTCGATCACCGGGCGGCTGCGGAACGACGACGCCACCGCGAGCGCCACGCCGAGGTCGCACCCCGGCTCGTCGAGCGAGAGCCCGCCGGTCACGGTCACGAACACGTCGTGGCGCCCGAGGCGCAGGCCGACGCGGCGCTCGAGCACCGCGAGCAGCACCGCGAGGCGGCGCGGGTCGAAGCCGGTCGTCACGCGCTGCGGGGTGCCGTAGAACGAGGTCGAGACCAGCGCCTGCACCTCGACCAGCAGCGGCCGCGAGCCTTCGATGCTCGCCACCACCGCCGAGCCCGGCTCGCTGCGCGTGGACTCCGACAGGAACGCCTCGCTCGGGTTGGCGACCTCGCGCAACCCGGCGTCGGTCATCTCGAACACCCCCAGCTCGTGGGTGGAGCCGAAGCGGTTCTTGGCCGCGCGCAGCACCCGGTAGTGCTGGTAGCGCTCGCCCTCGAGATAGAGCACCGCGTCCACCATGTGCTCGAGCACGCGCGGGCCCGCCACCGCGCCGTCCTTGGTGACGTGGCCGACCAGGAAGGTGGGCACCTGCGCCCCCTTGGCGTGGTGGAGCAGCGCCAGCCCGCACTCGCGCACCTGCGACACCGAGCCCGGCCCGCCGTCCAGGTCGGCGCGCGCGACGGTCTGGATCGAGTCCACCACCAGCGCGTCGGGCTTGACCTGGTCCGCGGCCTCGAGCAGCGCCTCGAGATCGGTCTCGCACAGCACCAGCAGGCTCTCGGGCACCGGCCCGAGGCGCCCCGCGCGCATGCGGATCTGCCCCTCGCTCTCCTCGCCGGTCACGTAGAGCACGCGCTTGCCCTCGCGCGCGAGCGCCGCGGCGACCTGGAGCATGAGCGTGCTCTTGCCGATCCCGGGGTCGCCGCCGACCAGCACCAGCGAGCCCGGCACGATGCCGCCGCCCAGCACGCGGTCGAGCTCGCGCATGCCGGTGGGCGCCCGCCGCGCGTCGATGGACTCGATCTCCGCCAGCGGCCGCGCGCCCGCGCCGGCGGCGCCGGCGGGCGCCCAGCGCGCGCGCGACGGCTTGTTCGCGCTCTTCGCCGTGCCCCCGGCCGCGCCGGCGGCCGCGACCGGCGCCTCGCTCGCGGTGTTCCACGCCCCGCACGACGCGCAGCGCCCGAACCAGCGCGCCTCCTCGTTGCCGCACGCGGTGCAGAAGAAATGGGACTTGGCGGGCTTCACCGACTTGGCCATGACGACTCCAGGCGGGAGCGGGACGGAGGGGATGCGCGGGCCTGCACCCGGCGCGAGGGAAGCATCCTGCCACAACCCGGCGCGGACGCCCACCGGGAGCCGGCGGCCCTTCAGACCAGCCCGTCGAGCTCCGGCAGCATCACGATCCCCGCCTGGTCGTCGGAGGCGCTGTGCGCCACGACGGCCCGGCACGGTGCGCCCGAGCGGTTCATCACCAGGTGCGGCATGTCCGCCGGCACGAACATGTACTCGCCGGCCCGTCCGACCACGTGCTCGCCCAGCCGCTCGCCGAAGTACATCTCGATCTCGCCCTCGATGACGTAGACCGCCGTCTCGATGCCCTGATGCAGGTGGGTCTTCGCTCGCGCCCCGTGTGGGAGCGTGGCGATCGTCATGCAGATCGCGCGCGAGCCCGCGCTCGCCCCCGTGAGCCCGCTGAGGTAGGTGAGCCCCTGGCGTCCCTGGTACGCCTCGCCGGCGGGAATCACCCGGCAGGTGGGTGCATCCATTTCGTGCCCTCCGGTGGCGCGGCCCGTGGACGGCGCGGGGGATCCCGGCACACGGCGCGTGCGCCCGATCCGGGTCGTCGGGTCGCCGCGCGGCGCCGCGCGCGACGCCTCTCCCGCTAGAAGACGCTGACGTGCAGGTACTTCTTCGGGTTCTTCTTGATGTCCTCGACCAGCTCGCGCAGCGCCCGCACCGAGGTATTGAGGTCGTCGTAGAGCCGCTGGTCGTTCACCAGCCGGCCCAGCGTGCCGTCGCCGCGGTCCACCTTGCCGGTCACGCTCGCGAGCACGCCGCGCAGCGAGTCCATGCGCGCCGCCAGCGCGTTCATGCGCGCCGCGGCCTGCGCGAAGTCGTCCACCGCCTGTTTGAGCTGCGCCTCGCGGTCCACGGTGAGCGACTTCGCGGTGCGCGAGGCAGCGTCGAAGTTGGCCATCGTGGCCCGGAACGCGGCGCGGTTCTCGGTCACCGCGGCCTTGAGCTGCTCGCTGGTCGCGGCGAAGTTGCGCACCGTCTTCTGGAGGTCGCCGCTCTTCGACAGCGTCTGCGACATGTCGTGCAACTGCTGGATCAGTTCGGTCACGTTGGTGAGCGTGCTCCCCATCTGCCCCATCACCTCGGGGATGCCGAGCTCGTACTCGCCCAGGATGGTGTCGCGCGCGGTGTAGGGGCGCCCGGTGGTCTTCAAGTCCACCGCGATCACCTTCTCGCCCATCAGTCCGACGTTGCGGATCGCCACCTGGCTGTCGGTGGTGAGCTGCACGTCGGTGGCGAGCGCCAGCTTCACGATCACGTGGTCGCCCACCAGCGCCATGTCCTCCACGGCGCCCTTGCGGATGCCGTTCACCTGCACCTCGTCGCTCCGGCCGAGGCCGCCGGTGCGCGGGAAGCGCACCGTCCACACGTCGCACCTTGCGCGCGAGCGAGAACTCCTTCAGCCACGTCACGCCCCACAGCAGGACCGCGACCGCGGTCAGCACGGTGAGTGCCCACCTGGATCTCGGTTCTTCGACTCACGCCACTCTCCGTCCTCGCGCGCGGCGCCCGCGCGCCGCCGCGGTCCGCTCATGCCGCCTGGATCGGGCCCGCGCTCGAGCCCGCGATGAACTGCCGCACCATCGGATCGCCGCTCGCGCGCATCTCCTCGGGCGTGCCCACGAACACCAGGTGTCCCTGGTAGAGCATCGCCAGGCGGTCGCCCACATGATAGGCGCTGCGCATGTCGTGCGTGACCACCATCGAGGTCACGCCCAGCCGCTGCTGCAATCGCGCGGATCAGCTGGTTGATGACGTCCGACATGATCGGGTCGAGCCCGGTCGTCGGCTCGTCGTAGAGGATGTACGCGGGATCCATCGCGATCGCGCGCGCCAGCCCCACCCGCTTGCGCATGCCGCCCGACAGCGACGGCGGTCCGCATGTCCTCCGCGCCCTTCATGCCCACCCACTCCAGCCGCTCGCCCACCCGGCGCCGCACCTCGGCGTCGTCGAGCCGCGCGTGCTCGCGCAGCGCCAGCCCCACGTTCTCGCCCACCGTCATCGAGTCGAACAGCGCCGCGCCCTGGAACAGCATGCCGAAGCCCTTGCGGACCTCGTCGAGCCCGCGCTCGTCGAGCCCGACCATCTCGCGTCCGTCCACCTCGATCGAGCCGGCGTCCGGGGTCATCAGCCCGATGACGTGCTTGAGCAGCACGCTCTTGCCGGTGCCCGACGGCCCCAGCACCACCAGCGTCTCGCCCTTGCGCACGTCGAGGTCGAGCCGTCGAGCACCTGCTTGCGGCCGAGCCGCTTGGTGAGCCCGCGGATCGCGATCATGACGCGAACATCAGCCGGAACAGCACGTTCGCCAGCACGTAGTCGGTGATCAGGATGAGCACGCACGACGCCACCACCGCGCGCATCGTCGCCACCCCCACGCCCTCGGCCCCGCCCTCGGTGGCGAAGCCGTAGTAGCAGCCCATGGTGCTGATGATGGCGCCGAAGAAGAACGCCTTGATGAGCCCCGACCAGATGTCCTTGATGTAGAAGAACTGCTTGAGCCCGATCACGTAGGTGTGGCTGCTCACCCCCACCGAGGTGACCGACACCACGTATCCGCCGAACACCGCGATGACGTCCGCGAACACCGTGATGACCGGCAGCATCACCACCGCCGCCACCACGCGCGGCACCACCAGGATAGCGCACCGGGTGGATCGCCATCGCGCGCAAGCGCGTCGAGCTGCTCGGTGACCTTCATGGTGCCGAGCTCGGCCGCCATCGCCGCGCCCACCCGCCCGCCGACCACCAGCCCGGTCAGCACCGGCCCCAGCTCGATGGTGACCGAACGCAGGATCACCGAGCCGATGTACTTGAGCGGCACCACGGTCGAGAACTGGTACGCCGCCTGCACCGCCGCCACCGCGCCGGTGAACAGGCTCACCACCAGCACCAGCCCCAGCGAGCCCACGCCGATGGCGTGCATCTGCGCCACCACCAGCCGGAACGAGCGCAGCCCCGGCGCCGCGAAGCGCGCGATGTCGCCCATCAGCAGGGCGACGCGGCCGACCTCGGCCACGAACGCGAGGAAGCGCCGCCACAGGTAGCGCGCCCCGCGCACCGTGATCAGGTCGTCGGTGTCGAAGCCGAACGGCAAGGGAATGCGGCACTAGAACCCCGAATCGGCCTCGCCCGGCATCATCGGGCTGTAGGGCACGAACTTGGTGAACTCGTGCAGGAACGTCATGTCCACGTCGCCGGTCGGGCCATTGCGCTGCTTGGCGATGATGATCTGCGCCTTGCCCTTGAGCGCTCGGGTCGTCGGGCTTGTACTTCTCCTCGCGGTACACGAACATCACGAGATCCGCATCCTGCTCGATCGAGTTATGAGCGATGAGTCCGTCGGCGATGAAGTTGTGCGTGCCGGGCACTGTGGCATCGAACACCGGCTCTTCGCCGACGAACTCGATCGAGGCGATTGTGTCCCAGAAGACGTCGGAGGCGGCCAGCAAGCTGAGCTCCGGATCCACCAGCAACGTCGCAATCGCGCCCAACCGCGGACGGCTGGGGGCGTGCTTGTAGAACGTGCTCCCACAATGGGCTGTCCCGAGCGCGGTCATGAACCCTCGCGAGGTGAATCCGCGCGCCCGCATCGCCGACTTCACGTCTTCCCATACTTCGACGGGAACCGTGTCGACATTCGGATTGGACCGCGAGGCTTCAAGTCGGGCTCGCACGCGCGCCGCGGCTTCGGCCTTGGACCCCTGAGCACCCACGTGGCCCAAGAATCGGAGCTGACTGTCCCTTCCGGAGACGTGAAGGTGGTATACGGGCCGGTAGCTCCCCTTCCGCACGACCTTGAGCCGACCCGTGATGCCGAAGCGGAGTAGCAGGGTCTGGAGATCCGCTGCCATCCGGCGGCTCGTGGTGCTGTAGTAGATGTGCGGCTGCTGATTCGCGCCCAGGTGGATGCAGCCATCGGTCGCCCAGAGGTGTCGCAAGAACAATGCGAGCTGCGGGTGCGTGAGTGCGAAGACCTCACGGGGGATGAACTTCTCCCAGCTCCTCAGACCATTGAGCCCGAACCGCGCGAGCCAGCCGCTGATCGGATTGTGCCGGCCGCGGGCCAAGGGGTACGGAGAGGGCAGGTATACGTGCGACCAGTTCCCCTGCGGCACTCGTCGCGGGACGATTCCGAAGTGCGTTGCGGCTACTTCGACGGCGATCAGATTCTCGGGGTCGGCGCTCGTGTAATGGAGAGGCTGGTGGGATGCGAAACACCCGTCGCCGATCAGATGCGCGAGCATCACGATCTCGGCCTCAGGCCATTCCGTCGGCGCAGTCGGCTCCGGCAGCACGCGTGGCTCCGCCAGCCGGTCGCCCGGCTTCAGCGCGTCGAGTCGCCGCCAGCCGTCGAGCGTCAGGAATGGATGATTCGCGCTGGCCTTCACGCAGCGTCCGGACGTCATGCGCATCTCGTAGACCTTCTTCACGCCGCTCGCGAACACGTGCGTCATCCTGCCGCGCACGAGTCGTCGATCCTCGTCGAGCGTCCAGACGGGGATGTCGCGCTCGCCCCGCAACAGTAACTCGCCCAGCGACACCTCGGCGCCCGTGTCGGCGCGGACGATGCGCGTATCCGCGGTCAGACAGCCCGATTCACGCAGATCCGAGAGCTGCGGGCGGCCGCCGCCGCCGCGGGTCTCGACGGCGCGCGAGAGCTGCGAGAGCGCGATGATCGGGACCTTGAGCTCCTTGGCGAGCGCCTTGAGGCCGCGGGTGATCTGCGAGATCTCCTGCACGCGGTTCTCCGCGGTGCCCGCGACCCGCATCAGCTGGAGGTAGTCGATCACCACCAGGCCGAGCTTGTTCTCGGCCCGCAGCCGGCGGCACTTGGCGCGGATCTCGAGCGTGTTCAGCGCCGGCGAGTCGTCGATCATGATGGGCGCGGCCTGCAGCAGCCCGGCGCCGGTGGTCAGCCGCGGCCAGTCCTCCTGCCCGAGGAAGCCGTTGCGCACCTTGTGCAGCGCGACCTCGCTCTGCGAGCAGAGCATGCGCATGACCAGCTGCTCCTTGCTCATCTCGAGCGAGAAGATGGCGACCGGGATCTTGAACCGGATCGCGGCGTTCTCGGCCATGTTCATCGCGAGGCTGGTCTTCCCGAAGCCCGGCCGGCCCGCGATGATCACCAGGTCGCTGGCCTGGAAGCCCGAGGTCAGCTTGTCGATGTCCTCGTAGCCGGACGGCACGCCGGTGACGTGCGCCTTGCGCTCGCTCAGTTCGTGGATGTGCTCGAACGCGGGCTTGAGCAGGTCCTTGAGCGAGACGAACCCCTCCCGCACCCGGCGGTCGGTGATCTCGAAGATGCGCTGCTCGGCGCGGTCGAGGATGCTGGGCGTCTCCTCCGCCGCGGTGTAGCAGTCCGACTGGATCTCGCTCGCGGCCTTGATGAGCGAGCGCAGGATCGCCTTGGAGTGCACCAGCCGGATGTGCTGCTCGACGTTCGCGGTGGTGGTCGCGTACTCCATGATCAGCGAGAGCGCCGCCAGCCCGCCCACCAGTTCGAGTTCGCCGCGCTTGCGCAGCTCCTCGGAGAGCGTGATCAGGTCGGCCTTCTCGCTGCGGTTGTAGAGCGCGACGATGGCCTCGTACATGCGCTGGTGCGCGACGCGGTAGAACACGCTGCCGTCGATCATCTCGACCGCGCGGCCCACCGCCTCGTGGTCGAGCAGCATCGCGGCCAGCACCGAGCGCTCGGCCTCGAGCGCCTGCGGCGGCGTGGGGCCCTCGGGCACCATCCCGGAGGGGTGCGGCAGGATGTCGGTCATGGCAGGCGTCTCCCCGGCGCGCGACGGCGCCGCGCGAGGGCGGGTGCGATCAGTCGGCGAGGTACTCGCGGGCGAGCATCTGCATGTCTTCCCACACCGGCCGCTTGTACTCGGGGTTCCGCAGGCAGGCGGCCGGATGGTAGGTCACGATGAGCTTGGCGCCCTCGTAGCGATAGACGCGGCCGCGCATGCCGGCGAGCGAGCCCTTGGAGCCGAGCAGGAACTCCGCGGCGGTCTTGCCGAGACAGCAGATGATGCGCGGCCGCAGCGCCGCGATCTGGCGCTTGAGGTACGGCGTGCACGCCTCGACCTCGACCGGCAGCGGCACGCGGTTCTCGGGCGGGCGGCACTTCACGATGTTGCCGATGTAGACCGTGGTGCGGTCGAGCGTGAGGCCCGGCAGCAGGCGGGCCTGGTTCATCGCCGCGATGATCTTGTCGAGGAGCTGGCCGGCGCGGCCGACGAACGGCTCGCCGAGGCGGTCTTCGTCCGCCCCCGGGCCCTCGCCCACGAACATGATGCCGCTGAGCGCGGTGCCCACCCCCGGCACGGCGTTGGTGCGCAGCGCGCCGAGGCCGCAACGGGTGCAGTGCCTCACCTCGTCGGCGAGCGCGACCAGCACCGGATCCGCCTGCGCGGCGATGGCGCGGCGCTCGCTCGGGGTCGATCGGGAACAGCGGGGCCGCGAACCGCGGCAGCGCCGCCGCCTGCGCGCCGCGCCGCGGGCGCCGCGGGCGGCGCCTCGGGCTCGCCGAACATGCTCAGCGTGACCGGCGGCGCCGGCGGCGGCGCGGAGGCGCGCGCCAGCGCCTCCTCGATCTCCGCGCGCTCGTCGTCGAGCGCGACGGTGGGCGCCGCGGCGGGCTCGGGCTCGGGCGCGG
The DNA here is from genome assembly GCA_963776245.1 of Candidatus Eiseniibacteriota bacterium. GTDB lineage: Bacteria > Eisenbacteria > RBG-16-71-46 > RBG-16-71-46 > RBG-16-71-46 > CAVSAC01. The sequence goes on along the minus strand of CAVZLN010000003.1, from coordinate 1,202,772 downwards.
GTGCGGTCGCCGCGGGTCGCGGTGGCCGGCCGCACGGGCGCGCTCGCCTCCTCAGCCGCGCCCGCGCCACGCGCGCGCGGGGCGCGCCATCGCGGCGGCCGCCAGCAGGTCGCCGCCGCCGCCCGCCCGCTCGCGCTCGAGGTACTCGCGCAGGCGGCCCGTGAGGACCGCCAGTTCCGCGCGCGGCCCGCTCATCGCGGCTTCCGCGCCGGCGCGCGCCGCGCCCTCGGCGGCGCCTTCGGGCGCCGCGCCGCCGCGCCGGACGCGCGCGGTCGTTCAGGTGGGCCGAGCGCAGCTCCAGCACGCGGTCGAGGATGTGCTCGGCGACCTCGCGCTTGGTGGCCTTCGGCACCCGCTGCGCGCCGCGCGCGTCCACCAGCGTGACCACGTTGGTGTCGCCGCCGATCCCGTCGGCCGGCGAGTTGAGCACCACCAGGTCGAGCCCCTTGGCCGACAGCTTGGCGCGCGCGCGCTCGACGCCGCGCGAGGTCTCGAGCGCGAACCCCACGAACACCTGTCCCGGGCGCCGCTTCGCCGCGAGGGCGGCGACGATGTCGGGGTTGGGCTCGAGCGTGAGCGTGAGCGGGCCGTCGCCGCGCTTGATCTTCTCGAGCGCGACCCGGACCGGGCGGTAGTCGGAGACCGCGGCGGCCATCAGCAGCACGTCGCTGCGCCCGGCGCGCGCGCCCAGCGCCTGCGCCATCTCGGCGGCGCTGGTGACCCGCACCACGTCGGCGCGCTGGGGCGCGTCCACCGCCAGCGGGCCCGTCACCAGCGTCACGGTCGCGCCGCGCGCGAGCGCGGCCTCGGCCAGCGCCACGCCCATGCGCCCGCTCGAGCGGTTGGTGAGCACGCGCACCGGGTCGATCGCCTCTTCGGTGCGCCCCGCGCTCACCAGCACCTTGATCCCCGCGAGGCTGGCGCGCTTCTCGAGCGCGCGCTCGACCGCCGCGCCGATCACCTCGGTGTCCGGCAGCCGCCCCGGCCCGGTGAGCCCCGAGGCGAGGAAGCCGGTCTCCGGCGGCACCACCGTGTACCCGCGCGCGGCCAGCGTGCGCACGTTCGCCTGGGTCGCCGGATTGCGCCACATCTCCGCGTCCATCGCCGGGCACACCACGATCGGCGCGCGGGCCGCGAGCAGCGTGGCGCCGAGCGCGTCGGGGGCCTCGCCGGTGACCAGGCGCGCGAGCAGGTTGGCGGTCGCGGGCGCCACCACCACGCAGTCCGCCACCTCGGCCACGTCCACGTGCTCGACGCGGCCGCTGCGCTTGCCCGCGGCGGTGGACGGGAGATCGAAGCTCGGGCGCTGGTTGCCCCACATGCCGGTCACCACCGGATTGCCCGACAGCGCCTGGAACGTGAGCGGGGTGACGAACTCCACCGCCGACGGGGACATGACCACGATGACCGTCGCCTCGCGCGTCTTGAGCCAGCGCACGAGTTCACAGGCCTTGTAGGCGGCGATGCCGCCCGAGACCCCGACGACGATGGTCCGGCCGCGCAGCATCGCTTCGCTCAGAGGATGTTCTGGCCGATCGGGTTGTCGGGATCGTCGTAGAAGTGCGGAGCGTCGCCATCGATGGCACGCCGCAGCGCGACCGCGGTGACCTTGCCCGGGAGCGTCTGGGCGGTCTGGCGCGAGACCTCGTTGAGGCGGCGCGCCTCGCGCGCGGCGATGATGGCGAGCTCGTACTTGTTGGTGCCGGGCGGCGGAACCAGGGAAGCCAGCTTCATCGGTGTTCTCCTCGGGGTGTGGGGTCGGGGTGTCGCTCGGCCTGCGGGTCTCCGCGCCAGGACGCGGTGCTGGGGATCAGAACGCTCCGCGCAGGCGCGTCACGCGCGCGCGCTCGGCATCGACGATCGCGAGCAGGCGTTGCGTGGCCCGCTCGAGGTCGTCGTTCATGACCAGGTACTGGTACTCGGTCCACTGCGCCAGTTCGCCGGGCGCGTTGCGCAGCCGGGTCTCGATCACCGCCGGCTGGTCGGTGCTGCGCTTGAGCAGCCGCTGCCGCAGCGCGTCGAGGCTCGGCGGGTAGATGAACACCGAGACCGCGTCGGGCCGCGCCACGCGCACGCTCGCACCGCCCTGCACGTCCACGTCGAGCACCACCACCCGGCCCGCCTTCACGCCGTCGTCCACGAACCGCGTCGGTGTGGCGTACAGATTGCCGTGCACCTCGGCCCATTCCAGGAACTCGCCGGCGTCGCGGCGGCGCAGGAAGCCGGCCTGGTCCACGAACTCGTACTGCACGCCGTTGACCTCGCCCGGGCGGATCGGGCGCGTCGTCGCCGAGACCGAGAACGCGCACTCCGGCCGCTCGGCGATCAGTCGGTCCACCAGCGTGCCCTTGCCCGCGCCCGAGGGCCCGGAGAGCACCAGCAGGAACCCGCCGCGCTCGAAGCGGAACGGGGTGCGCGTCAGGTCGGTGCCGGGTGCGGTGTCGGACGTCAACGCTACTCCACGTTCTGCACCTGCTCGCGCAGGCGCTCGATCTCTTCCTTCATGATGATGACGCCGCGGGTGATCTCGACGTCGTTCGATTTCGAGCCGATGGTGTTGGCCTCGCGGTTCATCTCCTGGAGCAGGAAGTTGAGCTTGCGGCCGGCCAGCTCCTGCCCCTCGATGAGCGACCGGAACTGGTCGAGGTGCGCCGCGAGCCGCACGCACTCCTCGGTGCAGTCGAGCCGGTCCACCATGAGCGCGATCTCCTGCGCCACGCGGAGCGGATCCATCTCGACGTCGCCGAGCAACTGCTTGAGGCGCCCCTCGAGGCGCTCTTTGGCCTCCTGGGGGCGGTACGGCGCACGCACCGAGACCACGTCGAGCTGCTCGCGGATCAGTCGCAGGCGCTCGATCAGGTCCTTCGCCAGCGCGTCACCCTCGCGCGCCTTCATGCCGTTCATGTTGTCGCAACTGGCGTCCACCACCCGCTTGACCAGCGTCCAGGTCTCGTCGTCGGAGACCGCGGCGTGCTCCCACTCGAACAGGTCGGGCATGAGCGCCAGCGTGCGCAGGTCGATCTGCTGGGTGAGCCCGTAGCGCTGCTTGAGCTGGGTGAGCACGGCCACGTAGCGGTCGGCCGCGACCTCGTTGAGCTTGAGCACCTCGCCGCCGCCCGCCGGAGCCCGACCAGGTGATGGTGAGATTGAACTTGCCGCGGGAGAACTTCTCCTGGATCAACTGGCGGATGCGGTCCTCGAACAGTTGCACCAGTTTGGGGGCGCGGACCGAGACCTCGCAGAACCGGTGATTGACCGAGCGGATCTCGGCGGTCAGCCGCTGGCCATTCTGCTCGAGGTCGGCCGAACCGAACCCGGTCATGCTTCGGATCATCGAGGACCTCCGGTGGGACGGCGGAAGGTAGTGATTTCGGCCGTCCGCGTCAACGTGACGGGCCCGCGTGGAGCGCGACTCCGAGCGCGATTGGCGCGGGCGCGGTGCGGGTCGCGCGGGTGTTGCGCGGGTCCGCCGAGGCCCGCGGCCCCGAATCCACCGGATGCCCACCGCGGGCGGTGGAGAAGCGGGGAAGCCGAGGAGGCTATTCGTCCTCGCCGGGCGGCGGCTTCTTGAACAGCGAATCGAGCCGGTCGCGGGCGTTGCCCGCGGGCCCGGACCCCGCCGGTTTGCCTCCGAAGAGCGCGTCCAGCTTCGCCCGCGCGGCGTCCCGCCGGGCGCTGGCGGCGCCGCCCGGCGCGTGGGGCGCCCGGCTGAAGGAGAAGAACTCGCAGAAGTTGCGCCGGTCGCGGTCCTCGACCAGGTCGGCCTCGGTCTCGCGGCACTGGTTGTTGAGGCGCGGGTCGTGGTGCCGGCAATTGAGGCAGCAGCGCAGGTCGCGCGCGCACGACGGGCACTCCGCGTCGCGCGCCAGCGGCTCGGCGATCTCGACCGGCGCGCCGCACTGATGGCATTGGAGGTTCGCCACGTCCCGAGCGTGCGACCGCGGGCCCGGACGCGTCAAGGGCGGCGGACGGCTTTGCTATCAAGTGGACCTGGCTCACCATTCCCGCGGCCTATGCACGAGGGTCCCATCCGGGAGGTTCACCGGGTCCGGCAACTGGTGCTGGAGGTATCGCTCTCGGCGAATCCGAAACGTGCTGGTGGCGATCGACCTCAATTCGTGGCTCTCGCGCCGATAGGGGAACCCGCACAGGACATCCCGGTCGGGAAACCACTTTCGGGCTTCTCGGACGGCGGCAGCGAGGTCACTGTCACCCGTGACTAGCACCACTGCGTCACAGCGGTCCCGCCCGAACCGCTCGAGGAGACGGCAGGCAATCGCCACATCGGTCTGCTTCTCCTCGTGTCGGACGATCTGTTGGCCGCAATGGGGACACATGGAACGTCGCTCTTTGAACTCCCCGAGTTCGACGTCGATGCCCCTTTCCCGCAGGCAGCGGATGTACGCGAGATGTCGCCCGGTGACGCCTGGCTTCACCGTCTCCAGGTGAGTCGCGAGGGCTGAGAAGTAGTGGACGCTGGCCAGGCTCGCATTCCCTCCGACCAGATAGAGGAACGACGAGCACAGTGATCGCAGGTCCAGCCAGCGCGTGCCGGCTCCACCCAGATCGCGCGTCGCTTCCTTGAGGGAGTGGTAGAGATTGAATCCGTCGACGAGGAACGTCGTTCGGTTCACGTTCGTCCCGCGCGGGGGCGGGAAGAAACGAATCCCCCGGGTCGCAACCCGGGGGGGGCCAGCGAGTCCTCGCGGACCCGACTGGTGTGGATGCGGCGAACTTAGGACTGCCCGTCCGAGCTGTCAACGGCCGTGCGCCGCACGCCCACTCCCCTTTGCCCACCCACGCCCTACCGCGCTAGGGTCGCCCACCATGCAACCCACGCCCACTCCCGAGCAGGTCGCCGCGGCGCGCCAGGCCGAGATCCTGCGCGCGCTCAAGAAGCAGCGCGACAAGCTGGCGCGCAAGCTCGAGGCGGTGCGCGGCGACCTCGCCGAGGCCGAGCGCGCGCCGCTCCATCGCCGCCACGCCGAGGCGCTGCTCACCTACCTCAAGCAGGTGCCGGCGCGCGCGTCGAGCGTCACGCTGCCGGACCCCGCCGAGCAGTCGAGCACGCTCGAGGTCGCGCTCGATCCGAACCTGAGCGCGCAGGGCAACGTGGCGCGCCTGTTCAAGCGCGCCGCCAAGGGCGAGCGAGCACTCGCGGAGATCCCGCCGCGCATCGCCGCGCTCGAGGCCGAGCTGCACGCGCTGCGCCTGCTGCTCGAGCGCATCGAGACCGCGCGCAGCGAGGCCGCGGCGCGGGTGGCGATCGGCGAGGCGGTGGTGATCGAGGGCGCGGTCGCGCAGGCGATGGACCTGGCACTCGCGGCGCTGCCGCCCGCGATGCGCGCCGGCATCGCCCGCGCCCCCGCGGGGCCGGCACCGGCGCGCGTCAGCCTCGAAAGCGTGTCGCGGGGCGCCGCGCGCGCGCCCAACGCGCGCCTGCAGCCGCGGCGCTACAGGACGCGCGAGGGCTGGGACGTGCTGATCGGCCGCAACAACGACGGCAACGACTACCTCTCGCACACGCTGGCGCGACCCGAGGACTACTGGTTCCACGTCCACGGCTGCCCCGGCAGCCACGTGGTGCTGCGGCGCGGCAAGGGCAAGAACGAGCCGAGCAAGGCGACCATCGCCGAGGTGGCGTCGTGGGCCGCGTTCTTCTCGCAGGCCCGCACCGCCGGCAAGGTGCCGGTGATCTGGACGCTCAAGAAGTACGTGCGCAAGCCGCGCAAGTCGCCCGCCGGGCTGGCGCAGTGCGAGCGCGAGAACCAGGTGATGGTGCGGCCGGTGGAGCCCGCGGCCGGGTCCGAGAGCGACTCGGCGGAGACCGCCTGAGCCGCTGAATCGAGGCCCCGGGCGCGGGGCGTGACCGGGGGAAGCCCCGCGAAATGGCTGGCATCCGAGGGCGGCGCCGGGCTAAGATGCTGTCCTGCATCGGCCGCCTGGGGATCACACCTCCTGTGTTCCTCGGCCGCGGGATCGACATCCTTCGGGAGGTTCCCTCATGCGCTACCGCTTCTCCGCTCCTCCTGGTACTCGCCCTCACGCCGATCTGCCTGGCCACTCCGTCGGCCGCTTCGGTCATCGCGAGTTACTCGGCCAGCTACCCGGTCTCGGCCACCAACTGGACGACCACGCTCAGCTTCCCGAAGTTCAACCCGGCTCTCGGGACGCTGATGAGCGTGTCCCTCGAGGTGCGCACCGACCTGGTGTCCACGTTCCGGTTCGAGAACATGTCGACCTCGTCGACCTGCACCAGCCAGGACTCTTCGCAGGCGAAGGTCGAGCTGCAGCGTCCCGACGCCACGCTGCTCACCTCCACCATCGCCGCCCGCGAGTACAGCCAGACCATGCCGGTCTACGACGGGGTCCTCAACTTCGGCGGAACGTCCGGCTACACCGCACTCGATCTCGCGCTCAGTCAGACCGCCACCATGGTGGTCACGGCGCCGGCGGACCTCGCGCTGTTCTCGGGAGCGGGCTCGATCGTGCTGCCGTGCAAGGCGACCGGGAAGGCCTACGTCTCGGATGATTGCGGAAACGCGAGCCACGGCGTCAGCACCAAGGCGGGCGCCAACGTGGTGGTGACGTACACGTACGACAATGCCACCCCGGTGTCGCGCGCGACCTGGGGCCGTATCAAGATCCTCTATCGCTGAGATGGACTGACCGGCTGACGACAACGACCACCCTCATCCACGAGGGTGGTCGTTGTGCTTGGCCCGCGCTCCTACATCCAGGGCTCGTCGCCCGACGGCCCGTAGATGCTCGGCACCTTGCCGCCGGCGATGCGCTGGTAGACCGTGACCTGCCCGCGGTGGTGGATGCCGTCGTAGAGGAACATCCACAGCGCGTCGCCGCGGCGCACGTCGCCGATCTGCTTCGGTCCCACCGGAATGCGGATGCTGGCGTTCATCTGCTCGTCGGTGAGCTTCTGGAGCTTCGCCGCGGTGTCGCGGTGCGCGGCCTCCATGGCCGCAAGGATCTCGGGCATGGTCGCCGGCGCCTTCGGCATCTCGCCCGGCATGAGTTCATTCTTCTCGATCACGATGCCGAGCGCCATGTGGCCCAGCGCCAGCACCCAGATGATGTCGCGCGCGACGTTCGACCTGGGGCTCGGCTTGAGATCGAGCTGGTCGGCGGGGTACAGCCGGAGCAGTTTGAGAGTGGTCTGGTACTCGCGCTCGAAGGTCTCAATGAACTTGCCCTTCTCGGTGATGGTCTGCGTGGGCATCGCGTGTGCCTCCTGCCTGCCGCGGGGGTCCTGAACGGTGCGACCTGGGGACGGTTCTGATGCGGCGGACCCACTCTGGGATGCGCCGCTCGTCGGGGCCGGTGCCGGGTTGAGTCCCGGATCGCGTTCCCTCACGATGCCGGCGGGCCCCAACCGCCTTCGAACTCGAACGGAGAACCCCGATGAAGCCCCTGATCCGCATGTGGCTGACCGCCGTGCTGGCGTTGGCGTGCATCGCCGCCATGCCCGCCCCCGCGCCGGCGGCCCCCGGCACGCACGTGCTCTACCTGATCCGCCATGGGTACTACGACGCGAAGGATCCCGCCGACGCGCGCGTGGGCAAGCACCTCGACGCGCTCGGCAGGGAGCAGGCGCGACTGGTGGCGAAGCGGCTGAAGTCCATGCCGGTGCGGTTCGCGACCGTGCGCACCAGCATGTACTCGCGCGCGATGGAGACCGGGGACATCATCGGGAAGGCACTCGGGGTGGCGGTCACCCGCGACTCGCTGCTCAATGAGTGCCAGCCGCCCGCGAGCCGGCCCGACATCCGGTACGACACCCCCGGCGAGGCCGACTCGTCGCAGGCCCAGATGGAAGCCGCGTGGGCCAGCTATGCGCGACCCTCCGCGGACGGAGACACGCACGAGGTGCTGGTCTGCCACGGCAACGTCATCCGCTGGTTCACGACCCGGGCGATCGGTGCCGACACGCGGCGCTGGGCCTACATGGACATCGCGAACGCGAGCGTGACCATCATCACCATCAAGCCGGACGGCAACACACGCCTGGTGGTGTTCAACGAGGTCGCGCACCTGCCAACCGACAAGCAGACCTGGGCCGGCCGCGGGCCCGGATGGGGGACGGCGAAGGTGGCGCGGTGAGGTGAGGGAGGATGGACTCGGGTTGACGGGGCCACGCCCCGGGAATCCCGATGGGGCGGAAGGCCTCGCCCTCGGGGCTCAGAGTGGTTCCATCCCCTGCTGAAGCAGATCGAGGTACGGGCCGTACGCGAACACCCGCCCACGCTTGCGACCCGTGATCTCGCGGACCATCCCGATGGACGAGAGCGCCGCGATCGCGCCAGTGACCGCTGGGATCGAGAGTCCGGTGTCGCTCGCCAGGCGCGCGATCGTGTTGATGGGGCGCGACAGCAGCGCATGATGCACTTGGAGCGCGGACCCCGCGATGCGGCCCGCCCCCTGCACTCGCGCACGATCCGCCTGCGCCATGTCGTTCATGCGCTGGGCCGTCGCGACGGCGGCGTTGGCGGTCTCCTCCACCCCGCTTGCGAAGAACGACAGCCATTCCTCCCACTCGCCCGCCGTGCGCACCCCGTCGAGCAGTTCGTAGTACCGGGACCGGTTCTGCTTCAGGTACAGGCTTAGGTAGAGCAGCGGTTCGCGCAGCACTCCCTCGATGCAGAGCAGCATCGGGATGAGCAGCCGGCCCACACGCCCGTTGCCATCGAGGAATGGATGGATGGTCTCGAACTGCACATGCGCCAGTGCCGCCTTGATGAGCGTGGGCGTGCGCACGGGCTCGTCGTGCAGGAACCGTTCGAGTGCGGCCATGCACGGTTCGACCTGCTGGGGTGGCGGAGGCACGAAGTGCGCGTCGCCGGGCCGCGTCCCCCCGATCCAGTTCTGCGAGCGGCGAAACTCCCCAGGCAACTTGCTCTGCCCGCGACCACGCGAGAGCAGGATGCCGTGCATCTCGCGGATGAGTCGGTTCGAGAGCGGGAATCCCTCGCGGACCCGGGCAAGGCCGTGCTCGAGCGCCGCGACGTAGCTCGAGACCTCGACCACATCGTCGAACGGCACGCCGGGAGTCTCGTCGAGCTCGAACAGCATGAGGTCCGAGAGCGACGACTGGGTGCCCTCGATCTGGGATGACAGCACCGCCTCCTTGCGGACATAGGCGTAGAGGAACAGGTGCGTGTCGGGCAGGAGCCCCGAGACCCCGTCGAGGCGCCCCAGCGCGATGTGCGCCCGGTCCAGGCGGTGGCTGAGATCGTGGTCGAGCGCGAGCGGTGGCTCGGGCGGCAGTGGTGCGGGCTCGAAGGCGCGCACGGTCTCGCCCATGGTGGTCGACGTAACGTATTGCCCGGCAGGCGCTCGCTTCACCCGTCACCCCCTATTCAGCGTTCCTTAGGAGACGCGCGGCTTATTAAGGGATGAGGAGCGTACCCTTCATTAGGCCGTCCGTAAAGTCCGGGATGGTCAGCCGGGCGGACCGTGGATGCCGAGCGCCATCCCTCCCGCGAGACGCTGATAGACCGACAGCTGGCCGCGGTGGTGGATGCCGTCGAGGAGGAGCATCCGTAGCACGTCGCCGCGACGACACTCGCCGATGGTGCGGCGGGTGATCGGGACTCGGACGGGGTTGTTGAGTCGCGCTTCGGTAAGCGCCCCGAGACGCGCGATTGCCTCGCGATGCGCGCTCTCGTACGCCGCGATCAGCTCGGGCAGCGCGGCCGGCGGCGAGGGCATGTCGCCCGGCAGCACGTCGTCGCGCTCGGTCAGCATGCCCATCGCCATCTGGCCGAGCACCAGCGTCCAGATTAACTGGCGCGCGGTGGGCAGCTTGTCGGTCGGCTGGAGATCGAGCTGGTCCGCCGGGTAGCGCCGCAGCAGCTCGAGCGTGGTCTGCGACTCCCGCACGAACGATTTCGGGAAAATGACCAGTTCGGTCGGGTCGAGCGCGGCCGAGGAAGGCATTCTGCCGCCGGGATCGATCTGATGCCACGCGGCCACCTGGGCTACGTGCCATGGCCAGAGCGGGCGTGGCCGATCGTCGTGGAGTGCGAAGAGACGATCGCGGGCAGCGCGCAGGCGCTCGATGGAGGTCTCGGGCGAGTACTCGCCGTCCACGTTCGCCTGGATGACCGGCCCCCACTCGTCGAAGTCGTCGACGATGTTCGACGCCATGCAGACGAGTTCAAACGTGTCGACTGGGTTCGCGAAGAAGATCCGGGCGTAAGCGAGGACCTGCGAGTTGCCGGCGAGGGCCGGCACGCTCGGCGGCGAGCGCGCGGCGGATGGCGTCTGACGTCGTGCGGTGCCATGTGCGCAGCCTGGCCTGGCGGAGTGCTGAGCGGCAAGAGCCGAGACGCGCGCGAGCGAAAGCCTGGCAAAGGCCTGGCGAAGGCCTGGCAATCACAAACGGGCGGTGTAGCTCCGGGGCTCGAGGCGGCAGGACTTGCTGATCGCTCCGGGAAGCAGGAAGAAGCGGGGGTCACGGCCAAAGTCGAAGACCCGGACGACCGAGAATGCGTTGTGCTTCTCCTCTGAGACCACTACCTCGTTCCGTGATACGACAAATGGAAACCGCTTGTGGTGATTCGTCGTCTTGACCTCCAGCAGTCGGACATCCTCCGAGGCGGTGAATGAGGTGATGTCGTAGCCCGTCCCATCACCGACGTCTCTCGAGGTCCATTCGACGCGATCCGCCAGATCGGGACGCCCGGCTCGAGACAATCGCGCCCGCTCAACTTCAAGCACAAAACGCTCTCCAAGTTCACCGAGTCGGCGGTTCTCAGCATCTCGTTTCGCGAAGTCAAAGCGAAGCGTGCTCGAATGGAGAAGACCGCTCCCTCTCTTGTCCTCAACCCGTGGTCGCTCTGGGCATTCGACCTCGCGCGCGGGATCTGCAAGAGGCAAGACTTTGGTGACCAGCGGGAGCTTGCCCGCGACGCCCGTGGCGAGACGCTGAAGCGCCTTGTCGGCGGCTATACGCTCGGTGACGGCTTGCACGAGAAGCGCCTGGTAGTTGCTGTAGGGCTTGTAGCCATCCACCCACGTAAAGCCGAGGTCGCGCAGCACAGCGCTGATGTTCCCGAACTTGAACTCGACGGAACCGCTGGTCCTGCCATTCAGCCGTGGGAGAAGGCTTTGCCTGTGGGAGGCCTTCGAGTAGGCCTCGCCCCGCAATTCGCTGACAAGCATGTCGAAGTACTCTTCGACCGTGCTTCGGACCTCAGACTCGCTCCAATCTCTCGCGCTCACGTTGTCGGCCTCATTCAGATCGAAGGGAAGAGCGGCCGAAGCCGGCCTGTGCGTCCAACTCCTGTCCAGTGCATCTTGATCGCCAGCCAAGGATCCACGATCATCGGGCAATGTCGCCAGCCGATGATGAGGTGGACGGTAGATTCACCAAGAGCAGGAAGAATCAGGGGGTCCAGAAGACCGGTCGCGAGATCTTACTCCGCGATCCTCGCTTCCAGGAGGCCGACCTGCCGACCCGGCGGGCAATCATCAAGCTGATCGGCGGCGGCGGTCCGGGTGGATACGGTCCGCAGACCTTCGATCTCCTAATGATTCCCAAGGGCATCCCGACGATCACGGACGAGAATGTCGCCGAGCACCTTCCGCAGCTCCGACTGGTCGAGATGAAGGCGACACGCAAGGCCATCAAGAGTGCCGCACTCAATAGTTTCTTCTTCGGCGTCACGGAAAGCGAGCGGCGTCTCGCTGAAGTTCTCGGCTCGCGCTATCTGTTTGCCTTCGTCGTCCTCAACTCCGCCAACGACTTCGGTCGTCCATTCGTCCGACTGCTGACGCTGGAGGAGTTGAAGGAGCGCACCAAGCCCTGGCGCACCCAGTTTCAGGTGAACTTCCGATCCGACTTGAGCTCGGAGGGCCTCGTAGCCGACGGCGAGGCCATCATCGTGCTCGGCCAGTTGCCCCCCGAGTAGTCACCCCCGCCCCCCGCCTTCCGCTCGTCCCCCACTCGCACCGTCCAGCCCACGCGGTCGCAGTGCTCCAGCAGGGGCACCGCGAACTTGCGGCTGGCGCCGGTGATCTCGCGGAAGTCGGCCACGGTCAGCGCGGGCTTCTGCGCGAACCAGGTCGCCAGTCGCCGGCGCAGGTCGTCCATCTGGCGCGTGGTGTAGGTGAACTCGGCGTTCACGCGCACCAGGCGCCCGAGGAACAGTCCGAGCCCGGCCACCTCGGTGGCGCCGGCTCCGAGCTTCGACTGCCACTGCGCGGTCTCGGGCACCAGGAAGCCCGCGGCCTCCAGTTCGGCCTCCACCTGTTCGAGCGCCGCCACGGTCGCGGCGGGCGGCTCCCATGGCGAGTCGCCGGGCCGCACGCGTTCGGCGCGCTGCTCGAGTGCCTTCTCCTCGACCAGCGCCGCGTACGCGGCGTCGAACACGGCGGTCTCCATCGCGCCCTTGAGCGCGCTCTTCAACTCGCCCTTGCCGATGCCGAAGCGCGCGGGGAACTTCCCGGCGTAGGCGCGCACCTCGTGCTCGATGGTCTCGCGCGCGGCGTTCCAGCGCGTGGCGCCCAGCCATCGCCCGGCCACCGGCTCGGCCACCTCGGCGCCGGCGGCCAGCGCGGCGAGTGCTCCCGCCACCTCGGCCGGCGGCTCGGACAGCGCCTGCGCCAGCGCGGCGGTGCTGCACTGGGCGCGGCTCCGCCTCCAGCCGCTGCAGCAGGCGCGCGGCGAGCGAGCCGCTCTCGTGCACCGCCAGGCTCGCGAGGGCCTCGGCGTGCTGGCGCCGTCGTTTTCCCGCCGCCGGCTCGATCACGCTGCCGCCGCCGATGGTGCGGCTGGGCGAGTACTGGCGCACCACGAACCGGTCGCCGCGCGCGGCCACGGCGGGCCGCTCGAGCCGCAGTTGCGCGAGCGCGCTGGCGCCGGCCTTCACGCTCTCGCCCTCGAGCAGCACCAGCCGCCCGATGATCTCGCTGGCGCCGAGGTGGAACCGCACGCGGGTGTTGGCGGGCCACTCGCGCGGGCCGTCGGCGAGCAGCTCGAAGCGCACGTCGAGCGTGGTCGAGGCCTTCAGCGATCCGGGCGCCACCAGCCAGCACCCGCGCTCGACCTCGTCGCGCTCCACGCCGTGCAGCGCCACCGCGGTGCGCTGGCCGGCGAGTGCCGCGTCCACGGTGGCGCCGTGCACCTGCACGCGGCGCACGCGCACCGTGCGTCCGAGCGGCAGCAGTTCGAGCGTGTCGCCCATCGCGATGCGCCCGCGCCACAGCGTGCCGGTCACCACGGTGCCGAAGCCCTCCACGGTGAACACGCGGTCCACCGGCAGGCGGGCCGGCTCCTCGGCGGCGCGGTTGGGCAGCTCCGCGAGCGCGGCGTCCAGGGCGGCGAGCAGTTCGGGGGTGCCCGCGCCGGTCACGGCGCTGAACTCCACCATGGGCGCCGCGGCCAGCGCGGTGCCGGCGAGCAGCGCCGCGACCTCCTTGCGCACCAGCGCCACCCACTCGGCGTCCACCAGGTCGCGCTTGGTGAGCACCACGATGCCGCGCTTCACCCCCAGCAGCCGCACGATGGCGAGGTGCTCGCGGGTCTGCGGCATCACGCCCTCGTCGGCGGCGATCACCAGCAGCACCAGGTCGATGCCGCCCACGCCGGCGAGCATGTTCTTCACGAACCGCTCGTGCCCGGGCACGTCCACCAGTCCCACGCGCACGCCGGCGGGCGTCACCAGCGGCGCGAAGCCCAGGTCGATGCTGATGCCGCGCTTCTTCTCCTCGGGCAGGCGGTCGGTGTCCACGCCGGTGAGGCGGCGCACCATCGCGGTCTTGCCGTGATCGATGTGCCCGGCGGTGCCGACGACGGCGAGGCGGGTGGAGCCGGGGCTGGGGGCGGACATGGCGGGGGCGATAGTAGGGCATGGGCGATGCGGAGTGCAGCGCGGCCGTAGGTGGTCGGGACCGCTCCGGCCGCGGGTTGTCGCCCGCGAACGCGGCATCCTGCTCAGGATCCTCTGGCGCCGCCAGCCCTCACCCGGTAGCGTCGGCCGCGCTTCCCAGGCCCACGACCGGAGACTCGCGATGCCCAGACCGCCCCGCTGGTCCGACGCGCTCTTCATCCCCGCCCTGTTCGCGGCGCTCAAGCTGGTGCTCCACGCGTTCGCGGCCCCGAACTGGGGCTACTTCCGCGATGAGCTCTACTACATCGCCTGCGCCAAGCACCTCGCGTGGGGATACGTCGACCAGCCGCCGCTCTCGATCGCCCTGCTGGCGCTGCAGCGCGCGCTGCTCGGCGACTCGCTGCTCGCCCTGCGCACGCTGCCGGCGCTGGCCGGCGCGGGCACCGTGCTGCTCACCGGGATGCTGGTGCGCGCACTCGGCGGCGGGCGGTTCGCGCAGGCGGTGGCCTGCCTGTGCGCGCTGCTGCCGCCGGTCTACCTTGTCGTGGACCACTTCTTCAGCATGAACGCGCTCGACACGTTCCTCTGGACGCTGGCGGCGCTGCTGTTGCGTGCGCGCCCTCGACGGCGGGCGCCCGCGCGCCTGGCTGGGGCTCGGCGCTGGTGGTGGGACTGGGGCTGCTCAACAAGTGGAGCATGATGTGGTTCGGCGGCGCGGCGGCGCTCGCGCTGGTGCTCACGCACCACCGCCGCCAGCTGGCGACGCCGTGGCCGTGGATCGCGGCGGGCGTCGCGGCCCTGCTGTTCATGCCGCAACCTGATCTGGCAGGTGCAGCACGGCTGGCCGACGCTCGAGTTCATGCGCAACGCCACGCAGGGCAAGATGGTGCGCACCGGGCTGGTCGAGTTCTGGGCCCAGCAACTGCTCGTCATGGGCCCGGCGACGCTGCCGGTGTGGCTGGTCGGGCTGGTCTGGCTGCTGCTCTCGCGCAGCGTGGCGGCCGCTCGGCATCGTGTTCGCTGGCGGTGGCGGTGTTCCTGATCGCTGAGCGGCTCAGCCGCCCGAACTACCTCGCGCGTGGCCTATCCGCCGCTGTTCGCCGCCGGCGCGCTGGCGATCGAGCGCGCGGCCGCGGCGCGCGGCCGCGGCTGGCTGCGGCCGCTGGCGCTCGCGGAACTGGTGCTGCTGGGCCTGCCGCTGGTGCCGTTCGGGCTGCCGCTGCATGCCGGTGGAGCGGCACATCGCCTACGTGCGCGCGCTCGGGGTGGGCATCCGCGCCGCAGGAGAACACGCGCGAGGGGCGAGCTCCCCCAGGTGTTCGCCGACATGTTCGGCTGGGAGGACCTGGCGCAGCGCGTGGCGCGCGTGTACCACGCGCTGCCGCCCGAGGAGCGCGCGAAGTGCGCGATCTACACCCGCAACTACGGCGAGGCCGGGGCGATCGACTTCTTCGGCGCGCGCTACGGGCCTGCCGCCCGCCATCTCGGGGCACAACAACTACTGGCTGTGGGGAACGCACGGCGCCACCGGCGAGGTGATGATCGTGGTCGGCGGCAGCCGCGACGACCCCCACGAGGACTTCCAGGAGCGTGGTGCTGGCCGACACCACCGCCTGCAAGTACTGCATGCCGTACGAGAACGGCGCGCCGATCTGGGTCTGCCGCGGGCTCGACATGCCGCTCAGCCAGCGCTGGCCAGCAGTGCGCGCCTACCGCTGAGCGCGGCGGCGCCCACACCGGGCCCAGGGAGTCCGCCGATCGGCGGGTCATCCTTCCACTTAGCGGGCTAAACCTTCGCCGGTGGCTGCCGAAACCCTATCTACCCCTCCTGATCCGGACGGCACGGTCCCCCCGGGCCTGCCGCCGCGACCTCCAGCCCGTGGCGTGGTCCCCTGTGAGTCATCCGCAGACGGTGCCGCAGTCCCTGAGACTTCGCTCGCTCACCATCGCCGCCGTGGTGGTGTTCGCGGTGGGCGCCAGCGTGTTCGTCGTGCTGGAGCGGGATGCGGACCTGAACCTGCGCGTGGACGCGGGCATGGCGGAGTTGACCGCGGCCATCAACCGTCTCGACGCGCTCGAGTGGCGCGCGATCGCCTCGGGCCGGATCACCGA
This sequence comes from Candidatus Eiseniibacteriota bacterium, assembly GCA_963776245.1. Taxonomy (GTDB): domain Bacteria; phylum Eisenbacteria; class RBG-16-71-46; order RBG-16-71-46; family RBG-16-71-46; genus CAVSAC01. The sequence goes on along the minus strand of CAVZLN010000003.1, from coordinate 1,186,813 downwards.
TGAGATTCGGACCTCGCTCGCCGCCAACCGCGCCCGGGCGGAAGTGCTGCTCGCGCCCCTGACCCACGTGGGGACGGACGATGCCCGGCATGTGATCGGGCACTACGTGGAATACCGGGTCGCGGTCGACCGCGAGCTGAGATTGATCGAGCGGGGTCGGTTCGATGAGGCGCGCGAGCTCGACGAGTCCACTGTGGACCCGGCCTTCGTGCGCGTCTTTGACTCCGTCTCGTACGCCCGCCGCCGCATCCGCGACGCGGGCGAACGCGCGGCCGGCCTTTCGCAGGCGGGCGCGGTGCTCGCCCTGCTGGCCGCCCTGGTCGTGATCGCCTTCATGAGCTGGTGGGCGCAGCGCACGCTGCGCAAGGAAGCGCGCACGCGGCGCGAGCAGGAGGTGATGCGGGAGAGCAATCTGGCCCTCGAGCGCGCGAACGCGGAACTGGTGGAAGCCGCCCGCATGAAGAGCGAGTTCCTCGCCAACATGTCGCACGAGCTGCGGACGCCGCTCACCGGCCTGCTGGGCTTCCTCGAGCTCCTGAACGACGGCCTGTGCTCGTCGCTGGAGGAGCAGCGCGACTTCATCGGACGCTCGCAGGTGTGCGGCAAGAACCTGCTGCGCCTGATCAACGAACTGCTCGACATGGCGAAGATCGAGGCCGGGAAGATGTCGCTCGCCATCGAACGCGTGGACGTGGGCGAGACCTTCGGCTACCTGAGCACGCAGTTCACGCCCCAGGCCGACGCGCGGGGCCTGCGGCTGATCTTCGAGGCGCCTGAGACCCCGCTCGCCGCGCGAGCCGACACGCAGCGGGTGCGGCAGGTGCTGATCAACCTGATCGGCAACAGCCTCAAGTTCACGCCCCAGGGCTCGATCAGCGTCCGGACCACGCTCCTGTCCGGGTCGGGCGATCTGCTCTTCGAAGTCATCGACACGGGCATCGGCGTCCCCCACGACCGCCAGCGCGCCGTGTTCGAGCCGTTCATCCAGGGGGATGGCAGCACGACGCGCCGCTACGGGGGCACGGGCATCGGCCTGACGATCTGCCGGACGTTCGTCGAGATGATGGGCGGCGCCATCGCGATGGAGAGCGAAGGCGAGGGGCGCGGCACGCGCATGTGCTTCACGCTGCCGCTGTGGGTGGAGTCGGCCCCGGGGCTCGGCGAGCCCGCGGGCGAAGAACGGAGCGCGGCCTGACCGGCCCGCGCCGCGGGGTCGGGCGGCGCCCCCCCGGCCGGACGATCTCCCTCACGCACCCCTGAAACCGGTTCGGCGCGAGGGTCGGCGGGTGTAGAATCCTCCGGCACTCGAACCCCCAGGGAGGCGTGACCGGACATGACACCCACTGCCAAGGCCGTGAAGGACTACATCGCCGGCCTGCCGGACGGCCGCCGCGAGGCCATCCAGAAGGTGCGCCAGGTCGTCCTCGCCCACCTGCCGAAGGGCTATGAAGAGGTCTTCAGCTACGGGCTCATCTGCTATCAGGTGCCGCTGTCGGTGTGCTCCGAGACCTACAACGGGCAGCCCCTGATGTACGCCGCGCTCGCCAACCAGAAGAACCACATGGGCCTCTACCTCATGTGCGCGTACCAGTCGCCCGCCATGACCCACCGGCTCCAGGACGGATTCAAGCAGGCGGGAAAGCGGCTCGACATGGGCAAGTCGTGCGTGCGTTTCAAGCGGCTCGAGGACCTGCCGCTGGCGGTGGTCGGCGAGGCCATCGCCTCGACCTCGGTGAAAGAGTTCCTGCGGACCTCGACCGAGGTGGACGAGAAGCCCGCGAGGACCGCCAAGCGGGCGAAGCCCGCGATGGCCGCGAAGCCCGCGAAGTCGCTGAAGCAGCGCGCGCGCTAGCGCTGCGAAGTCGGCGAAGGACGCGGAGCTCGCGGCACAGGAGCGGGCGCGTCCTCCAGCGGTTCGAGCCCCGCGACGTCGCCCCGACCCCTCACCCGATGCCCGGCCGGTGCGTGATCGCGCTCATGCGGCCTTGACGCGCCGCAGCACGAACAGGCCCGCGGAGCCGAGCAATACCAGCAGGAGCGGCAGCCCGGCGCCGGATGTCATCGGGACCCCCAGGGCTGCGCATCCGGACGAGAGGACAAGACTCCCCGGCACGGTCGAGCCGGCGACGTTTCGCCACACGCCGGAGCCGGACGCGACCGGCACATTCGACTGGATCCTGATCTTCACGACCTGCCCCGGGGACATGCAGTCGGTTCCCCAGTCGATCGAGAACGAGTTGCCGGCATAGCTGATGATGGGCGAGCTGCAGCTGCCCGCGGGCACGATCGAGCAGATCTCCACACCGGTGATCACCACGGCGGCCTGGGCGCGATAGGCCCCGTTCGCGCCCGGATTCGAATCGATGACGATCATCTCCATGCGACGCTGTTGCCCGGCGTTGGGAGTAGGGCCATCGAGGACGCGGAATGGGTTCTGGGCACGTGCAGGCCCGGGACCGAACGCGAGAGCGGCCATCACTCCCGCCGCGGCCGCCAAGATGAGTCGGGACGAGATTCCGAGGCTCTTCATGGGATCCTCCGCAATCGGGTGAAGGTGGAACCCACCGCCCGGCCCTGGGGAGGCGTCCTCACGTCCCTGTGTATGAAGATGAAAGCTACGACCGGTATTGTTCCCGGTCTAGATATTTCGCCAGAAATATCCATCCGGCGGTTTCTCCCGCTGGGGCGGGACCGAGCGCCCACACGCCGACGCGGGCGAACGACTTAGCGCCGTTCGAACCGGAGCTCTCGAGTGTCGAGGGGAGCCATCCGCGGCTCAGCCGTGGCGCGGTACCCGAGCGCTCACGCGCCGCTGAGAGCGGTTCACCACCCCGCCGCGCTCGAACGTGGTCAGTTCGCGCTGCAGCAAGCGGCCCGCGTAGCAGTGCAGCCCGAGCGGGATCAGCCCGGCCTCGCGCAGCAGCCGGCGATAGGTGGCGGCAGGCCGCATCTGGAAATCCTCCTGGTCACCCTCGGTCGCGTCCTCTTTGGCGAACATCTCGATGAACGCCACACCGCCGAGCATCCGCGCGATGGCCTTGAGTCCCTGGCGCGCCTCGTCGGTGCCGACGTAATGGAGCACGTCCGAGCACACGATGAGATCGTAGGGCGGGTCGAGGCCGAGCCGGCCGAGGGTGGCGAGCGAGCCGAGCCGGATGCCGCGGGTGCGGCCGTAGCGCTTCACCGCGTACGCGCTCGAGTCCACGCCGGTGTAGCGCACCTTCGGCCGCGCGCGCCGGAGCAGCGCGCGCCACGGCGCCTCGCCGCAGCCGACGTCGAGCACGGTGCGCAGCTCGCGCTCGAGCAGGTACTCGGACGCCGCCACCGCGAGCTGCACGCGGCGCGCGAGCACGCCCTGGTGCACCACCGTCCAGCGCGGGTCACGGTACCAGCGGTCGAAGTAGTCGCGGTCGTAACGCTTGGTCATGCGGCGTCTCCCCTGCGGCCCGGCACGACGGCGCCGCCCGCGCGAGGCCGACGGCGCGGCCGCTCGGCGCCGCGCGGCTACTCCTTCACCCGCTCGATGCGCGCGCCGAGCCCGGCGAGCTTCCGGTCGAGCGCCTCGTAGCCGCGGTCGAGGTGGTAGATGCGCGAGATGCGCGTCTCGCCCTCGGCGACCAGCGCCGCGATCACCAGCGCCGCGCTGGCGCGGATGTCGGTGGCCATGACGGGAGCGCCCTGCAGGCTCGGCACGCCCTTGACCACGGCGATGTTGCCCTTCAGCTCGATGTTGGCGCCGAGGCGGTTGAGCTCGGGCACGTGGGTGAAACGATCGAGGTAGATGGTGTCGGTGATCACGCTGGTGCCGTCGGCGAGCGCGCACACCGCCATGATCTGCGCCTGCATGTCGGTCGGGAAGCCGGGGTAGGGCGCGGTGGTCACGTCGCGCGCCACCGGGCGCCGCGGGCCGGTGATGCTCACCTCGTCGACGCCGCTGCGCGTGGTGCAGCCCATCTCCTCGAGCTTGCGCAGCGAGGCGGCGAGGTGCTCGGGCACGCAGCGCTCGAGCGTGATGCTGCCGCCCGTGATGGCGGCCGCGGCGAGGAAGGTGGCGGCCTCGATGCGGTCGGGGATGATGGCGGTGTCGATCGGCCGCAGGCTCGTCACGCCGTGCACGGTGATGCGGCGCGAGCCGAGCCCCTCGATGCGCGCGCCGCACGCCACCAGCACCTCGCCCAGCACCGTGATGTCGGGCTCGATCGCCACGTTCTCGAGCACCGTGGTGCCCTCGGCGAGCGTGGCCGCCATCAGGAGCTGCGCGGTGGCGCCCACCGAGACGACATCGAAGTTGAACTCGCCGCCCTTCAGCCGCTGGTCCTTGCCGACGATGTAGCCGTGCTCGATCTCGAGCGTGGCCCCGAGCGCCTTGAGGCCCTCGAGGTGGAGGTTCACCGGGCGCGGCCCCCATGCGCACCCGCCGGGCAGCGACACGCGCGCGGCGCCGAAGCGCGCGAGCAGGGGCCCCAGCACGTAGATGCTGGCGCGCATGGTGCGCACCAGGTCGTAGGGCGCCTCGACCGAGGTGATGTTCGTGCTGTCCACCGTGCACGTGCCGCCCTGGAACCCGACCTTGGCGCCGAGCGTCTCGAGCACGCGGGCCATGGTGCGGGTGTCGGAGAGGCTCGGCATGTTGCGCAGCGTGTGCACGCCGGGCGCGAGCAGCGTGGCGGCCATGACCGGGAGCGCGGCGTTCTTGGCGCCGCTGACGGCGACGCGCCCGGAGAGCGGGCGTCCGCCTTGGATCAGGAGTGCGTCCATGGGCTGGCTTTCGGTGGTGGGGGCGGTCGTGGCGGGGGTGCCCGCGATCGCCTCGGCGCTCACGTCCATGGGCGCCTCTCCTTCGATGACGCGCGCGATGGCGCCGCGCGCGATGGCGTGCTTCGGGATGGTGTCGCCTTGCGGCGGGATTATCGGCGGCGACCGTTCCCGGCGCAACTGCCGCGACCCGACCTGCGCGCCGAGCCGCCGCGGGAACCGCCGCGCGCCCGTGACGACCTCGCGTTCCCCCGCTATGCTGCGCCGGACCGATCGCCCCGACCGATGGAGGAACGCATGACTCGCCATCCCGCCCTGCCGTGCGCCGCGCTGCTCGCCCTGATGATCGCCACGGCGCCCGCGCTCGCGGCGCCCGCGACCCCGGCCCGCCTCGCCCCCGCCGTGGCCGACTCGCTGCGGGCCGCGATCGAGAAGGACCGCGCCGAGACCCTGGAGTGGCTCCGGAGCGGGCCGACCTCCTACCTGGCCACGGTGCAGCGCCAGGACTTCGGCGATCGGACCGCCCTGGTGGTGGGACGCGCCGTCGACTGTGACGTGCGCATCGACGACGACGCCGTGAAGGGGCATCACCTGCGCGTGACCGTGGTGGGGGACTCGTTCCACGTCGAGGCGCTCGACGCCGGGGCGGCCTTCAAGGTGAGGGACGCCGAGACCCGTGACGCCACGCTGGGACCGAGCGGCATCGGGATCGGGAGGTTCACGCTGCGCCTGTCGCACCAGCGCTTCCCCGCCCTCATCGTGTTCGACCCAAGGAGCCCGCGCTTCGCCGCCTACAAGGGGCTCAAGTGGTTCCCGGTGGACCCCGCGTACCGGTTCGAGGTCGCGCTCACGCCCGATCCCCGGCCCGACACCCTCGTCATCCTCTCCACGCGCGGCAACCAGCGCCACGCGCTGCGCATGGGATGGTTCGAGTTCAAGGTCGGCCGGACCGCGTGCCGCCTCGAGGCCACCCGGCTGCTCGAGCCGGGCGTGGGTGAGCGCGATCTGGGGATCTTCTTCCGCGATCGCACCACCGGCCGCGAATCGTACGCGCTCGGGCGCTACGTGGACGTCCAACCGGCCGCGGACGGGCGCTATGTGCTCGACTTCAATCTCGCGTACAACCCCGCGTGCGCGGTGAGCGAGCACTACAACTGCCCGATCCCGCCGCAGGCCAACACGCTCAAGGTGGCGGTCCGCGCCGGCGAGATGGACTCGCACTACCACTAGGGCCGGACGCGCGATGACGGACGTCGCGAGCCCGCGGGCGGACCGCGGGCGTGGACCCCAGCCATCCGCTGCACCAGACTCCAGACATCGTGGAGCGGAGCGCGCCGCTCAGGGCGATTCCGTCCACTGCGCGGGCGCGATGGCCGGCCCGCGCGCGCGCCGCGCGAGCAGCACGCGCGGGCGACCGGCGAGGTCGTTCAGGACCTGGGTGTCGGTCCAGTCCTGCGCCCCCTCGAACCACGACGCCACCTCCTCGGCGCGCTGCTCCGCCAGTTCGAGCGCGAGCAGCCCGCCGGCCACCAGGTGACGCGGGGCGTCGGTAGAGATGGTGCGCAGATCGTCGTTGCCCGCTTCTCCCCCCACCAGCGCGGCGCGGGGCTCGTGATCGCGCACATCGGCGGGGAGCGCAGAGAACTCGTGCTCGGCCACGTAGGGCGGGTTCGAGACCACCACCTCGAACCGGTCGTCCCCGCCCACGGCGTCGAACCAGTCCCCGGCCGCGAACGCGACCCGCTCGGTCAGCGCCAGCCGCACCGCGTTGTCACGCGCCACCGCGAGCGCGGCGTCGCTGAGGTCGGTGGCGATCACGCGCGCGGCCGGCCATTCGTGCGCGATCGAGAGCGCGATGGCGCCCGATCCGGTGCCGAGGTCGAGCACGCGCGGCTGCGGCCACGCGGCGCGGGCGGCGCGCAGCACGTCGAGCACCGCCTGCACCAGCACCTCGGTCTCCGGGCGCGGCACCAGCACCGCGGGGCTTACGTGCAGGTCGAGGTCGCGGAACGCGGCGCGGCCGGTGATGTACTGGAGTGGCTCGCCGGCCACCCGCCGTTCGACCCAGGCGGCGAAGTGCTCCCACTCGGACTCGGAGATGGCGAAGTCGGGCTCGAGATAGAGTTCGGCGCGGGAGAGCTCGAGCAGCCGACCGACCAGTTCCTCGGCCTCGGCACGCGGTGAGCCGTGGGCGTCGAGGCGGGCGATGGCGTGGCGCAGGGCGTCGGCGACGGTGGATTCCACGGCCCGGAGTCTAACACCGCGCCCGACCGTGAATGGCCAGCGCCAGGTCGGGGCGGGTCGGGGCGACCGTGGGACGGGAGTGGGTCGTTCAGGGGCAAGGGTCCGCTCCGCGGGAACGCCCCTTCCCGACCCCACCCGCTGGTCCCCGGTCCGGTTCGCGGCCCAGGTTCCCGACGCGCCGCGGCCGCCGCGGCGCGCCTCAGTCGGGGGTGGCGACCGCGTCGGCGATCATGAGGGCGCAGATCCCGATGGTGAGCGAGACGATCGTGGGGCTGATGAACCCTCCCGTCAGCATGACCTTGATGCCCAGCCCGCAGCCGATCGCGGCGTACACGCCGGCCACGGAGTCGCGCCGAGGGGCGGTGGAGGCACGCGCCGGCGGGGCGAACGGCGCGAGCGCCAGCGCGGCGGCGAGGAGCAGGGCGAGGGGCGTGCGGATGCGCTTCATGTTGGATCCCTCCTGGCCGGATGGCCTACAGGTCCCGCCCGAGCTCGTCGAGCAGCACGCGGGCGCAATTGAGGAAGGCGCCGGCGATCCCCAGCGGGGTGACCGCGGCGGCCACGCTGATGGCGCACCCGCTGTACTTGAACAGGTTCTTGAGCCCCGCGGGTTCGGGCGGCGCGGCGATGCCGGCGCGAGCCGGCGGGGCATGGAGGGCGACGACGAGGCCCGCGAGCGCGAGCCACGCCGCGGTGCGACGGACGGTGTGCATGATGGACTCCCAGCGCGGAGGCGGTGGTGTGCGCGGGGGCGGGTGGACTACTTCTCGTCGGGCTGCGGCTCGACCCCCCGCAGCGTGCCATCGGGCGCGAATCGCAGGATCTCGCCGTACACGCGGTGCCCCCACGCGTGGCGCCAGACGCCGCTCGAGTCCCACCACACGGCGTCGGCGCGGAAGGGCGCGAGCGCCGCGGGGCCCGGGCGCGTCTCGGCGTCCACGATGAGCGCCTCGAGCCGCGGCGGGACCGCCTCGCGGTCGCGGCGCGCGAGCGCCCGGGGGAACGCGCGGCGGCAGCGGGCGCACTCGGGGTTCACCGCCATCAGCCAGCGCTCACGCTGCGCGGCCGGGGGCGCGGCCACCGCCGGGGGTGGCACCAGCGCGACGAAGCGCGTGGCCTCGAAGCGCGGGACCTCCCAGCGCCGCGTGCGGTCCCACACCGTCAGCGCGGCGAGCGCGGCGAGCGAGAGCACGATGAGCGCCAGCCCGACGCGGGCGGCCCAGCGCGAGAGCGCTCCCGGCGGGTGCGGGTCGGGCGTGTTCACATCGGACTCCTTCCGTGCGCCCAGGTGACGGCCAGGGTGAGCGCCGCGCGCGCCGCCGCGTGGGTGGCGGACGTGAGCGCCAGCGGCGCGGCGAGCCCGCGGCCGAGCGCGCGCGCCTGCGCGTGCGCGGTGCACACCATACGCGCGACCGCGCACAGGCCGAAGCCAGCCAGCGCGAGCGCGGCGGGGCCCTCGCCGGGGGCCACCACACCCCCCGCGATCACGGAGACCAGCGGCGAACCGGCCCAGCCACGCACGTCGCGCACGCCGAGCGCCACCAGGTCGAAGAGCGAGAACGACACCAGCGCCGCGGCGAGCCGCAGCACCGGCATGCGCGCGCCCACGGCGCGCCACGCCAGCGTGTAGAAGAGCGCCTCGCCGATCCAGCCGAGCGCGCGTGCGCCGAGCGCCAGATGGGCCGCCATCGGAACGCCGCCCACCGCCAGGGTCGCGATCCCGGTCCCGTCGAGCTCGCGCGCCAGCCGCTCCCACCACGCCCACAGCACGATGACGAGCCAGAGCGGCATGAACCACGCGGGGAACGGCCACTCGAGGCGCGGCCTCGCTGCCGGAGGCCACCTGGACAGGGTGCGCATCGGGCACCGGTGCGGGAGCGGGTGGAGCGCGGAGGCGATGGCCGTGTGCCTCTGCACGCGCCGTGCCGGACGCGGCGACGCGCCCTCAGCGGCGCGGGATGCCTCTCGGCTCCCGCGCGCTTGTGAACCTGCGCGGCTGCGCCGTCCACGCCGTGCGCGGCCCGCTGTCCGCCGGGGCCGGCGCGCGGCGCGCCCTCAGTCGCCCTGGTAGCGGTCGTACACTCGCTTGAGCTCGATCGGCGGTCGGCCGTTGACGCCCTCGGCGCGCACCACCACGGTGAGCTGGTTGCCGTCCGCGGAGAGCTGATAGGTCTGGCGCAGCTTGCCCCCGCGCGGGCCGGCTCCCTCCGCCTCGAGGCGCTTGCCCGCCCAGCGCGCCGCCACCCGCGGCGGCCCCGACGGCGCCACCGTGTCGACCGCGCCGGCGATCACCAGGGTCTCGAGCAGGTCGCCGCGCTCGCTCAGCACGACCGCGCTGTCGCTCTGCTCGACGACCAGCATGAGCGGCGGCCGCGCGAGCAGATTGAGACGCGGCGTCCGGTCGCCGCCCGCGCCCTCCGGGCCCCCACCGTCGCCACCGGGCCCACCCCCTTCACGGCCGGGACCGCGGCCCTCGCCGCCGCCGCCGTGGCCCCCATGTCCGCCCCATCCGCCTTCGGGCCGGCCTCCCATGCCGCCCTCGCCGCCCCGCATGCCGCGGCCACCCCCGCGCCCTTCACCCGGTCCGCCACCGGAATCCCCGCGCAACTCGGCCATCTTCTTCTGGAAGCTCTCGCTCTGCGCCTCGTTCAGCTTCCACACCCCGTCCAGCGCGTTCGGGGCGCGGGAGGCCGGCGTCTCGGCGGCGCGGGCGGGAGCGGCGGCGGCGGCCAGGACGAGCGTGAGGGCGGTGGCGAGCCCGCGGACGCGGGACGACGCCGATGCGATGTGCAGCTCCATGTTCCGTGCTCCTCGAGGGTGGGAAGTGGACCGGGACGCCGCGGCCGTGAGGACGGCGGCGGGGACGATCGCGATCGCGTCGCCCGCGCCTGCTCTACGGACGAATGGCCGGGCGCGAAGTTGCGCGGCGGATCGGGCGCCGGGTCGGCGCCGCGCGCGAGCGGCCTACGACCCGTCCGCCGCGAGTGCCGCGAGGCGCTCGGCCATGTCGGCCGACGACAGCGCCTCGCTCAACTCGTCGAGGTCCCCTTCCATGATCTCCCCGAGGCGGTAGAGCGTCAGCTCGATGCGATGGTCGGTGACGCGGTTCTGGGGGAAGTTGTAGGTGCGGATCTTGGCGTTGCGATTGCCGGTCGAGACCTGCGAGCGCCGGTGCGCGGCCTGCTTCGCCTGCTGCTCCTGGAGCTTGGCGTCGTAGAGACGCGCGCGCAGCACCTTCATGGCCTTCGCGCGGTTCTTGATCTGCGAGCGCTCGTCCTGGCAGGTCACCACCAGCCCGCTCGGCAGGTGGGTGATGCGCACTGCGGAGTCGGTGGTGTTCACGCCCTGCCCGCCGGGCCCGCCGGCGCGATAGACGTCGACGCGCAGGTCCTTCTCCTCGATCTGGATGTCCACGTCCTCGACCTCGGGCAGCACCGCGACCGTGGCGGCCGAGGTGTGGATGCGGCCCGAGGCCTCGGTGGAGGGCACGCGCTGGACGCGGTGCACGCCGGACTCGAACTTCATCTGTCGGAACACGTCCTCGCCCGCGAGCGTGAAGATGAGCTCCTTGAACCCGCCCACCTCGGACGGGCTCGAGGAGATCACCTCGAGCTTCCAGCGGCGGCGCTCGGCGAACTTCGTGAACATGCGGAACAGCTCGGCGGCGAACAGCGAGGCCTCGTCGCCGCCGGTGCCGGCGCGCAGCTCGACGATCACGTTCTTGTCGTCATCGGGATCGCGCGGGACGAGGTGCTTCTTGAGCGCGTCCTCGAGCTGCTGCAGCCGCGCGCGCAGTTCGGGCAGCTCGGCCTTCGCCATCTCGGCCAGTTCGGCGTCGCCCGACGCGGCCGCGGCCTCGTCGTCGGCGATGGTCGCCGCGGTGCGGCGGTAGGCCTCGAGGTCGCGCATGGTGGCCTCGAGGCGGGTGCGCTCGCGGCCGAGGTCGCGCAGCTTGCGCGGGTCCGAGGCGACCCCCGGGGTGCCCAGCAGCGCATTCACCTCGGCGTAGCGCGCTTCGACCTTCTTGAGGGCTTCCCACATGGCGTTACTGGACGAACGTCAGTTCGGGGCGCGCGCCATCGCCGGCGGCCTCGAGCCGGAGCACGGTCTCGTCACCGCGCACGCGCTCGAGCGCGGCGATGGCGACGGCGCACATGGTGAGGTCGGGCTCGCGGGTGGTGAGGCGCTGGAACTGCAGGCCCGGCCACGTCAGCGCGCGCACCCATGGCTTGTCCTGGTGGCGCCCCGAGAGGCGGATGAACTCGAACGCCACGCCCGCGATCAGCGGCATGCAGGCGATGCGCAGCAGGTGGTCCTGCACGTTGCGCGGGCGGCCGATGAAGGTGAACGCCACGATGCTCACGATCACCACGATGAACAGGAACGTCGTGCCACAACGCGGGTGGAAGCGCGAAAACGTCTGCACGCTCTCGGGGCTCAGCGGCGCACGCGCCTCGAGCGCGTGGATCGCCTTGTGCTCCGCGCCATGGTAGCCGAGCACGCGCGCCATCTCCTTCCACTGGCTGATGAGGAACAGGTAGAGCAGGAACGCCAGCAGCCGGAACGCGCCGTCCAGGAGGCCGAACGCCACCCGCCCGGTGGCGCCGGCCGCCACCGTGAGGCGCGCGGGCAGCACCACGAACAGGAGCACCCCGACGGCGAGCGAGATCACCAGCGTGGCGCCCTGCAGCACGCTCTGCCCGGTCGAGGGCCTGGACGCGGCCTTGCCCTCTTCGTGGGTGGCCTCGTCGGCGCTGAAGTTGAGCGCGGTGATGCCGAGGTAGAGGGTCTCGAACAGCGCGACGGCGCCGCGCACCACCGGCAGCCCCAGCGCCTTCACGCGCAGGGTGACCGACCGGTAGGAGCGGTCGAAGTACGCCAGCGTGCCGTCCGGGCGGCGCACCGCGACCGCGATGAGCGAGGGCGAGCGCATCATGACGCCTTCGATGACGGCCTGGCCGCCGATGGGCAGGAAGGGCAACTCGGTCTCCGGACATGCGAACGGCTCCCGGCGGGCGTTCGCCCGCCTGGGAGCCGCTCGGGACGTGCTAGGACTGCGCGGGCTCGGGCTTGGCGTCGTCCTTCTTCTCGTAACGCCTGCGGAACCGCTCCACGCGGCCGGCCTTGTCGATCATCTTCTGCTTGCCGGTGAAGAACGGGTGGCAGCTCGAGCACACGTCGAGATGCACCTTGCCGTCGTTGGTGTGGGGCTCGATGGTGGTGCGGGTCTCGAACTCCGCGTTGCAGCCGTAGCAGTGGAAGGTGCGGAGCTTGTAGATCGGATGCAGTCCTGACTTCATCGCGACTTCTCCTCTCGGCGGCGTTCCCCGGCCGGCCTCTTCACGATGGTCGCTCAGGGCTCTCGTGGGCCGGGCGCTCCGCGCGGGACGGTGTTGGATAGCGGCCGGGGAGTATGCCCGAAGCGGCCGGTGCTTGCCAAACGCCCTCGAGCCGCCCCTGGGATCGTGCGCCCGGGACCGGTCCCGGCCTCCGGCACGCCTCGCGGCCGGTCCCGCGGCCGGTTCCCGGCCGCGGTGGCTTCACCGCGGGCCGGTGACCCCCGCGGCCTTCGCCTTCGCGAACCACTTCGCGGCCTGGGCCAGGTCCTGGGGGTAGTGCTGCCCGAGGCGGTGCATGGCGCCGAGCGCGAACATCGCCTGGCCATCGCCGGCCGCCGCGGCCTTCTCGAACCAGCCCGCCGCCTCGGCGAGCCGCCGGGCGTCCGCGACCGGCCGCGCCTCGACCGCCTCACCGTAGACCAGGCTGCCCAGCACGCTCATCGCCCGGGGGTCGTCCTCGCGCGCCGCCCGCTCCAATTCGCGACGCCCCCGCTCCCCATCGCGTGGCAGCCCCTCGCCGCCGGCGAGCCGCACGGCCAGTTCGAAGCGCGCCCGCGGCAACCGGTGCTCGGCGGCGAATTCGAACAGCGTGAGCGCGCGCGCCGGGTCCGCCTCCCCGCCGACGCCCATCGCGAGGCAGCGCGCCAGCAGCAACGACGCGACCTCCACCCCGGCGCCCCGGGCCTGTTCCAGGTAGCCGCGCGCGCGCTCGGGATCGGGCGCGACCGTCCCGCCCAGTTCCTCGTCCACCACCGCCGCCGGCAGGAACAGCAACGCCGCTCGCAGCGCGCACGCCGCCTCTCCGAAGCGCGCTCCCTTGTCGAACTGATAGGTCGCGCCGGATGGGTCCGGGCGCACTCCGTCGCCCCGCATCCGCGACTCGCCGGCGATGTAGAACAGCCCCTGGCGCGCCACCCAGCGGTCGCGCTCGCCGTACCCGGCGCGGCAGGCCTCGGCGGCGGCCCCGAAGTACGCCGCGCTCACCGCGCGGGCCGCCATCGAGTCGCTGCGCGCCACGCCGGTGCCCGTGAAGTAGGCGTGCGCGAGCTGGGCGAACGACGGCGCCACCGCGCAGCCGCCCGAAGCGTGGGTGGCGAGCAGGAAGAAGTGCGCCGCACGCGCGTCGTCGCGCCCGAGCAGGTCGCCGCTCTTGTAGAGGAAGCCCAGCAACTGGGCGGCGCGCGCGTCCCCCCGCTCCTCGGCGACCTGACTCAGCAGGCCGGCCGCGCGCTCGCGCTCGGCCGGGCCGGGTGTGGCGCGGAGAACGCGGATCGCCTCGCCGTACATCCGCACCGATTCCCCGGCCGCCCCCGGCGGCGGCACCGCGAGGGACTCGGCGAGCGCGGCGCGGACCCCTTCGGCGGCGCGGGCGCGGGCCCGGACGTCGCCGTCGTAGCCCTGCGCGCGGCGCTCCGCCGCGAGCGCGCTGTCGGTGACGGCGCGGGCCCCGGCGGCATGCGCGGGTGCCACCGCGGCCGCGGCCGGCAGGGCGAGGGCGAGCACGAGGCAGCCGCGGGAGAGCAGGCCGCCGGGTTGGGTCATGGAGGCTCCGAGCGAGGGGTCGACAGGGCGGCGATGGGTGAAGTATAGAGTGTGGTGCTCGCGAGCACCATCTCACCATGACTGCCTCCTCTTCGCCGTCCCCGCCCCGCATCCGCGCCGCGGCCACCTTCGTGGCGCTGGCGCTGCTCGCCGTGGTGTTCGTGGTGTGGCGGGTGACCCGCATCCCTCCCGAGGTGGCGAGCACCGAGGCGGCCATCACCGCCCGCCTCGTGGTGCAGCGGGCCGCTCCCGCTCACGATTCGCTCCTGGTGGCGATGCTGGGGTTCTACCACCGGCGCGGGGATCGCCCGGCGTGGAGCGACGGCCGCCACCCGCAGGCAGCGGCTTCCGCGTGCGCCCACGCGCTGGCCGAGGCCGCACGCGCGGGGCTGGAGCCCGCGGACTACGGCGGCGCCGTGCTCGAGCGAGCGTGCGAACGCATGCGCGCGGCGCGGCCGGCGGCGGCGGCCGAATCGCTCGCGGGGCTCGACATCCGGCTGACGCGGGCCTTCCTGCGCTACGCGCGCGACGCGAGCGAGGGCCGCGTCCCGGCGAGCGCGCTCGATCCCGACTGGGCGCGGGCGCGGGCGCCGCGCGATCCGCTCGCCACGCTCGCGGCGGCCCTGCGTCCCGGGCGCACCGCGGTGGTGATGGAGGCTCTGGGGCCCGGCGACCCGGGCTCGCTCGCGCTGCGCCATGCCCTCGGGGTGGCGCTCGACGCGGCGGCGCGCGGCGGCTGGCCGCGCCTCGCCGCGGGTGGGACGCTCCGGCGTGGGGACAGCGGCCCCGCGGTGGCGCGACTGCGCCGCCGGCTGGCCGCCGAGACCGGCGCGGACACCGGCACGGTCGAGGCGCCGTTCGACGCCGCGCTCGAGCGCACGGTGCGCGACTACCAGGAACACCACGCGCTGACGCCGAGCGGGGTGGTGGATGCGCCGACGCGCGCCGCGCTCGGCGTGCCGGCCGCCGAGCGCGCGCGCACGCTCGCGCTCAATCTGGAGCGCCGGCGCTGGATGCCATTGCCCCCGCCCGAGCCCTGCATCCTCGTCAACCTGCCGGACTGCACGCTCGAGATGCGCGACAGCGCCCGCGCCGTGCTGCGCATGCGCGTCATCGTGGGCGAGGCGCGCAACCCGACCCCGGTGTTCAGCGACGCGGTCACCTATCTGCAGTTCGACCCTACGTGGCGGGTGCCCCGGCGCATCCTGGTCGAGGAGATCGCGCCGGCGCTCAAGCGCGACCGGGCGTACCTGGCGAAGAACCACATGCGGGTGTTCTTCGTGCATGCGCCCGCGCCGGTCGAGGTGCCGCCCGAGACCGTGGACTGGAGCACCGCCGAGACCGACACCTTCCCCTACCTGGTGGTGCAGGATGGCGGGCCGGGGAATCCGCTCGGGCTCATCAAGTTCATGTGCCCGAACGAATACGACGTCTACCTGCACGACACCTCGCAGCGCTCGCACTTCGCCGCGGCGGCGCGGGCGCTCAGCCACGGGTGCGTGCGCGTGGAGCAGCCGCACGCCCTCGCCGAGCGCCTGCTCGCGCCGCGCTGGGCGGAGGCGACCGCGGACTCGGTGGACTCGCTCGAGGCCGCCGGGATCGAGCGCAACGTCGGCCTGCCGCGGCCCATGCCGGTGCACTTCCTCTACTGGACGGCGTGGGCGGACTCGGCGGGCGCCGTGCACTATCGCGACGACCTCTATGGCATCGACCGCCGCCTCGACGAGGCCCTGAAGCTCCGGCGTGGCGCCAGGTTCGTGCTCAATCCCCCGCTCGAGTGGGGGGAGCTCCACCGCGCACCGACGCCGGAGGCGGCGGCCGTTTCCACGCGGCAGCGGTAGCGGGGGCGCCCAGCCCGCGGGCTCAGGGCTGAGGCGGGATCCCCATCGACGCCCACTCGCCGGCGGCGAGCCGCTCCATCAGCGGCCGCAGGATGCGATGGCTCGCGCCCCACAGCCGGTGCGGACCGACCCGATAGAACTCGATGCGCAGGGGCGCCGCACGACCGGGCAGGGTCTCGAACGCCATGCCGCGGGCATCCGGATGCGCGAGGTCCGCCACGCGGGGCTCGATCACCTCGGCGACCTCGCGCGCGTCGATCCGCCACCGGGCGGGCCGCTCGATGCGCACCAGGAAGGGGGCGATGCGCATGTCCGACGCGCGGGTCTCGACCACCGGCAGGTCGGCGAGGTGCTCGACCGCCGCCCGCGGCAGTCCGAGCTCCTCCTCGGCCTCGCGCAGCGCGGTGTCGCGGAGCGTGGCATCGCACGGCTCGCGCTTGCCGCCGGGGAACCCGAGCTGCCCGCCATGCAGCCCCCCTGCGGCGCGGCGGATGAGCACCACGCGCAGCGCGTCCGCGGCGTCGCGGAACAGCGGCACGAGCACGGCGGCGGAGCGCTCGCGCGGGCCGGCGCCGGTCACGGTCGCGCCCTCCACGCGTGAGCGGGCCGCGTCACTCCGACGCCGGACCTTCACCCGGCACGGAGAAGCGCGCGCGCACGTCGTCGCCGACCACCGCCGGACGTCCGTGGCGGGGGTCGAGCGGGAACCACAGCGTGCGCGCGCGCGCGAGCAGGCGCTGGTCGCTGGCACGCACGATCTCGGTGTGGCGCTCGAAGGTGCGCCGCGAGGCCACTCCCACCCAGGTGCGCGCGATGAGCGCGTCCCCGGGGAGCGCCGGGCTCTTGTAGTCGATCTCGTGGCGCACCACCACCCACACCAGCGCCGCCTGCTGCGCGGGGGTCGCGGCGCTCTGCCAGTGCGCGATCGCCACGTCCTGCACCCACCGCAGGTAGACCACGTTGTTCACGTGCCCGAGCACGTCGATGTCCGAGGGCTCGACGCGCAGCGCCAGTTCGAAGCGCTCCGGTGGCGCGGGCGGCACGCCTGGATCGCCGCTCCGGGCGGCGGTCACCCGGCGCCGCCGCTCGGGCCCGGGACGAGCGGCAGGTACCGGTCCCGCAGCAGGGCCTGATGGTGACGCTCGTGCCCCGCGATGAGATAGGCGATGGCCGCCACCGTGATGACGCCCGATCCGACCCGGCCGCGGCGCGCGAGCCAGTCCGGACGTGCCCCCTCGAACAGCGCGATGGTGGATCGGCGGACGGCGAGGAACTCCTCGCGCACGCCCGCGAGCGGCCGCGCCTCGAACCCCGCCGCGGACACGTAGGCCGCGGCGTCGAAGCGCGGCAGCGCGGTGTCGTCCCCGCGCATCAGGCGCAGCGCGCGATAGCCGAGGACGCGCTCGCAGTCCGCGAGGTGGCCCACGGTCTCGCGCACCGTCCACTTCTGCGGGGCGTAGCGCACCCCCGCGCCGCTCTCGCCGAAGCGCGCCAGCAGGGCCACCGTTTCCTCCGCCTGCGTGGCCAGCAGCGCGCCGAAATCGGGCGCGTCGGGCACCAGCGCGATCTCGTCGGTGAATCCCGGCGCGTGATCGCCGGCGGACGGGCGCGGGATGGCGATGGGACCCATGGGTAACCTCGAGGCACCGGCAGGGCACCGGCGCGGTGCCGGTCCGGCGCCGCTACGAGTTCATGCCTTCCAGGAACTTCTTGTTGGTCTTGGTGTCGGAGAGCTTCGAGGTCAGGAACTCCATCGCCTCGACCGGGTTCAGCTCGTTGAGGAACTTGCGCAGGATCCAGACCCGCTGGAGCACGTCCGGGGCCATCAGCAGCTCCTCCTTGCGGGTGCCCGACTTGTTGATGTCGATGGCCGGGAAGATGCGCTTGTCGGAGATCTTGCGGTCGAGCACCAGCTCCATGTTGCCGGTGCCCTTGAACTCCTCGAAGATGACCTCGTCCATGCGCGAGCCGGTCTCGATGAGCGCGGTGGCGATGATGGTGAGCGAGCCGCCCTCCTCGACATTGCGCGCCGCGCCGAAGAAGCGCTTGGGGCGCTGCAGGGCGTTGGCGTCGACGCCGCCCGAGAGGATCTTGCCGGAGTGCGGCACCACCGTGTTGTGGGCGCGCGCCAGCCGGGTGATGGAGTCGAGCAGGATGACCACGTCCTTCTTGTGCTCGACCAGCCGCTTGGCCTTCTCGATCACCATGTCGGCGACCTGCACGTGGCGCTCGGCGGGCTCGTCGAAGGTGGACGACACGACCTCGCCCTTCACCGTGCGCTGCATGTCGGTGACCTCCTCGGGCCGCTCGTCGATGAGCAGCACGATGAGCACGCACTCGGGATGGTTCTCGGTGATCGAGTTGGCGATCTTCTGGAGCAGGATGGTCTTGCCCGCCTTGGGCGGCGACGTGATGAGCCCGCGCTGGCCCTTCCCGAACGGACACAGCAGGTCGATGATGCGCGTCTCCAGGCAGCGGTCCTTGGTCTCGAGGTTGAGCTTCTCCTGCGGGTAGAGCGGCGTGAGGTTGTCGAAGAGGATCTTCTCCTTCGCCGCCTCCGGGCTCTCGAAGTTGACCGCCTCGACGCGCAGCAGCGCGAAGTAGCGCTCGCCGTCCTTGGGCGGACGGACCTGCCCCGACACGGTGTCGCCGGTGCGCAGGTCGAAGCGCTTGATCTGCGACGGCGACACGTAGATGTCGTCGGGCCCCGGCAGGTAGTTGTAGGTCGGCGAGCGCAGGAAGCCGTATCCCTCGGGCAGGATCTCCAGCACGCCCTCGGCGAAGATCAGCCCGTTCTTCTGCGTCTGGGCCTCGAGGATCTTGAAGATCAGTTCCTGCTTGCGCAGTCCGCTGGTGCCCTGCACCTCCAGCTCCTGGCAGAAGCGGAGCAGCTCGGACATGGTCTTGCCCTTGAGCTGCGTGAGTTCCATGGTCTGCGCGCTGCTGGTGGCCTGCGGGGTGGCTTCGGTGTCCATCGTGGTTGCGCCTTCTTCGGAGGTGCGGGGCCGTGTGGTCCGCGGGTGCGGCGGCGCCCGACCCGGATGCGGGGTCGCGGAAGCGTCTCGATCCGGTGGTCAGGGTGGTCCGTGGGGGAGGCTTGCGACTCGGGTGAGTCTGGAGAGGAACCCTCGGTGGTAGGGAAGCGGCAAAACGTTAGGTGCTGGGGAGTTCGGCGCGCCCGGGGTGAGATGGAGGGCACCGCGCACATGAGCCGGGGAACTTCGAGAGCGAAGCCGCCGCCTCGACACGAAGATTAGGGGCCGCCTCCGGCAGTGTCAAGACCCATGGCGGGGAGCGACGGAGGCGATCCGCACCCGGCGGAACCGCCCGGGGGGGCGACCCGGCCCGCACCTCTGCCCCTCCCCGTGCCGCGTTCGCCGAGCGCGCTGCCGCGCTGGCGCCACGGGGCCGGGCAGCGTGCAACCGCGCCGCCCGCTGGACGGTCCAACCGGGGTTCCCGACGCGCCTGTCCGTCCCGACCCGGAGGCTCTTCGTCATGCGCCGTCGCTTCCCGACCCTCGCCCTCGCGCTCGTCCTCGCGCTCGGGGCCCTCGCATCCGCACGTGCCCAGATGGCACCACCGCGCGCCGACCAGCCGGACATGACGCTGGACGCCACGACGCGGCGCGCGGTGGTGGACTCGCTGATCCACGCGCTGCACGCGAACTACGTCTTCCCCGCCGTGGCGCGAGAGCTCGACCGCGAACTGAGGCGCCAGGAGCGGGCCGGGGCCTTCGACCGCTTCACCAGCGCCGAGGCGTTCTCCGACACCCTCACCCAGCTGTTGCGGCGGGTGGGCCGGGACCGCCACTTCCGGGTCGGCTACCGCTTCGAGCCCATCCCCATGCTCGATCGCGACGGCCCGCCGCCACCCGAGGAGCGGCGTCGCCTGGCGCGCCAGGCGGAGCGCGCGAACTACGGCTTCGAACGCGCCGAGCGGCTGGCGGGGAACGTCGGCTACCTCGAGATCCGCCAGTTCGCCCCGCCCGGCCCCGAGGCCGGCGCCGCGGCGGTCGCGGCGATGAACCTGCTCGCGCACACCGACGCGCTCATCATCGACCTGCGGCGCAACGGGGGCGGGAGCCCCGAGATGGTGGC
Organism: Candidatus Eiseniibacteriota bacterium; assembly: GCA_963776245.1. Taxonomy (GTDB): domain Bacteria; phylum Eisenbacteria; class RBG-16-71-46; order RBG-16-71-46; family RBG-16-71-46; genus CAVSAC01. The sequence continues at coordinate 1,166,994 of CAVZLN010000003.1, read as the reverse complement.
GCTGGTGTCCAGCTTCCTGTTCACGGGCGACGAGCGCACCCACCTGAACGACCTCGTGTTCCGCGAGGGCGGGAGCGAGCGCGAGGAGCAGTTCCACACCCTGCCGTGGGTGCCCGGCCCGCGCGACGCGGACCGGGACGTGTTCGTGCTCACCAGCCATCGCACCGGCTCGGCGGCCGAGGAGTTCTCGTACAACCTCCAGAACCTCAAGCGCGCCACGCTGGTCGGTGACACCACGGGCGGCGCCGCGAACCCCGGCGGATTCGTGCGGCTGTCCGAGCACTTCGCCGCGTTCATCTCGAACGGACGCGCGCGCAATCCGGTCTCGCACACCAACTGGGAGGGCGTGGGTGTGCGGCCCGACGTCGCCTGCGCCGCGGACTCGGCGCTCCACATCGCGCACGTCACCGCGCTCGAACGGCTGCTGGCGAAGGCCGGCGACGACGACGAGAAGCGCGCCCTCGCGCGGGCGCTCGAGCAGGCGAGAGCGGCCCGGGTGGAACCGCTCGGGGACCCGCGGGCGCCGGCGCGCTGAGCGCGGCCGTGGCGCGCGCCGGGTGAGCCGCGGGGCCCGCGTCCCGAGCGCCCGCTCGGGGCTTGCGACTCGCGCGGCGCGGTCTTGCGTGATGCAGCGGCGCCGCGCCACGGGGAGCGTTCCCGCGGCCTCCGATCGACGCGAGACCCGCGATCCACGCGGCCCGGACGCGCGCGCGTCACCGGCGCGGAGCGTGGCACGTGGGTTGCCATTCCTCTTCCGCGGCGGCGCGCCGAGGACCGCGTCCCACAACCGAGCCTGCCATCTCCACTCGCGGCGCTCGGCCCCGCCCATCGATTCGAACCAGGGCGCGCTCCGGGCCTACATGCCGGAGCGTTCCCATTGGGGGGCGCGCGTCAGCGCGCGGGGCGCAGCGGCACCACGACGGTGATCACCGGCGGGTCGGCGGCGCACCACTCCGGCAGCGCGGCGGGTGACACCTGGGCGCGCACGGTGTCGTGCCGGCCTTCGAGCAGCACCGATTCGAGCCGGAGGCTGTCGAGCCCGGCGAGCACCGACTCGGGCCCGGTGACCGCCACGGTGGCCGGCTGCACCACGACATCGCCACCCCGCTCCACGCCCTCGGGCAGGGCGCCCTCGACGCGGGGCGCGACCGGCAGGCGCACCGTGACCTTGTGGTCGAGCTCCAGCTCGAGCATGCGCGGCCCCACCACGCGGATGACCTCGACGTCCGGGAACGCGGACAGCGGCAGGTCCGCGGCCGAGATCGTGCGCTCGTAGTGCCCGCGCTCCACGCCCGCGAGCGACGCCTTGAGCGACGGCTCGCTCAGGCGCAGCCGGATGAGGGTCTTGCCGGTCCCCTTGATCTCGGCCTGGACCACGCCGGCGACCGGCCCGGTGAGCGTCAGCGAGTCGGCGAGGTCGACGACCTGGACCGGGAACGAGACCATCATGGTGGCGGGCCGGTCGGTGTACACGTTGAGGTACACCAGCACCGCCATGAGCAACGCCAGCAGCTTGAGCCCGAGATTGTCGAACAGCAGCCCGCGGATCATGTTCACGGTTCGCCTCCTGCGTCGTCGTCACCACCGCCGTCGTCGCCCTCGCCCGGCCGGCGCAGACCGTGGCGCTCCATCCGCGAGTAAAGGGTGCGCCGCGTGAGCCCCAGCAGGCGCGCGGCCTGGCTCTTGTTGCCACCGGCGCGCTCGAGCGCCTGCACGATCAGGGCGCGCTCGAGCACCTCGAGCGACAGCCCTTCCGGCGGGATGGACGGCACCCACGGCGGCGTGCCCGCGCGCGCCGCGCCCACCGGGTCCGCCGCGACCGCGAACGCCAGGTGCTCGATCCCGATCGGATCGCTGCCCGCCAGGATGAGCGCGCGCTCGAGCGCGTTCTCGAGCTCGCGCACGTTGCCCGGGAAGGGATGGAGCTCGAGCGCGCGCAGCGCCGCGGGCGTCAGGTGGCCCGCGGGCGCCCCGTGGCGCTCGAGGAAGTGCGCGGCCAGCCGAGTGGCGTCGCCGGCGCGCTCGCGCAGCGGCGGCAGCACGATCGGGAACACGTTGAGCCGGAAGAACAGATCCTCGCGGAAGGCGTGCGACCGGGTCATGGCCTCGAGGTCGCGGTTGGTCGCGGCGAGGATGCGCACGTCCACCGTGAGGGACGCGTTGCCGCCCACGCGCGTGAAGGTCTTCTCCTCGATGACCTGGAGCAGCTTCACCTGGAGCGCCGGCGGCAGCTCGCCGATCTCGTCGAGGAAGATGGTGCCCCGGTGCGCATCCTCGAAGCGCCCGGCCTTCTGGCGGATGGCGCCGGTGAACGCGCCCTTCTCGTGGCCGAACAGCTCGCTCTCGAGCAGCGCCTCGGGCATCGCGCCGCAGTTCACCTTGATCCACGGCCCGCCCGCGCGCCGGCTCGCCAGATGGATGGCGCGCGCGAACAGGTCCTTGCCGGTGCCGCTCTCGCCGCGCAGCAGCACGGTGGAACCGGTGGCCGCCACCTTGCGCGCCAGCTCGAGCGCGCCCTGCAGGGCGGGCGAGTCGCCGATCACCGGCGCGAACAGCCGCTTGATGGCCTGGTTCTCGTCGGTGAGCGCGCGCTCGCGGGCGGCCTTCTCGAGGATCACCCGGAGCTCGGCGCCGAACTCCCCCGCCTTGTCCACGTAGTCGTAGGCGCCCCGCTTGAGCGCCTGGCGCGCGGTCTCCATGCTGGCGTACGCGGTCATCAGCACCACCGTGAGCGACGGCCAGCGGCGCTTCGCCTCCTCGAGCAGGGTGAGGCCGTCGGGCGGCGCCATGCGCAGGTCGGTGACCACGGCGTCGAAGCCACCGGCCTCGAGCCGCCGGAGCGCGTCCGCGCCACCGGTCACCCACTCGGTCTCGTGCCCGGCGTCGCGCAGCCCCAGCGCCACCAGCTCGGCGTTGCGCACCTCGTCGTCCACCACCAGCACTCTCACGTCGCGTCCTCTCCGTCCGTGCCGGCCGCGCGCGCGGCCCGCGGCTCCTGGTCCGCCCGGGCCCGGCGCGCCGGCAGGAGCACCGTGCACGCAGTGCCCTCGCCGGGCGCGCTGCGGATCTCCAGCGCGCCGCCGGCCGACTGCACCAGTCGCCGCGTCAGGAAGAGCCCGAGCCCCGAGCCCTTCGCCTTGGTGGTGTAGAACGGATCCCCGAGGCGGCGCGTCACCTCGGGCGGCATGCCGGGCCCGGTGTCCGTGATCCGCACTTCCACGCCTCCGCCGCGCTCGGCCGCCGCCACCGTGAGCGTGCCGCCCTCGGGCATGGCGTCGAGCGCGTTGAGCATCAGGTTCAAGTAGACCTGTTTCAGGGACTCGTTGTCGAGCGCGACTGGCGCCGCCGCCGGACCGCCCGCCGCGCGCACCAGAGCGACGCGCCGGGCGCGCAGCTCGCCCTCGAGCAGCTCGAGCGTCGCCCCCAGCGAAGCGACCGCGTCCCCTTCGCCGGCGCTCACCGGCTCGCCCTTGGCGAACTGCAGGTAGCGTTCGACCGTGGCCGCGAGGCGGTCGCTCTCCTCGACGACGAAATCGGCCATGCGCTGGGCCTCGGGCGCGAGCCGGCCGAGGCGTTGTGCCGAGCCACGGATGATGGCGAGCGGGTTCTTGATCTCGTGCGCGAGCGTGGCGGTGAGCCGTCCCATCGCGGCGAGGTTCTCGGCGCGCGACAGCCGGAGCTCGAGGCGCGCCGAGGTCCGCGCCGCGCGCGCCACCAGCCCCGCGAGCACGGTCATGGCGATCGCCACCAGCAGGGTCGCGAGGCCGAGCGTGCGCCGGAAGCGCATGAGCACCGGGAGGTAGTCGAGCGGCGCTTCGACCGCGATCACCCCGATCGCGGCCCTCCCCGCGGCCGCCACCGGCGCGAGTGCCGCGCGGTGCGGCACGCCGTGGACCAGGTACGGCGGCGAGAGCGCGGCGCGCCCGGCGAGCGCCGTGGTCACCGCGGTGTGCGCGAGCGTGTCGAGCCGCGTGGCCTCGTGCGTGTACTCGGCGCCGCGGCTGTCGTAGAGGGTCACGCGCGCGCGGTCGAACACCGAGGCGCTGGTGAGCCCGGCGCTGACGCGCAGACCCTCGAGCTGCACCTGGAGCGCCGCGTAGCCGGTGCCGTCCTCGCCCAGCAGGCTGCGCGTCGGCGATGTCCTCGGCGCCGATCTGCGCCGCGGTCGCCGCCGCCGCGCCGGCGATGCGCCGCGCGAACTCCGCCTCGAGCGCGCCCTTCACGCCGCGGTAGGCGACCCACGCCAGCAGCGCGGTCGCGACGGCCGCCGCGGCGGCGAACAGCACGGTGGCGGAGATGGTCCGCTGCAGGTTCGCCTCCCCGGCTGGGGCGATGGAGGATGTGCGCGCCCGCCGTGACGGCACGAGCCGACCGCAATCTAGGAACGCCCGTGCGGGGTGTCAATGCTCGCGCGGATCGGGGGCGCGCCGGGGGTCCGGAGCCCGGGCCCCGCCGGCCCCGCGCGCGCGACTACTTCAGCGCCTCGAGTCTCAGCGCCACGCGCTCGAGCCGCTCCCGCGCCTCGGCGCCGACCGGGTCGAGCGCCGGATTGCCGACGAACCCGAGCGCCGCGCCGGCGTCGAGGAACGACACCACGGTGCCGCCGGCGTCCTCGTACACGATGACGTTGCACGGCAGCAGCAGTCCGATCTCCGGCTCGCATTCGAGGGCGCGATGCGCGAGCCGCGGGTTGCAGGCGCCGAGGATGGTGTAGCGGCGGAACTCGACGTCGAGCTTCTCCTTCATCGTGCGCTTCACGTCGATCGTCGTCAGCACGCCGAAGCCCTCGGACTGGAGGAGCTCGGTGGTCTTCTGGATCGCCGCGTCGAACCCGAGCGCCACCCGGGTGCCGAATCCGTAGCCATGCTGGGTCAGGGTCATGGGTGCTCTCCTTCCCGTGGGGACCGCGCCAGCGCCGGCCGGGTCAGCCGGCGCGATGCCGGGCGCCGCGCGCGGGAGCGGCGCGGGCGACGGCCTGCCCGGCCCTCCCGCCGCTCATCGAGCCGCCTTCGCTTCCTGGCGGATGAGGTGGATGGCCATGCCATCGGCGTCCTCGGCCGCCTCGCCGATGGCCTCGGTGAAGGTCGGGTGGGCGTGGATGGCCTGCGCGAGGTGCTTCATGTCGAGATCGGCCGCGATCGCCAGCGAGCACTCGTGCACCAGCTCGCTCGCCCGCGCGCCGATGATGTGCGCGCCCAGCACCTGGTCGCTGGCCGCGTCCCCGATCAGTTTGACGAATCCGGTGATCTCGCCGTCGGCGATGTTGCGGCCGTGGGCGCGGAACGGGAAGCGCCCGATCTTGAGCGCGCGGCCCTGCGCGAGCGCCTCGCGCTCGGTGAGCCCGACGCTGGCGATCTCCGGGGTGGTGAAGGTGGCCGCGGGCACCGCGCGCCAGTCGGTCTGAGCCGCGTGCCCGGCGATCCGCTCCACCACCGCCTTGCCCTGGGCCGAAGCGAAGTGCGCCAGCTGCTTGATGTCGGTGACGTCGCCGATCGCCCACACGTCCTTTGCGGTGGTCCGCAGCTCGGCGTCGACCACCACCTTGCCGCGCTCGCCGAGCGTGACGCCGGCCGCCTCGAGCCCCATGCCGCTCGCGAACGGCCGCCGCCCGGTGGCGACCAGCACGGTGTCCACCTCGACGATCTGGCCATTCGAGAGCGTGAGGGCCCGGGCACCGTCCCTGGCGTCCTTCACGGCGTCCACCCGGGTGCCGAGGTGGAGCGCGATCTTCTGCTTCTTGAGTTCGCGCTCGAGCAGTTGCGCGATCTCGTCGTCCTCGTTCGGCACCAGCCGCGGCAGCATCTCGATCAGCGTGACCTGGGTGCCGATGGCGGCGAAGAAGCACGCGAACTCGCAGCCCACCACGCCGCCCCCGAGCACCGCCAGGCGCTTCGGCTGATGGGTGAGATCGAGTGCTTCCTGGCTGGTGATGATGCGCTCGCCGTCGAGCGCCCAGCCGGGGGGAAGCGTGGCCACCGCCCCGGTCGCGAGCACCACGTGGTCCGCGGTGAGCTCCTGCCGCGCGCCGTCCCGCAGCGACACCCCCAGACGGTTCGCGGCGGTCAGCGACGCGGTGCCGCGGAACACCTCGACCCCGCGGCCCTTGAGCAGCGCGCCGACCCCTCCGGTGAGCTGCTTCACCACCTTGTTCTTGCGCTCGACGAGCCACTCCCAGCGGATGCGCGGCTCGCCGACCTCGATGCCGAACTCCCGCGCGCGCTTGATCTGCTCGTAGAGGTGCGCCGAGCCCACCCACGCCTTGGTGGGGATGCAGCCCCAGTTGAGACAGGTGCCGCCGAGCTCGTCCTTCTCGACCACCGCGGTCCGGAGTCCGAGCTGGGCGGCGCGGATGGCGGCGACGTAACCGCCCGGGCCGGTGCCGACGATGACCACCTGAAAGTGACGCGGATCGGACATGGAGAGTGCTCTCGACTTGGAGGGTGGTCCGCGCCGGGCCCCGTGCGGCGGAGCCCGGCGTCGGTTCGCGGTCGTGGGCTACTTGCCGCCCGAAGGCATCCCCGGCGGGGGCATGCCGCCCGGCATCCCGCCCTGAGACGTGGCCGGGAGCGGCGGCGGCTTGCGGCCGAGCGCGTTCATCACGCGCAGGGTGGCGTCGTTGAGGGCCTGCTGCATCCCCGCGGGCGGATTCGACTGCATCGCCCGGTGGTAGTACTTGAGCGCGTTCTCGAGGTCGTTCTGCCGCTCCGCGACGATCCCGAGGTTGAACAGCGCCACCGGATGATCGGACTGACGCTGCAGCCCGAGCTCGAAGTGCCGCTTGGCGATGTCCACGAACCCGAGGTTGTAGTAGCACACGCCGAGGTCGACGAGCGCGGTGGCCCGGCTCGAGTCCTGCCGGATCACCGAGCGGTACTGCACGATGGCGTCGTTCCAGTTGGCGGTGTCGTAGAGGATGTCGGCCAGGTGCTGGCGCGCGTCCACGTTGGTGGAGTCCCGGGCGAGCGTGGCGGTCAGCTCGGCGACATGCTTCTGCATGTCCTGGTTAGCACCCTCGACCGTGGGAGCGGCCGGGCGGTTCTGGAGCGTGGACTGGAACGCCACGTAGATCACCGCGGCCGCCGCGATGGCGCCGAAGACCAGCCACAGCGTCATGGATTGCGCGTTCGCGGCCGGCGCGCGGCGCGGCCGGCGCGGCAGCGGGCGCTCGATGACGACCGGAGCCTCGGCCGGCCCCGCGCCCGGACGCGGCGGTGCCGCCACCGGCTTGAGCGGGAAGTTGCACGACGGGCAGCTGTCGCTTCCGGCGGGGATCGCCTGCCCGCACGACGGGCAGTTCAGGGTGTCCGACATCGTTCCTCCTCGGCGGGCCGCAATGGGGAAATGAGACCGCGACTATAGGCGTGCCCGTGCGCGCCGGGCAAGGCGCGCCCGGGCCGGCGCGGATTGCCCCGCGTCATCCCCGGTGCTAGCGTTCGTCGCCCTATGAGCCTCCGACCGCTGCTTACCGCCCTGTTCGCGCTCGCGCTCGTCGCGGGCGCCGCCGCCGCCGACGAGGCCCGCCTCGTCGTGCTCCATACCACCGACCTCCATGGCGCGCTCACCGCCTGGGACTACCTCGCCGACCGGCCCGCCCCGCGCGGCCTGGTGAAGCTCGCGCCGCTGGTGCGGGCGATCCGCGCCGAAGGAGTGCCGGTGCTGCTGCTGGACGACGGCGACGCCATCCAGGGCGGTCCGCTGGTGACCGTCTACCAGCAGGGCGACCATGCGCGGCCCGAGCCCATGACCGCGGCGATGGCCCGCATGGGCTACGACGCGATGGCGGTCGGCAATCACGAGTTCTCGTTCGGTCCGGGGGTGCGGACGACGGCGCGCGCGGCCGCGGGCTTCCCGTGGCTGGCGGCCAACGTCGTGCGGATCAGCGATGGCCTCCCGGCGTTCGATGCCTCGGTGGTGAAGACCTGCGGGGCGCTGCGGGTCGGGATCGTCGGCGTGACCACGCCCGCGGTGCCCGCGCTCGAGTCGCCCGCGGACCTCGAGGGCCTGCGGTTCACCTCGCCGGTGGACGCGGCCAACGCCGAGATCGGACGGTTGCGCGCGGCCGGGCGGGTGGATGTCGTCGTCCTCCTCGCGCACACCGGGCTCGAGAAGGACCCCGTCACCGGCGTCGAGCGCAGCGGCGACGCCCCGGACGAGAACTGGGGCGTGCGGCTCGCCAACGAGGTCCGGGGCGCGGACGTGATCGTGCTCGGGCACACGCACGCCGTGGTGCCCGCGGCGACCGTGGGCGGGACGCTCGTGACCCAGGCCGGCACGCGTGCCGAAGACCTCGGACGCGTGGACCTGACCCTCCGGCGGGACGCCGCGAACGCGCCGTGGAGCGTGGCCGAGAAGCGCGCGCGGGTCATCGAGGTGACCGACGGGATGCCGGCGGACAGCGCGCTGGCCGCGTTCGCCCAGCCCTACCACGACGCCACGCGGACGGCGCTCGACCGGGTGATCGGCGAGGCCACGTCGGAGATCGGCGCGCCGCGCGGGCGCTACGCGCCCGGCCCGCTGTGGGCGCTGGTGCACCGCGCCATGCGCGAGGCCTCGGGCGCGGACGTCACGCTCGCGGCGCTGTTCGATCCCGCCGCCCGCATCGCCCCGGGGCCGATCCGGCTGCGCGACGCGATGCGGCTCTACCCGTACGACAACACGCTGGTCACCGTGCGGCTGACCGGCGCCGAGCTCAAGGCCGCGCTCGAGCAGTCCTCGCGCCACCTGGCGCGCTACACCTTCGAGCATGGCCGTCCGCTCGCGGACGCCGCCGTGCCGGGCTACCAGTTCGACATGGCCGAGGGCGTGTCGTACGCCATCGATCTCACCCGGCCGGTGGGCGATCGCATCACCGGGCTCGCCTGGCGCGGCGCGCCGCTGGACCCGGCCGCGTCCCTGAAGGTGGCGGTGTCCTCGTACCGCGCCAACGGCGGCGGCGGATTCGAGATGATCCGCCGGGCGCCGCGCGTGGCGGAGGGGCGCACCGGCATCCGCGACCTGCTGGTCGAGACCCTCACCCGCGCCGGCCGGGTGGACGGGGCGTGGCACGACGACTGGCACGTGCGCCCGTCGTACGCCACCGGCAGCACGCGCCCGCTGCTCGACCTGCTGGTGCGCCGCGGCGTGCTGGCGCCCGATGAGGCGGCGGCGCTCGCGGCCGATTCCGTCGCCCGTGCGCCCGAGGTCGCAGCGTGGACCGCGCGCGCGTTCGGGTCGCGGCCGGTGCCGGTCTCGGCCGGCGTGAGGGCGGGTGCCCCCGCGACCGCGGGCGCCACCCTCGACGCGCTGGTGGCGGCGGCGAAGCGCGCGCGCTACTCGCTGAAGAGCGCCGCCGATGCCGCATCGTTCCGACGCTCACTGGCGACCGGCGTGCCGCTGGGCGCCGATCCGGCGCACGGTCCTCACCCGCGGGCAGGCGCTCGCGCTGATCGCCAACGCGCGCTTCCCGCAGGTGCGGGTGCTCGAGACCACCGACTTCCACGGCGCCATCCTCGGCGGCGCGAGGGAGCGCCGCACCAACCGGCCGATCGGCGGCAGCGCGGTGCTCGCCGCCCACGTGGAGCGCCTGCGTGCCGAGAACCCCGAGGGCACGGTGCTGCTCGACGGTGGCGACTGCTCGCAGGGCACCATGATCTCGAATCTCCAGTTCGGCCGCCCGGTGGTCGAACAGATGGACGCGCTGCGGTACACCGCGATGGCGGTCGGCAACCATGACTTCGACTGGAGCGCGGACACGCTCTCGCGCCGCATCGCGGAGATGCGGTTCTCGGCGCTGGGCGCCAACATGATCGTGCGCGCGACCGGCCGCATGCCGCGCGACATCCGTTCCGACACGGCGTTCGTGCGGCGCGGCGTGAAGGTGGGCGTGCTCGGGCTGTGCTTCCGCAACACGCCCTCGGTGACGCTCCCGGCGAACGTCGCCCACCTGCGCTTCGAGGACGACTCGGTGTGGGCCGCGCGCATCGCGCCCCGGCTGCGCCGGCGCGACCACGCCACGGTGGTGCTGAGCGTGGGCCACACCCCGGCCGAGACCGACTCCACCCGCCGCGCGGTGCGCGGGGACCTGCCGCGGCTCGCGCGCGGCGTGAAGGGCGTGGACGCGTGGTTCGGCGGCCACAGTCACAATCAGGTGCTCGACGAGATCGGCGGCGCCGCGGTGATGATCCCGGGGCGCTCGGCCAGGTGGTGGGGGTATGTGACCTGGTGGTGGATCCGATCGCGGGCAAGGTGGTGGAGCACCACGCGCGGCTCGTGACCACCTACGGCGACGAGGTGCGGCCCGACAGCGTGTGGATCGAGCGCGTGCGGCACTGGGACGCAGCCACCGGCCCGGTGGCCGCCACCCCGGTGGGCAGCGCCGTGCGCCGCGTGCCGCGGGGCAGTCCGGAATCCCCGATCGGCGACCTGGTCGCCGACGCCATGCGCGCCGCGACGCGCACCGACGTGGCGTTCCAGAACACCGGGGGCCTGCGTGCCGAACTGCCCGAGGGATTGCTCACCAAGGGCTCGATCTACGAGGTCATGCCGTTCGACAACACCATGACGATGGTGACGCTGACGGGCGCCGAGGTGCGCCAGGTGATCGAGGAGGGCCTGACGTACGGCCGCGTGACGCAGGTGAGCGGCATCCGATTCACCTACGACCCCGACGGGCCCGATGGCCAGCGCGTGATGTCGATCGTCCTCGCCGATGGTTCGCCGCTGGTCGAGACGCGGGACTACCGCGCCGTGTGCAACAACTTCATGGCGACGGGCGGGGACAACTACTCCACGCTGGGGCGCGGGCGTGACAAGCGGGACGAGGGCGCGCTGGTGCGCGACGCGCTCGAGCGCTACGTGACGGAGAAGAGCGCCAACGGCGGCGCGCTCGACGTGACCGCGGACGGCCGGATCCAGCGCGCGCGGCACGCGGTAGATCAGGCAGCCCGAGCCGCGGGACGGCGCGGAGCCGGACACCGGCGCGCCGCTGCCGGCGGGCGCGCCGACACGCGTCGCGCCGGTGCGCTCGAAGTAGGTGCGCACCCCCTGCGCGATCTGGCGCGCCATCTGCTTCTGGAACGCGGGGTCCTTCAGCAGGCGCGCCTCGACCGGGTTGTTGATGAACGCGGTCTCGACCAGCACCGACGGGAACTCCACCGACTTGAGCACGGCGAAACCCGCCTGCTTGACGCCCCGCGACTCGAGCCGCCGGTCGACCGCGACGTGGTCGAGCAGCGTCTCGGCCACCAGCTGGCTCTGCTCCAGCGCCGAGGCGCGCTTCACGTCGTAGAGGATCGACACCAGATCGTCCTCGGCGTGCTCGGCACCCCACCCACCATGTCGGCCGCGTTCTCGAGGTCCGCGAGATCGGCGTCAGCCTGGGCGGTGGCTCCGCGCAGCGACAGGAAATACACCTCGGTGCCGCTGCCCGAGCCGCGCCGGCGCGACGAATTGGCGTGGATGCTGATGAACAGGTCGGCCTTCACCTTCTCCGCGATGTGGTAGCGCTCGCGCAGCGGGATGAAGTAGTCCGCAGTCGCGCGTGAGCACGGCGCGCACCCCGTCGATCTGCCCCAGTTCGGCCGCGAGCGCGCGCGCGATGGCGAGCGTGACGTTCTTCTCGAGCACCCCGCGCGGCCCGCGGGCGCCGGTGTCGTCGCCGCCATGACCGGCGTCGATGGTCGACCACGCGCACGCGGTCACGGCGCTTGGCGGCCGCGATGCCGGCGAGCCGCTTCTCCTCCGCCGCATCGCCGCCTGCCCGCTCCACGTCGAGGACGATGCGGAACGGCTTGTCGTCCATCGCCGGCAGCGTGAACGCCCGGAAGACGTTGGAGTCGGCGAGCCAGAAGCGTGAAGGTGGCGCCCGAGTCCGTCGATCAGCGCCTCGACGGAATCCACCGTGCCGTCCGCCACCACGAGCCGCGTGGGCACCGCGGGCGGGCACTGGATGCGTTCGCCGGGGACGCGCACCACGACCAGGCGGGACACCCCCGAGTCGGGCATGACCACGCTGACCGACGCCGAGAAGTCGAGCACCACGCGCGTGTTCCCGGGCGCGGTCCACGAGCGCAGGCTGGTCAGCGTGAGCGCCTCCGGGGGCGGCGCGTCGGCGTGGACGAGATGCGGCCACCCGGCCAGTGCGACGATCAGCGCGGTCGTCCGTGCGAGTGATGGGATGCGAATGGTGTCCCTCATGCCCCTTCCTGGGGCTCCGTGAGGCGGGGCGGACCCCGCCTCACGGCTGCTGAGCATCGAACGGCACCGGCTACTTGGCCGGCACCATCAACGTGACGAAGCGCGTCTGCCGGCCGTTGTTCACCAGCAGCGCGATGTGCGCCTTGCCCTGGGTGCGCGCGTCGCGGAGCATCGCGGCGAACTCGGCGGGCGTCGTGACCGGCTTCAGGCTGATCTCCTCGATCACCTCGCCCGGCGCCAGCCCGGCCTCCTCGGCCGCGCTCCCTTCCTGCACGTCGGACACCATCACGCCGGACTTGACCTTGAAGTCGGCGCGCTCTTCTGCGCTCAGCGCGCGCACCCGCACTCCGAGCGCGTCCGCCCCGGGCTGCTCCGGCTGCTCGCCGGCGGGACCCGGCAGCGCCGCCGCCGCGAGACCCTGATCGCGATCGGTGAGCGTGACGGTGAGGCCGACCCGGCGGCCCTCCCGGAGCACCACCAGCGGCACCCGGCTCCCGGGAGGGGTATCGGCCACCTGGATGCGCAACTTCTGCATGTCGCCGACCGGCCGGCCATCGAACTCCACGATGAGGTCGTTGCGGCGCACCCCGGCGCGGGCCGCCGGCTGGCCGTCGATCACGTCCTGCACCACGACCCCCTGCTGGCCGCTCTTGAGCCCGAATCCCTCGGCGAGCTCGGGCGTGAGGTCGGCGAGCGTGACCCCGATCCACGAGCGGCTCACCTTGCCGTGTGCGACCAGCTGATCCGCGACATGGCGGGCGAGGTTGATGGGGATGGCGAAGCCGATCCCCTGGCCGCTCGGATTGATCGCGGTGTTGATGCCGATGGCCTCGCCGCGGATGTTGCACAGCGGCCCGCCCGAATTGCCGAAGTTGATCGACGCGTCGGTCTGGATGAAGTCCTGGAAGACCGGCGTGCCACCGAAGATGTTGAGGTTCGACCGCCCCTGGGCGCTGATGATGCCCACCGTGACCGAGCCCTTGAGCTCGCCGAGCGGATTGCCGATGGCGATGGCCCAGTCCCCGACGCGCAGCCGGTCGGAGTCCCCGAGCGGCAGCACCGGCAGGTCGGAGCCCTCGATCTTGATGATCGCGACGTCGGTCTGCGGATCGGTGCCGACCACCTTGGCCTTGAACGCGCGCTTGTCATTGAGCGTGACGGTGATATCGCTGGCGTCCTTCACCACGTGGTTGTTCGTGAGCACCAGCCCGCTCTTGTCGATGATGAATCCCGAGCCCGAGGACGGCTGCATCTGCGGGCGGCGCGGCGTGCCGAAGAAGCGCTTGAACATCTCGTCGCTCGGGTCCTGATCGTCACCGGCCACGCCCTTCTTCTGCACGTTGATGAACACCACGGCGGGAAGCGCGCGATCGACCACCGATACGAACGGGCTCTCGTACATGCCGTCGACCGTGGCCGGCGAGACCCTCGAGGAGGCCGAGCGCTGGGCGGTCGAGCTGCGCTGGAGATCGAGGCTGGCGCTCAGCCCGAGACCGATCACGAGGCCAACGATGACGAGCACGGCGGCGCCGAGCCAGTACGAACGGGGGTGGGTGTGGGATGACGGGTTCTGACTCATGCGTATCCTCCGGGCATGGACGGCGGCGCGCGGGTCGCGGGGCCTCGGTGGCCTCCTGCAGGTCCGGCGCCGTTCACGAATGGAGTTAGGATGGCCCAGTCTGCCTTCGCGACCGGGCCTGCTGTCAGCGTGGCGTCAATTCATGGGATCGGCGATGCGCCGCCGACCGGCAGTGTACACCGCGGCGCCGCGGCGCACCCGGGCTTGTCGGGGCCGGGAGCGCTCGCTAGACTGCGGCCATGTCCTCCCCGGCCGCGTATTTCCTCTCCGACGCCCACCTCGGGGCGGAGCCGGTGGAGCGCGAGGCGCCGCGCCTGAAGCACCTCCACGCCTTCCTCGATTCCCTGCCGGGCCGCGCCTCGGATCTGTTCGTGGTCGGCGACCTGTTCGACTTCTGGTTCGAATATCGCACCGCGATCCCACGGCGCCACTTTCCGACGCTCGCCGCGCTCCAAAGGTTGCACGACGCCGGCGTGGCCATCACCTACCTCAACGGCAATCACGACTTCTGGCTCGGCCGCTTCCTCGCCGAGACCATCGGCGTGCGCACGGTGCAGGGCGGGCTCGCGGTCGAGCGCGAGGGGCGACGGATCTGGCTCCACCACGGCGACGGGCTGGCGGGCGGCGACCTCGGCTACAAGATGCTGCGCGGGGTGCTGCGGAGCCGCGCCTGCATCCGCATGTACCAGTGGCTCCACCCCGATCTCGGCATCCCGCTCGCGCATCGGGTCTCGGGCTGGTCGCGCCACGCGCGCGGCGACCGGCCGCTCGAGAGCGATCGGCTGTGGCGCGAGATCGCCGAGCCGCGCTTCCGCGAAGGCTTCGACGCGGTGATGGTGGGGCACTTCCATCACGCCTTCGAGCGCCGCGAGAGCGGGCGCGAGTTCTTCGTGCTGGGTGACTGGATGGAGCGCTCCACCTACGCGGTCCTCGAGGACGGTGTCATCCGGCTGGAGGAATTCACCCGCCGCTGACCTCGGGCCGCGCCCCGCGATCGGAGGGCGTCCACGGACGTCCCGCATCGCGACCCCGTGCCCGGTCGCGGGTCCGCGCCGCGGGCGCTGGCGCTTCAGAACTGCGCGCCGAGCGAGAATCGATGGGTGTCGCCGAGCTGGTCGCGGAACGGCACGAACGCGTAGTCCACGCGCAGCGACTGTCGCGCGCAGCCCACGCCGAACGCCATCGTGGACTCGTCGTCGTTCAGGCGCGCGCCCGCGCGCAATGACACGCCCGAAGCGGCCTGCACGACCTCGGCGCCCAGCATCCCGACGCCGTTGCGCCCGCTCGCCAGGCGCGACTCGAGGACCCCGCGGAGCACGAGCCCCGAGCCCACGCCGTGTCCATACGTCAGCCCGGCCTGCAGGGCGGCGGGCAACGACACCGGTTCGCCGCGCGAATCCGAGATCGAGAAGCGTGCCGCCGGGCCCAGATGGTCGGCCGTCACCGCCAACCGCAGCCCGGGCCACCGGGCGGGCTCGAACGCGCTGCCCAGCCCGAACGCATAGGTGGTGGCACTTTCCAGCTCGAGACGCTCGCGCACCACCTGCGCCGAGCCACCGAGGGACAGACCGGCGCGGGCGCGGCGGCCATAGGCCAGCCGGAACTCCAGGTCGTGCGAGCCGAACGAGCCGGTCAGGTTTCCCAGGTCGTCGCGCTGGTCGATCGCCTCGGAATACATCGCGCGCACCGAGGCCGCCAGCCCGCCGCCGAAGGCGCGGCCGGCGAGCACGAACTGCTCGTGGCGAAGGTGCGAGAGGAACTCGATGTGGGTGCCGCTCACCTGCATGCCGGTCACGCTCTCGAGACCCGCCGGGTTCCAGAACGCGGCCTCGGCACCCGTGGCGACCGAGGCGTACGCGCCCCCGAGCGAGGCCCCGCGCGCGCCCGCCGGCACGTTCAGGAACGCGAACCCCGGCGGCCCCGCCAGGGCCGGGGTGGCCAGGATCGCGACGAGCATCGTGGGAAACAGCCGAACCGCCGCACGCATACCGGATCTCCGGACATGAGCGGCGGGGCTCGCGATGCGGGCCCCGCCCCTCGAATCGATGACCTGCGCTCTCACCCGATGGAGGGTGTCAGCGCCCTCCGCGCCGTTCGCGTGGGCCGTCACCGCGCGATCCGTCACCGCGCGACCCATCACCCCGCGAACCCTCGCCGCGCGATGGCGCGGGCGCCGGCGGTGGCGGCGGCGGCTTGGACGGCTTCTCGGCGCGCTTCTCGTCACGCGGTTTCGGCGCGCGCTCCGAGCGGGGCGGCGCGGACTCCGGGGCCGGGCGCGACTCGCGCGGCTGATAGGCCGGCGAAGGACGCTCGGAGCCGCGCTCGCGGCGCGCCGCGCCGTCGTCACGAGGCGTGCCCGATGGCTGTGGCCGCTCCCCGCGGCCCGGGCGGTCGATGGTGCCCGGGTCCTCGCCGGGGCGCACCTCGCGGCCCGGCATCCGGTCGACCCCGGGCCGCCCGGTGGTGCCGACGCGCGGGGTGCGCGCGTCCTGCGACGGCTGCAGGTCGGGCTCGTTCGGCTGCCGGTTACGGCCGATCGGGACCATCGGGCGGTAGCGCTCGCGCGCGCCGCTGTTGGCCAGGAAGCCGGGAGGCAGCGGAACGGCATCGCGACCGCGCCAGCGATCGGGGTCGTTGTACTTGTTCGGCGGGACGTAGCCCGGCGGGGGCGGCGTCTTGTACCGCACCAGCGGCCCGCCCCACATGGTGTCCCACCGGCGGTGGCCGTCCCACGACGAGTACCAGGGGCCATCCCAGTGACGGCGCCAGCGCGGGTCGCAGTCCGGGCGCACCACGTAGCAGAAGTAGGGGGTGTGGCCGAACCAGTACGTGGGCCCCCACGACCAGCCCCAGTTGATGCGGAAGTCCACCACGCTGCAGGTCGTGTAGTAGGGATCGAAGCCATCCCACCACGCCCAGCGGTTGGGCCGATGACAGTCGTAGCACAGATAGCGCGGGTAGCGGACGCGCTCGTGCACGTAATACGAGGTGTACGCGGAGCCGAAGCTCTCGGGATCCTCGGGCGAGTCGAGCACCTTGCGGCGGATGCGCTCCATCGCGACGAAAGGATCGCCCACGATGCGGCCTTCACCCGTGACACCGTCCTCCTCGCCGGGCTGCCCCTCGTACTCCACTCCCTCGCTGCGGGCATCGTATGGACGCAGGTACCACGGCATCTCGGCAAAGGGCCGCTCGGACGCGACGGCCACGATGTAGGCCTCTCCGGTGCTCTTCTCGACCACCAACTCGACGGCGGATTCCTCGTCGGGCAGACGGAGCGTGCGGCGGCCCTCCACGAAGCCGCTCTGGCCTCGCTCGGGGAAGAGCACGTGGACATACCCCTCGGTGTCGATCTCGTAGACGAGCAGGTAGGCGTCGGTGCTCGGGCGCACCTTGACCTGCATGAGGTCGCCGGGCTTGTAGACCGCGTCCTGGCCGCGGTCGGTCCAGACCTCGACGCCGACCCGCGCCTGGGATGCGCCCGGTACGAGAACGAGGCCCGCGGCGATCGCCGCGGCGATGAACGTGTTGCGCAACATGGCCGGACTCCTTCCCCGGGCAGGGGCGGGATGGTCAGGTGCCGCGACCGGCGCGGCGATCGGTCCTACCCCGCGATGCCCTGGTGTGCTCCACAAGCGTTCCGATGGGGAGCGTCGGGCAGCGATGCGGGCTGCGCGACGCCCTTCTGGCCCCGCTGCCGGCCTCGGTCACCCTGCCTAAGCCGGTCCCATGATATCAGCAATGCGCGGTCGGCGCCCCACGGGGTGCGGCGCCGGCCGCGCGCCGTCACCGGGCCGCCACCGGCGGTCGCGTCTCACCCGGTCTCCGTCGGCCGGTGGACGCTTGGCCTTCAGCTCGCGATTCCCGGTGGCGGTCTGGTAGGCCCAGTCGAGCGACAACTGGCCCGTGCTCAGTCCGGTGACACGGAACTTGGCGTAGTGGTCGTCGCGCGTCCAGACCACGTAGCAGTGCCCCGGCACCAACTCCACCGCGCCCGTGAGCGACCAGCCGCCGGTGGGCGCGAAGTCCACCGCGTCCAGGGATGTCGCGAAGCCCGCGTCCTGGATGTCGGTGTCGGTGTAGGGCGCGTACATCTCGTAGGTCGTACTGTCGTCGCTGAAGATGAGGTCCACGTTGGGGCTGCTCGCGGGCACCACTGCGAACGCCGACAGGTCCCAGCCGCTGCGCGCGGGATTGACCTGCTCGCTCAGGAGCCCGAGCGAGCCCGCCGGGCGCGGCGTGTCGAAGACGTCTGCGTAGGTCAGGGCGCTCTCGTTCCCCGAGTGATCGAAGGCCGCGATCGCGAAGTACTTCGTGACGCCGTTCGCGAGGTTGCCCACCACGAAGGTCGTGCGCGCGGTGGTGCCGACGAGGGTGTACGGACAACTGGTGCCCGAAGCGCAATCCGCGATGTACACGCGGTAGCCCGCCAGGTCGGCCTCGGTGTTGGGAAGCCAATCGAGGAGCACCTCGTGGTCGCCGGTGATGCTCTGGAAGCCGCGCGGCGCCGCCGGAGGGCGCAGGTCGCGTGGCGCGGTGGTCTCATCACAGCCGGCGAGCAGAAAGGCCAGCGCGATCAGGGGAAGCACGAGCCTCATGAGGATCCTCCATTTCGAGCGGTGGATCGGCGATGGATCGACAAGGTATCCAGCGCAAGCGATGTGCCAGCCGCGAAGGGAGGGTCCCGCAGTGGCTGCGCGGGCGCAAGGCATTGGCGATCAAGGGTTCGGGAGGGCCACTCGGGGCGCGCCCGGGCGGCGCGGCCGTGCTGATCTGTCGCACCTGTGCGAGCCCTGCCACATCCACGGCCCGGAGCATCACGAGGCAGGGGGTCGGGGGCTCTGCCACCTTGGTGGCCTTCCGGCCCAAAAGGGGGACACCGGCCTCCAGCACCGCGTCGGAACGCCTCCCATCCCCCGATGCGAGGGTCCGTCGCGAGCGAGTCCGGTGTCCCGAGAAGCTTGCTCAGGTGGCTGGATACAGAAAGCCGACGGCGTCCACCAGCCCTGGTGCGATCGATCGCCGCCGACCTGTGGAGCTCGAGTCGGTGAAGCTGCTACTCCAAGCTAGCCGGTCGTAGGGGACGGTGCGCTGTCGTGTGACTGGGGCTCGTACCCTCGACCGGACCCCCTACTGCACCGGCTAGCCCAGATTCTGCTCCGGCGGCCGAAGCCGCCGGTTGCTAGGTTGGAGGTCCCCCCCCTCCGATCGATACGACACTGCACCCCGCATGCCACCTGAGTGCGTATCGCTGGATTATCTTCCAAGACATTGCGGGGTAACGCGCTCGTACGAGCGCAGCACAACGAGTGACAGGCGCCACTCCGCCCCGAGGATGACAAGCGCTCGCAATGGAATGTAGTGATTCGGAGACCCCATGCGTAACCACATGGGAAATAACGAGTGCAGGTGGAAGGAAGTTTTAGAGGGGTGTGTGAGGCGTTCTTACTGTGAAGCGCGCCTGCGCTCGATCCGCATCGTGCGGATGCGCATGAGGAGCGTCGGGTAGGACAGGCCCAGCTCGCGCGCCACCTTCGCCCGGTTCCAGCGGTGGCGCTCGAGGGACTCGGCGATCAGACGCCGTTCGAGCTGCGAGACGCTGGACCGCAGCGTGGGGGAGCCGTTCCCAGGGGACTCGGCGGGCTGGTCCGCGGTCGCCCGCTCGCGCATCTCGGGGGGCAGCAGGTCGAGCCCGAGGGTGTCACCCTCGTCGGCCAGCACGACCATGCGCTTCACCGTCTTCTCGAGTTCCCGCACGTTGCCGCGCCACTCGTGGTCGAGGAATGTCCGGACCACTTCGGGCGAGAAGCCGCGCAGCGTCTTGTCCATCTGGCGCGCGTACTGCGCCAGGAAGTGCTGGGCCAGCATGGGCACGTCCTCGCGCCGCTCGCGCAGCGCCGGCACCCGCACGGTGATGTCGTTGAGGCGGTAGTAGAGGTCCTCGAGGAACCGCCCTTCGCGGATGCGTTCGCGCAGGTCCACGCCGGTGGCGCAGATGACGCGCGCATCGACACGCTTGCCGCGCGTGGCGCCGACCGGCCGGATCTCGCTGCGGTCGAGCACGTGGAGCAGCTTGGCCTGCACCGACTCGGGGATCTTCTCGATCTCGTCGAGGAAGATCGTGCCGCCCTCGGCCTCCTCGAAGAGCCCGGTCTTGTCCCGCAGCGCGCCGGTGAAGGCGCCGTGGACGTAGCCGAACAGCTCGCTCTCGAGCAGCGCTTCGGGCAGCGCCGCGCAGTTCACCTGCACGAACGCGTGGTCGCGCCGGTTCGACATCTCGTGGACGACCTGCGCGAGCAGGCCCTTCCCGGTGCCGGTCTCGCCCATGAACAGGACGGTGGCCGGCGAGTCCCCGACCTTCGCGAGCAGCGTCATGATGCTCGCCATCTCGCGCGACTGCGTGACCACGCGCTCCGAGCCCGGGCTGGGCTTGAGCTGGTCGCGGAGCTGGCGGTTCTCTTCGAGCAGCAGCGACCGCTGGGCCTCCACGATGGCGACCGCAGAGCTGTTGACGAGCACCGCGAGCAGGTTCAGCTCGCGCTGCTTGAACGCGCCCAGCAGGTTGTCGTTGAGCCGGTCCACGTAGACCAGCCCGACCGACTGGGAGGGGAAATTGAGCGGGACGCACACGAGCGAGCCGACGCCCTCGAGGGCGTCGACCAGGGCCACCGCGAAGCGCGGATCGGCGGCGACACGGCTCGAGAACAGCGGCCCGCTCTCGGCGATGCGGCTGCCGACGACTCGCTCGATGACACGCAGGATGCGGCGCGCGCGTTCGCGTCCGAGGCCATGCTGGGCCACGATGTCGAGCCGCCCGCCTCCGGCGCTGAACGCCACGAACCCGCGGTCGCCGCCCGCGTTCTCGACCGCCAGCTTGACCGTCTGCGCGAGCACGCCGTCCATGTCCGCGGTCTCGCGGAACAGCCGGTTGGCATCCTCGAGCGCCCGGAACTCGTTGCAGGTGGACAGGGACACCGCGACGTACTGGCGCTCGAGCTCGCGTCGCAGCGCCCCCGCTCGATCCTCGGCCTCGGCGTCACCGCCCTCGGCCAGCCATTGCTCGGCCAGCTCGAGGAGCGAGAGCGCCTGGTCGTAATGTTCGCGCTCGGACTCGAGGCGCGCCAGAGTGAGCATGGCCTCGGCCGCTGGTGCGATGAGCCCGAGTTGGCGGTAGAGCGTGGCCGCGCGGCGAGCGGCTTCGGCGACCGGCTCGAGCGGCACCCGCAGTCGGGCGCTGGCCGGGAGCAGCAGCAGGCCTTCACCCCAGGCCGCCAGCGTGGCCGCGAGCTCGAACACCTCATTGAGGTTCTCGAACGCCTGGGCGGCCGCGCGCATGTGCGCCTCGAGGGTCGCGGCATTGCCGCGGGTCCCCTCGAGCCGGCCCAGCCCGCGCTCGGCGATCGCCGCTTCGATGCGGTCGCCGATCTGCTCGGCCAGGGCCAGCCCGCGCAGCAGGTGGCTCTGTGCGTCGTCGGGCCGTCCGACCTCGATCAGCGCGAGACCGTAACGCGTCTCCAGTTCGGCGGTCATGTCGCCCACCGGGGCGCGGCTGCGTGCATCCTCGAGGGCCGGCTCGAAGAACGCGATCGCCGCGGTCGCATTGCCCCGGTCGAGTTCGAGTTCGCCGAGGTACTCCTGGGCCAGCAACCGCTCGCGCTGCGCGCCGGACTGTGACGCGAGCGCGTCGGCGCGCCGGAAGTGCTCCTCGGCGCGTTCGAACTGGCGCCGGCGGCGGGCGAGCATGCCGATCGCCAGCAGAGTGGCGGCTTCGGACTGCCGATGCCCGATCTGCACCGCGATGCGCTGCGCCTGGTGGAAGTTCTCCTCCGCGAGGTCCCACTGCCCGAGGCGATAGCGGATGAGGCCGAGATTCTGGCTGTGGCCGAGCATGCGGGCGTAGAGCCCGGCCCGCTCATCGAGGCGCAGCGCCTCCTCGAGGAACCGCGTCGCCTCGCGCCACTCGCGCAGGTTCTTGTGCACCAGGCCGAGGTTGTTGAGCGCCGCGACCAGCCCATCGGTGTCACCGATGCGCCGGAAGGTCGCGACCGCGCTCTGCAACCACTCGATGGCCTCGGCAGGCCGCCCGCTGCGGGCGCAGCACAGTCCGAGCGTCACGCTCACGAGGCCGACCGTGCGGTGGTCATCGGTGTCGCGCAACACCGTGAAGGCGTACCTGCCGTACCGGCGGGAGGAGCGATAGCGCCCCTGCTCGAGCAGGGAGTGGGAAAGCCGCGCCGCGATGCGGGCGTTCAGATGGGGATCCTGCAGGAGTCGGGCGGTCTGGCGGGCCTCGCGGAGCAAGGCCAGGGCGGAGTCGTACTCGCCGCGGCGGTCGTGCGCCATCGCGAGCCGCTCCAGCAGCCGGCAGCGCTCGGCCGGCGCATGCGGCCCGACTTCCTTCAGCGCGGCGGAGTAGGCTTCGACCGCGCCGGGAAAGTTGTCGGCGGCCAGATGCAGATCTCCGATCGCCTCATGCTGCAGCGCATCCTGCTGCGCGGAGGCATGCGCATGCGACTGATCGGGGGGGATCGCTCGCTGCACTGTTGGACCCTCGTCCGTTGACATCCGGCCCGGCGTCCGACGGTTCGCGCTCGGGTCGCCTACGCTCTACCTGTCCCGACCTCGGGTGCTGGGCGCAGGATGCGCCGTCAGCGCCAGTAGACCGGGAACCACGGCGCCCAGATCCGACCGGCCCGCCGCATCAGATCATGCCCTCTTCGGAGCTGCTCCATCAGAGGAGGCGAAGCGGACTTCGTGCCCACCTGCTTCTGCGGTGCAGTGCCCGGAGAGGCTCCGATGTCGGGTTCGCCGGAGCAGGGTCCGACCCCTGGCCTCTGGTAGTCACCGATGGTCCCTGTCGGCGCACCGGTCCCATCGGACCAGCGCTCCACGGCGGAAGCCGTCGCGACCACCGCGACCGAAGCCACGGCGAACAGGGCCAGCGTGATCAGGAGCCTGTTGCGGAATCTCGTCATGTGCTGCCGCTCCCGCCATGACACTGGCGATGGTGTGGAACGAACAACCCGAGAGACCGGAGGAAATCTCTTTGAGGCTCGAAAAGGACTTGAGGGGACCCAACTCTTCGCTGGGGAGAGTATCCGGCCCGCCTCCTCGCAAGGTCAACGAAGAACTGGACCAGGGACCAAGATTGTGCGGCGTTCCTGCCCTGACTGGTCCGCGGAACCGGACCGCGGGCGGCCCAGGTCGCGGATCCCGGGTCGGGAGCGGCGAACGACCGGGGAGAGAACGCGGCCCCGCGGAGGGCGCACGCCCCCGCGGGCGGCTCGTGACGCTTTCACGCGGAGCTCTCAAGCCGGTCGACCGCTCCCACCACCGGCGGCCTCTTCCGCGGCCAGGCGGGCCAGCCCGTAGCGCAGCCCCTGAGTGGAACAGACCAGCCCCTGCGAGGGGAAACGCTCCGCCAGAACGCTGACCACGAGCGCCCCAGCTGCCACGATGTCGGCGCGCCCCTCCCCCATCACCGGCCACTCCGCACGCTCGCTGTGCGAGGAGCGGATGATGCGCTCGATGAGCATGTCCAGTCGTGGCTGCAGGATGCTCCATCCCTCGATCCGAGTGGGGTCGTACGTGTCGAGCCCACGGTCCATGGAGGCGAGCACTGTGACCGTGCCTCCTACCCCCGCGAACAGCGACGCGCGCTCGGGCATATATGCACAAACGCGCATGACTTCCTCCCGCACGCGGGTCTTGAGATCCTCCATGTCGTTGCCATTCGATACACTCGAGCCGCCCGAGTGGAGGTGCCTCTCGGTCAGGCTGACGGCACCGAACGGCAGGCTGGTCCAGCGGCCGGGGCGGTCGCCGAACCCGCTCACCACCTCGGTGCTGCCCCCTCCGAGGTCGAACACGACGCATGGGTGCTCGAGCGCGATGGAACCGAGCCCCAGCACGACCGAGCGATAGACCAGCCGGGCCTCGTCCGCGCCGCTCAGGATCCGTACCTCGACGCTGGCTCGCTCCGCGATGGCGCGCGCCACCTCGGCGCCATTGGTGGCCGCGCGCAGGGCCGCGGTCGCCCCGACGACCAGCCGCACCGCCCCCAGCGCCGTAGCGCGGCGGGCGAACTCCTGCACCACCAGCGCCGCGCGCGCCGCCATCTCGGCGTCCACGAGCCCGGACCGATCGAGCCCGCGCGCCAGGCGACAGGCCTCGCCAGCACGCGCCACAGTGGCGAGAGCGCCAGGCCGGCCGTTCTCGACCGCGATGTCCGCGACCAGGAGGCGCACCGAATTCGAACCGATATCAATTGCAGCTACGCGCATAGTTATAGAGGCGCTCACAGCAGGTAGTCCTCGAGTTCCTGCGAGCGGTACACCGGGCCGGGAGCGTGAGCTTCCGGAAGACCTTCCTGCGGCTCGAGTTCGGGCTCCGCGCCATCCTCGGCTCCTGCCCCTGGGGCCGATCCGGGACCCCGCTCGCGCGGGGCGGGTCGCGGTGCCCCGCGCCGGGGCGGGGCGGATGAGGGGCGCGTTGGATCCGAGCTTCTGACGCCGGACCGCGGGGGGCGTCGAGCCCGGTTCAGGAATGCGCTCGCGAGGCTCTGCGCTCACTCGGGCTGACACCCAGCCCCACTCGCGGCCCTCACCGCTGATCATCCATTCTAGCAGGCCCCCCACGCGTGGATCCTCCTCGCGCAGTTGGAACATCACGCGCTTGCCCTGTCGCTCGCCGCGCACCAGGCCGGCGCGCCGCATCGCCTGGAGGTGGCGGGTGGTGCACGATTGCGAAAGCGTCACTTCGCGCGCGAGCTCGGTCACGCAACGTGCGCCCCCCGCCAGCGCGGCGACGATGCGATAGCGCGAGGCGTCACCCAGGCAGGCGAGAAGCCCTCGATCACGGTTGGAGATATCGTTCATTGCACATTCATGCATACCATTTCCGTGCGTTGACCGCAATGCCGCAGGCTGTTAGCCTCCGCGCATCCCACACCCAAGTCCGCGAGGACCCATGTCGAGCGCGCCCCTCCCTTCGGCCGAGATGCCGGCCACCCCGAGCTTCTACGGACTCAGCCGCGTGGAGCTCGCGGCCCGGCTGGTGGAGCGCGGCATACCCGCCTATCGGGCCGTTCAGATCTACGGCTGGATCTACGGCAAGCGCCTGCGAGAGGCGAGCGGGATGACGGATCTGCCCGTGGCCCTGCGGGGTCGGCTGGGCGAGGTGTGCGAGATCCGGAGTCCATCGATCGAGTCGGTGCACCGCACCCGCGACGGACTGACCCGCAAGTTCGTGCTGGCGCTCGACGACGGCGCGCGCGTGGAGTGCGTGTCCATGCGGGCCGAGCATCGGCTGACCTTCTGCCTCTCCTCCCAGGTCGGGTGCGCGCTCAAGTGCGCCTTCTGCGCGACGGGGCTGATGGGACTCAAACGCCACCTGCGTCCGGCCGAGATCGTGGCCCAGGTGATCGCGATGGGAGACCACCACGGCTGGCAGGACGAGCGCTACAACCTGGTGTTCATGGGCATGGGGGAGCCCCTCCACAACTACCGGGGCGTGATGGACGCGATCCGCATCCTGAATGACCGGCGAGGCCTCAACGTGGGCGCCCGTCGTATCACGGTGTCCACCAGTGGGCTGGTGCCACCGATGCGGGACCTGGCGGGAGAGGGCCTGGCGCTCGGTCTGGCGGTCTCGCTCCACGCCACCACCGACGAACTGCGCACCCGACTCATGCCGGTCAATCGCCGGTGGCCGCTGGCCGAGGTGCTGGGGGCCGCGAAGGCCTACGGCGCGGCGAGCGGGCGCCGCGTGACGCTCGAGTACACGCTCATCGCCGGGGTGAACGACCGCGAGGAGGACGCCGAGCGGCTCGCCCGCTTCGCCCGCGAGCTGCCCAGCAAGATCAACCTCATCCCCTACAACCCGGTACCGGGGCTGGCGTGGGAACGCCCCAGCCCCGAGGCGGTGGAAGCATTCGCGCGCAGCCTGTTCCCGCGGGCGCCGGCGGTGATGGTCCGCAACACCCTCGGCGGGGAGATCTGGGCGGCCTGCGGGCAGCTGGGAGGGCTCGGCGCGGGAGCGTGATCGCTCCTGCCGCGGGCGCATCGTGACCCTCCGCACCCGGCTCGTCCTCGCACTGCTCGCACTCTCGCTGCTGCCGACGCTGGCCTTCACGCTCTTCACGCTCGACCAGTTGGACCGCTCGACCGCGCGATGGTTCCGCCCCGGCGTGGACCGCGCGCTCGAGTCCGCGCTCGAGATCACGCGCACGGCCGAGACCCGTCTCGAGGCGACCGTGCTGGCGCAGGCGGAGGACTGGGCCGAGCGCTGGCCGGCGCGGGGGGTGCCCGAGGGAGCGCGCGCCGCGCTGCGGGCGCACGGCCTCGACTTCGCCCAGCTCTACCGACTCGCGGGCGCCCGCTGGGTGCTCGAGACCCAGTTGGTTCCCGAGCGCGTGCTGGTGCCGGAGCGCGTGGACTTCGGCAGCGAGATCGGCGCGGCGCTGGCGGGCGCGCGGCTGGTGCGCTCGTCCCGCGGCGTGCTCGCGGGAGTGGCCCCGACAGCGGACGGGCGCACGGTCGCCGTGGGGATCCGGGTGGCACCGGACTTCTTCGCGCGCGCCGACAGCGTGGGGTTCGGCGCGGCCTACTACCGTCGGCTCGGCGTCGTGGTGGATGTGCAGCGCCGGTACGTCTGGCTGCTGGTCGCCGCGCTGGTGCTGGTGCTCGCCGTGCTCGCGGCCTGGCTCGCCGCCACCCTCGCCCGCGGGATGACGCGTCCGCTGGCCGGTATCGCGGCCGCGCTCGAGCGCGTGGCCGCCGGCGACCTCGAGACCCGCCTCGAGCCGAGCGGCGCCCGCGAGCTGCGCTCGCTCGGCGTGTCGTTCAACGCGATGCGCGAGCGGCTCGCTTCGGCGCGCGAGCAGTTGCGCCAGGCCGAGCGCGAGGCCGCCTGGCGCGAAGTGGCCCGTCAGTTGGCGCACGAGATCAAGAACCCGCTCACGCCGATGCGACTCTCGCTCCACCGGCTGCAGAAGCGCGTGCAGGCCGTACCGGAAGCCGAACGCGAGGTGGTCGAGGAGAGCCTCGCGGCGCTCATCGTCGAGGTCGACCACCTCGG
This sequence comes from Candidatus Eiseniibacteriota bacterium, assembly GCA_963776245.1. Lineage (GTDB taxonomy): Bacteria > Eisenbacteria > RBG-16-71-46 > RBG-16-71-46 > RBG-16-71-46 > CAVSAC01. The sequence continues at coordinate 1,140,164 of CAVZLN010000003.1, read as the reverse complement.
CCGCCTGGCGGAGCGGTTCGCGCAGTACGCGCGCCTGCCCGAACCGCGGATGGAAGCCATGGACCTCGCTGAGGTCGCGCGCCAGGTGGCGCGACTGCACGAGCCCGAGGGGCTCGCCCTCGTGGTGGATGCGGCCGAGCCGCTCCCGGTGTCCGGGGACCGCTTGCTGCTGTCCCGCGCGCTGCATAATCTGCTGCTCAACGCCTGCGAAGCGAGCCCCGCGGGTGGCACCGTGGAGTTGCGCACGGAACGCGCGGGCGGTGCGGCGGTGGTCGATGTGCTCGACCGCGGACCCGGCCTGCCCGCCGAGTTGCGCGCGCGAGCGTTCGAGCCCTACGTGAGCACCAAGCGCCGCGGCAGCGGCCTCGGACTGTCGCTGGTGCGCGACATCGCCTTGCAGCACGGCGGCACGGTGACCCTGGACGACCGCGAGGGCGGTGGGACGCGCGCGCGCCTCACGCTGCCGCTGCGCGATGACGAGGAAGGAGCCCCACGCCCATGAGCCCCACGCGACGGCTGGATGTCCTGATCGTGGACGACGACCCGGCGATCCGCCGCCAGCTGCGCGGGGTGCTCGAGGACGAGGGTCACGCCGTGACCGAGGCCGAGAGCGGCGACCTCGCGCTCGAGGCGCTCGAGAAGCGGCGCTTCGATGTCGCCCTGCTCGACCTGCAGATGCCCGGGATGCATGGACTCGACGCGCTGGATTGCATGCACGAGCGCGCACCCGGCACGGCGGTGATCGTCGTGACCGGCGAGTCCACCCTTGAGAACGCGCTCAAGGCGGGGCAGCGCCATGCGTTCGACTTCATCGAGAAGCCCCCCGACCCTGAGCACCTGCTCGCCCGGATCGCCGAGGCCGCCCGCGTGAGCGACATCCGCGAGAAGGTCGCCGCCTCCCCCGCCGCCACCGGCGACGACCTCGGCATCCTGGGCGGGAGCGCCGCGATCGAACAGTTGCGCGAGCAGGTGAGGCGCGTGGCGACGGCCGGCGGGCGCGTGCTCATCACCGGCGAGAACGGGACAGGCAAGGAACTGATCGCGCACGCCATCCACGCGCTGAGCAAGCGCGCCGCCGGCCCGTTCGTGAAGCTCAACTGCGCCGCCATCCCCCGGGACCTGGTGGAGAGCGAGCTGTTCGGGCACGAGCGCGGCGCCTTCACGGGCGCGATCCAGTCGCGCAAGGGACGCTTCGAGATGGCGGACGGAGGCACGCTGTTCCTCGACGAGATCGGCGACCTTTCCCTCGAGTCCCAGGCCAAGCTGCTGCGCACGCTGGAGACCAGCGAGTTCGAGCGCGTCGGCGGCACCCGCACCCAGCGCGCCGACGTCCGCGTGGTATCGGCGACCAACAAGGACCTGGCGCAGGCGATCGAGGCGGGGAGCTTCCGCGAGGACCTGTTCTACCGCCTCAAGGTGCTTCCGATCCACGTCGTCCCGCTGCGCGAGCGCCGCGCCGACGTGCCCCTGCTGGCGGGGCATTTCCTCGCCCTTTTCCGTGCCGCCGAGGGCCGCCCGCCGATCCAGATCTCCGCCGAGGCCGGACGCGTGCTCGAGGAGTATCACTGGCCGGGCAACGTGCGAGAACTCCGCAATCTGATGGAGCGCGCCGCGGTCATGTGCGATGGCGCCGAGGTGCGGGCGGAGGACCTCGCGGCGTGGCTGGAGCCCGCGCCGGCCGGCGATCGGGCAGTGGGCCTGCGCGCCGAGGTGGAGCGTCGCGAGGCCGACGCCATCCGCAAGGCGCTCGACGAAGCGGCCTGGAACGTCACTCAGGCCGCGGCCGGCCTGGGCATCGACCGCACCAACCTCCACCGCAAGATGCGCAAGCACGGCATCGAGCGCCGATGAACCCGCGCCACACAGCGTCGCGGAACCGCCACGGCACCAGCCCGGCGCCGGGCGTCCGGTACGGCAGCGCCCCGATGCGGCCCCTCCGAAAGCCGGGATCCCTGCATGCTCCGGGGCCCCGGCGTCTCCATCCCGACGTCCGTTCCGGACCGGCCGCGCGGAACGGGGATTGCTGCCTCTCCGGGTGCGCCCCCCGTCCTTGTCGTCCTGCGGAGGCACCGTGAATCCCCTGCGCACCCTCTTCGCCGTATCCCTCTGCGCCGCCGCGTCGGCGTTCCACCCGCCCGTGGCGTGCGCCCAGTCCACCCTGCCCGCGGACTCCACCAGCGGGGCGCTCGAATTCCAGCCGCTCCCGCGCGACGATCCCGATTCCGATCCGCTCGAATTCCGCCCCGTGCGCCGCGGCGAGCGCCCGGACCGGCAGGCGGGTTCGAGCGACGAAGGCGAGTGGCTGCGTGCGCCGATCGGCGACCACCTCATCACCGATCCCGACGAATGGCGCGCCCGCCATCCCCGCGACCGCGGTGAACTGCTGCTGGACTACAACCGGGTGGACCGCCTGCGCGTCGGCGTCGGCTGGGAGCTCCAGACCACCGCGCCGCTCGACCCGCGCTTCGGCGCCCGGATCGAGTACGCGATCGGCCGCGAGCGCATCCTCTATGGTGTGCAGCTCGAGCAGCCGCTGGTGCGACCGGGGCGGCTCGCACTCGGCGTCTCGATGGTGCGGCGGACCGACCACAGCGAGCTGCAGGAGGTCGAGGACTTCGAGAACAGTCTCGCCCTGCTGTTCGGGCGCCAGGACTACCGCGACTACTTCGAGCGCGAGGGATTCGGCACCTACCTCGCGTGGCGGGTGCCCGACTTCTCCACCGTCAGCCTCCACGCGCGGAACGATCGCTATCGCACGCTCCCGCTCGATCGGGGAACGCGTTCGTGGTTTCGCCGGGACCGCCCGCTGCGTGACAATCCAGCGATCGAGGAGGGCGAGGCCCATACCCTATCGCTGCGCAGCGAACGCCTCATGCATCGCACGCGGACCATGCGGGCCGGCCTCTACCACGGGATCGAGGTCGAGCGTGCCGGCGGCGGCCTCGGCGGCGCGTTCGACTACGCGCGGATGGTGGCCGACGTGCGCAGCGTGGTGCGGCTCACTCCCGCGGCCACGCTGGTGCTGCGCGGGGTCGGCGGCACCAACTTCACCGGTCGGCTGCCGGAGCAGAAGATCTTCACCCTCGGCGGAGTGGACGGGCTGCGCGCGCACGCGTTCGGGGCCTACCGCGGGGACCGGCTGGCGCTGGCGCAGGCCGAGTACATGCTCGGCCTCTGGACGCTCACGGACGCCCACTTCCAGGGCGGATTGCAGGTCATGGTGTTCGTGGACGCCGGGCGCGCCTGGGAAGCGTCCGGCCCGGGCTTCGACCTGCGGCGACAACACCTCGCCTGCGACGGCGGGTTCGGCATCGGCACCACGGACGACGACCTGCGCGTGTACTTCGCGCGCAACCTCCAGGATCCCGACTCCGAGTTCATGATCACGTTGCGTCTCCGACGCCCATTCTGAGTCCCGAGGTCGCCCTGCTCCCCAGCGCCCCACGTCCCGCCCACCGCCAGGCCGCGATCGCCCTGCTCGCGTTCGCGCTCGCCGTGGCACCGGCAGCGCTGGCGCTGGACGCCACGGTCGGCGTGCCGCAGTCGCGTGACGGCAGCGTGTGGTGCGATCTGCGCCTCAGCGACGTGCTGGCTCCGCGAGTCCAGGAGAGCCTGTCGCGCGGCATGCCGGCCACGCTCGAGTTCCATGCCGAGCTGTGGCGGCGCCGCTCCGGGTGGTTCGACCGCCTCGAGAGCACATTCGACGCCTCGCTGCGCATCCGCTACGAGGTCTGGAACCGCACCTACCGCGTCGAACGCGCGGGGGCCACCGCGCTGGTGTTCGGGGCGCTCGACTCGGTCGAGCGGGCGCTCGGGCGCCCGCTCGCGCTGCCGGTGGGCCGCTCGGACCGTCTGGTGAGGGGGGCGCGCTATTACGCGGTCGTGACCGCCACCCTGCGTCCGTTGAGCATCGAGGACGTGGAGGAGGTCGAAGGCTGGCTGTCGGGCGAGGTGGTGGACAAGCGTCGTGCCGGCTTCGGGGCGTTCACCGAGCTGCCCCGCTCGGCGTTCGATGCGGTGCGCAACTTCGCCGGTCTCGGGGACCAGCGCGCGCGCGCGCGGACCGAGGACGTCGTGCCGCTGCCCGCGCACTGATCCGCGTGGCGGCGGGGCCGCTCGGGGCCCCGGGGACTCAGGGGACCAGGGCCACCCGCACCGGCTCGGCCGCCCCCGCGCGCTCACGCGCGAACACGATCGCCGGGCCCATGGCCGTGCCGCGCGCGGCCCGTCCATCCCACCGCCACTCCGTGCCCCCCGCGACCGGCATCGGCGCCACGGCCGCCAGCCGGCGACCGCCCACGTCGAACACGTCCAGCATCGCCGCGCTGGTGCCCGCCCGCGAGAAGGTGACCGCGCCGCGGCTCGGATTGGGAGCGCCCGAGAGCCGCGCGCGCAGCGCATGCCCGGCCAGCGAGAGCACGAACTCGCGCAGCCCGGGCACCAGCTGCGGCGGGGTGAGCGCCGGATTCTCGATCGTGCCCGTCGAGTTCGCGGTCGCGCCACCGAGCAGCGCGCGGAAGTCCTCGGCGAAGATCTCGTGGGGCCGCTGGGCGTGGGGCGCGCTCGCGGAGAAGACGATCGGATCCTCGATCCCCCGCATGCGCCGGTAGGCCGTCCAGTCCCCGGTGGCGTGGTCCGGCAGTCTCGCCTGCTGGACCACGTGGCCCAGTTCGTGGACGAACTCGGCGTGCTGCTGCTCGCGCGACAGGGGGCGCACGCCGGGCGAGAGCAGTACCAGCCCCGGCCCCCCGGCCGACTCGAGGCCCGCCCTGCGCGGGAACGGGAGCAGGAAGACGTCCGCACGCAGGCCCGCGACCGGGTAACTGAGTTCGTCGAGGGCGGCGTGGACTTCCCCCAGCTCGAAGGGGTGGAACGCGCCGTCGCCGGGGTTCGCGATCGCAGCGTCGTTCACCGAGGTCACCAGCTCGAAGCGCGAGCTGTCCGGCAGCACCAGCCACAGCCTGCCGGCATCGTCCCACCGGCACCAGTCCCGAAGGGTCTCGCCGGCGTCGTGGAAGGCCAGGTCGCGCGGCGCGCCGCTCGCGACCAGTTCGGTGGAGCGGGCCACCGCCGCCAGCATGAGGCTCGCGAGCAGCGTGCCGAGGAGCCCAAGGCCGGCGCGGCGCACCAATGCGAGCGGTTCCATGACCACCTACCAACGCGACGAGCGTGCCACCGGGGAGGAATCCGGGGCGGCCGCTCACCATGCGGTCGATGTCATTCCACCTCAGCCGATTGCGCGGCCCCGACGCATGCGGTTCGGGGGGCTTCCGCCGCGCGGATCGGGGGCATCCCAGGTCGCTGATGGGTGAGGGTTCCCAGACGCGAGACCCACGCGGGTGCTGGCACCCACGGGGGCCCGAAGCAGGTCTTGCGGTCCTGGCTAGGGCAGCCCGGCGGCGTCTGGCGTGGCGACGCGATGCCGGTGGACATCCCGGGGGGTCGAGCCCAGTTTCGAGAGCAGCGTGGCGCCGGTGCCGATGAGTCCGAGCCCCGCCCCCAGCAGGATGGCCACCATCAGGAGGAAGATCCCCACGGGCTTCAGCGGCCCCGGCAGCACCAGGCTCGCGACGCCGACCGCGACGATCGCGGCGACGAACAGGGTCCCGGTGACGTACGGCCCGAGGCTGCCGCCCGCGCCGAGACGGCGCCTCAGGAGGCGACAACCGATCACATAGGTGGTGGCCACCTGGCCGGCCCAGGACATCAGGCCGAAGAGCACCGGCAGCAGGAGGGCGATCGGGATGCCCACCACGGTGATCAGCAGGAGCACGAACGCGACCACCGCCAGCGGCCCGGCGACCAGTCCGAGGAGCAGCGAGACGAACGGGCGCTGCGCGGCGGTGACCGACACCCGCAGCATGCGATCGGGGGCGATGACCAGGAACAGCCAGCCCACCAGCGCCGGCACCAGGAGCACGAGGAGGAGCACGGTCAGGAGGCCCGCGCTGCCGAGCAACAGTCCGGGCAACCGCTGGCAGTCGAATCCGGGCTCGATGGACACGCTCTGGCCGCTCACAGTGGCCCCCGGCTGCTGGTCCAGCGAACCCCCCACCGCGACCGCGTCGCCGTCCACCACCGCGCCCGGCTCCAGGCGGAGCGTGCCGAACACCGCGACCGCGTTCCCCGCCACCTCGCCCTTCACCGTGACCGAGCCGAACACCGCGACCACGTCGCCCTCGATGCGCTGGCCCGCCGGCACCTCGGCGTCGGCGCACACGCGCACCATGTCGGCACCCTGGCCATTCACCAGCACCACCGGTCCGACGATACGCACGTCCTTGCCACTCGCATTCGGTTCCGCGACGTCGCCGCGGATGCGCACCTTCTGCCCGCCGATGTCGAACTTCGCGTCGGCCCGCCCGGGGCGGTCCACGATCTCGAGCGTGGTGTCCCCCCGCAGGCCGCCGCCACCGCGGATCCGGATGCCCTCGTCGCTCACGCGGATACTGGTGATGGCGCGCGCCGAGTCGGGCCTCGTGGTCCGAGCGGCGGCGGGATCCACCGGCGCCACCAGCAACAGGGCGAGCGCGAGCGCCGCCGACAGCGGGCGGACACGGGGATCAGAAGCCCAGGACGCCGACATGGCGGATCTCCCGGCTCGGCCGCCCATCGCGCGGCCGCAGCCACCACAGCATGGCGGCGCAGACCGCGACGGCGGCCACCAGCGTGGCGAGGATCGAGGTCTGGCCCAGCACCGCGCCGAGCGCGCGACCGAGGGGCGCGAGGGGCTCGAGCAAGCGGATCATCGCGTGCGAACCCGAAGCGAGGTGGACGAGGCCGAATGACGCCGACTGCACCACGAACTTCGTGACGTCGAACAACCGGCGCGAGGCTTCAGCGGTGAGCATGGAGAGCGCGGCCTGACCCGCCGGCTGCATCGCCCAGGTGACCCCTCCCGCGAGGCATGCCGAGAGGGCGCCCGCGTAGCTCCAGCCGAATGCGCGCAGCCGGCGCTGGCGCACCCGGGACGGCAGCACCCGAGCGAGCACCCGCTCCGTCAGCTCGATCCGCGGCACGGCGAGCGGCGCCTCATCGAGCAGCGCGAACACCCGGCGGTAGGCAGCCAGTTCGGCGACGCACCCGGCGCAGCCGGCCAGGTGCTCGCGGAACGCCCGGGCCTCGTCCACGGGGAGGTCCCCGTCGAGGAAGGCCTGAGCGCGGCTGTGGTGGGTGCAGGTGGTCATGGCTCGCTCGTCTTGATCCGTTGCTTGAGCAGCTCCCGGGCACGGTGGATGCGCGCCTTCACCGTGCCGAGCGGCATCTGCAGCGCCGTGGCGATCTCCTCGTACGAAAGATCCTGCTGGTGCCTGAGCATCACCACGATCCGGTAGTGCGGCGGCAGCGAGTCGATCAGGTCCCGCGTCCGCCCCTCCTCTTCGGCGTGCGAGGTGGCGTCGTCGGGCTTGAGCCCCGGGTCCTCCGCCTCGATGACGTATTCGTCGTCTCCGCCGGCGCCGGGCTGGAAGATCGAGATCGGCGCCAGCCGCTTGCGTCTCAGGTGATCGATACTGAGCCGGGTGGCGATGGTGAAGAGCCAGGCGGTGAAGGGACGCTCCAGGTCGTAACGGTCGAGTGCCCGGAACATCCGGATGAACGTCTCCTGCGTCACGTCTTCGGCATCTTCCACCCGGCGCACCATGCGCATCGCCAGATTGAAGACCGGGCGCTGATAGCGCTCGACCAGATCACGGTACGCCCGCTCGTCGCCGGCGAGGCACCGCCGGATGAGGTCGGCCTCGTCGCCGCTCACCGCGCCCCTGCCTTCATGCGACCCTACGGGTGGGGCGGGCACCGAGTTTCATGATCGGGCACGATAGGCATGGTGTCCGGGGCGGGTCAAGGATGCGGGATCCGCGGGCGCGCCGCGCGCCCGGGCCCTCTCGGAGCGCCCCTGCGAGAGCCAATGGCGCGGTCGGCGAGCACCCACGGCGCGAGGGCCCGCGGCCTTGACTCGCGCAGGACCCCCGCCTAGCCTGCAGGCCTCGGACCGCCCGCGTGACCCGACCGCACTCCTCCCGGACCAGGATCGCCCGACATGACCACGATCGCCGCCCTCATCGCCCGCGAGATCCTCGATTCGCGCGGGAACCCGACCCTGGAAGTGGACTGTCTGCTGGAGGGCGGCGCCCTCGGCCGAGCGGCGGTGCCCTCCGGTGCCTCGACCGGCGAGCATGAAGCCATCGAATTGCGCGACGGCGACGCGGCGCGCTATCGGGGCAAGGGCACCCAGAAGGCCACCCGCAACGTCCATGACGTCATCGCCCCTCGCCTGGTCGGGATGGACGCGTTCGACCAGTCCCTCATCGACCGCACGCTGCTCGAGATCGACGGCACGCCCAACAAGGGCCGCCTCGGCGCCAACGCCACGCTCGGCGTCTCGCTGGCCGTGGCCAAGGCCTCCGCGATCGCGCTCGACCTGCCGTTCTACCGTCATCTGGGCGGGGTGCACGCGGTCACGCTTCCGGTGCCGATGTGCAACGTGCTCAATGGCGGCAAACACGCGGACAACAACGTCGACCTCCAGGAGTTCATGGTGGTCCCGGTCGGCGCCCCTTCCTTCCGCGAGGGGCTGCGCATGGCGACCGAGACCTTCCACGCGCTGGCCTCGGTGCTCAAGTCCCGAAAGCTCGCCACCGCGGTCGGCGACGAGGGCGGCTTCGCGCCCAGTCTCGCGTCCAACGAGGACGCGCTCAAGGTGATCGTCGAGGCGATCCAGAAGGCCGGGTACCAACCCGGCGAGCAGGTGGCGCTGGCGCTCGATCCGGCGTCGAGCGAGTTCTACAAGGATGGCCACTACGTGCTCGAAGGCGAGGGTGGCAAGCGGCTCGATTCCGCTCAGATGGTGGAGTACTACGCCGGGCTCTGCGACCGCTATCCGATCGTCAGCATCGAGGACGGTCACGCCGAGGATGATTGGGACGGCTGGCGGCTGATGACCCAGCGCCTCGGGAGCCGCATCCAGATCGTGGGCGACGACCTGTTCGTCACCAACATCGAGCGACTCGCGCGCGGCATCCGCGCGCAGACGGCGAACTCGATCCTGATCAAGCTCAATCAGATCGGCACGCTCAGCGAGACCCTCGACGCGATCGAGATGGCCCACCGCGCGGGCTACACCACGGTCATCTCGCACCGCTCGGGCGAAACCGAGGACGTGACCATCGCCGATCTCGCGGTCGCCACCAATGCCGGGCAGATCAAGACCGGCTCGCTGTGCCGCACCGACCGCGTGGCGAAGTACAATCAACTGCTCCGCATCGAGGAGGAGTTGGGCGACGCAGCACGGTATCCGGGTCGCGCGGCGTTCCGCGCCGCGTCCCGCGGCTGATCACGGAAGCGGGCGCCCCGCCGCACGGATCGCGGCTGGGACGCTCGGGTGCGCGGCCGCGAGGCCCGCGCCGGGAAGGGACATGGACGTCATGCGCGACATCTCCGATCGCCTCGGCCGCTACCGCCTCGGCCGCTATGCCACCCCGGTCGATCCCGTGCGACGACGCCTGCGCTGGGCGTGGCTCGCGGGCGGACTGTGGCTGGTGTGGTTCGTCCTGCTCAGCGATCACAGCGTCTGGCGGCTCGCCCGACTGGGGCGCGAGAGCGCGCGCGTGGCCCATGACCTCGAGGTGGCGCGCGCGGAGGTCGCCCGGCTCGAGGCGGAGCGGGCCGATCCGCGCGTGATGCGCGAGCGCGGCGAGAAGGTCTTGCGCGAGCGCGGCGGGATGGCGCAGCCCGGGGAGATCATCTACCGCGTGGACGACCAGACCCCCCGCACGGCCCCGCGCCCTCGCTGACCGGCACCGGCGCGGATCCGCCCGCGGGGCGGACGCGTCACGGGCCCGCGCGCCGGCCGAACGGCCTGCGGGCGCGGGCCCGTGGAGTCCGCGAGCGTGCGGTCAGAACCCCAGGCAGAGGCCGCCGCGGAGCCCGACGCCGCTCATGTCGAGGGCGAACGGCTGGTTGGACTCGGGGGTCGGAACGGGACGCCAGGGCTGCCGGGTCTGGCTGTCGACCATCTCGTTGATCCGCGCGTTCCGATAGATCCCCGTGATGATGACCGAGTACCGGGCGGCGAAGAACATGTGCACGCCGGCCTCGGTGTACCAGCCCGGAGAGTCGCGCGTCTCCATCCGATCGTAGGGCGGGATCGTCACATTCGGAGCAGTCCGCGCGATCTTGAACTGCGCCTTGTTGTGGACCAGGCTGGAGAGGCCTCCTCCGAAGAAGAACCGCGCCTGGAAATCCCCCTGGTTGTACGGCTGCAGGTAGTAGGCCGCGCCCAGGTTCAAGGGCACGGACAGGATCTCGCCCTCGAGGACCACCGAGGACTGGAGCGCGGGCAGGTACTCGCGCCGGGTGACGGCCCGGATCTGGCCGAGACCGGCGTTCACCGCGATGTTGGGCCGCACGAAGTAGCGCAGCTGGGACTCGAAGAGCCACGCGAAACTGACCTTGTTCAGCCCCTCCAGCCCGACCAGATAGGCGCGGTTGAAGGCATCCAGGTCCTTGTTGAAGTCCCCGCCGTCGACCGAGGTGGGAATCGCGGACAGCACCAGATTGAGCCTGTGGATCTCGGCCGCGGCGAGCGCCTCGGGCGCCCGGATCGCAAGGCCCATGGCGGCGGCGGCCAGCGCCAGGAGCGCCGCGGCGAGCCGGAATCGGATCAACGGAAACCTCCGAAAGATGGGAAGTGGAGTGAGTTGGGCGGAGAAAACCCCGCGCTCCCCGGTCAGGTTGCGGCAGCATAGCCAGCGCGTCCGCTCCACGCAACCCGCGCCCGCCGCGGGCGCGTCCGACGGGGGGTCGGCTTGACTTCGAGGTCGCCCGGCGGCTACTGTGCGTGCCGTTGATGCGGGGTGGAGCAGCCTGGTAGCTCGTCGGGCTCATAACCCGAAGGTCGCTGGTTCAAATCCAGCCCCCGCTACCAAACATGAGCCCCGGTGGAGCGATCCGCCGGGGCTCGACCCATTCGGGCGCGCGCACGCTCTGGATCCCTCAGGTCCGCCGACCGCTCCTTCGCCCCCGCGACCGGCTGGGCTTCGAGCCCCTCACCAGTGCCCGAACAGCCGCAGGAGCGCGAGGATCACCAGCGCGGCGATCACCATCGGCGTCACGAACAGCCACGAGAACAGCCGGTGGTCGAATCTCAGGTGCATGTACCACTGCGCCACGATCGCGAACTTGAGCGCCGAGAGCACCAACAGCACCGGCACCAGGACCGGGTGCATCACCGGCAGGTAGAACACCGCGACCTCGATCGCGGTGATCAGCGTGAGCACGACGGCGATGCCCAGGTACGCGCGCGCGCCCGGGTGGGAGCGGCCTGCGGCGCTCGGGTTCGCGGGATGGTGTTCCGCCATGGTCGCCCCCCTACTGGATGAGATAGACGAGGGTGAAGATCGCGATCCAGACCACGTCGACGAAGTGCCAGTAGAGACCGGCGATCTCGACGTCGAGGGCGCGCTCCGAGCCGAGCTTGCCGCGCGCCGACATGGACATGAGCGTGAGCAGCCAGATCACCCCCACCGTCACGTGCGTGCCGTGGAAGCCGGTGAGCACGAAGAAGGTGGAGCCGAACAGGTTGGTCTGGAGCGTCAGCCCTTCGTGCACGAAGTGGGTGAACTCGTAGACCTGCCCCCCGACGAACGTCGCGCCCAGCGCGGCGGTGGCGCCGAGCCAGCCCGTCGTACCGCGCGCGGTCGCCGCGCTGGATCGAGGCGAGCGCGAGCACCATGGTCAGGCTCGACATGAGCAGCACGAACGCGCTCACCGAGGTGAGCGGGATGTTCAGGATCTCATGCGGATGCGGGCCGATGGTGTCGCGGCCCCGGTAGACGAGATAGGTCGCGATCAGCGTGCCGAAGAACATGCATTCCGAGCCCAGGAAGGCCCAGAACAGCATCTTCCGGCTGTCGAGCCCGGTGCTGGTGCGAGGCGCGTCGTGCGCACCGGGGTGCGCGGCGGCGGCGGTGGACACGGTCAATCCTCCTGGTTCGGGGCCGGGCGCGTCACGCACACGGCTCGAAGGCCCATGCGTAGATGCCGAGCAGCGTCAGCGTCAGTCCTGGGATGCCGACCCACCAGCCGAAGATCATCCCGGCGAGGAGCATCGTGATCCCCAGCGCCGCGACCACCGGCCAGTACGAGTCGGGGGGCATGTGGATCGGGCCGTGCACCTCGTTGCCGGCGAGCGCCGCGGCGCGGCTCGACTGGTGCCACAGCGGGTCGCGGCTGTGGACCTGCGGGATGGTGCCGAAGTTGTAGACCGGCGGCGGCGAGGAGATCGCCCACTCGAGCGAGGCGCCGCCCCACGGGTCCGCGGCGGCGGGCGCGCCCCCGCGCACACTGACCGCGAAGTTCCACAGGAACACCAGCACCGCGACCACGATCCCGAACGCGCCGACGGTGGCGAGCATGTTGTACGCGTCGAAGCCCATGTTCGGCGCGTACGTGTAGATGCGCCGCGGCATGCCGAGCAGCCCGACGAAGTGCATCGGGAAGAACGTCACGTTCATCGCCAGGGTCATGAGCCAGAAGTGCACCTTGCCCAGGCGCTCGTCGAGGAATCGCCCGGTCATCTTGGGGAACCAGTAGTAGATCCCCGCGAAGATGCCCATCACCGCGCCGCCGAACAGCACGTAATGGATGTGCGCCACGACGAAGTAGGTGTCGGTCTGCTGCAGGTCCGACGGCGGCGAGGCGTGCATGAAGCCGGACAGCCCGCCCATGGTGAACAACGCCGATGAAGCCGATCGCGAACAGCATCGGCGGTGCGCGAGCCGGATGCGCCCGCCCCACATGGTCGCGATCCAGTTGAAGATCTTCACGCCGGTGGGGATGGCGATGAGCATGGTGGTGAGCGCGAAGAACGAATCGGCCAGCGGCCCGAGCCCGACCGCGAACATGTGGTGGCTCCACACGCCCCAGCCCATGAAGCCGATGAAGATGCCCGAGTACACCACCACCGGGTAGCCGAACAGCGGCTTGCGCGAGAACGTCGGCAGCACCTCGGAGACGATGCCCATCGCCGGCAGGATCAGGATGTAGACCTCGGGATGGCCGAACAGCCAGAACAGGTGCTGCCACAGCAGCGGATCGGCGCCCGGCCGCCGGCACGAAGAAGTTGGTGCCGGTCATGCGGTCGAACAGCAGCAGGATCAGCGCCACGGTGATGACCGGGAACGCCAGGATGAGCAGGAACGCGGTCACCAGCGTCATCCAGACGAACGGCGGCATGCGCATGAGCTTCATGCCGGGCGCGCGCAGATTGAGGATGGTGACGATGAAGTTGAACGCCGCGGCGAGCGAGCCGATGCCGAGGATCTGCAGGCCCACCGCCCAGAAGTCCACGCCGTGGCCGGGCGAATACTGGGTCGACGTCAGGTTCGAGTAGCCGAACCAGCCGGCGTTGGGCGCGCCGCCGAAGACGAACGAGCAGGTTCAGGAAGATCGCGCCGAACAGGTAGATCCAGTAGCGAGAACGCGTTGAGCCGCGGGAACGCGACGTCGCGCGCGCCGATCATGAGCGGGATGAGGAAGTTGAAGAACGCGGCCGAGAGCGGCATCACGGCGAGGAAGATCATCGTCGTGCCGTGCATGGTGAACATCTGGTTGTAGAAATCCGGGCTGATGAAGTCGTTCTCGGGCTTCATCAGCTGGATGCGGATCGCGACGGCCTCGAGACCGCCGACGAGGAAGAACACGAACGCGGTGATGCCGTACATCACGCCGATGCGCTTGTGATCGACCGTGGTGATCCAGCTCCACGGTCCGTTCCGCGTGTGGGCCGGGGCGTGGACCGGGGCGGCGGTGGTGGCCATGCGATGGGTCTCCATGCGTCCGCGCGGGCCTACTGGAGGCTCTGCAGGTAGGCGACCAGGCAGGTGCACCTGGTCGGGGGTCAGTCCGAGATTCGGCATGAGCGAGCCGGGCTTGCGGGTCGGCGGGTCGGCGATCCAGCGGGCCATCTGCTCGGGCGTGTTCTCGAAGATCGCCCCCGCGAGCGGCGCTGCGGCTGCCGACATGGGTCAGGTTCGGGCCCGAGCGTGCCCACCGACACGCCCTGGATGGCGTGGCATCCGATGCACGCGCTCTGCGCGAACAACTGCTTGCCCTGCCAGGGCACCGAGCCCGAATCGGGCTCGACCGGCGGCGCCTTCTGCGCCGCGACCCAGGCGTCGAATTCCGCCGGGGTCTGCACGAACAGCTTCATGCGCATGTTGGCGTGCGAGACCCCGCACAGCTCGGCGCACTGGCCGGGGAACGTCCCGGTCGTGTCGGCGGTGAACCACATGCGGTTGGTGCGCCCCGGGATCGCGTCGCGCTTGCCCCCCATGGCCGGGAACCAGAACGAGTGCAGCACGTCGGCCGTCTCGATCTCGACGATGACCGGCCGGCCGACCGGGACGTGCATCTCGCTGCCCGTGACCACGCCCAGCTCGGGGTACTGGAACTCCCACCACCACTGGTGGCCGATGGCCTTCACGTGCACCGCGCCCGCCGGCGGATGGGTCTGGGTCTTGAAGATGACCTGCACGGTCGGCACCGCGACCAGCGCGAGGATGATGACCGGCCCCAGCGTCCAGGCGATCTCGAGCGCCGTGTTGCCGTGCACCGGCACGGGCTCCGGGGCACCCGGGCGCTCGCGGAAGCGCGCGACCACGAAGATCAGGAGTCCGAGCACCACGGTGAAGATCACCGTGACCCAGAACACCTGCTGGTCGATCAGCCCCTGGATCAGGCGCGCGTAGTCGGACTCGGGGTGCAGGGCGCTCTGAGGGTAGTGCGGTCGGGGCGCAGCCCGGGAGCACGGCGAGCGCCGCGAGTCCGAGTGCGGCCGCGCGCCAGCGGCCTGCCGGGGTCCAGCGTGAGGTCATCATCGCTCCTGGTGGGGCTGCACGGAGCGGGCGCTCCGTGCCGTGGGGTCGGCGGAGTGTTCCGCGCGCGGGCAACCCGCCGCGGGGATCCAGTCGTCGGCGGTGAGCCGGGGCGGACGGCTCCGATCGGGTCCCGACATCTACATCCGCGCCGCGCGGAGCGCGGCGCCGACGGCGTCGAGGGTGAGGGCCAGGTAGAGCGCGAACAGGTACAGGATGGAGTACGCGAACAGCCCGATGGCGTGTTTCGGGCTGGCGCTGCGCGCCAGCCGCGCGGCGAGACCGATGAACGTCGCGCCCAGCAGCGCCGCCGGCACGGTGTACACCGGACCCGCGATGCCGAGCGGCTGGAGCGCGAGCGTCACCGGCACCAGCGCCAGCGTGTAGAGCAGGATGGCGCGCCGCGTCGCGGCGTCACCGTGCGTGACCGGCAGCATCGGGATACCGGCGCGCGCGTAGTCCTCGTGGCGGTAGAGCGCGAGGGCCCAGAAGTGCGGCGGCGTCCAGAGGAACACGATCGACGACAGCACCACCGCGGGCAGCCCGAGAGTGCCAGTCACCGAGGCCCACGCGATGAGCGGCGCCGCTGCTCCCGCACCGCCGCCGATGACGATGTTGTGCGGGGTGCGACGCTTGAGCCACAGGGTGTACACCACCGCGTAGTACACGATCGCGAGCTGGCCGAGGATCGCGGCGAGCAGATTGCCGCACGCCAGCAGCGTGACCCACGCCAGCCCGGTGAGCACGAACCCGAGCCCGGCGGCCGCGGAGGGCGGCAGCGTGCCGCTCGGCAGCGGGCGCGACGCCGTGCGCCGCATCAGGCCGTCGATGTCGCGGTCGACGTAGTGGTTGAATGCCGCCGCCGCGGCGCTCGCGAACGCGATGCCGATCAGCGTACCGAAGAACTTCGCCGGCGCGGGGAAGCCGCGGGCGGCCAGCAGCAGGGTGGGGAGCGCGGTCATCAGCACCAGCAGCAGGATGCGCGGCTTGGTGAGCTCGAGGTACGCGAGCGCCGTGCGGCGCCCGCTGACATGCGCGATCGCGATCGTCACCGCGCCTCCGCCGGAACCAGCCGCGTGCGGCGCGCGGGCAGGCGCGCGACTCGGAAGGTGACGATCACCATCAGCGCCAGGATCGCGGCGGCGTTCGCGAGATGCATCGCCGAGAGCCATGTCGGCGCACCGAGGAACACATTGCACACCCCGAGCACCAGTTGCGCCGCGGTCAGGCCGAGCGCCAACCGGGCCCCGGCGCGCACGCCGGCGTCGGGCGCCCGGCGCGCGGCGAGCGCGACCGCCACGGCCGCCAGCATCACCGCGTAGCCCCCGAGGCGGTGCATCACCTGGAGCCCCACCAGGCCGGCGAGCGGCGGGAACCACTCGCCGTTGCAGGTCGGCCATTCCGCGCACGCAAGGGCCGCGCCGCTGGAGCTCACCGTGCCGCCGAGCACCGCCTGCGCGTACACCATCGCGGCCGCCGCGCCGCACAGCGGCAGCAGGCCCGCGGGGCGCTCGGCCCGTGACGGTGCTTCGTCCTCGGCGTCACGGCCCGCCGCCAGCGCGAGCGCGAGCAGGGTCGTGAACAGCAGCAGCGCGACCGCGAGGTGGCTGCTCACCACCCCCGGGCTCAGCAGCTTCCACACCGTGAGAGCGCCGAGCAGCACCTGCACGCACAGCAGCCCGGCCGCGAGCAGCGCCAGCCCGCCGAGCCGGGCGCGCGTCTCGCGGTCGAGCATCACCGTGCCGACCGTGGCGAACAGCAGCAGGCTCACCATCAGGGCCACCAGGCGATGGAACCACTCCACCAGCACGTTGAATTGGAACGGCGGGATCAGCCGCCCGTGGCACAGCGGCCAGTCGGGACAGGCGAGCCCCGATCCGGTGGTCCTCACGACCGAGCCGATGACGATCAACCCGAACACGAGCAGGGCGGTCGTGAACCCGAGACGCGACACGATGGCGGACGCGCGGTGGGACGGCATGGATCCTCGGAGTCTGCGGGCGCCGGAGCGAGCCGAAAGGCTCGCGGACCGGCCGGGTCTGCACCCAGCATCCACGGCATGACGACACGCCGAAGCCGATCGATCATCAGGCGCGCCGTCGACGTGGGGGGTCTGGGCGGGAACGGGGCGGAACTCTAGCACGACCGGGGGAGTTTGGGAATGGGAAAACGACCTCCCGCGCGGCTCGCTCGCGGCGCGCCCTCGCCTCTCCGGCGCTGGAGGTCGGGTCGGTCACGGTGCTACGCTTCGCTGCCGCCATGACCTCCTCCCCATCCCGCCAGGACGCGCGTTTCTGCCGCGATGTCTTGCCCCGCGTGTCGCGCACCTTCGCGCTCGACATCCGCCTGCTCAGCGGCCCGATGGCGGCGGCGGTCCGTTCGGCCTACCTGCTGTGCCGTGCCGCGGACGCGCTCGAGGACTCGTGGCCGGGCACTCCCGCCGGCATCGAGGGGCGCTTCGACGCGCTGCTCGCCGCCGTCGCGGGCGATGCCTCCGCGGCCGACGCGCTCGCGCGCGCCGCCGCGCCACGCGCCGCCGGCGGGCACGACCTCGAGTTGATCGCGCAGTTGCCGCGGGTGTGGCGGGTGTTCCGCGCGCTTCCCGGGGGCGACCGGGACATCGTCGCCGAGTGCGTGACCACGCTCGCGTCCGGCATGCGCCGCTACGCCGCGCGGGCCGCCACGCGCAGCGCCACCGCGCCCTACCTCGACGACGAGGCCGAACTGCACGACTACTGCTGGGTGGTGGCCGGCTGCGTGGGCGTGATGCTCACCCGGCTCCACGCGCGGCGCGCGCCGGTGGCGCCCGATCGCGAGGCGCGCCGCCTGGCGCTGGCGCGCGACGTGGGCGAGGCGCTCCAGCTCACCAACATCCTGCTCGACTGGCCGAACGATCTGCGGCGCGGGCGCTGCCACGTGCCGGCGGCGTGGCTCGAGGCCCACGGGCTGGCGCCCGCCGACCTGGTGGACGGCAGCCGGCCCGGCGTGCGCGAGCTGGCCGCGCGACTCGAAGCGCTCGCTCGCGCCGCGCTCGGACGGGTGCCCGACTACCTCGCCCTGGTCCCGGCGCGCCACGTGCGCTACCGGCTGTTCTGCCTGTGGCCCGCGCTGTGGGCGCTCGGCTCGCTGCGCCACGCGCGTCGCGATCCCGAGTTCCCGTGGGGCGTGAGGCGCCCGCGCCTGCCGAAGTCCGATCTGTGGGGGGCGGCTCTGGGCTCCCTGTTCGCGGCGCACCGCGACGACTCCCTGCGGCGGCTGTACTCGGCGAGCGGCTGAAGCCGGGCCGGCCGGCCCCCCGGCCGCGGTTCAGCGCACGCTATCCCCGAGCGGCGGAGGCGCGCCCTCGGGCAGCTCGCGCGCCGCCAGCGCCCGCAGCCGGTGGGACACCCAAAGCGCGCCGCCGAGCAGCACCACCGCGTTGAGCGAGGTGGCGACCGGCGCACCGGCGCGCTGAGCGATGGTGCCGGTGAGCAGGGCGCCGAACGGCGCGGTGCCGACGAACAGCAGCGTGTAGAGGCTCATCACCCGCCCGCGGAAGCGGTCCTCGGTGGTCATCTGGATGAGCACGTTGGTGCTCGACACGTAGAGGATGAGCCCGAAGCCGGCGAGCAGGCCGCCCGCGAGCGTGAGCGCGAGCACGCGCGACCACGCGAAGATCCCGAGGCCGGCTCCGCCGGTGGCGAGCCCGACGAGCAGATGCCGGCGCAGCGCCCAGCGGTCGAGCCGGCGGGTCATGAGCACCGCCGAAGCGAGCGATCCGATCCCGAACGCCGCGACCATCAGGCCGTAGGTCTGCGGCCCCGACCGCAGGATGTCGCGCGCGTACACCGGCAGCAGCACCATGTACTGGAACCCGATGCCCGCGCACACGCCCAGCAGCAGGAGCAGGTTCCGCAGGCCCGGGGTGTGCCACGCGTAGCTCACCCCCTCGCGCAGGAACGCCACCGCGTCGCGCGAGCCGGGGGACGGCTGGCGCGGGGGCAGGCGCAGCGCGAGCAGGCTCGCGAGCACCGCGACGTACGACAGCGCGTTGATCCAGAAGCAGCCCTGCTCGCCGATCGTCGCGAGCAGCACGCCGGCCACCGCCGGCCCGACGATGCGCGCGACGTTGAAGGCCGCCGAATTCAGCGCGATCCCGTTCGAGAGGTCGTCCCTCCCCACCAGGTCCACGACGAAGGACTGGCGCGATGGAAGGTCGAACGCGTTGAAGATGCCGAACAGGAATGCGAGCGACAGGAGCATCCAGGGCTGCACGTGTCCGCTGGTGGTGAGGATCGCGAGCAGCGTGGCCTGGACCAGGAACCCGCACTGGGTGACCAGGATGAGACGGCGCCGATCGACGCGGTCGACCACCACCCCCGCCCACAGCGCGAGCAGCATCACCGGCAGGAACTGCATGAACGAGAGCAGGCCGAGCATGAACGCCGACGACGTCAGGCGATGCATCAGCCAGCCCTGCGCCACGCTCTGCATCCACGTGCCCACCAGCGACACGAGTTGTCCGCTCCAGTAGAGGCGGAAGTTCGGATGGCGCAGCGCGCGGAAGCGGTCGGAGAGGCCGCGGGAGGAGGACGCGTTCACGGCCGGACGCTAGCACGCGCCCGCGGGCCCCGGAAGGTGCGTCGCGATGAACGCCGCGACCCGCGCGGCGAACGCGGCGGGCGCCGAGAGCGGGCTCAGGTGGCCGACGCCGGGCAGCACCGCGCTCTCCGCGCGCGGCAGCAGGGCCATCAACTCGGCCGCGGCTTCGACCACGAACGCGCTCTCGCGTTCGCCGCGGATCACCAGCGCCGGCACGGCGAGCGACGCCAGGGCGGCGCGCGCGTCGT
The DNA here is from genome assembly GCA_963776245.1 of Candidatus Eiseniibacteriota bacterium. GTDB lineage: Bacteria > Eisenbacteria > RBG-16-71-46 > RBG-16-71-46 > RBG-16-71-46 > CAVSAC01. The sequence continues at coordinate 1,120,462 of CAVZLN010000003.1, read as the reverse complement.
GGCCGAGCGCGAGCCGCACCATGACCGCCGCGTCGCGGACCGGCGCGCGGCGGATCGCGTGGCGCACCAGCGCCAGCACGCGCTCGTCGCAGCACGGGTCGTACACCCACGCCCCGCGCCCGGCGAGGTGCCGTGCGAGCGGGGCCGCCAGCGACTCGGGCAGCAGGCGCTGGCTCGCCAGCACCAGAGGCTGCTCGATCAGGCGCTTCGCCCTCGTGCCGCGCGGAGAGGCGACGCGCGCGAAGGTGCTCGAGAGCACGACCGCCGCCACCCGCCCGGGATGGGCGAGCGCGACCTGCTGCGCCAGCGCGCCCCCGAGTGAGTGCCCCACCAGGCCGAAGCGCCCGGGCGCCAGCGCGTCCGCCACGCGCAGGGTGTCGGCGACGCAGCGCGCCCAGCGGTCCCCCGGGGGATAGCGCACCCTCAGGTCGAAGGTGACCACGTGGAAGCGGCGCGCGAGGAGCGCGGCGCAGGCGGCCCAGGCCTCCTTCCAGCCCGGCAGCGGCGGCAGCAGCACCAGCGGCGGTCCCTCGCCCATCGTCACCACCTCGGTCACGCCGTCCCCGAGGTCGAAGGGGCGTGGCTCCCATTCCGCCAGCCATCCGGGCGCCGCGACCGCGCGCCAGCCGTCTCCGAGATGCGCCGCCACCCGCCGCATGACCGGCATGATACGTTGTCCCGCCATGAGCGCACCGCGCACGTTTCCGCCCGGGTTCCACTGGGGCGCCGCGACCTCCGCGCACCAGGTCGAGGGCGGCAACCACGCCAACGACTGGTGGCGGTTCGAGCAGCTGCCGGGGCGGATCCGCCGCGGCGACCGCAGCGGCGACGCGTGCCGCCACCACGAGTTCTTCGAGCGCGACTTCGATCTCGCCGCGGCCGACGGCCACACCATGCACCGTCTCTCGCTCGAGTGGAGCCGCATCGAGCCCGAGCGCGGCCGCATCGACCCCGCCGCCGTCGCGCACTATCACGATGTGCTCGGGGCGCTGCGCGACCGCGGCCTCGAGCCGTGCGTGACGCTGTTCCACTTCACGCTGCCGCTGTGGGTGGCCGACCGCGGCGGCTGGGAGAGCCGCGAGACCATCGACCGCTTCACCGAGTTCGCGCGCTTCTGCGCGCGCGAGTACGGCGCGCAGGTGGACTGGTGGTGCACCATCAACGAGCCTGAGGTGTACGCGTTCCGAGCCTACTCCGAGGGCATCTGGCCGCCCGCGGAGCGCGACGACAGCGCCGCGCTGGGCGTGATCGCGAACCTGCTCGAGGCCCACGGCCGCGCGTACCACGTGCTCCACGACGACGACCCGGCCGACGCCGACGGCGACGGGCAGCCCGCACGGGTCGGCTTCGCCAAGAACCTCGTGACGCTCGAGCCGGCGCGACGCTGGTCCCCGTTCGACGTGCTGCGGACGCGGATCGAGGACGCGGTCTTCAACGCGGCGGTGCTCCGCGCGCCGGTCGGCGGGGGGATCCACCTGAGCGTCCCGGGGGCACGCGCCGTGCGGCGGGAGGTTCCCGGCCTCGAGCGCACCCTCGACTGGATCGGGCTCAACTACTACACGCGCTGGGGCGTGCGCATGTTCGCCCGCGTGCCGCACGTCGCCCGCCGCGGCGCGCCGGTCACCGACCTCGGCTGGGAGATCCACCCGCGCGGCTTCGAGGACGCCATCGTGCGCGCGTTCGTGGCGACCGGCGTGCCGGTGCTGGTGACCGAGAACGGCTTCGCCGACGCGGCTGACGCGTTCCGTCCGCGCGCGCTGGTCGAGCACGTGCTCCACATGGGCCGCGCGATGGACCGCGGCGCCGCCGTGCTCGGCTACCTGCACTGGTCGCTGCTGGACAACTTCGAATGGGCGGATGGCTTCGAGGGCCGCTTCGGGCTCTATCGCGTCGACTTCGATGCCCCCGGGAAGACGCGCACGCGCACCCGCAGCGCGGACCTGTTCGCACGCATCGCCCGGGCGAACGCGGTGACGCGCGAGGTGGCGGGCGAGGCGGGGGTGCCGCAGTAGGGCGCGCGCCCGGCGCTTGCGCCTCCGCGCACCGCCCCCTATCCTCGCCCTCCGCCCCCCCTGCCACCCTCCGAGGTCGACGACCATGTGCCCGTTCTGCAAGGACAAGGAGTGCCCGGTGACCGAGCTGCCCAGCCGGCGGCTGCAGTGCGCGTGTGGCCGCCATTCATGGCCCGATTCGGGCGCGTTCCTCGAGACCTGCCGGCGCCAGAGCCTCACCGTGGTGCGCACGGTCCACGACTGGACCCAGAGCCACTGACGCGCTTGCCGGGCCAGGAGGGCGGCGCTCCCGGCGCTGCCGGGACCGCTCCCCACCTGCCCGGACTTGCCCCGCTCCCGCCGGACTCCTAGGCTCTGCACGTCCCTCGATCCTCCGGAGCCCCGATGACGCCGCGCGATCCCGAAGATCCCATCGAGAACCTGCAGCGCGAGGTCGAGCGGCTGTTCCACAGCCAGGTCTATCGCGGCGCCTCCCACTTCGCCGAGCCCTCGTGGTCGCCGCCCGCCGACCTGGTGGTGTCGCGCAATTCGGCGCGCGTGCTGCTCGAGCTGGCGGGCGTGCCGCGCGAGAACGTGCGGGTCCGCCTGACCGGCCGCTCGCTCGAGATCACCGGGCGCCGCCCGCAGCCCGAGCGCCACGCCTCCGCGACCTATCACCGCGCCGAGATCTTCTTCGGCGACTTCCGCCGCGTCATCGAGCTGCCGTGGGAGGCCGATCCGGCCAAGGTGCGGGCGTATTACGTCGACGGGATGCTCGACATCGAACTGAAGGCCGCGCCCGGGCCGTCGCGCCGCATCATCGAGATCGAGGAGCGCCGCCCATGAGAGCGCCGCGTCGCAAGAAGATCGACGTCGCCCACGAGCCGCTCGGAGCGCCGCCGACGGGCGACGGGCACCCGCCGCTGCCGGCGGAGGCGCCGCTGCTCCCGGTGCGCGCCACGGTGCTGTTCCCGCACGCCATCCTGCCGCTCAACATCGGGCGGCCGAAGAGCGTGCGGCTGCTCCACGAGATCATGGCGGGTGACCGCACGGTCGCGATCGTCACGCAGAAGGACGCGCAGCAGGAGGATCCCGGCCCGAGCGACGTGCACGAGGTGGCGTGCGTGGGCACTGTGCTGCGCATGGTGCGTTTCGCCGATGACCGCATCTCGGTGCTGCTCCAGGGCGTGGGCCGGGTGCGCGTCGCCGGGATCGTGCAGAGCGAGCCCTACGTCCGGGCACGGCTCGAGCCCCTGGCGGAGACCGAGCTGGCCGACGACGTCGAGACCCAGGCGCTGTCGAAGACCGTGCTCGAGCAGTTCGACCGCGTGGTGGCGCTCTCGCCCAACGTGCCTGACGAGGCCGCGTCGACGGCGCGCACGCAGGAGCGCCCGGGCCGCATCGCGGACTTCATCGCCTCGCTGCTCGACCTGCCGGCCGACGACAAGCAGCTGCTGCTCGAGGAGCTCGACGCGCGGGAACGCCTGCGCCGCCTCAGCGGGCTGCTCCAGCGCGAGCTGCAGGTGCTCGAGGTCGGCCAGCAGATCCAGGAGTCGGTGCGCGAGTCGCTGGATCAGCACCAGCGCGAGTTCCTGCTGCGGCAGCAGATGGAGGCGATCCGCAAGGAACTGGGCGACGAGGACGACTCCCAGCGCGAGGTCGACGAGCTCAAGGCGCGCATCGAGAAGGCGAACATGCCTCCCGAGGTGCGGAAGGAGGCCGACCGCGAGCTCGCGCGGCTCACGCGCATCCCCCCGCAGGCCGCCGAGTACACGGTGGCGCGCACCTACCTCGAGTGGCTGTGCGACATGCCGTGGTCGGTGATGACCGAGGACGACCTCGACCTCGTCCACGCCCGCGCGATCCTCGACGAGGACCATCACGGCCTCGACAAGGTCAAGGACCGCATCCTCGAGTTCCTCGTGGTGCGCCGCTACAAGAGCGACGCGCGCGTGCCCATCCTGTGCTTCGTCGGCCCGCCCGGCACCGGCAAGACCTCGCTCGGCCAGTCCATCGCGCGCGCGCTGGGGCGGAAGTTCGTGCGCCAGTCGCTGGGCGGGGTGCGCGACGAGGCGGAGATCCGGGGTCACCGCCGCACCTACATCGGCGCGCTCCCGGGCAATGTCGTGCGCGGCCTGCGCCGCGCCGGCTCCCGCAATCCGCTGTTCATGCTCGACGAGATCGACAAGCTCGGGGCGGACTTCCGCGGCGATCCGTCCTCGGCGCTGCTCGAGGTGCTCGACCCCCAGCAGAACAACGCATTCGTGGATCACTACCTCGACGTGCCGGTGGACCTGTCGCAGGTGATGTTCATCACCACCGCCAACTACCTCGACCCGGTGCCGCCGGCGCTGCGGGACCGCATGGAGATCATCGAACTGTCGGGTTACACCGACGTCGAGAAGCTCACCATCGCGCGCCGCCATCTGATCCCGAAGGCGGTCCGGGAGAACGGGCTCGAGTCGCTCGAGATCACGTTCTCCGACGAGGCGCTCTACAAGATCATGCACGAGTACGCACGGGAAGCCGGCCTGCGCAATCTCGAGCGTGAGATCGCGAACCTGCTGCGCAAGACCGCTAAGCGCATCGCCGAGGGCCGGGACGACTCGCGCGCGGTGACCCCGGAGCGCGTCCGCGAGCTGCTCGGCCCCGAGCGCTACGAGGACGAGAAGGCCTCGAGGCTCGACGCCCCGGGCGCCGCGCTCGGCCTGGCGTGGACGCCGGTCGGCGGCGAGGTGCTCACGGTGGAGGCCACGCGCATGCCGGGCTCCAAGAACCTGATCCTGACCGGACAGCTCGGCGACGTGATGAAGGAGTCGGCACAGGCCGCGCTCTCGTACATCCGCTCCAACTCCGGGGTGCTCGGCATCGATCCCGGGTTCTACGATGAGACCGACCTGCACGTGCACCTTCCGGCCGGGGCGATCCCCAAGGACGGCCCGTCGGCCGGCGTGACGCTGTGCACCGCGCTCGTGAGCCTCCTCACGCGCCGCAAGGTGCGCGACGGCATCGCCATGACCGGTGAGATCACGCTGCGCGGGAGAGTGCTCAAGGTGGGCGGCATCAAGGAGAAGGTGCTGGGCGCCTATCGCGCCGGCATCCAGACCGTGATCCTGCCGAGGGAGAACCAGGGCGACCTCGAGGAGGTGCCGGTCGAGGTCCGCACCCGCATGATCTTCGCTCCCGTGGACCGGATCGAACAGGTCCTCGAGCTGGCGCTCGAGCGCGAGCCCATGCCTTCTCCCGCCGCGGCGGCCGCGCCCGACCCCGTCACGCCCGCTCTCGGGACCACGACCATCGTGGCGCGAGGCACGGACATCCCGCGCGCCACAACCCCCTGACCTGCTCCCGACGCGCCGGGGGACCGACCCGGGCAGTTTGAAGAAGCCTGCTATCGCGCGGCGTTTTGGGGTATCTTGAGCGGAGTCCTTGCCTCAGCGGAGCGTTGCCCGGGCCGCAGGGCGGCGTCTGTCCAGCAGCGGCCCAACCGGCTGCGATCGCCACGGGGAGTCCGTGGCGCGAATCCACCCGTGGCCGAGCACGAGATGACCTCCATGGAATCACTCCCGCAGCCCGTCATCATCCAGGGCGGAATGGGCATCGGCGTGTCCGACTGGAAGCTTGCGCGCGCGGTGGCCAGCTGCGGCCAGATGGGTGTGATCTCGGGCACCGCCATCGACGCGGTGGTCGCGCGCCGGCTCCAGGACGGTGACCTCGGCGGGCACGTGCGTCGCGCGATCGAGCACTTCCCGCTCCGGCAGGCGGCGGCCGAGATGCTGCGGCGGCATTTCCATCCCGAGGGGCGGCCGCCGGGCAAGCCCTACACCAATCTGCCCATGCACCAGCAGGTGCTGAGCAAGGCGCGCCACCAGGTCACGATGCTCGCGGCCTTCGTCGAGGTGCACCTCGCCAAGCACGGGCACAACGGCAAGGTGGGGATCAACCTCCTCACCAAGGTGCAATTGCCGAACCTCGCCTCGCTCTATGGCGCGATGCTCGCGGGCGTGGACTACGTGCTGATGGGCGCGGGCATCCCGCGCGAGATCCCCGGCGTGCTCGACGCGCTGGCGCGACACCTGCCGGCGTCACTCCGGCTCGAGCTCGCCGACGCGTCCGACGCGCCGCCCGAGCACTTCACCCTCGACCCGGGCGAACACTGGGACGGCCCGCCACCTGAGATCCGGCGGCCGCGGTTCCTGCCGATCGTCGCCAGCACCTCGCTCGCCACCATGCTGGCGCGCAAGGGCGCCGGGGGCATCGACGGACTCGTGATCGAGGGGCCCACGGCCGGCGGACACAACGCGCCGCCCCGCGGCGTGACCCGGACCAACGGGCGCGGCGAGCCCGTGTACGGGGAGCGTGACGTGGTGGATCTGCCGAAGATCCGCGAACTGGGGCTGCCGTTCTGGCTCGCGGGCGGCGCCGGCGGCCCGCGACAGCTGCGCGAGGCGCGCACGGCCGGGGCCGCGGGAGTCCAGGTCGGCACCCTGTTCGCGTACTGCGACGAGTCCGGGCTCGCCGAGCCGCTCAAGCGCTCGGTGCTCGAGCACGCGGCGCGCGGGGAGGTGGACGTGCGCACCGACCCCGTCGCCTCGCCCACCGGATACCCGTTCAAGGTCGTGGAGTGGGCGGGAGACCCGTCGGCCGGGAAGGTGCGCAAACGCGTGTGCGACCTCGGCTACCTGCGGACCGCCTACCGGGCGCCGAGCGGCAGCATCGGCTATCGCTGCCCGAGCGAGCCCGAGGACCAGTACGTGAAGAAGGGCGGCGTGCCCCAGCAGACGGAGGGCCGCCGTTGCCTCTGCAACGCGCTGCTCGCCAACATCGGGCTGGCGCAGGTGCGTGAGGATGGGTCGCACGAGCCACCGCTGCTCACCAGCGGCGACGACCTCAAGTCGATCGGGGCGTTCCTCGCCGGCCGCACGCGCTACTCCGCCGCCGACGTGATCCGCTACCTGCTGGGCGGCGCGGACATGGCGCCGGTCTCCGGGGCCTGAGCGCGTTTCATGCGCGCGCGGGCATCAGCCCGCGCAGCTCGCTCGCCACGTCGTCGAGGTCCACCAGGTCGGGGGCCAGCCCCGCCGCTCCGTGCTCGAGCGCGAACCGCGCGCCCGCCTCGAGCGTCACCAGCCCGCCGGCGCGCAGCTCCCGCGCCAGCACCGGCACCTCGCGGCGCGCCAGCTCGTCGAGCACGGTGTCCCGATCGGGCTTCATCATGCGCCCGCACGGGTTCACCGGTCCCACCACGAAGTCCGGGCGCACGCCCCACGCCCGCAGCGCGGCCAGCAGGTGGCCGAGGTTGTGGGTCTCGAACCCCGCCGCCACGCCGAACCGCGTGTGCGTGAACGCCACCATGCGCTCGAAGAATCGCGCGTGCCCCGCGGCGAGCGCCAGATCGGTGACCGGCCCGGCGATCGCCACGCCCCGCAACGCGCGCCGCGGCAGCGCACCGGCGTCCACTTCGAGCCGCATCGGCACGGTGGCCACCAGATCGTCGCGCAATCGCTCCGGCAGGCGCACCAGTCCGGTGATGCCGCGGCGCACGCGCGCCATGGCGCCCGGGCCTCGCGCGTTGCGCGGGGGATCGGGCGGGTCGTCGTCGGCATCGTCGAGCGGTCCGCGCGACGGCCACACCGCCACCACCGGGACCGTGCGCCGCAGTTCGGCGAGCGCCGCCCGCAGCGCCGGCGTGGGCGTCGCGAGCACGGCGTCGGCGCCGGCGTCGAGCGCCTTCGAGAACGTCACCGCCAGCGACTCGGGCTCGCGATAGCGGGCGCTCACCTCGAGCTCGCGATCGCGCGCGACGCGCGGCGGGCGGGTGAACGAGAGTGCGCCGAGCAGCAGGCGGGGGGGCTCGAAGGCGCGCGTCACCGGGCCCCCACGCGCACTTCGGTGCCGCCGCGGCGCGCCGAGGCGTAGAGCGCCTCGAGCGTGCGCTGCGCGCGCAGCGAGGCGGCCGCCGCGTGCGGGGGCGACTCGCCCCCGAGCGCCCAGCCGAGGAACCCCGCCACCATCGGGTCCCGCGACTCGCCGTCCAGATCGAAGCGCGCGTGCTGCGCCAGCTCGGCATCGCGCAGCCGCCGGTGACCGGCGGGGAAGTCCGCGCGCGCGGCGGCCAGTTCGACCTCGTAGGCGTCGTCCGAGACCAGCATCACGCCGTTCGCGCCCTCGGCCTCCAGCACGACCGCCGGCGCGGGGTAGCCCGGAACGCTCCACGACGCGTCGAGGCCGACCTCGGCGCCGCTCGGCAGCGTCATCATGGCGTGCGCCTCGTCCTCGAGGCCGCCGTAGAGCCGGCTGGTGGTGGCGCGCACGCTCACCGGGGCGCCGAACGCCGCGTCGAGCAGCAGCAGCAGGTCGAGCGCGGTGCAGGCCAGGACGCCGCCGGGCGAGCGCGCCGCGACCGCGCGCGCCTCGCGGGTGCTGAACACCCGCGAGGCATACACCGACGAGCGCGCCAGCCGCAGCGCGCCGAGCGCTCCCGCCGCCAGCTCGCGGGTCGCGCGCGCGAACGCGGGCTCGAACGGCAGGCGGTGCGCGACGGCGAACACCACGTCGCGCGCGGTGGCGAGGGTGACGAGCGCCTCGGCCTCCTCGAGCGTCGCGGCGAGCGGGGACTCGACCAGCGTGGCGATCCCGGCCTCGAGCGCCAGGCGTGCGGCCGCGGCGCGCTCGCGTGGCGGCACCGCCAGCACCAGCGCCTGCGGCGAGGCCTCGACGATCAGGCGCTCGAGCGCGCCGAAGCCGGGCCCGGCGAGCCCGAGCCCGCGCGCACGCCGCACCGCGGGCGGGCGCGGATCGCCGAGCGCGACCAGTTCGCATTCGGGACGCATGGCGAGCGTGGCGGCCTGGGCGAGGCCGTCGCGGCCGAGCCCGAACACCGCGACGCGCAGCGCGTCGCGCGCGGGAGGCGCGGCCGGAGGTGGGGCGGGAGTCATGGCGCGCCGTACCCTACGCACGCGGCGCGCGCGCGGCAAGCGAAGGCCCCCGGCTCGAGGAGCCGGGGGCGGCGCCCTCGGCAGCCTACGCCGTCATCTGGAACGACACCTGCACGTCCTCGCGGTCCCGCTCGTCGACCTTGAACAGCTCGGCGGCCTGGTACCCGAGCCAGCCGGCGACCACGGTGTCGGGGATCTGCTGGATGCGCGTGTTGAAGGTGGTCACGATGTCGTTGTAGTACTCGCGGCGGTCGGCGATCTGGTTCTCGATCTCGCTGATGCGGCCCTGGAGCTGGAGGAACGACTGGTTCGCCTTGAGGTCGGGGTAGGCCTCGGCCACGGCGAAGAGGCCGCCCAGCGCGCGGGTGATGAGGTTCTCGGCCTGCGCGCGCTCGGCCACGCCCCGCGCCTGCTGCAGGGCGCCGCGGGCCTCGCTCAGCTTGTCGAACACCGCGCGCTCGTGCTGCATGTAGCCTTCGCACGTCTTCACCAGCTTGGGCAGCTCGTCATGACGCTGCTTGAGCAGCACGTCGATGTTCGCCCACGCGCGCGCCATGCCGTTCTTGAGCGCGATCAGGCCGTTGTAGAGGGTGAGCGCGTAACCGATGGCGCCGACCAGGATGAAGCTGATCAGCACGATCACGAGCAGTTCGCCGGGATGGCTCATATCCTAACCTCCGCTTCGGGGTGTGCGACCGGCCACCACGGGCCGGGGGATCTCAACGGAACAGTCCGCGCTTCGACAGGACCTCCAGCCAGAACGCCAGCCCGCCGAGCGTGAGCAGCGGGCCGCCCCACAGCTCGGCCGTGGCCTTCCAGCCGGTGAACAGGCTGAGCGTGCGCTCGGACTGCTCGCTGATCAGGAACGTGCGCTCGTTCTCGCCCTGGCGCACCGTGGCGACCACCTCGTGGTCGAGTGAGCGCAGGCGGGTGGCGCGCAGGTCTTCGGTGCCGGTCGCCTGCATGGTCTCGCCCGCCGAGATGTCGAGCACACGCGCGCGCGGCACCGCGGTCCCGAGCACGTAGACCTGGTCGCCCTCCTCGATGAGCCGCTCGCGGAAGCGCAGGGTGCCGAAGCGCCACAGGCCCAGGTTCTGGCTCTGCATGTAGTCCGAGTAGCAGGGCGGCAGCGAGATGCCGAGGCATTCCTCGCTGACGCCGAAGTTCACGTGGCACTGGGCGCCGTGCGGGTACACCAGCGCCGTGCCGCTCGTGTCGCGCAGGTAGAACGGGCTTCCGCTCTGATTCCGGTGCACCACCTTCCAGCCGCCGCGCCGGTCGGAGCGCGTGGCGATGTCGACCTCCCAGTAGGCGCACGGCCGGCCCGAGAACGGCGCGCTCACCGAGCTGCGCGGCACGACCTTCCCCACGATCTCCACCAGGCCCATGGCCATGGAGCGGATATGCGAGGTGGGCGTGTTCTCGATCAGGCGCTTGAGGCGCAGGTCGCGGAAGCCGCGCCAGAACAGGTACAAGCCGGCTCCGAATGCCAAGGTGGCCCACATCGCGGTGTCGATCGGGAAGCGGGCGGGCATGGTCAGAATCCGCCGTGCGCGCGCAGCCAGTCCGCGACGTGCGCGAGGTAGAGCATGCCGCCCAGGCTCAGCGCGGGGCCGATGCCGAGCCCGCCGAGACGCAGCGCCGGGACGCGCAGGCGCCCGGGACGCGGGGACGCGTCGGACACCAGCAGGAAGTCGAGCTGGTCGCCGGGGCCCAGCCACAGGTCCGGCTCGCCGCTCGACACCTCCGCCGCGATCACGCTCCCGCCGGCGCCGCCGATCGCGCCGTCGTCGGTGCCGGTGCGCTCGAGCAGCTCCACGCTCTCGAGCCGGAGCATCGGCGAATGACGCGCGAAGCCCACCACGTGACACGAGGCACCCGCGAACAGCGCGTGCTCGACCAATCGCAGCGGCGCGCCCGAGTCCCGCAGCCAGCGCGCCTCGGGCACCCGTTCGAGCAGCGCCCGGACATGCTCGGTGAGCGGCGCGCCCGCCACCGCGTCGCGCTCCGCGGTGACCGCCAGGTCCCAGCGCGCCCGCCGCCCCATCACCCGCGCGCTGGCGCCGCCTTCTTCGATGCGGAAGTCGCGCCACTCGTCCACGCGCCGTGGCTGCGGCTGGGCGGCGGTCGAGACCTCGAGCCGGAACCCCGCGCACGGGCGACCCGAGAGCGGCGAGAACAGCGGGCTCTCGAGCGCCACGCGGCCGGTGACGTGGGTCATCCCGTTCCGCCGGTGGGTGAGCGCGACCGGGTGCAGCCCGCGGAAGGCACGCCGCAGGCGCAGCGCGCGCAGCCCGTCGCTGAACAGCGGCGCGCCGGCGGCGAGCGCGACCGCGGCCAGCGCGGTGCCCGCCCCTGTCGGGTGGAGGACCAGAGCCTGCATGACGCCACGGTTATCGGCGGGGCGCCCGGGGGGGAACAGGGGGTTCTGGGGGACGCCGCCGGGCCCGGCGAGGCGGGCCCGGGCCGCGTTCGGATACGGTCAGCGGCGCGCCGGGAGGTGGTCGCCCGCGAGCCACAGCCCGGCCCCGGCGTACAGCAGGCGCCACGCCTGGGCTGGGAACACGAATGGGCGCACCGGGTTCATCAGCACGGCGATCGCGGCGTAAGCCACGAACGCCCCGCGGCGGCCCCGCGCCATCGCCACGCCCGCCTCGAGCAGCGCGAACAGCGTCAGCCCCCCGTTCAGCACCCGGGTCCAGTCGCGCGGCAGCGGGCCGAACGACGAGCCGAGCGCCAGCAGGGCCAGCGCCCACGCCGGCCAGCCCAGCACCGACTCGAATCCGTCTCCACCGCTCTTCGGCCTGCGCATCAGCGCGCGCTCAGCAGCGCGCGACCGCCGTCGATCGGCACGCACGCCCCGGTGATCCACGAGGCCTCGTCACTCAGCAGGTAGAGCACCAGCGCCGCGATCTCCTCCGGACGGCCGACGCGCCCGAGCGCGTGGGTGGTCTTGCCGCGCTCGAGGAACGCGGGGTAGTCGGCGACGGCGTGCGTGACGGTGTGCAGCTCGGTCACCACCACCCCCGGCTCGAGCGCGTTCACGCGCACCCCGTGCGGCGCGAAGTCGAGCGCCGCGCAGCGCGTGTACGTGCTCACTGCGGCCTTGCTGACGCAGTAGGCGATCAACCCGGCGTAGGGCCGCGGGCCGGCCACCGAGGAGATGTTCACCACCGCGCCCTTCCGTTCGATCAGCGCGGGCCCGGCCGCGCGGGTCATGAGATGGAGCCCGCGCAGGTTGGTGTCCATCACCCGGTCCCAGTCCTCGCTCCCGGTCTCGAGCACGCCGCCGTTGCCGAGCACTCCAGCGGCGTTCACCAGCCCGTCGAGCCCGCCGAAGCGCGCGCGCGCGGCCTCCAGCCACGCCGTCGCGGTGGCTTCCTCCCGCACGTCGCCCGCGAGCGCCAGCAGCGCCCCTCCGGCCGACTGGGCCGCGGCCTCCAGCTCGGCCAGGCGCTCCCGGCGCCGCCCGCACGCCACCACCTTCGCCCCTTCGCCGAGCAGCGCCTTCGCGCAGGCGCGGCCGATGCCGCTGGTCGCGCCGGTCACCAGCACCACGCGGTCCAGGAAACGCCGGGGCTCCGTCATCTCGCTTCTCCCGCTTGCGGGCCCGGTCCGAGCGCGCGGATGCGCGGCCGGCGACCGGACCCGTCTCGTGACGGGCACCCTAGCCGAGCGCCGCCGCCAGCGTCCAACCCGGGGCGGGCTACGGCTGCGGGAACACCCGGACCCGGATCGGGTCGGGCAACTGCTCCATGAAGGCCTGCAGCCCCTCCAACACGGCGCCGAATTCGCCCGCGCCCTGGCCGATGCCCTGAGCCACGCCGAGACGGGTCGGCACGCACCACGGCGGGCACGGGCAGGGATCCGGGATCGGACTGTGCGCGATCAAGTCGATGCGGGTGGCAAGGTCGGACGGCAGATCGATCTGGGTGTTCACCCCTTCGTTCAGGTCGAACGCGATGGAGCCCGCCACCTCCCCCCGGAAGCGCAGTGACGATTCGAGCTTCTGGCAGGCCTGCAGCAGCGTCGCGACCCTGAGCTTCGTGACCGGCATGGAGATCCTCCTCAGCGGCCACGCCACGCGAGACCGGCCGTGGCGTTGGCGGGGTGTCCGTCGCGCGCCGAGCGCGTTTCGCTCGAGCGCAACAGCGCGTGCAACTCACGATTCAGGACGTAGTCGGCGTCCGCGCGGCTCCAGATGCGCTGGAGGTCGGCGAGCACCCGGCGCGCCTCCGGCCGGCGGCCCAGGCGGAGATAGGCGCGGCCCAGTTCCAGCAGGCCGGGCGGGTAGCGCGGGTTGAGCTGCCGCATGCCCTCGAGCTCGCGGGCGGCGCGCGGCGCGTCCCCGGCGGCGAGCAGCGCGCGGCCGAGGTCGGTGATGAAGAACGGCCGGTCGCTCCGCGCGGTGTTGCGCAGCGCCCGCTCCATCATCCCCACCGCCACCCGTGCGCTGTCCTGCTCCAGCGCGATGCGGGCGCGCAGGTGGTAGAGGAAGCGATGTCCGGTGAACGCGTGCGCTTCGTCGGCGCCGGCGCCGGCCAGCGTGGCCGCGATGGAATCCGCGTAGGCGCGGGCCAGCGGCACGCGGTGGGCGCCCGCCGCGAGCACGCCCGCCAGCCACCAGTTGTAGGCCCCCGGATCGCCGCGCAGCGCCGGTTCGAGCAGTCTCAAGCCCCCGTCGTAGTCATGCTGGTAGAGGGCGAGCACGGCCAGGAACGAAGAACCGCGGGTCGCGACCGCGTAGGGGTCGGGCGAGACCTCGAGGCGCTGGAACAGCCGTCGCGCCTCGTGCAGGCGACCGAGGTCGGCGAGCAACTGGGCCCGCTGGCGGGTGGCCGCGCCGGCGGCCAGCCCGTCGAGCGTGTCGCACAGCACCAATCCGCGCTCGTACTCGCCGAGGATCTGGCGCATCTGGATGAGCGAGCGCAACGGCGCCTGCTCCTCCGGCAGCGCGTGGCGCCATTGCTGCAGGATCGCCAGCGCGCGGTCGTCGCGCTGGATGTCGCGATAGGCCAGCGCCCACTCGCCGTAGTACGAGTAGTCGAACGGGTCCACGTCGTGCAGGGCCTCGAAGGCTGCCGCGGCGTCGGCGAAGCGCCGCTGCTGGCCGTAGAGCCGGGCGAGCGCGACCCCGGCGACCACGTTCTCGGGATCGCGCGCCAGCACGCTCTCGTAGATCGGGCCCGCCTCCGCGAAGCGGCCCTGGTTCATCTTGTCCTGCGCGTCGATGAGCCCGCGGGTGACCGGCGAGGCCCTCCCGCGCGCGGCGCGCGCGGCGTCCAGGGCGCGCTGGCGCTCCGCCTGATCGAGCGAGGAGCGCGCCAGCAGCAGCTGGGCGTCGGCGAACCCGCTGTCCGCCGCGGTGGCCACCCGCAGCGCCGCCAGCATGCCCGGCAGGTCGCCGGCCTCGCTGCGCAACAGGGCTTCGTGGTAGGCGCGCAGCGCGGCCATCGAGGGCGTGAGCGCCTCGCCGATGGTGCGCGGAGCCCCGGGCGCGCGCCGGCGCCCGGAACCCACCAGGCGCGCGATCTCCGCCGAGAACGTCTCCATCGCCGGATAGAAGCCGCCCTCGACACCCTCCACGTCCTGCGACCAGCTGCGCAGCAGGGTGCCATCGCGCACGCTCACCAGGTCGCAGAGGATGCGGGCGCCGCCGCGCCGCGGCTGGATGGTCCCGGTCACCAGATAGCGCGCCTCCAGCCGGCGGGCGGCTCGGGACACGTCGGCGGTCGAGGGATCGGCCCCGGCGGGCGCGGTGGCGAGGATGGCCGAACGCGCGGTCTCGCGGCTGATGACCCTCAGGTCCTGCCGCTCGGCCAGGGAACGGATCAGGTAGTCCGCCACGCCGCTCGCCAGCCACCGCGATCCGGAATCCGGCGCCGACAGCTCCCAGTTGGCGACCATCAGCCGCGGCCCCGCGTGCTCCGGCCCCTGCGCGCGGGAGCGGAGGGCGACATAGAGGATGGCGGCGCTCGCGACCACCGTGAGCGCGCCGAGCACGAGTGTGAGCCGCCTCCGCCCGCGGCGCGGGCGCGCCAGCAGGCGGGCGTCCGCCGCCGAGGCGCCTTCGGAGTACCGGTCGCGGATGACCTCGAGGTCGTGCAGCAGCTCCTCCGCCGACTGGTAGCGCTCGTGCGGGCTGCGCGCCATCGCGTGGGCCACCATGCGTTCGACGTCCTCGGGCAGGTCGGGCCGCAGATCCCGCAGCGCGGGCACCGGCGATTCGAGGATCTCGTAGAGCATCGGCGCGGTCTCGCGCGAGGTCCACGGCAGGCGGCCGGCGAGCATCTCGTACATCATCACGCCGACGCTGTAGAGGTCGCAGCGCGCGTCCACGCGTTCTCCGCGCACCTGCTCGGGGGACATGTAGGGGACGGTGCCGATCAGCCCGCCCGAATCGCGCACCGTGGTGCGATCCACCAGTCGCGCCACGCCGAAGTCCAGCACCTTGCAGGTCCCGCCCGACGTCATCATGACGTTGTCGGGCTTCACGTCGCGATGGACGACGCCGTGGCGATGGGCCTCCTGCAGTCCCCGCGTCACCTCCTCGGCCACCCGCAGCGCCTCGGACACCCGCATCGGTCCGGCGCGGAGCCGCTCGCGCAGGGGCGCGCCATCCACGTACTGCATCACCAGCAGGTGGAGCCCGTCCTCGGCGAGCACGTCGTGGATGGCGACCACGTTCGGGTGCTCGACCCGCGAGACCGCCCGCGCCTCGCGCAGGAAGAGCTCCAGCGCGTCGCCGGAATCCAGCTCCGGCGGGCGGATCACCTTGATCGCCACGCGCCGCTCGAGCGTCAGGTCCACGGCCTCGTAGACCGAGCCCATGCCGCCCTCGCTCAGCAATCGGAGGACGCGGTAGTGCGAGAAGCACCTGCCGATCACGCTGACCTCGGGGAGAAGGGTGGTGCGCGGGCGATCTCCCGAGGCGCGAGGCGGGGGCCGGGGCTGGCTCGGGAGGCCCTGCGACGTTACACCGCGACCGACGGGACCGGAAAGGGCGGAGCGACCGGCCCCGCGGTGGCCACTACCGTGTCACTGCGAGCCTTCGCACCAGCCGCCGGCCTTCGACCTCGAGGCGCGCGAAGTAGAGCCCGGCGCCCACCGCCCGTCCCGCGTCGTCGCTCAGGTCCCAGCGCGGCGCGTGCTCTCCTGCCGCCCGCACCCCCGCCACCAGCGTCCGCACCCGGCGGCCCGCCGGATCGAAGACCGCCAGTTCCACCCGCGCCTCACGCGGCAGAGCGAACGCGAGCGACACACCCTCCCGCGCCGGGTTGGGCGCCGGGCGCGCGAACGAGACCTCGCGCACGGGCGCCACCCCGTCCACCCCCACCGTCCCATCCGGCTGCAGGAACGCGTACGGGCTCTGGTTGCCGTGGATGTCCACCGCCGCGAGCCTGTAGTAGGCGGTCCCGCCCGCCGCGTCCACGTAGTTCGTGCCCGCAAGCGCGGCCACGAGATTCCCCGGCCCCGGCGCGAATGCCGGCTCGTACCCGCGGTACAACCGGTAGCCCGCGAGATCGCTCTCGGCGTTCGGGCTCCATTCAAGCGTCGTGGAACCTGCGGCGTACCGGCCGACGAAGGTCGCGGGGGCGACCGGCGCGAGATCGTCCACCGAGTAGCCGTACGCCGGCGCCGAGGGCCAGTACATCGTGGTCGTCGCGTTGCGGGCGACGATCATGTATGCGGTGAGCGGATTCGATGTGCCCGTCGAGTCCGTGGTCGTTGCCGCGACGTAGCTGTAACCGGAAACGTAGTGAAGCGCGTTCACCGTGGCGAGGTACTCCCAGTAGAGCGTCTGGGCACCGAGGGTGGAGACCAGGATCTCCCCGGGAACGAGCGCGCCGACACCCAGCGGCACGACACGCTGGCCGCGCGTCCGCGCCGCCGCCACCGCGCCCTGGGGCACGGAACGCAGGACGTCATAGGCGCTCAGGTTCGGGTCGCCCCCGGTGTCGAGGTAGCTCGCGTTCCACGAGAGCTTCACCTTGCCGCCCTGATCGCCGGCGACGTCCCTCACGGAGATGACCTCGGCCTCGGGCGTGCCGAGGTAGCCGAAGCGCGCAACGCGCTGCGCGTAGATGTCCCACTCGCCGTTCCGATCGTCGGACCACGTGACATTGGCGCCACCCGAGCCGTCGGTGACGACCGTGAACCACCCCTGGGTGCCCGCCGCGGTCGAGAGGGCGCGGCCGTCCGCGGGCCACGCCGGATCCACGACTCCCCCTGCCTGCACGTGCTGGGCGTAGATGTCGTAGTTGCCGTTGCGGTTGTCCCCCCAGATGACGATGGCGCCGCCCGCCCCATCTGAAACGACCGACGGGTACCACTGATCGTTCGGCGCGATCAGGAGCGCGCGACCCTCGGCGGGCCACGCGGGATCCAGGCCGCCGCTCGCCTGCACGTGCTGGGCGTAGATGTCGTAGTTCGTCCCGCTGCGCATGTCGTGCCAGGCGACGATGGCGCCGCCCGCGCCGTCCGAGGCGATCGCAGGAGCGGATTGGTGGTTCCCGGTGGTGCACACGGCGCGGCCGTTCACCGGCCACGCGGGATCCAGGCCCCCGCTCGGCAGCACGTGCTGGGAGTAGATGTCGTAGCCCGTGCCGCTGCGGAGGTCGTGCCACGTGACGATGGCGCCACCCGCGCCGTCCGAGACGATCCTGGGGGATGATTGATCGTCCGTTGCGGCACACAGGGCGCGGCCGGCCGCGGGCCAGGCCGGGTCCACGGCACCGCTCGCCCGGAGGCGCTGAGCGTAGATGTCGTAGGCGCCGCTGCGAGCGTCCTGCCAGGTGACGATGGCGCCGCCCGCGCCGTCGGAGATGATCGCAGGGGAGATCTGCTGAGACTCCTGCGTGTAGAACGCTCGTCCGTCCGCGGGCCAGGCCGGATCCACGGCGCCGCCCGCCAGCACGTGCTGAGCGTAGATGCTGTAGACGATGCCGCCGCGCAGGTCCTGCCAGGTGACGATGGCGCCGCCTGCGCCGTCCGAGACGACCGCGGGACTCACCTGATGGCCCGCCGCGGTGCAGAGCGCGCGACCATCCGCCGGCCACGCCGGATCCACCGTGCCGCCCGCCAGCACGTGCTGGGCGAAGATGTCGTAATTCCCGTTTCGAGCGTCGCCCCAGGTGACGACGGCGCCGCCTGCGCCGTCCGATACGATGACAGGGAACTCCTGACTGCTCACCGCGGTGCAGATGGCAAGGCCGTTGGCCGGCCATGCCGGGTCGGCCTCACCGCTCGCCAGCACGTGCTGGGCGTAGATGTCAGAGGTCCAGAGGCCACGGAAGTCCTGCCACGTGACGATGGCGCCGCCCGAGCCATCCGTAGCGATCGTGGAGTACTGCTGGGTGATCGCCGCGGTGCAGACCGGCAGATTCGTGAACGGGCTGTGCGGCCAGGCGGCGAACGCGAAATGGGGGACGAGAGCGGTCGTGATGACGGCGATGCACGACGCACAGAACTGCTGAGTCTTGAACATGGACGCGGCCTCCATTTCAAGGGCATTGCCCACCGGGCCGTCGGGTGACGACGGCGATCCATGGGATGAGGGCAGTGCCCTCCACATTCGAATGATAGGCTCCACGGTTCCGCCCCCTCAATGGCAAAACGTCACTTCGGCAGGACGCCACCTCGGCCGGGCACGCCGGTCACCCTCGGTGCTGCGAGCGGATCGGCCCCGCGCCGCGATCCACGCGGCCTCCGCCTGCTTCGGGCGCACCTCCTCCCGCTCCGCGCCGCACCTCCACGGCACGCCTCGCACCGCGGCCCTTGACCCCCGCCCGCGCGCTTGTTACTCCTGCACGGTGAATGGATGAACGCCCCCCGCGCCCGCGGCGGGCGTGCCTCGTCACTTCAACCAGGGATGGCTGATGCCGCTCGCCGCGCTCGCCGGCGGCCTTCTAGCGCTCGCGGTCTGGGGTCTGGCCGCCGCTGCGCTCGTGCCCGCGCTCGGACTGCTGCCCGCGCCGGCGCGCCCCTCCCGGCTGGTCCGCTTCCGCCTCGCGCGCGCCACCGCCGCGGTCGCCTGCGGGGCGCTCGCGGTGGCCGCGGGCCTCGCGCTCGCGGGCGCCGAGCCTTCGCCGCTCGAGTGGTGGCCGGGGCTGCCGGGCGACCCCTGGTCGCTGGGAATCGACGGGCTCGCCGCGCCTTTCCTGCTGCTGCTCGGCATCGTCGGCGCCGCGTCGTTCATCAGCCATCGCACCGCTCAGGCGCACGACCCGGGGACGGCGGGCGCCGGCGCGGGCGACCTCGCGCGCATCGCCCTGCACGCGGCGTTCGCGCTGGCGCTCGCCGCGGCGTTCGCGGCGCGGCACGCGCTGTTGTTCCTGCTGGCGTGGGAGGGCATGACGCTGCTCTCGGCGGCGCTGGTGGCGGCCGATCCCCGCAGCGCGCGCGCCCGGGGCGCGGCGTTCGTGTACCTCGCGCTCTCGCACGCCGGGGCGGCCTTCATGGCGCTCGCGCTGCTCCGCCTCTCGGCGGTGGCGGGCTCGTTCGCGTTCACCGACCTCGCGGCCGCGTTCGCGGCGCTGCCGCCGGCCGAGGCGCGGTGGGTGGCGTGGGCGATGACCATCGGCTTCGCCGTCAAGCTCGGGCTGGCGCCGCTCCACGTATGGCTGCCGCTGGCGCACCCCGAAGCGCCCGCGCCGGTCTCGGCGCTGCTCTCGGGCGTGATGGTCAAGGCCGGGCTCTACGGCCTGCTGCGCTTCGCCTGGCAGATGGCGGGCGGGCCGGTGGCCGGCTGGGGCGAGACGCTGCTGGTCGCCGGCGCGGCCACGGCGCTGCTGGGAGCGCTCTACGCGGTGCTCGAGAGCGACGCCAAGCGCCTGCTCGCCTACTCCACGATCAAGAACGCCGGGCTGCTGGCGATCGCCCTCGGGCTCGCGGCCACCTTCGTGCGCGGCGGCCAGCCGGCGCTCGCTGGCGTGGCGCTCGCCGCCTGCCTGTACCACGCCGTGGGGCACGGGCTCTCGAAGGGGCTCGCGTTCCTCGCCGTGGGCGAGGCGGCGCACGCGGCGGGCAGCCGCGACCTCGAGAAGCTGGGCGGCCTCGCGCGCCGGCTGCCGCGGCTCTCGGGCGCGGCCCTCGCGTCCGTCCTCGCGCTCTCGGGGCTGCCGCTGTTCGCCTGCTTCATCGGCGAGTGGCTGCTCTACCAGGCGCTCATCGTCGGCTTCTCGGCCGGCACCGGCAGCCTGCGGCTGCTCGCGCCGTTCGTGGGCGCGGGACTGGCGCTCGCGACCGCGCTCTCGGCCGCGGCGCTGGTCAAGCTCTATGGCGTCGGCTTCCTCGGCCGCCCGCGCAGCGCCGGCGCGGCGCAGGCGCACGCGGCGGGTCCGGCGCTGGAATGGACGCTGCTCGCGCTCGCGGCGCTCGGCGTGGCGTGGGGCACCGGCGCCACCTGGGCGCTGGGCGCGCTGGGCCGCTCGCTCGATTCGCTCGTGCCGGGCTTCGACGCGGTGAGGCTGTCGGCCTGGGACGGCCTGGTGCTGGCGCCGCTCGGCCCGGCCTTCGCGAGCGTCTCCCCGCTCTCGCTGGCGCTGCTGGCGGCGCTGTTCGGGCTCCTGCCCATGGCCTGGCTGTCGCTCGCGCGGCTGCGCACCCCGGTGCGGCGCGCGCCGTCGTGGGCGTGCGGGGTGCGGCTCGACGCGCGCCAGCAGTACTCGGCGCTCGGGTTCACCAAGCCCCTGCGGTTGATCTTCGGCCCGCTGCTGCGCGCCGAGCGCGAGCTCGAGGTGCTCGAGGAGGGCTCGCCGTACTTCGGCCACCGGTATCGCTACCACTCGGGCGTGCCGCCGCTGGTCGAACGGCTGTTCTACGAACCGCTGGTGCAGGCGGTGCTGTGGACGTCCGAGCAGGCGCGCCGCCTCCAGACCGGGAACCTCAACCTCTACATGCTCTACCTGCTGGTCACGCTGGTGGTGCTGCTGCTCGGGGCGATGCGGCCGTGAACGATCCGCTCCTGAGCGCCGCGCTGGTGGTCGGGCAGACCGTGATGCTGGTGCTGATGGCGCCGCTGCTCAACGGGGTCATCGCCGCGCTCAAGGCGCGGCTGCAGATGCGCCGGGGGGCTCCGGTGCTCCAGCGGTACGCCGACCTGGGGCGGCTGTGGCACAAGGAGTCGATCGTCTCCGAGGACGCCTCGTGGCTGGCACGCGCGGCGCCGGTCGCCGTGCTCGCGTGCTCGCTCGCGGTGTGCGCCTGGACGCCGGTGGTGCTGGCGGGCGATCCGCTCGGATTCGCCGGTGACCTGGTGGCGACGGTGGCGCTGTTCGCCGCCGCGCGCGTGCTCCAGGCGCTGCTCGCGATGGAGCCCGGCACGACCTTCGGCGGCATGGCCGCGAGCCGCCACATGGCGCTCGCGGCGCTGGCCGAGCCCGCGCTCATGCTGGCGGTGTTCACGCTCGCGATCGGCGCGCACACCACGGCGCTCGGCGGCATCGCGCGCGCGGTGGCGACCGCGCCCCTCGGCTGGCTCTCGCCATCCCACTTGCTGGCGCTGGCCGCGATGTGGATCGTCGCGCTCTCCGAGACCGGCCGCGTGCCGGTGGACAACCCGGTCACCCACCTCGAACTCACCATGATCCACGAAGGGATGCTGCTCGACGTCTCGGGGCGCCACCTGGCCCTGCTCGAGTGGGCGGCGGCGGTGCGGCAGATCGTGCTGCTCACCCTGGTGGCGAACCTCTTCCTGCCGTGGGGCATCGCGCTCGAGCCCACCGCCGGGGCGCTCGCGCTGGCGGCGGGCATCTGGATGGCCAAGCTGCTGACGATGTGCGTGGTGATCGCCGCGATCGAATCGGTGACCGCCAAGATGCGTCTGTTCCGCGTGCCCGAGTTCCTCGGCATGGCGTTCCTGCTCTCGTTGCTCGCCCTGGCCTCCAACGCGATGCTCAAGTGATGGACCTCCCGCTCCCCGACTGGCTCCCGCACAGCAACGCCATCAACCTGCTGGCGGGCGCGTTCCTGCTCTCGGCGCTCTACGCCGTGAGCCAGCGCCGCGTCGCGGGCGCGATCCGCGCCTACACCTGGAACTCGTGGAGTCTCGCCGGCATCGCGCTGGTGGTGGCCCAGTCCACCGGCGCCTGGCACATCCTGGTCGCGGCGACGCTGGTGGGCGCGATCAAGGGCTTCCTCATCCCGCGCCTGCTCGGCCGCGCGGCGGCACGCTCGAAGGGGCCGGGCCTGGTGGACTCGTACATCGGCATCCCCGCCTCGGCGCTGACCGGCGGGGCGCTGGTGGTGGTGGCGTTCAGCCAGACGCGCGCGCTGTTCGGCGCCGGCACCACCATCCTCGCGTCGTGCCTGCCGGTCTCGGTCGCGGCCACGCTCATCGGGCTGTTCGTGATGGTGAGCCGCCGCCAGGCGCTGATGCAGATCGTCGGACTGGTGCTGGTGGAGAACGCGATCTTCCTCGGCGCGGTCTCCCTCACCTACGGCATGCCGCTGGTGGTCGAGATCGGCGTGCTGCTCGACCTGCTGGTGGGCGTGGCATTGCTCGGAGTGTTCGTCGGCCGCATCGAGGACACCTTCGACCACGGTGACACCACGCGGCTCACCTCGCTGAAGGGATGACCATGGCGTTCCTGCTCCCGCTCCTGCTCGCCTCGCCGCTGGCCGCCGCGGCGTGCCTGGCGCTGGGGCGCTCGGCGTGGAGCCGGCGCGTCTCGCTGGCGGGCGCGGCGCTGGGGCTGGCGGCGGCGGTCGCGCTCGTCGCGCGTGTGCTGGCCGGCGGCGCCTTCACCGCCGCGGGCGGCTGGCTGCAGGCCGACGCGCTCGCCGCGCTGCTCGCGCTGGTGATCGGCGTGGTGGTCACCGCGGCGGCGTGGTACGCGGCCTACTACATGGCGCAGGAGGAGCGGGGGCACGCCGCGGCCGGCTGGACCGCGGGCCGTTACGACGCCATGTTCCACCTCCTCGCCGGCTCGATCACGCTCGCGGCGGTGGCCAACAACCTCGGGCTGTTGTGGATCGCGCTCGAGGCCAGCACGCTCGCCTCCGCGCTCCTGGTCGGCTACTACGACCGCCCGGGCGCGGTCGAAGCGGGGTGGAAGTACCTGCTGTTGTGCTCGGTGGGCATCACCCTCGCGCTGTTCGGCACCGTGCTGCTCTACTACGCCTCGAGCGGGCTGTTCGCCGAGCCGTCCCGGGGACTGCAGTGGACCGAACTGCGCGCGATCGCGCCCCGGCTGTCGCCGCGGTTCGTGATGCTCGGGTTCGTGTTCACCCTGGTGGGCTACGGCACCAAGGCCGGCCTCGCGCCGATGCACACCTGGCTGCCCGACGCGCACAGCCAGGCGCCCACGCCGGTGAGCGCGGTGCTGTCCGCGGCCATGCTCGCCACCGCGCTCACCGCGGTGCTGCGCGTGCACGCCATCGCCGCCGCGTGCCTCGGGCCGGGCTACTCGAGCGGACTGCTGATCGCCTTCGGACTGCTGTCCATGGGGGTGGCGGTGCCCTTCATGCTGCTGCAGGGCGACTACAAGCGCCTGCTGGCGTACTCGAGCGTCGAGCACACCGGCTTCATCACCCTCGCCGTCGGCCTCGGCGCGCCGCTCGCCGTGTTCGGCGGGATGTTCCACCTCGTCGCCCACGCGCTCGCCAAGACGCTGGCGTTCCTGGTCGGCGGCTCGCTGGGCCGCGGGTTCGCCTCGCGCCGCATGGACCAGTGGAGCGGGGCGCTCGAGGCCTCGCCCCCGCTCGGCGCGCTGTTCGTGATCGCCGGCGTGGCGCTCGCCGGGCTGCCGCCCACCGCGCTGTTCCTCTCGGAATGGAGCACGCTGCTGGGCGGGCTTCACGCCGGGCACTTCGCCGCGGTGGCCGTGGCACTGGCGGCGCTCACCATCGTGTTCGCGGGGCTCGCGTACCACTGGACGCGCGTCGCCCTCGGACGCGCCAAGCGCGAGGCGCGCGATCCGCTGCCGCGGGGCTCGCACGCGCCGATGTGGGCGCTCGCGGGGGCGCTGGTGCTGCTCGGCGTCTACCTGCCCACCCCCTTCCGCCACCTGCTCGAGCAGGCGGCCGCGGTGCTCCGACCATGACCGACCGGCCCGAGACCGGCGAGCTGTTCCCGCTCCAGCGCGCGCTGCTGGGACTGCGCGAGCGCTTCGCCGACGCGGTGCTCGGCGCCGATCGCGCCAGCCTGCGCGAGCACCTGGTGGTCGTGCCGGCGGCGCGGGTGCGCGAGGTGGCCGGCGCCCTCCACCGCGAGTGGGGCGGAGCGCTGGTGCTGGCTTACGCGCTCGACGAGCGCGAGGCGGGCGGACGCTTCCGGCTGCACTTCACGTTCTCGATGGCGCCCGAGGACGCGCTCATCACGCTCGTCGTGGCGGTGCCGGGGGACGCGCCCGTCTACCCGAGCATCACGCCCGAGGTGCCGGCCGCCCATTGGCTCGAGCGCGAGATGCACGACCTGCTGGGCGTGGTGCCCGAGGGCCATCCCGATCCGCGTCCGCTGGTGGCGCACGAGGGCTGGCCGGCGGGCGCGTATCCGCTGCGACGCGACTTCGCGCCGCCCGCGGAGTGGTCGTGGGCGCCGCGGTTCGCGTTCGGGAAGGTCGAGGGGGAAGGGGTGTTCGAGATCCCGGTCGGGCCCATCCACGCCGGCATCATCGAGCCCGGCCACTTCCGGTTCTCGAGCGTGGGCGAGGCCATCCTGAAGCTCGACGTGCGCCTCGGCTGGAAGTACCGCGGGCTGGAGACCCTGGCGAGAGGGGCGAGCGTCACGCGCGGCCTCGAGCTGGCCGAGCGCGTCTGCGGGCTGTGCGCGCTCTCGCATGCGATCGCCTATTGCGGGGCGGTCGAGGAACTGACCGGCACCAGCGTGCCGCCGCGCGCGCGCGCCATCCGCTCGCTCGCCGCCGAGCTCGAGCGGCTCTACAACCACGCCGGCACGATCGGCCACCTGCTCACCTGCACCGCGTACGTGGTGGGCGCGACCGAGGCCAACCGTCTCAAGGAGACCCTCCAGCAGGTGAATGACGCGCTGTTCGGCCACCGATTCCTGCGGGGCGTGTGCGTGCCGGGGGGCGTGGCGCGCGACCTCGACGACGCGGCGCAGCTGTGGCTGCGCGGCGTGTTGACCGGGGTGCGCGCCGACCTCGAGGCGCTGGCGCGCTCGGTGCCGGCCAACGCCGCCGTGGTCGACCGGTTGCTGGGCACCGGCGTGCTCACGCGCGCCATCGCCGTGGATCTCGGCGTGGTCGGACCGGCGGCGCGGGCCTCGGGCCTGCCGCGCGACGTGCGCCGCGACCACCCGTACGCGGCCTACCCCGACCTCGACTTCCAGGTGCCCACGCGCGCGACCGGGGACGCGCTCGCCCGCTTCCATCAGCACGTGGACGAGATGCACGAGTCGCTCAACCTGATCGAGCAGATGCTGCTGCGCCTGCCGGGCGGCCCGCTGGCGCAGCACATCGGCGGACTGGCCGAGGGACGGTCGGGACTCGGGCTGGTCGAGTCCCCGCGCGGCATGCTCGCGCACTGGGTGCGCGCCGCGGGCGATGGCACGCTCGAGTCGTGGCGGGTGCGGTCGGCCTCGCACGCGAACTGGCCCGCGGTGGCGCTGGCGGTGCTCGACAACATCGTCCCCGACTTCCCGGTGGTCAACAAGTCGTTCAACCTCTGCTACGCGTGCGTGGACCGATGAACGCCGCGGGCGCGGGAGCCTGACCATGTGGGACATCGTCTGGCGCGCGCTGCGGCGCGGAGTCGAGACCGGCCAGCCAGCGATCGCCTGGCCCGCCGGCCTCGAACGCGCGCCGCGCGCGGAGGCGGGCGAGATCGAGGTGCTCGGCCACGCGCTGCGCGCCGAGGTCCAGCGCGTGCTGCGGCGTTCGCTGCGGCTGCGCCACGTGGACGCCGGTTCGTGCAACGCGTGCGAGAGCGAGCTCCAGGCGCTGCTCAATCCGTTCTACGATCTGCAGCGCTTCGGCATCGACGTGGTGGCCTCGCCGCGCCACGCCGACGGGCTGCTCGTCACCGGCCCGCCCGCGCGCCACCTCGAGGAGGCGCTGCGCCTGACGGACGAGGCCACGCCGCGACCTCGTCTGATCGTCGCGGTGGGGGACTGCGCCTGTCACGGCGGGTTCTGCGCCGGGTCGTTCGCCACCCTCGATGGGGTGCAGGCGGTGTTCCCGGTGGACGTCCGCGTCCCCGGCTGTCCCCCGCGCCCTCCCGAGATCCTGCGCGCGCTGCTCAGCGCGCTGGGGCGGCTCGCGGACGCCGCGCGGGTGGAAGGCGCCGCAGCGCCGCGTTGATCCGCGCCGCGCGGGACGCGCGCCGGCGCTACGCGGTGCGGGCCGGAACGGCGCGGGCGCGACCGCCCGTCCCGATGAGGACCAGGATCAGGCCCGCCAGCCGGTGATAGCCGAGCGGATACACATCGATGGTCGGGACCGCGAGCATGAGCAGCGTCCCTCCGCCGATGAGCCAGGGGTGCTCCCGGATGCGGGTCGCGATCGCCCAGATCACGAGCGGGATCGCGAGCACGTAGTGGTGCTCCCAGACCAGCGGCGCGGCGAGCAGGGAGAACGCGAGAGCGTCCACCATGTGCCCGTCACGCCTCCACACCCCGGCCAGCGGCCCCGGCGCTCCCGTCGCCGCCTGAGCCGAGCGCGCGTCCCGCTCCCGGCGGAGGAAGCGCGCGACCAGCCACCCCGCGGCGCCCAGCGTCGCCAGCGCCACGACCACGTTGGCGGCCGCCTGCAGCGCGTCCGGCAGCCGGTCCGTGCTCCCGGTCGCGAGCCGCAGCGTGCTCGTGACCATGCCGCGCACGCTGTTGTCCCGGAACGCGACCGGGCTCCCGCCCAGCGAGCCCATGGCGGCCACGAAGTCGTGCCATCGCGTCCAGTCGCGTCCACCCCGGGTCTCGACCAGCAGGATACCGGCCACGCCAGCGGCCGCGCCGAGGCACGCGCGCCACCGTCGCTCGAGCAGCCAGGGGCCCAGCAGGATGATGGGGTAGAGCTTGAGATGGGCCCCGAGCGAGACCGCGAGTCCCGCCGGCCACGGATGCCGGTCCGCCAGCAGCATGGCCGCCAGCGAGAGGTCGAGGATCCACAGGTTCATCTGGTCGTGCTTGAGGGTGCGCAGCAGGGGATTGTCGAACACCACCAGCGCGCAGGCGAGCGCGGCGGCCGCGAGCGGACGGAGCCCGAGCCGGCGCGCGAAGGCGAGGCACAGCACGTACGCGGCGATCGCGAGGCCCACCTGCAGGCACTGGAACACGTAGAGCACCAGGTGCCAGACGCTGTCCGCGTCCGATCGCACGTGGATCGGAGCGTGCGACAGGCCGAACCCGATGACCCGGTGCAGGGTCGCGAAGCCCTCCGCCAGCAGCGGCGGGTAGATGTACCCGCTCCCGTAGAGGGGCGTGCCGGCCAGGACGGCCTTCGCCGCACCCTCGTAGCAGTCGTAGTCCCAGGAGCGGTGCCCGTATTCCATGGCCAGCGCGAGGAAGAACAGGCCGACGAGGATCCCCGCCACCAGCGGCAGCTGGTCCTCCGCCGGCCGTCCGCTCTGGCGGCGGATGCGCAGCGCCCCGAACAGGGCGAGGGCCACGCTCCCGGTGCACGCGAACAGCTGCAGCGGAAGGTCCGTGGAATGCGGGATCGGGGAGAACCACGGCGGCGCGAGCTGCGCGACCACCACCGGGATGCCCAGCGCGGCCACGCCGAGGGCGAGGAGCCCGAGGCCGGCGAGCGCGCGGCGAGCGGCGCTCACTCCCGTGCCGGCGGCGGCAGCGCCACCAGCGCGACGAAGAAGCCGAGCGCGAACGCCAGATCGATGAAGGCGAACGGGACCCACAGGGCCGGGATCCGGCCGCCGGCGAGGTGCCCGAGCACGGTGCCCGCGTACGCGAACTTGAACAGGATGCCGAGGAGGATGAGGTCCCGGTTCCGCCGCGGGGCCTGTGCCACCATCCAGAATCCGATCCCGAAGATGGTCACCACCGCCGCGCCAAACTGGATGTAGCCGGGGTGATTGGGCAGCGCGATCCCGAAGCGCGCGTAGATGGCCGGGTAGGCGAACAGGAACGGCAGGCCCAGCAGGATGTCGTAGAGCGCCGCGACGATGAAGAACGGGCGGATCCAGTCAGTTCTCATGGGGCTCCCCGGGGTGGCGGGCTGCGGCCCGGTGGCGCCGCAGCTCGGTGAAGAAGCGCTTCCGGCGCGCTTCGATGAAGCCCGGCTCGTAGAGCCTGCGGCCCAGATCGACGAGCCCCGACTGGAGGCGCTCGGGCGTCATCCCGGTCGGGACATGGTTCACGTCGAACAGCGTGCACCGCTCCCACGCGCCCTCGGCGAGCAGGCGGCCCTGCTCCCGGAGCCGGCGATAGAGCGGAGTGCCCGGGAACGGCGTCAGCACCGTGATCTGCACCTCGTAGAGCCCCGACCGTTCGACGAAGTCGTAGACCGAGTCGAAGATCGCCTCGGTGTGCCCGTCGAGCCCCAGCACGAAGCACCCGTTCACGGTGATGCCATGCGACTGGATGGTGCGGATCGCCGGTTCATAGTCGGGGAACTTCCGCAGCTTCCAGTTGCCGCGCGTCTCGATGCCGTCGAGCCCGCCCGCGACCGGGCTCTCCAGCCCGATCAGGACCTGCCGGCACCCGCTCTCCCGCATCAGGTCCAGCATCTCCTCGTCCTGCGCGATGGAGATGTCCGCTTCGGTGAACCACTTCACGTTCTCCGCCGCGAGGGCACGCAGCAGTTCCTTGGAGTGCTTCCGCACCACGAAGCTGTTGTCGTCCGCGAACTCGATGAAGGGATTCGGCCAGACCTGCTTGATCCGGCGGATCTCGGCGATCACCCGCTCCACCGGCTTCACGCGGTAGCGCGGCGCGATCAGGATCGAGCTGGCGCAGAAGTCGCAGCGATGCGGGCATCCGCGGCTGGTCTGAACCGTGAGCCGGTTGTAGCGCTCCGGGTCGAGGAGGTCGTAGCGCGGGATCGGCGCCTCGGCGAGGTCGTAGCCCTCCTCCAGCACGCCGCGGTATTCGCCGGCGAGCCGCCCGGCGCGGAAGTCCTCGATGATCCGGGGCCACACGACCTCGCCCTCGCCCACCACCGGGACCACGCCGTGCGCGCGCGTCTCCTCCGGCAGCACGCTGACGTGGAGGCCGCCCATCACCACCGGGACGCCCCGCTCCCGGTAGAGGCCGGCCAGCCGGTAGGCGTCCCGGACCTGGGCCGAGTAGGTGGCGATCGCGACCAGGTCGTACTCGCCCACCGGCGCCGGTTCCGCGCTCAGGTCGGGGACCTCGCGATACTCGATCTCCACGTCCGGCGGGGTGAGCGCCGCGAGCGTCAGCAGCGAGAGGCTCGGCAGGGACGCGATCACCTTGCTGCGCTCGACGAAGCCAGGGAGCGTGAGGCCGACCCTGGTGAGCTCGGGATTGGCGGCGCGCACGCCGCTCATGGCGATGAGCCCGAGCCTCACGGCCGCAGCAATCCGCGCACGACCACGCCGAGCGCTCCGAGCAGGCTCACCACCGGCACCGCGAACAGGGGCTGGAGCCCCCGCCGCCAGGCCATGAGCGCGCAGCAGGCGGGCATGCTCATCCCGCCGACGAGGAAGGCGATGGAGGCGATCCGCAGCCCCGCCGGGTCGAGGGCCATCCGGGCCGCGCTGTGCGCGAACAGGATGTTGAGGATGCCCAGCCCGACGAACGAGATGTGCCCCAGCCGGACCAGGCGGCGGCGCAGCGTGGCGTAGCCGCCCAGCCAGTCGTCCTGATGGAACCGGAGACCGAGCACGAGCCCCGCGAGCACCCCCGTGAGGATCCAGATCCAGCCGAACGTCTCGTTGACCGCCACGTGGCCTCCCGCGATCCGATCACGACGAACGCACGCTAGGGCGCGACCCGGGACCGAGTCAATGGGAACCGCCGCGTCGCGGCGGCGTGCGCCGCCGACCCGGGAACCGCCACATCCGCGCTTCGCGCTATCGCTTGCCCTTCTCCATCTCGCGGATGCGCTGCGCCCGGCGCTCCGCTCCGCGCCCCTTGGCGAGGCCGTAGGAGTAGACCAGCAGGACGGCCGCGAGGTGGACCACCCACCATCCGAGCTGGAGGAACTGCAGGCCTTCGGGCAGCGACATCGTCATCCTCCGTGCGGTCCGTCCGCGAGCGGCGAGGCGCCCATCGAGACCAGGAAGTCGCGATCGGCGGCCAGCACCTCGCGCAGGTCCACCTCCGCCGGCCGCAGCCAGCGCAGGTCGTTCACCTCGTCGTTGGGTTGGAAGGCGTGCGTGGCGAGGGTGCAGCGCACGAACTCGATCTCGACCCGCAGTCCGCCGGGATAGGTGTACGTGCTGGAGCCCACCGGCTCGTGCGGGGTCGCGGTCACCCCCAGTTCCTCGGCGATCTCGCGCGCGAGCGCCTGCGGCACGCTCTCGCCCGGCTCGAGCTTGCCGCCGGGGAACTCCCACATCATCGGGTTCGCGCCGCCCGGCGGGCGCTGCGTGAGCAGCACGCGCCCCTCGTGCAATACCACCGCGGCGGCGACCCGGATGCACCTCACGGCGCCGCGTCCCCGAGCGCGGGGGACGCATCGTGCGACGCGGCCGGGGCCGCCGCCTCGCGTTCGAACCGCACCAGGTAGCGCCGGTCGCCCGCCTCGCGCGCGGCGATCGCGCGGCGCGCCGCGTGGCAGAGCCGGGAGGACTCCTCGGCCACCAGCCGGCGTCCGCGCAGGCCGCGCGGCACCCGCAGGTAGGCGGGCGCGCTGTCCACCAGCAGCGGGGTGCGCGCCAGCGCCCACAGGTCGCACGCGCGCTCGCCGCGCGGCAGCAGGCCGCGCGCCTGGAGCAGGTGGGTGAGCTCGTGGGCGATGGTGAAGTATTCGAGCCGGCGCGGGCGCACCCAGATGCCGGGGCGTGCGGGGTCCATCGAGCCCCAGCCCAGCACGCCGCGCTTCAGCGCCAGGCCGACCCGGACGGTCACGGCGTCGAGCTCGGGGAAGAAGCGCCGCACGAACTCCACCCGTTCGCGGATGCGTTCGCGATGGGGCGAGCCGGTGACCAGCCGCGAGAACGTCCAGCGCGGCCGATCGCGCCCCAACTCCATCTGGAGCTGTTCGAGCGGCACGAGGGCGCGCCGACGGACGGATCGGCGGCGTTCGGGGTCGCGGTCGAGCGCAGGCACGCGGCATGTCTAACACAGAGACGGCGGTCGCTCCAGCCCGGCCGACAGTGGCACCCGGCGGGCCCGCGCGACGCTGGCGCCCCAGCGCGCCGTCTGACATGCTGCGCGCTCCGCCACCATGAACGCGCCCACTCCCATCCGGATCTCCGTCGTCATCCCGGCCTACAACGAGGCCGAGAACCTCGCGCCCCTGCTCGCCGAGCTGGGACAGGCGCTCGGCCCCACCGGCGAGAGCTACGAACTGGTGCTGGTGGACGACGGGAGCGACGACGGGACCGGCGCGCGCCTGCTGGAGGCGGCGCGGCTCGACCCGCGCATTCGGCCGGTCCGGCTCGCCGCCCGCGCGGGTCAGAGCGCGGCGCTCGCCGCGGGGTTCCTGCGCGCCCGCGGCGCCATCGTGGTCACGCTCGACGCCGATCTGCAGAACGACCCGGCCGACCTGCCCCGGCTGCTCGCGGCGCTCGAATCCGCCGACGTGGTCTCGGGCGTCCGCCAGGGCCGCCAGGACACGTGGGTGCGGCTGGTGTCGTCGCGGATCGCCAATGGCGCGCGCCGGCTGGTGCTGGGGGACCGCGTCACCGACATCGGGTGCTCCTTCAAAGCCTACCGCCGCGAGGCCCTCGAGGCGCTGCCGTACTTCACCACCATGCACCGCTTCCTGCCCGCGCTGTGCGGGTTCCGCGGCGCGCGCGTGGTCGAGGTGCCGGTGCGCCACCGCGCGCGGCGCCACGGGCGGTCGAAGTACGGCGTGATGAACCGCCTCGGCCGCGGGCTCGCCGACCTGGTGGGCGTGCTGTGGCTGCGATCGCGGCTGGTGCGCTACCGCGTGCTCGGCGAGTGAGCATGGGGGCGGAGCGCAGCCCGCGAGCCGGGCCGCCCGCGCGCGGCCCGCTCGACCGCCTTCCCGTGCTGTTGGCGGTCGCGACCTTCCTGCTGGTGGTGCCCGCGGGGCTCATGGGCCTGCTCGAGCCCACCGAGACGCGCTACGCCGAGATCGCGCGCGCGATGAACCGGGGCGGCGACTGGCTCACGCCGCGGCTCAACGGCATCGCGCACTTCCACAAGCCGCCGCTGGCCTACTGGGCGGCGGCGGCGGGCATGCGGCTGATGGGCGAGAACGCGTGGGGCGCGCGCGTGCCGGTGGCGCTCGCCGCGATCGCCACGCTGCTCTTCACCGCGCTCGCGGCCCGCCGACGCTTCGGCGCGCTGGTCGCCTCTCCCACGCTCGCGGCGTGGCTGCTGCTGGGCACCGCGCTGTTCGCCGCCGCCGGGCGCACTCTGGCGAGCGATCCGTTCCTCGCCGCGGCGGTCGCCGGGTGGTGGGCGCTCGCGCCCTCGCCCTGGGCGCTGGCGCTGCTGGGCGCGGGGTTCATGGCGAAGGGACCGGTGGTGCTGCTGCCGACCCTGCTGCCGGTGCTGGTGGCCGCGGCCTGGAAGCGCGAGCGCGCGCCGCTGGCGCTGCTCGGACCGGGGTGGGGCTGGCTGGGGTTCGGCGTGGTGGCGCTGCCCTGGTACCTCGTGGTGGCGGCGCGCACGCCGGGACTGATCGGCTACCTGCTCGGCGAGCAGACCTGGGTCCGCTACACCACCACCGCGCACCAACGCGCCGGGCCGCCGTGGTACTTCCTCGTGGTGCTGGCCGCGGGCGCGCTGCCGTGGACCCCCGCGATGATCGTCGGGCTGCGCCGCGCGTGGCAGGAGCACGCGCGGCTCGAGGCGCGGCTGCTGATCCTCTGGCTGGTGGCGCCACTGGTGGTGTTCTCCACCTCCGGCTCGAAGCTCCCCGCCTACCTCCTGCCCTGCATGCCGGCGGTGGCGCTGCTGGCGGCGATGGGGTTCGAGCGCGGCGGGCGCCCGCTGCGCCATGCCACCGGGCTGCTCCTGCTGGTGCTCGCCGCCGCGGGCTGGATCGCCGCGCGCCACCTGCTGGGCCGCCTCGTCGGCATCGACCCGCCGGAGGCGTTCCGCATCCCGGCCGGGATGTGGATCGCGCTCGCGGCGCTGGTGCTGGCCGCGTTCCGCGTCACCGACGGCCCGCCCGCGCGCGCCGCGCTGCTGGTGGCGGTGGGCCTCACCGCCGCATGGGTGGCGCTGGCGCGCTACGATCGCGCGCTCGGCTCGCCGCGCGCCGTGGTCGAGGTGTTGCGCGAGAACCGTCGCGCCGGGGAGCCGGTGGTGGAATTCGCGCGCTTCGACGCCGGGCTGTCATTTTACCTTCGCGAGCGCGTGCGCCTGCTCGAGGTGCCGCGCGAAACTCGCTTCGACGACGCGGCGACGCGGGCGGAGGTGTTCGTGAGCCGCGACTCGCTCGCCGCCGAGGCCGACGCGCACGGGCGCGTGTGGCTGTTCGGGCCCGCCGACGCGACCGAGGCGATGGTGCGATCGCAGGGACTGCGCTGGACCCGCGTCGCCACCTGGCAGGACGCGGCGGTGGGGTTCGCCACCCGCTGACAGGCGCCTGGCGGGTGGTTCCGCCCGGGCGGAGGGGCATCCGCGTCGGGCCCGATTCCGTACCGTCCTCGCTTCGGTCTGGCACTGCGCCGGCGCGCCTGCTACGGTACCCGGGTCGCTCCCCTGCACCCTGCGCCGTTCGACGGAGGATGGACCCTCCAAGGAGTATGCATGCGCCAGACGGACCTGGTTCTCATGGCCGCGCTCTCGCTCGCCCTGCTCGTCCCCGGCCCCGCGCGCGCGGGCCTCACCCTCGCGGGCATCGACGGCATCTCCTCCACCGTGCTGGAACAGGACCAGAGTTCGTTCTCGGGCCTGGCGCTGCGCGCCCGGCTGCGTTCGGACGCGCTCGTGCCCCAACTGGTGTTCATGCCGACCCTCGAGTACTGGCGCAGTCACACCCGTGTGCGGGCCCAGACCTACGACTTCACCTCCTCCCGCAAGGACGCCACGCTCGGGCTCGACGCGCGCTGGGAATTCAAGGTCGGCAACGCGCGGCCGTATCTGGGCGCCGGCTACGGGATCCACTTCCTCTCGGCCGCGCTGCGCTCGACCGTGCCCACGATCGACGACTCGGACGCCGCGATCCGCGGGGGACTGGCGGCGCTGGGCGGGCTGACGTTCCCGCTCGCCGGCAAGCTCGAGAACTTCGTCGAGGCGAAGTACCACCATCTCCCCGGTGCGACCCAGGTGAAGCTCAACTGGGGGCTCTCCTACAACTGGTGAGGCGGCATCCGGGTCCCGACCGTCGAACGTCCTCGAGCGTCGCCGGTCGGTGTCAGGCGAGGTGCTAGAAGGAGTACCCGAGGAGGCTTGGATCGGGCATCAGGTCCGGGCTCCACGGGTCGACCAGCAGCTCGACCTCGCAGACCTGGGGCACCACGCTCAGGGCCGCCTGCTTCACGTCCTCCATCATCTGGGGCGCGTACGGGCAGAAGGGCGTCGTGAGCATCATCTTGATGTGGGTGTGCCCGGGCTGGAGCAGGATCTCGCGGATGAGGCCGAGATCGATGACCGAGAGCCCGATCTCGGGGTCCATCACCGTCCCGAGCGCGGCGCGGATGGCCAGCTCCTGCTGGCTGGGCGCGGCGGTCGCGGCCTGCTGGGCCTCCGCGAACGACGAGGCCCCCGCCGCCGCCTCGTACGCCGGATCGGCGGCGCCCATCGTCGGCGCGGGCCCGCCCGGGTGACCCGGTTGCGTTCCCCGCGCCCCGGCGGAGGGCGGCGCGGCGTCGCGCGGCCGGGTCTCCTCGGGCAGCGGCTGCCCGGTGTGCGGGTTCCTGGCTCTCTCGTCGCTCATGACCACCCCACAAGGATGTCGCCGTCCTGCACGCGCACGGCGTAGGTCGGCACCGGCGAGGTCGCGGGCATCGCCTTCACCGCGCCGGTGCGGATGTCGAACCGCGCCCCATGGCGCGGGCACTCGATGATGTGGCCCGCGAGCGCGCCCTCCGCGAGCGGACCGCCGTCGTGGGTGCACACGTCCTCGATCGCGAAGTACTCCCCGCCGACGTGGAACACGGCGACCGCCACGCCGTCGACGTAGGTCACCTTGACGCCGCCCTCGGGGATGTCCCCGACCCGCGCCACGGTCACGAAGCCGGCCGCCGCGCTCATGGTCCGGGCTCCGCGTCCTCGTCCTCGCCCGGCCACGGGGTCATCCCGTAGACCGCGGACTTGAGCGTCTTGAGGGCGAGCAGCGCGCACTTGAGGCGCACCGGCCCGAGGTCGATGCCGAGCATCCCGAGCATGTCCTCGCGCGTGAGCGACTTGACCTCCTCCAGCGTCCGGCCCTCGACGCGCTCGCACAGCATCGAGGCCGAGGCCTGGCTGATCGAGCACCCGGTGCCGGAGAAGCGGACCTCGGCGATGCGCCCGTCGGCGATGCGGAAGTCCATTCGCAGCCGGTCGCCGCACAGCGGGTTCGCGTCCTCGAACGTGATGTCGGGATGCTCGAGCGTTCCCTGGTTACGCGGATGTTTGTAGTGGTCGAGGATGTTCTCGCGGTACAGGTCGTCCCACCCGCTCATCGCCCGAACACCTCGCTGGCGCGGCGCACGCCCCGGATCAGCGCATCGACGTCCTCGGGCACCGAATAGCAGTGGAACGAGGCGCGCGCCGAGGCCGGCACGCCGAGCTTCTCGTGCAACGGCATCGCGCAGTGATGCCCCGCCCGCACCGCCACGCCGCCCGCGTCGAGCACGGTGGCGAGATCGTGCGGGTGCACGCCCTCGAGCGTGAACGCCACCACCCCGCCGCGCCGGTGCGGCGGCGGACCGAGCACACGCACGCCCTTCACCTCGGCGAGACGCTCCATGGCGAGCGCGGCCAGCGCCTGGTCGTGGGCGAACACCGCGTCCGGTCCCAGGTCGTCGAGGAAGTCCACCGCGGCGCCGAGCCCGATGGCCTCGGCGATCGCCATGGTGCCGGCCTCGAACTTCCATGGCAGGTCGTTCCACTTCGACTCGGTGAGCTTGACCTCGCGGATCATCTCGCCGCCGCCGAGGAACGGCGGCATCGCCTCGAGCAGCGCGCGGCGCCCCCACAGCACGCCGATCCCGGTCGGACCGAGCATCTTGTGCCCGGTGAACGCGACGAAGTCCGCGCCCAGCGCCTGCACGTCCACCGGCATGTGCGGCACGCTCTGCGAGGCGTCCACCAGCACGGTCGCGCCCGCGGCCTTCGCGGCGCGCGCGATCGCGGCGGCGTCGTTCACCGTGCCGAGCACGTTCGAGACGTGGATGAACGACGCGAGCTTCACCCGGCCATCGCCCAGCAGGCGCGGCAGCGCGGCGAGCTCGAGCTCGCCGCCGGGCGTCACCGGGATGAAGCGCAGTTCGAGCCCGCGTTCCGCGGCCAGGAGCTGCCACGGCACCAGGTTCGAGTGGTGCTCCATCTCGGTCAGCAGGATCGCGTCGCCCCTCGACGTGAATGCGCGGCCCCATGCGTACGCGACGAGGTTGATGGCCTCGGTGCTGTTGCGCGTGAAGATCACCTCGCGCGGGCTCGGCGCGTGGACGAAGCGCGCCACGCGGGCACGCGCGTCCTCGAACGCCGCGGTCGCCTGTTCGGCGATGCGGTAGACCCCGCGGTGGATGTTCGAGTTGATGGTGGCGTAGTAGCGATCCATCGCCTCGAGCACCGCGTCCGGCTTCTGCGAGGTGGCGGCGCTGTCGAGATACACGAGCGGCGTCTCGCGCGGCTCCCGGAAGATCGGGAACTTGGCGCGGATCGCGTGCGCATCGAAGGTGCGGGGCGGAGCGGTCCCGGCCGGCCCGGCGGCGTGCGTCATGGCTCTAACCGATCTTCTGCTGGATGGCGTGTCGCAGGCGTTCGCGCACGGCCTCCAGCGGGATGCGGTCGAGCACCGGCGCGAAGAACCCCTCGACGATCAGCCGCTGGGCCTCGTTCCGGCGCAGGCCGCGCGCCAGCAGATAGTACATCTGCTCCTCGTCCACCTGCCCGATGGTCGCGCCATGGGTGCAGCGCACGTCGTTGGCGAGGATCTCGAGGCCCGGGATGCTGTCCGCCCGCGCGGTGTCGGAGAGCAGCAGGTTGCGGTTCGCCTGGTAGGCGTCGGTGCGCTGCGCCCCCTCGCTCACCTGGATCAGCCCCTGATAGACGCTGCGCGCGCGGTCCTTGAGCGCCGTCTTGATGAGCAGGTCGCTGGTGGTGTTGGGCTGCAGATGACGCTGGAGCGTGTGCAGGTCGAAGTGCTGGCGCGCGTCCCCGAACATGAAGCCATGCACATACGCGCGCGCGCCCTGCCCCGCCATGTCGAAGTACGAGTTCGTCTTCACCATCCGCGCCCCGAGCAGGTTCTGCACCCACTGGAGCTCGGCATCGCGGCCGACGGTGGCGCGCTGGTTCGAGTAGTGGACGACGCTGCGTCCCCATTCCTCGTCGGTGGCGAACACCAGGCGGGCGCCGTCCCCTACGAACACCTCGGTGGAGCCGGCGTGGAACGACACGCCATCGAATCCGGAGGAGAGCTGGTCCTCGAGCACGGTCGCCTGCGCGTTGGCGCCCACCACGATCACGGTCGCCGGCGCGTTCAGCACGCCCGGGCCGTCGATCCACTGGAACAGCCGGATCGGCACCGCGGCCTCCACGCCGTCAGGCACCCACACGAACGCGCCGCCCGCGCGCACCGCGGCATGCAGCGCGGTGAACGCGTCGTGGCCGGGCTCGACCAGCGCGCCGAGGCGCGCCCGGAGCTTGTCGCCGTGCTCGCGCAGCGCGCGCTCCATCGAGCACACGATGACACCCTGCCGCTCGAGCTCCGGATGGGTCTGCTCGAGCACCACCTCGCCGTCGCGCTGCACCAGCAGCGCCACCGCCGCGGCGTCGGCCGCCAGGCGCTCCACGATCGGAGCGGGAAGGTCGTCCACGTTGCGCGCCCGCGTGGCGGGGGCGAACGGGGCCAGGTCCCCGAGCGCGAGCGAGCCGAAGTCGGTGCGACGCCACAGCTCCTGCAGGCGGTCCGGGAACGCCAGCGTGGCGCCGATGCGGGCGGCGGCGCGGCGCTTCTCGAGCGCCCACGCGGGCTCGCGGTGCTGCGCCGCGCGCGCTTCGGCCAGCGCCGGCCAGGCCGCCGCCTGCGCGGCGTTCGCGGTACGGAGGTCCGTCGTCGTCATCCGACCGAGCCCTCCATCTGCAGCTGGATCAGGCGGTTCATCTCCACCGCGTATTCCATCGGCAGCTCCTTCACCACCGGCTCGATGAAGCCCGCGACGATCATCGCGGCGGCCTCCTCGGCGGAGATCCCGCGCGCCATCAGGTAGAACAGCTGCTCGTCGCCGATCTTGGACACCGTCGCCTCGTGCCCGATGGTGACCCGGTCCTCCTCGATCTCCATCGTGGGATAGGTGTCCGAGCGCGACTGCTCGTCGAGGATCAGCGCGTCGCAGTTCACCGTGCTGCGCGAGTTCACCGCGCCCTTCGCCACCTTCACCAGCCCGCGATAGCCCGCGCGGCCGCCATCCTTGCTGATGGACTTGGAGACGATCTTGCTCGAGGTGTCGGGCGCCAGATGCACCACCTTCGCGCCGGCGTCCTGGTGCTG
This sequence comes from Candidatus Eiseniibacteriota bacterium, assembly GCA_963776245.1. Lineage (GTDB taxonomy): Bacteria > Eisenbacteria > RBG-16-71-46 > RBG-16-71-46 > RBG-16-71-46 > CAVSAC01. The sequence goes on along the minus strand of CAVZLN010000003.1, from coordinate 1,081,867 downwards.
GCCCTTGCCGGCGAACGCGATCGAGAGGATCTCCCCGTGCGCGCCCGGCTCCATCATCCACACCGCGGGATACTTCATCGTGAGCTTGGACCCGAGATTCCCGTCGACCCACTCCATGGTGGCGTCGCGGTAGGCGAGCGCGCGCTTGGTGACGAGGTTGTAGACGTTGCTCGACCAGTTCTGGATGGTGGTGTAGCGGCAGCGGCCGCCCGGCTTCACGATGATCTCGACCACCGCGGAATGGAGCGAGTCGCTCGAGTAGGTCGGCGCGGTGCACCCCTCGACGTAGTGCACGTACGCGCCCTCGTCCACGATGATGAGGGTGCGCTCGAACTGCCCCATGTCGCGCGTGTTGATCCGGAAGTACGCCTGCAGCGGCACGTCCACGTGCACGCCCTTGGGCACGTAGATGAACGAGCCGCCCGACCACACCGCCGAGTTGAGCGCCGAGAACTTGTTGTCGTTCGCCGGGATCACGGTGCCGAAGTACTGCTTGAACAGCTCCTCGTGCTGCTGGAGCCCGTGGTCGCACGACAGGAACAGCACGCCCTGCTTCTCGAGGTTCTCCTTGATCTTGTGGTAGACGACCTCGGAGTCGTACTGCGCCCCCACGCCCGAGAGGAACTTCTGCTCGGCCTCGGGGATGCCGAGCTTGTCGAACGTGCGCTTCATGTCCGCGGGCACGTCGTCCCAGGACTTCGCCTCCTCGGAGGTCGGCTTCACGTAGTAGTAGATGTCCTGGAAGTCGATCGCGCCGACGTCGCCGCCCCACGTGGGCATCGGCTTCTGCTGGAAGATCTCGAACGCCTTGAGCCGGTAGTCCCGCATCCACTTCGGCTCGCCCTTGAGATCGGAGATCTGCGCGACGATCTCGGCGTCGAGGCCCTTGCGCGACTTGAACACCGACTGCTCGGTGTCGTGGAAGCCGTACTTCACTTCGTAGGAATCGTTCAGGTCGAGCTGCGGTTCGGTGCTCATCGCGCCGCGACCTCCTTGCCGTTCCCCTCGCGCACCCAGTCGTAGCCCCGGTCCTCGAGCGTGAGCGCCATCTCGGCGCCGCCCGATGCCTGGATGCGGCCGTCGACCATGACGTGCACGTGGTCGGGCTTGATGTAGTTCAGGATGCGGTTGTAGTGGGTGATCACGATCACGCCCAGGTCGGGGCCGCTGAGCGCGTTGACGCCCTCGGACACCACGCGCAGCGCGTCGATGTCGAGGCCGGAATCGGTCTCGTCCATGATCGCGATCTCGGGCTTGAGCAGCGCCATCTGCAGGATCTCGGCGCGCTTCTTCTCGCCACCCGAGAAGCCGTCGTTCAGGTAGCGGGTGGCGAACGACTCGTCCATCTTGAGCACCGCCATCTTCTCGCGCAGGAGGTCGCGGAAGTCCTTGGGCGAGATGCCGCGCTTCCGGGGCATCGAGCCGTCCTCGGCCGCCGGCGGAGCGAGGCGCGCGTTGAGCGCGGCGCGCAGGAACGACGCCATCGTCAGGCCGGGGATGGCGACCGGGTACTGGAACGCCATGAACAGCCCGGCGCGCGAGCGCTCGTCGGTCTTGAGCTCGAGGATGCTGGCGCCCTTGTAGAGGATGTCGCCGGACGTCACCTCGTACTTCGGGTGGCCCATGAGCGTGTTCGCGAACGTGCTCTTGCCCGAGCCGTTCGGGCCCATGATGGCGTGGACCTCGCCCTTGCGGACCTCGAGGTGGAGGCCCTTGAGGATCTCCTTGCCCTCCACCGCGACATGCAGGTCGTGGACGGCGAGTTCGGGAGTCTGGCTCATGGTGGAAGTTCTCGCTGCCGCGTTCGAGCGGCGGTTCAGGGGCGCGTGAGCGCCGCGTCGTGCGCGGCGGACGTCGCCCCGTGGATGTCGGATCCCGGGGTCAGACCGAGAAGGATTCCCCGCACGAGCACGAGTGGCGCACGTGAGGGTTGTTGAACTTGAAACCGGAGCCCATCAGGCCGTTCACGTAGTCGATCTCGGTGCCGGTCAGGAGCACCGCGCTCTTGCGGTCCACCACCAGCCGGACGCCGTGGCTCGCGATGATGAGGTCGCCCTCGCCCTCCTGCTGGCAGTACTCCATCACGTAGGAGTTGCCCGAACACCCGCCGCCGCGGACCCCGAGCCGCAGGGCCGGCGCGCCGTGCTGCGCGAGCATCTCGCGCGCCTTCTCGGCGGCGAGCGGAGTGAATCGGACGACGTCCTCCAGGGACGCGGGGGTATCGGTGCCGACGATGGGAAGATCCATGTCACTCGCTCGAGATGTCATCGACGCGGACGAACCCGCTGCGGGGCGACTTGCGCCCCGCGTCGGGAGCGGACTTCAGGCCCGCCAGCAGCGCGGGCTCGGTGGCGGTCCCGTGATCGAGGCCGCACTTCAGGCAGGCGCGCACGGTCGAGGGCGACGCGCACTCCCGGCAGGTCTCGAGGTACGACAGGCCCTCGACCAGTTCGCGCTCGAGCTGTTCGAAGCGCAACAGTGACTCGCGCGTCGCCTCGAGCTTCCGGGTGAACAGCGCTCGCAGCTCGCCCATGGCCTCGGGGCCGAGATCGGCGGCCCACCACGATCGGAGCAGCCGCCGCATCTCCTGGAGCGAGAAGCCGAGCCCGTGGAGCAGGTCGATCCAACGCACGCGCTCCGCCGCCACCGGATCGTAGAGGCGGAATCCGCCGCTGGACCGGGTCGCGGGCTGGAGCAGCCCGAGCTCCTCGTACAGGTGGATCGCCCGGACCGTCTTGCCGGTGGCCCGCGCCAGGTCCCCCACCTTCAGGAGCTGCGTCTTGCCGTTCGTGTCAGTCACCAAGTCGTACCCTCACGCTAGCGTTAGATTGCGACCAGAACCTAACAGATTCATGCGAGTTAGTGAAGTCGAAGGCTCCGTCGTCCGGCACCTTGATGGGCGGGCGATGGCGGCCCTGGCGCCGCTGGCCCGTCCGGGGACGCGCCCGGCCCGCCGGCCCGGCAGGGGGCCCCTCGCGACGATGGTGGGTCGCCCGGGCGGGCGCTCACACCCCCTGGAAGCGCTCCAGGTAGTCGCCGATCGCGAAGTCCAGGCCGACGTCGCGCTGGGCGCGCTCCGACAGGTACCACTTGTGCTCCAGCATCTGGCAGTAGAGCTCCGCCGGGTCGCCCACCGCCTCGAGCGCGGGCGCCAGGCGCGCGAGGGCGGGCTCGAAGTCGTGCTCCCGCCAGTGGAACGCGGCCACGCTGGTGGGCACGTTCTGCCCGCGTTCGCGCGCCAGCGTGGCGCGCCGTTCGCGCACCTCGTTGAGCATCAGGGCGGCCTGCCGGTCGGCGGCGACGATGCCGGTGAGGCTGTGGAGCGTGCGGCGGTGGTAGTCGCGATCGGTGACGATGGGGCGCATGCGCAGCCGGTCCACCTCGCCGGTCGCCACCAGCTCGACCTCGCTCACCGAGAAGCCGAGGTCGTTGAGCGCGCGGATGCGCGCGGGGATGCGCCACCGGTCGGCCGGCGCGATCAGCTCGGCGCGCGTGATCTCGCTCCACAGGCGTTCGTAGCGCTGGCGGATGTTCGCGCCGGTGTCCGACGAGGCGAGCCCGGGCGGCAGTTCGACCAGGGCCGCGAGGTCGGCGAGCTCGCCGCCCATGTTCGCCTCCATGATCGCCAGGTCCTGGCGGCGCTGGCCTTCGGAGAGGCCCTCGTGCGTCTCGGCGGTCTCGGCGTCCACCAGCGTGGTCTGCAGCTCGCCCGCGTCGCGGCGGAACAGGGTGTTCGAGAGCGAGCAGTCGCCCCAGTAGACGCCGCCCAGGTGGAGCTTCACGAGCAGGCTCGCCACCGCGTCGAGCAGGCGTTGGCGATAGCGCTCCATACCCTGCTGCACGAACAGCGTGCGGTAGGGCACCGAGTCGTCGAGGTAGCGTGTCACGAGCACGCTGGTCTCGCCCTCGAGCCCCGGGGCGTGGCGCGCCCGCGCGTGCGCGACCGCGCGGACCGCCGGCAGCTCGCGGTCCTCGAGCGCGCGCAGCGCGTCGTACTCGCGCTCGGCCACTCCGGTCGGCAGCTCCTTGAGCGCGTACACGCCCTGCCGGTAGCCCACGAACCGCACCTCGTGGCGCGACCGGCCGCGCTCCACCTCGACCAGGCGGTCGCACGCGCCGGGCCAGGCGCCGAGCGCCCGGTCCCACGGCAGGTCGAGGAAATCGGGGTGCCCCTCGCGGACCTGGATCCCGAGCAGGCCGTTCACGCTCACGCGCTCACGACTCTTCCCACGCCAGCCGGACGCCCCGGGCGGCGAGTCCCGCGGTCATGAACGCCCACACCGCCGGGTCCCCGCCGACGCGCTCGAGCGGCAGCACGCCGCGCGTTCGCACCAGCCCCGCCGCCACCAGCTGCGCGGTCACCGACGTGGTGAGCGCGGTGGTGCGCGCCATCGCGGTGAGCCCGCTCGTCGGGTCGTAGCGGTCCACCAGCGTGAGGGTGCGCGTGCGCGGCCCACGGCGCACCCGCACGACGAGCGCCACCAGGTCAAGCGCCGGCTCGGCCACGCAGCGCGACCGCAGGGTCTCGACCAGCGTGCCGGCGGCCAGCAGCGGCTGGATGGCGGCGACGTGGCCCGGCCAGCGCAGCGTCATCTCGCCCATGGTACGGACGCCGGGCACGGTCTCGACCAGGGTGCGCAACCCGTCGCTGTAGAACGCCTCCAGGGTGCCGACGCCCGCGACCTCGACCGCGGTGAGCCCGCTGAAGACGGGGATGGTGGCGGGGGAGCCGTCGATCACCACCCGCGCGGGCCGCGTGTACTCGGCCAGCAGGTCCTCGATCGACCACGTCACGACGTAGCCGTAGGGCGCCGCGCGGTCCGCGGCGACACCCCCGACCATGATGAGGACCTCGTCGGGCGTGCCCGCCGCGACCGCGTGGCCCACCGACAGGTGCGACAGCCCAGGGGCCAGTCCGGCATCGGGCAGGATGGCGACGCCGGCGGCGCGCGCCGCGACGTCGAGCGTGAGCGGGTCCTGCTCGCAGAACGAGACGTCCACCAGCGGCCGCCGCGCCGCGATCGCGGCCTGCATCACGCCATAGCCGAGGCGCGCGGGCAGCGCGCCCACCGCGAGGTCGTGCCCTCGCATCAGGCGCGCGACGCCTTCGACATCGCCGCCGTCGGCCTCGACGAAGCGCAGGTTGGGGAGCGCCGGCAGGCGCGGGTCGCGCACGTCGGCCACGTCGATCGTGGCGGCGGGCAGCGCGCGGGCCAGGTCGGCCGCGATGACGCGCCCCTGCTGGCCGCCGCCGAGGACGAGGATCTTCATAAGCGCCTTGGCGCCGCTACCGCGCGCTCGCGGCCGACGGGGCCACCCGCGCCCTCAGCCGCTCGGCGATCGCGGTGATGAAGCCCTCGGTGTCCAGCCAGCCGGACGGCCGGGGCTCGGCGATGAGCGCGAGGTCCTTGGTGACCCGCCCCGCCTCGATGGTCTCGATCACCGCGGACTCGAGGTGCTTCGCGAACCGCGTGAGCTCCGGGGTGCCGTCGAGCTCGCCGCGCTTCCCCAGCGCGCCCGACCACGCGAAGATCGTGGCGGTGGAGTTGGTCGAGGTCTTCTCGCCCTTCTGGTGCTGGTAGTAGTGGCGCTGCACCGTGCCGTGCGCGGCCTCGTACTCGAAGTTGCCCTCCGGCGAGACCAGCACCGAGGTCATCAGCCCGAGACTGCCGTAGCCCGAGGCCAGCATGTCGCTCATCACGTCGCCGTCGTAGTTGCGGCACGCCCACAGGAACCCGCCCTCGTGGCGCATGACGCGCGCGACCGCGTCGTCGATGAGCAGGTACTGATAGGTGACGCCAGCCCGTTCGAGGTCGGCCTTCCGTGCGTCGACCTCCTCGCGGAAGATCTCCTTGAAGCGCGCGTGGTAGATCTTGCTGATCGTGTCCTTGGCGGCGAACCACATGTCGATGCGCTCGGCCAGCGCGTACTCGACGCAGGCGCGCGCGAACGAGCGGATCGACTTCTCGGTGTTGTGCTGGCCCATGATGATGCCGGGGCCGGTGAAGTCGAACACCGTCACGTTCTGGCCCGGGCTGCCGTCGGCCGGCAGGTAGCGCATCTCGACGTGCCCGGGGCCCGGCACCTTGAGCTCGACGTCGCGATACACGTCGCCGTAGGCGTGGCGGCCGATGGTGATGGGCTTCTTCCACGAGCGCACCATCGGCGGCACGTTGCTCACCACGATCGGCTTGCGGAACACGGTGCCGTCGAGGATGGCGCGGATGGTGCCGTTGGGGCTCGGCCAGGCCTTCTTGAGGTTGTACTCCTTCACGCGCGCGGCATCGGGCGTGATGGTGGCGCACTTGACGCCGACGCGGTGCTTGCGGATGGCCTCGGCCGCCCGGGAGGTGACCGCGTCGTCGGTGGCGTCGCGGTTCGGCAGGTAGAGGTCGTACGGCTCGAGCTTCAGCTCGACGAACGGCTCGAGCAGGTGCTGCTTCACCAGGGTCCAGATGACGCGGGTCATCTCGTCGCCGTCCATCTCGACCAGCGGGTTCTTCATGCGGATGCGTTCGGCCGTGCCTGCCATCGCTGCCCAACCTCCTCGAAAGCGACCGTGTGCCCAGAGATGCGAAGTGGCTGCGGACGTTATCAGAACCGCCGCGCGCGCGCCGGTGGACCTGACATCCCGTGCGCGAGTCTGACACAAAGGCAGGAGGGTCCCCGGCAGCCCATCCACCCCGCGCGCACCCTGCTCGACCTCCGCGCATCGCGCACCCGCGTCGAGGCCGCCAACGACCTCATCGGACGCCACGGAAGTTCGCTTCGCGACAGGCGATAGGCTTCCCGAAGCACTCCCCTTCCCGACCCCGCCGGCGCCGCGCCGCCAGCCCCGCGCGCACCTTCCACACTTCACCTCCACGGCACGACTGGTGCAAGATGGCCGGCGGCCAGCACCCCCTCGACAGCAAGAGACGTTCCCTCAACCCGAATCGACGAGTGTGACTCATGCGCATCGGTGTGCCGAAGGAGATCCTGCCGCGCGAGACCCGCGTGGCCCTCGTGCCCGAGACCGTGGGGCGCCTGGTGAAGGCGGGGCTCGAAGTGGTCGTCGAGACCGGGGCCGGAGCGGCCGCGGGGTTCACCGACGAAGCCTACCGCCAGGCCGGAGCCACCATCGCCCCGGGCGCCCCCGCCGCGTACCAGGGCTGCGACGTCGTCGCCAAGGTGCGCGAGCCGATGGACAACGCCGCGGTGGGCAAGCACGAAGCCGACCTGGTCCCCGAGGGCGCGGTCTACATCTCGTTCCTGGGCCGTGACAAGGCCTCGGCGGCGGTGCAGCGACTGGCCGCGCGCAAGGTCACGGCGTTCTCGATGGAGATGATCCCCCGCACCTCGCGCGCCCAGTCGATGGACGCGCTGTCCTCGATGGCGGGCGTCGCCGGCTACAAGGCGGCACTGTGGGGCGCGGGCGCGCTGGGCAAGTTCTTCCCGCTCAAGATGACCGCCGCCGGTACCATCGCGCCCGCGAACGTGTTCGTGCTCGGTGCCGGTGTGGCCGGCCTGGAGGCCCTCGCGACCTGCCGCAAACTGGGCGCGGTCGTCGAGGCATACGACGTCCGGCCGGCGGTGAAGGAAGAGGTGCAGAGCCTCGGCGGCAAGTTCGTCCAGCTGGAGCTGGCGGAGAAGGACGTGGTCGCCGCGGGCGGCTACGCCAAGGAGCTCTCGGCCGAGGACCAGCAGCGCGTCAAGGACCTGCTGGCATCGCACGTCGCCAAGTCGGACGTGGTCATCACGACGGCGGCGATCCCCGGCAAGAAGGCGCCGGTGCTGGTCACCGAGGCCATGGTCAAGGCCATGAGGCCGGGTTCGGTGATCGTGGACCTCGCCGCCGAGACCGGGGGCAACTGCGAGCTGACCGTGGCCGGCGAGACCGTGGTGAAGTACGGCGTCACGCTCATGGGCCCGGTGAACGTGCCCGCCTCGCTGCCGTTCCACGCGAGCCAGATGTACTCGCGCAACATGCACGCGCTGCTCAAGCTGATCGTCACAAGGAAGCCAAGCTCAACCTCGATTTCGGGGACGACATCATCCGCGACACCTGCATCACGCGGGCGGCACGGGAACTCCCGAGCCGGCGGTCGCAGGGAAGGCGTCATGAACGAAGGCGCGTTGATCCTGTACTCGATCTACATCTTCATGCTCGCGGTGTTCGTGGGCTTCGAGGTGATCTCCAAGGTCCCGGTCCAGCTGCACACCCCGCTCATGTCGGGCACCAACGCCATCCACGGGATCGTCATGCTGGGCGGCATGCTGGTGCTCGCCGAGGCCGAGACGCCGCTGCTCACGTGGCTCGGGTTCGCCGCGGTGGTGCTGGGCGCGATGAACCTGTTCGGCGGGTTCGTGGTGACCGACCGCATGCTCGAGATGTTCAAGACCCGCAAGCCCGCGGGGAGGAAGGCATGAACCCGAAACTGCTCTCCGACATCGCCTACCTGACCTCCGCGATCCTGTTCATCATCGGTCTCAAGTTCCTCAGCCATCCCGCGCGCGCGCGGCGCGGCAACCAGATGGCGGCGATCGGCATGGCGTTCGCGATCGTCGCGTCGTTCATCTTCATCTGGGGCGGCGGCCTGCTGAAGGAGGGCTCGAACGCCGGCGTGCTCATCATCGTCGGCATCGCGCTCGGCGGCCTGGCCGGCACGCTTGGGGCCCGCTACGTCAAGATGACCGACATGCCGCAGATGGTGGCGCTGCTCAACGGCTGCGGCGGCGGCGCCGCGGCGCTGATCTCCACGGTGGAGTTCGCGAGCTTCATGAACGCGAAGTCCGCCGGGCAGCCGGTGGACCCGCTCGGGTTCGGCGCCACGCTGTTCGGCGGCGTGATCGGCTCGCTGTCGTTCTGGGGCTCGCTGGTCGCGTTCGGCAAGCTCAGCGGCTTCATGGAGCACGCCATCAGCTCGGTGATCCAGAAGGCGTTCACGGTGATCGTGTTCCTGGCGCTGATCGGCGTGGTGGGCTGGAGCGGCATGGCCAGCGGCAACCTGCCGTTCTACGCGCTGCTGGGCGTCTCGCTGGTGTTCTCGATCCTCATGGTGCTGCCGATCGGCGGCGCCGACATGCCGGTCGTGATCTCGCTGCTCAACTCGTGCACCGGTCTCGCGGTGGCGGCCACCGGGTTCTCGCTCAAGGAACCGGCGCTGATCATCAGCGGAACGCTGGTGGGCGCGTCGGGCACGCTGCTCACGCTGCTCATGTGCAAGGCCATGAACCGCTCGATCACCAACGTGCTGTTCGCCGGCGTCGGCTCGGCCCCGGTCGCGGCCCCCGGCCCCGCGGCCAGCGGCGGTCCCGCCAAGACCGCGCGCGAGATCTCGGCGGACGACCTCGCCATGCTGCTGGCGAACATCCAGTCGCTGATCGTCATCCCCGGCTACGGCATGGCGGTGGCGCAGGCGCAGCACGTCACGCGCGAACTGGCCGACATGCTCACGGCCAAGGGCGTCGACGTGAAGTACGCGGTGCACCCGGTCGCCGGCCGCATGCCCGGGCACATGAACGTGCTGCTCGCCGAGGCCAACGTGCCCTACGAGCAGCTGTTCGATCTCGAGCAGATCAACTCGGAGTTCGAGCGCTGCGACGTGGCGCTGGTGATCGGGGCCAACGACGTGGTGAACCCGGCCGCCCGCTACGACAAGACCAGCCCGATCTACGGCATGCCCATCCTGGATGCCGACAAGGCGGCGAACATCATCGTCGTGAAGCGCAGCCTCAACCCGGGGTTCGCCGGCATCGACAACGAGATCTACTACAACCCGAAGACCTACATGTTCTTCGGCGACGCCAAGTCCGCCATCGGCAAGCTGGTGGAGGCGGTCAAGCAGCAGGCCGCGGCGTAGGCCGCCTCGCGGCACATCGGAGAACGGCGGGCCGGGTCGCGAGACCCGGCCCGCCGCTTCGCGTTCGGGCGCGCGCCCGGGCGATGCGTGGACGGGAGGGCGGTCGCGCGTCGCGGGCCCGTCCCTCTCACCCCCTGTGGTAGTCCGTCAGCCGCATCCACGAGATCGCCGGCTCCGGGCCCTCGAACGACTCGAGCACCACGTCGTGCTCGTCGGCCCAGAACGTGTAGCCCTCGGCCTCGGGGCGCGGCGGCAGGCTCAGCCGGTAGCGCTTCGCGGGTACGGTGCCCCACGGGGCGGCCCAGGCGCCCTGCTCGACGCAGCGGATCAGCATGCGCTCGGGCTCGACCGCCATCCACGGCGGACCGATGCGCAGCACCGGGAACTCGTGCTCGCCGCCGACCGAGAAGGCGCGGCGCGCGAGGATGAAGGTGTTGAACAGGTGCGAGGGGTACTCCACCTCGCAGTAGACCGGGAAGTCCCCCTCCTGCTGCTTCACCTGTCCTTCGACCTCGATGCGCGCCCGCCAGCGCCCGCCCTCGGCCGCGTGCCGGGCGCGCAGCAGCCGTTCGCCCACCCGCCATTCGATCGCGAGCGCCGCCGGGCGCCATTCGCGGGTGAGCGTGGCGCGCCACGCGTGCGTGTTCGGGAACGGATGGGGCGCCGTGAGCACCTGCTCCCCGGTCGCGACGATGCCGCCGGCGTTGGCGCCGATGCGCCAGCGCTCCTCGCCGCAGGGCGCGCCGCCCACGGCGATCGCGTAGCGCCCCTCGGCCACGCGGGCGAGCGTCGCGTCGGGATCGTCGGGCGCCGGGCCCGGGCTCATCCTACCGCCCGCCCCGAACGCGCCCGGGCGGCCGCGCGAAGCCGCGCCACGACCCCGCGGCGGCGGCGCCCCGCCGCCCCGCGAACGCCGCCTCGAGATCGCGCACCACGGCGCGCATGTGCGGCCACGCGAAGCGCGCCCGCGCGCGCCGGGTCGCGGCGAGCGAGAGCCAGCGCGCCGCGGCGGCATCGTCGGCGGCCCGCGGCTCGCCCCGGCGCCAGCGCGCGAGCCAGTAGAGATTGAGCGTCGGGAAGCGGCCGAAGCCGTCGAGCGGGTACTCGTCCCAGTAGAGCCCGAACGGACGCAGCGCGCCCACCGTGAGCCCGGTCTCCTCGCGCAGCTCGCGGCGCGCCGCGGCCTCGAGGTCCTCGCCGGCCTCGAGGAACCCGCCCGGCAGGTCGAGGAAGCCGCGCCGCGGACGGTGGTCGCGCACCAGCACCAGCAGCTCGCGCTCCTTCACCACCAGCGTGCCGACGCAGGCGCGCGGATAGTCGAACAGCAGGTAGCGGCAGCGCGCGCAGGCGATGTGCGGCGGGGTCCGGGAGCGGTCGCGGCTCACCGGCCGCCCGCAGCGCGCGCAGGGGAACGCGCTCATCGCGTGCGCACCTCGATGACCGCCGGGAGCGGCGTGGCGGCGGCCGGGATCCCGGCCTCGTCACCGTCGCGCTCCCAGCGCCCGAACGACGCGTAGCGCAGGCCGGGCCCGCGGACCACCAGCTGCGCCTCGCTGCCGCCGTCCATGCTCATGGCGTGGGTGACGTCGAGCGGCAGGCGCTTGAGCATCTCGGCGAAGTCGTAGAGCGTGTACCCGCCCTCGCTCACGATCACCACCAGGCGGCCCCGCTGGTCCTCGGCGACCGCGGTGCGATTGGCGACGCGGTCGCTGCGGCGCACGCGCACCGCGCCGGCCTCGTCGATGAGCATGAACGACTGCGCCACCTCCCGCCATCCCGGCGCCCGCGTGTCGAGCGGGTGCCGCTCCAGATCGAGCACCTTCGCGCCGCCGCCGCCCGGGATGCGGCTGGCGACCAGCGCGGCGCGGAACGTCGGGTGGGGACGCGAGGAGATCGTGCGTCCGCCGCTCACCAGCAGTCCCATGTACGTGAGGTCGGGGTAGAACTGCCCGGCATTGAACACCACGGTCGCGCCGCTCTCGCGCTGCCAGCCCACGACGCCGAGCGGCAGCCCGTCCTTGCGCTGCGAGCAGTGCCGCACGTGCAGGTCCACCCGCGCGGGGTCGAGGCGGAGCACCGCGACGTTCGCCGAGCCGGCGCGGCACCAGTGGCCGCCGTCGAGCAGCGCGAACTCCAGCCCCGGGCCGGCCGTCCGCCACGCCGGGTGCCCCGGCGGGCGCACCACCGCCGCGATCCCGACCACCACGGCGGCGGCGGCGGCGAGGCGCCCGACCGGGATGTGACGCGGCGCCCACCCCACCGGCTCAGTCCCCGAGGCGGATGCGGGCGTCGATCGCCACCACGCCGTTGCCGGGTCGCAGCGCGCGCACCGGGTTGAGGTCCAGTTCCGCGATCCGCGGGTGCTCCTCGGCGAGCTGCGAGATGCGCTCCAGCGCCTCCTGGAGCGCCGCGATGTCGGCCGGCGGCGAGCCTCGGTAGCCCTCGAGCAGCGGATACGCGCGCACCTCGCGCATCATCTCGCGCGCGTCCCGGTCGGTGAGCGGCGCCACGCGGAACGCCACGTCCTTGAGCATCTCCACGTGGATGCCGCCGAGACCGAACATGACCAGCGGGCCGAAGCCGGGGTCGCGCGCCATGCCGATGATGGTCTCGAGCCCCTCGCGGAGGAGCGGCTGGAGCGTGGCCCCGTCCATCTGGTCGAGCTTCCCGAGCGCGCCGAGCCGGTCCCGCATGCCACGCCACGCCTCGCGGACCTCGTCGGCATCGCGCAGGTCGAGCGCCACGCCCCCGACGTCGGACTTGTGCGTCAGCGTGCGCGACCACAGCTTGAGCACCACCGGGTAGCCGAGCGCCCGCGCCGCGGCGACGGCCTCGTCCTCGGTGCGGGCGAGCCGCGCGGCCGGCTGCGGGATCCCGTAGGCCGCCAGCACCTCGGCGATCTCCTCGCCCTCGAGCCACGCCTGGGGGCCCCGCGCCGCCGCGCGGTCGATCGCGCGCGCCGCCCGCGCGCGGTCCACGCCGAAGACCCGTGGGGTCCCCGGCGGCTCGCGCCGCCAGACGCCGTAGTGCACCGCCCGCGACAGCGCGATCGCCGCCGACTCGGGGAACACGTACGACGGGATGCGTCCCTCGTGCAGCGTGGCCATGCTCTCCTGCAGCCCGTGCGTGCCGAGGAAGCACGACAGCACCGGCTTGTGCGGACGCCCCTCGAGGTCGGCGAGGCGCGTCGCCTCGGCGACCCCCCGGACGATGCTCTCGGCCACCTCGGCCGCGTTGGTGACGATGGGCGGCACGTAGAGCACCAGCAGCGAGTCGATCTTCGGGTCGGCGAGCACCGCGGCCACCGCCCGCTCGAACAGCGCGGGGGTCGCCGAGGCGATCATGTCCACCGGGTTCTTCACCGACGCCTCGGGCGGCAGCCAGGCGCGCAGGCCGGCGATGGTGTCGTCCGACAGGATCGGCACCTCGAGTCCGTGGCTCTCGCACGCGTCGGTGGCCATGATGCCGGGGCCGCCCGCGTTGGTGACGATGCCGACCCGCGGACCGCGCGGCACCGGCTGGTTGGCGAGCACCATCGCGACGTCGAACAGCTCCTCCATGGTGTCGGTGCGGATCACGCCCGACTGCTGGCACAGCGCCTCCACCGCGCTCTCGGTGCCCGCGATCGAGCCGGTGTGGGACGACGCGGCGCGCATCCCCGCGCGAGTGCGCCCGCTCTTGACCGCGATGATGGGCTTGGTGCGCGCCACGCGGCGGGCGATCTCGATGAACTTGCGTGGGTTCCCGAACGACTCGAGGTAGAGCAGGATCAGCCGGGTGCCGGGGTCCTTCTCCCAGAACTCGAGCAGATCGTTGCCCGACACGTCGGCCTTGTTGCCGATGCTGACGAAGTGCGACACCCCGATGTTGAGCTCGGAGGCGTACTGGAGGATGGCGAGGCCCAGCGCCCCGCTCTGGGAGGACACCGCCACCGTGCCGGCGGGCGGGCTGGCGGGCGCGAACTGCGCATTCATGCGCACGCCGGCCTCGGTGTTGATCACGCCCAGGCAGTTCGGGCCCACCATGCGCATGCCGTAGCGGCGCACGATCTCGAGCAGCTGGCCCTCGAGCCGGGAGCCCTCCTCGCCCACCTCGCGGAAGCCGGCGGTGATCACCACCACCACCTTCACGCCCTTCTTCCCGCACTCCTCGGCGGCCGCGACCACCATCCGGCTCGGCACCACGATGACCGCGAGGTCCACCTCGCCGGGGATCGCGGTGATGCTCGGGTACGCGGCCACCGATTGCACCACCGGCGACTTCGGGTTGACGGGATACACCGGGCCGTCGAAGCCGTGCGTGAGCAGGTTCTTGAACACCGCGCCGCTCACGGTCGTGGCATCGCGCGAGGCGCCGATGACCGCGATGGAACGGGGGCGGAACAGCGTCTCCAGAGTCGAGGCGTCCGGCTTCGCCACCGCGGGGGCGGGCGTGGACGCGATGGCGGATCGGTTCATGGACGACCTCCCGGCGAACGAGGCCGAAGGGGATGCGGCGGGTCGGCCTCGGGAGCAGTCTCCCACAACCCCCAGGGGCCTGCCAGCCGCGCGCGTGCCGCCGCGTCGGTCAGGCGACGGCGCGTTGCGCCGGGCGCGGGCGCATGCGCTCGTACAGCAGGTCGAGCGCGTGGGCGCTGCGCTCGATGTCGTGCTGCTCGACCACCCGCAGCCGGCCGCTCTCGCTGAACGCCATCCGCGCCATCGGGTCGAGCAGCATGGTGCAGATGCCGTTGGCGAACGCCGACAGCTCGCGCGGCGGCACCAGCAGGCCCTCCTCGCCCTGGCGCACGAGGTCCTGCACGGCGCCGAGCGGGCTGGCGATGATGGGCAACTCCGCCGCCATCGCCTGCAGCAGGAACAGGCCGCCCGGCTCCTGCTGCACCAGCGGCGCGATGGCGAGCCGGCACGCCGCGTAGAGCCCCGGCAGATCGGCGTACGCGACGCGCGGCAGCACGCGCACGTGCTCGCGCAGCCCGAGCTCCAGGGCCTCGGCGTGGAACACCTGGTCCCAGTCGGGATTCAGGGGATCGCGGCCGGCGACCACGAACTCGATGTCGGGGATGCGCGCGCTCACCGCCACGATGATGTCGAGCAGCTTGTCCGCGCCGCGTCCGTGCGAGGGCGGGCCCAGGAACAGCACGCGCGGACGGTCGCGGTCGTCGAACATCGCGCGCACGTCGGGCGCCCGGGGCGGTTCCGGCTGCGCGCGGAAGCGCGTCGGATCGACGCCGTAGGGGACCAGCTCGACCGGCCGTCCGAGCCCGGTGCTGAGTCGCACCCGGTTGTACGCCGAGTGCGCCACCACGATGCGGGCGGTCGCCGAGAGCTCGACCTTCTCCTCCATCGCCCGCAGCCGCGAGAGCCCGGCGCACGGGCCGCAGCCGGCGAACGGATAGTGCTCCCCGCACGGGTCGAGGCTGGGCCGCCGCAGCAGGTCGTGATTGGGACAGATCGGCCAGTCGTCGTGCACGTCGAGCAACACCGGCAATTCGCGCAGGATCTCCACCACGCGCGGGCCGTACGGGCCGGGCGAGGCGAGGTGCACGACCTCGGGCTCGAGCGCCAGCGCCTCACCCAGGCTCGCCTCGAACAGGTCGCGCTCCGGCCGCCACACGGTGATGCCGGGCGGGTCCTCGGGCTCCTGCCAGGACTCGACCGGCTGCACGCAGATCGCGTGCACGCTGTCGCCCCGCGCGACCCAGCGTGCGGCCAGATCGTGCAGCCAGAGCGCCGGCTCGCCGAGCGACGACGCCTCGAATCCGTCTGCGAGCAGCAGGATCCTCAAGCGGCGCGGTCTCCTTCTCCCTCCTCGGTCTCCTCGAGGAATCCCGTGATGGACTCGAGGTCCTGCCGGGCACGGGCGTGTCCCGGGTGGATCCACAGCGTGTGATA
This sequence comes from Candidatus Eiseniibacteriota bacterium, assembly GCA_963776245.1. Lineage (GTDB taxonomy): Bacteria > Eisenbacteria > RBG-16-71-46 > RBG-16-71-46 > RBG-16-71-46 > CAVSAC01. The sequence continues at coordinate 1,066,134 of CAVZLN010000003.1, read as the reverse complement.
GAGCAGGCGCAGCGCGTCCTCCACCGCGCCCAGCTCGAAGCAGGCCGAACCGGCGAGGAAGAACAGGTGGGGATGGTGCGGCGAGCACGCCAGGCCGCGCAGCGCGCGCGCCAGCGCCTCGCGGTCCTGCCCGCGCGTGAGCGCCGCCTCGGCCGCGATCGCGTAGCGCTGGGCCGATTCGGGATCCGGAGGCGCGTCGAGCCCGGGGATGTGCAGCTCGAGCTCCTGGAGCGCCCGGCGCAGGGTGTAGCGCACGTAGGGCTCCAGTCCCAGGGCGTTCGATTCCGCCACTCGGTCGGCGAGACGCGCCAGCGCCAGGGTGATATCGGAGATGGTCGGATGCGTGTTCTCGGACACGTTCGTTCTCCCGCTCAGGAGGCGGACGATGGGACCGGTCACCGCCCGCTGAAGAGGTTCATCAGCGGGGGCGTCCGGAGCGACACCAACCGGATATGGCTGAGCGGGTTATCGGCGCGGGGCCCGGGGTTCTGAACGGTTCCTCGCGGCGCCGCCGGCAACGGTGGCGAAAGCGGTGCGCGGCGGTGGCTTGGGGGCGCCGGAGCGGGGCGCCGGGGCGGGGTCTCAGGGGAGATAGTGGCGGGCGAGGCGGTTCGCGAAGTACACCCCCGCCGCGGTGCCCACCAGGCTCACGAAGAACGCGGTCATCTGCCCCGCGAACGCGCCGAGCCACCAGCCGATCGCGCCCCCGACGCTGCTCCCCAGCAGCACCATCATCCAGCGGATCATGCCGCCACCCGCGGGGCCAGCGATGGGCGCGGCATGGTCACCGACCGGCGAACCGCGCGTCCGCGGCGCGCAGGAACTGCTCGAGCACATTGCCCGCCACGGTCAGGCGGTACTCGCGGTCCGAGCGCACGTCGTCGATCGGGGCGATGTCGCGCCCGAGGGTGGCGCGCGCGCGCAGCGACAGCTCGCGCGCGGGCGCCGCGCCGATCAACAGCGCCTCGGTCGCGCGCGCGCGCAGCGGCACCGGCGCCACGCTGCCGAGCGCCACGCGCACGTGGTCGATCCGGCCGCCGGGTGTCACCCGCAGCATCCCGCAGAACACCACCTTCGAGATGCTCTGGGCGCGGCGCGTGCCGACCTTGCGGAAGAACGGGAACACCCGCGGCGCCGGGAACGGTACGCTCACCGCCGCGATCAGCTCGTCCGACTCGAGCGCCAGCGCGCGATAGCCGCGGAACAGCTCCGCGATCGGCAGCGCGCGCGCGCCGCGCACCGAGCGCAGGTGCACCACCGCGTCGTACGACAGCAGCACCGGCAGCGAGTCCCCCGCGGGCGACGCGTTGGCGATATTGCCCCCGACCGTGCCGCGGTTCTGGATCTGCCACGCGCCGATCTCGGAGGCGGCCGCCGCGAGCGCGGGCAGCCGTCTCCGCACCGCGGCGTGTCCGCGCACCTCGCTCCAGGTGGTGAGCGCGCCGAACTCGATACGGTCCTTCAGGACGCGCACGCCGCGCAGCTCGCGCAGCCCCCACAGGTCGAGGAAGCACTCGCCCGCCGGCTGCCCGGCATTGAGCGCCACGTAGATATCCGTGCCCCCGGCGATCGGGACGCAGCGCAGGCGGCCGCCCTCGTCGTGAAGGACGCGCAGCGCGTGGTCGAGCCCGCGCGGGCGGACGACGTCGAGCGTGGAGAGCGCGCTCTTCATCGGCTGGCCCTCCTGGTCGTCCCGCGCTTCCCGATGGCGCGCTTCGTCACGGTCGGCTGTTTCGCCGGTCGCTTCCGCTTCGCGCTCTTTCGGGCGGCGCTCGCCTTCTTCGGGGCGGGCTTCCGTCCCACTTTGGCCGCGGCGCGCACCGCGTCCACGATCTTCTGGTAGCCGGTGCAGCGGCACAGGTTCCCGGAGAGCGCCTCGCGCACCTCGTCCTCGGAGGGCACGCGCCCCTTCGCGCGGTCGAGCAGCTCCACCGAGGTGATCAGCATGCCGGGGGTGCAGATGCCGCACTGGGCGCCGCCGAAGTCGAGGAACGCCTGCTGCAGCACCGACAGGCGCGGGCCCTTCGCCAGGCCCTCGACCGTCAGGATGCGGGCGCCGTCGGCCTGCACCGCGGGCACCAGGCACGCGTTCACCGCGCGGCCGTCGAGCAGCACCGTGCACGCGCCGCACTCGCCCTCGCCGCATCCTTCCTTGGTGCCGGTGAGCCCGCACTCCTCGCGCAGCACGTCGAGCAGGCGCTTCATCGGCGGCGCGCTCACCCGGCGTTTGGCGCCGTTCACCGTGAACGTCAGCGGGATGCGCGGGTTCATCGTGCGCGGCCCTCCGCGATCGCCCGTAGCACGCGCTCGGGGCTCGCCGGGATCCGGTCGAGGCGCGCGCCGGTGGCGTGCGCGATCGCCTCGATCACCGCCGGCGCCGGCGCGTCCATCGGCAGCTCGCCCACCCCCTTGGCGCCGAACGCGCCGTGCGCGTACGGCGCCGGCACGAACTCGACGTGGATCGGAGGCGCGTCGGCGGCGGTCGGGATGATGTAGTTGGTGAGCGACGCGTTCCCGATGCGCCCGTCCGTCCAGCGCACCTCCTCGAGCAGCGCCCAGCCCAGCGCCTGCAGCGTGCCGCCCTCCACCTGGCCGGCCGCCAGCCGCGGATGGATGACGGTGCCGATGTCGATGGCGATCCAGGCGTCCACCACGCGGATCTCGCCGGTGTCGAGGTCCACCTCGACCTCGACCACGCAGCTCTCGTACCCGAAGCAGCCGTACGCGTCGCCGCGATAGTGCCGATCGTCCCACGAGATGCCCGGCGGCGGCTGGTAGCGGCGCTCGACCCGCAGCCCGCCGCGCTCCCGCACGAAGCGCCTCGCCACGCGCAGGAAGTCGGCGCCCTCGTCGAGCGCGCGCTCGGCGAACAGCTCGAGGCGGCGGCGCAGCTCCTCGGCGCACTGCTGCACCAGCCCGCCCACCACCATGGTGGTGCGCGAGGCCACCGTCGGGCCGCTGTTCGGCACATGCGCCGTGTCGGGGTTCTCGATCACCACCAGCGACGACGGCACGCCCAGCGCCTCGCCCGCGATCTGGCTGAAGATCGTGGTCGCCCCCTGGCCGATCTCGGTGTTGGCCACCAGCACGCGCGGCCGCCCGTCGGGCAGCAGGTCCATCGCCGCCAGCGAGTTCAGGAACACCTCGCCGCTGCCGGTGAACCCGGCGCCGTGGTGCACCAGCGAGAGCCCCAGCCCGCGGCGTTTCCGCCCCGCGCCCGGGGCCACGCGGCCGCGGCGCTCGGCCGCGTCGGCCGCGGCGTTCGAGCGCTCGATGCGGCGTCGCGCCGCGCTCCAGCCGACGCGCTTCACCGCGGCCTCCAGCACCTCGTGGGCCGCGACGCTGACGGTGAGCGTCTGGCCGGTGTGCGTCACGTCGCCCACGCGCAGCGCGTTGCGGCGGCGCAGCGCCACCGGGTCCATGCCCAGCGCCGCGGCGATGCGGTCCATGTGGCACTCGGCCGCGAACAGCGTCTGCGGCGCGCCGAACCCGCGGAACGCGCCATTGGGCGGCGTGTTGGTGGCCATGGCGCGGGCATGCACGCGCGCGTTCTCGCAGCGGTACGGCCCCATCGCGTGCAGGGCGCCGCGCGAGAGCACCACCGGCGAGAGCGTCACGAACGCGCCGCCGTCCATGAGCACCTCGGCCTCGAACGCCGTGAGCGTGCCGTCGCGCTTCACGCCGGTGCGGATGCGCACCTGCGAGGGATGGCGCTTGGTGGTGGCGGCGATGTCCTCGGCACGGTCGTACACGATCTTCACCGGCCGGCCGCTCTTCCATGCCAGCAGCGCCGCGTGGGCGGCGATCATCGACGGGTAGTCCTCCTTGCCGCCGAAGCCGCCGCCGGTCACGGTCTGGATCACGCGCACCTTCTCGGCCGGCAGGCCGAACAGGTGCATGAGCGAGTGGTGCACGTAGTACGGGCACTGGAGCGAGCCGCGCACCACGAGGCCCCCGTCGGCGGTGCGCTCGGCGACCATGCCGTTGTTCTCGATGTAGACGTGCTCCTGGTGGCCGGTGCGGTACACCCCCTCGACCACCGTGTCCGCCTCGGCGAACCCGCGCTCCAGGTCGCCGCGCGCGATGGTGACCTCCTTGAGCACGTTGTTCGCGCCGTGGATCACCGCGCGGCACGCCAGCGAGTCCTCCACGGAGAGCACCGGCTCGAGCGCGTCGTATTCGATGCGCACCGCGCGCGCCGCGGCCTCCGCCAGTTCGGCCGTCTCGGCCGCCACCAGCATGACCGGCTCCTCCGCATGGCTCACCACCCCGGACACCAGGCATGGCTGGTCGGCGACGATGTGCGCGATCGCGTTGGGCCCCGGGATGTCGCGGTGGTCCACCACCACGACCTTCGACCAGTCGAACGCGGGATCGAGCGTGATCGAGCGGATACTCCCGCGCGCGATGGTGGTGCGCACGGTGCGGCCGTGGAGCACGCCGGGGACGGTCAGGTCGTCGAGGTAAAGGGCGCGGCCGGTGAGTTTGTCGGCGCCCTCGACGCGCGGGACGTCCACACCGACCGAGGTGGTGCGGTGGACGACCGGGGTGCCGCGGGAGCGCTTCCGCGCGAGGGTCTTCGGCATGGAGGGATCACGGGATCTCGTCCCGGCAGTCGTTCGAGCGATGCGACGGCACGCGCGCACGCGGCACCTGCGCGCGGCCGGCAGTCTACCGCGTGCGGCGCGAGCCCCGCCAATCGGACCGGGCGCCCGGGGATGCTACCGCGGCGGGGCGGTCTTGAACCGAGCCCCGGAGGATTCGCCGAGGCACTTCGGCAATGTGAAGGGGAACTCGAGGACCACCCATGTGGACTCGGGCCGGACCGTCGCGGGTGGAACGATGAAGCGCCACCGTCGGGCGCAATCCCTCGCCGCCGCATCCAGCATCGGGCTCGAGCGGATGATCTTCACCTCACCCACCGCCCCGTCGCGCAGCACGTGGGCGAGGACCCCCACCGTTCCCTCGACCCGCGCTTCGCACGCCAGTTCCGGATACACCGGGGCCTCGAGATGGATCACGCGCGGTTCGAACCGAGGGTGGGTAGGCTCGGCCGGATACGCAGGGATACCGTCGATGATCCCGCCCGTTCGCCTCACCGGCGGAAGGACGAATCGCAGTGGGATCGCCACCCAGACCGCGACCGGCTTGCCGTCGACGATCGCGGGCTTGAAACGCCATTGGCGCGCGCAGCGGATCGCTGCGGCGTCGAGCATCGGGATGCTCTTCACGACGCGCACGTCCACCACGCTTCCGTCCCGGCCCACCAGCGCCTTGACCGTGACCTCCCCATCGATGCCTGCTTCCAACGCGATTTCCGGGTAGGTCGGCTCGACCTTGGCGATGGCCTCGGGCAATTGCTCGAAATAGGGCGGCTCGCCTGCGGGCGATGGGTTCTCGGATCCCGAGGTCTGGGCCCCTGTCGACGCGCCGAGCGTCGCGATCAGGACCATGATGACGACAGCGCAACTTCGCATCGCGGTTTCCTCCCCGGTCGGGTGAGGTGGCCTGCGGGCGCGAGCAGGGTTCGCGCGGGCGCCTCGGGGGCGCGGGCCGATGCACGGAGGGTAGCCGAGATCCGGTCACGGGTCAGCAACGACGTGTCCGCGCTCAGCGCAGGGACTGCGGGGCCGCGGCTTCCTCGACGAGGTCGGCCAGTTGGTCGCGCAGGATGGCGGCGTCGGGTGTGTCGCCGGTGGTGCGATAGCGCACGCGGCCATTGCGGTCGATCACCACCGCGGTCGGGAGGGACACCACCCCGAACGCCGCCGCCGTCGCGCCGGCGGTGTCGCACAGCACCGGGAACGACCAGCCGCGCTCGCGCATGAGCGCACGCGCTCGCTCCCGGGCGCCGGGCTCGCCCCCGGGTGGTTCGCGATGCACCGTCAGGAAGGTGACGCGCGCGAAGCGCGGGTCCTTCGCCAGCGCGGCGAACCGGGGCAGTGCCTCGAGGCACGCCGCGCACTCGGTGTCCCAGAACTCGAGCGCCACCATGCGTCCCTCGAACCTGCTGCTGCGCCGCACGCGACGGCCGTCGAGCGCCGGCAGCGCCCATTCCGGCGCCGGCGTGTCCACGCGTGGCAGGTCGAACACTCGCCGGCGCCGCGACACCTCGCGCGCGTCGGCGAGCCGCCGGTCGAGCCCCTCGAGCGTGCGGTGGCGTCGCCGGTACACGTCGCGCAGGCGCGGCGGGGTCGCGGTGTCGCCGTACGCCGCCGCGTGATGGATGAACGCGCCGACCGCCTCGTCGAGCCGCCCCGCCACCTCGTACGCCACTCCCAGATACCAGTTCACCTGTGGATCCCAGACGTTGGGCGAGTCCGCCGGGTCGGTCGCGCGCGGGGCGAGCAGAGCGATCGTGCTGTCGTACCGGGCGGAGCCGTTGTACAGCCGGGCCAACTCCACGGCGACGGAATCCGCCTCACGGCGCGAGCCCCCGGCGGCGTCATGCTGCCGGAGCGCCCCGCGCAGTCGCGCCATCTCGCTGTCGGCCGCTGCCGGCTCGGGCGCTGGCGCCGACAGCGTCTCCACGCGGGAGTCGTCCGGGATCTCCGCGCCGGCCCGCCGCGAGAGCGGTTGCACGGGGATCGCGAGCACGAGCGGGACGATGACGACCCGCAGGGTGCGCCATACGAGGATCCGCTCCATCGCCGCCACGGGTCTCACGTCGATCAGTGCAGCAGGAACTTCACCGGGACGACGATCCAGAAGGCCGCCGGCCTGCCGGCAGAGGTGGCCGGCGGGAAGCGCCACTGGCGCACGGCCTCGAGCGCGGCGGCATCGAGCGCGGGGATCGAGTTCACGACCCGCGCCTCGCGCACCACGCCGTTGCGATCGACCAGCGCCTGGACCGCCACCGTGCCCTGGATGCCGCGGATGCGTGCTTCGGCCGGGTATTCAGGCGCCGTCTTCCGCGTCGGTTCGGGCCACGTGTCGAGGACGATGCGATCGCCGGTCCCCGGCATCGGGCCGTCGTCCACGTGCTCGGGCGGCCCGATGGGGTGATCGAAGGAGGGGGGCGGCTCGCGTCGCGGATCGGGCGAGCGGCCCGGCGGCCATACCGTGTGCTCCGCGGGCTCCGGCGTCCTGCGCACCTCGGGGATCTCGTCGATGAATCTCCAGTCCCCGTCGAATCGTCCACGGCGGCCCTGCGTGTACTCGCCCTGAGCGTGGTAGCGGCCGTCGGTCGTGCGCACCGCGCGGAACGTGCCGCCGCCATCGTGACCGCGGAACACGCCCCAACAGACGCCGTCCTCCAGGAAGCCCAGAAAGACGCCCATGGGCTCGATCGCGAACCCCACCGCGGCACCGAACACACGGCGGATAACCACCGGCGTCGGATACTGGTCGGGCGCTATCCTGCGGCCGACGACCGGCGGCGGTGTGGGCCGCGGTCGTGGACCGTCGGGCGCGATCCGGGCTCCCGTGCCGGGTGCCGGCGTGGGTCCGGGGTTGAACCGCACCGGGATCGAGACCCAGACCGAGATCGGCTTGCCTTCACTCAGCGCCGGTCTGAAGCGCCACTGCCGCACGCATTCGATGGCCGCGTCATCCAGCAGGGGGATGGACTTGGTGACCTTCGTATCCTTGACCAGCCCGTCCCGCCCCACCAGCGCTTGCACGGTCACGTTCCCAAAGACGCCGGCGTCACGAGCGAGTTGCGGGTAGACCGGAGGTATCTTCTGGATCGCCTCGGGCATCTGGTCGAAGTAGATGTACTCGCCGGGCGCGGGCGGTCGCTCTTCCGCCGAAGGGCCGCTCCCCTGCGACCGCGCGACACCCAGGGCGGGACCGACGGTGAGCGCAAGGACGGCGGACACGAGTGCCAGAACGGATCGGTGACGCATGGCCCTCTCCTCTCCCGGTCGGGATCGGTCGGCCAGGCGGCGCGCGGCGCCGCGGACCAGGGTGATGCGAACGCCATGAGACTATTCCATCCTCGATCCCCTGTCATCGAGCGCGTGCTATCTTCCGACACCGTGGCTCACCGCACGCGCCTCTCCGCTCTCGCCGCGCTGGCCGCCGCGCTGCTCGCGCTCTCGTCCGGCTGCGCTCCCGCGCGCGCTCCCGCGGGTGCCCAGCCGGTCGCCTACTTCGGCGACATCTCCCCGCCCGCCGACGGCGTGTTCACGTTCAACCTCGGCGCCGAGCCCGAGACCATCGATCCGGCGCTCGCGACCGGCCAGCCCGACGGGCGCGTGTGCCACATCCTGCTCGAGGGCCTCACCGCCGACGATCCGCGTGGCGGGCCCAACCTGCCGGGACAGGCGTACCGCTGGGACGTGAGCGACGACGGGCGGACCTACACCTTTCACCTGCGCCCCGGGCTCGCATGGAGCGACGGCACCCCGCTCACCGCGCGCGACTTCGAGTGGTCGTGGCGGCGCGTGCTGCGCCCGGAGACCGCGGCGCGCAACGCCGGCACCTTCGATCCGATCGTCGGCGCCGCGGCCTTCAACCGGGGCGCGCCGGGCGACTCGGCCGGCCTGGGGATCGCGGCGCCCGACGAGAGCACGCTGGTGGTGCGGCTGGCGCGGCCCACCGCCTACTTCGTCGCGCTCACCTCGTTCACGCCGTTCCTGCCGGTGCCGCGGCACGCGATCGAGCGCTGGGGCGCGGCGTGGACCCAGCCGGGACACATGCTCTCGAACGGCGGCTTCGTGCTGTCGCGCTGGCGGCAAAATGACCACTTCGCGTTCGCGCCCAATCCGCGCTACTGGGACGCGTCGAGCGTGACGCTGCGCGGCATCCGCGCGTACACCGTGGACGACCTCAACACCTCGACCAATCTCTACAAGGCCGGCGTGCTCGACTGGAACCCCAGCGGGAGCATCCCGTCGTCGTTCGTCCCGTCGATGCGGCGCTTCGCCGACTTCCGCCACGGGCGCTATCAGGGCACCTACTTCTACTCGCTCAACGTGACGCGCCGGCCCACCGGCGACGTGTGGGTGCGCCGCGCGCTCAACCTGGCGATCGACCGCGACGCGATCGCCCACGACCTGCTCAAGGGGAGCCGCGACCCGTGGGGCAACGTCACGCCCTCCGGATACGCCGGCTACACCGCTCCCCGCGGCATCGGCTACGACCCCGCGCGCGCCCGCGCGTGCCTGGCGAAGGCGGGCTATCCCGGCGGCCGCGGCTTTCCGTCCATCGCCATCGTGTTCAGCACCAGCGAGGACCATCGTCGTATCGCCGAAGCGGTGCAGGCGATGTGGAAGCGCGTGCTCGGCATCGACGTCGAGCTGCGCAACATGGAATGGGCGTCCACCATGGAGGCGGTCGCGGGGCTCAAGTACGACGTGGCGCGGCGCTCGTGGATCGGCGACTACCCCGACCCGAACTCCTTCCTCGCCTGCTGGACGAGCGGCGACGGCAACAACCGCACCGGATGGGGCGATCCGCGCTACGACGCGCTGCTGAGCGCCGCGGCCGCCGACCCCGACCCCGCGCGGCGCCTGCGCACGCTCGCCGCGGCCGAGTCGCTGCTGCTCGATCAGTGCCCGCTGATCCCGATCTACCACTACTCCACCACCGAGCTGGTGAAGCCCTACGTGGGCGGCATCTTCAACACGCCGCTCGACGTGCACCCGCTCACGCGGGTGGCGATCGACCGCGGGTGGCGGGCGGACGAGGCACGCACAGCGGCCTCGGCACGCTGAAGACCGGGGCCGGGGCTACAGCCCGTCGTAGCGCGAGTACCCGCGCTCGTTCCAGTAGTCGGGCGGCTCGCTCGCCGAGTACGCGATCCCGGTGATGGCCTTGATGTTCTTGAGCCCCAATTTCATCGGCGCCAGCAGTCGCAGCGGGGCGCCGTGCTCGAGCGTGAGCGGCCTGCCATCGTGATGCGTGGCCAGCAGCACCTGCGCGTGGCGCGCGGTTTCGAGATCGATCGAGACGTAGTACGGGTCCGGCGCGCCGCGGCCGTCGAGGTTCACCTCCGAGCGCAGCGCCGCCCAGCGCGCGCCGGGCGCGGGCGGGAACGCGGCGAGCACGTCGGCGAAGCGCACCCCTCCCCACCACGCGACCGCACTCCAGCCTTCGACGCACACCAATCGCGTGACCTGCTCGCGGAACGCGCAGCGGCCGCGCAGGTCCGCCACGCCGAGCCGCTCGACGCGGCCCGAGGCCAGCCCCGAGAGCGTCAGCAACCACGTCGCGAGGTACTCCGGGCCCGGGGTGCGGCCGTTGTAGTTGTTGCGCAGGTAGGTGACCTGCGAGCGATCGTACATGCGCACCCGGCGGTCCTTCGAGTAGAGCGCCTCCGCGACGTCGTCGTCGAACGTGAGCGCGCGGTCCAGCGCGCGCTCGCGCCGCTCACCGTTCAGGCCCACGCGGGCGGCGAGCGAGTCGAGGCGGTCGTGGCCCGCACCCGGCAGCAATCGGGCACGGGTGCGGTCGGGCAGCACCCACCACCCGACGATCGATGTCGCCAGCGCTCCGATGCCGAACAGCAGGAAGTCGCGTCGCGAGGCCGCCGCGAGCCGGCGCCGCGGGACCTCGACCGGGATCTCCGGCGGCTCGGCGAGCCAGGCGAACGGGCCCTCCGGCGCGCGAGCCGGTTCGACGGCGGGTGTGCGGGCCGGCGCGGGCTCGGCTGGCGGCGCCTCCTCGACGACCGGCGCGGGCATGGGCTCCGCAGGCGATGCTCCGGGTGCGGGCGCGGCGGGCGCCTCCCCGGCGACCGGCGGCACCCCGCGTTCAGGCCCCGGCACCGCGCCGCCCGCGGGCTCGTCGTGCCCGTGCTCACTCATGCCCGGCCTCCTTCACGCGCGCCGACCAGCCCACCACCATGGAGCGGAACGTGTCCCAGCCGTCGGCGATCACGAGCACCACGTGCGGGACGATGAACGCGCCGAGCCCCAGCATGGCGGCGAAGTGCGCGACGCGCGCGCCGTCGTAGCTGCCGAACAGGCGCTCGAGCCACCGCAGCGTCACCGGCTTGTGCATCGCCCAGCCCGACAACACGACCAGCGCGCCGAGCAGCGGCATCGCGAGGTAGCCGGCGCGCTGGAGCGCGTTGTACTTCGCGCGCACCGGCGGGTGCGGCCACGGGCGGCGCAGCACCGTCATCGGCACCACGCCGAGATAGAACCGGATCATCGCCAGCGCTTCCCGCCCGTCCGAGCCGCGCGGCAGGAGCGCGCGCCAGCCGCCGCCGCGCGCGAGGCCGAGCGCGTACAGCGCCCCGTTGAGCATGAACAGGTACGCGAGCGCCCAGTGCAGGCGCAGCGCGTTCGCCAGCTGGCGCTGGCCGAGGCTGAAGTGGTCGTACACCCACGCGGCGGGCGGGCCGCCGCGGTCCCGCAGCAGGCCGGCGATGAAGAACCCGAGGTCGGTCAGGTAGTCGTTGCTGAGCGTGACGGGATCGCGCGGGTGGGTGAACACCGGGGCGGCCCAGTAGATCGAGAGCCCGCTCGCGATCAGGCCGAGCAGCAGCGGGAGGTTGGCCCAGTGCGCGATGCGCACCAGCGCGTGGTGCCTGGGCACGATGCGGACGGTCGGGTCCGCGGCCGCGTGGGGAGCGGTGGCCATGCACGGTCCCTCGGGTGAGAGGCGCGGGCGCGCGGACCACCCGCATCGCGCGCCAAGGTCTAGCGGCCCCGCGACGCGCGTCACGGTACGGCATCCCACCGCCGGGAGTCGAGCGCTCACCCGCGGCGCCCCTGAATCCGCTCGACATCCCGGTCGCGCGCGCTAGATTACGCTTCCATGTGGACCTTCGCCCTGCGCCGCCTGCTCCTCATGGTCCCCACGCTGTGGGTGATCGGGACGCTCACGTTCTTCCTGGTGCGGCTGGCGCCCGGCGGTCCGTTCCAGTCCGAACGTGACATCCCGGCGACGGCCCGGGCGCAGATGCTCCGCACCTACGGTCTCGACCGGCCGCTCGGCGAGCAGTACGTGCGCTTCCTCGGCAGCGCGGCGCGTCTCGACCTCGGGCCCTCGTACAAGTACCCCGCGCGCCAGGTGCGCGACATCGTCCTCGAGGGCTTCCGGGTCTCGGCCGAGCTGGGCGGGTGGGCGCTGCTGGTGTCGCTCCTGCTGGGCGTGCCGCTCGGCGTCCTCGCCGCGGTGCGGCAGAACCGCGCGGCCGATCACGCCGCGATGGGCGTGGCGCTGGCGGGCGTGTCGATCCCCAGCTTCGTGCTCGGACCGCTGCTCGTGCTGGTGTTCTCGCTCACGCTCTACTGGCTGCCGCCCGCCCTGTGGACCGGGCCGGCGAGCCGCGTGCTGCCGGTGCTCACGCTCTCCACCGCGTACGTGGCGTACATCGCGCGGCTGGCGCGCGCCGGCATGCTCGAGGTGCTGCGCCAGGACTACATCCGCACCGCGCGAGCCAAGGGCCTGCCCGAGCGCACCGTGGTGGGCAAGCACGCCCTGCGGCTCGGCCTGCTGCCGGTGGTGTCGTACCTCGGTCCGGCGGTCGCGCGCATCGTCATGGGCTCGATCGTGGTGGAGAGCATCTTCGCGGTGCCGGGACTCGGGCGCTACCTGGTGAACGGCGCGTTCAACCGCGACTACACCCTGGTGCTGGGCGTGGTGCTGTTCTACGCCGCGCTGCTGATGGTGCTGAACCTGATCGTGGACCTCGCCTACACCCGGCTCGACCCGCGCGTGGAGCTGGGATGAGCCTGGGCCCGGCGTCTCCGATCGGCGGTCTCGCCGGCAGGGCGGCCCGCGCCCCCGCCGCGCGCGGACTGTGGAGCGACGCGTGGCGCCGGCTGCGGCGCAATCGCGCGGCGCTCGCCGGGGGCGCGTTCCTGCTGTGGATCTCGCTCACCGCGGCGCTCGCGCCGTGGCTGCCCGGCATGCCCGATCCCAGCGCCCAGGATCTGCGTCTCGGCGCCGTGGCGCCGTCGTTCCACCACCCATTCGGCACCGACGAGCTGGGTCGCGACGTGTTCGCGCGCACCGTGCATGGCGGGCGCATCTCGCTGCTGGTCGGGCTGGTGGCGACGCTGGTGAGCCTGCTCGTGGGGGTGACCTACGGCGCGGTGGCGGGCTATCGCGGTGGCCGCACCGACGAGGCGATGATGCGCTTCGTGGACGTGCTCTACTCGCTGCCCTACATCTTCCTCGTCATCCTGCTGCTGGTGTTCTTCAATCGCAGCCTCGTGATGCTGTTCGTGGCGCTCGGGCTGGTGCAGTGGCTGACCATGGCGCGCATCGTGCGCGGGCAGGTGCTCTCGCTCAAGCGCCAGACCTTCGTCGAGGCCGCGCGCGCGCTCGGCGCCAGCGACGGCGCCATCCTGTTCCGCCACATCGTGCCCAACACGCTCGGACCGGTGATCGTGTACACCACGCTCACGGTGCCCGCGGTCATCCTGCAGGAGGCGTTCCTCTCCTTCCTCGGCCTCGGGGTGCAGCCCCCCGCCGCGTCGTGGGGCACGCTGGTGTCGGACGGCGCGCGCGTGCTGGCGCTGTTCCCGTGGCTGGTGTGCTTCCCGGGCGCCGCGCTCTCGCTCACCCTGCTGGGCTTCAACTTCCTCGGCGACGGGTTGCGCGACGCGCTCGATCCGCACGACCCCGGCGGCGTGGGGGCCTGAGATGGCGCCGACTCCATCGGCCCGTTCCCGCCGCGCCCTCGCCGGCGTGGCGTTGGCGCTGGCGCTGGCCGGCGGGCTCGCGCAGGCGGCGCCGCGCCTGCCCGGGCGGCTGGCCGGTCTCGCGGCAACGCGCGTGGCGCGCGGAGCGGAAGGGATCGCCGAGGTCCGGCGGCTCCACGGCCGCGGGTTCCCGATGGAGTCGGGAACGGTCGCGGTCTTCGGCCGGGATGCGGCCACACTCTGGGTGGCCGAGGCGCGGAGCGCGCGCGCGGCGCGCGTCCTGGTGCGGGACATGGCGGCGCGCATCGGCGAAGGGCGCTCGCCCTTCACCCCGCTCCCGGCGCGGTCGCACCGCGGGCGGGAGGTCCACCCGCTGAGCGGGCTCGGGCAGCGGCACTTCTACTTCCGCTCCGGGGCGCGCGTGGTGTGGCTGGCCGCGGACTCGGCGCGCGCCGAGACCGCGCTGGCGGAGGCGCTGCGGTTCTATCCGTGACAGGCGGGCCCGGCGCGGCGGGCGCCGGGGCGGCTCAGAAGCCCGTGCCGAGGTCCTGGATGGCGGCCGGCGGCGTGGTGTCCGAGGCCAGCGTGCGCGCGGTCGGGAGGTTCGAGATCGCCGACCAGTTCCCGGCCTCGTCCTGCGCCTTGATGGCGAAGTAGTACGGGGTGTCGGGGGTGAGCCCGAGGAGCACGTAGCTCTGGGCGCTGCCCGCGCCGAGCGGCACCGGCTGGATGGCGACCGGCGTCGCGGCGGCGAAGGTGCCCGCCGCGATCGGCGCCGTCGAGTAGCGCAGGTCGTAGGCGGAGGCGATGCCCACGTTCCCGTCGTCGCCCGGGGCGATCCACATGAGCACCACGGACCGGTCGGCGATCGCGCCGGGCGCCAGCGTGGTGATCGCGGCGGGCGGGGTCACATCTCCCCCTCCGCTGAAGGCATACGCCCCCACGTCGGTCCCCCCGATGCCCATGCCGATGGCCGGCGAGCCCGCGCGCAGGTGGGCGTCGAAGCCGGCCAGCGTGGAGTCCACGAACAGCGGCGAGGCGTAGCGCGAGGCGCCGTCGTGACCGTAGGTGTTGTACCAGAGCTGCCCGGTGCCGGGCTTGCTGTCGAAGGTCGTCCCGCCGGTCCACCAACCGATGCTGCGGTCGCCCGCCGAGGTGCCGAACCCGCGGTTGAAGAACAGGTTGTTGTTCTCGACCAGATGTCCCTGGAAGGCCAGCGTCAGGTGGAACACCCCGACGCTCCCGGCGGCGTTCGAAGTCGAGTTCGAATAGAAGATATTGTTCGTGATGGTGCTGGTGCCCACCCAGGCCGCGTCGGGATCGGGATCGAAGTTCGCCACCCCCGAGCCCGAGCTGCCGAAGAACGTGCAGTGATCGATCAGCGTGGACCCGGTGATGGCGCCGGTCTGCAGCGCCAGGCCGTTGGAGGCGAACACGCAGTTCTGGAAGGTCGCCGCGTTGCAGCCGTTCTGGAAGTAGGCGGCGGTCCCCACCAGGTTCTTGAACACGCACGAGTACCAGCCATTGTTCTGGCAAGAGTTCGGATACGAGCCCGAGCCGGACAGCATGATCACGCAATCCGCCGGGCCCTTGGCGATGAGCGTGTCGCGGATGAACGTGTTGTAGCTCGTGCTGTCGCGCAGGACCATCGTGCCCCAGCCCGTGACCGTGCTGTTGTTCACCACTTCCCAGTAGTTGTCGCGGAAGGTGCAGTAGCTGGTGTGGTAGTGGAGCCGCGGGTGCACGTCGGAGGCGCCGGCCCCGATGGTGAGGAAGATGCGGTTGCGCTCGAACACGCAGTACTGCGTGAAGTCGTAGGTCTCGAACAGATGGGGCTGCGACGTCACCCCGGCGCCGAGGTTGAGCGTGCATTCCAGGAGGGTGTCGCGCTCGGTGCTGATGCCGATCTTCTCCCCCGAGACGAACCGTCCGCCGTTCAGCGTGCAGCGGTAGATCATGCAGAACTTGTTCCCGCTCCACGCGACATCGCCGTTGATGATGCTGTAGGCCACCGAGTCGTAGCGCGCCGCGTTGGTCATCCCGATGCCGCTGCTGAACCGGAAGCCCTTGAGCGTGACGTAGCGCTTGTTCATGTCGCCGCCCGGCACCACCGTCGAGGAGGGATTGGCCAGGTCGCCGACATAGGTGATGCGGCTGCGATAGCTGGTGCCCGAATTGGTCGGATTGGGGGACTGCGAGTAGGTGCCGGGAAACACGGTCACCACGTCCCCGGCGACCACGATGGAGTTGGCCTTGCCGATGGTGGCCCAGGCGGTGATCGCGGAGGTGCCGTTGTTGGCGTCGCTCCCGGTGGGCCGGACGTAGTAGACCGCGCCTTCGGCCGGCATGACGGCCGCCAGGATTCCGGCCACGCCCGCGGCGAAGATCGGGATCCGGAGCGAGAAGTTGCCGATGTTCATGAGGATCAAGCCTCCTGGCCTGCCCGGAGCCGGGGAAGGGTGACAAGGACCCTGCTATCCATTGCAGCCCTTGTGCCACGCAGCGGGGCGTCCACGGCCCGTCCGGGTCATCGGTCCCGATGAGCGGCGGCGCGGGTTCGTGCGCTTTCGCTTCGCGAGCATCGCGAAAGGCAACACCTGCGCTCGAGAGTCGCTCGGCTCCCCGGCATCATACCGCGCTTCGGGCCCGCCTGCCGCCGGGAATCCGCCACGGGCGTCATTCCTCACGAAGCCCTGATGACCGGGCCGGAACGCCTCCGATAGATGTCGACCGAGGGCCCCGGCCGCTCCACGGAGTCCAGCCCCACGAAGGGCACGAAGAAGGCGTCCTGCTGGTCGTACCAGCCCGCCGGCCGGCCGGCTCGCTCGGTGCTCAGGGAGTGCATCAGCGAGTACTCCTCCGCCAGCAGCCGGGAGATCTCCGGTCGCACGTACCCCTCCCGGACGATGGGGCTCCGCTGCACGATGACCACCTCCGGCAGAGAGTCCCGGCGGGCGAGCGAGCGTGCCCCCTCGAACACCCACTCTTCGTAGCCGCGCTTCGCGCCGGGCCGTCGCGCGAGGTCGAGCTGGATCTCCAGCAGGGTGCCCATCCCGCCCTTCTCCTTCTGGACCTTCAGTCTCCGCTCGAGCGATCCGGCCGAGAGCGGAAGCTGGAGCCGTCCGTACTGCGATCCGGTCTGGTAGATGGTGCTGCCCGCCGGGATGTTCTCCTCGACCCAGCGCGCCGCCACCAGGCGGTTGTCGGTGCGCGCCAGCAGGCGGTCCATCCGGACGTCCGAGTCGAGCGACGGCAGTCCGACGAGCAGCGCGAGCGCCGCGGTGGCGAGCGCGGGCGGGATGCGGGCGGGCCGCAGCCCCGCGAGGGCGGCGATCCCCAGCGCCGCACCCAGCACGAGGAACGGCGGCATCGGGTCCATGTAGCGCAGGAAGACCGTCTTCCCGCTTCCGAGGATGAAGTAGTAGAGCAGCGGGAAGATGAACACCAGGGCGGCGCGGCGCAGGTCGCGCCGGATCTCCGCGACCACCCCGATCGCCGCCAGGATGAGCACCGGCCAGCCGACGCCGTAGGGCAGCGTGTACCGGATGTGGTGGAGGAACCCCAGCCCGAGGTCCGCCCCGTGCCCGTGCGCCAGATGCTCCCGCTGCCAGATCACGTCGCGCAGGAAGCTGCTCCGGTCGAGCACCGAGAAGGGCGTGCCGAGGATGAACACCACCACCACGATCGCGCCGTAGGTCCACGCCGCGCGGTTGAGCAGCGTGCTGCGCAGCCAGTCGCTCCGGCCGCCCGGCGCGCGCCACGCCCGCACCACGCAGTCCACCGTCACCGGCAGCAGCAGCAGGAACGCGTTGTACTTGGTGGAGGCCGCGAGCCCGCACAGCACGGCCGAGGTGGTCAGGTGGCGCGCCCCGCCCTCCTCGCGACCCTTCAGCGCGTACAGCAGGGCCCAGCAGAGCAGGCACACCATCGCGATGTCGGTGGCTCCGAAGTGCGAGTCCCGGACGTGCAGGTAGGACACCGCCATCAGCCCGGCGGCGGCCAGCGCGGTGGCGCGCCCGCGCAGACGCTCGGCGATGAGGTAGATCGCCGGGACGGTCAGCGCCCCGCACACCGCGCTCAGACAGCGGATGATCACGTGGTAGTGGGTCGGATCGGTCGCCAGCCGCAGCAGGAGATCGTCCCGCGTGGCGCCGAAGAACAGCATCTGGAACCCCATGTGGATCCCGTAGAGCACCGCCAGCACGTACATGTAGAGCGTCGGGTAGTAGAAGATGTGCGGGTTGAGGTCTCCGCGGAAGAACTTGATCGCGATCGAGACGATCTGCTCCTCGTCGGGCCGGCAGAGGTTGTGCGGCAGCCCGAACGCGATGCCCCAGAGGCGCAGGCCCAGCGCCAGCAGGACGATGAGCCACAGCGCGAGCGTGGCGGGCCGGAGGCGGATCAACGAGGTCCTCCCACGCGCGGCGTCACGCCCCGGCCTGCTCCGCCATCCGCACGCGCTCGTCGTGCGTCGTCGGCTTCGCGGCACGGATGATCTCGCGCGCCCAGTCCACGTGCCCGAAGCGGCCCCACAGCAGCGCGCCGCGCACCACGTCGTCCCGCAGATAGAACACCACGCCGTCGCGGTGTTCGTCCTTCCACACCGCGTCGGTGTCGAGGTGCGCGTCCACCTCGCCCACCGCCTCGAAGCCGAGGTCGAACAGGTCGCCGTAGAACATCGGCAGGTGGTCGTAGGGCCGCCGGGCGCCGGCCATGTTCGCGCCGGCGGCGCGGCCGTGGTGGATGGAGTGGTCCTCGTGGCCGATGCGCACGCGCATGCCGAGCGCCAGGTAGGGGAACTCCGCCACGTCCCCGGCGGCGTACACGTAGGGATCGGTGGTGCGGGCGAACTCGTCCACCGCGATCCCATCGGTGATCTCGAGCCCGCCGGCCTCGGCCAGTTCGTCCTGGGGCTCGATGCCCACGCCCGCCAGCACCATCTGGGTGGTCACCTCGTCGCCGGTGGTGGTGCGCACGTGCATCAGCCCCTGCCCGCGCTCCACCGCCGCCACGCTCTGGTTCGACACGGTCTCGACGCCCCGCTCGCGGTAGTAGTCGGCGATCATCAGTCCCAGTTCGCGCGGGAGCACGCGCGCGAGCGGGTACTCGCCCTTGTCGAGCAGCGTGACCTCCTTGCCCGCGGTGGCGAGCGCGGCGGCCAGCTCCATGCCGATGAACCCGCCGCCCACGATCAGCGCGTGCTGGAACTGGTCGAGGCGTCCCGCGAGCACCAGGTAGTCCTCGAGCGACCGGAAGTACTGCACGCACTCGCCCTGCTCGCCGCGCAGGTCCAGCAGCCGCGGCCGCCCACCGGTCGCGAGCAGCAGCCGCTCGTAGCGGAACGACGTGTCGCGGTCGTCCCAGATGCGGTTCTGCACCGGGTCGAGCTCGACGATGTCGCGCCGCAGCAGCAGGTCCACGCCGTTCGCGGGGTAGAACGAGTCCTCGTGCACCGAGATCGCGTCCACCCGGGTCTTGCCCGACCACAGGTCCTTGGTCAGCGGCGGGCGGCGATAGGGCGCGCTGTTCTCGCGCGAGACCAGCAGGATCGAGCCCTCGCGGTCGTGCGCGCGGATGCCTTCGACCGCCGAGGCGCCGGCGATGCCGCCCCCGACGACGATGTACTGGTAGTCGCTCTTCATGCGCGGGCCTGCTCCGGTGCGGGGGAGCGCGGGACGCGTCGGGCGCCGCGCGCGGACGACGGGGCGCAGTCTATCACGACGACTCGGGCCGCTCGGAGAGCGCGGAGGCGCCGCGCAGCTCGCGCGCCAGCCCACGGGTCCAGGTGCCACGCGCCACCCAGGCCAGCAGCACCGCGGTGCGGATCACGCAGGTCACGGTGATCACCCACGCGATGCCGGTGACCCCCATCCCCCACGTGCGCGCGGCCAGGAACGCGAGCGGGATGCGAACCAGCGAGGTCACGGTGTAGATCGCCGACACCGCGACGGTGTGCCCCGAGCCCTGGATGCTCTGGGCCACCACCAGCTCGACCCCGGAGGGCACGAAACAGAGCGCGAGCACGCGCAGGTAGGGCGTGCCGATCCTTAAGACCTCCGGATCGCGCGAGAACAGCCCGAGGAAGCCGGCGGGCAGCGCGAACACCGCGGCCGAGATCGCCAGCGAGAGCCACCCCATCCACACCACCGCGGTGCGCACCACCGCGACCGCGCGCTCCGGCCGTCCGGCGCCGAGGCTCTGCCCCACCAGCGCCGCGCCCGCGAGCCCGGTGGCGATCGCGCACACGAACACCAGCGCCTCGATGCGGTTCGAGACCCCGATCACCGCGAGCGCGGCGGCGCCCTGCGGGGCCGCGGCACGCGCGAACGCCAGGTACACCAGCGACCACAGCGTCCCCGAGAGCGCGGTCGGCAGTCCGACGCGCGCCATGGCCGCGACCCGCACCGACGGCCCCGCGGCGCGGCGCGCCAGCGGCATCGCCGGGTGGCCGCGCCGCGCGAGCAGCAGGTAGCTGGCGGCGAGCAGCGCCTGCGAGGCCACGGTGGCCCACGCCGCGCCGGCCACGCCGAGCGCGGGCAGGCGGCCCGGACCGTAGATGAGGAGCGGCGCGAGCACCGCGTTGAGCGCCACCGCGCCGAGGTCGAGCAGCAGCGGCGTGCGTGTGTCGCCCGCGGCCCGCATGATGCTCTCGCAGGTGAGTGCCACCATCGGCACCGGCGCGAACGCCAGCACCACCGAGAGGTAGCGCCCGCCCTGCTCGACCACGCGCGCGTCGCCACCCATCAGGCGGTAGAGGTCGCGCGCCCACAGCAGCCCGGCGACCGTGGCGATGAGGCCCATCAGGGCGGAGGCGCGCACGCCCTTCCATGCCGCGTGGCCGGCGCGCGCGCGTTCTCCGGCGCCGAGCAACTGGCTCACGTAGGCGGTGACGCCGATGGCGAACACGTCGTTGAGCGCGTACACCCACCACATCACGAACACCGACGAGGTCACCGCGGCGGTGGCCTCGACGCCGAGCCCGCGCACCCACAGCGCGTCCACCCACTGGAACGCGATGCGCAGCACCTGCGAGGCCAGCACCGGCAGCGCCAGCCGCACCAGCGCCCGCGGGATCGGCGGGTCGGTCTCCGCGGGCAGCGGGCGCGCGGAGTGGCTCACCGGCGGTCCAGCGCCTCGATCATCTCCAGGAAGGCGCCGTCGATGTCGCGCAGCGCCAGCCAGGCGAGGTCGTCGTTGCCCGGCAGGTCGCCGAGGAACACCGGCATCCCGGGGTCGCGGTGCTCGAACTCGCCGCGGTACTCGTGGCGGTAGGTCGAGCGCGCCGAGACGTTGGACGCCTTCGCGCGCTCCAGCAGCTTGGGCACGGTCCACTTGCCGGCGGCCGCGGACCATTCTTTCTCGACCCGCGCGACACGCTCGGACCCGCTGCGGCGCTCCTCGGGAGCGACCAGCGCGTAGTTCGCCGGGTCGTCCTCGGGGCGGAAGCTGGTCCACACGGTGCGCGCCCGCACCTCGCGCGGTTCGCTGCGCTCGTCGAGGACGTTCTCGTCGTCGGTGGAGAGCAGGCGCAGGTCCCAGCGCAGATGGAAGACGCGCTCCCGCACCACGGTCTCGAACGGCACCTGCTCCCAGCGCTCGACCTGCTCCCCCGCGGCTCCGCGCGTGACCACGCGGTGCCAGATCGGCTCGCGGTAGTGCGTGGTGTAGGTGTCCGACCCCGCGTCGCGGATGCGGCCATACACCACGACGGTCGCGCCAACCTCGCGCCCGAGCGCGATGGCCCCGTCGCGCGACAGCTCGTCGAGCTGGGCCACCGTCATCCGTCCGTACACCTTCGCCGGCTCCACCAGCCGGGTGAACTCCAGCTTGCGCGCGGCGATGCGCGCCCGCAGCGCGCCCGCCAGGCGGTCGGCGACCTCGCGCGAGAGCGCGGGCTGGCCGGTCTGATCGTCGAGCGGCAGCACGGCCACGCGGTCCACCGCCAGGTCGAACGCGCGCGTCAGCCGGGTGTCGAGATCGCGGCGCTTGGGCGCGAACGGCACCGCCTGCTCGAGCAGGCGGTACGCCGCGCGCGGCCGCCGCGCGTGCAGGCTGTCGTCCGCGGCCTGGATGAGCCCGTCCGCCGCCGCGTCCTTCGCCCGCTGCCGCTCGGCCGCGAACTCGGGGTCCTCGGGCAGGCTGGCGCGCCACCGCGCCAGGTCCGCGAGCAGGCGCTCGACGTCGAGTGCCAAGCGGGCCGCGCCCAGGGTGTCGTCCGGGATCAGGGCGTCGAAGCGCGCCCGCGAGTCGGCGTACAGGGCGGCCCCCGCCCGGCCCAGCGCGGCGCGCGCCGGCTCGTTGTGCCCGTCCTTCTCGAGCGCGTCCACCGCGGCGTCGTACGCGCGCCGCGCGTCGCCCTGCATCAGCAGCTTCTCGCTGCGCCGGGTGAGCTGCTGGGAGGTCGCGCACGAGAGCGCGAGCAGGGCGAGGAGCATGAGGGCCAGAACGCCCTGCGATCGGCGGCGGATCATGATGGGCTTCCTTCCTGGAGAGCGCCCGGAGGGTCGCTCGCGCGGCCGAACCGCGCAAGCGCGAAACGACTGATGTCGAACCGTGAGCGTCCGGTGAGCGCGAGGTCGGCGACGATCTCGCCCAGCACGCTCGAGAACTTGAAGCCGTGCCCCGAGCACGCGCTCGCGATGGTCACTTCCTCGTGCTCCGGATGGCGGCCGAGCACGAAATGGCCGTCGGGCGCGTTGGTATACAGGCACGACTCGGTGCGGCGCAGGCGTCCGTCGGCGCCCGGCACGAAGCGGCGCAGCAGCACGCGCAGCGACTCGATCTCGTCCGCGTCCACCGTGCGCCGCGGATGGTCGGGATCGGCGACCTCGCCCGAGCCGTGACGGGCCACCTTCACCGCGCCCGCGATCGCCGGGAAACCGTAGCAGAACCGGTCGCGCGCGTATTCGAGGATGAACACCGGGAACACCGCCGGGTCGAACAGCGCCACGTCCGCGGGCTCGAACCAGAACTGCACGTTGCGTTCGACCGTGAGCGGGAGCGCCAGCTCGGGCGCCAGCCGCCCGATCCACGGCCCCGCCGCCAGCACCAGGCGCGCGGCGGAGTAGCGCGCGAACACGGTCTCGACCGTGACCGTGCCGGACCCGGCGCTCCAGCGCGTCACCAGCTCGTCCTGATGCAGGTCGGCCCCGCGCTCCGCCGCCAGCTCGAGATAGGCGCCGACGCACGACTCGGCGAACAGCAGCCCGGCCCGCGGCTCGGCGAGCGCCATCATGCCCTCGTCGGGGGTGAGCGCCGGGTGGCGCGCGTGCAGGGCCGCGGCGTCGAGCAGCTCGCAGGGCAGGCCGTGAGTGGCGGCGCTGCGCAGCGCCCCCGCGACCAGCGTGCCGTCGGGCGGTCCGATCATCAGGCCGCCCGTGCGCATGAACAGCGTGCGCCGCGTGAGGTGCTCGAGTTCCGACCAGCGCTCGTACGCGCGCTGGAGCAGCGGCACGTAGCTCGGATGCTCGAAGTAGGCCTCGCGGATGACGCGGGTCTCGCCGTGCGACGAGCCGTGCGTGTGCGGCGGGCGGTAGCGGTCGAGCCCGAGCACGCGCAGCCCGCGCGCGGCCAGCTCCGCCGCGATGCCGCCGCCCGCGGCGCCGAGCCCCACCACGATGACGTCGTACGCGCGGCTCATGGCGGAGTCTCCGCCGGCGCCGGGCGCGCGGCGAGCGCGGCTTCGAGCGCCGCGGCCTGCTCCCGCGCCCGCTCCGCGGCCAGCGCGGAGGTGCGCGCGAGCGCCGCGTGTGTGAGGTGTCCCGCGTGCAGGTCCACGACCGCGTGCGCGAACATGCCGAGGAACAGCGAGCCCGAGACCAGGTACACGATCGCGAACAGCGCCCCGGCCCCGGCGGTGGTGAGCACGCCCCGCCATCCCTGATAGAGGTGCCCGAGCCCGAACACCACGCTCACCGGCACGAATGCCCAGCGGGGATCCACTCCCGCGGGCATCCCGTGCTGGGCGTAGGCGTACAGATAGCCTCGGAACAGCGTCTCCTCGCAGATCCCCGCGGTGAGAGCGAGCGCCCACCACAGCCGCAGCTCGCCCGCGGTGTGCGGGAGCATCGCCTCGAGGTGACGCACGCGCCCGGCCACGCGCTCCATCGCGGCGTCGCTGCGGCGCGCGGCGAGGAGCTGCGCGAGCAGCACCGCGACCGCGGCGGCCACCGCCACGCCCGTGGCGGCGAATCCGCCGGTGAGGTGCAGCCGGAGCCCGAGCGCGTCCCACTCGCGCGCCTGCGCCACCCAGAGTCCGAGCACCGCGAGCGTGGCGGTCCACTGGACGGCGATGGCCTCGAGGTAGGTCCGCCGGCGCACGCGCGGCTGCAGCGCCACCGGCGCGCGGCGCAGCCGCCGCAGGCCGAACAGCGCGGCGCGCAGTGGGAAGATGACCGCCAGAACGAGCGCGAGGGCGTGGTCGTAGGGCGTCAGCACCGGCGCAGGATACACGACCGGCCGCGCCCGGTGCCGCGCGGAGGGCGGTGGCGGCTCAGCGCTTCGGCTTCGCCGCCTTCTGGCACTCGCGCCAGCGGAAGCAGGTCATCAGGTGGTCGTTCACCATGCCGGTGGCCTGCATGTGGGCGTACACGATGGTGGAGCCCACGAAGCGGAACCCGCGCTGCTTGAGGTCCTTGCTCACGCGATCGGAGAGCTCCGTCCGTGGCGGGAGCTGCTTGAGCGACTCGAACCGGTTCACCACCGGCCGGCCGTCCACGAACGACCAGATGTAGGCGTCGAACGAGCCGAAGCGCGCCTGGATCTCGAGGAACGCGCGCGCGTTCGAGATCGCGGAGTCGATCTTGAGCCGGTTGCGCACGATGCCGGCGTCGCCCATCAGCCGCGCCACGTCGCGCGCCCCGAAGCGCGCCACCTTCGCCGGATCGAATCCTGCGAACGCGTGGCGGTAGCCCTCGCGCTTCTTGAGGATGGTGGCCCACGAGAGCCCCGCCTGCGCGCCCTCGAGGACCAGGAACTCGAACAGGCCGCGGTCGTCGTGCAGTGGCACGCCCCACTCCTCGTCGTGGTAGCGCACGTAGAACTCCTGCTCGCCCGCCCATGGACAGCGGCCGACCTCCCGGCGTTTCGGCATGCGATCCTCCCCGGGCATGCAAAGGGCCGGGCTCGGCACCCGGCCCGTTCGCGGCTGCGGACTACTTCACGAACAGCATCTCGCGGTACTTGGGCACCACCCACAGCTCGTCGTCCACGATGTGCTCGAGACGGTCCGCCGCGGCGCGGGCCTCGTCCATCGCGGGACGCACGCCCCGGCGCGAGCAGGTGGGCCTTCTTCATCTCGTCGTGCATGGCGTCGGCCTGGGCGAGCAACGCCTTGAGAGCTTCGACGCTCGCGATCACGTCCCCGAGCCCCGCGGCCACGGTCTTCACACGGCCCTCGAGCGACGGGGCGCCGGCGATGTCCTTCAGCGCCGCCGCCGCCGCCGCCGAGGCGGTGGCCTGCTTCTCGCCCGCCGGCACCACGAACGTGGTCAGCATCTCCACCATGGTCTCCGCCTCGAGCAGCACGGTCTTGATGTAGCGCTCGAGCGCGACGTTGGAGCGGCTCGCGATCTCACGCTCGGAGAAGATGCCCAGTTCGCGCAGGAACGCGGTGCGGCCCGGTCCCGCGAGCGACTCGATCGAGGACGGCGTGTCGGGCAGGTTCGGCAGCCCGCGCCGCTTGGCCTCGGCCTTCCACTCGTCGGCGTACCCGTTGCCCTCGAAGCGCACCGGCGCGGTCTCCGAGTACACCTCGCGCAGCAGCTCGAGCACCGCCTGGTCGCGGCCGCCGCCGGCCTTGATCCGGGCCTCGAGGCGCGGCGTCATGACGCGCAGCGCGTCGGCCACCGCCGCGATCAGCATCATCATCGGCTGCGCCGTGTTCGCGCTGCTGCCGACCGCGCGGAACTCGAACTTGTTCCCGGTGAACGCCAACGGCGAGGTGCGGTTGCGGTCGGTGTTGTCCTTGGCGAGCTGCGGCACCTTGCCCACGCCCAGTTCGATCACGAAGTGCTCCGGATCGTCGATCTTCCCGCCACTGGTGATGCGGTCGATGATCTTGGTGAGCAGGTCGCCCACGAACACGCTGATGATGGCCGGCGGCGCCTCGTTGGCGCCGAGGCGCAGGTCGTTGTTCGCCGAGGCCACCGACCAGCGCAGCGCGTCCGCGTGGTCGTGCACGCCCTTGAGGCACGCGGCGACGAACGCGAGGAAGCGCAGGTTCTGGTGCGGGGTGCGGCCCGGGTCGAGCAGGTTCTCGCCGCGGTCGGTGACCATGCTCCAGTTGCAGTGCTTGCCGCTGCCGTTGATGCCGGCGTATGGCTTCTCGTGGAGCACGCACACGAAGTCGTGCCGCAACGCCACCTTGCGCATGATGTCCATGGCGAGCGCGTTGTGGTCGATCGCGAGGTTCACGTCCTCGAAGATGGGCGCCATCTCGAACTGCATCGGCGCCACCTCGTTGTGGCGCGTCTTGACCGGCACGCCGAGCCGGTGCAGCTCGAACTCCATCTCCTCCATGAACGCCAGCACGCGCCCCGGGATCGAGCCGAAGTAGTGGTCCTCGAACTGCTGGCCGCGCGCCGACGCCGCGCCCAGCAAGGTGCGGTCGGTCATCAGCAGGTCCGGCCGCTGGGTGAAGTGCCCGCGGTCGACGAGGAAGTACTCCTGCTCGACGCCGAGCGTGGAGTCCACCGACTGCACGTCCACGTCCCCGAGCAGCTTGAGGAACGCGGTGGCGTGCTTGTTGAGCGCCTCGAGCGCCTTGAGCACCGGCGTCTTGTGATCGAGGCTCTCGCCGTGATAGCTCACGAACACCGACGGGATGCACAGCGTCCGCCCGTTCACGCTCTCGACCAGGAACATCGGCGACGACGGGTCCCACGCGGTGTACCCGCGCGCCTCGAACGTGCTGCGCACGCCGCCCGACGGGAACGAACTGGCGTCCGGCTCGCTCTGCGAGAGCTGCGAGCCCGAGAAGCGCTCGAGCACCTTCAGCTCGCCGGTGCGCTGCACGTTGAGGTCGATGAAGCTGTCGTGCTTCTCGGCGGTGAGCCCGGTCATGGGCTGGAACCAGTGCGTGAAGTGCGTGGCGCCGTGGGACGTGGCCCACTCGCGCGCCACCGACGCGATGGTCTCCGCGGTGTCACGCCCCAGCGGGGTGCCGTTGCGGAGCGTGGCGAGCAGCGACTGGTAGGCCTCGCGCGGCAGGCGCTCGCGCAGCTTGATGAGATCGAGCGTGTGGCGCCCGAAGTAGGCGCTGACCGGCGCGCGATGGCCATCGGGCAGGCGGGGCGGGTCGAACACGCGCGGCTGACGGCTGTTGGCGGCGTGGCGCGCGGCGCGGCGGGACGAGGAAGGCATGGGCTCTCTCCTGTGTGCGACCCCGCGGAGCCACCCGGCCCTTCGGGATCACGATCGGGTCGTCGGCCTCGGTGCGAGCGGCGCCCGCCCGAAGCCCTTCCATGTACGGTCGGTCGAGTGACCGACTGCCGCCGAGTATATCGGCAGCGATGGCCCGGAGGGCCACGGCTTTCTGATGCGGGGCCCGCCACGCGGTCCCAGCGTGCAGATTGCAGCGCTGGGAGGCCCTGGCCTTGCGCGGCGCAAGCCCCGGGATCGGGCCGCGGCCGAATGGGCTCTAGCGCCCGTGCCCGAGGATCAGGCCCGGTCACCTTCACGAACGAGAGCACGAAGCCCGCGGCCGTGGCGAGCAGCAGAGCCAGCGCCAGCAACTGCACCCCGCGCCCCTCGCGCTTGTCGGCGAAGCGCATGCTCTCGGCCGCCACCCAGCCGCCCGCGAATCCGCCGGCGTGCGCCCAGTTGTTGACCGACGGCGTCATGAAGCCGAACGCGAACATGATGATGGCCCACTGCCACATCTGCCCGGTGAGCATCGAGGAGCCCACGCGCCGGCCGTACACGATGAGCGCGGCGAGCAACCCGAAGATGCTGCCCGAGGCGCCGATGGTGGAGGTCGTGCTGGCGACGTTCGAGAGCACGAACCCCACGACGCCCGCGAGGCTGAAGATCACGAACGCGCGCGCCGGCCCGTAGTACTCCGAGACCACCGGACCGAGCTGCCGGATCCACATCACGTTGAAGAAGATGTGGAGCAGGCTGCCGTGCAGGTAGATGGCGGTGAGCAGCGTCCAGTACCAGTGCTGCTGCCACGCCACCCCGCCGGTCATGCCGAGCTGGTAGAGCGCCCGCGTGCCGGGCGAGAGGATCTCGAAGATGCCGCGGAACGGTGAAGATGGCCTCGGGCTGGAGCACCAGCGCCGCCACGTAGAGCACCACGCACGTCGCGCTGATGAGCGCGATCAGGTCGATGCGTTTGCCGAAGAACTGCTGGATCACCGGGGTGAAGCCGTAGAGCCCCGGGCGCCACGCGCCGCAGAACGGACACGACTGCTCGCCGACGCCGATGAGCTTGGAGCACTGCGGGCAGAGCATCGAACCGGTGGTCTTGCGCATGACCGCGCAGGATACGGCAGCGGCGCGCGCGGAGCGAACTCGCCTTGACGCGCAAGCGCGCGCCCCGTCAGTCTCGCGCGCATGAGCCTGCTGCTGCCGCAGAACAAGACGGGCACGGTGCGCGCCGTGAAGCCCGTGGACATCCACGGCGACCGCTGGGTGGACCTCGCCGTCGAACTCGACGACCTGCCGGGCGCCGGCCAGACCGGGCGCGTCGCCGCGAGCGAGTGCCCCGCGGACCTCGCCCCCGGCGAGCGCGTGAGCGTGCGCTTCGTGATGGGCCAGATGATGCGGGTGGAGCGCGAGGCGGGCTGAGGCGGGGGAGGAAGATAGTGCCCGTATTGCGCGGGCCGCGCGGTGCGAGCGGGGCGCTGACGCTCGTGACTTTGACTTCCGGTTGAGGAGTCGCACTCGACTGCGAGACTTGTGAACCCGCCTGCCACGGCAAGTGCTACAGCTTCACTTCTGCTTCCTCTCCGCCCGGACCAGGCTGTCGAGGACCGCTACCTCCAAACGTGCTTGGCGAAGGTCCTTCGACATGCAGTGCGCAGCTGTCCACGGTGGGTATCCCGACGCGAAGACGAGATATGAGTTCCCGACCGTGAAGGCGCAAGAGTCCCAGAGGTGCCGGATACTCTTGACCACGACCTTTCTCTTTGCATGGTCTCCGCGCCAAGTCTTGCCGACCTTGAATACGCAGAACCTCCAGCTGACGTGCCTCCCGGGCGTTCACAGAGCCATCAGGAGCAATCCACGTGCTGTCAGAGACAATCGAGTCGCGGACTCCGATTACTCGTCCTGTGAAGACCCAGTCCATGGAGTGGAGCCGGTACTTCATCTGCTCAGGCAATGGCCGGGAACTCGCGTCGCTAGTGAAGTCGACTGTGGGCAGCCCTAGCAGGCACAACGATGCCAAGAGCAGCATGATGGCAACCTTCATGGCTGACCTCCCATCGTCAACCGCCCCGCCTCCCGCCGCACCGCTTCGCCGCTCAACCGCGCATACCGCTGCGTGGTGACGACGCGGTAATGCGCGAGCGCGGCCGCGACGCTCAGTGAAGGTTGAACCGCACCGGGATCCCGACCCACACGCCGATGGGCCGGCCGCCCGACATTGCGGGCCGGAAGCGCCAGAGGCGGATGCAGGCCTCCGCCGCATCGTCGAGCATCGGGATGGACTTGGTGACATACGTCTCGACCACCTGGCCCGAGCAGCACACCAGCGCCTGCACTCTCACAACGCCATCCACGCCAGCCGCGCGCGCCGCGTCCGGATAGATCGGCGGCACCTTGACGATCGCCACGGGTCATGCTCTCGAACATCGCCAGTCCGCCGGGCATCATCACCGGCTCCGACATGCATAGTTCGCACGAATCCGAGCCTGCGACTCGGCCCATGGCCAACGACGCCGTCGCATGGGCGATCAGACTGTCTCCCGACTGCCCTTCATCCCTGGGCAACGTTGCGCGCACTACGGCCTCCTCGGCGCGCTCGCTACGCCACGGTGCGTGGTAGTCGACCCACGTTCCGTCCGCCCCGCCCACCAGTCGCCCCGGCCCACGCAGCGACCAGCGAGCACCGGCGACGGGCGCGTCGCCCCTCCACGCCACGAAGCGGCACCGTTCGCCCGGTCTGACCTTCACCACTATGGGGCTCACGCGGAGGGTATCTGCGGGCGCTGCCCAGCCGAGCGCCACCCACAGCGTGAGTGCGCTGCCGAAAACGACAAGCCAACTGCCCCCCAGCCTCAGCGCCCTCACCACCGTCTCGGTGATCGCCTCCATCCGCAGGGCCGCCTTCGCAGTTACCTCTGCCTGCTGCGCCACCGGCAGGCCCTCCACCAACGTCGCCATGCTGGACTCCTCGCTCGCCCTCCACATTAGACTTCCAGGGGACCGGTGCTACAAGTTGGACTTCATCGCCTTTCGGCGAGAGTGGCGGACCCATTGGCAGAGGCTGTCTACATGGGCGACCTCCGCGTCCGGCTTGCAGGAGCGGCAGGCTCTCAAACCCAGAGCGTAGCTGCCGCCACTCGGTCGCGTCCGGAGTTCGCCTTCGCTCCCATGTGCGAAGACGAGGTACCGCCTGCCGAGCACGAATGAGTACACGGCCTGTGTGGGTCCGCCATAGCGGTACTCACCCAGATACTCCCCGCCCATCCCGACCTCGATCTCCCGGGCACGCGGATCCCCTTGCCAGATGTGCTCCACGCGAAATCGGTACACGAACCGCGGGCTCAGCCGGGGAGCGTCACCGGTCACGCTCGCCGCGAACCCGGAGTCCCTATCCGCTGCAGCGCTATCGCGCACACCGACCGTGGGCGCGACGACTTCATGAGCCCCGACCACGCGACCGACGAAGATCCACCAGCCTGCCTGGATCCGCTCCTTGATCGCGTCGTCCGAGTAGCCATACTCCGGACCGAGGATCATCGAGTCGGCTCCGGCGGAACCGGCCAACACGAGTGCGAGCACGATTGCAGCGAGCAGGCGCGTCATACGACTACCCTCTCTCGGGCGATCCGCTCCGCCTCGCGCCGCACCGCTTTGTCGCTCAGCCCCGCGTAGCGCTGCGCGGTGACGACGCTCGCGTGCCCGAAGATCTGCTGCAGCCCGGCGAGACTGCTTGAAGACCGGTCAGTCCGCTCTCAGCGGCCGTTTCAAGAAAGCCACGAGTGGCGACTGCATAGGTCCGTAGCGAGTGACGGCGACCAACTCCCAGCCCTCCCGCCCCAGGCGGTCGATCTCCTCCATCTTGATGTCCTGCATCACACTGGGCACTGGAATGTACGCGTACTTGTACTCCCAGCCGCTCGTCATCGCGCTCCCCCTTCTTGCTTGAGGCGTCCTCCCTACCCCCTCGCCCCTTGACCAGCTCCCCGTCTTGCGCGAACGAATCGCTTCAGTCCCACAGGGCTGACACTGCCTGATCACGGCCGCGTCGTGCCGCCCAGCTCCTCCACAGGCATGGCACGCCACCGTTCCGAATTATTCACGGCCCCAACCATAAACCCGCCCACGGCACCGACGACACCGAATCCGATGGCGCCCATCGCGGCGGCTTCGCCGGAGCTGCCGGGGCACCATGTGCAGTCCCCCGAGTGTAACGGTAGAGGGAGTGTCCGACCCCGCGCCCAGGAGTGCGCCCGCCGCGAGACCGAGACCTGCTCCTCGCAGACCGTTGCCGCTCTTTCCGCGGCTGATCTCGAAGCGCATGACGTGCAACGTGGGCACGGTGACGAGCGCACCATCCATTCCGCCATCACGCATCGTGACCGTATCGCGCGCGACCGAGACGAATGGACCGGTCCAGCGCTCGCTTTCCGGAACGAGCGCGGTGACGCGAATGCGCGTGCCCGGCGCGGGCATTCCGTGCGCGACACCGGTCGGGACCGAACTGGCCCAACACAACAGGAAGATCACGAACGACGAGAGGGATCGCATGTGGGCACTTCCTCATGTGTGAGTCGCGGACAGCGGAAGCGAAGAAGCGCGAACGCTGCCGGCGTGACGAACGCATGGTGCTCGGGGCCATCTGCCGCGAGCCTGCTATCCAACCCCTCCGGCAGGTCGGGCAGGAGCGGTCCTCGGGTCGCTGGGTCCGGTCAATCTAGCACCCTGGCGGGTGGCCGGGCGGGCGATCCTGGGGGCGGACGGCAGAGGCCCTTCGGATTTGACGCCGCACCGGTCGAGGTCGTGCTAGATTTCGCCGCGCCGCCTTTCATCGTGGTCCCCAGCGATGACCCCCACAGAGGAGGTGCTTCATGAAGTACCGGTTCGCGATTCTCGTTCTGCTCGCGCTCGCCATCCCCGGCTTCGCGAGGGCCGCGGATGAGCCCCTCAAGGGTGGCAAGAAGCGAGTCGCGGTGTTCAGCTTCCAGGACAAGACCGAGCAGCACTGGGGCTGGTGGCACGGCAAGGGCGTCGGCGACGGCATGGCCGACATGCTTGCGACCACGCTCGTGAAGAGCGGCCGGTATCGCGTGATGGAGCGCGACAAGATCGCCAGCCTGCTCGCCGAGCAGAACCTCGGCACCTCGGGCGTCGTCACCCAGGAGAGCGCCGCCAAGGCGGGCAAGATGCTCGGGGTCGAGCTGGCGGTGATCGGCGCCGTGACCGAGTTCGGCTACAAGAAGCGCGGCACCGGCGGGCTGCTCAAGAAAGCCGGCATCGGCCTCGACGTCGGCCAGTACACCGCCGTGATCGGCGTGGACATGCGCATCGTGAACACGACCACCGGCGAGATCCTCAAGGCCGAGAACGTGCGCAAGCAGAAGACGTCGACGAGCCTGGGGCTCAGCACCAACCAGCTCGCGTTCGACTCCGAGGCGCAGTTCGACCAGTCGCTGGTCGGCAAGGTCACGCGCGAGGCCATCGAGGACATCGTCAAGCTCCTCGACGAGCAGGGCGGCGGCGGCGCGTGGGAGGCGAAGGTGGTGATGTCGAAGGACGGCGACGTCATCATCAATTCGGGCAGCGAGGCCGGTGTGAAGGTCGGCGACCGGTTCGTGATCTATCGCCTCGGCGCGGACATGAAGGACCCCGACACCGGCGAGTCGCTGGGCGCCGAGGAGACCCAGGTCGGCACGATCGAGGTCGTGAACAGCAACTTCGGCGGCAAGGGCAAGGCCTCCTCGTGCAAGATCGTCTCGGGTTCCGGCTTCAAGGGTGGCGACCTGGTGCGGCAGAAGTAGCGAAGAGGCTCCCACGCGTCGGGCCCGCTCCCGCGAGGGAACGGGCCCGATCGTCTTTCATCCGTGCCGCTCGCCCGGGATCGCGGCGCCGCGGACGGCTCGAGATCAGCGCAGCACGATGACGCGTGCCGTGCGGACGTCGCCTCCGGCACCGTGGCTCACCACCACGCGGGCGAAGTACATCCCGCTCGCCAGTCCGCCCGACGCGCCGCCGGCATCGCGGAGCGGGAAGACGTGCACGCCGGCCGGGCGCGGGCCGTCCGCGAACCGGGCCACCTCGCGTCCGCTCGCGTCGTAGATGCGGCCCTTCAGATCGGCGGCCTGCGGCAGCTCGAGCACGAAGCTCGAGCCGTTCGCGCCGCGGCGACCGTAGAAGCGCAGCGTCGCCGGCGCGGCCGCTGGGCCACCCACCGACAGGGCGCTCGAGACCACCAGCGCGAGCGCGCTCGGCCCGTACACCGGCAGGACGTCGAGCTGGCTGGCGGCCTCCAGCCCGCTCGCGGACTGCACGAACTTGCCGGCGAGCGACCCGTACGAGAGCACGCTGAAGCTGTTCCCCGGCGCCGGCAGGTAGCCGTCGGCCACCGAGGTGGCGAGCGCCCCGTCGAGCGTCGCGCTCCCGGTGACATCGAGCTGGCTGCTCAGGCCGGCGGCGAGCGCCACGCGGAACGAACCGGTCGAAGTCTGGCGGTAGTCGCCCTGGACCCGCAGCGGAGCGGCGTTCGCGTCGGGGCTGAGGTCGCCGGCATTGACCACGTTCGCCGTGACCGTCCCGATACCGCGCAGCGCGCCCGCCTGGATCTGGAGGTCGCGGGTCGAGGAGATCGCGCCACCCTCGAGCGCCGTGGCGCCCGAGGTCTGCACGTAATCGGTGGTCGCGCCGACGGCGAACGTGCCGAGGGACGCCACCCGGTTCGTGCCCTGGTTGAGGAACCGCGTCCCGGTCGCGGTCGTGGTCGCCCCGCCCATCGTCAGCAGCGTGGCCGTGGGCCCGAGCGTGACGTCGCGGAGGGTCGCGGCCTTCTGCACCCGGAAGATGGCGCCGCCGGACGATTCGAGCTTGCCGCCGATCACGGTCCCGGCCGTGGTGGCGGTGCCGAGGTCGATGTTCCCACCGGCCGCGGACAGCACGCCGCCGGTGTTGTCGATCGTGCCGCCGTTCTCGACCGAGATCGCTCCCGTGGTGGCCGAGAGCGTGCCGCGGTTCGTGAGCTTGGTGGACGCCCCGGAGACGACCAGCTTCCCTCCCGTCACGCGCATCACCTTGCGATTCACGAACGAGCCGGGGACCGCCCCGAGCTGGGCGCCGCAGTCGAGACTGACGGTGCCGTCATTGAGGAACGGGGGATTGATGGTGCCGCACCCCTGGATGGTCTGGCCCGACTTGTTCCACAGGGTCGCCCCGGTGCCGCTCCCGAGCGTGCCGCCCTCGAGGATCAGCGTGCCGGTGCCGGCGAGGTTGATGCTGTACTGCCCATCGAGGATCCCGAAGTTGATGCTGCCCGAGACCCGCACGGTCCCATTGTTCGTGAGCGAGGTTCCGGCGGCCATCAGGTCCGCGTGGCCGGGAACGGACAGCTCGGCGCCGGTGGCGACCGTCACGTTCTGGATGGTCGCGATGTCGATGCTCACCGCACCCGACGGCCCGACCCGCTGGATCTCCGCGTCCATGAGCGTTCCGCAGGAGAGCCTCAGATCGCCGCCGTCGGCCACGAGCCTTCCGCCCTGACCGCAGTCCATCGTCCCGCCGATCTGATTCACCGTCATGACCGAGAAGGTGCCGCCGCCCGGGCCGCTGGTGATGGTGCCGCCCAGGTTCTTCAGCAGCGGGCGATTGACGTTGATGCCGCCGTCGTGGCTGACGCGCAGCGTGCCGTAGTTCCAGATGATCCCATCGACGCGGAGCAGCGGGCCGCGGGTCCCGTCGCCCTCGATCACTCCGTAGTTGGTGATCGGGATGTTGACGACGCCCGAGCCGGACAGCGTGGCCCCGGGCTGGATCACCACTCCCAGCGCGCCGCTCGGATCGTAGATCTGCGAGTGGTCCAGGATCAGCGTGCCGGTGCCGCCGACCGAGAGCCCGCTCGGGGCATACACCATGCTCGCGGCCCCGGGACCGACGATGATCCGGCCGTCATTCACGAGCGGCCCGACGGACTGGAAGGACTTGTTGAAGGCCGCGACCACCGTTCCGGTCGAGAGGTTGTGGATCTTCCCGCTGTCGTACAGACCGACGAAGTTCACGATCTTGCCGGCGTTGGAGACCGACGGCACGGCTGCGATGGAGTGGCCGTGCAGATCGAGCGTCGGGTCGGCGGCTCCGATCTGGAGCGCGTCGATCCCGGGATCGATGTCGAGCGTCACCTGGTACGCGCCGGAGAGCGCGGGGAGCACCGCGACTTCGCCGGCGACGTCGGGGACCTCGTTGGGGGTCCAGTTCGCGGGATCCGACCACGCGCCCCCGGCCGGATTGTTCCAGGTCAAGGTGGTGGCGCCGGCGACCGCGGCGAAGGCGGCCCCGAAGCAGACCGCGACCAGCAGGCCGCCGAGACGCGAACCAAGAACGCGAGATGCGGAGGAGACGGAAGACATCGGCATGAGTGGGAGCCTCCCGCGCCACGGCCTGGGGATGTGGCGCCTGAAAGGGAACCGAGGGCGAACCACGTGCCGAGTGCGCGACAACCCGGTCATGGAACACGGAGGAGGCGGGACTCGGAGATGCGGGCTCAAGTCTCTTCCGCGGCGCGGGACAGGTCAAGACACGATTCCCACCCGCGCCCCGCGGCGCTAGTGCATCTGGACGTTCGGCTCCTGCTGGGGCTGCTCCTCGGCCGGGCGGCGGGGCTTCTGCTCGGGCGGCTTGCCGAAGGTCCAGGTCAGGCTCAGCATCGCCGAGCGCATGCTGTAGCGATTCGAGCTGGTCTGCGCGTGGGTGCGATCGCGGGTGGAGTACTCGTAGTGCCAGAGGTTGAAGGGATCGTTCACCCACAGGTTGGCCCACGCGTGCGCGCCCAGCTTCAGGCGCGCGCCGACATTGCTGAAGATGAGCGATGAGACCCGCCCCTGGGCGAGCGTCTGAGCGGGCGCGAAGCGCACGCTCCCCTGCAGGTCGAGGGCCGCGGTCGCCTTCACCATGGGACTGACGCTGGCCGACCAGCGGAACGAGTCGTTGAAGTAGTCGCTCGACAGGTTGCTCGCGTCGTGCCGCTCGCGGT
The DNA here is from genome assembly GCA_963776245.1 of Candidatus Eiseniibacteriota bacterium. Taxonomy (GTDB): domain Bacteria; phylum Eisenbacteria; class RBG-16-71-46; order RBG-16-71-46; family RBG-16-71-46; genus CAVSAC01. Next base: position 1,030,206 of record CAVZLN010000003.1, on the reverse strand, counting down.
AGCCGGTGAAGCCCGCCGAGCCTCCGAGCCTGCCGGTCTGGCGCAGCGACAGGGTCAGGCTCGCGCCGGACAGGCGCACCGACGCCGCGTTGCGCCAGGTGGTGATCGCGACGCCGTTGGCGTCCACCTGCTTGAACTGGTCCCAGTTGCCCACCGTCTCGCGATAGTAGGGCGAGAGCCGCACCGAGCCGCGCGATCCGGTCCACGCGCCTTCGAGGCTGAACGAGTGCGTGTACTTCGGTCTGAGGTACGGATTGCCCACCCAGCGATTGAGCGTGTCGAGCGAAGGCATGTCTGGATTCAGGTACCCGGCCGACGCGCGCTCGATGCGTTTCGAGTACGCGAACCGCACCGTCAGGCCCTTGCCGAAGTCGTAGGCGACGTTCGCGCTCGGGAACAGGCTTCGATAGTCGTTGTCGTAGCGCGCCCCGGTGGAGGTCACGTCGAACGTGGTGTTGGCGGCCTCGGCGCGCGCGCCGAGCTGCGCCGAGAGCTTGCCGAAGGTGGAGCCCAGGGTGAGGTAGCCCGAGTGGAAGATCTCGTGGTGTACGTAGTCGCTGACATCGTTGGCCGGCGGAGTCACGAGCGGGTCACCGGGCACGTACTCGAGCGCGCTGTGGTTGGTGCTCCGGCGATCGGAGCCGCGGTAGCCGGCCTCGACCTTGCCCCGCGCGCCGAGCGGATGCGCCAAGTCGAGCTGCGCGGCGCGGTCGCGGTTCCCGGTGGCCCCGCTCGAGAGCGAGCGCTCGTCGGGCGTGCCGGCCGGGGTCAGCACGTGCGTCAGTGCGTGGGTGTCGTTGTCGTTCTCCGAACCGTTCTGTCTCACTTCGGCCGTCCACTCGTTCCGGTCGGCCTGGACCACGTGCCGGAAGCCGAGCGTGAGGTTGCCGGTGCGCCCATCCCAGCCACCGTCGTTGGCGCGGTCGTAGCGCCTGGTCACGTCCTCGATCGAATCGAGCAGCGCGTAGGCGGATGCGCCATCGGTGTCGCCCGAGTTCAGGTAGCCGTTGAACGAGCCGTAGAGCGTCGAGCGTTTGTCGAGCGCCCATTCCACCGAGGCGTCCGTCATCGCGAAGCCGCCGCGGTAGTCGGTGGTCGAGTTCAGCCGGTAGAAGCTGAGCGGCCGGGCCAGCAGGTTCTCGCGGAAGTCGTCGAACGAGCTGTGGGAGCGGTTCCGATTGCCCGACAGCCCGCCGAAGAACGTCAGCTTGCCGCGCTGATACGCCAGCCGGCCGGTCGCGCCGTTCGAACGGTTCCCGGCGTTGAGCGCGACGCTGCCGCTCAGTCCGAGATCGGCGCCGTCCTTGAGGACGATGTTGACGATCCCCGCCGTGCCTTCCGGGTCGAACTTGGCGGACGGGTTCGCGATCACCTCGACGCGTTCGATCCGGTTCGCGGGGAACTGTCGCAGGAACGTGGTCAGCGCGTCCCCGCGCATCGGGGCCGGCCGGCCGTTGAGCTGGATCGTGACGTTCGAGCTGCCCCGCAGGCTGACCTTGCCGTCCATGTCCACTTCCAGCTCGGGAACGGTGCGCAGGACATCGGTCGCGGTGCCCGCGGTGGCCGCCGGCATGTCCTTGGTCAGGTAGATGTTCCGATCGGGCGCCACGATGACCGTCGCGCGCTCGGTCGTGGTCGTGACGCCTGGAATCGGGACCGGCGCGACCGCGAGCGAGAGCGAACCCAGGTCCGCGATGGGCGCCGAGGCGGTCAACGCGACGTCCGCGCTCGAGTAGGGCCGGTAGCCGAGCGCGCTCGCGCGGAACAGGTAGCGATCGAGCGGCAGGCCATCGAGGCGGAAGCGTCCGTCTTCCGTGGTCGTGGCGTGCGCCACCACGGTGGAGTCGGCGGCGCGGCGGACGACGACCTCGACCGCCGCGAGGGGCAGGCCCGACGACTGCGCGCGGATCTCGCCGATGATGACGCCCGGGCCGGCCGGCGCCGCGGCCGCGGGCGTCGCAAACCGCCAGACCGCGGCGATCGCGAGGGCGATGGGCATCGCGTGTCGCATCGGCGATCCGGGGCCTCCGGGCGGATTCCCTGCGCTGGCCGCCCGCCCGCGATGCGACGGCGCCGGCTATTCCAGTCGGGCGATCTTGCGGGTGAAGCTTAAGCCATCCGCCGTCAGCCGCACCACGTAGACACCGCCGGGCGCGCGCCGGTTGCCCGCGCGGTCCCTTCTACTGCTTCGGTGTCCCGGCGGCCTCCCACTGCTTGATCAGGTTCTCGAGGTTCTTGCGATTCCCCTCGTCGGGCGCCTGTGCCATCGCCTTGCGCGCGCTCGCCACCGCCTCCTTGAACCTGCCGTCGATCGCGTTCGCGCGCGCGAGGCCGACGTTCACGGGCCACTGGTTCGGGAAGCGCTTCGCGTTGAGCAGGAACAGCCGCTTGGCGCCCGGGTTGTCCCCCGCCATCTGCAGCGTGCGGGCGGCGCCGTGGATGTCCATCGGAGTGGTGCCCGGCAGCGCCATCGCGCGATCGAACGTCTTCGCCCCGTCCGCGGGCTGGCCGTTGGCGATCTGCAATTGCGCGAGCGTGGTGAGCGTCTGGAAGTTCGCGACGCCATTGCCCGGACGGCTGACCGCCTCCTGCGCCCACAGCAGGCCCTGGTCGAGATGGGCCCTGCTGCGCAGGCAGAAGTTGGCGGCGTCCATGAACGTCTCCCACTTGAAGGCCTGAGCGTTGCGGAACTCGTCCTTCAGGTTCTCGACGTACACGCCCGCCATGTCGTCCACCGAGATCCGGACCGGCACCTGCAGGTTCTCCCACTCGAGCGCCACCGTCGCATGGTCGGTCTCGCGGTCGGTGAACTCGTAGGTGAGCCACTCGTGGTACTCGCACGCCGCGGGCTTCACGGTCACGCGCAGCTGGTCCCGGGCCGGGTCGTACCAGAAGCTGCCCCACGCTTTGGAGTCCTTCGAGAAGATGACCACCCACTCGTCGCGGCCCGGGATGAAGTGCAGGCCGTACGAACCCGCGGGCAGCGTCTGGCCCTCGATCTTGACCGGGTGCGACGTGGTGAACACGGTGTTCTCGTTCGCGCCACCGCGCCACGGACACTGCGTGCAGCCGTTGTAGCCGAGGTCGGCGAGGCCGTACGGCACCAGCTCGCCCCAGATGTGGCCCTTGCGGTCCGTGCCATCGGGCGCGTGCACGTTGGGGCTGCTGTACTCGACCGTGACGCGCACCAGCCCGATGCCCTGCGTGACCGAACACACCTGGTTGTCGCCGCTCGGCGGCAGGGTGATGTCCTTGGCGTGGGCGCCGTGCGCGGCGCCCAGCAGCACCAGGGCGGCGAGGATCGGATGCAGACGTGCGGTTCGCGACATGAGGGCGTCTCCTCTGCGGACCCGGTCGGGTGGTGGTGGGCGATGTCCGGACCGCAGGTTCGTGGCGCCGCGCGGGGCCGGCAAGCGACTCCCGACCAACGCCGCGCGCGATGGGGTGGACGCGGGGGGTTCCTTTGGACGGGTTTGTCATCGCTGCCGCGGGTGGGTACGCTTCGTCATCATGGATCCTCGCTCGCCTCGCATTCTGGCCCCCGGGCGACTGTCCTGGGCGGTGGCCGTGGTGGCGCTGCTCGCGGCCGCGGCGGCCCAGATGCATCTGCCGACGCCCGTGCGCGCCCCGCTCGGCTACCTGCTTCTGGGGGTGATCCCGGGCTGGCTGCTGGCCGAGAGTCTGTTGCGCTCGGCCGGGACGACCGCCGAGGAAGTGGCGATGGCGAGCCTCGTCCTGTCGGTTCCGGTCACGATCGCGGGCCGCACCCTGGCCTTCGCGGCCGGCCTGCCGGCGCCGGCGTTCCTGTGGGCCTGGGCTGGGTTGTGCGCCGGCTGGGCCCTGTTGCTGCGGCCGCGGACCCGCGGTGGTCCGCCGGCGGACGCGGTCGCGTGGCTGATCGCCGGTGCGCTCGCCCTGCTGGTTGCGCTTCCCGCCGCCCTCAATCCGGCCGTTCGCGACAACGGGGACGCGATGCTCCACGCGCAGATCGTGAACGAGATCCGACTGCGCGGGATCCCACCGCAGGATCCTTCGTGCGCCGGGATGCCGTTGAACTACATCTGGCAGTTCCACGTCTGGGGTGCCGCGCTCGTGGAGGGGATGGGGCTCCCGCCGCTCGAGGTGTTCCCATGGGTGGGGGGCGCAATGATGGCGGCGCTGGCTCTCGGCGTGTTCCGCGTCGCTTCGGTCTTCTGGACGGAGAACTCGCACCGGCGCCTCGCACCGGCCGTCGTGGCCCTGGGCATGAATGCGCTCGGTTGGGTGCTGATCTTCACCCACCTGCTGATCGCTCCCCTGATCGGGGAGCACCGTGGGTTCGCCGATTTCTACCAGCGGCTGTGGGTCTGGGTGCTGCATCCCAATGCCAATCAGGTGTGCGGCGGTCTGATCCTGGATTCCTATTTCGTCCTCTGTTCGTTCCTCAACAAGTACCTGACGGCCAATTCACTCGGCACGGCGCTCACCTTGATCATCGCGACGTTCGTGCTGGTCGCGGTCCACCTGCGTGAAGGCGGGAGGGGCCGGTTGGTGGCGATCGCGGCGGTGGCCATGTCCGCCGCCCTCGCCCACCCGGTGGTGGGCGTGCCCGCCGGTCTCGCGGTGCTGGCGGGTCTGGGGCTGGCGACCTTCGCCGCCGACGGCCGGGGTCGCGCGGTCGCGGCCGCGCTGGCAGTCACGGCCGGTCTGGGCCTGGCGGCGCCGGTGATGTGGTACATGCTCCACCTCGGCCTGACGCACGGTTCGCACCGGTGGCTGCACTTCAACGCCGCGAACCTGCCTCCGCTGGTGCAGGGCCTGTCGGTCGTGATGCTGCCAGCGCTGTGGGGATGGGGCGCCGTGTTGCGGCGTTCCAAGGCCCTCGCCCTGTTCGGCCTGGGATTCGCGATCGCCTGCCTGGCATTCGCGCTGGTGCTGAGCCCCCCCGTGCCGCTGACCGAGGGGTACCTGGTCTACCTCGGCTATCTCGGCGTCGCGCTGTTCGCCGCGGCCGGCGTCGGCATGCTGGTGAGCGCGGTGGCGCGGCGGCGCGGCCGGGCGCCGGCGTGGGGACTGGCGGCGCTCGTGTTCCTGCCGAGCGCGCTGCTGCTGTTCAACGGGTATGCGCGCCAGAGTCGCGACACCGGACACACCGGCTACCCCGAGACGCCGGATGAGATCGCCGTCTTCGACTACGTGCGGGACCACACGCCCATCGACGCGATCGTGATCGACCTGCAGCACGCGTACTCGTCGTCGGTGGCCGCCTACTCGGGGCGCCGGGGCCTGTTCGGCGGCAGCGACAAGGCGTCGGCGGCGGTGATGGGCTACCCGCCCGGCCTCCTGATCGCGCGCGAACGGGCCGTGGTCAACCTGCTCCTCGAGCCCGGCATCAACGACTCGACCTGGAAGGTTCTGCGCGCCGTGCGGGCACCGCTCTTCGTAGTGGCACGCCACACGCACCCGTACAATCCGATCGCCCGGCCCAATCCGGATCCGCGGTTCGACGCGATCGCGAAGCTCGACGGATCGCCCGCGGAATTCGCCGTCGTGCTGCGCACGCCGGCCGTGGTGCTGTATCGCATCCGCAGCGAGTTCTCTACCGCACGCGGCGCAGGATCACGATCGATTCGTCCCTGAGATTCCCGGCGCCCGCGTCGACCATCTGGTAGCGCGCGAACAGCGAGTCGCGCTCGGCCGGACTGCGGAAGGGCGCGCCCCTCCCGGCGAACCCGATGCCCGTCCGCACCGAGCCGTAGCGGAGCACCAGCCACTCCGGCCGCTCGGTGGTGGCGATGTCCGCGTACCAGCCGGCGCCCCGCTGGCGTCGGAACGCGACTCGCGGAGACACCAGCCCGACCTCGTCCACGACCGTCACGGGCGCGGTGTACCCGATCATGCCGATCGGCTCGAGCATCGCCTTCTCGCCGGGCAGCGCGTGCGTGCTCAGGTAGCGGGCGGCCGGACCGAAGCTCTGCGATTCCTCCTGCCAGCGACCGACGTACAGCGACTGCGCGATGGTCCACATGCCGACCACCATGAGCGCGGCCGAGACGTACACCGCCGGTCCGCGCGCGAGCCGCGGGACACCCACCGCCGCGACCATGGCGATACCACCCAGCGGCACGGCGAAGTACCACCAGAAGTACGCGACGCCGAGCCACGAGTACCCGATCCACACCGCGAGCGCGGCGGCCGACGCGAGCGCGAGCGCGCCCCCGCGTTCCTTCCACAGCGCGCGGACGCCGAGGACCAGCCCGGGAGCCATGAGGATGCTCAGCCCCACCAGCATCGCCGTGTCGCCGCGGTCCGGCCAGCGACCGAACGGGAACGGGAGGAGCCACTCCCACCAGAAGCGTCCGGCCCACGGGCCCAGGGTGCCGTACGTGAGCGCCTTGGCGACCACGCTCTGCGGCAGCACGGTGCCGAAGTACGCGGCGAGCGCCCCGTATCCGAGCGCGGCCAGCGCCAGCGCCACCAGGCGCTCCCGCCAGCGCGCGCCGATGGCCACGATGGCCGCCGCCGCCACCCCTTCGGGCCGCACCAGCGCGAGGGCCGCGAGCGCGACCCCGCCGCCCGGGGAGCGGACCGCGACCAGCGCGGCCGAGAGCGGGATGAGCGAGAGCATGAGGGAGCTCTCCATGCCCGACATCGAGACGTTCGCGAAGTAAGGCCAGACCGCGAAGAAGAAGGTGAAGCACCACGCCGAGGCGACCGAAGCGGATCGCACCAGCAGCGCACCCACGATCAGCAGCGTGACCACGTCGGCGCCCAGCGCCGTCACGCGCGACCAGAGCAGCGGCTGGTGAGTCACCCACTGCCCGAGCGCGTTCCACACCACCCACACCGGGGAGGAGAACCCCATGACGCGCTCGCCGAGGTTGTAGACCAGGCCGTGTCCCTCGGCGAGATTGCGCGAGAAGCGGTACGTGATGTACGCGTCCTCGGCGCCACCCGGGATCTGCACCCAGACCACGAAGCGGGTGATCGCGAGCAGCAGCAGCGGGATGAAGAAGGGTCCCCATGGGTCGAGGACCTCCCGGAGCGACGGCAGGACCGGGGCGTTCGGCCGGTCGGGCCGTGGGGGCGGCGTGGCGGCTCGGGGTGCGGCCGGGCGCGAACGGGAATGCCGGCTCATCGGACCGATCCATCGGCCGCCGCGCGCCTGAGACGCCAAGGCGGGAGTGCATTCGAGCATCGATGCGTCACGCGGGGCACCTCTCGTCGGAACGAACGATCATGGGGCCAGACGGACTCCAAGGGTGATGAAGGCTGACATCCTCGACAGATCGATGCAAGTTCTACCTGGCTTCCGCCGCCGCGCCCGCTTCGGCGATCACGACCAGGTGGCTCTTCGCGCGCGAGCCGCCCACGTAGAGCATCTCCTCGGCCTTCGCGCGCGCGTCTCCCTCGATCTCCGCCAGCACCACCACCGCGCGCTCGAGACCCTTGAACGCGTGCACGGTCTCGCACTGGATGAACCCCGGTGCGGGCGGCCAGGCGTCGGTGAGCGTGAGATTGCCGAACGCCGGGTCCTTCCACAGCGCGCTGCGCGCCTTCCCGAACGGGGAGAGCACCACGATGTCCTTCTCGGCCACGTTCTCGTCGTGGGTGAGCCGGTGGAGCGTGCGGCGCACGTGCTCGCGCAGCCCGCGCTCGTCGGTGTACGCGAGCAGCTCGACCGGCAGCCCGTCCGGCCCGCCGGCCTCGGGGGTGTGCGCGCCGCGGTAGTAGCGCGCCACGTACTCGTGGATGGGCCGGGTGTTGCGGCAGTTCCGGGTGAGGGCGTAGGGCGGCGTGGTGATCGGGAGCGCGGCACCGCTGGTGTAGAGGCTCTGGTTGTCGTCGTAGAACACGTAGAGGATGCCGTCGTCGGGTTCGGCGAGCAGGCTCTGGAGCGGCACCCACCAGTCCGGCTTGAAGTCCTGTCCCTCGTCCACGATGACGGCGTCGTAGCGCTCCGGCAGCTGGCCCACCGCTTTCATGAGGGCTTCGGGCAGCGCCTCGTCGAAGAAGCGGCGCGCGTCCTCGCCCTGCCCGGCCGCCGGGAGCGCGATGCCGGCGCGCTTGGCCCACGAGGCGGCGAGCGCGTGGAAGGATTCCACGTCCACGCGCGTGCCCCCGAAGATGTCGATCTGCCCCGCGCCGCGCCCGGCGCGACCACCCGTGGCGCGGCCGCTCGGGATGGTGGCCGGCAACTGGTGGCGGATGAACTCGGCGAGCGCGCGGTTGTAGCACGTGACCAGCACCTTGAAGCCCTCGGTCGAGAGCCGTCGCGCCTTCTCGACCGCGAGCATGGTCTTGCCGGAGCCGGCGCACCCGGCGATCGCCGCGCGGCGCTGCAGGCGCAGCACGTCGAGCAGCCGCGCCTGGGTCTCGGTGAGGCGCACGAACTCGGGCTCGTGCTGGAGCACGCGCACGCCGATCGGGACGCGCGCGAACTCGCGGTGCACGAACAGCCGCTCGAGCAGCGGCAGTCCGTGGTGGAGCCACTCCTCGCCCGGGCTCAGGCGCCAGAACGCGAAGGCGCGCTCGACCGCCTCGGCGGCGCGCGTGAGATCGCCGGCGTCGAGGATGATCTCGGGCGTCGCGGTCGCGCCGGCGAAAGCGGTCTTGGCGCACCCGGGCAGCGCCACCGCGTGACCGATCGGCACCTCCTTGTCGCGCCAGTAGGGGAGCGACTGGATCTTGCGCCGCAGCGCGTGGCACGAGCCCATCGCCTGCTCGAACGGATCGCGGATCTCGAACGTCTCGCCGTGACGGTCGGTGCTCGACCACTTCCCGCTCGCCGGGTCGCACGCGACCACGCCGCCCTTCACCTCGAGCACCAGCATGCCGCGCTCGGGATGCGCGAGCACGAAGTCGGTCTCGCCGTCGCGCGCCGGCCCGCGCCCGCCGCGGTCCTGCCAGCGTACGCGGTGGATCACCAGCCAGCCATCGCCCAGCTCGTCGGCGAGCGCTTCGTATACGGCGTACTCGGCCGTGCCGGCGCGGTCACTCTTCAACTCGACGGGGAACGACTCCGGGTAGAGCTTCGGCATGGGCGGCAAGGGTAGCGCATCGGCCCGTCGGCGACCCGCCGGTCGCGCGCCGTGCCGCGGGCTCCGGCGCCGGCCCATCGCGCGGCCGGGCTCGGCGGGTCGCGCGCGCGCCCGCCGAGCGGTAGGATGCGCGCGGCTCCCTCTCCCGTCCCGAGGCCCGTTCGATGCCGCCGTCCCACCCCGACCCAGCGCCATCGTCACGCCCGTCCATCGTGATCCCCTTCGGGCTCGCGCTGGCGATCATCCTCGCGATCGCGGCGGCGGCGCGGTACTGGGAAGCCCTCCGCACACCACTGTGGTTCGACGAGATCTTCACCCTCGAGGTGGCGCGCGAGGGCCCCCGCCGGATGATGCAGGCGCTCGCGGCCGACATGCACCCCCCGCTCCACTACGCCCTCGAGCACCTGTGGATCCGGATCGGCGGGGAGGGCCAGTTGTGGCTCAAGTCGCTCTCCATCCTGACCGGGCTGGCGACCGTGGCGGCGCTGTACGGATTCGCCGGCGCGCTGTTCGGCCGCGGCGTGGGGCTGGCCGCCGCGCTGCTGCTGGCGCTCCACCGCTATCACGTCTACTACTCGCAGGAGGCGCGCTCGTACGCGCTGCTGTGGCTGTGCTACCTGCTGGCCACGTGGATGGCGTGGCGCTGGGTCGAGCGCGCCCGCGCCCGCGACGGCGCGCTGTTCGTGCTGGCGGCGGTGGCGGCGCTCTACACGCACTACCAGTCCGGGCTGGTGCTCGCGTGTCTGGGGCTATGGGGCGTGATCGCCCTCGCGCGCACGCCGCGGCGCCTCGCCGCCTGGGTGGGATTGAACGCCGTCGCCGGACTGCTGTTCGCGCCCCAGTTGCCGACCATGGTGGCGCAGTACCAGCGCCTGAGTGACGAGCACTGGATCTCGCCGGTGTCGCTCGCGATGCTCGGCAATGTGTTCCGCGAGTACGCCTTCGGCGTCAAGCTCGCGGTGCCCATCCTGGTCGCGCTGGCCATCGTGCCCCTGTTGCGGGCCCGGCAGCGGCGCGCGGCCTTCCTGGTGTGGATGGCGTCGCTCGTCCCGGTGCTGGTGGCGTACGCGGTCTCGGTGCGCGGGACCAACATGTTCACGGACCGCTACATGATGTTCGCGCTGCCGTGCTGGTGCGCGCTTGTGGTCGCGGGCCTCGCCGCGGTGCCGGGGGCCTCGCTGCGGCGCGCGCTCGCGGTCGGGGTGATCGGCGTGCTCGCCCTGCGCTCGCTGCTCGTCCACGCGCCGCTGGCGGAGGCGGTGGCGCTGCGGCAGGCCGAGGAGTGGCTGCGTCCGCGCGTCCGCCCCGGAGACGTGGTCGTGTGTGCGGACACCCACGCGCTGCTCTTCCTGCGCTATCACGCGCCGGGGCTCGGCCACCGGGTGCTGGCGCTCGCGCAGCCGCACCTGCCCTACTTCGAGGGCGCCCAGTTCGTGTCCGAACCGGAGCGCGTGCGGCTCGCCGCGTGGGACAGCCTGACCGCGGGCGCGCGCTGGTACGGTGTGCGCGCGGAGCACGGCGGGATCGACACCCGCCCGGCGCTCGAGCTCATGCTGAGCGGCGCGCGCGAGGTCGAGCGCTTCGACCGGGTGACGGTGGTGGCCGGCCAGTAGGACGGCGCGTCGCCCGCGGTCGGAGGAACCCACTTGCGCGCGGCTCCGGTCGCGTGCATGTTCCCGGTGCCCGTGCTGCGGGCGCGTCGTTAGGGGTGGTCGGCACCGACATCGCCGGCCTGAGAGCACACCCTCTGAACCTGAACTGGGTCATTCCAGCGTAGGGAAACGGCGAAGCAATCGCGCTCTCCGCTTGCCTCGAAGCCGTCCCTCCGCGGAGGGCGTTCGCATGTCCGGCCCTCGCCGGCGCGCGCACCCCCGCAGAGGTCGTACATGTTCAGCACGAGTCCCCTCGACTGGGGACTGGTCGTCCTCTACTTCGGCTTCCTCGCCGCGGTGTGGCTCGGACGCCTGGGGCGCACGCCGGCGGCGGTGGACTACCTGGTCGCCGGGCGGCGGGTCACGCTGCCGGCGTTCGTCGCCACGCTGGTCGCCACCTGGTACGGCGGCATCCTCGGCGTCGGCGAGTACTCCTACCGCTACGGGATCGCCAACTGGCTGGTGTTCGGCGTGCCGTACTACATCGGCGCGTTGCTGTTCGCGTTCTACTTCGCCCGGCGGGCCCGCGCCCAGGCGCTCTACACGCTGCCCGATCTGCTCGACCGCCAGTACGGGCGCGGGCCGGCGGTGGTGGGCGCGGTGGCGGTGTTCCTCACCTCGGCGCCGGCCGCCTACGTGCTCATGCTGGGCACGCTGTTCGCGGCGATGACCGGCTGGCCGCTCGCGCCGTGCGTGATCGCGGCGGCGCTGCTGTCGGTGTTCTACATCCACCATGGCGGGCTGCGCACCGTGGTGTTCACCGACCAGGTGCAGTTCGTGCTGATGTACGCGGGCTTCGCGGTGATGCTGGGGTTCCTGGTGGCGAAGCACGGCGCGCTGCCGTTCCTGCACGCCCACCTGCCCCCCTCGCACTTCGTGTGGCACGGCGGCAATCCGCCGCAGGCGATCTTCGTGTGGTACTTCATCGCGCTCTCGACCCTGGTGGACCCGGGCTTCTGGCAGCGTGCATACGCCGCGCGCGACGGCGCGGTGGCGCGCACCGGCGTGCTGGTCTCGGTGGCGTGCTGGATGGTGTTCGACTTCCTCACCACCTTCACCGGGCTCTACGCGCGCGCGGTGCTGCCGGCGCTGAAGGACCCGGTGTTCGCGTTCCCCGAGCTGGCGCGGGTCACGCTGCCGCCGGTGGCGCTCGGGCTGTTCTACCTGGCGATGATCGCCACCGTGATGAGCACCGTGGACTCGTACGGATTCATCGCCGCCACCACCCTGAGCCGCGATCTGTGGTGGCGCCTGCGCCACGAGGCCGACGAATCGCGGCTGGTGGCCCACTCCAAGCTCGCGCTCTGGGTCGCCGCGGCGTTCGCCACCGCGCTCGCGCTGGCGCGGCCGAGCGTCGTGGCGCTGTGGCACGACCTCGGCTCGATCACCACGCCGGTGCTGCTGCTGCCGGTGGCCCTGGCGCTCGCCGGCCGCGGAGCGCTCGGGCCCCGCTGGACCACCGCGGCGATGCTCGCGCCATTCGCGCTCACGCTCCTCTGGGTGGCGGCCAAGACCGCCCGCCCGGCCGATCCCTACCCGCTCGGACTCGAACCCATCTACGTCGGCCTCGCCGCCTCGCTCGCGGTGTACGCCGCCGGCTGGCTGATGCCCCGAAGGAGAGCCTCATGACATCGCACTGCCTCGTCGTCGCCCTCGTGCTGGCCTCGCTCGGGACTCCCGCGGCCGTGGCCGGCGCCCCGTCCGTCCCCGCGCGCGACACGCTCGCGCGCGTGGTGCCCCTGCCCGAGATCGTGGTGAGCACCACGCGCCTCGGCGAGCGCGCACCGGTCGCGCGCGCCACGCTCGGCCGCGACGAGCTCGTGCGGGTCAACGTCGGGCTCGACACGCCGATGCTCCTCGCGACGCTCCCCGGGGCCTACGCGTACTCGGACGCGGGCAACGGGATCGGCTACTCCTACCTCGCGATCCGCGGGTTCCCCCAGCGCCGGATCAGCGTGCTCGTGAACGGCGTGCCCCTGAACGATCCCGAGTCGAACGAGGTCTACTGGATCGATCACCCCGACCTGCTCGCCTCGACCAGCGAGGTGCAGGTGCAGCGCGGCGTGGGCTCGGCGCTCTATGGCGGCGCGTCCGTGGGAGGCAGTGTGAACCTCGAGACCTCGCCGTTCAGCGAGCGGCCCGCGACCAGCGTCACGCTCGCGTATGGCGCGTGGGAGACCCGCCGGCTGATGCTCGAGACCAACTCCGGCCGGCTCGCGGGCGGCTGGAGCTTCTACGGGCGCTACTCGCGGATCGAGACCAGCGGCTACCGCGACCAGTCCTGGTCGAAGCTGTGGTCCTACGCCCTCGCCGCGCGTCGCGTGAGCGGCGACCACACGCTGCGGGTGAATCTCTACGGCGGGCCCGAGAACACCCACCTCGCCTATCTCGGCGTGCCGGCGCCCTACCTCGACGGGCGGATCTCCGGGGACGCCGCGCGCGACCGGCGTTTCAATCCGCTGGCGTACGCCGGCGAGCAGGACCACTTCTTCGAGCCCCACTACGAGCTCCTCCACGACTGGACACCGGGACACGGGTTCGCGCTCTCACAGACCCTGTTCTGGTTCGACGGCACCGGGTACTACGACGAGCAGCGCTTCGGCCGGAGCCTGGCGGACTACCGGCTGTCGAGCTGGACCACCACGGATTCCACGATGTTCCCGGCCCAGGGCTACTACGAGCGGGACAGCCTGGGTCGCCTGGTGGTGGACGGAGCCGGACGCGTGCGCGTGATTGGCGCCGACCTGGTGCGGCGGCGCACGGTGTGGAACCGGCAGTACGGCTGGGTGCCACGCCTGCGGCTCGAGCACGCCGGCGGTGCGCTCACGGTCGGCGGCGAGTTCCGGGCGCACGCGAGCCGCCATGTGGGCACCGTGGTCTCGGGCAGCGGCCTGCCGCCCGGCACCGAGCCCGACCACCGCTACTACGACTACGGCCCGCGCACTCTCGAGGCCGGCCTGTTCGCGCGCGAGGAATGGCAGCCCCATCCGCGGCTCACCGCGACCGCCGATCTGGCCTGGCGCCACCAGCGCTACGACATGGGGCGCGACCGCTTCGACGATATCCGCTTCGACCGGCACTACGACTTCGCGCTGCCGCGCCTCGGGCTGGCCTGGGCGCCCCGCGCCGACGTCACGGTCTTCGGCGCGTGGTCCCAGTCGGCGCGGGAACCCGCCTTCCGCAACCTCTACGACGCCGAGAGCGCGGGGAGCACGCCGTTGTTCGTGGACGGTGTCCCGGTCATTCGCCCCGAGCGGGTGAACGACTTCGAACTGGGCGGGACGTGGCGCGGGCCGCGCGCCTCACTGAGCGCCAACCTGTTCCGCATGGACTTCCGGGACGAGCTGGTGGACTACCAGTTCAACAGCGACCTCGGCAGCGTGGTCCCGGCCAATGCCGCGCGCTCGGTCCACCAGGGGCTCGAGCTGGCGGGACGGCTCGAGCATCCCCTGCCGCGCGGCGCGCGACTCTCCTTCGACGGCAACGCCGGGCTGAGCGACAACCGCTTCGTGCGCTACACCGAGGTGTTCGACGCGACCACCAGCGTGTCGCACGACGGCAAGATCATCGGCTTCTTCCCCGCCGTGTTGGGCAATCTCGCGGCGCGCGTCGACTGGAGGGGCGCGACCCTGGGCGTCGACGCGCAGCATGCCGGGCGGATGTACCTCGACAACACCCAGGACGCGGTCGCGAGCATCGGCCCGCGCACGACGGTGAACGCGGTCGCCGGCTGGGGCCTCGCCGCCGGCGAGCGCAGCCGGGCGGAGCTCCTGTTGCGCGTGACGAACGTGCTCGACACGCGGTACGCGGCCGGCGGGTACATGGACTACGACGCCGACGGCGCCTGGGTGCCCCAGTTCATCCCCGCGGCGACGCGCGGCTGGCTGGCACAGTTGCGCGTCGGGTTCTAGTCGCCGCTCGGGGAGGCCCCGGCGGCGGCACGCGCCGGCCTCCCCAACGCCCCATCCTTCCCCTGATCCCCGGGCCGCATGGCCCATGGGCCCCGCGCCGCGTCCGCGCCTCACGGGGACCTCGGCATCCGGATCGCGAGCCCATCTCCGATCGGAGGGCTCGGTCACTATTGGACTTGGGTCAGATTTTGCATGTCCGCAATCCATTGCGATGCAACACATCCGACCGTGTTCCCGTAGGTCCGCCATGGATCGGATGCTGAAACCGCTCGACGAACGACCCGCCAGTGAGCCTATATTTGAACTCGGGTCACATTTGAATCAGGTCCAAACAGTGCATCAGCACGAGGCCATCGCCATGAACATCGAGCTGTCCCGCCGCGAGCGGAAGAAGGAAGAGACCAAGGAGCGCATCTTCAAGGAGGCGATCCGGCTCTTCAGCAAGCGCGGCTTCGCGAACACCATCATCGACGAGATCACCGAGCGCGCCGACGTGGCGAAGGGGACGTTCTTCAATTACTTCCCCCGCAAGGAGGCCGTGCTCGGGTATCTCTCCGAGCATCGGCTCGAGGATCTCGAGGCCAACGCCGAGGCCATCTTCTCCGCCCCCAAGCCGGCCCGCGAGAAGCTCCTGGACATCTACGCGCACGCCGCGGCGGCCTACGAGACCGATCGCGAGCTGTCGCGCTACGTGATCAACGAGCTCATGGGGCGCGCGTTCGACGTCACCGAGGAGCATGGCCACGGATCGCGCTGGAATGCGCTCATCCACCGCGCGCTCCAGATGGGTCGCGACGCCGGCGAGCTGCGCACCGACGTGGAGATCGCGCGTGCCGCCGAGATCCTGACCGGCACGTACTACGCGACGGTGTACACCTGGGTGAACTGCAGCGGCGACGCGTCCGCGCCCTACGACTATCAACTGGCCGAGGAGCTGCGCGTGCGCCTGACCCTGGTGCTGGACGGCCTCGCCACCCGGAAGGGAGCCTGATCATGCGGCCCCCGCTTCCCACCACGGCCACCCTGCTCGCGCTCGCGCTGACCCTGCCGGCCATGGGGCCGGGGGCCGCGCTGGCCGCCGACCCGCCCGCCACCGGGGCCATGGCCGCGGCGGCCCCGACGGCCGCGGCCCTCCCCCCGCTGCGCCTGACGCTCGACGACGCGGTGTCCCGCGCCGTCACGCGGGGCGACGAGATGCGCTTCCCGCGCGCCCTGATCCGCGAGGCCAACGGGCGCATCCGCTCCGCGCTCTCGGAGGCCCTGCCGCAGATCAACGGCGCGGTCACCTACAACCGCAAGCTCGCCTCGCTGTTCGCCGGCGCGACCGAGGACCCCGTGTTCGGGCCCATCTTCCGCAACAGCTCGTTCGCCGCCACGCACTCCTGGCAGGTGGACGTCACCGGCAAGCAGTTGCTGTACTCGGGCGGCAAGGTGGGCGCGGCCCTGCGCGCGGCGAAGGAGGTGCGCAAGGGCGCCGACGCGAACCTGCGCGAGACCGCGATGGACGTGACCTACGCGGTGAAGCGCGCCTATCTCGACGCCGCGCTCGGGCAGCGCGTGGTGGCCATCGCCGAGTCGTCGCTGGCGCAGTCCCGGGCGCACCTCGCGCAGGTGCGGCTCTACCGTCGCGAGGGCGCGCGCTCGGAGTACGAGCTGCTGCGCGCCGAGGTGGACGCGGCCAACCAGGAGCCGGGCGTGGTCGAGGCGCGCAACGCGCTCACGCTCGCGATGCTCGACCTCAAGCGGCTGGTCAACCTGCCGCTCGACCAGCCGCTGGAACTGGCGACTCCGCTGCTGTCCGAGGACGCCATGCTGCCGGTCGTGACCGCGACCGCGATGACGCGCGAGGCGCGCCCGGGGCTGCAGGCCGCCGAGGCCGAGGTGATCGCGCGGCGCATGGCGGTGCGCATCGAGCAGGGCCGGCGCTGGCCGGAGCTCTACCTGATGTCCACGCTCTCGCACAGCGCCTACCCGCCGGTCGCCTGGCCGAAGCGCGACGAGTTCCGCCGCTCGTGGGACGCCAGCGCGCGGCTGGAGTTCCCGATCTTCCTCGGGCTGCGCACCGAAGGCGGGATCCAGGTCGCCCGGGCCGACCTCGAACGCGCCCAGACCCGGCGTGACCAGATGCTCGAGTCGGTGGACATCGAGATCGAGCAGGCCCGCACCGAGCTGGAGCGCAGCGGCGCCCTGCTGGCCGCGCGCCGCGAGACCGTGCGCCAGGCGCGGCGCGCCCACGAGCTGGCGGGCGTGCGGTTCACCAACGGGCTCTCGGCCCAGATCGAAGTGACGGACGCCCGCCTCCAGTACCAGAACGCGGAATTGAACGAGGTCCAGGCCACACGTGACTACCTGATCGCTCTGGCGGCGCTCGAGAAGGCGGTGGGTCATCCGCTGCCGGTCGAGCGCAGGCCCGTGGATACCATCGGGATGAACGTGGACACCGGGAAGGAAGGTCGATAGCCATGAAGCGGATCAGGTGGATGACGGCGGCAGCGGCACTCGGTCTGGCGGCCCTCGCCCTGGTGAGCGGATGCAGCAAGGAGCAGCCGGCTAAGGCGGCGGGCGCGGACGTGGCCCTGTCCGCGGTGCTCGGCGCCAACGATGTCGCGCCCTCACGGCGCGCGGACCTGGTGACCGGGGTCGCGGTATCGGGCACCCTCGCCCCGGCGACCAGCGTGAAGATCGGCGCGCCGATCGCCGACGTGGTCGAGGCGATGCTGGTGAAGGAGGGCCAGCGCGTGCAGAAGGGCGAGGTGATGATGCGCTTCCGCACCACCGCCGTGCGCCCCGCGGCGGTGGGCGCCGAGTCCCGCTACAAGGCGGCGCGGGCCGACTTCGCCCGCATGCAGAACCTGCTGCGCGAGGGCGCGGTGGCCGAGCGCGACCTCGAAGGCGCCGAGGCCACGATGCGCGAGACCGAGGCGGTGTGGGCGGCCGCCCAGAAGATCCTCGACGATGCCACGGTGCGCGCGCCCATCTCGGGCACGGTGGCCGAACGGTTCGTGCAGGCCGGCGACATGCCGGGCATCGGCGACCCGGTGCTCCGCGTGGTGGACACGCGCGAGCTGGAGTTCGAGGCCACCATCACCGCCACCGATGTCGGCCTGGTGCGTGTCGGCGCGCCGGTGGTGCTCGACGTCACCGGCTACCCGCACGCCGCGATCGAGGGCCGGGTGGCGCGCATCAACGCCTCCGCGGACCCGGCGACGCGCCAGGTCCGGCTGTACGTGGTGGTCCCCAATCATGGCGGCCGCATGGTGGGCGGGCTGTTCGCCTCCGGCCAGGTCGTGGTGAAGCGCGTGCAGGCGGCGATCGCCGTCCCCGCCACGAGCGTGCGCACCGAGGGTGGCCGGACGATGGTGTGGCTGGTGGTGGACGGGAAGGTCGAGCCGCGCGAAGTCAGGACCGGCCTTCGCGACGAGGGCCGCGACCTGATCGAGATCGTCTCGGGACTCGAGGCCGGACACCAGGTCATCGCCGGGCCGATCACGGGCCTCAAGGCCGGGCAGCCGGTCCAGGTCGCGAAGCGGGAGGGCTGAGATGTTCCTGAGCGATCTCTCCATCAAGCGGCCGGTGCTCGCCACGATGATGATCGTGGCGCTGGTCACCTTCGGCATCTTCGCCTACCGGCGCCTCGCCATCGACCAGTGGCCGGACATCGAGTTCCCGTTCGTCGGGGTGCAGACCAACTACCCCGGCGCGAGCCCCGAGGCGGTCGAGCGCGAGGTCACCAAGAAGATCGAGGAGGCGGTCAACCCGGTGGAGGGCGTGAAGAAGATCACCTCGGTCTCCACCGAGGGCTTCTCGCAGGTCTTCATCCAGTTCCGCCTCGGCATCAAGGTCGCGGACGCGCAGGCGGACGTGCGCGCGAAGCTCGACGCCCTCCGCCTCGAACTGCCCAAGGACATCGACCCGCCGGTGGTGTCGAAGTTCGACGTCCAGGGCGACCCGATCATGACGTTCTCCGTGAAGGGCGAGGGGATGTCGCTGCGCGACCTCACCACGCTCGCCGAGGAGACCATCAGCAAGCGGCTCGAGAACATCCCCGGGGTGGGGAACGTGGCGGTCGAGGGCGGCGTGCGGCGCGAGATCCAGGCGCTGTTGATGCCCGACCGCATGGATGCGCTGGGCGTGTCCCCCGACATGGTGGTGGCGGCGCTACGGCGCGAGAACACCGACGTCCCCGCGGGCCGCGTGGACCGCGGCTCCCGCGAGGAACTGGTGCGCATCAAGGGCCGCATCCAGGACCCGCGCGGATTCAACGAGCTGGTGATCGCGACGCGCGGCAGCACCTCGGTGCGGCTCGACCAGGTGGCGCGCGTCGAGGACGCCCAGGAGGAAGCGCGCGACGCCGCTTACGTGAACGGGGACCGGGCGGTGGCGGTCTCGGTGCGCAAGGTCTCCGGCGGCAACACGGTGCAGATCGCCGAGGACATCCGCGCCGCGGTCGCCGCGCTCAACCGGTCGCTGCCGGGGGGCGTGGTCATCTCCCCGATCCGGGACAACTCGCAGTCCATCAAGGACTCGGTGGATGACGTGAAGAAGACGCTGCTCGAGGGCGCCCTCCTCACCATCCTCATCGTCTTCCTGTTCCTGAACTCGTGGCGCTCGACGGTCATCACCGGCCTCACCCTGCCGGTGTCGGTGATCTCGTCGTTCGCCGCCATCCTGGCGTTCGGGTTCACGCTCAACACCATGACGCTGATGGCGCTCTCGCTGGTCATCGGCATGCTCATCGACGACGCCATCGTGGTGCGCGAGAACATCGTGCGGCACGTCGAGCGCGGCGAGGACCACTTCACCGCCGCGCGCAACGGCACCGCCGAGATCGGCTTCGCGGTGCTCGCCACCTCGTTCACCATCATCGCGGTGTTCGTGCCGGTGGCCTTCATGGGCGGCATCGTCGGCCGGTTCTTCTTCTCGTTCGGCATCACCGTGGCGTTCGCCGTGCTGGTCTCGCTGTTCGTGTCGTTCACGCTCGACCCGATGCTCTCGTCGCGCTGGTACGACCCGCAGGCCGAGGGCCAGGAGCAGAAGGGCCCGGTCGGCAAGGCCCTGAGGCGCTTCAACGACGGGTTCGAGAAGGTCGGCATCGCCTACCGCGGGCTCATCGGATGGGCGCTGGGACACCGCCTGCTCACCATGGGCTTCGCCGCCCTCTCGTTCGTGATCGCGCTCGCGCTGCCGATGACCGGCGCCGTCGGCGGCCGGTTCTTCCCCGACTCCGACGAGGGCGAGACGGTGGTCGGCTTCGAGACGCCGGTGGGATCGTCGCTCGGGTACACGACCGACAAGGCGCTCGAGCTGGTGCGTTACGTGCGCTCGCGCCCCGAGGTCGCGTACACCTACACCAGCATCGGCGGCTCCCAGCAGAACGGCTCGGTCAACAAGGGCCAGGTGTACGTGAAGCTCAAGCCGCGCCGGGAGCGCCGGCTGTCCCAGCAGCAGCTCGAGGTGTCGATGCGCCAGGACCTGCCGCGCTTCCGCGGCGTGACCGCGCGCATCCTGCAGCTCGGCTTCGGAGGGGCGCAGGCGCCGATCCAGCTCCACATCAATGGCCCGCGCCTCGACAAGCTCCAGGAGCTCTCGGACCAGACGATCGCCTCGGTGCGCGACGTGCCGGGGCTGGTGGACCTCAAGTCGAGCCTCGAGGGGCGCAAGCCGGAGTGGACCGCGGTCATCGACCGCGACCTCGCCGCCCAGGTCGGCACCTCGGTGGGCGCCGCGGGCGCCTCGCTGCGGCCGGTGCTCTCGGGTGAGAAGGCCGGGGACTGGGAGGACGAGACCGGGCTCGCGCACGACGTCGTGGTGCGCATGGCGCCCGAGTTCCGCACCTCGCAGGCCGACCTCGCGCGCGTGCCGATCGCCACCGGCCAGGTGGATCGCTCCGGCAAGCCGGTGATGGTGCCGCTCGGCCAGATCGCCACGCTCCAACTCTCGGGCGCGCCGTCGCAGATCGACCACATCGGGCTCCAGCGCGTGGCGACGGTCGAGGCGAACTACCAGCAGCGGCCGCTCACCGACATCGTGCGCGACGTCCAGGCGCGACTGGGCCGGGTCCGCCTGCCGGCGGGTTACACGTACGACTTCGGCGGCGAGCAGGAGGACTTCGTCGAGACCGTGGGGTACATCGTCGAGGCCCTCGCGATGGCCATCATCTTCATCTACATCATCCTCGCGTCCCAGTTCGGCTCGTTCCTCCACCCGCTCGCCATCATGCTGTCGTTGCCGCTGTCGCTGGTGGGCGTGATGCTCAGCCTGCTGATCACGCGCGGCACGCTCAACATGATGAGCATGATCGGGATCATCATGCTGATGGGGCTGGTGACGAAGAACGCCATCCTGCTGGTGGACTTCGCCAACAAGGCGCGCGCGAAGGGCAGCGAGCGCGCCCGCGCGCTGGTGGACGCCGGGCAGCTGCGCCTGCGCCCGATCGTGATGACCACGCTGGCGATGATCTTCGGCATGCTGCCGACCGCGATCGGCAGCGGCCAGGGCAGCGAGTTCCGCGCGCCCATGGCGCACGCCGTGATCGGCGGGCTGATCACATCCACGCTGCTCACGCTCATCGTGGTCCCGGTGGTGTACACCTACCTCGACGACTTCGGCGCCTGGGCCGGGGTATGGCTCAAGAAGTGGACGAGCGCTCCCGGCGAGGTCGAGGGCCACGCCGTCGGGGCGCCGCGCGAGCCGCACCCGAAGCCCGCTCCCGGGTTCATCCCGCCGCCCACCGGCGAGGCGACCGGACTGGGCGTCTCCGAGTAGCGGCTCGCCGCCCCGGCGAGGCAGGTCCCGGCGGCCGCCGTGCGCGGCGCGCCGCCGGGGCTATGGTAGTCTCGCCGCGACATGGCTCCCTCCGTCTCCGCGATGGTCCCGGGACGCGCCACGCGCGCGAAGGGCACCCGATGAGCGACTCCGCACAGATCGATCTGGGCGACTACGTCCTGTTCCGCGACCAGAAGCTCGGCAAGCCCGGAGGCCAGGCCACGGTCTATCGCGGGCTGCAGAAGGATCCCGAGCGCCCGGTCGCGATCAAGGTGCTCCACTCCCATCTCGCGGAGGACGCGACCAGCCGAGGACGCTTCCGGCGCGAGGGCGAGGCCTACGCCGGGCTCAGCCACCCCAACATCGTGCAGGTTCTCAAGTACGGCGAGGTGGACGGACATCCGCATCTGATCCTCGAGTTCGTCGACGGCTCGGACCTGCGCACCTGGCTGCTCGAGCGCCACCGGCCGCTGCCGTTCGAGATCGCGCTGCTGGTGCTGCGCGACGTCTTCGACGCCCTGCGGTGCGCGCATCATGCCCGGCCCCCGGTCGCCCACCGGGACCTCAAGCCCTCGAACGTGATGCTCTCGCAGAGCGGCCTGGTGAAGCTCATGGACTTCGGGCTCGCGCTGCGGGGCGACGTGCATCTGAGCCAGTCGGGCGACGTCAAGGGATCGCCGTCCTACATGTCGCCGGAGCAGACCCGAGGCGGGGAGGGCCAGGACGCCGAGGCGGGAGCGCGGTCGGACACCTTCTCGGCCGGCGTGCTGGCGTACGAGCTGCTGTCCGGATCCAACCCCTTCGAGCGCGACGATCAGTACGCCACCATGGAGGCGGTCCGCAACGACCACCCCGCGAGCCTCGAGGGCCACAACCCGCTCGTCCCGCCGGCCCTCGGCGCCCTGGTCGGCGAGATGCTCGAGAAGGACCCCGCGCGCCGGCCGGCCGACATCGAGACCGCCGCGCAGGTGCTCGACACCGTCATCGAGAGCGCCGTCGGCGCGCGCGCGCGCACGCTGCTGAGGGACTACGTCCGGGATCCGGTCGCGGTCGCGAAGTCGCTGCGCGACGATCGCATCGCGCGATGCCTGGCGGAGGCGAAGCGACTCGAGGCCCTCGGCCCGGAGCAGGCCGACCGCGAGGCACGGGCGCTCGCCTGCGTGCTCTACGTGGACCCCAGCCATCGGCATGCGCGCGCCCGGCTCGAGCGGCTCCGGGAATCGGGACAGGTCCAGGAGCTCACGCTGCCGGTGTCGCGGCCGGCGCCGGCGCCGGCACCGAGACCCGCGCGGCTCGCCGCGGCGGTCGTCGCGATCTCGGCGATCCTGGTCGTGCTGCTGGGGTTCATCGGCTGGCGGCTGCTGGCGCACCGTGCCGCGCCGACGCCCGTGGAGCCGACCGCGAGCGCGACGCCCGCGGGCCCGCCGCCGACCGCGCAGGCACCGCCGCCGAGCGCGGAGTCGCCGGCGCCGATCGCGTCGATTCCGCCGCCGGTGCACACTCCGTCAGCGGCCGCGCAGGCGTCGCCGCCGGCCACGCACGTGTCGCCGCCGGCCGCGCACGCACCGGCGCCCGCCGATCGCGCGACCGCCTTCGAGCGCACCTACCTGGTGGAGACCCGCGGCGCGCTCTGCGACGAGATCGTGGTGGACGGGCAGCGGCGCTTCGACGGCTATCCCTACCCCTCGATCCCGCTGACCGAAGGGACGCACACCCTCCAGGCGCTGGTCTCGGACGGGTCCACGCGGACGTTCCGCTATCGGGTGGTACGGGGCGATCCCGCGGCGCGCCTCACGCTCGACTTCGAGAGCGGCACCGTGAGGTCGTCGCGTTAGAGCGTTCGGGATCCGCGCCGCGGCCCGCGGGGCGAAGGGGCTTCTCCCTGCTCCATTCGCCGCTGGAGGGTAGTCAATACCCCGGAGACGGTACCCCGACGCTGAACGCACTCTGCACGCCGCGCGGCAGCCGCGCGCTCACGCGGGCCAGGTCGATGGTCGGCGGGACGATGAACGAGGTGTCCGTCGAGCCGAAGACCTCCCCACCCGTGACGGTGACCAGGTAGCTCACCGCCCCGGGGATCGGTGCCCAGGCGATCCGCCATCCCGCGGCGACGTAGCCCGTGAACCCCGGATAGGGAACGATGTCGCGGAAGTCGATGCTGGCTGTCGCTCCCTCGGGGGTGAGTCGCACCACCTGCTCGCCGTAGTACTGGAGCCCCGCCAGGCTGGAGTCGGGAATTCCCTGCGGCGAGATGTAGGTCTGCCGCCCGAGCCCCTCCGCCGTGATCCGGTAGCTCGGGGCATACGGCAACACCAGCACCGCGCCCTGGGCCGGAACCCCGACGGTGGGCTTGAACGTCACCACCGCCCTCAGCAGGTCGGTTCCGATGTCGTAGGCGGAGACACGGATGGAGTCGAGCTCGGTCCAACCGGCGACGCTCTGCGCCCCGGTGCCGGGGACCGACGGGCGTGCCGGAACCGCCAGCTCGATGCGCAACGGCACGCTCCGCCCCGCCGTCGGCAGCGCGCGCGAGCAGCCGAGCCCCGAGAACGCCAGCGCCACGGCGGCGACGAGGATCGCATCGAGGACGGATGGGCGGGCCTCGCGGAGGATCGGGATCATCGGGTCACCCACAGGAGGTTCGCGGAGAGCGCGAGCCCGTGGAGCGCGATCGAGCCGGATCCCGCGATCCCGTCGAGGGTGCCCCACAGATACTCGCCGTCGAGCTGGAGGCGGAGCTGCTCGCCGAGCGGGAGATCGAGCGTGGGTCCCGCCCCGAACGCGTGCCCGTCGCGGCCGAACGAATCGCTGCCGGTGGTGACGTCCCACTCGCCGGCCAGTCCGGCCCGCAAGCGGCCCACCGGCCTGCTGGCCCGCAGCCGCGCGAACACGCTGTTCCCGGAGTTGGACTTGAGACTCCCGATGGCAGCGTCCGCCGGCGCGATCGCGAGATTGTCGCCTTTGAGCACGGCGCGGACCGCGGCCTGCGTCTGGAGGCCCTCGCCCCCGGTCCGGCCGCGGGCCTGCAGCTCCAGCTGGTCCCCCTCCTCGAACAGGTCCTGACCGCCGATGCGGTCCTTGCCGAAGAGCCGGTAGGTGGCATCGAGATGGAGCGGACGGCCGCCGGTACCGGCCGGGCCCAGGCCCGCGCCCCCGGTGACCGCGAACTCCGACGCCGGCTGGTAGTCCTCGCGCTCCACCATCAACTGGTACGGCCGCCGCAGCACAGTCCCGGCCCCGATCGATCCCACCGCCGCTCCCGACGCGAGCGGGAACGCGAGCGTCGCTCCCGCTCCCCACTCGAGCCCGCGACCGTAGCGCTTGAGCCCGTAGCCGAGCACCGGCAGGCTGGTGAGCTGCGTGATGGCCAGGTCCGACACCGAGAGCGCGTGCTTTCCTGAAGGGACCGTCACGCCGGTCTGGAGCATCAGGTGGTCGTCGGCGAGCCTCCAGAACATCTGGGTCATCACGGCGGATGTGCCGTCGAGGCGCGCCGAGAACGCGCCCGCTTCACCCAGGTCCGACCGCCCGCCGGCCCACGAGGTGACCCAGTCGAGGGCCGGGCTCAGGCCGAGGTGCAGCGTGACCGGGAGGTGGGATTGCTCGAGCCGGGTCTCGCTCCCCGTGAGCCCGGCCCCGATGGTCCACGAGCGGTACTCGACCGGCAGCGACACGCTCGAGATCGTGACCGCCCGCACGGGCGAGCACAGGGCGAGCACGCCGGCCAGCGCCCCGAGCGTCACCGACCGGACCTGAAGCGCGCGCGCATGCATGAAGGGCCCTCTCATCGCGGGGTGATGACGATGTTCACGTTCACGGTCTGGACCCGCGCCCCCGGCGGCACGTCCGGGTCGTGCGGTGACGGCCCCAGCCGCAGCCCGACCTCCATGCCGCTCTGGAGCAGGCGGGACCCGGAGTCGTCCGGCGCCATCGCGGACTGCTGCTGGCGGCGGTCCAGCGCCGCCTGGTCCGCCGGGGTCACGCTCAGGACCGCCTGCTGCTGCCGCGCGAGCGCGAACGACGGGTCGAGCACGATCGCGCGGCGGAACTCCCCGAGCGCGTCCGCGGTGCGCCCCTGATCCTCGAACACCAGTCCGCGCGAGTAGGCCAGGAACGCGGGGAAGCTCCGGGTGGGCGGAGCGCCGATGGCGCGGCGCTCGGCCGGGGTCGGGACGACGCCGAGCGAGTCGAGCGCCTGGAAGACCAGCGCCTTCTCGAGCGCGAGCACATCGTGCATCTCGCCGCTCACCGGCGGCCCGGTGGTGCGCAACGAGGCGTCCGCGACGTCGAGCAATGCGCCATCGAGCTGGACGCGGCCGGCGGCGAGCGGCGACAGCCCGCCCTGCGCGAAGCGGCGCGCGCCGAGCAGCCGGCCCGCGAGCGGCGCCGAGGCGCGGTCCATCACCTCGCGCGGCGCCCCGCTCCCGGCCGGGCCCTGCACCCGCGGCGTCGCGCGATCGAGCTCCTCCAGGAGCACCTGCAGACGCTGGCGCTCGAGGACGCGCAGGCGCGCGACCTGGCTGAGGTCGGTGCACATCACCTGGCCGAGCCCGCGCGCCAGCGGGGCGAGCGAGTCCGGCAGTCCGGTGACCGCGAACGGCGGCACGGCGACGGTGTTGAGCGGGATGGAATCCACCCCCGCCGCGTGCTCGGTCTGGAGGGCCCGGCGCAGCACCTCGCGCATGCTCCCCAGCGAGATCTCGCGCACCCGCGCGCGCACCTCGGGGGAGCCGGGTCCGCCGAGGGCGAGATAGCGTCCATAGGCGTCGAGCGCGAGCTGCGGCCGGTCCGCGCGCTCGGCGGCCCGGCCCAGCTCGAAGAGCGCCGCGGGATCGCGCGGCCGCAACCGCAGCGATTCCTCGAGCTTGGCGATCGCTCCGGCGGCGTCGCCGGACTCGAGCAGCGCCACGCCGAGCGCGCGCTTCACGCCCGGATCGCGGGGCGCCCGGGTCTCGGCCTGCTCGAGCGCGGTCACCGCGCCCGCGGCATCCCCGTCGCGCACCTGCTGGATGGGAGCGCGGGCCGCGGTCAGGAGCATCCAGGTCGCCAGCGCGCCGCAGGTCACCACGGCGCCTCGGAGGTTCACGCCGGTCGCCATGGCGGGCTATCCCTTCCGCAGCTTCTGATAGGCGCCCAGCGACTGAGCGCGCACCCGCGCGAGCGAGTCGGCCGGATTCAGCGTGGCCACGCGCTGCCAGGTGGCCGCCGCGGCGTCGTACTGCTGGGCGTTCTCCTGCGCGAGTGCCATCCCGGTGGCTTCGAGAGCCGGCACGTAGGCGGAGTTCCTCGGCATCGCGCGACGCTTGCCGTCCATGTACTTCTCGATCTGCTTCTGCAGGTCGCCCGGTGTGCCGGTGCTGTCGAGGATGCGCTGCATCTGGGGCAGCAGCAGCTCGAGCAGGACCTTGCGCTCGAGCTTGAACAGGTCGTCGGTGGTGGCGACGCTGCCCTCCGCGCCGCGGGCGAGCAGCACCTCGCTGGTGGCCGTGTTCACCCACCGCAGGTCGAGGCGCACCTTGTTCTGGTCCAGCGTCATGAGCTGCCCGAACAGGTAGGACTGGGCGCCGCAGAGCTGGCCCATGCGGACGCGGGAGTCCGGATCCATCAGCGCCGGGTCCTTGTTGAGCTTCAGTTCCTCGAGCAGCATCTCGAGCCGCTGGCGGTCGACCACCTTCAGCGGGGTCGCCCCCTGGAGATCGGTCATCAGCACCTGCGCGAGCCCGCGGCAGAGGTTCCCCGCGTCGTACTTCGTCTTCACCACCACGTTCGCCTCGATGTCGCCGATCGCGAGCGTGCGGATGTCGGCGACCAGGCTGCCGGCGTCGGTCAGCGCGGCGCGCTGGGAGGTGCACACACTGTCGCGCAGATGGTAGAACAGCTGGCGGATCGGGCGCGGGAGCCGCTGCGGCTGGTCGAGGTCGCCGGTCGGGTCCCCCTCCAGCATCTGCAACAGGGCCTCGCGCGCCTGCCCGTTGCGATTCTGCCCCAGCCGGATGGTGGCCAGCGTGATGAGCACCTGGCGGCGCAGCGCGGGCGGGGCGCCGGGATCGTTCAACACCGCCTCGCAGTGCGCGAGCGCCTCTCCGGATCGCAGCTCGAGCACGTAGAGCAGGGGATCCTGCGCGAAGTCCGCGGGCACGGCGCTCACGCCGCCGGACGGCGCCTGGCGGACCGCGCCGCCGACCAGTGAGGCGGTCGCCAGCAGCAGCGCGATCGCCACGAGGGACTGCCGAACGCGGGGCGCCATCGGGTTTCCTCCTGAGGGGATGTCGGGCGGAGACACGGGTACATCAAGCATAGACCGACCGTCCTTCGCGTCCAAGCCGCCCGCGGCCGGCGCCCGGGATCGCTCAGTCGAAGTCGTAGGCGAACTCCCCGGCCTCGACCTTCACGTGGACCCGGGACATGGCGTGCCCTTCCATGGTGCGCCGGAGGTACTCCTCGCTGATCGCCGGCAGCACCGTGTTGGTGAGGATGGCATCGATCATGCGCCCGCCGCTCTCGAGCTCGGTGCACCGGCTGACGATGAGCTGGACGGCCTCGTCGGCGTACGAGAACGGCAGCTTGTGCTGGGCGGCGACCCGCTTCTGGATGCGCCCCAGCTGCAGCCGCGCGATGCGGCCGATCATCTCGTCGCTGAGCGGGTAGTACGGGATGACCACCAGCCGGCCCAGCAGCGCCGGGGGGAACACCTTGAGCAGCGGCTCGCGGAGCGCCTTGGCGATGCCCTCGGGATCGGGCATGAGCTCGGGGTCCTTGCACAGGCCGGCGATCAGGTCGGTGCCGGCGTTGGTGGTGAGCAGGATCAGCGTGTTCTTGAAGTCGATGACCCGGCCCTCGCCGTCCTCCATCCAGCCCTTGTCGAACACCTGGAAGAAGATCTCGTGCACGTCGGGATGGGCCTTCTCGACCTCGTCGAGCAGCACCACGCTGTAGGGCCGGCGTCGCACCGCCTCGGTGAGCACCCCGCCCTCCCCGTAGCCGACGTATCCGGGGGGCGCGCCCTTGAGCGTGGAGACCGTGTGCGCCTCCTGGAACTCGCTCATGTTGATGGTGATGAGGTTCTGCTCGCCGCCGTACAGCGACTCGGCGAGCGCCAGCGCGGTCTCGGTCTTGCCGACCCCCGAGGTGCCCGCGAGCATGAACACGCCGATCGGCTTGTTGGGATTGTCGAGCTTGGCGCGCGAGGTCTGGATGCGGCGCGCGATCATGCGCATCGCGTGGTCCTGGCCGATGATGCGCTGGCCGAGGCTCTCGGCCAGCCGCAGCACGGATTCGATCTCGTTCTTCACCATGCGGCCGACCGGGATGCCGGTCCAGTCCTGCACCACCGAGGCCACCGCCTGCTCGTCCACGCTCGGCAGGATGAGCGGGGTCTCGCCCTGCAGTCCGGCGAGCTCCGCCATGACGCCCGCCAGCTCCGCCAGCGCGGCCTCGCGCTCGGCGGGCGTGAGCGCCGGGGGCGGCGCGTCCGCGGCCTCCGCGGCGCGCTGCGCCGCCTGCTCGAGCGGGCTCCCGGTGGTCTCGACCGTCCCGGTCACCCCGCGCAGCCGCGCGCGCAGCGCGAGCATCCGGTCGACCAGGTCCTTCTCGCGCTTCCAGCGCTCCTCGAGCGCCGCGAGCCGCGCGCGCTCGGTCTCGAGTTGCGCGCGCGCGTCGGTCTCGCGGCTCCCGACGCCGAGCCCGATGGTCTGCTCGCGTCCGATGATCTCGAGCTCGGTCTCGAGCGCCTCGATGCGCCGCCGCGAGTCGTCGACCTCCGCCGGCATCGCGTGCTGGCTGATCGCCACCCGCGCGCACGCGGTGTCCAGCAGGCTCACCGACTTGTCGGGGAGCTGGCGCGCCGGGATGTAGCGATGCGAGAGGCGCACCGCGGCCTCGATGGCCGCGTCGAGCAGCTGGACGCGGTGGTGCTTCTCGAGGGTCGAGGCCACGCCGCGCATCATGAGGATGGCCTTCTCCTCGCTCGGCTCGTCGACCTGCACCACCTGGAACCGCCGCGTGAGCGCGGGGTCCTTCTCGATGTACTTCTTGTACTCGGCCCACGTGGTGGCGGCGACGGTGCGCAGGGTGCCGCGCGCCAGCGCGGGCTTGAGCAGGTTGGCGGCGTCGCCCGGTGCCGGCCGAGCCGCCCGCGCCGATCAGGGTGTGCGCCTCGTCGACGAACAGGATGATGGGCGTGGGCGACGACTGGACCTCGTCGATCACCTGGCGCAGCCGGTTCTCGAACTCGCCCTTCATGCTCGCCCCGGCCTGCAGCAGGCCGACGTCGAGCGAGCGCAGCGGTGACCTCCTGGAGCGAGGGCGGCACGTCGCCGCGGACGATGCGCTGCGCGAAGCCCTCGACCACCGCGGTCTTCCCCACCCCCGCCTCGCCGGTGAGGATCGGGTTGTTCTGGCGCCGGCGCATCAGGATGTCGACGATCTGGCGGATCTCCTCGTCGCGGCCGACGATCGGGTCGATCTCGCCCTTGCGCGCGCGCTCGGTGAGGTCGACGGAGAACTTCTTGAGCGCCTCCTGCTTGCCCATCGCGGCCGGCGCCGGCTCGCCGCCGGTCCCGCCGGTCGCGGCGCCGGCCTCGAAGCCGTCGCTGGCCCGCAGGTTCTCCTCGGGCGAGCCTCCGACGAACTCCGCCCAGCGCTCGGTGAGCGTGTCCACCGAGACCTTCTCGAACTCCTTGGAGATCCCGTGCAGCACGCTGCGCAGGCCGCGGGTCTTGAGGATGCCCACCACGACAGGTGCCCGGTGCGCACCTGGGACTCGCCGAACATGAGCGTGCCGTAGACCCAGCCGCGCTCGATGGATTCCTCGACGCTGGAGCCGAGGTCGGAGATCGTGCTGGCGCCGCGGGGCAGGCGGTCGAGCGCCTCGGTGAGGTCGCGCGCGACGTTCGAGGGGTTGAGGTTGAACTGCCGGATGATGCGATGCAGGTCGGAGTCCTGCAGCTGCAGGATCTGGTGCACCCAGTGCACCAGCTCCACGTAGGGGTTGCCGCGCATCTTGCAGAACACGGTGGCGGCTTCGATCGCCCGGTATCCGATGGGGTTCAGCTTGCCGAACAGTGCGGCACGTCCGATCTCAGCCATGCGCGGGGCTCCTCACGATCAGTCGCTCGCGGCGTTCCCGGAGCGGGCACGCGCCGGCGGCGAGACGAGTTCAGGTACGATCACGTAGTCGTCGGCATCCTCGGTCGCGGTCCCGGCGAGCAACCAGCTCGTCCAGCCCAGCCACCCGGACTCCCCCAACCGGACACCGGGAACCTCATCCTGGAGCAGGACGACCTGCATGTCCCACTCGAATTCGCGGTCGATGAAACTGCGCACCAGCGCGTTCACGCGTTCGAGGCTCGCGCCCCCGGGCAGGAAGCGCTGGAAGGTGGCGTAGTCCACCGGGCCGAGCACGACGCGGAAGCGGCCCTGCACGTCCCACGCCCGCTCGCCGACGGTGGCGCTGACGCCGAGGCGCCCGGTGTCGGCCGATTCGCCGAGGTGGCACAGGAACCCCCGCGGCAGCCGCATCCAGTGCCCGCGGAACTCCTCCACGCGCGCCGGGACGCGCAGGTAGTCGGCGAGCATCGACGCGAGCACTTCGGGAGGGCGCGTGCGCCCGGCGAGGTGCCCCGCGTGGTGCAGTCGGAACGAGTCCGGCAGCGCGTCGCGGTCGCGCAGCGTCCCGAGCCCGTTTCCGATCAGCGCACCCAGGTAGAGCGAGTAGCGATCCGCGGCGGGCCGGTCGTATTCCACGTGGGGCTGCGCGTTGGCCCACGCGCGGTAGAACAGGCTGAGCGCGCGATGGTGGAACATGTCGGCGAAGCGCGACAGCGTGGGATCGTGCGCGTTGTGCTGGCGGTCGTAGGCGTACTCGGTGAGGTGGAGCGGCAGCGGCCCGTTGGGACCGAAGAGCCCGAGGAAGAACACCGCCAGCCGCGGTGGCAGACCCTCGCCCGGGGCCTCGAACCCGGAGACCATCGAGGGCGGGAACGCCATCGAGGCGTCCTGGCCGAGCCGCACCCGGTCGGCATCGGCGCGCACGGACTCCCCGAGCCGGGGGCGGTCGCCGTGGGCGCACTCGAGCCGCCGCAGCGCCTGGAAGAAGTGGAACTTCCAGGGCTCCTGGGCGAGCGCGTCGCCGAGGGCTACAGGAGCGCCCGGGTCCCGATTCTCGCCGGCCATCGTTTGATCTCGCCGCGTTCGAGCGTGCACACCGCGGTCTCGGTGAAGGAATTGAGCGAGACGTAGCGCGCGAAGAACTGCTCGAGCACCGCGCCCAGCAGGAACGCGCCCGAGCCGTGGAACGCGCTCTCGTCGAACGTGACCGAGACCTCGAGGCCCCGCACGTAGTTGAGCTGGCTGCCGCTCACGATCGGCGGAGCGTGGGCCGGGTGGTCACGCTGCGCAGGCCCTCGATCTGCCGCACGGTCGCGGGGTCACCGAGGTCGGCGTAGAGCGCGAGCAGTTCGCGCAACGAGGCGGCGCCCTGGCGCTCGTCGAGGTCGGTCAGGGACAGATAGTTCAGCGACAGGTGGCTGATGAGCTTCCACGCCAGCTCACCCTCGGCCGGCGACGGGCGCGGCGGCGTCGGCCCCGCCACGCAGCGGATCGAGCGCACCGGCGCGCCCGTGAGGCTGGTGAAGTCCGTGCGCCCCGCGCCCACCGGCTGCTCGAACGGCAGGTCGCGGTTCGTGCACAGCACCTGCAGGGCGAGCTCGCGCAGGTCCGAGGCGTACGGCGCCTCGTTGGCGTCCACCAGCGAGAGGTAGACCTCGCTGCCGAGGTAGCTCGAACGCGCCCCGGCCCGGTTCTCGCGCTCGGACAGCAGGCGTTGCGTCCGCCGCAGCGAGAAGAACGCGCGCTGCTCCTCGCGGCGCCGCGCGTCCACGGTGGAGTAGAACGGCAGGAACTCCTGCTCGCGCTCGCCGCCGGCGCCGTAGCCCTCGACCTTGAGCACGTCGCACGATCTCGAAGTCCAGCGCTCGCGTGCGATCCGCCACCACCAGCGATTCGGTGTCCCGGTCGGACAGCGTGATGCGCTCCGCGCGGCGCGGGAACAGGTTCACGACCGGCGTGCAGTAGAGCGCGAAGTCGGACGCGCCGGTGCTGCCCTCCAGCGAAGGGTCGAAGCGGTCGAACAGCACGACGATCTCGAGCTCGCTGCCCCGGCAGCGTTGCACCCCGGGCTTCAGGCCGGTCAGCTCGACGAACAGGAAGCGCGCCGGCAGCGCGAAGTACTCGCGCAGCAGGGCGTAGCCGCTGAAGCCCCGCGGCCCCGCGGGCAGCAGCGCCTCCTCCTCGTCGAAGCCGACCCGGCGGACCGAGCCGGCGTCCAGCACCTCGTGCCACGGGTCCTGCCCGCCCACCGGCCGTAGCACCACGGCGCGGGCGTTCGCCAGCACCTGCTCGTACAGCCGCATCGCGCGCTCCTCGCCGGCGCGCAGGAACACCGGCAGCTCCCCGAGCGGCAGCTCGTGGAAGCGCAGGCCCCCGGTGGTGCGCAGGCGGATGCGCAGCGCGGCCTTGAGCTTCCGGTCGTCGAGGCCGGAGGGCAGGTTCAGCGACGCGGCCGCTCCCGAGAAGTGGAAGTACTCGGCCTCGGTGAGCTCGATGGGCCACAGCCTCACGTCGTGCGCGGTGCGGTACTCGCACGGCGTCTGCTCGCCCCTGCGGCAGCACGCCGCGCAGCGCGCTCCGCCGGGGCACGAGCAGCCGCCGAGGCCAGCGAGCCCTCGCCCGGGTCCGGCTCGAACTGCACCACCGCCATGGACGGGAGCGGCGCGAGGTAGCCCGGGTACACCGTCTCGAACAGGTGCTGCGTGAAGCGCGGGAACTCGGCGTCGAGCTTCAGCTGCATGCGCGCGGCGAGGAAGGCGAAGCCCTCGAGCAGGCGCTCCACGTACGGATCGGCGCACTCGAACTCGTCGAGCGACAGGCGGGCGGCGATCTTGGGATTGGCGCGCGCGAACTCACCGCCCATGTCCCGCATGAACTGGAGCTCGCGGTTGTAGTACTCGAGCAGTTTGCGTTTCATGCCGGCTCTCCGGGACGGGCTAGCGCCGCGATTCGGGCGCCTCGGTGATGCTGAGGTCGCCGGACTCGAGATCGATGTCGCTGCGCAGCAGCAGGTGGAGCGGCACGGGTTGCGCCCAGAGGTCGCCCTCGATCTGGAAGGACAGCGCGTGGCGGTTCATCTGGTCCGCGGCCCCCACCGCGCGCACCTTGAGGGTCGCCGGGATCACGCGCGGCTCGAAGTCCAGGATGGCCCGTCGCACGGTCCGCTCCAGCTCGCCGAGCTTGGCCTGCGAGAGCGTGAGCCCCGAGAGGTCGCGCAGGCCGTAGTTGAGCGTCGACCGGGTGACCTCCGGGAAGTCGGCGAGGTCCTCGAGCTGTTCGAGGTTGCCCGTGTTGAGCAGCCAGGCGATGTCCCGCAGCACGCTCTCGCGCAGCCTCCGCAGGGACAGCACCCGCCGGTCCCGCGCCTCCACCTTGGTGTCGGGTTCGTCGTCCGTGAGCCGGTCGAGCAGCGCGGGCTGCAGCCGCTCCTGCGGCGTGAGTTCAGCCACCGGCGCTCTCGCCCCCCTCCGGCACGTCGAACACGATGCGGCGCACTTCGAGCAGCGGGACCTCGCCGACGTCGGTGGCCAGCAGCCGCTGTCCGAGCCCGACCCACGTGTCCCCGCCCAGGTCGCGCCAGTCGGTGCGCGACGCCTTGCGGATCGCGTCCTCGTCGCTCGCCTCGGACCCGGGGTAGCGGGTGGGCACGAAGCCCACCATCTCGCCGCCGTTGCGCCATTCGAAGTGCGCGGGGGTCCAGACCAGGTCGCGCAGGTCGGTCGGGGCCTCGAGATCGATGCGGCGCACGTGCTGGAACGGGACCCACCAGTAACGGCCGTTCACGATCGCCTCGCACACCGGACCGAGCCGCGTGTCCGCGTCGGCCACCCAGCCGAGCGCCTCGCCCTCTCCCAGGGGATCGCCCGCCTTCTCCGGATGACGCCACAGCCGGCCGGGGGTCGCGGGCGCCTGTTCGAACGCCTGCTCGCGCAGCGCGCGAGCCTGGTCGGCGCGGCCCTCGCCCACGTGCCGCAGCGCCTCCAGGAGCGGGGCCATCCACGGCCCCGGCTCGCCGAAGACGACCGGGGTGTGCTCCCCCGCGAACACGGCGGCGCGGAGCACCTCGCAGCGCAGCGCCTCGCGGTAGGTCTGCACCATGGCCATGGCGAGCGGATCCAGCTCGCCGGCGACGTTGAGCTGCCCGAGCGCGCGGTCCCACTGGCCCAGCACGGCGAGCAGCTGGAACAGGAACGTGCGCAGCTTGGCGTCGGAAGGCTGGGTGCGGACCTGCTGCTGGAGCGCCGCGAGCGTCTCCGCCAGGGGCCGATCGCGCAGCGAGAACTCAGCGGACATGACGCCCCTCTGGGTCGCCGCCCGCGGGAACCGGGCGGCGCCGGAACGAGGCGGCGCCCCGCAACGGAGCGCCGCCCGCACGACTTCCGTGGATCAGTACTTCGCGCCCTTGATCATGTCCCACTTCTGGGGCGTCCCCTTGGACACCGTGCCGCCCTTGACGAACGAGTCGTACTGCATCGTGATCTTGACGAAATTGATCGAGAACGACTCGCTCGGCTTGTCGCCGCCGCTCGACGTGCTGTAGCTGCTGATCATGGCCTCGTCGAGCTCGAAGGTGAGGTAGGTCTGCTTCTTGTCGACGCCGCCGACCTGCACGAAGTGCACGGTCGCCAGGCCGAGGGTCTTGCCCGCGATCGCCTGCATGAACAGCTCGGGCGAGGCCTTGTCGGTCTGGCGCGTGCAGGTCACCTCGGAGAACGACGGGTTGCTGGTCTCCCGGTCCCCGCCGCCGCCCGCCGTCGTGATCGAGCGGCCGACGCCCATCTGGATGCTGTCCAGATTGATCCAGCCCTCGTGTCCCGCTTCGGCCACCTCGCCTTTGATCTCGGTCGCGAACTTGAGGAAGATCACTTGAGACTCCTTTCACTGGCGGCCACACGCGAGTCGCGTCCGGCCGCGTGGTGACCGTTCGGGGTCGCCTGGATTCGTCGGGTCGCTGGACCTACTTCTTCTGGGACGGCAGCTTGGACACCAGCCGGAGCGAGACGGTGAGCCCTTCCAGCTGATAGTGCGGGCGCAGGAAGAACTTCGACGTGTAGTAGCCCGGGTTGCCTTCCACCGCCTCGACCACGACCTCGGCTCCCGCCAGCGGCTGGCGGGCCTTGTCGATGTCCGTGACCCCGGCGGTGGCCTTGAGGACGTACTGGCTGATCCAGCTGTTCAGCCACGCCTCCATGTCCGCGCGCTCCTTGAACGAGCCGATCTTGTCGCGCACGATGCACTTGAGGTAGTGAGCGAACCGGTTGGCGGCGAACAGGTACGGCAGCCGCGACGCGAGCTTGGCATTGGCCGAGGCGTCCGCATCGTCGTACTCGGTCGGCTTCTGCAGCGAGTTGGCACCGATGAAGGCCGCGAAGTCGGAGTTCTTGCGGTGCAGCAGCGGCATGAACCCCAGGTTCGCCAGCTCCGCCTCGCGGCGGTCGCCGATCGCGATCTCGGTCGGGCACTTCATGTCCACGCCGCCATCGTCGGTCGGGAACGTGTGCACCGGAAGCCCCTCGACCGCGCCACCCGATTCGATGCCGCGGATGTTCGAGCACCAGCCGTAGAGCTTGAACGAGCGGTTGATGTTCGTGGCCATCGCGTACGCCGAGTTGGCCCAGTTGTACTTCTCGTGCTTGGAGCCGTCGGTGTCCTCCTCGAACGCGAACTCCTCGACCGGGTTGGTCTTCGAGCCGTAGGGCAGCCGCGACAGGAAGCGCGGCATCGCGAGCCCGATGTAGCGCGAATCCTCCGATTCGCGCAGCGACCGCCAGCCCGCGAACTCCGGCGTGCCCTGGATCTTGGCCAGGTCGCGCGGATTGCTCAGCTCCTGCCAGCTGTCCATGGAGAGCGCGCCGGGCGCGGCGGCGGAGATGAACGGGCAGTGCGCGGCGGACGAGACCTTGGCCATCTCGCCCAGCAGCTCGACATCGGGGGGCGAGGTGGCGTCGAAGTAATAGTCGCCCACGATGCAGCCGTAGGGCTCGCCTCCGAACATGCCGTACTCTTCCTCGTACATCTTCTTGAAGATCGGGCTCTGGTCCCAGGCCGTGCCCTTGAACTTCTTGAGCGTCTTGCCGAGCTCCAGTCTTGTTGATGTTCAGCACCCGGATCTTGAGCATCTCGTCGGTCTCGGAATTGTTGACGAGGTAGCTCAGGCCGCGCCACGCGCTCTCGAGCCTCTGGAAGTCATCGTGGTGCAGGATCAGGTTGACCTGCTGGGTCAGCTTGCGATCCAGCTCCGCGATCATCGCCTCGATCGACCGGATCGCGTCGTCGGAGATGAGGGTCGCGTTCTGCATCGCCACCTGCGCCAGCGTGGACACGGCGCCCTCGACGGCCTCCTGCTGCCGGTCGCTCTTGGGCTTGAAGTTCTTCTTCAGCAGGGTCGCGAACTCGCCGGCCTCGACCGTCTGGCCCTGCGCCAGCTGGGAAAGGGCTTCCTTTTCAGCCATTGCTGGGCTCCTCGCTCGAACCGCCGTCCGCGGGCTTGGGTGCGGAGGCGAGCGCCTGCAACTGCGCCGGGTTGTTCAGCACCTGCGCCAGCAGCTTCTCGGCGCCGGCCTTGCCATCCATGTAGGTCAGCAGGTTGGCGAGCTGCGTGCGCGTCTCCAGCAGCTGCTTGAGTCCCTCGACCTTCTTCGCGATGGCGGCGGGGGTGAAGTCGTCCATGCTCTCGAACGTGATGTCCACCGCGAGATTGCCCTCGCCGGTGATGGTGTTCGGCACGGTGAACGCGACCCGCGGCTTCATCGCCTTGAGCCGCTCATCGAAGTTGTCGACGTCGATCATGAGCGCCTTGCGATCGTCGACCGGAGGCAGCTCCTCGGCCGGCTTGCCGGACAGGTCGGAGAACACCCCCATCACGAACGGCAGCTGGATCTTCTTCTCGGCTCCGTACAGCTCGACGTCGTACTCGATCTGGACGCGGGGCGCCCGGTTGCGGGCGATGAACTTCTGACTGCTTGCCTTCGATGCCAAACCGCACCTCCTTGCTTCCTCGCCCCCAACGTATGCGAGGACGAGCGATCCGTGGGACCGCCAATGATCGAGCGACGCGGTGCTTCCAGAGGCTCAGCGTTGATACTCTCGGCTATTCAGACTTGTCAAGACCCGCCAGCGTCTCGACTTCGGATGCGCCGCCGGGCGCGATGTCGCGGATGATCTCGACGAACGTCTTCGGCACCAGTCGCTTGGCGCGCTGGAGCAGGATGGGAAGCGGGCTCGAGGGCTCGTGCCGCGCATAGTACTCGCAGATGGTGTCGAGGACCCGGATGACGTCCTCCCGGCTCGAGATCTCGCCGGCGACCGCGCGCGCCGCCCCCCCGGAGCCCGGGCTGGGCGCCCCGGACACGTCGTCCTCGGCCGGGGCGTCGCCCAGGCCGCGGCGCGCCAGGTGCCCGCGCACCGCGCGGTCCATGGCCTTGAGCGTCTGGCGCAGCCCGGAGAGGTCCGGGCCGGTCGCGGTGCCGATGGCGGCGTTGATCGACTTCTCGAGCGCCTCGGTCTCGGCCAGCGCCCGGGCGATGCCGTCGGCGGTGGCCTGGAGCTCGGCGCCGTCGGTGTCCATGAAGGCGGCGTTGATGGTGGTGCCCTCGACCGCCGGCGCGTCGCCCTCCGGCCGGGTCTGCGTGCCACTCGCGATCTCGATGTCGCGCAGGCTGAACCGGCCGACGGCCCGCGAGACGGCCAGTGGCGTGGTGCGCAGCGTGCGGATCACGGTGTCCCGCCCGCCCAGCTCGGCGACCGCGTTGATGCGCATGGTCGGGTCGTTGCCGTCGGACGGATCGAGCTGCGGGTGCACCCCGGCCCACTGCCGCTCGACCAGGCCGCGCACCAGCGCCACGCCGTCGGCGAAGCCGGGCATGCCGCGCAGCCCCAGCTGCGCGCGGGCGAACAGCACGGCCACGCGGAGGTTGCGCGTGCGCTTGAACAATCCGAGACCGAGCTCCTGCACCGAGCGCCAGTCGGGCTCCTCGGCCGCGATGATGGAGCCGCCCATCTGCTGCTCGGGCTTGCCCTGCGCGGCACGCTCCATCGCGGCGAACGACGCGTCGTACTCGACATTCTCGCCGCACGGGGCATCCGCCGAGAGGTCCCGGAGGAGGGACTCGAGATCGAGAGCGCTCATGATCCGCCTGGGGCTCGGGTGGGATTGCAACGAGGGCTCGTCCGCGGCCGCTGGAGCGCGACCAGCGCGCAGATTAGGCGGTTCGGGTGGGGCAAGGCAAGGGTCTTGAGCGATCGGGGGGTCCGGCCCGGCCGCGGCGGCCGCTTCAGGACCGGCGCGCCACCACGAGCAGCCCTTCGACCGGGCGTGCCGACTCGAGACGCGGGGTGAAGGCCTCCGCCGCGACCAGCGTGAGGCCCGCCTTCCGCACCGCGGCGGCCGCGTGGTCCTCCCGGTGCCGGTACCGGCCGTGCAGCTGGAGCTCGAAGGGCGCTCCCCCCGGCCGTGGCTCGGCGCGCTCGAGCGAGAACACCATCCACCCGCCCGGCCGCAGGGCCCGCGCGGCGCCCCGCAGCACGGCGTCCAGGTCGCCGAAGTAGACCAGCGTGTCCGCCGAGACGATCAGGTCCCAGACCGCGGCGCGCGCGGACAGGAACGCGGTCAGCTCCGCGCGCACCAGCAGGTCGTACCCTCCGCGCGCGCGCGCCCGGTCCAGCATGCCCCGCGACAGGTCGACGCCGACCAGGGTGCGCGCCCACGGCCGGATCAGCGGCGCGCACAGGCCCGTGCCGCAGCCCGCGTCCAGCATGGTGGCGGCGGCGGCGGGCTCGCCGAGGTGCGAGCGCACCGCTTCGGCGACCCGCTCGGGCGCCCGGTACTGCAGGCGCTCGAGCGTGGTGTCGAAGTCGTCGGCGAAGCGGTCGAACACCAGGCTCACGTAGTCGTCCGCGGCCCGCGGCGGCGGCGGCACCGCGCCCATGGACGCCAGGAAGTGGGTCGCCACCGGCTGCCCGGGCTCGGCCGCGAGCCACTCCCGCAGCAGCACCTCGGCCTCGTCGCGCCGCCCGGTCTCGACCAGCAGCCGCGCGAGGCGCTCGTGGACCACCACGGACTCGCCGCGG
This sequence comes from Candidatus Eiseniibacteriota bacterium, assembly GCA_963776245.1. Lineage (GTDB taxonomy): Bacteria > Eisenbacteria > RBG-16-71-46 > RBG-16-71-46 > RBG-16-71-46 > CAVSAC01. The sequence continues at coordinate 990,681 of CAVZLN010000003.1, read as the reverse complement.
ATCGCCAGCGACGCCCGGTAGGCCGCGATGGCCTCGTCATGGCGCCCCATGGAGTCGAGCACGCGACCCACGTGGAAGTGCTTCTCGGCCGCGCCGGGATCGAGCGCCAGCGCCCGCTCGAAGCGCGTCAGCGCGTCGCGCAGGCGACCCTGCTCGAACAGCACCGTGCCGTACGCGGTCTCGAGCGCGGGCGAGTCCGGCTCGACCGCCGCGGCGCGCTCGAGCGACGCGGCCGCTCGCTCGAAGTCCCCGCGGTCGAACTGGAGCCGGGCCAGGTTCATGAGCGCGGGCACCGCGTCGGGCGTGCGCTCCAGCACGCGCCGGTACAGCGCCTCGGCCTCGTCCCGACGGCCCCGGCCGTGTTCGAGCGTGCCGAGGTTCAGGAGCACCGGCGACGCGTCCGGGTCGCGCTCCAGAGCCGCCCGGAACAGCGCCTCCGCCTCCTCGGTCCGGCCCACGGCCTCGAGCAGCATGCCGAGGTTGTTGCACGCCCGCACCTCGCCCGGGAATCGCTCCAGCACCAGCCGGTACGCGAGCTCGGCCGCCGCGGCGTCGCCCCCGTCCTCGACGCCGCGCGCGAGACGGAAGGCCGCGTCGGCGTCGGCGGCGTGGTGGAGGGCGTCGAGGACCTGCGGGATCACGCGGCAGGCCTTCGCAGAGTGGAACGCGCGCCGCGCGCCGGGACGGCCATGCCTTCGCAGGGGCATTCCGGCGGAGCGGATTCATGCCCCGGAGAAGGCATGGACGGCCCGGCGCCCCTCGCTGGTTCCGCGCGGCGACGCGAGGCCGCGCGCCGGGACGGCCATGCCTTCGCAGGGGCATTCCGGCGGAGCGGATTCATGCCCCGGAGAAGGCATGGCCGACCCGGCGCCCTGCGCAGGTCCACGCCGCACCACGGCGCGGCGCATTGACGCTGCGTCCCGCGCCGGAGATGCGCTACGCTGCCCGCCCAGGCAGGCGTCACCCGCGGGCCCCGCGGCTCCATCCGAGGACGGTCTCCATGAGCACGACGAAACTGGTGCACCTCACCACCCCGCTCGATCCGGACGTGCTGCTGCCGCTCCGGATGACGACCACCGAGGAGCTGGGCCGTCCGTTCCGCTACGACCTCGAGCTGCTCAGCCACGATCCGGCGATCCAGGGCGAGACCCTCCTGGGCAAGACCATGTCGGTCAGCGTCGACCTGCCCGACGGCAAGACGCGCTGGTTCAACGGCTACGTGACGCGCTTCGCGTACAGCGGCCGCACCGGCCGCTGGGTACGCTACCACGCCACGCTGCGGCCGTGGCTGTGGTTCCTGACGCGCGCCCAGGACTGCCGTATCTTCGGGAACGGCTCCGAGGGGAACGCCAAGCTCGTGACCGAGATCGCGAAGGCCGTGTTCCGCAAGCACGGCTTCTCCGACTTCGAGGAGAAGCTGCAGGCCAGCTACCTGCCGCGCACCTACTGCGTGCAGTACCGCGAGACCGACTTCGACTTCGTCAGCCGGCTGCTGGAGGAGGAGGGCATCTACTACGCCTTCCGGCACTCGGAGGGCGTGCACATGCTCGAGATGTACGACGGGCCCGGATCGCACAAGACGGCCGAGGCGTACGACGAGGTCCCGTTCATTTCCGCGTCCGCCGACTCGCTCCAGCGCGAGGACCACATCTACCAGTGGCTGCTCCAGCAGGAGGTGCAGCCGGGCGAGCACGTGCACCGCGACTTCGAGTTCGTGACCCCGCAGGTCGACCTCACCGCCAGCGCCGCGGCCTCGCGCTCGCACCCGTACGGGACGCTGCAGATCTACGACCCGCCGGGCGGCTACGTGGAGCCCTACGAGGTGGCCAGCGGGGACGGCAGCGACCAGGACGCGCAGGACCGCGGCCGCGCCTACGCCAAGCTGCGGCTCGAGGAGATGCAGGCCCGGTTCGAGACCGTGGACGGCATGAGCAACGCGGTCGGGCTGGCGGTCGGCGAGCTGTTCACGCTCAAGGAACACCCGCGCGACGACCAGAACCGCGACTGGCTGGTGGTCTCGACGCGCCACGAGCTGGCGGTGGCGGGCTACGAGGGCCTCGAGAAGGAGGTCAAGGAGTCGGTGTACCGCTGCGCCTTCACCGCCATGCCGAGCGACGTGCCGTTCCGGCCCGCGCGCACCACGCCGCGGCCGCTCATCACCGGCCCGCAGACGGCGACCGTGACCGGCAAGTCGGGCGAGGAGATCTGGACCGACAAGCACGGCCGCGTGAAGGTGCACTTCCACTGGGACCGTCTCAACGAGGAGGACGAGAACAGCTCGTGCTGGATCCGGGTGGCCCAGGTGTGGGCCGGCCAGAACTGGGGCGGCGTGCACATCCCGCGCATGGGGCAGGAGGTGATCGTGGAGTTCCTCGAGGGCGATCCCGACCGGCCCATCGTCACCGGCCGCGTGTACAACGGCCGCCAGACGCACCCGTACGGGCTGCCGGAGCTGGCCACCCAGAGCGGCATCAAGAGCCGCAGCAGCAAGGGCGGCGGGCCGGCGAACTTCAACGAGCTCCGCTTCGAGGACAAGAAGGGGAGCGAGCAGGTGTACCTCCACGCCGAGAAGGACAAGCAGGAGGTGGTGGAGAACGACAACACCGAGTCGGTCGGCCACGACGAGGCCCTGACGGTGGACCACAACCGCACCAAGAAGGTCGGGGTGGACGAGTTCGAGACCATCGGCTCGAACAAGACCATCGAGGTGGGCGTGGATCACGAGGAGCAGATCGGCAAGAACATGACGCTGAAGGTCGGGGTCAATCGCTCCGAGACCATCGGCTCGAACCAGACGCTGGTGGTGGGCTCGAACATGGACACCACGGTGGCGTCGAACTCCTCGCTCAGCGTGGGCACGGCCGAGACCATCACGGTGGGCGTCAATCGCGCGGTGACGGTCGGCGCCGCGTGCGAGCTGGTGGTGGGCGCCGCGTATTCCGTGACGGTGGGCGCGAACGCGAGCGAGAACGTGGGCGCGAACAAGTCGGTGCAGGTGGGGAACGACCACTCGCTGAGCGTGGGCAAGAACTTCGACGCGACCGCGGGCGAGTCGGGGAGCGTGACCGCGGCGAAGAACCTCGTCCTCAAGGCCAAGAAGATCGCGCTCGAAGCCGACGAGGAGATCAGCATCAAGACGGGCAGCGCTGAGATGCTGCTCAAGAAGGACGGCACCATCACCATCAGCGGCAAGGACGTGACGGTGAAGGGCTCGGGCAAGATCAGCGTGAAGGCGAGCAGCGACGTCACGATCAAGGGCAGCAAGGTGACCCAGAACTGAGAGAGCCCGCGCCGGCGCATCTTCGCCCTTGCGAAGGGCGGTGGACGAGGGCAGACCTTCCGGGGTGCTAATACCCACACGCACCCCTCCAGGTCCGCCCTCATCCACCGCCGAGCGCGGGATGCAGCCAGTGGTCCTCTTGCAGCGCCTCGCCGCGCACGCGACACGGGGGGAGCGGGCGGGTCCGGAGGGGTGCGTGTGGGTATTAGCACCCCGGAGGATCCGCCCGTTCCGCCCGCGTCGCCCCAGAAAGATGACGTGGTAGCCAAGTGGAAGTTCGCCGGTTGACACCCTTTCGAACACGCTTCGATAATGCCGAGGCGATCCGCGATTCAATCGCTGTCCCGCATGCGTTGGAGGTGGTCCGATGAACGACGAACGCACCCTGACCGAGCGCCGGCCGCGCGATCCCGCATCGCCCACCGCGGCCGCCGACACCCGGGCGTCGCTTCCGGAGGATGTGCTCGCGCGCCTGGTGGCGCCCGGGGGCGGAGCGCAGGCCATCACCGGTCACCTCGAAGGCGTGGACGACGAAGGCCGCCTGCTGTTCCGGCCCGAGGGCGAGAACGGCGCCCCCGTGCCGGTCTCGATCGGCCTCGAGCTCTCCGACGGCGCGCTCGTCAAGGCTGCGCGCCAGCGCCGTCGCGCGCTGGTGCTGCGCACTGCCGATCCCACCCAGCGCTGGCTGCTGGTCGGCCTGGTGCGCGACCGGGTCGCCGCGCGCGCGCGCGACGCCGGGCGCGGCCGGCTCGAGGTCACGGTGGACGGCGAGAAGCTCTCGTTCACCGCCGAGCACGACCTCGAGCTCAAGTGCGGGCGCGCCAGCATCACGCTGCGCTACGACGGACGCATCGAGCTCCGCGGCACGCACATCCTCTCCGCCTCGCGCGGTCCCATCCGCATCAAGGGCGCCACCGTCGCGCTCAACTGAGAGAGGGCGGCCCTCCGCGTGAGTTCCCATCAGGCACAGGCGGGCGCCGCGAGCATCCTCCGGCCCGCGCTTCCGGACGTGCTGCTCGAACACCTCGAGGAACTGGCGTTCCTCTCGGTGCAGCGGCGCCGGCTGCTGTGCGAGCCCGAGGTCCCGCTGCGCCGGCTCCAGGCGCACGACGGCCGCATGGCCGCCCATCTCGACGGCCTCGCCGAAGGGCGCCGGGCGAGTCTCGCGCCGGTCGAGGAGAAGCTCGGCGGCGAGGACCCGTGGGAGATCGTCGCCGCGGCGCGCGTGTGGATGACGCTCGCGCGGCCGGACGCCGCCGCGGTCGCGGTGCGCCTCGAGGCGCTGCCCGACGAGCGCCTCGCGTCCTGGCGCGAGGCGCTGCGCGGCGCCGATCCCGCGCGCGTCCGCGACTGGTTCCCGGCCCCGCGCGTGCTCGCCTGGCCCGCCGGCGCGCAATCGCTCGCGGTGGACGCGCTCGGCTGGCACGGCCAGCTCGACGCGACGCTGGCGGCGCCCGCCGCGAAGCACCCGAGCGCGCACGTGCGCCGCGCGCTCGCGCGGCAGGCCGCGCACTCCCCGGACGCCGGCGCCCCGCTGGTCGCCGCGCTGCTCGAGGACGTGGACGAGCGGGTGCGGCGCCACGCGCTGTGGAGCCTCGCGCTGCTCGCGCCCGGGCAGGCGCTGGCGCGCGCGCGACGTCTGGTGCAGGCCGTAGCACCCGAGCCGTTCGCCGCGCGCGTGCTCGGCGTGATCGGCGAGCCCGAGGACGCCGCGCGCCTCGCCGCGGCCGCGGCGACCGACAGCGGACGGCCGGCGGCGCTGTTCGCGCTCGGCGACCTCGGGACCGCGGAGTCGGTGGAGGCGCTGATCCGGCTGCTCGCGCTGCCGGACAGCGAGCTGGCCGGGATCGTGGGCGAGGCGCTCGAGGGCGCGATCGGCACCGTGCCGCGCGCGGAGCGCGACGCCCCGCCCTCGCCCGAAGGCGCGCGCGCGCACTGGAGCGCGGTCGCGAAGGCGCTGCCGCGCGACGCGCGCGCGCGCCACGGCCGGGCGCTGCCGTGGAACGGCGAGCCAGACGACGAACCGATGGAATGGCTGTGGCGCACCGGCCTCGCGCGGCCGCGGCCCGAGGCGCCGTGGCTGCGGCGCGAGGTGCCCGACGGGTGGTTCGACGCGCGGCCGGCCCCCGACGCGCGGCCGGGAGAGTGACGTGCTGATCCGCAACCGGACGCCCTTCGTCGCGGGCTACGTGGTGGTGCTCGACCCCCAGGCGGCCGAGCACCTGGTCGCCGCGGTGCGCGGGGTGTGGAGCATCTCCGAGCGCGGCGAGCTGGAGCTTACGCCCGAGCCCCCGCCGCTCCAGCCCGCGGACGAGCACGTCGGCAAGCCCGGGTTCAGCAGCATCCGCTACGAAGCCGACGTGGGCCCGATGAAGCCCGCGACCGACTGCGCGCTGGTCGGGTGCGCGGTCGCGCCGCGCGGCGGCGCGCGCCGCGTGGAGGTCTCGTTCCGCGTCGGCAAGCTGATCCAGAAGGCGCGCGCGATCGGGGAGCGGAAGTGGCTGTTCCGGCTGCTCGCCTGGTGGTTCCACACGGCGCCCAAGCCCTTCCAGAAGGTGCCGCTCGAGTGGGAGCTCGCCGCGGGCGGCACCGACGTCAGCGCCAAGGAGGAGAAGCACCACTCGCTGGACCTGCGCAATCCGCTCGGGCGCGGCTTCCGCGCGCGCCATTCGCGGCTCAAGCGCGCGGGCGCGCTTCTCCCCCAGCTCGAGTCGGCGTCGGGCGGGCGGGCCGCGCCCGCGGGCTTCGGTTTCATCGGCCCGAACTGGCTGCCGCGCCGCTCCTTCGCGGGCACCTACGACGAGGCGTGGCAGCAGGACCGCTGCCCGCTCCTGCCGCTCGACTTCGACCCGCGCTTCCACAACAACGCCGCGCCCGGACTCACCGCCGCGAGCTACCTCGAGGGCGGCGAGCCGGTCGAGGTGCTCGGGTGCACGCCCGGCGGCAAGCTCGCCTTCCCGTTGCCGGCGGTGCGGCTCGCGGTGAGCGCGACGCTCGGCGGCGCCCCCGAACCGATCGAGATGAAGCTGGTCTCGGTCACCGTGGACACCGAGGCGATGCGGCTGCGCCTGCTGTGGCGCGGCGACCTGCACATCCATGGCCGCTTCCCGCGCTTCACCGCGCTCGACGTGGACCGGGCCGGAGGCGCGGCGTGAGCGCGCCGCCCGCCATCACCGCGCTCGGCGCGGTGACGCCGGTGGGGCTCTCCGCGCCCGCCACCTGCGCGGCCCTGCGGGCCGCGATCGCGCGCCTGACGGCGCTCGAGGGCTGGAACGACGCCGGCGGCACGCCCGACCCGCCGGTGATCGGCGGGCGCGTGCCGCTCGAGCACCTCGATCCCGGATTCGCCGGCGAGGAGTGGCCCGGACACGAGCGCTGGGACCTCGCGCGGCCCGCACCCCACCAGCTCGTCTCCCCGGGGCCCGAGCGCCTGATCGAACTCGCGCTGCCGGCCGCCGAGGAAGCCTGGAGGCAGAGCGGCCACGACGACGGGACACGCGGCGTCGGACTCTACCTCGGGCTCGACGATCAGGACGACGGGGCGCCGCTGGCCGAGGCGATCACGCGCCATCTCGGGGTGCGCTTCGAGGTGGTGCGCAGCGAACGCCTCGGGCGCGCCGCCGCGCTCGCGGCGCTCCATCACGCCGCCCGCCACCTGCGCGACGGGCGCGTCACGGTCGCGCTGGTGGGCGGGGTGGATTCCCTGCTCCGGCGCGCGCCGCTCGCGCGGCTGGCGGAGGCCGGCGTGCTCCGCACCGACGAGAACCCGCGCGGCATCATCCCCGGCGAGGCGGCCGCGTTCGTGGTGCTCGAGGCCGCGCCGCGCGCCGGCCGCGCGCTCGCCACGCTGGCGGCCAGCGCGACGGCCGAGGAGCCGACCGCCGGCACGGACGATCCGAACCAGGGCGTGGGACTGACCCGCGCGTTCCGCGAGGCGCGCGCCGGCGCTCCCAAACTCGAGCGCTTCCCGCGCGTGATCTGCGATCTCAACGGCGAGCACTACCGCACCCGGGAGTGGGGCTACGCCTACGTCCGCGCGCTCGGCGACGCGCACGCCGCGCCCGACGGCCCCTCCGGCGCGGACCTCTGGCATCCGGCCGATTGCATCGGCGATAGTGGCGCGGGGAGCGGCGCGCTCGACGTGGTGTGGGGCGTCACCGCCATGCAGAAGGGCTACGCGCTCAGCCCGCACACCCTGGTGTGGGGCGCCTCCGACGGCCCGCTGCGCGCGGCCGTCCTGCTCGTCCACGGCGCGGACGGATAGGGAGACCCGATGCCATCGACCGTCAGCGCGAACAACATGACCACCGTGCACGCGGGCAGCACCGGCATCGCGGTGGCGTTCCCGGACGTGTGCAAGACGCCCACGCCCGGCGGGCCGATCCCGATCCCCTACCCCAACATCGCGCAGTCCTCCGACACCGCGGACGGATCGTCCACCGTCAAGGTGGACGGCAATCCGATCATGCTGAAGGGCTCGAACTTCAAGATGAGCACCGGCGACGAGGCCGGCAGCGCGATGGGCGTGGTGTCGAACAAGATCAAGGGCAAGGCCGAGCCGGTGAACTACTCGTTCGACGTCAAGGTGGACGGCAAGAACGTGTTCCGCCTCGGCGACATGATGCTGCACAACGTCGGCGGCCCCAACACCCCGACCACGCCCGAGGGCCAGGCGCCCAATCCCGGGATCCCGACCGAGGGCAAGGAGTGCGAGAAGACCCACGCGAAGCGCAAGGAGCAGCAGAAGAACAACACGGCGTGGAGCGACTCGGGGATCGTCGGGGAGCATCGCGGGAAGATCCAGGCGGTCGCCACCAAGGAGAAGGTGGTCATCTACTTCCGGCAGACCAAGAAGATCTGCGGCCGCTGGATCATCGCCAAGCACCAGCCCAAGCCGCACGGCTGCATGGATGGGACCACCATCAAGCCCGAGGACGTCCCCCAGGTGCAGCGCTGGCTCGACGAGCACTTCGCCAAGCATCCGGGCGAGGGATCGGGGGCGCCCGCGGGGCAGAACCAGCACTACAGCAAGCACGCCGCGGACTACGTGGGCCTCGTCGGCATCCCGGAGGGCGACGGTCTCATCCGCCCCGAGAAGGGGCGCGGCAAGCAGCCGGGCGCGAGCTACAAGGGCAAGTGGATGACCGGCGACTACGACGTGTTCGAGGTGCTCGCGAACGGCGACGAGTGCAAGAAGGTGACCGACGAGGACCGCTTCGGCGTCGTGCAGATGAAGATCAACAAGAAGCTGAAGTGGGACGCGATCCAGCACCCGCCGCAGGCGCAGTGGGTGCCGAACGCGCAGGAGCGGGCGGCGGGGGTGGCCAAGTTCGACATGAACAAGGAAGTGGCGAAGTGTCTGACCGGAGAGTCGCGCGTCACCAAGAAGCTCAAGTGGCATCCCGCGCGCGGTCCCATGTCGGTGATCGACAAGCCGCTCACGGTCGTGGCGGGCAACGGCGTCGTGACCCTCAAGAAGAAGAGCGAGGTCAAGGACGCACTGATCTGTCAGGGGTGTCCGTGAGGAACCAGGAGTCCACGCCATGAGCGAGCCCCTCACCCGCGCCGAGCGGGACGACCTGCTCCGCCAGATGCGCGAGATCGACGCCCGGCTGTATCCCGACGACGAGGACCAGGAGCCCAGCCCGCGCGAGGAAACCCGCCTCGAGGAGCGGGCGCTGGTGCTGCAGGGCGAGTACGCCGACCGGCTGCCGCGCGTGCTCATGGGCCGCTGCCCGTTCACCGGCGCGCCGCTCAAGCGCTGTTTCGATCCCTTCGGCCTGGACGGGCCGTGGTGGGGCAAGGGGCGCACCTTCAAGCCCGACGAGCCCAAGCCGCCCGCGACCTTCCGCGTGCTGCTCGGCGCGCTCGACCTGCGGGGCCGCGTCCCGAGCGAGGCGATCGAGGAGGTGATCCCGGGCCCCGGGGTGCCGTTCGTGGTGCCGCGCCTGCTCGAGCTGCCCGGCATGGTGGCGGTGATCTCGCGCCTCACCCTCGCCACCGGGGACCTGGCCTACCCGATCGCCTACTTCTCCCAGTCGAGCATCGCCCCGGAGGTCCTGCACCAGTTCTGGACGCGCCCGGTGCACTGGTTCAAGACCGCGGAGGGCGGCTCCGGCTGGATCATCGCGAACGACATCTGGGACTTCGAGCTCGCGCCCTGGATCGAAGCGGGCAAGCTGTTCTGGATCTCCCCCGGCGACGCCGATGCGAAGGTCCACGGCAGGGACTCCGGCGTGCCCTGTCCCTACCTCGGGCTGCCCGGTGAACGCATGCAGCAGACGCTCTCGGACGGCGAGTGTGAACTCAGCGACCCGCCCAACGGCGAGCCGGTGAGTCCGTTCGAAGCCGGCGAAGAAGAGGACGAGGAGCCGGACGAAGACGAGGAGGAGGAGGGGACGAGAAGGCATGAGCGCCCTCACCCGAAAGCGCCCGGCCTTCCCGCTCGCCGCGCTCGTGCTCGTCCTGCTCGGCGTGATGCTGCTGCTCGATCAGCTCGGGACGCTCTCGCTTCGGGGCGGTGTTCGCCCGCTGGTGGCCGCTCCTGCTGGTGCTCGCCGGCATCGCGCAGTTGACCGGTTCGCCCGCGAGCCGGTCCACGGGGCGGCGCTGATCGTCGTGGGGATCGTGGTCCTCCTCACCAGGTTCGGCATGCTCGACGTCGGTGCGTGGTGGAGCTGCCGTGATGCCATGCTGCTCGGCGTGTACCTGCTGGTCGCGCGACCGGCGAGGCACGTGACGCCGCCCGCCGGCACCGCGTCGGGTGACGCGGCGCCGGCGAGGCCCCAGCTCAGGGCTGGGTGATGCGGAAGAACCCGCGCTTGAACGGACACGGACGGCCCGGGGTCTCCAACTTCCACGACACCTGGATCGTCCCCCCGCCCGCCTTGGTCACCGTGAGGGTCCAGGTGGCTTCGACGCTGCTCCCGGACTCGCTCGTGACGCGGCCCCCGACCAGGCGGAAGAACCCCCACTGCCCGGGGGTGGTGATGTCGGTCGCGAGATTGGCGGCGACGCTGGCGCCCAATTCCGGCCCGGTGCCCGGCCACTCGAGGGTGTAGTCCTTCACCGGCTTGTTGGCGTCGTAGCGCGCGGCGGACCCCCGGGTGCGAAGGGCGATCCACCCGACGCTGAGCTTGGGGTCGGACGGCTCGGGCTGTCCCGCTGGCGTGGCCACCACGGTGAGCGCGGCCTCGGCGCCGGAGGCGAAGAACGCCTGCTGGATGGCGCGGCACTTCTTCACCAGGCCCACGACCTCGGCCGGCACGCCACCGGCGATCGGGCTGCCGTCGGGACGCACGTAGTTCTTGAGCGCGGCCTCGTAGAGCCCATCGAACTCGCCGCCCGGCTTGAAGAAGGCGTTGAAGTCGGCGAGGCCGATGTCGGGCGAGGACGCGCTGCCCGAGAACGGGTAGTAGGGCAGCAGCTTCGACTGCACGGCGGACATCACCTGCTGCTGGTAGGCGTCGCTGGCGCCCTGCTGGACGATGGTCTCCTCCTGCGGGCGCATGCCTTCCTGGGCCATCAGGAGCGGCATCCTCAGCAGCGCGTCCACCATCGGGACCCCGCGCTGCCCGGCGCGTCCGCCGCTCAGGCCGCTGAGCAGCGCGGTGAGCCGGTTGCGGCCCTCCGAGAGCGCGGTGCTCGCGCTCTGGCCCTCGCGCGTGGCCTTGTCCATGTCGATCGCGGTCTTCTCGAGGATGCGCGTCCGGTACTCGCCCTCCACCTTGGTGGGGGACAGCACCTGGGGCAGCGAGCCCGGCTTGGCCTTCACCTTGGTCAGCCCCCGCCAGAACCGCGCCCAGCCCGAGAGCCGTGCGTCGTAGTCCGAGGGGCGGAAGAACGCGTCCAGCACGTCGAAGTCCTGCTCCACCTGCGCGACGCCCGAGTTGCGCTCCACGCCGAGGCGCGTCTGGTGGCGCACCTTCTCGAGCACGGTGACGATCTCCGAGCCCGGCAGGGCGAGGTCCCTCAGGGTCGCGAGCAGTCCGTTCGTCCCTTCCGACCCGGGACGCAGGTGGATGCCGCGCAGGAAGCTCCCCCACTGCCCCACGTAGTCGGCCGAGTACCGGCTCCCGAGCTCGGTGGCCGGATCGGGGCGGCCGCGCCCCCCGGCGACGTCCCGGAAGGCCGCGCCGAGCAGGGTGTCGCGCTCGACCTGGATCGCGTACCACGCGATGCGCGGCCCCACCACGGTCGTCCAGCCCTCGCGCGTGAACGGGCCGGGGACGAGGTGGTCGCCCTGCAGCCGCTGCGCGTTCGTCACCAGGCTGTCGAACCCGAGATCCCGCCGCCCGCCGAGCTGACGGGTGGTGACGTCGATCATGTAGCGGTAGAGCGAGTCCGAGTTCCACGTGGCGGCGACGCGCGCCGCCGCCGTCCGGGCGACCGGGATGTCGAGGGCGAGCCGCTCGTCGGAGACCGCGGCCAGTGCCGCGTCGTGCGAGGCGATGAAGGCGGCCAGCGGGGGCACCAGCCGGCGCAGCTCCTCGCGGTCGTTCTCGATGAACCGTTCCGAGAAGGTGAGCGCGAGGCGGAGCTGCTCCGCGATCACGGTCGAGTCCGCGGGCTGGAGCGACGCGCGCCGGTCGGTGAGCAGCCGGTAGACCCGGTAGCGCTCGAAGTAGGCCGGGAACGAGCCCGCCCCGCGGGCGAGCGAGTCCCGCATCACGCCCACCGCGAGGCCGAGGAACACGTCCGCGCTGCTGCGCGCCCAGACGCGGGCCGCCTCGCGGCGCAGCCCGCCCGCGGAGTTGAACGCGAGGTAGCCGCGGAACGGGCGGTCGGTGGAGACCCGCTCCAACTCGAGGATCTGGAGGCGCAGGCGGTCGAGCTCCTGCACCTCGCGCACCTCGAGGTCGCTCATCGAGTGATTGCCGGAGATGCGCACCACGTCCCGGGCGATGCGCTCGGTCTCGCCGATGAGCCCGAAGTTCGCGCACGAGAGCCACGAGAACAGCAGGGTGAGCACGACGAACAGCCCGGCCGCCCCGCCGACCATCCACACCCGCCGGCGCGCGTCCGCACGCAGCGCCTGCTTCGAGGGCGCGGCGAGCGCCTTGTCCGGGAACACGACGCTGGTGAACAGGCGCTCGGCGAACCACGACCCCTGCCCCAGCGGCGGCGGGGCGGTCTTCACCATCTCGAGCCCGAGCGCGCCCACGGCCGGCGCCAGCACGCGGTCCACCGGCTCGCCCTCGGTGCCCGCGCAGGTGAAGTAGAAGCCGCGCAGCGGCACGCCCTCCTCGACCGGATCGCGCTGGAACGTCACCTGGATGAAGCGCGCGAGCGGCGCGCGGAGGCGCTCGAACTGGAGCGGGAAGGCGAACGCGCGCGCGCGCTGGAGCGGGTCCACCAGCGCCCCCACGCGCTCCAGCCTCCGCTGCGACAGCACCCCGGCGAGCCGCTGGGACTCCTGCTCGAACAGCGCCTCGGCGGCCGCGGTCTCTGCGCGCTTGAGCGGGAGGGTCGCGCCCCACACCTGCCGGCGCTCCTCGGGCGTGAGGTCCTCGAAGAACTCGGCGAACCCGGCGACCCGGTCGCAGCGCGTGAACACGACGTACACCGGGAACACCACGCCGAGGTGATGGACGAGCTCGCGGATGCGCTCGCGCACCTGGCGCCCGAGGGCGTCGATCGCGGCCTCGGGGCGGTCGGCCAGCTGGTCCACGGCGACCGTCACCATCACGCCGTTGAGCGCGCGGCCCTGGCGCTGCTCGCGCAGCGCGAGCAGGAACTCCTGCCAGTCGTCGGTGTCGTCGAACGCCGAGCGCGCGAGCGTCTTGCCCGACATCGCCAGCAGCACGCCCTCCTCGGTGAGCCACCACTCGAATCCGCGCGCGCCGCCGACGCCGCGCACCGCGCGCGGATTCTGCTGGTCGTCGGAGAGCGCGAAGTGGAGGCCCGACTGGCGCACCAGCGCGCTCTTGCCCGAGGCCTCGGGGCCGAGGAGCATGTACCAGGGCAGCTCGGCGAGCGCGCCCTCGCCGGCGCGCTTGATCACGTTCGCGCGCTTGAGCGCCTCGATCGCCGCCTGCAGGTCGGCCTTGAGGTCGCGCACCTCGGCGATCTTGCCCGGCACCGAGCGCTCGATGTCGCGGTCGGCCTGGCGCGTGAGCGTGTGCTCGATGGCCTCGGCGGCGCGCAGCGCGAGCAGCCGCCGCACCAGGAAGTACACCACCACGCCGAGCACCACGACCACCAGGACGAGCGCCAGCAGCAGCACGTCGAGATGCAGCCGCCGCGCGTTCGCGAACAGCAGCACGAATGTGGCCACGACGCCGCTGCCGATCCAGAGCGGCGGTCCATTCAGACGCTGCAGGTCCATGCGAGCCCTCAGCCCGCGAGCCGTCCGATGGTGCCCGAGGCCGAGCAGCCGGTGACGGAGTTCGCGAGGAAGATGATCAGGAATGCCAGCAGGACGGCGCTGACCGCGGCGGCCACCGGGATCCAGCGCGGCACGCCGGAGAGGCTCGCTCCGGCGCGCTCCGCCGGCCGCGCGGCGGCGGGCGAGAGCACCGTGGGCGACACGCCGCGCACCACCGAGACGTCCCGGCCGACCTCGGACGTGAGCTGGGCCAGGCGTTCGGGCGGACTCATGCGGTAGCGGCCGGAGAAGCCGAACATCAGACAGGCGTAGTACACCTCGAGCGCCTCGATGCGGCCCTCGCGCGCCGCGCGCAGGACATCGAGGCGGTCGAAGAACACCTCGCCCAGATCGTTGCGCCCGAACAGCTCGAGCCCGAGCGGGCGCGAGAGCCACGCGTCGCGCGCCGAGCCGCGCACCGACAGCACGGTCTCGTCGAGGAACGCGACCAGCGCGAGCAGCGCGTCCTGGACGTCCTGGCCGTCGAAGCCCCCGCCCTGCGCCTCCTGCTCGAAGCGCGCCCTCAGCTCGAGCGCGCGGGTGCGCACCACCGCCGCGTCGGGCAGCTCCTTCACGCGGGCCAGCGCGAGCACCGTCGCCAGCCAGCTGGCGGCGAGGTCGACGAGCCGGGCGCGCGCCGGCGCGGCCGCGGCCCCCGACCGGATGGACGGGGACGCGGAGCCTCCGGCGAAGGACGGGAACTCCCGCGGCGGCTCGGGCGGCGTCGCCCGGGACGGGGTGGGAGCGCCGGCCCGGCGTCCGGGCAGGATGATGGTCTCGTCGGCGCCGGGCGACGGACCGGAGCCGCGGGCCGGAGGACGGGGCGCGCTCCCCGGCCGCGTGCGAGGACCCTTCGATCCGAACACCGGCTAGCCCAGGTGTCCGAGGAGCTGGAGCGTGACGTTGGGGATGTGCGCGGGGACGAAGATCGCGAGATTGCGCGCCCCCTTGATCGCGTCCCACTCGTCGCCGCGTGGCTCGATCTGGAAGTAGCGGAACATCGAGCGGGTCTGGAGCGTGCCCGGCGGGTTGTGCTCGAAGCGGATCGGCAGCCCGCGCAGTCCGCCCGCGATGATGGCGTCGATGCGGTCGCGGGAGGCGATCTTGATGACGTTCGGCAGGTCGCCGATCAGGCGCGCCTCGTCGAGGTCGCTCGCGACCCCGAGGAACATCCGGGTCGAGGGCTCCAGCAGGCGCGCGTCCTCGAGCCGGGCGACGTGCGTGAAGCCGTCCCGCTCGAGCGGGATCTGGAGCGTGCTCACGATCTCCTTCGACTCGAGCAGCTCGGAGAGGATCGCGCGCAGCCGCGCGAACGTCTCGCGCAGCCCCCCGTGCTCGTAGGCCGGCACGTCCGCGGGCTTGACCTTGAGCGAGAACGCCGACAGCTCACCCGCCAGGCGCGCGAGCATGAGGTAGAGCGCCTCGGGATGGATCCGCCGCTGGCTGACCGCGTGCTGGAGCAGCGGGATGGCCGCGTTGACGGTGTGGAACTGCAGGTAGCTCCGGAAGTCGCCGGTGCCGAAGTCGGCGAGGCCGCCCTGCTCGCGCCGGCGGTTCGCCAGCTCGCTGCTCTTCGAGAGCACCTGCCCGTGGAGCGCCTCGAGCACCCGCATCAGCTCGGCGGACGCGCCGATGGCCAGCGCCGGCGGGACGTAGCTCTCGCGCACCGCGAACCCCGACTGCGGATCGCGGAACACCTCGGCGATCGGGATCGCGTCGTGGTCGCCCAGCGCGTCATCGGGGAACAGCAGCACCGGGTTGGGACGCGCGATCGCGATCGCGCGCGCATCCCCGCCGGTGTTGCCGTCGTCGATCTCGCCGGACTCCTCGGAGTAGCGCGGCCCGGGCGCCCCGGGCTTCGCCGCGGCGCCGACGCGCGCGCGCCCCGCCTGCTCGATCGGCAGGCCGAGGTGCACCAGCAGGTCGCGCTTGGGATCGAAGTGACCCTCGACCGTGCGTGGGGAGGGCAGCGGGTCGCGGGCCGGCATCGCGAACGGGGTGCCATCGGGGAACACGCCGCTGGCGCTGGTGAGGGCGAACCGGCCGTTGCGCAACGCGTCGCGGTCGATCTCGATGGACGTGAGTCCCCAGTCGAACGCGTGCGCGTTGCGGAACCGGTCGGTCACGGTGTGCAGCACGCTCCGCTCCAGCTGCTGGAAGTGCTGCGGAACGAGGAGCATGCCCTCGCTCCACACCACGCGGCGATGAGGGTTCACCGGAGCCTTCCTGGTTCAGTTCTTGGGGGGCGAGAAGCAGTTGGCGCCGGCCGGCAGGCGCACGTTCCCGCCCTGGGACAGCAGGTGCTCGGTGTGCCAGCACTCCCCCGTCGGCTTGAAGAACGCGCCGAGCACGACGATCGCCTTCGCGCCCTTCTCGAGCGGCAGCGTGAGTTCCTGGGTGGTGCCCGGCAGGAGCGTGTATTCCGTCACGCTCAGGTAGGCGGTCCCGAAGAAGTCCTTCTCCTTCTCCCACACGTCCGAGACCTTGGTGCTGATGAGCCGGGCCTCGCTCGGAGCCGAGACCTGCACCACGCGGACCCCGAGCAGCGAGCCGCGGCCCTTCACCGTGCTGTTGAGGTCGGGCGCGGCGATGAGCGTGAGATGGAACTGCTTCTGGCCCACGAGCGGGGCATGCGCGCACCCGGGGCCGGTCAGGGCGGCAGCCACGAGCGCCGCGGCGCAAGCGCCGCGCACCCGAAGCGCGATGAGTCGCATCGGCTTACCTTTCATGTGGCGGAGACTAGGAGGGCGGCGCGGAGTCGTC
The DNA here is from genome assembly GCA_963776245.1 of Candidatus Eiseniibacteriota bacterium. GTDB lineage: Bacteria > Eisenbacteria > RBG-16-71-46 > RBG-16-71-46 > RBG-16-71-46 > CAVSAC01. The sequence continues at coordinate 974,272 of CAVZLN010000003.1, read as the reverse complement.
AAGGCCGGGCTCTCCGGGGTCGGGTTTCACAGCAGACGGGACACCAGCCAGGCCAGGGCGGCCAGCGCCCCGAGGAGCAGCAGCAGCGATAGGAAGAGCAACCACTTCGTCCGCGCCGCGAGCCGGGCCCGGACGGGCGCCGGGAGGGCGGCGGGGCCGGCGGCGTCCGTGGTCTCGGGGCCGGCGGACCCGTCCCCGGCCTCCAGCCGGCCGAGGATGACCGTGATGTTGTCGGGGCCGCCGCGCTCGTTCGCGAGTCGGATGAGCGCAGCGCACGCGTCCCCGAGGGAGGGCCCCGCCGCGATCCTCGCCAGCTCCTCGTCCGCCACCAGGCCGTGCAGTCCGTCCGAGCACACCAGCAGGGTCTCGCCGGGCGCCAGCGGCCCGTCGATCCGCTCGATGTCCACCTCGACCTCCGCTTCCACTCCGAGGCTGCGGGTCACCATGTTGTGCCGCGGATCCACCTTCGCCTGCGCCGGGGTCAGCAACCCCTGCTCCACCAGCCGCGCGACCAGCGAATGGTCCTGCGTGATCTGCCGGACGCCGCCCTTCCCCACCCGGTACCCGCGGCTGTCGCCCACGTGCGCGACCACCACATCGGCGCCTTCCACGGCCACCGCCGTGCACGTCGTGCCCATCCCGGCGAGCGCCGGCTCGCGGTTGGCGCGCGCGTGGATCTCGTGGTTCGCCGCTTCCAGCGAGCGGCGCAACAGGTCGGGCAGGCCGGCTCCGCCGCCGCCGAGGAAGATCCGCGAGACGGTCTCGAGCGCGATGGCACTGGCCACCTCACCCGCGTTCGCGCCGCCCATGCCGTCGGCGACCACGAGCAGGGTGCATTCGGGCTGGCCGGCCGCGGCGGGGCGCACGAAGATGCCGTGGCGGTCCTCGTTCCCCTTGCGGCGGCGGCCGACATCCGTGGCCGACGTGGCGCGGAACGCGGCGCGCCCGAGGTCCGCGCCGACCGTCATCGGGGCGCCTCGAACACCAGCGTGACGGCCTCACCGAGGCTCAGGCGGTCTCCATCGCGCAGCAGCTCGTGCGTCACGCGTTCTCCGTTCAGTGCGGTGCCGTTCTCGGAATTGAGGTCGGACACGGCGATCCCCCGGCCGCGGCGGACCAGCATCAGGTGATTGCGCGAGACCCGCGGATCCGGGAGCACGATATCGTTGGTGGGCCCGGCGCCGACGGTCACGGGCAGGTCGAAGACCTCGAACCAGCACCCGCGCTGGAACCCCTCCTCGACCACCAGCAGGCAGCGGCGGCGCGGCCGCAGCAGGAGCAGCGCCAGGAGCGCGCTCGCGACACCGATCGCCGCGAGCGCGCCGAACGCGGTCCAGGACGCGGGGGCCGCGACCTCGCCGTCCGCGAACTCGCTCGCCGCGGTCCACGTCGCGCTGTCCCCGACGGCGCGCACGCGCAGCACGTGGCGCGCCGCCCCGGTCCCCCCGGAGGGCGCCTCGAACCGCGCCACCACCCGCCCCGCCTGGCGGCCGACGACCGCGCGGACGGCCTCCGGCAGCGCGTCCGGGGTATCCGCCACGGTCAGCGACCCGCCGGTCTCCTCGGCGAGCCGCGCCAGCAGCCCGCCTCCGGGCGGTCCCTCGGCGGACTCGACCATCACCACGTGCAGCGGGGTGAGCCGGCCATGGCGGGCGAGCGCCAGCACGTCGACCGAGCGGTGCCGGCTCCCGTCGTCGCGGCCCGCGGTGACGAGCAGGACCGTGCCCATCCACGCCTGCGATCGCTGCGCGATGCGCTGCACCGCGGCGAACAGCGCGTCGTAGAGCCGCGGCGTGCCCTCGGTGCGCAGCTCGGCCAGCAGGCCCGGCAGTTCGGCGATCCGGGCGACCGGCCGCTCGGCGCCGCGGTCCCGTCGCCCGAGCACGGTCACGCGCACGCGATCCCCGTCCTCGAGCGTCGTGCCGGCTTCCGCGAGCGCGTCGCGCACGCCCTGCCCCAGCCCCGCGTCGAGCAGCGCGGCGTCCACCAGCAGCTCGAGATCGAGGCCGGGATGCAGGGTCCGCGCCGGAACCACCTCCAGCCGCGACGCGGGCTGATCGTCGAGCCACACCGACAGCCGCGAGGCCATCTCCGGCAGCGGGCGGCCGCGATCGTCGAGCGCGGTGACCCAGACGCGGTACGTCCCGCGCTCGCGCTCCACCAGGTCGATGGAGAGCGCGCCGCTGGCCGGACGCGCGGCGCCCAGCACGGCGGCCAGCCCGACCGCCGCGAACATCACCCGCCCCCGGGCGACGACGGCGCTCATGGCGCGAGCCCGAACCGCGCGGGGTCTTCGGCCATGATGCGCGTGGCGAAGATCCGCGGGACATAGTCGGCGGTCTGCGCGGGGAGCTTCCCGTGCTCGACCAGGTACCAGTACTTGAGCGAGGACGCCATCATCGGGTCCTCGATCTGCTCCATCTTCGCCCACACCCCGTGCTCACCCCGGTTGTACGAGGCGAGCGCGCACATGAACTGCTCGCGGCCGAACTTGCGGATCAGGTTGCCGATGTAGCGCGCGGCGGCGTGGGTCGAGCGCGTGACCCCGGTGCGTTCGTCCACCGCGGCATCCACCCGCAGGTGATACTGGCGGGCGGTGGCGGGCATCAACTGCCACAGGCCGCACGCCCCCGCCGCGCTCCGCTTGGTCGAATCGAGATCGCTCTCCACCCACGCGAGGTAGCAGAACACCTCCGGCAGGGACTCCTTCGCGACCAGCCGCCGCAGCCTCGGCTGGAGCGTGCGCGCGCGGCGCAGGGTGGCGCGGAACTTGGCGGGATAGCGCTGGGTCTCCTCGACCACCTGTTGCACCGAGGCGACGAACCCCGGCGGCACGTCGGGGTCCTGCCCGAGCTCGATCGCGTACAGGCGGGTCTGGCGGGCGACGTACTCGGCCACGCTCAGCCCCGCGACCGGTGCGGTGGACGCTCCGGCGCGGCCCGCGCCGAGCGCTGCGGCGAAGTCGAACCCCCGGTCGGCCGCCGGGAGCCCGCGGCGCAGCTCCTCGAACAGCGCCTCGGGCTCCTCCAGCGAGGCCCCGCGCGGCGCCAGCCCCGAGAGCACCAGCAGGTCGCCGGCGTAGACCAGATGGGCGCGCGCGAAGTCCGCTTCGCCCGCGCGCGACGCCGCGATGCCGCGCTCCATGCTGGCGATCGCCTCGGCCTTCAGATGCCGCGCCTCCGCGCCGATCACGCGGCGCTCCGAGAGCGCCCGGGTGGCCACGCATCCCGCCGCCACCACCAGCGCCAGCCCGGCGAGAGCGGCCGCCACCAGCCCGACGCGCCGCCAGGCGAACGCGGTCCGGCGATGGAGGGTGAACCCCAGTTCCCCGAAGACCACCTGGTCGCCGTCGCGCAGCGGCGCGGTGCGGACCGGCTCGCCGTTCACCAGCGTGCCATTGCGGCTCTTGAGGTCGACCACCGTGATGGCCCCCGGGCTCACCTCGAGGCGCGCGTGCGCGCGCGAGATGCTCTCGTCGTCCAGTCGCACGTCGGCGCGCTCGTCGCGACCGATGACGTGCACGCCCGGCCGCAGCGTCAGGCGCGGCTGCGCCGTGCGATCGTCCGGTTCGAGCTCGTGGCGGACCTCGACCCACCACGGGTCCCGCCCGGCGGCCGCGCGGGACGCCGCCGGCGCGGACTCTCCGGCCTCCGAGCCTTCCCGCGCTTCGTCCGGCCGCTGGGCGCGCGCGCGGGCGGCGGCCCGCGGGCCCTCGGGAGCCTCCAGCACCTCGAGCACCAGCGTCGAGCCCAGCCCGATCCGGTCCCCCGGCACCACGAGCTGGCGCTTCACCGCGACGTCGTTCACGTAGGTGCCGTTCTGGCTGCCGGCGTCCTCGATGATCCAGCGCGCTCCCTCTGGAACCAGCCGGGCGTGCGTGCGCGAGACCGACGAGTCGTCGAGCGCGATGTCGCAGCCCGGGTCGCGGCCGATCACCGCTCCGCCGGGAGCGATGGTCCAGGCGCGACCGCTCGCCACGTCGCGCACCGCGATGCGGGTCATGGCGTCCCGCCCCCCGGCTCCACGCGGACCACCGAGAACCCGCAGCGCCCGAGCGTCAGCAGGTCCCCCGCGCGCAACACCCCGCCCGACGTGCGCACGCCGTTCACGAACGTGCCATTGGTGGAGCCCAGATCGCGCAGCACCACGCCCTCGGCGCCCACCTCGAGCACCGCGTGCTCGCGCGACAGGAAGGTGTCGGCGATCTCGAGCGTCGGGCCGTCCCCGGACTTCCCCGGCGCCTTGCCGATCCGCGTGCGCCCGGCCGCGAGCGTGAAGCGCTGTCCCTCGACCGGGCCCACGGTGCCCACCAGCTCCCAGAGCAGGACGGGCGCGGGTGTGGGTGCGGGCGCAGGCGCGGGTGCGGGTGCGCGTGCGGGGGCGACATCCGGGCGACGCGGCGCGCTGCTCACGATGGTGGCATCGGCCGGGTCCGGTTCCGCGGCCGGGCCCGCGGGCGCGGCGGTGCCGCAGCGCGGACAGGTCATCGCGGTGCGCTCGAGGACATGCCCGGAGGGGCAGTGCTTCACGACCTTGGATCGCGGTGCGAGGAACATGCGGGATGGCGCTCGATGCCTCGGGACACGGCCAGCGACGAGGGAGACTTCGGTCACGGGTCGCGCCGGCGACCCGCCGGCAAACTAGCACCCGCGCCGGTCGGTGAGCACGTCATTCCTCGCGCGCCGCGCGCGCCGCGCGCATCGCCTTGCTCGCCAGCGCGGTGAGCGCCACGTCCGGCGCCGCGGGATCCACGAAGCGAAGGTGCGCGGCGCGCGGCGCGCGGCCCGCCAGCCGGCCGCGCCACAGCGCCACCTCGAACGTGCGGTGGGTGATGGTATGGCGCACCGCGATGCCGAGCGGCGCGAGCGCCGCGGCCAGTCCCAGCGCGCGCAGCGCCGCGGCCAGCGCCCGGCGCGCATCGGCGCCACGCGCCAGGTCCACTCCCGGCGGCTCCCACAGCCCGGCCAGCAGCCGGCCCGCGCGGCGCGTCACCAGTACGCGGCCACGCCGCTCGATCAGCGCCAGCGCGCGCCGCACGTGGACTCCCGCGCGGCGCGGGGCCGGCGGCGGGAACTCGTCCACGCGCCCGAGCGCGCGCGCCCGACAGAGCGCGCGCACCGGGCAGGTCTCGCAGAGCGGAGCGCGCGGGGTGCACACCCGCGCGCCCAGTTCCATCATCGCCTGGTTCCAGGCGCCGGGTGCGCGCATCGGAACCAGCGAGGTCGCGAGTGCCCACAGCGCCTTCGCATCGCGCGGCGCGCGCGACACCAGCGGCCGCGCGGTGAGGCGCGAGAGCACGCGCGCGACGTTGCCGTCGAGCACCGGCAGCGCGCGGTCGTAGGCGATCGAGAGCACCGCGCCGCAGGTGTAGCGCCCCACGCCGGGCAGGCGCCCGAAGGCCTCCGGGTCGTCGGGCACCCGCCCGCCGTGCTCGCGCACCACGATGCCGGCGGCCGTCCGCAGCGCCCGCGCGCGCCGGTAGTAGCCGAGCCCGGCCCACGCGTGGAGCACCTCGGCCTCGCGGGCCCGTGCCAGCGCCGCGAGCGAGGGGAAGCGCGCGAGGAAGCGCGCGTAGTAGGGCAGCACCGTGGTCACCTGGGTCTGCTGGAGCATGCTCTCCGAGACCCACACCGCGTACGGGTCCCGGGTGCGGCGCCATGGCAGGTCGCGGGCCTCGCGGCGGTACCATGCGAGCAACCGCCGCCGCAGCGCGGCCACCGGCAGCACCGGTGCCGCCGCCCGCGCGCGGCTCGACGAGGAGGGTTCACGCGTCATGCCGTCCCCCGACGACCTGCGGCTCGAGTTCCTCACCCACATGCAGCGGCCCGAGTCCGGGCTCGACCTCGCGCGCGCGGCGCTGCTGGTGGCCGCCGAAGCGGACCCGGCGCTGCGCGTGGAGCAGCAGGTCGGCATCCTCGACGAGTGGGGCCGCACGCTCAAGCAGCGCCTCGATCCGTCGTGGAACAACCTGCAGCGCCTCGCCCGGCTGCGCTCCTTCGTGTACGACGAGCTGGGCTTCCGCGGCGACACGCGCGACTACTTCGACCCGCGCAACGCGCTGCTGCACGAGGTGCTCGGGCGCCGCAAGGGGATCCCGCTCACGCTCGCCATCGTGATGCTCGAGCTGGGCTGGCGCGTGGACATGCCGCTCGAGGGCGTGGGCTTCCCGGCGCACTTCCTGGTGCGGCTCGCCGGCGAGCCCGGCGACCTGGTGCTCGACCCGTTCGACGACGGGCGCTCGGTGCACGAGGAGGACTGCCGCCGCATCCTGGCGGCGAGCACCGGCGGGCGGCTGGAGTTCGAGCCGGCGATGCTCGCCTCGGTGGGCAAGCGCGAGATGATCGTGCGCCTGCTCCACAACCTGAAGAACTCCTACCTGCGCGCGGACCACCACGCCGGCGCGCTGGCGGCGGTCGAGCGCCTGCTGGTGCTCCACCCCGAGGACGCCGGCCAGCGGCGCGACCGCGGCCTGCTGCTCCACCGGCTGGGTCGCTACGGCGAGGCGCTGGAGGCGCTGCGCGACTACCTCGCGAGCGCGCCGGCGGCGCTGGACCGCGAGGATGTCGAGCGCCGGGTGGTGGCGCTGCGCGGCATCCTCTCGGCGCTCAACTGAGTCCGCGCGGGAAGCGGGCGCCGCAGCGGGCCGGGGCCCGGCTTCCTCAGCCCGCCTGGCGCTTCGGGAAGACAGCCGCGTCCTTCATGTTGGGGGTCGCGGTCTGGGAGCCGGTCCACGCGCACTGCATCGGCACACCGCAGCGCGGACACTCGAGGCGCGCCGCCGCGCCCTCCTCGGCGGTCTCCATCCAGCGATCGGTCTTGGCCTGGCAGCCCGGCGTATAGCAGAGGTAGACGCACAGCGGCATATCGTTCTCCGTCGTTCTTCCCGTCAGTGCCGGGGCTCGAGCGTGAACGCGTGGAGCACCAGCCCGGGTCGCTCCGGGGACAGCTTGAACACGCCGCCACCGCGCGCCACGAGGTAGAGCCGAGACTCATCCACATCGATGTAGGACGCGCCGTGCGGATCCAGCCGGGCGTCCGCCCCGAGCGCCTCGCGCGGCAGCCACTTCTCGTCGCGCAGCACCCACACACGCACCGGTCCCTCGCGCGGCGGGCTCATGACCGCCCCCACCCGCGCCGGGCCCGAACGCGCGGCATCATAGCGTATCGCCACGAACTGCGCCGCTCCCCCGCGCACCGCGGTCAGCCCTTCGGCGTCGGGCGTCCAGCGCCCGACCGGATAGGGCACCGCGGGCTCGCCCTGCTCCTGATAGCGGAACTGGGCGGTGAAGGTGCGCGCCTCTCCCGCCTCGGCCTCGGCCAGCGGTCCGCCTTCCACGCGGCCGATGCCGAGCGGGATGAAGCGCGGCCGCTGGGCGGGATCCTCCGCGCCGCTCCCGCCGTCCGCGACGCGGGGCAGGGAGTCGATGGGCACGCCGGGCATCAGCCGCGCGATCGCGAGACGCACGCTCAGGTCGGTGGCCTCGTCCGAGCTCCCGATCACGCGGCCGGCGCCGTCCGCGATCACCTTGCGCGGGTCGCCGTTGCGGCCCATCCCGCCGAGCGCGCGTTCGAGCTCGCGGCGGGCATCGAGGGCGATCGGGAAGCGCAGGCCCAGCCGCCGGGCGAGCCGCGCGGTCACCGCGGTGTCGGCGGCGAAGGCGAACTCGGGCACGTGCACGCCCACCACTCGCAGCCCCGCCCCGGAGAACCCCTCGTGGAGCTCCTCGAGGCGGGGCAGCAGGTCGAGGGTGGCCGGCCGCGTGTCGCTGAATACCACCACGACGGTCATGCGCTCACCCAGCGAGTCGGCGGTGATGGGCCCGCCGTTCACCCACGCCGGCGCGCCCGTCAGCGCGGGCAGCCGTTCGCCATCGGCGAGCGCCTCGCGGTCGTGGCCGGCGGTCTTCAGCGCGCGCACGTTCGCGAGCGAGGAGCGCAGCGCGTGGCGCACCGGCCCGACGGCGAGCCAGGCGAACACCGCGAGCACGGCGGCGACCAGGATCAGGCGCAGTCGGGGAGTCATGGAACGGAGTATAGCCCGCGCGGGTGAGGCGCCACTCGGGCGCGTGCCGTGTTCAGCGCCGCCCTCGCGACGGCGCGGCCGCTGGCGCGCCGCGGGCCGCGGCGATGCGAGCGCGCAGGTCGAGGGCGTCGGGGTAGCCGGGCTCGCGCGCCAGCAGTGAGTCGAGCTGGACCTCGGCGTCGCTCCAGCGGCGCTGCTCGGCCAGCGCCATCGCGAGCGTCAGGCGCGTGAACGGCTCGGCCGGCCAGCGCCCGAGCCCGCGCCGCGAGACCCCCTCGGCCTCGGACGGGCGTCCGAGCTGGATCAGGCAGTACGAACGCTCCGAGTCGAGCCGCCCGAGCAACACCAGCGCCCGGCGGTCGCCGATCAGCGAATCGGCCCGGTCGTATTGCGCGAGCGCCTCGGCCCACCGCCCCCGCTGCAGGAGCGCGAAGCCCTGGAACTGGGCGCGCACCGCGTCCGGATCGATCAGCACCACCTCGGGCCGCAGTTCGGTCTGGAACATCAGGATGTCGGCGACCGGCAGCTCGCTGTGCCGCCGGAACTCCTCGAAGCGCATCCAGCGCAGCGTCGAGTCGCGGTACCACAGGCGCAGCGCCTGGTCCCCGCCGAGCGCGTACTCGGCCGCGTGCGGCAGGTTCTGTCCCACCAGGACCGCTCCGTGCGGCAGGGTGGGATGGCGTTCCCGCAGCGCCTGGCGCGTCACGCGCATCAGCCGCTGCAGGCGGGTGAGCCGCGCGAAGTCCATGAACGCCCCGCTCACCGGGGGCTCGGTGCTCACGCCGCTCGCGGCCCCCGGTGCCAGCCCCAGCAGCGCGAGCCGTCCGACCACCAGCGCGCCGGCCAGCGCCGGGTGCGCCGCGCCGAGCAGCCCCACCGCCGCGATCCCGAGCCCCACGCCCCCGAACTGGCTGCGTTTCGGCTCCCACATCGGGAAGATCGTCGTCAGCACCAGCGTCGCCAGCACGAACCACGCGAGCCCGAACCCGATCCAGCCGCGCATCCGCCGCAGGCGCGCCCGCGCGGCGGACCGCGCCGCCAGCCGAGCGAACGCGAGGACGAACAGCGCGGTCACCCCCGCCAGCACCGCTCCATCGCGAGGCCCCGCCACCAGCGTCAGACTCGCCAGCGCCTTCAGACTGCCGACGAACGCCCACCCCAACCGCACCCCCAGCGGCGTCCCCAGTAAAGCGGAGTCGTGCTCCATCCCGTGCGGCAGCTCGAGATGCGCGCTGCGCCGCACCCACAGATAGACCAGCCCCCATCCCAGCGTCACGGCCGCCGTCGCCACCGCCCACCGCCGGCGCTCGCCGTCGGCGAGCGGTCGAGCCGCGGGCACCCACGGCAGCATCACCGCCGCCACCACCGCGGACTCCTTGCACAGCAGCGCGCCGAGCAGCGCCGCCAGCGCCGTCCCCAGCCGCCGCCGCGACGCCTCATGCAGCGCCAGCGCGACGCACACGAACAGGCCGATGTCCACGAAGTACGCCGCCCAACCCGCGATCGTGCGCACCGACTCCGCCAGCAGCGGGAACGACGCCGCGGCCGCCGCCAGTCCGCCGCTCCAGCTCGGGCGCAGCGTGCGATACAGCACCAGCGAACCCAGCGCCAGCAGCCCGATGTGGAGCAGCGCCACCACCGCCGGGTGCGACAGCAGCAGCGGCGCGAGGGTGCCGTAGTAGAGCTGCTGCGGAATCGGCCGCCAGAACGCCTGCGTGCCGCCCCCATCCAGCAGAGACCCCACCCCGGTGAAGAACCCGCGATACAGCATGTCGAAGTCGTCCGCCACCGGCTCCGCCTGCAGCGCCCCGCGCATCGCCCACGCCAGCGGGAGCACCGCGAGCACGGTCGCCCACGCCCACGGATCGCGCCACGTGGGCGGCGGGGCGACCGCGGCCGGGGCGGTGGGCGGGGCGGAGGCGGAGGGCGGATGGGGACTGGGGGCGGACTTGGGCACGGGGCTCTCCGGTCGGATAGGTCCTTCGGCCCGCGACCCTAGGGGGGCGCGCGGGCCGCGTCAACGGCGGGGCCCGCGGGGCCGGGGCGGGGCCGGGGCGACGGCGGGACCGGGGCGACGGCGGGACCGGGGAGCACCGGGGGCGGCGGGAGGGCATCGATGATGCGCGCCCGGAGCGGCTGCGCTGTTGTACACTCCTCCGACCCATGGAGCGTCCGACCCTCATCGACACCCAGGGCCGCGTGGTCCGTGACCTGCGCGTCTCGGTCACCGACCGGTGCAACCTGCGCTGCGTGTACTGCATGCCCGCCGCGGGCATGCCCTGGTTGCCCAAGGACCGCATCCTCACCTACGAGGAGATCGCGCGCGTCGCGCGCGTGTGCCTGTCGCTCGGGGTGACGGGCATCCGGCTCACCGGCGGCGAGCCCACCGTCCGGCTCGACCTGCCGGTGCTGGTGCGCCTGCTCGGCGAGCTGCGCCCCGGGCTCGACCTGTCGCTCACCACCAACGGTCTCAAGCTGGTGGAGATGGCGCCCGCGCTGCGGGACGCCGGCCTGCGGCGCGTCAACGTGAGCCTCGACACGCTCGACCGCGGTCGCTTCCAGGCGCTGGCGCGCCGCGACCGGATCGCCGACGTGTTCGCCGGCCTCGCGGCCGCGCGCGCGGCGGGGTTCACCCCGATCAAGATCAACGCGGTGCTGATGCGCGGCTTCAACGAGGACGAGGCGGTGCGGCTGGCGGGCTGGGCGCGCGACGAGGGGTTCGAGCTGCGCTTCATCGAGTGGATGCCGCTCGACTTCGGACGCGGCTGGTCGCGCGAGAAGCTGGTCCCGGCCAGCGAGATCCTCGCGCAGGTGGGCGCGGCCTATCCGCTCGAGCCCGCGCGGGTCGAGGACCCGAGTGCTCCCGCGTCGATGTACCGCTACCTCGACGGGCGCGGGCTCGTGGGCATGATCGCCTCGGTGACGCGGCCGTTCTGCGGGCACTGCGACCGCATCCGGCTCACCGCCGACGGTCAGATCCGCACCTGCCTGTTCGCGAACCACGAGCACGACGTGCGCGACCTGATGCGGGGCGGCGGGACCGACGAGGACCTCGCCGCGCTGCTGACCGCCGCAGTGTGGCGCAAACAGCCCGGGCACCTCATCAACAGCCCGGCGTTCGAGCAGCCCGCGCGCGGCATGAGCGCCATCGGCGGTTGAGCCGGCCGCGGCGACCGGCCGCTCCTGCCGGCCATCCGTCCCCCTGGTTCGACCATCCGTCGCTGCGGGGTTGAAGCTCTCCCCGGCCACCGCCTAGATTCCCGGCCATGACGACCGTGCTCGAGGTTCGCGACGCGAAGAAGCGCTTCGGCGCCACCCCGGCGCTCGACGGGCTCTCGCTCGAGCTGCGCGAGGGCGAGCTGCTCGGCCTGCTGGGGCCCAACGGTGCCGGCAAGACCACGCTGGTGCGCACGCTCGCGGGGCGGGTGCGGCTCGATTCCGGGACGCTCGAGCTGTTCGGCCGGCGCCTCGAGGGCGGCGAGCCGCGGGTGGGACTGGGCGTGGTGCCGCAGGAGATCGCGCTCTACCCGCTGCTCACCGCGAGGGAGAACCTCGAGGCCTTCGGCGCACTCCAGGGACTGCGGGGCGGGGCGCTGCGCCAGCGCGTGGAGTGGGCGCTCGGGTGGACCGGGCTCGACGACCGCGCGCGGGAGCCGATCCGGAACTTCTCCGGCGGCATGAAGCGCCGGCTCAACATCGCGTGCGGCGTGCTGCACGAGCCGCGCGTCCTGCTGCTCGACGAACCCACCGTGGGCGTCGATCCGCAAAGCCGCGAGCGCATCTGGGAGATGCTCGAGGTCCTGCGGCGCGCGGGTGCCACGCTGCTGCTCACCACCCATCACCTCGAGGAGGCCGAGGCCCGCTGCGAGCGCATCGTGATCGTGGACCACGGGCGCGTGTGCGCGTCCGGCACGCTCGCGGAACTGGTGAGCGCCACCGTCGGCGCCCACCGCACCGTCACGCTCACGCTCGACCGCGCGCCGGCCGCCGCGATCCCCGGCCTCGAGGCGGCCGACGGCGATCGCGTGCTCACCGCCCAACTGCGCGACATCGACGCCGAACTGGCCCCGCTGCTGGGTCGCGTCGCCGCGGCCGGGTGCGGGGTCGTGGATCTCGAGCTGCGCCGGCCGAGCCTGCAGTCGGTGTTCATCCACCTCACCGGACGGGAGCTGCGCGAATGATCGCCCCCCTGCTGCGCGTCTACTTCACCAACCTCCGGCGCGACCGTCCGGCGCAGATCCTCACGTTCGCGGTGCCGATCGTGTTCTTCACCATCTTCGCGTTCGCGTTCGGCGGCCGTGGGCGCGACGTCACGCCGCGGGTCCCGGTGGTGGTGGTGGACGAGGCGCGCACCCCGACCAGCCTGCGCCTGATCCGGGCGCTCGCGGCCGAGCGCGGACTGCGCGTGCGCACCACCGCGCAGGCGAGTCCCGCCGACACCACGCGAGTCCCGTTCGACCGCGCGCGCGCCGAGGCCTGGGTGCGCCGCGGGGACGTCCCGGTGGCGCTGGTGGTGCCTGCGGGGATCGACTCCTCGATCGGCCGCTTCGACGGCGGCGGGGACGCGATCACGCTCCTCACCGACCCGTCGGACCCGGTCGCGCCGCAGATGGTGGCGGGCCTGCTGCAGAAGGTCGTGATGACCGCGATGCCCTCGTCGTTCGCGCGCCGGGGCATCGGCGAGTTCGACCGCTATGCCGGCGGGCTCACGCCGAGGCAGCGCCAGCTCTCCGAGGGCTGGCTCACCATGCTCGACGTCCGCGAGCGCGACACCACGCTGGCGAAGCTCGGCGGCGGCGCAGCGAGCGACTCGGGAAGCGGGAGCTCGGACGGCCTGGTGCGCGTCGAGACGCGCGAGCTGCTGGGCCGCAAGCGCGACACCAGCATGATCTCGTTCTACGCCGCCGGCATCGCGGTGATGTTCCTGATGTTCAGCGCCTCCGGCGCGGCGGGCGCGCTGCTCGAGGAGGTGGAGTCGGGCACGCTCGAGCGCGTGCTGTCGAGCCGCGTGGGGATGAACGGCCTGCTGGCGGGCAAGTTCGTGTACCTGGTGCTGCTCGGATGCCTCGGGATCACGGTGATGTTCGTGTACGCGATGCTCGCGTTCCACCTCGACCTGCTCGCCCACCTGCCCGGCTTCGTGGTGATGACGGTGTTCACCGCCGGGGTCGCGGCCGGCTTCGGCCTGATGCTCGCCACCCTGTGCCGCACGCGGCAGCAGCTGGGCGGGATCTCGACGCTGATCATCATCTCGCTCTCCGCCCTCGGCGGGAGCATGTTCCCGCGCTTCCTGATGAGCGAGAGCATGCAGCGGCTGGGACTGCTCACCTTCAATGCGTGGGCGCTCGACGGTTACGTGAAGGTGTTCTGGCGCGACGCGCGCGTGATCGACCTGGCGCCGCAGGTCGGGGTGTTGTTCGGCTTCACCGTCGTGTTCCTGGGACTCGCGCGCCTGCTGGCGCGCCGCTGGGAGCGGGCGTAGCCAGACTCGCGCGCCCCGGCTACGCGCCCGGGTCCACCAGCGGCCCGAGATCCGGCCGCGGCCCGAGGAACATGACTTCCTCCTCGAGCGCCACGCCGAACCGCGCCTTCGCGCGCGCCTTCATGATCTCCGCGAGCGTGAGCACGTCGCGCGCGCTGGCATGGCCGGCGTTCACGATGATGTTGGCGTGGCGGGGGAACACCTGCGCGTCGCCCACGCGCAGGCCGCGGCAGCCGCACTCCTCGAGCAACTGCCCGGCGGCGACGCGATGGGTGCCGGGCGAGAGCTTCGCACCCGGCATCCGCCAGTCGGGCGGCAGGTTCTTGAAGTACGAGCCCGCGGTGGGCTCGACGCGCCAGCGCGGGTGCTTCACGCGGCGGATCTCGAGCTTCTCGTCGATCTCGCGCTGGATGGCCTCGCGGTCGCCGGGCGCCAGTTGGAGCAGGCACGAGAGCAGCGCGCGCGGCTCGCGCTTCAGCCGCGAGTCGCGGTAGCCGAACTCGTACCACGCCGCCGGCCGGGTCTCGACCTTCGCGCCGTCGGGGGTGACGTCGGTGCACTCGATCACGAACGAGCCGATGTCCTGCCCGTAGCAGCCCGCGTTGCCATAGAGCGCGCCCCCCACCGATCCCGGGATGCCGGCCGCGAACGCCAGCCCGGCGAGCGACCGGTCGCGGCAGCGCAGGATGAGATCGAGGAAGTCGGTGCCGCTCTCGACGTGCACCGCGCTGCCGTCGAAGGTGACCGCCTCGCACGCGTTGCGCACCACCAGCCCGCGGTAGCCCTCGTCCGAGACCAGCAGGTTGCTGCCGCCGCCGAGCAGGAAGCACGGCAGGTTCGCCTGGTGCGCCGCCCCCAGCGCGGCCGCCAACTGGCCCGGCGTGCGCGCCTCGAAGAAGTAGTCGGCCGGTCCGCCGATGCGGAACGTGGTGTGATGGCGCAGCGGCTCGCGCGTGCGGAGCGCGTCGCCGAGCGCGCGTCGCAGGCGCTCCTCGACCGATGGGGTGCGGGTGGACATCTCGACTCGCACCTTGCCCCGGCCGGCGCGCCGCGGTCAAGGCCCGCCGCCGGCGCGGCTGGCCGCGCGGCCCGCCGTTCCGCTACATTCGGCGCGGTCGCGTGCGCGTCACCGGATCGTGGGAGGAGCCATGAAGAAGGTCGAGATCACCTACTGCGGGCAGTGAGGGTATCTGCCCCGGGCCGTCGGTCTGGCGGCCGAGCTGAGGAAGTCCCGTGAGGTGGAGGTCGGGCTGGTGAAGGGCAGCGGCGGCGTGTTCGAGGTCACGCTCGATGGAACGCTCATCTTCTCGAAGAAGGAACTCGGTCGTTTTCCCGAGTTGAGCGAGCTGCTGGAACGGATCCCCGCGTAGCCCGGGCGGCGAGGTCGAACCGGCGGAGCGGGCGGGCCCGCGCGGCGTCCGGGCCCGGACCCGCGCTCCCTCAGCCGCCCTTCTCGAGCCGCAGCCGGTAGCGCCGCTCGCCGGTCCTCTCGAAGACGATCGAGTCGCCCACCGCCATGCCGACTTCGCGGCACCATCGCATCATGCCGGGCTCCTTCGGCGACCGCGGGCGGAACATCCAGGTGCCGAACTGGATGTCGGTCTCGAACTCGAAGCCGAGGTCGGTCTCGACGGTCACCGGCCTCACCGCGTACGGGCGCGGCGCGTCCCCGGGGCCGCGCGGGCCCACGGCGTCCTCCGGGAAGAAGTCGAGCACGTCCCACAGCGACAGGTTGCGCTGCGTGAGCGTCCACCGCTCGGCCTCGGTGCGCACCGGGATGCGCCGGACTTCTCCCATGTCGGATCCACCCGGATCGGCCACGGCCCGCGTCGCGGATGCGAGCGGGCCGTGGAGCTCTGCGGCGGGATCGGGAGCGGTGGGGACTAGAACACCACCCCGACCATGAACGTGTACACGGCGTTCTTGCCCGGAAGGGCGCTGTTCGCGTCGTTCTGGACGTCGGAGAACGAGGAATTGTAGCGCCCCTCGAGCGTCGCGCCGAAACCGGCGAGCGAGAACCGCGCGCCCGCGCCGACGGCGAACCCGGTGTCGAGCTTGCGCACGTTCTGCAGGTCGGTCTTCGGCAGCGCCGGATCGGCGGGATCGATGGTGGCGTCGATGTTGTACGCGAACGACGGACCGGCGACCACGAACGGCTTGACCGGCATCGCCACCGGCAGGCTGACGCGCGCCAGCACCGGGAACTCGATGTCGCGGAAGCGGACCATGTCCTTGCCCAGCGCGCGCGGGATGTCGGCGCCCTTGGTGACGAACAGCGCCTCGCCCTGCAGCGCGACCGGCATCATCGGGATCGAAACAGCCAGCATGACGCCGCCCGTGATGTCCGAGTTGGACTGCAGGTCGTTGGCCTGGCTGACGGCCCCGGTGAACGTGGACGAGGTAAGTCCGGCCTTGATGCCGAACTCCAGCGGCCCCGCCGCGCGCGCCTGGCCGGTGGCCAGCAGCGCGAGCGAGAGCACGAGCACGACGACTGCGAAGCGCTTCATCAGTAGCCTCCTCAGGGTAAGGCACAAGGGAGCGATCGGCCGGGAAAGCGCCGGGGCCGATCCGTGGGCCCCGGGCGGTGCATCCTGCTGGACATCATCGTCCGCCGACCCGCGGATCATGAGCAGGGGCCGCGCCAGCCGGCCCCGCCGCCCCCTCGGCGCCGGGCCCGCTGAAGGGCAAGTCGGCCGGGCCGTTGCCCCAGCGGGCGCGGGGGGTGGCGCGCCGGCGCGCCCGGCGCTCACCCTTCGGCGCTTCCTTTCGCAATCGCGCCCGCGGCCGGGCGTGCGATGTGCACGATGTCGCGCAGCGGGGCGTAGGCGTCGCCGCCCAGCCGCCCGACCGCGGCGAGCTTCGCCGGGTCCACACGGCCCCCGGTGTCCAGCACCTCGTCCTTCACGTGCGCGAGCACCACCTCGCCCACGATGAAGCGCGCGACCCCGAACCCGATCACCTGGTGCAGGCGGCATTCGAGGCTCACCGGCGACTCCGCCACGCGCGGCGGGCGCACGCGCTCGCTGGCGGCCGCGGTGAAGCCCGCGAGCGCGAACTCGTCCACGTGGGCCGGCCAGTCGCCCGAGGCGAGCACCATCCCCTCGGCCATCGGCTCGGTCACCACGTTGATGACGAACTCGCCGGTGGCCTCGATGTTGCGCGCGGTGTCCTTGAGCACGCCCGCGCGCTCCTGGATCGACACCCCCACCAGCGGCGGGCGGTTGGTGAGCGGGACGAAGTACGAGAACGGCGCCAGGTTCAGCCGCCCGTCGGCGGCGCGCGTGGAGATGAACGCGATCGGCCGCGGCACGATGACGCCGATCATGAACTGGTACATCGCGCCGGGCGAGATCGTCCGCGGATCGAGGAGCATGGCGTGGGAGTGTAGCCCGCGTCGGGGGCCCGCACCATGGCGGGCTCGGCCGGGCATGCGGCCGGGGCGCACGGGATCCGCTCGCGCCCCGTCGCCCCTTCCCCCCGCCCCATCCCCCGCGTTGACGCGCCCGCGTCCGGCGCGCGAGACTGTGTCCCGCATCCGCGCCGCGGTCCCCCACGCTCCGGCGCCCACCAGGGGGAACCACATGGCACTCGCATTCGGTCCGCGGCGTGGCCGCTTCGTCGACCTCGCGGAGGCGATGAAGACCGGCCCGGCGCCGCTCTCGGCTCAAGAGCTCGCGCACTTCGAGTCCTTCGATCTCGTCTACCGCTCGCTGGTCGCGCTCCTCTACAACTACGTTCCCCTGTCGGGCCACCCGGGCGGCTCCATCTCGTCCGGGCGCTTCGTGCAGGGGCTCCTGTTCGACGCCATGGAGTACGACCCGTCGTCGCCCGAGCGCGAGGACGCGGACATGGTGTCGTACGCCGCCGGCCACAAGGCGCTCGGCCTGTACGCGCTGTGGGCGCTGCGCAACGAGATCCTGCGGGTCGGGGCGCCCGACCTGCTGCCGCGCGAGGAGTCCCACCAGTTGCGGCTCGAGGACCTGCTCGGCTTCCGCCGCAATCCGACCGCGAGCACGCCGTTGTTCGCGCGCTTCGGGGTCAAGGCGCTCGACGGTCATCCCACGCCGGCCACGCCGTTCGTGCGCCTCTCGACCGGCGCGTCGGGAGTGGGCGTCTCGGCCTCGCTCGGTCTGGCGTTCGGGGCGCGCGACCACTTCGGCGCCGACGCGCCGCGCGTGCACATCGTCGAGGGCGAGGGCGGGCTCACCCCCGGCCGCGTCGCCGAGGCGCTCGCCGCCGCCGGCACCGCGTCGCTCGACAACGCGCTGCTGCACGTGGACTGGAACCAGGCCTCGATCGACTCGAACCAGGTGTGCCGCGACGGCGAGCAGCCCGGCGACTACGTACAGTGGACGCCGGCCGAGCTGGCATACCTGCACGACTGGAACGTGATCGCGGTGCCGGACGGCAAGGACTTCCAGCAGGTCCTGGCCGCGCAGCGCCTCGCGGCCACGTTCGACACCGGGCAGCCCACCGCGATCGTGTACCGCACCGTGAAGGGCTGGCAGTACGGCATCGAGGGCCGCGCCTCGCACGGCGCCGGTCACGGGCTGTGCTCCGACGGCTTCTACGCCGCGCTCGAGCCGCTGCTCGAGGGCCGCGTGGTGACCCTGCCGTCGTGCAAGGGCATGAGCGCTCCGCGCTGCGCCGTCGCCGACGGGGCGGGCGTGATGGAAGCGTGCATGTGGGACGCGCTCCAGATCGTGCGCGTCGAACTGCAGAAGCGCGCGGACACGGTGAAGTTCTTCGCCGCCCGGCTGCGCGCCTCGCGCGAGCGGCTGGCGAAGCGCGCGCGCAAGCCGCGCGCCGGCGCTCCGGAGGTCGCCAAGGTGTACGCGCTGGCCGAGCGCCAGGGCGACGCGGTGCCCGAACCGCTGCGGCTGGCGCCCGGCACCGTCACCACGTTGCGCGGCGAGCTCGGCAAGGTCTTAAGCCACTACAACAAGGAGTCGAACGGCGCGCTGTTCGTGATGTCCGCCGATCTGCTCGGCTCCACCAGCGTCAACACGGTCGCGAGCGGGTTCCCGCCCGGGTACTGGAACGCGCGCACCAATGCCGGGGCGCGCACGCTCTCGATCGGCGGCATCTGCGAGGACGCGATGGCCGGGGTGTGCTCCGGCCTCGGGTCGTACGGGCACCACATCGGCGTGGCGTCGTCGTACGCCGCGTTCCTCGCCCCGCTCGCGCACATCGCGGCGCGCCTGCACGCGATCGGCAATCAGGCGCGCACCCACGCGTTCGGCGGCGAGTACCGGCCGATGATCCTGGTGGGCGCGCACGCGGGCCTGAAGACCGGCGAGGACGGCCCGACGCACGCCGACCCGCAGGCGCTCCAGCTGCTGCAGGAGAACTTCCCGCCCGGCACCTCCATCACGCTCACCCCGTGGGAGCCGGCCGAGATGTGGACGCTGGTCTCGGCCGCGCTCGCGCGCCGGCCGGCGGTGATCGCGCCGTTCGTGACCCGCCCCAACGAGACCGTGCCCGACCGCGCGAAGCTCGGGCTGGCGCCGGTGACCGCGGCGAGCACCGGGGTGTACCGCCTGCGCGCGCCCAGGGGGACCGCCGACGGCGTGGTGGTGCTGCAGGAGAGCGCCGTCACGCTCGCGTTCGTGGCCGATGTGCTGCCGCTGCTCGAGAAGGCGGGCATCGACCTCGACGTGTACTACGTCGCCAGCGCCGAGCTGTTCGACGCGCTGCCGGCCGCGGAGCGCGAACGCATCTTCCCCGAGGCGCGCGCGCAGGAGGCGATGGGCATCACCGGGTTCACGCTCGCCACCCTCTACCGGTGGGTGCGCTCCGAGCGCGGCCGCACCGCCACATTGCACCCCTACGCCAGGGGGCATTTCCCCGGCAGCGGACAGGGTGGGGCCGTGCTGGCCGAGGCCGGCCTCGACGGCGCCGGGCAGTTCAAGGCGATCCGCGCGTATCTCGACTCAGCGGTGCGCAGCCGCTAGCGCGGCGCATCCGCAGACATCACGCGCGCCCGGGGCGAACGCTCCGGGCGCGCGGTGTCGATGCGGCGGGCGCGCTCAGCGCCGCGCTTCGCGCAGCGCCACCACCGCGCCGGCGGGATCGCGGATCACCGCGAAGCGGCCGTGCCCGCCCATGTCCCGGGGCCCCGCGAGCACCGCGCCGCCCAGCTCGGCGCAGCGCGTCAGGCTGCGGTCGAGATCGGCCACGGTGACGTACACCAGCCACTGCGTGGGCAGCCCCACGTTCACGCCGCGCGCGTGGCACACGCCGGCCACGGCCATGCCGCTCTCCGGCGTGCTCATGGTCCAGTCGTCGTAGCCCCCCATGTCCACCGCGGCCGAACTCCACCCCACCACGCTCCGGTAGAACTCGCGGAGGGCGTCGGCGTCCGGGACCGTGAGGTCCACCCAGCCGATGCTCCCCACTTCGTCGTGCCCGGCCTCACTCATGGCTCTCTCCTCGTGATGGAGGCTTCGGTCGCCCGCCGGGTCGCGGCGCGCGCGTTCCCCGCCTCGGCGAGTCCCCGCTTCTGATGCTCCGAAAGGAACGCGGTTGCGAGCGCGTTGGCCTGCGCCACCCGGATGCGCGCGGCGTCCAGCCCGGCCGCGGGCGCCGCCACCTCGTACTCGTGAGGCAGGTCGATGCCGCTGATGCTCGGATCGTCGGTGTTGAGGCTGGCGAGCAGGCCGCGCTCGAGGAACGCGCGCATCGGGTGGGCGGCGTAGCCCGCAACCGTGCTGGTCTGCACGTTGCTCGTGAGGTTGGCCTCGATGCCGATGCCGCGCGCCGCCATCAGGTCGAGCAGCGCCGGTTCGTCGATGGCGCGCACCGCGTGGCCGATGCGCTCGGCGCCCAGGTCGCGGATCGCCGCGGCCACGCTCTCCGCTCCCGCCACCTCCCCGGCGTGCACGGTGACGTGCCACCCGGCATCGCGCGCGCGACGGAAGTGCGGGGCGAACAGCGGCGCCGGGAAGCGCGCCTCGTCCCCCGCGAGGTCGAGCGCCACGATCCACTCGCGCGCCGTGAGCAGCGCGTCCAGTTCGCGCGCCGCCACCTCCGTCCCGTAGGTGCGGCTGAGGATGCCGATGAGCCCGAGACTCACGCCGTGCTCGTGGGCGGCGGTGAGCGCGCCCTCCACCACCGCCTCGACCACTTCGGCCGGATCGAGCGCGTGGGTCACCGCCATGAACCACGGGCTGAAGCGCAGCTCGAGATGGTCGATCCCTTCGCGCGCGGCGTCCGCGACGCACTCCTCCGCCATCCGGCGGCACGCGGCGGTGTCCACCATCGCGAGCGTGGCGCAACGGAAACGGTCGATGAACGCCATCACGCCGGGAGTGGGAGCGCTGACGGTGGCGTGCGGGCGCAGCCCATCCTCGTCCCACGCCGGCAGCGGCAGCCCGTGCCGCCGGCCGAGGTCGAGCACCGTCGAAAGGCGCACGCTGCCCTCGAGGTGGCGGTGCAGATCGATGAGCGGAAGATCGGGCGCGATCATGGGGTCGGGCTCCGGGACTGCTTAGAACGTAGGCGCGGGCGCGCCGCGCCGCAACCCCTCGTGCCCCGCGACCCCGGTCGGCCCCGAGCGGCGGAAGCGGGCGCCGAGGCCGACCTGGAGCCGGGCACCGGCGCGGGCGCCGGTTGCCCGCGGACGCCGATTCGGTCAGGCTGCGGCTCCCCCTCGACCTTCACGCGCACCGGAGCGACGGCATGACCGAGATCTCGACCACCTGGCGCTTCCCGCGCGCCTTCTGGACCGCCAACGTCGCCGAGCTGTTCGAGCGCTCGGCCTACTACGGCACCTTCATCGTCCTGCGGAAGTTCCTGCTCGACATCGTCGGCCTCGGGGACGTGGCGGCGGGCTACGTGGGCGCGTTCTTCAGCGCCTTCATCTACCTGTTCCCGTTCTTCACCGGCGCGGCGGCCGACCGGCTGGGGTTCCGCCGCTCGCTGCTGCTCGCCTTCGCGCTGCTGACGGCAGGGTACGCCCTGCTCGGGGCGTCCCACGGGCTCGTGCCGGTGTTCGGCGCGCTGGCGCTCATCGTCCTCGGCGGCGCGTTCGTGAAGCCGGTGATCACCGCCACCGCGTCGAAGTCCTCGAGCGACGCCAACCGCGCGCGCGCGTTCAGCATCTTCTACATGATGGTGAACATCGGATCGTTCACCGGCAAGACCATCGCCGCGCCGGTGCGGCTCCAGCTCGGGGTGCAGAACGTGCCGTACTTCTCGGCCGCGGCCGCGCTCATCGCGCTGATCGTGGTGGCGCTGTTCTACCGCCCGGCGGAGAACGGCGCCAGCCGTCCGCACAGCGCCCGCGAGACGCTGGCCGGCATGCTCACGGCGATGACCAACCTGCGCTTCACCGCGCTCATCCTGATCACCGCGGGGTTCTGGGCGATCCAGGGCCAGCTCTACGCCTCGATGCCGGACTACGTGATGCGCATGGCGGGCGAGTCCTACAAGCCGGAGTGGTACGCCAACGTGAACCCGTTCGTGGTGGTGCTGTGCGTGGTCGCGGTCACCCACCTGGTGCGCAACTGGGCGCCCGCGGTCTCGATCGCGGTGGCGATGACCCTGATCCCGCTGTCCTCGCTGGCGATGTCCGCCGCGCACCTGTTCCACGGCAACCTCATCCTCTTCGGGGCGCCGGTGCATCCGATCACGGTGATGATGGTGATCGGCATCGCCATCCAGGGCTTCGCCGAGTGCTTCCTGAGCCCGAAGTACCTGGAGTTCGCCTCGAAGCAGGCGCCGCCGGGGCGCGAGGGCCTCTATCTGGGCTACGCGCACCTGAACACCTTCTTCGCGTGGCTGTTCGGATTCATCTTCGGCGGGTACATGCTGAAGATGTTCTGCCCGAACCCCCGGGAGCTGCCGGCCGCGGTGCAGGCGCAGCACACCCTGGCGCTCGCCGGGCAGGGCCCGATGCCCGAGGCGTACGCGCACGCCCACTACCTCTGGTACGCGTTCGCGATCGTCGGCGCGGTCTCGTTCGCGGCGATGATGGTGTTCATCGTGGTCACGCGCGCGATCGACGCGCGGCGGGCCACCGCCGCCTGACGCCCGGCGGCGGGGCGGCCGCCGGCGCCCCGCCGGCCGCGCCCGCCGCGGCCGGACGCCTCACCGCGCCGGGGTCGCCCCGACCCGCGCGGCCGCGCGCAGGATCGCGGCCAGGCTGCGCTCGACGTCGTCGTCGGTGGTGGCCCAGGAGCACACGCTGATGCGCATCGCGGTCCGGCCCTGCCAGATCGGTGCCGCCGCACCAGCAGGTGCCGTCCGCCTGCACCGCGGCGATGACGCGCGCGTCGGTGGCGGCGTCGCCGAACGACGACCAGCACCTGGTTGAGCACCACGTCGTTGAGCACCTCGTAGCCCGCCGCGCGCAGGCCCGTCGGCGAAGCGTCGCGCCTGGCGGCAGTTGCGCTCGATCAGCTCGGCGAGCCCGGCGCGCCCGAGCGCGCGCAGCGCGGCCCACACCTCGACGCCGCGCGCGCGGCGCGAGAGCTCCGGCGTGAAGTCGCGACGGGTTGCGCGCCGGCGTCGCGTCGGCAGGTAGGCCGCGCGTGACCGCCATCGCCGCGCGCAGCGCCCGCGCGTCGCGCACGAACGCGAGCCCGCTGTCGTACGGCACGTTGAGCCACTTGTGCGCGTCGGTCGCCCACGAGTCCGCGCGCGGCCATGCCCGCGAGCAGGTGCGCCGCGCGGGCGCCGCCGCGGCCCACAGGCCGAACGCGCCGTCCACGTGCACCCACGCGCCCGCCGCCTGGGCGCGCGGGCACGATCTCGGCGAGCGGATCGAACGCGCCGGTGTTCACGTTGCCGGCCTGCACGCAGACGATCGTCGGGCCCCGCGAGCCGCGGCAGCGCGTCGGCGCGCATGCGGCCCTGCCCGTCGACCGGCACGCGCACCACGCGCGTGCGGCCGAGGCCCGAGCACGCCGAGCGACTTGAGCAGCGTGGGATGCACCTCCTCGCCCACCACCACCGTGATCGGCGGCGCGCCGAACAGGCCGTCGGCCTCGACGTCCCAGCCGGCGCGCTCGAGCACCGCGTGGCGCGCCGCCGCGAGCGCGGTGAAATTGGCCACGGTCGCGCCGGTGACGAACGCGCCCCCGCAGCCGGAGCGGCAGCCCGAGCAGCGTCGAGCAGCCAGCGCAGCGCGACGCGCTCGAGCTCGGCGGTGCGACGGGGTGGGGTGATAGAGCCCGGTGTTCTGGTCCCACGCGGTGGCCAGCCAGTTCGCCGCCAGCGTCACCGGCAGCGAGCCGCCGATGACGAACCCGAAGAAGCGCGGGCCCGCCATCGCCATGGTCGCCGGCGAGCCGGTCTCGTCGAGCAGCCGCAGCACCTCGCGCGGGTCGGTGGGGCCGTCGGGCAGCGGCGTGTCCCAGGACCTCAGGTTCGCGACCGCTGCGGGGTCCGGACGCACCGGGCGGCCGTCGAGCCCCTCGAGGTAACGCGTCGCGCGCGTCGCCGCGTCGAACAGCAGTTCTCGTGACATCGTCTCTCCTCCGGCGGCGGCGCGGCGGCCCGCCGCGCGTCCTACCCCGGGAGCCGCAGGTGCACGCCGGGGCCGATCGGCCAGGCCATGAAGTAGAACAGCAGCAGCAGGGCGGTCCACGCCACCAGGAAGACCACCGAGTACGGGATCATCAGCGCGATCAGCGTGCCGGTGCCCGCCTTGGGGTCGTAGCGCTGCGCGGCCGCGAGGATGAACGGCATGTACGGCAGCAACGGGGTGATGATGTTGGTGCACGAGTCGCCGATGCGGAACACCACCTGGGTGCCCTCGGGGGTGAACCCGAGCAGCACGAACATCGGCACGAACACCGGCGCGAGGATCCCCCACTTGGCGGACGCCGAGGTGATGAACAGGTTGAGCGACGCGGCGAAGAGCACGAACCCCACCAGCAGCACGCTGCCGCTCAGGCCGAGCGCCTTGAGCGCGTGCGCGCCGGAGATCGCTAGGATGGCGCCGAGGTTCGACCATCCGAAGTACGCCACGAACTGCGCCGCCGCGAACGCCAGCACGATGTAGGTGCCCATGGTGCCGAGCGTGTCCCCGGTCATCTTGGTCACGTCGTGGTCGCTGCGGATGCGCCCCGCGGCGATGCCGTAGGCCAGCCCCGGGATGAGGAACAACAGCATCACGAAGATCACCATGCTGTCGAAGAACGGCTTCAGCCGCTCGATGGTGGTGGCGCCCTCGGCGCGCAGCGGAGCCCACGGCGGCACCACCAGCAGCGCGAACAGCGCCAGCGTGAGGACGAGCGCGACGAACGCCGCGACCAGCCCGCGCTTCTCGGCCGGGGCCAGGCCCGCGAGCGCGTGCGACGGCGGGGCGTCGGCCGGCGCCTGCGACGGGTCCGGGGTCCACTTGCCGAGGCGCGGCTCGACGAAGCGGTGCGTCACCCAGGTGCCGAGCACCACCAGCAGCGGCGTCGAGACGGCGAGGAAGAAGTAGTTCCCGAGCACCTGCGGCACGTAGCCCGGCAGCAGGTTCGACGCCCGCGTCGCCTCCTGCGTGAACCCGATCAGGAGCACGTCGAGCGTGCTCGGGATGATGTTGGCGCTGAAGCCGCCGGTCACGCCCGCGAACGCGGCCGCCAGCCCGGCGAGCGGGTGCCGCCCCGCGGCCATGAACAGCATCGCGGCGATCGGCGGCAGCACCACGATCCCGGCGTCGGCGGCGAGGTGCGCCATGATGCCCGCGAACACCACCGCGGCGGTGAGCAGGCTGGGCGGCACGCTCATCACCATCGCCCGCAGCGAGACCGTGATGAGCCCGCTGGGCTCCGCCACGCCGATGCCGATCATCGCCACCAGCACGATGCCGAGCGGCGCGAAGTTCATGAAA
The DNA here is from genome assembly GCA_963776245.1 of Candidatus Eiseniibacteriota bacterium. Classification (GTDB taxonomy): domain Bacteria; phylum Eisenbacteria; class RBG-16-71-46; order RBG-16-71-46; family RBG-16-71-46; genus CAVSAC01. Next base: position 948,940 of record CAVZLN010000003.1, on the reverse strand, counting down.
TTCCGCACCGCCTCGGTGAAGATGCGCCGGATGCCCGCCGCGTCGAGCAGGTTGACCGCGGAGATGAGCGTGCCGTCCTTCGGGTGCACCGCGTGGAGGTCGAGCCGCGCGGCGATCCACGAGGCGGCCAGCACCGCGAGCGCGAGCAGCACGAACAGGGTGGCCGGGTCGGGCAGGCGGTTGCCGATGCGCTCGAGCGCGTCGAGCAGGCGCGTGAACCCGCGCGAGGCGGGCGCGGCGGAACGGGCGGGCTGGCTCATGGGGGTCTCCGCGGGCAGAGCGTGCGGCGTGCGGGCGCGACCTTAGCCGCGGACGCGCGCCCGGCACAAGGACTCGTGCGCGGTCGTGCCGCTCAGCCCGGCGGCCATTGCATCGCGCGCCCGCCCAGCAGGTGCACGTGCAGGTGGTGCACGGTCTGCCCGGCGTGCGGACCGACGTTGGTCACCAGCCGCCAGCCCTGATCGAGCTTCGCCTCCCGCGCCACGCGCGCGGCGAGCGCGAACAGCTCGCCGAGCATCGCGGCGTGGGCGGGCCCGAGGCTCGCGGCGGAGTCGGCCACGTGGGCCTTCGGGATGAGCAGCACGTGCGTCGGCGCCCGCGGGTCGAGGTCGCGGAACGCCAGCACCTGGTCGCTCTCCGCCACTTTGTTGCACGGGATGCTGCCGGTCGCGATGCGGCAGAAGACGCAGTCGGTCATCGGGGCTCCTTTCCGCCCGTACGCGGGCGTGCGGGACCCGTGCCGGGCGCGGCGCCGGCGGGTCCCCGCTCCGGCACCGGGCGCGCGCGGTCGTGCCCCGCCACGCGCACCAGCGCCAGCACGTTCGAGTTCCACACCACGCGCGTGGGGTCGCGCTGCACCAGCGCGTCGAGGCTGTTCATGAACCGCATCGGGTAATTGGCGCTGTCGAACTCGGGCCGCCCGGTCCCGATCGGCACCAGGATGTAGTCGATGCGCGCCTCCTCCAGGTGCCGGAGGAACAGGTCGGGGTCGGTGTCGTAGAACATCGCGGTCGCGTGCTCCCGCTGGCCCCACGGGTTGGGCCACGCCGCCGCGCGTCCGGTGTAGTAGGCGGTGTCGTAGGTCCACAGGCTCAGGATGCGCGCGTCCGCCGGAGTGCGCTCCGCGACATGCGGGAACGCCGTCTGCAGGTAGGCGGGCAGGTTCGCGGGTCCCCGATGGTCGGGCATGGTCCACAGCGTGTGGATCATGAGCGCGACCAGCGCGGCCTCGATCGCGAGCCGCCACCGGGGCCTCGCGCGCACCAGGTCGTGCACCCCCCACGCGCCGGCGAGCGCCAGCAGCGCGAGCATCGGGGTCAGGTGGCGCGCGGCGCTCATCGGGAAGAAAGCCGTCGCGACCATCCCCAGCAACGCCAGGACGATGAGGCCCTCGCGCAGCGCGAAGCGCCGCTTCCACGCGGCGGCGGCGAGCGCCGCGGCGCCGAACGCCCCGAGCCACGGCCCGATGACCCCCGGCAGCCGGGCGAGGAACAGCCCCGGCGGGAGGCTGAACTTCGCGCGGTTGAGCGCGTACAGCGCGCGGTCGAGGTCGCGCGCGCCGGCCGGATAGAACGGGCTGCCGTACAGCACGTGGTTGCGGACGTACCAGGGCAGCACGATCAGCAGGCCGAGCGCGCAGGCGAGCGCGTACGCCCGCGCCAGCCGCCGCTCGTGGCGGACCGCATGGACCACCGCGAGCCCCGCGAGCAGCAGGGGCAGGAGCACCGCGTTGAACTTGGTGAGCAGGGCGATCCCGGTGACGATCCCGAGCGCCACCGCGTCGCGCCAGCGGCCGTGCGCGCGCACCCGCAGCACCAGCGCCACCGCGAGGATGAACACCAGCGCCACCAGCCCGTCGACGTACAACCGCACCGCGTACGCGGTGAGCGTCAGGCTGGTCGCGCACAGCACCGCCGCCCAGCGCCCGGCGCCGAGCGGCACGGCGCCCAGCGCCCCGGTCGCGAGCACCACCAGCAGCGCCGCGTGGATGGCCACCGGCAGCAGGTGGAGCGCCGGCGCTCCGAGCACGCCGGCCCACAGCGCGCCCAGCACGTGGAACATCGGGTTGTAGTAGTAGTAGAAACCGGAATAGAAGATCGGGAACTCGGCCGGCAGGGCGCGGTGCGCGAGCAGCCACTGCGAGGCGTAGGCGTGGAAGCACTCGTCGGTCGCGAACACGCCGCCGTTGGCCTGCAGCGCCAGCCGCGCGATCAGCGCGGCGCACGCGGCGAGCGCGAGCACCGGGAGCACGAGGGCGAGCGCACGCGCGAGCGGTCCGTGGGGACGCGCGGCCTCCGGGGCGCGCCGGACGGCGGCGGTCCTGCCCCGGGCGGTCCGGCTGCGCTTCGTCATCGCGCCGGCCCGGGGCACCGCCGGACGAGCCTGCGGGCCCGCGCCCCGGTCGCGTCGGCCCGGCCGTGTCCGATCATGCGTCGTTCGTCCTCTGGATGAGATCCCGAAGCACGGCGGGCGCTCGCCCGCCACGGAGGCGTTCGTGTGGGGCACGCCGAAGGACGCCGATGATGTCCGGGAGGCCGCGCCGAGACAAGCGGGAAAATGACCGCGGCCCCGCGCCGCGGCGAGGCGGCGGACGCGGTCGAGCGCCGGCCGCGGGCGAGCGTGCCGCTCAATCGCCGAAGTGGATGCCGATGTCGCGCGCGGTCTCGACCGTGTCGCTCTCGAGCGGCACCGTCTTGATGCGGCGCACGACTTCCGCGAGCGGCTCGTAGCGCACCGTCGGCGGATGGAGCGAGACCATCACCGCCGACTCGCCCTCCTCGAGCGCGCGCACCGCCGCGGCGCCGAAACGCAGCGCCACCAGCCGGTCGAAGCTGGTCGGCGAGCCGCCCCGCAGCAGGTGGCCGAGCACCACGGTGCGGGCCTCCTTGCCGGTCATCTCCTCGAGCTGGTGGGCGACCTTCCCGCCCACCCCGCCGAGCCGTTCGGCCTGGCCCACCGACTTGCCCAGCACCGTGTGGTCGCCGCCGACCGCCCGGGCGCCCTCGGCGACCACCACCACGGTGTAGCCGCGGCCGTTGCGCTCGCGCGCGCGGATCACCTCGGCGACCTTGTCGATGTCGTAGGGGATCTCGGGGATCAGGATGACGTCGGCGTTCCCCGCGATGCCGGCGTGCAGGGCGATCCAGCCGGCGTAGCGCCCCATCACCTCCACCACCATGATGCGGCGGTGCGAGGTCGCCGTGGTGTGCAGGCGGTCCAGGCACTCGGTCGCGAACGACACCGCGGTGTCGAAGCCGAAGGTCATGAGCGTGCGGTCGAGATCGTTGTCGATGGTCTTGGGCACGCCGATGACGCGCAGCCCCTTCCGCGAGAGCGCGTGGCCGATCGACAGCGAGCCGTCGCCGCCCACGGTGATGAGCGCGTCGAGCCCCGCCCCATGGAAGCGTTCGACCAGTTCGTCGCTGCGATCCACCGCGACGAACGAGCCGTCCGGCTGCTGCACCGGGAACTCGATCGGGTTGCCGCGATTGGTGGTGCCGAGGATGGTGCCGCCGAGGTGGGTGATGCCCGAGACCGACTCACGCGTGAGCGGGACCACCCCGCCGTGCGGGTAGAGCTCGGGGTTGAGCAGCCCGTTGTACCCCTCGCGGATGCCGAAGCACTCCCAGCCGCGCTGGATCGACGCCAGCACCACGGCGCGGATCACGGCGTTCAGCCCGGGGGCGTCCCCGCCCCCGGTGCTGATCGCGATCTTCCTGATCGTCGGGATGGACATCCGCGGCCGCGCTCCCTCGTGGCATGCGATGAACCGGCACGTCGTCGCCCGACTGGGTATCGGCAGGCGCGCCAGAACCTGAAGGGAGACAACGGGACGCGGGGACGGGCGCCGCCCGCGGCCGCCCCCGCCGGGCGCGCGGCGGCAGGCCCGCCGCCGCGCGCCCGCGGGTCTCAGGGCTTGGCCGCGCCGGCGCCCGCGCCCTCCTCGGGCAGCAGGATGACGACCGTGTAGCGGTCGAGCGGCAGGTAGCGGCGCGCGGACTCGCGCAGATTGTCCGGCGTCAGCAGGTCGATGCGCTCGCGGCGCCGCGTGATGCGCAGCGGGTCCCAGCCCAGCATGTGGGTGGTCTGGAGGCTCGCGGTCCAGTACCCGTTCTGCTTCATCGAGACCTCCAGTTCGCGCCGCTCGATCTCCTGGTCCTTCTGCACGTCGGAGGGCGTCGGTCCTTCCTCGCGCAGGCGGCGGACCTCGGCGAGCGTGGCCGCCACCAGCGAGTCCACGCGTCCGGGCGCGCACCCGAACGCGACCGACATCGTGGCGTAGCCCGGCAGGGGCGACAGCGAGCCGAACGACGCCGAGGCGCTGTACGTGCCGCTCATCAGCTCGCGCAGCGACTCGCGCAGCCGGTCGGTCAGGATGGACGAGAGAGCGCGGGCGCGGTGCTGGTCGAGCTCCTCGATCGGGGTGTTGGCGAAGAACGTGATGCGCACGCTCGCCTTGGGCTCGACCCCCTTGCGCACGATCACCGTGCGCACGCCGTACGGATAGCGCGGGCCGCGCGCCACGAACGCCGACGTGCGCCTGCCCTTCGAGGGCAGCGAGCCGAGATAGCGCGCGAGCAGCGGCGCCACCGAGTCCACCTGGAACGCGCCCGCCATGAAGAACGTGAAGTCCGCCGCGTTCGCGAAGCGCTCGCGATGGTAGGCGAGCATCGGGCCGAGGGTCGCGTGCTCCACCCCTTCGGGGGTGCCCGGCAGGTTCATGTAGAACCGGCCCGAGTTCACCACCGCCGCGGTGTCCGCGAACGCCTGCTCGGGGGTGTTCCGGCGGTCGATCATGTAGTTGAGCAGGCGCTTCTGGAGCGCCGCGAACGCGGCCGGGTCCTCGGTGGGCCGGGTGAACGTGAGGTGCACGAGCTGGAGCGCGGTCTCGAGGTCGGCGGGCCGCGTGCTGGCCCGGATGCCGTGGGTGTAGCCGCCGATGAACGTGCTGGTCTGCACGATCCGCCCGGCCAGCAGCTTCTGCAGCTCGGTGCTGGTGAACCCGCCCACTCCGGCGTCGTTGACGACCGTGCTGGTCCACACCAGGTCGCTGTAGCGCGCGGTGTCGGCGACCGACAGCCCGCCCAGCGCGTACGAGGCGAGCACGATCTCGTCGGCCTTGAAGTCCGTGGGCTTGAGCCACACCTCGACGCCGTTCGAGAACCTCAGCACGGTCACGCCGAGCGCGTCGATGCTGCGGCGGGACTTCACGGTGCCCGGCCTCGGCTGCTGCGCCATCAGCGGCCGGCCGGCCCCGCGGTCCTCCCACGGGCCGGGGACCACCTGGGTGGCGGCGGCCAGCACCGCGCGCAGCGCGGGCTCGCTCGGCGGCGTGCTGCCGGCCTTCTCGGGCGCGGACGCGATCACCACGCGGCTGTGCTCGTGGTAGAGCCGCGTCGCGACGGCGTTCACCTCCGCCAGCGTGATCCCGTCGAGCAGCGCGCCGGCCAGCCGGTGCTCCACCTCGATGCCGGGCGCGGGCTCGCCGGTGAGCGCGTACTGCACGTACTCGGAGGCGAAGCCCTCGCTCTCGGACTTGTCGCGCTCGGCGTACGCGCGCTCCATGCGCGAGCGCGACTGGTCCTTCGCCCGCTGGAGCTCGATGGCGAGGAAGCCGTGGCGCCTCACGCGCTCGATCTCCTGGAGCAGAGCGGCGAGCCCCTTCTCGCTCCCGCCGTCCGCGACGCTCGCGAACGCGCCCGCGATCTCCGAGACCTGGCCGAACGGGAACGCGAACGTGCTGGCGTTCAGGAACGGCGCGTCCGCGCGATGCGCGATCTCGGTGAAGCGCTGGTTGAACATCGCGAGGAACAGCCCGTGCACCATGTCGGCACGGAAGTCCCCGATGGTGCCGAACGGGCGACGCGGGTGCTTGTAGAACAGTCCGACCTGGGTGCCAGCGGCCTCCTTGTCGGTGGCGATCGCGAACAGCGTGGAATCGTGCGCGGGCAGGTCGGACACCGGCGCGACGAGCGCCTGCGCGGGCCGCTGGAGCGGGCCGAAGTGCACCCGGACCAGGCTGTCCATGCGCGCCGGGTCGATGTCCCCCACCGCGATCACCGCCATGCGGTCGGGCGTGTACCAGTCGTGGTAGAACGCGCGCACGCGATCGGCCGATCCCTTCTCGATGATCTCGGGCTTCCCGATCGGGAGGCGCTCGGCGTAGCGCGAGCCGCGGTACACGATCGGGAGCTGCTGGCGCTGCATGCGGTCGGTCGCGCCGCGCCCGAGGCGCCACTCCTCGAGCACCACGCCGCGCTCCTGCTGGATCTCGGCGTCGCTCAGCGTGGCCCCGCCCGCGAAGTCGGCGAGCGCCAGCAGCCCGCGGTCGAGCAGGGTGTCGCGGTCGGTCGGCACCTCGAGCATGTAGATCGTCTGGTCGAACGAGGTGTACGCGTTCGCGTCGGAGCCGAAGCGCATGCCGATCGACTGCAGGTAGGCCACCATCTCCTCGGGCTTGAAGTGGGTCGAGCCGTTGAAGTTCATGTGCTCGCAGAAGTGCGCGAACCCGCGCTGGTCGTCGGCCTCGGCGGTGGACCCGGCGGCGAGCGCGAGCCGCAGCGACACGCGCGCCTCGGGCCTGCCGTTGTGGCGGATGAAGTAGCGGAGCCCGTTCGGGAGCACGCCGGTCCGCACCGCCGGGTCGAGCCGCAGCGAATCGGCGAGCGCGAAGGCGGGCGCGGCGGCCGCGGGGTCGGCGGCACGCGCCACCGGGACGAGCGACGGCACCAACGACAGCCCGAGGGCCAGGACCAGGGCACGGCGGATCATCGACGCCTCCGGGAAACGGTGAGAGGGAGTGGTGGAACGGGGCGGCACGATCACTCCAGCCCCACGCTTCGCTTGTGCTCCTCGATCAGGCGGTCCACCACGTCGGGGTCGGCGAGGGTGGTCACGTCCCCGAGCCCGGCGTACTCGCTCGAGGCGATCTTGCGCAGGATGCGGCGCATGATCTTCCCGCTGCGCGTCTTGGGCAGGCCGCCGGCGATGTGGATCACGTCGGGGGTGGCGAACCCGCCGATGGCGTGGCGCACCTGTTCCTTGAGCGCGCCCTGCAATTGCTCGGCGTTCTGCTTCGCGAATTCGGCGGTGAGCACCACGTACGCGTAGATGCCCTGCCCCTTGATGGCGTGCGGGTAGCCCACCACCGCGGACTCGGCCACCGCCTCGTGCGCGACCAGCGCGCTCTCGACCTCGGCGGTGCCGAGCCGGTGCCCCGATACGTTGATCACGTCGTCGATGCGGCCGGTGATCCAGTAGTAGCCGTCCTCGTCGCGCCGGCAGCCGTCGCCGGTGAAGTAGTACCCCTTGAACGCGGAGAAGTAGGTCTCCTTGAAGCGCTGGTGGTCGCCCCACACCGTGCGCGCCTGGCCGGGCCACGGCGAGGCGAGGCAGAGCGCGCCGCTCACGCCGTTGCCCTCGAGCACCCGGCCGTCGGCGGGGTCCACCACCACGGGCTTCACGCCGAAGTAGGGCAGCGTGGCGGCGCCGGGCTTGGTGGGGGTGACGCCGGGCAGCGGCGTGATGAGGATGCCGCCGGTCTCGGTCTGCCACCACGTGTCCACCACCGCGCAGCGCTTCTCGCCCACCACGTCGTGGTACCAGCGCCAGATCTCGGGGTTGATGGGCTCGCCCACCGTGCCGAGCACGCGCAGCGAGGTGCGCCGGTAGCGCCTCACGAACTCGTCGCCCGCCTGGGCGATGGCCCGCAGCGCGGTGGGCGCGGTGTAGAAGATGTTGATGCCGAGATCGTCCACCATGCGCCAGTAGCGGCCCGGATCGGGATAGGTCGGCACCGACTCGAACATCACCGTGGTCGCGCCGTTGGCGAGCGGGCCGTAGACGATGTACGAGTGACCGGTGATCCAGCCCACGTCGGCGGCGCAGCAGTAGACGTCGCCCGGCTGCAGGTCGAACACGTGCTTGTGCGTGTGCGCCGCGTACACCAGGTAGCCCGCGGTGGTGTGGAGCAGGCCCTTGGGCTTGCCGGTGCTGCCCGAGGTGTAGAGGATGAAGAGCGGGTCCTCCGCGCCCATCCACTCCACGGTGCAGGTCGAGCGCTGTTTGGTGCACTCCTCGTCCAGCCAGAAGTCCCGCCCGGCCTGCATCGGCACGTCGTGCTCCGTGCGGCGCGCCACGAGCACGCTCTGCACCATCGACATGCCGTCCACCGCGCGGTCCACGATGGTCTTGAGGGGGATGCGCTTGCCGCCCCGCATGCCCTCGTTGGCGGTGATCACCATCTTGCACCGGGCGTCCACGATCCGGTCGCGCAGCGCCTCGCTGCTGAAGCCGCCGAACACCACCGAGTGCACGGCGCCGATGCGCGCGCACGCGAGCATGGCGTACACCGCCTCGGGGATCATCGGCATGTAGATGGCGACGCGGTCGCCCTTCTGCACCCCGTGCGCGAGCAGCACGTTGGCGAGCCGGCAGACCTGGTGCTTCAGCTCGCGATACGAGATGTGCCGGTAGACCCCCGGTTCGTCGGCGGCCCAGATGATCGCGGTGCGGTCGCCGTGGGTCTCGAGGTGGCGGTCCACGCAGTTGTAGCACGCGTTGAGGCGGCCGCCCGAGTACCACGCGAAGTCCACCTCGTCGTAGTCGGCGTCGAACACCTTGTGCCACGGGTGATACCAGGTGAGCATCTTGGCCTGTTCGCCCCAGAACCACTCCGGGTTGTCGAGCGAGAGCCGGTAGAGGCGCTGGTACTCCTCCATCGTCTTGATGTGGGCGCGCTCGCGGATGTGGGGCTTGACCTCGAAGATCTCGTCGGACACGTGGGCCTCCGGTGGGGCGCTCGGCCCGCGGGCCGATGGCGCGGGCGAGTCTAGCGCGCGGCGGGCTGCGCGCTCCATCATGAACTGCGGGCCGCGCGCCCCCGGCCGTTCGGCGGACCCGTCACTGCGGTCCCCGCGCCCGACCCGCGCTGTCTTAGCGCAGGAACAGCACCACCACCCCCGCCGCCGCCACCAGCGCGCCGAGCAGGAAGCGCGCGGTGATGCGTTCGCCATGGAAGCGCGACGAGATGAACAGGGTGAGCACCGGGTAGAACGCCGTGATAGACGCCGCCACGCCGGCCTCGATGTAGTGGAGCGCGGCGAGCGAGAGCGTCACCCCCATGAACGGCCCGAAGAACGCGCCGCCCACCATGAAGCCAGCGGCACCGCGGTCGCCGAGTGCGGCGACCGAGCGGCGCACGTCGCGTTGGGCCACCGCCAGCGCCCACACGCCGACCACCGCCGCGACCACGCGGATGACGGTGGCCGAGAGCGGATCGATCCCCGAGTCGAGCGCCAGCTTCGACAGCACGTACCCGCCCGCCTGCCCGATGGCGCCCAGCACGCCGGCGATCACGCCCACCAGCACCGAGCCCTCGACATGGGCGTGCTCCCGCCGCTCGTGCTCCCACAGCACCATCGCCACCCCGCCCACGGTGAGCGCCATGCCCAGCAGCGCGAGCGGGCCCGGGTGCTCGCCGAGCAGCGGCCAGGCGAGCAGCGCGGTGAACAGCGGCGCCAGCGAGGCGAGCAGCGCGGCGCGCGCCGGCCCGAGGATGACGAGCGCGCGGAAGTACCCGGTGTCGCCGAACACGAACCCCACCAGCCCCGAGAGTGCGAGGATCCCGATCTGCATCGAGGTCGCCCACACCGGCCACGGCGTGCCGCGCGTGACCAGCAGCGCGGTGCCGAGGAAGACGGCGGCGGTGGTGATGCGCAGCCGGTTGAGCACCACCGAGCCCATGCGCTGCCCGGCGGCGGCGAACAGGTTGGATCCGGCCGCCCAGCACACCGCGGTGCCGAGCGCCGCCATCTCGCCCGCGTATCTCATGCGCGGCGCACGGTCGGATGGGACTTGGGGAGCACGGGTCGCATCCGCGCAGCATAGCCGTGCCGGTGGCGCGCCGGAACACGGGTCCCAGGAGGGACTTCGGGAAGCTCGCTGGCCGCTTGGAGAGAGCTCTCATGCGGCTCGCGGATCCTGCCGAAGAATCCGATATCCACGGGCACGCGGTCGCGGCCGTCCGCGCGCCGGTCCATCCGTCCGGCATCGAGGGGGAGACCGCCATGGCTGGTCCGACTCGCGGTGAGGCACACCGGAACGACTCGCCGTCCATCGCCGCGGTGGGGCACCGGGGTCGCGGGGCGCCCGCCGCGTCGCGCGCGGCGCGAGACGCGCGTGGGATGGGGCTCGTCGAGCTGCTCATCGCGCTCGTGCTGCTGGCGGTCGGAGTGCTGGCGGTGACGCGTCTCTTCCCTCCCGACACCTCCATCACGGAGCCGGAGCGCGTGCGCGCGACCGCCATCTTCTACGCCCAGGAGAAGGTCGATCGGCTGAGCGCGCTGCCGTGGAACGACCCGGCGCTGGACGTGGGCCGGCATCCCGCGGGTGAAGGCAGCGAGAGCCTCGGCGTCTCCTCGCGCTGGCACCGCCACTACGTCGTCACGCGGCTGGCGCCCCCGCTCGGCCATCTGAAGAAGGTGGTCGTCACCGTCGAGTGGGAAGGCCACACCCCGCGGTCGACCTCGGTCAACACCTACCTGCGGCGTTGAGTCCAGGCCCTCCCGCGGCGGCGTGCGCGAGGCGGATCAAGCTCGCGACGGGAGACGGCGACGCCCCGGCGGTCTCCCGTCGGGGCGTCGGCCTGCCGCGCGGATGCGCCGCGCTCAGATCCCGAGCACCTTCGCCGCGTGCTCGTACTCCTCGGGCCGCACGTAGATGACGTATCCGTAGGCGCCCTTGCCGTCGGCCACGCCGGTCGAGGCGAACACGTTGACCTTGGCCTCGGCGAGCCGCACGTGCACCGCCGCGAGCGCTCCCAGCTCGTCGTCGCCCTGCGCGAGGAACGCGGAGTGCGGTCCGTCGAGCGTCAGCCCCGCGTGGCGCGCGGCCTCGGTGAGCTTGCCCTTGTCCTCGGGGAACAGGGTCATCTGCGTGCGGTCGGGACCGATCGGCACGCCCATCACCGCGTGCAGGTTCACCCCCAGGCCGGCGAGCGAGTGGAGCAGATGGTACGCCTCGCCCGGCTGGTCCACGATATTGGCGTAGAAGTAGTCCACGCGACGGATGCGGAATGCCATGCCCACCTCCCAGCGGCGCTGAACTCGCGCGAGGGGCCCGCGCTACCACCCGCCGCCCCGTGCGCGCCGTGTGCGCGAAGCGGTCTCCCGAACCTCCCGTGGGTGCCTCGAGAACGCGCGCGAGGGTAGCCTCGCCCGCCGCCCTCGTCCAATCCGGGGCGCCGCGCAGCGACGCTACGCCTTCTCCTCCCAGATCCGCGCGATGTTCACGATCACCTCGACCGCCTTCTCCATGTCCTGGGCCGACACCCACTCGAGCCGCGAGTGGAAGTTGTGCCCGCCCGCGAACACGTTGGGGGTCGGCAGCCCCATGAACGAGAGCCGCGAACCGTCGGTGCCGCCGCGGATGGCGGATTCGCGCACCTCGAGCCCGGCGCGGCGGATGGCCTCGCGCGCGTGCTCGGCGATGTGCGGCTGACGGTCGAGCACCTCCTTCATGTTGCGGTAGGACTCATCCACCTTCACCGTGACCGACGCGCCCGGCCACGCGTTCACCGTCGCCCGCGCCAGCGCCTCGAGGAAGTCCTCCTTCTCCTTGAGAAGGGGCGTCGAGAAGTCGCGGATCAGGAGCTTCACCGAGGTGCGCTCGACCGAGGCGTCGACCACGTAGGGGTGCACGTAGCCCTCGCGCTGCGCGGTGGTCTCGGGCGAGAGCCGGTCTTGGGGCAGGCGCCCGATGAAGTCGGCCGCCAGCTTGATCGCGTTGATCATCTTGCCCTTGGCGAAGCCCGGGTGGGTGTTGAACCCCTGGAAGGTGATGGTCATCGAGTCGGCCGAGAACGTCTCGATGTCCATCTGGCCGCGGGACTCGCCGTCCATGGTGTACGCGCACACCGCACCGAAGCGCTTCACGTCGAAGTACCGGGTGCCCGCGCCCACCTCCTCGTCGGGCGTGAACCCCAGCCGGATCGCGCCGTGCGGGATCTCGGGGTGCTGGATCAGGAACTCGGCCGCCGCGACCATCTCGGCGCATCCCGCCTTGTCATCGGCGCCGAGCAGCGTGCTGCCCGAGGAGGTGATGAGATCGTGTCCGCGGAGCTCGAGCATCTCGCGGTTCTCGCTCGGGCGCAGCACCGCGGTGGGATCGTCGGGCAGCGCCAGATCCTGGCCCTGCCAGTTCGCGTGCACGATCGGCTTCACGCCGGTGCCCGAGGCCTCGGGCGAGGTGTCCACGTGGGAGATGAACCCGATCACCGGCACGTCTTTCTTGGTGGTGGTCGCCGGGATGGTGGCGAACACGTAGCCGTGCTCGTCCCGCGCCGCGTCCTTGAGCCCGATGGCGCGCAGTTCCTCGACGATCTGGTCGAGCAGCACGAGCTGTTTGAGCGTGCTGGGATAGGTCGTGGAGTCCTCGCACGACTGGGTGTCGACGGTGACGTAGCGCAGGAAGCGCTCGAGGACGCTGGTCTTCACGGGGACGGTCTCCGGCATGGCGGGCTCCAAGGATCGAGGGGGACGACGACGATCTGGCGCGAACCGTAGTGCACCCTCGCGGGTGTGGCAACCACGGGCCGGCACCGCGCGCGAGGCGCTCGGCTTGTGGCGCGACGGTCGCCCGGCCTACCTTCGCGCCGAGAGAGAACCTCCCGGAAGTGCCTCCCGGCGCCGCTCGCCGGGGAGGCCGCCGGGTCTCGCGCCGGCCGCGGCGCGGTGGAAAGGACCAGGTGGGGAACCTGCCGGCGCACGTGCTGCTCCTGCGCCATGGTGAGACCGAGTGGAACCGCGCCGGCCGGCTGCAGGGCCGCGAGGACTCGCCGTTGACCGAGCGCGGCCTGGCGCAGGCCGACGCGCTCGCGCGCGCCGCCGCCGCGCTCGGCGTCGCCCGTGTGCTCGCCAGCCCGATCGGCCGCGCGCGGATCACCGCGGGGCGCGTGGCCGCCGCCACCGGATTGCCGCTGGCGATGCGGGACGGCCTTGCCGAGATGTCGTTCGGCGATTGCGCCGGGCTCACGCTCGACGAGGTGGCGGCGCGCTTCCCCGGCCTGCTCGAGGCGCGCGCGCGCGACCGCTGGGGCCACCGCTGGCCCGGCGGCGAGAGCTACGCCGACGTGCTGGCGCGGGTCCAGGCGGCGCTCGCCGCGGACGGGCCGCTGTGCACCACCCCGCCCACCGCGATCGTCGCCCACCAGTCGGTCAACCGCACGCTGCTCCACTGGCTCGCCGGCTGCCCGATCGAGGAGGCGTTGGCGAGCGAGCAGTCCGCGGACGTGATCGTGCGCGTGAATGAGGGCGGGGCCGCATGGCACGCGCGCATCGGCGACGGCCAGGATGCCGCGGCGTTCGCCTGGCAGCCGGGCCCGCCGCTGCGCGCGGATGGATCTCCCGCGGCGCTGCGCGCGCAACGGATCGTGTGAGCGCGGGCTGCCACGAGCCACGGCACCGCGGAGGAGACAGAGGAGGACCGAACATGATGGATGTCCCCAACTGGACCGGGCGTTGCGTCGGCGTCTGGCTCGTCGTCCTCGGCCTGACCGGCTTCGTGTCAGCGAGCCCTGCCGCCGAGCGCCCGGGAGGCGGCGCTTGGATGCTCGGGGCTGAGATCCAGCAGCGCACGTTCGACACCATGAGCGCGGGGGACGCGCGCCCGGGCGCGCGGGGCGACGTCGGCGTGCGCTTCTCGCTCGATCATCTGGTCACGCCCCACTGGACGGTGGGGATCTCCGGGCACTTCGGCGGCACGTGGCTGCACTGGACGCAACGGACCTACAACATCTCCGGGACGCTCGAGGACGTGTCCTGGGACACGCGGCTCGGAGTCGACCGGCTGTTCCCACTGGGCGTGAGCGGCGCGGCCTTCGCAGGTGCGGGCGTCGAATACGGTGAGGCCCGCTCGTGGGTCCGGGACGACGGCTCGTGGGTCCTGAGGCCGGGCCCGCAGGAGGTCATCAACGGCAGAGGCCCGAGGAACTTCATGACCGGTGGCTTCGCGCGCCTCGGCGCCCTCGCGCCGCTGGGGCGGCGCGTGACGCTGTGCGCGCAGGTGTCGGAGTCGTTCTACGACGCGCACGCGCTGATGCCGCCCTTGAGAACGGACTACCGCTGGCTGGGCCGCTCGATGTCGGCCTCGCTGGGGCTGCGCTTCACGATGGTGCGCGGCCGTCACGCCAGCCGGTAAGAGCGGATGATATGCTGCCCGCGGCCCGTCCCCCCGATGGTACCGGAGGATCCACCGCGATCGGTGGAGGCTCGACTCACAGGAGGACGTCCATGGCCCGCACGTCATCGGTCGGCTCACGGTACTCGGCACTCGCCCGAGTCATGATGTGCGCGCTGGTCGGGATCGGTACGCCGGCGCGGGCGACCCCCGACAACCCCGTGACGCCCGCGGTGTCCGACTCGGTCTCGACCGCGCAGCCGGCCGGCGCAGTCCGTGCGCTCCAGGCGGCCTACCGCACGCGGGACCTGGAGCGGTTCGGCGCACTGCTCACCGACGAATATCGCTTCCACGCCTACGACGAGACCGGCCGGTACTGGGACATGACGGGCTTCGACCGCGACTTCGAACTGGTCTCGGCGCGCTGTCTGTTCGGCAGCGATCCGCCCGACACCAGCTGCCCGAAGGGAATGCCGCCTGCGAAGGCCCTCGACCTCCAGATGAAGGGGCTGCGCCTGGCGGAGGATCCCGAGCATCCGGACTCGACCGACCAGTTCGCGATCGTGGTGGCGGAGCAGTTCCGGGTCGTGATCGATCTGCCCGACGATCGCCGCCTCGAGACCTCGCCTGGACAGCACGTCTTCCACGTGGTGCGCGGGGACGCCGCCCGCCTGAGTCACGGCCAGATCGCGGACGCGCAGCACTGGTACCTGCGCCGCTGGATCGCGTACACCGACGCGCCCGGGCCCACGGGACCGGGCGCGCCGTCGCCGCCGTCGGCCGCGGCTCCCGGCGTGCTGGCCGTGCGCCCGGTGGCGAACCCGTCGGGTCGCGATCTCGAGGTGTGGTACTCGCTCGCCAGTGCCGAACCGGCCGAGCTCATGGTGTTCGACGTCCAGGGTCGTCGCTGCGCCACGCGCACGCTGCGCGGGCAGGATGCCGGGCCACACCGCATCGCGATGGGGACCGGGGCGCGGCTCCAGCCCGGCATCTACTGGGTGCGTCTCGCCCAGACCGGCCAGCGCGCCGTGGCGCAGATGGTCGCGGTGCGGTGACCCCCGGCGTGAGCGCTCACTCCTTGGTGAACTCCACCTCGCGCCGCGCCACGCGGCCGGAGCCGAGATCGCGCACGCGGATCTCGAGCCGGTAGCGACCCGGCGCCAGTGCCTGCGCGGGCACGGTCACGAACTGGCGCCGCATGCGCTCCGCCTGCGTCTCCTCGCGGCTCGCCGAGGTCGAGGCGAGCGCGGCGGCGTTCTCGGGCTTCAGGCGCCCCTCGGGGGTCTCGCGCAGGCGGCGCACGGTGTACTCGTACTCGAACCGCGACAGACCGTCGGGCGCCGCCACCAGCCGGTAGATCTCGAAGTACGCCACCAGCGGCGCGCCGCGCGCGATGCGCGCCTCGCGGTCGGCCTCGAGCCGGATCGAGTGCCCTTCCACCAGCAGGGTGGGATCGCCGCAGGTGAGCACCACGTCGCTGAGCGCGAGCGAGTCGGGCGGCGCAGCGAGCGCCGCCTGCACGCGGTAGAGCCCGCGCCGGTGATGGGTGTCGCGCACCGAGAGCGCGACGTCGAAGGTCCCCGGCGGCAGCGCGGCATTGATCTCCGCGATGCGCTGGCCGGTGGGATCGCACACCGAGGTCGCGAGCACCTGTTCCTGCCGCAGTCGCTCGCGCCCGCTCGAGTCGCGCACCACCCAGCGCGCCAGCAGCGTGTCCCCGGGTGACGCGGGCACGCTCCCCTGGGCGAACAGCCGCGGTCCGCGCTCGCCCTCGAAGCGCGCCAGCGTGCCGCGCACCTCGATGCGCTGCGCGCGTGGCGGCAGCGTGGGGAACACGGCGAAGCCGTCGCCGGTCGCGAGCAGGTCGTCGCGCCCCGCGAGCAGCCGGCGATCGGGCAGCGCCGCCGGGTCGGCGTCGCGCAGCATCGGCCAGTCGTAGCTCCCATGCAGCGCACGGTCCTGGAGGAGGATGCGCATGCCCAGTTCGGGATAGGTCAGCGCCATCGCGTCGAGCGGGAACTCCGAGAACACGCGATCGGCGCCGCGACTCACCGCTTCGGCGCGGGCGGGGTTCTCGTGATGCGTGTAGAGCGGCACGCCGGGCGGGTTGATCATCGCCTGCCGGGGCGGCCCGTAGCGCACGTACACGTCGGCGCGCGCGTCGGGCCCGGCGCGCCGCGGGTCGTCGAACAGCAGCCACGCGTGCGTGACGCGCGACCAGAACTCCAGCCGCACCTCGTTCTGCGGCGTGGTGGGATCGGGGTCGAGGTTCGCCCAGAAGCGCCGCACCTCGCCGGCGCGCTCGGGCGCGGCGATCGAATCGAGGCGCGCCGCCGCGTCGCCGAGCATCGGCGTGAGATCGTCGAAGCGACGGCGCAGGTCGGGCGGCAACCGGTCGTAGGCCCAGCGGAACAGGCTGTCGGCGCGCTCGATCTCGCCCCGCCGGTAGGCCAGGTAGGCCACCGCGATCGCCGGCTCGCCGCGCCGCGGCCGCACCTCGGCCGCGCGCTCGGCCACGCGCATGGCGAGGCCCGCGTCGCCGCGCTCGTAGTCGAGCGGCACCAGTCGCAGGCGCGCCTCGTAGGCGTTCGGGCGCAGCTCGATGACGTGCTCGAAGTGCGTGATCGCGCTGTCGAGCGCCGCGGCGTCGAGCCAGCGCAGCCACTCGTGGCGCCACGCCATCGCGAGGCGCATGAAGCCCTCGGGGTCCCCGGGCGCCAGCCGCGTCGCGCGCTCGTAGCACGCGCGCGCCTCGCGGTCGAAGTCGCCGAGTCTCGTGCGCGCGCCCGCGCTCCAGCCACGCCGCGGCGTTGCCGGGCTCGAGCCGCAGCACCTCCTCGAGCATGCGGATCGCGCGCTGGCGCGACTCCATGTCGGGTCGGTCGAGCGCTTCGTGCGCCCAGCGGAGCAGCGTGGCGGTGCGCACGCGGCCGAGCGAGTCGGATGGGGCGGGCGCGGGCCGTGCCGGACCTGTGAGTGTCACGGTCAGGGCGGACGCGACGGTCAGGGCGAGCGCGAATCCACAGCGGCGCATCACGTGTCTCCGGGGCGTGGACCCGGTCGGGTGACCTCGCGGCCCGAGGCTAGCACGCGCGACCGCGGGATGGAGCACGAAAAGTCGCCCCACTCGCGCGGCACCGGCGGGACATCGCGGGGTGGGCCGGCGCGGTCGCGGGGCCGCGCGGCGGGACGATGACCGCGTCCTACTTGCCCAGCAGTCTGAGGATGCCGGTGGTCATCCACGGCATGTAGGTGATCATCAGCACGCCGGCGCCGAGGATGATCAGGAACGGCACGACGTGCCGGTAGAGCGCGGGCAGCGGCTTGTTGAAGCGCGACGAGGCGAGGAACAGGTTCAGACCCACCGGCGGGAACAGGAACCCCAGCTCGAGATTGGCGAGGAACACCACCCCGAGGTGGATGGGGTCGATGCCGAACGCGACCCCGATGGGCGCCACCATCGGCGCCAGGATCACGATCGCCGAGTAGATCTCGAGCACGCTGCCGAGGACCAGCAACACCACGTTGAGGACCAGCAGGAACACCAGCGGCGAGGAGATGTGCGTCCTCACCGCCGTGAGCAGGGCACTCGGGATCTGGGCGTCCACCAGCCAGCTGGTCAGGCCCATCGCGCTCGCCAGCAGGATGAGCACCGCCCCGCACAGCACGCCGGCCTTGAGCAGCACCTGCGGCAGGTCGCGCACCGGATGGATGTCGCGCGTGATGAAGCACTCCACCACGATGGCGTAGGCGAACGCCACGGCGGCGGCCTCGACCATGGTGGTCAGGCCGGTGCCGAACAGCACCACCACCAGGAACGGGACCGACAGCTCCCACTTGGCGGCCCAGCCGGACACCAGCGCCTCGCGCAGCACGAAGGGCTGGCGCCGGGAATGGACCTTGCGGCCGACGCTGATCCCGTACAGCGCCACGAGCACGATCAGGAGGATCCCGGGCACCAGCGCGGCGAGGTACAGGGAGTCCGCGGCGACGCCGGCGACCACGGCGTAGAGGATCACCGGCAGGCTGGGCGGCAGCAGCAGTCCGAGGCTGCCGGACGCGGTCACCAGGCCGAGCGAGAACCCCTCTTCGTAGCCGTCATCGCGCAGGATCGGATAGAGCAGTCCGCCGAGCGCCATGATGGTGATGCCGGAGCCGCCGGTGAAGGTGGTGAACAGCGCGCACACCGCGGCCACCAGCACCGCGACCCCGCCCGGCATCCAGCCGAACAGCGCGCGGAAGAAGCGCACCAGCCGCAGGGAGGCCTGCGATTCGGCCAGCAGGTAGCCGCAGGCGGTCAGCAGCGGGATCGCCGGGAGCGTGGGCGAGACCATCAGCCGGTAGACCTCGGCCGTCACCGCGGACACCGGCACCGAGTCCTTGAAGAACAGCACCAGCGCGAACCCGCCCATCGCGACGAACACCGGCGCGCCGACCAGCGCCGCCAGCACGATGACCGCCAGCAGCGGCACGTAGAGCGCGTGTCCCACCGCGGGGACGGCTCCCAGCCCGAAGGCGAGGGCGATGGCGCCGAAGGCCACCGTCCGTCCGCGCCAGCGCTCGGCCGCGCCCCACGCCAGGCGGAACGCGATCAACGCCAGCGCGAGCGGCATGACGCATTCGCTCACCCACACCGGGAGCCCGATCGCCAGCACCTCGCCCTGCTGGCGGTCGGCCCCCACCACGCCCCACGCGGAGTACGACAGCACCGCGCACACGGCGGCCGCCACCGACGAGGAGAACAGGCGCGCCGCGCCGCGGGCCTTCGCGTGCCCGACCGCCTCGGCGGTCGAGAGCGTCAGGTGCCTTCCCTCCCGCGCCGCGAGCACGCCGCCGAGGAAGGCGAGCCACAGGGTGAGCTGGGAACGGTAGGTCGCCGAGCCGGGGATCGCGATGCCGCCGAACGGCCGGCCGAGCGCATCGATCAGCGGCAGGATCATCGCGAGCAGGAACGCCGTGACCAGCACTCCGCCCTCGACCCGGCGGAGAGCCGTCATCACGCGACCGTGTCGCGGCTGGGATTCGTCGGCAGTCATCGAGCGGCGGAGATTAGCACGACGCGGGCGCCCGCCGCGCGCCCGCCGCCCGGGTCAGCGCCCGCCGCCGCTCTTCGCGCGGTAGGCATCGCGCTCGCGGCGCGCCACGTCGAGGATCTCGGGCGGCACCCGGATGCCCTTCATGCCGCCGGCGAACTGCTCGGCGGTGGCACGGAACTGCGCCGCGTTCTCGCCCACCACCGGGTTCACGCGCAGGCCGCGCTTCTGCATCTCGGCGACCGCGGTGGTGTCCTGCCGCGGCACCTCGACCTCGAGCCGCCGCTCCATCTTGGCGCACGCCGCCCGGATCCGGGTCTGGTCCGCGGGCGGGATCCGGTCCCATGCGGCCTTGGTCATCACCAGGCCGCCGACCAGCGGCGCCATCCCCATGCCGACCATGTTGGGGGTCTGGCGGTACCACTGCAGCGTCAGACCGAGCAGCGGCGTGGTCGGGTAGGAGTCGATCATGCCGGTCTGCAGGCTGCTCATGATGTCGGTGGCGGCGAGCGGGACCGGCCGGAAGCCGAGGGTCTTCCACAGCGTCACCATCTGGTCGTCGCCCGCCCACACGAACATCTTGGTCCGGCGCAGTCCTTCCACCGTCTCGACCGGGTTCTTGGTGAAGAAGTACACCCAGCCGCCGTGGCCCCACGCCAGCAGCACGAAGCCCTTGGACTCGAGGCGCTGCTTGAGCAGCGGTTCGAGCTTGTCGAGCGTGGCGTAGAGCTCCGGGTAGGAGACGAAGAACATCGGGATGTTGAACACGTTGAACGCCGGATCGATGTTGGCGAGCCCCGCGGTGGTGACCGCCGCCGCCTGGAGCTGTCCGATGCGCATCTTGCGCACCACGTCGGGCTCGTCGCCCGCCACCCCGCCCGGGTAGACGCGCAGGATGACGCGGCCCTGCGTGGCGCTCGTCCATTCCGCGCCCATCTCGCGCATCGACTTGTCCCACACCGAGCCTTCGGGCACGAGGGTGGCGAGCTTGACCACCTGCGATTGCGCGCGCGCGGGTGCGGGCACCAGCGCGAGCGCGAACGCGAGCGCGAGCAGCGCGGCGCACAGCGCCAGCGAGGGGACGGCGCGGCGGATCCTGCGGGTGAGACTCATCGTTTCTCCTGGGTCTGCGTGGTGTCGGGAGCGGTGGTGTCGTCGGTCGCGTCGTCGATGAAGAACTCGTCCTGTCGCTGGAGCAGGGCCCGTGCCTTGCGCTGGAGCACGATGGTGGCGAGGCGGGTCGCGGGGTCCCGCTCGGGATCGAACGTGAGCGCCTTCTCGAGCAGCGTGCGGAACTCCTGGCGGTTCTGCTCCATCACCGCCACGCTCTGCGCCAGCGTGACGTAGGGCCCGGGCCGCGAGTCGTGGGAGAGCTCCACCGCCCGCCGGAAGTGCGCGCGCGCGCGCTCCACCGAACCGCCCATCCCCTCGGGCAGCGCTTCGAGCACGATCATCGCCTCGTGCAGCGCGCCGCCCTCGAAGCCTTCGTCGAGCCGCAGGCCGCGATCGATGAGCGCGCGGATCGCCGGCAGGTCGGCGAGCAGCTCGGGCCGGTCCTTGCCGAGCGCGATGGCCGATCCCCACGCCGCCGCGGTCCAGTAGAGCAGCGGCAGGTCGCGTTTCTGGATGCGCGCCGCGGCCGGCGCCGGGTCGCGCTCGAGGGCCGCGCCGATCCCGGGATAGCGTTGCTCGAGCCCGCGCACCCCGTACCCGCGCGCCCGCAGGTCGAGCCGCAGCGCGCGCGCGTGCAGCGACTGGGCGCGCGCGTAGTCGCTGTTCACCACCAGGTCGCCATCGGACTGGACGAACGCGAACGCGTACGTGGTGTACCCCCGGCACAGCGCGAGCAGCAGCCCTTCGTGATCGGGCACCACCGCGAGCAGCGACTCCATGGTCTTGAGTCCGAACGGGAGCGCGTCCCGGATCAACTCCGGGTCCTCGTCGGTGCCGTAGACATCCGGCCCGCTGGTGAGGGAGTTGGCGACGCTCTTGACCGCGATGCGCTTGATGGAGCACGACGCCAGCGCCAGCGGGAGCGCGCCGAGCAGGACCAGGGCGACCAGCGGGCGCAGGACGCGGGTGAGAACCGGGGTGGATCGATTGGAAGGCAAGCAGGTCCTCCGTCGCCGCGCGACCGGTCACGACGGACGCGTTCCCGGCGGATGGCGAGGACCGCACGCTATCGCGCGACGCGCGAGGCGGTCAAGGATAGGCCGCGAGCGGGACGCGCATCCTGCCGATGACCCATGTGACCGCATGCCGGATGACCGCCGAAGCGCGCGGCGGACGGCCGCCGGTCGGTCAGCGTTGACCGGCCGCGCACGCGGGTCTAGCCTGCCCACCATCCACGGAAGCGCCGATCGGTGCCGCCGTCGCGCCTGATCGTCCGGGACATGTCCCCTCGTGCATCCCGGGCGAGGCCTCAAGGAGGATCTCCGTCATGCGTCGTTCGCCCCCATTCCATGCCAGGATCACGATGATCCTCACCGGGCTCGCGCTGGTGCTCGCCGGCTCCGCCGCGCTCGCGGCCGCCCCGTTCGGCGCCCCGCGTTCCGCCGCGACCCGCGTCACCGGCGCCGACGGCAGCTGGCATCGCCTGCCGCCCCCGCGGCTCGATGCCTCCGCGACCGTCTACGACTCCTCCCGCGAGCGGCTGCTGGCGTTCGGTGGCAGGAGCTGGGTCAGTCCCGATCCCCAGCTGTGGGCGCTGTCGCTGAGCGGCACCCCGGCGTGGACCGAACTGCAGACCGTGGGCACCTCGCCCGGGCTGCGCGACGGTTGCGTGCTCATCTACGACACGCCGCGCGACCGGTTGGTGCTGTTCGGGGGCGCGGTGAGCACCGTCACCATGAACGACGTCTGGACGCTCGATCTGGCGACGGCGCCCCTGACGTGGACCCTGGTCACTCCCGTCGGCACCGCGCCCAGCCCCCGCATCTACGCGGCCGCGGCGTACGACGCGGCCGCCGATCGCATCCTCCTGTTCGGCGGAGCCAGTGACGCACCGTCGGGCGGCGCCCCGACGCTGTTCCTCGGCGACCTGTGGAGCCTCGGGCTCTCCGGAGGCATGACGTGGTCGTCCCCGAGCGCCTCGGGCACACCGCCCGGCGCGCGCGTCGCCGCCCAGGCGGTGCTGGATGTGACCGGGAACCGGATGGTGATGTTCAGTGGATACGACGGCGGCGTGCCGACCGACCTCTGGTCGCTCTCGCTCGGTGGCAGCCCGGCGTGGACCCTCCTCGCTCCCAGCGGCGGGCCGCCGCCGGGGCGCGCGGGCGCGGGGTTCATGCGCGACCCGACGCGGAACAACGTGATCATGTTCGACGGGTACGTCGGGGTGTCGGCCGACGACCTGTGGAAGCTCGACCTCGGCACGCTGACGTGGACCGAACTCACCCCCTCGGCCCCGCGGCCGACGGCGCGCCAGTTCCCGGGCACGGTGTACGACGCTCCGCGCGATCGCATGGTGTCCTTCGGCGGCAATTCGGACTCCGGCTCGGTCGCGGACCAATCGTGGGCGCTCTCGCTCGGCTCGACCCCGGCGTGGACCGAGATCGTGGTGCCGGTGCCGCCCGATCGCCAGGATCACGTGGCGGTGATCGATCCGGTGCGCGAGCGGATGCTGGTGCACGGCGGGATCAAGTACTCGATGTCCGGCTACAGCCTGCTCCGCGATCTGTGGTCGTTCGATCTCGGCGGCGGGACGGGGTGGTCGCAGCTCGTGCCCACCGGCACCCCGATGGGCAGGCGTTACGGGCACAGCGCCGTCTACGACGCGGGGCGCGACCAGATGGTGCTCTTCGGCGGCAACGACAGTCTCGGCGTCCTGAACGACGTGTGGACGGTCTCGCTCTCGGGGACTCCGGCGTGGACTCAGCTCGCTCCCACCGGCACGCCGCCTCCGGCGCGCGAGCGCCACGGCGCGATCTATGACGCGCTGCGCAATCGCATGCTGGTCATGGGCGGGGTCGGGATCACGACCTACAACGATGTCTGGGCGCTCTCGCTGTCGGGGACGCCGGCGTGGTCGCAGGTGATCACTTCCGGGACCGCGCCGGATGCGCGCGACGGACACTTCGTCGGCATCGAGCCGTGGTCCGACCGCATGGTGGTGGTGGGCGGCTCCACCGGACACGGCCCCGACACCGACGTCTGGGCGCTGACGCTGGGCGGCACTCCCACCTGGAGCCAACTGGCGCCCACCGGCACGCCGCCCACGGCGAGCACGGGCATGGCCGGCGCTTCCCTGGGCGGCCGGTTCGCGCTCTACAGCGATTGGAACTTCGGCGGCCCCACGCCGCCCCCGTTCGAGGCCTGGATGCTCGATCTGGTGGGCACCCCGAGCTGGCGTCAGCTCGATGTCGGACCGGTCCTGCCCGAGGGACGCCAGGGCGCCACGTTCGTCGGCGATCCGACGACGTACGCGCTCACGCTGTACGGCGGGTGCTGCAACGACCAGATGAACGCGTGGTCGCTCGCGCTCGACAAGACCACGCCGGTGACCGCCTCGCTGGTGAGCGCGTTCGCCGAGGCGGGCAAGGTCCGCATCGTGTGGTCGCTGCCGGACGCGAGCACGCGCGCGACCATCTACCGGCGCGCCGGTGACGGGCCATGGACGGTGCTGGGCCAGGCGGTCGCCGACGGCGTCGGCTCGCTTTCGATCGTGGACCCCGACGTGACGCCCGGACAGCGCTATGGCTACCGCCTCGGACTCAGCGTCGGCGGCGCCGAGGTGTTCGCCGGCGAGACGTGGATCGAGGTGCCGAGCGGCGTGAGTCTCGCGCTGCAGGGCTTCCGGCCGAATCCCGCCTCCCGCGCGCCGGTGGTGGCGTTCTCGCTGCCGGTCGCCGCGTCCGCGCGCCTCGAGGTCCTGGACGTGGCGGGGCGCAAGGTGTTCGCGCGCGAGGTCGGAAGCCTGGGCGCCGGCAACCACGCGCTCCGGGTGCCCGGCCCGCTCGCGCCGGGGCTCTACCTGATGCGCCTCAGCCAGGGCGCGCGCACGCTGATCGCGAAGTCGGCGGTGGTCGAGTAGCCGCAGCGGTCCTGCCGCGGACAATAGCGCCCGGGTGGAGCAGCGACTCCACCCGGGCGTCGTGCGTCACGCGGCGATCCGCGTCAGCTCGGCAGCGTCCCGGTCGCGAACCGCGCGGCCCACAGCAGCGCGAGCGCGAGGAGATTGAGCGCGATCGCGCGCGGGATCCAGCGGTCGGGCCGCTGGCGCAGCGCGCCCGCGCGCCACGCGCCCCATGCGACCCACGCCCCCGCGGCCTGCGCGACCGCGAGCAACGCCCACGGATGGAGCGCGAGCGACGCCCGCCACTCGCCGCGCGCGAGTGCGGCGAACGCGCGCGTGAGCCCGCACGTCAGGCATCCCACGCCGGTCCACTCGCGCACCGCACACCCCCCCGGCGCGGCGGCGGCGCGCGCGAACCCCTCCGTGCCGGTCACCTTCCACAGCAGCACGCCCGCCACCCCGGCGAGCGCCCACGCGGTCCATGGCACCCACTCGGCCCGTGCCGCGCGCGGCGCGCGGTGCGCGCGCGCCGCGTCGGCGCCGTCCGCGAGGCCCGCGCTCATGCCGTCGGTCCGGCCGGCGGAGGCGGCGCGACCGCGGGCACCGGGGTCGCGAACACGTCGAAGTCGGGCCCGAACTGCGACAGGAAATCCGGCCCCAGCCCGCGGAACATCACGTGCACCGGCAGCAGCAGCACCTGCCCCACATAGGGCACCGCCATCAGCAGGAAGCCCATGCAGCAGGTCGCGAGCCCCAGGGTGATGATCGCCGCGAACGCGCACACGCCCAGCACCGCCACGATCACGATGTACACGATGAACGCGAGCGGGTGGGCGCTGAGCAGCGGCAGGAACCGGCCCCACGCCGCCATCACGCCGATCCCGTGCCGGTACATGATGGGCACCACGAACGCGTCCAGCATGAGCACCCCGAGGCTGAACACCACCGCGATCGCGGCCAGCAGCAGGATGCCGCCCACCAGCGGCGCGAGGAGCTGGAACGCGTCGCCGCGCTCCAGGAAGATGGTGCGCAGCGCCGGGCCCACGGTGAGCACCGCGACCACGCCCACCACGGCGCCAGCGGCGAGCAGGATAGAGGATGCGGAAGAAGAACAGCGAGTCCCCGAGGCGCGCGGTGCGGGACCACGGCTCGCGGATGGCGGCGCGCTCGCGCACCACACCGTCGAGGAACACGAACTTCCCGTGCGAGCCGATCCATTGGAACAGGATGAGGAGCGCCGCCGCGACCAGGATGATCCACACCAGCAGTCCCATCCAGAACGGGTCCTGCAGGAACGAGCGCACCCGGTCGATCGCCGGCTCGAGGTCCCGCGGGCTGCCGTGGAAGTTGATGCCGTGCCCTCCCCGACCGCCGGCCATCCCGCCCCCGGTCATCCACTCCGAGAGGAACGCGGCGAACCCGAGCACCAGCCACATCTCGATGCGGAACGGCATGAACAGCATCCGCGCCATGCGTTCCCAGGCGCGCCGGATGGGTGCGAGATAGGACACGTTCACCATGGGACCTCCGGCGGCGCCCGCGGGGCGCGGCGAGAGCGGGTCACGGGGAGCAGGGCGCGCACGGGTGCGGGTCGGTGAGCGGGGGCGCGCGCGGTGCACGAAGCGGCGCCGGGGCGCCGGTGCGGCGGACGCTAGCACAGGCGCGCGCCGGAGTCGCCGCCCGCGTGCGGCGGCGCGCGGGGACCCGCCGGCGCGGGACCGCCCGGCCGCCGGTCCCCGGGCGCCGCCCTCCTCTGCTAACGTCCGCGCCATGTCCACCCCGCGAACCGAGGGCGTCGTCAAGTTCGAGGTCGCGCACCAGACGCGCCCGCTCGACCCGCGCGTACACGGCGAGACCGCCCGCATGCTCGCGGCGTGGCGCGAGGTGCTGGCGCGGCTGCGGCTCATCGGGCAGGACCCGGCGCGCTACGAGGGCGCCGCCTATGGCAACGCGAGTGCGCGGATCGGGCCGTTCGGCGACGCCCCGCGCGGGCAGCGGCGCTTCCTCGTGACCGCCACCCGGACCGGCGGCCGGCGCGCGGTGACGCTCGACGATTTCTGCGTGGTGGAGCGCTACGACGTCGCGCGCAACCAGGTCGCGAGCACCGGGGCGCTCCCGCCCTCGTCCGAGTCCCTCACCCACGGCGCGATCTACGACGTGGCACCCGCGGCGCGCGTGGTGCTGCACGGCCACTGCCCCGAGATCTGGCGCGACGCGCAGGGGCTCGGGCTTCCGGTCACCGACCCCGGCGCCGCGTACGGCACCCCGGCGATGGCGCTCGAGGTGCAGCGTCTGGTGCGCGAGAGCGCCGCCGGTTCGCTCGGCATGGTCGTGATGGGCGGGCACGAGGACGGCGTGATCGCGTTCGGCGCCAGCGCCGCCGCGGCCGGCGAGGCACTGGTGCGCCACCTCGCGCGCGCGCTGGCGCGGGCCCGATGAGGCGCGGGGCGGCGCGATGAAGGTCGACGGCCGCGACCGGCGCGCGCTGTGGTGGGAGGACGGCGCGGTCCGCTTCATCGACCAGCGGCGCCTGCCGCACGCGTTCGAGATCGGCGTGGCGCGCACCGTGGACGAGGTGGCGCGCGCCATCGCCGACATGGGCGTGCGGGGCGCGCCCGCGATCGGCGTGTGCGCGGCCTACGGGCTGGCGCTGGCGGCGCGGCGCGGCGAGCCGCTGGCCGAAGCGTTCGCGCGCCTGCTCGCCACCCGCCCCACCGCCGTGAACCTGAAGCGCGGGCTCGAGGCGGTGCGCCGCGCGGCGCCCGACGCCGATGCCATGCTCGCCGCCGCGCGCGCGTACGACGACGCCGAGGTCGCGGCCGCCGAGGCCATCGGCACGCACGGCCTCGCGCTGTTCCGCCCCGGCACCCGCGTGCTGACCCACTGCAACGCCGGCTGGCTCGCGGTCCAGGACTGGGGCACCGCGCTCGCGCCGGTGTACAAGGCCGCGCGCGCCGGGCTCGCGCCGTTCGTGCTGGTGGGCGAGACCCGCCCGCGCCTGCAGGGCGCGCGGCTGACCGCGTGGGAACTGGCGCAGGAGGGCGTGGCGCACGCGCTGATCGCCGACAGCGCCGCCGCGCACCTGATCCAGCGCGGCGCCGTGGACCTGGTGATCACCGGCGCCGACCGCATCGCCGCCGACGGCGACGTGGCGAACAAGATCGGCACCTACGGCCACGCGGTGGCCGCGCGCGCGCACGCGGTGCCGTTCTACGTCGCGGCGCCGCTCACCACCATCGACCGCGCGACCGCCACCGGGGACGACATCCCGATCGAGGAGCGCGGCGAGGACGAGGTGCTCGCGGTGGAGGGCCTCGACGCCGCGGGCGCGCTCACGCGCGTGCGCGTGGCCCCCGCCGGCACGCGCGCGCTGAATCCCGCGTTCGACGTGACCCCGCACGGGCTGATCGCCGGGATCGTCACCGAGTTCGGCATCGTCCCCGCCACCGCCGCGGGGATCACCGAGGCGTTCCGCCGCGCGGAGACCAGGCGCGACGCGTGAGGCGGAGCCGCGGGCGGCAAAATGACCGGTCGCGCGGGGCGCTGCCCCTCACCGCACCCGCTTCCTCCGGTTCCTGACGAAGTCGCGGAACACGTACGAGCCGACGTCGTTGAGGTCGGTCTCGTACACGCGGCCATGGTTCAGCTCCGCCAGCCGCCGCACGAAATCCACCAGCATCGGATCGGTGGCGAGCATGAACGTGGTGATGGTGATGCGCTTGCGGCGGCAGTGCGCCGCCTCCTCGAGCGTCTGGTTGACGATCTTCGGGTCGAGGCCGAACGGGTTCTTGTAGAGCCGCCCGTGCTCGTGGATCGCCGAGGGCTTGCCGTCGGTGACCATGAAGATCTGCTTGTTGACGCCCTTGCGCGACTCGAGGATGCGCCGCGCCATCTGGAGCCCGGCGCGTGTGTTGGTGTGGTAGGGCCCGGCCGCGATGCGCATCAGGTCCTGGGGCTTCACCCGCGCCGCGTCGTCGCCGAAGAGCACGACGTCGAGGGAGTCCTTGGGGTAGCGCGTCTGGATCAGCTGGGTGAGCGCGAGCGCGATCTTCTTGGCGGGCGTGATGCGGTCCTCACCGTAGAGCACCATGCTGTGGCTGATGTCCACCAGCAGCACGGTGGCGCACGCCGAGAGGTGCTCGCTCTCGTACACCTCGAAGTCGTCCTCCTCGAGCGCCAATTCGTCGACGCCGTGGCGCCGCACCGCGTTGCTCACTGTGGCGAGCGGGTCGAGGTTGCCGAGGTCGTCGCCGAACTGGTAGGCGCGCGTCTCGCTCAGGCGCTCGCCGCCCTTGCCTCCCACCGGCGTGCGGTGATCGCCGGCGCCGCCGGCCTGCAGGGACGCGAAGATCTCGTTGAGCGAGTCCTGGCGGATGCGGCGCTCGCCGCGCGGCGTCATCCGGTAGCCCTGGGGAGTGCGCTGGGCCTCGCCCGACTCCTCCAGCAGCTTGCGGAAGTCGTCGATGCCGAACTTGTCGTTGAAGAACCCGTACTGCTCCCCGAACTGCTCCATCCACTTGAGCGCCTCGTCCACGTCCCCGCCGGTCTGGAGCAGCAGATTGCGGTAGATGTCCATCATCTGCTTCAGGAACTCGAGGTCCTCGGGGCGCGGGCCCTTCCACTTCCGGTAGTCGAAGCGCATCAGGCCGCGCCCTCCCCGCGCCGCGCGATGAGCACGGCGAAGCCGGGATCGCCGTCTTTCGGCTGCACGCCCTCCTCGACGATCGCGAGCCCGGCGGCGGCGAACCACGCGCGGTAGTCCTCGACGTCGGCGTAGCTCCAGAACATGGTGACGCCCCGGACCCCGCGGAAGTCGCACTCGACGCCGGTCTGGGCGCGGCGGCCGACGGTGGCGAGCACCCAGCCGCCGGGTGTGAGCCACGACGCGATGCGCGCGATGAGCGCGGGCTGCCGGCTGACCGGCACGTTGATGATCGAGAAGAACGCCACCACCGCGTCGAACGACCCGGGTTCGAAGACCGCCTCGGTCATGTCGGCGCACACGAAGCGTGCGCCCGGCACCAGCGCGCGGGCGCGCTCGACCTGGACCGGCGAGAGGTCGAGCCCGGTGACGTCGAAGCGCCCGGCGAGCGCGCGGGCGCACGGGATGCCGTTGCCGCACCCGAGGTCGAGCACGCGCGCGCCGGGGCTCAGCCGCGGCGTGAAGCGCCCGAGCCAGTGCGCGTGCCCGGAGCGCCGCGGGTCGTCGTCGTCGCCGCGATACGCCAGTGAGGCGCGGTCGTAACCCTCGCGCACCAGCGCGATCGGATCGCCCCCCGCCAGCGTCTCCTCCCGCTCCCGCGTCCCGTTCATCGCCGCTCTCGCACGCTCAGTCGAACTCCTTGCGGGGCGGCGCTTGCTCGGCACCCACGCGTCCCACCGTGATCTCGGCGCGCGCGTAGCTCTCGCCGCGGATCGCCGCGCCCTGCAGCCGCCGCAGCATGGCGAGCTGGCCGGTGTGCGTGAGCGCGTCGGCGATCGGGCCCTGGAACAGCTTCTCGAGCGGGCACCCGAGCGGGGCGGCGCTTCCCAGGAAGTGGTCGAACGCGGCCAGCGCCGCGAAGTAGCGCTCGACCTCGCGCTCCCACGGCAGCGGCGGGGAGTCGTTCCAGCGCTGGACGCCCTGCGCCATCCAGAGCGCCCAGTCCAGCAGGTCGCCCATGTGCGCGAGCACCTCGACCGGCGTGCGCGTGGAGGGCCCCGCCTTGAACGTGGCGAACTCCGCCGGCGCGTCGCGCAGCGTCTTGCCGCTGCGGTACGCCAGCGTGGCGAGCGTGTGGCGGAGCAGCACCCGTGCGTCGGCCATGGCGGTCTCCTAGTCGTCCCCGATGCCGGACAGCATCTGTTTGAGCATGTCCTTGTACGACGTGCCGGCGCCGTCGGTGCGCTCGCGCGCCAGCATGCTGTTCTGGTGCAGGCCCTCGAGCACCAGCTCCATGGCCACCGCGTGCTCCTCCGCGCCCGCGGGCGCCAGGTGCTTCGCCGCGAGCGGCGCCAGTCCGCGCACCGCGGTCAGCCGCTTCGCGTATTCCGCCTGGGTGAGGTCGTCGGCGATCTCGACGCTGCCGCCGGCCGAGAACCACTCGAGGATCGGGCGGTATTCGGTGGTCGCGGGCGGCTCGGTCGCCGCGGCGCCCGGCTCGCGGCGCTTGCGCTGCGGCTTGAACGCGTCGGGGAAGCGCTGCGCGAACAGCGCCTTGATGCCGCGCCCGAGCAGCGCGCGCGCCACGTTGAGCGCGCCCTCCTGCTCGCCCTCGAGCACCAGTTCGACCTTGCCGCTCACGGCGGACACCGCGTGCTGCAGGTCGCACACCCGCGCCCACACGCGCGCCTCGCCGGTCAGCAGCCCGCGCCGCTCGGCGTTCGACACCAGGTTCTCGATCAGCGCGATCGGCAGGCGCGCCGAGACGCCGGAGTTCTGGTCCACGTACTCGCTGCGGCGCGCCTGGATCGCGACCTCCTCGACCAGCTCGCGCAGGAACGGCGGCACCACCACCTCCACCCCGCCGTCGCGCGCGGTCCACGACTCCTGCGCGGTGATGGCGAGCCCCTGCTCGCGGGTGAGCGGATAGTGCGTGAGGATCTGCGATGCGATGCGGTCCCGCAGCGGCGTGATGATGTTGCCGCGGTTGGTGTAGTCCTCGGGATTGGCGGAGAACACCATGGCGACGTCGAGCGGCATCCGCACCGGGAAGCCGCGGATCTGGAAATCCTTCTCCTCGAGGATGTTGAGCAGGCCCACCTGGATGCGCGGCTGGAGGTCGGGCAGCTCGTTGATGGCGAAGATGCCGCGGTTGCTGCGCGGGATGATGCCGTAGTGGATGACGCGCTCGTCCGAGTAGTCGAGGCGCTGGGTCGCCGCCTTGATCGGGTCGATGTCGCCGATCAGGTCGGCGATGGTCACGTCGGGGGTGGCGAGCTTCTCCTGGTAGCGCGCGTCGCGGTGGATCCACGCGATCGGCGTGGCGTCGCCGTGACTGTCGAGCTGGAGGCGCGCGTGATGGGTGAGCGGCAGGAACGGGTCGCTGTGGAGCGGACAGCCTGCGATCTCGGGCACCCACTCGTCGAGGAAGCGCGACAGCGCGCGCAGCAGGCGGGTCTTGGCCTGGCCGCGCAGCCCGAGCAGGATGAAGTCGTGGCGCGAGAGCAGGGCGTTGACGATCTGCGGCTCGACGGTGTGCTCGTATCCCACGATGCCGGGGAACAGCGGGCCGCCCGCGCGCAGCCGCTCGATCAGGTTGGCGCGCAGCTCGTCCTTGACCGGGCGCGGGCGGTAGCGGGAGGCCTTGAGCTCTCCGAAGGTGCGGGGACGCGACATCGTGCGGGTGCTCCCGAAGGATGGTGGTGGCGCCCCGGCGCGGCGCCGGCGGGGCGGGTCATGAGGGCGGCTCGCGCGCGGCAGTGTACCGGGCGCGAGCCGCGGGCGCGACGGCGGTGCGCTATTGGATGCCGGGGCGCGGGCTTCGATGCGACACCCGCCCGGGCCCCGGGCGCCCCGGACGGTTGACGCGCCGCGCGTCGCGCGCCTAGGTTGACGGCCGGTCGCCGCGCCCCCCGCCGTCGCGCACACATCGAAGGCCGCCACCCGGTCGAAGGCCCAATGCCATGCGCCCACTCGTTCTCGCACTCGGACTGCTCATGACCGCCCCCGCCTCCGCCCAGTCGTTCGATCCCGGCCCCACGCCCCCGGTCGCGCGCCGGGTGCCGCACCCCACCACCCTCCACGGCGAGACGCGCCCGGACGACTACTACTGGATGCGCGAGAAGACGAGCCCCGAGGTGACCGCCCACCTCGAGGCCGAGAACGCCTACGCCGACGCGGTGACCCGGCCGCTCGAGGGCTTCCGCGAGGCGCTCTACCAGGAGATCCTCGGGCGCATCGAGCAGACCGACCTGTCGGTGCCCTACCCGCAAGGACGGCTGGCTCTACTACTCGCGCACCGTGGAGGGGCTCCAGTACCCCATCCTGCTGCCGCAGGCACGGCGCGGACGCGCCCGAGCAGGTCATGCTCGATCTCAACGAGATCGGCCGGGAGCACCGCGTTCGTCGCGGTGCACGACGCCACGGTCAGCGACGACGGGCGCTTCCTCGCCTACTCGCTCGACACCACCGGCTTCCGCCAGTACGTGCTCCACGTGAAGGACCTGGCCACCGGCGCGCACGGGCCCGAGTCGATCGAGAAGACGCGCGAACGTCGCCTGGGCGGCCGACAACCGCACGCTCTTCTACACCGTCGAGGACGCGGCCAAGCGCCAGTCGACCGGCTCTACCGCCATCGCCTCGGCGAGCCGGCGGAGAGCGACGTGCTGGTGCTACGACGAGCCGGACGAGCGCTTCGAGCGTGTCGTGCGAGCGCTCGCGCAGCCGCCGCTACCTGTTCCTGACCACCGCGAGCCCACCACCTCCGAGGTGCGCGTGCTCGACGCCGCCACCCCGGACGCCGCGTGGGTCCTGATCGGAGCCGCGCGTGGCCGGGCGCGAGTACTACGCCGACCACCGCGGCGACCGCTTCTGGATCCGCGTCAACGACACCGGCCGCAACTTCCGCCTGGTCTCGGCACCGGTCACGGCACCCGGCGCCGCCCACTGGCGGGAGGAGATCCCGCACCGCCCTGACGTGATGATCGAAGGCCTCGACCTGTTCGCGCAGCACCGCGTGCTGTGGCTGCGCGCCGAGGGCCTGCAGCAGCTCGAGGTCACCGACCTGCGCACCGGCGCCACGCACCGCGTGGCCTTCCCGGAGCCCGCGTACGCGGTGCACGGCGCGGCGAACGCCGAGTGGGACACCGCCACGCTGCGCTACCAGTACACCTCGTTCATCACCCCGCTGTCGGTGTACGACTACGACCTCGACTCGCGCCGGCAGACGCTGCTCAAGCGCACGCCGGTGCAGGGCGGCTTCGACCCGTCGCGCTACGTGGTCGAGCGCCTGTGGGCGACGGCCGGCGACGGCACGCGCATCCCGATCTCGCTGGTGCGCCGCGCCGACCTGCGGCGCGACGGTTCGGCGCCGCTGCTGCTGTACGGCTACGGCTCGTACGGCATCTCGATGAGCGCCTCCTTCAGCCCGGCGCGCCTGAGCCTGCTCGAGCGCGGCATGTCGTACGCCATCGCGCACGTGCGGGGCGGCGGCGAGATGGGCAAGGCGTGGCACGACCACGGGCGCATGCTGGAGAAGATGAACACCTTCACCGACTTCATCGCCTGCGCCGAGTTCCTGGTGCGGGAGCGCGTCACGTCGAGCGACCGCCTGGTCATCCAGGGCGGCAGCGCCGGCGGCCTGCTGGTGGGCGCGGTGCTCAATCTGCGCCCCGCGCTGTTCCACGCCGCGCTGGCGCAGGTGCCGTTCGTGGACGTGCTGAACTCCATGAGCGACCCCTCGCTCCCGCTCACCGTGGGCGAGTACGAGGAGTGGGGGAACCCGGCCGTGCGGCCCGAGTACGACGCGATGCGGGCGTATTCCCCGTACGACAACCTGGCGCGCCAGGCCTATCCGGCGCTGCTGGTGAAGACCTCGCTCAACGACAGCCAGGTGATGTACTGGGAGCCCGCCAAGTACGTGGCGAAGATGCGCACGCTGCGCACCGACCGGAACCCGCTGCTGTTCAAGATCAACATGGCCGGGGGCCACGGCGGCGCGTCCGGCCGCTACGACGCGCTGCGGGACACCGCGTTCGACTACGCCTTCCTGCTGGCGCAGGTGGGCATCACCCGGTAGCCCGGGCACCTGCCGCCGGGCCACGAGCGAAACGACCCAGCCCATCATGTCGCCCCGCGATCCCGCTCTGCTGGCCGAATGCCGCGCGCTCCAGCGCGCGGTCGAGCCGTTCCGCACGCTCCGGGCGCTGCGGACCTCGAGCGTGTGGCCGGCGCTCGCGCCGCGCTTCGCGGCGCTGTTCGGCGCGGCGCATCGCCACTCGCCGCCCGCGCCGCCCGCGCCCCCTCGCGATCCGTCGCGGGTTCGCGCGGTGCACTGGAACATCGAGCACGGCAACTGGTACGACCAGGTCGAGCGCGCGCTGCTCACCCACCCGGAGCTCGCCGGCGCCGATCTCTGCCTGTTCAACGAGATCGACCTCGGCATGGCGCGCGCCGGCAACCGCGACGTGACCGCCGACCTCGCGAGGGCGCTCGGCCTCCACGGCGTGTGGGTGCCGCTGTTCCTCGAGACCACCGCCGGCCGGGACGAGGATCCGCGCATGGCCGCGGGGCGGGCCAACGAGGAATCGCTGTTCGGGCTCGCGGTGCTCGCGCGCTGGCCGATCGGCGACGTGCGCGTGGTGGAGCTGCCGAGCCCCGAGGAGCTTCAGTTCGGGATCGAACGCATGGTGGGACGCCACGTCGCGCTCATCGTCGAGGTGCTGCGCCCCGGCGCGCCGTTCGTCGCCGTGTCGGCGCACCTCGAGGTGCACCGCACGCGCGAGCACCGCGCCGCGCAGGTGCGCGTGGCCCTCGCGGCGCTGCGCGACGAGCGGCGTCCGGTGGTGCTCGCGGGGGACTTCAACACCCACACCTTCGACCGCGGACTGTGGCACTCGTCGTTCACGGGCGCGGCGTCGCTGCTCACCTGGCCCGGCCCGCTGCTCGCCGCGCGCCTGCGGCGCCCCGACCGCGGCCCGTTCCACGAACCGCTGTTCGACGCGCTGCGCGCCGCCGGGTTCGCGTGGGAGCCCTTCGTGGACTTCGCCCCGACGCTCGCGGTGCGCTTCGACCGCCTCGACGAGGTGAACGCGCTGCCCGCGCTGGTGCGTCGCGCGGCCGCGCCGGTGCTGGCGTGGGCCGAGCGCCGCGGCGCGCTACGCCTCGACTGGTTCGCCGGCCGCGGCTGGGGCGGCGGCCGCGGCGTCACCGTGCACGGCCTCGACGGCCCCGGACGCGCCAGCGACCACGCGCCGATCGCGGCGGAGTTCGAGTAGGAGGCGCCATGGACCCGGGCTCCCATCCTGCCATCGAGACCCGCGGCCTGACGCGAACGTTCGGCGCGACCGTCGCCGTGTGCGATCTCGATCTCGCGGTGCCGGCCGGGGCGTTCTACGGTTTCCTGGGCCCGAACGGGGCGGGGAAGTCCACCACCATCCACATCCTCACCGGGCTGCTCGCCGCCACGAGCGGGGGCGCCACCGTGCTGGGTGTCGACGTGGCGCGCGACCCGATCGAGGTGCGGCGGCGCATCGGGGTGGTGCCCGAAGGGCTCTACCTGTTCGAGCGCCTGAAGGCCGGCGAGCACCTGAGGTTCGTGGGCGAGGCGTACGGGCTCGACCGCGCCACCGCCGCCCGCCGCGCCGATGAACTGCTCGCCGCCCTCGGTCTGGCCGACGACGCCGGGCGCCAGGTGGCCGAGTTCTCGCACGGCATGCGCAAGAAGCTGGGGCTCGCGTGCGCACTCATCCACAATCCGCGCCTGCTGTTCCTCGACGAGCCGTTCGAGGGCATCGACGCGGTGGCGAGCGTGCACATCCGCGAGCTGCTCCAGCGCCTGGTGGCGAGCGGGCACACGACCGTGTTCCTGACCTCGCACGTGCTCGAGGTGGTCGAGCGCCTGTGCACGCATGTCGGCATCATCGCCGCCGGGCGGCTGGTGGCGCACGGCGCGCTCGACGACCTGCGCCGCGGCCCCGACGGCACCGAGCGCTCGCTCGAGGCGCTGTTCCTCGCGCACGTCGGCGCGCGCCCGCCGGTCTCCGGCGCGCTCGACTGGCTGGGCGCATGACGCTGCGCAGCCTGCTCGCGCTCAAGGGCCGGCTGTGGTGGCGCGGCATCCCGGTGGAGCGGCGCGTCGCCACGATCGCGCTGCTGTCGATCTTCGCGCTCGCCGCCGCGCCCCTGTGGCTCGGCGCCGCCTCGCTCGCGTTCACGGGCGTGCGCACGCTCGGCGCGCCCGCGCTGATGCTCACCTTCGCGGGCGCGCAGGCCGCGTGGGTGGTGCTGGTGCTCATCATGAACGCGTGGGGCGAGGCGTTCGACCTGCGCCGCATGCTGCGCTTCCCCATCCACCCGCGCACCCTCCACCTGTCGAGCGTGGTGATGTCGGTCACCGAGCTGCCTGCGCTGTTCGTGCTGCCCGCGCTCAGCGGCGCCGTGCTCGGCGCGGCGGCGCGCGGCGGGCCGCTCGCGGGCGTGGCGGCGGCGCTCGCGGTGCTGCTGCTGGCCGCGCTCACCGCCGCGCTGCTCCAGCTGCTGCTCGCGCTGGTGAGCGCGATGCGTCACCACCGCATGCTGCGCCTGCTCCACGAGGGGCTCGCCACGGTGGTGGGCATGTCGGGCTATCTCGTGTACCTCGGGGCGCGCGACCGCGTGCAGCACCTGATGGAGGCCGCGGGCCCGACGCTGCCGGCGCGTCTCGAGCACCTCGCGCGCCTCGCCGAGCGCGCGCTGCCCACCGCGGCGTGGCCCGCGTGGCTCGCGACCGGTGCGCTCGAGGGCCGCTGGCTCCACGCCGCGATCGGCGCCGGGCTCGCGCTCGCGCTGCTCGCGCTGCTGATCGAGTGCGGCTGGCGGCTCGCCCACCGGCTGGCGCTCGGACGCGAGACCACCTCATCCGTTCGCGCGCCGCGCGAGCGCGCGGCCGGAGCGCCCGGCGGACCGCGCCCGTGGCGCCGGCTGCTGCCCGCGCCGCTCGCCCTGCTGCTCGAGCGCGAGGTGACGCTCGCGCGGCGCGGCCCGCAGATGTTCGCGATGCTGGTGTTCTCGGTGTTCGTGGCGGTGATGTTCCGCGCCATGGCGGGCCGCGACGTCCCCGCGATGGGACCGTGGGTGGCGATGATGCTCTCGATGCAGGTGCAGGGGTTCACGGGCAGCCTGTTCGGCCAGGAGCGCGAAGGCCTGCGACTGCTGTTCCTGCTGCCGCTCGAGAGCCGCGCGCTGCTGCTCGCCAAGGACCTCGCCGTCTCGCTGCAGTTCGCAGTGTGCCTGGGGGTGACGCTGGTGGGACTCACGGTCGCGAACGGCGACGCGGGCGCGCTGCTGTGCATCGAGGTCGTGGTGTGGGGCGCGGCGCTCATGCTGGTGGGCATGATGATGGGGCACGTCAGCTCGATCCAGCACCCGGCGCGCGCCGACCGGCGCGGTCGCACCTCCTCGGGGGCGTCCGTGCTGTCGAACCTGGTGCACACGATCGCGCTGTTCGCCACCCTCGGCGCGTTCGCGCTGGCGCGCTGGGGGGCGCGCGCGCTGGCGCCGCCGGACGCGCGCACGCTGGCGGGCGTGCTGGTGCCCGGCGCCCTGGTGCTGGCGCTCGCCGTCGCCTGGTGGCGCTCGCTCGCCCCCGCCGGCCGGATGCTCGACGGGCACCGCGAGAGCATGCTGGCCGTGATCGCCACCCCGACCGAGACGGGGTGAGGCCGGGTGAGGCTGGGTGAGGCCGGCTTGCGGGGCATCCGGAGGGGTTCGCCCGACGAAGGCAGGGTGAGGCTGGGTGAGGCCGGCTCGCGGGGCATCCGGAGGGGTTCGCCCGACGGAGTGGATTAGAACCCCAGAGGATGCTCCGCGAGCCGGCCTCGCCCATCGTTCGACCGGGAGGAGTTCCACCTGTCGGGCGTTTGTCCGCGGGCCCGCGCGCCGCTAGAGTGCGTCCCCC
The DNA here is from genome assembly GCA_963776245.1 of Candidatus Eiseniibacteriota bacterium. Lineage (GTDB taxonomy): Bacteria > Eisenbacteria > RBG-16-71-46 > RBG-16-71-46 > RBG-16-71-46 > CAVSAC01. Next base: position 911,141 of record CAVZLN010000003.1, on the reverse strand, counting down.
GGCCGCCCGCACCTTCCTCCACGCCGCGCACGGAAACCGCCACCCCATGCCCGTTCCCGCACGCCATTCGCTCGCCATCATCGGCGCCGGCCCCATCGGGCTCGAGGCCGCGCTCGCCGCGCTCGATCGCGGCTTCGACGTGCACGTGTTCGAACGCGGCGAGCCCGGCGCGCACCCGCTGGCGTGGGGCCACGTGCGCATGTTCACGCCGTGGCGCGCGAGCGTGGGCCCGGCGACGCGCGCCCACCTCGCGGCCGGCGGCTGGGTGGAGCCCGCGCCCGAGGAGTTCCCCACCGGACTCGAGCTGGCCGAGCGCCTGCTGCATCCGGCGGCCGCCCTCCCCGAGCTGAAGGACCGCGTCCATCGGTACGCCCAGGTGGTGCACGTGAGTCGTCGTGGCGCCCTCCGGGGCGAATGGACCGGCGATCCGGTGCGGCGCGAGCGGCCGTTCCGTCTGCTGGTGCGCGACGCCGGCGGACGCGAGAGCTTCATCCACGCGTTCTCGGTCCTCGACGCCTCGGGCACCTACGGCGCGCCCAACCGGGCGGGCACCGGCGGCATCCCGGCGCGCGGTGAGCTCTACCTGGCGCCGCAGATGTCGTATCACCCGGACGACGTGCTCGGCCTCGGACGCGCACGCCACGCGGGCAAGCGCACGCTGGTGATCGGCGGCGGCACCAGCGCGGCCACCAGCGTCGCGGCGCTCGCCACGCTCGCCGACCAGGAGCCCGGCACGCTGGCGGTGTGGGCGACGCGCGAGCCGCTGGCCGCGCTGCTGCCCGAGCGCACCGACGATCCGCTGCCCGCGCGCCGCGCGCTCGCCGCGCGCGCCCGTGAGCTGGCGCGCGGCGCGCACGCCGCGGTCACCCACGTGGGCGGCGTGGAGGTCGAGGGCTTCGAGTTCAACTCGGCCACGCATCGCTACCGCGTGCAACTGGTGCGCGGCGACGAGGTGGTGGTCGAGGAGGTGGACCGGGTGCTCGTCAACACCGGCTCCCACGCCGACGGCGCCATGACGCGCGAGCTGCAGGACGCCGAGCCCGACTTCCGGGTGATCGGCGCGAAGGCGCACGCTGGCGAACCGGACTTCCTGCTCGCGGACGGCTACCGCGAGGCGGCCGCGGCGGTCGAGCATCTGGCGCGCGAGCAGCAGGTGCCGGCGGCCGGCTGAGACCCCGGGCGACACGGCGGTGTCGGCGCCGGGGCCCGTGCTAAGGTGCGGCGCATGTCCTGGCTGGATCGTCTCGACGAACTGACCGCGCTCCTCGGCCCCGAAGGCGTGCTCACCACCGACGCGGCGCTGTTCACCTACGAGGCGGACGCGCTCGCCCTCGAGCGCGCCCGGCCGGACGTCGTGGTGCTGCCGCGCTCCACCGACGAGGTGGCCGCGGTGATGCGCTGGGCGAGCGAGCTCGAGGTCGCCGGTGACCCCGCGCGGCGCGGGCACCGGGCTCGCGGGCGGCGCCACGCCCCGGCGCGGCGGGCTGGTCGCTCTCGCTGAACCGCATGGACCGCCTGCTGAGCGTGGACCCCGAGCGGATGTTCGCGTGGGTGCAGCCGGGGCTGGTGAACCTCCAGCTCTCGCAGCAGGTGGCCGGACACGGGCTCTACTACGCGCCCGATCCCGCGTCGCAGCAGGTGAGCACGATCGGCGGCAACGTGGCGGCGAACTCCGGCGGGCCGCACTGCCTCAAGTACGGCGTCACGCTCAACAGCGTGCTCGGGCTCACCGTGGTGCTCGCCGACGGCACGGTGCTCTCGCTCGGCGGCGAGGCGTGCGACGCGCCGGACTTCGACCTCGCGGCGCTCGATCACCGGCAGCGAGGGCACGCTGGGCGTCGTCACCGAGGTGTGCGTGCGGCTGATGCCGCGCCCCGAGGCGGCGCGCACCATGCTGTTCGACTTCCTCGAGGTCGGCGACGCGTGCCGCGCGGTCTCCGAGGTGATCGCCGCGGGCATCGTGCCGGCGGCCATGGAGATCATGGACCGCCACACCATCGGCGTGGTCGAGGCCTGGCTGCACCTGGGACTGCCGCCCGACGCGGGCGCGGTGCTGCTCATCGAGGTCGACGGCCCCGCGGTGAGCCTGCCGGCCCAGGTCGAGCGCATCACCGCGGTCGCGCGCGCGCACGGCGCGCGCACCACGCGCGTCGCGCGCGACGAGGACGAGCGCGCGCCATCTGGCGCGGACGCAAGTCGTCGTTCGGCGCCTACGGGCGGCTGCGCAGCGGGTTCTACATCATGGACGGCGTCGTGCCGCGCACGCGGCTCGCCGAGGCGCTCGCCAGCGTCTACCGCATCGCCGCCGAACGCGGGCTCGAGGCCGGCAACGTGTTCCACGCCGGCGACGGCAACCTGCATCCGCACGTGCTGTTCGACGCCGACGACCCGGACCAGCAGGCCGACGCGCTCGAGGTCTCGCACGAGATCCTGCGCATGTGCATCCGCATGGGCGGCACGATCTCGGGCGAGCACGGCGTCGGCATCGAGAAGCGGCCGATGATGCGCGAGCTGTTCGCCGCCGACGACCTCGCGGTCATGGAGCGGGTGCGCGAGGCGTTCGACCCCAGCGGGCTCATGAACCCGTGCAAGGTGCTGCCGGGCGGCGGCGGCTGCGGCGAGTCGCACGCCGCGCCCCCGCCCAACGTCGGCGGCCGCCCGGCGCGGCCCGACGTGGAGGGCGCGTGGATATGACGCCGGGAGCGCTCGGCCTCGACGCCGCGCGCGCGCTCGATCCGTCCGGCTTCGCGATCGGCGGCGTGGCGCCGCGCCTCGCGGTGCGCCCGGCCGCCCGCGAGGAGGTGGCCGAGGCGCTGCGCGCCGCCACCCGCGCCGGCCTGGCGCTGGTCCCGTGGGGCGGCGGCGTGGCGCTCCCCGGCGAGCGCGCGCCGTCGCGCTACGACGTGGCGCTCGACCTGCGGGCGTTCGACCGCATCGTGGTGTACGAGCCCGAGGACTTCACCGTCACCGCCGAGTGCGGCATCACGCTCGCCGCGCTGCGCGCGCGGCTCGCCGACCGTGGCCAGGAGCTGCCGCTCGAGGCGGCGCATGCCGCGCGCGCCACGCTCGGCGGCGTGCTCGCGGCCAAGCCTCGGGGGCCCGCCGGCTGCGCTTCGGCGCGCCGCGCGACCGCATCCTCGGCGCCGCCGTGGCACCGGCGACGGCACGCTCGCCCGCACCGGCGGCCGCGTGGTGAAGAACGTCGCGGGCCACGCGGTGCACCGGCTGCTGTGCGGCTCGCGCGGCGGACTCGGCGTGATGCTCGAGGCGAGCCTCAAGCTCCTGCCCGCGCCCGCGGCGCGCCGCGCGCTGGTGTGGCCCGCGACCTCCGCGCGGCTGGACGAGGCCGCGCGCTGGGCTCCGCTGCCCCGGCTCGAGCCGGCGGCGCTCACCGTGCTCGGACGCGAGGCGGCCGCCGGCATCCCGGCGCTCGCCGCGATCGGTGACGGCGTCGTGATCGTCGGGCTCGAGGACGACGCGGTGTGGGTGGAGAGCCAGACGGCGCTCGCGCGCGAGCGGCTCGGCCCGGAAAGCGCCCGGCTCGAGGGCGCGGAGGTCGCCACGCTGTGGCAGTCGCTCGCCGATCTCGAGGAGGGGCCCGGCGCGCGCCTCACGTTCACCACCGCGTCGAACACCCCCGTCGCACTCGCCCCGCTCGCGGACACTCCCGAGGCGCGCCGCGCGGTGTTCCACGCCCCCGCGGGTCGCCTGCACCTGTTCCCGGACCTCGCCCGGGCGCAGGACATCGTGCGCGCCCTGGCCGCGAGCGGGTTCGCCCTGATCGGCGCGCGCGGCGCGGACGGCGTGGTGCCCGCGCTGCCGGCGCAGGTGGCGGTCGCCACGCTGCGCCGGCGCGTGCGCGCCGCGCTCGACCCGGCCGGGACGCTCGTTCTCGGCGATCGCTGGGGCACTCCCTAGGCGGTCCGGCCCGCGCCGGGCTGGGTGATTCCGCTCGGTTCGCGGCGAGTTCCCCCAGAAGTCCCCGCATGCCCCGGCCGTCGGAGGCCACTCCCTCCTCCGCTGCCGACCCTCCCGGGGCGCCACGCCGCTGACTCGGGCACCGGCCGGGTGCGCGGATCGCGCGGCGTTCACAGCGGATTCCGCGGGCGCGGGCGGATCGACGCGCCACCGGGTCGCAGGTTCGCCGCCCGCCGGTCGTGACCCGGGTCCCATGACGGGGACTTGGCCTGGCCATTGCTGTTGGATCAGGTGAACGGGCACGCCAGCAATCGCCGCTCACCCATCCATCCCCGCGTCCAGGCCAACCGATCGGTGCGTGCCCTGGGCCGAACGACTGGAGTTCTCGTCTCTTGACGACCACCCCCGCTCGACCCGTCGATCCCCGATCTGGCGCGGCCCTCCCGGGCCGCGTGCGCGCGTGCGTCCTCGCCGCCCTCCTGGCGTGCCTGCCCGCGGTCGCGACCGCCCAGGGCTGGCTCTCGGACGAGTGGCCCTATCGCCGCCCGGTGACCATCGCCGATCCCGGCGGCACGGCACTCACCGACTTCCAGGTGCTCGTCACGCTGCCCGCATCGTTCGATTTCAGCCACGCGAGGAGCGACGGCGCCGACCTGCGGGTGACCTCGAGCGACGGCACGACCGCGCTGCACTTCTGGATCGAGATCTGGCAGCCCGGCACGCAGACCGCGCGCCTGTGGGTGAAGGTGCCGTCGATCCCCAGTGGCGGCACCAGCGTCTTCGTGTACTACGGCAACCCCGACGCGGACGCCGTGGCCGATGGCGACAGCACGTTCGCGTTCTTCGACGACTTCGAGGGCATGAAGGGACCGGGCTACTACCGGCTGGGCCCGAGCCAGACCATCATGACCGAGGACCAGGACTGGGAGACCGAAGGACCGCACACGCTGAGCGTGGTCCCGGCGCCGAGCGGGGCCGATTGGGACTACTACGGCTACTACGGGCTCGAGGACTGCACCGGCATCGGCATGGCGGGGAGCGACGACCTCGTCGAGTGGACCAAGTTCGCCACCAATCCGTTGTTCACCGGCGGCGGCGAGCGCTGGCCGCACGTCATCCGGGATGGCACCACCTATCACATGATCCACACGGCGGACTTCTGCGGCACCAGCCACATCGTGCGGCGGACCAGCACGAACGGCCGGACGTGGACCGCGCCCACCGAGGTCGTGCCGGCGACCCCGGGGTGGCGGAACCAGAACCCGAACCTCTTCCACGACCCCGTGGGAGGCCGCTTCCACCTCTACTGGTATCAGGGCGACGGCGCCACCGTGTGGCGCATCATGGCGCGGAGCGCGACCACCGTCGCGGGGCTGGCCACGGCGCCCGACGTGGAGTTGCTGAGCTCGCCGACCACGCTCGCGGCCCCCAACCTGATGTTCCGCGACGGGACGTACTTCCTGATCACCGAGATCCTCGAGGACACCTGGAGCGTCAAGGTCTACGGTGGCCCGTCGCCCCTCGGGCCGTTCACCGCGCTGCCCGGCAACCCACTGCTCGACGGGGACTGCGCGTGCATGTTCCAGACTCCGGTCGGCGACGTCCTGTACGAGTACTACTGCAAGCGGACGAACGGCATCTGGACGCTCGACCTGGTGCAGGGCGACCTGGCGGCGGGGCGGGTGCTCGCGGGGGTGCTCGATCCCGCCCGGTGGACCGCGAGCGGCGGCAGCTGGAGCGCCCCCATGGCGACACAGCCCCACGGCGACACCGGCGTGGTCGCTCAGGGCAGCACGCACGGCTGGGACATCCTGCGGTCCTCGTACGCCGGGCAGGACTACGTGGTCGAGGGCTGGGGCCGGTTGCTCGGCGGCCGCGTCTGGGGCCTCGGGGCGCGCATGGCGGACCCCGACAACGGGTACTCACTCAATCTGTACGACGACCTCGACGACGGACCGAATCTCTTCCTCTACGAGTGGATCGACGGCAATGGCACCGAGCTCTGGTCGGGTGCGGTCGGCGAAGTCGAGCGGAGCGCCTGGTACAAGCTCGGCATGAAGGTGAGCGGCGCGGGGATCCAGGTGTACTTCGGCGACGTGCTCCAGAACCCGACCGCGGTCGGCACCCCGCTCCACTTCCCAGATGGGCCGGTCGCGCTCTTCGAGGAGGACGACACCCGCGCGCAGTTCGACGACCTCCGGGTGCGCGGGTGCGCGGCGACCGATCCGGTCTCGACGGTCGGCCCCGAGACCACCCCACCCGAGACGCCCCCCACGGTCGTCATCACGTCACCGGCCAGGGGCACGTTCTACCATGGGGGCCAGGGGCTCGACCTCACCTGTGCCGCCGCCGACGCGGAGGACCCGCCGGGACCACTCGCGCACGCCTGGCGGGTGGAATCCCATGCGGACAGCGGCAGCGTCGTGGTGATGACGGCGAACACGGCCAGCGCGACGTTCACGCCGCCGGCGGCCGGGGACACCGCGATCGTCTTCTATCGCGTGAGCGTGCGCGTCACCGACAGCCACGGGCTCGCCGATTCGGCCGCGGTGGATATCCGTCCCGAGGTCGACCTCTCCCCCGCGGCCCTCACCGTGGAGCCCGCGGCGCCGGAGGGGAACGAGCACTTCGCCGTGCGCTTCGTGTTGCGCAACCGCGGCCGCGCCCCGGCGCGTCCCACCCACTGGCACCTGACCGCCTGCAACGCGCTGCTCGCCGAGGGCCGGACTCGCGTCGCCGCGCTCGACAGCGTGGAGGTGCACGTCACGGGCCTCCAGCTGGCCCCCGGCATCCATACGTTGCGCGTGGTGGCCGACACGCTGGACGCGGTCGTCGAGATCGACGAGACCGACAACGCCGGCGTGATCACGCTCGAAGTGGGCGGCACCGCGGGCGCCGACGATGCGCGGGCCGCGCCGCCGGGGCAGGTGTGGCTCTCGGCGCCGTACCCGAATCCCAGCATGGGACGGGGCGCGACGGTGGAGCTGGGCCTGCCGCGTCGCGCGCGGGTGGAGCTGGCGGTGTTCGACGTGAGCGGGCGCATGGTGCGCGAGCTGATCGCGGGGATGCAGTCCGCGGGCCGGCACCCGGTGCGCTGGGATGGCCGCGGCTCCCGCGGCCAGTCGCTGCCGACCGGCCTCTACCTGGTGCGTCTCGACGTCGAAGGGACGCGCCACCTGCGCCGGCTGCTGCTGCTCCATTGATCGCGCGGGATCGCCCGACCGCCTCGGAGCTCTAGCCCGGGCTCTGGTAGACGCGGAACGTGCCGAACCTTCCCAGCAGCGTCCACGCCGCGGGAGGAGCGTACGCGTAGCCGGGGATCTCTCCCGGAGCGTAGGTCGCCTTCGCGCTGAGGGAGGTCCGGACGCGCTCGAGGGCGTCGTCGTCGAGGACGATGAGGGCCTTCGGCAGCTGGCCGGGGTCCGGGTACCAGCACACGTACCCGAGACGGGACGGGCCGAACGCGCCCGGGTGGCGCATACGCGCGCGGTCGTCCCCACCGCGGTAGAGATCGGCGCCCTCCTCGAAGCCGAGGTAGTACGAGAAGCGGTGTCCGGTGCGCCAGTGATCGAACAGCACCGGCAGGTCCGGCCGGCCGCGGAGCACCCGGACCACCGAGCGGAACGCGTCGTACGTCCGCATCCCCCGGGCTCTCTCGGCGCGCACGATCTGGAACGAGTTGAGCGCCAGGACCGCGAGCACCCCGCCGAGGATCAGCCCCCCGATCCTTCCGCGCCGTGCGGGATCGAGCCGCGGCCGCAGCCGGCCCAGCGCCCAGGGGACGACATCGAGCAGCACCGCGGCCGCGAGCAGGCTCAGCGGCGCCGTCAATGGCGTGAGGAAGCGTTCGCGCTTCAGGACCGGCAGGAAGTGGGTCGCGCTCATGCTCCCGAACTGCAGGTAGAGGAGCATCGGGACGGCCCACCAGAGCAGCCAGACGCGCGGCCGATCGGGGCGGAGGATCGCTCCGACCAGCCCCAGGGCGAACAGCGGCGCCGCGACCCCGGTCACATGCCGCCGGACATGGACCAGCAGTCCGGGATAGAAGGAGAGCCGCGTCCCCTCCTGCATGACCGACCCGCTGTAGGTGTCCGCGAGCACGCCGAACCGGAAGAAGGGATCGCCGGTCTGGACCGCGTACAGCACCAGCACGGGGAGGATCACGAGCAGCCCGCCCGCCACCGCCCACAACAGCGCACCGGCGCGCGTCCTCCTCCACAGCGCCGTGCCGGCGTAGAACACCACGAGCAAGGCGGCGTTCTCGCGGGCCAGCACCGCGAGCGCGAAGCAGATCCCGGACAGCATGGGGAGCGCGCGGTTCCCGGCGTGACCGTCTTCCAGCGCGAGCACCCAGCAGACCGCGGCCGCGGTCAGGAAGGCGGCCATGATGATGTCGGGCTGGAGCGTCGTGCTGGCGATGACGTCGAGCGGGGCGAGCGCGACGAAGAGCGCCGCGAGGAGTCCCGTCGCCCGACCCAGCAGGCGGCGCCCGAGGTGATAGACGAGGGCGACCTGCACCAGCGAGAGCGCGAGCGGCCACAACCGGCTGCTGATCGGACCGACCCCCAGCAGGGCGAAACACGGAACGACCGGCAGGAATACGGTGAAGCGGTGCGCGTACCAGGAATCGGTCCGGAAGCTGAACGTCCCGGTGAGCACGTTGTACGCGTTCTGAGCGTAGATGACCGGATCGAACTGCATGTCCCCGGTCAGCGCGTAGAGCCGATAGCCCAACGCGATGAGGAGGACGACCCCGCAGAGCGGTCCATCCACCCGGGCCCGCCAACGGTCTGCCGCGGCGGTCACGGCACCGGCGACGCGGGTGCCGGGACCGCCGGGGTCGCGGGCTCGACCGGAGCGAACACCATCACTGGCGCGCCGCGGTAGCCGATGCGCGGGGCGAGCGATCCGGCGAGATCGCCGAAGCGGCCCACCAGGCGGTAGCTGCCCGCGAGCGTGGCCCAGAGCGGACGGGACTCGTCCCCGACGCGATCGAGTTCGGCGTCGCACAGGAGGATCGGGCGCCCGGGGCCGCGGCGCAGGGTCTCGAACATGCGCTCGAAGTACAGCGGATCGCGCGCCAGCAGTCGGTTGCCGCGCGAGCGCAGGATGTCGTCGAGCGGCAGCGTGTGCAGCGAGCTGCCTTTGCCCACGCTCCAGGCGAAGAAGCCGTGCGTGGGCACGATCACGCGGCCCGGGATCCCGCGCAGCCGCGCCTCGAACGCCTCGTACGTCGCGCGCGCGTGCGGCGCCGGGAGCAGGGAGCGCACCGGATAGGCCAGCGCCACGAACTGGATCACCACCACCGCCGCCACCGCTCCCAGCCCGGCGCGGCCGGCGTCCGCCGGCGCGCCGAGGCGATCGGCGATCCGGCTCAGCGCCAGCGGGCCGAGCACCGCGAACGCGGTGAGCGTGGGCATGAGCACGTGGAAGTAGGCCCACGGGTCCAGCGTGGCGAGCAATCCGGTCCCCACGCCGCCCAGACCGACCCACCACCACAGCCCCGCGGGGCCGCGCCACGGGCGTTCGGGAAGCGCGAGCGAGAGCAGCACGGGGATGGAGAGCCCGCCCAGCCGGCCGAGCAGGTCCCGGCCGAGGTAGCTCTGGATCCGCGCGCGGCTGAACTCCGACCAGTGCGAGGGCACGTCATACACGTAGAAGCTGAACCACGGTCCGAGCGTGGCCGAGAGCAGCAGGAACCCGCCCGCGCAGGCGGCGACCCACGCGATGGCGAACGCGGGCAGGCGCGCGCGATCCGAGACCGCGAGGTGGAGGAACGCGGCGGCGCCGAAGCAGAGCGCGTGCTGCTTGGTGAAGAACGCCGCGGCGAGCAGCAGCGCCGCGCCGACCGCTCCCGCCCGGCCGCGGGTGAAACGCAGCGTCGCGAGCCCGGAGAACGCGAGCAGCAGCATGAGCGGATCGGGCCGGAAGGTGTCGTAGCTGCCGCGCGAGAACCCCTGCCCCATCAGGCACAGCCCGGCGCCGGCGATGCCCAGCGACCAGCGGCCGGTCTCGTGGCGCAGGATGCGCGCGGTCAGGAAGGCGAGCCCGAGCGAGGCGAGCAGCGAGACCAGCCGGCCGGTCCAGAAGTGCGGACCGAAGAGTGCCACCAGCGGCGCCACCACGTACACGTAGAGCGGCATGTACGCGAGCGGGATGAACTGGAGCGTCGGCGCGACGTAGAGCGGCTGGCCGTGCACCACGCGCAGCACATGGTCGAGCATCATCCCGTCGCCGAAGCCGAACTCGAGCGGGCTCAGCATGCGCACCGGGGCGAGTGCGACGAACGCGCCGACGGCGAGCAGCCCGGCGCCCCACAGGACGATCGTCGGCACGCGGGCGAGCAGGCGGTTCATCGCGCCTCCTCCGCCGCGGGCGGCTCGGGCACGGCGACCGCCGGGGCGCGCGGCGCGGCCCCCTCACCCAGCTCCCACCATGCGCCCATCCGGCTCTGCTGGACCATGCGATAGCGGCCCTCGAGCAGCGCGAGGAACGGCGCGCTGCGCTCCGGCATGCCGCGCAGTTCTTCGAGGTACACCCGATCCACGAAGATGTAGGGCGGGCGCGCCGCGCTCAGGCCGCGGGTGATCTCCTGCCAGTCCGCCGCGCTGGCGTAGGTCGTGAGCACGCCGCCGAAGCGCGGGATCGCCGAGTCGCGCCCGGACAGCCAGTGGTAGAGCGGATTGCCCGCGACGTAGATCGGCCCCGGCCGGGCGCCGGGCGCCGAGAGCAGCCCGATGTCGGCGAGGATCTTCGCGTACGCGCTCCCGCGGCTCATCCGGATCCCGTGGTAGCGCTGGGCCGCGGCGTTCCGCGCGAACCCGTCGTGCGCGAAGTAGACCGCCTTGAGCCCCGCGGTGCCGAGCGCGGGCGCGAACGCCAGCGTCAGCGCCACGCCCAGCGCCAGCGCGGTGCGCCGGCCGGTGCGGTCGGCCGGGTCCGTCAGCCGCTGGCTCAGCAGGCCGAGACCGCGCGCCGCCAGCACGCCCACCGGGACCATGAGCAGCAGGTAGTGGTACTCCCACCACGAGAGCCGCTGCACCAGGATGACCGCGAACCCCACGCCGAACCACCCGAGCAGGGAGGGCATCAGGCGGTCGCGCGCGCGCCCCAGCGTGGCCACCACGCCGAACGCCGCCAGCCCGAGGGGCACCGCCCAGTTGGTCCCGAACCACCCGAGCCCCTCCATCAGCATGCCGGAGCGGAAACGTGGATGCGGCGGCGACAGCTGGAGGGGATAGACGATGTTGGTCCACCACGCGAGCCCGAGCGTGCCGTGGGCCGCGAAGTACGCCGCGGCGATCGCGAACGGCAGCGCGGCGCCCGCGGCGATCGCGCCCGCGCCGGCCAGGGTCGCCGCCGCGCCATGGCGCGGCCACGCCCGCGCCAGCGCGAGCAGCCAGAAGACCGCGAGGATGGGCAGGAAGAGCAGCTTGAGGAACAGCACCAGCCCGCCGCACAGGCCCGACAGCGCCAGCGCGCGCACCGGCGACCGGCCGTCCTCCCCCGCGCGCGCGGCGAGCGTCAGCGCGAAGAACATCGGGAACCCCGCCAGCCCCTCGGCCTGGGTCAGGTGCCAGTCCCCGGAGACCGCGTAGTAGAGCCCCACCACCAGCAGCGGCGCGAGGCTCGCGGCCCACGGCTGCGGGAAGTCGCGCTTCAGCGAGCGCTGGAGCAGGAACGAGAACGCCAGCCAGTAGAGCAGCTCGAAGGCGTGGATCCCGACCTCGCTGAAACCGAAGGCGCTGCCGCCCAGCAGGTAGAACACGAACAGGCCGGGCTGCTTCACGTCCCACACGTCGCGGTAGAGCTGGGCGCCCTCGTGGAGACGCCGCGCGGCGATCGTGAAGATCGCCTGGTCCCAGCCCAGCGGCTGCGCCAGGTTGACCGTGCCGAGCAACAGGATCGCGATCAGCACGGCGACGTCCAGCCGCGTGGTCCGGCCGCCGGGAGACGCCTCGCGCCCCGCCGCCGACCCGACGTCCGGTGTGTGCATGGCGCGCAGGATAGACAGCCCGCCGCGGGTTCGTCCAGCCTCGAGCTTCGGCGACCGCGTGCCCGCGCCGCGCCCGGGCGCCGCGCCCGGGCGGCATGGCCGCCGCGCTCGCCCCGGCCCGCTCGCCACGCCGAGCGACGCGGCGCTATGATGCGCCCGCGATGATCTCCCTGGCCTCCGCACTCCTCGCGCTCGCCGTCGCGCCCGTCGCGCCGGGCGCACCGCCTCAGCCGCTCGCCCACACCTACTCCATCGTGGCCCGCGACTCGGTGACCGGCGAGCTCGGCGTGGCGGTGCAGTCGCACTACTTCTCGGTCGGCACCGCGGTGCCGTGGGCCGAGGCCGGGGTGGGCGCGGTGGCCACCCAGTCGCTGGTGCTCATCGACTACGGCCCCAATGGCCTCGCGCTCATGCGGAGCGGCTTCAGCGCGAGCGCGGCGCTCGACTCGCTGCTGCGCGCCGATCCCAATCCCGACGTGCGCCAGGTCGCGATGGTGGACGCCGCCGGCAATGTCGCCGCGCACACCGGCAAGCTCTGCATCCCCGACGCCGGGCACCTCACCGGCCGGCAGTACTCGGTGGAGGCGAACCTGATGGCGAGCCCGAAGGTGTGGCCGGCGATGAGCGCGGCCTACGAGCGGGCGCGCGGCGACCTCGCCGACCGGCTGCTCGCGGCACTCGACGCCGCCGAGGCGGCGGGCGGCGACCTCCGCGGACGCCAGTCGGCGGCGCTCCTCGTGGTGCGCGCGCGCTCCACCGGCAAGCCGTGGGAGGACCGGCTGTTCGACCTCCGCGTCGAGGACCACCCGTACCCGCTCAAGGAGCTGCGCCGGCTGGTGCAACTGCGCCGCGCCTACCTGCGCGAGGACGCGGGCGACAACTTCATCGCCGCGAACCTGCCGGACTCCGCGCTGCGCGCCTACGCCGACGCGGCGCGGCTCGCGCCCGACGTGGTGGAGCTGCGCTTCTGGGCCGCGGTCTCGATGTACGGCGCCGGACGCGAGGCGGAGGCGCGGCCGGCGTTCCGCGCCGTGTTCGCGGCCGAGCCGCGCTGGGCGGAACTGGTGCCGCGGCTGGCCCGGGTCGGGCTGTTCCCCGCCGACCCGAAGAAGGTCGACGACGTCGTGCGCCTGTGCCCGCGCCCCGCGCGCGGGCGCTGACGCCACCCATCCCACACCCGAGGAGGGCGAGCATGGCTCCGCGCCGCAAGCGCCGCGCTCCCGCGCGTTCGAAGCAGCACACCTACGGCCGGCTCGCCACCCGGGTCGAGGAGCGCTACCGGCCGGACACCGTGCAGGTGCACGGACGCTTCCACACCGAGCACTGGAACTACTCCGACCACATCGTGCCGCCCCAGTCGGCGTCGGCGGCGTACCGGCTCGAGAGCGTGAAGCGCGGCGCGGCCGGGTTCCTGGAGTTCGCGAACCCCGGCCTCGACCGGGCGAAGCACGCGCCGATCTACATCTACGAGCGCCTCGACGAGCCCACGCGCGGCCAGCTCGAGGAGAACCTGGCGATGCTCGAGGGGGGCGAGCGCTGCCTGTGCTTCGCCACCGGCATGGCGGCGATCTCGGCCGCGCTCGGCGTGCTGCTGCGCACCGGCGACCGCGTGATCGTGCACCCGACGCTCTACGGATGCACGTACTCGCTGCTCGCCAACTGGTACCCGCGCTACGGCATCCGGGTGGAGTTCGTGGACGTCACCGATCCCGCGGCGCTGGCGGCCGCGCTCGCGCAGGACGACGTGATGGCGGTGTACTTCGAGACGCCCTGCAACCCGACGCTCGAGCTGGTGGACCTGCGGGCGGTCGCGCGCGCGGTGGCGCGGGCCAACGCGGCGCGCGCGCGGCGCATGCGCGGCAAGCGCCACCGCCGCATCTACACCGTCGTGGACAACACGTTCGCCACGCCGTTCGGCCAGCGGCCGCTCGAGCACGGCATCGACCTGGTGGTGCACAGCCTGACCAAGAACCTCGGCGGCTTCGGCACCGACATGGGCGGCGCGGTGATCGGTCCGCGGCTGCTCGAGAGCGATCTGCTGCTCTACCGCAAGGACTTCGGCGGCCCGCTCTCGCCGCGCAGCGCGTGGCCCACGCTGGTGTACGGCCTGCCCTCGCTCAGCCTGCGCACCCGCCGCCAGCAGGAGATCGCGCTCCAGGTGGCGCGCTTCCTCGAGCGCCATCCGAAGGTGGCCTACGTGCGCTATCCCGGCCTGCGCTCGCATCCGCAGCACGCGCTCGCGCGGCGCCAGATGCGCAGCCCGGATGGCCGCTTCGCGCCCGGGATCCTGCTTTCGTTCGTGCTCAAGGGCACGCCCGCGCAGGCCCGGCGGCGCGGCGCGCGCATGATGGACCACCTCGCCACGCGCTCGCTCGCCATCACCCTCGCGGTGAGTCTCGGACAGGTCCGCACGCTCATCGAGCACCCGGCCTCGATGACCCACGCCGCGGTGCCGGTGAAGGAGCAGCGCCTCGCCGGCATCGAGCCGGGCGGCGTGCGCATGTCGCTCGGCATCGAGGACCCGCAGGACATCATCCACGACCTGAAGGAGGCGCTCGCGCGGGTGTAGGGGGGCGCGGAGGCGGCCCGTATCGACGACCGGGCGCTTCCGATCAGCGGAACAGGGTCTTGATCCGCCCCCACGAGTGCGTCCGGGCGGGGACCGGACCGATGACCGAGAATGGAAGCGACCAGGTGAAGCCCGGCTCGGGGTCATAGGGCGAGACGTGTCGCTCGGTGAAGACCGCGATGTACGACCCCGCCGGCAAGACCCCGAAGTCGCAGACGCGGTGATACGGCACGATGACCAGGGCGCACCCGCACGAGGGCATCCCGCTGCAGTACCCGACATCCACCGTGAACTTCAGCGAATCGTCCGGGCCGACGGCGCAGGTCTGGCCCGTGTCCCGCCAACAGGTGCTGGGGAACCAGGAATCGACCTCGACCCTGACCGTGTCACCGACCTGCGGGGCAGCAGGCACGATCCTCAATCCGGCCTGGCCGGCCTCGGCCCAGATCGCCACCAGAACCACACCGACCGACAGCGTCCAGCAGCGCAACTTCGCGTTCATGACGCGGCCCCTTCTCCCACGACGACTCCCGGTGCCTCGCGCTTGCGCACCTGCAAGTCTACTCCTCCGTCAAGGGCCGGGGGAATCCCGGACTTGGTCCCGGTCGGATCCGGGTCTTCTCACGGGCCGAACCGATTGAGCCTGCGCGGCCTCGGCTGGAACCGCGCACCGCTCCCGCGCTACATTCCCCGCCCACGGCCGCTCCCACCCCACGCCACAGGAGCTGCATGAGCGCCAGCGCACCGACCGCACCAACCGCCAAGAAGGCCGTCGACTATTCCAGCGCGTGGGCCGAGGCCCGCACGCTGATCGCCTCGCACCGCCGCCCGCTCATCATCGGGTTCGCGCTCACGGTGGTGAGCCGCCTCGCCGGCATGGTCCTGCCCGCCACCTCCAAGACGTTCATCGACGACGTCGTGGGCAAGCACCGCGCCGACCTGCTGATGCCGCTCGCGCTCGCCGCGCTCGGCGGCACGCTGCTGCAGGCCGGCACGTCGTTCGCGCTCTCGCAGGTGGTCGGGGTGGCGGCGCAGCGCGTCATCACCGACATGCGCAAACGCGTCGAGGCGCACATCACGCGGCTGCCGATCCGCTACTTCGACTCGACCCAGACCGGCGTGCTGATCTCGCGCATCATGACCGACGCCGAAGGCGTGCGGAACCTGGTCGGCACCGGCTTCGTGCAGCTGGTGGGCGGTCTGCTCCAGACCGTCATCGCGCTGATCGTGCTGTTCCGCCTGAACTGGCACCTCACGCTCGGCACGCTCATCATCCTCGCCGCGTTCGCGGCGATGATGTCGTGGGCGTTCGCGCACTTCCGCCCGATCTTCCGCGAGCGCGGGAAGATCCAGGCCGAGATCACCGGGCGCCTCGGCGAGTCCCTCGGCGGTGCGCGCATCGTGAAGGCGTACACCGCCGAGCGCCGCGAGGACCTGGTGTTCGCGAAGGGCGCGCACCGGCTGCTGCGCAACATCGCCGAGTCCATGACCGGCGTGTCGGGGACCAGCGCGATGGGCACCGTCATCGTCGGGGTCATCGGCGTGGTGATGATCCTGCTCGGCGGGCGCGCCATGCTGCGGGACGAGATGACGCCCGGCGGGTTCCTGCAGTACGTGCTGTTCACCGGGCTGATGGCCGGCCCGCTGGTGGAGATGTCCGCCATCGGCACGCAGATCACCGAGGCGTTCGCGGGGCTCGACCGCATCCGCGAGGTGATGCGCATGCCGACCGAGGACGCCGGCGACGGCGCGCGCGACGTGCTCCCCGAGCTGCGCGGCGAGATCGCGTTCGAGGACGTGTGGTTCGAGTACGACGCCGGCCAGCCGGTGCTCAAGGGCGTCTCGTTCCGCGCCCCGGCGGGCTCCACCACCGCGCTGGTGGGCTCCAGCGGCTCGGGCAAGAGCACGCTGATCGGACTGGTGATGGCGTATCACCGCCCCGTCAGCGGCCGGGTCACGGTGGACGGCCGCGAGCTCGGCACCCTGCGCCTGCACGACTACCGCGCGAACCTCGGCGTGGTGCTGCAGGACAACTTCCTGTTCGACGGCACCATCCGCGAGAACGTCTCGTTCTCGCGCCCCAGCGCGCCGTTCGACCGCATCCGCGCCGCCGCGGCGATCGCGCACTGCGACGAGTTCATCGAGCACTTCCCGCAGCAGTGGGACACCATCGTGGGCGAGCGCGGCGTGAAGCTCTCGGGCGGGCAGCGCCAGCGCGTGGCCATCGCCCGCGCCATCCTCGCCGACCCGCGCATCCTGATCCTCGACGAGGCCACTTCGAGCCTCGACAGCGAGAGCGAGGCGATGATCCAGGACGGCCTGCGCGCGCTGCGCGCCGGGCGCACCACGTTCGTCATCGCGCACCGGCTCTCCACCATCCGCAGCGCCGACCAGATCCTGGTGCTCGAGGGCGGCCGCATCGTGGAGCGCGGCACGCACGGCGAGCTGATGGCGCTCGGCGGGCGCTACCGCGAACTTCACGACCGCCAGTACCAGGTCGAGCTCGACCGCTTCATCAACCCGGGCGAGGACTTCACGCCCGACCTGCCGGTGGCGCGGCCCGTCCGCGAGGGCGACGAGACGCGCCCGCCGGTGGCGTGAGCCGCGCGCGATGACCCCGGCGCCCGCCCCGGACGCGGCGCCGACGCCCTGGCGGCGCATCGTGCTCCCCGCCGAGCACGGCGGCTGGGCGTTCCTCGGCGAGCCCATCGTCCTCGGGCTCGCGGTGGCACCCTCGTGGGCGGGCGCGCTGGTGGCGTTCGCCGCGGTGGCCGCGTTCCTCGCGCGCCAGCCGCTGCGCCTGTTGCTCGGCGACCGGCGCCGCGGCCGGCGTTACGCCCGCACCGCCGCTGCCGAGCGGGCGTTCGCGCTGCTGGTGGCACTCGCCGCGCTGGCACTCGCGGGCGCGGTGCTGCTCGCGCGCGGCCCGGTGATCCCGACGCTCGCCCTCGCCGCGCCGCTGGCCGCGCTGGCGCTCGCGGCCGATCTCGGCCAGCGCGCGCGCGAGGTGACCGCCGAGATCGCGGGCGCGCTCGCGCTGGCCGCGACCGCGGCGGTCATCCCGCTGGCGGCCGGCTGGGCGCCGGGGCCCTCACTCGGGCTGTGGGGCGTGCTCGCGGCGCGCGTCGTGCCGTCGGTGCTGTTCGTGCGCGCGCGCCTGCGGCTCGACCGCGGCGAGCCCGCGCCGGTCGCGGCCGCGCTGGTCGCGCAGGCGGCGGGCGTGGCGGCCGTGGCGCTGCTCGCCCGCGCCGGGCTGGCGCCGTGGCTCGGCGTCGCGGCCATCGCCGCGCTGGCGCTGCGCGCAGCGTTCGGGCTCTCGCGCTGGCGGGTGCGCACGAGTGTGCAACGCTTCGGGCTGGCCGAGGTGGGGTTCGGGCTCATCGTGGTGATCGCGACCGCGATCGGGGCCCACTTGCGCGCATAGCCGAGTCGGCGAGAGCGCCCGGGTCCGGAACGGTGCGTGTGGGTATTGCACCGTGGAGGACTCGGGCGCCCTCGCCGACCGCGCGCCCGACGTGTGGAGTGCCCTCGCCGACCCCCCGCCGAACGCACCTGCGCCCCGCAATCCCGGTGTGTCGCCGGTGTTGGTGCAACGCGCGCGAGCGGGTATCTTCCCCGCCACTCTCGCTCGAACGACCACCGCACGCACGAGGCACCCCGACATGTCCCAGCCCGGCAGCCGCAACCCGCACATCACCGGCGCGCGCATCGACCCGCCCGCCATCACCGGCCGGGAGACCGCGGCCGAGCTGATCGAGAGCGCGTTCCTCGCCTACAACGCCGCGCGCCTGCGCGAGGGCGCCCGGCTGCTCACCGAACGCATGCTCGAGGACGACGTCACGGTGGCGCTCTCGCTCACCGGCGCGCTCACCCCCGCCGGGCTCGGCATGAGCGCGATCATCCCGCTCATCGAGGCCGGGTTCGTGGACTGGATCGTGTCCACCGGCGCGAACCTGTACCACGACACCCACTTCGGTCTCGGGCTGCCGCTGCACCGCGGCACCTTCCAGGTGGACGACGTCGCGCTGCGCGAGCAGGGCGTGGTGCGCATCTACGACATCTTCTTCGATTACTCGGTGCTGCTCGACACCGACGCGTTCTTCCGCCAGATCATCGCCGCGCCCGAGTTCCAGCGCACCATGAGCAGCGCGGAGTTCCACTTCCTGTGCGGGAAGTACATCCGCGCGCGCGAGGAGGCGCTGGGGCTGAAGAAGCGCTCGCTGCTCGCGGTGGCCCACCAGTACGGGGTGCCGGTGTACACCTCGTCGCCCGGCGACTCCTCGATCGGCATGAACGTGGCGGCCAAGGCGCTCGAGGGCTCGAAGCTCATGATCGACGTGAACGCCGACGTCAATGAGACCGCGGGCATCGTGTGGGACGCCAAGGCCGCGGGTGGCAAGAGCGGCGTGTTCATCCTCGGCGGCGGCAGCCCCAAGAACTTCCTGCTCCAGACCGAGCCGCAGATCCAGGAGGTCCTGGGCATCGCGGAGAAGGGCCACGACTACTTCCTCGCGGTGACCGACGCGAGGCCCGACACCGGCGGCCTCTCCGGCGCCACGCCGGCCGAGGCGGTGTCGTGGGGCAAGATCGACCCCGACCAGCTGCCGGGCACGGTCATCTGCTACACCGATTCGACCATCGGGCTGCCGCTGCTCGCCGCGTACGCGCTCGCGAAGCACGCGCCGCGCCGGCACAAGCGCCTCTACGACCGCCGTGCGGACATCATGAAGCGCCTCACGGCCGCGTACTACGAGCGCGGCCGCGCCGGCGAGGGAGCGGCGAAGGGGTAGGGTGGAGGATCGGCCTCACACCGGCACCAGCGTGAACACCGCGACCTCGGGGCGCACGCCGATGCGGATGGGCGTCACGTAACCGACGCCGCGGGAGACGTAGAGCCGCCGCCCGTCCCGCAGGTCGAACGCACCCGCGACGTAGCGGCGATTGCGCACGTTGAGCACCAGCGGGGGCAGGAACGGCAGTCGCACCTGGCCGCCGTGCGTATGGCCCGAGAGGATCCAGCCGCGGCGGCCCTCCCAGCCCGGCAGGTCGGCGCCATCCGGATTGTGGCAGAGGTGGATCGCCGGCGCCTCGGGCGGCACGCCGTCCAGCGCGCGCGCGAGGTCGAGCCGCCCGCTCCAGAGATCGTCGATCCCCACCCACGTCAGGCCCGCGAGGGTGAGGTGCGCGTTGCGGAGCATGGTCACTCCCGCGGCCTCCACGTGGGCGCACACCGCCGCCGCCCGTTCGGCCGGGTACTCGGCCGCCAGCCATCCGCCGCCGTAGTCGTGGTTGCCCAGGATGCCGAGAGTGCCGAGCCGGCCGCGCGGCGCGTGACGCATCACCCGGGACAGGCGCTCGAGGAAGGGCCCGCCGAGGCGCTGGGTCACGAAGTCGCCGGTGTGGACGATGAAGTCGGGCGCCAGCCGGCGCACGCGCTCGAGCACCGAGACGATGTAGCCGTCGTCCATCCACCCGCCGACGTGCAGGTCGCTGAGCTGGACCAGCGTCGCCCCGCGCAGCGTGCCCGGCAGCCCCGCGACCGGCAGCTCGCGGCGCGTGACCTCCAGCCAGTGGGGCTCGAAGCGCACGCCGTACACGCCCCCGACCAGGGCGCCGGCCGCGGCCGCCCCACCGGTCCGCAGGAATCTCCGGCGCGTGAGCATGCCGCATCCTAGCGCGTCGCGAGCGCTCGCGCGCGCCGCCGCGGATTCCGTCCGCCGCCCGAGGGCGCTATGCTGGCCGCGATCGGAAGCCTCGGCTTCACGCGTGGAGGGTCCCGCCGTGTGGTTCTTCGCCGTCATCCTCGGGCTGGGCTGGTTCGTGATGCCGGTGTGGGCGCTGGTGGCGGCGCGCCGTGCCGAGCGCGAGACCGCGGGATTGCGCGAGCGCGTGCGCCGGCTCGAGGCCGAGCGCGGCGCGGCGCTGGTCGCGGTGCCCCCTCCCGACGACGCGCGCGCGGGCGCCCCGGCGCCCCCGCCGATCCCGTTCCCGCTGGCGGGCGCGGCCGCCGCGCCCCCGGCCGCCGCCCCGGCCGCCGCGCCCCCCGCGGAAGACTCCGCGGCTCGCTCCGCGCGCCCGTTCTTCGACAGCGCGCGCGCCGAGGAGATGGTCGGCGGGCTGTGGATGCAGAATGCCGGCGCGGTGCTCGTGATGCTCGGCGCGTTCTTCAGCATCCTGTGGGGGTACACCTCCGGACGGCTCGGCCCCGCGGTGCTCGTGATGGCCGGCGTGCTGTTCGGGGCCGCGCTGGCGTGGCGCGGCGACCGGCTCGCGCGCACGCTCCCCCCGATCGGGCACGCGCTCATCGGCGTGGGGCTCGGAGTCGCGTACCTCTCGCTCTACCTCGGCTGGTTCACGCTCCACGTGCTCCCCACCGCGGCCGCGCTGCCGCTGCTCGCGTTCGCCTCGTTCGGCACCATGACCGTGGGCCTGCGCTACCGCGCGCAGGCGATCGCGGCGCTGGGCGTGATCGGCGCGTTCGTGCCCCAGCTGATGTCGGGCCTGCTCCATCTGCGCGGGTTCGACCTCGGGCCGCCGGCGCTGCTCGGCTACCTCGCGGTGGTGAACGCCGTGGTGTTCGCGCTCGGCGCGCGCGCCGGCTGGTCGCTGCTCGCGCTGGGGTCCCTCGGCCTCACGACCCTGGCGTGGATCCCCGCGTTCCCGCCCCGCACGTGGGGCTGGGGACCCGAGTGCGGGCTCGCCGTGCTCTACGCCGTCGTCGGGCTCGCGCCGCTGGCGCGCCTCGCGCGCACCGCGGAGCGTGCGCGTCCGTCCGAGCTGGCGGTCATCGTCGCGGCCCCGCTGCTGTTCGCCGTCGCGTCGTGGCCGTTCCTCGAGTATGCGTCCCGGATCCCGGCCGCGGTGCTGCTGCTGGCGCTCGCCGGGGTGCACGCCGCCGCGGCGTGGTGGATCGATTCCCGGCGTCCCTCGGACGACGCCTGGCGACCGCTCACCGCGGGCGCGACGCTGTTCGTCACCATCGCGGTCGAGCGCGCCGTGGGGACCTCCTACCTCTCGCTCGCGTGGCTCGCCGAGGGCGCGGCGCTGGTGTGGCTGGGCTCCGGCCGGCGCGGCGCCTGGCTGCGCGGTCTCGGGGCCACGGTGTCGTGCGTGGGCGGCCTCGTGCATCTGTTCGGGCTGCTCGAGCACGGCACGGTGGAGCTGAGCGAGATCCCGTTCGTGCATCCGCACAGCCTGCGATCGCTCGCGGGCATCGCCCTGGTGCTGGTGACCGGCGCCCTGCTGCGGCGCGAGGACCGCTTCGGCGTGGAATGGCGCAAGGTGCTCTCGCGCAGCTGGGTGATGGCGGCGATGGTGATGCTGATCATCTACAGCGCGGCCGAGGCCGATCACCTCGCGCGCGCGCTCGAGGGCACCGGCGGGCGCTGGGCGAAGCCGCCTGCGCTCGGCGCGCCGGCTCTGTCGCAGCGGGTCGGCATGCTGCAGGCGTTCCTCTCGAGCGCGCTGTGGACGCTGCAGGCCGCGGGGCTGGTGGCCGCGGGCTGGCGGAGGCGCTCGGCGTACCTGCGCTGGCTCGGGCTCGGCCTGCTGGGGCTCACGGTGGCCAAGTTCGCCCTCGCCGATCTCGCCGAGGTGGACGTGTTCTGGCGCTTCGTGAGCGCGGTGCTGGTGGGCGTGGTGCTGCTCGCGGTGTCCTACTTCTACCAGCGCCGCATGCGGCGCGCGCGGACGGGGTGACCATGCGGGCGGTGGCGTTCGACCGCTGCGGCGGGCCCGAGGTGCTCGTGATGCGCGACCTGCCCGAGCCGCGCTGCGGCGCGGACGAGGCGGTGGTCGAGGTCCGGGCGTGCGGCATCAACCATCTCGACCTGTGGGTGCGCGGCGGACTGCCCGGCCTCGCGCCCGAGCTGCCGCACATCCTCGGGAGCGACGTGGTGGGCGTGGTCGCGGAGTGCGGCGCCGCGGTGCGCGGGGTGAAGCCGGGCGATCCCGTGCTGGTGCATCCCACGCTCTCGTGCGGAGTGTGCGAGGCCTGCCGCGCCGGCGACGACAACTTGTGCGGCGCGCACGACGTGCTCGGGCGGGCGCGCAACGGCGGCTACGCCGAGCGCGTCGCGGTGCCCGCCGCGAACCTGTTCCCGTTCCCCGCGAACCTCACGTGGGAAGAGGCGGCCGCGGTGCCGCTGGTGTTCCTCACCGCGTGGCACATGCTGGTCACGCGCGCCCGCGTGCGCGCGGGCGAGGACGTGCTGGTGGTGGGCGCGGGCTCCGGCGTGGGCAGCGCGGCGGTGCAGATCGCGCGCCTGCTCGGCGCGCGTGTCATCGCCACCGCCGGGGGCGCCGCGAAGTGCGAACGCGCTCGCGCGCTCGGCGCGCACGAGGTCCTCGACCACGCGCCGGGGGACTTCGCGCCGGCGGTGCGCACGCTGACCGGGAGGAAGGGCGTCGAGGTGGTGTTCGAGCACGTCGGGGGCGCGGTGTTCGAGCAGGCGGTCGCGTGCCTGGCGCGCGACGGACGGCTGGTCACCTGCGGCGCCACCATCGGCGCCGACGTCCGGCTGAACGTGAACGCGCTGTTCGGCCGTCACCTCACGCTCATGGGCTCGTGGATGGGCACGCGCCGCGACCTGGCCGAGGTGCTGCGATTCGTGGCCGACGGCCGGCTGAAGCCGGTGGTCGATCGCGTGATGCCGCTCGCCGAGGCGCGCGCCGCGCACGAACGCATCGAGCGGCGCGAGCACTTCGGGAAGGTGGTGCTGGTCCCATGAAGCGACGGCTCCTCCACTACGAGCGCCACCACGAGCCGCTCGCCCCGCGCGCCGAGTACCACGCGCGCATCCGGCGCAACGGCGCGGTCGCGGCGCTCATCCTCGGGCTCTCGCTCGGCGTCGGCGTGGTGGGCTACCGCGTGAGCGGCGGACTGTCGTGGCTCGACTCGCTCTACAACGCCTCCATGATCCTCGGCGGCATGGGGCCGGTGGACGCCCGGCCCGGGCTCCCCGACGCCGAGAAGTGGTTCGCCTCGGCCTACGCCCTGTTCTCCGGCGTGGTGTTCCTGGTGAGCGTGGCGGTGCTGCTCGCGCCGGTGCTCCATCGCGCGCTCCACCACTTCCACCTGACGGACGATCGGTCGTAGGCGCGGCGCCACCGCGCCGCTCTGCTATCCTGCCCGCGTGACCAGCGAGCACGCTTCCCCACGCCCGCCGCATCCCGCCTCGTGGTTCGACGCCGCGGACGCACCCACGCGCCTCGACCTCGACGCCTGCATCCACTGCGGGCTGTGCCTGACCGCCTGCCCCACCTACCGCACGAACAAGCTGGAGCCCGACTCCCCGCGCGGCCGGCTCTACCTGATGCGCGGGCTCTCCGAGGGGCGCATCGGGCCGAGCGATCCGCTGCTGGCGCATCTCGACCAGTGCCTGGCCTGCAGGGCGTGCGAGACCGTGTGTCCGGCGGGCGTCCCCTACTCGCGCCTGCTCGAGGCCACCCGCGGCCAGTTGGAGCGCCGCGCGCGGCCGTTCTCGTTCGGCCGCGCGCTCGGCACCTGGGCGCTGCGCACGCTGTTCCCCGAGCGCGAGCGCATGCACGGGGCCGCCGACCTGCTGAGGCTCACGCAGCACGGGCCGCTGGCGGCGCTCGCCCGCGCCGCGGGCGCACGCGGGATGCTGCCGGCGTTCGCGCGCCTCGGGCTCGCGCTCACCCCGCCGATCGCGCCCCGCGCCGAACGCGCGCTCGAGCGCGTCGCGAGCGCGCTGCCCGCGGGCGCCCGCATGGAGGCCCGGACCGACGCGCTGGTGTTCCACCCCGCGGGACGCCCGCGGGCGCGCGTGGCGTTCTTCTCGACCTGCGTGATGGACGCGATGTTCGCCGGCACCAACCGCGAGGCGGTGCGCCTGCTGGTGCTCGCCGGCGCCGAGGTGTGGTGGCCGCGCGCCCAGTCCTGCTGCGGCGCGCTCCACGCGCACGCCGGGCTGCGCCGCGAGGCCAAGGACCTCGCGCGCCGCAATGCGCGGATGCTGGCGCCGGGGGCGTACGACCTGGTGGTCACGCACGCCGCCGGCTGCGGGGCCGCGCTGCGCGAGATGGGGCACCTGCTGGCGGACGACGACGCGGCGGCGGATGCGGAGGTGGTGGGCGCGCGCGTGCGCGACGTGAGCGAGGCGCTGGTGCAGCTCGGCCTGCCCGAGGCCCGCCGGCCGCTGTCCTCCGCCCACGATCCGGCCCGGCCGCTGCGCGTGGGCTACCACGACCCCTGCCATCTCGCGCACGCGCAGGGCGTGCGGTCCGCGCCGCGGCTGCTGCTGCGCGCGGTGCCGGGCGTGACGCTCGTGGACCTGCCGAACTCCGACTGGTGCTGCGGCAGCGCCGGGATCTACAACCTCACGCACGCGGCGATGGCGGACGAGCAGTTGCGGCTCAAGCTCGACTCGATCGAGGCCGTGGCGCCCGAGGTGGTGGTGGCCTCGAACCCGGGCTGCCTGCTCCACATGGCGCGCGGGGCCCGCGAACGCGGCTCGCCGGTGCGGATGGAGCACCTGGTGGACGTGCTCGGGCGCGCGTACCCGCCGGCACGCGCGTGAGCCCCTCCACCTTCCCGCTCCACGCGGTGGCCGCGCTGTTCCTCGAGCGCCAGCAGCTCGACCGTCCGCGCGGGCGCCGGCTCACGGCGGCGGCGCTCGCCCGCTTCGCCGCCGACACCGGCGGCATCCAGCTCGACTCGATCAACGCGGTGGACCGCGCCCATCTCATCACGCTCCACAGCCGCTTCGGCGCGTTCGACCGCGCCGCGCTCGATCGGATGCTCTACCGGCGGCGCGTGCTGATCGAGTACTGGGCGCACGCCGCCTGCCTGGTGCCGCGCGCGCATCTCGCGGGCTGGAAGCGCGCGATGATCGATTACCGCGGGCACAGCACCGGCTGGTCGGCCTGGCTGCAGCAGCACGCGGCGACGCTGCGCGCGGTCGAGGGCGCGGTGCGCGAGCGCGGCCCGCTCGCGAGCGCCGACTTCGAGCACGCCCGCCCCGCGGGCGCCGGCGGCTGGTGGGACTGGAAGCCGGCCCAGCACGCGCTCCACGTGCTGTGGATGCGCGGCCGGCTGCTGGTGCACTCGCGGGCGCACTTCCACAAGCGCTACGACCTCGCCGAGCGCGTGCTGCCGGACCTCGCCGCGGTCGAGCCGCTGGCGCCCGCGGCGTTCCGCGGCTGGCACCTCGAGCGCTCGCTCCACGCCATGGGCGCCGCGACCGCGGCCGACCTGCGCGGGTATCTCACCTTCCCCCGCGTCACCGCGGCCGACCACCGGGCGGCGCTGCGTGCGGCGCTCGAGGAGGGGACCGCGACCGAGGTGGCGATCGAGGGCGAGCGCGGTCCGTGGTACGCGCTGGCCCGCGACCTGCCGGCGCTGGAGCGCGCCGCCCGGCGCCGGGCGCCGTCGCGTGGCACCGCGCTGCTCTCGCCGTTCGACTCGCTGCTGTGGCACCGCGAACGCGTGGCGCGCCTGTTCGGGTTCGACTATCGCATCGAGGTGTACGTGCCGGAGCCGCGGCGGGTGTTCGGTTACTATGTGCTGCCGGTGCTCCACGACGGCCGGCTGATCGGGCGCGTGGACGTGCGACGGGTGCGCGAGGCGGGCCGGCTCGAAGCGCGCCGGGTGGGTTTCGAGCCGTGGTTCGGCGATGGCGGGCCGGCGCCGTTCCCGGCGTGGGGCCGGTCCGATCCCGACGCCGCGATCGACGGGGTCGCGGACGCGCTCGCCGCGCTGGCACGGGCCGGTGGGACGCCGCGCGTGGTGCTCGGGCGCGTGACGCCGGCGCGCCTGCGCCCGGCGCTCGCGCGGGCGCTGCGGCGGAGCGCCGACGGACCGCCGGCCGAGGTTGCGCTGCATCCTTGTGTGGATTCCTGAGCCATCTTCTGCTACTGCGTTGTGCGCGGACATGGGTGCCTCACCACGGAGACCCGGATGACGACGCGGCCGTCGGGTTCGACGAAGCGCAACCGCCTCGATGAGCTGGACGTCATGCCCGGCGCGAGGGTCGCCGTGCTGGGGCTGGCGGACCCGGGCTTCATCGCCGAACTGCACACGCGGGCGGCCGACGTCGCCACCACACGCGTGGGCCCGGAGACCGACCTCGTGTTCCTGGTGATCGAGAGCCCGGCCGGCCTGCGGCGACTGGCCACGGTGGAGAAGCAGCTCCGTCGCGATGCCGCGGTGTGGGCGATCTGGCCGCAGGGCCTGCCGCGCATCCAGGAGGACACGGTGCGCCAGGCCGCGCAGGCGCTCGGCATGATGGACATCAAGGTGATCGCGCTGGACGGGCGCCGGAACGCGCTCAAGCTCGTCCGGCGCGTGGCGAACCGCTGAACTCCCCTCACGCGGAGACCCTATGACAGTGAAGGCCAAGGCGAAGGTGAAGGCCCGGCGGACGGCCCCCAAACGCGCCGCCGCCCCGCGCCCGCGCGTGACGCGCGTGCCCGCCGACCTCGCGCGGGCGCTGCGCGGCTCCAAGCCGGCCCAGGCGCAGTTCGCGGCGTGGCCGCCCTCGCACCGGCGCCAGTTGATCCGCTACGTCACCGACGCGAAGCGCCCCGCGACCCGGGAGCGCCGCATCGAGGCGATGGTGGAGCGGCTCGCGAAGGACTGGCGGCTGTCGCGCGGGTAGGCGCGGGTCGCCCGGGCGGGCGGCTCGTGGCGCGTGCCGACGCCGCGCCGCTCGCCGCTCGCAACACGGTACCTTCGACCGTGTCACTCTGCTAGTCTCCGCGCCGTCGGGTCGCCGCAGCCCATGGTCGCGATCTTCGCGACCGGTCGCGGTGGATGATCTCATCACTCGATCGTCCGCGCGCGCCGGCCATCGCTCCACCGTCCTCCGGAGGAGTCGCCCGATGTCGTGGTCACGCCACTTGGTCCGTCGCCGCCCGCCCACCTCCCTGCTCGCCAGCGCGCTCACGGTGCTGGCCGCGCTCTCCGCGCTCGCGGCGCTCCGCGCGCCGGCGGATGCGCTGCCGCTGTTCGCGCGCAAGTACGGCATGCCGTGCACGTCCTGCCACCTGGCGGCGCCCCGCTTGAACGTGTTCGGCATGCACTTCAAGCAGAACGGCTACCGCATGCCGGGCGCCCGGGGCGAGTCGCCGTGGGACAGCACCGGGAAGGAGTTCCCGATCTCGCTGGTGGGCAACGTGGGCTACGCCTTCAATTCCACCGCGACCGACACCGGCGGCTCGTCGCGCGTGCGCAGCAGCGTCGGCGGCTTCCAGCAGAACCAGGTCGAGTTCCACACCGCCGGCACGCTCGCCGAGCGCGTGACGTTCCACTTCGACAACAACTTCGCCGGCGAGGGCGGGCCGCTGCAGAGCGGGATGGCGTTCGTGCAGTTCGACGACGTGGGCAAGGAGGGCGCGCTCAACATCAAGGCCGGCATCTTCGACGCGGACATCCCGTACCTCGCCGACTCGCGCAAGACCACCCTGACCGGCTACCTGAACGACCGCGTCACCCTGGGGGCCGCGGGGTTCGAGCTCAACGGGGTGAAGTCGGACTGGTGGTACGCGCTCGGGCTCATCAACAGCAGCCGCAGCCTCGACAGCCTGCTGGCCCACCGGCCGGACGCCAAGTACTTCAATCAGCTCGAGAACGTGTACCTGTGGGTGATGCGCGAGGCGGCCGGCCATCTGTACACCGCGCGCCTCTACCTCGACCGCCAGGACCCCCGCGTCCCCGGCGGGTCGTCCTCGCAGCACGTGCAGGGTGATCTCAGCGCGTACCTCGACCGCGGGCGCGTGACGCTCATCCCGGGCTACACGATCGACAAGTTCCAGGATCAGCCGGAGGGCGTCTCAGACCTCGCCCACACCGGCATGCTCGAGGCCACGTGCCTGCTCGACAAGCAGTCGCGCTGGGTGCTGACGGCGCGCTACGAGCACGAGTACGTGCCCAAGTCGCACGGGGCGACCAGCGTGGAGGACGTGAGCCTCGGCACCCTCGACCTAGCCTACTACGTGAACCCGAACGCGCGCTTCGGTCTCGACTGGGCGCACGGCTCGGACAGCGTCCACGGTCCGATCACCGACGGGCTCCAGCTGTTCGGCTGGGTCGGCTACTGAAGCAGCGCGATCGGCACCGCGAAGGCCCGGGCAATCGCCCGGGCCTTCGTGCGCGAGGCGGGTGGGCGAACGCCGGCCGACACGCTCGGGCCCGGCGCCCGGCGGCCTAGCCCTCGCGCGCCCAGCGCACGATCTCGGGCAGGGTCAGGTCCTTGCCGTACATCAGCATCCCGACCCGGAAGATCCGCCCGGCGGCGTGGCGCATGCCCCACGAGGCCGCGATCAGCAGCGCGAGTCCCAGCACCACCTCCCATGCCGGCACCGCGCCCATGACCATGCGCGCCGGGATCAGGCTGCTGGAGAACAGCGGCACCTGCGAGAGGACGGCGAGCCACCCAGCGTTCGGATCCTCGATCAGGCGCGCGATGAAGCACAGCGGGACGAACGGCAGCATGAAGAAATAGCCCTGGAACTTCGCCGTCGACTGGATCCCCTGCAGGGTCGCCATGAGCGCCGCGAACAGCGCGTTGTACAGGTAGAGGCCGAGCACCGCGTAGAGCGTGTACACCAATAGCGCCCCGGGCCGCACCGAGCCCGGCAGCGCGAAGGCGAACGGCCCCGCCATCGCTAGCAGCGAGCCGGCCCACACCAGCGCCATGATGAGCCCGATGCCGGTGAAGGCCACCAGCTTGCCGTCCATCCACGCCTCCGGGGAGACGGCGGAGACCACGACCTCGGTGACGCGCGCCTGCTTCTCGCCGCTGATGCCGATCATCAGGTACGAGATGGTCGAGAACAGCACGGCCATCATCAGGACCAGCAGCGCCAGCACCACCACGCGTTCGCCGCGCGCATCCCGCCCGCCGGCGCGAGGCGGAGGCTGCGCCGTGCGCTCGCGGGTCTGGACGCGCGCGTCGAGGGCGACCAGCTCGCCCGCCGTGATGCCGCGGGCCTCCGCACGCACGGTGCGCGCCCGCACGCGCAGCGCGGACTCCACCCCGTTCCGCCAGCGCGGAGCGGGTCGGCGCGACAGCAGTTCGACCGTGCCGCCCAGCGCGTAGTCGTGCGGGACCAGGGCCACCCCATCCAGTCGCCGGGCCCGCACCTCGGCCAGCAGGGCCGCGGGGTCGGCACCGGCCGCCGGCGGCGCCGGCGTCCACACGATCGCGTCGCGCGCGGGGAGCGTGTCCGCGGCCAAGAGGGCGCGCGCCGTGCCGCCGGGCGCGAGCCACACCACCGCCACCTTCGCGGGCGCGCCGCGCAGCGCCCCGCCGAGCCAGATCGATCCCAGCGCGATGAGCGGCGTGAGCAGCACCGAGGCGATGAAGTCCGCCCTGCGCAGGACGCGATAGAGCTCCCAGCGCGCGACCGGCACCCAGGCGAAGCGGGGCTCAGGCACGCGCGGCCTCCGCCCGGTCCGCGTCCTGGTCGGCGCGCACCGCCCGCAGGTAGAGATCGTGGAGCGGGATGCGCCGCGACTCGACGCGACGGATCTCGAAGCGCGCCCCGAGCGACACCAGCACCGGGTCGAGGGCCGCGCCTCCGGGCATCAGCACGTCGAGCCGCGTGAGACCGTCCTCGAGCGCGCGCGCCGTCCACTCGGCCCCGGATGCCGCGCCGGCGAGCAGCGGCGCCAGCGTCTCCGGCGTCGGCGCGATGCCGTCCCGCGCCGCGAGCTCGAGCACCAGCGCCTCGTCGCGACCGCCGCTCGCCGCGCGGCGGATCTCGGCGAGCGTGCCGTGGAGCAGCGCGCGGCCGCGCGCGATCAGCAGGAACCGGTCCGCCAGCCGCTCGACCAGGTCGAGCTGGTGCGCCGAGAGCAGCAGCGCGGTTCCCTGCTCGCAGGCGTCCTTCATCAGGCTGAGGAACAGGTCCTGATTGAGGGGATCCAGTCCCGCGAACGGCTCGTCGAGGACCGCGAGCGCGGGCCGGTGGAGGAGCGCGGCCCCGAACTGCACCTTCTGCTGGTTCCCCTTCGAGAGCGCGTTCACCTTCTCCCCCGCGCGCGCGGCGAGGTCCACGCGCTCGAGCCAGCGGCGGCCGGCGGCGCGGGCGTCGGGGACGGTCATCCCTCTCAGGGAGCCGAGGTAGACGAGCGTGTCGAGCACTGGCATGTCCTCGAACAGCCCGCGCTCCTCGGGCAGGTAGCCGGTGCGCGCGCGCACGATGCCGGGATGGCCCTCGAAGCGCACCGCGCCCGAATCGGGACGCGTGATGTCGAGCACCATGCGCAGCGTGGTGGTCTTGCCGGCTCCGTTGGGCCCGAGGAAGCCGAAGATCTCCCCGCTCCGGACCTCGAACGAAAGGTCGGAGACGGCCTGCAGATCGCCGAAGCGCTTGGAGACGTGATCCACTGCGAGCAGAGGGATGTCCATGGCGGCCTCGCGCGGCATATTGGGGACCGTCAGGAACGCCGTCAACGTCGGATTCAGTTCAGGCACAGGTCCGGGGAGCGTGCCCGGGCCCGGAGCGGTGCGTGTGGGTATTGCACCGCGGAGGGCTCGGGCACGCTCCCCGGACCCCGCCCTCCTCCAGCGCTTCGCCTCGGGGGCCGACTCTGTGCTTGAATCGCGCCCCATGCGACGTCGAACCTTCATGCGAGCGAGCGCCGCCGCGCTCGCCGGGCTCGCGCTCGCGCGCGAGGCGGGCGCCCAGGTCGCCGCCTCCGACAGCGCGCGCGCCGGCGTGCCGCGCGACACCCTCGCGGCGCCCGCGGAAGGCGCCGTGCCCGCCGGCCCGCCCCGCCTGACCATCGTCGCCGGCGGCGACACCACGCTGGGCTACAACCTGCAGGACCACTTCGACCGCCTGCTCGCCGAAGGTGAGCCCCGCGACGCGCTCGAGGCGCGCTACTTCTCGGGCGTGCGCCCGCTGCTCGAGCAGGCCGGCCTGGCAGTCGTGAACCTCGAGTGCCCGTTCACCGCGCGCGGCACCAAGGTGCCGAAGAACTTCAACTTCCGCGCGCGCCCCGAACTGGTGGAGATCCTGAGACGCGGCGCGGTGGACGTGGTCTCGTGCGCCAACAACCACGTCAAGGACTATGGGCCCGAAGGGGTCGCGGACACGCTCGCCACGCTCGACGCGGCCGGGATCGCCCGCTTCGGCGCCGGCGCCACCCTCGACGACGCCCGCGCGCCGTGCATCATCGAGCGCGACGGCGTGCGCGTGGGTTTCGTCGGCTGGTACTTCCAGGCGGCCGCGGACATGTTCGAGCCCAAGGTGCTCTACGCCACGCGCTGGACCGCGGGCGTGGCCGGCTGCTACACCCACCTCGACGGCATCCGCGCCATGGTGCGCGAGGACGTCGAGCGGCTGGTGCCGCGGGTGGACGCGGTGATCCCATTCTTCCACTGGGGTAAGGAGGGCTCGTACGCCGTGCGCGAGTACCAGCAGGAGCTCGCGCACCTGTGCGTGGACCTCGGCGCCCGCGCGGTGCTCGGCGCGCACCCGCACCGCTTCCAGGGCGTCGAGGTGTACCGCGGGGCACCGATCTACTACTCGCTCGGCAACTTCGTGTACGGCGGGATCAAGGACCCGAGCGATCCGATCGCGGGCCTGGCGCGATTCACGGTCTCGCGCGACGGCGTCTCGAGCGCCGAGGTGGTGCCGCTGCGATTCACGCGCTGGCCCGACGACCCGTTCCGTCCCACGGTGCTCGAGGGGGACGAACGCGAGCTCGCGCTCGCGCACTTCGCCGAGCTCTCGCGCCCGTTCGCGGCCACGCTGCCGATGCTGGCGGAGGCGACCGCGGCCCCGGGCGGCCCGCCGCGCTGAGCCGCGCCGCGGCATTCACGTTGTCGGGGGCGCCCGCCGGGCCCTAGACTCATAGTCGTTCGGCACCGTCCCGCACCCTGGAGCCTCGCCATGCGTCCGCGCCCACTCCTCCTGTCGCTCCTCGCCGTCGCGTGTGTCGCCGCGCCGTTCATGAGCTCGCACGGCGGGCGCCGTGGCACCGAAGCATCCGCCACCGAGCGCGAGGCCGGCCCCTACCCGAGCGACTGGTTCGGGATGCAGCGCGCCTTCCCGTTCCAGACCATCGCGCAGGACAAGTGGATCGCCGCGGTCGAACAGGGCCGCTTCGACCGCGCGCTGGCGGGCCGGGCGGCGCGGGCCGGGAGGACCCAGGCGCTCCCGCCGTGGCAGCAGGCGGGGCCGTACAACATCGGCGGGCGCGTGACCGCGCTCGCGGTCGCGCCGGGCGGCACATTGGTCTACCTCGCCGCCGCCAACGGCGGGGTGTTCCGCTCGGTCGACTCGGGCGCGCACTGGACTCCGATCTTCGACCAGTTCGGCGACTTCTCGATCGGCGCGCTGGCGCTCCAGCCCGGCTCCACCACCACGCTCTACGTCGGGACCGGCGAGGCCAACTCGTCGGTGGACTCGTACGACGGACACGGTCTCTACCGCACCCGCGACGGCGGCGTCACCTGGGACTCGCTCGGGCTCGCGGCGACCGCGCGCATCGCGCGCGTGGCGGTGGACCCGGGCGATTCGAACCACATCCTGATCGCGGCGATGGGGCCCCAGTTCTCGACCTCGCCCGACCGCGGCGTCTACCGCTCGACCGACGGCGGCGCGACCTGGGCCCGCACGCTGTTCGTCAACGACAGCACCGGGGTGAGCGATCTGGTCTTCAATCCGATCCATCCCGACACCGTGTTCGCCGCCACCTGGGAGCGCGTGAGGCGTCCCACCTACCGGCGCGCGTACGGTCCCGGCACCGGCATCTGGCGCAGCATCGACCGCGGCCTCAGCTGGACCCGGCTCGCCACCGGACTGCCGGCGCCCTCCGACAACGTCGGCCGCATCGCGCTCGCGCTCTGCGCCACGCGCCCGCGCACGATCTACGCGCAGATCACCACCGGCGCCGCTGGCGGGTACTCGGGGCTCGGCATGTATCGCTCGACCAACGGCGGCGACACCTGGGCCCGGCGCGACGCGAGCGGTTTCACCGGGGGCTTCGGGGGATTCAGCTGGTACTTCGGCGACATGGCGGTGGATCCGATCAATCCCGACCGCGTGTTCGCGCTCGGCGTGAGCCTGATGCGCTCGCTCGACGGCGGCGTGTCGTTCGCCGACGCCACGGGCGCGGCGCACGTGGACCAGCACGCGATCTGGATCGATCCGGCGGTGACGTCGCGGGTGTACCTCGGCAACGACGGCGGGTTCTTCTCGAGCCTCACGGGCGGCGGCACGTGGACCAAGTCCATCGACCTTCCCATCACCCAGTTCTACGCCGGCGCCCTCGATCCGCAGGATCCGAATCGCCTGCTAGGCGGCACCCAGGACAACAGCACACTCATCACGCCGGGCTCGCCCACCGGCTGGTACGCCATCCTCGGCGGTGACGGCTTCCAGTGCCTGGTGGATCCGACCGATCCGAACATCGTGTTCGCCGAGTACCAGTTCGGCAGCTACGGCTCCGGGCTGCTGCGCTCGAC
The DNA here is from genome assembly GCA_963776245.1 of Candidatus Eiseniibacteriota bacterium. Classification (GTDB taxonomy): domain Bacteria; phylum Eisenbacteria; class RBG-16-71-46; order RBG-16-71-46; family RBG-16-71-46; genus CAVSAC01. Next base: position 877,216 of record CAVZLN010000003.1, on the reverse strand, counting down.
CAACGGCGGGAGCGGATTCTCCGGGCCCACCGGCTTCAACGCCGGTGACCGCTACAACTGGAACACGCCGATCGTGATGGATCCCCAGGACCACCGCGTGCTGCTGGTGGGAAGCCAGCGCGTGTACAAGAGCACCGACAACGGTATCTCGTACTCGCCGGTGAGCGGCGACCTCTCCACCAACCCGGTGGCGCTCCTCACCTACGGCACCATCGCCACGCTCGAGATCTCGCCGGCGGACGCGCAGACCTACTACGCGGGGACCGATGACGGCAAGGTGTGGCGTTCCACCAACGGCGGCGGGAGCTGGACCGACATCACCGCCGGGCTGCCGTTGCGCGCCATCACCCGGCTCACCGCCGACCCGGTGGATCCGGGCACGGTGTACGTGACGCTCTCCGGGTTCGGTTCGGACGAGCACCTCGCCCACGTCTACCGCAGCCTCGACCGCGGCACCACGTGGGTCTCGATCGCGGGGAACCTGCCGGACGCGCCGGCCAACGACATCCTGGTGGACCCCGCCGACCGGAACATCCTCTACCTGGCGACCGATGTCGGGGTGTACGCCACCCGGAATCTGGGGGCCGGATGGTTCCCGCTCGGGACCGGGATGCCCCCGCAGGCCGTGTTCGATCTGACCCTCCACGCTCCCTCGCGCACCCTGGTCGCCGCGACCCACGGCCGTTCGCAGTGGAGGCTCGACGTCACCGAGATGCCCCTCACGCTCACTCCGAACCCCTCGCCGACGCGACTCGCGCTCTCCGTGCCGTGGCCGAACCCGAGTTCCGGCCGAGTGCGCCTGACGCTCGAACTGCCCGCTGCAACTGCGGTCGAGGTCGTGGTCTACGACGCCGCCGGCAGGCGCGTCGCGACCCTCGCGAACGGCCCGATGGAGCCCGGCCGGCCCACCCTCGAGTGGAGCGGCGCCGACGCGCGCGGCCGGCGCGCGGGCCCCGGTGTGTACTTCGTCCGCGCGACCGCCGGCGGCGCGACAGCCACCCGGCGACTCGTGCGCACCGACTGAACGGCGCGCGCCACGTGTCCGGCGCGGGTCAGGTTTCCCCGGACGAGACACCCTCCCGGCGGTGACGAGCGTTTCACCCGCGATTGGCGCGGCCCGGATTATGCATCGTTTCCAACCGCTCCAGCAAAGGGTGGAATCGAGGTGGCCGGAGGATTCCCCTTGCCAATCGCGGCTGCGCTCGCTATACCCACCTTCGGCTAGGGTGCGTCGAGTGCGCACCTGTCCGAACGTGTCGCACCACCTTCATCAGGGAGAGGAAGGACTTACATGGCGAAGATGATGACGAAGTCCCAGGTCGCCAGCCACATCGCGAACAAGTTCGAGATCACGAAGAAGCAGAGCGTGGAGATCCTCGCGGAGCTGGCGACGCTCGCCGCCAAGCAGGCGAGGAACGGTTTCGTGTTCCCCGGCGTGGGCAAGCTCGTGGTCGTGAAGCGCAAGGCACGCATGGGCCGCAATCCCCAGACCGGCGAGGCCATCAAGATCGCCGCCAAGACCGTGCTCAAGTTCCGCATCGCGAAGGCCATGAAGGACGCGGCCCTCAAGTAGACCGCTGCACCGCCGTGCGCGAGGCCCCGCGTCCCGAGCGCGGGGCCTCGACCGTTTGCGCCGCGCGACATCGTGCTAGGCTGCTCCGCGCATGCGCACCGCCCTCATCCGTTCCGTGCTGTCCGTCGCCGTCGCGGCGATGGGCCTGATCGATCTCCTCTCGGCGCTGCTCTCGCATCCCCCCGAGCGCCTGCTGGCGGTCGTCCACCTGGTGCCCACCGACGTGCTCGACACCAGCCGCACGTTCACGCTCATCGCCGGGGCGCTGCTGCTGGTGACCGCGTGGGGGCTGCGCCGCGGCAAGCGCCGCGCGTTCGTCGCCGCCCTGCTCCTGTGCGCGCTCTCGGTGCCGGTCAACGTGCTCAAGGCGCTCGACGTCGAGGAGGCCTCGATCGCCGCGGCGCTGCTGTTCGCGCTCGGGGTGAGCGGCGAGGCGTTCCGGGTGCGCAGCCGCGAGCTCACCCTGCGGGCGCTGCGCTCGTGGGGCGCGATGGCCGTGCTCGGCCTGGTGACGTACGCGGTCCTCGGCTGCTGGATCGTCGAGATCGTGTTCGGCTCCGGCGCCTCGCTGGGGCGCGCCGCGGCCGAGGCGGCCTACCGGCTGTTCGGCGTGGGCGGTCCGGCGCTGGTGCTCGCGCGCACCCTGGTGCCGGCCGAGGTGCGCATCGCGCAGTGGTTCCTCGAATCCCTGCCGCTGCTCGGGATGCTGCTGCTGGTGGTGATCGCCGTCCTGGCGCTGCGCCCGGTGGCACACCGCGGGCGCCACGGCGCCGAGGCGCGCCGGGTCGGCGAGTTGATCCGCGCCTACGGCGACAGCACGGTGGCGGCGTTCGCGCTGGCGCCCGACACCGACTACTTCTTCAGCGACAACCGGCGCGCGGTGATCGCCTACCGGTTCGAGTCCGACGCGCTGCTCGCGGTCGGCGACCCGATCGGGCCCGACGACGAGTGGCCCGCCCTGCTCGCCGCGTTCGAGCGCTACTGCCGCTCGCGTGACTGGCAGTTCGCGTTCTTCCAGGCGCGCCCCGAGCGCCTGCCGCTCTACCAGTCGCTCGGCTGGCGCGCGATCCACATCGGCGAGGACCCGGTGCTGTGGACCGAGCCCTTCACGCTCGAGGGGGCGGCCATCGGCGAGGTGCGCCGCGCGGTGCGCAAGGTCGAGACCGCGGGCGTGACCGCCCGCCTGTTCTTCCCCGGCGCGGGCGCGTTCGACCCGCACGGCGACCCCGACGGCCTGCTCGAGCAGATGCGCGAGATCTCGAACGAGTGGATGCGCACGCGCCACGGCGGCGAGAAGGGATTCTGCATGGGCCGGTTCGAGCCCGCGCACCTGCACGAGAACCTACTCGCCGTGGCGTGGCACGCCGGGGAGCGGCGGGTCGAGGCGTTCATGACCTGGGTGCCCATTCCCGCGCGCCGGGGCTGGGCGCTCGACCTGATGCGCCGCCGCGGCGACGCGGTGACCGGGGTGATGGAGTTCCTGGTGGTGAAGTCGCTCGAGGCCGCGCGCGCGCGCGGCGACGCGATGCTCTCGCTCTCGCTCTCGGCGCTGGTGAGCGTCGAGGACCCGCCGCTCACGCCGGAGGCCGCCGCCGCCGCCACCGTCGAGGCCGAGGCCGCGCTGGCGCCGCGGCCGAAGCACGCGCCGCGGGTGGCGGCCGCGGCCCGCCCGCCGCAGCCCACCGCCGCCGATCCCGCGCGCGAGTTCCTGATGGAGCACCTGTCGCGCTTCTACGACTTCAAGAGTTTGTTCCGGTGGAAGAAGAAGTTCGCCCCCGCCTTCGAGGACCGCTTCCTGGTCTTCCCCGATCCCCTCGCGCTGCCGCGCATCGCCCTCGCGCTGGCGCGCGCGCAGAGCCCGGGCGGATTGCGGTCCTACTTCCGCCGCGGCTGAGCGACGCGGGCGACCGAGGTACATGTTTCATCTGTTGCGGAGGTCAATCGTGAAGACCCGTGCGGCGAATGGTCGTGGCATTGGTCGCTTATGGGCTATGGCGTGACGTGTGGACTAGTTGGCGTCGGCGTGGGCTGCTGAGGAGACGCCGATTGAGGTGCGGCAGTGTGTTCTTACCGAGAACGCCGTTCGAATCACGACGGTGACCTACTTGCTGATGCTGGGTGGGTTTGAGCCGGGGCTCGAGATTGGATGGACCGCCAAGAAGAACTGCATCATCCGCGAGGGTGGCGTGCGATCGGAGAACCGGAATGCTGCAACGTTGTATGGAATCGATGTAAGGGTGGTGCGCCGCGATGAATGGAATAGGCGATTGTGGATGCGCACGATACCATCGATACTGTCGAAGTCGTCTTCGAGCTGTCGCAATCCTCGAAAATGGGTGACGGAAGGAACGAGGCTGCTGTCGTTGCGGCGACTGTCGAGTGTGTCTTGGAGAATGCGGCGGCAGGGCGCCCGCGAATCGGATATGTGAGGTTGAAGGTCGATGGGTCCACGAAGTACCGTGCATTGTCGAAGACGCATGATCTTCAAGATGTGCGGAATCGGGAGCACAGGACCGAGTTTGAATGGTAGTTGTCAGCGGCGGCTCGCCCGCCAGCTGAGATGAAGCTTGCTGGGGCCGGGGGCGCACGACGACTCCCCCATCATGCCTCGGCCCGACATGCTCGTGGCGGCCGACTCCCCGAGGCGCTAGTGTGCGCGCCGCGCGCATGCGGCGCGCGACCGTCCCGCCGAGGGGTCCATGCCCGTCATCGTGGTCGAGAACCTGGTGAAGACCTTCCGCGCCGGCACCGTGCGGGCGCTCGACGGCGTGTCGCTGGCGCTCGAGCCGGGCGAGGCGGTGGGCATCATCGGGCCCAACGGCGCCGGCAAGACCACGCTGCTCGGCTGCCTGCTCGGGTTCCTGCGTCCCGATTCCGGCCGGGTCGCGGTCGCGGGGCTGGCGCCCGACGACCTCGCCAACCGCGCGGTCACCGGCTACCTGCCCGAGCGCCTGGTCATGGATCGCTGGATGAACGGGCTCGATTTCCTCTCCTACCACCACGCGCTGGCGCGCTTGCCGGCCGGCTCGCGCCGCGCCGACTGCGAGGCGGCGCTCGCCCGCGTGGGGCTGGCGCCCGCCGCCGGCCGGCAGCCGATCCGCGCGTACTCGCGCGGCATGCTCCAGCGCCTCGGGCTGGCGCAGGCGCTGCTCGGCGCGCCGCGCTTCCTGTTCCTCGACGAGCCGATCGCGGGCGTCGACCCGGCCGGCGTGCTGCTGTTCCGACAGCTGCTCGCCGAGCAGCGCGCGCGCGGCGCCACGCTGCTGGTGAACTCGCACCAGCTCGACGAGGTCGAGCGGCTGTGTGACCGCGTGGTGTTCGTGGACCACGGCCGGGTCGAATCCATGAAGACCCAGAGTGTGGGCGCCACCGCCGCGCGCGGACTGCGCGTGCGCTTCGCGGGCGGCGTCGTGGCGGACGCCGCGGTGCTCGAGACCGCGGCGCGCGAGGCGGGCGCGACGCTGCTCGGGACGATCGCGGCCGACGCGCGCTTCCGGGTGACGGACGACGCCGGGGCGACGCGCCTGCTCGGCGCCCTGCTCGCCGCGCGGCTGCCGGTCGTCGAGGCGGTCGCCGAGGAGGGCCGGCTCGAGCGGCTGTTCGTCGCGCCGGCCGCGGAGGCGCCGCGATGAACGCCACGCTCATCACCACCTTCTGGCGCCAGCGCCTCAACAGCCCGATGCGGCTGATGCTCGCGCTGGTGTTCTTCGGCTTCGGGCTGCTGCCGGTGATGCTCACCGGATCGATCGCGATGCTGGGCAAGAACACCATGGGCGTGTTCGCGTTCGTGTTCGCCGCCGGCCTCATCGGGCAGGACGTCTCGAGCGGGGTGCTCACGCTGGCGTTCGCGCGGCCGCTGCGGCGGTGGGAGTACGTGCTCTCGCGCTGGCTGGCGGCGGGCTCGCTGGCGACCGCGGTGTGCGTGCTCCAGGTGGTGGCGGGCGCGGCGGTGTCGCTCGCGCGCCACGGCGACGTGACCGCCGCGCTGATGGCCGCCAAGATGCTCGATGGCGCGCTGGTGGTGTTCGGGCTCTCGGCGGTGCTGCTCATGTTCTCGTCGCTCGCGCCGGGCCTCGGCGATCTCGGGCTCTACCTGCTCGCCTTCCTCGCAGCCAGCGTGATGACCAACGTGGGCGCGGCGAAGCGGATCGGGTGGCTGACGCGCGCCGGCGAGGAGTGCCAGCGCTTCATCGACGGCTCGCTCGACCCGGCGCCGTTCTTCGGGCACGGCGAGGTGTCGTGGTTCGCGATCGCCTCCTACCTCTCGACCCTCGCGATCTGTCTGGTGGTCGCGATCTGGGCGGTGAACCGCAAGGAACTTTCGTATGCCGCCGGCTGACGCCCCGCGCGCCAGCGGCCCGAGCCGCGGGATGCCGCCCGCGCTGGTCGCGCTCGCCGCCGTGCTGCTCGCCGCCCGCATCGCGACCGGCGTGTGGGAGGCCGCGCACGCGCGCGGAGCGCAGGACCGGGTCGTCTGGGTGGGGATCGAATCCGCCGCGGCCGAGTCGCAGCGCACCGGCAAGCCGGTGCTCTACGACTTCAGCGCCGAGTGGTGCGGACCCTGCAATCTCATGGCGCTCGAGGTGTTCTCCGACCCGCGGGCCGCGCAGGAGATCGCGCGGATGTTCGTGCCGGTGCGCGTCACCGATCGCCAGCGCGAGGACGGCCGGAATCCCCCCGAGGTCGACCGGCTGCAGCAGGCCTACGGCATCACCGGCTTCCCCACGCTGGTGGTCGCGTGGCCGGGGAGCCCGCGCTTCGAGCGCACCATCGGGTACCCCGGCCGCGACCCCGTGCTGAAGTGGATGGAGCGGGCCTGGACCACGACCCGCATGCGGCAGATGGGCATGCCCCTCGATTCCATACGCTCACCGCACTGACTCACAGCGCGTCGCAGCGCGCCGGGGCGGGTGCGTCCGGAGGGCGATCCCGGCGGAGCGGATTCATCGCCCGGAGGATGTACCCGCCCCGGTGAGCGGGCCACGCAGCCGATCCACCGTCGCAGCGCGCCGGGGCGGGTGCGTCAGCGGGTCGCGACCGGCAGCGTGTCGGGCCGGGCGCCGAAGCGCGCGATCAGCGACGCGAGGCGCGCGGGCTGATCGAGCATCACGAAATGCCCGCAGTCCAGCACCCGCACCGGATCCACGCGCGGCACGTGGTCGTAGCCCAGCGTTGCGGACGCGCGCGCCCACGACTCGTCCAGCGGCCACGAGCGCTCCGCGAACACCGCGAGCAGCGGCGCGCGCAGATGACCCATGCGCTCGGAGGGGTCGAGCGTCAGCGCCAGGCGGATCCACGGCTTGATGTGCGACGGCTCCAGCACCGCGACCTCTTCGTAGAGCGCGCGCCCCTGCAGCGAGTCGCGACCGAACGACTCGTAGGCCGTGCGCAGCACCCCCTGGTAGTCCGAGTCGAGCGCGCGCATCAGTCGCGCGCGCTCCTCGCCCTCGAGCTGCGGACGCAGCGCGGTCTCCACCAGCACCAGCGCGCGCACGTGCTCCGGATGCTCGAGCGCCGTCTGCGCCGCGACCAGACCGCCGACCGAATGGCCGACCAGCACGACCGGGCCCTCCTCCTGCTCGAGCGCGCCCTCGAGCGACTGCATCGCGCGGTCGAGCGAGAACGGCTCCGGCAGTTCCGTGTCGCCGTGGCCCGGCAGGTCCACCAGCACCACGCGGTGGTCGCGCGCCAGCAGCCGCGCGACCGGCAGCCAGTGGCCGATGCGGCTGCCGAGCCCGTGCACGAGCACCACCGTGGGCCCGCGCCCCATCGCATAGTGCGCCGCGGGCGCAGGACGGCCCGCGCCGCCGAGCCCCGCGAACGTCAGCGCGAGCGCGGCGAGCAGCACCAGCAGGAGTGGAAGGCGAAGCGAGGACCGGTCCATGGAAGTGCGCACCCCGCAAGGGCGGAGCACTTCCGTGGTCATCGGCCGGTAAGCGGCCGGGCTGAAGAGCGGCGCGCGGTGCTGCGCGGCGGCGCGGGACCCGCCGGGGCGGCGGCCTGGCGCCACCGTCCCGCGCGGTGAGTGCCGCTACTTGCCGCCGAACGCCTTCTTCGCGAACGCGGCGAGCGCCGTCGCGAGCGAGTCGGGCTGCTCCTTCATCATCCAGTAGCCGCTATCGCCGATGCGCCGCGAGGCGATGACGCTCGCGTCGGGGATGCCGTGCGTCCGGGCGACCTCGGCCCACGCCATGGTGTCCGGCCAGGCCTTGGCCGAGCCGATGTAGAGCACCGGCACCGGCGGGGTCTTGAGCGCCGCCGATTCGTCCACGTTGAGCAACGCGCGCATGTACGCGAGCATCGCCGACTTCGGCATCTGGCTGGCCTGCGCGTGGATCTGCACGCCCTGGACTGAATCGCGGCCCAGCCGCGTGAACATCTGCTTCAGGAACATGTCGTAGTTCGTGTCGATGAACTCGAGGAACATCTTCTGCTGCTGGTCGGGCACCGGCACGGTGAACTTCGCGCTGGCGTCGATGATCACCAGCCCCTTCAGGTGCTCGGGGTGGCGGCGCATCTCCGCGATCGCGACCAGGCCGCCAAGGCCGTGGCCCACGACGACGGAGCCCTGCGGCTGCGTCGCCAGCACGCGATCGAGCGACTCGGCCACGTCGTCGATCGAGAACGGCTCGGGCATCGGGCTCTCGCCGTGGCCCGGCAGGTCCACCATCATCACGTGGTGCGCGCCGAGCAGCTTGCGCGCGGTGGGCATCCACTGGATCCCCGCGCCGCCGAGCCCGTGCACCAGCACCAGGGTGGGGCCCGAGCCGTACTCGCTGACCTTGAGCGCGACCGGTGCGGCGCCCAGGCGCGCGGCGGCGAACAGCACACCCGCGGCGAGCGCGAGCGCGACGACCAGTTTCACGGATCTCACGGCGGATCTCCTTCGGTGGGTACGGGGGGGGCCGCGCCATCCTTACCACAGCGCTCCGGCCCGGCGCGCACGGTATCGGCCCCGCGCCGCCGCGTCCACAGCGGCTCCGGGCCGGCCGGAGGCGGCGCGCCCGATATCCCTTGCGAGGTGCACATACGTGCAGTAGACTGCCGCTCGCCAGGTCCGACATGCGAAACGAACCCATCGATGAAGCCATCGCCGTGCGCGCCGACTTCCAGGGCGGCACGGTGACCCCGCTCACCTTCAGGCGCCGCGGCCGCGAGGTCCGCATCGTGTGCGTGAACGCGCGCTGGGTGGATCGCATGCCCCGGCATCCGCACTTCCACTTCTCGGTCACCGCCGACAGCGGCGACCTCTACCAGTTGTCGCTGCAGAGCGGTGAGCTGGTGTGGTGGCTGGACTCGGTCACGCTGGAGGGCTGATGGACGCTCCCTCGCTGGTGCTCCACGTGGACATCGACGCGTTCTTCGCCGCCATCGAGCAGCAGCGCGACCCCGCGCTGCGCGGCCGGCCCGTCATCGTCGGCGCGGGCGTGATCGCGTCGTGTTCGTACGAGGCGCGCGCCTTCGGGCTGCGGGCGGGGATGACGCTCTCCGAGGCCCGGCGGCTCTGCCCGCGGGCGGTGATCGTCGAGGGCCACGCGCAGGTCTACCGCTGCTTCGCCGAGGCCATCTTCGAGCGCTGCCGCGCGCTCTCGCCCGCGCTCGAGACCTACCTCGACGAGGCCTACTGCGACCTCACCGGCACCGAACGGCTGCACGGCGACATGCTGGCGGCCGCGCGCGGGCTCAAGGACGCCATCCGCGCCGCCACCGGGCTCACCGTGACGTGCGGCATCGGCCCCAATCGCATGCTCGCGAAGCTGGTGGGCAGGACGGTCAAGCCCGACGGCCTGGCGCGCCTCGACGCGCGCGACGCCGACGCGTTCCTGCGCGATCGCCCGGTCGAGCAGCTGGCGGGCGTCGGCCACGCCCACGCGAAGACGCTGCGCTCGATGAACGTGCGCACCATCGGCGAGCTGCGCGCGCTGCCGGCCGACGCGCTCGAGTCGCTGTTCGGGTCGCCCGGGCGGCTGCTGTACGAGCGCTGCCGGGGGCGCGACACCGCCGCGGTGCGCGGGCGCGAGGTCCCGCTCTCGATCTCGCGCGAGACCTCGTTCCACCGCGATACCGCCGACCGCGCCGAGATCGAGGGCATGCTCGAGTACCTGGTGGGCCGCGCGTGCCGCACCGCGCGCGAGCTCGGGATCAAGCCGGGCGCGGTGAGCTGCCGCCTGCGTTACAGCGACGGCGAGTGGAGCGAGCGCACGCGGGCGCTCGCGACCCCCTCGGATGCCGACCCGGTGGTGCTGGCGGGCGCGCTCGACTCGCTGCGCCGCCAGTTCACGCGCCGCGTCGCGCTGCACGGAGTCGGGCTCGCGCTGTCGCGCTTCGCGCGCGGCGGCGGCGAGCAGGGCGCGCTGTTCGACGAGCCCGAGGCCGGACGCCGCGCCGCGCTCTACCGCGCGTTCGACGGCGTGCGCGAGCGCTTCGGGCACGGCGTGCTGGTGTCCGGACGCGCGCTCCACCTGAAGGGCCGCCTCGGCGAGGACGAGCACGGCTTCGTGCTGCGCACGCCCTCGCTCACGAAATGACGCACCGCCCCGGCCCCGGCCGGGATCCTCCACGACCCCTCGCCGAAAGGACGCCGACGTGCCCCACCTGCTCGGATTGCGCACCGTCATCTACCCCGCCCCCGACCTCGCGCGCGCCCGCGACTGGTACGCCACCGTGCTCGAGCAGGCGCCGTACTTCGACCAGCCGTTCTACGTCGGCTTCGACGTCGCCGGCTTCGAGCTCGGCCTCGACCCCGACGTCGGCGACCACCCGACGGGCGCGGCGGGCGGGCTGGCGTACTGGCGCGTCGCCGACCTCGACGCCACGTGGGCGTGGCTGCTGGCGCGCGGCGCCACCGCGGCGGCCGAACCGCGCGACGTGGGCGGCGGGGTGCGCGTGGCGCGCGTGCGCGACCCGTTCGGCAACGCCCTCGGGCTGATCGAGGAGCACGCGGCCGCGTGAGACGCCGGCGATGACGCGATCCCGGCGCGCGCCATGACCACCTTCGTGCCGCTGCGCGTGCGCTCGCACGGGTCGCTGCTGTACGGCACCGCGGCGCCCGAGGCGCTGGTGGAGCGATCGCTGGCGCTCGGCTACGACGCGCTCGCGCTCACCGACCGCGACAACCTCTACCTGGCGGTGCGCTTCGTCCAGGTCGCGCGCGCCGCCGGGCTGCGCCCGCTCGCGGGCGCGGAGGTCACGCACGCGAGCGGCGCGGCGCTGCTGCTGCCGCTCGACCGCCGCGGCTGGGCGCGCCTGTGCGAGGTGCTCACGCTCCGCCATCTGGACGCGGCGTTCGACCTCACCGCGGCGCTCGCCGAGCGCCACGCCGGACTGCACGTCGTGGTGGAATCGACCGGCCTCGCCGCGGGGCTGCTGCGCGCCGGCGTGCCCGCGGCCACCGGCGACGACGCGCGGGGCCCCGGCGCGCGCGCGGGCGGACTGTGGATGGGCGTGCGCGGGCTGCCGGGCGAGCGCGTCCGGCTCGCCGAGCGCGTCGCCGGCGCCCGGCGGCTCGGGGTGCCGCTGGTCGCCACCGGGGACGTGGTGATGCTCGACGCGCGCGACCACGAGCCCCACCGCGTCGCGGTGACGGCGGCCGCGGGCGAGCTGCTCGAGCGCATGCCGGCGGCGGCGTTCGCCGCGCGCGAGGCGTGGCTGGCGCCGCCGGCCGAGTGGGCGCGGCGCGTGCGCGCGGCCTGCGGCGGCGCCGGCGTGCCCGAGGCCGCCGCGCCCGCGCTGGCGAACAACGCCGCGCTCGCCGCCCGCTGCCGGCTCGAGCTCGAGATGGGCACGCCGATCTTCCCGCGCGCCCCGCTCGGCGACGGGGAGAGCGGCCCGGCGCGCCTGCGTCGCCTCGGCCGCGAGGGCGTGCGGCGGCGCTGGGGCCGCGACGAGCCGCGCGCGTGCGCGCGCCTCGACGACGAGCTCGGGATGATCGAGCGCTGCGGGTTCACCGACTACTTCCTGCTGGTCGCCGAGATCGTCGGCTTCGCGCGCGAGCGCGCCATCCCCACCGTGGGGCGCGGCTCGGGCGCGAGCTCGCTGGTGGCGTACGCGCTCGGCATCACCAACGTGGACCCGTTGCGCTACGGACTGTACTTCGAGCGCTTCCTCAACCCCTCGCGCCGCGACTGCCCCGACCTCGACATCGACCTGTGCTGGAAGCGCCGCGACGAGGTCATCGCGCACGTCTACCGCACCTACGGCGCGGACCGCGTGGCGATGATCTCCACCCACGCCACGCTCGGCGCGCGGTCGGCGTTCCGCGAGACCGCCAAGGTGCTGGGCGTGCCGAGCGCCCGGGTGGACGCGCTGGCGCGCCGCGTGCCGCGCGCGCTGAAGCCGCCCTACCTCGACCGGCTGCACGGCGAACGCGGCGCCGCGGGCGTGGACTGGCGCGAGCCGGTGCTGGCGCGGGCGCTCGCGCTCGCCGAGCGCCTCGACGGCGCGCCGCGGCACCTCGGCATCCACTGCGGCGGGGTGGTGATCGCCGACCGGCCGCTCACGCACTACGTGCCGCTCGAGCGCGGCGACAAGAAGGTGGTGGTCACCCAGCCCGAGATGCGCGCCATCGAGGCGCTCGGGCTGGTGAAGATGGACCTGCTCGGCAACCGCGCGCTGTCCGAGATCGGCGACTGCGTGGCGCGCGTGCGCGAACGGCACGGCCTCGCGATCGACGTGGACGCGCTCCCGGAGCAGGACGACGCCACCGCGGAGCGGCTCGCGGCCGGGGACACGCTGAACGGCTTCCAGCTCGAATCGCCGGCCATGCGCCACCTGCTGCGCATGCTGCGCGCGCGCACGCTCGACGAGGTCATCGCCGCGGTCGCGCTGGTCCGCCCGGGCGCCGCCGGCGCCCCCGCCGACGGCGGCCCGAGCGCCAAGCAGGCCTACTGCCGCCGCCACCGCGGGCTCGAGCCCGACCCGCCGCTCCACCCGCGGCTGGCCGCGGTGCTCGGCCCCGCGCACGGCGTGATGCTCTACGAGGAGGACGTGATGTGCGTGGCGGCCGCGCTCGCCGGCCTCACGCTCGCGGAAGGGGACGACCTGCGGCGCGCCATCGCGAAGGCGCGCGACGACGACGGGTTCCGCGCGCTCGAGCGCGGCTTCGTCGGCCACTGCGCGCGCGCCGGCGTGGACGAGGCGGCCGCGCGCGCCGCGTGGCGCGACCTGGCGCGCTTCGCGGCCTACGCGTTCTGCAAGGCGCACGCCGCCGGCTACGGCGTGCTCGGCTATCAGAGCGCCTACCTCAAGACCCACTTCCCGGCGGAGTGGGCGGTGGGCGTGCTCGACCACCACGCCGGGATGTACGCGACCTGGGTGCACGTCGAGGACCTGCGCCGCCGCGGCGTCACGTTCCGGCCGCCGTGCGTGGAGCGCTCGGTCTGGGAGGCGGCGCTCGACGCCGACGGCGCGGTGCGCGTCGGGCTGTCGCGCGTGACCGGGCTCTCGCACGCCACCGGCCAGCGCCTGCTGGCGCGGCGGCCGTTCGCCGACCTCGCCGATCTGATCGACCGCGCGCGCCCGTCGCTCGACGAGCTCGAGGCGCTGGCGCTGGCCGGCGCGCTCGACGCCACCGGGCGCACGCGCCCGTCGCTGCTGCTCGAGGCGCGGGTCGCTGCCGCGCGCGTCGCCGGACGGCGGGCGCGCGCGCGGACGCCGGCGCTCGCCGGCCCCGCGGGCGAGCCGTTCGCGCCCGCCGCCGCGCCGCCCGGGCTGCCCGCGCTGCCGGAGTTCGACGCGGCGGAGCGCGTGCGGGGCGAGCTGCGCGCCACCGGGCTGTGGTTCAGCGCGCACCCGCTCGACGTGCTGGTGCCGCCCGCGGCGCTCTCCGGCACCGTGCCGGCCGCCGATCTCGCCGCCCACGCCGGACGGCGCGTGACACTGGCCGGGCTGCCGTGCGCGACCCGGCGCGTCGAGACGCGCGGCGGCGGGACCATGCTGTTCCTCACCCTCGCCGACCGCGGCGGGCTCGCCGAGTGCGTGATGTTCCCCGCCATCTGCCGCGCGCACGGCGCCGCGGCGCGCGGCGAGATCGTGCGCGTGGAGGGCCGCGTCGAGGACACGCTCGGCGCGCTCACGGTGAACGTCGAGCGCGCGTGGAGCGTGGACGCGCGCGGCGGGGTGCCGGGGGTCTCGCGCGGCGGGCGAGCCGGGCCCCGCGTGGGAGCGGCCTGAGCGCCCGGAGGCGACGCCCTACGCGCCGCGCTCCCCGGCCCGCTGCCCGGCGGCGCTCCACGCGGTGGCGGTGAGCCGGTAGAGCACGTGCGGCAGGCCCCGATGGACGAAGTCGCGATCGTGGAGGAAGCCGACCTTCTCCATCACGCGCCGCGACGCGCGGTTGTCCGGGCGCGTGTAGGCCACGAGGTCGGCGCGCTCGAGCATGTCGAACGCCGCGCGCGCGCATGCCCGGGCCAGCTCGGTCGCCAGGCCGCGGCCCCAGGCCTCGGGCACCAGCGCGTACGCCATCTCGGTCTCGGCGCGTCCGCCGATCGCGGTGAGACGCAGCCCGCCACGGCCCGCGAGACGCCCGGTCGCCGCGTTCCGCACCATCCAGAGGCCGAAGTGGTGTGCCGCCCAGTGCCCGAGCTGCTCGTCGAGGTAGCGGCGGGTGTCGTCCTCCGTGCGCAGACCGCCGAGCGAGGCCATCAGCTCGGGGTCCTGGTGCATGCGGCACAGGTCGGCGAGGTCCTCGGCGCGCACGCGCTCGAGGACCAGGCGCTCGGTGCGCCACACGTCGAGGGACTTCAAAGGCATGCGGGCCCCGGGCGGACCGCCCGCGCGGGCGGCACGGCGGCCCGCTGGCCCGGCCGGCCCCGGCGCTGCCGTCGCGGGCGGAGAACGGGGTTGACGCGCGTCACCGGCGGGAGTGAAATGGTAGTCGACGTCGCGGGGCGCAACGAGGTCCCCGGCGTGCACACCGCCCACCGATCCAGTGGGCGCGGCCGAGAGCGGAACCTCTGAGGGGGACTGCCGGCCGGAAGCACCGAAGGGCGCCGGCGCCGGGACGTGCACGAAGCACGGTCAGGCGCCGTCCCCATGCCCCGGATCGCGTGACCGGCGCGCGCTCCCGGGATCAAAGCCCCAGCTCGCCCGCGATGCCGCGCATCGCCCCGAGCACGAACGCGATGTGGGCGTCGAGCTCCACCCCGAGTTCGGCCGCGCCCTGCACGATCTCGTCGCGGTTCACGTTGCGGGCGAAGTCGGCGCGCTTCATCTTCTTCCTCACCGACGCCACCTCGACCTCGGCGAGGGTCTTCGACGGCGTGATCAGCGCGCAGGCCACCAGGAACCCGGAGAGTTCATCGCAGGCGTAGAGCGCTTTCGCCATCGGCGTGTCGCGCGGCACGCCGGTGTGGCTGGCGTGCCCGAGCACCGCGCGACACACATCCTCGGGCCAGCCCTGCTCGCGCAGGATCGCCACGCCCTGCACCGGGTGCCGCTCGAGGTCGGGATGCCGCTCCCAGTCGAAGTCGTGGATGAGCCCGGTGAGGCCCCAGCGTTCCTCGTCCTCGCCGCGGGCCCGCGCCTGGGCGCGCATCGCCGCCTCGACCGCGTAGCAGTGCTTGCGCAGGTTGACGTTCTCGATCCACGCGTGGAGCAGGTCGATGGCCTGCGCGCGCGTGGGCACGGCGTCGGGGCTCACGATGCGTCCTCCCGGAGCGCGCGGGGTGGCGCCGCGCGGCGCCGTCCATGGTTGCCTCGCCAGCGGGCTACTTGTCGAAGAAGGCGCGGTTCTTCTCGATGAACGCGTGCCATTTCTCGGGCACTCCGTTGTCGGGGAAGATCGCCTGCACCGGGCAGGCCGCTTCGCACGCCTGGCAGTCGATGCACTCGTCGGGGTGGATGTAGAACATGTCCTCGCCCTCGTAGATGCAATTGACGGGGCACACCTCGACGCACGACTTGTCCTTCACACCGATGCAGGGCTCGGCGATGACGAACGGCATGGGGGTCCTCCGGGAAGCCAGTCGATCGGGCCGCACCAGGCGGCCTGCAGGAGCGGAGCGGGCCGGAAGTCTAGTGGGTCGCGCGGGCCGTCGCAACACGCGGACTGCGGTTGGGAGCGCGACCCGGGGATCGGGCGGCCCGGATGCCCGAGCAGGAGGACCTTGACCTCCTGCGCGGCCGCGGCATAGCCTCCGCCCTCTCTCCAACCCATCGAGTCCATGACCTCCGCCTCCGATCTCTCCAGCCTGCGCATCGACCGTCGCGCGCCCGTTCCGCCGGGTGGCGGCCCCGGGCGGATCGCGCTGTGGGCGATTCCCGCGGTGCTCGCGCTCGCGGCGCTCGCCTGGTTCACGGTGCTGCGACCGCGGCCGATCGAGGTGAAGGTGGCGACCGCCGAGGCCACCGGCGGCGCCGGCTCGGCGTCGGGCGAGGGCATCACGGCCAACGGGTACGTGGTGGCCCGCACGCGCGCCTCGGTCTCGGCCAAGATCCTCGGCCGCCTCGCCTCGATCGCGGTCCACGAGGGCTCACGGGTGAGGCGCGGCGAGGTCATCGCCACCATCGAGGGCGCCGACTACCAGGCCGCGCTGCGCGTGGCGCGCGCCGTCGAGGTCCAGTTCGACGTGCAGCTCGGGCAGGCGCGGCGCGACCTCGCGCGGGCGAAGGTGCTGCGGGCGGGGGACCTCTCCTCGGACGCCGATCTCGAGAACGCGCAGGCGCGCGTGGACGGCCTCGCCGCCCAGCTCCAGAGCGCGAAGGCCCAGACCGGGCTGGCGGCCGCGAACCTCGAGAACACGCTCATCCGTGCGCCGTTCGACGGCACGGTGCTGCGCAAGGACGCCGAGGTGGGCGAGATCGTCGCCCCATCGTCCGCCGGCGGCGGGCTCACGCGCACCGCGATCGTCACCATGGCCGACCTCGGCACGCTCGAGGTCGAGGTGGACGTCAGCGAGGCGTACATCGCGCGCATCCGCAACGGGCAGGGCGCGCGGGTGACCCTCGACGCCTACCCCGACACCTCGTTCGCCGCGCGGGTGCGCCAGGTGGTGCCCACCGCCGATCGCCAGAAGGCGACCGTGCAGGTGAAGGTCTCGATCCTCGACCGGGACTCGCGCATCCTACCCGAGATGGGAGCCAAGGTGACGTTCGCGCGGGACGAGGGCGCCCCGCTCGCCCTGGCGCCCCGGCGCGTGCGGGTGCCCGCGGCCGCGATCGTCGGCGCAGGGGACCAGGCCCGGGTGTGGGTGGTGAAGGACGGGGTGGCGCGCGCGCTCCCCGTGGAACTCGGTCCCGCGCGCGATGCCGACGTCGAAGTGCGCCGCGGACTCGACGGCGGCGAGCAGGTGGTGCTCCAGCCGCCTCCCGGTCTCAAGTCCGGCGCGCGCGTGCGCGTCCTCTCGTCCTCCTAGGAGAACCCGCGATGGCTTCGGTCCAGTTGCGTGACGTGCGCAAGGTCTACTCGCGCGACCGGCAGCAGGTGCCGGTGCTCGATGGGATCACGCTCGACATCGCCGACGGGGAATTCGTGGCGCTCATGGGGCCGTCGGGCTCCGGCAAGACCACGCTCCTCAATCTGATCGGCGGCATCGACACGCCGACTGCCGGCGAGCTGTTGGTGGGCGGCACCGACATCTCGCAACTGCGCGGGCGCCGGCTGGCGAAGTGGCGGTCCGAGAACATCGGCTTCATCTTCCAGCTCTACAACCTCGTCCCGGTCCTCACCGCGCTCCAGAACGTCGAGCTGCCGCTGATGCTGGTGCGGATGAGCGGCGCCGAGCGGCGCCGGCGGGCGCGGACCGCGCTTGAACTGGTGGGCCTGGCCGATCGCGTGGGCCATTATCCGCGCCAGCTCTCGGGCGGGCAGGAGCAGCGCGTGGCGATCGCCCGCGCGTTCGTGAGCGACCCGGCCGTGCTGCTCGCCGACGAGCCCACCGGCGACCTCGACCGCAGGAGCGCGGCCGAGATCCTCGACCTCATCGACCGGCTCAACCGCGAGTTCAAGAAGACCATCGTCATGGTGACGCACGACCCGCACGCCGCCGAGCGCGCGCACCGCGTGCTCCATCTCGACAAGGGCGACCTCTCCAACTGAGGACCGGGGGCCACGCGTGAACCTTCTGTTCCTCACCTTCGTCAATCTCGGCCGGAACAAGCTGCGCACCACGCTCACGTTCCTGAGCGTGACCGTGGCGCTGTTCCTGTTCTGCGCGCTGTTCGGCGTGCTCGACACGCTGCAGGAGTCCATCAAGGTCGGCAGCGAGCAGCGCATCGTGACCCGCAACGCCATCTCGCTGGTGTTCCCGCTCCCGATGTCCTATCGCCAGCGCATCGCGGCGCTCCCGGGGGTGAAGAGCACCAGCGTGCAGAGCTGGTTCGGCGGGCAGGACCCGGTGAACCCGAGGAACTTCTTCGCCCAGTTCGCGGTGGACGCCGAGACCTTCTTCCCGATGTACGCGCGCGATGTGGAGATCGTGGCCGCTTCGCCGCCGCTGACCGGCGCGGCGCTGGCGCCCGGGGTGGATCCCAAGCTCGCCGCCTTCATGGAGGAGCAGACCGCGTGCGTGGTGGGCGAGAAACTGTTCCAGCGCATGGGCTGGAAGCTGGGCCAGACCATCTCGCTCAACGGCACGATCTACACCGGCTCCTGGCCGTTCACCATCCGCGCGGTGTACCGCCCGAAGAACCGGGGCGTCGGTGACGAGAGCTTCTTCTTCCACTTCCGCTATCTCGACCAGAAGGGCATGGGCGGCCAGTCGCTGGTCGGGCTGTTCATCCTCGAGCTCACGGACCCGCAGCGCGCGGCCGACGTCGCCAGCCAGGTGGACGCGATGTTCGTGAACTCCTCGGCCGCCACCCACACCGAGACCGAGAAGGCGTTCCAGGCCGGCTTCGTGTCGTGGTACGGCAACCTGCCCTTCGTCATCAAGGTGATCGGGCTCGCCATCGTCTTCGCGATCCTGCTGGTGGCGGCCAACACCATGGTGATGGCGGTGCGCGAGCGCACCAGCGAGGTGGGCGTGATGAAGACGCTGGGTTTCGCGGACGGCACGATCTTCCGGATCGTGCTGCTCGAGGCGGCGTTCATCACGCTCGGGGGCGGGGTCGCCGGCTCGCTGCTGGCGAAGTTCGCGATCGAGGGGTCGGGGTTCAATTTCGGCGGCTTCCTGCCGCCGATGAGCGTGTACTGGTCCACCGTGTCCACCGGCATCGCCATGGCGCTCCTGATGGGCGCGGTGAGCGGGCTCATCCCGGCCTGGCAGGCCTCGCGCCTGTCCATCGTCGACGCGCTGCGGCGCGTGGACTGAGCGGAGACCGACGATGGCGCTGCCCCTGTCCTACAACCTCCGCAACATCGTCCAGCGGCCGGTCTCGACGCTGACCACCGCGGTCGGCGTGGCGCTCACCGTGTCCATCCTGATCGGCGCGCTGGCGCTCGCCGCGGGCTTCCAGCAGGCGATGAAGCGCAGCGGCGACCCGCGCAACGCATTCTGCGTGCGCAAGGGCGCCGACGGCGAGATCTCCAGCGGCGTGACCCGCGACGCGGCCAACATCATCGCCGCCCTGCCCGACGTGGCGGCCGGGCCCGGCGGCCGCCCGCTGGCGAGCCCCGAGGTGGTGGTGGTCAACAACCGCCCGCGCCGCGGCCTGAGCGGGAACTCCAACCTGACCGTCCGCGGCATCGACCCCGCCGCGCTGGCGCTGCGCAGCGGCGTGAAGATCACCGAAGGGCGGATGTTCGCGCCCGGCACCGCCGAGATCGTCGTCGGCGAGCGGGTGGCGCCGCGCTTCGGCGGCTGCGAGGTGGGCGGCACGATGCGCTTCGGCCAGCGCGACTTCACCGTGGTCGGGCACTTCAGCGCCGCCGGCGCCTCGTTCGAGTCCGAGATCTGGGGGGACAACGCCGTGCTCATGCCGGTGTTCCGCGGCGAGGTGTTCCAGAGCGTGACCTTCCGCATGAAGGACCCGGCGCGCTTCGCCCAGCTCAAGCGGCGGATCGAGAACGATCCGCGCATCGGCGTCGATGTCTACACCGAGTCCGACTGGTACGCGCGCCAGTCCGAGCTGCTCGCCAACCTGATCCGGGGCCTCGGCATCTTCATCACGCTGGTGATGGGCGTGGGCGCCGTCTTCGGTGCGATGAACACCATGTTCGCCGCGGTCGGTGCGCGCACCCGCGAGATCGCCACGCTGCTGGTGCTGGGATTCAGCCCCTTCGCGATCATGGTGTCGTTCATGGTGGAGTCGGTGCTCATCGCGCTGCTGGGTGGCGTGCTCGGCTGCCTGTTCGCGCTGCCGATCAACGGCATCACCACCAGTACCACCAACTTCTCGTCGTTCAGCGAGTCCGCCTTCGCCTTCCGCGTCGGCCCGCCCGAGCTCGTGGGCGGCCTGATCTTCGCCGCGCTGCTCGGCGTGATCGGCGGCTTCCTCCCCTCGCTCCGCGCCGCCCGCCAGCCGATCGCGAGGACGCTGCGCGGGATGTAGGGCCCGCTACTCCGCCGCGATCGGGAGCGCCTGGTAACCGTCACCTGCCATGGGCATGCGAAGGAGGTTCACTCATGAAACGCTGGACCGCGATCGGCGTGTGCCCGCGCACGGCCGGGGCGAGGGCCTCATGAGCGCCTCCTTCCCCGTCCCGCCGGGGGTGCGGCCCGGCGGGCCCGGCGCGGCCGGGCCGGACCCCGCGTGGCCCGAGCCCTACCGCATCCTGTTCCCGCTCGGGGGGGCGTTCGCGCTCGCCGGCGCGCTGCCGTGGGCGCTCGCGGTGCTGGTGCCCGGCGCGTGGCCCGGGCCGCTCCACATCACACTCATGATCGAGGGCTTCGAGCAGTCGTTCATGCTCGGCTTCCTGCTCACCGCCATGCCCGCGTTCACGCGCGGCGGCCGGTGTTCGCGCGGGGAACTGGCGACCGCCGTGGCGCTCATGGCGGTGTTCGCCGCGCTCGCGCTCGGCGGTCTGGCGTGGGCCGCCCACCTCGCGTTCGGGGCCAGCGCGCTGCTGATCGCGTGGGCGCTCGGGAGCCGCGTGGCGCGCACGCGGCACCTGCCGCCCGAGGAGTTCTCGTTCGTCGCACTCGGCATCCTCTTCGGCCTCGCCGGGGTCGCGGTGCTGGTGGCGCAGGGCGCGTTCGGCCAGCCCCCGCCCGCGCCGCGCTTCGGCGAGCGGCTGATCTCGCTCGGCATGACGCTCTCGGTGGTGCTGGGGGTCGGCGGGCTGCTGGTGCCGACCTTCGCCGGCATGCGCGATCCGCTCGGCGTGCCCGGTGTGGCGCGCCCCCACGAGCGCGCGGGGCGCCGGCGGCTGTTCGCGCTGGTGGCGCTGGCGCTGATCGGCGCGTTCGTGCTCGAGGCGTGGGGCCACGCCGGGGCCGGCGCGCTGACGCGCGCCGCCGGGGCGAGCGTGATGCTGCTGCTGGTGTGGAAGGTGTTCCGCGGCCCCGGCCAGCGCGGGGTGCTGGCGCGCGCCCTGTGGACCTCGGGCTGGCTGGTGCTGGGCGGCCTGTGGCTCGCCGTCGGCTGGCCCTCGCAGGCGACCACCGCGTACCACCTGATGTTCGTGGGCGGCTACGGGCTGCTCACCCTCGGCATCGGCTCGCGGGTGACCGTGGCGCACGGACGTCATCCATTCGCCGACGAGAGCCGCCTGCTCACCCCGTGGGTGCTCGGCGCACTCGCGCTCGCGCTGGTCCTGCGCCTGGCCGCGCCGCTCTCCGGCGCCGGGGTCCTGCATGCCTACGCCGCGAGTGCGGCGTTCTGGATGCTGGCGTGGGCGCTGTGGGCCGCGGCCGCACTGCCGCGCATCCTGCGCACGGTGCGCCCCGCGGCGCCCGGCCCGGTGGTCCAGCTGAGCGTCCCCGCCCGCCCCGGCGCGGGGGCCCCGCACGGGAGCTGACGCCCGGCCGGGCACCCGGCGCGTCCGTTCGCGCCCGCCCGGCATCCAAAGGGCCGTGCCACCCCGTTTCACCCCGCGCGCGGCGCTGCACTAGAATCGCCGCGCTCGACTCCCCCTACCTGTCTCGAGGACCCATCGTGGACCGCGTGCACGACGTCATCATCCTGGGCTCGGGCCCGGCCGGCTACACCGCCGCGCTCTACGCCGCCCGCGCCAACCTCAAGCCGCTCGTCATCTCCGGCTACCAGCCCGGCGGGCAGCTCACCATCACCACCGACGTGGAGAACTACCCCGGCTTTCCCGCGGGCATCCAGGGCCCCGAGCTGATGGAGCAGATGAAGCTCCAGGTCGAGCGCTTCGGCACCGAGTTCGTGCAGGCCGAGGTGCTCTCCGTGGACTTCAAGCGCCGGCCCTTCCTCGTCCACACCGATCTCGGCGACCACCACGCCCAGGCCGTGATCGTCGCCACCGGCGCGACCGCGAAGCTGCTCGGCATCGAGAGCGAGCGGAAGCTCATGGGCTCGGGCGTGTCGGCGTGCGCCACGTGCGACGGGTTCTTCTTCAAGAACCAGCGCGTCATCGTGGTGGGCGGCGGCGACACCGCGCTCGAGGAGGCCAACTACCTGACGCGCTTCTGCGCCGAGGTGATCCTCGTCCACCGGCGCGACGCGCTGCGCGGGTCGAAGATCATGCAGGAGCGCACGCGCGCGAATCCGAAGATCCGGATCCTGTGGGCCACCGAGGTCGCCGAGGTGCTGGGCGTGGAACAGCAGCGCGTGCGCGGCGTGAAGCTGCGCGAGGTGAAGACCGGCGCGGTGACCGAGATGGCGATCGACGGCGTGTTCGTCGCCATCGGGCACCGGCCCAACACGAAGTTCCTGGAAGGCCAGTTGCCGCTCGACGAGCAGGGCTACGTGCGCGTCACGCCCGGCACCTCGAAGACCTCGGTCCCCGGCGTGTTCGTGGCGGGCGACGTGGCCGACGCGGTGTACCGCCAGGCGGTGACCGCGGCCGGCAGCGGATGTATGGCGGCCATCGACTGCGAGCGATGGCTCGAGGCCGAGGCGCACGCGGCCCACGTCGCGGCGCACGGCCGCACCTGATCGCAGCGCACGGAGGCGCGCCCGCACGGCGCGCGTGAGGACGGGACATGGAGCGCGAGGTTCTCGAGTTCGACGTGCAGTTCATCGGCGCCGGTCCCGCGGGGCTGGCGGGCGCCATCCATCTGTCGAACCTGATCGAGCGCCACAATCAGGCGATCGCCGCGGGCGCCCCGGGCACCAAGCTCGACGAGGTGACGATCGCGGTGCTCGAGAAGAGCGCGCGCGTCGGCGCCCACGGCATCTCGGGCGCGGTGCTCGATCCGCGCGCGCTCGCCGAGCTGCTGCCCGACTACGCCGTGCAGGGCTGTCCGATCGCCAGCCCGGTCACCGGAGACGACGTCTATCACCTGACCGCCGGCGGCGGCCGGTTCCGCCTGCCGATCACCCCGCCGCTGTTCGAAAACCACGGCAATCTCGTGGTGTCGCTCGGACGGCTGGTCGAGTGGATGGCCGGCATCGCCGAGGCCCGGGGCGTGCTGGTGGTGACCGAGACGCCCGCCGCGCAGCCGATCGTCGAGGGCGGCCGCCTCGCCGGCGTGCGCACCGGGGACAAGGGTGTGGACAAGCAGGGCGGCCACAAGCCGAACTACCAGATGGGCGCCGACTGCCGCGCGAAGGTCACGGTGCTGTGCGAGGGCCCGCGCGGCACGCTCGCCAAGGCGCTCGAGACCCCGTTCGGGCTCATGGTGGGGAGGAACCCGCAGGTGTACGCCACCGGGGTGAAGGAGCTCTGGGAGGTGCCCGCGGGCCGCGCGCGTAAGGGGCACGTGATCCACACCATGGGTTTCCCGCTGCCGAGCGACACCTTCGGCGGCGGCTTCATCTACGGCATGGACGAGTCGCACTGGGCGGTGGGCTTCGTCACCGGGCTCGACTCGCCCGATCCCGCCAACGATCCGCACGCGAACCTGCAGCGGCTGAAGACCCATCCGCTGGTGTCGGCGCTGCTGGAGGGCGGCAAACCGGTCGCGTACGGCGCCAAGGCCATCCCCGAGGGCGGCTACTGGGCGGTGCCGAGGCTCTCCGCCGACGGGCTGCTGCTGTGCGGCGACACCGCCGGCCTCCTGAACGGCGGCCGCCTCAAGGGCATCCATCTGGCGATGAAGTCGGGCATGCTCGCCGCCGAGACGCTGTTCGAGTGCCTGCTCGCCGGCGACTTCTCGGCCGCGCGCCTGGCGGGCTACGAGAAGCGCTTCGAGTCCTCGTGGGCGCGCGAGGAGCTGTGGGGCGTGCGCACCTTCCACCAGTCGTTCGAGCACGGCCTGTGGACCGGCATGCTGAACGTGGGCGCCGCGATGGTGCTGGGCGGCCGGGACGCCCGGTTCCGCGACCGCGTCATGAACGTGGCGGGCCACGAGCGCATGCGCAAGCTCAAGGATCGCCCTCCCGCCGGCACGGCCGCGCCGATGAAGTTCGACGGGGTGCTCACCTTCGACAAGCTCGCCGACGTCTACCTCTCGGGCACCACGCACGACGAGAACGAGCCGGTGCACCTGAAGGTCGCCGATATCAGCGTGTGCGCGACGCGGTGCCGCACGGAGTACGGCAACCCGTGCCAGCATTTCTGCCCCGCGAACGTTTACGAGATGGTGCCGGACGACTCCAGTCCCGGCGCGCTGAAGCTGCAGATCAACGCCTCGAACTGCGTGCACTGCAAGACCTGCGACATCGCCGATCCGTACCAGATCATCACCTGGGTCACCCCTGAGGGCGGCGGCGGCCCGGACTACAAGGGCCTGTGAGCGCCCGCCCGGGGGCCGATCGTGACGGGCCGCCCGCGCCGCGCCCCCGCGGCCCCGCATCCCGGAGGAGCACCTTGCGCACCCGCTTTCGCACCGCACGCCGCCTGGCTCCCGCGCTGCTCGCGCTGACGCTCGCCTCGTGCGCGGCCGGCGCTCGGACCGGCGTCGCAGGCCCCGCGGTCATTCGCGGACCGCGCGTGGAACTCGCCCATCCGCGAGAACATGCGGCCCGAGCACCGCGTGTTCTACGACATGCTCGAGGGGCAGGGCGACTGGGTGCTCATCGAGCCCTACGGCTACGCGTTCCGCCCCGACGTGAACTTCGTCGCCTGGCGCCCGTACGAGAACGGCTACTGGGTGCCGAGCGACGCGTGGGGGTGGGTCTGGGTGTCCACCGACGAGTTCGGCTGGGCGACCGATCACTACGGCCGCTGGATCGACGACCGCTTCCAGGGCTGGGTGTGGATCCCCGACGTGGTGTGGGCGCCGGCCTGGGTCCAGTGGGCGGGCGACGACGACTACGTCGGCTGGGCGCCCCTGCTCGCGGTGTCGTCCGGCTACGACGGCGGCGCGTACACCTTCGTGCCCGCCACAGCACTCGGGAGCACCGACCTGAGCGCGAAGGTGGTGAAGCCCGAGGTGCTGCGCGGGCGTCTGCCGCGCATCCAGCCGATCGAGCGCGTCATCGAGCGCGACGGCGTGAAGCTCGCCGCCGGCCCCCGCTTCGACTGGGTGGAACGGCGCACCGGGCCGCTGCGGCGCGCGCGCATCGAGGACCTGGTGGCGCCCGGCACGCTGACGCACGCGCGGCCGGCTGCCGCCGACGGCGGCCGGCGCCCGGCGACCGCGCCGCCGGCCAGCGAGGCCGCCGCGACCGACACCGCGAGCGCCGAGCGGGAAGCGCGGATCGAGGCCCAGCGCGCCGCCGGGCACGCGGCGGACGAGGCCCGCGACCGCGCCGAGCGCGGGGCGCCGGCGCCCGAGCGCGTGCCGGTGGTGCGTCCCTTCGAGGCGCCCCCGCGCGAGCCCCGCGAGCCGCGGCCCGCGCGCGACGGACGCCCGCGACGGGGCGCGCCGCCGGACACCACCCGCTGACGCTCGGCGTCGGCATGACGCCCACCGCACGCATCAAGGCGCGCGCGCTCGAACTCGGGTTCGACGCCGTGGGCATCGCCGCGCTCGGGCCGCTCGAGGCGCAGCGGCGCTACGAGGCGTGGCTCGCCGCCGGCCGGCACGCCGGCATGCGCTGGCTCGCGAACGACCAGCACCGCGCGCGGCGCGCCGACCCCACGCGCCTGTTGCGCGGCCTGCGCTCGGTGGTGTGCGTGGCGCTCTGCCATCCGCCCGGGACGGACGCGGCGCGCGACGCGCGACTGGGCCGCATCGCGCGCTACGCCGCCGGAGAGGACTATCACCGCGTGATGGAGGACCTGCTCCTCACCCTGCAGCGCGAGATCATGGAGTGGCTGCCCGGCTCGCGGGCGCTGTGGTACGCCGACACCGGCGCCATCCTCGAGCGCGGCTGGGCCGAGCGCGCGGGCCTCGGCTGGATCGGCAAGCACTCGGGCCTGCTCTCGCAGCGGCTCGGCTCGTGGTTCCTGCTCGGCGAGGTGCTGGTGGACCAGGCGCTCGATCCCGACCCGCCGCTGGAGCGCGAACGCTGCGGCCGCTGCACGCGGTGCATCGCGGCCTGCCCGACCGGCGCCATCGTCGCGCCCTACCAGGTGGACGCGCGTCTCTGCATCTCCTACCTCACCATCGAGCACCCGGGGCCGCTCCCGCCCGAGTCCCGCGCGTCGATCGGCGACTGGGTGTTCGGCTGCGACCTCTGCCTGGAGGCGTGCCCGTGGAACCGGTTCGCCCCGCCCGCGCGCGACGCGCGGCTGCACGCGCGGGCGCTCGAGGGCTGGTCGCTCGAGCGGTTCCTCGCGCTCGACGAGCCCGCGTTCCGCGCGCTGTTCGCCGGCAGCGCCATCCGCCGCGCCGGCCGCGAGGGCCTGGTGCGCAACGTGTGCGTGGCGTTGGGCAACCGCGGCCAGTCCGCGGCCGCGCCGGCGCTGATGCGCACGCTCGCGGACGACCCGTCGCCGGTGGTGCGCGGTCACGCGGCGTGGGCGCTGGGTGAGATCGCGCGCCGCGACGCTGCGGATGACCGCGCGCGCGCGGCGATGGTCGCCGCGCTGCGGGCCGCGAGCGCACACGACCCCGCGCCCGAGACCCGTGCCGAAGCGCAGGACGCGCTCCAGCGCGCGGCCGGCTAGTCCGGATCCAGGCGCCGGCCCTCGACCCAGCGCGCCTCGCCCTCGGCGAAGTGCTCCCGCTTCCAGATCGGCACCGAGCGCTTGAGCTCGTCCATCGCCCAGCGGCAGGCGTCGAACGCGGGAGCGCGGTGGACCGCGGCGACCACCACCGCCACGCTCGCCTCCGCCGGCGGCACCTCGCCGAGGCGGTGCACGATCGCGCATGACGCGATCGCGAACCGCTCGCGCGCCGCGCCCTCGATGGCCGCCAGCGCCGCGAGCGCCATGGGCTCGTAGGCCTCGTACTCCAGCCGCGTGACCCGCCGGCCCTCGTGATGGTCGCGCGTGGTGCCGAGGAACAGGGCGACCGCGCCCAGGTCGTGGCGCGCCGCGGCGGCCAGCAGCGGCGCGGTGTCGATCGGCGAGTGCGTCAGGTCAGCCACCGGCGATCCTCCGGGCCGGGCGCGCGGGGCGCGCGGCGAGCGCGGGCCGTGCCCGCGGGACCGCGCTCATCCACCGCTCACCGGCGGGAGCAGCGCCAGTTCGGCGCCATCGCCCAGCGCCAGGTCGGGGCGCGCGAGCACGCCGTCCACCGCCACCGCGAGGTGGGGCCACAGCGGGCCGAGCGCCGTGTGTTCGCGCGCCAGCACGACGAGCGCGTCGGACACCCGGCTGCCCGCGGGCAGCGCGAGCGCCCGGGCGGCGCATCCCGCGCGCTCGCGCGCCTGCGCGAAGAACAGCACTTGGACGGTCAGCGGTGGACGGTCGTTCATGGGTTGCCTATGCTCGCTGGATGGACGAGTGGAATCAAGCGCCTCCCGCTTCGGCCCCCGCTGCCGGGCACCCGGCCGGCGGGCGCTGGGAGCCGGGCGGGCCAGCGGCCGATCCGTTCGCGGCGCCGCCCGCGCCGGCGCCCGGCGGGCCCGACGTCGCGCGCGGTCTGACCGTGTGGCTGGGGATCCTGCTGGTGTTCGGCGGCGGTGGCCTGCTGCTCGGGATCTACGAGGCGGCCCTGCTGGTGGCGCTGGCCGGGCTGTTCATCGCCGCACAGGTGGCCGACCTCGACCCGCGCTGGCGTCTGCTCTACTGGACGCTCACGTGGGTGGTGCCCGCCGGCGGCGTGCTGGTGTTCGGCGGCATCGCCGTGCTGGCGCTCCAGAGCCCGCTGGCCGGCCACCTGCGGATCCTGCTGGCGGTCTACGGTGGGCTCGCTGCGGTCGTGTGCGTGCTGCTGGCGCTGCGCCCGTTCGGCGACCCGCTCGCGACCTGGTTGTTCCGCGAGGACCCGCCGACCCACTCGCTGCGGCTCACCATGCGACTGGCGGTCGGCGCGCTGCTGCTCGCGGTCCCGGGATCGATGCTGCTGCGGGACCAGTTCGCGCGCTACGTGCAGGACTCGGGAGGGCTGATCACCCGCTCCGGGCTGGCCGGCCAACTGGTGGGCATGGTCCTGCTCGCGCTCGCCGCCGTGGGCTTCCTGGTGCGCCGCGACCTGCGCGGCACGCTCCAGCGTCTCGGTCTCGAGCGCCTGACCCTCGGCCACCTGCTGTTCGCGGGCACCGGCGCGGGCGCGCTCTACCTGCTCAATGGTGGCGCCGAGCACGTGCAGCAAGCGTGGTTCCCCGCGCTGTGGGCCCAGGACCGCGCGATGGGCACGCTGATGACGAAGGACATGGGGGCGCTCGAGGCGCTGCTGCTCGGCGTGACCGCCGGGGTGGGCGAGGAACTCACCCTGCGCGGCGCGCTCCAGCCGCGGCTCGGGCTGGTGCTGACCTCGGCGCTGTTCGCCGCGCTCCACGTGCAGTACTCGTGGTTCGGGATGCTCACCATCCTGCTGTTCGGGCTGCTGCTCGGCGGCCTGCGCGTGCGCACCAGCACCTCGGTGGTGATCGTGGTGCACGCGCTCTACGACGTGCTGGCGGTGCTGACCAGCTAGCGTGATGGTGCAGGTGACACGGCACCGGGGTTCCGCTGCCAGACCGTGGGCGGCGGCCCGTCGCATTCCGGCCCGCTCGCCACGTGCGGCGGCCGGCTGGCGATCACGAGCGCGGCCATGCCCACCAGCCCCAGCACGACCGCCGCGGTCTGCCACTGGTTGTCACGCCGGACCTGGAGCGAGCCGATGCGGTCGAGCGGGATCGCACGCGCGCCTTCCAGCCTCCCCGGCGTGCGCAGTCGCAGCGTCCCGGAGAGCGGGAGTGAGCCGCTGTCGTGAAGGCCCGCCAGCATGGGGGCGCTGAACGTGGCCCCGGTGAGGGTGGTGATCGCGCGCAGGTCATCGAACGGGACGACGTCGCTCCCCGCGCCCGCGTGCACCCGCACCGAGCCCCAGTCGAAGCCCTCGAAGACGCGCGTGCGCACGATGTCATTCGGCGAGACGAGACGCACGCTGTCGCCGAGCGCCGGCCAGCCCGACCGCGGATCGCGGGCGCGCCACGCGTCGTAGACCGCAGCATACTCGTCGGGCGCCTGATGTCCGATGCCGTCGTACGCGCCTTGCACGAGCGTCCCGTCGCGCAGCTTCACACGTAACTGAGTGCCCTCGGGAACGGTGCTGAGCCCCAGCCCCTGGCGGGCTCTCGGGTCCGCGACGTCGCCTTCCACGGCCCGATGCGCACACCCGGCGACCGGCATCTGCACCGACAGCAGCGCGGCCCACAGGCAGATCAGCGTTCCAGCCACGCGCTTGGGCAGCGCGCGCGCGCTCATCCCACCGCCTCGCCCGGCGCGAGCGCCACCACCTGCGCCGCCACGCCGAGCTTGGCCAGTTCCGCCCGCAGCATCGCGGGGGTGCCGGTGAGCAGCGGGAAGGTGCCGTGGTGCGCGGGCACGATCCACTTCGGCTTGAGCATGCGGGCGGCGTAGGCGGCCTCGCGCGGGGACATGGTGAAGTGGTCCCCGATCGGCAGGATGGCGATCTCGGGCGCGTACAGCTCGCCGATCAGCGCCATGTCCATGTGCGCGCCGGTGTCGCCCGCGTGGTAGATCCGCGTGCCGTCCTCGAGCGTGATCACGAAGCCGCACGGCTCGCCGCCGTAGACCACCTGTCCGCCGTCCTCGATGCCGCTCGAGTGCACGGCGTGCACCATGGTGAAGCCGAGCCCCGCGACGGTCTGCGTGCCCCCCTTGTTCATCGGGCTGGTGTTCGCCACCCCCTTGTTCTTGAGGAACAGGTGGATCTCGTAGTTGCACACGATGGCGGGCTTGAACTTCCTCGCCAGGGTCACCGCGTCGGACATGTGGTCGCCGTGACCGTGCGAGATGGTCATCACGTCGATGCGCTCGAAGACCTTGCTTCCCGGCGGGCACGAAGGGTTGCCCTCCACCCACGGATCGAGCAGCACGGTGCGGCCGCCGCGCGTGTCGAGACGGAAACTGCCGTGACCGAGCCAGGTGAGCCGGAATCCCCGATCGAACGTGGGCATGAGCGGACCTCCGAATGGCGTCGCCGCGGGCGCGGGAGCGCCGCGGACTCAGCGCGCGGATGGAGCCGTGCCGCCGGCGAACGCCGGGGCGGGCTCGAGCTCCTCGAGGCGGGCGGTGAAGTGCCGCAGCATCGGCGCCTCGTGCACGATGCGCAGCCCGCGCAGGCGCTCGCGATCGCGGTACAGCGACACCACGCTCTCGGCGACGTAGCGCATGTGCTCGGTGGTGTACACCCGGCGCGGGACGGCGAGCCGCACCAGATCGAGGCGCGGCCACACGTCGGCGCCGGTCGCGGGGTCCCTGTGGCCGAACATCAGGCTCCCCACCTCGACCGCGCGGATGCCGAACTCCCGGTAGAGCGCCACCACCAGCGCCTGGCCGGGAAACTGGGACTGCGGCACGTGCGGCAGGAAGCGGCGCGCGTCGAGGTACACGGCGTGCCCGCCCACCGGCCTCACGATCGGCACCCCGCCCGCGGTCATCAGCTCGCCGAGGTGGGCGACCTGGGTAATGCGGAAGGTGAGGTAGTCCTCGTTCAGCACCTCCTGGAGCCCGCGCGCGACCGCCTCGAGATCGCGGCCGGCGAGGCCGCCGTAGGTCGGGAAGCCCTCGATGAGGATGAGCAGGTTGGTGATGCGCTCGGTCCACTCGGGGTCCTTCAGGGCCAGGAAGCCTCCGATGTTCACCAGGCCGTCCTTCTTCGCGCTCATCGTGCATCCGTCGCCGTACGAGAACATCTCCCGCGCGATCTCGCGGATGGACTTGTCCGCGTAGCCCGGCTCGCGCTGCTGGATGAACCAGCAGTTCTCGGCGAAGCGGCAGGCGTCGAAGAACAGCGGCACGTGGTGGCGGTCGCACACCGCGCGCACCGCGCGCACGTTGGCGATCGACACCGGCTGGCCGCCCCCCGAGTTGTTGGTGACGGTGAGCATCACCAGCGGCACGCGCGGCCCGAGCTCGGCGAGGGTGCGTTCCAGCTTGACCGGGTCGAGGTTGCCCTTGAAGGGGTGCTCCAGCGTGGGATCGAGGCCCTCATCGATGACGAGATCGCGCGCCTCGGCGCCCTGGTGCTCGACGTTGGCGCGGGTGGTGTCGAAGTGGATGTTGTTCGGCACCACGTCGCCGGGCTTGAGCACGGTGGTGAAGAGCAGGTTCTCGGCGACCCGCCCCTGGTGCGTGGGGATGACGTGCGGGTAGCCGAAGATCTCGCGGACGGTGTCGCGCAGGTGATAGAAGTTCTTCGAGCCGGCGTAGGACTCGTCGCCCATCATCAGGCCGGCCCACTGGTGGTCACTCATCGCCGAGGTGCCGCTGTCGGTGAGCAGGTCCACGTAGATGCTGTCCGCGGGCACCGCGAAGATGTTGAGCCCGGCCTCGAGGATCAGGCGCTCGCGCTCCTCGCGGGAGACGCGGCGCAGGGGTTCCACCACCTTGATGCGGAAAGGCTCGGCCGGGAAGCGCATGGTGCCCGCAGTCTAGACGGGCGCCCGGGGCCTGCCAAGCCGGTGCCGGGAGGTGTCCGCGCCGCGTCGGGCCGCCGATTCTGGACGGCGACGAGCGTTTTCTCTTGCATACCTCATGGACGTTTCTCTATCGTTTGGCGCGAGTCGGTGATCCCTCCCCTCCGACTCGATGGGTCCTCGCGCCGCATACGGTCCTTCCCCGTTCCCCGGCGCGTGGTGCTGTGACGCCGCCCACGGGTGTCTTGGATTCCCGATGCGGGGCGTCACCGGGCCGTCGGCTCTGGAGTTCACGCGCTGCATCGCCGGGTCGTTGATGCGCTGTGGATCGGCCGAGTGGCTGCGGGATCGGGGGACTCCACGCTCGGTTCGTGAAGCAGCGCATCAATGCTTCCTGCCTAGTTGCGGTCCCCGCGCGGTGGTTGCGGCGGCGGCGGGGGCCCGTGCGCCATCCTCTCGCGCACGCGGTGGCCGCGCTCGAGCACGCTGTCCAGCGCCAGCCACGCCAGTCGCTCCTCGGGGGTCGCCGGCACCGCCATGCACGCCGCGTTCACGAGCGCCTCGTACGTGGCGGCGTCGGCCGGCGCCCGCAGCGAGGGCTCGAGCGGCTCGTGCTCCAGCCGTCCCCAGGCGTCGAGCAGGGCACGGCGCTCGCTCGTCACCAGCGGGTCGTCCTCGGTGTAGGGCGCCTGCGGCAGCACGCGGACGCGTGCCGCGGGGTACGGGAACTCACGCGCCACCGCTTCGAACCGCACGCGCACCAGCCCGCGCACGCGCACATCGAAGCCGTCGTTGGGCAGCCACTCGACCTCGTCGAAGCGCGCGAGGCAGCCGAGCGCGTGGAACTCCGGGCCGCCACGGGGCTCGCGCTCGAAGCCCGGCTTCAGCACCGCGAGCGCCAGCATGCGCTCGGTGGCGAGCGCCTCGCGCACCAGAGCGCGATGGCGCAGGTCGAGGACCTGGACGCAGGCCAGCGCGCCGGGGAAGAGCACCATGTCCCGGAGTGGAAGCACCGGCACCGGCTGCCGCGGCTCGTGGTCCATGGCGCCCTCGCGCGGACCGGCCTGCGGCGCGCCCGGCGAGGCGAACGCCGGGAGCGCCCGGGCGCTCAGTCCTCGCCCAGGAACCCCAGCAGGTCCTGCACGTGGCCCACGACCTTCACCTTGGGGTAGATCTGCGCGATGCGCCCGGTGCGGTCGATGACGAACGTGGTGCGCTCGATGCCCATGTACTTCTTGCCGTAGAGGTTCTTCTGCTTGTAGACGCCGAACTGCTTCGACACCGTGGCGTCCTCGTCGGAGAGCAGAGGGAACGGCAGCTTGTGCTTGTCGCGGAACGCGAGGTGGGACTCCATCGGGTCGTTCGAGACCCCGAGGATCACCGTGCCGAGCTTCTCGAACTCGGCCGTCAGGTCGCGGAACCCGCACGCCTCCTTGGTGCAGCCGGGCGTCTCGTCCTTGGGGTAGAAGTACAGGATCACCGTCTTCTTCCCCTTGAACTGCTTGAGCGTGATGGTCTCGCCGGTGGTGGACGGCAGCGCGAAATCGGGTGCGGTCCGTCCGATGACGACCGGCATCTGGCTGGTGGCCATGCATCCTCCGAAAACGGGCCGGGCCCCCATGGGAGCCCGGCTCGGGGGACGGCGCGGCCGTCCCCGTGGTCGTGGATCTCTACTTCTGGACCGCCTGCATGGCGAGCGCCCTGTCCAGATTGGCCGCCACGACGTTCCAGTCGAGGTTGTTGAAGAACGCGTCGATGTACTTCGCGCGCGCACGGCCGTAGTCGATCCAGTACGCGTGCTCGTAGGTGTCGAGCGCCAGGATGGGGGTCGCGTTCCAGACCGGGAACGTGTTCTGCGCGTCGCCGAGGACCGTCGTCAGCGTGTTCCAGTCGTGGTCGTACGCGAGCCACACCCACCCGCGCGCCGCGATGCCGCAGGCCTTGAAGTCCTGGAGCCACGTGTCGTACGAGGGGAAGTCACGGTTGATCAGATCGAGCAGCCGGCCCGCGGGCCGGCCCCCCTCGCCACCGAGGTGTCCGAAATAGATCTCGTGGTTCTTCACGCCGCCGATGGCGAACGACAGGTCCACCCGCAGCGCGCGATAGTCGCTGTAGATCTGGTTCGCCGCGGCGCGGTCCACGCCGTCGAGGCGGCCCTGGATCTCGTTCACTTTGCCCACGTAGCCCTTGTAGAGCTCGTAGTGCTCTTCGTTGGTGCGGGCGCTGATGCCCTTGAGTTCGCGGATGGACGCGAACGTCCTGGGTTCGAGCTTCTTCCATGCCATGGGGAACCTCCTGAAGGGATGGGCGGACGAGGGACCGCCCCGTGACTCGGCGCGTGGGAGGACACTCAAGTTAGTCCCCGCCTTCTCGCACTGTCAACCACCGCGACCGCCCGGCGCGCTGCGTTCCGGAGCGCGGGCGGAGCCGCCGGCCGTGTGCCCTTCAGATGCGCGTCCCCCGCCGGCGGCGCGGGCGGAATCGCGCCCTCGGCCAGGCCAGCGGCCGCCGGACTCCTCCCACGACTTCGCCGACGCAGGATGGCGCGCGTTGACCGTCGCGTGCGGCGTGCCTAGAGTGCGCGAGCCGTCACCCGAGGAACCGCCCATGTCGTGGACCCGCAGCATCCCGCCCGGCGCGGCGTCCGGAGCGCTCGAGACCCTCTACCGCGCCATCGCCAGCCGCTCGTCGCGTGGCCGCGTGGCTCACCTGTGGCAGAGCCTCGCGCTCGACCCGCGCGGGCTCGAGGCCGGCTTCGCCCACGCGCGCGCGCTGCTCGACGATCCGGCGCCGCTCACCCACGCCCAGGCCGAGATGATCGCGGTGGTGGTGTCGGCCACCAACGGATGCGCGTACTGCGTGGCCCATCACGGTCCGCGGCTGGCGCGGGCGCTCGGCGACGAGGCGCTGGCGCGAGCGGTGGCGCTCGACTACCGCGAGGCCAACCTCACCGCGCGCGACCGCGTGCTGATGGACGCCGCGGTGGCGCTCACCTGCGAGCCCGACGAGCGCAAGCGCGAGGATGTCGAGCGCCTGCGCGAGTACGGCTTCGACGACGCGGCGATCGTGCGCGCGCTGTCGATCGCGGCGTACTTCGCCTACGCGAACCGCATGGTGCTGGCGCTCGGCGTGGCGCTCGAGCCGGACGTCGAAGCCTGGGAGTCCGGCCGGCAGCGATAGCCGGGCGGGCGGGCATCCCACCCCGCCGGGACACCGGGGAGGATCGACGGTCGGGCGATTCCCGGAGACGCCCCCCGCGGCGGGCTCAGCGCGTCGCGGCGATCGCCTCGCGATAGATCCCGACCAGCCCCTCGACGTGGCGCGCGGGCTCGGTGAGCGCGGCCACCCGCTCCCGGCCGGCGGCGCCCCAGCGCCGCGCCTCTTCGCTGCCGAGCGCCCGCTGCGTGGCCGCGGCGAACGCCTGCGCGTCGCCCGCGGGGGCGAGCAGCCCGGTCACCTCGTGCTCGACCAGCTCGGGCAGCGCCCCGATGCGCGACGCCACCACCGGGCGCGCGTCCAGCAGCGCTTCGGCCGCGCTGTAGCCGAAGGCCTCGTAGAACAGGCTCGGGATCACCACCACGCTCGCGGTGGCGCGCAGGGCGGCCAGCCGCGCGTCGTCGACGCGCCCGAGCATCCGCACGTTCGGCTCCCCGGCGCGGCGGAGCCAGTCCGCCAGCGGACCGTCGCCGGTCACCACCAGCGTCGCCGGCGCGATGGCGCGCGCCACCGCCGGCAGCAGGCGCACGCCCTTCTCCTCGGAGAGCCGGCCGAAGAACAGCGCGAAGGGGTCGTGCGGGTCCGTCTGCGCCGCGGTCGCGGGCACCGGCCGCTCCACACCGTGCGCCAGCACGCGCAGGTTGGTGGGTCGCGCGCCGAGCGAGGCCGCCATGTCCGCGACGAAGCGCGACGGGGCGATCCACAGCCGCACCGCGCGGTACGCGCCCACCGCTTCGTGGAGATAGGCCTCGAGGGTCGCGACCGCGCTCTTCGCGCGCGAGCCCTGCACGCAGCCGGTGGCGAACGACCGCCAGTGCCGGCCGCCGCGACAGCGCTCGCACGGCGCGCCGTGCGCGTACAGCAGCCGGTTGGTGCACCACGGTTTGAAGTCGTGCAGCGTCATCACGATCGGGATGCCCCGCGACTCGAGCGGGCGCAGCACCGAGGGACTCAGGTAGCGGCTCGGCGCGTGGATGTGGGCCACGTCGGGACGCCAGCGCTCGAGCAGCCGCCGCATGCAGGCCGCGGCCTCGCGCGACCACAGGGCAGCGGGCAGACGGGCGAGCTGCGGGAGCACCGGCGCGCCCTCGCCGAAGTCCGCCGCCGGGGCGAAGAACTCCGCGGTCGGACTGGGCGCATTGCGCGGATCGCGGGTGGCCAGGTGGCCGACCTCGTGGCCGGCGGCCGACAAGCCAGCGGGTCTCGTCGAAGACGGTGCGTTCGACGCCACCCTTCAGCCAGTGGAACGCGTTGACGAACAGGACGCGCACGCGATCTCCGTCAGTCCCGCGCGGGATCGTCGCCCGCGACCTTGCCGGCCGCATCGTCGGCGCCCGCCGCGTCCGCGGTCGCGCGCGGCACGACGTGGGTGGGCTCGAGCGCGAACTCCACCAGCGCGCAGCCCATCCCGGGCGCCGGCTCGTAGCAGCGCACGTCGCCGCGCGCGTCGTCGCCGAGGAAGCCGCGCAGCAGCTCGAGGTGGCGCATGCGCGCCTCGGGCTGCGCCTCCCGCAGCCACTTGCGCTCGGGCCGCGCGAGCGAGTCCCACGCCCCGCGCCGCAGCGCGTCGAGCGCCCACGCGTCGAACGCGAGCGAGCCCGCGACCTCGCGCTTGAGGTTCCAGGCGTGCAGGTTGGCGGACAGCAGGCCGCCGACCACGAACGCGATGCGCTCCTTGCGGGCCTCGAGCGTGGCGCGCAGCGCGTGCCCCCACGCGCGGTGGGCGGCCGCGCCGAGCGGCGCCAGCGAAAGCGGCACCACGCGCGAGCGGCGTTCGGGCGCCAGGAAGTGCAGCGGCACGCTCACGCCGCTGTCGGCGCCGCGCCGCGCCGGTCCCACGCGCACGCCCGCCGCCTCGCCCGCCGCCACCAGCGCGCGCGCCAGCGTGGGATGGCCGGCGACGTGGTAGCGCACCTCCACCCCGAGGCCGGTGTAGTCGGTGATGGTCGAGAGGTGGGCGGACTCGTCCACCAGGAAGGGCCCGTTCGACATCCAGCGCGCCGACACCGCGACGATGTGCTCGTAGCCGTCGGACTGGAACGCCTCGCGCGCGGCGCGCAGCGCGGCCACCATCTCGGTCTCCGGGCGGCGCTGCTCGTCGAGCACCAGCGTGGGCAGGTGCGGCACCAGGAAGACGCGGGGGACGAGCATGGCGGCGCTAGCGCGCGGGGTCGCGCCCGGTGGCGCGGGCGGCGGCGCGCGCGTTGCCGGCGCCCACGGCGATCCCCCGGGAGGCCGCTACCGCGAGCAACTCGCCCGGCAGCGGGAACATCACGCGCTCCTCGACCAGCGAGAAGCTCTCGACCCGGTACTCGCCCAGCGCGCGCACGCGCTCCACGCACTCCTGCACGATGTGCTCGGGAGTGGACGCGCCGGCGGTGATGCCGACGTCCCCGGCGATCCATTCGGGGCGCACGTCCTCGGCC
The DNA here is from genome assembly GCA_963776245.1 of Candidatus Eiseniibacteriota bacterium. GTDB lineage: Bacteria > Eisenbacteria > RBG-16-71-46 > RBG-16-71-46 > RBG-16-71-46 > CAVSAC01. Next base: position 840,193 of record CAVZLN010000003.1, on the reverse strand, counting down.
GACTCGATGAGATAGGCGCTCGCCCCGCGCAGCCGCGCCACCTCGACCAGGCGGTTCGCGTTGCTGCTCGCCGGCGCTCCCACCACCAGGATCACCGCGCAGCGCGCCGCAAGTTCCTTCACCGCGTCCTGGCGGTTCTGGGTGGCGTAGCAGATGTCCGCCTTGGCCGGCTCCTGGATCTCCGGGAAGCGGCGCTTGAGCGTCTCGACGATCGCCTTCACGTCGTCCACCGAGAGCGTGGTCTGGCTGATGTAGGCCGCCTTCGATGGGTCCGGCAGCGTCAGCGCCTCCGCCTCGGCCACCGACTCCACCACCACGATGGAGTCCGGCGCCTCGCCGAGCGTGCCCTGCACCTCGACGTGATTGCGGTGCCCGACCAGCACGATGGTGGTGCCTTCCTTGGCGTAGCGCAGCGCCTCGAGATGCACCTTGGTGACCAGCGGGCAGGTGGCGTCGAGCGCCCGGAGCCCGCGCGCCTCGGCCTCGCGCCGCACCGCCGGCGAGACCCCGTGCGCGGAGAAGATCACCACCGCGCCGCTCGGGACCTCGGCGAGGTCGTCGGTGAACACCGCGCCCTTGGCCCGCAGCGCGTCCACGACGTGGCGGTTGTGCACGATGTCGTGGCGCACCCAGATCGGCGGCCCGTACGCCTGCAGCGCCATCTCGACGATGTCGATGGCACGGTCCACCCCGGCGCAGAATCCGCGCGGCGCGGCGAGGTACAGGGTGTGGGGCAGGGTCTCAGCCTCCATGGGCGGCCGGGTGCGTGAAGGACGAGGGACTCTACCCGAGGCGCGGCGTCGGGCCAAGCGGTCACCTTCCGCCGGGCGCTCGAGGCCGGGCCGGCGTCGGGGTGGGCGCGGGCTGGGGGTGCGCGAGGCTGTCGGCGTCGAACAGCGCGCGCAGAGAATCGGGCGCCTCGCGGCGCAGCGCCGCGATGAGCGCTGCGGCGCGCCCGCGCTCGGCGGCGCCGGCCGCCAGGGCGTCGGCGCGCCGTAGCTCCACCAGCGCCTCGCGCGTGAGACCGGCCGAGCTCAGCGCCATGCCGTACATCAGGTGCGCGTCGCTCGAGCGCGGCTCCCCGCGCACACCGTTGCGCGCCAGCTCGAGCGCCACGTCCCTGCGGCCGATGCGCTCGTGGAGCCGGATGGCATCGAGGCGCGCGTTGTGGTCGTCCGGGCGCACCCTCAGCCAGCGCCGGTAGACCTCGCCCGCTTCGCGCTCGCGCCCGGTCTCGATCAGCACCTGGGCCTGGCCCTGGAGCGCGAACGCGAACGTCGAGTCGAGCGCCTCGGCATGCCGGTAGGCCTCGAGCGCCGGTTCCGCACGCTTGAGGCGGCGTTCGAGATTGCCGAGGTTGAACGGCACCGAGGGGTCGCGCGGCGCGGCGCGGGCCGCCCGCGCGAACGCGGCGCGCGCCTCGTCCGTGCGCTTCTGCGAGGCGAGCAGCGCGCCGAGATCGCGCTCGGCGTCGGGACACCGTGGATCGATGCGCAGGGCGCGCCGCAGCGCGGTCTCGGCGTCCTTCAGCCGCGAGGCCGCGGTGTACGCGAACCCGAGCGCGGCCCAGCTCGCGGAGTCGTTCGGGTCGCGGCGCACCAGCAGCTCGAGCTGGCGGATCGCGCGCGTGGTGTCCCCGTTGCGTGCCAGCACCACGCCCAGCATGCGCCCGGCCGCGGTGTTGCTCGGATGGTTCCCGAGCTCGGCGCTCAGGCACGCGATCGCCTGCTTATCCTCGCCCACCGCCGCGAACAGCACGCCCATGCGGTGGTAGGCGTCGGGCACGCTCTCGTCGAGCAGCACGGCGCTGCGGTACGCCGCGATCGCGGAGGCGGGCCGGGCGCCGGCCTCGAAGGCCTTCCCCGCCGCCACGAACTCGCGCGCGCGGCGGGCGCGCGCCTGCGCCGTGGTGTCGGGCGGCGGCGGCGCGCTCGGGACCAGCAGCGGCCCGGGTGGCGCCTGCTCGATCGAGTCGCCGGGCGCCGTCGCGGGCACCCGCAGCGAGGGACGCTCGGGCGCGAGCGTGTCCGGGCCCGTCGGCTCGGCGGAGCGGGCGGGCGTGGCGGTCAAGGCGAGCGCGGCCGCGCAGACGAACACCAGCAGCAGGCGAGGCGAAGGCGTCATGGCCCGACTATAGCGCACGCGCCCGCGTGCACCGCAGCCCCGGCCGCGTCACGGTCGCGCCCCGGCCGGCTCAGTCTTTCGTCACCTCGACCGCCGTCACCTTGTACTCGGGGCAGTCGGTGAGCCGGTCGCGCACCTCGCCCACCACCTCGTTGGTCCCGGTCGCGGGGAAGTGGAACGAGAGGAACACCACTCCGGGCGCCACGCGTTCGGTGACGCGCGCGACCGCGTGCGCCACGCCGGTGGCGCTGGTCACGGTGACTCCATCGCCGTCGGCCAGTCCGCGCGCCCGCGCGTCCTCGGGGTGGATCTCGAGTTGGTCGGCGCCCACGATGTCCGCGTTCGCGGTGCGACGCGTCATGGTGCCGGCGTTGTAGTGCTCGAGCACGCGCCCGGTCACCAGCGTGAGCGCCCCGCCGAGCCCGGGCGAGGGCACGTACTCCACGGACGCGAGTCTTCCGCGGCCGCGCGGGAACGCGTCCCCGTGGAGCATCGGCGTGCCGGGGTGGGCCGCGTCGGGCACCGGCCATTGGAGCCCATCGCCCTCAAGGCGCGGATACGACACGCCCGCGTACGGGGTCGCCACCCGCGCGATCTCGTCCATCACGTCGGCGGGGCCGCGGAACGTCTGCGGCAGACCGGTGGCGGCCATCAGCGCGAGCAGGATCTCCCAGTCGGCGCGTGCCTCGCCCGGCGGCGGGATCACTCGGCGCACGCGCTGGACGCGGCGTTCGCCGTTGGTGAACGTGCCGTCCTTCTCGAGCGCGGAGGCGCCCGGCAGCACCACGTGCGCGAGCTTCGCGGTCTCCGACAGGAACAGCTCCTGGACCACCAGGAACTCCAGCGCCGCGAGCGCCGCGCGGGTGCGTCCGGTGTCGGGGTCGGTCTGCACCACGTCCTCGCCGAGGATGTACATCGCCTTCAACTCGCCCGCGCGCGCGGCGTCGAACATCGCGGACAGCCGCCGCCCCGCCGGCCCCGGCAGCGGGCGCCCCCACGCGCGCTCGAAGCGCGCGCGCGTCTCGGGGTCGCCGGGCGCGGCGTAGCCGGGGAGCAGGTCGGGCTGGCAGCCCATGTCGGCCGCGCCCTGCACGTTGTTCTGCCCGCGCAGCGGGTTCACACCGGTGCCCGGGCGGCCCACCGCTCCCACCAGCAGCGCGAGGTTGCACAGCAGCATCACCGCCTCGCTGCCCTGCAGGTGCTCGGTCACGCCCAGCCCGTGCACCATCATCGGGCGCGCTGCGCCGGCGTACGCCCGCGCCGCCGCGCGCACCGCGGCGGCGGGCACGCCGGTGGTGGACTCCCAGCGCTCGGGGGTCTCGCCGCGGATGTGGCGGTCGTACTCGACCCAGCCCTCGGCGCGGGCGTCCACGAACTCGCGCCGGGTCAGCCCCTCCTCGACGATCACCGCGGCGAGGCTGTTGAACAGCGGCACGTTGGTTCCCGGGCGCAACTGCAGATGCACGTCGGCCATCGCCGCCAGCTCGGTCACCCGCGGGTCGATGACGATCAGCCGGGCGCCCCGCAGCGCCGCCTGCTTGATGCGCGCGCCGGTGACCGGGTGCGCCTCGGTGACGTTGGCGCCCACCACCAGCAGCAGGTCGGCGCGCTCGAGGTCGTCGAGGCTGTTGGTCGCCGCGCCGGTGCCGAACGACTCCCGCATGCCGGCGGCCGAGGGCGCGTGGCACACGCGCGCGCAACAGTCCACGTCGTGGGTCCCGAGCCCGGCGCGGAACCACTTCTGGACCAGGTAGTTCTCCTCGTTGGTGCAGCGCGACGACGAGAGCGCGGCCACCCGGCCGGCGAGGCGCGTGAACTCGCGCGCGATCAGGGCCAGCGCCTCGTCCCAGGTCGCGGGCTCGAGACGCCCGTCGCGGCGGATGAGCGGCCGCGTGAGGCGCTCCGGATGACGGGTGAAGCCGTGGGCGTAGCGGCCCTTCACGCACAGGTGGCCGTGGTTGACCGGGGACGCGGCCCCGTCGATGCGAAGGATGCCTTCGCCGGTGGCGTGCACGTCCAGCTGGCAGCCCACGCCGCAGTAGGTGCACGTGGTGCGCGTCACGGTCTCGTCGGGCGCCACGCCCTTCAGGCGGTCCACGTCGGTGATGGCGCCGGTCGGGCACGCGGTCACGCACGCGCCGCACGCCACGCAGTCCGAATCGGCAAAATGACCGGTCCCCCAGCCGATGCGCGATCGCGCGCCGCGGTGGAGCACCGAGTACACGAACTGCCCCTGGATCTCCTCGCACGCGCGCACGCAGCGGCGGCACAGGATGCAGGCGTCCATGTCGAGGCGCAGGTAGGCGTGCGAGGCGTCGGGCTCGCTGCGGCGCGCGGCCCGGCCGTAGCGCTCGCCGTCCACCCCCCACAGCGAGAGCGTGCCGCCCACCGCGCCGCCCGGCGTGCTCTCCGAGACCATCAGCTCGCCGAGGTCGCGGCGGTAGGCGCGCAGGGCCGGCGTGTCGGTGAGCACGGTGGCGCCCGCGCGCGCCGGCGTGGTGCACGCGGCCACCCGGCGGCCGTCCATCTCCACCATGCACGAGCGGCAGTGCCCGCCCACGGAGAGGCGGTCGTCGGTGCAGAACGCCGGCACCGCAGCGCCCGCGGCGCGGCAGGCCTCGAGCAGCGAGCCGCGCGCCGCGACCTCGCGTCCGTCGATGCGCATCATGCGAACACCTCGTCTCCGAAGTGCCCGAGCAGGTCGCGCAGCGGCCGCGGCACGCCGGCGCCGAAGCCGCACAGGCTGCCGGTCTCGAGTGTGTCGAGCAGGCGTTCGAGGCCGTCGCGGTCGCGCATGTGCGCGAGGCGAGCGGTGCCGATGCGGCAGGGCGCGCAGTTCCCGCACGACTCGGCGCTCGCAAAGCGCATCACGTGGCGCGCGAGTGCCCCCGGCGTCACGCTCTGGTCGAGCACCACGATGCCACCGTGGCCCATGCCGGGAAGCGTGTCGTACGACAGCGGCGTGTCGAAGAAGCGCTCCGGCAGCACCCGGCCGAGCGGGCCGCCGATGATCGCCATGCGCCAGCGCCGGCCGGCCGGCGGGCCGCCGCCGCCCTCGATGAGCACCCGCCGCAGCGGGGTGCCGAGCGGCACCTCGACCACCCCCGGCCAGTCCACCGCGCCGGCCAGGCTCACCAGCTTGGTGCCGTCGCCGCGCCCGCTGCGCGCCAGCCACGACACGATCGCCAGCGTCTCGACGTTCTGCACCACGGTGGGCAGGCCCCACAGCCCCGCGGTGCTCGGGTAGGGCGGCTTGATGCGCGGCTCGCCGCGCAGGCCCTCGATCGAGTTCAGCAGCGCGGTCTCCTCGCCGCACACGTACGAGCCCGCGCCCGAGGCCACCTCGACGTCGAACGGCTCGCCCAGGTGCCCGGCGGCGCGGGCGGCGGCGATCGCCTCGCGCATCACGACCTGGGCGCGCGGATACTCGGCGCGGATGTACACGATGCCGCGCCGCGCGCCGATGACGCGGGCCGCGGCGAGCATGCCGGAGAGGATGGCGTGCGGCGCCTCCTCCAGCAGCAGGCGGTCCACGAACGACCCGGGATCGCCCTCGTCGCCGTTGGCGACCACGATGCGGTCGGGCGCCGCGGTGTCGCGCGCCGCGATCCACTTGGCCGCCGTCGGGTACGCGGCGCCGCCGCGCCCGCGCAGCGCGTAGGACTCCACCGCGTCGAGGATGGCCGCGGGCGCGGGCAGGTCGTAGTCGTGCCGGATGACCACGCCGCTCTCGCCCAGCAGCTCGCGCAGCAGCACCGGCGGGTCGGCCAGGCTCATGCGCGGGATGGGCGTGGTGCCCGCGGCCGCGGGCACCGGGCCGTGCGGATCGGCGAGCCAGCGTTCGAAGGCGGCGTGGCTCGCGCGCGAGAACACGGTGTCCCCCACGCGGACCGCGGGGCCGTCGTAGCAGTGCCCGAGGCAGCGCACCTCGCCGCTCGCCACCCGTCCGGCGAGCCGCTCGCGGATCGCGTCGGCGCCCGCGAACCGGCACGCGGTGCCGTCGCACACGCGCGGCAGGTCCTCGAGCTGGTCGTAGAACGTCCGCACCCCCGCGACCGCCGCGCGCGGCAGGCCCCGCTCGCGCGCGATGGTGGCGTCGTCGCGGCCCGCGAGCAGGTCCCGCACCGCGTTGCCGCCCGGCGGCGCCGCGGCGTGCCGGCGCGCCCATTCCTGGAGATTCATCGTCCGTCCTCCCGCGGCCGCGCCGCCACCAACCGCATCATCATCCACACCACCACCGCGATCCCCGCGACCAGGCACGCGGCGAAGATCGCGAACATCGCCCACTGCGGACGCACCGGCAGCGCGGCGGGAACGAACAGCGGCGCGAGCATCAGCGCGCGCACCCGGTGCCGGATCACCGTCATGCCACCCAGCGTGAGCACCATCAGTGTCGACCCGCCCGCCAGCGATCGCGGCACCACCACCAGCGCGACCAGCGCCATCAGCACGGACGCCGCGAGCAGCGAGGTGTGGCCCGGCCACCCGCCCATGAACGTGGCGCGCACCGGCGCCGGCAGCGAGCTGAGGAACCACGCGCCGACCGCGAACTCCACCAGCGTGGCCACGGTGAACAGCCGCACGCCGTAGTCGCGCATCGCCCCGCCGAGCGCGGGGTCGGCGCGCCGGCGCGCCGCGCCGAGGTACGCCACCGTCAGGCCGGTGACCGCGAACGCGGCGACCACGAAATGCAGGAAGCGCGGCCACAGCATCGGTTCGTCGAGGTGGAGGTAGAGCCCCAGATCGCTGGCGGCATGGATCCCCGGGAAGCGCTCGGGCCGCAGCATGAGCGTCATGTTCATGGTGAACACCCACGCGGTGAACAGGAACGCCGCGGCGCTGCCGAAGCCCAGCCACGCGGTCGCGCGGCCCGGGGCGCCATCCCGCGCGGCGAGCGCGTGGTGGCCATAGTAGCCGAGCAGGACGGCCGGCACGATGGCCAGCCACCCCCACGCCATCAGCACCGACGAGGTGTAGAACAACTGCCCGTAGAGCACCTGGAGGAACAGCAGCGGCGCCACGCCGAAGGTGACCGCGAACGCGGTCGCGGCCGGCAACAGCGCGGCCAGCCCGCCCGCCACCGCCCGCATACCCTCGGCCTCACGCTGGCGGCCGGCGCGCGCGAAGCCCTCCCCGCGCAGCGCCGCCCAGCCCGCCACCATCCCGCCGCCCAGCACCAGGTTCATGGGGATCACGTGGAGCAGGAAGGTGAGCAGCAGCAGGAAGCGCAGCAGCGCCATCGGGGCCGGCAGGCCCGCGGGGTCGGCATCCGGGAGCACCGGGTTCATCGCTGCGCCCCGGGGCGCGCGGCGCCGCCGCCGGGCGCGAGCGCCACGACGTCGTGCGCGGACGCCATCCCGCCCCCGGCGATCCACGGTTCGCTGAACGGCTTCTCGCGCCCGATGTCGTGGAGCCAGAGCGACAGCGCCTTGCGCTCCGCCGGGGTGCCGATGAACGGCGGCATGAAGCCCTTGAGCTCGTTGAGGTGGGCCACCTGCTGATCGATGAACTCGTAGCTCCAGCCCTTCACCAGCACCCGGATCCCGTTGTAGCCATCCACGGTGTGGCACGAGCGGCACTCGAGCCGGAACAGCTGATACCCGGCGCGATGCGCGTTCTCGGGCGTCACGCGGTCGATGCTGGCCCACCGGGCCGAGGCCAGCGCGCCCCTCGCGCGGATGCGCGCGGCGTCCTCGACCCGGATGGCGTTCGAGTACATGTAACCGTAGAGGATGTACGGCTTGCGCACCGCCTCGCGCACCCACTCGGTGGCGCCGGTGACGCCGAGCCCGAGGATCGCGATGACCGCGACCAGCACCGCGTTCGACCACTGCGGCCGGCGGTAGGGGCCGAACCACGTGATGCCCGCCAGCAGCAGCGAAAGCGCCACCGTGGCCGCGGCGAACAGGGTGACCGCGGGCGCGCCGCCCATCGAGATCTCGCGCGCCAGCGGCGGGAGGTCGGCGATGTACCACGCCCCGAGCAAAGGCAGCGGCAGCACTCCCGCCAGCACCCAGCCCGCCGCGTGGCGCGTGACGCGCAGGCGCAGCTCGTGCGCCTCGACCGCCGAGGCGGTGAGCAGCGCGTAGAGCCCGGCGAGCGCCACGCACACCGCCGAGCGGATGGCGAGCGAGGGCAGGTAGGTGGGATTGAAGAGGCCGTCCGCGACCGCGCGGGTCTCGAGCCAGCGCCCCGGGGTGAGCATGAACGTGAGGATGCCGTTGATGACCGCCAGGCTCATCCACGCGGCGCCCGCGTAGATCCAGCCCACCGCCATGTGGGTGCGCGCGTCGAGCCGGTCCCAGCCGTAGTAGTAGACGTAGGCGGCCGCGATCTCGACCAGGAAGAACACCCACTCGATCGCCCACGCCCACACGAAGATGTGGATCAGCGCCGAGGTCGCGGTCGGGTGCACCAGCGCGATGGTCCACCAGATGCCGACCCCGCTGATGGCGCCGAGCACCAGCGTCACCAGCGCGAAGAAGCGCGAGTGCCCGCGCACGTAGCCGAGCAGCGCGGCGTCGCCGGTGCGGCGCGCGCGCCGCTCGTTGAGGACGAGGAACAGCCCGCCGCCCACCGCGAAATGGGAAACGAAGACGTGGAGGATCGCGACCAGGCCGATGAGGATGCCGCCGCCGAGTAACGGCAGGTCCCAGATCGGGTAGTTCATGCGGGGGTACTCCCGTACGCGACCGTGGTGCGATCAGGCGGGGGCCGGATCGGGAACCTATAGCACCGATGCCGGGGAGGGGCGAGCGGGCGGGCGCGGGTGCGGACGCGCTCGCGCCGTGGCTTGCCGGATCCTCCGCCGGACGCGTCCGCACGCGCCCCTTGTGCGCCGCCCGCCGCTCGCGGAGAATCGCGCCGTGGTCCCCCGTGCCGGTCCCCTCACCCGGAGCCCCGCCATGAGCCAGGGTCTCGTCGTCTCCATCCGCACCGGGCGCGCGCGCGAGTACCCGCGCCCCGACTGGGACCAGGCGCCCGATCGCACCTGGCGCTCGGCCTACCGCAAGGACGAGGTCGCCGGGCGGGTGCGGGTCACCGCGCTCGGCCTCGAGGGCGATGAGCAGGTCCACCGCGACGTGCACGGCGGTCCGCACATGGCGGTTCTGGCGTACGCCGCGGCGCACTACCCGCGCTGGCGCACCGAGCCCGGCCTCGAGCGCATCGGGCCCGGCGGGTTCGCCGAGAACCTCACCCTCGACGGGCTCGACGAGCGCACGGTGTGCGTCGGCGACGTGTACGAGGCGGGCGAGGTGGCCTTGGAGGTGTCCCAGCCGCGCAAGCCGTGCGCCGCCATCGCGCGGGTGTGGGACCAGCCCGCGATGGTCCAGCGCGTGACCGAGACCGGGCGCACCGGCTGGTTCCTGCGCGTGACGCGCGCGGGCGTGCTCGCGCCGGGCGCCACGCTCTCACGGGTGGCGCGGCCGCATCCCGACTGGACGGTGGAGCGGGTGTTCCGGCTGCACCTCTCGAAGGAGGCCGACACCGGCGCGCTGCGCGCGATCGCCGCGTGCGACGCGCTCTCCCCCGAATGGCGCGAGCGGTTCGCGCGGCGGGCGGCCGAGCGCGGCTGAGCGCGGCGCGGGGCGCAGCACCATCGCGTCAGCGGACGACCACCATCCTCCTCGTCTCCTCGCGCGCCCCGATCCGCAGTCGGTAGAAGTACACCCCGTCGGGCGCGCTGGAAGCGTCCCAGCGGACCGCGTGCTCGCCGGCCGGTCGCACGCCGTCGGCGAGCGCGGCCACTTCGCGTCCCTGCAGGTCGTAGACCCGGAGCGAGACTGGCGCGGCGGACGCCAGGCGGAACTGGATGGTGGCTGCCTGCGCGCAGGGATTGGGGTGGCTCCACGAGAGCCGCGCGGGCTCCGGGCGCGGCCGTGGGCCCGCGGCGACATCCAGCGTCGCGCCCGAGTACCTGACCGTGGCGACGTACCCATTGCCCGACAGGTAGTCGATGCTGCCGCCCGCCACGACGATGCTCCCGTCGACACCCACCGCGAGGCCGCCCGCGTACTCGTCCCCGTCCCCCGGACCGTCGTAGCGCACCAGCCACAGCGGATCGCCGCCCGAGCCGTATCCCATCGTCAGGAAGCCGTAGTAGCTCGTGAACGGGGTCACCCCGGGGCCGTAACTGCGGCCCAGCACGATCGAGTTCCCGGCACCATCGACCCAGATCGAGAGCGGATCGTCGTAGGAAGCCGACGGGCCGTCGTAGTGCTTGCACCAGAGCGAGTCCCCGGTGGTCGAGTACTTCAGGGTCACGATGTCCCGGTTGTTGAAGGCATTGGCGTTCGTCTCCGACCCGGTGACGTAGATGTTGTGGGCCATGTCGATCCCGATGCCGAGACCCCCGTCATCGCTGTGCGCCACGCCGTCGTAGCGCTTCACCCACCGCTCGACCCCGGCGGAGTCGTACTGGATGGTGGTGATGTCGGCGTAGCCCGAGACCTGCTGGCCCCTGCCGGTCACGCACACGTTGCCGCTGCCGTCCACGGCGATCGCCTTCGCCTCATCGTCGTCCGCGCCGGCATAGCGGGCCACCCAGAGCGGTGCGCCCAGCGTGCTGTACTTGATCGTCAGGTAGTCGCCGAAGGTGGGATTGCCGTCGTAGCCCCCACCGGTCACGTACACGTTTCCGCGCGCGTCCACGGCCAGAGCGTTCGCCCCGGAACACCACACCAGGGGGTAGGTCGCCGCCCACGATTGCGCGCCGGTGGGCCCGTACTTGATGGTGACGTAGTCGCGTCCGTCCCAGGAACTCACCGAGTTGCCGTTGGAGTAGCCGGCGACGTAGGTGTTGCCGCTCGCGTCCACCGCCAGGGCCAGTGGACGATCGTCCTTGGCCGAGACCCCATTGTAGCGTGCCAGCCAGAGCGAGTCGCCGTTGGGAGCGTAGGCCATCGTGACGATCTCGTAATTGAGCGCCGTGGGCCCGCGGAAGCTCGTGCCCGTGACGACGATGCTCCCGGCGCTGGTGATGGCGATCCCCACCGGGTACTCGAGGCCGTTGCCGATCCCGTTGAACTCGCGCGACCACAGCTGGGTCCCGGCCGCATCGTACTTGATGGTCAGGAGGTCGAACCCCCGGACGCCCCGGAAGATGTTCGCGGCCACGTACACGTTTCCGGCCGGATCGACCGCGACCGCGGCCCCGCTGGATCCGGCCGTCCCGAAGCGAGTCGCCCAGTCCTGCTGGACGTTGGCGCGCGCGGTGCCAGCGGCGAGGATCGTGGCGAGGATGAGCAGGGTGGTCTTTCCGATCGTCATGGTCTCTCCCGCTGGGGCGGCGTCTCGAGGTGCTCGGCTGGCCGGGCCCGCCATGGGCGCGCCCGCCGGTGCTGGAGCCACCGCCCCCCGGCTGTGCGGGGGGAAGCGGCATGGTCGACGCATCCACAGAGGCAGGATCCACCGGCGAATCACACGGCGTCTCGCGGGACCAGGGGCCATCCCAGCGCGGCGGGCCACCCCCGGACCTTGACGCGCCGCTCCCGAGCCCGGACGATGGCCCCCGCAGCCCGGCAGGCACCGGCGCGCGCATCCCGCCTCGCCACGGTGCCGCCATGGACGAGCCTTGAGACCTCGAGCCCGGCGACCCGGAGCACACCTGCCGCTGGCGCTCGCGGCCCTGCTGGCATTGCTCCCGACGGCGACCGCGCGCGCGCGGACGCCGGCCGATCCCCGGGCGGTCGCGATCCTCCAGCGGGCGGACTCGCTGGCGAGGAACTGGCGGGCGGACTCCGCGCTGGTGGTGCTCGAACCGCTGCTCGCGCAGGCCCGCCGCCGCGGCGACCGCAATCTGACCATGGAGGTCCAGCTGCGCCGGGCCGCCGGCCTGGGACTCACCGGCCGCGCCGCGCAGTCCGAGGCGGCGGCGCGCCCGGCGATGGAGCTGGCCGCGGCCCTTGGAGATTCCTCGGTGCTGCGCACGGCGTTGCGCTGGCTGGCGTACTCCTACCTGGCCCGCATGCGACCCGACGAAGCAACGCGGCTCTACACGCGCCTGCTCGCGCTCGCGGTGCCCGCCCGCGACGCGCGCAACGAAGGCTTCGCGCGCACCGCGCTCGCCTATGGCGACCTGGCGGCGGGGCGCCTCGCGGCCTCCCGGGACGGCTACCGCAGGGCGGTGGAATGCCTGCGGCGAGCGGGCGATGAACGTGCCGCGCTCACTCCGATGGTCGGGCTCGCGCGCGCCCACGGGGCGCTGGGCGAGTTCGCGGAGGCGCGGCGGAGCTACGAGGCGATCGTGCGCCTCGCCGGGCGCCTCGATGCCCGCATGCAGCAGGCCGATGCCATCAACAACCTCGGCACGCTCGAGTACCAGGTCGGCGATCCAGCGCAGGCCGTGCGCCAGTGGCAGCAGGCGGTCGGCATCTACCGGCAGCTCGGAGCCATCGACGAGATGCAGCGCTCGGCCGCCAACGTGGCCATCGCCGAGGCCGATCTCGGTCACTTCGACGAGGCGGCGCGCCGACTGGAGGAATTGCTCGCGCTGGACGTGGAGCAGGACCATCCGGGCGGGCAGATCCACACGCTGCTCCAGCTCGCCTCCATCCGCGGTACCCAGGGACGGCACGAGGAGTCCATCCGGATCCTGCGGCGCTGCCTCGCCCTGCGCGGCGGCCTCGAGCCGGAGTACCGTTTCGAGGCCGTGCTCCGGATCTCCTCCGCGCACGGCGCGCTGGGCCGCGGATCCGAGGGGCTCGCGGTGCTGACGCGCGAGGCCGCGCCGCTGCGCGCGCGTCTCTCGGTCGAGTCGCGCGTCCGGCTCGACCTGCAGACCGGGCACCTGCTGCGCGCGCTCGGCCGGACCGAGCAAGCGCACGCGTCCTTCGCGCGCGCGGAGCGCTCCGCGCTCGCTTCGGGACTCGCGGGCGCCCGTCTCGACGCGCTCACCGGGGCGGGCCGGTGCGACTGGGACCTCGGCCGCGCGGACAGCGCGCGGAGCGTGCTGCGGCGGGCCGAGCGCCTGTGGGAGACCGAGCGCAGGGTGCCCACGGACCCGGCGTGGCGGGTACGCCGCGGCGAACTGGCGGAGGAGCTCTGCTTCGCGCTCGGGCGCGCGCTGCTCCCGCCGCGTGCCGGCGTGCCGGACTCGGTCGCCGTGGCCGGCGCCTACGACGTGCTGCAACAGTTCAAGGCGCGCACGCTGCTCGAGCGCATGGCGGGTCCCGCCGGCGCGCTCCCGGAGCCGCGCCCTCCGGTGACCCTGCGCGAGCTGCAGGGTCGCGTGCTCGACGAGGGCCAGCTGTTGCTCGACGCGTTCGTGGGCCGCGAGGACGCGTGGCTGTTCGCCATCACGGCCCGCGGAGTCCGTGTCGTGCACCTGCCCGCGGCGGACTCGCTGGCCATGGCGGTGCAGCTCTATCGGGAGATCGTGGCCACCCCCCCCGCGGAACCGCGCGACGCCGCGCTGGAGGCGGTGCGGCGTCGCGCCGCGCGCAGCCTGAGTGAGCGGCTGCTCGGGGGAGTGGCGGACCTGGTGGCGAGCAGTCACCGGGTGATCGTGGCGCCGGACGGCCCGCTCAATGGGATCGCGTTCGGCGAGCTGCCGCTCGCGCCCGGGGGCGCGGCCGAGGAGTCGGCGCTCCTCGAGCACCGCGAGGTGATCCGCGTGCCCTCGGCGACGTTGCTCGCCGGGTCGCGGGCGCGCGCGCTCGTGCCGACCGAGCGCGCGTTGCTGGCGCTCGGCGGGGCGACCGACTTCCGCGGCCGCCGGCTGGCCGGCGCGGTGGCCGAGGTGCGCGCGCTCGGTCGCGGATTCGCCGGCTCCGACGTGCGCGTCTTCGGCGCCGGGCCGGTGCCCCCGCTGAGCGCCCGGGAGCTGGGGCGCTATCAGGTGCTCCACCTCGCCGCGCACACGATGGTGGACGACCAACGCCCCTGGAACTCCGGCGTGCTGCTCGGGCCGGTCGGGGAGCCGGGCGCGGCCGCCGCCGGGAGCGCGACCGCGGGCCCCGACTCGGCGGTGATGGGCGCGGACCCCTGGCTGCGCGCGAACGCGATCGCCGCGATGCGGCTGCCTGCGAGGCTGGCGGTGCTCTCGGGCTGCGAATCGGGTGGCGGGCGGATCGCCTGGGGCGAGGGCATCCAGGGACTGGGGACCGCCTTCCTGAGCGCCGGCGTGCGCACGGTGGTGGTGGCGCTGTGGCCGGTGGACGACCAGGTCGCGGCGACACTCATGAAGGACTTCTATGCCGGCCTCGCCCGCGGCGAGACCGTGGCGCACGCGCTGCGTCACGCGCAGTTGCGGGTCGCGCACCGATCCGCGACCGCGTCTCCGTTCTACTGGGCTGGCTACCTGCTGATCGGCGACGGGGACGCGCGGGTCGCGCTCGAGCGCCGCTTCCCGGTCGGCGGGGCGCTCGCATCCATGGCTGCGGCGCTCGCACTGCTGGGCGTAGGCTGGGGGTGGAGCCGCCACGCGAAGCGCGCCGCGCCGGCGCGACGCGGGGTGTGATTCCCGCCCCATGGGAGCCTCCGTACGCATGACTCGGGACGACCCTGCGATCCCCGACGACGAGCTGGCACGATGTGCCCGGCAGGACCCGCATGGGCCCGCGGGCCGCCGCGCCGCGTCGTGGCTGCTGGGGCGCTATCGGGGGCGGGTGTACGGATGGTGCCGACGCTACGTGCGTGACCACGAGCGCGCGCTGGACCTGTCACAGGAAGTGCTCATGATCGCTTACCGCGCCCTCGCGGGCTTCGAGTCCCGCGCTCCCTTCTCGGCCTGGTTGTTCGTGATCGCGCGCCGGCAGTGCATCCGCGCGATGCGGCCGCGGCGGCTGGTGCGCGACGAGGGCGCCGTCGTCGAGCGGGTCGTGGACCCGGGCGCCGGTCCCGACGCGCGGTTCGAACGGCGCCGGGCCCACGAGGACCTCCTGCGAGTCATGAGCGAGACGCTGACGCCGCAGGAGCAGGACGCACTCTGGCTACGCCATGTGGAGGAGGCCTCGGTGGACGACATCACGCGCACGCTGGGTATCGCCACGGTCTCGGGCGCGCGCGGACTGCTCCAGACCGCGCGGCGGAAGATGCGCGCGGCATGGGCCGCGCGGGCCGCCGACGAGACGCGAGGCTCCCCATGAGCGGCCGCCATCTCACCCTGGCCGAGATCGCCGCGGCATCGCGGCTGCCGGAGGACGACCCGCGGCGCCGCCACCTGGACGCGTGCCCGCGCTGCCGCACGCTGCACGTGCGCCACCAGCAGTTCATCGCGCCGCCCGCGCACCTTCCAGCCGCCGAGCTGCGCGATGCCGAAGACCGGCTGGCCGAGTTCCTCGCCCGCGAGGTCGCGCCGGACGACGCGACCGGCCACGTGCTGGACCCGGGACGCGTGCGCCACGAGCGCGCGCGGACGCGAGGACCGTGGGGCTGGTTCGGCGCACCCGCGGTCGCGTTCGCGGCGGCGGCGCTGGTGGTGGCGGGGGTGCTCCTGGTGCAGCGTCCGGGCGGGCTGGAGCACGCCAGCGGCGTCCTGCGCGGGCAGGCGAGCGGTGGCCCCGACAGCGGGATGGTGCGGATGGCGCCGACGACACGCGCGGGCGGCCGCGTCGAGCTGCGCTGGCGCGCCGTCCAAGGGGCCGATCGCTACGAGGTGCGCCTGTATTCTCCTGAGCTGCGCGCGCTGGCCGTCCTGGGGACGGCGCGAGAGACCGTCCTCGTGCTGGCGCCCGGCGCCGTGGCCGGCGCCGCCTCCGGGGACACGCTGCTCTGGAGGGTCGCGGCGCTCCGCGGGGAGGCCCGCATCGCGCGGACCGATCTGGGGATCCTGCGCCTGCCCTGAGCGCGGGGTGCGCCCGCGTCCACCCGTGGCAAAGCCCCGCCGCCCTCGCGGGCGACGGGGCTCGAGCACGCCGTGCCGCGGGCTAGCGGCCCTTGAACTCGGCCTTGCGCTTGCCGACGTACGCGGCGATGCCTTCCTTCGCGTCCTCGCTCTGGAACAGCTGCTGCTGCAGCTCGCGCTCGATCGCGAGCGCCGATTCGAACGGGACCTCGGAGCCGCTCTGCACCGAGCGCTTGATGCGTCCGACCGCCTTCGCCGCCTTGTGGGGCGGGCAGAAGCTCGCGGCGAAGTCCATGACCTTCTTCATGAACTCGTCCACCGACGCCGCCTCGACGATCCGGTTGATGATGTCCATCTCCTTCGCCTGCTCGAGCGTGAGCAGGTCGCCGGTCACCATCAGTTCGATCGCCTTCGACTTGTTCACCAGCCGCGCCAGGCGCTGGGTGCCGCCGGTCCCGGGGAGCACGCCGAGGGTGACCTCGGGCAGGCCGATCTTGCCCTGCTTCTCGACCGGGAGAGTGGTGTTCTTGAACGCCACCCGGAGATCGGCGGCCATCGCGATCTCGAGCCCGCCGCCCACGGTGTGGCCGTTCATCGCCGCGATCACCAGCTTGGGCGTGTGCTCGAGCCGGTTGAGGGTCTCGTTGGCGTGCAGGCAGAAGTAGTACTTGAAGCCGGGCGTGACCGAATTGAGCATGTTGATGTCAGCGCCGGCGCAGAAGACCTTCTCGCCCGCCCCGCGCAGCACGATGACGTACACGTCGTCGTCGAAGCGCGCCTTGAGGATGGCGTCGTCCAACTGGGCCATCATCTCGAAGGTGTAGCAGTTCATCGGCGCGTTCGTGAGCTCGATGACGGCGACGCCGCCCTGAGCCCGATAGTCCACGAGCCGGGACTTGGTGGCTTCCATCCTGGGTTCTCCTGTGGGGTGTGGATCGCGGGACGGGTCGGCCGCGGCGGGCCGCAGGACTCGCGGGTGGGGTCCGAGGGGGCGGAGTATAGAGAGGCGCGTCGCGAAGCGTCAACGATACGCAAGGACGACGGCGCGATGACCCGAAGCGCGGAGTCGCCCGAGGCGCGGGGCCGGCCGGGTGTCAGGCCACTGCAAGAACCGGCACGTGGAGGCCCAGCGGACCGGTCGGGCGCTTGTGCCACCCGGGGGCGCAGCGTAGGGTCGGATGCCGGAGCGCGTGTGGGCACGGGGCCCACGGCCCGCCCGATCCCCGAGCATCCTGAGGACGTCATGAGCGACACCCGGCCGGTCCCGAATCCCTTCCTCTCCGTCCACTCCGTCGCCGGCTGCGGCTGCGGCGACCAGGGCGAGACGCTCGCCCCCGGCGCCGATCCGCGCACCGTGGTGCGCGAGAAGTACGGTGCGGTGGCCCAGGGCCAGGCGAGCCTCGCCGGCTGCTGCGCGAGCGTGGACGCCGACACAGTGGTCGCGCAGCTCGGCTACTCGCCAGAGCAGATCGCGGCGCTGCCGGCGGGCGCGAACCTCGGTCTCGGGTGCGGCAATCCGCTGGCGTTCGCGGCGCTGAAGCCCGGCATGACCGTGCTCGACCTGGGCTCGGGGGCCGGCATCGACTGCTTCCTCGCCGCCCGCGAGGTCGGCCCGGCCGGGCACGTGATCGGCGTGGACATGACGCCGGCGATGATCGAGAAGGCGCGTGCCAACGCGAAGAAGACGACGCTGGAGAACGTGGAGTTCCGGCTCGGCGAGATCGAGCACCTGCCGGTGGCCGACGCGAGCGTGGACGTGATCATCTCGAATTGCGTGGTCAACCTCTCCCCGGACAAGCCGCAGGTGTTCCGCGAGGCACTGCGCGCGCTCAAGCCCGGCGGCGTCCTGATGGTGAGCGACCTGGTGCTGCTCGAGCCGCTCGGCGAGGAGCTGAAGCGCTCGGTGGCGCTCTACGTGGGCTGCGTCTCGGGCGCGTCGCTGCGCGAGGACTACCTGCGGCTGATGCGCGAGGCGGGCTTCGCGCAGGTCGAGGTGCTGGCCGAGAGCGGCTACACGGTGGGCTCCGACGCGCTGCCGGAAGGCAGCCCGGAGCGCCGCGCGTTCGAGGTGGTCTCGTCGGTGAAGGTGCGCGCGATCCGGCCGTAGCCGCGCGCGCCGCGCCTCCGTTCCTACGCCTCCTCGTCCCCCTCGAGCGCCACGTCGGCGGAGACGTCGGCGCGCAGCACGCCGAGGCGCCGCATCATGCGGATGTAGTTCGCGCGCGAACAGCCTTCGAGCCGCGCCGCGCCGCTCACATTGCGGGCCGTGCGCAATTGGCGCAGCACGCACTCGCGCTGGCCATCGTCCTTCGCGTACTGCGACGGGCGCCACGCCGGCTGATGATCGTGCGGCAGGTCGCCGACGCCGATCCGCGCGCGCGCGCCCGCCTTCAGGCACGCGCGGGTGACCACGCCGTGCAGCTCCGGCAGATTGCCGCGCCAGTCGCGCCGCGCCAGTTCCTCGATCGCCTCGTTCGCGAGCACGTGCGGCCGCTCGCCGGTCGCGCGGGCGTGCTCCAGCAGATAGCGGCGCGCGAGCGCCGGGATGTCCTGGCGCCGCTCGCGCAGGGGCGGCACGCGCAGGATCACGGCGGGCAGCAGGGCGCACTCCGTGCGGGCGGTCCGCGACCGCCAGGCCGCGCGCCACTCGCGCAGCAGATTGGCGGCCTGCGTCGAGCCCGCCCCCGGTTCGCCCTCCAGGAACACCGCGGCGTCGCTCTCAGCGGCGGATCTCAGGTCGGCGAGGAAGCGCACCGTGGGGGGCGCCACCCCGCACCACAGCCCGTGCGGATCGGGTGACGCGGCCGCGGCGTGCGCCGGCTCGACCACGAGCAACTGGCCGAGCGCGTCGCGCAGCCGGTTGAGGAAGTCCACCGGACGCGCGTCCACGATGGCGTGCGGATGCGCGAGGCGGTCGATGTCGCGCATCAGGCTGTCGGTGAAGTACACCGTGTAGAGCACCCGCAGCGAGCCCGGCGAGGCCTCGCGCAGGGCCTGCAGGACTTCCAGGCCGCTGCCGCCGCGGGCGAGGTCGTAGTCCACCACCGCGGCCTCCCAGCCGGCGCGGCCGATGGCGGCGAAGGCCTCTTCCGCGGTGCCGACCACGTGGCAGTCGCAGTCGGTCGCCAATACGCTGTGCACGACCTGTCCGCGCTCGGCGTCGTCCTCGACGATCAGCACCCGTGGCTTCATGCCCCCGGCTCCTTCCCGGCCGCCGCGCCGCCCCGGCGATCGACCACGCGACATGCGAGCACCACCAGCTGCACGGCGAGACCGCGTCCGGACGGCGGGTCCGCGACCGTGAGGTCGGCGAGCCAGCGGCGCGCGACCTCGCGCGCGTGATAGAGCCCGAAGCCGCCCCCCTCCCGGGTCGAGCCCTCGGGGGTGAAGAGCCGCGCGTGCTGGTCCGGCGCGAGGCCGGGGCCGTTGTCGCTCACCGAGATCACGACGCGGCGCGGATCGACCGGATGCTCCCGGACCGAGACCTCGAGCGCCGCGTCCGGCGATCCGACCAGGGCCCGCGCGGAGTTCTCGACCAGCTCCCCGATCAGCGCGCGGAGTTCGTCCGGGTCGAACAGCACGGGCTCCCGGGCGTGCGGATCGGCATCGTAGCGGGTGCGGATCGTCCCGCGCTCGAGCAGGATGGCCTTGGCCAGCATCGCCTCGGCCGCCACCACGGTGGCGCGGCACGGCGCGCGCATCACCACCTCCCAGTAGACCTCGTAGCAGTCCTGCGCCAGCGCGTCGATGGCGGCCAGCGCCTCGACCACCCGGGCGATACGCGCGGCGTCGCCCGCGGCGCGCGCCTTCTGCAGCGCCGCAACGACCTCGCGCCCGCGCGCACGGATGCTGCGCACGCGCGCGCGCTCCACCTGGATCGCCGCGGCGCGGTCGGCGAACCGGGCCAGCGTCGGCAGCCCGAGGTGCTCGAACTCGGCGCACGCGCTCTCGAGCATCTCCGCGGGCAGCGGATGCCCGGCCGCGCGCGCCTGCGCCCACAGGCGCAGCCGCGCGAAGGGACGCTCCTGCTCGAAGGTCTCGTGGCGGATCTGGTGGTAGTCGAGCAGGAACTCGCGCACCGCGGGCTCGGACGGCCGGCGCGCGCGGCGCCGGGCGCGGCGCGCGAACGGCACCACGAGGCCGGTGGCGAGCGCGAGCCCGAGCACCGGCGCGACGCTCGCGGGGGCCTCGAGGTGCGACTGGAAGACGGGGTCCACGAGGATCGCCCGCCCGTCGGAGACCGCGAAGCGCGCATGCCCGACGCCGGCGCTCGCGAGGCTGACCGGGGCGGGGTTCTCGTGTTCGGTCACCGGCATGCGTGCGCGCACCATCAGGTCGCGCTCGAGCACCAGCACCTCCGCCTGCGTGGACGCCACGATCTCGGGCTCGCCGTCCCCGTCGACGTCCGCGCACCCCCAGGCCTCGACCACCTCGCCCACGCTGCGCTGGCACACCAGGCGCAGGCCATGATCGAACACGCGCAGCATCCCGTCCCGCGAGCCCACCACGAATCCGTCGCCGGCGCCGAACGGCCGCGGCACCCCGAGGCCCTGTTCGAACTCGCGGCGATCGATCTCCCGGCCGGTGCGGCCGTCGAGCAGGAAGAGGCGCCCGGGCTCCGGCTGCCGCGCGCGCTGGCTGCAGAAGGTCGCGACCACGCGTGGCGCGGTGTTCTCGGCGTCCGGTGGCAGCACCGCGGCCTGGCTGATCCCGAACGGGCCGCCCACCTCGAGCTGCCACTCGCGCGCGCCCCCCGCGCCGATCGCGATCACGTAGTCGTGCGAGTCGTCGGTGCCGTTCGCCGACACGTGATTGTCGATCGAGCCGGTGGTCACCAGCACCTCGGAAGCACCGTCGCCGTCGACATCGGCGGTCGCGGCGCGCACCGGGAACGTCCCCATGTCATAGGTCCACTCGCGTGCCCGCGTCGCGACATCGATCAGCGTCACACCGCGCGGGTGCCCCGCGAAGCCCGCGGTCAGCCGGCACACCAACAGGCGGCGGCCTTCGCGTTCGAGCACGCCGTCGATCGCGATCTTCCCATCCCACGTGACGCCCGCGCGCGCCGCCGCCTCGCGCGAAAGCCCGATGCGCAGGCGCTCGCGCCCGTCGGCACCGAGCGCCCACGCGGACGCGGCGGTGGAGTCCCCGGCGTAGAGGCACAACTCCTCGGTGCCATCGCCGTCCACGTCCACCGCGGCGCTCGGCGCGACGTCCCGGGTGAAGTAGTTCTCCTGCCACACGATCTTGAACTGGCGGTCGAGCAGCCGGCCGAGCAGCACGTGATGCCCGTCACCGAAGGCGATGTCGTGGTGGGCCAGCGCGAGCGCGTCCACCGGGACGCAATAGCGCGAGTCCGGGTAGAGCACGTGCGGGTGGAGCGCGAGTCGGGGGGCAGAAAAGCGAGCACGCCGCAACCCGCCACGGCCACGATTGCGGCGGCCGCGAACGCGGGGACGGCCTGGGAGCGTGGGGGCTGCCCCGGTCTCCTCCGGGCTTGCGACATCGCGCTCATAGTCTATGGGAGCGGCGCCGCGTCGGCAATGCGGTCCTGTCTCCAAGATGAGACATCCCGGCACGCGCCGCGATGTCCCACAGTGCCGTACGGGGAACCACGGCGTCTGTGGCCGCGCGAACCCGAGTTTGAAACCACGGGTGCTGGATCCGTCATGGTCGGGGGACAGGCGGCGAAGGCGCCCGTGGGCTTTTCTTTCCGGTCGTCCCGGTGGCCGTCGCGACGACGACCGCCACCCGGATGGGGCGACGGTCGTCGATCCCGGAGGAAGGCCCGGCTCAGCGCTTGCGCGCCACGCGCGAGGCCGCCTTCTTCACCGGGCGAGTCTTGCTGGCCCTCGCCACCGCGCGCTTCTTCCCCACCGCCGTGCGCGCCGATGCCTTCTTGGCGCGCCCCGCGGCCGGCTTGGCCTTGGCCCGCTTCACGTCGCGCGTGGTCTTCGGCTTGAGGCGCGCGCCCTGCGGGCCGGCTCCCCGCTTCGACGCGACGGCCGTCTTGCGCTCCGCGCGCGCCGCGTCCGCCGCCGGCTTCGGGGCCGCCTTCTTGCGCGGCTTGTAGTCCGGCTTGATGACCACGCGGCTCATCGCCTTCGACTGCTTGTGGACCGGCTTGCGGATGGCGATGCGGGCCGGCGCGTCGCCGTCGTCGTACCCCTCGGCCAGCACCTCTTCGAGCGTGGGCTCCAGTGCGGGCTCCCGCAACACCACTACGTTCCCCTCCGGATCCGTCGCCTCGGCATAGGGCCCGAAGTCGGCGTCGGTCGGAGCGGTGCTGAAGTGAAGCCCGCGCGCGCGCGTCGCCGCGGCGGCGTCATCGAGATTCGCCACCTCGAAGCCGGCCACCACCTTCTGGACCGCGTGCTCGGGAGCGTCGCCGCCGCGGGCGCGGCGATGCACCGCGAGGCGCGTTCCGCCGGTCTCGAACTCGATCCAGCCGGGATGCTCGTCCGCCACCCCGAGCCGCAGGACGTCGCGGTAGAAGGCCGCCGTGGTGTTGAAGTCGTCGGCGTTGATCGTGAGCGTGAGGGCCATCGGCCCCTCGAGCATGTGCGGCACCTGGAGCGGGGCGTAGAGCGAGATCAGCGTGCCGTTGGGATCGCGCAGGTGGGCCACCCGGCCGAACGGGATGGTCTTGATCTCCCCCATGAACCGGACGCCGCGCGCCCGCAGCGACTCGACCGTGGACTCGAGATCGGGCGCGTGCAGCGAGACCTCGATCTCGCACGCCATCCCCGGATGCACCTCCAGGGTGCCGAGACGCGCGCCTCCGGTCCGATAGTCGACCCAGTGGGGGTTCTGCTGCGCGGTCTCGAGGCCGAGTTGGTCGCGGTAGAACCGCGTGGTGGCCTCGAGGTCGGTGGTATGCACGATCACGTAGAGCAGACGGTCCACGACAGCCTCCTCACTCGATGCTGGTCCAGACACTCTTCACCTGGGTGTACTCGCGCAGACTGTCCGCGCCGAGGTCGCGGCCGAAACCCGACGCCTTCACCCCGCCGAAGGGCATCGCGGGGTCGTAGAGGTTGTACGTGTTGATCCAGACCGTGCCCGCCCGGAGGCGGCGCGCGACCGCGTGCGCCTTCTTGACGTCGCGGGTCCAGACGCCGGCGGCGAGGCCGAACGCCACGTCGTTGGCCTGGGCGACCGCGTCGTCGACCCCGTCGAAACGGATCACCGCCAGCACCGGGCCGAAGATCTCCTCCTGTGCCACCCGCATGCGGTTGTCCACGTCGGCGAGCACCGTCCCCGGCACGAACCAGCCCTTGCCATCGATCGGGGCGCGCGCGCCGCCCGCCACCAGCCGCGCGCCCTCGTCCACGCCGGCCTTCACGTAGCCCAGCACCTTGTCCATCTGCCCGCGGCTCACCAGCGCGCCGAGCCGCGTCTTCGGATCGAGCGGGTCGCCGGGCAACACCTTCTTCGCGCGCTCGGCGAGCCGGGACACGAACTCGTCGTACACGGCCGATTCCACCAGCAGGCGCGAGCCCGCGGCGCACACCTCGCCCTTGCCGTAGAAGATGCCGGTGGTCGCGCCGCGCAACGCGGCGTCGAGGTCGGCGTCGGCGAACACGATGTTGGGGGACTTGCCGCCGAGCTCGAGCGTGAGCTTCTTGAGCGTGTCCGCCGAGCTGCGGACGATGCGCTTCCCGACCTCGGTCGAGCCGGTGAACGAGATCTTGTCCACCCCCGGATGCGCGACCAGCGCCTCGCCCGCGACCGAGCCCTTGCCCGGGAGGATGTTGAGCACCCCCGGGGGCAGGCCGGCCTCGAGCGCCAGCTCGCCGATGCGGATGGCGGTGAGCGGCGTCAGCTCGGCGGGCTTGAGGACGACGGTGTTCCCCGCCGCGAGCGCCGGGCCGCACTTCCAGCCCACCATGATCATCGGGAAGTTCCACGGGATGATCGCGCCCACCACGCCGACCGGCTCGCGCAGCGTGTAGGTCAGGAACGCGGGGTTCACCGGGACCGTCTCGCCGGTGAGCTTGGTGGCCCAGCCCGCGAAGTAGTGGAAGCACCCGGCGACCATCGGGATGTCCACCTGGCGCGACTCGAAGATCGGCTTGCCGTTGTCGAGCGTCTCGAGCCGCGCCAGCTCGTCGGCATGACCCAGGATCAGGTCCCCGAGCGTCCACAGGATGCGCTGGCGCTCCGCCGCCCGCAGGCGCGACCACGGCCCGCCCTCGAACGCGGCGCGCGCGGCGCGCACCGCGCGATCGACATCCTCGGCCCCCGCCTCCGCCACCTCGCACAGGGGCGCCTCGGTGGCCGGGTTGATGGTGGTGAAGGTGCGGCCCGAGACCGCATCGACCGCCTTCCCATCGATGATGAGCTTGCCGGCGCGCAGCGGGGTGGTGTCGTCGGTCATGCAGGATCTCCGCGTCGTGCGTGGGCGCCGCGCGGGATCGCGCGGGCGGTCGATGAGGCGCTGGCCGATATGATGCCGCGACCCGCACGCGGTGTCGAGGAAACCGGCGTCGTCAGCGAGAAGGGGTCGCGATCCGCGCGGCCTTGAGCGCGTCGGCGTGATGACGGTCGTGCCAGGCGATGAAGCGGGCCAGCCAGCCCACCGCGTGCTCCTCCGACCACACCTGCGCCGGCTCGTCGGGGATGGTCTCCAGCGCCGCGCGCAGATCGTCGCGCGCCTCGTGGAGGAGCCGCCACGCCTCCTCCCAGGAATGGTGCTCCAGCCGGGCCAGCCCCGCCGCGTTGATGACCTCGAGTTGTGCCCGGTCGAAGGTCGGGCGCGCGTCGCGCGCGTAAGCGGCCTCGAGCAATAGGATCGCCTCGCGGTCCCACGACACCAGATGGAGCGCGACCTGGCGCGGCGACCACCGGCCGGGGGCCATCGGGACGTTCGCCGACGCCTCGGTGAGCCCCTGCAGCGCCGCGTGCACCGCGACGCGCGCGCGCACCAGCTCGAACAGCACCAGTTCGCGGGCCGAGGCGCCGGCCTTTGCGCCCGCGAACGCGGGCGGCGCCGGAAGTCGGGGCACCGCCGACCGCGCGGCGCGCCGGGCGCGCGGCGGTTCACGTCGCACCAGCACCAGCGCAGGGCGCTTCGCAGCGCGAGCGCTCGCGGGCTTGGCCGGCGTGCGAGTTCGCGCGGGCTTGCGCCGGGGTGCGAGCGCGCGCGGGCTTGGCCGGCGTGCGCGTGCGCGCGGGCTTGGCCGCCGCCCGGGTCCTGGCTGTCTTTCGCCGCGCCGCCTTCGGCTTCGCCGGACGCCTGCGCGCCGCGCTCACCCCGCCCCCTCGTACTCGTACACCCCGCGGCCGACCTTGCGGCCCAGCCTGCCGGCCGCGACGTACTGCTCCATGAGCGGGCAGGGACGGAACTTCTCGCCCAGCGTGCGGTGCAGGAAGCGCAGGATCGCGAGTCGCGTGTCGAGACCCACCAGGTCCACCAGCTCGAACGGCCCCATCGGATGGTTGAGCCCCAGCCGGAGCGCCCGGTCGATGTCCGCGGCGCTCGCCACGCCTTCCTGCAGCAGGTAGAACGCCTCGTTGCCGATCATGGCGTTGATGCGACTGGTCACGAATCCGGGCGACTCGCGCACCACCACGCACTCCTTGCCCATCGCCCGGCCCACCTCGCACGCGGCGGCGACGGCCTCCTCACCGCTCTCGAGGGCCCGCACCACCTCGAGCAGCTTCATGCGATGGACGGGATTGAAGAAGTGCATGCCCAGCACCTGGCGCGGGCGCGTGGTGGCGGCGGCCATCTCGGTGATCGAGAGCGACGAGGTGTTCGACGCCAGCAGCGCGTGCGCCGGCGCCACGCGATCGAGGGCCGCGAACACCTCCACCTTGAGCTCGATGCGCTCGGGCACCGCCTCGATGACCAGGTCGGCATCGCGGGCCGCGTCCTCGAGCGTGGCCACCGGGGTGAGCTTGCGCTTGGCGGCCGCCGCGTCGTCCGCGCCCACCCGGCCGGAGGTCACGCCCTGGTCGAGGAGGACGTGGATCGCGCTGACCGCGCGCGCGAGCGCGTCGGGGCTGGAGTCCTGCAGGCGCGTGTCGAATCCGCCGAGCGCGGCGACGTGGGCGATCCCGCGGCCCATCGAGCCGGCGCCCAGCACGCCGATGGTGCGGACCGTCACTCCGTGTTCCCGCCGCGGCGCGCGAGTCTCCAGAGACGCGGAAGCACCAGCGCCGCGAGCACCGACTTCACCACGTCCCCGGGCACGAACGGCAGCAGGCCCGCGGTCACCCACTGGGCGCGCGGCAAGACCACCGCCAGCCCGGCCAGCCCGCTCGCGAGGATCACCGCGCTGCCCAGCAGCATCGCCGCCACGGTGGTGGGAAAACGACGGTCCCACCCGCGCTCGGCGAGCGCGCCGGTGATGAACGCCGCGAGCGGGAACGCGAGAAGGTAGCCGGTGCTCGGCCCGCCCAGCCCGGCGGCCCCGGCGGCGAACACCGGCAGTCCGAGCGCGCCCTGCGCCACGTAGAGCGCCTGCGCGAGCGCGCCGCGGCGCGCGCCCAGCACCGCGCCCGAGAGCAGTACCGCGAAGGTCTGCCCGGTCAACGGCACTGGCGACCACGGCAGCGGCAGCGCGAGACGCGCGGCCAGCGCGGTGACCAGCCCGGCGCCGAGCACCAGCAGGACGTTGTGGGCCCAGCCGGCGCGTGGCAGGGCGAGGTCGGCGAGGGTGAGCGTGCGGGTGGTGGAGGACATGGGCACCTCATGGAGAGCGATGGGCCCCAGGGCGTGGCCGCGGAGCCTGCCGGAGGGAATGCGATGGCGCGCAACCTAGCATGCGGCATGGGGCTGGGCAATGACCGCGCACCGGGCCGGCGGGCGCCCGGGAGCCGGCCCGTCACGTCCAGGGCGCGGGCACACCGCCGCCCCCAGCGGCGGGCGGCACCGTCTCCCAGAGGAGGCATCCTCTCCGCGGTGGTTCCGGTCCATCCTGTCGTCGGGTCCGATGGATCTCGCGGGCATGTGACGCGGGCCGCTGGCCGGCGGCCGGTAAGCAACAGGCGCGTGAGCCCACGAACGCGCTGGAGTCGCTCGCGCGCAACGCACGGTCCGGGGTGGATGTCGCGCCCCGGGCCGTGTTCGCGTTTCGGCGCGGACGGCTCAGCGCGCCTTCGCGCCCTCGGCGACCGCGGGCAGCTCCCAGATCGCGAGCACCATGGCCCGGCCCTGGTACACGTGCTCGGCCGAGCGGTAGACCTCGCGCGCGCGGTCGAGCCAGAGCGTGTCGCTCCACGTGTGGTGGAGGCGGCTCAGCACCTGGTAGAGGGCGTGGTCGTAGGTGTGGATGTCGAGGCTGCCGCCGTTGTCCACGTGACCGAAGTCGTGCTTCACCAGGTAGCGCACGCCGCTCCGCCGCAGGTAGTCGCCGAGGTGGTGCTCACTCAGCGTGCGCTGGTACTCGAGATTGTTCACCACGCCGTCCAGGTTCACCACGCGCCGCCGGCTGAAGTAGCCGAACAGGCCGGCATCGTGCATCGCCATCACCGCGTCGGCCGGCACGTGGTCGCGGGTCCAGAGGCTCGCCTCGTACGCGGCCTGGTGCCAGGTGTAGGGCAGCCGCGCGTAGTCCTTCTGGAGCACCTCGCGCACCCCGGCGAGCGCCAGCAGCGCCACCAGGGTCATCGCGCCCGCCTCGGCCCACGCGGCTCGCACGCGCCCCCGGCGCCGCTCCCACGCGGCCGCGGCGCGCAGCCCCTCGGGCACCACCATGCAGGTGACCAGCGCGTACCACAGGAAGTGCCAGCGGAACACGCCCCAGCTCATGAAGAGGGTGGAATACAGGAGGTGGAGGAACAGCGTGCCGCAGGCGATCGCGAGCATCCCCTGCCAGTAGCGGCGGGCCGGGTCCTGCGCCCGGCGGCCGAGCCCCGCGGCCCACGTCACCAGGAACAGCCCCGCGAGCCCGAGGTGCAACATGCCGCGCACGCCGAGCCGGGCGGGCGGCGAGCTCACGATGTCGATCGCCGGGAAGCTCGACTTGAGCATGCCGCTGATCGGCACCCAGGAGCCGAACGCCCAGCGGTTCCATGCCAGGTAGGGCACTACCACCAGCGCGACGCCCGCCATCAGTGCCGCGGTGCGCGCCGCGACCGCCGCGCGCGGCTCGCGCCCCGCGAGCCACTGCGCCAGCCCGGTCACCGCGAGGACCAGCGGCAGGAACACCAGGTCGAGGCGTGCGAGCACCGCGAGACCCACCAGCAGCCCGAGTCCGAACGCGGCGCGCGGACCGCCGTCACCGAGCGCGCGCGACCGCCAGGCGAACGCGGGCAGCAGCACGAGGGCGCACACCTGGAGCG
This sequence comes from Candidatus Eiseniibacteriota bacterium, assembly GCA_963776245.1. GTDB lineage: Bacteria > Eisenbacteria > RBG-16-71-46 > RBG-16-71-46 > RBG-16-71-46 > CAVSAC01. The sequence goes on along the minus strand of CAVZLN010000003.1, from coordinate 811,992 downwards.
CGGTCTCCATCCCGTTGAGCGACGGGTGGAACACCAGGAACACGAACAGCACCATGCCGACCGCCGCCGGCCAGCCGCCCACGAAGGTGCGCATCAGCCGCCGGAACAGCAGTCCGGCGCCCGCCAGCAGCACCACCTGATACGCGAGCTGGAGCCGGAACAGCGTCTCGGGGCGCCACCCGCGCGCGCTGAACAGCGGGACCAGCATCCACTGCCACAGCGGCTGGTACCCATTGGTCGGGTGGATCCCATCGAAGGTGGAGCCGAGCCCGCCCGCGAGGTTCTCGGCGATGCGCGAGAAGTAGAACGCGTCGTCGAACGAGCGCACCACCAGCGAGTCGATGGCGCGGAACGCCACCGTGATGACCCCGTAGAGCACCGCGGAGGCGAGCAGCAGATCGGCGACGATCTCCGCGCTCGTGGGCGGTGCGGGCGGTGGCCCGGGGCTTCGGCGTCGGACGTTCCACATGGATGCGTTCCCTTCGACACAGCGCGCCGGCCGCTCGACCGGGCTCCGGCGCGCGGGCCGGTTCGGCCGGCTCGCGAAACAGGCGGCGAGGGTAGCGCCCGGACCGCGTCCCGACAATCGTCCGGCGGCGCTCGCCCACCGGCGGCCGAAGTTGACGCTCCCCCGCCGCCCGTGCGAGTTTGCGCCCACGCCGATGCCGCCGCGCGCGGCGCCACCCCGACCCGCGGGACCCACGCCATGTCCGACGTCATCCGCATCGCGAACGCCGGCGGCTACTGGGGCGACGACCTCGCCCAGTTCCGCCGCCAGCTCGAACTCGGCCCGGTCGACTACGTGACGCTCGACTTCCTGGCCGAGATCACCATGTCGATCATGCAGAAGCAGCGCGCTCGCGACCCGCGCGCGGGCTTCGCGCGCGATTTCGTCGCTCAGGTCGAGGAATCGCTCGAGCTGCTGGCGGCACGCGGCGCGCGCGCGATCACCAATGCCGGCGGCGTGAACCCGCGCGCGTGCCGCGGCGCGCTGCTCGAGATGGCGCAGCGCCACGGGCGCACGCTCGAGGTCGCCGCCGTGATCGGCGACGACCTGATGGCGCGGCTGGGCGAGATGAACGCCGCCGGGGTGACGCTGAACGACATGGACACCGGCGCGCCGTTCGCCGCGGTGCGCGATCGCGTGTCGTCGGCGAACGCGTACTACGGCGCGTGGCCGGTGGCGGAGGCGCTGAAGAGCGGCGCGCAGGTGGTGGTGACCGGCCGCTGCACCGACACCGGCATCACGCTGGCGCCCATGCTCCACGCGTTCGGCTGGGCGCCCGATGACTGGGACCGCCTCGCTGCCGGCATCGTGGCCGGGCACATCATCGAGTGCGGGGCGCAGAGTACCGGCGGCAACTTCAGCGACTGGCGCGGGATCCAGCGCTTCGCGTCCATCGGTTACCCGGTGCTCGAGGTGTCCGCGGACGGCTCGTTCATCGTCACCAAGCATCCCGGCACCGGCGGCGCGGTCACGGTGCGCACGGTGGAGGAGCAGCTGGTGTACGAGATGGGCGACCCGCGCGCCTACATCACGCCCGACGTGGTGGCCGACTTCGCCAGCATCCGCCTCGAGCCCGCGGGCCGCGACCGCGTGCGCGTGTGGGGCGTGAAGGGCCGCCCCGCGCCGCCCGACCTCAAGGTGAGCGCCTCCTACTTCGACGGCTGGAAGGCGAGCGGCACGCTCATCATCTCGGCGCCCGACGCACTCGAGAAGGCGTACGCGTTCGCCGAGCTGTTCTGGAAGCGGCTCGGGCTCACGTTCACCGAGAGCTACACCGATTTCGTCGGCCATTCGTCGTGCTGGGGCCCGATCGCCGCGCCGAGCGAGCCGCAGGAGGTGCTGCTGCGCCTCTCGGTGCGCGACCGGGACAAGTCGAAGATCGAGCGGTTCTCGAAGCTGGTGCCCGCGGTCATCCTCTCGGGCCCTCCGGGGGTGGCAGTGACCGGCGGCCGCCCGCAGGCGCAGGAGGTGGTGGCGTACTGGCCCGCGCTGGTGCCGCGCGACCGCGTGAAGCCCACGCTGGTGACCCGCGACGGCGAGCGCCCGCTCGAATGGCCGACGCCGCTGGTGCCGATGCGGCGCCCGCCGCCGCTGCCGAAGGTCGCGTGGCCGGCCGCGAAGGGCGCGCAGCGGCGGGTGACCGCGCCCCTCTCGGTGCTGGCGCATGGCCGCAGCGGCGACAAGGGCGACACCGCCAACCTCGGCATCATCGCCCGCGCCCCCGAGATCTACCCCTGGCTCCGTCGCACGCTCACCGCCGCGGTGGTCAAGCGGCGCTTCAAGGGCGTGTGCCTCGGCCGGGTCGTGCGCCACGAGGTGCCCAACCTGTGCGCGCTCAACTTCCTGCTCCACGAATCGCTCGGCGGCGGCGGCACGGTCTCGTTGCGGTTCGACCCTCAGGGCAAGACGCTCTCGCACGCGCTGCTCGCCATGGAGGTGAAGGTGCCCCGGGCGCTGGTCGACGCGGCGAAGCGCGGGGATGAAGCGGCGGGGTGGCGGGCGCGCCAGCCGCGGACGCGGCCGGCGGGCGGGCGCGCGCGGCCCGCGGGCGGGAAGGCGGCGGCGCCGGTGAAGCGGAAGTAGCGCGACGGCGGCGTGCGAACGCCCGGGAGGTCTCCCTCCCGGGCGTTCTTCGTGCGAGCGGGGCAGCCCGCTCTCGCCGGACGCGGCGCCGGCGCTAGCGGTAGCGCGCCTTGAGCGCGCCGAACGTCATCGGGGTCGCCGGGGTGCTGGGGTCGGCGGACAGGATGAGGTCGTCGAAGTAGACCGGCACGTTGCCGAGGTCGAAGCGGAAGTTGTACACGCCGACCCAGCCCTGCAGGAACGGATCGGGCGGCTCGTTGACGGCCGGCACGTCGACGGTCGGACCGTTGGGCAGCTCGACCTCGCCGCTCGGCCCGCTGATGAAGCAGCGGAACGAGGCGCCGGTGGCGATCACCTTCATCTTGATCCAGGTGTTCTGGGGGATCGAGCCCCCGTATCCGGCGTCGAGCGCGCTCCACGTCGCCAGCGTGCGGACGATGCTCTCGCTCGTCAGCTTGCGCAGCCGGATGCTGAACCCGCCCGCGTCGAGCACGAACATGTAGCCCTGGGTGATGCCGCCGGCGGGGTTCATGCGCACCACCAACCCGCGGCGCGTGTCCTCGAGACCGGTGAACACCTGCGCTTCCCAGCTGTAGTCGCCCAGATACGGGCTCGGGTCGGTCACCGTGAGGCAGATGCCCCCGAAGTTGGGATCCGCATTGGTCGCCACCCCGACCGTGTGATCGCCGGAGGGATTGGCGTAGAACGGCAGGTCCGGGGTCGCGGTCAGGGGCTCGAGCTTCTGGGTCGGGGTGTTGAACCCGCCGACCCACACGTGATCGAGCGCGCCGCCGGTCACCTTCTCCGAGAACACCTCGACCACGGCGGCGTACGCCAGCGAGGCGATGACCACGATGCCCGCCACCCCGAGGAGGATCGTCTTAGCTGTCTTCATGGTGCGGTCTCCGAGAGTTTGTCGCGTCGTGCGGTCCAGGTTGGACGCTCGCGGCTTCCCGCCGGGCGAGCGTTGTGGCTCGTTCGTTCAGTGCAACAGGAGGAATCGACTGCCGGCCTCCTCCCTTCCATCGGTCGTGCGCGCCCAGTACACGCCGGTCGCGACCGGACGTCCCTCGGCATCGCGGCCATCCCACACCGCCTGACCGGCGGTGACGGCGACGCGCGCCACCCGGCGCCCGTTCACCGCGAACACGTCCACGAACGGCGCGACCGGGCCCGGCGCCGACCAGGCGAAGGTCACGCGCCCGCGCGCGGGATTCGGGAACACCCGCAGGCCCGGCGCGTGCGCCGGGGGCCCGCCCTCGACCGACACGGTCGAGCCGGCCAGCGGCTTCTCGAGATAGGCGATGCGGCGCAGGACGTTGCCGGGCGTGGTGCCGCGGTCACCGATGACCACGTTGCCCGCCTGGTTGGTGGCCGAGGCCTGGAACAGCACGTGTGCCTTGCCGCCGGGGTTCCACGCCGCCAGCGACGGGAACCGCTCGTCGGTGGTCGGCGTGCCGGTCAGGTTCTGCGCCGGGCCCCACGCGCCGCCGCCGAGGCGGAGGCTGGCGGCGATGTCCATGAAGGCCGACGCCCGTCACGATGCCCGGCAGGCCCATGTCCGCGGTCGCGTCGATCTCCGCGTCGCTCGCGCGCAGCCAGGTGACGTAGGTCTCCGATCCGTCCGGCGAGAAGCCCACCTGGGGCCAGTCCACCGACAGCGTGTTGAATCCGGGCAGAGGGCCCGACAGGCCCTGGTCCACGTCGTCGAAGCGGTCCGCTTCGCCGGGCTGCACCTGCTTGACGGTGCTGGCGCCGTGGATCGAGTCCCAGTGCCGGATGCGGCTGCGGTAGTCGAAGAAGGTCACCACGCCCCCGACGCGACGCGCCTGGATCTCGCTCCACACCACGTTCGGCGTGGTGTCGTTGTAGGCGATGGCGCAGTTGACGTACGAGCGGTACTGGGTCGAGGTCGAGTCGCTCGCCGTCACCTGGGCGTCCGTGGTGTTGGTCAGATTGCGGATCGTGATGGTGCCCGGAGCGAACGATCCGTTCGAGGACTCGACCAGATACACGTTGCCGCCGAAGTCGCCGACCGCCACGCCGACGCGCCCGTTGGTGGAGGTCGCGATGCTCGGAAAGGCGGGCAGCCCATCGCGGAAGAGCGAGGTCGGCATGATGCTGATCCAGGCCCCGCCCTGGGTGTTGATGGGGCAGGTGAACAGCGTGCCGATCTTGATCGCGGGGAAATAGTTCACGCCGATCGCGCTGGTCTCGACGTACGAGCCCGCGAGCACCACCTCGCCCAACAGGGTGAAGGAACCGTCCGGGTTCACCGAGACCTGCGGGAACTGGTACTGCGAGTCGTAGCGCGTGAGGTAGCCGGTCCAGGTCGAGGCGCCGGGGGCGTCCTGCAGGTAGAAGTCGCCGCGCGGCACGGCGGGGCAGCCGTCCTCCTTCATGTGCTGCGACACCACGGCCCGGCCCGCGGGGGTCACCGCCACGGTGCCGAATCCGCCCACCAGGTCGGTCGGGCAGCAGCCCTGGCGCAGATCGGGATCGGCGACCTTGCCGTAGTTCGTCCACACGCCCAGCGGGTCGCGATGGCGGTAGGCCATGCCCCGGTAGGGATCGGGCACCGCCCGGGTGCGATCGGGCGGACACCCGGCCACGTCCATCTCGCAGAAGTCCTTCTCGTAGGCGACGTGCACGTCGCCGGCGGGCAGGACCACGACGCGCGTGCCGAGCGAACCGAAGTCCTGGAGGTCGTACCAGGTGGAGTCCAGCAGCGTGGCCCCCGCCGGCAACGGCACGTTCACGAACAGGGCGGCCTGAGCCGCGTCCGGGGCCGCGCGCCCGGAGGCGGCGAGCGGACCGGCCGCATCGAGGGAACGGCCGGTGACCGGGTCGAGCACCGCGCGGCCGGAGGGATTCGGCGCGGTGCGGGCGGAGGCCTGCACCACCAGGAGCGCGCTCAGCAGGCCGGCGAGCAGCAGGGCGAGGCGACTCATCTCAGGGGGTCCTCTTGGAATTGCGGATGGGGAGCAGGCGGCCGAATTCCCGGCGCACCGACATCGAGAACGCGCGGCCCGGCTCCGGGATGTAGCTGAGCGGCTCGCGGTACGAGCGATCGAACACGTTGTTCACGGCGAACACCACGCGCGTGCTGCCCATCGCGGTCGAAAGCTCGGCGGACGTGATGTGGAAGGAAGGCTGGGCGAGGGTCCCCACGCGCGGCTGGAACGCGTCGTTCCAGCGCCAGCGCACCGAGAACAGCCCCTGCGGCACCATGTTCGTGACGGGCACCGTCATCTCGACCGACGCCCGCGCGGTCCCGGCGTCGGTGGTGAGCCCCTTCCGCACCGCGTTGATGCGCTCGTAGGCGCGCGGCAGGGTCCCGCTGAGCCCGATCGTGGACGAGCCGAGACGCAGCAGCGCGGTGCCCTCGACCCCCTCGATGCGGGCGCTCCGGACGTTCTCGTACGAGAAGCGCATCACGCCCTGATAGAGCGACCCGGCCGTGATCTGGATGAGGTCCTGGACCTCGTAGCGGTAGACCGAGACCCGCGCGTTCGACACCGGGCCGAGGCCGCGGAGCCTCAGTCCGAGGTCGGTCGACAGGTTGCGTTCGGGCCGCAGGGAACGGGCGCCGAACACGTAGAGCGCCCCGTGGATGTAGCCGTTGTAGTAGCGCTCGTCGAGGTTCGGGGCGCGGAACCCGGTCGAGACGTGCGCGTACGGCTCCCACCCGCCGAAGTCGTAGCTGGTGCCGCCTTCGACGCTGGTGCGGTGCTCGGTGCGGTCGCTGGCGGGCAGCAGGTGCGTCGGGTCGATCGGCGAGTAGCTCGAGTCCGCGTGCGCCCACTGCGCGTCGTAGCGGGCGCCGCCCTCGAGGCACAGCCGGCCGTCGTGGCCGAACCGCGGCGCCGCGTACACCGCGCCCGACCCGAGGGTGAGGGAGGCGGGCGGGACGGTCTGGGTCAGCGTGGTGGTCGCCGTTCCGAACGGGACGCCGGCCAGGGTGGTGAACCGGGTGTCCGTGGTCCGCGGTCCGTGCGTCTTCTCGCGGCGCCATTCGCCGGACAGCCGCAGCCCGCCGAGGCGCGGGAATCGCAGCGACGGCTGCACGCTCCAGTTCCGCGTGCTCACGCGATCCGCGGAGGAGTCGTACTCGAGGATGGGGAGCCGGATCCGGGTGACCCGGCTCACGACGAGTTCGTCGAAATCGGTCTCGAAGGCCTGCCCCACCACCAGCAGCCGGGTCTCGGGCGCGAAGCGCGCCCAGTCGGGCACCACGAGCTCGGCGCGGTCGAGGTCGCGCCGCTGGAGCGGATACACGCCGCGCGACCCCGCCCGGTCGCCGAACGCCGGAAGGCCGATGTCGTAGCCGCGCCGCTGCGCGTGCTCGTAGTCGAGCGTGGCGGTGGCGAGCCGGAGCGCGAACCGGCCCGCGAAGTCCTGATCGCGGCTGCCGCTGTTCGCGACCAGCGAGTCCGGGGTCTTGAGGAACGCCTGGGCGCCCGCGCCGCCCGACAGTTCGAGCCCGAAGCGCGGCCCGGTGAGGCGCCAGCGCGCGCGCTGCGACCACGTCGAGCCGGGATCGGAGCCGCGCACCGTGAGCACCAGGGACTGGCCCGCGACCGGCTCGATGAGCGCCCGATGGGTGACGAAGTTGACCACGCCGCCGAGCGCGCCGGAGCCGTACTGAGCGCTGCCCGCGCCGGGGGCGACCTCGACCGCGTCGAGCCCGTCCACCGCCACCAGCGAGGCCTGCGCCCCGTGGCCCCGCGTGGTGTTGAGCCGCACGCCATCCACCATGACCAGCACGCGATCGCCCGAGAGCCCGCGCATCGTGACCCGGGTGGCCCACGGCCCGGTCTTCACCAGATCGACGCCCGGCACGCTGACCAGCGCGTCGCTCGCGGTGGCGGGCATGAAGCGCGCGAGCTTCGCGCGGTCGAGGCGGATCTCGGTGCCGGTGGCGTGGGTGCCGAGCGGCACGTGGTTGGCGTCGACCTGCACCGTCGGCAGCACGGTGACCGTGTCGGCCACGCCCGCCGCGTGCGCGGACGCGGCCGCGAGCAGCGCGCACACCAGGACGGGAAGCGCGCTGGCGCGCCGGGGCGAGCCCGTCGCGTCGTGCCGGTTCAGGTGAGTTCCCATCGGCCCCCCCCTCCACGCCTCTCCCCGGATCGCGCGGTGCGATCCCCTGAGACAGGTTACGGACCGGGAGGCTCGCTTCTCTATTCGCAAGAGTGCGGAGGGTCTGTCCGTAGGACTACGGAGCGTCGACGAGGCCCTCACGGATGGCGAACTGGGTGAGCCGCGCCACCGAACGGAGATCGAGCTTGCGCATGATGTTGGCGCGGTGGGTCTCGACGGTGCGGGCGCTGATGTCGAAGCGCCCGGCGATCTCCTTGGTGGCGAGGCCCTCGGCCACCAGCTTGAGCACCTCGCGTTCGCGGTCGGTGAGCACGTCGAGGGGCCGCGGCTCGGTCTCCTTGCCGGCGCGCAGGATCTCGGCGAGTCGCGACTGGATCTGGGGGCTGTAGTACGCGCGCCCCTCGCTCACCGCCTCGATGGCGGCGACCAGGTCCTGGACCGCGGAGTCCTTGAGCAGGTAGCCGTCGGCGCCCTCGGTGATGGCGCGCTGGACGTACTCCGGATTGGCATGCATGGTGAGCACCAGCACCTTGAGCTCGGGCTGGGCCTTCTTGGCGCGCCGCAGCACCTCGAAGCCGTCGAGCCCGGGCATGCTGAGGTCGAGCACCAGCATGTCGGGCTTGAGGGTCTTGAGCGTCCTGAGCGCGGACTCGCCGTCGGCCTCCTCGCCGCACACCAGCAGGTCCGGCTGCGCCTCGAGGATGCGGCGCAGGCCGGCCCGCACCAGCTCGTGGTCGTCGGTGAGCATCACCCGGGTCTTGCGCGGCGTCATGCGGCGGCTCCCAAGGGAAGGGTGGCTTCGATGCGGGCCCCGGCGCCCGGCGCGTTGCCGACCGTCAGCCGTCCGCCGAGTCCGGTCACGCGCTCGCGCATGCCGAGCAGCCCCATGTGCGGCACCGGCTCGCCCGCGATGCCGAGCCCATCGTCCTCCACCCGCACCCGCACCTCGCCCTCGGCGAGCGACAGGTGGACGTCGGCGCGGTGCGCGCGCGCGTGGCGCGCCACGTTCGTGAGCGCCTCCTGCACCACCCGGTAGACCGCGACTTCCACGTCGGGCGCGAGCGGCGGCAGCGCCTCGGGACCGTCGAGCCGCACCTCGATGCGGGTGCGCAGCGCGAAGTCCTCGACCAGGCCGCGCAGCGCGGGCAGCAGTCCGAGGTCGTCGAGCACCGTCGGCCGCAGCAGGTTCGAGAGGTCGCGGACCTGCGCGAGCACGCGCCCGACCATGGCGCCGGCTTCGGTGCGCCCGTCGAGGTCGAGCTCGATCTTGACCGCGGTGAGGATCTGGCCGGCCTCGTCGTGGAGGGCGTGCGCGATGCGCCGGCGCTCCTCCTCCTGGGCCCGCAGCACGAGGTGGGTGAGCTGTTCGAGTTGCTGGGTACGGGCCTGGAGCGCGCGCCGGCCCTCGCCCATCACCAGGAACATGGTGCCCACCGCGCTTCCCATGATGAACAGGACGTCCGCGAACACGCCGTAGAGGACGCCGTTGCCGAACCCGCGCAGGAGGGGATAGTCGAGATGGTGGAGTCCCCACAGCGTGAAGGTCCACGCCAGGAAGGTGGCGCCGCGCGAGGGATGCAGGGAGCGGTGGCGGAAGAACACGAAGCCGGTCCACAGCGTCACGCCCGAGAGCAGGATGACGGCGGAGATGCCGGCCACCGCCATGTTGTGGATGCCGAAGATGGCGACCGCGGCCCACGCCACGGCCGCCACGCCCGCCCACGCGTAGCGGCCCCGCCAGCGCAGGCCACGCGAGAACTGGAGGGCCGCGAACAGCAGCAGCAGGGCGCTCACCCCGGTGATGGCCTGGTGCACGAACAACCAGACCTCGGCCCGCGTCAGCAGGAACACCATGATGCAGTGCAGCCGCAGGGCGTAGAGCGCCCAGCCGGCGGCCCAGGTGGCGAAGTACGCGCGGTGCTGGCGCAGCCAGAGCATGTAGTACACGCCCGCCATCAGCAGCGTGAACACGCTCTGGAACGCCAGCGCGGCGATCTCGACGGAGGTGCGGTCCATGGGGCGCCCATGGTAGCGCATCGCGGTGCCCCCGCGCCGCTTGCTCCTCGGCCCGGGCCCCGCCTATGGTCCGTCCTGCCGCGGCACGGCGCCCGCCGACGCGCGGCCCAGAACGCGCTCTTCCCCACGGAGGAATCCGCCCATGATGGATGCTCGGACCTGTCTCGCCATGTGGGACCTGCTGCGCCAGCGCCATGGCATCGGCCTGCGCGTGGTGGCCCTGCTCCCCGACGCCCAGCTCGAAGCCCATCCGATCCGCGGCATGCGCACGCCGGCCGAGCTGGTCACGCACGTCTACACGATGGTGAAGGAACTGCCCGAGGGCGTGCTCCGCGGCGAGATCCGCGACTACGGCGAGGGCCATGTGAAGGTGGCGACCACCGCGGACCTGGTGGCGTTCTGCGAAGCCTGTTACACCGCCGGCGAGGCCGCGACGCGGCAGGTCACCGACGCCCAGCTCGCCGCGCAGGTGAAGACGCCCTGGGGCATGCCGTTCCCGGGCTGGATGTGCTACGGCATCCTGAACGACGAGTATCTGCACCACCGCGGCCAGCTCTATGCCTACGCGCGCCAGCTGGGCGCGGCGCCGCCGATGATGTGGGACTTCGCGGGCAACGCGGCGGCCTACCAGCCGCGCGCGCCGCAGTCGGCGTGACCGCGAAGGAGCTCAAGGCGCTGCTCGGACTGGAGCCGCTCACGATCGAGGGCGGCTCCTTCCGCGAGACCTGGCGCGCGGACGAGTCCCTCGCGGCCGGCGCGCTTCCCATGCGCTACGCCTCGGCGCGCCCGTTCGGCACCGCGATCCTCTACCTGCTCGAGCCGGGCGAGGTGTCACGGATGCACCGGGTGAACTCCGACGAGGTGTTCCACTTCTACCTCGGCGATCCGGTCGAGCTGCTCGAGCTCGAGCCGTCCGGGACGGGCCGCGTGACCGCGCTGGGGCACGACCTCGCCGCGGGGCAGCGGGTGCAGCACACGGTGCGGCGCGGGGTGTGGCAGGGCGCGCGGCTCCGTGCGGGCGGCGCGTGGGCGCTCATGGGCACCACGGTGGCCCCGGGGTTCGAGGTCGCTGACTTCGAGGCCGGGGCGCGCGACCGGTTGCTCGCGGGGTGGCCGCTGCACCGTGGGATGATCGAGGCGCTCACGCGCTGAAGGTGGCGGCGCTTGCGTGCCCGGGGCGCGCGGGGGCTCCTCTGCAACCTCTTGCCTGGCAATGGGCGCCGGATTCGGCCTTGCGCTGATACCAGAGTGATATCATACTGCTAGCGCAGGAAAGGAGGCTGTCCATGATCAAAGAGAGAGAGGCTCTCGCTTCGCCGGGGTTCTTCGCGCTGTTCGTGATCATCGCGCTGTTCGTGGTGCTCCCGTTCGTCGCCGTGTGGCTCGGCCGGGCCGGTGCCGGGCCGGTGCCCATCATCGGCGTGATGCTGGTGCTCGTCGCGGCGGGCGTCACGCTCAACGGGCTCACCGTCGTGAACCCCAACGAGGCCCGCGTGCTGGTGCTGTTCGGCACCTACAACGGCACCCTGAAGAGCCAGGGGCTCTGGCTGGTGAACCCGTTCAACACCAAGCGCAAGATCTCGTCGCGCATCCGCAACTTCGAGAGCGCGAAGCTCAAGGTGAACGACCACGACGGCAACCCGATCGAGATCGCCGCGGTGGTGGTGTGGCGCGTGGTGGAGACCGCCGAAGCGCTGTTCGAGGTGGACAACTACGAGAACTTCGTGCACGTGCAGACCGAGTCCGCGCTGCGCAATCTGGCGACCGGGCACCCGTACGACGCGCACGAGGACCATCAGATGTCGCTGCGCGGCAACACCGCCGAGGTCGCGGACCTGCTGCGGGGCGAGATCCAGGCCCGCCTGCAGAAGGCCGGCGTCGAGGTCATCGAGGCGCGCATCAGCCACCTGGCCTATGCCCCCGAGATCGCCAACGCGATGCTGCGGCGCCAGCAGGCGCAGGCGGTGATCGCGGCGCGCACCAAGATCGTCGAGGGCGCGGTGAGCATGGTCGAGATGGCGCTCGAACAGCTGTCCGCGAAGCGCATCGTGAATCTCGACGAGGAGCGCAAGGCGGCGATGGTGAGCAACCTGCTGGTGGTGCTCTGCAGCGAGCACGAGACCCAGCCGGTGGTGAACGCCGGCACGCTCTACCAGTGAGCGAAGCCGCCGATGGCTGAACGGAAGTCCTTCCTGCTGCGGGTCGACCCCGCGCTGCTCGACGCCCTCCAGCGATGGGCGGCGGCCGAGCTGCGGAGCCTGAACGGCCAGATCGAGTTCGTGCTGCGCCGCTCGCTGCAGGAGTCCGGCCGGCTGCCGAAGGACGCGGGCGGGGACGCGAGCGCGAAGCGTCCCCCCCGCGCCTAGGCGCCCCCATGGAGCGTGTGCGATGAGATTCCGTCCCCGACTGATGATCGCCACCGCGGCCGCGCCGCCGCCGCCCCGAGATGCGGCGTCCGGCGGCTTCGCGCGCGTGCCGATCGGCGCGCGGCCGGGCGTGCTCGAGTGGCGCCAGTGCGGGCGCTGGTGGTCCCCGTTCTGGGAGATGTGGTCGGAGGGCGAGCGCCTCGCCACGTTCCGGGTCGTGGGAGCCCTGCGGCGCCGCGCCGTGGTGGACACCGGCGACACGCGCTGGAGCCTGCGGCGCCGCGGCTTCCTCGGGCTCCACGAGGTCTTCCGCGAGGGCGAGCGCGAGCCGGTGGTCCGCTACCGGCCGGGCTGGCTGCGCGGCGGCCGCATCGAGCGAGCCGCGGGCCCGGCGCTGCGCTGGAAGCCCGCGCTCTTCGCCCGCAGCGGGTCGGTCGTGGACGCCGAGGGGTTCGAGTTGCTCGGCGTGCGCATGCGTCACGCTTTCATCCGCTACGAGGGCGAGCAGCGCCTCGAGGCCGCCGGCCGGCGGCTGCCCGACGCCGAGGCGCTGCTGGTGCTGGTGTGGTGGCTGATGCTCGATGCCCCGCGCCACCACGGTCACTGACCCGGCGTTTGACCTGCGGGCGTGGGCGCGGTACTGGCTCGCGCGGGAGGGATCCATGGCACGCTCGAAGGGCATCCGCATCGCCGCGGGCTGGATCGCGGTGGCCGCGCTCGTGCTCGCATCCGCATCGCTCGCCAAGCCGCGACCCGAGCCCAGGACGCGGGTGCTCGAGATGGCCGAGGCGACCCGGCCCGCGTTCGGAACCACGTGCATCGCGCTGGCCGAAGCCCGCCTGCGCGCGCACGCCACCGCGGTGCTCGCCGGGGCGCTGGACGACCTCGCCGGACTGAGCGCCGCGCTCGATCGCGGCAGTCCCACCAGCGAGCTGTCCCGCCTCGATGCGGCCGCGTCCGACTCGCTGGTCGAGTGCTCGCCCGCGTTGTGGAGCGCGCTGGCCGCGGCGCTCGCCGTGGCGCAGGAGAGCGACGGGACCTACGACCCGACCGCGCTGCCCCTGGAGCGGGCGTGGGACGAGTCCGGCACCGCGCGCCCCGACCCCGCGGCACTGAACCGCGCGCGCGAGTGCAGCGGCTGGCGGCTGCTCCATCTCGAGCCCGGCGCGCGCGCGGTCCGCTTCCCCCGCGTCGGCATGGCACTCGATCTCGGGGGCGTGGGCCCCGGGGTCGCCCTCGACCGTGCGCTCGACTCGCTGCGCGCCGGGGGCATGCGGCGTGCCCGCCTCGAGCTGGGCGAGGTCACGGCGGCGTTCGCCGACGAGGGCGACGGCTGGGGGCTCCTGGTGCCCGACCCGCTGGAGCCCGGGCGCGTGCTGCTCCACCTGTACGTACGACAGGCGGCGGTCGCCACCTTCGGCCCGCGGTCGCGCACCCTCGATCCGCGCTCCGGGATGCCGGTGTTCTCCGATGCGTCGGTCACCGTGGTGGCGCGCTCGGCGGCGCGCGCCCAGGCGCTGGCGCGGGCCCTCTGGGTGATGGGCCGTTCGGACGCGGAGCGATTCGCCACGGGCCGGCGCGACGTCGGCGTGCTGTGGCTCGAACCCGACCGCGGCTCGGTGCAGGCCTGGCGCTGGAACTTCCCGGCCGTCACGCTCGCGGCGGGGACCGACCTGCGCTGGATGGACTGACTGCCCCGCCGGGCCCGGGTCAGGCGCCGGCGAACTCCGGGGCCCGCACCCAGTTCGTCGGCATCGCGCGAGCACCTCGGCCATCCACACAGAGAACCGGCCTTGCCGGACCCCCTGTCGCGAGTGGAATGCCGTGCGGAGGAACCCATGCGTCACCGTCGCATCCTCATCGCCCTGGCCGCCGTCGCCTTGTTCGGCGCGCTCACCGCGCTCTCTTCCTGCGGGGGTGGCACCAGCAGCGGCGGGGGTGGTGCGGGCCCGACGGCGCCGCCGGTCGTGAAGGAGCTCGACTCTCCCAGCCTGGCTCACTCCGCGACCTACACCCATCGGTTCTTCGCGGCCGGGACGTTCAACTACCGGTGCACCATCCACCCCACGATGACGGGATCGGTCACGGTCAGCGACGCGGCGCCCGCGGGGGACACGGTCATGACGGTGAGCATCCAGGGCATGGCGGCGATGCCCCCGTTCAGTCCGTCCCCGGTCACGCTTCACACCGGCGGGAAGGTGACCTGGACCAACAACGACCCGAGCACCACGACCCCGCACACCGTCACGAGCATCTGAGCCGCGGCGCGGCGAGGATGCGACGGCCGGTTTCCCCCCCGGGAGGCCGGCCGTCGTGCTGGGCGCCGCGACGTGGCGGGCACGCCACACCGGGACGCACAGGCGCCGCGCGCGCCCCACCGATCCCCCGCGAGGGCAGGCCTAAGCGCTTGCGCGGCCCCGCATGGAACGCGTGGCACGCGGACTGCTTGAAGTCCTCCGTGGACAAGGGACAGGCCGCACATCCCGGAGGAGGACGCCATGCCCATCTCGACCATCACCCGCCGCTGGCTCGTCGGCGCCACGCTCGCCGCACTCGCCCTCACCGCGCTCGCGCCCGTCGCCCAGGCGGGTCGCGGCCCCGGCGACGGCCGCAAGGTGCGCGCCATGGGCGGGCCCCGGGTCATCCAGCGCGTGGTCTACCCGCAGCGCACCGCGTACGTGCGCCACTCGTCCTCGAACGTGGCCCCGGTGCTCGCCGGGCTCATCGGCGGGTTCGTGCTCGGGACCCTGGTGTCGCAGGACGCTCCGATGGTCGAGGCGTCCTACGCCTACGGGGACCCCTACTGTGGTGGCCGCTACGCCTCGCTCCAGGGGTACGAGTATCACCTGCGGCACTGCCGTCATCCGCGCCTGGTGCGTGTGATCGACGTGCGCAGTGGCGAGTGCGTGCGCAGCGAGGTGTGGCGCGACGGCGGCTGGTACGGCGATGCCGGCGACGCGTGTCGCGAGGACGGGCGGGACCGCTACGGCGATCGGTACGACGACCGATACGACGATCGGCGATAGGACTCATCGAGGGGGTCAGTCACGCGTGGCTGGAGACGGGGAGCGTCCAGGGCTGCGCATCGGCACTCTCGAGAGCACGGCGGGCGGCGAGTGATCGCCGCCCGTTCGTGTGTCCGGCGGCGGCGCGGACGGCCGTCCTCCCGGGCCGGCAGCGGCCGGGCTACGCGGCCAGGTAGTCCGCGGTGTTGACCGCGTGCTCCTCGGGCCGCAGCACACGCGCGGCGCTGCGTTCGGCCGGCATCGGGCTCCACAGCTCGGGCGACTCCTCGTCGGGCGCCGAGCCGTCGGGGCGGACCAGCACGCGGCAGTTGGGTCGCCGCAGGTCGTGGGGGTTCGGGCTCAGCGCCACCACCATGTGACCCGAGTCGGTCAGCAGCACGGAGCCCGCGGGATACAGCCCGACCGTGCGCACCAGCGCCCACAGCACCGCCGGATCGAACTGGACGCGCGCCGGCCCGAGCAGGAACTGCAGGCCCTCGAAAGCCGTGCGCGGGCGCTTGTGATAGGCGCGATGCGCGGTGATCGCGTCGAAGCAGTCCGCCACCGACACGATGCGGGAGAGCGTCGCCTGCCCCCACTCGAGCTGGACCTCGGGGTAGCCGGTGCGGTCGAAGTTCATGTGGTGCTCGAGGCAGGTCCGCATCGCGTCGAGCGTGAGACTCGACAGCCCGGGCATGCGGGCCATCATCTTGGCCCCTTCGATCGGATGACGCCGCATCAGCGTCCACTCCTCGGCCGAGAGGGCGGCGGGCTTGCGCAGCACGTCGGCAGGCACCGCGATCTTGCCGATGTCGTGGAGCAGCGCCGCCACGCCGAGGTCCGCGAGCGCCTGGCGCGAGAGCCCGAGCACCGCGCCCATGTTCACCGACAGCACGCTCACGTTGACGCAGTGCGCGTAGGTGTACTCGTCGTGGTCCTTGAGCGCCGTGAGTCCCACGATCGAGTACTCGTGGCGCATCACGCTGTCCACCAGCGGCTGCACCAGCCGCTTGGCGTGACGCAGGTCGGGGCGTCCGGTCTGCATCGCGCGCAGCAGGATCTTCTTGGTCCCGAGCACGGCGCGCCAGAACACGCGCTTGGCGCGTCCGCGCTCGCTGGTCGAGTCGTTCTTCTCCTCCAGCGACCGGGTGAGGTCGTCCTCGTCCAACTCCACGGCCGGCACCGGCACGATGTGCTCGATGCTGGCCTCGGCCACCGCCTCGGGCAGCCGCTCCGCCACGACCGGGTCGTCGGCGGCGATGAACAGCTGGAAGAACCGCTCGAGCTCGCTGGGCGTGACGCCCTGCATGAAGCGCAGGCCGCCGAGCGCGCGGCGCTCGAACTCGGCCATGAGCGCGTGATAGACCACCAGCAGCGAGGCCTGCGCGCGGATGCGCACGCCGTTGATGTAGAAGTAGTCCGCGACCGCGACCAGCGCGACCTCGTCCTCCTCCTCGAGCCCCTTGTTGAGCACCGCGAGGCAGTCCTGCACCTGGCGCTGGAACGCCTGGTTCGCGACGTCGTAGGTGCGCGCGGTGCGCAGCAGCGCCGACAGGCGCACCAGCAGCGTGGCGCCGATCTCGGCGAGCCGGGCGGTGTCGTTCCCCCGTTCGGGAGGCGTCTGGCGGTCGAGTTCAGTCACGGGAATCCATCCCGGCGAGCGCATCCTCGCACGCCTTGCGCACCGGCGCGCGGCGGGACTGAGCGCCGCGCTCGAGGATGACACGGGCGGCCGGGGTGCCGAGCCGCGCGATGATGCGGGCCACCGACTGCCGGTGCACCTCCTGGTGGCGCGAGAACCAGTTGCCCTTGTAGACCTCCGCCTCGAGTTCCGGCAGCACCTCGTCGCCGCCCACGGCGCCGAGCGCTGCGTAGAGCGCGCGCTTCTCCTCCAGCGCGCGCTGGTCGAACTCCGGCGCCATCAGGAAGCCGAGCAGGGTGCGCGCGGTGCCCGGGTCGCGGGCCGCCGAGAGCTGGTGCATCACCGAGCCGAACATGCGCGAGTCGGCGCCATCGAGCAGCCGCAGCAGCAGCGGGCGCGCGAGGCGCGCATCCACCTGCGAGAGCGCGGCCACCACCTCGTGGCGCACGCGCGCCTCCGGATGGCGCGCGGCGACCTGGAGCAGGCCGACGATCGTGTCGCCGCCGATCCAGCCGAGGATGTGCACGACGTTGCGCACCACGAACCAGCGCGGGTCCGAGAGCCACGCCGCCAGGCGCTCGGGGTTCCCGCGGCACAGGCCGGCGATCGCCTCGGCGATGATGCGGCGGGCGCGGCGGTTCTGGACCTCGGCGAGCACCAGGTTGAGCAGGTCCACGGCGGGCTCGCCCAGCGCGTCCGCGAAGGCGACGAACTCGCTCACCTGCGCGGGCTCCTGCGGCTCGAGCCGCTCGACCATGCTGGCGATCGAGATCGGCTGGAGCAGCTCCTGGGCGAAGATGCCGGGCGACCATTCGTCGCTGGTGGCGCGGCGCATCAGTCGCAGCGCTTCGCCGGCCTCGAGCCAGGCGCCGTGGGTGACCGACTGGCGCAGCACGCGGGGCAGGAAGCGCGTCATCTCGAGCCGGTCGTCGTCGCTCGCCCCCGCGGACAGCAGCGCGCAGGCGATCGCCAGCGTCGCGGTCCCGGTGGGCACCGCGTGTTCGGCCTCGAACTCGCGTCGGAAGCGCTCCACCTCGCTGGGCGCGAGCGAATCGAGCTCCGCGAACCCGGCCTCGATCTCGACGGTGAGGTCGCCGGTGCTCCAGTCGTCGGAGCGCGTGGCCGAGACCGCGACCTCCTCGGTCCGCGTGCCCCCGTCGTCCTCCTCGGCCGCCTCGCCGCCGGCGCCGGTGGAGTCGCGGTCCGCGGCGGCCGGCCACGGCATGACCATGCCGTCGGTGCGCACCTCGCCCCCGCCGCTGCCCACGTCGCCTTCGGCCGGCAGGTAATCGACGTCGATGTGCGGGAGCTGCGCCTCCCACAGGAGCGTGACCAGGTCGTCGTCGCTGGCGCTCTGTCCGGTGACCAGCAGCAGCGCGTCGAGCAGCGCGTCCACCTCGCGCATCTCGATGCCGGCGTTGAAGGTCAGCGAGCGGACGCCGTCGCGGAAGAACGGCAGCGCGATGTTGTCGTCGCGCGAGCGCGCGGGGTAGAGCGAGACTTCCTCGAACAACACGTCGTCGGAGGCGAACCGGTAGGTGAGCGGGCCGTGCTCGGCGAGGACCTTCCGCAGCGTGCCGGCGAACTCCTCGCGGAAGCGGATCACGGCGGGGTTGTTCGAGTCGTAGAGACGGCAGGTCTTGAGGGTGCGGGCGAACTGGTTCAGCACCGACGCCGCGGCCTTGACCGACGACGGCGACCCCGCGCCCGGTTCCTCGGGCGCTTCGACACCCTGCTGTCGCGCGCTCACGTTCATCCTGGACGCGTCCCTCTCCCGATAGGTGGTGTGGCTCTGCCGAGGTCACGACCGTTATCGGCCCCCGGGGACCGCGCCTTGAGCCGGGTCCGGCGCCCGCCCCCGGGCCGCGGAGGTCCAGCCGCGCGGGGCGCAAAGCGAAGGGCGGCGCCTTCCGGCGCCGCCCGTGCGGTTCCCTTCCCGTCGCGCGTTCAGGCCTTGCGGACGTTCGCCGCCGCCAGTCCCTTCGCTCCGTTGGTGACGTCGAACTCCACCACCTCGCCCTCGGCCAGGGTCTTGAAGCCATCCCCCTGGATGGCCGAGAAGTGCACGAACACGTCCTCGCCGCCCTCCTGCGAGATGAACCCGAACCCCTTCGTCTCGTTGAACCACTTCACGGTGCCACGTGCCACACGATGCTCCTTGGGACTGGGCCGCTGGCCCACCTCGGCGTGTCCGCGCGAAGGCGTCACCCGCCGCCGCGCGAGGGGACTCGTCGCCGGCGGGGCGGATCGCGGGCGGGACGACCGCCGGCGCGCGCCGGCGGCGTCGGATGCGCGAACGCATGCCCACCACCGCCACCCGGGACGGCGGGGAGTCTCGCCCGCGCGTGTGCCGCGAATCAAGCGCGAAGTGCTCCGGCGCGAGACGCGCCGTCGGGGGACCCGCGGGGGGGCCCGCGGCATGCCAGCGCGGGCGTCCTCCCGACGCGCGCGGCAAGCGCGACCACCAGCGCGGCCCGACGAGCGGGCCTCACGGACCGCGCCGCGGCCGGCGCGGCCCGCGCCCACGGACGCGCTTGAAAGCGCGCGGTCGTGGCGCGAGACTGCGACCGCTCACGCTCGCGCTCACGTCATCCACGGAGGTCCATCCGGTCATGCTCAGCCCGCGCTCGTGGTTCGCCGCCCTGCTCGCGCTCTTCTCGTCCGCGCTCCTCGCGCCTTCCGCGTCGGCGCTCGAGGAGTGCCGGTTGCTCCGCCAGCCCGACATCCAGGGCGACCACATCGTGTTCGTCTACGCGGGCGATCTCTGGACCGTGGCACGCGCCGGCGGCGTCGCGACGCGGCTCACCACGCACCCCGGAGTGGAGGCGTTCCCCAAGCTCTCGCCCGACGGCAGGACGGTCGCCTTCACCGGCGAGTACGACGGCAACGTCGACGCGTTCACCGTCCCGCTGGCCGGAGGCGAGCCCACCCGTCTCACCTGGCATCCCGGCGCCGACCAGGTCGCCGAATGGTATCCGGACGGCGCGAGCATCCTCATCCGCTCGGCGCGCGCCTCGGCTCCGACGCGCTTCGACCGGTTCTTCAAGGTGCCCGCCGCGGGCGGCTTCGAGGAGATGCTCCCGCTGCCGACCGGGGGGTACTGCTCGTTCTCGCCCGACGCGCGTCAGATCGCGTTCGTCGCGCCGTCCTACGACCGGCGGACGTGGAAGCGCTACCGCGGGGGGAACGCGCCGAACATCTGGATCTACGACTTCGCCGCGGTGACCAGCGAGAAGATCACCGACTGGGCGGGCGCGGACGAGTGGCCGATGTGGCACGACCGCACCGTGTACTACGTCTCCGACCGGGGCGGCCGCACCGCCAACCTGTGGGCGTACGATCTCGACAAGAAGGCCCATCGCCAGGTCACCACGTTCTCCGACTACGACGTGAAGTGGCCCAGCATCGGCAGCGACGCGATCGTGTTCGAGAACGGCGGCTACCTCTACGTGATGGACCTGCCATCCGAGAAGGCCACGCGCATCCAGGTGCTGGTGCCGGCGGACAAGCCCGCGGCGCGCGCGGGGCTGCGCGACGTGTCGGAGTGGATCACCGGCATGGACCTCTCCCCGTCGGCCAAGCGCGCGGTGCTCGAGGCGCGCGGCGACCTGTTCACCGTGCCCGCGGAAGACGGCGACGCGCGCAACCTGACCCGCACGCCCGGCGCGCGCGAGCGCGATCCCGTGTGGTCGCCGGACGGCAAGTGGATCGCCTATCTCTCGGACCGCAGCGGCGAGTACCAGATCCACGTGATCGGCAGCGACGGCAAGACACCCGACCGCCAGGTGACCCGGGAGGGCAGCACCTTCCGCTTCGCGCCGCGCTGGTCGCCGGACTCGAAGAAGCTCGCGTTCTCCGACAAGACCTTCCGCCTGTGGTGGGTGGAGGTCGCGAGCGGCAAGCTGGTGCTGGCCGACAAGAGCGACTGGGGCGAGATCCACAACTACCAGTGGTCGCCCGACTCGAAGTGGCTCACCTACCCCAAGCCGTACGCCAACCAGTTCGCGCGCGTGATGCTCTACGCGCTCGACGGCGGCAAGGTGACCGCCGTGAGCGACGGCATGACCGATGAGGGCTGGCCGTCGTTCGATCCCGCGGGCCGCTACCTCTACTTCATCTCGCGCCGCACCATCGATCCGCAGTTCGGGGCGTTCGAGGTCGACTTCCAGTTCCGCGCCACCGACAAGCTCTACGCGCTGTCCCTCCAGGACACCCTGCTCTCGCCGGTCGCGCCCAAGAGCGACGAGGAGACCGGCGAGAGCGCCGCCGACGCCAAGGAGGACAAGGGCGAGAAGGCCGGCAAGGGGGACAAGGCCGGGGCCAAGGGCGCCGGCAAGTCCGGCGCGGAGAAGCCGGAAGCCGTCGCCCCGGTGCGCATCGATCTCGCCGGCCTCGCGTCGCGGTGCGCGGTCCTGCCGGTGCCGCCGGGACGCTACGCCGGCCTGACCGCGTTCAAGGGCAAGCTCCTGTACCTGGAGCTCAACGACCCCGAGCCCGACGCCGAAGTCGCGGAGACGGGCAGCCTTCATGTCTTCGACCTCGAGAAGCGGGAGGACAAGACGGTGCTGAGCGACGTGCGCGCCGAGTACGCTCCCTCGAAGGACGGCTCCAAGGTGCTCTATCGCTCCAAGGACGTCTTCGGCATCGTCGACGCCGCCGAGGGCAAGAAGGCCGGCGACGGGAAGATCGCGACCGACGGGCTGATGGCGACCGTGGATCCGCGCCAGGAGTGGACCCAGATGTTCAACGAGGCCTGGCGCCTCGAGCGCGACTTCTACTACGACCCGGCGATGGGCGGGCTCGACTGGAACGCGATCGGCGAGCGCTACCGTCAGCTGGTGCCGTTCGTCGCGCACCGCGCCGACCTCAACTACCTGCTGGGCGAGATGATCGGCGAGCTGTCCACCTCGCACGCCTACGTCGGCGGAGGCGAGATGCCCGCGGTCAAGCGCGTGGGCACCGGACTGCTCGGCGCCGACTACGCCCTCGACGCCAACGGGCTCTACCGGTTCGCCCGGATCTACCGCGCGCGCGACTGGAACTCGTCGGTCGCGGCGCCGCTCGGCGAGCCCGGCATCGGCGTGAAGGAGGGCGACTACCTGCTCGAGGTGAACGGCCGCCCGGTGCGCGCCCCCGAGAACGTGTACGCGGCGCTCACCGGCACCGCCGGCAAGCAGACGCTCATCAAGGTGGGCGCGTCGGCCGGCGATCCGAAGGCGCGCACGTACACCGTGGTGCCGATCGCGAACGAGGCCTCGCTGCGCTACGTCGCGTGGGTGGACGGGAACCGCGAGAAGGTGGCGAAGGCGACCGGCGGGCGCATCGCGTACATCCACGTGCCCAACACCGCGACCGCCGGGATCCAGGAGTTCACCAAGCAGTACTACCCGCAGATCGACAAGCAGGGCATCATCGTCGACGAGCGCTTCAACGGCGGCGGCTTCATCCCCGACTTCTTCGTCGAGCGGCTGTGGCGCAAGACCTGGGTGGCGTGGACCAGCCGGGACGGCGAAGGCTTCCGCACGCCGCAGACCGCGATCGACGGACCCAAGTGCATCCTCGCGAACGAGTACGCGGGCTCGGGCGGAGACGCGTTCCCATTCTACTTCAAGATGATGGGCCTCGGGCCCATCATCGGGAAGCGCACCTGGGGCGGACTGGTGGGCATCAGCCACGACCTCCCGCTGGTGGACGGCGGCGCGGTGACCATGCCCGACTTCGGCATGTACGACCCGCGCACCGGCGAGTGGCTGGTGGAGAATCACGGCGTGGACCCCGACATCGAGGTGGAGAACGCGCCGCACCTCATGGTGCAGGGCCACGACCCGCAGCTCGAGAAGGCCATCGAGTGGTCGCTCGAACAGCTCAAGACCAATCCGCCGCCGGTCTGGAAGAAGCCGGGGTACAAGGTCCAGGAAGGGCTCGGCAAGAAGTGATCGGGAGGTGACGCGATGGCCCGGTACTCGCTGAACGTGAACGGCACCGCTCGCGCCGTGGAGGCCGAGCCCGACACCCCGTTGCTGTGGGTGCTGCGGGACACCCTCGGGCTCACCGGCACCAAGTTCGGCTGTGGCGCCGGGCTGTGCGGCGCGTGCACCGTGCACCTCGACGGGGAGGCGGCGCGCGCGTGCGCCACCCCGGTGACCGAGGCGCAGGGCAAGCGCATCGTCACCATCGAGGGGCTCTCGCCATCCGGGACGCACCCGGTGCAGCGAGCCTGGGTCGCCGAGCAGGTGACCCAGTGCGGCTACTGCCAGCCGGGGCAGATCATGCAGGCCGCCGCGCTGCTGGCGAAGACGCCCGCGCCCAGCGACACGCAGATCGACGAGGCGATGCAGGGCAACCTGTGCCGCTGCGGCACCTATCCGCGCATCCGCAGGGCCATCCATGCCGCGGCGAAGGAGGCCGGACGATGACCACGCGGCGCGGTTTCCTGAAGACCGGCGCGGTCGCCTCCGCCGGACTGGCCATCGCGTTCCACCTGCCCGCCGCGCTGCGCGACCGCGCCGAGGCGGCCGCCGCCACGCTCGAGCCCAACGCGTGGCTGCGCATCGACGCGCAGGGCGAGGTCACCGTGATCGTCGCGCGTTCCGAGATGGGGCAGGGCGCGCGCACGCTGATCCCGATGCTGGTCGCCGAGGAGCTCGAGGCCGACTGGGCGAAGGTGCGCTTCGAGCAGGCGGTGCCGGCGCCGAAGTACGGCGACATGAGCACCGGGGGCAGTCAGAGCATGCGCACGCTCAACGTCCCGATGCGCAAGGCGGGCGCGCAGGCCCGCGAGGTGCTCCTCGAGGCCGCGGCGCTCACCTGGGGCGTCGAGCGCGCGAGCTGCCGGGCCGAGCGCGGCGCGGTGATCCACGAGCCGACGCGCCGCCGTCTCGCCTACGGCGCGCTGGTGGGGAAGGCGGCGACGCTCACGCCGCCCGCGGATCCGCCGCTCAAGGGCTGGTCCCAGCATCGCCTGCTCGGCACCTCGCCCGCGCGGCTCGATGGCCAGGAGAAGATCACCGGCAGCGCGCGCTACGGGATCGACGTGCACGTGCCGGGGATGCTGATCGCTGCGGTCGCGCGCTGTCCGGTGCCGGGCGGCATCGTGCGCACGTTCGACGCCACCGCCGCGAGCGCCGTTCCCGGCGTCCAGCGCGTGGTGCGGATCGCCAGCGGGGTGGCGGTGGTGGCGGCATCCACCTGGGCCGCGCGACGGGGCGCGGACGCGCTGAAGATCGTCTGGGACGAAGGCCCGCTCGCCACGCTCACCAGCGCGCAGATCTCGCGCGACTACGCGGCGCTGGCGCTGAAGCCGGGCGCCACGTTCCGCAAGGAGGGCGACGGCTTCGCGGGGCTCGCGACCGCGGCGCGCACGGTCGAGGCGGTGTACGAGACGCCCTACCTGGCCCACGCCACGATGGAGCCGCCGAACTGCACCGCGCACGTCACGGCCGGGGAGTGCACGGTATGGGTCGGCAGTCAGAACGCGACCGGCGTGCAGCGCAAGGCCGCCGAGGTCGCGGGGCTCCCACTGGAGAAGGTGACGGTGAAGCTCCAGTATCTCGGCGGCGGGTTCGGCCGCCGCTCGGAGCAGGACTTCGTCGCCGAGGCGGTGGAGCTCTCGAAGCTGCTCGGCGCGATGGTAAAGGTGGTGTGGTCGCGCGAGGACGACGTGCGCCACGACTTCTACCGGCCCGCGTCGTACCACGTGCTGCGCGCCGGGCTCGACGCCGCCGGCCGGCCGGTGGCCTGGAGCCACCGCATGGCGGGGCCGGGCATCCTCAAGCGCTGGTACGCGGGCGCGGTGCGGAATGGCATCGATCCGACCTCGCTCGACGTGGCCGAGAACCTGCCGTACGAGTTCCCGCACCTCGAGATGGAGTACATCCTCCACGACCCGGGGATCCCCACCGGATGGTGGCGCTCGGTGAGCGCGTCCCAGAACGCGTTCGCCATCGAGTGCTTCATCGACGAGCTGGCGGCGGCGGCCGGGCGCGATCCGCTGGCGCTGCGACGCGGACTGCTGGAGAAGCACCCGCGGCACCGCGCGGTGCTCGAGCTGGCGGCCGCGCAGGCCGGCTGGGGCGCTCCGCCGCCCGCCGGCCGGGCGCGCGGCATCGCGATGGCGGAGTCGTTCGAGAGCATCGTGGTGCAGGTGGCCGAGGTCTCGCTCGTGAACGGTGCGCCCCGCGTGCACCGCGTGACGTGCGCGGTCGACTGCGGGCACGCCCTGCACCCCGACATGGTGAAGGCGCAGATGGAGAGCGGCATCGTGTTCGGGCTCTCGGCCGCGCTGTACGGCGCCATCACCATCGACCGCGGGCGCGTGCAGCAGTCCAACTTCGACGACTACCCGGTGGTGGGCATCGCCGACTGCCCGGCCATCGACGTACACCTGCTCCCGCAGGGCGACCCGCTCGGAGGCATCGGCGAGCCTGGATTGCCGCCGATCGCGCCCGCGGTGGTGAACGCGGTCGCGGCGCTCACCGGCAAGCGGGTGCGCACGCTGCCGATCACGGCGGAGGCGCTGAAGAAGGCGTGAGGCCCAGGCGTGCCCGGGGCGCGACCGCCGCGGATCGCCGCGGCCCCGGTCTCAGCGCTCGTCCCCCGCGCCGTGCGCCACACAGCCGAAGCGGTGACGGTCGCGCGCCACCCGGCGGTACACGTGCTCGGCGATGCGCCCCGCGAGCGGCAGGCGGAACACCCACGCGAGCGCCCGCCCGCGCGGCATCAGGCCGAGGAGTCGCTCGATCGCCGCGGCGCCGGTCCAGGTCGCCCCGTCCGCGGCGACCAGGTGCACCTGGCCGGCGAGGGCCGCCGGTGCGAGGCGAGGGAAGCGCGCCGGCACCGAGGGGTCCTGATAAGGGACGCACTCCACCCTCCCGTCGCGGTCCCACGCGCGGACCGTGGTGACCAGACGGGCACAAAGGCGGCAGGTTCCGTCCACCAACAGCGTGTATTCGGGAGCATCCATGGGGGACCCAGTGTACGAGACGGGCGGGATCCGGCCGAGCCGGACCGCATCGTAACCTGCACGCCGAGCCTCGCGTTCTGACCTGGGCGCCTCCCTGCGTCCTCAGGCGCGATACCCGCCCGCGAGCCGCCGCGGGCCCCGGCCGGACCTCCGGGCATGAGCCCGGGCTGGCCGAACCTGTGATCGCGAAGGCGGGATCGGGATCCTGTCCCGGGATCCCGCCCGGTGGACCCATTCTTGCAACCACGCAGCGCGGAAGGAGATCGCTCGATTGTCCATGGACCCACATCGGTCGGGGGTGGCGCGGCCCCCCGCGGACCTGCACATCGCGCCCAAGGAATCGCCGACCATCCTGCGCTTCCATGCCTCGGAGCGCTGGCTCCACTGGGCCCTGGCGATCCCCTACGTGCTGCTCTACGCCACCGCGCTGATCATGCTGCTGCAGTGGGGCGAGCCGCAGCCGCGTCACGTGCGCGCCCTGTTCGGGTGGATCCATCGCGCCGTCGGCATCGCCCTGATCGCCCTTCCCCCGATCGCGTTGCTGTGGGGGCGTCGCGAGTGGCGCACTCACCTCGAGAACATCCGCGAGGGCTGGGTCTGGACCCGCGATGACGTGCGCTGGCTCCTGGTGGCGCACCGGGCCGCGGTGGATCCGAGCTTCCCCGCTCCCGAGCAGGGCAAGTTCAACGCCGCCGAGAAGCTCAACTTCATGATGGTGAGCACGACCTACACGCTCTACATCGCCACCGGCATCGCCGTGTGGCTGCCGGGCACGGCGTTCTTCCCGTGGGTGCTCCATGTCGCGATGGCGGTCGCGGGCCTGCCGCTGGTGGGCGGGCACATCTTCATGGCGACCGTGAATCCGAGCACGCGCATCGGGATCACCGGCATGATCACCGGATGGGTGGACCGCGGGTGGGCCCGCCACCACTACCATCGCTGGTACCGCGAGCACTTCGAGACGGACACGCGGGTGGAGCCGCCGACGGCCGCCGAGTTGCTCGGAGAACCGGCGATGGTGCGCTGCGGCAGCTGCAAGGAAGTGCACGCCTTCGGGACCTGGGACGAACTGCTCCAGCGCGTCTTCCAGGTGGATCCGCTGGTCTGTCCGCGCTGCGGTACGGAGATCGGCCAGATGGAGCTGGCCGCCGGGTCGCGGACCGCCGAGGCGATCATGGGCCACCTCGAGCGAGGATACGTCGAGCAGCCGCTCGAACTCCCGATCTCCGAGGCGGTGTAGGGGCGGGTTCCGGCCACCAGCGGATCCGCCGCGCTTCGCCCCCCGCTACTTCTTCGCGCCCGCCTTCACCCGCACCGTCGCGTCGCCGGTGGTGATCACGATCTCGTCGCCTTCCTGGCTCACCGTCACGTTCACCGCGCCGACGCCGCGAACGTCCACGTCCGAACAGCCGACGGTGCCGCTGTAGCGCAGCGGCTGCGCCGCGTTGCGCGTGCGCGACGCCATCGGCGCGCGGAACGCGCGTTCGAACTCGAGCTGCGCGAGCTGGGCGCGCGCCCGGTCGACCGCCTGGCGCATCTGTCCCATGTCCTCGAGGTCGCGCGTGCGCACGAGCATCTCGCGCGCGCGGACGAGCTGCTCGTTGAGTCGTGCCAGCTGGGCCTCGCGGCTCGGGACCTGGCCCTGGCCGGGGCGCTCCCCCGCGACCACCGCGAGATCGCGCGTCGCGCCGCCGCGGCGCACCGTCCAGTGCACCTTCTGCCCGGGCTCCACGGCGCCGAAGCGCCGGCCGCCCTCGGCCGAGTCGAGCGCCAGGCCGTCGATCTGGGTGAGCACGTCGCCGGGCAGCATGCCGCCCTTGTCGGCGGGGCCACCGGGCTCGACGCGGTAGACCTCGGGCGGCTCGGCGAAGGTCCACACTGGGGCCTTGCTCGCGGTGCGCGGCTCGATGGTGCACTCGCTGCAGGTGAACTGCATGCCGAACCATCCGCGCGCCGAGACCTCGTCCGGCATCGGCGCCAGCGGGGCGCGGACGAGGCGCGGCGTCCCGGGCGCGCCGGGGTCCGCGGGGGCGACCACGCGCACCTTCGTCATCACGCGCGGCCCGGGCGCCGGCGCCTCACCCGCCCATGCGGCGCACGCGGTCAGTCCGAGCGCCGCGGCCCACGCCGCGAGCGCCGCCAGGGTCACGATCACGCCGATCACGATCGACATCCGCAGGTTCATCCGGTCCTTCTCCATCGTTCGTCCCATCGCCCGTGCCGCCTCAGTACCACACGAAGTGGGTGGGCTCGTTGTTCGCCAACTGGGCGCTCACCAGTTCGCCGCCGCCGAGGATGCGCTCGGCCAGCGGGTCGTTCGGATCCATGCGCGCCACTTCCTGCGCGGCCTGGCGCAGGATGCGGCCCGCGGCCAGCCGCCCGCGTGCGCGCTCGGGCGACTGCGTGGTGTCGGTCGCGCGGCTCAGCGCCGTGAGCTCGTCGAGATAGCGGCTGCCGCTGCGCTCGATGCGCGCGGCGCGATCGCCGCCGGCGCCCACCGACGCCGCCGTCAGGCTGGAACGCGGAGCGACCGTCGGCTCCAGACGCACGCCCACCACCACACCACCCGCGAACAGCGCGAGCCCGGCGGCCATCGCCGGCACCAGCCGCCACGACCACCACGCGGGGCGCGCGGCACGCGGCGCGCGCACCAGGCCCTCGCGTCGCAGCGCACCCAGCACCCGCTCCTCGAGCGCGCGCGGCGCCTGCCGCTCGCGCGGCAGCGCCTCGAACGCGTCACGCTCGTTCGGGTTCAGCTCGTCGTTCATGATCTCGCTCCCTCCTCGATGCCATCGGTTCCAGCAGGCCCCGGACCGCCCGTCGAGCCCAGAACAACTGGCTCTTCGACGTTCCCGCGTTGATGCCCAGCCGGGCCGCGATCTCCTCGTGCGTGTACCCTTCCACGTCGTGCAGCACCAGCACCGCCCGGTACCCATCGGGCAGCAGCGCGATCGCCCGCTCGAGGTCGATGCGCGCTCCCACCGGCACCTCCGGCGCCGGCGGGTCCCAGCCTTCGATCCACGGCACCGTGTTCTTCCGCTTGCGGCTGCGGAACAGGTTCCGGCAGCGGTTGATGCCGATGGCCGTGAGCCACGTGCGGAAGCTCGACGAGCCGCGGAATCCCGCGAGGCTCTTGACCGCCTGCACCCAGGTCTCCTGGGCGATGTCCTCGGCGTCCTGGTCGTCCCCACCGAGCATGCGCAGCAGGAGCTGGTACAGCGCCGGATTGTGCCGGCGGTACAGCTCGCGGAAGGCCTGCTCGTCCCCGCGATCGATCAGCGCGTCGATCAGGGGGCGGTCGGCACCCGGGGCGTCGTCGTCTCGCATCACTCGATGGGTTAGGTGCCTTTCGGACCGGAAAGGTTGGCCGCCTCGGTGCCCGCACGGGCAGCGGGGAGAGCGTCCCGTCGGACGCCAGGGCCTGTCTCCTAATCGAGGCGGCCCGCCCGCTCGCCTCCACTATATAGTCTCGCGAGCAGCGATGCTGCACCGGCGGCGTCCCCGGGGGAGGTCGCTCACGCCGCTGGATCGGAATCCTCCTCGCACCGCGGGTGCCCCCCTGCGGCGCGGAGGTGCGTGCCATGTCCCAGGCTCTACCCCCGTCGCGCCGTCAGCATCATCCGTCGGGCTCGATGATGCAGGACATCCTGCTCGTCGTGCTGCTGTCGCTCGCGCTCGCGTTCCTGCTGTTCGTCACCCTCTCGCCACCCGGGACCTAGACCGGCCGGGTCTCCGCCCCCGCGGGGGCGGGCCCATGGCGGCGTGCGCGCACGGCCGATGCTGCGGCCGATCGCGCACGCCGTTGCTGCTTGGCCGCCGGGGCGCGGCCGGCCGCCGATGGCCACCCCGCGCGTCGTGGCCTCGCGCGCCCTCTGATAGTCTGCGCGTCCCATGCGTCTCGCCCGGCTCGTGTTCGTGGTCTCGTGCCTGCTGGTGCTGTTCACCGGCCTCGACCTCATCGGCTTCACCGACGAGCGCGAGGCGCGCGACGCCGAAGTGGCGCGCGAGATGATCGGCGCTCAGGAGGTGCTCACGCCGCTGCTCGGACACGAACCGCTGTTCGACAAGCCCGCGCTCGCCTACGCGCCCGAGGTCGTGGGGGCGCTGTTCACCCCCGGCGTGCCCGGTTCCCCGCGCGGGGTCCGGCTGTGGCGCGCGGGGCTGGCGCTGGCGCTGGCGCTGCTCACGTTCTCGATCGGGGCGAGCCACTTCGGGGCACGCGCCGGCTGGAGCGCGGCGGTCGCGCTGGTCACCATGCTCGCGCTCCCGCATGCCGCGCGCACCGATGGCGCCCAGTTGCTCGGCACGTTCCTGGGATGGGTGGGCGCGGCGGGCTTCGCGGACGCGCTGTTCGGCCGGGCGCGCGGGCGCGACCTGCGGCTGGTGGTGACGTGGGGCGCGCTCGCGGCGGCCTTCGTGGTCGCGGGACCGCTGCCCGCCCTGTGGCCGCTCGGCGCGCTCGCGCTCTACGTGGCGCTGGCGCGCCATCCCGGCGGCACGCGGGCCGTCCGTCCGCTGGCGGGGGTGGCGCTGATCGCGGGGCTGGCGCTGCCGTGGTACGGCGCGATGTTCGCGCTGCACGGCGGTGGATTCCTGGCGCACGCGACGTTCTTCCCCTACGGCGCCGGCACGCACGGGACCTGGTATTCGGCGGCGGTCGTCGCGATGTCGTTCGTGGCCGTGGGCGCGTTCCCGTGGGCCGCCCTGGTGCCCGAGGCGCTGCGCCATGCGGCGTACGGCTGGCGAAGGCCGCACCCCCCGCTGGTCCCCGGCGCGGAACCGCTGCCCGGTGATCCGCTGGCGCGCGAGCGGCGCGAGGAGTCGGCGGCGCACTTCTTCGTGGCCTGCCTGGTGATGTCGAGCGTGCCGCTGGCGCTCTACCCCGGGCCACCGCTCACGGCCGCATTGCCGGCGCTGCCCGCGGCCGCGCTGCTGTGCGGGCGGTTCGTGGACCACCTCACCGAGGCGCCCGAGCGGCTCGCCGCCGCGCTCGGCCGCGCCACGCTCATGCTCGCGTGCACCGGGACGGTCGCGGGGCTGCTGTTCGCGGTCATGGCGACGCGGGTGCCCGACGCCGCGGCCGGACTGCGGCTGCTCGGGGCGCTCACGTTCGCCACCACCTGGCTGCCCTTCCTCGCCCAGCTCGCGGGGCGCCGGCGGCTCGCCGCGGCGCTGATCGCGCTGCCGGTGGCGCTCGGCGCGCCGGTCGCGGCGCTGCGCGTGCTGCCGGCGATCGAGGACTACCTGAGCGCCCGCTCGGTGGCGGCGGCGCTCGACGCCGCCGCGCCCGAACGGGCGCCGCTGGTGCTCGACGAACCGCCACCGCCCTCGCTGCGGCTCTATTCGCGCCACGTGCTGGCGGTGGCGCCCGCGCTCGCCGGCCCGCTCGATGCGTGGCGCGCTCCCGACTCGCTGGTGTACGCGGCGTTCCGGCCGTCGCGCGAGCACGCGGTGGCGCGCGGCAACCCGGGCCCGGTGGAGATCGTGCTGCGCACGCCCACGCTGGTGCTGGCCCGCCTGCATCCCGCGCGCTGACGCGCGCACCCCGGGACCTTCACCGGTGCCGCGCCCCAGCCCCCGTCAGCGCTGGACCGGGGCGTTCGTGCCGGCGGCCGGCGTCACGGGCTCCTCGAAGCCGGTGCCGCGGTAGCTGTGCGGGATCATGAAGACGAGGAACATCAGGAGCGAGGCGGCCAGCACCCACGCGCTCGGCTTCGCGAGCCGGCGCACCGCGAACGCCGCGACGATCCAGCCCACCAGCGCGATCAGCGTCTTGTTGTCGGTGATGTCGCCGCCCACCGGCCACCCGGTCCACCAGAAGCCGAACGCGTTCTTCAGCACGAGCGGGCCGAAGATCATCCCGCCGACGATCAGCACGCCCAGCGTCCAGTCCGTGAACGGGCGCAGGCGCGGCGCCTTCGCGAAGCACTCGAGCCCGGCGCGGGCCGAGAGCAGCATGGCGAGGATCATGAGGAGGATGTGCGGGATCATGACGAAGGGCGGCACCTCGCCGGTGTAGCGGATGGTCACCGGCTCGCGCCCGGGGATGAGCACGCTCTGGCTGTCCGCTTCCGCCGTGATCCGATACTTGAGCACGCCGGCGGGCGGCTGCCACGGCAGCGCGGCGACGAGCCGCTCGCCCTGCCGGCGCATCGGGATCACGGACCAGTCCAGTGCGGTGCCGAACCGCCTCCACTCCACCCTGCCCGTGACGCCCTCGGGGGCGCGCAGTTCCACCGCCTGGTCGCCCGCGCCCTTGTGCGTGCGCTCGAAGGTCCACGTGACCGTGCGGCCGGCGACCACGCTCCTCCCCGAGATCGGGTGGGTCGGTCCAGTGCGGCGCTGCCAGGAGGCCGAGAACAGGGTCAGGACGAGCGCGAGGATCCAGAGCACGCGTGACGATCGCATGGCGGGGTCTTCCGGGTTGGGTTCCGCGGCGCGTATCGCGGCGCCGAGCGCGGGTCATCGGACGGCGAGTCTAAGGGACCGCCACCACCCGGGCCAACCGCGCGGCGGGAGCGCCACCCCCCGGTGGCCGCGCGGCACGGTCCCGGCCGCCGGTGGGGCATCGGTTCGGGTTCCGGAATCGTCCGCCCATGGCCCCGCCGGCGTGCTATTCCTTCGGGCATGACGCTCGATCCCGAGATCTGCTGGCGGGCCTGGGTGAGCCGCGACCGCCGTTTCGTCGGGCGCTTCGTGATGGGCGTGACCTCCACCGGCATCTACTGCCGGCCCGGCTGCCCCGCGAAGCTCCCGGCGCGTCATCGGGTGCGCTTCTACGGATCGCCCGCGGCCGCCGAGTCCGCCGGCTTCCGTCCCTGCCTGCGCTGCCGTCCCGACAGCGCGCCCGGCAGCGCCGCCTGGCGCGGCACCTCGGCCACGGTCACGCGCGCGCTGCGGCTCATCGACGCCGGCGCGCTCTCGCACGGCTCGCTGGAGGCACTGGCCGGCCGGCTCGGCGTGACCTCGCGCTGGCTGCGCCGGCTGTTCATGGAACACGTCGGGGCGTCGCCGTCCGCCGTGGCGCGCACGCGCCAGGCGCACTTCGCGCGCCGCTTGCTCGGGGACACCTCATTGCCGCTCGAGGACGTCGCCGTCGCGGCCGGCTTCGGGAGCGCGCGCCGGCTCCGCGAGACGCTGCGTCACACCTTCCGGCGCACTCCCACCGAGCTGCGCGGCCGGCGTCGGACGCGCGTCGCGGACGACGACGGCACCCTCGTCCTGCGGCTGCCCGCGCGCCTGCCGTTCGAGCCCGCCCCGCTGCTCGCGTTCCTCGCGCAGCGCGCGATCCCGGGCGTCGAGGAAGTCGGCGACGGGCTCTACCGCCGCACGTTCCTGCCGCCGCGCGAGCGCGAGGACGGCGCCGGGACGGTCCGTCCGCTGGTGCTCGAGGCGCGCGCCGACGCCGCCACCGGGGTCACCTTGAGGGTGCCGCCCGCCGCGCTCGCGGCGCTGCCCTGGCTGGTCGCGCGCGTCACGCGGGTGTTCGACCTCGACGCGGACGCCGGGGCGATCGCGCGCCATCTCGGGCGCGACCCGCGGCTCGCGCGCGCGCTCGCGGGGCGCGCGGTGCGCGTGCCCGGGGCGTTCGACCCGTTCGAGGCCGGGGTGCGCGCGCTGCTCGGCCAGCAGGTCTCGGTCGCTGCGGCTCGAACGCTCGCCCATCGTCTGGTGCTCGCGTGTGGGATGCGCGCCCGAACGCCGGATGGCGGGCTCACCCACGCGTTCCCGGCGCCCGAGGCGGTCGCGGCCGCTCCGCTCGGAGGTCTCGGGCTCACCCGCGCCCGCGCGGCGGCGCTGCGCGGGTTCGCGCGCGCGGTCGCGGACGGGGCGCTCGATCTCGGCATGAGCGCGGGCCTCGACGATGCGGTGACGCGCCTCACCGCGTTCCCCGGCATCGGCGAGTGGACGGCGCACTACATCGCGCTGCGTGCGCTCGGAGAGCCGGATGCCTTCCCCGCCGGGGACCTCGGAGTGCGCAAGGCGCTGGCACGCGGCGGACCGTTGCCGACCGAGCGCGTCGTGCTCGCGCGCGCCGAGGGCTGGCGGCCGTGGCGCGCCTACGCCGTGGTCGCGCTCTGGACCGAGCCGGCGCGAGCGCCGCGGCGCGAGCGAGCGCGCACCCGCTCCACTCCCACTTCCCCACTCCAGGAGGCACGATGACGCTCGACCTGACGGTGACCCGCACCCCGCTCGGCCCGTTGGCGCTGTTCGCGCGCGAGGACCGCCTGGTCGGACTCACGCTCGACGGCCGCACCGACCCCGACTGCGCGGTGCTGCGCCATGTCGTCCGGCACGCCGGGCCGCAGGTGGTCCGGCCGCATCCCGACGCGGCCGGCGCGGCGAGCCGGCTGGCGCGCTATTTCGCGGGTGATCTCGCGGCGCTCGACGAGCAGCGGGTGGAACTGCTCGGCACCCCATTCCAGTGCGCGGTGTGGACCGCGCTGCGCGGCATTCCGCCCGGCCGGACCTGGACCTACGCCGAGCTCGCGCGCCACATCGGCCGCCCGCGGGCGGTGCGCGCCACGGGAGCGGCGAACGGCGCCAACCCGGTGGCGCTGTTCGTGCCCTGTCATCGTGTGATCGGCGCCGACGGCACGCTCTGGGGCTACGGCGGCGGACTCGAGCGCAAGGCGTGGCTGCTGCGTCACGAGGGCGCGACCTACGCGGGCGCGGGCCAGGGGGAGTTGCTCGGGAATCCCGCGGGCGCCGGGGACGCCTGAGCCGGACAGCGAGGTGGTGTCGCACTTCCTTGCTGAGCCCGCTGCCGTGGCGTCCCGACCTGCCCCAGGATCGGCCTTGACTTGGGTCTGCGGCTCGTGGAAGCTGTTCACGGTATATCGCTAGACACGATATATCGTGAAATTCACTAGTCACGGCATATCAGGACCTCATGTCACCAGAACAAGTTGAGACGACGACAGGACCGCGTGGTGAAGACTCAGCGCTCTCATTGATGAGCGCCATCGAGCCATACGCGCTTGGGCTCTCCGACGCCCTCGCGGGGGCGCTGTCCGCGGCCGGGGTGCTCGACGCGATCGCCCGCGGGTGTGCCGATGCGTTCGACGCCGTGCTCTCCCGGGTGTGGCTGATGGGACCTGGTGACGCCTGCGCCGCCTGCGCGATGCGCGGCGAGTGCGCCGACCGGCGCACCTGCCTGCACCTGGTGGCGAGCGCCGGGCTCACCTCGCGCCTCGACGGACCGTTCCGTCGCTTCCCTCTCGGCGCCCGCCGTGTCGGTCGGATCGCGGTCACGCTCGAGCCCTACGTGGTGCACGGCGACCTGTCGTCCCTCGGCCTCGCGGAATCCTCGTGGCTCGCGGTGCACCGCGTGCGCGGTTTCGCGGCGTTGCCGCTGCGGTTCCACGACGAGCTGCTCGGGGTGCTGGCGGCGTTCTCGCGCCGCGAGTGGGCGGACGGCGATGCCGAGGCGCTGGCGATCGCCGCCCGGCTGGCCTCCAACGCCATCGTCACCGCGCGCGCGTTCGAGGCGCTCGCCGGCCGCGCGACATCCGGACGGTCGCCCGCGGCGCCACGCGAGCGCGAGCGCGCCTCGGCACCGGAAGGCGCCCACCTGCGCCCCATCGCCGAGATCGAACGGGACGCGATCGTGCGCGTGCTCGAACACGCCCGCTGGAAGGTCAGCGGCCCGGGCGGGGCCGCGGCCATCCTCGGCCTGCCGCCCTCCACGCTCGCCTCGCGCATGATCAAGCTCCGCATCCGCCGGCCGCCGCGCGGCTGAGGGATCCGGAACGCCCCGAAGGACTGTCACCGTCGTGGTCACGCGGGACGGCCGCGACGCCCGGTGGCGCGAGTCCGCGGGCTGCCCGGCCCGCGACGGTGGCGCGCGGCCCGTCCCCCGCGGCTCCGGCACCCGGCCCGTCACTCCGGATGACGGAGTGGCGACAGCGTTTCCACCCGCATGGATAGCGGATGAAGTGTTGACTCGGCTATGCGCGCCGCACTAGATTGCGCTCCGCCCTGCCCCCGAGGTGGCGAAGGGAGGTGAGGAAGATGAGGCAGGGTTGGATCGCCGTACCGCTCGCGGCCGCGCTGTTGTGCGCGGCGCCCGTGATCGGTGCGAGCACCGCGCACGCGGCGGCGTCGAAGGGCGCCGCGGTGCAGACCGGCACCGCGAAGAAGGCGACGATGCGCCAGTTCACGGGCTGGGTGACCACGCTCGACAAGAACAGCATCACGGTCGAGAAGCGGGGCAATGCGGCGCGGACGATGACGTTCGTGAAGCACGCGGAGATGTCCACCGTCGGTGACCTCGAGAAGGACGCTCGCGTCACGGTGTACTACCGGGACGAGGGCGGCCGCGCGACGGCACACAAGGTGGTGGTGAAGCCCGCGGGCGCGTCCGCGAGCGCGGGACGCTGATCCGCGCGGGGCCCGGGCGGGCTTCCGCGCCCGGGCCACACCGCGAGGCGACCTGGCCGCTCACTACCGGATGATCAGCATCTTCCTCGTCTGTTCGAAGCGGCCCGCCTGGAACCGGTAGAAGTACAGCCCGCTCGCCAGGCCCTCGCCGCGGAACGGCACGCTGTGACGCCCGGCGACGAAGCGCTTGGCGTGCAGCGGCACCGCCACACGCCGCCCCGCGACATCGAACCACTCCAGCGTCACCTCGCTCGCCACCGGCAGGTCGAAGCGGACGGTGGCCTCGCGCTGGAACGGGTTCGGGTACGCGGGGTACAGCGCGAAGCGCGTGGGCAGCGCCTCCACCGTCGGCGGCACTCCCGTCACCGGCACTCCCACCCACGCCTCGGCGTTCGACTTGGCGGGTTCGACATTGCCGGCGTTGTCGGTGGCGATGGTGTAGAGCGCGTAACGCCGCCCGCTCTCGACCGGCACCAGCAGGGAGTCGCCGCGGACGCCGGTGGCCTGCAGGGAATAGGGGCTTCCGTCACACGTCAGGTAGACCGCGACATCGCGCAAGCCGGTGCCGGACGGGTCGTCAGTCCCGCTCCAGCGCACGCGCGCGCGTGTGGAGTCGATCAACTCGACCGTGGGCATCATGGCACTGTGCGGCGGCGTGGCGTCCACGAGGTTGCTCACGGTGTTGGTCAGCAGCGGCGAATTGACGTCGAACTTGATGCTCGCCTGATGCGTCACCGCGACCCCGGTCGCGAGGCTCTTGCGCAATCGGATGCTGAAGTTCACGAAGCCCATCCCGCGCCCCGAGACGTCGTTGACCGGCAGGAATCCGAGGAGCGAATTGGTCGGCTGGGCCCCGGTCTCCGGATCGATCGAGGTGAAGGTCCAGACCACCGCCCGCTGGGCCACGTCCACACCCGCCGTGATGCGCACGTTCAGGCCGAGATCGGCGAAGTACGACTCGTCGGAGTACGTGGTCTGGTTCGCCGGGACGTCGATGACGTTCGCGCCGAATCCCAGATTGCCGAGCCGCAGCGAGGAGAGCTCGAGATTCGCGTCGATCGGCACACGCACCTGCACCACCTGGGCCGGTGCGGTGGCGATCACCGGGAGATTCTCGAAGTCCACACGGTAGACCAGCGGGACCCCGTCCCCGACCCAGTGGGAGGCGCCGAAGCCGGCGGGCCCGGTGAGGAGATTCGGGTCGCAGGGCGCGATCACCCGCGCGTCCGCGCTGAGCGTGCCGGAGAATCCACCGCAGGTCGCCTGCGCGATGGCGACGGCCTCGGGGCCGGGGACCGCGACGACGATCTCCGCGCTGTCCTCGAAGCACGACCGGCAGGCCGGCAGCGACGTGGTGAGCGGCACCTCATCGGGGCGGCACTCGGGCACGCCCGCCGGTGCCCCACACGATCCGCCGACGGATCGCTCGGCGAGCAGGTCCGCCGGACCGGCCGGTTCGTCGCCGGCATCGCCCACGAGGCCACCGTGGGCCGCGGCATAGGCCGTCACGTCCGCCGCGCTCACGAGCCCGCGCTCGACGTACCCCCGCTGGAGGGCGGTGTCGGCCCAGGCCCCGGCATCCGAGGCGAGACCCACGATCGGGACCGGGTGGGCGGCCGGGTCGCTGAGCACGCTGCGACGCGCCGCCTCGATCCGCGTCAACTCCCGTTGCAGGTAGGCCGAGAGCTCCATCGTCTCGGTCAGCGCGCGGATCGAGAACGGGCTCTGCTCGAAGCCCTTGAGCACGACCGTGCACGACAGCTCACGCTCGGGGGCCATCTCGGTCGCCACCAGGTCGAGCACGCGCACCGCGGACCCGGTGCTGGTATCCGTCATCGCGACCACGTCCCCCTCGATCGGCGTGAAGCGCTCCGGGAACAGGTCGCTGCGGCGTCGCAGGCCATCGTCGGTGGCGATATTCACCAGCGTACTGGTGGCCGGGATGAGCAACCGGCCGCGGAAGACCGGCAGGTCCCGATTGGAAGCATTGCGGAAACGGAAGGTGAACGAATTCGTTCCCGAGCGGCGGATCACGTCGGGCTTCACCGCGGTCGTCACCACCTCGAGCGTCGTCGCCCTTTCGACCGTGAAGGCGCCCTTCAAGGTGAACACGCTGTCGCCCACCTCCGCCTCCACGTCGTAGGAGTTCGTCAGGACCGCCGACAGGTCCCAGCGCGCCAGCAGCGCGGTGGTGTTCTCGAACTTCACGCGCTCGGCCTGCGCCACCCGCACGCGGTTGGCCACCAGGTAGAGCCGGGTCGAGTCGCGCAGCCCGGCGCCATCGATCCGGGTGGTCACGTAGGCCGCCTGACCGCCCCGTGCCGGCGTCACCGCCGTGATCGAGAACGGCAGCGCGCGCGCGCGCAGCTTGACCAGCTCCGACGTCGCGCCGAATGGCAGCGCGCGCGCGGTCAGCAGCACGTAGTACGGACCGGCCTGCGTGCTCGGGACCAGGATCGACGGGTGCGCGGTGAACTCCGCCGGCCCGGCGAAGTCGAACGACCCCGGCGAGGGCGGCCGCCCGAACGCGGCGAACAGCTCGTTGGTGGCATCGGACGACTCGGTCTCGAGCTGGACCGAGAGGTCCTGGCCCGCCGGCGCCTCGATGCGGTAGTAGCGCGACTGCCCGGCCTGCAGGGTCGCCAGCGCCGAGTCGCCGATCGCCAGCACCGCCACCTCCACGTGCACGGTGTCCGCCGACGCCCCCGCATTGTCGGCCAGCGTCTCCTCGCGCACGCTGTTGCGAACGTTCACGCGCACGATGCCGTGGTAGCCGCCCGGCGAGACCCCGGGCAGGACGGCGGTGAGGTTCCCGAGCGCGTCGGCGCGGAACGCCCGCTCCATGCTCACCTCGCGGGAGAAGTGCTGCGTGGTGCCCGGCGGGAGGTTGATGGTCGTCGGCACGATGTCGAGCACCGGATCGCTGACGTCGAACACCGGGTCCGGCGACACGTACACCGCCGAATGGATCTGCCCCACCGCCGGATTGGACCCGATGTTGGCGAGCGTCCACGACACCGTCACCGGCTCGCCCGGAATCGCGACCGACGGCATCACGACATCGCGCACCACCAGATTCGCGGGCGCGGACAGCGTGA
This sequence comes from Candidatus Eiseniibacteriota bacterium, assembly GCA_963776245.1. GTDB lineage: Bacteria > Eisenbacteria > RBG-16-71-46 > RBG-16-71-46 > RBG-16-71-46 > CAVSAC01. The sequence continues at coordinate 772,827 of CAVZLN010000003.1, read as the reverse complement.
CCTGGAGCTGGGTGCGCGCGGTGTTGTTCCCCTCCGCGCCCGCTTCGTACACCGAGTTGTCGTTGTCGGCGCGCACGAACAGGTAGAACGGCCCCGAGGCCCAGCTCGGCAGCGTCACGCTCACGGTGTCGCTCACCGTGGTCGCGGACAGGAACGGCCCGCTGTGCCCCAGGCTCGAGAGCAGGACGTCCGAGCCATCCAGCACCGCGTCCGACGACAGATAGCAGCCGGCCGTCCAGCGCTCGGGCACGATCGGGCCCGGGCCCTGGTTCGCGACGGTCCACCGCACCGTCAGCGGCTGGCCCGCGGTGCCCTGCGCGTCGGTCGAGATGGACGTGGCCGCCAGATCCGGGGCCGGCGTGAGCCGCACCGCGATCGTGCCGGGGGCCCGGCGCGTGTTGTTCGCGGTGTTGGCATCCGCCACGTTCCCGTAGGCGTCGGTCCGCACCAGCGCGTGGAACGTGCCGCTGAAGCCGTTGGGCAGCGTCCCGCTCGCCTGCGCCGCGTAGCCCTCGCCGGCGCCGAGCGCGCCGCCGTGTCCCACCGAAGCCAGGCGCAGATCGCTCCCGTCGATCAGCGTGTCCGCCGACAGATAGACATTCTCGGTCCAGCCGCCGGCGAGCGTGGTGCCGCTGCCGGTGTTGGACACCGTCCACGTCACCGAGACGCTTCGTCCCGAGGCCGCGGAGTCGGGTGCCGTCACGCCGGTCACGATCAGGTCCACCGGCGGATATGCTGTCACTGTGATCGCGACCGGGACGCCGATGGCACCGGTGTCGCCGGGGGCGCCGAGGCCGCGCACGTTGTCCGACTCGGAACCGTTCTCGAACACCGCACCGTAGCCATCGGTGACGACGAAGGCGTACTGCGTGCCCGACAGGTCGGTGGGCAGCGCCACGCTCGCGTTGCGCGTGTAGCTCGCCCCCGGCGCCAGCCCGGTGGGATTACCGAATGCCCCCAGCGAACGCAGGGGCCCCGCACCCCACGTCGGACTGGGCGAGAGGTAGACGATGTCGCTCCAGCCGCGCCCCACGGACGTGCCCACGCCGTGGTTCTGCACCGTCCACGACACCGGCACCACCTCGCCGGCCCGCGCGGCGACGACCACGCCGCCGCCGGTCACTCGCAGGTCGGGCCACGCCGAGAGCGTGACGGTGAGCGGCCAGGGAGCGCGCCACACGTTGTCGCTCTCGTCCGACTCGTAGACCGCCCCGTCGGCGTCGGTGCGCACGAAGACGTAGTGCGTGCCGGAGAAGTCGATCGGCAGCGCGATCGAGGCCTGCTGCGTGTACTCGGCGTCCAGGGCGAGGTCGCCGCCATGTCCGAACGAGCCCATCAGGCGATCGCCGCCGTCGAGCACGGTGTCGGTCGAGAAGTACACGCGGTCGGTCCACGAGCCCGTCCGCGTGGCATTGAAGCCCTGGTTCGCGACCCGCCAGTTCACCGCGACGGTGGTGCCCGACGCGGCGCTCACCGGCACGCTGGCCGCCTTCGCCACCAGGTTCGGCGGCGGCGTCATCGTCACCTGCGTCGGGCTCGGCCCCGACGGATTGATCTCGGTGGTGTTCTCGAACACGCTGCCGATCAGCGAGACGTTCTGGCTGGCGGCGGTCGCATAGAGGTCGCTCGCCACGAACACGTGGTACGCCCCCTGGATGCCGTCGGGCAGCCGCACCTGGACGTTCGCCACGTACGTGCTCTCGGCCTCCAGCGCCCCGACGTGCTGGAACTGCCCGAGCGGCTGTTCGTCCACCCGGATCGTTCCCGCCGGGCTCGCCGGGAGGACGTACCCGAACACCGAGTCCGCCGACAGGAACACCGTGTCGTACCAGTGGTCCGAATCGCTGCGGCCACTGCCCTGGTTCTTCACCGTCCAGCGGACATTGATGGTCTCGCCCGAGTACGCCGTCGGCGAGGCCGCGATGCCCGTCACGACCAGGTCGGCGTAGTCCGAGAGCGTCACCGCCACCGGCCCCGACACCCGCCCGTTGTTGCCGTTGTCGGTCTCCGACACCAGGTTCGTATTGTCGGTGAACGCGAACACGTGATACGTGCCCGCCGCGCCGCGCGGCAGCGTCACCTGGGCCGTCTTGCTGTACGCCTCGCCCGCCGCCAGATAGGTCGGGTTCTCGAACCGGCCGAGGTAGGACGCGGTGCCCGGGTTGAACGTCGCGGTCGGCGACAGGTAGAGGTCGTCGTACCAGCGCGGCACGTTGGTGGCCCCCAGCCCGCTGTCCGCCACCGTCCACGACACCTGCATCGGCAGCCCCGACGACGCCGTCGCCGGCACCGTCACCCCGCGCACCGCCAGGTCCGCCAGGTTGTCCAGCGTCGCCTCGTTCGACACCGCGCTGTAGCCACTCGCGTTCCCCGCGCAGTCGATCGCGTAGCCCCGCGCGAAGTAGGTGTGCCCCGGGCTGCCCGCCACCGTCGCCACCCCGGCGCTGCCGATCGTCGCGTCCAGCACCGGGCTCGCGAACGCGCTGTCGGTCGCGATCTGCACGTGGAACCCGCTCAGCGTCCCGTTGTCGCTCGCCGTGCACGTCGCCCGGATCTGCGAGCCGTCCAGCGCCCGCAGCGTCGGCAGGTCCATCACCGGCGCCGTGCGGTCGAGCGTGAACGTCCGCGCCAGCGTCCCCACGTTCCCCGCCAGGTCGAGCGCCCGCACCTCCAGCGTGTGCTGCCCCTCGCTCTGACCCGGGAACGTCGCCGCGGTGTCCGGCGCGTAGCCGCTCCACCCCGCGCCGTCCAGCCGGTATCCGAACAACAGGCTTGCCCGCGGCGTCACCACGTCGGTGGCGGACCACGCCACCGCCACGTCGCTCGCGTTCAGACACGCCCCCGCCGCCGGTCCCGCCGTCAGCGCCACCACCGGCCCGTGCGTGTCGGCCCAGAACCCACGCGCCGCCGGCGTCGCGTCCGCATTGCCCGCCAGGTCGCGCGCCCGCACCTCGAAGGTGTGAGGTCCGTCCGCCACGTTCGTGGGGGTGGCGCTCGGCGCGCTCGCGTAGGCGCTCCAGCCTCCACCATCCAGCCGCCAGGCGTACTGCAGCGCGCCGGTGCCGGTGCGGTCATCGCTGCCGGTGAAGGTGAACGTCGCCTGCGCCACCCGCAGCGTCTCGCCCTCCGCCGGTCCGCTCAGCAACTCGGTCTGCGGCAGCGTCAGGTCCACCGTGTAGCGGCTCAGCGCCGGGCTCGGGTCCTGATTGTCCGCCCGGTCTACCGCCGCCACCTCGAACGTGTGCGCGCCTTCGGCCAGCCCGCTCAGCCCCACCGGCGCCCCCGGTCCCACCGCGCTCCACGCGGCACTGTCCGCCCGCCACGTGTAGCGCAACTGGTTCACCGCCGCCGCGTCATCGCTGCCACTGAACGTGAACGTCACGTTCGCGCTGTTCGCCCACCCGCCGTCCGCCGGCCCGCTCGCCAGCGTCGTGTTGGGCGGCAGCGTGTCCACCCGCCACGTCCGCGTCAGCGCGTTGACGTGGCCCCAGCGGTCCTGCGATTCCACCGTGAACGTGTGCGCCGCGGGCGCCAGCCCGCTGTAGCTCGCCGTGGTGTCGCGCGTCCACGCCCCCGACGGGCTCCCGTCCAGCGCGTGCCGGTAGAGGATCTCCCCCAGCGGCGTGTTCGACGACGACGCCGTCCAGTCGAAGCTCGCCGCGGTGGCGCGCACGTGCGCGCCCTCGGCCGGCCCCGCCAGCAACACCACCGCCGCCGCCGTCGCCTCCACCCGCCAGGTGCGCGTCACCGGTACACCCGCGTTGCCCGCCGCGTCGTGCGCGCGCACCGCCAGCGTGTGAGCGCCATCGCCGAGGTTGGTCAGCGTGATCGTGCTGTCCGCCACCGGCGTGGTGTAGGCCGCCCCGTCCAGCGAGCGCGAGTACGCGAGCTGCGCCGCGCTCGCGCGGTCGTCGCTGCCGCGCGCCACCAGTGTCGCCACCGACACCCCCAGCGTCTCGCCCTCCGCCGGGCCGCTCACGATCGCCACCGTCGGCGCGGTGCGGTCCACCGTGAACGTGCGACTCGCCGGCGTGGCGTCCACGTTCCCCGCCCGGTCCACCGCCGCCACCTCGAAGCTGTGCACGCCCTCGGCCAGCCCCGCCAGCGCCGCGCTGGTCGAGAGCGCCGGCGCGCTCCACGCCGCGCTGTCCGCGCGCCACGTGTAGCGCAGCTCGTTCACCGCCGCCGCGTCGTCGGTTCCCGTGAAGGTGAACGTCACCGGCTCGGCGTTGCTCCAGCCACCCGCGGCCGGGCCCGTGGCGATCGTGGTGGTGGGCGCCTGCGCGTCCACCCGGAAGGTGCGCGCCAGGCTGCCCACGTGCCCCCAGCGGTCGCGCGCCTCCAGGTTCAGCGTGTGGTTGCTCGCCGCCAGCCCCGCGAACGTGGCGCTGGTGTCGCGACTCCACGCCCCCGCGGGCGCCGCGTCGAGTGCCGCGCGGAAGTCGATCGAATCGCTCGTCGTACTGGTCGAGGTCGCCCGCCACACGAACGTCACCGCCGCGGTGTCCACTTGCGCCCCCGCCGCCGGGCCGCTCACGATCGCCAGCACCGGGACACTCGCCTCCACCCGGAAGTGGCGTGTCGCCGCCGCGCTCGCGTTGCCCGCCAGGTCGTGGGCGCGCACCGCCAGCGTGTGCGCGCCATCGCTCAGACCGCTCAGCGTCACCACGCTGTCGGCGCCCGCGGTGCCATACGCGCCGCCGTCCAGCGAGCGCGAATAGGTCAGTTGCGAGAGCGCCGCCAGATCGTCGGCCCCGCGCACCGTCCAGGTCGTCCCTGCCACCCCCAGCGTCTCGCCCTCCGCCGGGCCCGCCACGTACGCCACCGTCGGCAAGGTCACATCCACCGTGAACACGCGCTGCGCCGGGGTCGGATCGACGTGACCTGCGAGGTCGCGCGCCTGCACCGCGAATGCATGCGGGCCTGATGCGAGGCCGGTGAACGAGTGGCTGGTCGAACGCGCGTAGGCCGACCAGCCGGCGCTGTCCATCTGGAAGCTGAATTCGAGGCTGTCGGCAGGCCACGCCGCGTCGGCGCCCGTCCACTGGAACGTCGCGTTGCCGGTGTTGATCCACGCGCTGTCGGCAGGTCCGGACGCGATCTGGGTATTGGGCGGGGCCGCATCGTACGCGAAGCCGCGGGTGGCGAGCGCGCTCACCTGGCCCGAGAGATCTCGCGTCTTCACCTCGAAGCGGTGCTGCCCCTCGGTCACGCTGAGGACCGTCGCGGTGTCGCTCGACCACGATGAGAACGTGCCCGCATCGAGTCGGTACGCATACTCCAGGTTGTCGACCGGGGTCACGTCATCCATGCCCGCCCAGCGGAACTCGACGACGGCCGTGTCGAGGATCGCGCCCTCGGCCGGACCGCGCGTGATGACCACCACCGGGGGAGCCAGATCGTCGCGGAACGGCTGCGTGCGCCATGGATCGAAGAGCACGCCCGCGCTGACCGACTGCCCGGTGCCAGGGCCGCTGCCCGATGGTCCCGAGGGCGAGCCCCACCAGTTGGACGTGGCGTTGATCACCGACGCCGGCGTGAGGTTGTTGACGCCGCCCAGCGCGTTGGACTGGATGTCGCAGTCGTGGAGGGCGAATGGAGCGCCCGAGCCGACCGCCCCATAGCCCGACCCGTGCGTGAGCGTCAGGTGCTGGAGTTGCGCGGGAGCCGCTTGGTCGACATACAGGTTCGCGCTGAGTGTCTGGCCGGCGTATTCGATGACACAGTAGTCCAGCATCGACAGCGTCGAGTTGGTCGGGTGGGCGAACCGGATGCCCTTCCAGTCCCCCGGCGCCTTCACCGCCGCCGCCGAGGTGAACACGATCGCGCTGTCCACCGTCCCCCGCGCATCCAGCGCCCCGTAGTGGTCCCCGTCGCCGCCGTGATCTCCGATCTTCAACTCCGTCCCCGCCGCGAACCGCACCTCCACCCCCGGCCGCACCGTCAGCGCCGTCGTCGGGCTGCCCACGGCGGTGGGATGCCGCACGATCACGTCCCCGGTCACCACGTACGGCAGGCCCGTCACCGGCCAGGTCGTGTTCTGTCCCAGGTAGTCCCCGCGCACCTCCACCACGTCCGCCAGGTTCCCGCTCGCCGTGTTCAGCCCCAGGTTGTTGGTCGTCTGCGGGTGCACACTCAGCGCGTAGCCGCCGTTGCCCGTGATCACGTTGCCGCTCGCCACCGGGCTCGGACTGCCATCCGCCACGTACAGCCCCGCGCCCGGGTTCTCGGTGATGGTGTTCCCGCTCAGCACCGGGTTCGACGCGCCGTCCATCCACACGCCGTGCTGGACGCTGCGGCGGATCACGCTGTTCGTCACCGTCGGCGATGCCCCGTTCATCACCAGGTCGCCCGCGTTCCCGCTCCCACCCGCGTACTCCACCACGCAGCGCTCCAGCAATGTCGCGCCACCGTTCGTCGAGGCCGTGAACCGGATGCCCTTCCAGTCGCCCGGCGCCTTCACCATCGCCGCCGAGGTGAACACGATCGCGCTGTCCGCCGTCCCCCGCGCATCCAGCGCCCCGTAGTGGCTCCCGTCGCCGCCCTGGTCTCCGATCTTCAACTCCGTCCCCGCCGCGAACCGCACCTCCACCCCCGGCCGGATCGTCAGCGCCGTCGTCGGGCTGCCCACGGCGGTGGGATGCCGCACGATCACGTCCCCGGTCACCACGTACGGCAGGCCCGTCACCGGCCAGGTCGTGTTCTGTCCCAGGTAGTCCCCGCGCACCTCCACCACGTCCGCCAGGTTCCCGCTCGCCGTGTTCAGCCCCAGGTTGTTGGTCGTCTGCGGGTGCACACTCAGCGCGTAGCCGCCGTTGCCCGTGATCACGTTGCCGCTCGCCACCGGGCTCGGACTGCCATCCGCCACGTACAGCCCCGCGCCCGGGTTCTCGGTGATGGTGTTGCCGCTCAGCACCGGGTTCGACGCGCCGTCCATCCACACGCCGTGCTGGACGCTGCGGCGGATCACACTGTTCGTCACCGTCGGCGATGCCCCGTTCATCACCAGGTCGCCCAGGTCCCCGCTCCCACCCGCGTACTCCACCACGCAGTGGTCCAGCAATCGTCGCGCCACCGTTCGTCGAGGTCGTGAACCGGATGCCCTTCCAGTCGCCCGGCGCCTTCACCATCGCCGCCGAGGTGAACACGATCGCGCTGTCCGCCGTCCCCCGCGCATCCAGCGCCCCGTAGTGGCTCCCGTCGCCGCCCTGGTCTCCGATCTTCAACTCCGTCCCCGCCGCGAACCGCACCTCCACCCCCGGCCGGATCGTCAGCGCCGTCGTCGGGCTGCCCACGGCGGTGGGATGCCGCACGATCACGTCCCCGGTCACCACGTACGGCAGGCCCGTCACCGGCCAGGTCGTGTTCTGTCCCAGGTAGTCCCCGCGCACCTCCACCACGTCCGCCAGGTTCCCGCTCGCCGTGTTCAGCCCCAGGTTGTTGGTCGTCTGCGGGTGCACACTCAGCGCGTAGCCGCCGTTGCCCGTGATCACGTTGCCGCTCGCCACCGGGCTCGGACTGCCATCCGCCACGTACAGCCCCGCGCCCGGGTTCTCGGTGATGGTGTTGCCGCTCAGCACCGGGTTCGACGCGCCGTCCATCCACACGCCGTGCTGGACGCTGCGGCGGATCACGCTGTTCGTCACCGTCGGCGATGCCCCGTTCATCACCAGGTCGCCCGCGTCCCCGCTCCCACCCGCGTACTCCACCACGCAGCGCTCCAGCAATGTCGCGCCACCGTTCGTCGAGGCCGTGAACCGGATGCCCTTCCAGTCCCCCGGCGCCTTCACCATCGCCGCCGAGGTGAACACGATCGCGCTGTCCGCCGTCCCCCGCGCATCCAGCGCCCCGTAGTGGCTCCCGTCGCCGCCCTGGTCTCCGATCTTCAACTCCGTCCCCGCCGCGAACCGCACCTCCACCCCCGGCCGGATCGTCAGCGCCGTCGTCGGGCTGCCCGTTGCGATGGGGTGCCGCACAATCACGCTCCCCGTCACCACGTACGGGCTCTGATCCACCGTCCAGGTGGTGTTCGCGGAGATGTAACCACTCACCGTGGTCCCGGGCTCGGCGCGGAAGTGCACTGTGGCCGGGGTCGACTCCTCGTTACCGACGGCGTCCCGCGACTTCACCTCGACGGTGTGCCACCCGGTGGACAGCCCGGTGAACACGTGACTCGTCTCGGCGCTGAACGCGGAGAACGCGTCCGCATCGAGGCGGTAGGCATAGCGCAGCACGGAGATCGGTGAGAGGTCGTCGGTGGCGCGCCACGCGATCGAGACACCTGGCGGGCGGCCATACACGGTGGAGCTCTCGGCCGGCGCGCTCGTGAACGCGGTGTGCGGCGCGGTCACATCGGAGCCCGCGATCATCACCGCCGTGGAGTCGAGCAGCGCGACGAAGGAGGGGGTGCCGGCCGACGTCACGCTCGAGAACCCGCCGGTGGCCGTGCCGAAACTCATCACCGGCGTCAGCGTGCCCTCGGGCGGCGCGTACCCGCTCACGTAGGAGTGGGCGAGCGTGCCAGCCGAGATCCGCGGCACCGACGATCCGCAGCCGGTCGGACGTCGATGCGCCCGAGGCTTCGGTGCGGAGCACACCGGTGGCGCCCTGCTGGTAGCCCGCAGCGCACACGATCTGGCCGACGGGGGTCGCGGCTCTGCCCGGCGAGACCTCGCCATTGTTCACCAGCCTCGTCGCCACCGTGCCGACGCCGCGCAGGATCGTGCCCTGCAGGCGCAACGTGTCCGCCGCGGACAGCGTCGCGTTCGACAGCGTGATGATCTGCGCCCAGGTCGTGATGCGCTGCGTGGCGTCGAGGCTCAGGCGCGCACTGTTGCGCAAGATGACATCGCGCAGCGTGGGCATTGATGTGAGCAATGTTGTGGTCACGCTCGCGTTGACGCTGGCATTGTCGACGATGACATCGCCGTTGGTCTGCGCCGCGTCCTTCAGGTAGATCGTCCCGGCGCTGCCTGCCACCCCCGGCCCCGTGCCGCCCGTCGCGACCAGGTTCCCGCTCGCCAGTGTCATCCCCGTGTAATAGACCGCGATCCGCCCGCCACCACCGACGCCCGTCGGCCACACCCCCGGCGAGTTCCCGCCGTTCGCCACCACCTGTCCGCTGCCGCTCACCGTCCCGGCGTCGATCCGGATCGCACCGCCCGATCCACCACCACCCACGCCGTTCCCGGTTCCGCCCGGCATGCCATTCGCCCGCACCACGCCATCCAGGTTCAACGTCCCTGCCACGATCCGCACCCGACCACCGCCCTTGCCCCCCGTCACATTCGCCGCACCACCACCACCCGCACCCACTTGGCGTGGATCGTCGAGCAGCCCGTACGCCGTGTTCGTGCTCCCCGTGCCCGTGCCGCCGTAGCTCGCGCCGGAGCCGTACGTATAGGCGCCGCCCGCCCCGGACACGATGGCGCCGTTCGAGTCGAACGTCTCGCCCGCGACGCCATTGCCGACGCCGCCCGAGAGCCCCTTGCCGGTCACGTCGATCAACCCGCCGCTCTGCACGTCCAGCGTCCCGCTCACGTCCAGTCGCAGCCCCGCCGTGTCCCGCACCGCGTGCGTCACCAACCCGCCCGACGCCACCGTCAGCGTGGTCACCTGGTCGCTTGCGCCGAGGGCGCCGTCCTTCACGAGTGTGACGCCAGATCCAATCGCGAGGCTCCCTGTGGTCACGTTCAGTCGTGATCCCGACGTCAGATTGAATGTGCCCGACTTCACGTTGGTAGCATCGAACGAACCGACGCTGAACATCGCGCCCTGCAGGTTCACCGTCCCACCATTCGACAATTCGAAATCGGAACCGGTTGCGACGGCGATGTCGCTGCTCGCGTTCAGCGTCGAATTGTTGATCTGCAGCGCATCGACCGCGAGATTCGAGCCCGGCTGGAGCGTGAGCGTCGAACCTGAAGTCACGAGAACGTCGAACCCGCTCGCGTTGGAGACGGTCAGACCTACCGCGGGTCCTACCTCCAGCACCGCGCTGTCCGACACGGCAATCGGCTGCTCCACCTCCAGCGAGGGCTTGTCGGCGCTCGCGATCTGTAGCGACCCACCGTTCCTCAGCGTGAGGCTGCGCAAGACGTTCGCCGTCGTCCGCAGCGGCGCGGTCAGGGGCGAAAGGATGCTGGCGTTGTCGACGATGACATCGCCGTTGGCCTGTGCCGCGTCCTTCAGGTAGATCGTCCCGGCGCTTCCCGCCACCCCCGGTCCCGTCCCGCCGGTCGCGACCAGGTTTCCGCTCGCCAGCGTCATCCCCGTGTAGTAGACCGCGATCCGCCCTCCACCGCCGACTCCCGTCGGCCATACGCCCGGCGAGTTCCCGCCGTTCGCCACCACCTGTCCACTGCCGCTCACCGTCTCCGCGTCGATCCGGATCGCACCGCCCGATCCACTGCCACCCACACCATTCTGCGTTCCACCCGACACGCCGTTCGCCCGCACCACGCCGTTCAGATTCAGAGTCCCCGCCACGATCCGTATCCGGCCACCGCCCTTGCCACCCGTCGCGCTCAACGCACCGCCACCGCCCGACCCCAGTTGGCGCGGATCGTCGAGCAGTCCGTACGCCGCGTTCGTGCTCCCCGTGCCGGTGCCGCCGTAGCTCGCGCCGGAGCCGTACGTATAGGCGCCGCTCGCCCCGGACACGATGGCGCCGTTCGAGTCGAACGTCTCGCCCGCGACGCCATTGCCGACGCCGCCCGAGAGCCCCTTGCCGGTCACGTCGATCAACCCGCCGCTCTGCACGTCCAGCGTCCCGCTCACGTCCAGTCGCAGCCCCGCCGTGTCCCGCACCGCGTGCGTCACCAACCCGCCCGACAGCACCGTCATGTCCGTGAGCACGCTCACCGCCCCACTCGCCGTCAGCGTGCCGCCGCTCTGCACCGTGATGCTGTTGAAGGTGGTATCGCGCGGAAGGCTCACCGCGCTCGCCACCACCAGGTCCCGCGGCGGCAGCATGGTGAACCAGCTGCGTGACACCGACGTGCCGGTGTTGCCGGCGAGGTCGCTTGCCCGCACCGCCAACGTGTGCGCGCCGTCGTTGGTGATGGTCAGCGTCACCGTGGTGTCAGTGACCGGGGTCGTGTAGGCCGCGCCGTCCAGTGAGTACGCGTACCTCAGCGCCGTGACGGGCGCGAGATCGTCACTGCCGCGCAGCGTGAACGCCGTGCTCGTCGTCCGCACCGTGTCGCCATCGGCCGGTCCGCTGCCGAACGCCACCGTCGGCGCCACCAGGTCCACGGTGAAGGACCGCGTCGCCGGCGTCGGGTCGGCATTGCCGACCTCGTCCACCGCGTCTACCGACACCGTGTGCGCGCCTGCCGTCAGACCGCTGAAAACGTGGCTCGTCCCCGTGCTCAGCGCGCTCCAGCCACCGCTGTCCAGTTGGTAGGCGTAGCGCAGCGTCACCGGTGGGCTGGTGTCGTCGGTGCCGCTCCAGCCGAAGGTCTGGCTCGTGACGTTGGTCCACGCGCTGTCGGCCAGCCCGCTCGCGAACACGGTCTGCGGCGGCGTGCGATCGATGTTCCTGATCACCGCGGCGGTGGTGTCGAAGTAGGCCACTCCCGAGGTGGTATCCGTACCTGTCACGGTGGCGAACGTGCCGACGTGCGTGCCGTAACTCAGCACCGGGAATCGGGCGCCGCTCGCCGGCGCATAGCCACTCAGGTACTGATGCGCCAGTTGTCCGCCGAGGACGGAACCGCCCGTGATGCGCAGCCGGTCGAAGTTGCTTGCACCCGCGACGTCGGCACGCAGCACGCCCGATGCGCCCTGCTCATAGTCGGCGGCGCACACGATCTGGCCGACCGGAGTCCAAGTGTCACCCGGTGCGACCTCTCCGTTGTTCACCAACCGCGTCGCGATGGTGCCGCTGCCGCCGAGTACCGTGCCCTGCAGGCGCAACGTGTCGCTCGCGGAGAGCGTGCCCCCCCCCAGGATGATGTTCCGGATCCACGACGTGACGCGCTGGGTCACGCTCAGGTTCAGGCGCGCGGAGCGGTCGACGTGCAGATCGTGCAACGCCGGCAACACGGTGAGCAGTGGCGTGGTTCTGTCGGCGTTGCGATCTCCGTTGTCGACGAACAGGTCGCCGGAAGCCAGTGCATCATCCTTCACGTAGAAGGTGCCCGCGCCGCCCTGGAGGGAGGCGGGGTGGGTCGGGGCCGTGTTCAATCCGCCCGCAGTCCACCATTCGATGCTGTCCGTCTGGTCCGAGGAGTTGTAGTAGATCGCGATTCGGCCGCCGCCACCGGCCGCCGCCGAGGGCCACCCGTTTGCTCCCGCCCCTCCATACGCCGTGACCGCCCCCGTCGTACCCGTGACATGGCCCACGTGGATCAGGATGCTCCCTCCCGACCCCGCGCCACTGGTGCCGCTGCTGCCGTGCTGCCCCGCGCCACCGTCGGCGCGGATCGCGCCATTGATGGTCAGCGTGCCCGTGTTGATCCGGATGAACCCGCCTCCCGGCCCGCCGGTTGCGCCGATGGAGCCGCCGCCACCCGAGCCGAGATGTCGCGCCTCCTCGAGCAGACCGTAGGGGGCGTTCGAAGTCGCCTCGGAACTGTTGGCACCCGGGCCACCGTAGCTGGCGCCGGCGCCGTAGTTCGCGCCACCGTAGGCGCCCGCCACGATGGCGTCGTTCGCGCCGTACGTTTCGCCGGCCGCGACGCCGGTGCCACCATTCAGACCCTTGCCCGAGACGTCGATGGCGCCGCCGCTCCTCACGTCGATCGTGCCGACGCCCAGGCGCAGGCCGTTCAGATTGCGCGCGCCGTGGGTGACAACGCCCCCCGAGAGTACCGTCAGCGCGTCGAGCGAGTCGCTGGCGCCGAACGCGCCGAAGACGCCGTCCTTGATGAGCGTCACGCGGTTGCCGACGGTCGCGCGATTGGACACGATCTCGAGCCGGCTGCCCGGCGCGATGTTCAGCGTGCCCTCGTGCACGTTGCTCGTGTCGAATACGGCGAGGCTCAGCGTCTTGCCGTCGAGCAGGTTCAGCGTGCCGGAGTTCGACAGCTCGAGCCTGCCCGTTCCTGCCAGCGGAAGATCGGTGTGGGCGTTGAGCGTCCCGCCGCCGACCCGGACGTCGTCGCCGATCAGCGTCGAGCCCAGTTCGAACGTCGCCGTCGACAGGCCGCCGATGTCGAGTCTCTGTCCGCCCGCGATGGCGAGGGACACGCCGCTTCCGACGTCCAGCACGCCGGTGTTCCATATCAGGAGGCCGTAATCCAGCGTGAGCGACGGCACGTCGGTGCTGATCAGTGCCAGCGCGCCCTGGTCGTGCACGCGGACCTGCCGCAACGTCGCCAGGCCGGTCAGCAGACGGGTCGGAGTCGCCGCGACGGTCCCAGCGTTGTTGATCTCCACTTCTCCCTTGGCCTGTGCGTTGTCCTTGAAGTAACCGGTTCCCGCCCCACCCTGCAGCGACGGCGGTTTGGTGGGATCCGTGTTCTGTCCGCCCACGCACAACACGTTAAGCCCGTTCGCCCCGGTGGCCGAACTGTAGAAGATCGCCAGACGACCTCCACCACCTGCCGCCGCCGCGGACCAGCCATTCGCGCCGGCGCCGCCGTTCGCGGTGATCTGCCCGGTCGTTCCCGCGACATCCCCGGTGTCGATCCAGATGCTGCCGCCCGAGCCCGCGCCGCTGGTCCCGCCGCTGCCGTGCTGACCGGCCGCGCCATCGGCGCGGATCGCACCGTTGACGACCACCGCCGCCGCGCTGATCCGGATCCGCCCGCCACCGGCGCCGCCCGTAGCGCCGGCCGAGCCTCCGCCGCCCGAACCCAGATGCCGGGCATCCTCCACCAGGCCGTAGGCCGCATTCGTCGTCGCTTCGGAAGTGTTGCCGCCCGGGCCACCGTAGCTCGCGCCCGCGCCGTAGTTCGCGCCGCCGCCCGCTCCCGCCACGATCGCGTCGCCGGCACCGAACGTCTCGCCTGCCGCGACTCCCGTCCCGCCCGAGAGCCCCTTGCCGGTCGCGTCGATCGCGCCACCGCTCTGTACGTCGAGCGTCCCGCTCACGGTCAGCCGCAGCCCTGCCGTGTCCCGTTGCGCATGCGTCACCACGCCACCCGACGCCACCGCCATATCGGTAAGCACGGTGAGACGGCGGGCCGTCAACGTGCCGCCGCTCTGCACCGTGATGCTGTTGAAGGTCGTGTCCTGCGTGATCGTGATCGCGCTCGCCACCACCAGATCCTGCGGTGGCAGATTGAGGTACCAACTCCGCGTGACCGTCGTGCTCGCGTTCCCCGCGAGGTCGTGCGCGCGGGACGAGAGGGTGTGGATGCCGTCGTTGGTGATGTTCAGCGTGGCCGTCGTGTCCGTGCTCGGAGTCGTGTACGCGGCACCGTCCACCGACCACGAGTACGTCAGCCCGGACGCGGGAGCCATGTCGTCGCTGCCACGCAGCGTGAACGCGATCGGCATGCTGCGCACGGTGTCGCCGTCGGCCGGGCCGCTCCCGTAGACCAACGTCGGCACCGTGACATCCACCGTGAACGTGCGCGTCGCCGGCGTCGGGTCTGCGTTCCCCAGTTCGTCCACCGCGCGCACCGACACCGTGTGCGCGCCTGCGGTCAATCCCGCGAACGCGTGGCTCGTCCCAGCGCCCAGCGCGCTCCAGCCGTCGCTGTCGAGTTGATAAGCGAAGAGCAGTGCCGCTGGCAGACTGGTGTCGTCCGTGCCTGTCCAGTCAAACGCCTGGCTGGTCGCGTTGGTCCAGCCACCGTCCGCGAGACCGCCCACGAACATCGTCTGGGGGGGCGTGCGATCGATGCCCGGGATGAGCACGGTGGTGCTGTCCAGATAGGCGACGCCCGCGGTGGCGTCCGCGCCCGTCAGTGTGGCGAACGTGTCGGTGCGCGCATCCGAAGTGAGCACCGGGAAGCGCGTGTTCGGCGGGGGCGCGTACCCGCCCAGGTACTGATACGCCAAGTCGCCGCTCAGCGTGGCTCCCCCCGTCACGCGCACGCGGTCGAAGCTGCTCGCGCTCGCGATGTCGGCACGCAGCACGCCCGCGACGCCCTGCTGATAGCCCGCCGAGCACACGATCTGGCCGACCGTGCCCGCGCTCGCTCCCGGGGAGACCTCGCCGTTGTTCACCAGTCGCGTCGCCACCGTGCCGGTGCCGCGCAGTACCGTGCCCTGCAGGCGCAGGGTGTCACTCGCGGAGAGCGTCCCACCCGAAAGCGTGATGCTCTGTGCCCACGTGGTGATCCGCTGCGTGGGGCCGAGCAGGACCCGTGCGTTGTTGCGCGAGATGACGTCCCGGAACGACGGCAGCGAGGTCGAAACGAGCGTGGACAGACTCGACACCCGGTTGCTGTTGTCGACGATCACGTCTCCGGCGCCCGCCGCCACGTCCTTCAGGTAAATCGTCCCCGCGCTGCCGGGAGACGTCCCTGCGCCGCCCGCCACCGCGAAGTTCGCGCTCGGCAATGTCAGCGCGCTGAAGTACGCCGCGATGCGCCCGCCGCCGCCTGCGCCCGAGTAGCCCGAGCCGCCATCCGTGCCGTCCCCGCCTCTGGCGGTGATCGACCCACTACCGCCCAACCATCCGATGTCCAGCCGGATCGAGCCGCCCGCTCCCCCGCCGCTCACGCCGGAGATGTACTGCCCTGCCAGGCCATCGGCCCGCACGGTGCCGTTCACGAGCATCGTCGCCGCCACCACCCGCAGCCGCCCGCCGCCGTTCGGCCGCGGCGCCTGCACCCCACCGCCACCACCCGCGCCCAGATGCCGCGGGTTCTCCAACAACCCATACAGACCGCCAGTCGTCCCCTGGTAGCCATTGCCGCCGGAGCCGCCATAGCTGGCGCCCGCCGCCCACGTCGCGCCGGCACCCGCGCCCACCCCGATGTTGTCGCCGCCGTCGAATGCCTCCCCGGCGCCGCTCCTGACCCGCCGAGGAGCCCCTTGCCGTTCAGGTCGATGAGCCCGCCGCTCTGCACTTCGAGCGTGCCGCTCACGTTCAGCCGCAGCCCCGCCGTGTCCCGCAGGGCGTGCGTCACCACGCCGCCGGACCTCACGATCATGTCGTGGGTGACGGTCAACGTGCCCTGCGCGGTGAGCGTGCCGCCGCTGGCCACGGTGAGGGTGTCGATCGTCATGTCGACGTCGACGGTTCCGGCGGTGGAGAGCGTGACATCGCCGAGGTGGCTGGCCGTGACGTCCGCCGCGCTGCGCGGACAGACCTGGAACACACCGAACACGATGTGCGCGACACCCACGACGTCCACGAGTTGCCCCTGAGAGGGCGGGGTGTAACCACTGAGCACGCCGTTGAGGTTGCCCACCGCGACGGGCGTGTTCCACACCAGTGCCGGCCCGGCCACCGGGAAGGCCTGCCCGATAGTGTGCGACTCGGTCGCGCGCACCTGAGGCACGCGCACGAGCATCCCCTCGTAGGCGTGCGCGCCGGTCATGCTGTAGTGCGTGGTGTCGCTCAGGATCGCTGTGGTCACCACCGCGGGCTCGGGGAGGGTGCCGATCCCCTCATCCACGATGTACTGAGTGCTGATGATCTCGGTCTCACCCTGGAATGTCTGCACCGCGCCCACGATGAGGTAGTTGTGCCCGGGCACGAGCGGTGCGATCGGCGCGTACACCGAGAGCGCGGCGCGCTTGCCGGTCGCCGGGTCCTGCACGTAGTAGAGGCTCCCGTAGACACCGGTGCACATGCCGCGCAGAGTGACCGGCCAACCCACGGCCTGGCCGTTGCCGTATGCGGAAGGATCGGCGGCCTGGATGGTGCTGATCGGTATCACGCCGAACGCGAAGGCTGGACTCGCCTGCGACCCCATTAGGCAGGTGGGGCACGCCGCCGATCCTATGCCGGATGCGCGGACGTCGATGGACACCCGGCCGACCGGGATGTCGGAGGTGAGGTTCAAGCGGACGAAGCGTCCGGAGCCGCCCTCGACGGTCGCGGAGTTCACGACGGTGGTGGTGCCGCCGAGGTTCGTGTCCTCGATGGTGTAGTTCGCTGGATTCTGAGCGGTGGCGACGTCCACGTTGCGGTCGAACACCACGCGGATGACGTCGTTCTCGATCGAGTACGCCCGCGCGAGGTTGGGGGGCGCGGCGACGATCACGTCGTTCCCGTCGCGGAGCTGGACGCGCCAGGAGTTCACGCCCGAGCTGGTGCGCCGATTGGGGATGCCCTGGATCCCTTCGATGACGGTGCCCACCGTGGGTGGCGTATAGCCGCCGGCGAGCGTCAGGCCGTCCACCAGGACGCGGGCACTGACATTCGTGGTGTCGCCGGCGGGCGCCACCATGAAGCTGTAGCTGATCATGCCCGTCTGCGTGGTCGAGAGACTGGCGGTGCTGCGGATGACCACCAGCGGCCCGGTCACGCTCACGAGGCATCCCGGCCACCGCGCGGCATCGCTTCCCGCCGCGCCCGGCACCCAGCTCATCTGGAGCGGCGTCAGGGACTGGAAGGCCGGGATCGCGTTCCCCGAACTCACCTTGCGGATCAGGATGTCGTTGGTGGACTGGACGCCGTCCGGTCCTTCGATCTCCATCTCCCCATTGGGATTGGGGAACATCTGCGTGCGGCCGTACACCACCACCAGGTCGCCGATCGCGAGGTTGTAGGGCGCCGCGGCGTAGTTCGTGCCGCCGGTGAACACGTCGATGCCGGTGTACGGCCCGCCTCCCGCAGTCTGGATGTAGAACCCATAGGCGGTGGCGATGGCGTCGAATCCGACCACCACTCCGGTGATGCCGTTCACCCGATCGAGGACGGCGGGATGACACGTCGCGCCCGGATCCTGGATGTTGGTGACGGCGAGCGTGTCGGTGCAGGTCCCGCTCGGTCCGGGCGGATAGGTCGCCTGGGCCTCGGCGCGTTCAACGGAAGCGATCGAGCCCAGCACCGCGGCGAGCGCCGATGCGAGTGCGAGCGAGAACCACCTGCGGCGGTGGAGCATGGAGGAGCCCTCTCATCGCGCGGCGTCCGAGACGCGGCGCGTCGAGCACGGAAGTCGCCTGACGGGTGCGAAGCGACGACGCTCGGAGCGGGGCGGCGAGATCCCCGTGTGAGTGCACGGGGCAGACGAAGCCGACCACTGCGGCGGGAGGCGTCGACGTCTTCACGGGTTTGCGTACGTGAACCATGGCGTTGTACGTACGCCAATCTAATCATCCGGTCCGGTCATGGATGTGTCAACCGCTAATTGGCTAACAACCTGCGGGATTCGAGGAGGGCTCGCCGACGGCCGGCAGGGCTGGTCGAGTTCCGCGTCCCATCTCGCCTGACATCTCCATGAAGGACGCCCTGGACCGTGCCGGGTTGGCAGCACATCTGGGTCTGGCGACCGGGCTCGCCGCCGATCAGCCCATGGAAGACATGGACTTGGCGGGTCCGGGGTGCTCCGATAACCTGCGCCCGTCCGTGCTGACGCTCCCGACCCGATTCCGGAGACCGCGATGCGCCTCCCTCTACTAGTAGTAGCGCTGCCGCTCCTGTCCCAGCTGGCGATGGCCGGTCCCTCGCATGGGGCGGCGGCCCGGTCGAAGCCCGCGGGGAGTCCCCCCGCGGCTCCGGCCGACACGTCGAGGCCCTTCCGGCTGGAGCACCTCCTCACGCTCTCGACCTTCAGTGGGATGACCTGGTCCCCCGACGGCTCGCGCCTCGCGCTCGTGGTGAGCGCGCCCGACACGGCGGAGGACGCCAACAACCAGGACCTCTACCTGGTGGATGTCGCGCGCCCCGGCGACGCGTTGCGGCTGACGCGCCACCCCAAGGCCGACACCAGCCCGACGTTCTCCCCGGGCGGTGACACGATCGCGTTCGTGGGCAACCGCGGCACCGGCGACGAAGCGAAGCCCGGCATCTACATGTTGTCGCTGCGCGGCGGGGAGCCGTGGCCGTTCGGCACCTACGACGAGGCGGTGAGCGAGGTGACGTGGTCGCCGGACGGCCGTCACCTCGCGTACGTGAAGACCGACACCCTGCCCCGGATCCTGCGCGAGTGGAGAAAGAAGAAGTGGGACCATGCGGTCGAGGACGAACGCCTCCAGTACCCGCACCTGTGGGTGGTGGAGATCGCGACCGGCACGCAGCGCCAGTTGATCGACGGCCCACGCTACTGCTGGCAGGTGCGGTGGTCTCCCGATTCGAAGCAGCTGGCCTGTCAGGTGAGCCCCACCGGCAAGCCCGACGACGAGAACGCGGCGGACATCGCGGTCGTGCCGGTCGGGGGCGGCCCCGCCCGCATGCTCGGCGTGCTGGGCGGTGACTTCGCGTGGTCGCCCGACTCGCGCTGGATCACGTGGGCGGCGGGAGCGGATCGCGCGAAGCACGTGCAGAAGACCGACCTGTGGCTGATCTCCGCCGCGGGCGGCACGCCGACGAACCTGACCGCGTCGTACGACGAAGACGCCAGCGCCCCGTCGTGGAGACCCGGACGGCGGACACCTGTACTTCTGGTCTCAGCGGGGCGTGTCCTCCCGCATCGCGTCGGTGCCGACCGTGGGCGGCGCCGTCGCGCTGGGCACCGACGTGCAGGGCGAGGCCGGCGGTCTCACGCTCGCCTCCAACGGACGGGCGGCGTGGATCCAGTCGCGCATGGACGCGCCCACCGAGGCATGGGTGGCCGAAGCCGTCCTCCGGGACGGCCGCCCGGTCACCGCGCTCAACGCGGCGGCCGCGAAGGCCAGGCTCGGCGTCACCCGCGTGGTCCAGTGGACCAGCACCGACGGGGTGCGGGTCGAGGGCGTGCTGCTGCGCCCGGCGGGAGCGACCGCGGGCGCCCCGCTCCGGACGCTGGTGCTGCTCCACGGCGGTCCCTACGCCTCGAGGTACGGGATCGGCTTCCAGAGCGGGCCGCAGTATTTCGCCGCGAACGGGTGGCAGGTGTTCATGCCGAACTTCCGCTCCAGCGGCGGCTACGGCACCGCGTTCATGCTGCGCCAGCGCGCCGACTGGGGCGGGCAGGACTGGCGCGACGTCATGAGCGGCGTGGATTCGCTGATCGCGCGCGGGCTCGCGGATCCCCGAAGACTCGCCGTCTACGGCGGGTCGTACGGCGGCTATCTCTCGGCGTGGGCGATCACCCAGACGGATCGTTTCAAGGCCGCGTGCGTGTTCGCGGGCGCCGTCGAGCTGTCGTCGTTCTACGGCCAGAGCGACGTGCAGAAGTACCGCGCCTTCGAGTTCGAGGGCGCCCCGTGGGAGACGCCGGAGAAGTGGGCGAAGTCATCCCCCTTCACCTTCATCCGCAACGCCAGGACGCCCACGCTCATCCTCGTGGGGGAGAACGACGCGCGGGTGCCGCCCCCGCAGGCGCAGCAGCTCTACCGCGCGCTGCTGGGGCTCGGGGTGCCGACCGAATACGTGCATTACCCCCGCGAGGGGCACGGTCTGCGCGAGCCCCGCCACCGCGCCGACCAATACCTGCGCCAGCTGGCCTGGTTCGACCGGTGGGTGAAGTGAGCGGCGGGGCGGGGGCGGCGCGCGCGCTGAGGATCGCCGCGAGACTGGCGTGGCTCGCGGTCGGCGGAGCGCTGCTGGTGTTGTTCGTGTTCTACGTCTGGCCCACCGCTTACCGCTACGATCACATGACCGACGAGGGCGAGATCCGCGTCGTGCGCATCGACCGCATCACCGGGGACGCCGACGTGCTGATGCCCGACCAGGGCTGGGTCCCGGTCGAGGATCCCGGGGACGCCGCACCGGGCGATGGGTCGGGCCCGACGTGAGCCCGGCGCCCGGCGCCCGCGCCACGTCACCCGCGCGCGCGCTGGTCCGTCTCGAGGCCATCCGGGCCGAGTTCGGCCGGCCGGGGATCTCGAGAGAGAAGGCGGCGCTGGTGCGCGCGCTGGTGCGCCGGGCGCTCCCGGGCGCGAACCACGTCCTGCGGCTGCACGAGTGCCTGGTGTTCCTGCGCGCCTACCCCGACGACGCCCGGGTGCTGGCCGCGGTCGAGCGCGCGCTGCGCGCCTTCGCGCGCCGCGCCGACCTGCGTCGCTTCCGCGCGGCGCTCGCGGACAGCGGCGTGGCGGGCACCGCCATCCGCTTCCGGTTCTTCCAGTCCACCGCGCGCTGGCTGGCCGAACGCTGGCCCCGGCAGCTGGCGCTCGACTGGGACGGACTCGAGGATCCCGCCCGGCTCGAGGCGCTGCTGCCCCTGCTGGCGATCCACGCCGAGTCCCCGGGGCTCGACGAGTACGACTACGGCCTGCGGGGGTGGATCGATCGGCTGAAGGCCGCGCACGAGACCGACGCCACGTTCCTCGCGAAGCGATTCGCGTGGGTCGCGCGCGACGACTTCGCCAACGAGATCCTGTGGGACGCGCTCGACCTGCCGTTCGTGCTCGCGCCCGGAACGGACACTCCCTCCCGCACCCTGGCGCGCTGGCCGCGGGCGCGGGTGGCGTTCCAGCGCCGGCCGCTGGCGCGCGCGCGCCCCGACCTGCGAGCCGAGCTGGCCCGTCCGCCGCGGTCCATCCGCGCGGTGGACGAGCGCGAAGGACAGCGCCTCATCGACCTCGCGCGCGCGGCGATGGTGACCCGCGGACGCGATCTCGACGCGTTCTCCTACGCCGACCCGCGCGACGTGCGCGTGGTGGACGGTGACGGCGGGCTGCAGTTCGCGGCGATGGGCGTGATCCCCGAACGCCGCCTGCTGCTCGAAGCGGTCTACGGATTCCTCACGCTCAAGAACGGCGTGCCGATCGGCTACGTGCTCTCGAGCGCGCTGTTCGGCTCGTCCGAGGTGGCGTACAACGTGTTCGACAGCTGGCGCGGCGCCGAGGCGGGCGCGGTGTACGGGCGCGTCCTCAGCATGCTGCGCGCGCTGTTCGGCTCGGACGCGTTCACCATCTATCCCTACCAATTGGGCGGCGCGGGCAATACCGAGGGGCTGGAGTCCGGCGCTTGGTGGTTCTACCGCAAGCTGGGCTTCGCGCCCCAGGCGCCGCACGCCGTGCGACTGATGCGGCGCGAGGAGCGCCGCATGGCGGCCGATCCCGCCCACCGCTCCTCGATCGCCACGCTGCGCCGCCTGGGCGAGGAGAACGTGTACTGGCATCTCGGCGCGGCGCGGGCCGACGTCATCGGCCGGCTCCCGGTGGCGAACGTGGGGCTCGCCGTCACCCGCATGCTCCGCGACCGCTTCGGCGCCCAGCGCGCCCACGCGGAGCCGGTGTGCGCCGCGGAGGCGGCGGTGATGCTGGAGCTGCCGACCCGCCGGCGCGGGTGGGGACCGGGCGAGGAGCTGGCCTTCCGCCGCTGGGGCCCGCTGGTGGTGCTGCTGCCCGGGGTGGCGGGCTGGACCGCGGCCGAGAAGCGCGCGCTGGTCGAGGTCATCCGGGCCAAGGGGAGCCGGCGCGAGAGCGACTTCGTGCGCCGGTTCGATGCGCATCCCCGGCTGCGCGCCGCGTTGCGCACGCTCATGAAGCAGCGTGCGGCCCTGAGCTTCAGCCGGGCGGGCGGCCACGGTCACTCGCGCGGCACCGGCAGATCGCGCCAGATCTTCCAGGAGCCGTCCCGCTGCAGCCTCCAGATGTTCACGTAGCGGCTGCGCTCCACCAGCGTGTCCTTGCCCGCCGGCTGGAACACGAACGTATAGTGCCCGACGTCGTACGCCAGGTCGTCCACGCGCCACAGCGAGGACGACGTGATGGTGCCGCTGATGAAATGGATGCGCTCGAGCAGCGGCGCGAGGTCGGCCGCGATGGCGGCGCGCCCGCGCACCATCGATCCGCCCGGGCGCAATTGCGCGGCGTCCGGGTCGTAGACCGCGGCGAGCGCCTGCGCGTCGGCGCGCCGGAAGGCATCGAGGTACGCGAGGTTGGCGGCGTCGATGGCCCGTCGCATCGCCACGCTGTCGGAGATCGCGGTGGCGCTCGCGGGGGGTCGGCGTGACGGCGTCACCTCCACGCGCTTCAGGGCCGGGGTGGCGGCGGTCGCCGCCATCAGCACGGCCAGCAGTGCCGCGCACCCACGGACGATCCTCATCGGCCCCGGCCGCATCAGGCGTCGCCGAGGTCCGCACGCAGCTCGGCGCTCATGCGCCGCGGGCGGGCGAAGTACCACCAATGGTCGTCGGCCGTCCAGCCGTTGGTCTTCGCCACGCGATCGCCCCACAGGCACCGTCCCGCGGGTTCGGTGGCCGCGCGCACGCGGGTATCGAGCGCCGTCAGGCGCTTGGTGGCCTTGGTGCGGTCGCGGTCCACCGCCAGTGCCAGCGCGGCGCGCAGCAGTTCGCGCACGTCGAGGTCGTTGAGGTAGTCGTCGAGGCCGAGCGTGTAGCCGCGCTCGAGCTCGTCCACGACCCGCCCCCACGCCTCGAGCAGGCCATCGAGCCCGCCCTCCACCGCGCGGTCCGCACAACCGCGCGCGCGCAGAAGATCCCTCACTGGATCGATCGTCGTCATCGAGGCTCCTGTTCGATCGGGCGGTGGGCAGACGACCCGCCGCCATTGGGGCTGAAGCCGGTGCGCGATGCGCCGTCATCGCCGAGTTCGACGAGGACGCCGCTCGCGCGGTCGAACCGTGTCACCACTCCCTCGCGCCGTTCCGGACGCGCGCGGGGCTAGAGGATGCGTTTTCCGAGCGCGCTCTGTGCGAGCTCGGCGGCGAGTATCCCGGTCATGTTCTGGGTGTCGAGCACCGGGTTCACCTCGACCAGGTCCATCGCGACGATGTTCGCGCGGTCCGCGAGCAGTTCCATCGCCAGATGCGCCTCGCGGTACGTGATGCCGCCCCAGACCGGCGTCCCGGTGCCGGGCGCGTCCTCGGGGTCGAGCACGTCGAGGTCGAACGACAGGTGGATGCCCATGGTGCCGTCACTGGCCAGGCGGATGGCCTCGTCCACCACGTCGTGCATGCCTCGCTCGTCCACCTCGCGGATGGTGTAAACGGTCACGCTGAGCTTCTTGAGCATCTCGCGCTCCCCACCGTCGAGGTCGCGGACGCCGATGAGCACGGTGTTGCGCGCCTGCACCTTGGGCGCACGGCCACCGAGGTGCACCAGGTCGTGGTCCCCGTGGCCGAGCAGCACGGCGAGCGACATGCCGTGGATATTGCCCGAAGGCGTGGTGTCGGGCGTGTTGGCGTCGCCATGGGCGTCGAACCAGAGGAGCCCGATGCGACCGCCGGCACGCGCGGCATGGTTGGAAGTGCCCGAGACCGAGCCGATGGCGATGCTGTGGTCGCCCCCCAGCACCAGCGGCAGGCGCCCCTTGCCGAGGCTCTCCTCGACCGCCCCGCGGAGTGCGTCGCACGCCGCCAGGACCGGCGCCTTGTAGCGGAGCCGGTCCTTGCCGACCCGCTGGGTCTCGGGGATCATCACGTCGATGTCCCCTTCGTCGTGTACCTTGTGCCCGAGCGCCTCCAGGCGGGGCTCGAGGTCGGCGATCCGGATGGCCGACGGACCCATGTCCACGCCCCGGCGGGCCTGGCCGAGATCCACCGGCACACCGATCACGTCGATACTGCGTTTCCTGCGGGTCATGGGCGGCAGAGTCTAACAGGCGACCCCCGACACGGCAACGACCGACGCGCGCGACCGACGCGCGCGAGCCGCGCGGAAGAATTGTGAAATCATTTACCTGTATGCATTTTGTTCCGCCTCCCCGGCATTTCCTCTGGACGGCAGCCACGCCTTCGGGGTATCAGAACCAGACCGGGCTGTGCCCTCGCTCCGGTACGAGTCGTGTCGCGTTCCACCCTGGCCCTCCCGGGGTGTCCCGACCGTCAGCCGGGTGGCACCGCTCTTGCCCTTGCCGTGTGGACCTGAGCGCCCCATTCCCTCCAGGGTGTTGCAGGCGCACGGCATCGCTCCCATCGGACCATGCCAAGGAGATGGCGTATTGCATTCGGCGACGAACCTCGATGCCGCAAATGACAATATGACACCCGCGCCGAAGGTCCCGGAAAGAGCCCCGGTGGCGGGCCCGCGACCGGCCGAGCAGGCGGCTGCGACGCCCGCCCGCGCGGGGTCGGCGGCGCGCCGGCCGGCCGCCAGTCCAGACACCATCGCCCTGGTGATCGTGCTGGCGATCCCGGCGCTGGCCACCGACCTCGGTCTGCCCTACTACCTCATGGACCGCGGCGAGCGGATGCGCAGCCCGCTCCACGCCCTGCTCCGGCCCTCCGGTCCGGTGGGGCTGGCGTTCGGGGTCGTCGCGTTCGCCTTCTTCCTGTTCCTGTGGCTCTACCCGTTGCGCAAGAACCTCCGCTGGCTGGCGTGGACGGGCCAGGTGGGCTCGTGGCTGCGCGTGCACATCGTGTTCGGCCTGTCGGTCCCGGTGCTGGCGGCGGTGCACGCGGGCTGGCGCTTCGACGGGCTCATCGGACTCGGCTACCTGGCGATGGTCCTGGTGAGCCTCTCGGGGATCGTCGGGCGCTACCTCTACGTGCACATCCCGCGCAGCCGGGATGGCCTCGAGCTCACCAAGAACGACTGCGAGAACGAGCGCCGCGCGCTCATCACCCGCATCGCGGCCGCGACCGGGCTCGAGCCCCAGGTGGTGGAGCGCTCCCTGATCGTGGGCCAGCGCTCGTACGCCGGCCTCGACCCGGCGCGCACCATCTGGCGCATGATGCAGGACGACTGGGCGCGCGCGCGGGCCGTCGACGCACTCAAGCGCCAGTGGTCGTCCCCGCGCCCCGGCGCGCGGCCGCCGAGCGCGACCGCGCTCGCCGAGGCGGTGAACCTGGCCAAGCGCGAGCTGGCCCTGACGCAGCAGGTCCGCATGCTCGACGCGACGCGCACGGTGTTCGGATACTGGCACGTCGCGCACCGGCCGTTCGCGGTCACCGCGCTGCTCGCGGTGCTCATCCACGTGGCGGTGGCGCTGATGGTCGGCGCGGTGAGCCTCTGACATGGACATGCTCCTCACCACCCTCGCCTTCGTCGCGCTGTCGGCG
Source organism: Candidatus Eiseniibacteriota bacterium (assembly GCA_963776245.1). GTDB lineage: Bacteria > Eisenbacteria > RBG-16-71-46 > RBG-16-71-46 > RBG-16-71-46 > CAVSAC01. The sequence continues at coordinate 746,921 of CAVZLN010000003.1, read as the reverse complement.
CTCTTCATGTGGCTGCATCTGCGCAGCCACCAGCGCCCGGCCGCGCCCGAGATCGAGTGCCCGCGGTGCCACACGAAGGTGTCGAGCACGGCGCGCCTCTGTCCCGGCTGCAGCGCGCCGCTCCGGGCGTTCGACATGGTGATGGCGAAGGTGGTGGCGGACGGCGCCGAGGCCGGCGGCGGCGACGGGCCCCGGCACGCGATCATCCGCACCGACGTGTGCGTCGGATGCGGCACGTGCGTGGCCGCGTGCCCCGAACCGGGCGCGATCCGCATGGAGCACAAGCTCGCGGTCGTGAACAAGGACCTGTGCAAGGGACACGGCTCGTGTGCCACCGCGTGCCCGGTCGGCGGCATCATCGTCACCTCGGGCGCCGCGGTGCAGCACGTGGACGTGCCGCTGCTCTCGGTGAACTTCGAGACCGTGATCGACGGTCTCTACGTGGTCGGGGAACTGGGCGGCCGCGGGCTGATCAAGAACGCGGTCAACGAAGGCCGGCTCGCGGTCGAGCACATCGCGCGCGCGCGCGCCGGCGCGGCGCCGACCGAGGGCGTGTACGACGTCGTGGTGGTGGGCTCGGGCCCGGCGGGCCTGAGCGCCGGCCTCGAGTCGCTGCGCCAGAAGCTCTCCTACGTGGTGCTGGAACAGGGCACGCTGACCGAGAGCATCCGCAAGTACCCGCGCCACAAGCTGCTGCTCGCCGAGCCGCTCACCGTGCCGCTCTACGGCGACCTGTGGATCGCGGACGCCACCAAGGAGGACCTGCTCCAGGTGTGGGAGACCGTCATCCGCAAGACCGGCCTCGACGTCCGCACCGGAGAGCGCGTGAGCGGGATCGAGCGCCGCGCCGACGGGATCTTCACGGTGACCTCGACCGGCGGCGAGTGGCGGGCGCGCGCCGTGGTGCTGGCGATGGGGCGCCGGGGGACGCCGCGCAAGCTCGGGGTGCCCGGCGAGGAGTCCGAGAAGGTGTTCTACGACATCGTCGAGATGGAGGAGTTCGCCGGCATGCACTGCCTGGTGGTGGGCGGCGGCGACAGCGCGGTGGAATCCGTGCTCGGCCTCGCCAACCAGGAGGGCGCCACCGTCACGCTGTCGTACCGCAGCGAGTCGTTCGGACGCGTGAAGGACCGCAACCGCCAGAAGCTCGACGACGCGGTGAAGGCGGGCAAGGTCACGCTCCTGCTCGGTAGCCAGGTGCGCGAGATCCGCGAGTCGCAGGTGGTCCTGGAATGGCAGGGCCACCCGCACCTGATCCCCAACGACGCCGTCATCGTGCGGGTGGGCGGCGTGCCCCCGTACGACTTCCTGAAGCAGATCGGAGTGCTCATCGTGCGAAAGGAGATCGTGCTGACCGAGCCCGCGGCCGAGACCGAGGGCGCGGCGGCCGCCAGGTGATGCGCCATGCCCGCACGCTCTCGCTCCTCCTGCTCGGCACCGCGCTCCTCGGCGCGGAGCCTGCGCGCGCTCAGCTGTCGCCCGGACAGCTGTCCGCCGCGCACCGGGAATTCGACGGGCCGACGCAGTGCTTCCAGTGCCACCCGCACGGCCAGCAGGGCCCGATGGACGACCGCTGTCTCGCCTGCCACAAAGAGGTGGATTGGATGAAGGCGCACGGGCGGGGCCTCCATTCGCGCGACGCCAAGGGCGCGTGCGCAAAGTGCCACCCGGAGCACGGCGGGAAGGACTTCGCGCTGGTGAAGTGGGACGAAGGGGCCCCCGAGAAGTTCGACCACGCGCGCGCCGGCTTCGTGCTGTCCGGCAAGCACGCGGGACTGGAATGCGCGAAGTGCCATCAACCGAAGAACCAGCGCTCGCGCGTCACGGCCCTGGTCAAGAAGAAGGACCACACGAAGTCGTGGATGGGCCTCGAGACCGACTGCGCCGCGTGCCACGCCGATTTCCACCGTGGCCAGCTCGGCAAGGACTGCGCGCACTGCCACAGCGACCTCGGCTGGAAGCCGGCCGGGGGCTTCGACCACGCGAAGACCGACTACCCGCTCACTGGCAAGCACCTCCCGCTGGCGTGCGAGAAGTGCCACCTGATGCCCCAGTTCGCGACCGCGCACGACGCGAAGGGAGCGCTGCTGGCCCAGTGGAAGCCGCTCCCGCACCGGGACTGCACCCCCTGTCACAAGGATCCGCACAACGGTCGCTTCCAGAAGAACTGCGCCTCGTGCCACCGCACGGAGTCGTTCGCGTCGATCGATCCCAAGGGCTTCGACCACGAGAAGACGCGCTACCCGTTGCGCGGGAAGCACGCCAGCGTCACCTGCGCCAAGTGCCACGATCCGAAGACCGCGTGGGGCCAGAAACCGAAGTTCGCGGCCTGCACCGACTGCCACAAGGACGCCCACGCGGGAACCGCGACGCTCGCGGGCAAGGTCGTGGACTGCGCCTCGTGCCACAGCGTCGCCGGCTTCGACAAGCCGACCTACACGCTGGCGTCGCACCAGACCTCGGCCTACCCGCTCCAGGGGCGGCACGCCACCACGGACTGCGTGCTGTGCCACAGCCAGCAGCCCGAGAGCACCGTGGCGCGCTACGGCACGGCGCGCATGCTCCTGCGGCCCGCGTACGCCCGCTGCGTGGACTGCCACCGCGACCCGCACGACGGCCGGTTCGCCGCGGGCGGCGCGCGGGCGCGCGCCAAGGAATGCCTCGCCTGCCACACCGCCTCGGCGTTCCGTCCCTCGCTGCTCGACCCGTCGCTGCACGCCCAGACGACCTTCCCGCTCGAGGGCGGGCACCGCGCGACGCCGTGCGTGGCCTGCCACGCCGAGCTCAAGGCCGCGCCCACGCCGTCCACGCTGGCGGCGGCGGCCAGGACCGCGCGGCCCCTGCGCTTCGCCCAGGCGCGCTCGGCCTGCATCGAATGCCACACCGACATCCATGCCGGTCAGTTCGTCCCGCGCAAGGACAAGGGCGCCTGCCAGGGCTGTCACACCACCGACCACTTCGTGCCGGCCGAGCGCTTCGTCCACAACCGCGACGCCGCGTTCAAGCTCGACGGCGCCCACGCCCGCGTGGCGTGCGCCGGATGCCATCGCCCCGAGAAGCGCGGGGACTCGACGTATGTTCCGTACCGGGGAGTGCCGACGCATTGCGAAGCCTGCCATGCGCCCGGAATCGCCCCGTTGAAGCGCACGTCCTACCGTGACGCCGCGGTTCCCACGCGCGGGGTCCTCACCCTCCTCTCCAATCGGGAGGTTCGCCATGCCTCGACACCTGAATGAAGCCGGATCGCCGCGGCACCGCGCCGTGGCGCGCGTGCTGGTGGCGCTGCTGGTGCTGTCGCCGCTGCTCGTGCTCGGCGCGCGCTCGTTCGCCGAGACCGTGAAGCGCTGGGAGAACCCCCATGGCGAGTTCCGCGAGGACTGCGGCATGTGTCACCGGGCGGAGGCCTGGCTGCCGGCGAAGGTGAGCCGGAAGTTCGACCACGGCGCCCGCTCCGGCTTCCCGCTCGAAGGCGCGCACGCGGCGGCGAACTGCCTGGGCTGCCACGCCACGCTCGAGTTCAAGCAGAGCAAGATGAACTGCAAGTCGTGCCACGAGGACATCCATCGCGGCGAGATGGGCACCGATTGCCAGCGCTGCCACAACGCCCGCTCGTTCACCGACATGACCGCGATGCGGCGGCTGCACCAGACCACGCGCTTCCCGCTCGTGGGCGGACACGCGGGGCTGGATTGCCAGAGCTGTCACCGGCCCGCGGCCTCGGGCAAGATGCAGTTCGTGGGCACGCGGGCGGCGTGCGCCGACTGCCACATGGCCGATTTCCGCGCCACCAAGGACCCGGACCACAGCGCCGGCTTCTCCACCGACTGTTCGCTGTGTCACACCGCGCTCGGCTGGCATTCGGCGCGCTTCGATCACGCGGCGTCGGCCTTCCCGCTGACCGGCGCGCACAAGGCCGTGGCGTGCATCTCGTGCCACAAGAACAACGTGTACAAGGGGACCTCGAAAGACTGCGTATCGTGCCATCAGGCCGACTACAACGGCACCACCAGTCCGGCCCACGCCGCGGCCGGGTTCCCGGTCACGTGCACGACCTGTCACACCACCACGGCGTGGACCGGCGCGGTGTTCGACCACTCGGCGTCGGCGTTCCCGCTGACCGGCGCGCACCGCGCGACCGCGTGCACCGCCTGCCACGGCGACGGCGTGTACAAGGGCAAGAGCACGCTCTGCTACACCTGTCACGTGACGGACTACAACACCACGACCAGCCCCAAGCACACGCTGCCCAGTTTCGCGACGACCTGCACGAACTGCCACAACACCACCGCGTGGGCGGGCGCGACCATCGACCACTCGAAGACCGCCTTCCCGCTCACCGGCGCCCACCGCGCGGCGGCGTGCACCGCCTGCCACGGTGACGGGGTGTACAAGGGCAAGTCCACGGACTGCTACAGCTGCCACGTGACGGACTACAACGGCACCACGAATCCGAAGCATTCGCTGCCCAGCTTCCCGACCACGTGCACGAGCTGCCACAACACCACCGCGTGGGCGGGCGCCACGTTCAGTCACTCGGCGACGGCGTTCCCGCTCACCGGGGCGCACCTCACCGTGGCCTGCGGCGGCTGCCACGGCGATGGCGTGTACAAGGGCAAGCCGACGGACTGCTACTCCTGCCATGTGACGGACTACAACGGCACCACGAACCCCAAGCACACGCTGCCCAGCTTCCCGACGACGTGCACGACCTGCCACACCACGGCCGCGTGGGCGGGCGCCACGTTCAACCACTCGGCGACGGCGTTCCCGCTCACCGGGGCGCACCTCACGGCGGCGTGCTCCGGATGCCACGGCGACGGCGTGTACCAGGGCAAGAGCACGCTCTGCTACTCGTGCCACGTCGCGGACTACAACGGCACCACGGATCCCAAGCATACGCTGCCGAGCTATCCCACCACGTGCAACAGCTGCCACAGCACCGCCTCGTGGGCGGGCGCGAGCTTCGATCACTCGACCACCGCGTTCCCGCTCACCGGCGCGCACCTGACGACGGCGTGCTCCGGCTGCCACAGCGATGGCGTGTACGCGGGCAAGAGCACGGCGTGCGTGTCGTGTCACTTGAACGACTTCAACACCGCGGTGGACCCCAACCACCCGGGTGCCGGGATCTCGACCACCTGCACCAGTTGCCATAACACGACAGGTTGGGCGGGGGCGCGGATCAACCACGACACGCCGTACTTCAAGATCTACAGCGGCAAGCACAATGGACGCTGGGACCTGTGCGCCGATTGTCACAATGTGCCGTCGAACTACGGGCAGTTCAACTGCCTGGGCTGCCACGCCAAGTCCACGACCGACAACAAGCATTCCGGCAATTCGGGTTACTCCTACGTCAGCAGCGCTTGCTACTCGTGCCACCGGGGAGTGTGAAGATGACCACCCGCGTCATCCGCATCCTCGCCACGCTCGCTCTCGCCGCCCTCGGGGCGGCGGGGGCCGCCCGGGGGGCCACGGCCCCGGCTGCGACCAGCGCGCCAGCGGCGCGGCCCGTCGTGACGGCGAGCGCTCCGGCCGTGGCCGCGCCGGCCAGGCCCGTGCCCGTGAAGGCCGTGACGGCGAACGCTCCGCCTCCCGGAACCGGCCACGTGACCTACGTCACCGGCGGTTCGGTGTACATCGACGCCGGCCGCGTCGAGGGCCTCCACTCGGGCGACACCCTCGTGGTGTGGCGCGATGGCTCGACCGTGACGCGCTTGCTCGTCACCGACCTCTCCTCCCATCGCGCCGCGTGCGGGGTGCTGCCCGGCAGCCCGATGCCGCGCGTCGACGACATCGCCCGCTTCGTGCCACGCCTCGACCCGGGCCCCCCGGTGGCGGCCGCCCCGGTGCCCGGCAAGGATGCCGCGATCGTCCCGCTGGCCGCGACCGGCAAGGTGATGCCCCCGGCCGCGACCGTGCTGATCGCCAATCCGCCGCGGGCGCGGTCCTCGCGCATGCGCGGCCGGCTCGGGATGCGCCTGCTCGCCATCCAGAGCCGCGAGGCCGGCCGGATGACCCAGCCGGCGCTCGACGCCCGGTTCGAAGCGGTCAATGCCGCCGGGCTGCCGGTCGATCTGCTGGCCGACGTGCGCGGACGCCGCACCACGCGGAGCCTCTCCACTGGGATCAACGCGATCGAGTCCTCGACCCGCGTCTACCGGCTCGCCGCGTCGCTGCACGACTTCGGCGCCCGCTATCGCTTCACGCTCGGGCGGCAGGCGTCGCCCCTGCTCTCCTCGGTGAGCCTGTTCGATGGCGCGCTCGCCGAGTGGGGCTCGAAGCGCATGACGCTCGGCGCCTTCGGCGGCACCCAGCCCGATCCGGTGCGCCTCACGATGTCCCAGGACGTGATGCAGAGTGGCGCCTTCCTCGAAGTCCACCAGGCGCCGCTGGCGGTGAGGCGGTGGTCCACGGCGGTCGGCGGCGTGACCTCGACCGCCCGCGGCCAGGTCAACCGCGACTTCGTGTTCGTGCAGGCGATGTACAACGATCCGGTGGTGTCGTTCTCGATGGCACAGGAGGCCGACATCCTGCGGGGCTGGAAGCGCGACTCGAGCGGTGCGGCGCTCTCGCTCACCAGCACGTTCGCGACCGTGAACCTGATCCCCGCCGAAGGCCTGTCGATCAACGGCGGGTACGACGGCCGCCGCAACGTGCGCCTCTACCGCGACCGCGAGACGCCCGAGACCGCATTCGACGACCGCTTCCGCGAGGGCGGCTGGGTCGGCGCCTCGCTCGACATGGGGACGCACGTGCGCTTCGCGGGGGACGCGCGCAGCATGGGCGGATCGAGGGACCGCGCCAACGCCTGGTCGGCGAGTGGCGAAGTGATGCGCCTGGCCCGCGTGAACGGCCGGCTGCGCTCCCGTTACTCGCGTTCGGACTCGCCCGCGTCGCGCTCCGAGCTGGTGGCCTTCGGGCTCGGGATCGACCCCCTCGGCGGCTCGCACCTCGAGCTCGGGGGCGGCACGCGCACCACCCTCGACGTGCTGGCCGGCACCCGCGACCGGGCGGTGTGGACCAACACCGATCTCGACCTGAGCCTGATGAGGCGGATGCTGTTCTCCATCTCGTGGGAGCACACCGTCGGACAGATCGAGCACGTGGACCAGGAGTACGCCGGACTCAGCGTGCGGTTCTGACCGGCGCACCACTCCCTCTGGTAGAGTGACCCCGTGTCGACCACATCGCGTCCCGGGGCCCGGCTCGCCGCGCTCGCGCTCGCCCTCCTGCTGTGCGGGGCCGGCGCCGGCGAGGCCGCGCGCCTGGTGATGCCTCCGCCCCCGCCGCGCCCGCCCCGGGTGCCCGACGACGCCCTGTTCTTCGACGACTTCTCGGCGGGATCCGCGCGCTGGACGTTCGACCGCGACAGCGTGTGGTCGGTGCGCTGGGGCGCGCTGTGTGCTGATCTGCCGGACGCGCGCCAGTCGCGATCCTTCGCGTACGCCGGTTCCGAGCAATGGGGCGACTACGCGGTGGACCTCGATGTGTGCCAGATCCGCGGCGTGGACAAGGGCGTGGCGGTCCACGTGAAGGGCGTGTCGGGCGTCGCCGTGGATCTGCGCGGCCCCGGCTACCAGGACGTGCTCCTGTACCGGCGCGAGATCCCGATGGGGCGCGCCCGGGCGCCGAACGGGAACGGCATCTGGCACCACCTCCGGGTCGAATGCCGCGGAGGTTCGTATCGCGTGTGGCTCGACGGCGCGGCCGTGCTCGGACGCGGCGACCGCAAGGACCCGGGCGCGCATGGCCGCATCGCGCTGCCCGCGTACACCGGCGGGGTCGGCGAGTGCACGGTGTACTACGACAACGTGTTGGTGACCCCGCTCGAGTGACCCGCGCCGCTCACGCGAGCGGCAGTCGTGGCCGGCGGAATCCGAGCAGACGCAGACCGTTGAGGATGACGACCACCGTGCTGCCCTCGTGGCCCGAGACCGCCACCGGCAGCCGCAGCTCGGGGAGCCCGAGACTCGGCGCCACGAACACCAGCGCCACCAGCACCACCATCACGCCCGAGGCGACGACGACGTTCTGGATCACGACCACGCGCGCGCGCCGGCACAGGCGCACCGCGTAGGGCAGGGCGCTCAGGTCGTCGCTCATGAGCACGACGTCGGCGCTCTCCATCGCGGCGTCGCTCCCGATGCCACCCATCGCGATGCCGACCGACGCGCGCGCCAGGGCCGGCGCGTCGTTGACCCCGTCGCCCACCATCGCCACGCGCTCGCCCTGCTCTTCGAGCGCGGCGATCGCGCGAACCTTGTCCTCGGGCAGCAGCGCGCCGCGCGCGTCGTCCACTCCGGTGCGCGCCGCGATCGCCTGCACGGTGGGCACGCTGTCGCCCGACAGCAGCACGATGTGGCGGATGCCGCCGCGGCGCAGCTCCGCGACGGTGGCGGCGGCCACCGGGCGCACCTGGTCGGCCGCGGCGATGACGCCCCAGCCCCCCGGCCCGCGCACGATCATCGCGGTCTTGCCTTCGCGGCGGAGCGCCTCCACCCGCTCGATCGCCGCCGCCGGGACCGCGGTCCCGAGGTGCGCGAACAGCTCGGGCGTGCCGATCTCGACGCTGCCCTCGGCGAGCGTCGCCACCAGGCCCTTGCCCGCGTGCGAGGTGAGGTGGCTCGCGGGGGCGAACGCCACGCCGCGCTGCTCGGCGGCGCGCACCACGGCCTGGGCGAGCGGGTGCTGCGAACGGGTCTCCGCGCCCGCCGCCCACGCCAGCAGCACGCGCTCGTCGAGGCCCTCGAGGGCCTCGACATCGGTGACCTCGAAGCGGCCGCGGGTGAGGGTGCCGGTCTTGTCGAACGCCACGGTGCGCACCCGGGCCAGGGCCTCGATGAACCGGCCGCCCTTGAACAGCACGCCATGACGCGCCGCGTTGGCGATCGCGGACAAGATGGTGGCGGGCGTCGCGATGACCAGCGCGCACGGTGACGCCACCACCAGCAGCGTCATCGCGCGATAGAACGAGTGCATGAAGTCCTGGTGGAGCACGTACGGCGGCACCACGATCATGAGCGCGGCACCGAGGATGACCGCCATGGTGTAGTAGCGCCCCGCCCACTCGGCGACCTCCTCGGTGCGCGACTTCTGCTCCTGCGCCTCCTGCACCAGCTTGACGATGCGCGCGAGCGCGGTGTCGCCGGCGGCCCGGATGGCGCGCACCTCGATCGAGCCGTGCTGGTTGAGCGTGCCGGTGTACACCTTGCCGCCCGCCGCCACCGGCACCGGCATGGACTCGCCGGTGAGGCTGCTCATGTCCACCAGCGACTCCCCGAGCACCACCTCGCCGTCCACCGGGATGGCCTCTCCCGGCTTGACGATGACGGTCTCGCCCACCGCCACGGTCTCGGCCGGGACCTCGATCTCGCGGCCCGCGCGCACCACCCGCGCGGTCGCCGGACGCAGCTTGAGCAGCGCGTGGAGCGCGCGCCGCGTGCGCCCCATGGTGTACACCTCGAGAGTGTTGCTGAGCGAGAACAGGAACATCAGCACCGCGGCTTCCATGACGTAGCCGATGAGGCCCGCCCCGAGCGCGGCCAGCAGCATGAGCAGGTTCACGTCGAAGCGCAGCCGGGCGAGCGACTCCACGGTGCCCCGCACCGCGAACCACGAGCCGAGCAGCGCCGAGGCGATGTAGGCGCCGTGGTGCCACGCCACCGGCAGCTTCGCCGATTCCATCGCCAGCCCCGCCAGCAGGAGCGCGAAGCAGCCGCCCGCGAGCCATCCCATCGCGCGGCCCTCGGCGTAGCGCTCCTCCTGGGCCGGGCTCATGCTGGCGCCCCAGGGCTTGCCGGCCGCGAGCGGGCGCACCATCTCCGCGCTGCCCTCGGGGATGGTGCGGCGCGCGAGGCCGATCCGGCCGGGATCGGAGGTGATCTGGAACAGCTCGCGCTCGGCCGGGGGCAGGTGCGCGAGCTTCAGCGCGCATTCGTCGCACGCGCCCGGCGTCTCGCGTCGCTCGCACGTGGTCACGCGCTGCGCGAAGGCCGCTCCCACGTCGTCGGCGAGCGTGTTGAGTTGTTCGGGCGCGACCAGCGCGGGATCGTAGCGCACGGTCAGGGTGTGCCCGCGGAAGTCGGCCTCGATCGCGACCACGCCCGGACTGGCGCGCAGACGGTCAGAGAGGATCTCGAGGCAGCCCTCGTCGGCGGCAGACGGGAGGTCCGTGGTCGTGGTGGCGCCCGGGGAAAGGCGATCGGTGGCGCTCATGAGTGAGCGAATCTAGCATAGCCGCGCGCCACGCGCCCCCCGGACAGGCGCGCGCAGCCAGCGTCCTCGCTCGCCGGTCCGCGCGAGACGATGCTATCCTGAATGTCACCCCCGATGCCCGCCCGCAGCCCCGAGGTGCCGTCCATGTCCCGAAGCTTCATCGCGGTGGCCGCCGGACTCCTCCTCGCGCTGGCGCTGGTGTACGTCGCCGACTTCGCCCTCGCGCGCCTGCTCCCTCAGGTGTTCGACGAGCATCACTTCGCCACGCTCGTCGGCCTGCTGGTCTACGACGTCGCATGCCTGTTCGTCGCCGGCTGGACCACGGGGCTGCTGGCGCGGCGCGCGGAGGTGGCGCACGCGCTGGTCGCCGGGGCGCTGGTGCTGCTCGCGGGAATCGCGACCGTGGTCGAGGTCCACGACGGACTTCCGACCTGGTGGCACGTGGCGCTGCTGCTGCTCGCGGTGCCCGCGGTCGCGCTGGGCGGCTCGGTGCGCGCGTTCCGCAATCTGCCCCGGGAAGACTGACGCGCACCGCGCGAGCGGTCTCGGGGCAGCGCCGCGCGGTCCGCGTCTAGCGCGCGACCACGGCGCCGAGGAATCCCGGGCCCGCCCGGCCCACGGCGCCGACCAGGGCGGTGTCGGGGACGCCCCGGGCGCACACGACGTAGGCGCGGTGTTGGGCCAGCCGCACCTCGACGGTGCTCACGCCCGGCACCGCGCCAAGGCCCGCGCGGACCTGCTGCTCGCACGCCGGGCAGTGCATGCCGCCGACCTCGAGGGTGACGACGCGCTGGTGCGCGCGCGCGGCGAGCGCGCCCGCGCCGGGCAGGGAGCGGAGCTCGCGCGCCAGCCACGGCCCGCCCACGGCCAGCGCCACCGCGGCCACCCCGAGGGCGATCCGGTTCCCGAGCACGCGTCGCATGAGGGCCGCGAGTCTAGCGGCGCGCGCCGGGTGAGGCAAAGTCGCGCGCCCGGCGCGGCGGGTTGCGGCGCGCGCGCGCCCTCCGATACGCTGCGTTCCGGCCCGCCCGACGCGTCCCTCTCCCCTGACGGAATCCCCATGAGTCCGAGTCCCTCGCGCGTCCCGCCCGACCTCTCCGCCCGGCTGCCGCGCGAACTGGTGGTCGAGCTGCTCGCGCTGGCCCGCGCCCAGGGCGCCGAGTTCGCCGACGTGTACGCCGAGCACGCCATCCACACCGGCTTCTCGTTCGACGAGGGCCGGGTCAAGACCTCGTCCCTGTCGGTGCCCAACGGCGTCGGCGTGCGCGCCATCGTCGGCGAGCAGACGGGCTACGCCTACGCCGACGGCTTCGCGCCCGCCGATCTGCGCGAGGCCGCGCGGGTCGCCGCCCGCATCGCCCGCGGCGGGGCGGCGGGCGGGCCCGCGCGCGCATTCCGCGTGGTGGACGCGCCGGCGCCGTTCACGCTCGCGGCGCCCGCGCCGCTGGCGCTCGACGAGCCCGCGAAGATCGAGCTGCTGGGGCGCGCCGACGATGCCGCGCGCGCGCTCGACGGGCGCATCCGCGAGGTCTCGGTCGGGTTCGGCGACTCCGCCCAGGCCTTCCTGGTCGCCAACACCGACGGGCTGTGGGCCGAGGACCGCACCTACCTCTCGCGCCTCGTGGTCTCGACGCTGGCGCTCGAGGGCGACAACCGCCAGAGCGGCTTCGCGGCCGCGGGCGGCAGCGTGGACGCCGCCTACTACACCGAGGAGCGCAGCCCGGAGACCGTGGCGCGCGAGGCCGCGACCATCGCCGTGACGCTGCTCTCCGCGCGCGAGCCCGAGGCCGGCTCGTACCCGGTGGTGGTCTGCCGGGCTGGGGCGGCGTGATGGTGCACGAGTGCTTCGGCCACGGCATGGAAGGCGACACCATCCGCAAGGCAGACCTCGATCCGCGCCACCCAGAGGGGCCAGCAGGTGGCCGCGAAGGGCGTGACCATCGTGGACTCGGGACTGGTGCCGAACAGCCGCGGCTCGTTCCGCGTCGACGACGAGGGCACGCCGGCGCAGCGCACCGTGCTGGTCGAGGACGGCGTGCTCACCGGCTACCTGTGGGACCGGCTCAACGCGCGGCTCACCGGCGAGCGGCCGACCGGCAACGGCCGGCGCGCGTCGTACCGCGACTTCCCGCTGTGCCGCATGACCAACACCTACATCGAGCCCGGCCCGCACGAGCCGCAGGCGCTGATCGCGTCGGTGAAGCGCGGGCTCTACTGCAAGAGCCTCGGCGGCGGGTCGGTGAACCCCGCCGACGGCAACTTCTCGTTCCAGGTCACCGAGGCGGTGATGATCGAGGAGGGCCGGCTCACGCACCCGGTGCGCAACGCGACCCTCACCGGCAACGGCAACGACGCCATGCTCAAGATCGACGCGGTCGGCAACGACCTGAGGATCGACGGCACCACCGGCTCGTGCGGCAAGGACGGGCAGTGGAAGCCGGTGGGCGTGGGACAGCCCACCGTGCTGTTCTCCGCGATCACCGTCGGAGGGACCGCGACGTGAGCCCGGCCGCCGCGCGGACGGCGCACACGCCCGCGGACCTCGAGCGCTTCGGCGCCGGAGCGGTGGAGCTGGCACGGCGCGCCGGCGCCACCGAGGCCGAGGCCTGCGTGGAGACCGGGCGCTCCTTCACCGTGCGCGTGAACGGCGGCGCCATCGAGACCCTCAAGCAGAGCGGCACGCTCGGGCTCGGGCTGCGCGTGATCGTGGACGAGCGCGTGGGCTTCGTGTCCACCAACGACCTCGCCCCCGACGCGCTCCGCGACCTCGCGCACCGCGCGGTGGCGCTGGCGCGGTTCTCGAGCGCCGATCCGGCCAATGCGCTCGCCACGCCGGCCGAGGCCGACGGGCCGCCGGCGGGCGAATTGGGACTGTTCGACCCCGCGGTGCTGGAGTTCGCGCCCGAGCGCAAGATCGAGCTGGCGCTGGAGCTCGAGCGCATCGCGCTCGCCCACGACCCGCGCATCCGCCGCACCGAGGGCGCCGGGGTGACCAGCCACGACGGCGCGGTGGCGATCGTGTCGTCCACCGGCATCGTGCGCTCGTGGGCGGCGACCTCCGCGAGCCTGTGGGTGGTGCCGCTCGCGGACGATCGCGACGGCCGCCAGCAGACCGGGTACTACGGCGTGACCAAGCGCCGCCTCGACGAGCTGCCCAGCGCCGAGACCGCGGCCCGCACGGCGGCCGCGCGCGCGGTGGCGCGCATCGGCGCGCGCACCGTGGCGTCGGCGAAGGTGCCGGTGGTGATGCACCCCGACATCGCCGCGGCGTGGATCGGCGAGATGCACGACGCCTTCAGCGGCGAAGCGGTCATCAAGCGCTCGTCCTGGCTCACCGAGCGGCTCGGACAGGCGATCGCCTCGCCGCTCGTGACGCTGGTGGACGACGGCCGGCTCGCGGGCGCGCCGGGCACCGAGCCGTTCGACGGCGAGGGCGTGGCGACGCGGCGCAACGTGCTCATCGAGCGCGGCACCTGCGCGATGTTCCTGTACGACGTCTACCACGCGCGCCGCGCGGGCACGCGCCCCACCGGCAGCGCGGTGCGCGGGTACGCGTCGGTGCCCGGCATCGGGGCGCAGAACCTCTACCTCGAGCGCGGCGCCGACAGCCCCGAGGCCATCCTCGCGAAGGTCGACCGCGGGTTCTACATGGACGATGCGGGCTCGTACGGGTTCAACGGCGTGACCGGCGACTACTCGTTCCAGGCCCAGGGCTTCTGGATCGAGAACGGGGTCAAGGTCTACCCGGTCGACGGCGTGACGGTGGCGTCGAACTCGCTCGACATGCTGCGCGGCGTGGTGGCGGTCGGGAACGATCTCGAGTTCCGCGACGCGGTGGCCGCGCCCACGCTCCTGATCGCCGAGATGACGGTGAGCGGCGGCGGGGCGGCCTAGGTGTTCCGGTAGGTCGAGACCAGCGCGACCGAGCGGCGGACCGAAGGCGGCGGCGGCTTGGCGTGGCCGAGGCGCACCAGCAGCAGCGGCTCCTCGCCGGTGGCGCCGAAGCGCTTGAGCACCTCGCCGCGCGTGTGCTCGCTCGCGATCGCGGGCTCCAGCGGCTGGTGGGCCAGCCCGAGCGCGGTGGCCTTGAGCATGAACCGTTCGACCACCTGCCCGCCCATCAGCCACGCGGACTCGCCGCGGCGGGTGGCGGTGACGAGCGCGAGCCCGCCCGACGAGCGCACCTGCTCGCGGGCGTGTTTGCCGGCGCTCTCGGCGCCGAGGCGCAGGAACCGGCTGCGCGGGTCGAAGTAGCGCCCGGCGAACCAGTGCGCCGGGCCGCCCAGTTCGAGCGCGTCGAGCGTCACGCCATCGGCGCGCCGACGCGCATCGCCGTCGTCCAGCCGCATCCAGGCGAAGCGCTCGGCCTCGGCGCGGCGGTCGCGCACCTGCGCGCGCTCGGCTTCGAACGCCAGGTCGGCGAGCGCGCGCACCGCGGCCCGGTCGTCGATCCAGTGCACCGCGAAGTCCTCGGGCGCCTGGGCGATGAGCTGCGCGCTGCTGGTGAGCGTCACCGCGCGTCCGTCGAAGTCGCGCCGGTTGGTGCGGCGCTGGGGGATGGCGGCGAACAGCGCGCGGTCGCGCGGCGAGTCGCCGCCGGTCCACGCCACCTGCGCCACCACCCCGTGCGCGCCCCCGAAGGGCAGGTAGTCCACCGTGGGGCGCAGGCCGTAGGCGCGCGCGGAGATCAGCAGGTTCTCGAGCGCCGCGCCCAGCGACACCATCATGCCGCGGCGGGCGGGATCGGTGACCGGCAGCGCGCGGGTGGCGTCGGCCACCAGCCGCACCGTGTTGCCCTCGACCTCGAACCGCCACGGCTGGGAGTTCCACTGGCTGGGGGCGAGCACCGCGGCGCCGATCAGCGCCCGGACCAGCTCGAGGCCGGCGGGCGGCGCGTCGGGAAGCGTCCACGGCTGGAGCTGGGGTCGCGGCCGGGCGACCTTGCGGGCCCAGGCGAGGTGCGGGCGCAGCGCCACGTAGGCGGCGGCCCCGGCGACAGTCACGACGAACCGGCGACGGCCGATCCGGACGGGCGGGGAGTCCGCGGCTGCCGTCGACTCCCTCATCCCACTTCGATAGCCTCGATCCATGTCGCGGAGGGTGGCCCAGCGCGCTCCCTCGGTCAACCCGAACACCTCAAGCGGATGCCCGGCAACCGATTGCGCCTTTCTTCCGCGCCCGGGCGGCGGCGGCGCGCGGCCGCGGCGGGCCCGCGCCGGACCGCCGTGCCGCGCGATCGCCGTGACCCGCGCCGTCCCGCGCCGGTCTTGTCGCCATTCCCCGCGGGCGGCTACGGTGCCGGCCATGCTCGTCGCGCGCTTCGTCACCGACTCCTCGCTCGAGTTCGTCGCCCGCCGGCTGCGGGTGCTCGGGCATGACGTGGTCGTGGTGCGGGGCGCGCGGCTCGATGAGCTGTTCGAGGTCGCGCGCCGCGAGGCGCGCACCGTGCTCACCCTGAGCGCGCGCCACCCGCGCCGCTTCGCCGACCTGCCCGCCCTGCGCGTGCCCCGGGCGGACGCCGCGGCCGCGGTGCGCGTCGTTGACGCGGCGTTCGCGGCGGCCGGCGAGCCGTTCAGCCGCTGCCCGGCGTGCAATGCTGCCCTCCAGCGGCGGCTCGCGTTCGAGGCCAGCGGCGAGGTGCCGGGGCGGGTGCTGCGGGGCGCGCACCACCTGCGCCACTGCCCGGAGTGCGGCAAGTGGTACTGGGAGGGCTCCCACACCGCCCGCCTGCGCGCATGGCTGAGCGAAGCGCTCGGCCGCGCCCTGCCTCCCCCGGAGGCCGTGTCTCCCGACACGACCAGGTGATAGACTCGCGTGCCGCGGACCCGTCGCTCACCTCTCGCCACCGCATGGAACTCGCCACCGTCATCGTCAACTACCAGTCGCTCGACCCCCTGCTCGCGTGTCTCGCAGGCCTGGCCCGGGAATCCGCCGGCCTGGAGACCGAGTGCGTGGTGGTGGACAACGCGTCGGGCGACGGGGTGGCGGCGGCGCTGGCGGCGCGCTTCCCCGGGGTGCGCCTGATCGCCAACGCCGAGAACGTGGGCTTCGCCAGGGCCGTGAACCAGGGCCTGCGGGCGACCGGCGCGGCGCACGTCCTGGTGCTCAATCCGGACTGCGAGCTGCGCCCGGGAGCGGTCCCCGCGCTGCTGGCCTACCTGCGCGCCCACCCGCGCGCCGCCATCGCCGCCCCGCGCATCCTCAACCCCGACGGCTCGCTCGAGTACTCGGCGCGCGGCTACCCGGACGGGTTCGCGTTCCTGTTCAACCGCTACTCGCTGCTCACCCGGCTGTTCCCCGGCAATCCGTTCTCGCGCCGCTACCTGCTGTCGGACTGGGACCACGCCACGGAGCGCGACGTGGACTGGGTGTCGGGGGCGTGCATGATGGTGCGGCGCGCGGCGATCGACGCGGTCGGGCCGCTGGACGAGGCGTTCTTCATGTTCAACGAGGACGTGGACTGGTGCCGCCGCATGAACCTGGCGGGCTGGAGCGTGTCCTACGTGCCCGACGCCGTGGTCGTCCACCACATCGGCGCCAGCCGGCGCCGGACCGCGAACAAGGTGATCCTCGAGCGCCATCGCGGGATGATCCACTACTTCCGCAAGTACCATCCGTCGAACCCGCTGGTGCGCGGGATCGCCGAGGTGCTCATCCTCGCGCGCGCCGGCCTGATGATGGCCGCGAACGCGCTGAAACGCTGACCCCGTGCCCTACTCCCTCCTGCTCGCGCTCGCCACCGGGATCGCCACCCTCGCGCTGATCCCGGTGGTGATGGCGCTGGCGCGACGCGCCGGCGCGGTGGACCACCCGGGACCGCGGCGGATCCATCGCACCCCGGTGCCCACCATGGGGGGCCTCGCACTCGCCGCCGCGGTGCTGGGCGTGGCATGGCTGGCGCGCGTGCTGCCGGGGCCCGCGTTCCAACTCGAGGCGCAGCCGCTGCTCGGGCTCACGCTGGCCGCGGTGCCCATGCTGGCGCTGGGCGTCGTCGACGACCTGCGCGGCGCGCACTGGCTGGCCAAGCTGGGCGTGCAGGCGTGCGCCGGGATGGTGCTGGTGCAGTTCGGCTACGGCGTTCCCGTGCTCACGAACCCGTTCGGCGCCCCGCTCCCCTCGGGCGTGTTCAACGTCCCGCTCACCGTGGCGTGGGTGGTGCTGGTGACCAACGCCATCAACCTGATCGACGGCCTCGACGGCCTCGCCGCGGGCGTGGTGCTGTTCGCCTCGGCCACGCTGTGGTTCGCGGCCCGGCAGCACGGCGACTTCTACGTGATGTTCATCGCCTCGCTGCTGGTGGGAGCGAATGCCGGCTTCCTGTGTTTCAACTTCCCGCCCGCGAAGGTGTTCATGGGGGACACCGGCAGCCAGTTCCTGGGGCTCGTCCTGGCCGCCGCCGCGTTGCTCGAGAATCGCAAGGGCACCGCCGCGGTCACGCTGATGTTCCCGCTCGTCGCCATGGGCGTGCCGATGGTCGACAGCGTGAGCGCGTTCATCCGCCGCGCGCTGCGCGGGCAGCCGGTGTTCCGCGCCGACTCGGGGCACGTCCACCACCGGCTGCTGCGCCTCGGGCTCTCGCCGCGGCGCGCGCTGCTGGTGCTGTGGGCGCTGGCGGCCGGGCTGGGAGTCGCCGCGGTGGCGCTCGCGCGCCTGCCGCGCTCGCAGGCGGCGCTCGGCGCCGGGGTGCTGGCGCTCGCGCTGTTCGCGGCGTTCGAGCGCCTCGAGGCCCTCGACCGCCGTCGCAACGGCGGCTGAAGACCCTCGCCGCGCACGTCGTCCACGCACTTCAAAGACCGCCGGTCGCACTTCCGGGTTCATTGCCAGCGGATCGAACTGGGGCGTCGCCTGTCCACGGGCATCAACGCATCGCTTCCCCCGCCGCGGCGCTGGCGGGTAGAATCCATCTTGTCGACGGCGCATTCGCATCCGTCAGCCGCCCTCCACTTCGGGTGCGGAGCCCGTTCGATGCGAAGGAGGCGAGCGCCCCCATGGAACAGCGCAGGTGGAGGTCGGCGGCGCTGGTAGCCCTCTCGGCCGTGGCGATCGCAGGGGTTGCGCGCGCCGATGGGCTCCCTCCCGGTCGCGCCTGGACCGCCGCCACGACGCTCATCGAGCCGGGGTTCGGCTACCTTGCAGCCCCGCGCCTGGAACGCGATACGACCGGCACCCCCGAGCTCTACGCCATCGCGCGCAGGGGCCCCGGCGGGGCGAAGGACGCGTTCGGCTACCGATGGTCCGACAGCACCTGGCGGCGCACCTGGAGTCTGGGTCGTGGCACCGGAGCGCTGTGGCCGGTGCAGGCCCCGCCCGGGCTGACCTACCTCGTGTGGTCGCGACTGGCGGTTGGCTACGAGCTGCGTACGTCGATGCACATGGCCAGGGTGGTGGCCGACAGCGTCTGGGCTCCGGATAGCGTGACGGAGGTATCCTACGGCGTGACGGAGTATGCGGGCGCCGCAAGCCGCCAGCGACACTGGCTGCTGGTCGAAGACCGCGGTTTTCGGGAGCTGCCAGATTCGCTGCGGCTCTACTACTCCGACGGTGACACGCCCTACACCAATGTGCCGATGCACGCGCCGACCAATAACTACGGGTTGACCCTCGGGGTACTCGATGACACCACGGCGATCGTGGCGTGGGCGGCGGGCTGGGACATCGGAGTGAGGTGGGGGATCGCGCGCGGGGACAACTGGCAGGAGGGGCCGCTCATCCCCGACCCGGGGCCCCAGCGGCCTCGGCTGCGGGCACGTCCGGGCGGCGGGCAGTGGCTGGCGTGGGTGATCCCCTGGGCCCCCCACGTGCGCATCACCAGCTTCGATGGCACCGCCTGGAGCGAACCGGAGTCACTGGGGTGCGCGTACCTCAACGGGACCCAGTTCCACGGCGGATTCGAGCCTGAACTGAGCCGGGACGGCGACGAGTACGACTACCCGGTGGTGGTGTGGGACAGCCAGGACTGGGGGGGCAATGACAACATCTGCATCTGCGTCCCGTCGGATTCGGGGTTCGGCCATGCGGTGGAGTTGGCGGAGGGACTGAACGGCGGCCTGCCCTCCGCGATCCGCGACCGCAATGGCGACATCTGGGTGGCGTGGTGGATGTCCAACTACGTGGGTGGGGTGCGCTGGCTGCACTCGTACACCACCGCCACCACCGACACCCCGCAGGTCGCCGCCGCCGGCCGCCTGCGTCAGGTGCGGTGGGCGCTCTCCACCCCCGCTCCGCGCTCGTGGTGGGCGGTCGAGCGCGCCGATGGCGATGGCGGCTTCGTTCAGGCAGCGAGGGTGCGCGCCGGGCCCGACTCGCTGATGGCCTGGACCGACACCACCGCGCCGGCCGGCATGGTGCGCTACCGCGTGCGGCGCGAGAGCGTGGACCAGCGCTACCAATGGTGGAGCCCCGCGACACGGTGGCCCGCGCAGGGTCTGGGGCCGTGGGTGCTGCGGGTGTCGGCCAACCCGGCCAGCACGCAGGTGGCGTTCGAGGTGATGGATGCCATCGCGGGTGCGCTGGAGGTCAAGCTCTACGACCTGCAGGGCCGGGTGGTGTGGCGCGAACGTCGGGAGTCCGCGGGCAGCGGGCGCGACGCGTTCACCATCGCGCTGCCGCCGGCGGGCGGGCGGATCCGCGCGGGCATCTACTTCCTGCGCGCCCGCGACGCCAGCGGCCGGGAGAGCGCGACCGCCAAGGTCGCGGTGGTGCGGTAGCGGACTGCACCACAGGCGGGTGTGCGGGATGCGCGACGACGTGGGCGGCGCCGCGGCGCCGCCCGGTGGCCGCCGGGACCTTCGGGGCTCCGCTCCACTCGTCCACCACCCGGTCCCGCGGTCGGGCATCGCACGTGGCGTGCCGCCGCCTGCGGGCCTGTCATCGCGTGAGAAGACGACCGCCCCGCGTCGGCGGGACGCCGTCAGACGACGGGATCGCGACGCGGGGCGGATGGCGCAGCCGGCGGCCGGGAGGCCCGCGCGGACTATGCGGGCGCCGCGTGGGTCAGTAGGTGTACGACCAGTTGAGCTTCAGGCTCAGGTTCGACCAGGTGGGCCCGGTGTGGAGCTGGGTCGCGCCCGGGTGCAGGGCCAGGTCCCGCGGGGAATCGAAGACGACATTGACCGGCCGGGTCTCGCCCTCGAAGCGCACGACGCGCAGGTCCAGGCCGAGCACCTGGTGCGGGTCGATCGGCGTGTTCGCCCCGAGGACGACGTAGTAGCCGGTCCGCGGGCGGATGTGATCCTCGCCGCTGCGGGTGGTGCGCGCGTTGAACCCGCCGCCGCCCAGCCCCAGGTAGGGATGCAATTCGGTGCGCCACTTGTAATGCCGCACCAGTTCGGCGGTGAACGGGAACACCATCTGCGAGGCCGCGCCCGACTTCGAGAGCACCTCGTGATGCGCGTACAGGCCGAGCGCCCACCGCTTGTTCAGCATGCGGCTGTAGCCGAAGCCGTACCCGGCGCCGCCCTGGCCGGTCGCGTCCCCCAGTTGCGTGGCGTAGCCGGCCCGCAGCGACATCCACTGGGCTCCCTTCGCCCACGAATCCGTCGCGGCCTCCGCGGCGGTTGACCACACGACGGCGCCGGCCAGCGCGCAGGCCGCCATCGCCGATCGCATCCCCAGATTCCGGATCACAGCGGTGCTCCTTTCGAGTCGCACACCATCGGCCGCCCGGTCGAGGCCGCGAGGCCCGTCGCCTGTGGTGTCGCGGGCCGTAGACAGGCGCGAAACCGTAACAGAGCCCTCCGGTCGCTCACAAGCGCGGTGCCCGGGCCCCGCCGGCGCGCGACATCCCGCTTCCCCTCGCGCGCGCGGGTGGCTAGTCTGGCGCTCGCATGAGACGGAACGCGGCCCACTCGATCGTCACGCACGGCACACCCGGCGAAGCGCTGTCCCTTCCGGCCCGGCCGGCCCAGCCCATGAGCCGCCCGCGTCCGCTCGCGCTGCGCTACCGACCGGCGCGCCGCACCGACGTCGAGACCCTCGCCGAACTCGGGCACCGTGCCTACCGGGTGAGCAGCCTCGAGAAGCGCCGCGACTTCTACACCGACCACCCGCGCTTCGGACTGCGCGACGTGCGCGTCGGCGAGCTCGACGGCCAGATCGTCGCGTCGCTGGTGCTCTATCCGCTCACCGTGTTCGTGCGCGGCCAGCGCGTGCCGCTCACCGGCGTCGGCTCGGTCGCGGTGAGCCCCGAGCATCGCCGCCGGGGCGTCGGCGAGGCGCTCCTGCGCGCCGCGCTGCGCGAGCTGCGGCAGCGCGGCGACGCGCTGTGCGGACTCTACGCGTTCCGCGGCTCGTACTTCCGCCGGCTCGGCTGGGGAGTGTCCGAGATCGTCCATCAACTGGCGGTGGCCCCCGCCAACCTGCCGGTCTCGGACGAGTCGCGCCGCGTGCGCCGGCTGATGCTCCCCGACCGGCCGCATGTCGAGGCGCTCTACGAGCGCGTGGCGTCGCAGGGGCACTTCGCGCTGGCGCGCACCTCCGCGTGGTGGTCGCAGCGGCTGTGGACCTATCCCGGCGACTGGGTGGTGTACGAGGGCAAGCGCCGCGGGCAGGTCGAGGGCTATCTCCACTACGAGGCGGACGCCAGCGACGGCCCGTTCGAGCTCGCGCTCACGCTCTCGGAGTTCGTCGCCGCCACGCCCGAGGCGCACCGCGGGCTGGTCGGCCACCTCGCCGCGCTCGCCGACCAGGTGCGCGAGATCCAGTACGCCGCGCCTGCCGATGGTGCCTGGCTCGCCCTGCTGCGGAGCGCGCAGAACCTGCGCCCGGGCGCCGCCATGGGCGTGCTCCACGACACCGGCAATGTCGCGCACGGGATGATGCTGCGCGTCACCGACGTGAAGCTCGCCCTCGAGCGGCTGCCGGTGAGCCCGCTGGCGCGGGGCGAGGTGGCGCTCGAGGTGGACGACGGCGTGCTCGCCCCCAACGCGCGCGCGTGGCGCGTGCGCGCCAGCGAGGGCGGGCTGATGGTGCGCCCCGAGAGCGCGGGCGCCGCGCGCGGCCTACCGCGCCTGAAGGTGCCCGCCGACGCGCTCGGCCCGCTGCTGGCCGGCACGCTCTCGCCCGCGCGCGCGGCCGAGGCCGGCCTGCTCGACGCGAGCGGCGGCGCGGCGGAGGTCGTCGAGCGCTGGTTCGTCGCGCGGCCGGCGTTCGCGTACCCGCTGAACGCGTTCTGACCGCGGGCGATCCGCCTAGAACAGGCCGTCCACCGAGAGATAGCGCTCGCCGGTGTCGTAGCAGAACGTGAGCACGCGCGCGCCGTCGCCGAGCTCGGAGAGCTTCTGCGCCACCGCGGCGAGCGAGGCGCCGGAGGACGGGCCGATGAACAGCCCTTCCTCGCGGGCCGCCCGCTGCGCGTAGGCGAACGCGTCCTCCTCGGTCACCGAGATGGTGCCGTCGAGCACCGTCCGGTCGAGCACCGCGGGGATGATCCCGGCGCCGATGCCCTGCAGCTTGTGCGGGCTGTGCGTCCCGCCCGCGATCACGGACGACTTGGTCGGCTCGACCGCGAACGCCCGGAGCCCCGGCATGGTCCGCTTGAGCGCCTGCGCGACCCCGGTGATGTGCCCGCCAGTGCCGACCCCGGTGATCAGCACGTCGAGCCCGGCGGGGAAGTCGCGCGCGATCTCGCGCGCCGTGGTGTCACGGTGCACGGCGGGGTTCGCGGGGTTCTCGAACTGCTGCGGCATCCAGGCCCCGGGCGTGGCGGCGACCAGCTCGGTCGCGCGCGCGATGGCGCCGTTGATGCCCAGTTCGCGCGGGGTGAGTTCGAGCGCGGCCCCGTACGCCGCCATGATGCGGCGGCGCTCGACCGACATGGACTCGGGCATCACCAGCACGACCCGGTAGCCCTTCACCGCCGCGACCAGCGCGAGGCCGATCCCGGTGTTCCCCGAGGTGGGCTCGATGATGGTGGTGCCCGGCACGAGCACGCCGCGCTTCTCGGCGTCCTCGATCATCGCCAGCGCGATGCGGTCCTTGATGCTCCCGCCGGGGTTCGCGCGCTCGAGCTTGACCCACACCTCGGCGCGTCGTCCGAACAGGCGCTGGAGTCGCAGGTGGGGGGTGTCGCCGATGGTCTCGAGGATGGTGTTCGCGCGCATGGGTTCTTTCCTTCTGCGCCGTGGGGCGGCGCGGCTAGTCCTTGCTGGATCGCTCCACTTCCGCGGCCAATCGCTTCTCGCTGCTCGCGCCCTCGGTGACGATGGTGCCCGGCGGCACGCTGTGGGTGAGCCACACGTTGCCGCCGATGATGCTCCCCGCGCCCACCACGGTGCGGCCGCCGAGGATGGTGGCGTTGGCGTAGAGCACGACGTCGTCCCCGATGGTCGGATGGCGCTGGGCGTCGGCCTCGTGCTTGCGCACGCTGAGCGCGCCGAGCGTGACGCCCTGATACATGCGCACCCGGTCGCCGATCACCGTGGTCTCCCCGATGACGATGCCGGTGCCGTGGTCGATCGAGATGGCGCGCCCGATGCGCGCGCCGGGATGGATGTCGATGCCGGTCTCGCGGTGCGCCACCTCGGTGATCAGCCGCGGCAGCAGCTCCACGCCGAGGCGGTGGAGCTCGTGCGCCAGGCGGTAGCACGCCAGCGCGTAGAAGCCGGGGTAGGTGATGATGACCTCGTCCACGCTCTGGGCGGCCGGATCGGCCTCGTCGGTGGCGGCCGCGTCCTCGAGCAGCGCCTCGCGCACCTGCGGCAGGCGGGCGCAGAACACCTCGGCGATGGCGGCCGCGCGCGGCGCGCTCGCCGGGTGCGAGGCGATGAACGCCTCCACCCGCTCGCGGGCCGCGCGCAGCTCGTCGGCGAGCGTGCCGGGCTCGCTGCCGCCGGCGGCGAAGTGCGGGAACAGCAGCGCGAGCAGGGTCTCCACCACCTCCTCGGGCGCGCGCGCGCAGCCCCGGCGGCAGGAGGTGCCTGCGCCGCGCGGCAGCGAGACGTTCGAGGAAGCCGGAAGTGGGTTCGTCGGGCATGGTCAGGGGTTGGGATTCGAGCGGGCCGGGGGAGATTCTACATCATCCTCGGCGCGTGGCCGCGGGGCGCCCGCGCCGCGGCCACCGGCCCCCGCCGGGCACGCGCGGGCTTGACCGCCGTGCGGCGGCCGCTCAAGGATGCGCACGGAACGGGCCGGCCGTTGAGCCGGGCCCCCGCATCCATCCCTGGCGCCCGGATCGCGCCGCTTTCCGGGCGCGCACCCCGAGCCCCGAGGTCCCGCCGGTGATCCCCGGTTTCCACGTGGTCCAGCCCCTCTCCCCGCGCTTCCGCGACACCGACGCGATGGGGCACGTCAACAACGCGGTCTACGTCACCTACCTCGAGGTCGCGCGCCAGGAGTACTGGCGGCGCCTCGCGGACGCGCACGACTACGGACGGGTGCCGTTCATCCTCGCGCACGTGAGCATCGACTTCCGCGCCGAGGCGCTGGTCCACGAACGGCTGCTGCTCGGCATCCGCTGCGACTGGGTGGGGAATCGCTCGTTCGCGTTCGCCTACGAGATCCGCGAGGAGTCGAGCGGCCGCCTGGTGGTGGAAGCGACCTCGGTGCAGGTGTGCTACGACTACGCGACCAAGCAGACTCTTGCCTGCCCCCCCGACCTGCGGGCGCGGTTGGAGGCCTTCGAACGGCGTGACCTGACGCGAAAGGCGGCCCCATGAAGAAGTCGAGAAGGCGGTTCCTCAAGGTCGTGGCCGCGGGCGCCGCGGCCGCGATGGTGGCTCCGTCCTCCGCGCTCGCGGCGGCCGCGAAGCCGGCGAAGCGCGCCGCGAAGCCGGCGCCGCGGCCCGCGGCCCGGCCGGACACGGCGCTCGCCGCCGAGATCGCCCGGCAGCAGGGCGCGCTGGCCCAGACGCTGAAGGTGCTGCGCGAATTCCCGCTCGAGAACGGCGACGATCAGGCGTTCGCGTTCCAGCCGCTGCGCGCCCCGCGCGCGGAGCGCTGACATGTACGGCGACGACATCCTGTTCCAGAGCGTGTCCGAGCTCTCGCGCGGCCTGCGGGCGAAGCAGCTCTCACCGGTGGAACTGACGCTCTCGTACCTGCGCCGCATCGAGTCGCTCAATCCGCGCCTCAACGCGTTCACGACCGTCACGCACGACCTGGCGCTCGAGCAGGCGCGGCTCGCCGAGCGCGAGCTGGTCGCGGGGCGCTGGCGCGGCCCGTTGCACGGCGTCCCGTACGGCGCCAAGGACCTGTTCGCGTGCGCCGGCGTGCGCACCACCTGGGGCACCGCGGCGTGCCGGGACCAGGTGTTCGACCGCGACGCGACGGTGGTCCGCCGGCTGCGCGAGGCGGGCGCGATCCTGCTCGGCAAGACCGCGATGATCGAGTTCGCCGGCGGGCTGGGGTATCGCTACGCCAACGCCTCGATCGACGGACCTTCGCGCAATCCATGGGGGACCGATCGCTGGACCGGGGGATCGTCGTCGGGCTCGGGCGCCGCGGTCGCGGCCGGGCTCGCGGCCTTCGCCCTCGGCACCGAGACGTGGGGCTCCATCCTGTGCCCGTCGGCGTTCTGCGGGATCACCGGCCTGCGTCCCACCTACGGGCGCGTGAGCCGCGCCGGCGCGATGGCGTGCTCCTCGACCTACGACAAGGTCGGCCCGCTCGCGCGCAGCGCCGAGGACTGCCGGCTCATCCTGCAGGCCATCGCCGGTGCAGACCCGGAGGATCCGACCAGTGCGCAGGAGCCGGTGCGGTTGGTCCACAAGTCGCCGAAGCCGCTGTCCTCGCTGCGCGCCGCGCTGGTGCCGATGGACTTCTCCGCCGGCGGCGAGCCCGAGGTGAAGGCCGCCTTCGACGGCGCGGTGGCCGAGCTGCGGGCCGCGGGGCTCCGGCTGACCGAGGCGAAGCTGCCCGAGCTGCCGGCCGCGGAAGTGGCGGGGACCATCATCACCGCCGAGGCGCTCTCGGCGTTCGAGTCATTTTACCGCGACGGGCGGGTGCGCCTGCTCAAGGATGTCTTCGCCCCGCATCAGCCCGAAATCAACGCCGCGCTGACCGGCGCCGATCTGGTGAAGGCGTGGCGCATCCGCGCCCGCATCCAGCGGGCGATGGCCGGGTTCTTCCGCTCGTGCGACGTGATCGTGACACCCAACTTCCTGTCGGTCGCCTCGCGCATCGAAGACGACCTCTACACCGCGCTCCCCTACGGCGATCCGGTGGGCGCGTTCGGCAACACCTGCGGCCTGCCGTCGCTCGGGCTGCCGTGCGGGTTCGGCAAGGCACACATGCCCGCGGGATTCCAGATCACCGGCGCCCCGTTCGACGAGGCCACCGTGCTCGCGGTGGGCGAGGCCTACCAGAGGCGCACGCGCTTCCATCGCGAGCGCCCGCCGCTGCGCGGGCCGCAGGACCTGCCGCCGGCCCACGACTGAAGGCCGGCGCGGACACCCCGCGAGGGGTCACGGCGGGTTCGGTCCGCGGACCTCTGACCGCGCGCGGTCCGCGCTGCGATCCCTGCGTCGGCCCATGGATTGACCATCCGGCGACGTCCTCGGTAGTCTCCCGCCGCCGCCGAGCGACGAGGTATCCCGCGCGGTCCCCTGCATCTCCACCCGCACCGGTGATCCGAGTATGGCATCGACCCTTCCATCTTCCCGCGAGCCCGCCGGCGCGCCCGCCTCCCTTTCGGAGCTGGTCGAGGCCGCCGCGCGACGCGATCCCGCCGCGCTCGCGCTGGTGGATGGCGAGCGCGCGTGCACCTACGGGGAACTGGAACAGGCGTCCGCGCGCCTGGCCCGCACGCTCGCCGCCGCCGGGGTCCGGCGCGGCGACCGGGTGGGCCTGCTGCTCCCCAAGTCGGCCGACGCGGTGATCGCCCTGCTCGGCGCCATGCGCGCGGGCGCGGCCTACGTCCCGGTGGACCCCGGCGCCCCGATGCGGCGCGCGCGCGCCATCCTCGCGGACGCGGGCGTGGCGGCGCTGGTGACCACGGCCGACGAACTGGAGCGTCGCGCCGGGCTGCTCGAGGGCGAGGGCGCCCCGGCGCCGCGGCTGCTGGTGCTCGCGGGCGGGACCGCTCCGGCGTCCGGCGCCGTCCCGCCCGCCCTGGCCACGGTCCGGCTCGACGAGGTGGTCGCGGGCGAGCGCGGCCCGCTGCCGGAGCCCCCGGGTGCGAGCGACCTCGCCTACGTGCTCTACACCTCGGGCTCGACCGGGCAGGCCAAGGGCGTGATGCTCTCCCATCTCAACGCGCTCGCGTTCGTGCGCTGGGCCGCGGACGAACTCTCGCTGCGGCCCCAGGACCGGCTCTCGAGCCACGCCCCGTTCCACTTCGACCTCTCGGTGTTCGATCTCTATGCCGCGTTCCTCGCCGGGGCGAGCGTCCATCTGGTGCCCGGCGCGCTGAGCTACTTCCCGCTCCCGCTGGCGGAGTGGATCGCGGCGCAGGGGCTCACGGTGTGGTACTCGGTGCCCTCGATCCTCGCGAAGATGGCGGCCACCCGCGCCTTCACCACCCACCGCCCGCGCCTGCGCGTGGTGCTCTTCGCGGGGGAGGTGTTCCCGATCCAGGCGCTGCGCGCGCTCCAGGGCGAGCTGCCGGGCGTGGCGCTGCAGAACTGGTACGGGCCGACCGAGACCAATGTGTGCACCTTCCACCGCGTCGCCGGCCCGATCCTCGAAGGCCGGCGCGAGCCGCTGCCGATCGGCGTGGCGTGTCCCTACGCTGAATTGCTGATCGTCGCCGACGGCGCGCGCGAGGCGGGCCCCGGCGAGGAAGGCGAGCTGTGGGTGCGCGGCGACAGCGTGCTCCAGGGCTACTGGAACGATGCCGAGCGCACGCACCGCTCGCTGGTGCCCGACCCGCGGCCGAACCGCGGGGGCGGCCCCTTCTACCGCACCGGCGACGTGGTGCGGAGGATGGAGGACGGCGGGCTGGCCTTCCTCGGGCGACGCGACGCGATGGTCAAGGTGCGCGGCTACCGTATCGAGCTGGGCGACGTGGAGGCCGCACTCTTCGACCACCCGGAGGTGGCCGACGCCGCGGCGCTCGCGGTGCCGGATGCCGAGGGACAGTTCCGCCTGTTCGCCGCCGTGGTCGTCCGCGAGGGCGCCACGCTCAGCGAGCACGCGCTCCAGCGCCACTGCGTGGCGCGGCTGCCACGCTACATGGTGCCCGAGAGCATCCTGTGGCTGCCGGCGCTTCCCCGCACCTCGACCGGCAAGGTGGACCGCGTCGGGCTCGTGCGGGGCCTCGGGGCCCCGGGCCCCGGACCCGCCTGAGCCGCCACGGCCGTCGCGGTCACAGTCCGAGCTTCGCCGCGATGATGTTGCGCTGGATCTCGGACGTCCCCGAGTAGATGCGGCCCGCCACCGAATCGCGCAGGTCGCGCTCGAGCTCGTACTCGGTCATGTAGCCGTACCCGCCGTGGATCTGGATGGCGTCGAGGCAGGACTGCACCCACACCTCGCTCAGGTAGAGCTTGGCGATCGCGGCGTCGATCACCGCCTCCTGCTGAGCCGACTTGAGCCATCCGACCCGGTACAGCAGCAGCCGCGCCGTCTCCATGCGCACCTTCATGTCGACGATCTTGTTCGCCACCGACTGGAACCTGCCGATCGGACGGTTGAACTGCCGCCGGGTGTTCGCGTACTCGATGCACGTCTCGAGCTGGCGTTCCATCGCGCCGACGTAACTGGCGAGCAGGCAGCCGCGCTCCCACTCCATCGAGGACGCGAACACCCGGGCGCCGCCCCCCACCGGGCCGAGCAGCGCGTCCGGCGGCAGCGCGCAGTCCTCGAAGACCAGCTCGGCCATGGGTGCGGTGCGCAGGCCCATCTTCTCGATCGGCTTGCCCACGCTGAAGCCGGGGGTGTCCCGCTCCAGCACGAACCCGGTCACCCCCATGAAGCCCTGCGCGGGATCGGTGGTCGCAAAAACGACGAACACGTCCGCCATCGGAGCGTTGGTGACGAAGGTCTTGGTCCCGTTCAGGACCCAGCGGTCGCCGCGCCGGACCGCGGTGGTGGAGATGCTCGAGGAGTCGGACCCGGCGCCCGGCTCCGACATGCCATGCGCCCCGATCCACTCGCCGCCGCACAGCGGCGGGAGGTATTTCCGCTTCTGCTCCGCGGTCCCGAACTGCCAGAGCGGGGTCTGCACGGCCCACATCTGCGCGTTGATCGCGAAGATCAGTCCGCTGTCGTGGCAGCCGTAGCCGAGGCCTTCCATCGCCAGCATCGTGGTCACGATGTCGGCATCCGCGCCGCCGTACTCGCGCGGGAAGGGCAGGCCCTGGATCCCCATGGCGGCGCACTGCTCCCAGCGCTCGCGGGAGAAGGCGTGCTCCCGCTCGCGCTCGACGAGCCCGGCGTTGAGCTCGCGCTTCGCGAACCGGACCACCTCGCTGCGCAGGGCGACCTGCTCGGGCGTGAACGAGAGATCCATCGTCAGCCCCTCTTCTTCCGCTCGACGAAGTCGCGGATCTTCTCGAGGGTCGCGAAGTTCTCGGGGACCATGTCGGCGTCAGCGGCCTCGAAGCCGAAGCGCTGCTCGAGGAAGCCCACCAGCTTCAGCAATCCCATCGAGTCGATGACCCCCTGGGCGAGCAGGTTCTCCTGCGGGGTGAAGGAGGTGCGTTCGGTCGGGAACTCGGCCAGCAGGTAGTCGCGGACTTCGTTCAGGATGTCCAACTCAGGGTGCTCCTTCTCGCGGACCCGGCCAGGCCGGGTGGGGTGGGCCGCTCGCCGGCCCCGCGGACACGGACTAGGCGAGCCCGAAGTGGCGCCGCAGGACCTTCTCCTTCTCCCGGGGTGGCAGGTGGCGCGTGTCCAGTCGGTGCTTGTGGTTCACCAGCAGCTGCTTCAACAGCGGGGTCTTCATCACGATCCGGGCCGGGTTCCCGAGCACCACCGAATCGTCGGGGATCTCCCCGCGCACCACGGAGCCCGAGCCGATGACGCAGTTCGAGCCGATCCGGGTGCCCGGCAGCACCGTGCAATTGGTGCCGAAGAAGGTGTTGTCGCCGACCCGGATCTGCCCGAAGACGTCCATGTCGGGACAGTCCTCGAACAGCCAGGGGGACGCGTCGTGGGTGACGAAACTGGTCCCGGAGGAGATCGCGACATGGTCGCCGATCTCCACCAGGTAGGGCTCGGTCGAGAACAGCGTGGTGTACACCAGGCAGTCCTTGCCGATGCGCACCCCGTGCGTGCGCAGCACGCGGATGCGGCGCTCGTTCGACATGATCATCAGCAGCTTCCAGCTGACCCGCAGGGCGATCTGCTCGAATGGCCCTCGCAGTCGGTCGAGAAACCGCCTCATCGTGCACCTCCGTCGCCGTCCCCGGGCGGCACCCGGCCGCCCGGCGCTCCCCGCCGGGGCGTGCAGTCTACCCCATCGAATCCCGCCACCGCGCCCCGACGCGCTCGCCGGCCTCGTGGCACACGCGGGTCCGGCTTGGCGCCGCGGCCGGTCGTCCCCTACACTTGAGCCTCCTTAGCGCCGCCCGGCGGATGGTCGGGTCGCTCCCCCGCCCCCTCCCCGTATACGTCACTGCCTGTCCACTCGCGTCGTCGCATCCCGTGCGCGTACGGAGAACCGAATGAAGCGCTGCTGTACCCTCGTCGCCCTCGCGCTGTCCTCGCTCGCGCTGCTCGCGCTCCCGGCTTCCGCCGCGCCCAAGCGCGCGCTGTTCGACAACACCAAGGCCGAGACCTCTGGCAACGCCGACTGGATCATCGACACCGACCAGCCGCTGCCGGTCCCCGACCAGGGCACGATCACCGCCGCGAGCCCGCGCACCACGTGGCTCGGCGCCATCTCGTCGTACGGCATCGACCTGGTCAAGCGCGGCTACTTCGTGGCCACGCTCACCGCGACGTACGGGATCACCTACAACAATCCCGCGAACCCGTACGACCTGTCGAAGTACGACGTGTTCATCGTGCCCGAGCCCCAGGGGCCGTTCAGCGCGGCGGAGTCCACCGCCATCTTCAACTTCGTGCGCGACGGCGGCGGGCTGATCGCCATCGCCGACCACCACATCTCGGACCGCAACGGCGACGGCTGGGACTCGCCGATGGTCTGGAACGACCTCGACGCCTTGAAGCTGTGGGGCGTGCACTGGGGCACGGCCGGGGACGCCAACAACAACATCGTGCAGGACTCGGGCAACCACGCCACCGCGCCATCCGATTCCATCATCTTCGGGCCCAACGGCGTCGCGGACTCGCTCTCGTTCCACAACGGCACCACCCTCTTCCTCTACCCCGGTATCAACCCGCAGGTGCGCGGCGAGGTCTGGATGAAGGGGCTGGCGCAGAGCAGCACCACCGGCGTGATGGCGGCGAGCAGCGTGTACGGCAACGGGCGCATCTTCATGATCGGGGACAGCAGTCCGGTGGACGATGGCTCGGCTCAGCCCGGCAACAGCAGCATCTTCGACGGCTGGGGCGAGGCCGCGGGCCGCGACAGCCTGCTGTTCCTCAATGCCACGATGTGGGCCACCCGCCGCGACCCGCCCGCAGGCGACACCTCGGCCCCGTCGGTGAGCGTGACCTCGCCGAACGGCGGCGAGACGTGGAAGGCGGGCTCGTCCCAGTCCATCACCTGGACCGCCACCGACGCCGTCGGCGTGACCAGCGCGGACGTCGCCTGGTCGGGCGACGGCGGCGCCTCGTGGACCAGCCTCGCCTCCGGCATCGCCAACACGGGCGCGTACGCCTGGACCGTTCCCGACTCGCCCACCAGCACCGCCCGGGTGCGCGTGCGCGCGCGCGACGCGGCGGGGAACCTGGGCGCCGACTCGAGCGCTACCGACTTCACCATCGACCGCTGGATCATCCTCGCCACCGCCGGCCCGGGCGGGACCGTCAGCCCGAGCGGCTCGGTGGGGGTGGCGCAGGGCGGCAGCCGGACGTTCTCGATCCGGCCCGACCTCGGTCACCACGTGGCGACGCTCACGGTGGACGGCGGGGCGGTCCCGCCCGACACGACCTTCTCGTTCACGAACGTGCTCGGTCCCCGCACGCTCGCCGCCACGTTCGAGGGCGACCCGTTCTCGCTGACGGTGAGCCTCGCCGGATCGGGCGCGGTCACCCGCACACCCGACCTGGCGGTCTATCTCTACGGCACCTCCGTGCGCCTGATCGCCGCTCCGGCCGCGGGCTGGGCGTTCGCGGGCTGGAGCGGGGACGCGAGCGGCGTGTCCGACACGGCGCTGGTCGTGATCGACGCGGCGAAGAGCGTGACCGCGGCGTTCACGGACGTGGCGGCCCCGGTGGTCACGCTGCTGGCGCCGCTCGGCGGCGAACAGTGGATCTTCGGGGACCAGCGCACGCTGCGCTGGACCGCGACCGACAACGCCGGCGTGGACTCGGTCGACGTGGACGTCTCCTATCACGGCGGCGCGGGCCCCTGGGAGCCGCTCGTGCACGCGCTCACCGGCGCGGATTCGCTCGGCTGGACGGTGCCCTCGGTCGCGACCGACAGCGCCCTGATCCGCGTGACCGCGTTCGACCACGCGCTCAACCAGTCCGCGGCCGTGAGCCCGTCCCTGTTCCGCATCGCCGCCCCGGCGAGCGCGGACGGCGGGGCGCCGGGCCTGTGGTTCGCGCGCCCGGCGCCGAATCCGTCGCGCGGCGAGGTGCGTTTCGCGTTCTCGCTGCCCCGCGCCGGCGCGGTGACGGTCGACGTGCTGGACGTGAGCGGGCGCCGCCTGGCGACCGTGGCGAACGGGGCGTTCCCGGCCGGGGCGCACTCGCTGCGCTGGGATGGACGCGACGGGGCGGGCAGTCTCGCGCCCGCGGGCGTCTACTTCGCGCGCTTCGTCACGCCCGGCGCCGCCGTCACGCGACGGTTCGTGCGGATGCAGTAGCCGGCGTCCGAGCCGCGCGCGGCCCGGACGCCGCCTAGAGGATGTCGGCCAGGGTGGCGACCCGCTTCACGAGCGCGCCGTCGCGCCGCACCTCGAACACGGTCCGGGTCCCCGCGCGCCGCTCCTCGAACATGCGGTTGATCGCGTCGGGCCCGTAGTCGAGCGCCGGCCTGCCGTCGATCGTGACCACCTCGTCCCGGTCCCGCAGCCCCGCCTTCTCCGCCGGGGAGCCCGGCAGCAACTGCCCGACGCGCACCGCGCCGTCGATCAGCACCAGCTGCGCGCCGAGGCGCGAGAACGCGTCGCGCCGGCCCACGCCCTTGCCCGGCTCGAGCCACAGCACGCGCCGTTCGTAGTCGATGGTGAGCGTGAAGCGGTCGAGAATCTGGTTCCCCACGTTGCCCGCGTAGTCGGCGCTCGCGAGCATCCCGGTCCCGCCGGACTGGAGGGACACCAGCGCGCCCTTCCAGGTGTACGGGCCGAGGGTCAGCGAGCCCATGCGCGTGAGCGTGCTGGTGAAGGTCCCGCCGAAGCCGCCCCCCATCACCTCGGCGCGGCGTTTCGCCTTCGCGAGCAGCCCGTGCTGCTTCACGAACGGCGTGTGCAGGTCCACCGTGCTGCTGCTGCCGACGTCGATGCGGAACTCGCCGGTGTAGCGGCCGTCGACGGTCATGGACACCGCCGGGATGGATCCCGCCAGCCGGAACGGGACGCGCGCCCCGCGCCCGGCGTATGCGAACGTCCGCGGCTCGTAGAACGTGAGCGTCCGGGCGTCGTAGTCGATGCGGTCCACGAAGCGCCCGAGGACGTTGAAGCCGATGATGCCCGCGCAGTCGCGCCAGAAGAACGGCGCGAGGACCGCGTTGATCGAGAGCACGCCCACCTTCACGTCCTGCAGCTCGATGCCGTCGCCCGCCGGCGACTCGAGCCGCAGGGTCTTCAGGCGCGCGAACGACACGTTGCCCGACGCGGAGGCGCCCTGCCCCTCCATCGCGCCCTCGGGCTTCAGGCCGATGCGCGCGGCATACGCGCTGTCGAGCACCGTCATGCTCGCGCCGGTGTCGAAGATGAAGTCGGCCGGCGGCCCGCCATCGATCGAGCCGCGGACCCAGACGTGCCGGCCG
This sequence comes from Candidatus Eiseniibacteriota bacterium, assembly GCA_963776245.1. Classification (GTDB taxonomy): domain Bacteria; phylum Eisenbacteria; class RBG-16-71-46; order RBG-16-71-46; family RBG-16-71-46; genus CAVSAC01. Next base: position 712,762 of record CAVZLN010000003.1, on the reverse strand, counting down.
CGATACTCGAATGGCAGCTGCGCCTCGCCCTCCTTCCGGAGCCAGCGCATGGCGGCCGGCTGCTCGTCGGGGGGAGCGAAGCGCGAGGACGGCACCTCGACGTTCACCTGCAGGGTGTCGAGCGTCTGCGTCACGGTGTTGGCCGGCATGCCGACCACGGCCTGCACCGCGCGCGTGGCCACCTTGCGCCCGCCGATGACGCGCCACTCGGAGTTGGTCGTGACCATGGTGTGCACGTCCCGTATGGCCACCACCCGGGCGACCAGCCCGGTCCCCGGGTCGATGTACATGCGGCGCGAGCGTCCCGCGGGCGGCGCCACCTCGAGCACCGTGAAGGTCCCGGTCGAATCCTTCTCCTGGCCCACCAGCGTCACGTTCCCGCCACCCTGGTCGGGCGCGAGCCAGCGCTCGTTCGCGAACCACGCTCCCGCGACGGCGTCCTCGAGGTCCTTGCCATCCAGCTTGAGCAGCTTGCCGCTGGGGTCCAGCCGCCAGCCGCGCGCACCATCGTAGCCGTCCCGCACGTGGAACGGGCCGAGCGTGACGTCGGAGGCCTCGCGATCCGGCGCCACCGTCCACGCCTCGGCGGTGCCCTTGAAGCCGAACGCCTCGATGGTCATGCGCATGTACAGGGAGCCCACCCGGTCGAGCGCGGCGCGCCCGCCGGTGGCCTCGATGTAGCGTTCCACGACCGCTTGTGCCTCGGGCGTGATGGTGGCGTGTGCGGGCGAGCCCGCGGCGAGTCCGAGCACGAGTCCGGCGCACCACGCGAGCGGACGGGGGATGCGGAGCTTCATGACGACCCTCCCGGGGAAGCGGATGTGCGAATGAGGATGGGCGGCAGCATAGCGCACGCGGCGCGGGACCCGAGGAGGCCGTCCCCCGCCCGGGCCCCGGTGCCCGGGCGCGTCCCGCCATTGCGGCGGCGCACCGCGTCCGCGTATGCTGCGGGCCTCCCCGGCTCGCTCCCCACGGCGTATCCACCAAGAAGGAGGTCGTCTTGAAGGGAATCCTCATCGCGGGCGCGCTGGCCGCGCTCCTCCCCACCGCCGCACTCGCGGCCAACGCTTCGGTCACCGGCTACGGCCCGCGCATCGGGCTCAGCGTCGATCCCGACCAGTTGACGTTCGGCGGCCAGCTGCACGTCGGCGAGATCGCCCCCAGCCTGACCTTCGACCCGAATCTCGAGATCGGCCTCGGCGACCACATCACCACCATCCAGCCGAACTTCGACCTGCAGTACCACTTCGACATCGCCAACTCGGTGTGGAAGCCGTACGCGGGCGGCGGCCTCGGCATCGCCTTCTACTCCTGGGACGCCGGCGGGCCGGGAGGCTCCTCCGACACCAGCGTCGGCGGCAACCTCGTCGTCGGCGCCGAGGCCCCGACCCGGAGCGGCGACCGCTTCTTCGGCGAGCTGCGCTTCGGCCTCGGCGATCTCCCGTCGCTGAAGATCATGGTGGGCTGGAACTTCAAGATGTAGCCGCGCCCGGCGCCCGGCGCGCCCGGTGGCAGGAAGGGCCGCGTCCCCGATGGGGCGCGGCCCTCGTGCATGCGCGCCGCGGGCGCCGCGCGCTCACCCGCCGAGGGCGGCCCGCATGCGCTCGAGGAACGGCTCCGCCGGCATGAACCCGATCACCCGCGCCGCGCGGAGCTCGTCCCCGCCGCGCGTGAAGAACAGCACCTCGGGCACTCCCGTCACCCCGTAGCGCTTGCGCACCGCCTGGGACTCGGGCGCGTCGTAGCGTGTCAGGTCGACCTTGAACGCCGCGTACCGGCGCGAGAGTGCGACCACGCGCCGGTCGGTGAAGGTGTAGCGGTCGAGTTCATGGCACGGCGCGCACCAGCTGGCCGAGAACTCGAGCAGGACGGGCCGGCCCTGGGCGATCGCGGCCTGCATCGCGGCCTCGCTGTACGGCTCGAAGCGGATGCCCTCGGCGCGCAGGATCGCCACCGACGCGACGCCGCCCACGAGCGCGAGCACCCCGAGCGCCCGCTTGAGGACGCGGAACCCCCGCTTCCGCGAGCCGTGCGGATCCACGAAGCCGAGGTACGATCCGCCCAGGATCAAGGTCAGCGGCGCGATCCACGGCGCGAACGCGGGCGCCAGGCCGACCAGCACGTAGTAGAGCCCGATCCCCACCAGCAGCACGCCGAAGACCTTCTTCACCCACAGCATCCAGTCCCCGGAGCGGGGCAGGCTCTGGAGCAGGTTGGAGAACACCGCGAGCACGAGGTACGGGAGGCCCAGGCCGAGTGAGAGCGCGAACATGGTCTGGAGACCGAACCACGCGTCCCCGCGCAGGGCGATCAGCGCGAGCACCGCGACCACGAACGGACCGACGCAGGGCGCGGCGATGATCCCGACCGCGAGCCCGGAGATGAAGATGCCGACCAGCGAGGTGGCATCCGCGCCGCCGAGGCGCTGGAGCAGTCCCGCCGGCGGCTGCATCTCGTAGAGCCCGAACATCGACAGCGCCAGCACCACGAACAGCACGCCGAGGCCGACGTTCACGAGCGGGCTCTGGAGCGCCGCGCCGAACAGTCCGCCGGTGAGCGCGGCCACCACCCCGAGCGCGGAGTACGTCACCGAGATGCCGAGCACGTACGCGACGGCGTGGGCCACGACCTTGAGTGGCGGTTCCTTCTTGCGCGCGCCGAACACCGAGACGGTGATGCCCAGCATCGGGAACACGCACGGCGTGAGGTTGAGCGCGAGCCCGCCGAGGAACAGCGCCAGGAACCACCACAGTCCGCCGCGGGCGAGCGCCGCGGCCAGCGCGCGGTTCTGCTCCGGCGCGGGCGCGGCGGGGGTCGCGGGCCCGGCCGCGGGCCTCGCGAGCGAGTCGGCGGACGGCGCGCCACCGACGCCGGCGTCCGCCGCGGGAGAGGCGCCGGCGGCAGCCGGGCCACTGCTCACCGTGACGGCGAGCGCGAACGGCACCTCGGACGGCGGCAGGCACACCTGATCGTTGCACGCCTGGAAGCGCACCGTCCCCTTCAGCACGTGGGCGCCACCCGCGGCGCCGGTCGCGGTCACCGGCACGCGCACCACCACGGTGCCGCCGTAGACCGAGATCGGGTTCGCCTCGAATCCCACCTTGAGCGGCACCGCAGGCGGGTACGCGGGCGGGCCGGCGCTCAGCCCCTCCGCGGACTCGAACACCACCTCGGTCGGGATCATGTAGTCGGGCGATGGCGGGTTCGCGTTGGCGTGCCATCCCGGCACGAGGGTGAGCCGCACCTCGGCGGTCCCCGTGCCGCCGGCCGTCAGCGCGAGCGGCGCGGCCGAGACCGCGAGGATCTCCCGCGGCGGTTCCGCCGGCGTCGCCGAACCGAACTGCGCGTGTGCCGGTGGCGCGCCGAGCGCCAGCGCGAACGCGAGCGTCAGTCGGGCCAGTGGTGCGACCGGGAACGTCATCGGGACTCCTTCGAAGCGGCCCGTGTCACGGGGCGCGTGTCGAGCTGCGCCGCGAACGCCTGCGGGTCGGTGACGGGAAGATGACAGGTGTGGTCCACGCACACGTAGGCGGTGGCCCGCCCCTCCTGCAGCGGCAGGGACGCGGCGAACGGCACCAGCTCCGCGAGCGCCCCCGGCCCCGCGGGATCCACGTACAGCGGGGTGTCGTGCGGCGTCAGCCGCCGGTCGAGCACGCGCGCCAGCGCGCGCGTGTCGGGCGCGCCCCGCCGGCCGACGATCACGATCTGACGCGGGGTCGCCTGTTCGAGATCCATGGCCACCAGCATACGCGGCATCGCGGCGGGGGCGCCGCGCAGCCGGCGCGCGTAGGCGTCGAAGGTGTCCTTCGCCACCGCGCGCCAGTCGTCGCGGTCGAGCAGCTCGGCGAGGGTCTCGACCACCAGCGCGGCGATCGAATTGCCCGCCATCTCCGCGCCGTCGAAGCCGTCCTTCAGGCGCACCTTCACGCCCGCGTCGCCGGCCGGGCTCTCGAAGAAGGCGCCGTGCTCGCGGTCGTGGAAACGCTCGATCATCACGGAGGTCAGCTCGACCGCCCGCGCCAGCCACTTCGGATCGTGATCGGCGGCGTACAGGTCGAGCAGTCCGAGCGCCAGGTACGCGTGGTCGTCGAGCATCCCGGCGCCGGTCACGTGGCCGGCGCGCCAGCACCGCCGCAGCGCGCCGCTGCGGGGATCGCGCAGGTGGGCCCACGCGAACTCCGCGGCGGCCGCGGCGCGCGCGCGCAGCGCGTCGTCGCCGAGCACCCGCGCGCCGCGCGCGTAGGCGGAGATCATGAGCCCGTTCCACGCCGCCACGACCTTGTCGTCGCGGTGCGGGCGCACCCGCGTCTCGCGGGCCGCGAACAGCGCCGCGCGGGCGCGTGCCAGACGCTCCGCGGCCTCGCCGGGCGGCCGCCCCTGGCCGGGCGTCGCGTCCGCCGGCGCGCGCACCTCGCTGAGGACCGTGGTCCCGCCCTCGAAGTTGCCGCGCGGCGTGACGCCGTACGCCTCGCAGAACAGCGCGGCGTCCTCGGCCGGCAGCACCGCGGCGACCTGGGCCGGGGTCCAGACGTAGAAGCGGCCCTCCTCGCCCTCGCTGTCGGCGTCCTCGGCCGAGAGGAACCCGCCCTCGGGAGACGACAGGTCGCGCCCGACGTACGCGAGGATGTCGCGGACGGTCTCGGCGTAGCGCACGTCGCCGGTCGCCTGGTAGCCCTCGAGGTAGGCCCACGCCAGCAGCGCCTGGTCGTAGAGCATCTTCTCGAAGTGCGGCACCCGCCACTCGCGGTCGGTGGAGTAGCGGTGGAAGCCGCCCCCGAGGTGGTCGTGGATGCCGCCCGCGCGCATCCGGTCGAGCTGGCGCACGACCATCCCGAGCGCCTCGCGACGGCGGCCCGGATCGTGCCACCAGTAGCGCACCAGGAAATCGAGGTTCACCGTCGAGGGGAACTTCGGCGACGAGCCGAAGCCGCCCTCCTCGGGATCGCAGGCGCGCTCGAGGGATCCGAACGCCGCGTCGAACAGCGTCGCGCGCTCGACCGGGCCGCGCTCGGGCGCGCCGAGCGCCGCCAGCGCCTGCATCACCTGCGCGCCCTGCTGTTCGATCGTCGCGCGCTGCGTCACCCACGCCTGGTGCACCTGGGGCAGCAGCTCCGTCATGCCGGCACGTCCGCCGCGGCTGCGCGGGGGGAAGTACGTCCCACCGAAGAACGGTTCGAGCTCGGGGGTGAGGAACACGTTGAGCGGCCAGCCGCCCCCCACGCCCAGCGCCTGCATCGCGGTCATGTAGATGCGATCCACGTCGGGCCGCTCCTCGCGGTCCACCTTGATGCACACGAAGTACTGGTTGAGCAGGGCCGCGATCGAGTCGTCCTCGAACGATTCGCGCTCCATGACGTGGCACCAGTGACAGGTGGAGTAGCCGATCGAGAGGAAGATCGGCTTGTCCTCGCGTCGCGACCGCGCGAAGGCCTCCTCGCCCCACGGATACCAGTCCACCGGGTTGGTCGCGTGCTGGAGCAGGTAGGGGCTGTGTTCGCGGGCGAGACGGTTGGGTCTGCGGCCCTGCGCGTCGGACGTCGGGCTCATGCGGATCGCGTGCGTCCCGCGCGGGACATCACGCCCTTTCGGGTGGTCGGCGGAGCACCCGGGCATCGCGAGGCCGGTCGTGGCGAGGGCGGCGAGCGCCCATCGGAACGCGTGCGCGCGTCGCGAGAGGCCCGTGGGGTGGGTCCGCATCGCGGTCGAGGGTAGCAGACTCCGCGCGCGGACGATGTCACGCGCCGGTCACGCGCCCCGGCCGATGACGGGCGCGATTCAGCGCGCGCGCCGCTGTCCGGCCATCGCGACCGCGTGCTCGGACCAGCGGAACAGCCGCCATGATGCCCACAATCCGGCGGGCGCCAGCGCGAGCGCCAGGCCGAGCAGCACGAACGGGTCCGCGAACACCCGCAGCAGCGCGGGCGTCCCGATCGTGAGCGATCCGGCGCCCGGCAGCCGCAGGGTGATCTCGCCGAACGCGGCGATGCGCGCCGCGAGATCGGCCGCGATCGCCCACAACGCCTCGTGCCGCCACGCCACCGTCGCCGAGAGCAGCAGCGACACGGCGACCCACGGGTCGGCCGCGGCGCGCACCCACCACGCCAGCGCCGGCGGCAGCGACAGCACCCGGGCCGGCGCGGCCGCGGCGCGCGCCTCGCGCACCCGGCGCATCACGCCGGCGGTGAATCCCGCGGGCGCGGTCACGCGGACCCGGACCGCGAGCGCCTCGTCGAGCTCCTGCGCGGCGCGCAGCGCGGCCGCACAGCGCGGGCACTCCCCGGCGTGGGCGCGCATCGCGACGGCCACGGTCTCGGGACGGCCGCCATCGAGCCATTCCGTGAAGGCCGCGCACCTCATCGCCCGCCCTCCTCGCGCACCCAGGCCTCGCGCAGTGCGGCGCGCGCGCGGCTCAGATGGGTCTTCACCGTGTTCTCGGGGCTGCCGAGCACCAGCGCGATCTCCTCCACCGGGCGGTCCTCGAAGTAGAAGAGCGTGACCGCCGCGCGCTGCGGCGGCGTGAGCCGCGCCATCAGGCGCTCGAGCCGGCGGGCCAGCGCCACGTCGTGCGTGCGGCCGGGCGCCGCGGGCAGCTCGCCCACGCTTTCGACCTCGGTCTCGCGCGCGCGGCGGACCTGCAGGGTGGCCGCACGGTCGAGCGCGCGGCGGGCCACGATGCGGTGGAGCCAGGTGCCGAAGGCGGACTCGCCGCGGAAGCGCGGCAACGCGAGCCACGCGCGCACGAACGACTCCTGCGCCACGTCCTCGGCGTCCTCGCGCGAACGCGTGATGCGCAGCGCCAGCCCGTAGGCGCGATCGCGGTGAAGGTCCACCAGCATCTCGAAGGCCTCCTCGTCTCCCTGTCGGGCGCGGTCCACCAGCGCCCGCTCGGCCCCGGCCACCCCGGCCGGGGCGGCGGGGGTCGCGGACCGCGGACGCGCCGCCGGGCCGGCGGCGGCTCTCGGCAACGCCACCTCGCTCATCGCCAGGTTGGACGGCTCGCGGGGCTCATGAGGTTTCACCGACGGGTCTCCGGGCCTCCCGGGACTCTAGCGGATTCCCTGAAACCCGGCCCCCCGGCCCCCCGGTCGAAGGGGTGTAGGCCGAGACGGACGCTCCGGATGGCCCGGCGGCGGACGTCCGTGACGCGGGAAAGGAGCACGCCATGTCCAGCTTCAATATCGGGGAGTTCGTCCCCATCATGATCTTCGCGATCCCGATCGTCGCCATCGTGGGCGGCATCACCGCCGGGATCGTCCGCACGCTCGGCCAGCAGCGCCTCATCGAACTGGCACAGCGCGAACGCATCGCTGCGATCGAGAAGGGCATCGATCCCAGCAAGCTGCCGCCGCTGCCGGTGGCGATGGGCGGCGGGGACGACCTCGCGGCCATGTACATGTCGCCGCACCAGGCCGCGCTGCGACGCGCGCAGGGCCTGATGGTCGGCGGCCTGGTCACGCTCGCGGCGGGGATCGGCGTCGGCATCATGCTCTACTACATCGGCGACGGCGAGGACAAGAACATCTGGGCCGTCGGCTCGATCCCGACGCTGGTCGGCATCGCCCTGCTCGTCAGCTCGTACATCGTGCGGCGCAGCGCCCCCGACGACGACCGCGTATCGTCCAGCCCGCCGCGCGGCGCCTGACACCGCGCATCGGCGACCGCGCGCGGTCGGGGCGCGCACGAAGCCCCCGGAGGCAGGCGCCTCCGGGGGCTTTCGCATGGCCGCGCCGCCTATCGAGTGGCGATCGCGCTCTGCAGCTCGATGCGGTGCACGCCGTCGCGCCACAGCTCCGGGTCGCGGGCGGCGAAGCCCTCGACGCGCTGGCGGTGGCAGGTGGCGAACACGATCTGGTGGTGCTTCGCGAAGTGCTCGACCAGCAGGCGCATGCCGGCGCGCGCGCGCTCGTCGTCGCTGGTGGCGAACGGATCGTCGAGCAACAACGGCAGGCCTTCCTGCCCGCGCGAGAGGTACTCGCTCACCGCCAGCCGCACCGCGAGGTGCAGCTGGTCGCGCGCGCCGCTCGAGAGCGCCAGCACCGCCTTGCCGCGCGCCATCGGGCCGCCGTGCGCGGGCTTGACCGAGAAGTCGAGGTCCTCCCCGAAGCGCACCTCCGCGACACCCGCGCCGATCCCCGAGAGCAGTTCGCCGACGCGCTGGTTGAGATGCTCGGCCCAGCGCCGATGGGTATCCACCGCGACCTTCTGGATGGTCTCGCGCGCCAGGTCCACCGCCTGCTTGAAGCGCCGGACGCGTTCGAGCGCCGCCTCCACCCGCTCGCGCTGCGCGAGCTTCTCCGGGTGCTCGGCGTGGTACTTCCGCCACACCTCCTCGACCGCCACCCGCAGGTCGCCGCGCCATTTCTGAACCGATTCGAGCTTCTCGCGCAGCAGGCGCGCCTCGTTGTCGATCTCCAGCGCGCCGCGCGGGGTGGCCGACGGCGCGGCGGCCCCGGCTGGACGCTCGGCCTCGATGCGCGTCAGTTGCTCGCGCAGACTCGCGGTCTCGTGCGACCGGCGCAGGCTCCGTTCGGCCTGCGGGATGAGCTCGCCGATGAGCAGCGAGTGGCGCACCTTGCCCTTGAGGCGGTCCGCCAGCTCGGTGACGTGCTCCGCCCAGGGTCGCCCGGGATCGTGCGTCAGTCCGGCCGATTGCAGCACGCGCACCGCGCGCTCCTTCAGACCGGTCGCCGCGGCCTCGGCGACGCGCCGCTCCTCGTCGATCCACGAGTACGACTTGTCGAGCTCCGACACGCGCTGGCGCACCGCCGCGAGATGGCGGATGCCGGCCGCCACGCGCTCGAGCGTGGCGGGCTCGGGCGCGCCCCCGCCGACGCGCTCGAGCAGCATGCGCACCTCGTCGAAGGCCTGGCGCTTCTGGGTGTCGAGGGCGCGGATCTGCTGCTCGGAGCGCAGGACCGGCCCGCTCTCGTCCATCAGCCGCGCGAACTCGTTCCACTCGCGCATCAGTTCCACCGGGTCGCGGTAGCCCCGCGCGTGCGACAGCTCGGCCAGCGCGACATCGGCCTCGGCGCGCTTCCCACGCAGCTGATTGAGCCGCCGCTGGGCGTCGCTCAGGCGCTTCAGCGCCTGTTCCCGGTCCTCCAGCCGCGCCTTGCCCCCCGAGGCCAGGAACGCGGCGCCCGCCGCCGCCAGCACGGCGCCGGTGCCGAGCATGACGAGGCCGAGCACGCGCGGGGCGTGGAGCGCCAGCACCGCGCCGCCCCCGATCGCGGTGGCGGAGCCGAGCGCGATCAGCACCCAGCCCGGGATGCGCACGCGATGGCGCTGCGCGTCGATCGAGCGCAGCACCTCGGTGCTCTCGGTGCGTGCCTGCTCGAGCGTGGCGACCTCGGTCTGGAACGCGAGCGCCAGTTCGGACTGGCCGCGCAGCAGGCGCTGCTGGTTGTCGTCGAGATTCTCGAAGCGCGCGGTCAGGAACTGGATGCGCTCGGGCTCGTAGCCCTTGCTCGCCAGCGCGTCTCGCAGGTTGAACACCTCGGTGCGCAGGCGCGCGTCCTCGTCGGCGATGCGGCGCACCTCGGCGGCCAGGCCGACCGCGCGGTCGGCGTCCTCGGGCGCGCACCGCGCGTACGCCACCAGCCCCTGTTCCTCGTTCTCGAGCGCGGTGCGCTCGCGCGACTGCTCGTCGCGACGGCGCGCCTCGAGCGCCTCCAGATTGTGCTGCGCCTCCTCGAGGCGCGCGATGGTCTCGCGCAGCTCGGACTCCGCGTTCTCGGGCAGGCGGGCGGCGTCCTCGAGCGCCTTGGCCTCGGCGCGCAGCGCCTCCAGCGCGGCGCGGCGCTCGTCGTCCTCGGCCAGCTGGCGGCGCAGGTCGGCCCCGAAGGTGTCGCGGCGCTCGAGGTCGAGGTGGTCGAGCTGCTCGCGCGCCGCGCGCTCCTCCTCGCCGCGCCGCGCCAGTTCCTCGAGCGGGCCGCTCATGCGCTCGAGATCGTGCTCGAGCGACTTGAGCTCGGTGTCGAGCGTTCCGAGCTTGAGCTCGAGACGCTGGACCGCGTTGTCCACCGTGCCGGTGAAGTCGAGCTCGGCGCAGGTGTGCTTCTTGAGCGCGCCCTCGAGCACGCTGAGCGCCTCGCTGGCGTTGGTGTCGCCGACCCGCGTGTCGGCGGCGTTCTCGAGCCGCGCGTGGAGGGTGGACGCGCGGCGCGCCTTCTCGTCGGACGGCACCACCTCGTCGAGCTCGCCCTGGCGCACCAGCGCGCACTTCTCGAACTCCGCCGCGTCGAGCCCGGTCCACTTGCGGCCCACCGGGTACTCCTCCTTGCCGTGGCGGAACTCGGCCGTCACCTCCTGGCCGCGCGAGTTCCACACCTCCACCGAACCGCGCTCGAAATCGCGCCGGATGGTGAAGGTCTCGCCGTCGTGCTCGGCCTCGAGCTCGATCTGGTAGGCGCCGCCGTCCCACGGGCGCCAGCGCTCGAGCGGGGTGAGCACGCGGTGCGAGCGCTTGTCGGCCTCGAGCCCATAGAGCGCCGCGGCGATGGCGGCGAGCAGGCTCGACTTGCCGCGCTCGTTCTCGTCCACGACCAGGTTCACTCGCCCGGGATCGAACGACCACTCCCCCCGGAGCGGGCCGAAGCCCCCGACCTTGAGGCGCCGGAGCTTCATCGTTCGAGCTCCTCGTAGGCCGGCACCACCTCGCGCAGCCGGAACGCGTCGAGCCCGTAGTAGAGAGCGCGCTCGATGGTGCCGCGCTCGGCGTCGTCGGTGCAGGCGTCGAGGCGTTCGAGCAGGGCGCGCGCGAAGCGCTCCTCGGTGGTGCTGCCGTTGCCCGTGCGATAGGCCTCCAGATCGTGGTCCGGGCGCACTCCGCGCAGGTCGGTGCGCACGAAGAACGCGCGCAGGCGCAGGTCCTGGCCGGGCCCCGCGTAGCGCACCCCGCTCACCAGCCGGCCCGACAACCGCACCAGCGCGATGTCCATCTCGGAGGCGCGGGCGTCGTCGAGCGCCTTGAGCACCTTGCGGTCGACCTGCTCCGCGCTCGAGCACCCGGTGACATCGGCCGTCAGGTGGTGCACGCGGCGCCGGTCGAGCTCGACCGGCTCGAGCTCGACGGAGGGCAGCCGGGAGCCGTACTCCACCCGCACCTCGAGCGCGCCGTGCACGCCCACCTCGGTGAGGTCGAGCGCGGTCGCCGACCCCGCGTACGCCAGCCGCACGCCCGCGCCCGCGCGGGCGCCCTCCTGCTCCTTCGCCTCGATGCGCGACGGCACGTGGTAGTGGCCAGCCGCCAGGTAGGCGAACGGCGCCGCCAGCGCCTCGGCTTCCGAGAAAGGCGCGGTGATCTTCTGGCCCGGCGGGCAGCGGCCCTCGTGCGAGCCGTGGAACAGCGCGATGTCGAAGCCGGACGGGTCGGCGGGGCCGACGTGCTTCAGGGCCGCGGCCGACAGCGGCCGCTCGGTGGAGTCCACGTTGGCCGTCAGGCAGCGCCCCCAGACGCGCGCCCCGGGCGCGGTCTCGAGCGCCACCGAGGTCCACTCCGGAGTGCCGAAGACGTGCACGTGCGACGGCCATGCGGTGCCGCGCGCCTCGAGCAGGCGCACGCTCCAGGTGGTGCTCGACTTCGAATACGGATCGTGATTGCCCGGGGCGATGAACACCGGCGGGCAGCCGGTGAGGTCGAACACGTGGAGCGCGAACGCCAGCATCTCGGCGTCCACGCCCTCCTGGTCGAACAGGTCGCCGGGGATCAGGATCGCGTGGGTCCCGCGCTCGATGGCCTCGCGCACCACGCGTTCGAGCGCGCGGCGCTGGTCGCTGCGGCGCTCGGCGCGGCGCTCGGGCGTCAGCCAGCCGAACGGGCGGCCAAGATGGAGGTCGGAGACCTGCAGGAACCGGGCGACGGCCATAGGAGTGTGGTTCGCTCCCCGGGGTCGATGGACGGACTCGGATCGTGGCGCGCAGCGAGATGGTTGTCCGCTCGCAACATAACAGTCCCGCACGCGCCGCAGCAATGGATCGCGGCGGCGGCCCGCGCCCCCGGGTTATCGGCCGCGGAGGAGCCCCTCACGACCCCCATCTCGCGGCGGTCTCCGGCGCCCCGGCACGCGCCAGCGCGGCGGGCGGGCGCCGGTCGGGCCCCTTCGCCGGGGGGCCATTGAAGCCCGGACGCCGCGCGGATAGGCTGGGCCCGCCCATGACCCTCCCGCCACCTGCCGACCCGTCCCCCAGCGACCGACCGCGGCGACGCTCGCGCTGGAGCGCCGCCGCCGCCGCGGGGTTCGTCGCCAGCCTGGTGCTCCTCGCGGTGATCGCGGTGATCGCGGCGATCGCGCCGGTGCGCTCCGTGGTGGGCCTGCCCGGCGGCCCCGAGGTGCGTGCCGCGCGGGCGCTGGTGACGGAGGCGCTCCGGGTGCCCGCCGGCGAACTGCGGTTCGAGTCCGTGCTGTTCGACACCGCGAGCGCTCCCGCGCTCGATCCGGCGCGGACCCACGCGCTCGCGCAGGCGGCCGACTCCCTGCTCGAGCGCGCACGCCTGCGCGCGCTGGCCGAGCCGCGCATCCCCGCGCTGCAGGGCCACCTCGCGCTGGCGCAACGCCACTACGCCGACGCCGAGGTCCGCTACCGCCGCGCCATCGACCTGGCCGCGCACACCAGCGAGGCGCGGCTCGGACTCGGCGTGACGCTGGCGCTGCGCGCCGACGCCACCCTCGACCAGCGCGACGCGCGCGCCCTGACGCTGATGGCGATCGCCCAGTTCGCCGCGGTGCGCCGCGACGCGCCCTGCTATCCGGCCGCGCTCTACGACCGCGCGCTGCTGAACGCCCGCTGCGGTCGCCGCCGCGAGGCGGAACAGTCCGCGCGCGAGTACCGGACGATCGACTCCACCAGCCTCTGGGCGCAGCGGCTGAACCGGGCGAGCGCGCTGCGGCCCGCGGCGCGCTGAGCGGCGGACCCGAGGCCGCGCCGCGCCAGCGCGCTCACCACACCTCGGCGTCGCCCTCCCACCAGTACACCTGATCGAGCTCCGGCAGGCGCGCCTCGCGCTCGAGGGTCTCGCGCACCGTCTCGCCGATGAGGCGCTGCAGGAACCCGGGTGCGGGACGGCGCAGCTCGAGGGTGCGGAGCTTCTCGCCCGCGGGCACGCCGGCGCGGCGACGCGCCTCGGCGAGCGCCTCGTCGAGGCCGCCGATCTCGTCCACCAGCCCGCGCTGGAGCGCGTCCTCGCCGTACCACACCCGCCCCTGCGCGACCGAGTCCAGCGCGGCCACCGCGCGGCCGCGGTCCTGCGCCATGAGCGACACGAACGAGCGATACGACTGGTGGACGCTCGAGTCCGCGCTCGCCTGCATCGCGGCGTCCCAGTTGCGACCCTGCGACCAGCCGGCCATCGCGTCGCCGCGCTGGAACGCGTCCTGCCGCACGCCATGCTTCGCGTACCAGCCCTCGAGCGACGGCTTGACGAACAGCACGCCGATGGAACCGGTGGCGGTGAAGCGGTCGGCGAAGATGCGGTCGGCGGGCCCGGAGATGTAGTAGCCCCCGCTCGCGGCCACCCCGCCCATCGAGACGATCAGCGGCTTGCGGGTCGTGCGCTTGAGGCGCACGGCGGTGTGGTGGATGAGGTCCGAGGCGAGCGCCGAGCCGCCGGGGCTCTCGACGCGCAGCACGACGGCGCGCACGCGCCGGTCCTCGAACGCGCTCTCGAGCTGCTCGGTCACCGTCTCCGAGCCCATGAACGGGCCGGTGAGCAGATCGTTGCCGCTGCGGCCCTCGCTGATGCCGCCGGCCGCGTACACCACCGCGACGCGCGTCGGCACGGTCCATTCACGCGTCACCTCGGGCACCTCATCCGGATGCGATTCGCGCGGCTTGGCGCCGAGGCCGGCGAGGCCGCCCAGCAGCGCGAGCGCGTCCTCGCGGTAGCCGACCGAATCGATCAGGCCGGCCTTCGCCACCTCGCGCGCCGGCCAGGCGCGGCCGTCGAGCAGGGTGAGCAGCCGGCCGCGTTCCATGCGGCGGTCGGCGGCGACCGCCGTCACGAAAAGCTCCTGCACGACGCCGAGATTGTGCTCGATGACCTCGCGGTCGGCGGGGGGCGTGGAGTCCACGCTGAAGTTGCGGAACGCCGACTTGTACGCGCCGATCGAGGAGCGGTCCATGCGCACGCCCCAGCGCTCGAGCAGGCGCCGGTAGTAGCGCCGCTCGCTGCGCAGTCCGAGCGCCGCGAAGCTCGCCTCGGGCGACGCGACGATGCGGTCGCACGCGCTCGCCAGGAACAGGTCGCCGCGGCCTCCGCCGTACTCGAGCCACGCCACCACCGGCTTGCCGGCGGCGCGCAGCCGCGCGATGCGCGGACGCAGTTCCTCGATCTGCGCCAGCCCCGACACCCCGCGCAGGTCGAGGAGCACGCCGCGCGTGAGCGGGTCGTCGAGCGCGCGCTCGAGGGCGCGGTGGAGCGGCGCCGCGCGCGTGTGGGCGTCCCCGCCCATCAGCGACACGCCGCCGAGCGACTCGTCCCCGAGCAGCCCCCCGGCCTGGATGACCGCCACGCGGCGCAGCGCGCGTCCGGCGAGCACGGTGCGGTCCTCGGCGTCGTGGAACGAGAGGGTGTGCGTGGAATAGCGGCGCCCGCCCGCGCGGTCGTAGGCCGACTGCGCGTGATAGCCCACGCGCGGCCCGAGCAGCGCCACGCCCGCCTGCACCCCGCCATGGTCCTCGAACGCGGCGCGCAGCAGCACGCCGGGCAGCGCCTCGAGCTCGGCGCCGATCCGCACCCGCGCGGACCGCGCGTCGCCGTCCTCGAGCAGGCGCACGTCGCCGGTGAGGGTGAGCCGCGTGCCCCAGGTGTGCGCGCGCGGACGCGCGAGCGCCAGCGGACGCAGGCCGAGGGCGAGGTCCCAGGTGCGCGCCAGGCGCGCGCCCGCCAGCCGCGGCTCGGTCACGTGGTCGGCGACCGCGCCGAGCGAGAGCCAGGGCTGCGGGCGCGACAGCAGTCCGGCGCGGTGGTCGGTGACCCGCGCGCCTCCCGCGACGCGCCGCCAGGTGGTCGCCCAGCCGCCGCGCAGCGGCTCGCCGCCCGCCGCGGTGCCGAGCGTGAACGCGCGGGCCCCATCGCCCTCGTCCTCATACGCGAGCCCGAGGGTGCGGGCGCTGGCGAACCCGCGCCACGCCGCGCGGCCGGCGGCGTCCTCGCCGTACGAGAGCGCCAGCTCGGAGGGATAGCGCAGCCCGAGCGCGGCCGGATCGAACAGCAGCGAGGCGCCGGCGTCGGCCGCGGCGGCGCTCTCGTTGCCGTACACCGGCGCCGGCGTGGACGGCGGGGCGGGGGACGCAGAGACCGGCGGGCTGACGGCGAGCACGAGGAGCGCGGCGAGGACGGACGGTGCGGGACGGCCGTAGAGCATGGGGCGGACCTCGGTCCGCGGCGGCCGCGCGCCTACTGCGAGGCGGTCACGCCGAGGCGGGGACAATGAGGGACGAGCGGACAGACGGAGCAGCGCGGCTTGCGCGCGACGCACACGCGACGGCCGTGCAGGATGAGCCAGTGCGAGAACAGGGTCCAATTCGGCTGCGGCACCAGCGGCTGGAGCGCGAACTCGATGCGGACCGGGTCGCGCTCGCGGGTGAGCGAGAGCCGGTGCGCGAGCCGGGTGACGTGCGTGTCCACCACCAGCCCCGGGATCCCGTAGGCGTTCCCGAGCACGACGTTCGCGGTCTTGCGACCCACGCCGCGCAGCGCGGTGAGCTCGTCCATGGTGCGCGGCACCAGGCCGCCGTGCTTCGCCACGATGTCGGCGCAGCACGACCGGATCGCCTTCGCCTTCATGCGGAAGAACCCGGTGGAGCGGACCAGCTCTTCGAGCTCGGCCGGATCGGCGGCGGCGAACGCGGGCGCGTCGGGGTAGCGAGCGAACAGCGCCGGCGTGGTCCGATTGACGCGCTCGTCGGTGCACTGCGCCGACAGGATGGTGGCGATCAGCAGGTGGAGCGGCGTCTCGAAGTCGAGCGCGCATCTCGCCTCGGGGTAGAGCCGCTCGAGCAGCTCGAGCAGCGCCGCCACGCGCGCGGGCGCGGGGGGCGCGAAGCGCGCGCGCGCCGCCGTCGCCCGAACCCGCGCGGGCTTCGCCGCCGCCGGCGCGGGGCGGGCCCGCGCGCGCCGGGCGCTGGCGCGCCGCACCGCCGCGCTGCCGGGCGGCTTCGGCGCCCGCGCGCCGTGCGCGGTGCCCGCCCCGCCGGGGTTGGCCGCGTGCGCCGCGGAACGCGCCTGCGTGCGGCCCTGGCCGGGCGCGGCGCGCGGACGCTTGGAGCCCGGCACGCGCGGACGCGGCTCGGACTCACGACGGCGGCGGGGAGGCTTGCGTGCCATGACGTGCGCGAGCGTAGGCCAGCGCGCGGACCGCGGCAAGGTCCGGCAAGGGCCCGGCCGAATGGGGCCCGGCCGCGTCGTACGGGCTCGCTCGAGGGCGCGAACGGAAGCGCCGGCCCCGCGTACGGCGGAGCCGGCGCCGGATCGCCGTGAGGTGCATGCCGGCGACCTTCCGGGTGATCGATCGCTTCAGAACCCCCAGCTCAGGCCGATGCGCCCGCCCACGCCGTCGAGGCTCACGGTCTCGTGGTAGGTGATGCCGAGCGGGCCATCGGTGTCACGGCTGGCCTCGCCGTTGTTCACGAACAACTCGGCGTTGAGGCGGGACTGGCCGGACAGCGGCAGCGCCACGCCCCCCCACGCCTGCCACGCCCAGCCGCCGAAGGTGCCGTCGAAGGCCTCGCGGGTCAGGTAGTCGGTGGCCGACAGGTAGAGCACCTGGTAGCCGCCCGCGAGCCCGACGTAGGGCATCACCGGCAGGCTCTCGTCGGCGTTCACCTGCACGAAGGCCATCAGCGGGAACAGGTCGGACGACGACTCGCTCAGCTGCTGCTGCGTGGTGATGGTGGTGCCGCTCGGGCCTGCGCTCTCCGAGAGGATGGCGGCGCTGTTCTCGGTCTTGTGGATCCAGTCGATGCCGGCACCCACCTGGATGTGCTTGTCCACCTGGGGGCCGCCGCGCAGGCCCGCGACGAAGGCGTTGCCCGCGTCGCCCTCGGGATCGAAGAATCCGAGGTGGAACTGCACCGGGTTCGCCACCCGCGGGCCGCGATCGTAGCGATCGTAGCGGTCGCCGCGGGAGCGCGGACGGTAGCGCACCGACGCGTAGCGGTCCTCGGCGCCGGGGAGGAAGGTGGCCGCGAGCGCGAAGCTGTTGGACGCGATCTGCGCGGGGATCGTGAGGGCATCCCCGGCGAGCGAGCGGGCAACGGACTCCGCCGGGGGCGGGCTCGCGAGGGCCATCCCCGGCAACAGCAGGGCCGCCGCGAGGACGGCAGCGGTGACGGGACGACGGTTCACGGGATCCTCCTTAGGACTGAAGGGTGAATCGACTCTGGATGTCGCGGACGGACATGCTCCCACGCACGCCCCGTGCCGGACCGCTCCTTGCGTTCCACTCCGGCAGGATACCGCCATGTGGCGCCGACACATGAGGAGGCGCGGACGGGTGTGGCCGCGCGGTCGCACGGTGTTGCGGGCGCGCTTCACCGCGGGCTACCATGCCGCGCCTCCGCGAGGGACCATGAACCTGTTCCTGCCCCTGCTCGCCGCCGTCGCGCTCTCGGCCCCACCCGCCTCCAGCGGGCCCACGCTGGCGCGCGAGGACACGCTCCACACCGAGGTGCCCGAGGTGCTGGTGCGCGCGCCCCGCGTCACCCTCGACGAGATCCTCGACCGCGTGGCGCGCGGCGAGGCCCGGCGCGAGTCGCTCCTCACCGACCAGCGGTTCCGCGTCACGGTGCGCCTGGTGCGGGATGCCGGGGACCCGCGGAAGCCGCCCGCGCTCCAGAGCGAGACCGTGCTGCAGGTGTGGAAGCAGCGCCCCGGCCGGTCCCGCAGCGTGGTGCTGCGCGACTGGCGCGCCAAGAGGGGCGAGGGCGCGAAGGCCGAGGCCGACCTCGAGGTCGGGCCTTCGATGGGCGAGGACATCGTGAACTTCGCGTTCCATCCGGCGGCGCGGCGCGACTTCCGCTACCGCATCGTCGGCCGTGAGGTGCTGCCGGGACCGCGCCTGATCTATCGCATCGCGTTCGAGCCGCGCTCGCGCCTCGACCCCACGACCCCCAGCGGCCTGGTGTGGGTGGACACCAACGAGTTCGTCATCGTCCGCCAGGAGGTGTCGTTCGAGCGCTCGCCGGTGCCGCTGTTCCTGCGCGGGGTGCGCCGCATGGTGGTCGAGCGCGGTCGCGCGGACGGCTTTTGGGTGCTGCGCCGCGTGCTGCTGCGCGCCGACGCCACCCTGCCGATCCCCGGGCTCGGACGCAGCTTCGACTTCGCGATCGCGTTCGACGACTACGCCATCAACCGCGGGCTCGCCGACTCGCTGTTCGCCGACACCCGGCACCCGCGTGCCGCCGGGGAGGCCCGATGAGCGCGTCCGCCTCCCGCCTCGGCCGCGCCGCCCTCGCCGCGCTCGCGCTCGCCGGCGCCGCCGTCGCGCCCGCGGTCGCGCGCGCGCAGCGCACCGAGCCCGACA
Organism: Candidatus Eiseniibacteriota bacterium; assembly: GCA_963776245.1. Taxonomy (GTDB): domain Bacteria; phylum Eisenbacteria; class RBG-16-71-46; order RBG-16-71-46; family RBG-16-71-46; genus CAVSAC01. The sequence continues at coordinate 694,238 of CAVZLN010000003.1, read as the reverse complement.
GCGCGCTGACGCGCTTCCTCGGCGGGCTCGCCGACTCGACCGACCGGTACTTCGGCGTCACCGCGGCGCCGCTCGACACCGCCGGCCTCGACAGCGCGCTGGTCTCCGGGCTCGCTCGTCCGGCCGCGGCGCGCCATCGCCTCCGGCTGTCGTACTGGCCGGACCTCCGCTTCGACCGCGTGGATGGCGCTTCGTGGGGCGCCGGCGCCGCCCTCGGCCGCGAGCGCGGCGGCGCGCGCCTCGAAGCTCGCCTGCGCCACGCCACCGGCTCGGACACCTGGCTCGGGGGCGGCAGCGTGACGCTCGCGCGCCCGCTGCGCGAGCGGCCGCTGCGGCTCACCGTGGGCGCTCACCGCTACGCCGACGGCATGGATCGCGACGGCGGCGGCCGGCTCGCCACGCTGCGCGCGCTGATCTCCGGCCAGGACGCGCGGCGGTTGCTGCGGCGCGACGGGCTCGAGGCCGGTCTCGACCACGAGCGCACGGCCTGGCGTGCCGGCATCGGGTATCGCGACCAGCTGGAGCGCCCGCTCGCGGTGACGACCACCTGGAACCTGACGCACTCCGATCTGCTGGTGCCCGACAACCTGCCCGCCTGGCGCGGCCGCGCGCGCGAGCTGCGGCTCTCGGCCGGCGCCCACCTCCCCGGGACCCCGCTCGAGCTCGACGTCACCCACCTCACCTCCGGCGCGGCGCTGAACAGCGACTTCGAGTACCGGCGCACGCGCGTCGCCCTGACCGGAGACGTGGGGCTCGGACGGCGGCTCGCCGCGGTGCCGCAACTGGTGTACGGCCGGCTGTCGGGACAACCGGTGCCGCAGGCCGCGTTCTTCCTCGGCGGCGCGGGCTCGCTGCGTTCGCTCGCCGGCGCCGCGCGCGGGGGCACCGGCCTGGCGCTCGCGCGGCTCGACCTCGTCACCACGTTCGACGTGCTCGCGGCCGCGCGCCTCCCGCACCCGGGGGCGCTGCCGCTGCAGGCGGGCGTGTTCGCCGGAGCGGGCGCGGTGTGGGGGCTCGATCCGTACACCGGCCGCGCGCGACCCGGCGTCGACTGGCCGCGCGCGGCGGACGGGCTGGCGGAAGCGGGCGTGTCGCTGCTCTACCAGCCCGGGATCCCCTCGCCCCTGGATCTGCTGCGCGTGGACCTCGCCTGGCCGCTCGGCCCGGGCGGCGACGGCGCGCGCCTGAGCGTCTCGTACACGCGCGCGCCCGGATCGCGACGCCGCTGACGACCCGGCCGGGCGCGGCGCGCGGTGCTCAGCGCGCGCCGCGGCGGTTGTGACGCAGGCGGTGGATGACGCGGCTCTGCCGGTCCTGGGCGCGCTCGATGCGGGCGCGCTCGCGCGGTCCGATGCGGCCGTCGTTCGCCAGCGCGCGCGCCTCCATCCGGTCCACGCGCGCCTGGCCGCGGAGCAGGCGCGCGGTCTCGCCGCGCGTCAGCTGGCCGCACCGCGCCCCCTGGGCGATGCGCGCGGTCTGGCGCGCCTCGCGGCGCTCCTGGCGGACGGTGCCGGCGAGCGCGGAGGTGGCGGATCCGGCGGCGATCGCGGCGAGCACGAGGATGACGAGCATGCGCTTCATGGTGATCCTCCATCGGGTGCTTCGGGTCGGGAGCGATGTCGGGGACGACGCCGGAGAAGGAGAGCAGCCGGCGTGCCGGGCGCGGCACCGCGCCGCGAGGTGTTGGTGCGCAGCGGCTTGACCGCGGCGGGTCATGAGCCCGCGGGCCGCGGGTGTCCCGGAGGGTGCAACCGCGCGCGGGCGGCGTGGACCGTGCGGTTCAGCGCGCCGGCAGCGAATCGAGCCAGGCGCTCGCCTCGCGCGCGAGCTCGGCGATGAGCGCGCGGCGCTCGGGCAGCACGTGGGTGTCGGCGCGCCAGCGGATGGTGGCCCGCGGCATCAGCGCGTGCAATCGCAGCACGCACTCGCGCGGGATGCGCTCGTCGCGCCGGGCGTTGATGACCAGCGCCGGCAGTGCCAGCGCCGCGGCGTGACGGGCGGGCTCGAGCGGGTCGAGCAGCGCGGCCGCGAGCGTGGCGAGCGGGCGCGCGACCCAGCGCGGGCGGGTCTCGCGCGCGATCGCGTGGCGCAGCGCGGGCTCGAGCCCGGCGAAGCCGTCCACCAGCACCAGCGCGGCCGGCCGCCGCGACAGGCTCAGCGCCGCGATCGACGGCGGTGCCCCGAGGCTGGCGCCCAGCAGGGCGATGCGCGTGGTGTCCACGCCCGCCACGCCGGCGACCGCGTCGAGCCCGAGCGCGAGACAGGCCGGCGTGCGGAAGAGCGCGGCGCGGAGCGCCGGAGCGGACGCCACCAGCCGCGCGCCGCCCATGCGGCGTGCGCCGCGCCACGGCCAGTCCACCGCGAGCACGTTCACGGGCAGGTCCTCCGGGAACAGGAGCGCCGCGCGATCGCCGGTCCCGATGCCGCCCAGCATCACCACCGTCCACGGCCGTCGCGCGCCCGGAGCGGCGGCGCGCCAGAGCGCCCGCGTGGTGTCGCCGCGCGCGTCGATCAGGAGCCAGCGCTCCACCCGCGCGCCGAGGTCGGGGCGCGGCGCGCGCTCGCGGCGGGCGAGCGGGGCGAGGCGGGCGCGCAGCGCGTCGGCCGGCGCGCAGCCGCCTGCGCCGCGGAACAGCGCGATGCCGGCGACCAGGACCGCCACCCCCGCGAGGAGGCCGAGCGTCTTCCTCACAATCGGACGGTGCCTTCGAGGTAGGGCACCGCGTGCCCGGCGATGGTGACGCGCGCGCCGTGGTCCTCGCAGAACAGCTCGCCGCCACGCCGCGAGACCTGCCGGGCGTGGAGCTTCCGCTTGCCGAGCCGCTGCGACCAGTACGGCACCAGCGTGGAATGCGCCGAGCCGGTGACCGGGTCCTCGGGCACGCCCGCGGCGGGGGCGAAGAAGCGCGACACGAAGTCCACGCCCCCGGTGCCGGGCGCGGTGGCGATCACCCCGAGCGCGTCGAGCGCGGCGATCGCCCTGAAGTCGGGCTGGAGCGCGAGCACGTCCTCCTCGCGCTCGAACACCGCCAGGTAGTCCCGCGCGCGCAGGACGTCTTCCGGGGCGCGGCCGAGCGCGCGGAGGAGCGCCTCGGGGGCCGCGCACGCCGCGGGCGGCCGCGCCGGGAAGTCCATCGTCAGCCGCGCGCCCTCGCGCACCACCGCGAGCGGCCCGCTGCGGGTGTGGAACGTCACGCTCTCGCGCAGCGGCTCGAGCTGGGTGAACACGACGAACGCGGCCGCCAGGGTGGCGTGCCCGCACAGGTCCACCTCGACCCCGGGCGTGAACCAGCGCAGGTCGTAGTCGGGGCCGTTCGCGACCAGGAACGCGGTCTCGGAGAGGTTGTTCTCCGCCGCGATCGACTGCATCACGCCGTCCGGGAGCCACTCCGCCAGCGGCATCACCGCCGCCGGGTTGCCGCGGAACACCTCGGATGCGAACGCATCGACCTGGTACAGGCGCAGTTCCATGGGCGGACCCTCCGGACGCGCAGGGTAGCACGGCCCCGCCTGCCGGAACCGCCGCGGCGTCTCGCTATCCCAGCCGCTCCCACACTCGCTTCGCGCACGCCCGCGCGCGCGCGGCGACCTCGCCTTCGTCCACGTCGACGAGGGTGCCATTGTCGACCAGGATCTCGCCGGCCACCATCACGCTCGACACCGGGGCGCGCAGCAGACCCGACCAGAGATGGTCGATCAGGGTGCGCGACGAGAACTCGGTGGCCGGGCGGTAGTCCACCAGCAGCAGGTCGGCGGGCGCGCCCGGCGCGATCTGGCCGAGGCGCTCGCCGAAGTGGCGCTCGGCCCAGCGCGCGCCGCGCACGAACACGCGCCGGTAGTGCAGGTCGGGCCGGCCGCCCATGGCCCACGGATTGGACGCATCCGGCAGCGGCGGGGCGTTGACGCCCGAATCGCTCCCCCACGACACCTCGGCCTCGCGCTCGAGCGCGGTGGCCGCGCCCACGGTCGCGAGCGCGTCGCCGCGCTCCTGCGCGATCGCCAGCAGGCCGCGCGGGGCGGTGTCGGCGTGCGCCCACAACGTGGGCTGCTCGCCCGCCTGCCAGCGCCGCTGCGCGCGCCACTTCTCGGCGGGCGTGAGGTCGAGCGCCAGGTCCACGTGCACCGGCAGCGCCCCCGCGGCGCGCTCCAGCGCGTCGGCGAGGAGCGCGTCCACGCCGGCCAGCGAGTGCGCCTGCACCCCGACGGTGGCGCGCAGCCGCCCCTCGCGCTGGCGGCGCAGATCGGCGGCGAAGGTCAGGCTCTCCTCGAGCGCCGCGCTGCGCTCGAGCGGCGTGTCGTGTTCGGACACGCCGTAGCAGGTCGCCACGCGCACGCCGGTCTTGCGCGCGGCCGAGAGGATCTCGGACAGCGACAGATCGACCGCGGAGCCCGAACGGTGGAAGTCGCACACCGTGGTCACGCCGTGGCGCAGGCCCTCGACCAGCGCCGCGGTGGCGCCCCAGAACACATCCTCGGGCGAGAGCGCGTGCTCGTAGCGCCGCCACTCCGCGGGCGTGCGCAGCCCCAGTCCGCGCGCCAGATGGTGACCGAGATGGGTGTGCGCGTTCACCAGCCCGGGCATCAGCACCCGGCCGCGCGCCGGCCACAGCGTGTCGTTCGGATGGGACGCCGCCAGGTTCGAGACCGGGCCCACCTGCGCGATGTGCGCGCCGACGATGCGCACACCGGCGTCCTCGAGCACCTGGGGCTCGGCGCCACCGGTCACCACGGTGCACGGTCCGATGATCATGGCCGAACCCCGAGGTCCGCGCGCCGCGCGAGCGCCGCCGATTCGCTCCGCGCGTCGCCCAGCACCCGGCCGGGGTCGAGCGTGGCCCACGCCCCTTCGCGATAGAGCGCCCGTCCGGCGACCATCGTGAGGCGCACGTCGTCGGGGCGGGCGGCGTGCACCAGCGCGACGTACGGATCGCGATCGGGCGAGGTCGCGTGGTGCGGGCCGCTGGCGTCCACCACGACGACATCCGCCTGCTTGCCGGGTTCGAGCGAACCGATCAGGCCGCCCAGTCCGAGGGCGCTCGCGCCCTCGATGGTCGCGAGCGCCACCACGTCGCGCGCGCTCAGGAACCCCTGCGGCGCCAGCACGCGGGTGAGCCCCGCGGCCAGCGACATCTCGTGGAAGGTGTCGAGGCGGTTGTTGCACGCCGCGCCGTCCGAACCGAGCCCGCGCCGCACCCCGGCGTGCGCCCAGCGTCGCAGGTCCGCGAAGCCCGAGCCGAGCTTCAGGTTCGAGCCCGGGCAGTGCACGAGCGCCGCGTCGGCGCGCGCGAGCAGGCCCAGTTCCTCGTCGTCGAGCCACACCCCGTGCGCCCCGACGAAGCGCGGGGAGAGCACGCCCTGGCGCGCGAAGTAGCGCGCCGCGCTCGAGCCCACGCTGGCCTCCACCTCGCGGCCCTCGCTCGGCGCCTCGGCGATGTGCGTGTGCACCACCAGGCCCTGCTCGTGCGAGGCCGCCGCGACGTCGTGCCACAGCCGCTCGCTGCACGAGAGGATGAAGCGCGGCGCCAGCGACACCCGCAGCCGCCCGTCGCCCGCCCCGTGGAAGCGCCGCGCCAGTGCCAGCGCGTCGTCCAGGGCGCGCGCGGGATCCTCGCGCAGCGCCGCGGGCAGGCCGGCGCCCTGGTCCATGAGCGCCTTGCCGAACACCGCGCGCAGGCCGGACTGCTCGAGCACCGCGCCGATCGCCTCGGTGTGGCGCGCCGTGCCCATGTCGTTCACGCACGTCACGCCGCCGGCCAGCAGCTCGAGCACGCCGAGCCGGGCCGACGCGGCGATCGAGGCCTCGGTGTGGGCGGCCTCGAGCGGCCACACGCTCTCGCGCAGCCAGCACAGCAGGTCGGCCTGCTCGGCGAGCCCGCGGAACAGGGTCTGGCACAGGTGGAGATGGCCGTGCACGAAGCCCGGCACGACCAGCGCGCCCGCGGCGTCGTGCGTCTCGTCCGCGCGTCCGCCGGGCAGCGCGGCGAGCGCCGCGGGCACCGCGTCCCCGAGGGCCGCGATGACGTCATCGCGCACCAGCAGGTCGCCGCGCCGGACGGTGCGGGCCGCGTCCATGCACACCAGCGTGCCGGATTGGATGAGGAACGAGCTCAAACGGCCTCCCTGCCGTCGCGGGAACGACCCCGGCATCCGTGCCGGTCCGAGGCGGCGCATCGGAGCGCCGGCCCCGCGAGCGTGGCGGGACCCGGCGCTCCCTCGCGTCTTTCGCGTCGGAAGTACGCCGCGGACGTTGGCACCGAGGGCGGGGGGTGTCAAGGATGAGCGTGCGCGCGCCGCGCGGCCCCGCGAACCGCCCGGCCGGCCCCTCGCACACCCGCTTCCGCGGTCCCCCGGCGCCATCGTTGACCCCCGTCCGCCACCCTCCTACCCTCGCGCGCATGGACCGCCAGGCCCTTCCCCTCGTGCGTTCCCTGGGCGTCGCCGATCCCCTGGACGCGCTGCGCGCGCTCGCGCATCTGCCGCACCCGTTCCTGCTCCATTCGGCGGTCGACGGCGGGAGCGCGCGGTGGTCGTTCTTCGGCGCCGACCCGTACGCGGTGCACCGCGGCGGCGACTGGGAGGCGACCAAGGCGGCGTTCCGAGCCGCCGCCGCGAGCGCGCGGAGCGACGGTCCGGCGCACACCCGCATCCCGTTCACCGGCGGCGCGGTGGGCTACTGGGCCTACGACTTCGGCCGCCGCCTCGAGCGGCTCCCGGCGCGCGCCGCGGACGACCTCGCGCTCCCCGACTTCCTGGTCGCGTTGCACGACGTGGTGGGCGTGTTCGACCACGATCGCCGCGAGGCCTGGGCGTTCGCGAGCGGGCTGCCGCTCGCCGAAGCCGGAGCGCGCGCCGCGCACGCGGTGCGGCGCCTCGACCGGTTCGAGTCGCTGTTCGAGCGCCCGCGCGTGGCGCGCGCGGCGCCGCCCGCCCCGCGCGCAGCCCCCGCGCACGCGGTCTCCGGCTTCACCCCCGACGCGTACCGCGCCGCGGTCGAGCGCGTGCGCGGACACATCGCGCGCGGCGACATCTTCCAGGCGAACCTCTCGCAGCGCTGGACGCTGCCGCTCGCGCCCGGCGCCCCCACCGCGTTCGCGCTCGGGCTGTTCGAGTCGCTGGCGCGGCTTTCGCCCTCGCCGTACGCGGCGTTCCTCGGCGCTACCGACCATGCCGTCGCCGCCGCGAGCCCGGAGTGCTTCCTCACGCTGCGCGGGCGCCAGGTGGAGACCCGCCCCATCAAGGGCACCCGCCCGCGCCGCGCCGACCCGGCCGCCGACGCGCTCGAACGGGCGGCGCTCGCGGCCAGCGCCAAGGACCGCGCCGAGAACGTGATGATCGTGGACGTGCTCCGCAACGACCTCGGGCGGGTGTGCGAGACCGGCAGCGTGAGGGTGCCGGAGTTGTGCGCGCTCGAGTCCTTCGCGCAGGTGCACCACCTGGTCTCGACGGTCACCGGCACGCTGCGCGAGGGGGCCGACGCCTTCGACCTGCTCGAAGCGTGCTTCCCCGGCGGGTCCATCACCGGGGCGCCCAAGATCCGCGCGATGGAGATCCTCGAGGCGCTCGAGCCGGTCCGCCGCCACGTCTACACCGGGGCCATCGGCTACCTCGACTGGCGCGGCGACGCCGACTGGAACATCGCCATCCGCACCGCGCTCGTGACGTCCGACGCGGTGAGGTTCGCCGCCGGCGGAGGCATCACGGCCGATTCCGACCCGCAAGCCGAGTACGACGAGACCCTGCACAAGATCGAAGGCCTGCGGGCGGCGCTCTCCGAATGGGTGGGGCCGGTGACGCTCGACTCCCCCGCGGTGCCGGCGCGATGAGCGCGCCAGCGCTCGTCGCGCCCACATCCCCCGTGCGGGCGGCGCTCTCCGAATGGGTCGGGCCGGTGACGCTCGACTCCCCCGGGGTGCCGGCGCGATGAGCGCGCCAGCGCTCGTCGCGCCCACATCCCCCGTGCGGGCGGCGCTCTCCGAATGGGTGGGGCCGGTGACGCTCGACTCCCCCGCGGTGCCGGCGCGATGAGCGCGCCGCTGCCGCGCGGCGCGCGAGCGCCGGGGCGCGCCGCGTGGGTCAACGGGGCGCTGGTGCGCGGCGCCGAGGCATCGCTGTCGCTGTGGGACCGCGGGGCGCGCGACGGCCAGGGGCTGTTCGAGACCGTGCGCGTGTATGACGGCGAGCCGTTCGCCTGGGAGCTCCATCTCGAGCGTCTGGTGCTGTCGGCGGCCATCCTCGGCTTCCCGGTCCCGGCCGCGCCGTCCGTGCTACTCAACGCCATCGGCCAGGTGCTCGACGCCGAAGGCCTGCGCGACGCAGTGGCACGGCTCACCATCACGCGCGGCATCGCCGGCGGGCACCCGACGCGCGCCGGCGCGTGGGTCGAGGCTGAACCGGTGTCCGCGCGGCTGTGGCCCGGCACGCGCGCGGGGGCGGCGAGGGTGCGGATCTCGCGGGCGCCGTTCGAGCCCGGCCCGCTCGGCGCGCACAAGACCACCAGCCGCCTCGCGTACGCGCTGGCGAGCGACGAGGCGCGCGCCGCCGGCGCGGACGAGGCACTGCTCCTCTCGCCGGCCGGCGAAGTGCTCGAAGGCGCGTCCAGCAACGTGTTCGTGGTAGCGCGTGGCGGGGTGGTCACGCCCCCGCTGGCGCGCGGCATCCTGCCGGGCATCACGCGCGCCCTGGTGCTCGGATCGTGCGCCGCGCGCGGCCTCCCCGCGCACGAGGGCGCGTTGAGACTCGACGACCTGCTGGGGGCCGACGAGGTCTTCCTCACCAACTCGGTGCAGGAGATCGTGCGGGTCGGCACGCTCGACGGCCACCCGCTCGGCGACACGGGCGTGGCGCGTTCGCTGGCCGAGGACCATCGCCGGCGGAGGGCGGGAGCGAGGGGCTAGCGGCGGGGGCGCCCCACGGCGTGGCGCCGCCGCTGCGCGGCCCCACCCGGCCGCGGGTGGGCTGGCCCAGCGGACGGAGGTGGCACCCGGGCGCCGCGACCCCGGGCGCCGCGGCCGGACACGGGCCGTGTCCGCGCCGGCCGCCTCGCGGGACGCGCGCGCACCGCGCCAGGAGCGGCCCCAAACCCGTCCGCACCGATGGCACGGGCCCTGCACTCTCAAAGGGTTGGAGGCGTGCCCCCCGCGCCTTCCTGACGACCGGCACGCAGCGGACCTTCACGACGAGGCGGCGATGGACCTCCGGGGTGGACGACTCGAACTCCTCGTCCCGCATCTGCTGCGCAGTCAGCTGCTGCGGCCCGGGTTCGTGCGCCTCTCGCTGCGTCTCGGCGTCGCCCGGCAGATGCCGGAGTGGGCCCGGCTGCAGTTCACCAACTCCGGCGTGACGCCCGACGACCTCGACCGGGTGCTCCGGCGCTCGACCGATCTCGAGTCGTGGGTGGACAACTGGCAGGACCTCGGGCTCGAGCTCGAGCGCGCCGGCGACGACGCGCACGAACGCGGGCTCGATGGGGACGCCGGGCGGATGTGGCTGGGGTCCTCCGCGGCGTTCAACTTCGCCCAGTACGTCATCTTCATGGACATCGCGCGCAAGCGCGCGCTCCACGAGGCGTGCGTGCGCGCCTACGAGAAGGCGGCGCCCTGCGTGGATCCCCCGGCGCGCCCGTTCGAGTTCGTCCATCGCCGCCGTGCGATGCGCGGCTACCTGCGCGTGCCGCGCGGGCCGCGGCCGGCGCCCGTGGTGGTGATGTTCAACGGCACCAACGCGGTGAAGGAGGAGCTGCACTGGTGGAGCGACGCGCTGCTCGAGCAGGGCCTGGCCACGATCGTGTTCGATGGACCGGGGCTGGGGCAGACGTTCCACCGCCTCTCGATGGTGGCCGAGCCGCGGCCGGTCGGCGTGTCCATCATCGACGCCATCGAGGGCCACCCCGAGTTGGACGCCAGCGCGGTGGCGCTCGCCGGGCTGAGCCTGGGCGGCTACATGGCGATCCGCATGGCGGCGCACGACCCGCGGGTGCGCGCGGTCGCCGCGGTGAGCCCGCCGTACTCGCTCGACGTCTACTGGAACATCACGCTCGCCGGCATGCGCCGCGAACTGGCGGCGCTCTACGGCGTGGCCGAGTCCGAGATGGGCGAGGCGGTCGGCCGGCTGACGCTCGACGGCGCCATCGAGCACCTGCGGGCGCCCCTGTTCCTCGCCGGCGGCGGGCACGACCTGCTGACGCCGCGGCGCGAGGCTTCGCGCATCTTCGAGCGCGCGCGCTGCGAGCGCGAGTTCGTGTTCTATCCCCGCGGCGGCCACGACTGCTTCAACGTGCTCGCCGACCTGCGTCCGCGCCTGAGCGGCTGGCTCGCACGCCACCTCGCGGGGCGCCGGCCGGAGCCGCGGCTGGCCCCGGCCGAGGCGCACGACAGCGCGTGCCGCGCGGCCGAAGCGGTGGACCCGGACTTCGCGGACGCGCTGTGCGGCGAGGTGGCGCGCCCGCTCTGGAGCCGCGCCGCCTCGCCGGGCCTGCCGGTGGACTTCGCGCCTTCGTGGATGCCGCCCGACCCCGCGCGCCGGCGGGTGCAGGTGATCACGCGGCTGGCGCCCGCCGAGGCCTAGGGCCCCGCGCGCCACCCCGGCACCCCGCCGGCCGGCCACCCGGGCGGCTCCCCGGGCGGGGCGCGCGCCCGCCAGCCCGGCGAACCTGAACATACGTTCGTTCTTCGCGCTGGCCGCCCGGCGCCTCCGCCTGATACTGTCCTCGCGCCCTCGTCCATCCCAAGGACCCGCCCCGGAGGCCTTCCCACATGCCCGACGCCCTGACCGGAAGCCGCGTGCGCCCGCTCGACGAGCTCGACATCGGCGCGATCGTGAGGATCGACGAGCGCCTCTCCGGCATCTACCGTCCCGACTTCTGGGAGCAGCGCGTGATGTTCTCCCTGCGGCGCGATCCCGAGGTCTCGCAGGTGTGCGAGGTGGACGGCCGGGTGGTGGGATTCATGCTGGGCGACCTGCGGGCCGGCGAGTTCGGGATCGACGAGACCTGCGGCTGGATCGAGCGCTTCGGCCTCGACCCCGACTGCCGTGGCCGCGACCTCGGGCGCCGGATGTACGAGGCGATGGTGGCGCACTTCCGCGCGCAGGGCGCGGCGTCGGTGCGCACGCTGGTGGACCGGAAGGACGCGGCGGTGGCGGGGTTCCTGGAGAAGCTCGGCTTCGCGCCGTCTCCGCTCCAGGCGCTCGAGGTGCGGATCGCACCCGCGGCCGGGGAGGCGCGGCGATGATGAAGGTGGAGAACACCACGCTCGAGAAGAAGTACCACGACGCCGTCGAGCACTGGCGCCGCCACAACTTCAAGGACTACGAGTCGCTGCGGGCGAACTGGCAGAAGTACTTCCCGACCGACGAGGAGTTCTGCCTGTGCGCCAAGATGGAGGTCGGCACCAGCGACCTGATCCAGATCGGCGAGCACGCCGGCGAGGCCAAGCGCCACGACCCCGACGAGATGAGCGAGGAGGAGGCCAGCCACCTGCTCGCCATCATCCGCGCCCAGGCCTCGACCGAGTTCGGCTCGATCCAGCAGCACGCGGGCACGCTCGAGCGCGCCACCGACGACCAGGACCGTTTCTGGGTGCTGCGGGTGATGGCCGAGGAGCTCCGGCACGGTTACCAGATGCTCCACCTGCTGCTGTCGAAGGACTGGACCCACGTCTCGGGCGGCGTGACCGGCGAGCAGATGGTCGAGGAGATCCTGTCGATGCAGACGGGCAATCACGTCCTCGACGCGTTCAACCTCGACTACGACTCGTTCATCGACAACATCGTGTTCGCCGCGCTGGTGGACCGCGTCGGCAAGTACCAGCTCACCATGCAGAAGGTGTGCGCGTACCGGCCGATGGCCGACAGCATGCCGCCGATGCTGCGCGAGGAGGCGTTCCACCTCGCCGCCGGCGTCATCCCGATGCGCCGCTGGGCGCAGCGGGCCGCGCAGGGCGATCCGTTCATCACCATGCAGGCGATCCAGCGCGCGGTGAGCAAGTGGTTCCCGCGCGCGCTCGAGATGTTCGGGGACGAGCGCGGCGGCGACACCAACGTGAAGTTCGGCTTCAAGGACCTCAAGAATCGCGAGGCGCAGGACCGCTACATCGACGAGGTCCAGCGCATGATGCGCGACATCAACCTGCGTTTCCTGCGCGCGCGCTTCCCCGAGTATGCTCCCGCGCAGGCCGAGCAGGCGCTCGACGAGATCGAGCGCTCGCGCGGCGCGCACCGCGGCGTGAGGCACGAGGACCTGCTGCGCACGCCCGACCGGCGCTTCTTCCGCCGCAAGGGCGAGCCCGCGTTCCAGATGGTGGGCGTGGACGGCGAGTCGTTCACCGACGCCGGCGAGTACCTTCGCTACCTCGCGAAGCAGCTCAACGAGGGCTACGTCGCGAGCCGGGACATGACGAACTACGCGACCGCGCTGCGGGGCGTGGCCGGCGGCACGATGACGGTGAAGGACGCCATCATGGCGATGCCGAAACTCAAGCGCGTCGGCGGCACCTGCCCGTGCTCCAAGGGCGTGCGCTGGGTGATGGAGGGCTCCGCCGCCGACACGGCCCCGGGCAGCACCGGCGCCTAGCGGCGCGCGGGCGCGCGGACGGCGGCACCTTCACCTCGGAGGCTTCATGACCTTCCTGCTCATCGGCCTGGCGGCGGGCGTGCTCGCGGGCCTGTTCGGCATCGGGGGCGGCATCGTCATCGTGCCGGCGCTCATCCTGTTCGCGGGCATGAAGCCGCAGATGGCGACCGGGACGTCGCTGGGCGCGCTCCTGCTGCCGGTCGGGCTGCTCGGCGCGTGGCAGTACTGGCAGCGCGGCGAGGTGCACATGCGCGCCGCGCTGCTGGTGGCGCTGGGCCTCCTGGTCGGGGCGCTGTTCGGCGCCATGCTCGGCCTGAGCCTCACCCCGCGCGTCCTGCAGCGCTCGTTCGCGGTGTTCCTGGCGATGGTCGCCGTCCGGATGTGGTGGAAGAGCTGAGCGCGGGCCGTCCCCCGGCGTGAAGCCGGGCGCGGGCCGCTCTGCGCCGCGACCGCCGTCGCGTCTCAGCGCAGGCCGTACTCCACCGTGGTGACCACGCGCAGCGTCTTCTGCACCTGGCTCTCCTGCAGGATGCCGGGGGCCGGATCGCGCGCGAGGATCTCGAACACGCCCTGGCTCGCGCGGCGGATGCCGCCCACCTGGGCCTTCGACGAACGCGCGAACTCCTCCGCCGCCTTCCGCGCGTTTGCGTTGGCCTCGGCCAGCATCTCGGGCTTGAGCTCGTTGAGCCGGGTGAACAGGTAGGTGGGGCCGCTGGCGCCGTACTCGCCACTCGAGAACACCACCCCGGCGGCGAGCAGCTCGCTCACACTCTGACTCGCCTCCGCCAGCCGGTCGATCGCGCTGGTGCGCACCATCAGGGTCAGGTTGACGATGTACCGGCTGGGCGGCGTGCGCGCGCCATCGCCGTAGGCGTTGGCCCGCGTGTCGGTCGCCGAGAGCGCCTGGAGTTCGACCCGCGAGGAGTCGATGCCGTGGCGCCCGAGGAACGCGACCACCGCACGGCGGTCGGCCTGGATGCGACGTTGCGCGGCGTCGAGGTCGTTGTCGGCGGCGACCAGCCGCAGCGGCCATAGCGCGATGTCGGCCTTCACGGTGCGCTCGGCGACGCCCTTGACGCTCACCGCGCGATCGCCGGCACGGAACTGCACCATCCCGCGGCCCACCAGCCAGCCGGCGATCACGATGGCGGCGGCGAGCAGCAGGGTGCGAAGCGCGTGGTTCTCATTCATCCGGTGGCCCTCCCTGGTTCGGAGCCCCCACACTAACGGCAACGCCGGCCTGCGGGAAAGTCGGCCCGCGCGCCCGGTCCGCGCGGACCTTCAAGCCCGGCCGCCTTCGCGCCGATGACCGCAGGGCGGCCCCGGCGCGCGCCTCCCTCGCGTGACAACCCGGGCCCGGACCTCTTAGAATCCCGCGCCCGAAACCCGCTGGCCCGCATCCATCCCTGATCCCGAGCCCCGCACATGGCCTTTTCGCGCACGCCGCACGTCGCCTACTTCTGCATGGAGTTCGGCGTCGATCCGTCCTTCCCGATCTACTCGGGGGGGCTCGGCATCCTCGCCGGCGACTTCATCAAGTCCGCGAAGGACCTCCGGCTGCCGGTGGTGGGCGTGGGCCTGCGCTGGGAACGCGGATTCTCGAACCAGCGCATCGACGCGAACGGCCAGCCCTACGACGAGTACTCAACGTACGACCACGCCTTCCTGCAGGACACCGGCGTGCGCGTGCGGGTGCGGGTGCGCGGCTCCGAGGTGCAGTGCGCGGTGCGCTTCACCGACCGCTACGGGCACGTGCCCCTGTTCCTGCTCGAACCGATGCACGCCGCGGATCGCTGGATCACCCACCGCCTCTACGAGGCCGGAACCGACGTGCGCATCGCCCAGGAGATGCTGCTCGGCATCGGCGGGGTGCGCGCGCTCAACTGGCTCGGCATCCCGATCTCGACCTATCACTTCAACGAGGGCCACGCGGTGTTCGCTGGGGTCGAACTGATCACTGCGCGCATGGAGGAGCGCAGCTTCGACTTCCCGGACGCGTGGGCCGAGGTGCGCAAGCACATCATCTTCACCACCCACACGCCGGTGCTCGCGGGCAACGAGGAGCACTCGCTCAAGGACCTGCGCCGCATGGGCGCCTGCCTGCAGCTCTCGGGCGCCGAGATGCGGGCGCTCGGCGGCGACCCGTTCAACATGACGGTGGCCGGGCTGCGCCTGGCGCGCAAGGCCAACGCGGTGGCCGCGCTCCACGGCGAGACCGCGCGCGCGATGTGGGCCCACGTGGACGACGCGGCGCCGATCACCCACGTGACGAACGGCGTGCACGTGCCGACGTGGCAGGACGCGCGCGTGCGCGACGCCCGGCACGACCCCACCCGGTTGTGGGAGGCCCACCTCGCGCTCAAGCGCGAACTGCTCGCCGAGGTGCAGCGGCGCAACCAGGTGGCGCTCGACCCCGATTCGCTCACCATCGGTTTCGCGCGGCGCGCGGCGGGCTACAAGCGCAGCGACCTGATCCTGCGCGACGAGGCGCGGCTCGAGTCGCTGCTCGCGAACCACGCGGTCAACCTGCTGTTCTCGGGCAAGGCGCATCCCGACGACCGGACCGGCAAGGCGATCGTCGCACGGCTGGTGAAAGCGCAGCAGAAGCACCCCGGCCGCATCGTATTCATCGAGAACTACGAGATGGCGATCGCCCGCACGCTGGTGCGCGGCGCCGACGTGTGGCTCAACAACCCGACGCGCCCGCTCGAGGCGAGCGGCACCTCGGGCATGAAGGCGGCGATGAACGGGGTGCTCAACCTGAGCATCCTCGACGGCTGGTGGCCCGAGGGCTGCCGCCACGGCGAGACCGGCTGGGCGATCGGCGACGGCACCAACACCGACGACGACACCGATCTGAGGAACCTGTACGCCGTGCTCGACCGCGACGTGCTGCCGGCCTGGAAGGAGCCCGCCCGCTGGCGGCACATGATGGTCGAGAGCGTGATCATGGGCGAGACCCGGTTCTCGGCCGACCGCATGGTGCAGGACTACTTCGCGACCATGTACGCCGAGCAGCCGGCCCCCTCGGTGGATCCGCCGGCGATCGCGACGCCCGACGCGTAGCCCGCGGTCGCCGGTGCTAAGATGCGGGCCCGGTCGCGCCACGCGAGCCGCGCGCGGGCGCACCGCATGACGACGCGCACCCCAGGACCACGGAGAACCTCCTCATGGCGGTCGATCTGCTCGCGTTCGGGCCGCACCCCGACGACGCCGAGATCGGTTGCGGCGGGCTGCTGCGCAAGATGAAGGCGCTCGGCCATGCCACCGGCATCATCGACATGACCACCGGCGACATGGGCTGGGGCACGCCCGAAGGGCGCGGCGCGGAGAGCGCCGAGGCGGCGCGCATCCTGCAGCTCGACGTGCGCGAGAACCTCGACCTCGGGGACTGCCGCATCGAGGACACCTTCGAGAACCGCTGCAACGCGGCCGCCGCGATCCGGCGCCACCGGCCGTCGATCGTGCTCGCGCCCTACTACAATCTGCCGATCGGCCGCGGGCTCGGGCACAACGACCACTACAAGACCGGGCAGATCGTGGCGAACGCGTACAACCTCGCGCACCTGCGCAAGGCTCCGATCCCGGGGGAGCCGCACCAGGCCAAGGCGATGTTCTTCTACTTCCTCCCGCCCGGCACCACCGCCACCTTCATCGTCGATGTCTCCGAGTTCTTCGACGACTGGATGAACGCGATCGACTGCCACCAGAGCCAGTTCTCCAACCCCGACCGGCCGCACCCCGAGCACGTGCCGCACGCCCGCGAGGCATTCGAGGCCTACGCGCGCTACTGGGGCTGGCAGATCGGCGTGCGCTACGCGCAGGCCTACCTCTCGGTGGCGCCGCTGCGGGTGGACGACCCAATGGCGCTGGTGCGGGACGTGGTGCCGCGGCCCTAGGCGGGACGGCCGCCGGCCGCACCCCGCCAGCCCGGGACGCCCGGCGGGAGCGCCGCGGCGACCCCGCGGGCCCTGCCGCAGTTCGGGCCAAAGTCGCGCGTCCTTCGTGCCGAAACCCCATCCGGGCTCCTGCGATCCGGAGGGTGGTCTCGTGTCACGACGGACGGTGCTGGTGGTGGACGACGAAGTCCTGCTGCGCTCGTTCCTCGGCGTCGCCATCGGCGCGCTGGGGGTGGACGTGGAGACCGCCGCGTCGGGCGCCGAAGCGCTGGAGCGCATCCGTCGCGAGCCGCCCGACGTGGTGGTCACCGACCTGCGCATGCATGGGATCTCGGGGCTCGAGCTGCTCGAGAGCGCGCGCCCGTTCGCGCCCCATACCGCGTTCATCGTGGTCTCCGGATTCGGCACACTCGGGGACGCAATCAGCGCCGGCAAGCTCGGCGCGGTCGAGTTCCTGCCCAAGCCGTTCGACGCGTCGACCATCCGCGCCGCGGTGACGCGGGCGCTCGGAAGCCATCCGGGCCGGGCCCCCGGGCTGCTGCCGGGCACCCTGCGATGCACCCTCGAGGTGCCGTCGGACCCGGGCCTGCGGGCGGGCGCGTTCCTGGTGCTCGAGCGGATGGTGGCGGAGACCGGCGTCGAACTCGACGTCACCGGCCGCTCCGCGTTCCGCTTCTGCTTGCTCGAGACGCTGCTCAACGCGATGCAGTACGGCCACCGGTTCGAGCGCGAGCGCGTGGTGCGCTTCAGCGCCGAGATCGGGCCGGACACCATCGCGTGCGTGGTCGAGGACGAGGGCGACGGCTATGAACCGAAGACCGAGACCGCGGAGGGCCGGCACGGGCTCGCGCTGGTACGCGCCCTGATGGACGAGGTCGAAGTGGACCGCGGCGGACGCCGCATCCGGTTCGCCCGCCACCGGCTGGGCGCGGGGAGGCTCGCGGCATGAACGTCCGGGCACCGCACCTCATGCCGCTGGAAGGTCGCGCCATCCTGATCGTGGACGACCAGCCCGAGGTGTGCGAGATGCTGGTCGACTATCTGGTGCACCTCGGCGCGCGCGTCGAAGCGGTCACGGATGGCCATGCCGCCCTGGAACACCTGCGGCGCGCCCGCTTCGACGCCATCGTCACCGACCTGCGCATGCCCGGGTTCGACGGCGCGGCGCTGGTGACCTCCGCGCGCCAGATCGATCCCAGCCTGGTGGTGATCGTCATGACGGGCTTCCCGTCGTTCGAATCCGCGCTCGCGGTGGTGCGCATGGGGGCGCACGAGTACCTGCGCAAGCCGTTCGACCTCGGCGAGGTCCAGCGCGCGCTCACCTCGGGGCTCACCTCGCGCGAGAATCGCCCGGTGGGGCCCGAGCTGGCGCCTTCGCTCCGGCTCGAATACGCGCTCGCCCCCGGCGAGGCCGAGGCCGCGCCCGGGGCCGTGGCCACGCTGGTCTCGCGCCTCACCGCACTGGCGTGGGACGTGGCCCCGCACGCGCTCGACGGCGCCGGGCTCATGCTCGGCGTCGAGCAGGCGCTCGACGGCGGCGCCGAGGGAACGCGGGTGGCGATCGACGCGCGCGGCGTGCGGGTGCTGCACGACGGCGCGGACGACGCGCCGGCCTTCACGTTCGAACGGGCGGCTGGCGGCGCCTGAGCCGGAGCGCCCGCGGGCGGCACGCGGACGCGCTTGTGCGGGCCGAGCCGGCCATGGTGCTATGACGGCACGCACCGGAGCTCACCCACGCGCATCCCATCGGTCCCACGGCCTCGCGCCCTCACCGTCCTGGAGATCCGCATGCCCCGCACCGCCCGGCTGCCGCTCGCGTTCTCCGTCGCGCTCGCGCTCGTGCTGGGCGCGGACGGCGCCCGCGCCGAGACGCCCGATCGCGAGGTGGCGCGCCTCGAGCGTGAGTGGGCCGGGCACCTGCTGGCGAGTTGGCCGCACGAAGCCGCGCGCCTCGGCCTGCCCGCCCGCGACCTGCCGCTGGTGCCGGTGACGCAGCCCTGGATCGAGAGCGAGCGCGCCTGGCTCGCGGCCTTCGCCGCGAGACTGGACGCGGTCCACGACGCGGACCTCCCGCCCGCCCCGGCCGCGGCGCGCGACTCGCTGGCGCGCGAGGTCGCCCGGCTCCGCGAGGCCCATGATGTGCGGCGGGTGTGGGAGCGCGAGCCCGCGGCGTACGCCGCCCTGGCGGGTGAGGCCATCGCCGACGTGCTCGCGCAGGACCCTCCGTGCACGCGGGCGCGGCGCGCGACCCGACGGCTGCGGCTGGTGCCCGAGACGCTGCGCGCGGCGCGGGTCAACCTGCGCGAGGTCTCTCGCGGGGCGGCCGAGCAGGGCGCGCGCGAGTTCGAGGACGTGCTCGCGCTCTATCGGACCGGGATCCCGGCGCGCACCGGGGCCTGCCACGACGAATACGTGCAGGCCGCACTGTCGGAGGCCGATACGGCGGCGGTGCGGGCGGTCGAGTCCTTCCTCGTGTTCCTGCGCGAAGACCTGCGCCCGGACGTGAGCCGTTGACCGCTCGGGCGCCGGTCGCATAGAGTCGCGCGGCAGCACCTGCCGATACCATGGACGGATCGGCCGATCCGAACGACCAGGAGGTTCCATGCTGCACCGCGTCGCGCGGCGCTGGGGCGCCCTGCTCCTCGCCGGCGTACTGGCGTGCACCGCCATGATGGCCGATGCTGCCGAATCCACCCCGCGGAAGCGGACCTCCCCGACCCCGCGCGTGGCGAAGGCCCCCGCCGTCCGGGCCGCGCCGGCGGCGACCCATCGGACGATCCGCCGCGCGGCCTCCCGTCCCCGCCGGCACCGCGTCCGCCGCCCGCCGCCCGCTGGCGGCGTGTACGCCCGCAACGCCATCGTGATCGACCCCCGTACCGGCGACGTGCTGTACGAGAAGAACTCCGCCGCCTCGGTCCCGATCGCGAGTCTCACCAAGCTGATGACCGCGATGGTGTTCCTCGAGCAGCCGATCGACCTCGAGCGCGAGGTCGAGGTGACGCGCGCGGAGATCCTCGGCGCGGGACGCACTCGCCTGCACAACCGCGAGCACGTGCGGCTCGGCGACCTGCTCCACATGAGCCTGATGAGTTCGGACAACTGTGCGACCCGCGTGCTGACCCGCGAGTCGGGACTGGCGCCCGAGGACTTCCTCGCGCGCATGAACCGCAAGGCGATCGAGCTCGGCCTGACGCACACCCGGTTCGTCGAGTTCACCGGGCTCGATGAACGCAATGTGTCCACGGCCTCCGACATCGCGCGCCTGCTGCGCGCCGCGGCGGGACAGCCGCTGTTCCGGCAGATCACCACCACGCGCTCGTATGAGTTCCGCAGCGACCGATGGGCCCATGCGGTGCACAACACCAACCGCCTGCTCTACAGCCACTACGAGATCCTCGGCGGCAAGACCGGCTTCATCAACGAGGCCGGCTACTGCTTCGCCACCTGGGTACGCGATCAGGGACGCGACATGATCGCCGTGGTGCTGGGCGCCCCCACCAGCGCGACCCGCTTCGCCGACGTGGTGCGGCTGCTGAACAAGGTCGCGGTCCCGGAGTCCACCGGCGCCGCGCGCTGAACGTCCGCGCGGTGACGGATTCCCGCTCAGGCGTGGCGGCGCCCCGCGCTTGAGGGGCCCGGGACGCGCGCGTAGAATCACCCGGTGAATCCGTCGACCGCCACCCCCGCTCCGGACGCACCCTCAGCTCAGGCCGCGCCGCCACGCGCCCGACCGGGAGGCGGTTTCGCGGTCGCCGGCGCGCTCCTGCTGGTCATGGCGATCGTCGCGGCGGCGCACTGGCCCGTGCTCGGGTCGCGCGCGACCTCGCTGGACGACGACGCCTTCATCCGGGACAACCCGCTCGTCACTCACCCCGGATGGGAGTCCACCTCGCGCTTCTTCCGCGAGGTGCTCCGCCCCTCCTCGGTCGAGGGGTACTATCTGCCGCTCTCGATGACCTCGCTGATGGCGGACTACGCTCTCGGCGGGCGGTTCGACGACCTGCGGGTCTTCCACCGCACCAGCCTGATGCTGCACCTGCTCACCACCGCACTGCTGGTGCTGCTGCTCTATCGCCTATTCGGCGCGCTGCTCCCGGCGGCGATCGCAGGGCTGCTCTTCGGCCTCCACCCGCTCACCGTCGAACCGGTCGCCTGGGTGAGCGAGCGCAAGACCCTGCTCGCCGCGTGTTTCGCGATCGCGGCGCTATTGGCGTATGTCGAGTCGCGCCGCCGCGGCAGCCGGGGGTGGTGGGTCGCGGCGATCGGGTGCTTCGCCCTCGCCCTGCTCTCCAAGCCCACCGTCGCGCCGCTGCCCCTGCTGCTCCTGCTGCTCGACTGGTGGCCGCTGCGGCGCCTGAGCGCGGGAGCCGTGGTCGAGAAGTGGCCGTTCTTCGCCCTTTCCATCGCCTCCGCGGCCGTCACCGTGATCTCGCACAGCCGTTCGGCCGTCATCGTGCAGATGGGGCGCTCCGATCTGCTGCACTGGCCGCTGCACGCCGGCTACCTGCTCGCGTTCTACCTCGGCAAGATCCTCGCCCCCGTTGACCTGAGCTGCGTGTATGCCCCCCCCAAGCCCTTCACGCTCGCCAACCCGGTGGTGACCCTCAGCCTGGCGATCGTCCTGGCACTGGCCGCGGCCGTGCTGGTCGCGGCCCGGCGAACGCGCGGCCCGCTGGTCAGCGCGCTGTTCTTCGCACTCGCCATCGCGCCCACCCTCGGACTGGTGCAGTACAGCTGGGTGATCGCCTCGGACAAGTACGTCTATTTCCCCGCGGTCGGGTTGATGGTGTCGATCGGGGCAGGACTCGCAGCGCTGGGCGCCCGGCGGCCGGTCCCGGCACGGTTGCCGCTCCTCGCGCTCCCGCTGGTGCTGATCCTGGCGCTGGAAGCGCACGGCGTGAGGGTCGCGCTGCGCCCCTGGAAGGACACGTCCGCGCTGGTTCATCACATGGCGCGCCTGGCCCCCGATGCGCCCGCCACCAAGAACGGCCTCGCGCTGCTGGCGATGTCGGAATCGAGACCGGACGATGCGATCAGGTACCTGCGCGAGCTGGTCGCGGATGTCCCCGGCTTCGGCGATGCACAGTACAACCTGGGCATCCTGCTGGCTGCGCGCGGTGACATGCCCGAGGCCGTCGGGCACCTGCGTATCGCGTGCGCCGCGCTCCCGAACGTCCCGGAGGCACTCGGGGCCCTCGCTCTGACGCTGCGGGCCACCGGCAGACCGGACGAGGCGATCGCCTGCGAGCGACGCGCGCTTGCGCTCGCCCCGGACTTCCAGCCGGTGTTGATCCAGCTGGGTGAAGGGCTGGTCGCCCGGGGCCAGCCTGCCGAAGGGCTAGCCCTGCTTCGCCGAGCGGCGCGCCGCGCCGGCAACGATCCCGAGCTTCGCTTCAAGCTGGCCGCCGCCCTGCTTCGGGTCCCCGGCGGCACCACTGAGGCAATCGTCCACCTGAAGCGTGCCATCCGGTTGAACCCGGCGTGGGCCGAACCCATGAACACCCTGGCCTGGGTGCTGGCCACAAGCTCGGATCCGGCGATCAGGGACCCCGCCGAGGCCGCGGCTCGCGGCTGGGCGGTGGAGATGACGGCGGACGGCGCCCCGAGGTCCTCGACAAGCGGCTCGCGGGTTGGGCGGTGGAAATGACCGGCGGCCGCCGCCCCGAGGTCCTCGACACCTACGCCACCGCGCTGGCGGCGACTGGTGAGTTCAGCGAGGCGGCTCGGACCGCCGGACGGGCGGCCGGCTTGGCCCGGGAGGCACACGCCGAGGGGTTGGCGCGGGAAATCGACTCGAGGCTCAGGTTGTTCCAGGGCCGGAGGGCCTACATCGACCCGGGGCCTGGTTTCCCAGGATCACCGCAATGACAGGAATTTTGCCGGGATGATGGTGCCGAGCCTGCCCGGCCGATGGCGGGTCCACCTGGGAATGGGCGTGCGCCCCGGGCGCCATCTGGCGCTGACACCATGGTCCGGACCCGCTCCGCCGACACCCGTGGCGATCCGCAAGCATCATCTTCACAACTGCTTCCTGTCGGCGCGCGATCTCCCGCACCGCGAGTTTCCGCTTGAGGTGTGGGCCGGTTCCTTCTAACCTATATGGCGGATCAGGTTTGGTTGTCGTCCATAAGGGTCGCCCGGCCCTCAGTTCGGGCACGAGACCATGGTCAGGGTAGCGGCCGCATTCCGAGTCCCATGGTGAACGCGGAATCGAACCAACATCCTTTCCCCACCACAGCCCAGCACCATCAGGAGACCGCATCATGCGCAAGACTACCATCGCGCTCCTCGCTCTCGGCCTCGCCGTGGCCTTCGCGGCCACCGCGTCCGCCACCGTGTTCTACACCGAGACGTTCACGTTCCCGGACCAGCCGCTCGGCGCCACGCCGGCCGGCACGGTGAACGCCACCACCGGCTGGATGACGCACAGCGGCACCGCGGGCGGCGGACCGTTCGACATCCAGATCATCGGCAATGAGATGGTCGCCAACATGGCGAACGCTCCGGACGACAGTCGTCCATTCGGCCCTGGATTCAGCGTCCTTACCGGCGCGGCCGACAAGACTTATTCGTGCATGAAGTTCTATATGCCTCCTCAGGCGGTCGCGATCAGCCCCACGCCGACCTACTTCGCGCACTTCAAGGACAACCTGCCGACCGGGACGACCTTCTCGGCCAAGCTGTTCGTCCAGGGCATCGATGCCAGCACCTTCAATATCGGGATTTCGAACGGGGCCGTGAACTCCCCCGTGTACTGGGGAGCCCCGCTCGTCACGGGTCACTGGTACGTTGTCGCGACGCGTTTCGACGCCGCGACCGGCACCGGGACGCTGTGGGTCGACCCGGCCGACGAGACCAGCACGTCCGTCTCGGGCACGGATGCCACTCCCACGGGCCGCGTGCTGGGCGCCTATGGATTCCGCCAGAGCACCGCGAACTGGATGTTCAAGATCGACGATCTCTCGGTGGGCACCACGTTCGCCGAGACCTGCGGCGGGTACCCGACGCCGGCCAGCCGCTCGACCTGGGGCCGTATCAAGACCATCTACCGTTAGTTCGTGAAGGAGGCTCGCGCCTCCTCGCTTGACTGGTTTCCTCGAGGGCCCGGCCTCCGCCGGGCCCTCGTCGTCTACCGGCCCCGGCCGCCGGCGGGCCGGATCGCGCCAGCCGTGGGCGATCCGGCCACGAAGCGGCTGGTTATCGACCACGCGGGCGTCCCGCCGCCTCCCCCGCGCACGCTCCTCGCGCGATCCAAGTCACGCCGTGGCAGGCGCTTGATCCCCGACGGCCGGGCGGGCGGCATTCCCCTCGGACCCGGCGAGCGAATTGCTAATCGCAATGGGTAGGGGACCCGGTTCCGACCGTCTCGGTGTGCCCGTTCAAGTCGCGCGATCCAGTCGGCCCACGCCCGGAGGAGGCTCGCATGCCCCGCAACGACCGCACGCGCTCGCTCCGCGCCCCCAAGGGAGAGCGCCCGATGCGCGCCCAGAGCGCCGCGCTCGAGCGCGTGATCGACGACGCTCCGCTGCGCCGTCCGCCGCGCGCGGTGCGCCTGCCGGGCGAGGTGTCGCGCCAGGCCCAGCGCGAGATGGACCGGCTGCGCCGCTTGCCGGCGGGCTCGCCCGAGGCCGCGCAGGTGCGCGCCTACCTCCAGTGGCTGTGGTCGCTCCCGTGGGAACGCGCCGCTTCCGAGGACGCCGATCTCAAGCAGGTCGAGCAGGTGCTCGAGCGGGACCACCTCGGACTCGAGAAGGCCAAGGAGCGCATCGTCGAGTACCTCGCGGTGCGCCGTCTCAAGCCCGATCTGCCCGGCCCGGCGCTCTGCCTCGTCGGACCGCCGGGGACCGGCAAGTCCTCGCTCGGGGCAGCGGTGGCACGCGCGCTCCATCGTCCTTTCGTGCGCATCACGGTGTCGGGCACCAGCGATGCCGGCGATCTGGCGGGCGTGTCGCGCACGCTCCCGGGGGCCCAGCCGGGACGCATCGCGCGCGCGCTGCGCGACGCCGGCGCGACCAACCCGGTGCTCGTCATCGACGGCGTGGACCGGCTGGTGGGCGAAGGCGGGCTCGGCGTGGCCGAGGTGCTGCTCGAGCTGCTCGACGCGGAGAGCAACGCGCACTTCACCGACCACTACATCGGCCTGCCCATCGACCTCTCGCACGCGGTGTTGCTGCTGTGCGCGAACAACCTCGACATGGTGCCGGACAACCTTCAGGAACGCCTCGAGGTCATCGAGGTCCCGGGCTACAGCGAGGACGAGAAGCTCGCCATCGCGCGCCGTTTCCTGCTGCCGCGCGCGCTCCAGGAGCACGGCCTCACCACGCGCGACCTCACCATCCCGGACGATGCGCTGCGCGCGATGGTGCGGCACTACACCCTCGAGGCCGGCGTGCGCGGGTTGTCGCGCCAGATCGCCACGGTGTGCCGCAAGGTGGCACGCGCGCGCGCGACAGGCGACGGGCGCCGTCACAACGCCACGCTCGAGCACCTCGAGCGCTACCTCGGGCACCGCGTGTACGCCCCCGAGATGGTGGGCAAGGACGACGAGGTCGGCGTCGCCGCCGGACTGGCGTGGACCGCGGCGGGCGGCGAGGTGCTCATCGTCGAGGCGCTCAAGATGCCGGGATCGGGGCGGGTCGTGACCACCGGCCAGCTCGGCGAGGTGATGAAGGAGTCGGTGCAGGCCGCGCATTCCTACGTGCGCTCGCGCGCCGACACACTCGAGATCGACGCCGAGACCTTCTCGAACACCGACATCCACATCCATTTTCCCGCCGCGGGGGTCCCCAAGGACGGTCCGTCGGCCGGGATCACGGTGGGACTGGTGATCGCATCGGTCCTGAGCGACCGCCCGATCCGCCACGACGTGGCGATGACCGGCGAGGTAAGCCTGCGCGGCAAGGTGCTGCTGGTCGGCGGGCTGCGCGAGAAGGCGCTCGCCGCCTACCGCGCCGGGTTCCGGGCGCTGCTGTTCCCGGCGGTGAACCTCAAGGATCTCGACGAGGTTCCCGCCGATGTCCGCGAGCGCCTCGAACTGATCCCGGTCGAGACCATGGACGAGGTGATCGAGATCGCGCTCCATCGCGTCATCCTGCCGCCGCGGGTGGGCGGGAACTTCATCATCGAGGTCGACGACGACGAGGCGGAGCCCCCGAGCGAGGCGCCCGGGGAGGCCAAGCGCGAGGCGCGCGGGCGGCGCAGGCGGTAGCCACCGGGGCGCGCGTCCTGGCCGCCGCGCTGTCCTGCGAGGATCCCACCGCCACCCGCGCCGCGGGGCGCGCCGCGTTGCATTCCGCCCGGTCGCGCGCGGCACAGCGATTGCCTGAAGGTGGCCGCCCCGCACCCATCCACGACCTCCAGGGAGAAACGATCGTGTCGAGATTCGACCTGCGCGATATCAGCGAACGCCTGACCCGCAGCCGAGACACCGAAGCCGTGGTCCTCGAGTTCCTGGGCTATCTCCAATCGGTGCGCCCCGATTGGCGCGCCTCGCTGGCCTTCTACGAGGTCAGCCGGGACTCCCTCGTGAACGTCTACCGCCGCGACGGCGGCCGGTTGGTGCGGCGCGACGTGACCATCCCGGTGGACACGCTGCCCACCCGGCTCGTGCGAAAGTTCTTCCACCCGAGTGCATTCTTCAATGCCACGGACCGGCGCTCCCTGCTCAGCCACATGTTCCACACCTCCCCGTCTTACGAGCCGGACACCATGGAGGCCCCCAGCCTGCGCGCGCTCACGGCGCTGCCGAACTGGCAGTCGTGCGTGTGCCTGCCGCTCGCCGACCAGGAGGACATCCTGGCCCTGCTGGTGGTGGTGAGCGACAAGCGCGGTGCGTTCGGCGGCCGGGTGGTGTCGGAGCTCATCCCGGTGAAGAGCCTGGCCGCGCTGGCGCTGGCGCAGCAGCTCTACCGCAACGGCCGCCCGACTGACTCGGCCAGCGACGAGCGCAGGGCGCGCGCGGCCGCGGACGAGTTCCAGGACCGCATCCGCCGGCTCACCGAGCACACCACGACGCTCGAGGAGGAGAACCACGCCAAGACGCGGCGGCTCGAGGCGCTGAGCGTCGAGATCGAATCGCTCGACAAGTCCTCGAGCGAGTACCGCCAGGAGCTCGAGCGCGTGAAGTGCCAGCTCGGCGCGCTCGAGGACCAGTCGGCCTCTGCGACCCAGCACCTGACCGAGGCGTACTCCCAGCTCTCGGTCGCCCAGTCCCGGCTCGCCGAGACCCAGCGCACCATCGGGTTCCTCAAGGAGGTCTTCCAGGTGCTCGCGCAGGAGCACGACGCCGAGGAGTTCCCGCGCACGATGGTGGCGTGGCTGTCGGAGCGCTTCGGCGTGGAGCGTTGCAGCCTGATGACCCTCGACGGCGCGAAGGAGACGCTCCAGATCGCGGCCCAGCGCGGCATGGACCCGCACGTCGCGGGACGCGTGAAGGTGCGCGTCGGCCAGGGCGTGGCGGGCTGGGTGGCGCACAACCGCAAGCCGCTCCACGTGCGCGTCCGGGACTCCGAGGTGAGCGTGCCGCACGACGGGCCGGAACGGCGCGACACCTACAACTCCGACTCGTTCGTGTGCGTGCCGCTGATCCACAACAACCGGCTGTGCGGCGTGCTCAATCTCTCGAACAAGAGCGATGGCGAGCCGCTCGACGACCTGGACCTCGATCGCGCGCTGCTCGCCGGCGCGGTGCTGGCGATGGTGCTCTCGCGCCACGAGAACGCGCGCCACAGCGCGGCCTGGGCCTAGCGGAAGGGTTCGGTCAGCGCTCGCGACGGATGCGCGCGCGCAGCTCCTCGAGCGCGCGCCGGTGGGCATGGAACGCGATCGCGCGGGGCAGGCGCGCGAGGCGGAACCAGCGTGTCGCGCTGGCGTCGTCGCCGGGCGCCAGGCGGCCGCCGGTGCGCTCGGCGGTGTAGAGGATCAGCACCGCGCGCACACGCGGGTCGTCGAATCCCGCGTACACGCCGAACAGCCCCGTCAGCCGCACCTCGAGTCCGGTCTCCTCGCGCGTCTCGCGCACCGCGCAATGCTCGGGCGTCTCCCCGTACTCGATGAAGCCCGCGGGGACGCACCAGGCTCCCACGCGCGGGGCGAACCGCCGCTTCACCAGCAGCACATCGCCGTCGCGCTCGAGCAGCACGCCGGCCGCGGGCGCGGGATTGCGGTAGTGGATCCACCCGCACGCCGGGCACGCCGGCCGCTGGTGTCCGTGGTCGTCCCGGGGCACCATCGCGGTGCCGCACCGCAGGCAGAAGCGAGATCGTCGGAGGGCGGGCATGGCGCGCGCACGTTACGCGGGCCCGTCCGCGTGGCGCAAATGGCGAGGGCCCGGCATCGCCGGGCCCTGTGTCGCCGCCGCCGGGTGGAGCGCCGCGCTGCACCGACCGGTTCGTGACAAGCCCCTGTTCCAGCGCACCGTGAGGTGCGGAACGGCCGGATCGGCGCTCCCCCGTGCGGCGACGGTACGTGCTATTTCCTTCGAGAGGACTCCAATTCGCTGCGCAGGCGCTTCAGTTCCTGCCGCATCTCGCGCAGCTGATCGCGCATGCCATCGAGATCACCCTCGCCCGGCCGGGGCGGTTCGGGCGCAAGGCGGTCGTCTCCCGCCTCCATCCGCGTGCGGCGCGGTGCCATGGGCTCGAGCTCCGGCTCGAGCGAGTGCGCCTGGCCCTTGCGGACGAACGCGACCTGGACCTTGCCCTCCTTGCCCTGCAGCGCCTCGACCAGATCGGACGCGCTCCCGATCGTCGTGTCACCGACGCGCGTGATCACGTCGCCCGCTTTGAGCCCCACGCGCTCCGCGGGTGTGTCCTTCTTCACCTCCATGACGAGCGCGCCGCGCCCGCCGGGCACCTCGAAGTACTCGCCGAGCTGGTCGTTCAGGTCCTGCACCTGGACGCCCAGCCTGCCGCGGCCAACTCCCATCATCAGGTCCATCGCGCCGCCGGGCATGCCCGGCGCGTGCGGCCCATCGAAGCGGAACGCGCGCACCCGCCCGCCGTCGCGCAGGCCCTCGAGCCCGGAGAGGTCCGGGATCTCGAGATCCATGTCGCCGGATCCAGTGCCGCGCCGGATGATGCGGACATGCTTCTTCCCGTCCGGCGTGTCGCCGCGCTCCTGGCGCACGATCACGCGCCGCTCCCCGGGCGCGTCCCCGTCGTCCTCGCGCTCGATCGCGCCCTTCCCATCGCGGCCGCGCTCGCGGATCACCACGCGCCGCGCGGGCCCCGGCTCGGGCGCGTCCAGTTCGCCCGGGCGCTCGGCCAACTGTGCGGTGAGCGTGCGCGACTCCTGGCCACGGCGCACCTCGATGGTGACGTGCTGATCCGGGCGCGCTTCGCGCACCAGGCGCACCAGCTCGTCCGCCGACCCCACCGGCTTCGAGGCGAAGCGCGTGATGATGTCGCCCTTCTCCACTCCGGCGCGCGCGGCGGGGCCACCCTCCACCACGCGGCTCACCAGCGCGCCCTCGCCGGTAAGATCCATCGCCTCGCGCAGCGCGTCGTCCACCGTCTGGGTGTACACCCCGAGCCACGGCGTCCCTGCCACGTCTCCGGCGGCACGCGCCGGTCGCGCGGCAGGCATCGCGATCACGAACAGCGCGAGCGCGAAACCGGTGATCTTTCGCATCGTCTCTCCCCCTGTGCTAGCGTCCCCTCGGACTGCGATGAGGGTCGCAACGGGAACAACCCGTCGCCGCGCGACCCGGTTCCTGGAAAGTCGCCGCTCTTGGACTTCCGATCCGTTGGACACTCCCGGGCCACGATGAAGGTCAACGACCTGTCAATCCTCCGCGTGGACGACCTCGCCCTCGGCGGCAAGGCGCTCGCGCGTCACGAGGGCCGGGTGGTGTTCGTGGACCGCGGCCTGCCCGGCGACCAGGTCGAGGCGCGCATCACCCGCGTCAAGCGCGGCTGGGCCGAGGCGCGCCTGGAGCGCGTGGTGGAGCCCTCGCCGCTGCGCATCGACGCGCCCTGTCCGCACGTCGCGCGTTGCGGCGGATGCCGCTTCCAGGATCTGCCCTATCCCGAGCAACTGGGCCTCAAGCAGCGGCAGGTGCGCGACACCCTCGTGCATCTCGGGGGCGTGCCCGCCCCGGTGGTGCACGACATCCGGCCCGCGCCCGAGACATTCCACTATCGCAACAAGATGGAGTTCGCGATCTTCCCGGCCGCCGACGGCTCGCCCCGTGTCGGGCTGCACGAGCGCGGGACCTTCGACCGGCTGTTCGCCACCGAGACCTGCCTGCTGCCCAGCGCCCTCACGGTCGAAATCGTGCGCGCGACCCAGCGGATCGCCGTGGAGCAGCGCTGGCGCGCGTGGCACCCGGCGCGGCACGATGGCGTGGCGCGCCATCTCGTGGTGCGCCACCTGCCACTGACGCGGGAGTGCGCGGTGAACCTGGTGGCCGCCTCGGATGAACTGCCGGGGCTCGAGGTCTGGGCGCGCGCGGTCGCCGCGCTCTCGCCCGAGATCACCAGCGTGACCCTCGGCATCAATCGCCAGCGCGGCGGCGTGGCGTTCAACGAGGAGACGCGCGTGCTGGCCGGCCGCGAGGCGATCCTCGAGCGCCTGCTCGGGCTCGAGTTCTCGGCGACGGCGAACGCGTTCCTGCAGACCAACAGCCGCCAGGCCGAGCACCTGTACGCCGCGGCGCTCGAGGCGGGGGGCGACGTGTCGGGCGACACGGTGCTCGACCTCTACTGCGGCGCCGGCACGCTCACCCTGCTGTTCGCGCGCGCCTGTCGTGAGGCGGTCGGGGTCGAGAGCGTGGCCGACGCGGTCGCGGGCGCGCGCCGCAACGCCACGCGCAATGGCCTCGCCAACGTACGCTTCGTCGAGGGAGAGGCGCGGCGGGTGCTGCGCGAGTGGGCTCGCGGGGAGCGCGCCGGCGGTCCCGCCGCGGACGTGGTGGTCGTGGATCCGCCGCGCGCCGGCCTGCACCCCCGTGTGGTCACGCGGGTGACCGAGCTCGGTCCGCGGCGGATCGTGTACGTGTCCTGCAATCCGGCCACGCTGGCGCGCGACGTGAAGGACTTCGCCGCGCAGGGCTACACCCTCGCCGAGACCCGGCCGTTCGACATGTTCCCGCACACCCCGCACATCGAGTGCGTGGCCCGGCTGGAGCGCGTCGCGGGCTGAGCGGGGTGGGCGCGGACCGCGAGCCGCGACGGGGAGCGGTGTCGCGACGCGACCCGCCGGCCGCCGCGATCCGGGAGCGGTGGCGGCTAGTACCCCGCCGCCCTCCACGCCTCCATGCCGCCGATCAGGTTGCGCGCGTCCCGGAAGCGGCGTGACTCGAGCAGCTCGACGGCGCGGTGACTGCGCACGCCCACGCGACACACGGTGATGATCGTCCGGTCCTTCCAGCGCTCGATCTCGGCCAGCCGGCCCGCGAGCTGCCCCAGCGGGATCAGCCGTGCCTGCGCGATGTGGCCGACGTCGTCGTCCCACTCCGCGGGATCGCGCACGTCGAGCACCAGCAGCGTGCTGTCGGCGGCGATGAGGCGCCGGGCTTCCTGAGGCGAGACGGCGCCGGCGGTGGTGTGCGCGCCCGCTCGCACCGTTCCCGGGCCGCGCGAGCCGTCGCCGGCGCCCCCGCACCCGGGGATGGCCCCGAGCATGAGGAGGGTGGCGAGCGCGAGGGCGCATGCGCTCCCTGTGCTAACCTTGTCGGCCATGAAGAATCTCCTGCGCATCCTGCTCGCGGGCGGGCTCCTCGCCGCCCTCGTCCCCGCCGGTCCTGCCCGCTCCGCCGGGGAACCGGTCGACCGGGGCACCTTCACCGTGACCGTCGGCGACCGGCTGCTGGGTGTCGAGACGTTCTCGTACGAGCACCGATCGGACTCGCTCTGGGTCGAGTCCGAAGTCTACCAGACGCTCCTCCGCGGCGATGGGGCGGATACCCTGCGCAAGCGCATGACGCTGGTGGTGGACGCGATCAGCCATGGTTTCAAGTCCTACGCGTCCACCCAGGACCTGGGCGGGCACCGGGCGGTCCGCTCGGTGGTCGCGCGGGACACCACGTTCTCCTCGTTCCGTCAGTACGACGATCGCGGGGAGGGCGACGTGTACGCGCTTCCGCCTGGACGCCTGTTCGTGTTGGACGGCGGGATGTTCTCGCTGTTCGATGTGATCTGCCGCGCGCTCGCCGGCACGACGTTCGAATCGCGTCCGCTCAACCTGTTCGCGATCGGCCCGCGCGACTCGTTGTTCGAGGGGACGGTGACCGACCTCGGCGCCGACACGCTGCGCTGGGGCGGCCGGCGGGTGATCACGCGCCGGCTCGGATTCACCGATGGCGCGATCCACTATGAGGCGTGGCTGGGCCCCGATGGGCACATGCTGCGCCTGGTGCAGCCCGACGCGCGCCTGCGGGTCGAACGCGAGGCTCCCGCGATCAAGCCCCGCGCGCCACGTCCGCGCGGGAGCTGAGCCACTCGAGCAGCAGTCGGGCGCCGAAGCCGGTCGGGCCGCGCCCTTCGTGCGGGCGCTCGGCGGGGGACCACGCGGTGCTCGCGATGTCGAGGTGCGCCCACCGCATCCCGCGCGCGAAGTGCCGCAGGAACCCGGCCGCGATGACCGCGCCCCCCTCGGGCTTGCCGGTCGCGTTCACCAGGTCGGCGGTGTCGCTCTTCAGCTCGGTCGCCGACTCCTCCCACAACGGCATGCGCCACAGCCGCTCGCCGCTGCGCCCGGCGGCCGCGAGCAGTTCGTCCGCCAGCGCGTCGTCGGGCGTGAACAGCCCGGCCGCGTGGTGGCCGAGGGCCACCGAGATGG
The DNA here is from genome assembly GCA_963776245.1 of Candidatus Eiseniibacteriota bacterium. Classification (GTDB taxonomy): domain Bacteria; phylum Eisenbacteria; class RBG-16-71-46; order RBG-16-71-46; family RBG-16-71-46; genus CAVSAC01. Next base: position 661,991 of record CAVZLN010000003.1, on the reverse strand, counting down.
CGCCGGTGAGCGTCGCCAGGTCCACCACCGCGACCGGCGCGTAGCGCCGGGCGTAGCCGAGCGCGTCGGCCAGCACCAGGCGGCCCTCGGCGTCGGTGTTGGTGATCTCGATGGTGGTGCCGTCCAGCGCGCGCACCACGTCGCCGGGCTTGAGCGCCCGGCCGCCGGGCATGTTCTCGGCCGCCGGGATGAGCCCCACCACGCGGAAGGGCGGAGAGAGGGACGGCAGCGCCGCGAACGCCCCCATCACGGCGGCGGCGCCGGACATGTCGTACTTCATCTTCTGCATGCCCTCGCGCGGCTTGAGCGAGATGCCGCCGGTGTCGAACGTGATCCCTTTGCCGATGACCACGATGGTCGGCGTCTTCGCGGTCGCGCCCCGCGGCGCCCGCTCGAGCACGATGAAACGGGGAGCGTTCGCGCTGCCCCGGCCGACCGCGAGGACGCAGCCCATCCCGAGGCGCTCCATCTGCGCTCCCTCGAGCACCGTGCAGGTGGCGCCGGCGGAGCGCGCGATCTCCTTCGCGCGAGCGGCGAGGCGCTCGGGTGGCAGGTCCTGCCCCGGGGTGCTCGCGAGATCGCGGGCCAGGCAGGTGGCGTCGGCGAAGCGTGCGCCGCGTTCGAAGGCGGACTTCATCGCCCTGCCGCTGGCGGCGTCGGGCGCCAGCACCTGGATGCGAGCGAGCGGCGGCGCGCCGGCGTCGCCGCGGTAGGCGGTGTGGCGATAGTGACCGAGCACGAGCCCCTCGGCCATCGCCTGGGCGGCGCGCGCCGGGCCGAGCCCGCTCCGCGCGGCCTCGGACACCTCGGTGACGAGCGTGCGCACGCGCAGCTCGCGCGCCTGTCGCGCCATCACCGCCCCCGCCTGGCGGACGCGGTCCGCGTCGAGCGCGGCGCCCGGGCCGAGGCCCACCAGCACGATCCGCCGGGCGCGGCCGACGGTGGGATGGACCACCGCGGTCTCGAGGAACCGCCCGCGGAAGTCCCCGCTCTTCATCACCGCCGTGAGGGCGCCGTGCGCGGCGCGATCCAGCGCCAGCGCCGCCCCGCTCGGGGCCCCGGCACCCTGCGGGATACCGAGCGCCACCGCGCCCGCGGTCCGCGCGGCGAGGTCGCCGCGCCGGATGTCGATCTCCATGGCACTCCTCCTCGGTTCGAGCATCCGGGACCGCGTGGGATCCCAGAGTAGCGGAAGCGCCCGGCCGCCCCAACGCCGTGGCGCGTGGGGCGCGCGTCTTGCCGTGGGGCCGCATCGCCGTCCTTGCCATTCGTGACGCCGCGCTGCACACTCCCGCCCATCTCCAGCTCCCCCGCCGGGCGCAAGGGCGTTCGCCCGGTCGTCACCACGGAATCCGGCCTTTCTGCCGGTCGATCACAAGGAGTGAGTGCCATGAGAACCAGGACCCTTCTGCTTTCCCTCGCCGCGGCCCTTCTCGTCGCCGGGCTCGCCGGCTGCGCCAAGAAGGCCGAGCAGGCCGCGACCAGCGCGAGCGACAGCCTGCTCGCGCAGAATCCCGTGGAGACACCGCAGGGGAGCGTGACCCCGGCCGAGCAGTACCAGCCGGCGCCGGCACCGACGCCCGCGCCCACACCCACCCAGCGCAGGCCCAAGCCCGCGCCGGCGCCGACGCCCGCGCCCGTCGCGGCCGAGAAGCCCGGAATGACGGTGCCCTCGGGCACGCCGCTCAAGATCGCCGTCACGACCGCGCTCACCTCCGAGACGGCGCAGGCCGGTGACTCGTGGACCGGCACCATCAAGGACCCGGTCGTCTCCGGCACCAGCGTTCCCATCCCGGCGGGCGCACGCGTGAACGGGGTGGTGCGGGCGGTCGAGCCGGCCGAGCGCGGTAGTCGTGCCTTCCTGGTGCTGGCCGTGCGCTCGGTCGAGATCGACGGCACGACCTTCGAGGTCTCGGCCGGCGCGGACAGCATCATCGCCGGGGGCACCCGTGCGCGGAACGTGGGCGCGGTCGCCGGCGGCGCGGCCGCGGGCGCGCTGCTGGGCAAGGCGATCGGTGGCAGCAACAAGGGCGCCTTGATCGGAGGACTCATCGGCGGCGCCGCGGCGACCGGCGCGGTGGCCAAGAGCAAGGGCTACCAGGCCACGGTCAAGGAGGGCACCGAGATCACCTTCACGGTGAACCGGACCGCCACCATCCGCCGCTGACGGATCGCGGCAGGCATCATCGCGGGGCGCGCTCCCGAGGGGGGCGCGCCCCGTTGCGTTCCCGCCCGGCACGGCGTCGACGGGCCCACCTGACCGCCATCGTGCGCCCCGCGGCGCTTCAGGTGCACCGGGGCGTACACCGGGTCACCCCGGCCCTCGAGTGCCGTCATTGGGGCGCAAGGGATTGGCGCGGCTGCGCCCGTGGCACGGGCGGTGCGATGGCGGATGGCGAAGGGTCGTCCTGGTCCCGTGTCTCACCTGCCCGCGGCCCGCTCGCGCGCCCGGGCGCAAGGAGGAAGCCCATGAGAACGCCGCTCACCCTCGGCGTCGCACTGCTGCTCGCGGCCGGCACGCTGTCCGGCTGCGGCACGCGGTCCTCGCTCACCGCTCCCGCGCCGTCCCGAGGCGCGACCGGCACCAGTATGGAAGTGGCGGCGGTCACCGCGACGCTCGCGGCCACCCCCGAATTGGTCGAGGACGCGGTGTTCGAGGATCCGGCCCAGATCACGCTCGGCGGCGGCGCGCCCGGTGCGCTCGCGGCGATCCGCCCGTTGCGCTTCTGGCGCGTCATCACCGATGTCGACCGCCGGTTCGAGTTCGCGTTCGCGGACAGCGACTCGACCGGGCGCCCGACCACGGCGTTCGTGACCGCGCACAAGTTCATGTCGGGATCGTTCAACGTCCTCCACTCCCTGGGCCTCGATCCGGCCGCGGTGGCGGACTCCGATTCGGTGGCGGTGGCGCGCAAGCCGCTCGCCGACCACAGCGTGCGCCACCTGCTGCTCAAGCGGGTCCCGCTGGGGAGCTCGGGCCAGACCGCGTGGCGGGTCGCGGCGACCTCGGGCGCGAAGATCACCTCGTTCGATCCGGGCTCGAGCAAGGTGTCTCCGGCCTACGGCACGACCCGGATCGTGAGCGTGCGGGTGCAGTCGACGGGCCTCGACACCACCATCACGGATCCGCTCGCGTTGTTCAGGTTGCGCGCGGTCCTCGCGCTCCAGGCCACCGACGAGGTCACCCTCACCGCGACCACGCGGGCCACGGACGACGTCGTGGTCCTGTTGTGGCGCGGGCTCCGGTTCCGCTTCGCGAACAACGGCGACCGCACGTACACCGGCCGGTGGAAGGCGCCGCTGATGCGGGGCGTCGGCCACGTGGGGGTCAACGCCCTCTCGCACGGAACGCTGTTCGACGATCTCGCGCCGTACGATTCGCAGGCCTGGGTGCTCCCGTACCACGTGCGCCCGACCGAGCTCCCGGAGTACATGCCGTAGCGTCCCGGGCGCGTGACACGACGGGCGGCCTGCCGGATGGCGGACCGCCCGTTCGCATGCGCGCCGATCGCGCGCGGCGCCCTCAGTCCCCGGGCTCCTCGGAGCCCGGGTCGCCGGGGCGGCGGTCGCGGAAGAGGGTGACCCACTCCTCGAGTTCCTTCTTGGAGAGCGCTGCCGGCTTCTCGGGATCGCCCTCCGCGCGCGGCCCGAGCGCGCTGGCGAGGAACAGGTCGGAGAGCGCGATGTCCGCGCCCATCGCGCGCGCGTGACGCGCCACTTCGAGGTCGGCGGTCACCACGGTCAGGTGTTCGACCCGCCCGATCTCTTCCTCGACGACGCGACGGATGACGTCATCCGCGGTCTCGGGCGGGCGCGAGAAGCGCACCGCGACGCGGCCGCCGCCGCCCCCGCCGCCCCCGCCGCTCCCGCTTCCGGTTCCGTCGAACACCACGATGAAACGCGCCTCGCGGCCGCCGACCGTCCACGCGAGCAGGTTGAGCAGCTTCTTGCGCGCGTCGTGCATCGACCGTCCCGCTTCGGGCCGCAGTTGCGGCGTGCGCAGGATGAGGTTGTAGCCGTCGACGACGATGAGTCGCTCTTGCGCCACCGGTGCCCCCCGATGCGAACGCGCGCCGCCGGGGTTCCCGACGGCGCGCGTCACTGTAGCACGGGCCGCGCGGACCGAGCCCGCCGCGGCCGCGTGCCTACGGCCGCCCGCCCGAGGTGGTGCTGAAGATCTGGCCGTTCTCGCCGACGGCCCATCCGCGCGAGGAGTCGGCGAAGAACACGTCGTTGAGGCGGTTGCCCGCGGTGATCGATTGCGGCGTCCAGTGGAGCCCGCCGTCCACGGTGCGGAGCACGAAGCCGATGCCGTTGAGCCCCACCGCCCATCCCCGCACGCTGTCCGCGAAGCACACGCCCTCGAGCGCGTAGGCCGCGCCGGGATTGACGAGGGTCCACACCGGATTGCCGAATCCATCGTTGGCGCTGCGCGGCGCCGCCCCTGCGGCGCCGACCGCGTTCGCGCGCTGGGCGCTGGTCCGCCAGACCGAGCGCAGGTTCTGCGTGGTGACCGCCGGAGTGACCACGCTCCAGTTCACCCCGCGGTCGCTGGTTCCCACGATCACGCCGTTGTCACCCACCGCCCAGCCGTATCGCGTGTCCGCGAACGACACGCCCCGCAGGTTGGCGGTGGTGGGATTCGTCTGGGTCCAGGTGACGCCGTGGTCGAACGTGCGGACGATGGCGCCGCTGCCGCCGACCGCCCAGCCGGTGTCGGGAGTGGCGAAGCACACGTCGTTCAGATGCGCGCCGGCCGCGATCACGCCGGGCACCCAGTTGACGCCGCCGTCGGTGGTGTGCAGCAAGGTGCCATTTTCCCCCACCACCCAGCCTTCGGTGTCGCTGGTGAACCAGACCGCGCGGAGCACCACGGGCATCCCCACCTGAACCCCCCAGTTCACGCCACCGTCCTGGGTCGCCCGGATGGTGCCCCCGGCCCCCACCGCCCAGCCGTGGCGGCCATCGGGCCGGAAGAACACGCCATTGAGGCTGGTCGACGCCCCGCTCGCCTGCTGGACCCAGCCGCGCGTCGTGGGCAGGACGGCCACGGTCGCGGTGTCGGACTTCCCGCCCGCGCGCACCAGCAGTCGGGCGAGGCCCACGCCGCTCGCGGTCACCACGCCGGTGTTGCTCACCGTGAACACCGCGGGGTCGGTGCTCGCCCACAGGAAGGCCACGCCGGGCACGGCGACCCCGTGGGTGTCGAGCGCGGTCGCGCTGAACGCATGCGACTGCCCGACCAGGAGCGTGGTGTCATGGGGGAGCACGATCACGGCCGAGAGCGGAGGTGGCGCGACGGGCGCGAACAGGGACTCCTTGCTGCAGCCCGCGGCCAGCGCGAGACCCACGGCGAGCGCGGCCATCAGGCCGACGGCGGCGATACGACGGGTGAGCGTGTCCATCGCGAGGGCATCCTCCGGAGAACGGCGCGCGCGCCGCCCGGGCGGGCGGTGCGAGGCGCTCTGATCCACGTGGGTATCCTGCAATATCGGGGCCATCCGCGCACGCTGGATTCCGCGCGCCCGGAGGCCTTCGAGCGTGCATCCTGCCGCCCCCTCGTCCGGTTTCTGCCCACCCCCGGCGGCCGGGCGGCCAGCCGTGCGCCGGGGTGCCGCGCGGCGGCTGCGCCTGGCGGACCGGTCGCTCGCGCTCGGTCCCGAACGCCTTGAGCGGCCGAGAGCGTTCTTCTAGGCTGCGTGCTCCGCACCGCAGCCATCCGGCCGCACGGACACCCTTCCACGATCCCCGAGGAGCACATGCTCGAGATCCGCGACGTCACGAAGTCCTACGACGGCCGCGCGGTGGTGAACCGCGTCTCCTTCGACGTGAATCCCGGGGAGATCTTCGCGCTGCTGGGCCCCAACGGCGCCGGCAAGACCACGCTCATCCGGATGATCACCGACATCCTGCGGCCCGATTCCGGCACCATCATGCTCGACGGGCACTCGGTGTCCACCGGTCCGCGCGAGCGCATCGCGTACCTGCCCGAGGAGCGCGGGCTCTATCGGAAGGTGAAGGTGATCGAGGCCCTCGCTTACTACGGCGAGCTCAAAGGCATGAGCCGCGGGGATGCGGCGACCGCGGCGAGCCGCCTGCTCGAGCGCGTCGAACTGAAGGAATGGGCGGACAAGCAGGTCCAGTCGCTGTCGAAGGGCATGCAGCAGAAGGTGCAGCTGTGCACCGCGCTCATCGGCGAACCGCGGCTGCTGATCCTCGACGAGCCGTTCAGCGGACTCGACCCGCTCAACGTCCAGTTGTTCGAGGACGTGCTCGCCGAGCGCCGCGCCGCCGGCACCACCGTGCTGCTCTCGACCCACCAGATGAACAAGGTCGAGCAGCAGTGCGACCGCGCGCTCATGATCAATCGCGGCCACATGGTGCTCTACGGCCCGGTGCGGGAGCTGCGCCGGACCTACGCCGATCACGCCGTGGTGGTGCGCGCCGCCTCGCCGCCGCCGCGGGTCGCGGGGGTGCGGGTGGTGGAGCCCTTCAACGGCGCCCACAAGCTGGTGCTCGACGCGGACGCCACCCCGGGCGGCGTGCTGCGCGCGCTGCTCGACGCCGGGGTCGAGATCGAGTCGTTCGAGCACGCGACCCTGCCGCTCGAGGACATCTTCGTGAAGGTGGTGCGCGAGGGTCTCGGCCTCGACCACGGCCAGAGCGGCCCGCCCACCCTGGATGAAGCCCCCGTGGCGGGAGGTGCACGATGAGGTTCTCCTGGAGACGCGCCTTGATCATCGCGCGGCGCGAGTACCTGACCTCGGTGCGCAAGAAGGCGTTCCTCATCACGCTCATCGGCATGCCGGCCTACTTCGCGTTCGTGATGTGGATGTCGGTGAAGCCCCAGATCGACGATGCGGTGAAGTCCATCCGGGAGCTGCACACGCTCGGCGTGGTGGATTCCTCCGGGATGTTCGCGGAAGCCTCGCGCGAGATCCGCACCGTGTTCTCCGCCGAGCTCAATCCGTTCGACACCAAGCCGGTCAAGGCCGCTCCGCAGGTCTTCACCGCGGCGGTGCGCCGGTTCGACTCGCAGGCCCAGGCCGAGACCGCGCTGCGCGACCGCGCGGTGGACCAGGTGCTGGTGGTGCCGCCGGACTACCTCACGACCGGGGCGTTGCGGCGCTACGCACGCGGCGGCGGCGGATTCAGCAGCGCGGGCGAGCGCCCCGTCACCCAATGGCTGGTGCGCGGCCTGCTGGCCGGCCGGGTGGATTCCGCCCGGATCGAGCGCGTCTCGCGTCCATCGCGCGGACTGGTGACCTACGAGCTCGGCAAGAATGGCGCGTTCACGGTCAAGGACGACCGCCGCGAGCTGATGGGCCTGCTGCTGCCGCTGTTGTTCGGCATGCTCATGAGCGTCTCGATCGTGACCGGGGGGCAGTACCTGCTCCAGGGCGTGAGCGAGGAGAAGGAGTCCCGCATCCTCGAGTCGCTCATCTGCACGGTGACCGCCGAGGACCTGCTGGTCGGCAAGATGCTCGGGCTCGGCAGCGTCGGCCTCACGCTGGTGGCGGCGTGGGCCGGCAGCGGGTTCGTGTTCTCCGCGCCCGCGGCGGCGCTGGCGCAGGTGCACTTCCCGCCGTCGCTGCTGGCGCTGATGCTGATCTACTTCCTGCTGGGCTACCTGTTCTACGCGAGCCTGATGACGGCGATCGGCGCCATGACGAGCAACATGCGCGAGGCGCAGCAGGTGGCGTGGGCGTTCACCTTCGCCAATTTCGCCCCGTTCATCGTGATGATGCAGATCATCTCGCACCCGGATGGCCCGGTGGCGCTGGTGCTCTCGCTCATCCCGTTCACCGCCGCCTCGACCACGGTGATGCGCCTCGCCATACCCGACAGCGCCGTGCCGCCGTGGCAGCTCGCGCTCTCGATCGCACTGCTGGCCGGCTCGGCGTGGCTGGTGCTCACCGCCGCGGCGCGGATCTTCCGGATCGGGCTCCTCATGTACGGCAAGACCCCGAACCTGCCCGAGATCCTCAAGTGGGCACGGACGAAGTGAGTCCGGGCTCCGAGGACGCCGAACCCGCATCCGTCGGCGGAGCGGCCCTGCCGCGCTGGCGCACGTTCCCGCCGCTCGCGCTCGGCGTGGCGATGGCCACGCTCGACGTCAGCGTGGTGAACATCGCGCTGCCCACGCTGTCCCGGGCGTTCGGCGTGCCGCTCACCACCATCGAGTGGGTGGTGCTCGCGTACGTGCTCACCATCACCGGGCTGCTGCTCACCCTCGGCCGGCTCGCCGACCAGATCGGGCGGCGGCGGGTCTACGGCTGGGGGCTGCTGCTGTTCGTCACCGCATCCGCGCTGTGCGGAGCGGCCCAGAGCGCGGGATGGCTGGTGGCGGCGCGCGCGCTGCAGGGCCTGGGCGCGGCCATGATGTCGGCCAACAGCGCGGCGCTGCTGGTGTCGTCCTTCCCGGCCGAGGAGCGGGGCAAGGCGCTCGGGGCGTTCGGCGCGGTGGTGGGCGTCGGGCTCGCCGTGGGGACGCCGCTCGGGGGGCTGATCGTCGGGCACTGGTCGTGGCGCTGGCTGTTCCTCATCAACCTGCCGCTCGGCCTGCTGGCCTACTGGCTGTTGCGGACGCGGGTGCCGGTGGACCCGCCCGCGCGCCCGGGAGCGAAGCTCGACCTCGCTGCCGCGGGGCTGTGGTGCGGCGCGCTGGTGGCGCTCATGCTCGCGCTCTCGCGCGGGCCGGCCGAGGGCTGGATGAGCCCGCTCGTCTGGGGGTTGTTCGGCGGATCCGCGCTGCTGCTGGCGCTCTTCGCCCTCGCCGAACATCGCTCGGCCGAGCCGCTGCTGCCGGGGCGGGTGGTGCGAGGCCCGCTCGGGCTCGCGGTGTCCCTCACCCTGCTCGCGCACCTGCTGGGAGTGACCGTCGGCTTCCAGTTGCCGCTCTACCTGGAGGGCGTGCTCCGGATGGACGCCGCGGCCACCGGCCGCTGGCTCGCCATCATGCCGGTGACCGCGCTGGTGTTCTCGCCGCTCGCCGGGCGATATGCCGACCGAATCGGCACCAAGCCGCTCTCCGCCTTCGGCATGGCGCTCACCGCGGTGGGGTTCTGGACGCTCTCCCACGTCGCGCTCCACCGGCACGCGCTCGCCATCCTCGGCGGCATGGCGCTCATCGGCACCGGGCAGGGGCTCTTCATGGTGCCCAACTCGAGCGCGTTGCTCTCGTTCGTGCCGCCCGAGCTGCTCGGGATGGCATCCGGACTGCAGGCCACGATGCGCAACCTCGGCTTCGCGGGCGGCGCGGCGGTGATGGCCGCGCTGGCCGCGTCGCGCTACGCGGCGCACGGCGGCGGCGCGCTGGCGGCGCACCCGGAGGCGCTGAACGCCGACGCGCTGACCCGCGCCACGCACGACGCCTACCTGGTGATGGCGGTGCTGGCGGCCATCGGGGTGGTGCTCGTCCTGCTCCAGCAACGCCCGCCGAAGGCCTCCCCGGGCGCCTGACGCCGGGAACGAGGCCGGAACGGTCCCCGGGGGGGCCGTCCCCGGGCAGGGCGATAAGCCCGGTGGTTTCCGTCCATCCGCATGGACCCGGACGGATGGTTTTTTTGCCTGGCTTCGGCGCCCGACCGCTGGGACAATGTCTTACGGGTGACAAAGGGCATCGTTCCGCGCGGAACGGGACTTGCAGTCACTCCTGACAGCGCCGGACCGAGATCCGACGCGTCAGATCGAGAGCCCCTCCGGTGACGCGCAAGCAAGGGTCTTGGGACCCCCGTACCGGGGTGGGCCGGAAGGTGGGGCTCCGGCATCAAGCGCCGGGGCCCGCATCCTCTCTCTCGAAAGCGCGGGGGCCGCAGACCCGCCGAAACGGGATCGCCCGGTCCATGCCGGGCGTTTTCGTTTGTGGGCGCACGCCCCGCCCCCTGCGCGGCGAGCGGAGTGGGCCGTGTGGCGAGCGGAGCGGGCCAGATCCTCCGGGCCGCTAATACCCACACGCACCCCTCCGGACCCGGCCCACTCCGCCCGCCACGGGGCCACCCTTGCGCGCCCGCATCCGCACGCGCACAATCGCGTGCCCATGCGACCTCTCCGCCTCGGCCTGTGCCAGACGAATCCCACGGTCGGCGATCTCGCGGGCAACTTCCGCCGGGTCGTGGCCGGCATCGAGCGCGCCCGCGATCTGGGCGTGGACGTGCTGGCCTTCCCGGAGATGACGATCACCGGCTACCCGCCCGAGGACCTGCTGCTGCGGCCGTCCTTCATCGAGAGCGCGGTCGAGCACACGCGCGCGCTGGTGCCGCACAGCGCGGGGATGACCGTCGTGGTGGGCACCGTGGAGCGCGATGGCGACCTGTACAACGCCGCCGCCGTGCTCCACGACGGCGCGTGGGCGGGCACCTACCGCAAGCGCTACCTGCCCAACTATGGCGTGTTCGACGAGAACCGCTACTTCATGCCCGGCACGCACAACCCGGTGTTCGCGCGCGGGGAGACCGTGCTGGGGGTGAGCATCTGCGAGGACATCTGGTACCCCGGCGGCGCGGTCGAGGACCAGGTGATGCGCGGGGGCGCCGAGGTGCTGGTGAACCTCTCCGCCTCGCCCTACCACGCCGGCAAGGCGGAGCAGCGCCAGCGCATGTTGTGCACGCGCGCCACCGACAATCTCGCCATCGTGTGCTACGTGAACCTGGTGGGCGGCCAGGACGAGATCCTCTACGACGGCTGCAGCCTGATCGTGGACCCGGGCGGCCGCGTGATCGCGACGGGGGCGCGCTTCGCCGAGGACCTGGTGGTCGCCGACGTGGACCTCGACGAGGTCTTCAACGCGCGGCTCCACGACTCCCGCCTGCGCAAGGGTCGCGCCCTGGGCTCCGGCGAGGGCGCGGCGCGCATCGACCTGCCGACGCCCGCCGCGGCGCCGAAGCGCGCACTCGCGCCCCGGGTCGCCCGGCCGGCCCAGTCGCTCGAGGCCGAGGTCTACGAGGGCCTGGTGCTCGGCACCCGCGACTACCTGGCGAAGAACGGGTTCACCACCGCGGTGCTCGGGCTCTCGGGCGGCGTGGACTCGGCGCTCACGGCCTGCATCGCCGCCGACGCGGTGGGCGGCGCCGGGGTGGTGGGGGTGAGCATGCCTTCGGACTACACCTCGAGCATGTCGCGCGAGGATGCGGAGGCGCTGGCGCTGGGGCTCGGGATGCGCTTCCAGACCATCCCGATCGGCGGCGTGCTCGAGGCCTATGGCCGCGAGCTGTCCACAGCGTTCGCCGGCCGGGCGCCCGACATCACCGAGGAGAACCTGCAGGCCCGCATCCGCGGCAACTATCTGATGGCGCTCTCCAACAAGTTCGGCTGGCTGGTGCTCACCACCGGCAACAAGAGCGAGACCTCGGTGGGCTACAGCACGCTCTACGGTGACACGGCGGGCGGGTTCGCGGTGCTCAAGGACGTGTACAAGACGACGGTGTACGCGCTTGCGCGACACCGCAATTCCCTGGGCCCGGCCCCGGTCATCCCCGAGCGCGTGCTCACCCGCCCGCCCACGGCCGAACTCAAGCCCGGGCAGACCGACCAGGACACGCTTCCGCCCTACGACGTGCTCGACGCCATCCTGCGCTCGTACGTCGAAGAGGACCGCGCCATCCGTGAGATCGTGGCGCTGGGCCACGACGAGGCGACGGTGAGGCGCGTGGCGCGGATGGTGGATCGGGCGGAGTACAAGCGCCGCCAGAGCCCGCCCGGCATCAAGATCACCCCGCGCGCGTTCGGCAAGGACCGGCGGCTGCCCATCACCAACGGCTGGAAGGGCTGAGCGCGGAGCTCCGGTTCACAGCCCGCCGGCGAGGACCAGCACCAGCGCGCCGTTGCGGATCTCGACGCTGTGGGTCCCCATGCTGCTCACGAGGTAGAGCGAGAACCGCCCGTCGCCCTTGATCTCGTCGATCAGCGCGCTCTTGCCGGCGCCGAACAGGGCGGCGGATCGGTCCCACCCGATGTCGGTGGTGGAGGTCCCGGCGGGAAGGTCGAGCGGCCCCCAGACCCGGACCGCGGCGGGGTCGGAGATGACGGAGGCCTGGTCCGGGTGGTCGGTGATCCCCGGCGTGATGTACACGCTCACACCGAGCGCCGGGCTGCCGGCCCGATTGACGAACCTTCCGAGGAACGCGAGATCCACCACGTCCTTGAGCTTGTCCTTGTGGTCCCGGTAGTCCTGGACCTCGTTCAGGTCGACATCGACGTGCTGGAGCGTGGAGGTGTTCACGATCGTGAGCGGGTTCGGCAGATCGTAGGTCGCCATGACCTGGGCCGAGGTCAGGACGCATCCCGACGACAGCAGTCCGGCGAGTGCGGCGATCGGCAGGGCCCAGCGGAGGTTCTTCATCGCGGGAGTCCTCGTCACGGCAGGCGGAGGATGGAATACGAGACCCCGACCTGCACCTCGCCGTACTTCCGCGAGGTCCCGCGGGTGGGGATCATGGTGAATTGGCCCCGCAGCCCGATGCCGAGCCTGGGCATCGGCGTCAGCGTGAGGCCCGCGCCGAGGTCGTACCCCAGTTCGTCGATGTCGGCCGAGCCCTTGCGCGCCAGATGATACGAGCCCAACCCCACGTACGGGAAGAACGAGAGCCCGGGACCGGGGGGCCCGCCGAGACGGGCGTTGAGGCCGTACCCCGTGAGGTCGCCACCGTCGCGCTCGTACGGGAGCCCGGCGATCTCGGCGCTCTTGGCGCCCAGCGCGGACTTCGCGAACCAAGGTTCGACGGTGAGCAACGACATCACGCTCACGGGAGCGCGCAGCCCGAACACGGTGCCCTGTTCGGAATCGGCCTGCAGGATCGGGACGCTCATGCCGCCGAACGCCTCGGCTCCGATGGACACCGCGCGCGCGTCGGGCGCGCGGGCGGCCAGGGCGAGGACGATCAGCGCGGCCGAGACCTGGCGCTTCATCGGTGGACCCTCCTGTGCTCCGGAGGAGCGGAGCAGATGATGGTGCGCGGCCGGCGGGGAGCGAGCCGAGGGCCGACTGTAGGAAGCGCTCCCGGCGATTTCAAGCGGCAAGACGCCGCGTCCACGGCGCCTATTGCACGATGCGGACGGCCTCCACGGTGGCCGCGCAGAAACGCCCGAGGAGGTCGGCGATGCGTTCCATGGCACCCGAGAGGTCGGCCGCGGCCCGCTCGGTCGGGCAGAACAGCACCACCAGCAGGCGCGCCGTGTCCGCGGTGACCGCGGTGTGCAGCGAGTCCGCGGTGGGGGCCCCGAAGGGGCCGCTCTCGTCGGCCAGCATCAGCCGCCCGGCGAGGTTCACGCGCTGCTTGCGGATCCCCGCGTAGCCCTCGCCCGGCTTGCCCACCCGCACGCGGATCGCCCCCTTCACCCGCTCGCGGTCGTAGAGCCCGAGCGGGATCTGGGATTCGAGCGAGCACAGGTTGCACACGTCCACCGCCGGCAGCACCACCGGCAACCCCTTGCCCTGGAGCACCCGGCGCAGCAGCGCCTCGCTGCTCGGGCGCGTCTTGGTGGGGTCGATGTCGAGGCGGTGGAACAGCGCGCGCGTCTCGGCCACGCCGGGGACATCGGCGGGCGGGCGCGTGCCATGCTGCTGGAGCAGGCTGGCCTCGAGCCGCTCGCGCTCGGCGTGGAACTCCGGGGAGAGCGGATCCTGGCGCACCCCCGCGGCCTCGAGGATGCCGATGGCCACGGTGCCGCGGAGCGCATCGTCCACCACGAGCGCCAGAGACTGGAGGCGGGCCTGGAGCGACATGGGATGTGGAACTCGGCCCGCGCTCAGCCGGCGCGTCGGCCTCCACGCCGACGGCTCTCGGCATGAAGCAAGGTGGGCGGCGGGAATTCCCTTTCCGACCCAACGTACGGGGCGATCCGCAGACCGCCTTTCCGGTGCGGCCAAACTTCAATGTCTTCGCCGCCCACCACGAGCGTATCGGGGGCACTCGATCCGGGGCGTGTGTGCATTCGATGTCGGTCCGGCGCGCGTCGCGTCCCGCGCAGCGCGGAAACTCACTGAACAACGTGGCGAGCAACATAGCGCGGCACGTGCCGCGCGACAAACGGCTTTTTTCGGCGCCCGTTCGGGGCCCCGACCGCCGGGACCGCGCGGGCTTGACAGCGCCCTTCACATCCGTTCTCGCGCGCCGGCTCGCCGGCCGGACGCCGCGCCGCTCGTGCTATCCGTTCGCGGGCACGTCGCCGGGCTCGACCGGCGGCAGGCGCCTCTCGATCGAGACCACGCGCCAGCGGCGGCGCTGGTCCCCTTCGCCGATCTCGACCTCGTCCCCGATGCCGCGCCCCATGAGCGCGCGGCCGACCGTGGTCTGGAACGAGATCACATGGTCGCCGTGATGGTGCTCGCCTTCGCCGAGGATCCAGTAGGTCGTGACGTCGTCGTCGCTCTCGAGCACCACCTCGCTGCCGAGGCCGATGACGCCGTCCTTGTACTCGGCGTTCTCGACGAAGCGCGCGCGCGTGATCTTGAGCTGGAGCGCCGCCACCAGGCGGCTCATGTTCGCCTGCTTGAGCTTGGCCGAGTGGTACTCGGCGTTCTCGCGCAGGTCGCCCAGTTCGCGCGCCTTGCGGATGGTCTGCGGGATGGTCGTGCGCAGTTCGTGTCCGAGGCGCTCGAGCTCCCCCTTCAGGCGCGTCCACGTCGCCCGCGTCATGACCGGCAGGGCGGTGGCTTCGGCCTGCTGCCCGACGCCCTCGAACAGCCGGTCGGTGCTCTTCTGTCGCGCGTCGCGCACCGCCTGCGCTTCCTCCGCCAGCCCCAGGCGCTCCGCGGCCTCCATGGCGGGGAACAGATAGCGATCGCTCGACCGCCACTGGCGCAACAGCACGCGGATCCGCAGGCGCATGTCCTCCGGGCACGGCTCGCCGTCGAGGCGCGCGTCGAAGTCGCCGGCCGGCTCGAGCCACCGCATCACCTTCTCGGCCACCGAGGGCTTGGGCTTGTCCTCGACGATCGTGAGCGCGGCGTGGAACGCCTTCCAGGTGGTCTCGACATCGAGGCGCTGGTCGAGGATCTCCTCGATCAGGCGCAGGGCGGCGGTCGGGTAGCGGGGCGCGTGCTGCAACAGCGTGCGCCGCAGCTCTGCGCGGCCGGTGTCGTCGAGACTGTCGCGCAGGCGCGCGGCCGTCTCGCGCACGGTGCCGAAACGCGAGTCGAGCCCCGACAGGATCGCGTCGGCCTCCACGCCCGCGGCGTGCGACATGTCGAGCAGGGCCTGCTGCTCGTCCTCGTTCGGCAGGTCGATCACCGCGAGCCCCAGCTCCCAGAGGTCGCGCAGCACCGTCGCCCACTCGTCGCGTCGCTCCGGGAACCAGCGCGCGAACCACAGCCCGGCCCGCGCGCGGTCGGTCCGGTCCGCGGTCTCGTCCTGCATCGCGCGCTCGATGTAGCGTCCGAAACGCTGCGCCGCGGCGCGATCGAGCCCGGGATGCTGGGCGAGGAACTTGCGCAGCATGACCAGGTTGCTCTTCACCGGCTTGCGCGGCTCGAGCGCCGGCAGCGGGGTGCGGTCGGCCGCGCCGGCGCCCTCGGGCGCCAGGCGGTAATGCTGCTCGAACGCGCGCGCGTGGTCGATCCGCGGGTCCTTCTCGGCGGCGCCGCGCGCCTTGCGCCAGAACGTGGTCCACTCCTTGGCCGGCACGATGTCCGAGCCCACCAGGAACACCTTGAGCTTCTGCGCATCGCCCGCGCCCCCGACCGCCTTGAGCGCGCGCACCACGACCTCGCCGGGCTCCTCGGCGCACAGGCGCGCCAGATCGGCGGGGGCGATCGCCTTCACCAGGCGCAGGTCGTCCTCGGCCACCGGCGCCAGCGAACGCATCGCGGCGGTGTACGGCATGCGGTGGCCCTTGGCGTTCGCGAAGTCGAGGAACACGTGCTCGCCGTCGTTCCGCGCCACGCGGCCGGCGCCGAAGGTGGAGTGGAACACCGGGCGCCCGGGCGCGAGCGCGGCGATGGTGTCGAAGCGCGCGAGCGATTCGAGCAGCGGCTTCTCGCGGTCGGGGAGCCCGGACTGGGCGAGCACCGCCGCCGCGCCGGGCAGCGAGGCCGCCGAACCGCGGCGCACGGACTCGACCAGCGCGTCGCGGAACGGCTCGGCCGCGTCCGGGCCGTCCTTCTCCCCCGCGATGCGGACGAGCGCGCGCAGGTCCTGCTCGCACGCCGCCGCGTGGCCCGCCGCGGCGAGCGGCGGGAAGACGATCGCCACCAGCTGCCTCACCTCGGCGGTGGCGCCCTGCGCGGCGATCTCCGGCAGCACGCGCACGAGCGCCGTCATGCCCTCGATGTGACCGCGCTCCGCGAACTCCAGCGCCGCCTCCTCGAGGCCGGCCCAGCGCGATTGCGCGGCGAACTGCGGCAGCAGCTCGACGAGCAGCTCGCGGCGGTTGTCGTCCTGCCCCGCCTCTCCGAGGCGCACCGCGAACAGCAGCCCGAGCTCGAGATCGTCGGGCATCACCGCCCACGCGCGCGCCATGGCGTCGATGCGCTCGGGGTCCTTGCGCAGGCCCTCGTGCGCGCGCACCAGCAGCCGGGCAGCGGCGCGCGTGGTCTCGAGATCGAGGGCGCGCTCGGCGACCGCGGCGAGGGCCTCCCACCGGGCCTCGTCCGCGAGCTTCTCGCCAAGGGCGAGCAGCGTCTGGTGAGCGCGCTCGACCTCGCCGTTCAGCGCGCAGACGGCCGCGAGCAGGTACTCGACGCCGAGGGTCGCGTGGGGCTGCCGCAGCCGGCCGGCGCACTCGTCGCGCACCTGCACCAGGCGATTCTCGGTCTGCGCATCGTGCGCGATGGCTTCGAGGCGCTGGCGCGAGTCGGGCGCCAGGTCGGCGGCGTCCTCGCCGCGCAGCACGGGAGGAAGCGATTCGCGGATGGGCATGGGCCTCGCGGGTGAGTGTGGGGTCGGGCTCGAATGAGGGCACCCATGATGCCCCCGCGCGCTCGGCGTGGCAAGGCGTGCGGCGGGCCCCGGGGCCGGTCGGGCGGGGGCGCGACCCCGTCGCCGGGTACATGGTGGAGGGCGGGCGGGCGCCGGTCGGATGGCGCGCGGGCTTGTCCGGTCGCGGGGTGACCCCTAGACTGCGGCACATGAGGATCTACACGCGGACCGGAGACGATGGCACCACCGGGCTCTTGGGTCCCGGCCGGGTGCTCAAGTGCGCCCTCCGGGTGGAATGCTACGGTGGGGTGGACGAGCTGAACGCGGTGCTGGGGCGCGTCCGCACCCTCGACGCCGAGCGCTGGCTCGACCTCACGCTCGGGGGTGTCCAGGCCCAGTTGTTCCAGCTGGGGGCGGAGCTGGCCACTTCCGACCCCCGGGCGCTCTCGAAGCTCGTCCGGCTGGGGGACGACGACGTGGCGGCGCTCGAGCGCGCCATCGACCGGCTCGAGGAGGAGCTCGCGCCCCTGACCTCGTTCGTGCTGCCCGGCGGCACGCCGCTGGCGGCGGAATTGCACGTGGCGCGCGCGGTCTGCCGGCGCGCCGAGCGCCGGGTGGTGGAGTTGATGCAGGTGGAGCAGGTGGAGCCGCGGCTGGTCCGCTACCTCAACCGTCTCGCCGACCTGCTGTTCGTGATGGCGCGCTGGAGTCTGCGCCGTGCGGGCGTCGAGGATATCGAGTGGCGCGGAGGCGCGGGCGCCTGACCCCGGCGCGCGGGGTGGTTGCGCGCGGGGCTGGACAAGTGACCGGGTCGCGGGGATAATGCGCGCGCACGCCCTTCCGAGGAGGGTTGTCGTCCCGGACGACCGCGACATCGCGTCCGTGCCCTTCTCCCGCGGTCGGCCTTCCGCCCTTGTACCGCTCCATGCCAGCGCCGCGCCCGAGCGCGCCGCGGCCGGGCCCGCGAAGGTCGAAGCGAGCAGGTGAGCGTGCAGGACGGAAGCGGCCGAGCGTGGCGCCGACGCCAGGGCGTCCGAGCCGGTCGGTTCGTTCTCCGGGATTCACCGAGGTTCTGAGCCTCTCCTCCACCACCGCCGGGCCCGGTGCGATCGAGTCCCCGGCTGGCGCCGACGAAGTGGAGCGCGACACGCAGCAGCGTTGACCCGCGTGTGCCGCCGAGCGGCGGCGCGCGCACGTCCCGACGCGCCCGAACCCCGGGCCCCACCGTGCCGATGTGGCGCGGGCGCACATCCCCACCCGCAGGACGTCACTGCGGACTCCCAAGGAACGCCTTCGATGAGACAGCGTCGCCGTCGCCCCCGAGGACCGCGTCCCGCACCCGCGGGAGGCGCGATGGATCCACAGGGGCAGCCCAGCTCGCCGCCCGCCCAGCCCGGGCAGGGCGCTTCTCGACGCCGGCGGCGCCGCCCGCGCGGGGGCGGGCATCCACTCAGCAACGCCGCGCCACAGCCGTACGCGGGACAGGGGCCGGCACCGGGCAACGGCGGACAGCGGCCGCTCGCGGGACAGCGCCGGCGGCGCACCCGGAACGCGGGCGGCGGCCGCGACCAGCACCGCGGGCTCGAGGTCCTGCGCGACATGCAGCAGGCGGGAGTCGCGCTCGATCCGATCCAGCGCCTGATCCTCGAGCTCCCTCCCGGCCAGGGCAATCCACCGTACGGCGACCGCATCACCGGGCGGGCCATCGACCTGATCGCTCCCATCGGCCGCGGCCAGCGTTGCCTCATCGTCTCCCCGCCCAAGGCGGGCAAGACCCGCATCCTCCAGATCATCGCCAACTCGATCGCGCACAACCATCCCGAGGTCGGCGTGTACGCCCTGCTGGTGGACGAGCGCCCCGAAGAGGTCACGGACTTCAAGCGCAACACGCCCGCCAACGTGATCGCGGCCTCGAGCGACATGAGCATCGAGGAGCACATCGAGACCTCGGAGTACGCCATGGAGGTGGTGGCGAGCCAGGTGCTCGAGGGCAAGGACGTGGTGCTCCTGCTCGATTCCATCACCCGGCTCGCGCGCGCCTACAACGCCGGCTCCGAGGGCAGCGGGCGCACCATGTCGGGCGGCCTCGATTCCTCGGCCATGCAGTCGCCCCGGCAGATCTTCGGTGCCGCGCGCAAGATCGAGGACGGGGG
Source organism: Candidatus Eiseniibacteriota bacterium (assembly GCA_963776245.1). GTDB lineage: Bacteria > Eisenbacteria > RBG-16-71-46 > RBG-16-71-46 > RBG-16-71-46 > CAVSAC01. Next base: position 642,982 of record CAVZLN010000003.1, on the reverse strand, counting down.
CTCGCTCACCATCGTCGGCACCGCGCTGGTGGACACCGGGTCGCGGATGGACCAGGTGATCTTCGAGGAGTTCAAGGGCACCGGCAATATGGAGCTGGTGCTCGCGCGCGAGCTGGCCGAGCGTCGCATCTACCCGGCCATCGACATCGCCAAGAGCGGAACGCGCAAGGAGGAGAAGCTCTACCCCGCCGACGTGGTGCCGCGACTCCACCTGCTGCGGCGCGGCCTCGCCGGGCTGCATCCGCAGGAGGCGATGACCAAGCTGCTCGACCTGCTGAACCGGTGGAAGACGAACCAGGAGATCTTCCAGCTCCTGCGGATCAACGAATAGCGCCTGGGCCCCCCGCGGGCACCCCCCGCCGGCGCGGCCGGCGGCGAATGGGAAGGGCCGCAATCGGTAGGGGCATTCGGGCGGCCCCCCGCCGAGAGCCGTTCGGGGGACCGGCAAGCCGATCCGACCGCCCGGGCGGGGTGGATCCGTCCGGGAATCGTGAAGCCTCAAGACCGATTGAATCTCCCGAGGAGGGTCCACATCTACACCCTCCGTATTGGGAGACCGGCGTCAGCGGCACCCCGGGTGCGGCCCCCGGGACCGAGGATGCCACTCCCAATCAAACTTCGGCCCCCCGCGGGTGAACGACCTGCGGGGGGCTTCTTCTTTGCGGCCCACCGTCACTCCCGGGCCCGCTCCCCCGGCGGCGCCGGCTCGCCCAGCTCCTCTCCCAGGTGCGCGAGGAACCCCCGCAGCAGTTCCACGCGGCGCGCGGCTTCGGCGCGACCGGCATCGGTGCACAGGGTCGCGGGCAGGCGCAGCAGCTTGGTGAAGAAGTGATCCACCGAGAAGCGCGCGTCATCGAGCTCCCGGGCATGCGCCCACGGATCGTCCTCGTGGAACCACGCGCTGCCCATGCGCGCTCCGGTGCCGATGCAGCGCAGCAGGCCGATGGCGCCCAGCGCCTCGAGTCGATCGGCGTCCTGCAGCGCGCGCCCCAGCGTCTCCCGCGGCGTGGCGCCGCGGCTGAACGAGTGGTCGCGCACCGCCGCGACGATGCGCGCGACGGCCGTGGCCGAGAAGCCCAGCGCGGGCAGGCGCGCGGCGGCGAGCGCCGCCGAGCGCTCGCTCGCCCGGGCGCGGTCGGGACTGTCCTTGGGCAGGTTCGCGGCGTCGTGCACCAGCGCCGCGGCGATGCCTTCGCGGGGGTCCACCGCCTCGCCGCCGAGCCGCAGGGTCCACAGCGCGACGCGCAGCGCGTGCGACGGGCCGTGCGAGGGATCGTCCTCCCCGCGCGCGCGCGCCTCGGCGAGCAGCGTCGCCAGCGCCGGGTCGGCCGCGATCGCGGCCAGCAGCCCGGCGCGGTCGTGGATCGGCTGCGTCATCCCCCCTCCGAACGCGGACGCCGCCCCGGCCGGACCGGAGCGGCGCGCACGGCTCCGGCCCGGGCGGCGCTCAGAGACGCTCGACGAACTCGCCCGTGCGCGTGTCGATCCTCACCCGGTTGCCGGTCTCGACGTAGGACGGCACCTTGATCTCGAGACCGGTCTCCAGGATCGCCGGCTTCGCGGTGTTCTGCACCGCCGCGCCCCGGATGTTGGGCGTGGTCTCCTTGACGGCCAGTTCCACGAACATCGGCACGTCGATGCCCACGACGCGGCCGTCCCAGTACATCGCCGTGATGAGCATGCCCTCGGTCAGGTAGCCGACGTTGTCGCCGAGCACATCCTTGCCGAGCGAGACCATCTCGTAGGTCTCGGTGTTCATGAAGTGGAAGTCGTCGGCCGCGCGATAGCTGTACTGGAGGTTGTGCTCGTCGAGCATGGCGCGCTCGACCTTCTCCTCCGAGGAGAACCGGTTCTCGTTCTTCGAGCCGTTCTCGATGTTCACCAGCGTCGCCTGCACGAACCCGCGCAGATTGCCGGGGGTGCGGTGCACCACGGCGCTCACGCGGTGGGGCTTGCCGTTGTACATGATGAGCATGCCCACCTTCATCTGGGTCGCTGCGATCACGGGATCACTCCGGGTTTCGGGTCGGCGTCTGAGTGGATGCGGGCCCCTCAGAGGGCCTCCCCACGGCGATTGCGGCGAGAGATTGTGCCCGACAGCCGGCCCTGGGCGCAACCGCGGCGAGGCGCGGGCGTCGCGCCCCGGGTGCGAAACGGGCCGGGACTCGCGTCCCGGCCCGCTCGTGGACCATTCGACCTGCGGAGCTGCGAGGCTGCGGCCTAGAAGTCCTCGCCGCCGCCGTACCCGCCGCCGCCGCCACCGGGCCCGGCCGGGGCCTTCTTGCGGTCCGGCACCTCGGTGACCAGCGCCTCGGTCGTGAGGAGCAGGCTCGCCACCGACGCCGCGTTCTGCAGCGCCGACCGCGCCACCTTGGTCGGATCGATGATGCCCGCCTCGAACATGTCGACGTACTTCTCCTTGTCGACGTCGAACCCGGTGAACTTCTTCTCCCTCTTCACGTGCTCGACGATCACCGAGCCCTCGAGCCCGGCGTTCGAGCACAGCGTGCGGAGCGGCTGCTCGAGCGCGCGGCGCACGATCATCGCGCCGATCTTCTCGTCGCCTTCCATCTCCAGCGCCAGCTTCTCGATCGCCGCGAACGTGCGCAGGTACGCCACGCCGCCGCCCGGCACGATGCCTTCCTCGACCGCCGCGCGGGTCGCGTGCAGCGCGTCCTCGACGCGGGCCTTCTTCTCCTTCATCTCGGTCTCGGTCGCGGCGCCGACGTTGATCACGGCCACGCCGCCGGCGAGCTTCGCGAGGCGCTCCTGCAGCTTCTCGCGATCGTAGTCCGACGTGGTCTCGTCGATCTCCTTCTTGATCTGCGCGATGCGGCCCTGGATGTCGGCCTTCTTGCCGCGCGCCCTCGACGATGCGTGGTGTTCTCCTTGTCGATGACGATGCGCTTGGCGCTGCCCGAGGTCCTCGATGCGGACGTTCTCGAGCTTGATGCCGAGGTCCTCGCTGATGACCTTGCCGCCGGTCAGGATCGCGATGTCCTCCATCATGGCCTTGCGACGGTCACCGAAGCCGGGCGCCTTCACCGCGCACACGTTGAGCGTGCCGCGCAGCTTGTTGACGACCAGCGTCGCGAGCGCCTCGCCCTCGACGTCCTCGGCGATGATCAGCAGCGGCTTGCCGCGCTGCGCGATCTTCTCGAGGATCGGCAGCAGGTCCTTCATGTTCGAGAGCTTCTTGTCGTAGAGCAGGATGTAGCGCGTCCTCGATGACGGCCTCCATGGCTTCCTTCTCGGTCACGAAGTAGGGCGAGATGTAGCCCTTGTCGAACTGCATGCCCTCGACCACCTCGAGCGTCGTCTCGACCGAGCGGGCCTCTTCGACGGTGATCGTGCCGTCCTTGCCGACCTTGTCCATCGCCTCGGCGATCATCTTGCCGATGACGTTGTCGGAGTTCGCGGAGATGGTCGCGACCTGCTCGATCTCCTTGTTCTCCTTCACCGTGCGGCTGAGCTTCTTGAGCTCCTCGACGACCGTCTCGACGGCCTTGTCGATGCCGCGCTTGATCGCCATCGGCGACGAGCCGGCGGTGACGTTCTTGAGGCCTTCGCGGAAGATGGCCTCGGCCAGCACGGTCGCGGTCGTGGTGCCGTCACCGGCGACGTCGGACGTCTTCGACGCGACCTCGCGCACCATCTGCGCGCCCATGTTCTGGTACGGATCCTCGAGCTCGATCTCCTTGGCGACCGTCACGCCGTCCTTGGTCACCGTCGGCGAGCCCCACTTCTTGTCGAGCACGACGTTGCGGCCGCGCGGTCCGAGCGTGACCTTGACCGCCTTCGCCAGGGTCTCGACGCCCTCGCAGGATCTCCTGGCGCGGGCCTGCTCGCTGAAGAGCAACTGCTTGGCTGCCATGTCGCCTCCTGATGAAGGGATAGGGCCGCGGCGCGCGATCGCGCGCGCGGCGCGGTCCGGGAGTGGCCTACTTGTCCGCGAGCACGCCGAGGACGTCGTCCTCGCGCAGGATCACGTACTCGACGCCGTCGATCTTCACGTCGGTGCCGCTGTACTTGCCGATCAGGATCGCGGTCGCCCTTCTTGAGGTCCATCGGCGACGAGCTTGCCGTCCTCGGTCTTGCGGCCGGGGCCGACGGCGACGACCTCGCCCTCCTGCGGCTTCTCCTTGGCGGTGTCGGGGATGATGATGCCGCCGCGCATCGTCTCCTGCTCCTCGATGCGACGAACCAGGATGCGGTCGGCAAGAGGCTTGACGTTCATGTCGCTCCTCCTCGATGCACGGCCGGGTCCGGCCGCGGTTTGAAGGATGGGATGATGCCTGGTCGCGCTGGACGCTGATCGAGCCGGCTGGGAGCCGCGCGTCTTCATCGCCGCGGGAACATAGGCCAGCCGGGCGGCCGCTCGCAAGCGCAATCGGGAGCGCCCGCGGTCACGTCCTTGAGAAGTCTCTTATCGCGTTATATCGGATTGTCTTACAGAACCGCATCGGGGTCTCGCGCGGACCCGTCCAGCCACCCGCTATGCCTAAATGGCAAGCGGATGTTGGCAGTCGCGACCGCGCCTCGCCAGCGCGTCGCTCCCCGAAGACACGGCGGGCGCGCTCCGGATGGAGCGCGCCCGCGGGACGCCGGGGATCGAGGGCGATCTAGGGTGCGGCGTCCTCGAACAGGGCCTGGCGGGGCACGCCGTCGAGCCACCCGGTCGTGATCGAGCCCGAGACGCTGATCCGATCACGCGCGCGCGGGGTGCGCGAGCGGGTGAACACCACGAGGGTGTCGCGCCCCTGGTGGAGGTAGAACGCGTAGCCCCCTCCCACCGAGAAGATCTCGCCGACCTGCCCGCGCACGCGCACCACGCGCCCGTCCCAGCCCTGTGGGTGGCGACGGAGCTCGCCGAGTGCGACGCTTCTCTCCCCGTGCGGCCAGAACACCAGCAATGCGACGAGCACGACCGCGAGCCCCGCGAGGATCTGCACCTTGGGCTCGCTGCGGAGCGCGTCGAGGGCGACCAGCCACCACGCTTCGCGCGGTGGCGCCGAGCGCGGCGCCCTGGTGGCCTCGGGGGGCGCGGAGGCCGCTCTCGGCGCGGGCGCGGCACCGGCGTCGTCGGGGAATCCGCCGTCCTCGTCCTCGCCGAGCATGGGCGCGGCGGCAGTCCGGCGGGGAACCGCCGCCAGCGGCGCGCGGGGACCGAGGCGCGCGTCGGCCGAGGACGAAGCTCCGGCCGCGGCCTTCGTCGCGGGAGTGCCTTCCGCGAGCACCCGCAGCGTCGGCAGACTGCTCGCCGCCGCCGTCCATGCCACCGCCTTCTCGGGCGCAGGGTGCGGGCCCTGCTGGGGCGGGGCCGCCTGGACCAGCCGCACCGGCGCGGCCGCCGGACGGGCGGGCGCGCGCTCGTCGAGCGGGGCGGTGGGCCGGCGCAGGGTCGGGGCCTCGAGGGGCGCGCTCGCCTCGCGTTCGCGCCGCTCGCGCTCCGCCTCCACCCCTGCGTCGGCGCCCACCAGCCAGTCCGGGCGCTCGGCGCGGACGGCCGCGGCGCGCGCCAGTTCGGCGGCCGCGCGGGTCTCGTCGGTCTCGAACGTCTCGAACGGTTCGATGGGGTCGGTGCCGCCCATGCCGCCTCTCCGGGAAAGGGATGATCGGATGGGATATCGGCCACCTCGGGCCCCGGGATTAGCCCGCATTGCGCCCCCCGTGGCGGCCCCGGCGCGACGCGGGTCAGTCGATGGCGTACCGCTTCAACTTGCGGTAGAGGGTGCGCAGGCCGATGCCGAGCATCTGGGCCGTCCGCACCTTGTCCCGGGCGGCGTGCTCGAGGGTGGCGAGGATGAGATGGCGCTCGGCCTCGTCCTGGGTCATGCCCACGGCGACATCGAGTCGCGCCCGGGCATCCTCGTCCGGCCGCAGCGCGCCCGGCAGGTCGGAGAGCGCGAGCGCCCGGCGCCCGCGGGCGGCCTCCACCATGCGCTCGACGACGTCGCGCAACTCGCGCACGTTGCCGGGCCAGTCGTGCGGCCATCAGCCGCTCGAGCGCGCCACGGGAGACGCCGGCGACCCGGCGCCGGTGGGCGCGGTTGGCGTCCTCCACGAAGCGTTCCACCAGAAGCGGGATGTCCTCGCGCCGTTCCCGCAGCGGCGGCAGTCGCACGCGCACCACGCTGAGCGCTGGCAGAGGTCCTCGCGGAAGCGTCCCGGCGCGCACCTCGGCGGCGAGATCGCGCGCGGTCGCGACCACCAGCCGCACGTCGGCGCGCAGCGTCGTGGCGCCGCCGACGGCTCGAAGACGCGGTCCTGCATGGCCCGCAGCAGCTGCATCTGCGCGCCCGAGGGGCAGCTCCTCGACATCGGCCAGGACGAGCGTGCCGCCGTCCGCGAGCTCGAAGCGCCCGGGCGCGTCGGGGTGCCGCCGGAGGACCCATGGCCGAACAGCTCGCCCTCGATCAGCCGCGCGGGGACGGCGGCGCAGCGCAACACCACGAACGGGCCATCGCGTCGCGGGCTGTCGTGGTGGATCGCCTGCGCGACCAGGCCCTTGCCGGTGCCGCTCTCGCCCTCGATGAGGACCGTGGCGCGGGTCGCGGCCGTGTGGCGCACCTGCTCGATGCGCGCGCCGCATCGCGCGCGAGTGTCCGGCCAGGCGATCGAGCCCGAAGCGTTCGTCGAGGCGCGCCTCCAATTCGCTCGATGCGCGCGGCGCGGCGGCGCTGCTCGAGGCCGCGCTGGAGCGCGGCGAGCAGCCGGTGGCAGGTGCAGGGGCCGGGCCTGCACGTCGTGCGCCCCGTGCCGCATCGCCTCGATGGCCGCGGCGGCGAGAGGGTCTTCGGCGACCAGCACCGTGCAGGTCTCCGGATCGCGCTCGAGCGCGCGCGCCAGCAGCGAGCGGCCGTCGATGCGCGGCGCGCGCAGCGGACATACCAGGCAGGCGACCCGTCCGGCGTCGAGGGCGTTCAGCGCGCTCTCACCGTCTCGGGCCCACACCACGTCGATACCCGTTCGCACGCAGCCGCGCGATCAGGCTGTTCGTGGCGTCGCTCTCGCGCTCCACGACGAGGACGGTGGCGGGGTCTTTCGACATGACGGCGGGACGGCCACGAGGCCGGGTCGAGCGACGCGGACCCGGCGGGCGGCCTACTGCAGCGCCTCGAGCGCGGCGAGCAGCTTCTCGTTGCTCGGCACCAGCGCCGGATCGCTGTAGTTCTCGCGAGATCTCCTTGTAGGCGACGCGCCCCTGCTTGTCGACCAGGAACAGCGCGCGACCGCTGAAGCCCGCCGCCCCGAGGAGCACGCCGTAGGCCGCGCTCGCCTCGCGCTTGAAGTCCGAGAGCAGCGGGAACGTGAGGCGCAGTCGCTGCGGCGAACGCCTGGTTCGCGTAGTGGCTGTCCACGCTGATCGCCGAGCACCACGACGTCGAGCGCCTCGAGCCGCGGCCAGCTCGCGCTGCAGCGTCGGCAGCTGGTGCGCGCAGACCGGAGAGAACGCGAGCGGGTAGAACGCCAGCACGACGTTCTGCTGCCCGCGGTACTCCGAGAGCGTCACGAAGGCGCCGCCTGGTCCCTTGAGCCTGAAGTCGGGGGCCTCCTGGCCCACTTCAAGGCTCGCGCTGGTCGGCATCGTTCCCTCCCGGTTCCGCGCTCGCAGGCGCATGGACGGCCCATCCGGACTCCGCATCATCCTGAGGGGCGCGCAAGGTGTCAACTCCGCGCGGGGGGCCCCGCGGCGTTCGCGCGCGGGGCGGCGCGCCAGCGCGTGAGGTCCTGGCTCGCCGCCGCGAGCTCGGCGAGCGAGCCGACCTTCTCGACTCCCACGCGCTCGGCGAGCTGCACCAGCAGGTGCGCGGTGGTGCGCGCGTCGCCGAGCGCGCGGTGGGCGGTCTCGCGCGGGCAGCCCCAGCCGGCGCGCCAGCGCGCCGAGCCTGTTGCCCCCCGATCCGTAGAGGCCGCGCGCGAGCCCGAGCGTGTCGATCACCGGGCTCATCAGCGGCGGCTGGCGCTCGGCGCGCAGCAGGGCGATCAGGAACGGCAGGTCGAACGGCGCGTTGTGGAACGCGAGCGCCCGCTCGCCGCACGCCTCGCGCAGCCGGCGCGCGACCTCGGCGGGCTTCGGCGCGCCCGGCCAGCATCGCGTCGGTGATGCCGTGCACCGCCGAGGCGTCGGGCGGGATGGGCCGGCCGACGTCCACCAGCGAGGACCAGGCGGCCTCGTCGCGGATCGCGCCGTCCACCACCCGCACCACCGCGACCTCGACGATGGCGTGGCCCTCGGCGGGCGAAAGGCCGGTGGTCTCGGTGTCGACGACTGCGATCGTCGTGGCCCTTCAGCAGCGTCATGACCCGCTCAGCGGACCGCGCCCGCGGCCCTGCGCGAGAACGTCTCGAAGTCCTCCCCGCGCTCCATCGCCCCGTCGCCGACGAAGCGCAGCAGCAGCAGGAAGCGGTCAGGCGGGATGTAGCCGGGCACGTTCACGAGATGGCTGCCATCGGCGCGCAGGAAGATCGTGGTCGGGTACCCGGTCACCCGGAAACGCTGTGCGAGCAGTGGGCCCGGAATAGGCCTTTCCCTCGTACGACGCGGCCTGCGCGCCCTCGGCGTTGAACCGCACCGGGACGAAGCGCGCCGCCAGGTAGTCGCGCACGTCGGCGCGCGAGTAGACGTCCCGGTCCATCAGCTTGCAGTAGCGGCACCAGTCGGTGAAGACGTCCACCAGGACCGGGCGGCCGGTCGCTCGGGCCTCGCGCAGGCCGGCGTCGAAGGTGCGCCACCGCAGCTCGCCGGCGGCGCGAGCGCGGGTGGGCTCGAGCAGCGCGAGCGCGAGCAGGACGAAGGACAGCCATGAGGCGCGTCGGACCATGGTCGGAACCTCGGTAGCGGAGGTCTCAGGGAGGAGCGCGAGTCTACCATGCCGCCCGCCCGAGCCGCTCGGCGCGGGCCCGGCCGGCGGCTCCGGGGGACGCCCTCGTCCGCATGCGGGTCGCCCGGCGCCTCCGGGGATGGGGGCGGGCCCGGGTCTAGGGATGCACGGTGTGGCGCAGGGTCTCGCCGGGGCGGGAGGGGTCGAACCAGACACCGCAAAGCCGGACGGTTCCGAACTGGCCGGGGTTCACCAGCTCGGTTCGTCCGAGCCGGTCCCGCCACGCCCCCGAGGCCCGCGGCGACTCGTGGATGTGCCCGCTCAGCACCAGCGGCGGCTGGTGCCGCTCGACGCATGCGCGCAGCGCGCGCGAGCCCACGTGCGCACCGCCCTGCAGCATGGTCGCAGCGCGTCCCGCGCGGCGGAGAATGCGGCACCAAGAGGGTGTCCCCGGGCGGCGCGAGCGCGGCCAGGTGCTCCAGCGCGGCGGCGATGGTGGGAGCGCGACGCGCCGGATCGAAACGGAACGGCACGCGCTCGCCGCCGTGGCTGCGCCAGCCCTCGAGCCGCGCCGGCCGCTCGTCGCCGCCGTCCTCCCAGCGCTCCCAGTCCTTGATGGCGAACGGCGTGATCGGCACCCACGAGATCCCCGCGACCGCCACGCCGTCGACCCGGACCACGCGATCGTGGAGCACGCGCCACAGCTCGCCGTCGTGCTGCTCGAGCACGTCGTGGTTCGCTGCGCCAGTCGTCGTTGCCCATCAGCAGCAGGAGCGCGGTGCCGCCCGAGGCCTCGCGCAGTCGCCGCGCGAACTCGACCAGGAAGCCCTGGAGGAACACCCGCTGGCGCCCGACGCCGGCGGCGTCGCTCTCGTGCGGGCACAGGTCGCCGCCGAGGATCACCGCGCGGGGCCGGTGCGCCGCCGTGATCGCCACCAGTTGCTCGTAGTGCGCGCCCTGGCCGTGGAGGTCGTTGGTGAAGAACCAGTCGGACACGCGAGGCCTCCGCAGCATCGTGGGACATCCGGTCGAGGCGATCCGACCATAGTGGCGCGGCCGGGCGGGCCGCAACCCGCGGCGCGGTCCGGCGCCGGGCGGGACCGGCGCCCGCCGCGACCCCGCTTGACCGACGAGACGCACGATGCCGATACTTCCTCCTCCTGCTCCCGACCCGAGCGTTTCCAGGCTCCACGCTGAAAGGACGTCCATGATGCGCTCCAGCCTTTCCCAGGCCTGTGTCGCGGCCGCCCTGCTCCTGTTCGTCTCGGGGGCAGCGGCCGCTCCGGCCCGCACCAATCTCCTCGCCAACCCCGGATTCGAACAGCCGCGCGCGGGCCACCCGTGGATGCCCGCGGCGTGGGACACGTCGGAGGCCGGCGTCACGTCGGTGTTCTTCGGGCGCGACACCTTCCTGGTCGAGCACGGCGGCTACGCGGTCAGCGTGGCGAGCGTGAGCTCGCTCCGCCCGATCTCGCACCACTGGAACCAGGCGGTGGTCGTCGGACGGGAGGCGTGGGGCAAGGACGCGGTGCTCACGGTATGGACGCGCAGCAACGGCCTTCAGGGGCGCGCCTCGGCGCTGATCCAGGCCTATCGCGACACGGTCACCAAGATGGCGCACCTCTGGGACATCCCGCGCAATGAGGCCCTCGAACGGCTGCACATGACCCGGGCCACAGAGCCGCTGTACGAGCTCGGGTGGCGGCGGGAGTACTTCTCGGAGCCCGAGACCGGCTGGGTGAAGCGCACCGTGCGCACGTTCGTGCCGCCGAGCGTGAACGTGATCTGGGTGCGGCTCGGGATCATCGGGACCGGCCAGGTGCTCTTCGACGATGCGGCGCTGACGCTCGAGCCGGCCCAGAAGCAGGCGCCGCCGCCGCTGCGCACGAACCTGCTCCGGGACCCGGGCTTCGAAGGGAACGGGAACGAATGGGAATACTCGCTGCCGCCCTTCGACAACCTCCAGGTGGTGCGCGATTCCACGGTGTCCTACTCCGGCCGCGCGTCCATCCGGATGGAAGGCGGGCTCAGCAGCCCGATCCAGGGGCGCGCGGGGGTGGGACAGGCGTTCCAGAACCGCGCCCTCTCCGGGATGCGCGTACGGCTCACCGGCCGCGTCAAGACCGACAGCCTGCGGGGCCTCGCCTACCTGCAGATGTACGCCCACACCCTCAGCGGGGCCACGATGCAGCCCCCGCTCAAGCAGTACTCGATGAACACCGATTGGGAACTGGCGTCCTCCGAGATGGATGTCCCGCCGGACACCTACGAGGTGTGGGTGTGGTTCGTGTACAACGCCCCGGCGCCCGGGCGGCTGTACTACGACGACTGCTCCTTCGAGGTGCTCGGTCCGGCACCGCCAGCGGCGAAGCCCGGCGCCCGCAAACCCGCAAAGCGCTGAGCCCGGCGTTCGCGGCGGAGCGCGGCACATCGCGCCGTGCCGGGCGCCGACGCTCGTGCTTGACAGCCACGCGCGAGCGGACACAGACTGCTCATGCAGCCGGGTAGGGGGATCTCCTCGGCAGGGAGGCTTCCAAACCGGCCCGGGGCCTCGTTCGCTGCACGAGGCCTGCTCGGACCCAGGAGTCGGACGGCGATCCGGAGCGAGGTGAGCCGGACGAAGCGGGCGAGAGTCGAGCGGGACGGGGCTGCACGCGACCTCGAGCCACTGGCCCTGGGTGGGATGATCCGAGGATCGCAGGGACGGCCCCCTCCTCCCTGATCGACCGCCGCTACATCCACCTCCGGCGCCGCAGGTAGATCCACGTCAGCAGGCCACTCAACGCCAGCAGTCCCACCACGTAGAAGTGGGGGTGCTTCCAGCCGTACTCCGGGAGCGCGAAGTTCATCCCGTAGTAGCTGGTGATGACGGTGAGCGGCAATCCGACGGTGGCGATCACCGTGAGCCGCTTGATGACCTCGTTGAGACGATTCGACACGATCGACTGGCGCAGGTCGAGCAGCACGCCGGCTTCCTCGCGGTACGAATCCAGCAGGTCGTTCACTCGCGCCAGCCGGTCGAAGACGTCGCGGTAGTACGGACGGATGTCCGCTCCCAGTCCGGGCAGCTCGTCGCGCGTGAGCGCGAGCACGGTGTCGCGCTGCGGGCCGACCACCCGCCGCAGCGCCGACATGCCACGCTTGAGATTGACGATCTTGAGCTGCGTCGCGCGGCTGGCGCTCTCGAACAACTGCTCCTGCAGCGCATCGATCTCCTCGCCGATGCGATCCATGATCGGCAGGTATCCATCCGCCAGCACGTCGAGCAGGAAGTGCAGCAGCGCCCCCGGCCCGCGCGCGAGCAGGTCCGGCCGGCGCGTCAGCGCCGCGGCCGCGGCGTCCACCGAGCGGGTGGCCCCATCGTGATACGTCACCAGCAGGCGCGGCGCGAGCAGCACGTCGAGCTCCCGCAGGTACGGCCGGTCCTGGTCCCAGCGCGCCGAATGCACCACGACGTAGCAGTAGGAACCATAGTTGTCGACCTTGGGCCGGTTGACCTCGGCGATCATGTCGTCGATCGCGAGGGGGTGCACGCCGAGCGGCTCGAGCAGACCGCGCGTCACCGCGTCGCCCTCGCCCTCGATGTCGATCCACGCGTGTCCGGCGCCGCTGGTGGCGACCCGCGCGGCTTCGTCGGCGCCGGCCTCCCGCACCGCGCCCGCCAGCGCCACCCAGGCGCGGATCACCGCCCGCCCCAGCGCGCGCGTTGCGCGGGAGCCATGCAGACCGCCTGGAGGATCCCGCCCGGAGCGCTTCGGTGACCGGGCGCGGTCGCGTCAGCGGGCGACCGGATGGCGTGAACGTGGAGCGACATGGCGGACGCATGGTGCCACGCGCGCCGGGACCTGCAAAGGCGGATGCGCGCGCCCCGCGGCCTCGGCTACACTCGCGGCGCGCACCATGAGCGATCCGACCGACCCCGGCCCCGCCTTCCCCACCCTCCAGCGCGCCCTGTGGCGGCGGCGCCTGCGCGGGGTCGATCCCATGCTGCGGCTGGAGCTGGCCGCCCTCACGGCGATGGTCTCGGGATTCATCTTCTGGCAGGCGCGGGTGATGCTCGCCGCTCGAGCGCACGCGGGCGGCGCCCCGCGGGTGGCCGCGGCTCTCGCGATGGCGCTTGGCCTGCTGGCGCTGGCCGGCGCCATCGCGGTGGGCGCGCGCCACGCCTCGCGGCTCGCCCGCGGACCGGCGGGACCCGAGTGGTTGGCGCTGCCGCTCGAGCCGCGGCAGCTGGCGAGCCACCTCGCGTGGGAGGCGCGACCGCCCGGGTGGCTCGTCGTGCCGCCCGCCCTCGCGGTGCTCGTCGCCGCGTGGGGGCTCGCGCCAGCCTGGATGCTCGCGCTGCTCGCGACCGCGTTCGCCGGGGCGCTGGCCGCCGGTGGCCGGGTCGCCGCCGGGCTCGCCTTCCGCGCCGTCGCGACCGCGGCCGGACCGCGCCCCGGGCTCGACCCGCTCACCCGCGTGCTCACCCGCGCCGCGCGCGCGCACGCCGGCGCAGGGCGACCGGCCGCGCGCTGGCGCCGCGGGCCGGTCTGGCTCGCGCTGTTGCGCAAGGACCTCGCGGTCACCTCCACGCCCTCCGCGGCGCGTTCCCGGCTGGTCCCCCCGCTCGCGTTCGGCATCGCCTCGGTGGCGGTGTGGTGGTCGCCGCTCGGGCCCCCGGAGGCCCAGCGGGCGCTCGCGTTCGCGCTCGCGCTCCTCGCTGCCGGGGCGCTCGCCGAATGGTCGATCACGCTGGCCGGCAGCGATCCCTTCTCGGCCCTGCGCGTCCTGCCGCTCGGCGCCCGCTCGCTGTGGGCCGCGCGCTTCGCGTCGGCGCTCGCCTTCATCATCGCCCTGCTGGCCGCGCACGCCGCCTTCGCGCGGGTGCTGCCGCCGGCCGCGCTCCAGGTCTTCGTGACCTGGATCGGCGCCGCGGCGTGCGCGATCGCCGCGCTCGGCGTGAACTACGGCGTGACGCTGTTCCCGCGCGCCGATCTCGCCCGCCGGCTGCTCTCGCTCTCGCTCGGTCTCGCGATCGCGGCGAGCCTGATGATCCCCCTCGCCGGCTGGGTGCTGTTGCTCGCCGCGGTCTTCCATTCCGCGCGCCGTCTGCCACGCTGGTCGCGGATCGAGGAGGTCGCCTGATGCTGGAGCTCCAGGGCCTGGTGCGCTCCTACGGTGCGCTGCGCGCGCTCGACGGCGTGTCCTTCACGGTCGCCTCCGGCGCCATCGTCGGACTGCTGGGAGCGAACGGCGCCGGCAAGAGCACGCTGCTGCGGGTCTCCGCGGGCCTTCAGCCGCCGGACGCGGGCACCGTGCGCGTGGAGGGAACGGACCTCTGGTCCCGGCCCCTCGAGGCCAAGCGACGGCTGGGATACGCGGCCGAGGAGCCCTCGTTCTACGAGGAGCTCTCAGCCGCCGAGTACCTCGCCTTCGTCGCGTCGGTGCGCGATCTCGAACCACGCGACGCCGCGGCGCGCGCGCGCGCGCTGGCGGAGGGGCTCGGGCTCGCGGACCGCGCGGACGAGCCGGTGGGCCGCCTCTCGCACGGCATGCGCAAGAAGCTCTCGTTCGCCGCCGCGGTGCTCCATCGCCCCGCCGTGCTGCTGTGCGACGAGGCCCTCGAGGGATTCGATGCCTCGGCGGCGCTCGCGGCCAAGCAGGAAGTTCGCGAGCTGGCCGCGGCGGGCACCGCCGTGCTGTTCTCGAGCCACGTCACCGAGACCATCGAGCGGCTGTGCGCGCGGGTCATCGTGCTGCACCGCGGCCGCGTGGCGCGCACGCTCGAGCGCGGGGAGTGGGGCGAGTGCGAGCCCGGCCCTTCGGCGCTCGAGCGGGCCTATCTCGCCATCGCGCGGCCGGGCCCCGCGACCGCGGGCGACTGAGGCCCAGATCCGGCGCGCGCGGCGCGCCCTTCGACCAGCAGCACCGCGCCGAGGATGAGCGCGGCCCCGGCCCACCACTGGAGCACGAACCGCTCCCCGCCCGCGCCGAGCGCGAACCCGAGCGCGAACACCGGCTCGAGCGCGAACAACAGCCCGATGCGACCCGGCGGCAGCGCGCGCTGCGCGACGAACTGCAGCATGGGCGCGACCATCGAGCCCGCCAGCACGAGGTAGCCGAGGCGCGCGAGGTCGCCACCGCCGAGCGGCGCCAGCGCCGGCCGCGGGAAGCCCGCGAACGGCCACACCAGCAGCGCGACCGCCGCCGCCTGTGCCATGGCGAGCGTCACCGCGTCGGCGCGCGGGGCGACGCGCGCGACCGCCACGATCTGGAGCGCGAACGCCAGCGCACCGAGCAGGGTCCAGGCCTCCCCCGTGCCGATGCGGAGGCTCCCGTCCAACGACAGCAGCGCCGACCCCGCGGCCGCGATCACGAGCCCGAGCGCGAGCGTCCCCGCCGGCCGCTGGCGCAGGATCGGCCACGCGAACAGCGCGGCGAACAGCGTGCCCGTGCAGGTGAGGAACGCCGAAGTCCCCGCGGTGGCGGTGCGCAGTCCGATGGCCTGGAAGAGGTAGCCCGCCGCCGTGAGCACGCCGGTGAGCGCGCCGGCCGCCAGGTCGCCGCGCGCTGGCATCCGCCGTCGCGCCAGCTGGAGCAGCGCGAGCAGCCCCGCGGCGACGGCGAAGCGCGTGAACACCAGCGCGTACGGAGAGACGCGCACCAGGACGTCGCGCAGCACCACGAAGGTGGCGCCCCACAGCAGGGTGGCGAGCACCATCGCGAGCGCGGCAGCGCGCTCCGACGGGCGCGCGGGCACTCGCTATCCGCGTCCGCGACGGCGCGGCGGACGTTCGCGCGAGAGCGCGAACGACAGGCCCTCGAGCTCCATGGTCATGTCCACACCGCTGACCACGATGTGCTCGGGAGCCTGGAGCTTGCGCGGCGCGAAATTGAGGATGGCGCGCACGCCGGCCGCCACCAGCGCGTCGGCCACGTCCTGGGCCGCCGACATCGGGGTGGCGATGACGCCGATGTCGTAGCGCTCGCCCGGCTCCCCGGGGACCAGTTCCGAGGCCGGACGCACCACCTGCCCCGCCAGCGTCTGGCCGGCGAGCGCGGGATCGGCGTCGAACACCGCGACGATGTCGAAGCCCTGGTGCTCGAAGCCGCGATAGTTCGCGAGCGCGGCGCCGATGTGGCCGGCGCCCACCAGCGCGACCCGCCAGCGCCGGTCGAGGCCCAGGATGGAGCGGATCTCGGTGCGCAGGTGCGTGACGTCGTAGCCGAGCCCGCGGCGCCCGAACGAGCCGAAGTACGAGAGGTCCTTGCGCACCTGCGCCGAGGTGATGCCCTCGGGCTCGGCGAGCCGGTGGGACGACACCACCCGTTTGCCCTGGGCCTCGAGCTCCTCGAGCACGCGGTAGTAATGCGACAGTCGGCGGACGGTCGAATCGGAGATGCGCATCATGGGGTCATGCGCCCGGTACCGGTCGGCGAACCCCGCCCCTCGGGTGGGGTGCGGCGGCGGGTGAGCCCGGTCGGGATCGTCCGCCGCCGCCGCCTCACGTCTCGGCCGCCTCTCCTTCTTCTGGCTCAGCGGCGATCGCGTCCCCGCCGCTCTCGTCGTCTTCCGACACCACGCGCGTGACGCCGGCGACGGTGTCGGGCAGCAGTTGGCCTTCCTCGGGATGCAGGTTCACCAGCCGCACGCCCTGCGTGTTGCGGCCCATCACCGAGATGCCCTTCACCGGCATGCGGATGAGCTGGCCCGCCTTGGTCATGATCATGAGCTCGTCGCCGTCGACGACCTCCTTCACCGCCACGATGTCGCCGTTCCGATCGGTGGTCTTGATCGTGATGATGCCCTTGCCGCCGCGGTGCGAGACGCGGTAGTCGGAGATCTCGCTGCGCTTGCCGTAGCCGTGCTCGGTGACCGCGAGCAGCGTGGCCTGGCGCTTCACGCTCACCATGCTGACGACCTCGTCCTCGCCGTCATCCAGGGTCACCGCCTTCACGCCGTACGCCGTACGGCCCATCGCGCGCACCTCGCTCTCGTGGAAGCGGATCGCGAGGCCCTGCTTCTTGGCGAGGATGATGTCCTGCGTGCCGTCGGTGAGGATGGCCTCGATGAGTCCGTCGCCCTCCTCGAGCAGCACCGCGTTGATGCCGCCCTTGCGCGGATTGCCGTAGGCCGAGAGCACCGTCTTCTTGATCAGGCCCTTCTTGGTGGCGCACACCAGGTAGTGCTGGTCGTCGAACGCCTTCACCGCCACCACCGCCTGCACGCGCTCCTCGCGGCTCAGGCCCTCGAGATGATTGACCAGCGGTCGCCCGCGCGCCATGCGTCCGGCCTGTTCGACCTCGTGCACCTTGAGCCAGTAGCAGCGCCCGCGATCGGTGAGGAACAGCAGGTAGGCGTGCGTGTTGGCGACGAACAGGTGCTCGATGAAGTCCTCGTCCTTGGTCCGCGCCCCGATCACGCCCTTGCCCCCGCGCCGCTGGGAGCGATAGGCCGTGATCTCCTGACGCTTGATGTAGCCGGCGTGCGAGATCGTGATCACCATGTCCTTCTGCTCGATGGTGTCCTCGTAGCCGATCTCGCCTTCCTCGGTGACGATCTGGGTGCGCCGCTCGTCGCCGAAGCGCTCCTTCAGGCGGCGGACCTCGTCCTGGATGATGCCGAGCATCTTCTTCTCGCTCGCCAGGATCGATCGCAGCAGCTCGATGAGCTTGATGACCTCGAGGTACTCCGCCTCGATCTTCGTGCGCTCGAGCGCGGTGAGCCGCTGCAGGCGCATCTCGAGGATGGCGGTGGCCTGGATCTCGCTGAGCTTGAACTGGGACATCAGGCCCTGGCGGGCGCCCTCGACGTCCTTCGACGCGCGGATCAGCGCGATGACCGCGTCGAGGTGGTCGAGCGCGATCTTGAGGCCCTCGAGGATGTGGGCGCGGCGCTCGGCCTCGGCGAGGTCGAACTCGGTGCGGCGCCGGACCACGATGCGGCGGTGCGCGACGTACTGGTCGATGAGCGCCCGCAGCGTCAGCACCTGCGGACGGTTGTCCACCAGCGCCAGCATGATCGCGCCGAACGTGCTCTGCAGCGGCGTGTGCACGAACAGCTGGTTGAGCACGACCTTCGGGTTGGCGTCCTTCTTGAGCTCGATGACGATGCGCATGCCGTCGCGGTCGGACTCGTCGCGCAGGTCGCTGATGCCGGTGACCTTGCCCTCGCGCACCAGGTCGGCGATCTTCTCGAGCAGCGCCGACTTGTTGACCTGGAACGGGATCTCGGTGGCCACCAGGCTCATGCGGCCGGCCTTGCCCTCCTCGACCTGGACCTGGGCGCGCATCTTCATGAGGCCGCGGCCGGTCAGGTAGCAGTCGCGGATGCCCTGCGTGCCGTAGATGATGCCGCCGGTCGGGAAGTCGGGGCCCAGGACGATCTCGAGCGACGTCGGCCGAGTCGCAGTCGGGCTGGTCGATGACGTCGCGATCGCGTCGCAGATCTCGCGCAGGTTGTGCGGCGGCACCTCGGTGGCCATGCCGACGGCGATGCCCGAGCAGCCGTTGACGAGCAGGTTCGGCACCAGCCCGCGAGCACCGTCGGCTCCTCGCGCGTCTCGTCGTAGTTGGGGCGGAAGTCGACGGTGTTCTTCTCGAGGTCGGCGAGCATCTCCATCGCGAGCGGCGTCAGGCGGGCCTCGGTGTAGCGCATGGCCGCGGGCGCGTCGCCGTCGATCGAGCCGAAGTTGCCCTGCCCGTCCACGAGCGGGTAGCGCATCACCCAGTCCTGGGCCAGGCGCACGAGCGTCGGGTAGACGACCTGCTCGCCGTGCGGGTGGTAGTTGCCCGACGTGTCGCCCGCGATCTTGGCGCACTTGCGGTAGCCGCGGCCCGGCGCCAGGTTCAGGTCGTTCATGGCGACCAGGATGCGGCGCTGCGAGGGCTTGAGTCCGTCGCGGACGTCGGGAAGCGCGCGCGAGACGATGACCGACATCGAGTAATTGATGTAGCTGGTCTTCATCTCGTCTTCGATGTTCATCTCGACGATCTTCGAGCGGTCGTTCAGTGCCATCGTCACCGTCCTCCTTCACCCCGCCCGTCGCCGGGCGCGGCTCGCCATTGGGTCCGCAGCGCGGACCACCGGTCCGCGCCCGAGAATCCGGTCCGCGCGGCTCGTGCCGCGACGCGGCTCAGGGCCGACGGCCCCACCGCCATTGCCAGTCCAGCCCCGCGCTCAGCCAGCCGCTGGTCGGGCCGTCCAGCACCCGATGCCACTGCGCCGAGGCGCCCAGGGCGCCGCCGCCCATGAGGGCCCGCCGCACCTCGCCGCCGAAGCTCAGGCCGGTCGTGCTGACGGCGCGGAGCGGGATTCCGCGCACGTCGTCCTGCACCCGATAGGCGCCCCAGGTCGCGCTCGCGACGGCTCCCAGCGGCCGCGGGGCGTCAGGGCCAGATCGAACCGCCACGCCGCGCCGTAGGCGAAGCGATGACGGCTCGCGATCGTGCCGAGGTCGGAGCCGTCGTGCATGTCGTTCAGGCGGCCGAGCCGGGTGCCGAAGTCGTCGCGAACACCGTCAGGCCGGCCGCCAGCGGCGGCTCGACCGGCCACATCGCGGCGAGGGACGCCGCAAGGCCCCCGCCTCCGGGTTCGCCCTGGACCAGCGTGGTGGCACCGGCGCCGATCGCGATATCGGGGACCCGCATCGCGCGCACCGGCGGCGCCTCGAGGGCGAGCGCGGCACACGCGGCGAAGCATGGCATGAGGTATCGCATCTAGACGTCCAGGTTCTTCACCGACAGCGCGTTCTCCTCGATGAACTGGCGGCGCGGCTCGACCTGCTCGCCCATCAGGATCGTGAAGATCCGGTCGGCCTCGACCGCGTCCTCGGTGGTGACGCGCACCAGCGTGCGGGTCTCGGGGTTCATGGTGGTGCGCCACAGCTGGTCCGGGTTCATCTCGCCGAGGCCCTTGTAGCGCTGGACCTGCACGTTCTTCTTGCCGATGCGCGCGATCGCCTCGTCGCGCTCCTTGTCGTCGAAGCAGTAGATCTCGTCCTTGCCCGACTTCACCAGGAACAGCGGCGGCTGGGCGATGTAGACGTGGCCGCCGTCGACGAGCGGCCTGCAGCTCGCGGAACAGGAACGTCAGCAGCAGCGTGCGGATGTGCGCGCCGTCGACGTCGGCGTCGGTCATCAGGATGATCCGGTGGTAGCGCAGCTTGGTGATGTCGAACTCGTCCTTCACCCCGGCGCCGAGCGCGGTGATGATGTTGCGGATCTCCTCGTTCGCGAGGATCTTGTCGATGCGGGCCTTCTCGACGTTCAGGATCTTGCCGCGGATGGGCAGGATGGCCTGGAAGCGCCGGTCGCGGCCCTGCTTGGCGGTGCCGCCGGCCGAGTCGCCCTCGACGATGTAGATCTCGCACTGCTCCGGGTCGTCCCACGCGCAGTCGGCGAGCTTGCCCGGGCAGCGAGCCGCCGTCGAGGATGGTCTTGCGGCGCGCCAGCTCGCGCGCCTTGCGCGCGGCCTCGCGGGCCCGCGCGGCGGCGAGCATCTTGTCGACGATCTTGCGGGCGATCGACGGGTTCTCCTCGAAGTACTCGCGCAGCCCCTCGCCCACGATGCTCTCGACCGCGCCCTTGATCTCGCTGTTGCCGAGCTTGGTCTTGGTCTGTCCCTCGAACTGCGGGTTCTGCATCTTGACCGAGACGACCGCGGTCAGGCCCTCGCGCACGTCCTCGCCGGTCACCGAGGCCTTCGTTTTGCGCGTCAGCCCCTCCTTCTCGGCGTAGTTGGTGAGCGTGCGGGTGAGCGCCGAGCGGAAGCCGACGACGTGGGTGCCGCCCTCGATCGTGTTGATGTTGTTCACGAACGAGAGCACCTGTTCGGCGTAGCTGTCGTTGTACTGGAACGCCACCTCGACCGCGACGTGGTCTCGCGGTCGCGCGAGAAGAAGACCGGCTTGGTGTGCAGCACGTCCTTGTTCTGGTTCAGGTACTTCACGAACTCGAGGATGCCGCCCTTGTAGACGTAGTCGTGCTTCTTGTCGATGCGCTCGTCGCGCAGCGTGATCACCAGGCCGCTGTTCAGGAACGCCATCTCGCGCAGGCGCGCGGCGAGCGTGTCCCAGTGGAAGGTCGTCTCCTCGAAGATCGTCGGGTCCGGCTTGAAGCGCGTGACGGTGCCCGATCCCTTGCGCCCTTCTCGGCGGGCTTCGAGGTCATCGGCCCGGTCGGCTTGCCGTGCTCGTAGCGCTGCGTGTAGAGCTTGCCGTCGCGCAGGACCTCGACCTCGCACCACTCCGACAGCGCGTTGACCACCGACACGCCGACGCCGTGCAGGCCGCCCGAGACCTTGTAGGTCTTGCTGTCGAACTTGCCGCCGGCGTGCAGCGTGGTCATCACGACCTCGAGCGCGGGCTTCTTCATCGTGGCGTGGATGTCGACCGGGATGCCGCGGCCGTTGTCGACGACGGTGACGCTGTCGTCGGTCTCGATGGTGACCGAGATCTCGCTGCAGTAGCCGGCCAGGGCCTCGTCCACCGAGTTGTCCACCACCTCGTAGACCAGGTGGTGCAGGCCGCGCGTACCGATGTCGCCGATGTACATCGCGGGACGCTTGCGCACCGCCTCGAGACCTTCGAGGACCGTGATGCTGGTCGCGTCGTAGTGATGGCCCTTCGGATCCGCCGTCAAGATGCCGTCTCCTTCTTGCTCGCTCACCGCAGGCTCCCTCCGCGGGGAATCATGAGGCGCACATCGCGTCACGACATTCGGCGCCGAGGTGCTGGTTCACCCGCGCACGATCTCGCGCTTCAGGAACCCGAGTTCGTGCATCCAGGCCGATCCCTCGACCTCGACGAACAGCGTGCCGTCGCGGAAATCGACGGCGCGCGAGTGGCCGGCGATGCGTGGCCCCACCCAGCCCGGCCACTCCTGGACCGCCCGCCAGCCCAGCAGCTGCCGCTCCAATCCGAGCCCTCGCAACAAGCGGGAGAGCGCGTCGGAGACCGCTTCCATGCTCAGCCCGCCGCGTCCGGGAGTCGCAACGGCATGATGAGACAGAGCAGTTCCTCGTCCGCCTGCGGCAGCGCGCCCACGGGTTCGACCACGCCGGCCGAGAGCGCGGTCTTGAGCCGGAACATCACCTGCTCCGTCGCCAGCGACTTGAGCAGGTCCAGCAGGTAGGTCGCGTTGTACCCGATCTCCATATCGTCGCCGGCGTAGTCGGCCTCGATCGGCTGCTCGCCGGCGCCGAACTCGGTGGCCGACGACAGCCGAGCTTGCCGTCGCGCAGCGAGAAGCGGACCTGCTGCGTGATGTTGTCCGCGTGCGACGAGACGATGTCCACCGCCTCCATGAGGTCCGCGCGTCGCACCTTGAGCTCCTTCGGATTGTCGCTCGGGATCACCTGCTCGTAGTTCGGGTACGGCCCTTCGAGCAGCCGCGTCAGGATCTGCACGCGGTACTCGCCCACCTGGGCCGTGAAGCCCGCCTGGTTCTTCGAGCCGGCCACCTCGATCTCGACCGGGCTGGTCGCTTCCTCGGCGACACGGCTCACCGCGAGCAATGCGCGGCTCGGCACGATGACACCGTCCTTCGAGAGGTCGGCGAAGCTGCCCTTGCGGGTCGCCTTCGCGAGGCGATGGCCGTCGGTCGCCACGAACGCGACCTGTTTGTCAGTGCCGTGCACCAACACGCCGTTGAGCTGCGGTCGGGTCTCCTCCGTCGAGGTGGCGTACACGCTGTGCGCGATGAGCCGGGAGAGCACGTCCCCGGCGAGCGTCACCTTGCCCTCGCCCTTGAGTTCCGGGATGCGAGGGAAGTCGGCGGGGTCCTGGGTCGGGAATCTCGACCAGCCCTTGCCGTCGCCGTAGCGGATCTCGCACTGGCCGCTGGTGATCGCCAGCGTGAGCGCTCCCCGCGGCATCTTGCGCACCACATCGTTGAAATGACGCGCCTGCACCGCGATCCTGCCGGTCGACGCGACGCTGCAGGGCACCACCACGGACGTGGTCACGTCGAGGTCGGTCCCGGTGATGCGCAGTCCGCCCTTCTCGGCTTCGAGCAGGATGCAGCTCAGCAGCGGAAGGGGGCTCTTGGTCGAAACCGAACCCAGCGCGCGGGCCACACCGAAGGCCAGGTCGCCCTGCTGGATGGTCAGATCCATCTGATCGCTCCCTGACTGGGGGGAAGTCGAAGTCCTGTTTACGGTTCCGGCGGCCGGAGGACTCATGACGAGGGCACTCGTGGCATCGCCCGGCATATTAGGCGCGCACCCCTCCACGCGCAAGTGACTTCAAGACCGATTCACGGCGTTCTAATCCCTTGTTTTGCAATAAGAAAGAACCTAGTCACCGTAGGGACGGTGAGCCCCGTTGAGAACCTCGTCCGACTCCCTGCAAGAGGCTCGCGAACAAGGGGATGAGCCGTGGGAGCGGACTGGGGAGAAATCGGGCGTTCTCGACATCCCGGCCACAATCGGGATCGGAGCACCTCCGTTCTCCCCATCGTTCCACCGCCTCTCCACCAACTATCCGGACGCGAGTGCGGAGATGAGCCCGTTGATGCGTTCGGAGAACCCGTCATCACGGGCGACCAGTTCGGCGACACGATCGCACGCGTACATCACCGTGGTGTGATCGCGACCGCCGAAGACGCGCCCGATCTCCACCAGCGAGAGCTCGGTGAGCTGGCGCAGCAGGTACATCGCGACCTGCCGAGGCAGGGCCACCGTGCGCGTGCGGCGCGCCCCGCAGATCACGTCCACCCGCACTCCGAACCGCTCCGCGACCGCGGTGAGGATGCGCTCGGGCGTGAGTTGGTCCGCCTCGGGATTGACGTAGTGGTGCAGCACCTCGTCGGCGAGCTCGGTCGTGATCTCGCGGTGCGTCAGCGAGGCCACGGCGATGAGCCGCACCAGACAGCCCTCCAGGTCGCGGACGTTGTTCCGGATCCGGTCCGCGATCAGCAGCAGGACGTCGTCGGGCAGCCGCACCCCGCCGCCCTCCTGCGCGCTGCGATTGCGCAGGATCGCGATCCGCGTCTCGAGATCGGGCTGCTGGATGTCGGTCACGAGGCCCTGGTTGAACCGCGACGTGAGCCGCTCCTCGAGCATCGGGATGTCCTTGGGGGGCTTGTCCGCCGTGACCACGACCTGCTTGTGCGCGTCCCGCAGCGCATTGAAGGTGTAGAAGAACTCCTCCTGGGTGCTCTCCTTCCCGGCCAGGAACTGGATGTCGTCGATCAGCAGCACGTCCACGTTCCGGTACTTGTTGCGGAACGCCAGCGTCTGGGCGTGCTGGATCGCGTAGATCATCTCGTTCGTGAAGCGTTCCGCCGGCACGTAGTACACGCGCGACTCGCTCCGCTTCTGGCGCACCGCGTGGCCGACGGCGTGCAGCAGATGCGTCTTGCCCAGACCCGAGCCGCCGAAGATGAACAGCGGGTTGTAGACCTGCCCCGGGGCCCCCGCGACCGCGAGACACGCGGCGTGGGTGAAGCGGTTGCTGCTCCCGACCACGAAGCTGTCGAAGGTGAGCCGGGGGTTGAGCTGGCTCTCCAGCCAGGCCCGGGCCGGACGGGCGGCCGGCACCGGCGCGGCGGGGATCCGCCCCGCCGGTGCCGGCTCCGCGCGGCCGGCCGGGTCGCGCGGAGTGAAGCGGATCTCGGGTATCGCGCCGAGGGCCTCGGCCAGGCACTGGCGCAGCACGGGTAGATGGTGTTCGTGGATCCAGTCCACGAAGAAGGCGTTGGGGACTTCGAGTTCCACCGATCCGGGGCCAATCTCGAGCGGCACGATGGGCCTGAACCACGTCTCGAATGCCTGAGGGCTTCCGAGCCTGTCGCGCATGGACAGGAGGACTTGCTCCCAGACCCTGGTGGACTCGTCCGACTGCACGGGGTGGACGGCCATTTCAACGGTCCTTGCTGAAAGGTCGCTGCTGTTCCACACGAGGTGCGACCGCGAAGGACCTTTCGGCTGCAGTCGGTGGCCTTGTGGGGGAGACGAGTGTGGATATCCGAGAGGCGACTTATCAACATCCGTGTGGTCGGGTACAAGGCCATATCAGACAATGGCTTGGCCCGCGTCTAAGCTCCTTCCTTCCACACCGTTTCCACAAACCGCCCCGCAGATCGAAGCGACACACGGTCCGAGGCCCGCGCGCGGCTTCGCGAGTCAGACTTAAAACGTTGCGACAAAAGTCTTTGGTTGGTCGGCCTTGGCCCCGCCGGGCGGACCGCCAGGGGCGGCCGTCTGCGGGGGAGCGGTAGGCTAGCACCGGCCTGCAGGGCTGACAAGCCCGATTCTGGGACTCGTGGTAACCGCCCAACACAAATAACTGCAATGGATTGAAGCCCACCAGTGGCGCCTGCCCGCGTGTTCAGGGTCGCGTCGACCGCCATTCACCGGTGTGGACTGACGATCTCCGGTCGGCCGGACCTCAGAATGGCAGATTGACTCCCATCGAGAACGCGAAGGCGTCGTGGAGATCGTGACCGAGGCGCGACTGGAGCTCGGCGGTGATGCGCACATCGGCCGCGACGCGCCACTCGACCCCG
The DNA here is from genome assembly GCA_963776245.1 of Candidatus Eiseniibacteriota bacterium. Taxonomy (GTDB): domain Bacteria; phylum Eisenbacteria; class RBG-16-71-46; order RBG-16-71-46; family RBG-16-71-46; genus CAVSAC01. The sequence goes on along the minus strand of CAVZLN010000003.1, from coordinate 617,666 downwards.
CCGCGCACCGGCACCGTGAGGCTGTTCGAGCGCAGGTCGTTCACCTCGGAGTTCGAGAATCGAAGCCCGACGCCGACGAACGGCGCCGCGCCCCGTGCTGGGGTGCCGAAGGCCCGGCTCGCGACCAGGGTGGGTCCGAGCGAGATGGCCTGGTGCTGGTCGCCGGACTCCACGCCGAGAGCGCCGCCGACCGCCATGTCGAACGAGGAGCGCTCGCCCGCCTTGGCGACCGCGAATCGGAAGTCGGTCCCAAGGCTCAGCACGGCGCGATCGGAATGCCGGGGATACGAGACGCGGCCGAGGCCGCCGTGGAATCCGAAGTCCACGTTGGGGTAGAAGCTCAGGCGCAATTGCGCGGCGAGCCCCACCAGGTTGTCGCTCGCGTCGATGTAGCCGCCGAACAGGTGGCCGTTCACGGGCACGACCTCGGCGCCGATGTGCTGGCCGAACACCTGCGCGCGCGCTTCGAGCGCCGCGCCGAGCAGCACCGCGGCGGCCACCGTGGCCACTCCCAGGATCCGCATGTGAAGCCTCCGTCTCGGATGGAGCGATCGAGGAACTGCGCGGCCGCGACCGTCGCAGAAGCCCGGCGCGCGGGTCAAGCCCCGCCTGCCGGGGCCGCGGGGCCGTAGAACGCCGAAGCCCAGTCCGCGTGGTCCCGGAACCCGATGCGCCGGTACACCGCGATGGCCGGCGCGTTGAAGTCGTTCACGAACAGGCACGCGGCGCGCGAATGCTCGAGCAGGCGCGCGCACAGCTCGGACATCCCGCGCCGCGCCAGGCCGGCGCCGCGCCGCTGCGGGGGAACGTAGACCCCCGAGATCTGCGCCGCGTCGGCGGTGCGGGCGCTCACGCTGGCGCGGAAGCACAGCCCGGCCTCGTCGATCCAGACCCGCGTGTAACCATCCCGGCATTCCTCCTCGACCCGTCGCGTGTACCCCAGCGGGTCGGCCTCGCGGGGATCCTCCTCGAGCTCCTCGGCCCGCAGCGCGGCGCCGCTGTCGTACACCATCGAGTAGTCCTCGGGCCGCGCCTCGCGCAGCTCGGGGAGGCGCGCGAAGGAAGGGAGATCGCGAGGTTGCAGCGACATGTAGAGCTGGCTCCGGTGGAGTCGCGGGGCCATGCCGGCGCGCCGCAGCCGGTCGGCGAAACGGGCCACGGCCTCGCGGGGACCGATGACCTGGAATCGCCGCGGCACGAACGAGCGGCGGTCCACGAGGCGCTCGGCCAGCGCGGCCAGGGCCGGGCCGTCGTCGCCCACCGGCAGCACCGCGCCGGTCTGCCCGCCGAGGTGGAGCAGGGCGACGAGGTTCCCGGCGCGGCGCGCCGCCCAGTACTCGTCGCGCGAGGTGCGCAGGCCGTCGCGGAGCAGCAGGGCCAGCACGTACACGTTCAGCACCGGATCCTGGTCCAGGAATCCGAACGACTCGACGAGGTCGGCGGGGCCGAGCCGCTCGACCGCCACGGCGCCCACATCGCGGGAGAGCGTCATCGCGGCGCGCTCAGACGATCTTCTCGAAGATCGAGTCCACCACCTGGTCGAATCCCGGGTCGCGCTTGTTGCGCGGGCGCTCGAGCGGGATGCTCACGTCGGCGGCGATGCGACCCGGGTGGGGGGTGAGCACGACGACGCGGTCGGCCATCAGCACCGCCTCCTCGATGATGTGCGTCACCATCACCACGGTGTTCACCGGCAGCGCCTGGTCGGCCCACAGCGTGAGCACCTCCTCGCGCAGGTTGGCGGAGGTCAGGGCGTCGAGTCCGGCGAAGGGCTCGTCCATGAACAACAGGTCGGGCTCGACGGCGAGCGCGCGCGCCAGCCCGGCGCGCTGCTTCATGCCGCCCGAGAGTTCCCGCGGGTACGCCTCCTCGTAGCCGTCGAGCCCGACCTTGTCGAGGTAATGCGCGGCGCGGCGCCGCACCGCGTCCTCGGGCAGGTCGCGGGCCTTGAGGCCGAGCTCGACGTTGCCCTGCACGGTCAGCCACGGGAGCAGCGCGAACGACTGGAACACCATCGCCGCGTGCAGATTCACCCCCGCCAGCACCTTGCCCGCGTAGAGCACGTCGCCGCGCGTCGCCGGGAGGAGGCCCATCATCAGGCGCAACAGGGTGGACTTCCCGCTCCCCGAGGGCCCCACGATGCACAGGAACTGGCGGTCGGGCACCTGCAGGCTCACGTCCTCGACCGCCGGGATCTCCCGGCCCCGGTCGACGAACGTGCGCGTGACGTGCCTGAGCTCGAGCACCGCTCAGCCCTCCAGCCGGTAACGGACGGTGACGTGGTCGTACAGCCGGCGCCAGACGAAGTGGTTGAAAGACACCACCGTGACGACCAGCGCCGCGAGCGACAGGAACAGCAGCGAGCGGCTGCCGGTCACGAAGGTCGCCCGGTTCAGCAGCGCGCCCACCCCCAGCACGGAGTACGTGTGCTCCTTGTAGACGACGTACTCCGAGAGGATGAGTGCGTTCCAGGTGCCGCCCCAGGCCACCACGCTGCCGGTGACCAGCGACGGCATGCACGCCGGCAGCACCAGCCGCCGGTGGATCTCCCAGCGCGAGAGGCCGAGGGCGCGCATGGACTCGCGCAGGTCCCCGGGCACGCGCTGCACGCCGGCGAGCAGGTTGAAGAGCAGATACCACTGCATGCCCGTGAGCGCCAGCGCGACCGAGATGAGCTCCATGCCGCCGAAGCGCTGGACGAACAGCGCCACCAGCAGCGGGAAGAACGCCGTGGCGGGGATGGACGCGCCCACCTGCGCCAGCATCGACAGGCTGCGCGCCCCGCGCGGGTGGTCGCTGGCCCACAGCACCACCGGGAGGATCCACATCAGTGCGAGCACGTAGGCCGCGTTGATGCGCAGGAACGAGAACAGCAGCGCCAGGGGGACGCTCGCCGCTTCCGGCGGCCACGGGGGAGCGAGCGCTCGCACGGTGGCGATCGTGGCCAGCACGCTGCCGACCGCGAGCGCGAGCCCGAGCGGCCAGCGCAGCCATCTCCAGGCGCTGCCGGCGGCCCGCCCGGCCGCCGGCAGCCAGGCGTTCACGCGCGGCACGGGCACGCGCCGCCACACCCACGCCGCGAGCATGCGGAGCGGGCGCACCAGCAGGGGCAGGCCGACGCTCACCAGCACCGGAGCGGTCTCCTCCTCGCCCGCGGAACGCATCCCCTCGTAACGGAAGCGCGCGGCCCAGGCGCGCAGCGGACGCCACACCAGCGTCTCGAGCACCACCACGATGAGGACGAGGGTGAGCAGCGCCGCCACCGCCAGCCGGATGTCACCGCTGGCGAGCGAGCGTGAGAGCATGCTGCCGAGCCCCGGCAGCTCGTACTGGGCGCGGCCCGCGACGATGATCTCGCAGGCGATGAGGAAGTACCAGCCATTGGTCCACGACAGGATGGTGTTGAAGAGCAGCGGCGAGACGCACGCGGGCATGAGCAGCGAGCGCAGTCTCAGCACGCCGCGCACCCCGAGGCTGTCGACCGCGGCACGGGTCTCGTGGGGGATGGTCGAGAGCCCCTCGTACACCGCGAACGCCATGTTCCAGGCCTGGCTGGTGAAGATGAGGAAGATGGACGCCATCTCGAGCGCCGCGCGGCCGCCGCCGAACAGCGAGATGAACACGAAGATGGCGGCCGGGAAGAACCCCAGCACCGGCACCGACTGTCCGACGTCGAGCAGCGGCAGCAGCACGCGCGCGGCGCGCGGGTCCATGGCCGCCCGGTAGCCCACGATCCAGGCGAACACCAGCGACACCACCATCGAGGAGGCCATGCGGAACACCGACCAGCCGGCGGCCGCGGGCAGCTCGCGCATGCCGTGGCCGCGCCAGCCCGAGGACCGCGCCAGCTGGAGCACGTGCTCGGGCCCATGCGACAGCGCGGCGAGCGCGAGCAGCGCCGCGACGACCAGCAGGGGCAGCCAGCGCGGCGTCGGGCGGGTATCGGTCATGTGCAGCCTTCCCGGGACGGCGTGGGTCGCGGCCGGACCCGCAGGTGGCGGGCGGACGCGTTCAGGGACGCGGGTCCGCCCGCAATCTAGCCTCTCGATCGCCGATGTCACAACCCGGAAACACCGCGGGCATTGCCCCGGCCGCGGGTGGCGCGTAGCATCGCTCCGCGAACGGAGGCCCCGGATGGCGGACCTGGTGATGGTGGTCGAGGACGAGAAGGAGATCCGCGATCTGCTCAAGTACAACCTCGAGCGCGTGGGGTTCCGCGTGGCCGCGTTCGGCGATGGCGAGACGGCGCTCGAGCGGCTGTTCGCCTCGCGCCCCGACGCGCTGGTGCTCGATCTCATGCTGCCCGGGCGGAATGGGTTCGAGATCCTGAGCGAGGTGCGCGAGGAGCCGGCCACCCGTGACCTTCCGGTCGTGGTGCTGACCGCGCGCGGCGCCGAGATGGACAAGCTGCTCGGCTTCGAGCGCGGCGCCGACGACTACATGACGAAGCCGTTCAGCCCGCGCGAGCTGGTGGCGCGCGTGCAGGCGCTGCTGCGCCGGGCGCGGCCGGCGCGGGAGGGCGGGGTGGTCGAGGTCGGAGGGCTGCGGGTGGACGCGCTGGCGCACTCGATCGCCCTCGACGGACGCATGCTCGAGTTCACGCCGCGCGAGTTCGAACTGCTCGCCTTCCTCGCGCGCCATCCGGGGCGCGTGTTCTCGCGCGAGGAGTTGCTCCGGAAGGTGTGGGGCTACGACTACGTCGGCGAGACCCGCACGGTCGACGTCCATGTCCGCCGACTGCGCGCCAAGCTCGGCGACGAGCGTCATCTGATCGAGACCGTGACCGGGGCGGGCTACAAGCTCGTCGCTCCGGCCGGGACTCCCGGGCGCTGACCCGCCGCGACGGCCGACCATGGCGCTCCCCATCCGCACCCGGCTGTTCCTCGCCTTCGGGCTCGTGCTCGCGCTCGCGCTCGCGGTGGTCACGCTGGTGGCGGTGCGCGAGCAGCGCCACTGGATGATGCGCCTGAGCACTCAGGCGCTGGAGCGCTCGGCGCGCATCATCGGGCGCGAGCTTCACCGCGACCCGCTCGCGCTGGCCGCCGACTGGCCGGCGTTCTCGACCGAGATGGGCCGGGCGCTCGCCTGCCGGGTGACGCTGATCGACGCGACCGGGCGGGTGCTCGGGGACGCCGCGCTGACCTCGGCGCAACTCGCTGCGCTCGACAATCACGCCGGCCGGCCCGAGGTCCGCGCCGCCCTTCAGGGTCGCGAGGGGGTGTCCGTGCGGCACAGCGCCACGCTCGGGGCCGACCTGCTCTACGTCGCGTTCCCGGCCCGTGCCGGCGCGGTCGCGGTGGTGCGCGTGGCCGAGCCGCTCGCCGACCTCACCCGCCTCACCACAGCACTGCTCGGCCTGCTGGTGCTGGCCGCGGGCGCCACGCTGCTGGTGGCACTCGCCGTGGTGTTCCGGTTCGCCCACCAGCAGTCCGAGCGCGTGCGCGCGCTGGAGTCGGTGGCGCACGCGATCGGGGCCGGCGAGGCGGCGGCGCGGGCGCTCGAGCAGCCCGCCGACGAACTGGGCCGGCTCGGCGCCGCGCTCAATCAGACCGCGGGCGTCCTGCACGCGCGGCTGGAGGCGCTCGAGAGCGAGCGCGACGAGCGCGAGCGCATCCTGGCGCACATGACCGACGGCGTGGCGCTGATCGATGGCGACGGCCGGGTGGTGCACATGAACCACGCGCTCGCCACGCTGCTGGGCGCTCCGCTGCCGCCGCCCGGGGCGATGCCGCTGTCGGAGTTCGCGCGCGCGCCCGAGCTGGACGACCTGCTCCACGCCGCGCGCGCCGCCGGCCGCACGGTGGAGCGCGACGTCCGCCTGTGGTCGCCGGGCCAGCGTTCGCTGCGCGCCACGGTCACCCCGCTCGGCGGACCGGGCCGCGCGCCGGTGCTCCTGGTGGTGCACGACCTCACCGAGGTGGAGCGGCTCGACCGCGTGCGCCAGGACTTCGTCGCTAACGTCTCGCACGAGCTGCGCACCCCGCTCACCTCGCTGCGCGGCTACGCTGAGACGCTGTTGGACGGCGGGCTCGAGGACGCCGCGAACCGCGAGGGCTTCGTGCGCGTGATGCGCGATCAGGCGGTGAGGCTCGAGGCGCTGGTCGAGGACCTGCTCTCGCTCGCCGAGCTCGAGCGGCCCGGCACGCGGCTGCGGACCGAGCGGTTCGACCTGCGGGAGCTGGCGGCGGCGCAGCTGACCGCCTTCCGCCGTCGCGCCGAGCAGGGCGGTCTGACGCTGGCGCTCGAGCCCGGCGGGGCGCAGCCGGTCGTCGCCGACCGCGCGCGGCTCGAGCAGGTGCTCGCCAACCTGCTCGACAACGCGCTCAAGTACACCGAGCATGGCGAGGTGCGGGTGGTCCTCGGCGGCGACGAGCCGCGCGCGTGGTGCGAGGTGCGGGACACCGGCTGTGGCATCCCCGGGGACGACCAGCCGCGCATCTTCGAGCGCTTCTATCGGGTCGACAAGGCGCGCTCGCGCGATCAGGGCGGCACCGGGCTCGGGCTCTCGATCGTGAAGCACATCGTCACGCTCCACGGCGGCGAGGTGTCGGTGACCAGCGCGCCCGGCGCGGGCAGCGTGTTCCGATTCGAGATCCCGCGCGACGGTGTGGCCGCGCCCGTGCACGCCTGACGGCCGCGCCGCTCGCCAGCGCCCCCGCGTCCGTTCACGCGGGGGCGCTCGTCTTTTACCGCCGCGTGACATCGCGTTCACGTGCCCGCGCCCGGGCGCGGGATAGCGTGCGCATCGCCGGGGAGCGGCCGCGGCAAAAGGGTCGCCGTCGCTGGGAAGGTGCGTCGTCATCGGCTGCCGCGAGCAAGGTCACATCCGCTCGGCAACGCCGCTCCCCAACCTGCTTGGAGTGGTCCGGATCGCGCGCTCAGGCTGGCTCCCTGACGCGCGAACTCCGGCCGTTCCGGGACCCGTCCGCCCGCCTCGTCCACTCGACCACTCGCCCAGCCCGGGAGGCACCATGCGATTCACGCACCACGACGGACTCTCGATCCTGCGCCGCGGCCTGGCCGCACTCGGATTGCTCGCCCTGACCGCCGGCGCCGCCGCCGCGCAGTTGGTCTTCGACGGCAATGTCGTCTTCAACAACAACGCCACCGGCACGTTCCGCGGCCAGTTCGTCGGCTCGGCGACCGGACCGACCTGCGCGCTGCCGTTCACGGCCGCCGACCTCGGCACGGTGACCTTCACCGACAACCGCTATGCCGACCCGCTGCTTCCGAACGCCATGTATCAGGCGAACGTGGTGCCCGATTTCCGCCCCGCGCTCGGCAGCCCGGCCTACGGGCACGCGGTGACACTCCCCAACGACGGCTTCTTCCAGCAGACGTGCTACGCGGGCGCGCTATCGCCGGACCCGGCCGAGGACTGGACGCAGGGCTGGACCGTCTACGATTCGACCGGCGCAAGCCGCACGGACCTGCACCTCGTGGGCATGCCGAATCCGCGCCCACTGGCGATCTACGACAACATCAACCTGTACGCGAGCCAGACCTGGGCGGCGGACAGCAACTACCTCATCCGCGGGCAGCTGCGCGTGAAGAGCCCGGCGGCCCTCACCATCCCGGCGGGGGTGGTGGTGTTCGAGGAGCGCGCGACGGTGGGCACCATCATCATCGAGCGCGGCGCCCAGATCTTCGCCGTCGGTACCCCGACGCAGCCGATCATCATCACCGGCGATGACACGCCGGGCTCGATGGCGACCGGGGCGGGCGGCGGCCTCATCATCAACGGCCGCGCCAAGACCAATCTTGCCAATTCGTGTGCCGGAGATTCCGCCGCGACCGAGGGCGGCCTGGTGGGCTACTACGGGGGCGGCGACGACAACGACAACTCGGGCGCCATCGCCTACGTGCGGGTCGAGTTCTCGGGACGCGAGATCACGCCGAACAACGAGCTGAACTCGTTCACGTTCTGCGCGGTCGGCCGCGGCACTCGGGCCGACCACCTGGAGGCCTTCCGTGGCGCGGACGACTCGTTCGAGTGGTTCGGCGGCGCGATGGACACCAAGTACCTGATCGGCATCGACGGCACCGACGACGGCTACGATTGGCAGATGGGCTACACCGGCCGTTCGCAGTTCGTGATCGTGCGCCAGAGCCCGCGATTCGCGCCTTCGGGAACCCAGAACGGGGACAAGGGCATCGAGGCCGACAACAACGAGTTCGACTTCAACGCCACCGTGTGTTCGGGGCGCTCCAACCCGACGGTCGCGAACCTCACGATGGTCGGCGACAAGCGCGTCGGCCCGACGTTTCCGGGGCCGACCTCGGGCGTCAACTGGCGTCGCGGCACCGCGGGTCAACTGCTGAACTCGATCGTCTACAGCTTCAAGACCGCGGCGCTCAAAATCGACGACAACGCGACGTTCGAGGCGCACTGCGCCGCGCCGCCCGCCGCGCCGTCGCTGTTCTGCAACCTGGCGTCGGCACCCGTCGCGACCGGCAACGTGTTCGTCGCGAGCAGTGCGCCGAACCCGTTCCACGACCGCGCGCGATTCGACTTCACGCTTCCGAAGGCGGGGAAGGTCCGGGTCGAGATCTTCAGCGCGTCGGGCCGCCGCGTGGCGGCGCTGGAGCCAGGCGAGCTGCCGGCCGGGCCGCATTCGCTGACCTGGGACGTGGATCGCGACACCCCGGGCGGCGTGTACTTCTACAAGGTGCTCACCGCAGGGGTCTCGGCCACGGGCAAGATCGTCCGTGTGAATTGACATCGCAACGCTCCGAGCCGGGCCGGTCGCGGCGACGCCGCGGTCCGGCCCCGGCACGGAGGAGGTCCCCGACGCAACCGGGTGAACCCTTGCACCTTCCCTTCCCCGGAGGATGAACGGATGTATCGCACGATGGGATCGACGCACAGGAATCCCGCTTTCCGGTGCGCGTGGGCGATCGGTATCGCCTTCGCCCTCCTCGTTGTTCCCGGCGCCCACCCCGCGCTCGCCGCCGCGACCGGGAAGATCCAGGGCCGCCTCGTCGCGACCGACACCGGCGAGCCGCTGGGTTTCGCGGACGTCCGTCTGATCCCCGCGGACACCGCGCTGCGCCCCGTGGGCACGATGGCGAACGCGGACGGCACGTTCCTGATCGAGGTCGCGCCCGGCAGGTACGCGCTCGAGCTCCGCGCCTTGTCCTACGCGCGCAAGCGCGTCGAGGGGATCCTCATCGAGGCGGGCCGCCTTCTCCCGTTCGACACCGGCCTGGCGCCCGAGGCACTGCAGCAGCCGGAGATCGTGGTCGACGCGCGCGCCCGGCAGAACACCGAGGGGGCGATCCTTGCCACGCGCAGGCGAGCCGTCACGGTGGGGGACGCGATCAGCGCCGAGCAGGTGCGCCGGTCCCCGGACCGGGACGCCGCCGAGGTGCTGCGGCGGGTGACCGGGCTCACGGTCTCGAGCGGGAAGTTCGTGTTCGTCCGCGGGCTCGGCGAGCGCTACAGCTCGACCGAGGTGGATGGCGTCCGCATCGCGAGCCCCGAACAGAACAAGCGCGTGGTCCCCCTCGACCTGTTCCCGGCCAGCCTGCTCGAGAACATCACGATCCAGAAGACCTACACCGCCGACCGGCCGGGCGAGTTCGGCGGAGGGGATGTGCAGGTGCGGACCAAGGACTTCCCGGGCCGGCGCACCTGGTCGTACTCGGTCTCACAGGGTTGGGCCGAGGGAACGACGTTCCAGCACCTGCGGACGTACGCCGGCTCGCGGGCGGACCTGTTCGGCTTCGGCAGCGACGCGCGGCGCATCCCGGATGCCGTGTTCGACCTCGCGGGCGGCGCCCAGCTGCGCGAGGGCAGCCCCGCGCGCGGGTTCTTCACGCGCTCCACGCTCGCGGCGGTCGGGCGCTCGTTCAGCAACATCTGGTCGCCGACGCGAACGCGCGCGATCCCGAACGCCAGCTACTCCGCCGCCTACGGGGACGAGTTCAAGCTATTCGGGCGCCCGCTCGGGATGATCGAGTCGTGGAGCGTCTCGCGCTCCTTCGACCAGACCGACGCCTCCGAGCGCTTCTTCCCCAACGCCGACGACACCCTCTACGACTATGCGGTCAACCGTTCGAGGGAGACGGTGCAGCTCGGCAACGTGACCGGGATCTCGTACCGGCTGTCCCCGCGCCACACCCTGCACGCGCGCGCCATCTGGACCCACAGCGCCGATGACGAAGTGCGGGTGTACGAGGGCACGGACCACAATCAGGTCGACGGGACCACCGGCACCTGGCTCGTCCATCGCGACACGCGGCTGATGTACGTCGAGCGCGACGTGCTGTCGGGCACGGCCGGTGGCCAACATGAGTTCGCGGGCCTGTTCGGCACCCGGTTCGACTGGAACCTCAGCCGCTCGCGGGCGAAGCGGCAGCAGCCCGACCGGCGGGAGACGTCGTACAGCTACCACCCCTACGACGACGGCACCGGCCACCTGGTGGACTCGTGGACGGGTTCGGTCGGCCGGCGCGAGTATGGCGACCTGCGCGACGTCGACCGCGGGGTCACGGTGAGTGCCACCACGCCGTTCCGGCTCGGCCGGCTCGGCCGCGGCAGGACGGTGGCGGGCTTCAGCCGCCAGGACAAGGACCGCGACAACTTCTACCGCCGGTTCAACTTCTACGCGAACGCGAACGCGGACCCGACCGCTCCGCCCGAGGTCCTGTTCGGCCCGGAGGCGTTCGATGGCAAGCCGGGGAGCGGCTACGTCGATGAAGCCACGCTCTCGCAGGACAACTACGTCGCCCAGCAGCGCGTCGCGGCGGGGTTCCTGAGCGTCGAGGTCCCGATGGGATCGTCCCTGCGCACCACCCTCGGCCTGCGCGTGGAGCGCGGGACCCAGGACGTCCGCAGCTTCGACCTGTTCAACCCGTCCCGGGTGACCGCGCAGGGCGGCTTCGCGAACACCGACTGGCTGCCCTCGGGGAACCTGACGTGGTCCGCGACGACGGCGATCAACGTGCGCATCGCGGCCAGCCGCACTCTGTCCCGGCCCGACCTCAACGAGCTCTCGCCGAGCCCGGCACTCGAGTACATCGGCGGGTTCCAGCAGGCGGGCAATCCGCAGCTGCGACGCGCGCTGCTCGACAACTACGACGTGCGCGTCGAGGCCTTCCCCTCGCCCACCGAGGTGATGGCGGTCGGCGCGTTCCACAAGCGCCTCGAGGAGCCGATCGAACAGGTGCTCGAGCCGTCCACGCCGCTCACGCTCAAGCCCTACAACTCGGAGAAGGGCTTCAGCCGCGGCATGGAGCTGGAGGCGCGCGCGAGCCTGGGACGCCTGTGGCGACGCCTGACCGGCCTCACGCTCAACACGAACGGCTCGTTCATCACGTCCCGCGTCCGTCCCCGGGCGCAGTTGATCTCGTATGGCACGAAGGAGCATCCGCTGCAGGGACAGGCCAACAATGTGTTGAATGCCGGGCTGGGCTGTACGAGCCGGGCGGGGAAGGTGGACGCCGCAGTCCTCCTCAGCCGCGTCGGCCGACGGCTCAACGCGCTCGGGCTCAAGTCGATCGGGGACGTGTACGAGCAGCCGATGACCACGCTCGACGTCACGCTGAACCTGCAGTTCTTCCCCGGCGCGCGCCTCAGGATGGCGGCCAAGAACCTGCTCGACCGCGAGACGCGGCTGCTGCAAGGCGGGCGCGAGGTGTCGCACAGCCACACCGGCCGCAGCTACTCGCTGGGCTGCTCGTTCGGCTCATGAGAGCGCCAGAAAGCCGCGGTGGGCGACTCGGAGCGCTTTCCCCCGGAGTGCCGCGGGCGCTCACTCTCGCGGCCGCGCTCGCGCTCGCTCTTGCCTGCGCCCTCCCGGCGATCGCCGGTCCCGCCGGCACGATGGACGCGACGGGTCGCCGACCTTCCATCCAGGACTCGCCGGGCTACCGACCGGCGTACGACCCGGAATCGCTCGCGACGGGGCTCGGTCGTCGGCTGGGGGCCCCGAGCGTGCGGTCGCGCTTCCGCGGAGGCGCCCGGAACCTGGACGAACTGGGCCGCGCGATCTGTCGGGCGCTCCATCACGCGCGCCGGGATTCGTTGCTCGCGCTCTCGATCGACGAGCGCGAGTTCCGCGAGATCCTGTGGCGGGAGTTCCCGCAGAGTCGTCCCGCCACCGGACTCACGTGGGAGGATGGCTGGAAGATCCTCTATGCACGGCTCTACGGAGGGGCCGGGTCCGCCATCGAGGAAGCGGAAGGGCAGCCGCTCGAGTTCGTGCGTTTCGATCCCCCCGACACCGTCGTTCAATACCGGAACTTCCGTCTCCACAACGGCCTCAGGCTGGTGGTGAGCGACGGGCAAGGACAAATCGAACGGCTCGGGTGGCTGCGGTCGGTCGCGGAGAGGAAGGGCGTGTTCAAGATCTACAGCGTGAAGGACTGACGTGTGCGCCCTCGGTCCGGGCGACGCGGCTGAGGCGTGCGACCGGCGCGAGCCGTCGCCCACTCCCCAGGCGCCTCCACGGGGCGCGCCGGCCACGCGTCGGGCGCCGGGCCGGCCCGTGCTCATGAGCCGCGAGGCGATGCTGGAGCGCATCCGCGAGCTCGCCCAGCGCCGCGCCGGGCTGTTTCAAGTCCACAAGAGGCACGGCGCGTTCTACGCTCGCGCGCGGCGCATGTTCGGCTCGTGGGGGGCGGCGGTCGCGGCCGCCGGGATGGAGTACGTCGAGATCATGGCCGCTGCGCGACGACGCTCATGGCGCGCGCGACGCCAGCGGCCGCGCCGCTTGCCCCGCCCCAGAAAGCGCCCCGAGTGAGGGCCATCACCGGCATCGTTCACGTCGCAGAAACACCGCGGCCACGTTTCGGCAACCCGGCGCGGATATCGTCAACTCCAGTCGCATCACACCGCGCCCGAGCCACCTCCTCGGCGCGGACCTGCGAACGGAGGATCCGCGCACGTGAACGCCCGAACCCTGCTGCTCCCCGCCGCGCTGGTGCTCGCCCTGTCGCCCGCGGTGGCGCGCGCGCAGGACGCGGTCGCCGACTCGCTCGCCGCGCTGCGCGAGCGGGTCGGGCTGTTGCGCGGCAATCTCGACGGCATGACCGAGCCGTTCCAGTCCCTGCAGGCCGACCTGGACAAGCTCAAGAAGTTCAAGTTCTCAGGCTACCTCCAGGCGCGCTGGGAGACCTCGGAGAACAAGCGCGACTCGGTGAAGGTGAAGGGCGATCCGGCGGTGATCACGCCCGCGAACACCGAGCGGTTCTACATCCGCCGTGGCCGTTTGAAGCTCACCTACGACAACGCGCCGTACGGTGAAGCGGTGCTCTACCTCGACGGGGGCGCCGACCGCACCGTGCGGCTGCTCGAGGCGTACGTCTCGCTGTTCGACCCGTGGACGCCGCTGCACGACCACCGGCTCACCATGGGCCAGATGAACGTGCCGTTCGGCTACGAGCTCGAGCGCTCCTCGAGCGTTCGCGAGCTGCCCGAGCGCTCGCGCGCGGAGAACGTGCTGTTCTCCGGCGAGCGCGACCGCGGCGTGAAGATCGTCAGCCAGTGGACGCCGATGGTGGAGACCGTGGTGGGGATCTTCAACGGCGGTGGGATCAACAGCGCGGACTTCCCGAACACCGATCCCACGCGGGCCAAGGACTTCGTGGCGCGCGCGCGGGTCGCGCAGGGCACGCTCGACGGCGCGGTGTCCTACTACCGCGGGCGCCAGATCACCGCGCTCACCGGGCCCGACGTGCAGACCGACAAGACCCGCGTCGGCGTCGATGTCCAGGGCTACTACCAGCTTCCGGTGCTGGGCGGGGGCAGCCTGAGGGGCGAGTACTACGCCGGCAGGGAGGCCGATCCGGACACGGTGAAGGCGTACACCACCACGAATACCGCCGGCCGACTGCTCAAGGGGGGCGCGCCACTCGACCACTTCGCGACCGACATGCAGGGCGGGTACGTGATGTGGGTGCAGAACCTCGGCGAGCAGTTCCAGCTCGCCGGCCGCTACGACTGGTACGACCCCGACACGGCCGTCGCGCACGACCGGTTCGAGCGCCTCGGCATCGGGGCGAACTGGTTCTGGGGCGGACTCACCCGCGTGACCGTGTCCTACGACGTGCCGCGCACCGAGGCGCTGGTCGCCGGCCGGTACGTCGACGTGAAGGACAACCTCTGGACCGTGCAGGTCCAGCACAAGTACTAGGAGCCCGATCCATGAAGATCTTCCGATCGCTCGCCGTCGTCGGCGCGCTGACCGCCCTCGCCACGACGGCCCACGCCGGTCGCGGTCTCACCATCAAGGGCTCCGACACCATGGTGATCCTGGTGCAGCGCTGGGCCGAAACCTACATGACCCAGCACGCCGGCGAGATCGTGCAGGTCACCGGCGGCGGCTCGGGCACCGGGATCGCGGCGCTCATCAACGGCACCACGGACATCGGCATGGCCTCGCGCCCGATGAAGCACGATGAGAAGACCAAGCTGCGCGACCGCTACCAGTCCATGGGAGTCGAGATCCCGGTGGCCAAGGACGGGCTCTCGGTCTACGTGCAGGACTCCAATCCGGTCCAGGCGCTCTCGCTCGAGCAGCTGCGCGCCATCTACACCGGCGAGGTCACCAACTGGAACCAGGTCGGGGGCAGGGACGCGATCATCGTGCTCTACGGGCGCGAGAACTCCTCCGGCACCTACGTGTACTTCAAGGACAACGTGCTGCTCGGCCGCGACTACGCCGCGCGCACCCAGACGCTGCCCGGCACCGCGGCGGTGGTCAACGCCGTGGCCAACGACCCCAACGGGATCGGCTACGGCGGCGCGGCGTACGGAAAGGGCGTGCGCGAGCTGGGCGTGAAGCGGGACGCGAAGAGCCCCGCGGTCACCCCGAACGCCGCCACGGTGCGCGACGGGTCGTACCCGATGACGCGCTTCCTCTACCTCTACACGCGGGTCAAGCCAGCGGGCGCCGCCAAGGCGTTCGTGGACTTCGTGCTCTCGCCTCCGGGCCAGGCCATCGCCACCCAGGTCGGGTACTTCCCGCTCCACTAGCAGGAGGCTTCATGTCGTCCCGGTCATCTTACCGCCTCGCCGCGGCCGCCCTCGGCCTGGGCGCCGCGCTCGTGCTGAACTCGTGCGCGCGCTCACCGCGCGCCGAGGAGCTCACCATCAAGGGCTCGGACACCATGGTGCTGCTCGGCCAGCGCTGGGCGGAGCGCTACATGGCGGCACACCCGGGTGAGCGCGTGCAGGTCACCGGCGGCGGGTCGGGCACCGGGATCGCCGCGCTCATCAATGGTACCACCGACCTGTGCCTGTCCTCCCGGCCCATCAAGGACGCCGAGAATGGCTCCCTGCAGAGCCGGTTCGGAGCACCGGCGCACGAGATCACCGTCGCGCGTGACGGCATCGCGATCTACGTGAACGCGGCGAACCCGGTGCGATCGGTCACGGTGGAGCAACTGCGCGGGGTGTACACCGGCGTGATCGCCGACTGGAAGGACCTCGGCGGCGCGCCCGGCCCGATCACCGCGTACGGGCGCGAGAACAGCTCAGGAACCTACGTCTTCTTCAAGGAACACGTGCTCGGGAACGCGGACTTCGCGGCCCGGGTGCAGACGCTGCCCGGCACCGCGGCGGTGGTCAACGCGGTGGCGGGCGATGTCCGTGGCATCGGATACGGCGGGGCCGCGTACGCGAAGGGGGTCCGCGATCTCGGCCTGCGTACGGACGCCGCGAGCGCGGCGGTGCTGCCTTCGCTCGAGACGGTACGGGACGCCAGCTACCCGCTCGCCCGCGCGCTCCACGTGTACGCGCGCCGCGCGCCCGAAGGCCTCGCCCGGCGCTTCCTGGACTACGCGCTCTCGGACTCCGGCCAGGCGGTCGTGGGCGCGGTCGGCTACTTCCCGGTCCGCTGATGTCCGACGCCCCGCGCCCCGGTCCCGCGCTGCTCGTCCCCGGCCCCTCCGCGCGCCGGGCGCGGCGCGTCCAGGAGGCCGCGATCACCTGGGCGCTCCGGCTGTGCGCGTTCGGCGCCGTGGCCGCGCTGGTGCTGATCCTGCTGTTCGTGCTGCGGGAGGCGCTGCCGGTGCTCACCGACCCGGTGGTGAAGCAGGAGGCCAGCCTGCGGCACTTCTTCGCCACCGACATGTGGCAACCGGTGGGGAACGTGCCGAAGTACGGCCTGCTGCCGCTGTTCGTGGGCACGCTCAAGGTGGTGGCGGTGGCGATGCTGTTCGCCACCCCGCTGGGGGTGCTGGCCGCGCTGTTCGCGTCGGAGTTCGCGCCGCCGCGGGTGCGCGAGCTGCTCAAGCCGGCGGTCGAGATCCTGGCCGGCATCCCGTCGGTGGTGCTCGGTTTCTTCGGGCTGATGGTGCTCGCGACGTGGGTGCAGGCCGTGACCGGCTCGCCGTCGCGTCTGAACGCCGTGGTGGCCGGGATCGCGCTCGGGCTCGGCGTGCTGCCGACGTTGTTCACGGTGTCCGAGGACGCACTGCGCGCGGTGCCGAAGTCCTACCGCGAGGCGTCGTTGGCGCTCGGCGCGACGCCGTGGCAGACGGCGTGGCACGTGGTGCTGCCCGCGGCCGCCGCGGGCGTCGCGGCCGGCGTGCTGCTCGGGCTGGCGCGCGCGGTCGGGGAGACCATGATCGTGCTGATGGCCTCGGGCAATGCCGCCATCGTATCGGGCAACGCCTTCGACTCGGTCCGCACGCTCTCGGCCAGCATCGCCGCGGAGCTGGCCGAGGTGGTGTTCGGGAGCGCGCACTACTCCGTGCTCTTCTTCCTTGGCGCGCTCCTGTTCGCCATCACGTTCGCGATCAATGTCGCGGCCGGGCTGTTCGTGGACCGCCTGCGCCGGAGCCTGGGGGGCGCATGAGCGTCGCGTCGCTGCGCCCCGCGCTCGCGCCGCTGCCCCGCGCCCGCCGCGCCGACCTCGCCGGGGTCGGGCTCACCGGGCTGTCAGGGCTGGCCGCGCTGCTCATCGTGGCGATGGTCGCGCTGATCATGGTCAACATCGTGTGGTTCGGCTGGAGCACGGTGACCTGGCGGTTCCTGACCGAGTCGCCGCGCGAGGGCATGACCCAGGGGGGCATATTCCCGGCGATCTTCGGCACCGCCGCGCTGGTCGTGCTCATGGTGGTGGCGCTGGTGCCGTTCGGGGTCGGCGCCGCGCTCTACCTGCACGAGTACGCCCGCCCCGACGCCTGGACCACGCGGGCGGTGCGGTTCGCGGTCAACAATCTCGCGGGCGTGCCGAGCATCGTGTTCGGATTGTTCGGGCTCGGCTTCTTCGTGCAGTTCGTCGGGCGCGGCGTGGACCGCGCGCTCGGCCTCGACGTGATGTGGGGCCAACCGTGCCTGATGTGGGCGGCGCTCACGCTCGCCCTGCTCAACCTGCCGGTGGTCATCGTCACCACCGAGGAGGCGCTGCGCACCGTGCCGCGCGAGCAGCGCGAGGCCGCGCTCGCGCTCGGTGCCACGCGCTGGCAGTCCCTGTGGCACGTGCTGCTCCCGCAGGCGCTGCCCGGCATCCTCACCGGGGCCATCCTCTCGGTCGCGCGCGGCGCCGGCGAGGTGGCGCCGATCCTGTTCACCGGTGCGGCGTACTTCCTGCCCTACCTGCCGACCTCGCCGACCGACCAGTTCATGGAGCTGGGCTATCACGTGTTCGTGATGGCGACCCAGTCGCCCGACGTGGACGCCACCCGGCCGCTGCTCTACGGCACCGTGCTGGTGCTGCTGCTGCTCACCTTCCTGCTCAACCTGACCGCCATCCTGATCCGCTCACGCCTGCGCGCGCGGCTCTCGGGAAGGAGCTGACATGCCGGTCGACTCCCCGGAGGCGCCGACGGTGCCCGGCGCGGCCCGCGAAGGCGGGCGCGGGCCGCGGCTGTCCGCGCCCGTCCCGCCCGCCCCGCGTCCCGACGACGCGGCTCCGCCCGCCCCCGGCTCACCGCCGCGGCTCGAGGCGCGCGAGTTCAGCCTGTACTACGGCGCGCTCCAGGCGCTGCGGGCGGTCTCGCTCGCCATCCCCGCGAACAGCGTGACCGCGATCATCGGGCCGTCCGGCTGCGGCAAGAGCACGCTGCTGCGCGCGTTCAACCGCATGAACGACCTGATCCCGGGCGTGCGCACCGAGGGCGCGATCCGGGTCTCGGGCCAGGAGGCGCTGGCCGGCGGGGTGGACGTGGTCGAGCTGCGCCGACGCGTCGGCATGGTGTTCCAGCGGCCCAATCCGTTCCCCAAGTCGATCGTCGAGAACGTGGCCTTCGGCCTGCGCATGCTGGGGGTCACCGACCGCGGGGCCATCGAGTGGCGGGTCGAGGACAGCCTGCGCCGCGCGGCGCTGTGGGACGAGGTCAAGGACCGTCTCCAGCGCTCGGCGCTCACGCTCTCGGGCGGCCAGCAGCAGCGCCTGTGCATCGCGCGCTGCCTCGCGGTGGAGCCCGAGGTGCTGCTGATGGACGAGCCCGCTTCCGCGCTCGACCCCACCGCGACCGCGCGCATCGAAGAGCTGGTGCTCGAGCTGCGGGCGCGCTATACCGTGGTCATCGTCACTCACAACATGCAGCAGGCGGCGCGCATCTCGGACCGCACCGCGTTCATGCTGAACGGCGAGCTGGTCGAATACGGGCTCACCGCCGCGCTCTTCACGCGCCCGGCGCGCCAGCTGACCGAGGACTACATCACCGGCCGGTTCGGCTGATCCGCCCGGCATCGGAGGACCGTGGAACGCCATTTCGTGCAGGAGATCGACGCCCTCAAGGAGCAGCTGCTGCTCATGGGGGGGCGGGCCGAGAGCGCCGTCCAGCAGGCGATCGAGGCGCTCCGGCGCCAGGATCCCGGGCTCGCCCGCGCGGTGTTCGCCGCCGACCCGGTCATCGACCGTCACGAGATCGACATCGAGGAGCGCTGTATCGCGCTGCTGGCGCTCCAGCAGCCGCTGGCGACCGACCTGCGCTTCATCACCTCGGCGCTCATGATCACCAAGGACCTCGAGCGCGTCGGCGACCACGCGGTGAACATCGCCGGCAGCGCGCTGCGGCTCTCGGAGCAGCCCGCGATCAAGCCGCTGGTGGACATCCCGCGGCTGGCCGGGCTCTCGAGCGCCATGCTCCACGAGGCCCTCGACGCCTTCGTCCGGCGCGACGCCGACACCGCCCGGCGGCTGGTGCGCCGGGACGACGAGGTGGACGCCCTCAACCGGCAGATCTTCCGCGAGGTGCTGTCCTGCATGATCGAAGACCCGGGCACCATCACGCTGGGCCTCGAGCTCATCCTGGTCGCGCGCAATCTCGAGCGGGTCGCCGACCTCGCCACCAACGTGGCCGAGGAGGTGGTGTTCATCGCCGAGGCACGCGTCATCAAGCATCACGCCGAAGACACCACCCGGGGCGGGCGGGACGAGGACTTCGGGCGCACCTGACCTCGGCCCGGCCGCCCCTCGGCGAGAGGGGAGCGCGAAGGGGGCCCGGCCTCGGATGGCCGGGCCTTCGTCGCACGGGGCGCCGGGCCGCGCTCAGTCGTCGCCGCGCGTGGCGCGCGTCCGCTTGCGCTCCGAGACCCGCTTCTTCTCCGTCAGGCGCTGTTCGACCGCGCCGCGCGTGGGGCGCGTCCTCACCCGCGGCTTCGGCCGCTGGGCGCGGCGCCGCAGTTCGCGGCCGACCCGCTCGAGCGCGGTCAGGCGGTTGGCCGACTGCGAGCGGCTCTCGGTGGCGATGCGCACGATCCCGGTCGGCAGGTGGCGCACCCGCACGCTCGACTCGGTCTTGTTCTTCTTCTGGCCTCCGGGGCCGGAGGACTTGTAGGGCGTGATCTCGCACTCGCGCGCCAGTCGCGCCAGGGATTCGGGCAGCGGCATGGGCGCAGCATAGGCGTGGCGTTGGCCGTCGCGCCAGCCGCGCTCGTCGCCGGCACCTTGCGCGGTCCTCGCCCGGGGGTGAGACTGGGCCATCGTCCCCACGCGTCATCCACCGCTCACGGAGGACCCCATGCTTCGCATGTCCCGCGTCGCGCTCGCCATCGCGTGCGCGCTCGTCACCGCGGCGGCGGTGCCCGCGCTGGCGGCCCGGAAGCCGGCCGCGAAGCCGGCCGCGCCGCCCGCCGCGCCGCCCGCGCTGGTCCAGCTCGACGTCCAGCGCCAGGTGCTCGCGAACGGCCTGGTGGTGCTGCTGCACGAGGACCACACCGTGCCCACGGTGACCTTCTGGCAGTGGTACAAGGTCGGGTCGCGCAACGAGCGCCCCGGCATCACCGGCATCTCGCACTACTTCGAGCACATGATGTTCAACGGCTCGAAGAACGTGCCGCCGAAGATGTACGACCGCATCCTCGAGTCCAACGGCGGCTACTCGAACGCGTTCACCGACCGCGACATGACCGCGTACTACGAGGACATCGCCTCCGACCGGCTCGAGACCGTGCTCCAGCTGGACTCCGACCGCATGGCCGCGCTGTCGTTCGAGCCCAAGTCGCTCGAGAGCGAGATCGGCGTGGTCAAGGAGGAGCGCCGGCTGAGCACGGACAACGACATCTTCGGCATGCTCGACGAGCAACTGTGGGCGGTGGCGTTCAACGCCTCGCCCTACCGCTCGCCGGTGATCGGCTGGATGGGCGACCTCGACAACATCCGGCGCCCGGACATGGTGGAGTACTTCCGCACCTATTACGCGCCCGACAACTGCATCCTGGTGCTCGCGGGCGACTTCGAGAGCGCCTCGGCGATGGCGCTGATCCGGAAGTACTTCGAGGGCATCCCGCGCCAGGACCCGCCGAGCCCGCCGGTGGATTCCGAGGCCCCGCAGCGCGGCGAGCGGCGCGTGGAGGTGCACTATCCCGCGCAGCAGGTGACCTTCTTCGCGGGCTACAAGGCACCCGCGGCGGCCAGCCCCGACCACGCGGCGCTCGAGGTGCTGTCGTCCGTCCTCGCCGACGGCGAGTCCTCGCGCCTCCACCAGTCGCTGGTGTACGAGAAGCAACTGGCGCTGTTCGCCGGCTCGTCCTACGAGGCGATGCTCGGTCCGAACCTGTTCCAGGTGTACGTGCAGCTGCGCCCCGGCAAGACCGCGGCCGAGGGGCTCGCGGCGGTGGACGACGTGATCGCGCGGATCCAGAAGGAGGGCCCGAGCGCCCGCGAGCTCCAGAAGGCGAAGAACCTGCTCGAGGCGCACTTCGTGACCGGGCTCAAGACCAACAACGGGGTCGGCCGGCAGCTCGGCTTCCACGAGCACGTGCTCGGCGACTACCACGCCATGTTCACGGCCATCGACCGGTTCCGCGCGGTCACCGCCGAGGACGTGCAGCGGGTGGCGCAGAAGTACCTCGACCCGATGCAGCGCACCGTTGCCACGCTGGTGCCCGAGAGCGCGCCGGCCGAAGGGAGCGCGCCATGAAGGCGACCCGCACCGCTGGACGACCGATGCTCCGCACCCTGGCCGGCGCGCTGCTCGCGCTGACGGTGGCCCTGCCGGCCGTGGCCGTGCCCGTGCAGCTTCCGCCCTACACCCGGACCACGCTCCGGAACGGGCTCACCGTGTTCGTGATGCCGACGCACCGCCTGCCGCTGGTGGACTTCCGCCTGGCGGTGAAGGCGGGCTCGGTCGACGATCCGAAGGGCAAGGAAGGGCTCGCCAGCCTGACCGCCGTGCTGATGACGCAGGGCGCCGGCGCGCGCACCGCGCAGCAGGTGGCCGAGGAGATGGCGTTCGTGGGCGGCTCGCTCGACGCCTCGGCCGGGACGGAGCAGGTGGTGGTGACGTGCGAGGTCCTGAAGAAGGACTTCGCCACCGGGCTCGAGTTGTTCCGCGACGTGATCGTCTCGCCGACCTTCCCGGCCGGGGAGTTCGCCCGCAAGCAGGAAGAGGTGCTGGGCTCGATCGCGGCCGACCGCGACGAGCCGGCGGAGGTGGCGAACAAGGCGGTGCTGCCCTTCGTGCTCGGCGGCCATCCGCTCGGCCACCCGGTCAGCGGCGGCGAGGCGGCGGTGAAGTCCCTCACGCGCGAGGACGTGGTCGCGTTCCATCGCTCCCGGATCACGCCCGAGCGCGCCGCGCTCGCGGTCGTGGGGGACGTGGACGCGAAGGCGGTGATCGCGGCGCTCGAGAAGGCGTTCGCGGACTGGAAGCCGTCGGGCGCCCGGCGCGAGGCCGCCTACGGCCCGCTCGCCGCGGAGAAACGCGCGGTGCGGATCGTCGAGAAGCCCGAAGTGTCCCAGGCGCAGATCCGCATCGTCGGGATCGGCGTGGCGCGCAACCATCCCGACTACTTCCCGATCACCGTCGCCAACACCATCCTCGGCGGCGGGTTCACCTCGCGGCTGGTGGACCGGATCCGGGTCAGCCTCGGACTCACGTACAGCATCAGCAGCCGGTTCACGATGTACCGCGACGCGGGCACGTTCGGGGTCTCGACCTTCACCAAGAACGAGACCCTGCGCCGGACCATCGACGAGGTGATCGGCCTGGTGGACACGCTGGTCGTCGAAGGCCCGACCGACGACGAGCTCGCCAAGGCCAAGCGCTACCTGACCGGGCTGTTCCCGCTCGGCCTGCAGGCCCCGGACGCGCTCGCCGCGCGGGTGCTCGACATCGACTTCTACGGGCTCGACCCGAAGTTCGTCGAGACCTACACCGACCGCATCGACGCCGTGACCATGGCGGACTGCCGTCGCGCGCTGAAGTCGTATTTCCGCACCGCCGACCTGCGCATCCTGGTGGTCGCCGACCCCGCGAAGGCGAAGCCCGCCCTCGAAGGCCTCGGCCCCCTCGACGTGGTCCCCGTGGACTAGCCGCACCAGCGGCAAACGGCAAAATGACGAACGGCAAGCGGACACGGTGCGCGGCGGGGCGTCCGGAGGGGTGATTCCGGCGGAGCGGATCACGGATGCGCGGCGGGGCGTCCGGAGGAGGCCCGATTCGCCGCGCGCCGGTACGCCGCCTCGAGGGAGTCCCAGCCGAACGCGCGCCGTGTCCGCGACGCAAGCAGCCCGAATCGACCGCGCGCCCGGCGGGCGCGATGTCCGTCATGCCCCCCGTGCTACCCTTCCCGCCACTCATGACCACCGACGATCCGCAGGCCGCCCCGCCACAGGGCCTCACGCGCAACGTATGGGCGCTCGGCTTCACGTCGCTCCTCACCGACGTCTCGTCCGAGATGATCGTGCCCGTGCTGCCCCTGTTCATCACCGGCGTGCTCCACGCCTCGGTCGCGAGCCTCGGCGTCATCGAAGGCGTCGCCGAGAGCACCGCCTCGCTGCTGCGGCTCTCTTCCGGCTGGCTGTCCGACCGCATCGGGCGACGCAAGCCCTTCCTCGTCTTCGGCTACGGCCTCTCCGGGGTCGCCAAGGTGTCGTTCGCGCTCGCCTCGTCGTGGTCCGCCGTGCTCGGCCTGCGCTTCGCCGATCGCGTCGGCAAGGGTCTGCGCAATCCCCCCCGCGACGCGCTGCTCGCCGATTCGGTGGCTCCCGCATGGCGCGGACGCGCCTTCGGGCTCCACCGTTCGCTCGACACGCTCGGCGCCGCGATCGGGCCACTGGTGGCCTTCGCGCTGCTCGCCGCGTGGCCCGGCGGCTTCCGCAGGATCTTCCTCGTGTCCGCCATCCCCGCCGCGCTCTCGCTGGTGGTGCTCGCGCTGTTCGTCCGCGCCCCGCGGCGCGAGCCGATGGCGAAGGTGCGCGCGCTCCACCTCGAGTTCCGCGCCCTGCCGACACCCGTGAAGCGGTTCCTGGTCGCCGACGGCGTGTTCCAGCTCGCCAACAGCAGCATCGCGTTCGTGATGCTGCGAGCGCGCGACGGCGGTATCGCGGTCGCGGCGGTGCCGCTGGTGTACCTGCTCTACAATCTCGTCTACGCCGCGCTCAGCCTCCCGGCCGGCGCGCTGTCCGACCGCATCGGACGGCGGCCCCTGCTGCTCGCGGCGTACGTGCTCTATGCCGGCGTCTATGCCCTGCTGGCGTGGAGCGGCGCCCCCCTGCTGGTGATGGCGGCGCTGGCGCTCTATGGCGTGCACAGCGCGCTCATCGAGGTCTCGCAGCGCAGCCTGCTCGCGGACCTCGTCGGCGCCGAACGGCGCGGCACGGTCTACGGGATCTACCACACGGTGGTGGGCTTCGCGCTGCTGCCGGCGAGCATCGTGGCCGGCTGGCTGTGGGACCGCTACGGCGCGCGGGTCACCTTCGGCGTGGACGCCGCGCTCGCGCTGCTCGCGGCCGTTCTGTTCGTGGTGCTCCTGCCCGCCGGGCATGAGCGGAGGGACGTCGCCGATGCCGCGACTCGATGAGGTCGGGGAGTTCGAGGCCATCCGTCGCCTCACCGCGCGCCGGACCGCGGCCGCCGGCGTGGTGGTGGGCGCCGGCGACGACGCCGCCGTGCTGCGCATGATCTCGCGCGACGACCTGGTGGCGACCACCGACGCGTTCGTCGAGGGCCGTCACGTGCTCGCCGGCTGGATGACCCCGCGCGGTATGGGCGCGCGGCTCGCCGCGGCCAATCTCAGCGACCTCGCCGCCATGGGAGCCGCGCCGCGCTGGGCCCTGCTCTCGCTCGGAGTGCGCCGCGACCACGACATGGACGCGCTGGTGGCGCTCCAGGACGGACTGACGGACGCGCTCGCCGAGCACCAGGCCGCGGTGGTGGGTGGGAACCTCACGGCGGTCGAGGGCGCGGAGTGGATGAGCCTCACGCTGCTCGGGGTCGTGCCGCGGGGCCGGGTGTGGACGCGCCACGGCGGGCGGCCGGGCGATCTGCTCGCGGTGACCGGCTGGCCCGGCCGCGCCGGCGCCGGGCTGCGGCTCGCGCTCGCGAACGCCGCGGCGGCGAAGGACGCCGGCCTCGCCCCGCTGCTCGACGCGTGGCGCGCGCCACGTGCGCGCGTCGCGTTCGCGCTGCGGCTCGCGGCGCTCGACGCGGTGACCGCCTGCGTGGATGTCTCGGACGGCTTCGCCGGCGATCTCGCGCACCTGTGCGAGGCGAGCGGCACCGGCGCCACGGTGCTCGCGGGCGAGTGGCCGCACGACGCCGCGCTCGAGCGCGCGGCGGAGGTCCTGGGCGTGGCGGCGGAAGTGCTGCGGTTCGGTCCCAGCGACGACTACGAGCTGCTGCTGGCGCTCGACCCGTCGAAACGCGACGCCGTCACGGCGGTCGCACGGGAGTCGGAGACGACGCTCCACGTCGTCGGCCGGCTCACCGAGGCGCCCGGCGTCCTCACGCTGCTGGCGTCGGAGAGCCGCCGTCCGCTGCCGGGCGTGGGATTCGACCACTTCGGCACCCCGGCGCCATAGCCTCGCGGCGCGCGCTTCAGCGTGCGGACCGCGCGGGCTTCGCGGCGCGAGTGGCGCGTGCGGGGACGCGGGCCGCCGTGCGCGGCCTCGTCGTCCGCTTCGCGGGGATGCGCGCCTCGGGCCGCGGCGCGGGACGCGCGGACGCCACCAGCATGGGCTCGGACCGCGCGGTCAGCGCGGCGAAGCGGCGCTCGTGCTCGAGCAGCCAGCGCTTCCTCGGCAGGCCGCCGCCGTAGCCGGTCAGGCTCCCGTCGGCGCCGATGACGCGGTGGCAGGGAACGACGATCGCGAGCGGGTTCTGGTGGTTCGCGAGTCCGACGCCGCGCGCTGCGCGCGGCTGCCCGATCGCCTTCGCGATGTCCCCGTAGGTGCGGGTGTGGGCGAACGGGATGCGCGCCAGCTCGTTCCACACCGCCCGCTGGAAGTCCGAGCCGCGGGGGTCGAGCCGCAGTCCGAACTCGGTGAGCGTGCCGCAGAAGTAGGCCTCGAGCTGATCCACCACCGGCTTGAGCTCGAGCAGCGACGGGAGCCACTCCGCCCCCGGCTCCGCCGGCGCGAGCGAGGCGATGACCCGCTTGAGGCTCTTGCGCTCCATGAACTTCAGGTAGCGCAGCCCGTGCTCGCCGAGAGCCAGGAACAGCAGGCCAAGGGGCGCGGGGGCCGACATGACGTGATAGTGGATGCGCATCGGCGCAGGATAGCCGAGGCTCATGGCCGCGCCAAGCGCGGCGCGCGCCGCGGGACCCAGCGCCCCGCGCGCGCCGCGTACGCTCGCCAGTCCGGGCCGAACCGGCGTGCCAGCAGCTCCTCCTCGGCTCGCATCCGCGCGTCGAGCGCCCACCCGAACAGCACCGCGCTCGCGAGCCCCGCGGCGCTGCCGAACGCCAGCACCACCCCCAGGTTGGCCAGCCACGCCCCGAGATAGCCGGGGTGCCGCAGCGCGCCGTAGAGCCCGCGTGTCTCGAGCACGTGATCGCGCTGGAGCGCGACCCGCGCCGCGAAGCGGTCTCCCAGCTGGGCCATCGCGGCGATGCGCAACGCGAGACCGGCGGCGGCGAGCGCCACGCCGGCCCAGCGCAGCGCCGGGCCGCCGGGCAGCGGCGCCAGCGCCGCGCGCGCGGCCCACGCGCACAGCATCGGCGTGAACAGCGGCAGCACCAGCAGCGCCACCAGCAGGAACGCCTGGCCCGGGGGCTGCTCGACCACGTCCTGGGAGCGCACCGGGCGCAGGACCGCGAGGGCGAGGCCGCTGGCGGTCCAGACCCCGATCAGGGCCAGTGCGCGCGGGTGCGCGGCGAGGGCGCCGACGCCGCCCAGCGCGAGCGCGAGCAGCGCGGCCTCGATGGCGGCGACGACCAGCGCCAGGACCAGCGCGCGCGGCACGAGGGATGGGGGTGCGTTCACGGCGCGCGAGTGTAGCCGCTTGGCGCGCGCGCGTCATTGCGACTAGGCTGGACGCACCCCGAGCCCACGACCGACCGCGGAGGAGCGCATGGAGGTACTCGCGCAGTTCCATCCCCAGCTGGTGCACACGCCGATCGCGCTGATCATCTTCAGCGCCCTGTTCATGATCGTCGGCCGCCTCGCGGACGTCGGCTGGTGGCGCAAGGCCGCGATCGCGATGTTGCTGGTCGGCTTCGTCGGCGGATGGGTGGCGCTCAAGTCCGGCGAGGGCGCCGGGGACCACGCCGAGGACCAGGGCGTGCCCGAGCGGGCCGTGGATGCCCATGAGGACATGGCGCGGATCACGCTGTGGCTGGCGGGCGGCGCGCTGGTGCTGCTCGGCGCCGCCGCGCGGGTGAGACCCGCGGCGGGCGCGCTCAACACCCTCGCGTTGCTGCTGCAGATCGGCGCCGCGGTGGCGGTGGGCGTCACCGGGCACCGCGGCGGCATCCTGGTGTACGAGCACGGCGCCAACGTGAAGACGGGCGGCGCGGCCCGGGACTCCGCCGGCGTCGTCCGGCCTGCAGGGGAGACGGGCGAGGCCGAGACCCGCGACGAGGACGGCGCGAAGCACTCGCCCTGAGGCGCGGCCGCGGGGAAGATCGAAGGCCCGCCGTGCGTCACGCGCGGCGGGCCTTCGGTCACCGGGCGAGCGCCCCGGCCGCTCAGGGCTTGTCTTCGATCACCAGTTCGTGGGCCGACCAGTCGATGGTCACGCGGCGGCCGCGGAAGAAGGCGTGCGACAGCAGCGCGTCGCGGCGCACCCCGTGGCGCCACAGCTCCGAGGAGTCGAGCGCGCCGATCCAGCCCGGCACCTTGTCGGTCGCGACGCGCCCCACGTTCACCGCGGGGACGGTGACCGCGATCCACGGCCGTCCGCCGATCCAGGTGCCCGCGCTCTTCATGGCGCGCGCCACCGGGCCCGCCCGCAGGCCGAATTCGTCGCACACCTCCTGCGGCGCGCCCAGTCCGCAGGCCGGCACGCCGGTCTGGACCACCATCGCCAGGCGGCGGCCCCCGGAGATCGAGCCCCACACCATCAGCTCGTTCTCGCCCCACAGTTCGAACGGCACGCGCTGGGCGCCCGCCGCGGGCGCGAACGCCACCCCCGGACGGCGCAGCACCAGCCGCTGGCGCGCGAAATCCAGCGTCGGGGTGAAGCGCCGCAGCAGCCCGAGGCCGATGATGCCGGCGACCCGCTCGCTCTGGGGATTCACCTCGAGGCTCCACTTGCGCAGCGACAGGCAGCCGGCCGGCAGCTTCTCGATGCGGAACCCGGCGATCTCGAGGCGCGCCACCCACGCGTTGCGGACCGCGGCGCGCGCGCCGTTCCAGAACACCATGTGCTGGCTCGGGCCCACCGCCACCCCGGTGCCGCGCGCGATCGATTCGTCGAGCACCAGATCGTCGGTGCCGGTGTCCACCGCCATCAGGACCGACTGCCCGTTCAGCCTCACGCTCACCAGCGGGGCGGGCCAGGAGCGCGCGAACATCACTTCGCCCTGCTCGGGCCCCGCGGTGATGGCGTACACGCCCTGCTCGCCCATCTGCCGCAGCTGGTCGGCGCGGCCGGGCTGGCCCGCGGCCTCGCTCAGTTCGGCGGCCTCCGCCCATCGGCCCGCCCGCACGCGGGCGGCGAGCAGATCGCTGGCGGCATCCGGATCGCCCGCCCGCGCCGGCCCGACGAGCAGGCTGTCGGCCGCGGCGAGGTCGTCGCGGAAGAGCGCCAGCTTGCCGAGCCCCGCGCGCGCCGCGTCGTCGGCCGGCGCCAGCGCCAGCACGCGCCCGAGCACCTGCCGCGCCTCGGCGAAGCGCCCGATCCGCAGCAGCGCGACGCCCAGCGAGTCGAGCCGCCCGACGTCTCCGGCGAAGCCGATCGTGTCGCGCGCGGCGAGCCGCTGCATGAGCAGGGCCTCGCGCAGGGAGGGATCGGGCTGCATCGAGTCGGCGCCGGCGCCCGGCCGGGCGAGGACCAGCAAAGTGGAGCACGCGAGTGCGAGTGCGACGCCGGGGACGGACGGGATGCGGATGCGCATGGGGTTCATGACTCCAGGAATCGCTTCGCGGTGCGGAGCAGGATCTCGGCGCCGATGCCGAGACAGGCTTCGTCCACGTCGAAGCGCGGGTGGTGGTGGTCCCCGATCAGGCCCTTGGATTCGTTGCGCGAGCCGACCGCGATGAAGCAGCCGGGCACCTCGGCGAGGAACGCCGAGAAGTCCTCGCCGCCCATGGTGCGGATGTCGTCGTGCACGTTCTCGGCGCCCACCACCCCGGCCGCGACCTCGCGGGCCATCCGGGCCATCGCGGGATCGTTCACGGTGGGCTGGTTGAAGCGGTCGTACTTCACCTCGGCGCGGCAGCCGAAGGCGCCGGCCACGCCGTTGCAGATGCGTTCGAAGCGGGCCGGCAACTCGGCCCACAGCGCGCGGTCGAAGACCCGCACCGTGCCGTTCATCCACGCGCTGCCGGGAAGGATGTTGAACGCCGAGCCGGCGCGCAGCTGGGTGACGCTCACCACCACCTCGGCGAACGGGCTCACGCCGCGGCTGGCGATGGTCTGCAGCGCGGTGACGAGGTGCGCGAGGCACACCACCGGGTCGGTGCCGAAGTGGGGCATCGCCGCGTGCGCGCCCTTGCCGTGCACCGTGACGGTGAACTCGTCCACCGCGGCCATCCACGGCCCGTCGGTGACGCCGACCTGCCCGAGCTCGAGGTCCTGCCACACGTGCAGGCCGAACGCCGCGTCGGGCCGCGGATCCGCGAGCGCGCCATCCGCGATCATCGCGAGCGCGCCGCCGCCCTGCTCCTCGGCCGGCTGGAAGCACAGCCGCACGTCGCCGGCGCGCGACGCCGACTCCGCGACCAGCCGGCGCGCGACGCCGAGCAGGATCGCGGTGTGACAGTCGTGGCCGCAGGCGTGCATCCGGCCGTCCACCGTCGAGCGGTAGGGGACCGCGTTCTCCTCCTGGATCGGCAGCGCGTCCATGTCGGCCCGCAGCAGCACGGTCCGGCCGGGGCGCCCGCCCTTCACCGTGGCGAGCACGCCGGTGCGGCCGACCCCGGTGCGGGGCTCGAGCCCGAGCGCGCGCAGGCGGTCGGCCACCAGCGCCGCGGTGCGCACCTCCTCGAACGCGGTCTCGGGGTGGGCGTGCAGGTCGCGCCGCGTCGCCACCATCTCCTGGCACTCGCCCGCGGCGAACGCAGGCGTGCGGATGCTCATGGGGTCCCTCGTCCCTCGCTGGGACGCTGCGCGTGGCGGCGGCGTCCGACGCGGGTCAGGGTAGCACGAAGCGCGACGCGGCCCGGATGCCGAAGCACCCGGGCCGCCCGCGCCGCACGGCGGACTACTTGTTCCCGCCCGGCGGCGGCGCCTCGTCCTTCTGAAGCAGGCGACGCCGCTCCACCTCGCGCTTGAGCACGTCGGTGTTCAGCACCACGAACTCGACGCGGCGGTTCTTCGCCATGCCGAGCGCGTCGGTGTTCGGTGCCACCGGCTTGGACTCGCCGTAGCCCTTGGCGGTGAACTGCTCGGGCTTGAGGTTCGGGAACTTGCCGGTCATGTAGCTCAGCACCGAATGGGCGCGCGCCTCGCTGAGCTTCTGGTTGTACGCGTTCGAGCCGCGCGCGTCGGTGTGGCCGCCGATCTCGATGCGCAGTTCCGGCCACTTGGTGAGCACCTGGCCCACCACGTCGAGCGTCGGGAACGCGTCCGGCAGCAGGTCCGCCTTGGCGGTCTCGAAATTGATGTTCTGCAGGCGGATCATGCCGGTGTCGAGCAGCTCGGTCTCGCGCTCGATCAACTCCACCGGGCAGCCGTCCTTGTCCACCTTGGCGCCGGCCGGGGTGTCCGGGCACTTGTCGAGCCCGTCGAACACGCCGTCACCGTCGCTGTCCTGCGGGCAGCCGGTCGCGTCGACCGTCGCGCCTTTCGGCGTGTCCGGGCACTTGTCGAGCCCGTCGAGCACGCCGTCGCCGTCGCTGTCGCTCGGGCATCCCTTGGCGTCCACGGTCGCGCCCTTGGGCGTGTCGGGGCACTGGTCCAGCCCGTCGCACACGCCATCGCCGTCGCTGTCGATCGGGCAGCCGGCGGCGTCCACCTTGCATCCCCGGGGCGTGCTGGGGCACTTGTCGAGGCCGTCGAACACCCCGTCGCCATCGCTGTCGATGGGGCAGCCGCTGGCGTCCACGGTCGCGCCCCTGGGGGTGTCGGGACAGCGGTCCTTGCGGTCCGACACGCCATCGCCGTCGCTGTCGCGCGGCACCCCGCCGAGCGCCAGCTCGAGACCGCCGCCGAACACGATGTCGTTGTACTTCAGCTCCATCTTGGGCTTCGCGGCCATCAGCGACAGGTTGCGCGCCTCGAGCCTCAGCCCGATCGCGTCCGTGAGCCAGAAGCGCAGTCCGCCGCCGCCCTCGATGGCGCCGAAGTGCTGCTCGGTGTCGCCGGCCGAGAGCTTGGTCTTGTTGTAGCCGAACCCGCCGAACAGGAACGGGCCGCCCCAGCGGCCGTTGGCCGGCGTGAGCATCAGGTTGCCCGACGCGTGCCACACGTCGAGGTCGCGCCCGGTCGGGACATCCTCGGCGGTCGGCGTGAGGCCGCCCGCGGCCTCGACCCCGATCCACGGGAGCGCCTGCCAGCCGAGCCGCCCGCCCACGTAGAGGTTGTCCTGGATGGTGTTCGTGCCGGGGAACTTCTGGTCCCCATCGAAGACTCGGTATCCGCCGAAGGGCGTCAGCGTGAAATAACGGCCCGTCGGCTCCGCCTGGACGGTTCCAGCCGCGGCCAGCGCGGCGAGGCCCAGTGCGGCGAATCGGAGACTCAGGCGCATGCTTCCTCCTTGTAGCGGGTCCCGAGGCGGGATGCGATGGACCCAGATGGCCGGATGTCGGTACCGGAGAGCCCGACGATAGCGGCCGCACGCCGGCTAAGCAAGGTCTTCGGCGCGGTGTTCGGTCGGGTCATGTCGCGCGTCGCGCGCGCGAGACGGAACCGGCCCCGGTCCGGCGCGGCGGCGGGTCAGAACGTCGTCTGCAGGTGGAGGAAGCCCTTGTCGTGGTGGAACTCCACCTCGTAGGGCTCGTGGTCGAGCTCGATGCCCTCGATGCCCTGCACCGTCACGCGCCCGAAGCGCGCCATCAGGCCGATGTACGCGCGCGATTCCTTGCGCGAGCCGTAGGTGAACACCGGGACGACGCCGCGCTCGGCGATCCCGATCCGGTCGTGGAGCACGCCCACCCGGCAGCCGAACCGCGGCGAGGCGCGGTAGAACAGTTCCGCCTGCGCGAGGCGGTCGAGCCCGCGGAACGCGCCCGGACCGAGGCCCGCGCCGTACGCCTGGGTGCGGTCCTGATAGATCCCGCGCAGCTGCACGTCGAGGCGCCGCGTGACGGCGCGGCGGGCGGCGAGCTCGGCGGTCCATTCGCGCCGGTAGTCGCGGTGATCGAGGAGCGGCGCGTCCAGCGGGGCGTCGGTGCTCTCGACCTGTTGGTCGCGCACCGTCGCCTCCCAGGTGACGCCCAGCGCGCGCTTCTCCGCCGCGGCCCACGCGATCGCCCCCCACAGCGACTGCAGGCTGAACCCCGCGTCCACGTAGTAGCCGGACACCTGCTTGAGCGAGGGCCGCATCCAGCGCCCGCCGATCTCGGCGCGCCAGTCCTCGCCGCGCGCGGTGACGCGCAGGCGCGGCTCGTACGGATGCCGCCGGTAGGGCTCGGCCAGCGCGCCGACGCGCGTCTGACGCCAGGCCCACAGATTGTTGAACATGTCCTCGACGTTGAACGCCGTCTGGACGTGGAACCGCGAGCTGTCGGTGCCGGCCTCCCACCCGACGATGAAGTCCTGCCGGCTCTTGTCCCACGACGGCTGGAACTCCGCGGACAGGCTTCCCCAGCGGATCGGGAAGCGGAACCCGAAGCCGAGCTCCTCGTAGTCCACCGCGTCGCTGTGGGTCTGCCGCAGCCCGAGGAAGAAGCGCGCGCGCTCGCCGAGCGGCGAGGTCAGCTTGAGATCGTTCATCAGGAACCACTGCCCGGACGTGAGACAGCCCTGGCCGCTGCGGAACGCCTGGGGCGCGCGCTCCCACTCGTCGCGCCATTCGCTCGGCGGGCGGGTGAGCAGGTGGTCGAGCAGGCTCTCGTCGTCCTCCTCGCGCGCGGCGACATCGAAGGTGGAGTACTCCTCCATCGTGGCGCTGGCGGGCGCGGGCGCGAGGCCGAGCACCGCCAGCGCCGCGAGCGCCCCGCACAGGGTGGCGAACGCGTCGCGGCGCCGCGTCGGGAGGCTCACGCGCGGGCGGACGCGGCGCGCCACTGCGCGATCCGGAGCGCGAAGGCGCGGGCGCGCGCGGTGATCTCGTCGAAACGCCCGGCGAGCGCCAGCGCCGGGTCGGCGAGCGCCGCCCCGAGCCCGCATCCGACGCAGCCGGCCTCGAGGAACGGGACCACGTTGCCGAGGTCGGTGCCGCCCGCGGCCAGCATGGGCACGTCGGGCAGCGGGTCGCGGATGACGCGGATGTAGGCCGGTCCGCCCGCGACCCCGACCGGGTAGACCTTGACCACATGCGCGCCGAGCGCCACCGCGGCGAGGATCTCGCCGGTGGTGTACGCCCCCGGGCAGTACATCGCGCCGCCGGCCAGCGCCGTCCGGGCCACCTCGGCCGAGGTGTTGGGCGCGACGATGAAGCGCGCCCCGGCGTCGAGCGCCGCGCGGCACTGCGCGGCGGTGAGCACGGTGCCCGCGCCGACCACCACGCCCGGCAGGTCGCGCAGCGCCGCCATGACGCGCGGCGCCTCGGGCACGGTGAAGGTGACCTCGAGCAGCGCGAGCCCGCCGGCGGCGACGGCGCGCGCGGCACCGAGCGCCGCCTCGGGCGTGGCGGCGCGGATGACGGCGATGAGCTTCTGCTCGCGCAGGGTCTGCAGGGCGTGCGGTTCCATGGGATGCGGGCTCCTCGGGCGCGCGGACTCTACCCGCCACCCCGCGCAGCGACAAGGCCGGAGCGCGCCGGCTTGCGCGCGCGCCGCGCGCGCGACACACTCCGCGCCATGCACGCCCGCCCGCGGGATCCGCGCCGCACCCGGATCGCGTTCCTCGTCCTCGGGGTGCCGCTCGCGCTGGTGGCGATCGCCTGGGTCGCGCTGGCGCTGTGGCTGCCGCCCGCGAAGGCGCGCCTGCTGATGCAGGCGCAGGCCGCCCGCGCGCTGAACCGCGAGGTGCGTTTCGACGACGCGTCGGTCGGGCTGTTCCCGCCGGTGCGGCTGACGGTGAAGGGCGTGGCGCTCGCCGAGCCCGGCGGTCTCGCCGAAGGCGTGGCGCTCCAGGCGCACGCCATCCATCTCGACCTCGACCTGTTCGCGCTGTTCGCCGGCCGGGTGGTGGTGCGCCGCCTGACGTTCGACCATCCCGCGCTCCATCTCGTGCTGCGCGCCGACGGCACGACCAACCTCGACGGCCTGACCCGGGCGCCGGGTGCCGGAGCGCCGCGCGGCGCCGCCCCGGAGCTCTCGGTGCGCGCGTTCGAGGTCGTGGGCGGGCAGGTGCTGCTGGACGACCTGCGCGCGCGGCGCCGCGTGGCGTTCGGGCTGGACACCCGGACCTCGCTCGCCGTCGAGGGCGGCCAGCGGCTGGCGACGGCGGGCACCACGGTGGTGAGCGGGCTGGCGCTGGGCCCGCTCACCGCGGCCCGCCTGAGCGACCTCGACCGCTCGCTCGCGAAGGTGCGCTGGAGAGTGGCGCACCAGGGCAAGTACGACGGCGCGCGCCGACGGCTCGCGCTCGGCCGGCTCGCGCTCGCGTTCGGGCGCAGCGAGCTGGCGCTGAGCGGGGTGGTGGACGATCCGGGGCCGCGCGCGCGCGTGGACTTCAGGGCCCGCGGCGCGGGGCTCGAGCTGCGCGAGCTGCTCGCCATGCTCGCGGTGGCCGACGCGCGGGCGCTCCACGGCCTCTCCGGCGCCGGCCGGCTCGGCTTCGACCTCGGGATCACGGGCTCGCTCGCCGCCGGCAGCGCGCCGGCGATCACCGGGACGCTCGCGCTCGGGGGGGCGTGGTTCCGGTACCCGGAGGCCCCGCTGCCGGTGAAGGATCTCGCGTTCACCGCCCGCTTCACGCCCGACCGGATGGAGATCGGGGACCTGCGCGCCACGGTCGCGTCCCAGCCGGTGCGCGCCACCCTCGCGGTGACGCGCTTCGCCGACCCGAACTTGACGTTCTCGCTCCGCGGGGACCTCGACCTGGCGGCGGTGGCGCCGCTGGTGGCGCCGCCGGGCGTGCGCCTCGGCGGGCGCGCGAACGTGGACGTGCGCGGGCGCGGGCGCGCGAGGGACCCCGGCAGCCTGTCGCTCGAGGGCGGTGCCCGGCTGTCGAAGGTGAGCGTGACCTCGCCCGACCTGCCGAAGCCGGTCGAAGAGGTGAATGGCGAGCTGACCTTCTCGCCCGCGAGCGCCACGGTGCGGGCGCTCACGGCCCGGGCGGGGCGCTCGTCGTTCACGCTCGATGCCACGGTGACGCGTCCGCTCGCGCTGCTCTCGCCGCCGGGCAAGGGGGCGCCCGCCGGGGTGCGATTCACGCTCGATTCGCCCTACCTCGATCTCGGCGAGCTGCTGCCGCCCACCCCCGGTCCCACGCTGCTCCCCAACGCCGAGGGGGGCGGGCGGGTGCGCATCGGGCGGCTCAAGAGCCAGCGGCTGGATGTCACCGACGTGAGCGCCGAGGTGACGATGACACCCACCCGCGTGACGGTGCCATCGTTCGCGCTGCGCGGCTACCAGGGCCGGGTGAGCGGCCGCGCGGCGTTCGACCTGCGCGACCCGGCGAGCCCGGGGTTCCAGGTGAAGGCGACCGCGGACAGCGTGTCGGCCGATGGCATGCTGGCGGCGTGGACGCCCGTGAAGGGGCTGGTGCGCGGGGTGATGAGCGCCGACCTCGACCTCGCCGGCGATGGCACGCGGCCCGAACAACTGCGGCGCTCACTCACCGCCAACGGACTCGCTTCGCTGTTCGACGGCCAGATCGGCCCCGGCCCGGTGCTCGAGGCGATCGCCGCCGCGACCGGGGTGGCGGCGCTGAAGGAGGCGCGCTTCAAGAACCTCGCGCTCCCGTTCCAGGTGGAACGCGGCCGCGTCACCACCCGCGAGGTGGAGCTGAAATCGGCCGTCGGCGACTGGCGGATCGCGGGCGCGGCGGGCTTCGATGGCGCGCTCGACTACGCGGTGAGCATCACGCTCCCGCCCGAGCAGGTGGCGCGCGTCGGGGCCCGCGCCGCGCTCGCGGCCGGCGCCCTGAGTGACGCGCAGGGCCGTCTCCTCATCGACCTGCGGATCGGCGGCACCGCGCAGTCGCCGCGTGTGACGTGGGACGCCGGCGCGATGCGCGCCCGCGTCGCGGGCCGGGCGTCGGAGGCGATCGCCGAGCAGCGCACGAAGCTCGAGGCCGATCTGCGCGCCGCGGTGCGCCAGCGCCTCCAGGAGGCGGCCCGGGACTCGGTGAAGCAGGCGGTCGGCGGGGCGGGCGCGATCAGCCTCGACAGCCTGCGCACCCGCGGCAAGGACCTCCTGAGAGGGTTCTTCGGTGGCGCCCGGTCCGGGTCCCCGCCGCCACCGCCACCCGCCGTACCTGCGGCGCCGTCGGCGCCGCCCGCGGACACCACGGCGCGGTAGCTGCTCGCGTCAGCGCGCCGCCCCGACCAGCGCCTCGCCGGCGTGATCGAATTCCTCGATCCACGCCCGCAGCAGTTCCGCGGCCGCGAGCATGCTCGCGCCATCGCCCGCCGCGCGCGGCACGACCTCGTCCGCATCGCGCGGTTCGAGGTCGAAGCGCACCGGCAGGTGCCCGCCGCAGGTCTGCATCGCGCGGTGCAGCGTGTCGAGCCAGCCGCGCGCGCGCGCCTGGGAGGCCGCGTCGCGGCCATGGGCCCGCAGCCAAGCGGTGAGGAACGCGCCGAGCCACTCGGTGTGCACCGTGCGGGCGCCGGGGGCGTCGCGCAGCCCGAGCGGGGTGAACAGTTCGCGCTCGATGGTGGTCACCAGCCGCACCGCGCGCCCGGCGGTGAGCAACGGCGGCGCGAGCGCCGCCGCGAGCAACTGCGACGGTGACAGCCCGGTCTCCCGGCCGCGCGGACCGATCGCCTCGAACAGGCAGCCCGCCCCGTCGTCCCAGAAGGCCTCGGCGAACGCGCGTTGATGCTCGCGCGCCCACGCGAGGTAGAAGGCGCCGTTCTCGCGCCGCCCCGTCTCGCGCGCCAGCTGCGCCATCGCGATCAGCGCGTGGGACCACAGCGCGTTGACGTCGGCGCGCTTGGTGGCCGCCGCGCCCTCGCCCGCGGAGAGCAGGCCGTCGGCGTCCACGCGGACGCCGTGACGCGTGCCCGCGCGGTAGAACTGCATCACGCTCTCGAGCCCGGGGTAGAGGGTCTCGCGCAGGAAGGAGAGGTCGCCGCTGCGGCGCACGTAGAGCTCGGCCGCACGCACCAGCCACAGCGCCGCCGCGGGGTCGCCGTAGCGCGGGGTGCCGTCGCGCGGGTCGAACGACTCCGGCGCCAGTCCCTCGCCGAGGTACTCGATGGCGCATGCCAGCGCCTCGCGCGCCGGCTCGAACGCGCGCAGCGCCACCAGCGCCGCGATCGCGCGCATCGCGTCGCCGCCGTGCTCCACCGCTCCCGGCAGCGAACGGAGCACCGTCAGCCGGTGCCCGCGCCGCACCAGCCCGGCGAGCAGCGAGAACGTGAGGGGCTCGACCCAGGGGTCGGAGGCTTCCACCAGGGGCCCCGGCTGTCGCGCCCGCGCCAGACCCTCGTCGCCATGCGCGGCCGCGGCCTGTCGCGCGGTGAAGTCCGCGCCCTCCAGCGCCGCGGCGCGCCCCGCGTCGAGCCGCGCGCGCTCGGCGCGCTCGATCCGTTCGACGCAACCGGCGAGGGTGCGCGGCGGGGGCGCGCCCAGCCGGTCCTCGCGCGCCAGCGCGCGGAACAGATCGTCCTCGCTCGACGCCACCAGGTGGAGCGGCTGGGCGGGCGCGAGCGGGCCCTCGATGTACCCGGCCACGAACGCGTCCTCGGCGGCGCGCGGCGCGAACGCGTCGCCGGCGAGCCAGCGCCCGCGGCGCCACACCCGCGCCGGGATGAACGCTCCGTTGTGCCACAGCGTGAGCACCGGACGCCCCGGCACGGTCTCGATGCGCACGCGCCCGGGCACGCCCTGCGCGGCGCCGCGCAGCCCGGCATCGACGCGCTGCAGACCTTCAGGATCGCGCGCGGCGATCAGCGGGGTGACCGTCAGCCGGGCCTCCGGCCCCTCGAGATGGCGCCACGTCACCGACGCCGCGTGGTGCCCGGCGATCAGGCTGAGCGCGCGCTCGAACACCAGCGCGCCGCACCGGAAGCGCCACACCGGCCACGGGTCGAGCCGGAACGACTCGAGACTGCGCCAGCCATCGCCGCACGGCCGCCCCGCGGCGTCGAGCGTGCAGGCGAGATCGAAGGCGCCCTCGA
This sequence comes from Candidatus Eiseniibacteriota bacterium, assembly GCA_963776245.1. GTDB lineage: Bacteria > Eisenbacteria > RBG-16-71-46 > RBG-16-71-46 > RBG-16-71-46 > CAVSAC01. Next base: position 579,538 of record CAVZLN010000003.1, on the reverse strand, counting down.
GCGTGAGCACGCGCTCGTCGGCGCGCAGCAGCAGCGCCGTGGGCCGGCCATGGGGCTCGGCGGCGATCAGCCACGCGTGGGAGCGCTGGGCGTTCGCTCCCGGCGCGGTGCCCGATGCCGAGCCCCCGACGCCGTTGCCGAGCACCCAGCGGTGCGCGAGCGCGGCGCGCGGGTCGCGGAGAACATCCTGTTCAAGGCGCATGCGCGAGCAAGATAGCACGGCCGCGCGCTACTGCACCGCGCCCTTCTTGAGCAGCGACGCGAGCGGCACCACGCTCACGCCGTCGAGCCGTTTGGGCGAGAGCGCCCCGGCGAGCCAGCGACGCGTCGTGGGCGTGGCGCGCACGAACACGATCATGCGGCCGCGCTCGCGCGCGTGCGCGAGCGTGGCCTTCCATCGCCCGTCGAGGTCCCGGAGGTCCGGCGCGCGCGTCTCGCGGTCGATGACGGCGTCCGGCTCCCCGTACACCACGCCCTGCCCGGAGGCGAGTGTGCGGCACACCGCGCCCGCGGCGGGCTGGACGTGCAGGAACGGCACGCCGCGCCGGCGCAGCTCGCGGTAGACCGCGGTCATCACCTGCATGTCCTGGGTGGCGAGCGAGCCCATGTGGTTGGCGACCGCGCTCACCGGCCCCGCGGTGTCGAGGTAGCGGCGCACCATGCCGGTGATCCTCGCGGGCTCCATGGTGACCAGGATGGCGCCCGGACCCGGGTTCACCTGCGGGTAGTTCACGGGTTCGAGGGGCAGGTGGAGCACCACCTCGCGCTGCGCGTCGCGCGCGGCGCGGAACAGCCCGTTGCTCGAGGGGGCGCCCGGCACCAGCGCCACGGCGAACGGCTGCGGGAGCCGGAAGCACTCCGCGGCGTGCTCGGGGTCGTCGCCGAACCCGAACAGCACGAGCGCCATCCGGGCGGGCCCGCGCGGGACCGGCGTGTCCGCGTCCGACCGCGGGAGCGCGGCGCGCACCAGCACCACCTCGTGCGTCGCGCGCCGCGGAAGTCCGACCAGCAGCGTGACCAGGGACTCGCCGTCCGGGCCCACGCTCTCGCGCCCCGTCAGCACCTCGCCGCCGCCCTGCTGCACCGCGCGGGTGATGGCGTAGTTGGCCTGCGTCGCGGATTCCGCCGGAGGCATACCGACGCGCCACCGCACGCCGGCGCGCCCCGCGGCCACGATGCTCTCGTGCACGCTGTCCCGCGGCACCCCGGCCGACTCGAGGCCCTCGCGCACCCGGCGGCCGATCAGCTGGGTGATGCGGGCGGGCTCGCCCCAGCCGAGGTACCTCGCGCACCACAGTCGTCCGGTGTCGGCACGGGCGAGACGCCACGCCTCACCGCCCAGGAACGACAGCGCGGCGAGCCCTGCCAGAATGGGCAGGACGCGCACGAGGGCGATGGGCTTCTGGGATCGGCGTCGGGGCATGATGGGCGTGGGAGCGCGCCGCACGTTAGGTGCGAGGGCGGCATTCGTCAACGGATGGAGGCGGGATGTCCCCTCGGGCACCCGGGCGTCCAGCATGACGTGCGGATCGCTCGCCCGGCGGATGCGAGGACCGGCGCCGGCCCCGGCCGATCGACCCCGGCGGCCGCCGGCGGACGGCCCGATCGGGGTGTGGGAACCCCGCTCCACCGGCCCTTTTTGCCCATCCGTGACACTCAGGACACGGGCGGATGACAGGCTCTTTCCCGCTGCACCGATACTCTTCCTAGCCGCGGCGTCCACCCCGGGCGCCGGACACCACGCCCCTGGAGGTGCGACATGAAGCATGCTCGACTCATCTGGACCGGGCTCACCGTGATCGTCGTGGTGGGTACGGCGGCGCTGGCGCTCGCGGGCAACAAGGCGAGCAAGAGTGCGGCCGCCTCCCTCGCCGCGACGCCCGCGACGTGCTCGGCCGAGATGGCCGCCCGGTGCACTCCCGAGATGGCTGCCGCGTGCGGCGCGAAGGGGTCCGGTACGGCCGCGACGGGCGCGGCGGGATGCCCCATGCACGGCACGGCTGCCACCACCGCCTCCACCGACTGCGGGATGCACGGGGCCAAGGCGAGCGCGGCGGCGGCCGGATGCTGCTCGAAGGGCGCCAAGGGCGCCAAGGCGTCGGGGGCCATGAGCGCGGCGCCCACGGGCGGCCCGGCGTGCGGCGCCCACGGGGGCGCGAGCGCGGCGGCGATGGACTGCGACGCCTGCACCGACATGATGTCGTGCGCGGCCGACATCGCGGAGGCCGGCGGCAAGGTGCAGATCGTGCCGCTCAAGAACGGGCTGATGTACGTCTACTCGGCCGAGTCGTCGGCGAAGGTGCGCGCGGTGCAGGCGGCGGTCGCGCGTCACACCGAGCGCGTCGCGGCGATGGGCACCGCGGGCGACAAGTCCCGGCTGTGCACCGACTGCCGTGAGATGCGCGGCGCGGTGGCGAGCGGGAAGCTCACCCGCGAGGTCGTGAACATCGAGAGCGGCTGCCTGACGCTCGTGACCTCGAATGATTCGCGCGTCGTCGCCCGGCTCTACGCGATGGCCGGCGTGCAGAGCGGCGTGGCCCGCGCGAACACCAAGAGCTGATCGCGGCCTCCGCGGAACGGGGCCGGCCCTCCCGGGGACCGGCCCCTACTCATACCCTTCCCACCCTGTTAGGCTCGCCCCGCATGGCCGTCTCCCGCTTCTCCCAGCGCGTCCTGCGCATCATCGGACTGGGCGTGGCTCTGCCCGCGCTCGTGCTCGCGGGCCTGGCCATCTACCTCAGCATGCGCATCACCGCGGCGGTGAGCGTGCAGAGCGCGCGCTACAACACGTACGTGGCGGCGCAGGTGGCGCAGGGGTTCGAGGAGGAGCTGCTCGCCCACATGCGGCGCGCCATCGCGCCGGCCGAGAACGCCGCGCGCAACGGCGCCGGTCTCGCCGGGGTGCTGCGGGCGCTCACCACCGACGATCCCGAGTTCTCGAGCCCGCACTTCGTCCCGCTCGACCAGCTCAATGATTACGCGCTCCTGCTGGTCCAGGCGCAGCCGCTGCTGTTCTCCGCGGGCAAGGGCGAGCACGGGCGCCACTGGTTCGTCGGCCTGCTCATGCGCGGGGCGGACGGGGAGTTCATCGGCGCGGGCGGCTGGTGGATCGCGCCCGATCACTTCCTGCGCGAACACCTGCAGGCGGTGGTCGAGGAGCGCGTCAACCAGGACCCGCGCATGTACGGCGGCATCGAGTCCACGCGCGGCGTGAGCGTGCAGCTGTTCGACGGCGCGGGCGGCGAGGTGGCGCGCGTGCGCTCGCCCGGCCACACCGACACGGCGCGGCCGGTGACGCTCACCGGGCCGTTCGAGGGCTATACGGTGCGCGTGTCGGCGACCGCGGACACCCCCGTGGTGTGGGCCGGCCGCTTCGTCGCGATCGAGATGTTCTTCGTGCTGCTGCTCGCGGGGCTGATCGTGGTGGCGACGGTGTTCGGGCTGCGCTACACCATCCGCCAGCTCGAGCTGGCGCAGCTCAAGTCGTCGTTCCTCGCCAACGTGACGCACGAGCTCAAGACGCCGATCGCGCTCATCCAGCTCGCGGCCGAGACGCTCGACATGCAGCGGGTGCGGAATCCCGAGGAGAGCGCGAAGTTCCTGCGCAGCATCCGGCGCGAGACCCAGCGGCTCGCCCAGCTGGTGGACAACATCCTCGACTTCGCGCGCCTCGAGGCGGGCAAGCACGCGTTCCGTCTCCGCCCGGTGGACCTCTCGGCCGTGGTGCACGAGACCGTCGAGAGCCTGATGCCCCGCTTCGACGAGCTCGGGTTCCGGGTCCAGGTCGACGTGCCGGCGAACCTGCCGGCGGCGAGCGGCGACGCCCGCGCGCTGTCGCACTGCCTGCTCAACCTGCTCGACAACGCCATCAAGTACTCGCGCGCCCACAAGGAGATACGCGTCAGCGGGGCGCAGGACGGCGCGACCGTGCGGCTGTCCGTGGCGGACCGCGGCATCGGCATCGCCGCCGAGGACCAGAAGCGGGTGTTCGAGAAGTTCGTCCGCGTCGAGGCCGGACTGGTGCATGATGTGAAGGGAGCCGGGCTGGGCCTCTCGCTGGTGGATCAGATCGTCCGCGCCCACGCGGGGCGGGTCGAACTGGCGAGCGAGCCCGGCGAGGGCAGCACGTTCACCCTGGTGTTGCCGGTCGCCGCGGATGCGGCGCTCGCGCACCCGGAGCCCCGGCGCCAGACCGGGACCTGAGAGACAAGGGGAAGAGGGACGACCATGAGTCAGAAGGTGCTGATCGTCGAAGACGAGGAAGGGCTGCTCGACGGGCTCGCCCATAACTTCCGGTTCGAGGGCTACGAGGTGCTGACGGCGAAGAACGGCCAGGAAGGCCTCAAGCTCGCCCTCAAGCAGAAGCCGGACTGCGTGCTCCTCGACATCATGCTGCCGGAGAAGGACGGCTTCACGGTGCTCAAGGAGCTGCGCCAGCGCCACCGCGACATCCCGGTGCTGGTGATGACCGCGCGCAACTTCGAAGCCGACGTGCTCAAGGGCTTCGACCTCGGCGCGGACGACTACGTCACCAAGCCGTTCGGCATCAAGGAGCTGATCGCGCGCGTGCGGCGGCTGATCCAGCGCGGCCCCAGCGGCGCGCCGGCGCCCGGGCCGACCATCTACAAGTTCGGCGACGTCGAGGTGCGCTTCGAGCCGCGCGAGGTGTACAAGACGGCAAGCAGGTGGCGCTCTCGTACAAGGAGTTCGAGCTGCTCAAGTACCTGATCGAGCACCGCGGCCGCACCGTGAGTCGCGAGGAGCTGCTCGAGGAGATCTGGGGCGTCGACGAGGAGCTCGGCGTCACGACCCGCACCGTGGACACGCACGTCTCGAACCTGCGCAGCAAGCTCGGCGCGGGCTTCGAGACGCCGTTCATCGTCGCGGTGCACAAGGTGGGCTACAAGTTCGTGGAGCCGGCGGCCGAGTCCCAGGGCTGACGCGCGGCGCGGGTCCCGCGCGCAAGGGCGGACGGCCCGGTCGAGCGGCCGGGCCGCGGGCACGGGGTGCCGCCACGGCGCCGCGGCCTGCCACCGCGTCCGGGGCGGGCGGGGCGGCGGTCCCGCGCCCGGCGACGGGGGATCCGGGTGGTCGTTCAGCTGCCCGGGCGGCTCCCGCTCCGCGACCTGAACCACGCCACGGTCTCCGCGAGCGCTTCGCGGTGGGGCGTGGTGGCGTCGCCGAACACCTTCGCGTACGCCGAGTGGTCCACCACGTAGGGGCGCTCCCACTCGTACATCATCTCGGCCAGCTCGCGCATGAGGGGCATGAACCAGCCCATCGCGCCCACCATCCAGCCGGGTGCCGCGCGGAAGCGCGCGGGGCCGGTCTGGCCGCACTCCTCCCACACCAGCTGCAGGAGCGCCCGCTGCGTCGTGGTGGCCGCGCTCGGCACGTGCCAGGCGCGCCCCAGCGCCTCGTCGCGCAGGCCGAGCGTGATCAGCCCCCGCGCGTAGTCCCGGATGAACGTGAAGGTGTGCGGCTGATCCACGTCCCCGAGCACCTGGCCCGCCTGGCCGGCGAGCGCCTGCGGGATGACGCGCACGCCGAGCGCGCTGCCCTCGGTGGCCCACGGACCGTAGAAGTCCGAGGCGCGCCCGAGGGCGACGCGCACGGTGCCGGCGCGGTGCGCCTCGAGGAGCCGCGCGGCGATGGCCGCGCGCACCCGGCCCTTGCGCGCGGTCGCGGCATACGGCAGATCCTCGCGCAGCGGGCCCGCGACCGGGCCGTACATGTAGAGGTTGTCGCCATACACCAGCCGGGCGCCCGCCGCCGTGGCCGCCGCGAGCACGCCCTCCGCGAGCGGGGGCCAGCGCTCGATCCAGTCGGTGTACGGCACGTTCGCGCACAGGTACACCACCGCGGCGCCCGCGCAGGCCGCTCCGCCGGCGGCCGCGTCGGTGAGGTCCGCGGCGCGCACGTCGGCGCCCGCCGGGGGTGCTGCCATGCGGCCACTGCGGCTCACCAGGCGCACGCGCAGCCCGTGGCGCAGCGCCTCCTCCGCCACCGCGCGACCGAGCGGACCGGTGCCGAGCACGACGTGCAGATCAGGGGGCGAGGTCATCGTCGTCTCCCCGGGCCTCGAGCGGCGGCCCCGGCGCGGCCATGGGGCCCGCGCCGCGGGCGGCCGCGGCCCGCGCCAGGCGTGCGAACTCGTCGAGCGTCAGGGTCTCGCCCCGTCGCCGCATGTCGATGCCGGCCTGGCGCCCGAGGCCCTCGACCAGCTCGCGCGAAGCGCCGAGGGCCTCCTCGACGGTGTTCGCGAGCATCTTGCGGCGCATCTGGAACGAGCCGCGGATGAGACGGAACAGCAGCGCCTCGGGAGCGTCGACCGGCGGTTGTTCGCGGAGGAAGAACCGCACCAGCATGCTGTCCACCGCCGGCCGCGGCCAGAACGCGGAGGCGCGCACGGTCATCAGGGGCTCGAGCAGGGCGTGATAGCGGGCGAACAGCGTGAGCGAGCCGTACTCCGGGGTCCCGGCGGCGGCGGCGAGGCGCTCGGCGTACTCCTTCTGCACCAGCAGCACGGCGCTGCGCACCACGGCCCGCTGGTCGAACAGGCGCTCGAGGATGGGGGTGGTCACGTTGTACGGGATATTGCCCACCACCACCAGCTTGTCCACGCCCTCGCGCGCCGCGAGCGCGGCGAGGTCGAACTCGAGGAAGTCGCCCTCCACGATCTCGAGGCGCGGATGCTCGGCGTGCTCCTCGCGCAGCAGCGCCGCGAGCCCGGCGTCCTTCTCGACCGCGATCAGCCGGCGCACCCGCTGCGCGATGCGCAGCGTGATGGCGCCGGCGCCCGGCCCGATCTCGACCGCGATGTCGTCGTCGTGCAGGTGACAGTGCTGGACGATGCGCTCGCACAGTTCGTCCTGGACGAGGAAGTTCTGTCCGAAGCGCTTGCGGGGGGACAGTCCGCGCTCGGCCAGCGCCCGCTTCACGCGCGTGGCGGCGCTGCCCTCGAGCCCGGCGCGCTCGCGGATGTACTGCGAGGCGCGCGGGCGCGGCGCGGGTCGGCGGCGGGGGTCGGGAGCCATGCGCGCAGTGTAGGGCGCGCACGGCGACGCGCGAAACGCGCCCTCGACTACTGACGCTCAGGTGCGGGGGGGGCGACGGGCGCGGCGGATATGAGCACGATGTAGGAGTGATCGCGATGCGGCGGGGGCGGCGGGAGCGGCGGATACCGCTGCGGGGCGATGAATCCGCTCCGCCGGAATCGCCCCTCCGCGGTATCCGCCACTCCCGCCTCGGCCGCTTCGTGCCGCCATCGCCGCGAGGGTGTCGCCTCAGTCCTCGCCCATCGCGCGCAGGAACCCGCCCGCGAGCGCTTCGGCGGCGATGTCGCGGGCGTAGCGGTCGGTGGACGACTCGACGGCCCCGCGCAACGCGACGCGGCCGTCCGGGCCGAGCAGCGCGAGCGCGTACGCGGCGTGACGGCGCACCCACCACGCGCGGTCCGAGAGCCGCGCCGCGAGCGGGAGCACGGCGCGCTCGTCGCCGAGGCGGCCGAGCGCCCAGGCGGCCTGCGCGCGCACCGGCCAGGTGTCGTCCTCGAGAGCGACCAGCAGCGCGTCGGCGGCAAAGGTGGCGCGCAGCCGTCCGAGCGCGCGCGCCGCGGCCACGCGCACCTCGGGGTCGGGATGGCCGAGGCGGCGCGCGATGGCGGGGCCGGCGGGCCCGAACGCGCCGAGGCCGAGCGTCTCGACCAGCGCGCGTTCGAGTGGGGCGTCGTGCGACGAGCGCTCGAGCGCGTCGGCGAGATCGGCGAGCGCGCGCCGGCCGAACCCGGCGAGCAGGGCGGTCCAGGCGCGCGGACCTCGGCGCTCGAAGCGGCGCGGGTGCTGGAGCACCCAGCGCAGCGCGGCGCGGTCGCCGGCGCGGCCGAGCGCGCGGGCGGCCGCGTACGCGGTGAGGCCGGTGCCGTCCGCCAGCGCGCGCCGCAGCGCGCGCCGCGGCATCCGGGCGGGCAGCAGCGCGAGCCGGCGGGCGGCGACCTCGACCCGCCACGGGGAGTCGTCGCGCAGGGCGCGGCGCTCGGAGGCGACGTGCCGGCTGCGCTCGAGCGCGGCGCCGAGCGTCGCGCGGCCGCGGGCGCCGAGCCCGAGGGACAGGCGCTCGATGGCGCCCCAGAACGCACGCTCGTCGAGCGCGGCGGCGAGGCGGCGGAGCGGGACGGCATCGCGGCCGTCCCGCGCGAAGCGCGCGCACGCGTCGCGGAACGCCCGGGCTTCGAGCCGGCGCACGCGGCGGTCGCGCCGGTGGGCCGCCCGCGCGACGAGAGCGAGCAGCGACACCACGGCCAGCACGGCGGTCACGGCGAGCGCGGCCACGAGGATCCGGGAGATCGGCATTCCACCCCGGTTGTCGGCCCGGCGCGACGCGGTCTTGAGCGGCGCCGGCCGCTCCGCGTGCGGGGGGACTACGCGGGGCCGAGCGGGGCCGCGAGCGGCCCGGGCCCGAGCGGCAGGCGGAACAGGTCGAGCGCGTTGGCGGTGGTGATGCGGACCGCCTCCGCGGCCGACCAGCCCCGGATCTCGCACAGGCGCCTCACCACGCGCGGGAGCAGCGCGGGCTCGTTGCGGCGGAGCGAGCGCGGCTCCGGCTCGAGATACGGCGAGTCGGTCTCGAGCACCAGCAGGTCCGCCGGCGCCATGGCCACCGCCTCGTCGAGCGCTGCGTGCGCGTAGGTCAGACAGCCACCGAGGCCGAGCTTGAAGCCGAGGCGCTGCGCGCGCTCGACGGCGGCCGGTCCGTCGTCGAAGCAGTGGAGCACGCCGCCCGCCTGCGGGCGCACCTGCTCGAGGATGGCGAGGGTGTCCTCGAGCGCGCTGCGCTGGTGGATCACGACCGGCAGCCCCATCGCGTCGGCGAGCGCGAGTTGGGCGCGGAACCAGCGCTCCTGGTCCGCGCGCGACGCGTGGTCGCGGTGGAAGTCGAGGCCGGTCTCGCCGATCGCCACCACGCGCGGGTGCCGGGCGTGGTCGCGGAGCGTGTCGAGGTGGGCGTCGGGCACCCGGGCCGACTCGCTCGGGTGCACGCCCACGCACAGGAACACGTTCGGGTGGCGTGCCGCGAGCGCGTGCGCCCGCTCCACGATCCCGGGGGCGTAGGCGATCTCGACGAACGCGCGGACGCCGGCGGCCTGCGCGCGCTGGATCGCCTCCTCGCGGTCCCTGTCGAACCGCCGGTCGGCGAGGTGACAGTGGGTGTCGATCATGCCCGCGGTGGAGATCACGCGCCGGCGTCGGCCTTGAGCTCGATGCGCGGGAACAGGATGGTGGGCGGCCGCAGCGGCCGCGCCGGGCTCGCGGCGTAGCGCGGGACCGCGCTCTCGCCGGGGCTGCCGGGCGTGCCGGGCAGGCCGAGCACGGTCCACAGCTCCTCGCACTTCCCGGGGATCGCGGGCCACGCCCACAGCGCCATCAGGCGCAGCGTCTCGAGCAGCGCCGCGAGCGTGGTGCCGAGCTCGTCGCGGCGCGCGGGGTCCTTGCCCGTCTTCCACGGCTCCGCGCGGTCGACGAACTCGTTGGCTCGCTCGACCAGCTGCCAGGCGTGGTGGAGCGCGTCGTGCAGCCGCACCTCGGCGTACGCGCGCGGGACCTCGATGGCCGATTCGGCGGCGATCTTCTGCATGGCCTCGAAGGCCTCGCGCACGGCGGTGTCGGTGAACGCCCCGGGGGCCCACTCGGTAGGCGTCTGCCCGTCGAAATACTTGTGCACCAGCGTCACCGTGCGGCTGGCGAGGTTGCCGAACTTGTTCGCGAGGTGCGTGTTGCAGTGCTCCACCAGCTGCTCGATCGAGAACTCGCCGTCACGCCCGGTGGGGATGGCGTCGAGCAGATAGAAGCGCAGCGCGTCGGCGCCGAAGGACTCGACCAGCGCGACCGGCTCGAGCACGTTGCCCTCGGTCTTCGACATGCGCATGCCGCGCAGGTTGATGAACCCGTGCACGTACACCTGGCGCGGCAGCGGGACGCCGGCGGCGAGCAGCATCGCCGGCCACAGGATGCAGTGGAAGCGGCTGATGTCCTTGCCGATGAGGTGGAACGCGTTGGTGAACAGGGGCTGGCCGGTCCCGGCCCACGCCGCGCCGGGGCGCCCCTGGCCGTCGAGCTCGGCGAACTCGTCCTGGCGCGCCGCCCCCGGGCCGCCCGCCTCGGCCGCCTTGGCCAGCCACCACAGCGAGTACTTGCGCTCCGGCCATCCCAGCGCCGAGAGGTAATTGAGCAGCGCGTCGCCCCACACGTAGGCGACGTGCCCCTCGCCGCCCTCGATCTCCTCGGGCAGCGGGATGCCCCACGCGAGGTTGGGGCGCGAGAAGCTCACGTCCTCGAGGCCCGACTTGATGACGCTCAGCACTTCGTTGAAGCGGTAGTCGGGCTGCACGAACTCGGGGTGCGCCTTCATGTGCTGGAGCAGGGCCTCGTCGTACTCCGAGAGGCGGAAGTAGAAGTTCGTCTCCTTGATCTTCTTGACCGCCATCGACGGGTGCAGCTCGCAGCGCCCGTCCACCAGGTCCTTCTCCTGCTTGAAGGCCTCGCAGCCCTCGCAGTAGAGCCCCTCGTAGTCCTGCTCGAACAGCACCGGCTCGCCGGTCTTGGGGCTGCGCGCGGCGTTGAGCCGGCGGAACAGCTCCTGCACCGCGAGCTCGTGGCGCTTGTCGGTGGTGCGGATGAAGTGATCGTAACCGATGCCGAGCGCGCGCCACGCCGCCTTGAAGGTCTCGGAGTACCGGTCCACGAACTCCTTCGGCGTCTTGCCCTCGGCCTCCGCGGCGCGCGCCACCTTCTGGCCGTGCTCGTCGGTGCCGGTGAGGAAGAACGTCAGGTCGCCGCGCTGGCGGTGGAAGCGCGCGAGGGCGTCCGCGAGCACCTTCTCGTAGGCATGCCCGAGATGCGGGCGCCCGTTGACGTAGTCGATGGCGGTGGTGATGTAGAAGCGGCGTGGCAAGGGAGTCTCCGGGTCCGAAACGCGCGACGGAGTATACCCGAAACGCCGCCCGGCACCGGGGGGCCCGCGGGCGCGAGGGGCCCGCGGGACCGGGCGCCGGTCAGCCCACCACCGCCTCCGCCTCGATCTCCACCCGCCAGCGCGGGTCGAGGAGCCCCGCCACCACCACCATGGTGGCGGCCGGGCGCGCGGCCCCGAAGCAGGCGCCGTGGACCCGGCCCACCGCCTCCCAGTCGGCGGCCGCGGTCAGGAAGATGCGGGTGCGCACCACGTGCTCGGGCCCGGCCCCGGCCTCGCGCAGGGCGGCGACGATGAGCTCGCAACAGCGCCGCGCCTGCGCGGCGGGGTCGGGATCGCACGAGCCATCGGGCCACACCGGCGCGGTGCCGGCGACCAGCACGCGATCGCCCACGCGCAGGGCGCGGCTGAAGCCGATGGCGGGCTCGTAGGGCGAGCCCGACGAGACCCGTCGGCGCTCGACCGGCGCCGAGCCGCTCATCTCACGACTTTCGCGCGTCGCGATAGCGGTCCGACACCACGCTCCAGTCCACCACCTGCGCGAACGCGGCCAGGTACTCCGCCCGGCGGTTCTGGAACTTGAGGTAGTAGGCGTGTTCCCACACGTCGATGCCGAGCAGCGGGCTCTTCGCGTCGGTGAGCGGGCAGTCCTGGTTGGGCGTGGTGAGCACCTCGAGTCCGCCGTTCCGGCTCCACGCCAGCCATGCCCACCCGCTGCCGAACACCGACATCGCCGCGGCGTCGAGCTTCCGCTGGAGCTCGCCGAACGATCCGAAGGCCTTGTCCACCGCGCCCGCCAGTTCGCCGGCGGGGGCCTTCGCGCCGTCCCGCGCGAGGCTCGGCCACAGCAGGGAGTGATTGAAGTGCCCGCCGCCGTGATTGCGCACCGCCGCCTGGACCTCGGTCGGGAGCGCCCGCCAGCCGCGCACCAGGTCCTCGAGACGCGTCGCCGCGAGATCGGGCCTGCCGGCCACCGCCTTGTTGAGGTTGTTCACGTACGCGGCGTGGTGCTTGTCGTGATGGAGCGCCATCGTGGCCGCGTCGAGCAGCGGCTCGAGCGCGTCATGCGCGTAGGGGAGCGGGGGCAGCGTGAAGGGCCCGCTCGGCGCTGGCGCGGCGGGCGCCGCCGGTGCTCCCGCCTGCGCGCCGGCCGGCGCCAGGGCCCCGGAGAGGGGCGCGACCAGGCCCTGCGCGGCGACGGCGGCGCCCGCGGCGCCGAGCGTCTGGATGAACCTGCGGCGACTGTTGTTCATGGATGGACCTCCGGGTGGGATGCGCGGCGGTCCGTCGCGAGGCGGATCGTCGCGGGTTGCGCGGCCGGTCACGATTCAGGCGGCGTCGCCCCATCGCCCGCAGCGGGCGCGTCGGGCGCGTCGCCATCCGTCTTCTTGCCACCGCCCTGCTTGCCGCAGCCGCAGTCGCCGCACTTGCGATACGGCCCTGGCGGCAGGTCGGCGTAGGCGATGCGGTGCTCGCCGCCCTCGTTGTCCCGCACCCACACCGCCTCCTGGTAGGACTCGGTGCGGATCACCCGCATCACGCCCTGCCCGGTGCGCAGCTCGGTGCCCACCGCGGGCAGGCGCGCCGCGCTCTCGCGGTACTGCGCGAGTTCGTAGGAGAGGCAGCACATCAGGCGCCCGCACGCTCCCGAGATCTTGGTGGGGTTGAGCGAGAGCTGCTGCTCGCGCGCCATCTTGAGCGTCACGGGGTGGAAGTCCTTCAGCCACGACGAACAACAGAACGCCCGCCCGCAGGGGCCGCAGCCGTCCATGCGCTTGGCGGAGTCGCGCACCCCGATCTGTCGCAGTTCGATGCGGCACTGGAAGCGGGCCGCGAGATCGCGCACCAGTTCGCGGAAGTCCACGCGGTGTTCGGCGGTGAAGTAGAACGTGATGCGGTGCCCGCCGAAGGCGTCCTCGACCTCGACCAGCTCCATCTTGAGTTCCCGGACCTCGATGCGCTGCCGGCAGTACTCGAAGGCCTCGCCCTCGCGCGCGCGGCGGCGGTCGATGGCGTCGAGGTCCTCCTCGGTCGCCTTGCGGATGATCTCGCGCGTCACGTTGCCGGGCTTGTGGAGGGCGACCAGCGCGGGGTCCTTGAGCGACACGGTACCGGACATCTCGCCGTGCTCGCCCTGGACGATGACCGCGTCACGCAGCCCGAGCCACAGATGGCGGGAGTTCAGGAAGAACTCCCGGCGCGCGCCGCGCAGGGAGATCTGGATGATGTCGGACATCGCAACCTCTATGGAGCGGTGCGGCCCGCTCCTCGAGCCGGCCTCGGGGGGCCGGCGGATCAGGTCGTCGGGTGTTCCGGGCGGCGACGCACGTGCCGCGCTCGGCTATCGGCTGCAGCCCGCCGCGTCGCGGCGGGTCGTCTGGCGGGCAGCATAGCGCAGCCCGGGGCGGGTTTCACGGACTCCCGCGACCCGCGACCCCGCGGTCCGGGGAGGAGCGTCCGGCGGGCGCCGGGCCCGGGCGCTGCGCGCGGATCAGTAGCGCCAGCGTGCGGTCGAGTGGCGCGGCCATTCGCCCTCCCCGACGCGGTTGCCCGCGACGCGCCAGAGGCCGGAGAACAGCGCCAGCTCCGGCGTCACGTTGCCCTCGATGGCGCGGAGCATCTCCTCGAGCACCATCAGCCGCCGCCGGATCTCCGTGGCGTCGACGCGCGCGGCCGCGGCGCGGATCTGGGGCTCGCGGTCGCGGTTCACCAGCCCCTCGCGCGGGACGTCGTAGCGCGCGCGCAGCAGGTCGCGCAGCCACAGCATGTGGAACTCCGCCATGCGGCGCAGGGCCTCGCGCCCGGACTTGCCGTAGCGCCCGAGGGACTGCGCGGACTTCCACAGCGCCGCGGGGTCCTGCCCGAGCGCCGGCTCGAGCAGCTGGAGCGCCTGGTCGCGCAGCTCGCGCGGGTTCTCCTCGCCGCGCAGCGCCAGCGCGCGCGCCAGCGACCCGCCCGCGAGCGCGGCGAACATGCGCGCGTCCGGCGGATCGACCCCGGCGCGCCGCTCGAGGAACCCCCGCACCTGCGCCTCGGGCAACGGCGCGAAGCGCACGCGCTGGCAGCGCGAGCGGATGGTGGCGGGCAGGCGCGCCAGCCGTCCGGTGGTGAGGATCCATACCGTCGAGGCGCCCGGCTCCTCGATGGCCTTGAGCATCGCCGAGTACTGGTCCTCGCGCATGCGGTCGGCGTCGCGCACCACCACCACGCGGCGCGCGCACTCGAAGGGCTTGTAGCCCATCTCGCGCAGCAGGTCCCGGGTCATGGACATGCGGATCGAGGCGGCCCGGTCGTACGAGAAGACGTAGAAGGGGTCGTCGCGCATCTTCTGGAGGATCTCGGCGATGGTCTTCTCGAGCTCGCGCTCCTCGCCTGAGACCGGGAACAGGAGCTTGAGGTCGGGATGCTGGAGCGCGCCGGTCTTCAGGCACGCCGAGCACACGCCGCAGGCGTCGTCCGCCGGCGCGGGAGCGGCGGTCGCGGGCGCCGCGTCGAACAGGCCGGGCGCCGCGGGCGCCGGCGCCACCCCATGCTCGCACATCAGGGCGCGCGCGAACGCCAGCGCGGCGGTGCCCTTGCCCACGCCGGCCGGGCCGTGGAAGAGGTAGGCGTTGCCGGGGCGTCCGCCCGCCACCACGTGCTGGAGGAACGCGGTGACGTCGGGCTGGCCGAGCACATCAGAGAGACGGGCGTTCAGCATGACGCGCGAGGATAGCATGCCCCGCCGCGGAGCTACCGGAGCCAGTCCTCGGGGTCGAGCGAGGTGATGCCCTTGCGCACTTCGAAGTGGAGGCTCGGGCCCTTGAGCGAGCCGATCTCGCCCGAGCGGCCGATGATCGCGCCGGCCGCGACCTCGCGCCCGACCGCGAGGCCGATCTCCGAGAGGTGCCCGTAGATCGTGAAGTACCCGTCCCCGTGATTGAGGACCACCATCCCGCCCATCGAACCGTACTCGTCGCTCACGAAGTCCACGCGCCCCTTGGCGACCGCGCGCACCGCGGTGCCGACGGGAACCTCGATGTCGATGCCATTGTTGACGGTGTACACGTCGTACTTGGGGTGCTTCTCCTGACCGAAGCGCCCGATGACGGCGCCGCTCACCGGCCAGTCGAGCGCGCCGCGTCCGCGCGCGAAGTCCCCGGTGTAGGGCTCGGCCGGCCGGCCCGAAGCGCGCGCGCGGTCGGCCTCCTCCTTGCGCTTGCGTTCGAGCGCGGCGAGCAGGCGCTGGATGGACTTGGCGGTGCGCTCGAGCTCCGCGGCCGCCGCCTCGTAGGCCTCGCGCTGCGACTGGATCTGGCTCACGGTCTGCGCGCGCTGCTGGCGCAGCTGCGCGAGCCGCGCGTTCTCCCGCGCGGTCTTCTGGGCGGTGCGCTCGACATCCTGCAGGTGGCTCTCGAGCGCGGCCTTGTGGGTCTCGACCTCCTGCTTCTGGCCGCGGAACTCCTCGAGCATCAGGCGGTCCTGCTCGGCCACCATGACCACGTAGTCCCAGCGCGCGAGCAGCTGTCCGAACGAGCGCGTCGAGAGCAGGAACTCCAGCTCGCGGCCGGCCCCGTACTTGTAGAGGGAGCGCAGGCGCTTCGCGAGCCGGGTGCGCTGCTGCTCGAGCGTGAGGATGCTGCGGCGCAGGTCGACCTGCGTCACCTCGAGCTGCAGGTCGAGCTTCTGCCGGTGCTGATGGAGCGTGCGCAGGCGCTTGCGCGTGCCGGTCAGGTCCTTCTCGGTGCGGCGCAGCTGGGTGACCGCCGAGCGCTCCTGGCCCCGCAGGCGCGTGGCCGCCTCGCGCTTCTCGCGGGCCTGGCGCTGGATGGCGTCGAGCTCGGTGCGCTTCTGCTGCTCGAGCCGGCGCTCCTCCTCGAGGCGGCGCGCGGCGGCGGCGGAGTCCTCGGGCGCCTGGGCCCTCGCGAGCGGCACCGCGTGCCACGGCGCGGAGGCCAGCGCGGCCACGGTGAGCGTGACCGCGAGCGCCAGCGCCCGCGGGGTCATGGTCCGACCGCTCGCAGGACCCTCGAGAGTGCGAGCGCGGCGGTGGCCCATGCCAGCAGCACGGTCGCGCCGACGAAGCCGAGGGCCCACGTCCACGGCAGGAACGCCACCCCGGCGATCTGGACCGCCACCGCGCGCTGGAGCGCGAACAGCGCGGCGAGCGCGAGCGCCGACGCGATGAGCGCCACCCAGACGGCCTCGATCAGGAACGGCGCGGCGATGAAACGGTCGCTGGCGCCGAGGCGCAGCATGATCTGGAGGTCGCGGCGCCGGGTGAGCACGGTGAGGCGCACGATGTTGTAGAGCACGAACACGAAGGCCAGCGCCACGACGCTGCCGACCGCGACCGAGCCGCGATGGAGCGCCGCCGAGAGGTGATCGAGCTGGCGCACCCATTCGGCTCCGTAACGCACGTCCTCGACCTCGGGGAACGCCTTCACCTGGCGCGCCGCCTCCTCCATGGCCGGGGCGTTCAGCAGCTGCGGCCGGAGGTGCACGCGCAGCGACGCGGGCAGCGGGTTCTCGTCCACCGACTCGAGCAGCTCGCGGTCGCCGATCTGCTGCACCAGGTCGTCCCACGCCTGTTCCTTGGTCACGACGCTGACCGTGCCGAACAACTGCTTGAGCCGCTCGACCAGCGCGTCGCGCGCGGCCACCTCGACGTCGTCGCGCAGGTAGACCACCATCTCGCGGCGGTCCCCGATCAGGCGCAGCGCGACCTCGGCGTTCCACGACACCAGCAGGAACATCCCGGCCAGCGTGAGCGCGGCCCCGAGCGCGAGGACGGCGGTGGTGGCCAGCCCGCGATGGTGGGTGAACGAGCGCCAGGCCTCGCGCCACTGGTAGAGCAGCATGCTCAGGCCTCCGTGGCGGGCGCCGCCGCCGGGGTGGCGGAAGGGGGCGCGCTCGCCGCGTCGGCGTCGCCGCCGATCAGGCGGCCCTCCTCGAGGCGCAGGAGGCGGCCGGGCAGGCGGTCGGCGACGTCCTGGCGCGTGGTCACCAGCAGCACCGCGGCCCCTTCCTGGTGGACGCGGCGGAGCAGGCCGAGCACCTCGTCCGCGCTGTGTTTCTCGAGCGCGCCGGTGGGCTCGTCGGCGAGCAGCACGGCGGGGTGGTTCACGATCGCGCGGGCGATGGCGGCGCGCTGCTTCTCGCCGGCCGACAGCTCGTGCGGGTACTGCGTCTGGCGGTTCTGCAGGCCGACCTCCTCGAGGGCGTAGAGCACCCGGGAGATCACCTCGTCGTCGCTCGAGCGCCCGGTGATGCGCACCGCGAGCGCGACGTTCTCGAACACCGTGCGGTCGTTCAGCAGCCGGAAGTCCTCGTAGACGATGCCGAGGGTGCGGCGCAGGAGCGCGCGCTGGGTCCGCGCGAGCGGGCCGCCGGAGAACGTGCCGACGGTGACGCGGCCGGCGGTGGGCGTCAGCTCGTGCGTGATCAGCCTCAGCAGCGTGGTCTTGCCCGAGCCGCTCGGGCCCTGGAAGACGACGCACTCGCCCTCGCGCATGGTCCACGACAGGCCGTCGAGGGCGAGGCGCTCGCCGAAGCGCCGGGAGACCTGCTCGAAAGTGATCATCGGACCGCAACCTATCAGACTGCCGCCGCGCGTCTCAATGCGAACGGGGCCGCTCCCGGAGGAGCGGCCCCGTGGGCGGCGCGACGCGTCCCCTCAGGGCCGCTTGATCTCGACCGTCGCCTTGGCCCGCAGCCCCTTGAGCCACTCGTCGATCTTGTCGTTGTACTTCATGCGGCCCACCACGTCGACGATCTGCTCGCGCACCTCCTCGAGCGTGAATTCGCGCTCGGGCCGCTGCTCGAGGACCTTGAACAGGTTGAACAGCACGCCGGCGGGCTGGGCCGGGCTCGCCACCGGCTCGCTGACATCGCCCGGCTTCAGCGGCTCGAGCGCGGCACGGATGTTGGGGGAGAGGGTCTCGAGCGACACCCAGCCGATCTCGCCGCCCTCGCTCTGCGGCCCGCTGAAGCGGCTGTACTTCCGGGCGAGCGCGCCGAAGTCCTCGCCGCGCACGGCGCGATCGCGGAGGCTCGTCGCGAGCGCCTCCGCGCGATCGGCGTCCTGCTGGGTGGGATCGACGCGGATGAGCAGATGACGCACGTGCGCCTCCTCGAGCGGCTTGCCCTGCGCGTCGAGGCTGTCGCGGTGCGCCCGGGTCTTGAGGGTGTCGCGCTCGAGCACCTCGATGAGGTGCCAGCCGAAGCCGGTGCGCACCGGCTCGCTCACGACGCCGATCCGCTGCGAGAACGCGACCTTCTCGAACTCCGGCACGGTGGTGCCGCGGGTGAAGAAGCCGAGATCGCCGCCCGCGTGCGCGGTGCCCGGATCCTCCGAGACCTCGGCCGCCACCTTGGCGAACTTCTCTCCTCCCACGATGCGCTTGCGTGCCGCCAGCGCGGCGATGCGCCCGGCCGCCTCGGCGGCGGAGTCCGCCATCACCGGCAACTGGACGAGCGCCAGCCGGAACTCGGGCGCCTTCTTCGGGAAGCGGTCGGGGTGCGCGGTGAAGAACGCCTCCGCCTCGGTCTGGGTCACCCGGGCGCGCGGCACCTGCCGGTCGACGTAGCGCGTGGTGCTCTCGTCGATGCGGATCTGGTCGCGATACTGCTCGCGGACCCGGGCGAGCGTGAGGTTCTCGTTCCTCAGCGCGTCGTTGAATCCCTGTTCGCCGCCCATCTGCTGGCGCTTGCGCTCGATCTCCTGGTCCACCAACCGGTCGAGCTCGGCGTCCGGCACGGTCACGCCGGCCTTCTTCGCCTCGGCGTACACCAGCTTCCGATTGATGAGCAGATCGAGCGCCTGCCGGTGCAGGGTGTCGAGCTGGGTCGAGTCCGGGCGGGTCTGCGCGCCGGCGATCACGCTCTGGAGCTGTTCCCAGACCTCGCTCTCGAGCACCACCTCGTCGTTCACCACCGCCGCGACGCGGTCGAGGGTCCTGCCGGACGCGGAGGGCTCCGCGGTGTCCTTCACCGCGCGCGACGCCGTGCCGGACGTCTGCGCCGCCGCGGCGGTCGCCAGCGCGAGCATCACCAGCACCGCGCCTCTGAGAACCTTCAAGTCGTGCCTCCATGGAAGAGCGGCGCACCGCACGGGCGGGCGCGGCGGGGATCCGGGCGTGGCCGGGGTCCACGCCACCCGGGCCAGCGAAGCAGCGGGGGAGTATAGCCGCTGTCTCGCGCAGGACCTACTGCAAACTCGGGACCGACGATTTCCCGAGACGGTGCAGGGCCGCGGGCCGCGAGCGCGCGGGCTGCGGGCCGTCGCCGCCACGCGGGCGCGCCCCGCCCCGCGCTGGTGTCGAGCATCTGCCGCGCTCGTCGCGGCGGTGCCGCACCGCCGCGCGGCGCCGCGCGATACTCGGTGGGCACACCCCGTGATCTCCCCTCGCCGACCGAGCCTCCCGTGGACCTCCCGACCTCGACATCGCGCTCCCCGCTCGTTGAGCGCGTTCCGGGGGTGTGGGACAGTCCCGAGGTGCGACCCTCCTACCGCGCCCGCCGCGCGCTCGCGCTGCTCGTGGTGCTCGCCGCCGTCGGGTTCGGCGTGCCCCGCTTCCTCACCCACACGCCCTACCAGCGGCTCGGGCTCGAGCTCGACTGGGCGCGCGGCACGCACCCCGTGGTGGCGCGCGTCATCGGCCCCCCCGCGCTCGGCCTGCTCCAGCGGGGCGACGTCATCGTCGGGTGGGAGGGGCAGCGCTTCGTCGGCATCAAGGAGATGCGCGAGGCGGTGATCAAGGGCAAGGGCTGGCCACGCGGCACCTTCACGCTCGAGATCGAGCGCGGCGGGGTCGCCCGCTTCGTGCGCGTGCCGCCGGTGCACCTCGGCAGCTGGCAGCGCATCCGTCTCACCACGTTCCCCATGGTCGCGGTCATCGCCACGCCGCTGGTGGCGCTGTTGCTGGTCTGGCGCCGTCCCGATCTCGGCGCGGCATGGACCTTCCTGTGGTTCGCCGCGCTCCAGGGCCTGGCCGCCATCTGGGGCCTGTTCCACGCGCGCCAGTTCGAGCCCACCGGAGCGATGAAGGTCTACCTGATCGCCTACGACTGGCTTACCACCTGGTTCCCCGCCGCGCTCCTGCACTTCCTCACCGTGTTCCCGCGTCCCCGCTGGACGCGCGCCACGCGGTTCGTCAGCCCGTGGTTCTGGCTGGTGGTGGTCGCGTACCTGGTGCCGGTCGCGCTCATCGTCCAGCACCCCGAGGGCGGGCGCGCGCTCGAGCACTCGTTCACCTGGTTCCAGGGCGTGGCCATGCTGCTCGGTGTGCTCTCGCTCGCCGGGCGGTACCTGCTCCCGACCGGCGACGACTGGCGCCCGGGCCACGGCGAGCGCGTGCTCGCGGTGACCCTGGCGGCGACGCTGTTCGTCTCGGCGCTGGCGGACGCGATCCTCCAGGACCCCCGCGCGCAGATGCTGGTGAGCATCCCGGCGACCCGCCTGCTGCTCACCGGCATCAACCTGGCGTGGTTCTTCTCCCCGCTCGTCATGGCCTTCCTGATCGCCAACGATCCGCTGTTCGACCCGCGCCGGCTGCTGGTCCGCAGCATCCCGTACGCGCTGCTCTCGGGCGTGCTCGCCGGGCTCTACCTCGCCACGGCGCTGATCGCACAGCGCCTGTTCGCGGCCGCCACCGGCGAGCAGGCGATGGTGTTCAACGTGGTCGCCGCGCTGGTGGTGGCGTTCGCGTTCGCGCCGCTCCGCGAGCGCGTCCAGCTCGCGCTGGACCGGGTGTATGGCCGCGACCCGCGCGTGCTGCGCGCCTCCCTCGACCATGCCGGGCACGCCCTGCTCTCGGCACTCGACCGCGGCGAGGTGCGCTCCGCGGTCGAACAGGGCCTGAACCGGGGCCTCATGCGCGGCGTCGCGCTGGAGTGGGCGGAGGGCGAGCCGCCCCGGCTGGCGACGGACGAAGAGGTCCCGGGAGACGCGCGGGAGGCGATCGAGAACCTGCTGACGCAGGCCGGGGTGCGGCTCGAGAACCTGGCGTTGCAGTCGCAGCGCGCCGCCGCGGAGCGGGCCGCCGCCGAACTGCACGAGGCCGCCGCGCGCGCCGAGCTGCGCGCGCTCCACGCGCAGGTGCGGCCGCACTTCCTGTTCAACGCGCTCAACGCGCTCTCCTACCTGATCGAGACCGATCCGCCCGCGGCGCAGCGCTTCACCGAGCGGCTCGCCGACATGCTGCGTTACACGGTCGAGGCGAGCGAGCGGCCGGCGGCGCTGCTCTCCGAGGAGATCGGGTTCGTCGAGGACTTCCTCGGCGTGGCACGGGAGCGCTTCGAGAACCCGCTGTCGTTCGAGTACGCGGGCCCGCCGGAGCTGTTGAACGCCGCGGTGCCGCCGCTGCTCCTCCAGCCGCTGGTCGAGAACAGCCTCAAGCACGGCTGCGGGCCGGGCGCGGCCGCGCTCCACCTGCGGCTCGAAGTGGCGCTCGAGGAGCGATGGCTGACGCTGCGCTTCGAGGACGACGGCGATTGCGCGGGCAACGGTCTGCCCGGGCTGGGGGTCGGACTGCAGAACCTCGAGCAGCGGGTGAAGCGGTTCGGCGGTCCCGGCGCCACCATGAGCGCGGGCCGCCGCGACGGCGGGGGCTTCCGCGTCACCCTGCGCTGGCCGGTGGCGCGCGAGAAGGAGGAGGCGGCGTGAGCGAGCGGAAGGCGCGGGTGCGCGCATTGCTGGCGGACGACGAACCACGCGCGCGGCAGTTCCTCGAGCGGCTGCTCGGCGAGCACGAGGAGCTGCAGGTGGTGGGCGCGGCCAAGGGCGGCGCCGAGGCGCTGACGATGGCGGCCAGGCTCCGGCCGGACGTGGTGTTCCTCGACATCCACATGCCCGATCTCTCGGGCCTCGAGGTGGCGCGGCATCTGCGCGGCGCCGAGGCGCCGATCGTGGTGTTCGTGACCGCCTACGACCGTTACGCGATCGAGGCGTTCGAGGTCGCCGCGCTCGACTACGTGCTCAAGCCGCTCCGCCGCGAGCGCCTCGCCGAGACCGTGCGGCGCGTGGTGGACGAGCACCGCGCCGGTCGCTCCGTGGAGCGCGGGCGCGCGCTGCAGCAGGCGCTCGAGACCCCCCCGCTCAGCGAGCAGCGGGCCGAGCTCAAGCGCCTGCCGGTGCGCCATCGCCGCGAGGTGCGCCTGCTCGACCTCACCGAGGTGCCGATCATCTTCTCGCGCGACCGGCTGGTGCTGGCGCGCTGCGAGGGCCACGAGTACCTGGTCGACTACACCCTGCAGGAGCTGGAGACGCGGCTGCCTCCGGGGCACTTCCTGCGCGTCCACCGGGGCGCGCTGGTGAACGTGAGCGCGATCGAGTCGTATGGCGGCGAGGAGGGCGTGCTGGTGCTCCGTCTGAAGGACGGGACGCGCGTGGAGGCCAGCGAGCGGCGCGCCGCCGAGGTGCGACGCCGGCTGCGCTGATCCGTCGGGTGCGGCGCGGTTCCCCCGCGGGGCTCAGGGACGTTGCCCCGCCGCGCCGCACGCCCCCATACGAAGAGGCCCGGACCGCTCCTGAGGGGTCCGGGCCTCCGGCTTCATCCGCGCGCGGACGGACTCAGGGATGCCCCGCCGGCATCCCGCCCGGCATGCCGGGCGGCGCCGCGGGCTGCGGCCAGTCCAGGCGCTGCAGCCGTTCGGGATGCACCTCGAAGCGCTTCAGCGTGCGCTGGATCTCCGCCGCCACCGCGCGCAGCCGCAGCTCGCGCTTGCTCGCCAGCGCCTCCATCCGGAGGTTCTGCTGCAACGGCGCCGGCAGCTTGGCGAAGTCGGGTGGCGCGGGGGCCGCCGCGCCCGGGCCGGGCGGCGCCGACATCGCCGCGCGCGTCGCGTAGTGCGCCAGGACCTCGGCGTCGCTGACATCGATCCCCTTCGCGACCCGCTCCTCGTAGACCCGCTGGACCACCTCGTTCTCCATCCGCCCGCGCATGCGACGCACCAGGTCGGGGTCCTGGTCGAGGCGGCGGCGACGGGCCTCGATCACCCCGACGCGCTGGATCACCTGGCCCTCGAGCCACGCCTGGAGCGCGGCCGTGGACTGGAACGGCGGGCGCTCGCGGCGCGGGTCGGCGAGATCGTGCATCGCGTCGCCGAGCGTGTACACGCCCTTCGCGGCGGGTCCGCCGTCGTAGGTGGCGATGACTTCGTGCTCGTCGAGTTGCGGCGGCTCCGCGGTGGGCGCATTGCCGATCTGGAACAGCGCCTGCGCGCCGCGCGGCTCGACCTGGATCTTGTACTGCTCGCGCAGCTGCTGGAAGGCCTTCATCACGATGGTGCGCTGCTTGCGCTGGCGCAGCATCTCGGTGAGGTAGGGCTTCTCGTCCTCGAGCTTGCCGGTCGGCACGGTCTTGCGCTCGGTGACCAGCAGGAGGAACCAGCCGTCGGTGGGGGCGGCGAGCGGGCCCTGCGGCACGCCGATCGGGGCCTCCCGCGCCAGCGCGTCGAGGGGATCCACCAGCTGGCCCGCGGTCACCCAGCCCACGTCTCCGCCGGGCGGCAGCATGCCGGGCAGGCTGACCTCGGACGAGACCTCGCCGAACGGCCGGCCCCCCGGATGTCGGCGAACGCCTTGTCCGCGGCGGAGCGCGCCGGCGTGTAGAGCAGCTGCACGTGCGCCTGGGTCGCGCGCCAGCGGTGGAGCAGCGCCACCTCGCTGTCGCTGACCGCCGCCTCGCCGGACGTGATCTTCTCGAACAGGGCGCGCGACAGGATCTCGTCGTCGGCCGCCTTGCGGCCCTTCACGAGCGCGCTGTCCTTGTCGTAGCCGAGTCGCAGGCCCTCGACCACCAGCAGCTCGCGGCGCACCATGTCGTCGAGCAGCGCGCGCTTGGCGCTGTCGGGTGCGAACGGATACTGCGCGACGTTGTCCTTGGCGACCGCGCGGAAGTCGTCCGCGGTCACCACGCGGTCGCCGACGCGCGCGAGCACGTCGCGCTCGGGCACCTTCGAACAGCCGGCCGCGAGCGCGGCGGCGAGGGCGAGAAGCGCGGCGGCGGCCGCGCGGAAGGGGCGCGCGCGGCGTCCCGGACGACTCGGTCGATTCATGGGTGCGGTCCTTCGGGTTCAGGGTCCGGGGGAGACGTTAGTGCAGCTCTCCAGCGCCTGCAACAGCGTCCGGGCGCGATGCAGCAGGGCCAGCCCCTGTCCGCGCACGCGCAGTCCGAACTCGCGGCCGCTGAAGAACTCCACCTGGAAGTCCACGCCCGCCACCAGCGCCTGGATCTCGTTCGGGCGCAGCGGGCGGCGCAGCAGCATCTCGGCGACCTCGTGGAACACCCGCAGGCTCTCCACGCCGGCGCCGGCGCCCATCACGCGGAGGCGGCGCAGCTCGAGCAGGGCGACCGCGGGCGGCGGCAGCTGCCCGAAGCGGTCGAGCAGCTCGCGCACCAGGTCCTCGAGCCCGGGCAGCGCGCGGGTGTCGGCCAGCCGGCGATAGAGGTCGAGCTTCTCGTGGTCGTCGGCGACGTAGTCCTCCGGCAGGTACGCCGGCCAGTCGGTGAGCAGGCGGGGCTCGGGCCGCGTCTCGGCGGTCTCGCCCTTGAGACCCGTCACCGCCTCCTCGAGCAGCTTCACGTAGAGGTCGAATCCGAGCCCGAGGATGAAGCCGTGCTGTTCCGGGCCCAGCATGTTCCCGGCACCGCGGATCTCCATGTCCTTGAGCGCCACCTTGAAGCCGACGCCCAGGTCGTCGAACTCCTCGATGACCCGCAGCCGCTTCTCGGCGTCCTCGGTGAGCACGCGCCGCGACGGCACCAGCAGGTAGGCGTAGGCGCGGTGGGACGAGCGCCCGACGCGCCCGCGGAGCTGGTAGAGCTGCGCCAGGCCGAACGTGTCGGCGCGGTCCACGATCAGCGTGTTCACGCTCGGGATGTCGAGCCCCGACTCGATGATCATCGTGGACACCAGCACGTCGAAGCGCCGGTCGAGGAACTCGAGCATCACCCGTTCGAGCTCGCGCTCGTGCATCTGCCCGTGCGCCACCGCGATCCGCACCATCGGCACCAGCTTCTGGAGCGCGAGCGCGGCGTGGTGGATGGTCTCGACCCGGTTGTGCACGAAGAACACCTGCCCGCCCCGGTCCACCTCCCGCAGCACGGCCTCGGTGATGACCTCGTCGTCGTGCTCGAGGATCTCGGTCTGGACCGGCAGGCGGTCGCGCGGCGGGGTCTCGATCACCGACATGTCGCGCGCGCCGGCCAGCGACAGGTTGAGGGTGCGCGGGATGGGCGTCGCGGTCAGCGCCAGCGCGTCCACCAGCCGGGTCATCTGGCGCAGGCGCTCCTTCTGCGCCACGCCGAAGCGGTGCTCCTCGTCGATCACCACCAGCCCGAGGTTCGCGAACCGCACGTCCTTCGAGAGCAGCCGGTGCGTGCCGATGATCACGTCCACTTCGCCGCGCCCGAGCGCCGCGAGCGTCTCGCGGAGCTGCTTCGGGGTGCGGAAGCGCGAGAGCACCGCGACGCGCACCGGGAAGTCGGCGAAGCGCTCGCGGAAGGTGAGCGCGTGCTGTTGCGCGAGGATGGTGGTGGGGACCAGCACCGCGACCTGGCGGCCGTCCTGCACCACCTTGAACGCCGCGCGCACGGCGACCTCGGTCTTGCCGTAGCCCACGTCGCCGCAGATGAGCCGGTCCATGGGACGCGTGTCCTCGAGGTCCTGCTTCACCTCGGCGATGGCCTTGAACTGATCGGCCGTCTCCTCGTAGGGGAACGAGGCCTCGAGTTCGCGCTGCCACACGGTGTCGGGCTTGAACGCGTGACCGGGGAGCGCGCGGCGCGCGGCGTAGGCCTGGATCAGGTTCTCAGCCATGTCGGCGATGGCCTTCTTCGCCTTCGCCTTGGTCTTCTGCCACGCGCCCGAACCGAGCCGGTGCACCGCCGGGCGCGCGCCCTCGCCCGCGGCATAGCGCGACACCAGGGCCAGCTGCGACACCGGGACGTAGAGACGGTCCTGCTCGGCGTAGGCGATCTCGACGCAGTCGGTCTCCTGGCCGTTGAGCGTCAGGCGCCGCATCCCGCGATAGGCGCCGACGCCGTGGTCCTCGTGCACCACGAAGTCGCCCACCTTGAGCGCCGACAGTTCGGCCAGCGAGAGGCCGCCGGTGCGCTTGAGCCGCCGGCGCCGGCGGCGGTAGCGCGCGAAGATCTCGTGGTCGGTGAGCAGCGCGAATCCCGCGGCCTTGAGCGTGAAGCCCGCCGAGACCAGCCCCACGCCGAGCGTCGCGACGCGGTCGCCGAGCAGCTCTCGCAGGCGGTCGCGCTGGCCCGGGTTGTCGCACAGCACCACCGGCTCGGTGTCCTTCGCGCCCAGTTCGGCGAGGTGGCTCTTGAGCCGCTCCATCGAGCGCTGCATCGGCTCGGCCGGACGGCAGTCCACGATCCAGGTGTGCGCGTAGCGGCCCGCGTCGCCCGCGACCGAGATGGGCCCCATCCAGTCGGCGCCGGGACGGGTCGCGGCGAGGGTGTCCAGGGCCGCGCCCGGCAGGTAGAGGTCGGCGGGCGGCGAGATCAGCGGGTACTCGGCGCGCGCCTCCCGGAACTGGCGCTCGATGACCTCCACCAGGTCGTCGCGCCGCTCGCGCAGCTTGCCCGGGTCGTCGAGCAGCACGAGGGCGTCGTCCGGCAGGTAGTCGGACAGCGCGCCCAGCCGGGTGTCGTAGTAGCCGGCGAAGCGCTCCATGCCCTCGTGGAACAGGTTCGCGCCGCTCTTCGCCGGGGACTCGCCGGCGGCCCGCTCGGCCCCGGCGGCCCGCTCGTCGCCCGCCGCGCGCAGGCGCTCGGCGATGGCTCCGGCCTCGTCCTTCTCCACCACGATCTCGTAACGGGGCAGCACGCGCGTCTCGCTGGCGGTCTCGATCGAGCGCTGGGTGCCGGCGTCGAAGCGGCGCAGCGAGGCGATGGTGTCGCCGTCGAACTCGAGGCGCAGCGGGTCGTTCTGCCCCACCGGCCACACGTCCAGGATCCCTCCGCGGCGCGCGAGGTGGCCCATCGCCTCGACCTCGGGAAAACGCTCGTAGCCCATGAACACCAGGCGCTCGACCAGCGCGTGCGGATCGGCCGCGGCGCCGACCTTCAGATCGAGCACGGCGCGAGCGAGCCGCGCCGGCGCCGGCACCTTCTGCAGCAGCCCGCGCACTGTCGCGAGCACCACGCCGCGCTCGCCGGCGGCGAGCCGGCCGAGGGTGTCGATCCGCTGAGCGGTGATGCCCGGGTGGGGCGACATCGGGTCGTACGGCCGGTGATCGGGCTCGGGAAGCGCCAGCACGTGGCCCGCGCCGAGGAAGAACTCCAGGTCGTCGCGCGCTTCCTCGAAGGGCTCGCCGTGCGGTGTCAGCAGCAGGACGGTGCGCCCGGTCTCGCGTTGGAGCCACGCCGTCAGGTAGGCGCGCGCGGAGCCCGTGAGTCCGCGCACCGCGGCGCGCCCCGGCCACTCCGCGCCCTCGTGGCGCCCGCCGTCGCCGCGCACGAAGTCGAGCAGCGCGCGCGCCTCGGGGATGCGCCCGGCGCGTGCGGCGAGGGACTCGGCCAGCTCGTTCTTGAGGTAGACCTCGGACATGGCTCCGTGGGGACGTGGACGCGGCGCGAAACGCGAAAAGCCGTCGCGGGCCGGGCCCCGACGGTGATGCGATGCCCCGCGTCGCGGGCGAGGCCGACGGACATTAGCAGAGCGTTCCCCCACGCCCCAATCCGCGGCGACGCGCGGCCGGTCGCGGTCGCGGCCCGGCCGCCGCGCGGGCTCCCGGGCGCGGACGGAGCACCGCGACGGGGACCTCGCGTTTCGCGGCGCCGCCGGACGTCCCGCTCGCCGGCCCCGGGATCGGCGCCCAAAAGCGGCTAAGTGATTGCGGATACAGGCGGGTCTCGACTCGCCGCCGGGGTGAGCGGGTGGTCGCTCGCGCAAACCCCACTACCCAAAACGACGGATTCTTACTATATATGGCTCCGTCTATGCGCGGGCCGGACCGGGACAGGGACCAGACCCGGTGGTCGCGCGCCTGGTCAACCCGCGACGAAGAAGGGACCCCATGAAGAGACTGACTCTATTCGCCGCCCTCGTGCTGGTGGTCGCATGCGCCGCCATGGCGCACGCCTCGACGAAGAAGATGACGAAGGAGGAGGCGAACGCCTCATGCTCCTGCTTCGGCTGGCCAGCCGTGGACGTGGACGGCGACAACGTCCTGGACCGTTACGACAACTGCGTGAGCACGCCCAAGGGCTGCGTCGTCGACGAGTGGGGCTGCTCGGTCGACTCCGACGGCGACGGCGTGTGCGATGGCGTGGACCAGTGCCCGGACACGCCGAAGGGCGTGAAGGTGGACAAGCAGGGATGCTCGGCCGAGCAGAAGATGGCGCGCGCCACGCCGCCGCCTCCGCCGGCCCCGGCGCCCACGCCGGTGGCGCCCGAGCCGCCGCCGCCTCCGCCGGCGCCCCCGGTCCAGACTCCGACCGAGCAGGCGCTGTTCTCCGGCAACCTGGTGCTGCGTGACGTCTACTTCGAGACCAACAGCGCGCAGCTCAAGCCCGAGTCCGAGACCCGCCTCGACGAGGTGGGCGCGGCGCTCGAGAAGCTGTCGGGCGTGGCCTACGAGATCCAGGGACACAGCGATTCGCGCGGCACCGCCGCGTACAATCTGAAGCTGAGCCAGGCGCGCGCGGAGTCGGTGCGCAAGTACCTGGTCGACCACTTCAAGGTGAGCCCCGGGGACCTGACCGCGAAGGGCTACGGCGAGTCGCAGCTGGCCGTCTCCCCCGAGAAGGGCGCCGAGGACTGGGCCAAGAACCGCCGCGTCGTGCTGAAGGTGGTGAATCCCGACGCGCTGCCCAAGGGCATGCAGGTCGAGCACCAGTAGCCGCGACCGCCACACGGACGCACCGGGCCCCGGATCCGCGAGGATCCGGGGCCTTCGTGCGGGAGCGCGGGAGCCGGCGCGCGCCACCGGCCGTCGCGCGGCAGCGCGGCGGCGCGCCGCGCCCCGGGGACGCTTCAGGCGCGGATCATCACCAGCAGCATGGTGAAGCGCTCGACCGCCTGCAGGGCGTGCGGTCGATGGGCGGGCAGCCGCAGCGCCTCCCCCGCGCGCACCGTGTACGGCGCACCGTCGATGGTGACCGACGCGACACCGTCGGTCACCACCACCAGCGCATCGAACGGCGCGGTGTGCTCGCTCAATCCTTCGCCCTCCGCGAACGCGAACAGCGTCACATTGCCGGCCGGCTGCTTCATCAGTTGCCGGCTCACCACCGCGCCCGCCTGGTACGTCACCAGGGAGGCCAGCGACTCGACGCGCGGATCCGGCGCGGACTCCGTCATCCTCCACCCTCCATCGCGGGCGCGGTCACGGGCGCGCGCTGCACCAGCGCCACGCCGCCGAGCACCAGCAGCCCGCCGATCACCGTCATCCACCCGACCTCCTCGCCCAGCCACGCGACCGCGGCGACGAAGGTGACGAGCGGCTCGAGATACAGGAACGCGGCCACGCGCGAAGTCTCGATCCGCTCGAGCGCGCCGTACCACATCAGGTAGGCCAGCCCCGAGCAGCCGAGCCCGAGGAACAGCAGCGCGCCCACTCCGGTGGAGGTCAGCGCCGCGTACTCGCGCCAGCCGCCCTGCCACACGAACAGCGGTCCCAGCATCAGCCAGCCGAGCAGGGTCGCGCCCGCGGTCGCGCGCAGGCTGCCGAGACGGGCGATCACCCCGCGGCCGAGCGCGGTGTAGATCGCCCAGTTGAGCGTGCTGGCGAGGATCAGCAGGTCGCCGCGGGTGGCGGGCAGCGCCAGCAGGCCGGGCCCGATCGCGCCGCGCGTCACCACCAGCAGGGCGCCGGCGAAGCCCAGCACCAGCCCGCCGACCTTCGCGGCGCCGAAGCGCTCGCGCAGGAACAGCGCGGCGAGCACGGCCGACCAGATGGGGGTGAGGCCGATGAGCCAGCCGGTGCGCACGGCGGTGGTCATGGTGAGGGCGAAGGACTGGAGCAGCTGGTGCACGAACACGCCGATGAACCCCGCCAGCGCGAGCCGCGCCCAGTCGGCCGGCGCGAGCGCCAGCGACTGCCGGCGCACGGCCACCAGCGACAGCAGCAGCGCGTTGCCGAGCGCGAAGCGCGAGAAGATGAGGGTGACCGGGGAGATCTCTCGCAGGGCCGCCTTGGTGGCGACGAACGAGAGCCCCCACAGCACGATGGCGAACAGCGCGCCGAGGCGCGGGGGGACCCGCACGTCAGGCGCGCCGGCCGGCGCCGGCCGGCATGCCCCAGCGGGCGATCACGGTCTCGAGCACCAGCAGCGCGAGCGCCGCGACCACGAACGCGCTCCACAGCTCGCGGCCGAAGCGCGCCTCTCGCACGCGCCGCGCCAGGTCGCCACCGGGGCGCAGCACCCGCGCGCGCCCCGGCGGGAACGCCCGCGCCAGCGCGTCCTCCGGGATCGGGGCGAGATCGGACTCCCGCAGGTCGGGATTGACCGCGAACGTGGCCCGCACGCGGCCGTCCTGGAGCACCCGATAGAGGCCGGGGCGCTCGAGCGGCACCGAGGTGAGCCGCGTGGCGCCGCCGCCGGCGGCGAGCGTGGAGGGCAGCTCCGCGCCATCGCCGGCCTCGATGCGCCACGCGCCGGTCGTGGCGGGCGCGCTCCAGCGCTCGCCCGGCAGCAGCGAAGCGGCCGCGGTCCCGCGACCGAGCACGCGCACCGCCTGGTGGAACAGCGGCAGGAACGCGCCGCTCACCGGCAGGTCCGAGGCCTCGGGCGCCAGCGAGCCGGCGAACACCAGCGCGTGCGGCCCCTCGATCAGCGCCGGATGGGCGCGGTCGTATTCGAGCAGCGTGCGCGCTCCGGCCGCGGCGCGGAAGGCGCGCACGCGCTCGAAGCGCGCGGTCGAGAGCGGCTCTCCGGGGCGCGTCGCGAATCCCGCCAGCGCCGCGTGGCCCGCGGTCGCCCGCGTCAGGCGCCACGCCGCGCCGGGCGCCGCGTGCTCGACCGCGCCGAGCGCGCCCACGCCCATCTCGCGCAGCACGGTGGCGTTCCAGAACGCCGCGT
The DNA here is from genome assembly GCA_963776245.1 of Candidatus Eiseniibacteriota bacterium. GTDB lineage: Bacteria > Eisenbacteria > RBG-16-71-46 > RBG-16-71-46 > RBG-16-71-46 > CAVSAC01. The sequence continues at coordinate 548,546 of CAVZLN010000003.1, read as the reverse complement.
CCGCGCGGTCACCGAGCACCAGCAGCAGCGCCCCGCCGCCGCGCCAGTGGTCGAGCAGCGCCTGGGTCTCGAGCGGGCCGGGACGTTCGACGTCGTTCACCACGATGACGTCGGCACCGGCGGCGCGCGCGGCGAGCCCGGCGGCGTCCACCGCCTCCACCTCCAGCCCCGAGGCGGGCGAACCGGCCTCGAGCGCGAGCCTCAGCGGCGACGGGCCCGCGTCCTCGCGCATCAGGACGCGCAAGGTCCCCCCGCGGCCGGCGGCGAACCAGCGGCTGTCGTCGAGCGGCAGCACGTCCCCGGCCAGCCGCGCCACGCCGCCGAGTTCCGGACTCCGCGCCAGCGGGAGCAGCGCCGAGGCCTCGCCGCGTTCGGGCAGCGAGACGAAGCCGCGTCCGAGCTCGCCCTCGCCGGCGGGTCCGTCCACCGCCACCACGCGATCGCCCGCGACCGCGCCGAACGACGCCGCGCTCACCGCGAGTGCCGCGCCATCGGCGCCGGGCGCGAGCGCGACGTCGGCCAGCGCCGCGTTGGCCCGGGTGCGCGGCGAGAGCGGCAGCAGGTACACGCGCGCGCGTTCCCAGGGTCCGGCCGGAGCCATGACGGCGCGCTCCCCGAAACCGGCGCGCTGGAAGTCGGAGACCCAGAACAGCTCGCGATTGAGCGCGTGCGAGGCGCCGAGCGTGCGCGCGGCGAGCTCGAGCGCGCGCGCGTGATCGGTGCGCCGCGCGGTGGGGGTCAGGGCCTGGAGCGCGCCGCGCAGCCGCGCCAGATCGGAGGACGGGGCCGCGGTGGCGGGCCGCGGGGCGTCGTCGTACGGCACCAGCAGCAGCTCGTCGGCGGGGCCGAGCGTGGCGAACAGGTCCTCGGCGACGCGCTTCGCCTCGTCCAGCAGCGTGGCGCCGCGGGTGCCGAACGCGCCCATGCTGCCGCTGTCGTCGAGCAGCACCACCACGGTCGAGGCGGCGCCTCCGTGGCCGCTCGCGCCGCCGCGCAGCGCGGGGCGCGCCATCGCGAGGGCGATGCAGGCCACCGCGAGCGTCCGGAGCAGCAGCAACAGCCACTGCTTGATCCGCAGACGGCGGATCTCGCTCTGGTTCACCTCGGTGAGGAACGCCAGCGAGGGGAACCTCACCTCGCGCGGGCGGCGGCGCGTGAACAAATGGATGAGCACCGGGATGGCCGCCGCGAGCAGACCGAACAGGAACAGCGGGTTCAGGAAGCTCACGGGCCGACCTCGGCCCACGCGCCCCGCGTGTCATCCCACACCTCGAGGCGTGTCACCGGATGGATCTCCCACCCGGTCACCCGCGGCGCGCCCCGGTCGAGCATCGAGTCGGGGACCGGCGCGTCGTACTGGAGATCGTAGAACAGCCAGCCGGTGACCCGCGCCCGCCGCGGACCGCCGGGCCACGGCCGCCCGCTGCCGAGATTGGGCCGCAGCGTGGCCGCCAGCGCTCCGTAGCCCCAGCCCGGATGCCGCTCCCGGAAGCGGCGCGTGATCTCGGCGGTCACGTATCGCGTCGCGCTGTCCGCGGGCGGCGGCTCGGGCGCGATCTCGAGATGGGTGTCGCCGTCGCTCGACCACAGGATGCGCTGCACGTAGCCCTCGAGGCTCACGCCGCGGCTCTCGAACGGGGCGGTCTCGGCGGGCGGCCGCCCGTGCGGCAAGGTGCGCATCCACGCCAGGGTCACCGCCTGCGCGGTGCTGGGCACGGTGGCGCGGTCCTTCATCGCGCGCAGGTGGCGCGCCGCCTCGCTCGCGAACGGCCCCCGGCCGATGAGGTGGAGGAACGCCATCAGCGTCACCAGCCCGGCGGCCAGCGCGAGCGCGGCGGACAGACGCAGGATCACAGCAGCCTCGCGCGCTTCTCGAGGTAGGCGAGCAGCGCCCGGTCGAAGGGCGTGCGCGTGTCGAGACGCACGTAGTCGATGCGCTGTTCGCGGCACTGGCGCTGGTAATGGCCGGTCCACGCCGCGAGACGCTCACGATAGCGACGCGCGATCTCCCACGGCTCGGTGGTGATCCGCTCGCCGGTCTCCATGTCCACGAAGGTCGCGGTGTCGGCGTAGGGGAAGTCCACCTCGTCGGGGTCGAGGATGTGGAACACCACCACCTCGTGGTGGCGGTGACGGAAGTGCTGGAGCCCCGACATCACCTCGGACGGCTGGTCCATGAGGTCGGAGAGCAGCACCACCAGCCCGCGGCGCTTGATGCGCTCGGCGAGCTCGTGCAGCACCGGCCCGAGGCGCGTGCGTCCCTGCGGCTGGGCCTCGCCCAGCACGCCCAGCAGCACGTCGAGATGCGAGCGCACCGCGCGCGCGGGCACGTAGCGCAGCGGGCGCTCGGCGAACAACAGGGCGCCCACCGCGTCCTGCTGCTGGAGCATGAGGTACGCGAGCGCCGCCGCCAGCGAGCGGGCGTATTCGAGCTTGCCCATCGCCGCGCGCTCGGAGCGGAACCCCATCGAGCCCGAGAGGTCCACCAGCAGGTGGCAGCGCAGGTTGGTCTCTTCGGTGTACTGCTTCACCAGGTAGCGGTCGCTGCGCGCCCACACCTTCCAGTCGAGGTTCTTGAGCGGGTCGCCGGGCATGTAGGGCCGGTGCTCCGCGAACTCCACGCTGAAGCCATGGAACGGGGAACGATGCATGCCGGCGATGAAGCCCTCGACCACCAGGCGCGCGCGCACGTCGAGGTGGGCGAGTCGCGCGACCACCGCGGGGTCGAGGAACCGGCGGCCCTCGCCGGCGGAGGAGCGGGGCTCGGCGCTCATCCGCGCCGGCCCTTCCAGAGCCAGTAGACCGGGAACCCGAGCGCGGCGACGAGCGCGCCCAGACCGGCGCGCGGCACCAGCCCGAGCAGCGACGCGAGCGGACCGCCGACGCCGGCGATGGCGAGCGGGGTGCTCGAGCTGAAATCGCTCCAGATGATGACCACGGTGACGAGGATGAACACCACCGGCGTGAACGGGAACAGCAGCGCGCGGTACGCCGGCGCCTCGACCTGTCCGCGCGCCTCGCGGCGCCGCTGCACGAAGATCGCCGCGGTGGTCAGCCCGTAGAACAGCCACGAGGTGGTGACGAACCAGCCCGAGACATCGTCGAACCCGTTCGCGACCCTGAGCCAGGCGCACGCGAGCACGGCCTGCACCACGAGCGCGAGGGTGGGCGTTTCGCGCTTCGGATCGAGGGCGGCGAGCGGCTTCCAGAGCAGGCCGTCGGCCGCCATCGCCTGGGTGACGCGCGGGCCGGTGAGGATGGCGCCATTGGTGGTGCCGAAGGTGGAGATCGCGACCAGCACCGCGAGCGCGCGCGCCCCCCACTCGCCGGCCAGCCGCCGCATGGTCTCGGAGCCCACGGCCTCGTAAGCCGCCACGCCCTTCGCGCCCAGCACGTGGAAGTAGGCGACGTTGGTGAGCACGTAGACCGCGATCACCAGCCAGGTGCCCCAGACGATGGCGACCGGCATCACCCGCTTCGGGTCGCGCACCTCGCCGGCGACGTAGGTGGAGTCGGTCCAGCCGTCATAGGCGAACAGGATCGCCACCATGGCGACGAAGAACCCGACCAGCAGCGGCTTGGAGCTCGCCGCCGCCGCGACCGGCATGGGCGAGGCAGCGGGACTCGCGGGCAGCAGGAGCGCCGCGGCGCACAGCCCGAGGATGCCGGCCACCTTGGCGGTGGTGAGCCACGACTGGGTGCGCGCGCCCTCCCGGACGCCGAGCCAATTCACGAACGTGAGCACCAGGATGGCCGCGGCTCCGGCGCCGAACTCCGCGCTCTTCGGCCACCCCATCACCTGGCACAGGTAGAGCGCGAACACGCTCGTGATCGAGGCGATGACGGTGGGCTTGATCACCCACAGGTTCGCCCATCCGAATACGAATCCCCACGCGTCGCCGAACGCCTCGCGGATGAACACGTAGAGCCCGCCGGTCCGCGGGTGGGCCACCGCCAGCTCGGCCAGCACCAGCGAGCCGCAGATCGAGAGCAGGCCGCCCACGATCCACGCCAGCAGGACGAGCGGGAACGAGGTGAGCTCCCGCGCCACGGAATGCGGCGAACGGAAGATGCCCGAGCCGATGATGTTGCCCACCGTGATGGCGGTGGCGGCATAGAGGCCGATGCGGCGGTGCAGGATGACGACGCGGGATGGTGGCGCGGCGTGGGGCATGGTCTCCTCCGGCGCGCGGGCGCGCTGTGGGGCGCCGCCTACTCCGACGGCACGCGCTTCAGCAGCTCCTCGACGATGCGCTCGGGGCGCACGCCCTCGGCCTCGGCGGTGAAATTGGTCACGATGCGGTGGCGGAGCACCGACAGCGCGACCGCGCGCACGTCCTCGATGCCGGGCGCGTAGCGTCCGTGGAGCACGGCGCGGGTCTTGGCGCCGAGCACCAGGTACTGGGAGGCGCGCGGTCCGGCGCCCCACGAGACCCACTGGCGCACGAAATCGGGCGCCGCGTCGCCGCCGCGCGTGGCGCGCGCCAGCCGCACCGCGTAACGCACCACGTGCTCGGTCGCCGGCACGCGGCGCACCAGCTTCTGGAGCGCGAGGATGTCGGCGGCGGCCAGCACCGGCTCCAGGCTCGCCTCGTAGGCCGAGGTGGTGCTCGAGACGATGCGCTCCTCCTCGTCCTGCGACGGGTAGTCCACGCGCACGTTGAACATGAACCGGTCGAGCTGCGCCTCGGGCAACGGGTAGGTCCCCTCGAGCTCGATCGGGTTCTGGGTCGCGAGCACGAAGAACGGCAGCGCGAGCCGGAAGGTGCGCCCGCCCGCGGTGACCTCCTTCTCCTGCATCGCCTGGAGCAGCGCGGCCTGGGTCTTGGGCGGGGTGCGGTTGATCTCGTCGGCGAGCACGATGTTCGCGAACACCGGGCCTTCGATGAACCGCACGATGCGCTTGCCGGTGGCGTGGTCCTCCTCGAGGATGTCGGTGCCGGTGATGTCGCTGGGCATCAGGTCGGGCGTGAACTGGATGCGGTTGAAGCGCAGGTCGAGCACGCGCGCCAGGCTCGACGACCAGCAGCGTCTTGGCGAGCCCGGGCACCCCGACGAGCAGCACGTGGCCGTTGGCGAACAGCGCGGTGAGCAGCTGCTCGACGACCTCGTCCTGGCCGACGATGACCTTGCGCAGTTCGGCGACGATGCGCTCGCGGGCGCGCTGGAGGGTCTCGATCGCCTGCAGGTCGGAAGCGCCTGGGGTATCCGGGGTCACGGGGTTCTCGCGGGTGTCGGGGTGAGGGCGCGGCGGGCCGGCGCGCGGTGCGATGCGAATGGCGAGCCTAGCACGCGCTTCGAACGAGCATCAACGCGCGGCGGATCCGCGAGGCTCGAGTCGTGCGACCGCTGGGGCACGGGTCCCCGACGGAGGGGCACAGGCCGGATGCGGTGCGTGTGGGTATTGCACCGTATCCGGCCTGTGCCCCTCCGGCTCGAGCGCTGGCCGAGGAGCCGACCGACCGTCCCCGAAGCGTGCGGTCGCCGGGGCCGCGAGGGCCGGTGACGATGCAATACCCACACGCATCGCCACCGGCCCTCGCGGCCCCGGCTCCGGCGTCGTTGCGGCGTGCGGCACGGGAACGCGCTGGAGCTCATCACTGCGGCATCCGCTCCAGGCGGGCGAGGCGGATGCGCGGGGTGCTGCGCTCGCGCTCGACCCATGCGACGAGTGCGGCGCGCGGGGTGAGCGGGGCGAGCCATGCGTCGCGGGCATGGACGCCGAGGAACACCCAGGGCGTGAGCGCGCCGTCGGGCTCGAGCGCGCGCGCGGCTATGACCGTCACGCTGTCGCCGGCCGGCCGCGCCTCGACCGTCACCAGCGTGGCGCCACCGAGCGGAGCCACGCGCGGATGGGCGGCCCGCGAGAGACTGTCGAGCAGGGCGCGTCGCGGTCCGGTCGCGCCGCGCCCGAACGTCCACGGCGCCAGATACACGCCCGCGGGGTCGGCGCCGGTGGTCCACACCGCGGCCCCGCCGCGGCCCGCGGCCGCCAGGACCGGGCCGTCCGAGGGACAGGCCTCGATCCGCCACCGGTCGTCCGCGAGCGGGCGCTCGGGCTCGAAGGTGCGTCCGCCGTCGACCGAGAAGGCCAGCACCGGATCGCGCACCCCGCGCGCGGCGCTGCGATAGGCGAGCGCCAGGCGCTCGTCGCCGAGACCGGCGACCGATGCGCGGCAGCACGGGCAGAGCGAGTCGGTCACCATCGCGTTCGGGGTCCAGGTGAGCCCGCCGTCGAAGCTCAGCGCGGTGAAGAGCGCCCCCATGGTCTCGGCCTCGGCCTCGGGATGGGAGCGCCCGTCCATCCAGGCCGCGAACAGGGCGCCGTCGGGCTGGAACGCGAGCGCCGGGAAGCCATGGTAGGTGGGCCGGCCGAGCGTGTCGTCGTTCACCACCACGGGCGGGCCGAGCGTGGCGCCCGCGTCGGCGCTGGCGCGCACCACCAGGTCGGCGGCCGCGCCGCTGTCCGCGCGCAACTCGGACCACGCGATGGCGAGCCGCCCCCCGTCCCCCATGCGGACACCGGGCGATTCTCGGAGTACGACGAGACCCGGCCGGGCGAGAGGTTCACGCGCAGCGGCGCGCCGAACGTCGCGCCACTGTCGCGCGAGACCGCGAGCCAGACGTCCCGGCCGCCGGCGGGATCGTGGGTGACGAACGTGAGCGCGACACGGCCGTTGCCGTCCGAGGCGAGGGCGGGGTCGGTCGCGTCGCGCCGCGCGAAGAAGGCCGGCGTCACCTCGCGCACCCGCGCCCAGTCGGCCGGGGGCCGGATGGGTGAGCAACCCGCCGGCGCGAGCGCGACGAGCCCCAGGGCGACGACATGGATGGCGGCGATGCGCATGGCGTGGACCTCCCGTGGCCCGCAGTGTAACGCGGCGGGCGCCCCCCGCGCCGGCGGGATCCTCACTCGAGCCGGACGAGCCGCAGGTCGAGCCTCCCCGGCGCGCCCTCGAGGCGCGCGAAGTAGAGCCCGGCCGGCAGGCGTCCGCCGCGATCGTCGTGGCCGTCCCAGCGGACGCCGGGCGAGCCCGCCGGGATGACGCGGCGCATCACCACGCGGCCGGCGAGGTCCACCACGCGCAGCGTGCCGGGCCAGGGCACCGAGATCCAGGTGCGCGGCCCGAACGGGTTCGGCGCCGCGCCGAACGCCGCCGCGCGCGACATCGGCCCTCCCGCGCACCCGCCCGGCAGCAGGACGACCGGCACCTCGAGCGTGGTGCGGTCGGCCTGCCGCCCGTGCCCGTCGATCGCGGTCACCCGCAGCCGCGCCGGCCCCGCGGCCGCGCACGGCGCCGGGAAGTCGATGCCCCGCGCGTCACCCGGCAACGCCGCGATCGGGGTCTCGACGCCGTCATCCGCGACCAGCGCGAGCGTCACGCCGGTCACGGTGTCGGGATCGCTCGCCTGCCACGCCACCTCGAGCGTGTCTCCCATGCGCAGCGGCGCGCCGGGCAGCGGGCTCAGCACGCGCACGCTCGGCGGCCGGTCCACGCGGCCCATCACGGTGAAACCGAACCGCGCCTCCCCCGGCGGCACGGGAAGGTAGTCCCCGTTCGCCACACCGCTGTCGGGCGGCACGTGGTACAGGTGTCCGCGCAGCGTGAACGATGCGTCGTCCGCGCTCGCGACCTCGGCCCACGGCGTGAGGTACGGCAGCGTGAATCCGCCGCGCGCCGTGGAGGTGCCGCCGACGCGCGGCCACACCCGCACCGGCGGCAGGAAGGAGTCGGGCAGCGTCACGGTCGCGCTGGCCTCGAGCTCCTCGGTGCCGGTCCACACCCGCAGGCGCTCGCCCGCGCGCGCGTCGCCGAGTGTGAGCGTGCCCCGGCCGGTCGCGGTCACCGTGGCCGCCGCGGCCTCGCCGTGCCACACGCCGACGGCCGGGTCCACGGCGCGGAGCGCGGCCGCGGCGTCGAGGCGGCCCCAGGCGGTCGGGGCGTCCCAGCCCGGCGGATCGAGGTCGTGCGCGCTCTCGCGGAGCACGTGCTGGAAGTCGGTGTCCATGAGTTCGGGCCTCGCCGCGGCGAGCAATCCGACCACGCCGGTCACGTGGGGCGCCGCGAACGACGTGCCTGCGGCCACGACGTAGCCGTTGTAGAGCACGCCGGCCGCGCTCGGGTAGGTCATGAAGGTGGTCCAGATGTCCTCGCCCGGCGCGAGCAGGTCGAGCCCGGGGCCGTAGGACGAGAAGATCGAGCGCCGGTCGGAAGGATCGGAGGAGCCGACCTGGATGCACAGCCCGTCGGCCGCGAACGCCGCCGGATACTGGGGCGCGGTCGGCGCGGCGTACCCGCGGTTGCCGGCGGCCGCCACCACGACGCATCCGCTCACCAGCGCGTCCTGCAGCGCGAGGCGCTCGACCTTGCTCGGCACACCGCCGGCGAACGAGAGATTCATGGCACGCGCGCCGCATCCGGCCGCGAACAGCATCGCGCGCGCGATCTCGTACGAACTGGAGACGCCGCTGTGGCCGGGCGCGATCTTGATGGGCAACAGCCGGCAGCCCGGATTCGCCGCGCCGTCCCCGCCGCACACCCCCGCGATGCCGAGCGAGTCGAAGTGGGCGCCGTCGTTGGTGCGTGCCGCCATCACGCCGGCCACCGGCGTGCCGTGGCCGAAGGAGTCCGTGACCGCTCCGCCGGGTTCGAGCGTGACGTTCAGCCCGGGCTCGAGGCGCGGGCGGCCATCCGGCAGCCACGCCACGAACTCGGGGTGCGCCGGGTCGATGCCGGTGTCGGCGACCGCCAGCAGCACGTCGGCGCTCCCGGTGGTGATCGTCCACGCGGCGCGCGCGCCGATGTCGGCGCCCGCGATCCCGCCGAATCCGCTCACCGGGCCGCGGTTCTCGAGGGCCCACTGGCGCCCCTCGACCAGATAGGGGTCGTCGGGGAACACTCCCGCGCCGGCCGGTTCGCGCGCCTGGTTGCGCTCCGCCCACGCGATGCCCGGAGCGTCGACGAGGGCTGCCAGCGCGGCGTCGGCGGCCGCCGGATCGCGCGCGGCCAGCCGCAGCACCCGCGCCGGATCCAGCCCGGACGCGCCGGGGCGCGCCGCGCGCGCGGCGTCGGACGCCAGCGGCAGTCCCTCGCCGAGCGAGGCGAGCACCTCGAGACCGAGCGCCTCGAGACGCGCCGCCACCGACGCGCGGGCGGCGGTGGCGCGGGCGTCGTCCCCCGGCACCGGCGCGAGCATCACCACCAGTTCGCGGGCCGTGTCGGCGAGCGCGCCGGCCGGCGCCAGGAGGAGGAGCGCCAGGAGGGTCGAGAGGATGGATCGCATGGGCTTCTCGTGTGGGGCGAGGTTCGATCGCGGGTCCGGGGTCGCCATCCGCGCCGGGCGGCGGCGCGGTGTCCCCCGCAAGGAGCACGCCGTGAGCCATCCGCGGTGCGGGCGCCCCTTCATGCCCGCCGGCCGTCGCCGGGCGTGGACGCCCCCGTCCACCCCGTTCACGGGGAGCCGCCGGTCAGCGCCCCGCGGTCACCCTCGCACGCGCGGCGGTCGAGATGCGCAACTCGTCGATGAGTCCCTCGAAGGCGTAGTACGGAGCGCGGTCCGCGATGGCATCCAGGCGCAGGTCCCCGGCGAAGTCCGAGAGCAGGCGCGGGTCGAAGGCGTTGCCCACCAGCAGCGGCGCGTTCGTCCTGCGGATCGCGCCGACGCTGGCGTACTGGGACTCGGGGCGGCCGTCGATGAAGAAGCGCACCACCGCGCCGTCGTACGTCACACCCACGTGCGTCCAGGTCCCGAGCTCGATCGACGTGGCCGAGGTGTACGCGAACGGGGGGCTGGCTGGCTCGGGCTGGAACGCGAACAGCAACCGCCCGCGCTCCCCGCCCACCACCAGGTCCCGATGATACCCGGGGCTCGCGAGGCTCACGTAAGGCGGATCGAGCTGCTCGCCCACGATCGAGAACAGCCAGGACTGCTGGTTGGCCAGGGGCGTCCAGCGCCCGGCGATGGGCGTGTCCTCGTACTGGCCGTAGGAGTCGACGTACACCCACGCTTCGACGGTCAGGCCGCTGCCGTTCTCGAGCGCCGGGCTGTAGGGCACGAACATGAACGACTCGACCGAGCGGGTGAACCGTCGGGCGGCGCGCACCCGACCGAAATCGGTGCGCGTGTCCACGCCGAACGTGCCGTCGAGTCGGAAGGGCCCGGCGTCGGCCGCGTGCGTGCCGCCGGTCTCGTCGAAGTGCCACACCCCGGCCGTGATCGAATCGGGCTCGGGCGCGCGGGTCGCCGCGCGCCCCGGCGGACGCGTCGCGGTTCCGGGTGCGGTGCCGGCGCACGACATCAGCGCGGTGAGCGCGGCGGGGACGACCAGCCCGCCGAGGACATGGAGGACGCGGCGACCCGGGCTGCCCGTCATGGCGCTCCTCTCGCATGCGCGAGCGCGGCCCGCGCGGCGGCGGCGGCGGCGAGGTCGCCGGTCTCGGTGAACAGCGTGACCATGCGCTCGAGGGTACCCGGGTCGCGCACCGCGTGCACCACCGGTCGCCAGCGCGCCGCGGCCTCGTCGGGTCGGCCGGCGACCAGGCTCGCCCACCCCAGCGCGGCACGGGCATCGATGCTGCCGGGATCGGCGGCAAGCGCCCCGCGGCAGGCGCGCTCGGTCGCCGCGGCGTCACCGCGGCGCAGCCCGATCTCGGCCAGCAGCAGCCACGCCCCGGCACGGCGGGGATCGAGGCGGACGCTGCGCTCCAGGAGCGCGCTCGCGCTGGCCACCGTGCCCCGTGACAGCTCCACCAGCCCGAGGTGGAACAGCGCCGCGGGATCGTCGGGATTCACCAGCAACTGCGCGCGCGCGGTGTGCCAGGTGACCGAGGTGTCGTTGGCCATCCACGCCGGGCGGGTGCCGAATCCCGGGCCGATCTCGTAGAGCACCGCCGGGTGCGGTCGCGTCACCCGGCGCACCGTGAGCCCGGGGACGACTGCGGTGGTGTCGAGCAGGTACCAGAAGCGCGGGCGCGTCTCGACCTCGACCCAGGACACGTAGAGCCAGCGCACCCCCTGCTGGCGGGTGGCCGCCGCGAGCTGGGGGAGCGAGTCGGCGAACGGGAACGGCCGGCCCTCGAGACCCGACAGGTACGCCAGATGCGGCTTGCGCGCGATGATGCGGTCGCCCGGCCGCGCCGCGCCGCGCAGCGTGGCCGCGACGTCGAGCACCTCGACCGGCAGCTGGTCGAGGATGCGCGCCTGGAGGTCCCACGAGCCGAGGAGCGCGGCCGCCAGCGGCACCAGCGCGAGCACGCTCTTCAGCCGCACGCGCCGCGCGCGACCGGCCGCGAGCGCGAAGCGCGGGGAGGCGAACAGCGCGGCGGCGAACGCGGCGTAGACCGGCAGCAGCGCCAGCGAATAGCGCGCGGCGTGGAACGCGGGCACCAGCACCAGGAACGCGAGCGCCCCGAAGGCCGCCAGCGGCCACAGGCGCCGCAGCGTTCCGTCGAGCGCGGCGAGCGCGAGCCCGAGCAGCGCGGCGATGGCGACCGGCCAGCCGAGCAGGTCCCGGGCGTCGAGCCGCAGGTGGTCGGTGAGGTTGAAGAGCATGCGCGAGGCGACCGCGACCGGGTCGCGCGCGATGACATCCCACAGCGAGTGGAACTGGGGCTGGAGCAGCCTCTGGTAGTCGTCCCACACGATGCCCCGGGGACGCGCGAACACTTCGTAGGCGATGTTGTGGTGGAGCTGGAACGAGAACCCCGAGCCGTGGCTGACGCAGTAGATCACCCACGGCACCACCGGCAGCGCGAACCCCGCGGCGAACGCCAGCGCGTCCCGCCCGCGACGGGGCGCTCGCGTGGCGCCGAGCGAGATCGCGAGGATCCCGGCGGGCAGCAGGGCCACGGCGCTGTAGCGGGTCAGGAACGCGGCCGCCGCCAGCGCGCCCGCCGCCAGCGCGCCGCGCGGGCCGGCGCGGGTGAGGAGCAGCCACAGGGCGAGCGTCTGCAGCGCGAGCGCGAGCGCGTCGGTGGTGGTCGAGTAGCCGAAGCGGAAGAACACCGGATTGGTGACGAGGAACAGCAGCGCGAACAGCGCGAGGCGTCCGTCGGTGAGTCGGCGGACCAGCCCGGTCCACAGCAGCGCGGTGACCAGGGCGGCCGCCACCGAGATGAGCTCGGCCGCCACGAACAGATCGCGCACCACGAAGCCCACCAGCGCGAGCACCGCCTCGTAACCCGGGCCCACCACGCCATAGCGGGAGGGCATCAGCCGCCCGTGCTGGATCAGCCGCGCGCCCTCGGCGTACGCGCCGTAGAAGTCGGTCTCGGTGAAATAGTCGCCGATGCGGTGCAGGCCCAGGGCCACGGCGAGCAGCGTCGCGGCGAACGCCGCGAGCACGCCCCAGGCGAGCCGTCCGCACACGGTCTCGAGCGCGGCGGAGGTGCCGGGCGCCCCGTGGAGCGAAAGCGGTCCGGGGGCCGCCGGCCGGCGCGGGGCGCGGGCGCGGTGGCGTGCGGATGGTCGCGCGGGGGGCCGGCTCATGCGCCGGGGGATGATGGGAGGACGAGCATGGCGCGGGATTCTAGCGCATGCGCCCGCATCGACCCCGGATCGGGGGGGAACAAGGAAGCGGCGGCGAGGAGGTGTGACCCCTTCGCCGCCGCGGGCCCGGCACTGCCGGCCGGGTGGAGCGCTATCCGCGAGCGCTGCGCTTGCGCGCGGCAGCTCCGAGTGCGAGCAGTCCCATCGAGGCGAGCGCCATGGTCCCGGGCTCGGGAACCGGGCGGGTCGGCCTCTTGTGCCGACGACGCACGTCGAGGAGGTCGTCGCCGCTCTGGAAGTTCGAGCCGATCACGACATCTCCCGCGCCTGCGGGGCTCAGGTAGCCCGGGCTGGCGGTCGCGGGTCGGGGGGCACCCTGGGGCGCGGGGCTGGTCTTGGTGTAGGCCTGGGCGGCGCCGGCCATGAGCACCAGGAGCAGCAGGCTGACGAGTAGCTTCTTCATGGGGAGGACTTCCTCCGGGCACTGGGGTCTGAACACGGAGACTTCTTCGATTCCAACCACGCTCTCGCAAGACCCGTACCGGCCATGCGGTCGTTCCCCTAACCCCCAGAGTCCAAGGGCCCTCGGACATCCCGGGCCCTCGTGCGGCACTCCCGCGGACGCCGCCGCCGCCGCGGAATCGTAAGGCGGGCCGACAGCCGGTCCATGACCCGCCTGCGCCGCAACGGGTTCGGTCCCGCCATCGGGTGACGGCGACGGTCCACGCTCCGACACGGCGCCGTCGGCGGTCAGGGCCGGCCGCCGGCCCGCCCGCGGCCCGGCCGACTCGGCCGGCTCGGCCGCTGGGCCCATCCGCGCATCAGATGGGGACATGAACCCATCCGATCCGCCCCCGCCGCCCGGATGCTGCGGCGACTGTCGGTACGCACGGAAGGTCGTGACACCGCGCAGCGTCTTCGTGCTGTGCGAACGCGCCGCCTCCGACCCGCGCTTCGCGCGCTACCCCCGACTGCCGGTGCTGGCGTGCGTCGGACACGCGCCCGTCGATCGCGGGCCCGCGGACGTCGCCGGTCAGGGAAGCAGGGCGAGGCGGTTGGTGCGGATGAGGCCGGGGGTGGTGAAGCGCACGAAGTAGAGCCCGGCGGGCGCACGCGCCCCGGAACCCTCGAGCCCGTTCCAGTCCACCTCGTGGCGTCCGGCGCCGAACTCTCCCCGAGCGAGGCTCGCCACGCGGCGACCGGTGAGGTCGAACACGTCGAGCGTGACCGGCGCGGCGTGCGGCAGTTCGAACCCGAATCGCGTCGCGGCGCTGAATGGGTTGGGGCGCGCGGGGGTGAAGCGCAGCGCGAGCGGTCCGCTTCCCATGCCGCCCGTCCCGGGCAGCGGGTGCGCGCGCAGCAGCACGGTGAGGTCGGGGGCCGCGGTCGCTCCCGGCAGCGGCTCGTCGGAGCCGGTGAAGGTGAGCGTGGCTTCGTACGTGGTGTCGGTGGCGGCGCCGGCGTCGTCGAAGTGCACGTTCCAGGTGTGGCCGGTGTCGCCGAGCAGGACGGGCGTGAAGCCTCCCACGAGCGTGAATCGCCCGGCGCCGCCCGCGAGGTTCGCGCCGCTCACCGCGAGGCGCGCCGTGAGCGCGTCCCAGGCCTGATCGTGCACGCGTACCGCGCCGTCGGTGAACGCGCCCGACAACTGCGCGCCGAGATCGAGCGTGTCACGCACCACCACCGTGAGCGAGTCGAGCGAGGGCACGGCGTGCGACAGCACGGTGCCGGAGAGCAGGACGTTCTTGGCGAGCGAGTCGGGGGCGTCGCTGGCGACCACGAGCACCCCGCTCCGGCCGCCCCGCACGACGGTGTCCATGCCGAGTTCGTGGGCGTTCGCGGCCGCACCGGCCGCGGCCTCGAAGGTCCCGGCCGGGGCGGTGAAGCCGGCCGGCGCGGTGAGCGTATAGGTGAGCCCGTCGGCGGGCGCCACCGCGCCGTTCGAGACCGCGAAGGACTGCGCCGCGGCGGCGCCCACCAGCACGCTGCCGAAGTCGAGCGCCGAGGCTGCCACCACCTTGGACGGCAATTGCACGATGGCGAACACCGGGATGTGGTCGGAGGCGTTCTTGAGCGCGGTCGCGATGACGTTGCCGACCGCGTAATTGGTGAAGTCGTCGATGTTGGCGTTGAAGTGGAAGCCGTCGTTGCCGTACGCGCCGTAGCCCCCGCTGGCGGCCGGGACCAGGTCGAGCCCTTGACCGTCCTGCATCGCATACGCGGACATGAGGAGATCGAAGCGGTCGTCCAGCCCGCCGCCCGAGAAGCCCGCGAGGCAGCCGGTGTTGCACGGACACTGCGACATGTGGATCGCGTAGTTCACGTTGATGTGCCAGTTGCCCGGCATGGTGAGCGGGTCCTTGGAGCGCCCGTTGTTGTTGGTCCCCGATTGGGTGAGGTTGATGTAGCCCTGCTCGTCGGCGGTGTAGAAGTTCGAGTCCCCGCCGACCAGGAAGTTCGGGCCCCATACGGGCACGCTCGCCGTGTTGATCGAAGCGCGCAGGTTCGAGCACTCGGCGGCGCGCGTGGTCGCGTCGGCGGGCGTGTTGCCGGCCTTCAGGTGGAACGAATAGAGCCGGAACCACGACTGGTTCGACACATAGCCGAGCGGCTTCACCGTGCCCCGCAGGACGGTCCGGTAGGATCCGACGACGAGGGACGTGACGTCGGTGACGTTCACCTTGAGGGAGTCCCAGTAGATCGCGCTCTCGGAACTGGCGAAGTAGCCATGGGTCTTCCACACCCGGGCGGGCAGCGCCGCGCGCAGCACGTTGAGGAACGTGTCGGTCGCCGCCGCGCCGTTCCCGTTGTCGAGCTCCTGCACCATGATGACGTCCGGATCGAGCCCGGCCATCACGATCCGCATGTTGGGCTGGCGCGTGGAGAGCAGGCTCGTGGGGTACTGCCAGAGGTTCCACGTCGCCACCTTGAGCGCGTGGGCAGGCGTGGACACGGACACCGCGAGAACGGTGAGGAGCAGCGCGAGCTGCCGGGACGCGCTCCAGCGCGCGGGGGCCATGGAGACTCCTGGGCAGGGTGACGAGCAGGGCCCGACCGCGCCCGGCCGTGAGCGTCCACGGACCGGATCGGGGCCGGAAGTGCGGTATCGATGCCATCTTCAGTGTATGCCGCCGCTCCCGGGCGGCGCCAGTCATCATGGCCCGGGTGGCCGCGGGGGCGAGACGGCAGGCGTCGGCCGTCCGGCACCGGACGGCCGTGCGCGGCGCAACGCGCAGGGCACCTTGCAACTCGCGACATCCGGCCCGCCGGCCGATGTAGGCGGTGTGCGCCCTTCCATGACCGACCACGACACCGAGGCCGTCCGGGTCTCCGAGGTCCTCGCCGCGCTCTCGTTCGCGCTCGATCTCGCGGAGAGCCAGCCGATGGGACACGCGATGCGCAGCTGCCTCATCGGCATGCGGATCGCGCAGCGTCTCGATCTGCCGTTGATCGAGCAGCGCGACCTCTACTACGCGCTCATGCTCAAGGACATCGGCGGCTCGAGCCGCTCCGCGCGCGTGTTCGAATTGTTCGGCGGCGACGATCACGAGGCGCTCCATGGGCTGCGCCGCGTGGATGGCACGCGCGGGCTCGGCGCCGCGCGCGTGGCGCTGGCGCTCGACACCCGCGGCCGCTCGTGGCTTCAGCGGGCGCGTCGCGCGCTCACGCTGGTGCACGACGGAGCGGCGGCCGCCGCGGGGATGGTCGAGACCCGCAGCGCGAACGGCGGCGCGCTGGTCGAACGCATGGGGCTCGGCGCGCGCGCCGCGGCCGCCGTGCGCGCGCTCGACGAGCGCTGGGACGGCAGCGGCCAGCCGGGCGCGTACGCCGGCGCGGCCATCCCGGTGCTCGCGCGCGTCATGGCGGTGGCCCAGGCGATCGAGATCCACGCCACCGCCGGCGGCGCCGCGCTCGCGCTCCAGATGGTGCGCGCGAAGGGCGGACGGTGGTTCGACCCGATGGTGGTGGAGGCCTGTCGTGGCCTCGAGCCCGACGTGGTCGAGGCGCTGGCGCTGGGCGGGCATGCGCTGCACGACGCGGTGGGCGAGGCAGAGCCCGGCCGGGCGTCCCTCATCGCCGGCCCCGGCACCCTCGACCGCATCGCGCAGGGATTCGCGGACGTCGTGGATGCAAAGTCCCCCTTCACCGCGGAGCATTCGCGCCGCGTCACCGGGATCGCGATGGGGCTCGCGGAGCAGCTCGGCCTGTCGCGGGAATCGCGCGACGATCTCCGGCGGGCGGCGCTGCTCCACGACATCGGCAAGCTGGCGCTGCCGAACGCGATCCTCGACAAGGCCGGACCGCTCAACAGCGCGGAGTGGGACGCGGTGCGCATGCATCCGTACTACACCCAGCGCATCCTCGAGCACGTGCGTGGCTTCCGCCACCTCGCGCGCATCGCGGGCTCGCATCACGAGCGACTCGACGGGCGCGGATATCATCGCGGATTGCGCGCCGAGGCGCTGGCGGTGGAATCGCGCGTGCTCGCGGTGGCGGACATCTTCGAGGCGCTCACCGCGGCCCGCCCTTATCGCCCGGCCCTGCCGGACGACGTGGCGCTGCGCCTGATGGAGAAGGACCGCGGCACCGGGCTGTGCCCGCTGGCCCTCGACGCCCTCGCCGCCGAGGTCGATCGTCAGTTGCCCGACCTCGCCGCGGCCTAGCCCCGCCGTGCGGGCCCGCGCCCGCCGCTACGGCAGGAAGAAGAACGCCAGCGCGAGCACCAGGTAGACGGCGAGCAGCAGCACGCCCTCGAGCCAGTTCGACTCGCCGTCCTGCGCCACCAGCGTCATGGCGAACACCGCGATGCCCACCGCCAGCACCTCGAAGAGCGTGAACTCGAGGTCCATCGGCGTGCCGGGCATCACCCGCGAGACGAACACCAGCAGCGGGGCCACGAAGAGCGCGATCTGGATGCTCGAGCCGATTGCGATGTTCATCGCCAGGTCCATCTGGTTCTTCATCGCCATCAGCACGGCGGTGGAATGTTCGGCGGCATTGCCGACGATCGCGACCACGATGACCCCCACGAACACCTCGGTGAGCCCAAGGGCGCGGGACGTCTCCTCGATCGCGCCCACCAGCAATTCGCTCATCCACGCCACCAGCGCGGTGGCGACCAGCAGCGTGATCACCGCGCGCGTCACGGGCGTGCGCGCCGGTGCGGCGCCCTCGGGGTGCCCGGCGCCGGCGTAGAGGTGCCGGTGGGTGCGGAGGCTGAACAGCAGGCTCAGCAGGTAGACGACGAACAGGACGATCGAGATCTCGAGGGACAGCCCGCGCGCCAGCGCCGCCTCGTGCGCGGACGTGAGCGCGCCGCGCGTCACCGC
This sequence comes from Candidatus Eiseniibacteriota bacterium, assembly GCA_963776245.1. Classification (GTDB taxonomy): domain Bacteria; phylum Eisenbacteria; class RBG-16-71-46; order RBG-16-71-46; family RBG-16-71-46; genus CAVSAC01. Next base: position 530,730 of record CAVZLN010000003.1, on the reverse strand, counting down.
GCCCTCGGCCACGAAGTGGAACATCGCCGGCACCACCAGCCCGATGGCGGCTAGCGCCAGCAGCGTGGAACCGATGCCGGCGGCCTGGCGGTCGAAGGTCTGCCGCTCGCGCCCCACGCCGCCGGCGAGACACGCGACTCCGAGGACCAGCAGCACGTTGCCGATGATGCTGCCAGTGAGGCTCGCCTTCACCACGTCATGCAGGCCGCGCTGGAGCGCGGCGAGCGCGATGATGAGTTCGGCCGCATTGCCGAAGGTGGCGTTGAGCAGCCCGCCGGCGCCCGCTCCGAGCCTCGCGGCGAGCGCCTCGGTGGCGTCCCCCATGAGTCCGGCGAGCGGGACGATGGCGAGCCCGGCGCACACGAAGATGGCGATGCCGCCCCCGTGGAGGGCGTGCGCGAGGATCGCGACGGGCACGAACACGAGCAGGAGCTTGAGGGCGTGCTCCGGAGGCAGGTAGGGCGGGCGGCGTGCGACGGAGGTCATGGGGCGGGACTCTGCCCGATGCGCCGTCCGCGCGGCAAGCGCCGGCGCGCCGGCCACCGACGCGCCGGGCGGAACCCGGAGGTCCCGCCCGTGCGCGCTCCCCTATCGCGAGCGAGCGATCAGGAACAACCCATGCTGGTCCCGCAGTTCACGCACTTGTAGCACGTGCCGTTGCGGATGGTGATGTGGCCGCAGTTGTCGCACGCGGGCGCGTCGCCGAGCAGCCGCTTGGCCTGCCGGTCGAGCGCGCTCTCGGGCGGCTCGGGCATCCGGGCCGGTGCGGGAGCGGCCTTCGCGCCCTCGCCCCGCGCGAGGCCCTGCATGAACCGGTCGCGGCCCACCGGATGGTCGGCGCGCGGGTGATCCGCGGTGGGGACCGGCGCCCCCTTGAGGTTCTCGTCGGGGATGTGCACCAGGTCGGTGCGATTGAGGTACTCGTAGCCGAGCACGCGGAACACGTAGTCGATGACGCTGGTGCAGGCGCGAAGGTTCTCGTGTCCGTCGACGCGCCCGTGCGGCTCGAAGCGCGTGAAGCAGAACTGGTCCACCAGATCCTCGAGCGGCACGCCGTACTGGAGGCCCATCGACACCGCGATGGCGAAGCAGTTCATCATGCTGCGGAAGGCGGCGCCCTCCTTGTGCATGTCGATGAAGATCTCGCCGATCTCGCCGTCCTCGTACTCTCCGGTGCGCAGGAAGACCTTGTGCCCGCCGATGCGCGCCTCCTGCGTGAAGCCGCAGCCGGCGCCTGGGCAGGCGGCGGCGGCGCAGCTTGGTCGGCGCGGAGATGTCGTCGGCGGTCGCCGGCTTCTTGGACGACGACAGCGGCTGGCTGAGCTTGCTGCCGTCGCGGTAGAGCGCCACCGCCTTGAGGCCGAGTCGCCACGACTCGAGGTAGATGTTCTGGACCTCGTCCACCGTGGACTCGTGCGGCAGGTTCACGGTCTTGCTGATGGCGCCCGAGATGAACGGCTGCGCCGCCGCCATCATCCGCACGTGGCCCATCGGCTCGATGTAGCGCGTGCTGCGCGGGCCGCAGCGGTTGGCGCAGTCGAACACGGGCAGGTGCTGGGGCTTGAGTCCCGGGGCGCCCTCGACCGTCTGGCTGCCGCAGATCACGTCGTTGGCGGCCTCGATCTCGGCGTCGGTGAAGCCGAGGAACGGCAGGGCGCTGAAGCCCGGCTTCTCGCGCTCGGTCTGGCCGACGCCGAGGCGGGTGAGCAGGTCGTCGCCGAGGACGCCGCGCGAGAACGCGAAGCGCAGATCGAGCATGGTGGGCAGCAGGCGCTCGATGCGGTCGATCTCGTCCTCGTGCAGGCCGCGCTTGAGGAGCGCCGAGTGGTGGATGTGCGGCGCGCCCTCGAACGAGCCGGTGCCGAGCGCGTACCGCACCATGCGCTCGATCTCGGCGTCGTCGTAGCCGAGCCGGCGCAGCGCCCGCGGCACCGACTGGTTCACGATCTTGAAGTACCCGCCGCCGGCCAGCTTCTTGAACTTCACCAGCGCGAAATCGGGCTCGACGCCGGTGGTGTCGCAGTCCATCAGCAGTCCGATCGTGCCGGTCGGCGCGAGCACGGTGGCCTGGGCGTTGCGGTAGCCGTGCCGCTCGCCGAGCCGGACCGCCTCGTCCCAGCTCTCGATCGCGGCCAGCGCGCAGGTCACGCGGCGCGAGGCCGGGGTCGATGTCACGTGCGGCATCGCGGTGCAGGCGCATGACGCCGAGCATGCTCTCGCGGTTCTCCGCGTACCCCGCGAAGGGGCCCTTGCTGGCGGCGATCTCGGCGGACAGCGCGTACGCCTCGCCGGTCATGATCGCGGTGACGCTGGCGGCGAAGGCACGCGCGGCGCCGCTGTCGTACGGCAGCCCCTGCACCATCAGCAGCGTGCCGAGGTTGGCGTAGCCGAGCCCGAGCGGACGGTACTCGGCCGAGCGCCGGGCGATGCGCTCGGTCGGATAGGAGGCGAAGCCGACCAGGATCTCCTGCGCCAGGAAGAACACGCGGTTGGCGTGCCGGTAGCCCTCGATGTCGAAGGAGAAGTCGTCCTGGCAGGAACTTCATGAGGTTGATCGACGCGAGATTGCACGCGGTGTCGTCGAGGAACACGAACTCGCTGCACGGGTTGGTGGCGTGGATGCGGTCGGTCGCCTTGCAGGTGTGCCAGCGCTGGATGGTGTCGTCGTACTGCACGCCCGGATCCGCGCACTGCCAGGCGGCCTCCGAGACCAGCCGCCACAGGGCGCGCGCCCGGTGGGTCTCGTGGACCTGTCCGGTGGTGCGGTAGGTGGTCTGCCAGGCGCCGTCGTCGAGCACGGCCTGCATGAACGCGTCGGAGACGCGCACCGAGTTGTTCGAGTTCTGCCCCGAGACGGTGGCGTACGCCTCGCCGTTGAAGTCCGACGGGTAGCCGGCCTCGACCAGCGCGGCGACCTTGCGCTCCTCGCGCATCTTCCACTGCACGAAGTCGACGATCTCCGGGTGGTCCATGTCGAGCACCACCATCTTGGCGGCGCGGCGCGTGGTGCCGCCCGACTTGGTGGCGCCGGCCCCCTTGTCGAGCACCTCGAGGAACGACATCAGCCCGGAGGAGGTGCCGCCGCCCGAGAGCTTCTCCATGCGGCCGCGCAGCTTCGAGAAGTTGGTTCCGGTGCCCGAGCCGTACTTGAACACCCGCGCCTCGTTGCGCGCGAGTTCGAAGATCGACATCAGGTCGTCCCCGATGGACTGGATGAAGCACGCCGAGACCTGGGGGTGCGAATAGGAGTCCTCGGTCACCTGGAGCGCGCGCGTCGGTCTCGTCCCAATGGAAGTTGCCGCCCGAGCCGCCGATGCCGTACTCGTGCCACAGGCCGAGGTTGAACCAGACCGGCGAATTGAACGCGCCGATCTGGTGCACCAGCATGTGGGCCAGCTCGGCCTCGAACGCCTCGGCGTCCTCGCGGCCGGCGAAGTAGCCGCCCTGCTGCTCGCCGGCGGCGCGGAGCGTGTGCGCGATGCGGTGGACCACCTGCCGCACGCTGGTCTCGTGACCGGGGGCGCCCGGCAGCCCGGCCTTGCGGAAGTACTTGCTCACCACGATGTCGGTGGCGAGCTGCGACCAGTCGGCGGGCACCTCGACGTCGTCCATCTGGAAGACGACCGAGCCGTCCGGGTTGGAGATCACGGTGCGGCGCCGGGTCCACGCGACCTCGTCGAGCGGGTGCGCGCCGGGGCGGGTGAACCGCCGCGGCACGCGTACGCCGCCGCTGGTGGGGGTCTTCTCGGGATCCGTGCTCGTGGGGGTGACGAGGGTATGGCTCAATTGGGGACCTCCCTGGTCCTCGCTGGACGCGGCACCCCTCCATGGTCCGCTGCCAGGCCGCGGCGGCGATTCGAGAGACGAGACTTCCTCGCCGGCCCGGTCTGGCCCGCTCCGACGACTGCGTGCTGCGCGGTGTCGATGGCGTGTGGGAAGGTGCATCCCGTCCGCCTGCGAGGAGTCGATCACGGCGAACGGTATCGAGTGTTATGCCCGCTCGCGGCGCGTTCGGCAACAGGATTTTTTCGCCGCGGAATCCGCACGCGGGAACCGCACGCGCGAACGCGACATCCATCGCATGCTGGAAATCCGGGAGTGAAACGAGCCACCGGCGCGCGCCCGGCGCCGTCGCGCGCGCTCCGCGATGTCGACGCGCGCTCCGGCGTCGGAGGGCGGAGGGGACTTGTCAGACGAGCCGATCCCTGCAATCCTGTCGCGGTCGCTGATCGAAGGGGCAGGCGCGCCCAGGCGCCCGCGACCTCTGAGTGGAAGGTCGCCAGTCCGTGCCTGCCCGTCGCGACGAAAGGAGTCACCCCGACGATGAGCCGCTCGGAGAAGACGCCCTCCGCTCGCACGCGCACCCCCTCCCGTGCGAAGACCGCGGGGGGCACCGCGCCGCGCCGCCGCACCACCCGCGCGCCGCGGATCGCCGTGACCGGGGGAGCGCCCGCGCACGAGGAGATCGAACGCCGCGCCTACGAGATCTTCCTGCGCGACGGCCGGCACGGGCGGTCGCTCGAGCACTGGCTGCAGGCCGAGCGCGAACTCCGCCGTACCTAGGCGGCCGCCGGTCTCTTCCGGTCCCCGACGGGACCGGCGCGCGGGTGGAAGCGCCAGTCGCCACAAGGGTTCTCCAGCGACCATCGCGACCGGGTCGCTTGCGTCGGGGCGGCAATCCTGCCAATCTGTCAGGGTTCTCGAGGACCTCCCATGAACCCGCAGCCCCGTCCTGTCACGCCCGCCTCCAACGACGTCGTGCCTCCGGTGTCGATCCCGCTCGTCCCGCTGACGAACGCGGGCGCCGAGCGATTCGACCTCGAGCAGGTCCGCCAGATCCTGCCGTACCTGGTCGATGCGCTGAGCGACGCCGTGGTGGTCGTGGACCGGGAGCAGCGCGTGGTGGCGGCGAATCGCCGCTACGTGGAGGAGTTCGGGATCAAGTCCGGATGGACGCTCCACGGGCTGTGCCGCGACACGCTGCAGTGCCCCGAGAACCGCGCTGGCGCGATCTGCGGCGAGTGCGCCTCGGCCGACGTGCTGCACGACGGCCGGCCGGTGCGCCGCATCCGCAGCCTCCCCGATGCCGAGTGGCGTGCTGCGGCGCTGGGAGGCCACGTTCAACCCGGTGGTGGACGAGGGCGGGCACGTCACCCACGTGGTCCAGGTGTGGCGCGACATCTCCGAGCGCAGCAAGCTCGAGAGCCAGCTCTCGCACAGCGAGCGCCTGGCCTCGCTCGGCATGCTCGCGGCGGGCGTGGCGCACGAGGTCAACAACCCGCTCGCCTCGGTGCTCGCGGGCGTCGAGAGCCTGCAGCGCTGGGTCCAGCGCGGGCGACTTCGGCCGAGCAGAGCCTCGGCGAGGCGTCCGAGGTGCTCGAGGTGCTCGAGCGGGAGGCGCGACGCTGCCGCGAGACCACCGACAAGCTCATGCTGCTGGCCCAGCCGTACTCGGTCGGCCCGGCTGGGTGGATCTGAATCGCGCGGTGCGCGACACGCTGTCGCTGCTCGCTTCCAGACGCGCAAGTCCAGCGTGCAAGGTGGTCGAGGACCTCGACCCCGCGCTGCCCGCCGATCTGGGCGCGCGAGGGCGGCATGCGCGGGGTGTGCATGAACCTGATGATGAACGCGGTCCAGGCGATGCCGGGCGGCGGCCATCCTCACCGTGTCACACGCGCGCCGAGAGCGACTGGGTCGCGCTCGGCGTCGAGGACGACGGACCGGGCATCGCGCCGGAGCACCTCGACCGCATCTGGGACCCGTTCTTCACCACCAAGCCGGTGGGCCAGGGGACCGGGCTCGGGCTCTCGATCACGCAGCGCATCGTCAGCCGCCACGGCGGCACCATCCGGGTGGAGAGCCCGCCCGGCGGGGGGGCGCGGTTCGTCGTGCGCCTGCCCGTTCAGGGTCCGGGAGGCAGTGGTGAGTGAGACGTCCCTTCTGATCGTCGACGACGAGGAGTCGTTCCGGAAACTCATCGGACGCGAGCTCGAACGCGTCGGCTACGCGGTGCAGACCGCGGGCGGGCTCGAGGAGGCGCGCCGCGCGCTCACCCAGCGGACCTTCCACGTGGTCATCCTCGACGTGCGCATGCCCGACGGCAGCGGGCTCGAGATGCTCAAGGAGATCAAGGAGGCCTCGCCCTCGACCGAGGTCGTCATGCTGACGGCCTACGGCACCGTGCAGGAGGCGATCCGCGCCATGAAGGAGGGCGCGCACGACTTCCTCACCAAGCCGTGCAAGCTCGGCGAGCTCGAGGCGGTGCTCGAGAAGGCGGTGCAGAAGCAGAACCTCGAGCGCGGCAACGTGGCGCTCCAGCGCGACGTGGACCGGCTGCAGCCGAGCGACAAGTTCGTCGGCGAGTCCGCCGGGGTGCGCGAGCTGCTCCAGATGGTCACGCGCGTCGCCGACACCGACTCCACGGTGCTCATCCGCGGCGAGAGCGGCTCGGGCAAGGAGCTGGTCGCGCGCGCGGTGCACCGCCAGAGCCGCCGTTCGCGCCAGCCGTTCGTGGTGGTGGACTGCGCCTCGCTGCACGAGAATCTGCTCCAGAGCGAGCTGTTCGGCCACGAGAAGGGCGCCTACACCGGCGCCATCCGGCTCAAGCACGGACTGTTCGAGGTCGCCGACCGCGGCACCATCTTCCTCGACGAGATCGCCGAGCTCACGCCCCAGCTCCAGGTGAAGCTGCTGCGCGTGCTCGAGACCGGCACCTTCCGGCGCGTCGGCGGCACGGTGGACATCAAGGTGGACGTGCGCGTCATCGCCGCCACCAACCGATCGCTCGAGCAGATGATGAAGGACGGGGCGTTCCGCGAGGACCTCTACTACCGCCTCAACGTGTTCTCCGTGCACATCCCGTCGCTGCGCGAACGCAAGGGCGACATCCCGCTGCTGGTGGATCACTTCATCCGCGGCTCCTCGATCGTGCCCAAGCGCACGGTCCGCGCCTCGACGGAGGCGGTCGAGGTGCTCCAGCGCTACCTCTGGCCCGGCAACGTGCGCGAGCTCGAGAACGTGGTGGAGCGCGCGCTCATCCTGTGCGACGGCGGCGCGATCGAGGCCGAGCACCTGCCCATGGGGGTGCGCCTGCAGCCCGCCTTCGAGGAGGCCAGCGACTCCAAGCGGCTGCCGACGCTCGAGGAGGTCGAGCGCCGCTACATCAAGCGCGTGCTCGACGAATGTGGCGGACATCGCCAGAAGGCCGCGACCATCCTCGGCATCAGCGAGCGGAACCTGTACCGCAAGCTCAAGGAGCTGGAGGAAGGCGCCCCGTCCGTCTGACCCTTCGCCTCCCCGCCCGCCCGGGTGCGGCGATCGCGCAGGGGTCACGCCTCCGCGGACGCGGTCCCGCCGCGCGAGCCGCCGCGCTCCCGCCGTGGGTCGCGGATGGGCGGCCCGGGGGGTGAAGGTCGCGGTCTCGGCCCGGTGGGCGAGCGCCTCATCGCTTCTCACCTGTCAGGCTTGCAGTCCCGCCGCAGTTCTGTCAGGTCGGACGCGTCATCCGGCGGGAGCCCCGGACGTTCCTCCGCACCATCGCTCCCATGCACCGCAACAAGTTGCGCCCGCCATGAGAATCGTTTCACGCGGGCACGCGGGTTGCTGAATGCATCGGTGTACGCAGCGGCGCCTCTCGCGATCCTCAAGGGACGGGGAGGCTGAACGACAAATCAGCGCAGCGACGCCGGTCCTCGGACCATGAGGCGAGGCGACGATGCGAGCGAGTTCTGGGGCGGGGTGTCCACTCGTGACTTGGCGGAAGGGTCCAGGGGTTCAAGGCTCTTCTCGCCGTGGGGGGTCCTGAAGGTGGCGCCCCGCTCTTTATTCCAGTCAGGCGCAGCGCGTGTCGGCGGGGTGGCGTCCGGGGCCGCGGCCGGGCGCGCAGTGGAAGCGATGCGGGAGAAGCCGACGATGCCGGCCCTGGTGTTCTGCCTCTGCCCCGATCGAGCGGGCGAATCGGTCTGTGCCGCTCTCCGCGCCGAGGGCCTTCGCCTGATCCACGGCGAGAACCGGGACCTCCTCATCGAGGAGCTGGTCCACCATCGTCCCGACGTGCTGATCTACACCCTCCGCCGCCAGCAGGCGGCCGACCTCGCGGTGCTCCAGCTGGTGCGCCGCCTGCTGCCCGACCTTCCCGTGGTGCTGGTGGCCGAGGAGGGCTCGCTCCACACCGAGAAGATGGTGCGCGAGCTGCAGCCCGTGTACTACGCGGTCAGCCCGGTCGAGGGCGATGAACTGCGCCAGGCGGTGCAGGCCGCGCTGGTCCGCCGCCGCCGCACCGCCAGCGAAGGGCGCGCCGCGCTCTCCTGAACGCGAGCGACGTTGCCCACGGCGCCGTCCGGGCATCCCGCCGGGGACCTTCCGGCGGTCAATGCGGGGTGGTGCCCGAGATCGTCCGGATGTAGGCCACCAGGCTCTTGATCTGCCCGGGCTGCAGGGAATAGGTCCAGGCGGGCATGAAGTTCGACTTGCCCTGGTGTCCGCCGCCGAGCGCGATGACGGCGTAGAGGTCCTGGTCCGAGCGCTTCTCCATGTAGGCCCGGTCGGTCAGGTTGCGCGGCCGGATGTTGTGGCGCACGCGCAGCGTATCGGCGTTGAATCCATCGCCCTTGCCAAAGGGGCCGTGGCACGAGGTGCAGTAGTAGACGAACAGTTTGCGCCCCGCGTCACTGCTGCCCCGGGGCGCGCTCAGGTACTTCTGCAGCGTCGCCGCAGGCACACCCTCGGACCGGCGGCCCGGCAGCGTCGCGATGAACGTGGCGATGTCGTCGATGAGCTTCGGGCCCAGCCGCTCGCCCCACGCCGGCATCATGTTCGAGCGCTGCGTGTGCGCACCCCCGAGCGTGATCACGCGCCGCAGGCCCGCGCTCCCGAGCGATTGCAGACGGGTCGCGTCGTCGAGGCGCAGCGGCACCGCCGCGGCCTCCCGGGTGAGGGCGGCCGCCAGCGGGCCATCGCCCGCGCCGTTGTCGCCGTGGCACATCGCACAGTAGGCCAGGTAGGCGCGCTCGCCGCGCGCCAGCTGGCTCGCCGAAGGGGTCGTGCCCGCGCCGATCGCGGCCATCGCGGACGCGAGCACCCCGACGGCGATCACGGAGGCGGAACACCAGCGGGTCGCTGGATTCATCACGTCGGCACTCTCCTTTCGTCCCGCACCGGGGCGGCGCCGCGGACCATGGCCAGGAACGCGCCCAAGATAGCGAGCGCGGCGCCCGGCGCCAAACCCGCCGCGCGCCGGCGCTCCCGCGCGCCGGCTCCGGCTAGGCCGGGTCGTGCGGCGCGGGCCCGGCGGGGCCCTCGGCCTGCTCCTTCGCCAGGATCTCCGCCCATTCGCCGCCGTGCTCGTGCCGGAGCTGTCCCTCGCTGATGCGCCCGGTGACCCAGGTCCAGTTCATCGGGTAGACGTCCGGGTTCAGCACGTTCTGGTAGATGTGCCACACCAGGATGGCGAGGAAGGCCAGCCACGCCTCGTAGTAGTGGACCAGCGTGGCGGCGTCGAACACCCACTTGCCGAACAGCCGCCCCGCCTCGTTCTCGAACCACAGCACGAGACCGGTGAGGGTCATCACCACGGTGCCCCACACCAGGGCCCAGTACTCGGCCTTCTCGATGTAGCTGAAGCGCGCGAACGCGGGCGGGGCCTTGCCGAGCCCGCTCAGGTAGAGCAGGTTCGCCGCCGCCTCACGCGCGTCGCGGATCGAGGGCACCAGCGCGACGAGCGTGCCGCGCCCGCGCGGGGTGAACAGGTAGCCCGCGTGGATCAGCGCGGTGGCCACCTGCACCACCGCGGCGATGCGATGGATGATGCTGCGCAGCGCGTAGCCGTGCTCCATGCGCGCCATCCAGGCGAACCACCCGCTCTCGGGGAACTTCAGGGCGAAGCCCGTGTAGACCAGCGTGAAGAAGCTGGTGAACAGCAGCACGTGCTGGATGCGCTCGAAGCCCGTCATGCGCACGAACCAGCGCTCGCCGGGCGCGTGCCCGTGGCCGTCCCCGCGCAGGTGCTGCCGGTAGCGGGCGCGGATCTTCCGCACGAAGTCGAGCCCCTGGTGGAGCGCCATGCCGCCGATGGTCCCGCCGATCAGCCACAGATAGACGAGGCGGATCCACGCCAGCAGCGGCTCGTCCGCCCGCGTCATGATCGAATGCACCGAGCCGCGGGCGAAGGCCTCGCCGGTGCCCGGGTGGCACTTGCCGCAGGTGTGCGACAGGTTCGCCGGGCTCACCGTCGAGCGCGGATCGGACGACGGCAGGATGTCGTGGTAGCCATGGCACGAGGCGCAGTTCGCCACCACCGGCGAGCCCCCACGGGCGGCGAGCCCGTGGAAGGAGTCCCGGTAGCTCGAGAGGCGCCCGGCCGGGAGCCCGAAGGTCTCGCGGATCCCGGTGGCCTCGTGGCACGACGAACAGGTCGCCGTCACGCCGCCCGCGGCGACCGGCGAGCTGGCGTCCCCGGGACCGCTGATCCGATGCTCGCCGTGGCAATCGGTGCACACCGGGGTGCGCGTCACTCCGCGCGCGAGCGCCTGGCCATGCACCCCGAGCGTGTACGCGCGCGACTCCTTCGCGTGGCACCGTCCGCAGGTCTTCGGGATATTGCCGCGGTAGACCGACGAGGCGGGGTCCGCGGCGGGACGGAGATCGTGGCTCTCGTGGCAGTCGTCGCAGGTCGCCGCATTCGCGCTCTTCGAGCGGCCGTGCACGCTCGCGCGGTAGAGCTGGACCGCCTCGGGGATGTCGATCTTGCGCTTGGTCATGAGCGCGCGGTCCGCGTGGCACCGCGCGCAGGTCGCAGCGAGGTTCGCGCGGTGCACCGGCGCGGCCGGGTCGAGGTGGGACTTCACCCGGTGCACGCCGCCATGGCAATCCCGGCACTTCGACGCGTCGGTGTCGCCCCGGGCGAGCGCGATGCCGTGCACGCTCGAGCGGTACGTCCGCACGATCTCACCGTGGCAGGTGGCGCAATACTGCGCGCCCGTGCGTGCGGCGGGCGCGATGTCGTGCACGCCGTGGCAGCCCTCGCAGCCGACCTTGCCGCCGTTGCCGGTCGCCTGCGCGTGGACGCTGCCGGCGATGGCGGTCGCCTCGGCGCCGTGGCACGATTCGCAGCGCGGCTTCCTCAGCACCTCGGCGTGAGGCACCGCGGGGATCCCGGTGTGACAGTCCACGCAGGCCATGCGGCCGTGCACCGAGCGCGCGGCGGCCGCGCCGTCGACGTACACCGAGGTGGCGGGCCGCGGCGCCGAGCGCACGAGCGAGCGGTCGCCGTGGCACATCAGGCATTCCTCGTTCGTGATCGCCGCGGCGTGCGCGCGCGACGCGAGCCACACGAGCCCCAGCCCGAGGGCGAGCGCGCGACGCGCGGCCCGCCTGGCATGCCCCACCGCCCCGTCCACGCGTGCTGCCGGTGCGTGCCGACGGCCCCACCACGGACCCTTCCGCATCTCGAGCCTCACTCGAGTCCGCGCGTCAGGCGCTCTCCCCGGGGAAGGTGGGCTCCGCCGCCACCCCCGACGGAGGCCAGACGCCGGCCTCGGCTTGTTCTCCGGGTCGCGACACGACGGGGGGTCGGTCCGGGTCGCGACGATAAAGGACACCCAGCGCGAATCGCTCGCCCCGCGCGAGATCGCTCGCCCGATTGAAGTCGGACGGGTCGTAGTCGTCGGGGAGGAAGAAGCTGCGCTGATAGAGCTCCTCGGCGTATCCCGCCGGCTGGTAGGTCACGCAGCCGGCGAGGATGTGGATGAACGCGAAGCCACGGTACTGGATGGCCTCGCGGAACATCTGGCGCAGGTGCGGCAGGTTGCCCGCGTGCCCGCGCGCGACGAACCCGGCGCCCGAGCTGAGCACCAGCAGCACCGGGTTGAGCGGGCGCTCGTCCTGACCGGCGAGGCCGCGTTCGCGCTTGGCCTCCATCTCGGTGGTCGGCGAGGCCTGGCCCTTGGTGAGCCCGTAGATCCCGTTGTCCATCACCGCGTAGGTGAAGTCCACGTTGCGGCGGATCGCGTGCGGGATGTGGCCGAGCCCGATGCTGAACCCGTCGCCGTCGCCGCCCACCACCACGGTGGTGAGCTCGGGGCGCGACAGCTTGAGCCCGGTGGCGATCGGGAGCGCGCGCCCGTGGACCGAGTTGAACGAGTACGCGTTCATGTAGCCCGAGAGCCGGCTGGAGCACCCGATGCCCGACACCACGGCGAGCTTCTCGGGCACCACCTCGAGGTCGGCGAGCGCCTGGGTGAGGCCCTTGAGCACCCCGAAGTCGCCGCAGCCGCTGCACCACACGGGCTCGAGTTCGGAACGATAGTCCTTGGCCTTCATCGGGTCACCTCATGGAGCATGCGGGTGAGTTCCATCTCGGTCATCGGCAGGCCGCCGCTGCGCGCGACGCTGGCCACGCCGTTCATGTCGGTGATGCCACACAGGTAGCGGTGGAGCTGGGCGCCGAACGACAGCTCGACGACCGCCAGCTGCTCGAGACCGCGGCGCCAGGCCGTCAGGCCCTCGATCGGGAACGGGTGCAGGATCTCGGGCATGAACACGCGGTACTCGGGGTGGCGCTTCACGTACTCGCGCAGCAGGCCGTACATGCTGCCCCACGCGATGAGGCCCCGCGGCGCGGAGTCCGCGCCGAAGGCGCGGAACCAGTCGCGCGTCTCGCCGGCGATCGCCGGCATCTTCTTGAAGCGCTTGGCCTGCATGTCCTCGTGCACGCCGCCGTCGGCCGAAGGCGCGCCGGCCACGGTGTGCTCGATGCCGGCGGCGAGATATTGCCCGCCGGGCGTCCCCGGGCGGCGGAACGGCGAGACGATGTCGTGCAGCTTGAAGCGCGCGGGCCCGTACTCGGCGGTCCACAGCGGGCGCCGGGCGGTCGCGGGTCGCGGCACGATGGGATCGCGGATCTGGCGGCGCTGCGCCACGTAGGCGTCGGAGAGCACCAGCACCGGCAGCGCATAGTGCTCGGCGAGGTGGAAGGCCTTGAACATGACGTCGTACGCGTGCACCACGTCGTACACGCCGAGCACCACGCGCGGGAAGTCCCCGTGGCCGGCGAAGATCGCGTGGTTGAGGTCGGCCTGCTCGGTGCGCGAGGGCATGCCGGTGGCGGGGCCGACGCGCTGGCAGTCCACGATCACCGACGGGATCTCGACCATCGACGAGAGCCCCATCATCTCGGTCATCAGCGAGAGCCCCGGACCGCTGGTCGCGGTCATCGAAGGCGTGCCGCCGAAGGACGCGCCCAGCACCATGCCGAGCGCGGCGATCTCGTCCTCCGCCTGCACCACGGTGCCGCCCACCGCGGGCAGCTCGTCGATCAGGGTCTCCATGACCTCGGACGACGGGGTGATCGGGTAGCCGGCGAAGAATCGCAGGCCGGCGGCGATCGCGCCGCGCGCGGTGGCCTCATTGCCCGCCTCGACCGGAAGCGCCACGCCGTGGCCCCGCAGGCGCGGCAGCACGGGCGCGTCCTCGCGCGCGTAGCCGGTCGCGACCGCCGCGAGGTTGCGCGCCAGCGCCTCGGGCCGCTGACCGAAGCGCTGCTCCAGCACCTGGGTCACCAGCTCGAGCGGCCAGCCGAGCGAGCGCGCGATCAGCCCGAGGCCCTGCATGTTCTTCGGACCGCCCGCCACCTCCATGCCGTCCTGGAAGGTGGCGAAGGGATGGCGCAGCGGTGGGCGGTCGCAGCGCCCGAGCCACTCGGGCACCTCGCCCTGGTCGGCCTGCTCGAGCATCAGGATGCTCTGGGCGTGGAGGTGGACCGCGCCGCGGAAGCGCTTGAGGTCGCCGAGCCGGAAGCACAGCAGCAGATCGGTGACCTCGCCTTCGTACTGGACCTCGTCGCGCGCGATGCGCAGCGCCACCGCGGACTCGCCGCCGCGGATCTGGGGCCCGTACGACTGGACCATCATGCCGTAGAGGCCCTGGTGCGCGGCCATCTTGAGGATGAGGTCGCCCAGCAGGGCCACGCCGTCGCCGCCGCTGCCCACCACCGCGAGGACGATCGAGTCCGTCGTGGCGACGTCCTGCGCGGCCGCGGTGCGGGTGGTGCGGGTGCCGGTCTCCATAGGGTTCAAACCTCCACGGTCTGCGGGGCCTCCACCACCTCGGGACGAGGCAGCTGGCCGACGCGATGCAGGATGGTGCTCGGGCAGATGTCGACGCAAGCCTCGTTGCACGACGGGCCGTACGCCTGGCATTTCTCGTGATCGATGACGATGGTCTGGCCGTCCCACGCGATCGCGCCGGCCGGGCACTTCGAGACGCACTTGCGGCACAGGATACATCCGACCATGCAGGTCGAGCGCACCACCGAGCCCTTGTCCTTCGCGACGCACGCCAGCTCGATGCGGCGCGAGCGCGGGTAGAGCTCGAACAGGTTCTTGGGACAGATCGCCACGCAGATGGCGCACCCGGTGCAGCGCGCGGTGTCCACCACCGCGATGCCCGAGCCGCCGAGGTGCAGCGCGCCGAACGGGCAGGCGCGCACGCAGTCGCCGAGCCCGAGGCAGCCGTTCTTGCAGGCCTTGGGACCGCCGAACACCATCGCCGCGGCGGAGCAGGTGGGGATGCCCGCGTATTCGGCCTCGTCGCGCGCGTAGGCGCTGGTGCCGTGGCAGCGCATCACCACCACACGGTCCTCGACCGAGCCCAGCACCTTGTGGGTGAGCGTCGCGACCGCGCTCGCCACCGCCTGGCGGCCGGGGATGCACAGGTTCGGTGACACCTCGAGCTTCTCGACCACCGCTTCCGCGTACGCGGTGCAGCCCGCGAAGCCGCAGGCGCCGCAGTTGGCGGAGGGCAGGGCCTCGCGCACCGCGTCCACCAGCGGATTGACGGCGACGCGGAAGCGCTGCGCGGCGACCGCGAGCGCGAGACCGAACAGCAGCCCGAGCACGGTGAAGACCGCGAGGCCCCACAGCACGATGCCGAGCGTCTGCTGGTCCACGGCGTCCCCTAGCGGAAGAAGTCCAGTCCCGAGAATCCCATGAAGGCGAGGGCGAACAGCCCGGCGAGGGCGAACGCGATGGGCAGCCCCTCGAACGCCTTCGGCACGCGCGCGAGCTCCACCTTCTCGCGGGCGCACGACATCAGGAACAGCGCGAGCGCGAAGCCCAGCCCCGAGCCCATCGCCAGCGCCAGCGCGTCCAGCGCGCTCGCGTCGGCGGCCGCGTTGAGCAGCGGCACCGCCAGGATGATGCAGTTGGTGGTGATCAGCACCAGGTAGATGCCGAAGCCGCGGTGCAGCGCCGGAAGGACTTTCTTGAGCACGGTATCGAGCAGCTGCACGAAGAACGCGACCACGCCGATGAACACGATGATCTGCAGGAAGCCGAGATGGAGCGGTTTCATCACGAAGGTGAAGAGCGCCCACGAGATCATGCCGGTGAGCACCATCACCAGGGTGAAGGTGATGCCCATGCCGATCGCGGTGTCGCGCCGCTTCGACACCCCGAAGAACACGCACAGGCCGAGATAGCGCGTGAACACGAAGTTGTTGATGAGCGCGGACGAGAGGAACACGGCGAACAGGAGCGCCCACGCCGGCGGCTTGACGTCGCGCGCCGCGCGCGGCTCGGCGATCTCGAGGCGGTAGGCGTTCCCGGCGTAGAGCGGCTGGTCGACAGTCAGGGTCACGCGGTCCGGCGCGTCCACCCGCACCGCCTTCACGGTCATCGGCGCGTCGGGCGCGCTCGCCTCGGTGAAGCGGAAGTTGGCCGCGTCGGTGCGCGCGAGCGGCTGCGCGAGCGTCACCCGGACCGCGTTCGGCGCCAGCACGCGGACGTGACGGATCAGCGGCTCCGCGGCGCGCGCGGAGGGCGCGAGGAGCGCGATCGAGGCGAGCGAGGCGACGGCGAGGCGGCGGAACAGGCTAGCCATGCGACCCCCCGCCACCCGGCTTCGGGGCCGCGTCGGGCCCCGCGACCCGGGCCTCGACGGCGTTGAAGAACGCCATCAGCAGGGCGATCGAGAAGAACCCCCCCGCCGGCAGCGCGAAGAACAGCAGCGGCTTGGTGGGCGTGAGCGCCACGCCGAGCAGCGAGCCATTGCCGAGCAGCTCGCGCAGCGCGCCGATGACCACCAGCGCGAACAGGAAGCCGAGGCCCATGCCGAGCCCGTCCCAGAACGAGGGCCACACCGGCTGGCGGGACGCGAACACCTCGAGCCGCGAGATGATGATGGCGAACGCCACGATCAGCTTCACGTAGAGCCCGACCTGGGCGTAGAGCGCCGGGGTGAAGGCGGCGAGCGTCATGTCCATGGCGCTCACCCACACCGCGATGATGACGGTGTAGACCGGGATGCGCACGCGCGGGTGGATGAGGCGCTTGGCGATCGCCACGGTCACGCTCGAGAGCACCTGCACGCACAGCACGGCGACGCCGAGGATGACGCCGTTCATCACCGTGTTGGTCACCGCGACCGCGGGGCAGAGCGAGAGCGCGAGCCGGAACACCGGGTTCTCGTTGAGGATCCCGTTGATCACCAACTGCCACGCGCTGGGCGCGGGGCCGGGGTGGAGCGTGGTGCTCATGCCGGACCTCCGAGGTAGGGCGCGAGCAACTGCCAGCGCCGCCGGAAGTGATCCACCGCGGCGCGCACGCCGCCGGTGAGCGCGCGACTCGAGATGGTCGCCCCCGTGACGGCGTAGATGGGCCGGGTGCCCTGCTCCCGGAGCTGCGCCGCGTGCTTCTCGCGCCAGGCCGGCGCCGGGGTGCGTGCCAGCTCCTGGAGCGCGGCGCGCCAGTCCTCGGGCATCGGGTCGCGCGTCACGTCGAGCTTCGCGACCGCGTCGCCACCGCGTCCCAGGTACTGGCCCTGGAACCACGGGGTGGCGACCTCGGCACCGAGGCCCGGGTCCTCCTCGTGTTCGACCACGCGCACGCCCCGGATCTCGAACCCGGGCGAGAGCGCGACGAAGAAGCGGATGCGGTTCTTGTAGCCGCGCGCCTCGCCCTCGACCACGAACCCCGCCGGCGCTCCGGCCGCGCGCGCGACGAACACGCGCCCGAGCGAGCGCAGCCCCGCGGGCGCCGCCTCGCCGCCCGCGGCGGCGGGGACCTCGGCCTCGCCGCGCGGCTCGCCCTCGAGCGAGAAGACGATCGAGCGCGTCGCGGCGGTCGCGTCGCCGAATCGGCGGGCGTGGTAGACCACCTCGCGCTTCGTCGCGTCGAGGTACTGGCGCACCTCGAGGACGGTGGCGCTGGAGTCGAGCGCGAGCATCTCGGAGACGTTGCGCCGTTCCCGGGCCAGGCCGGCCACCTTCTGATAACGATCGGTGCCGAGGAACACTCCGCCGAGGATCAGCCCGGCGAGCACCATGGTGCCGGTCATCGAGACCACGATGCGCACCAGTTCGGCGCGGTCCTCGTTCCGGGGCGTCGCGCTCATGACGGGGTCCCCGCGAGCGCGGTCCGGCGGGGCCGGAACCACAGGTTGAAGGCGGGCGACATCGCGTTCGCGAGCAGGATGGCGTAGCAGATGCCCTCCGGATAGCCGCCGTAGACGCGGATGATCCCGGTGAGCACGCCGATGGTGAGCCCGTACGCGATCTGCCCCCCGCGCACCGCGGGCGAGGTGACGTAGTCGGTCGCCATGTAGAACGCGCCCAGCCACAGCCCGCCGCTCATCAGATGGAGGCCGGCCGCCCCGGTGAAGGCGGTCGAGAGCGCGACGCCCGCCAGCACGCTCAGCGGGATCCAGAGCGTGATGATGCCGCGCGCGAGCAGCACCGCGGCGCCGAGCGCGATGAGCACCATCGAGGTCTCGCCGATCGAGCCGGGTCGGAACCCGAGCGCGAGCCCGCCCCAGGCGCCCGCGGGGCTGGTCACCAGCTTCATCGCCGCGTCGAGTCCGTGCTCGCGCAGGGCCGCCAGCGGGGTCGCGGTGGAGATGGCGTCGAGCGGCGCCGAGAACCACGGGCGCGGGGCCAGCCACGACGACGTCATCGCCACCGGGAAGGACGCCATCATGAAGGCGCGGCCGATGAGGGCGGGATTGAAGAGGTTGTACCCGAGGCCGCCGAAGATCGCCTTGCCGAGCAGGATGGAGAACGCCCCGCCGAGCAGCGCCATCCACCACGCCACGCCCGGGGAGATGGTGAGCGCGAGCAGCAGGCCGGTGCACACCGCGCTGCCGTCGCCGAGCGGGGAGCGCCGCTTCGCCAGCCGCGCCACGCCCCATTCGGAGCCCGCCGCGCCGGCGACGGCGCCGGCGATGGTCGCGAGCGCGGCCCCGCCGAACACGAACACGCCCCACAGCGCCATCGGGGCGAGCGTGCCGTTCACCCACCACATGATGTTCGCAGTGCTCTCGGCGCTGTGCAGGTGCGGCCCCGGCGAGATGACGAACTTCCGGCCTTCGCTCATGCCTTCGCCCTCGATTCGCGGGCGCGTCGCAGCGAGCCCTTGGCGACCTGCATGAACTGCACCAGCGGCCGGTGCGACGGGCACACGTAGCTGCAGCATCCGCACTCGTAGCACTCGAGCGCGCCGTAGGCCTCGGTGTCCAGCGTGCGGCCGGCCTCGACGCGGACCGACACCTGGTCCGGCTCGAGCCCGAGCGGGCACGCCTCGACGCAGCGGCCGCACTGGATGCAGGAGAGGAACCCGTCATCGAGCGTGGACGGGCCGGTGAGCACCACCAGGCCGTTCATGCCCTTGAGCACCGGCACGTCGAGCCGCGGCAGCGCGCGCCCCATCATCGGGCCGCCCGCCACCAGGCGCGTGGCGTCGTCCGTGATGCCGCCGCAGTACTCCACCAACTCGGACAGCAGCGTGCCGAGCGGCACCTTCAGATTGCGCGGACGCTTCACGCCCGGCCCGGTCACGGTCATGACGCGGTCGAGCAGGGGCTTCCTCCAGCGCAGCGCGTCGACCACGGCGACCGCGGTGGCGACGTTCTGCACCAGCACGCCGACCGCGAGCGGCAGCTGCCGCGATGGGACGACGCGGCCGGTGACCGCCTGCACCAGCTGCTTCTCGGCGCCCTGCGGGTAGCGCGCCTGCACCGCCACGACGTGCATCGCCACGCCGTGCGCGGGGCACGCGGCGATCGCCGCGCCGAGCGCCTGCGCGGCGTCCGGCTTGTCGGACTCGACCCCGAACAGCACGCGCGCCGCGCCGACCACGCGCGCCAGCGCCACGCCGCCCTCGACCACCGCCACCGCCTCGCTCAGCATCAGCCGGTAGTCCGAGGTCAGGTAGGGCTCGCACTCGGCGCCGTTCACCACCACCGTGTCCACTTCGGCCTCGGCCGCGAACACCAGCTTGCGCCAGGTCGGGAACGCCGCGCCGCCGAGCCCGACGATGCCGGCCTCGCGCACGCGTGCCAGCGCCTCGTCGCGCGCGACCTCGCGCCAGTGCGCGTCCTCGGCGTACTCGATCTCGGGCTCGGCCTCGGCGACCGGCGTGATGACGATCGCCGGGGACATCACCAGCGTCGGGTGCGGGTGCCGCTCGATGGGCTTGACCTTGCCCGAGAGGGTGGCATGGAGCGGCACGCCGGTCTCGCCGCCCTCGGCGATCTTCTGCCCGCGGCGCACCAGGTCGCCCTTCTTCACGATCGGCGTGCCGGGCTCGCCGAGGTGCTGGAGCAGGGGCAGGCGCACCTCGCGTGGCGTGGGGAGCGGCTCGATCGCCAGCGCGGACGTGGCTTCCTTGTGCGGCCCGGGGTGGATCCCGCCCCGGCCGAAGGTGCGCAACGCCGCGTGTCCCATGCCCCGCCCCCGTCCCTGATCAGCCGATGAAGTGGATGCCGAGGTGCTCCGGCAGGTCCGCGCCGCGCGCGGGCCCGAGCAGGAACGCGGTGGTGGATCCGGTGTCCGAGTCCGTCCCGGTGCGAGCGTGCACGCTGGCCGAGAGGCGTCCGTCCGCGGGGTGCCCGCGGCGCGCGTCGAACAGGTGGCCGACCCGCACGCCCGAGAGCGTCTGCGACTGCTCGGAATTGCCACTGGTCGCGACCGCGGCATCGCGCAGCACGAACACGCGGTCAACTTCGTTGGTGACCGGATGGACGACCCCCACCGACCAGCCCTGCGCCCCCTCGTCGGGGACGCCGAGGCCGTAGACGTTGCGGCCCACGTCCACCAGCGCGGAGCGGATGCCTTCGCGGCGCAGCGCGTCCACCGCGCGGTCCACCGCCCAGCCCTTGCCGATCGAGCCGAGGTCGAGCGCCGCGCCGCGGCGCGCCAGTCCGAGCGTGCCCGCGGCGCGGTCCGCGACGATCTGGCGATCACCCATGACGTCGAGCGCCGCCGCGATGTCGCGGTCGCCGGGCATCGTCGTGCGTCCCGAGCGGTAGAAGCCGTAGAGGCGCATCAGCGGCAGGACGGTGAGGTCGTACATGCCCTGCGAGCGCCGCGACGCGGCGCGCGCGCGCTCCACCACCTCGAGCACGTCGGGGTCCACGGCGACCGCGCGCTCCCCGGCGGCGGCGTTCACGCGCGCGACCTGGCTGTCGGGGCGGTGGATGCTGAGCTGACGATCGACACGGGCGATCGACTCGAACGCTCGATCGATGGCATACTGCGCAAGCTTGTCATCCTCGTGACGCGCGAGGATGCGCACGTAGGTGCCGAGCGCGGGACGCGTCACGTCCACGCTCGCAACCCCATGCGAACGGGCGCGTCCGAGCCACGGAGCGGCGACTCCGGCGCCGGCGAGCAGGCCCAGTCCGGCGAGGAAGCGACGGCGCGTAACTGGCTTGGAGACTGCGCGCTCGGGGAGAGCGACGAGCCTGGGATGGGAGTCCGACATGTGATCTCGTCTCTCGTCCCGGGTAGGGGATCGACCTCACCGCGAATGCCGGGTTCAGCGCGATGGGTTCACCACCTAGCATAACTTATGCACAAGACCGCCGGGGCCGCGTCCGTGCGACGCAGGATCCACGAACCCCACCTGGAGGTGTGAGCGATGGGCAAGGTGCCTGAGTTCTATGTCGATGCAGACCTTTGCACCGAATGCGGCGACTGCATGAAGGTGCTTCCGAACGCGTTCCGCAAGGTCGAGGACGAGGAGGTCGCCGAAGTCTACAACGTCGACATCGATGATTCCTACATGCCAAAACTGCAGAAAATCATGACGGATTGTCCGGGCCACGCGATCCTGTGGCGGAAGTGAGGAGACTTTGAGACCCATCGACCCGCAGGAGGTGCTCCGCGCCTCCATCCTGGAACTTCGCGGGGACGGCAAGGCGGGAGGCGGCCTCGTGCTCGCCTTCCAGAGCCTCGCCGCACTTCTGTCCGCCGACCCCGAGTTGCACGTCCAGGAGTGGCCGTTCTTCTCCTCCGCGCGTCGTGGGGCCAACATCCGCTCCTTCCTGCGCGTGGCCTCGAAACCCATCTCGCCGGCGTGCGAACTCACGCGCCCGACCATCTCACTGCTGATGGACGAGGCCGCGGCGCGCGGCGTGGATTTCGCGCAGGGCGTGCCCGTGGGCGGCACGTTCGTGATCAACACGCGCCGTTCGCCGCTCGAGTGCGCGCGGCACTTCCACCTCTCCGGGCGAGTCTTCACGGTGCCCGGCGACGAGATCGGCACCCGCTACCTCAAGGCGCCGATCGGCAACGTGTCGGCGTACATCGCCATGGCGCACGCCATCGGCGGGCTGTCGCCCGACAAGATCGTGGACGCGTTCCTCAAGATGCTCGCCAAGCGACGCATCCCGGACGCGCTCATCGAGCGCAACCGCGAGGCGCTGAAGGCGTCGCTCGACGCGATCCAGAGCGGCGTGTACGACGAATCGCGGCCCGGCGATCACGCCGCGCCGGCGTTCGAGGGCTACGGCGAGCTGCCGGTCGGCGCGCAGACGCGACTGCGGCTGTCGCAGACCAACCTCACCGCGAACTTCGCCAAGAGCGGGTTCCGGCTGGTCTTCGAGGATCCGCAGCAGGCGTGCACCGGGTGCTCGCACTGCATCACCTCGTGTCCCGAGGGCATCATCCGCTGGCAGCCCGACGCGCAGCGCGGCGTGCTGGTCACCGGCGCCGACGTGAGTTCGTTCTGCAAGCTGTGCGGCGAGTGCATCGCCGTGTGCCCCGAGAACCTCTTCAAAGAAGGGGCGTACGAGGAGAAGTGGGAGGAGGTCGGAGCATGAGCGCGCCCGAAAGCACCCTGCAGGTGATGCCGCACGTCTCGACTCCCTCCGGCGAGCGTTACGACGACTCGGTCCGGCTGGAGAAGGTCAAGGCCCGGCACATCCCGCTCTACACCCAGCGCGAGTCGGTGACCGCCGACGGCAACACCGCCGCGGCCATCGCCACGCTTCAGATGTGGCGCGCGGTGATCTTCGCCGGGTTCCCGATCACGCCCTCCACCAAGTGGATCGAGACGGTGGCGGCACAGATCGCCAACCAGCCCGGCGGACTGAAGCGCATCAAGTTGATGGAGGCCGAGCACGCCGTGGCCGACTACATGGTCGGCGCCGCGGCGGCGTGCCGGGACTTGATCTTCCCGACCGCCACCAGCAGCGTCGGCCTCGACCACATGACCGAGACCACGCGCTCGATGGGCGCGTCCGGGCTCGGCAACATCGTGCTCATCGACGTCTACCGTGCGACCGCGAACTTCCCGTTGTGCATCGAGGGCGATCCGTCCGACACCCTCGCGCACCGCGACGACGGGCTGATCCAGATCTGCGCGCGCGGCAAGCAGCAGATCTACGACACCATCCTCCAGGCGCCGTGCCTCGGCATGCATCCCGACGTGCTCACCCCGACCATGCCGGGCTACTACGGCATCAAGGACAGCCATCGCAATGCACGGTTCATCGCCGAGCCGGACGCCGCGATCCATGCGTTCCAGGATCGCTGGATCCAGCCGTGCCCGCTGCCGGGGCTGATCAATGGCGACACCGCGATGGGCAATTGCGTCACGTCGCGCCATTTCCAGGGCTTCAAGGTGGCGCAGAAGCGGCGCATGAATAACGTGCTCGACGTGCTGCCGAAGCTCGGCGCGGACTTCCAGGCGACCTTCGGACGCCCGGGGCTCGCGTTCTTCGAAGCCATGGGCTGGCCCGACGACGGCGTGGTGGACATCGCGGTCGTGGGCATGGGCCCGGACTTCGGCACCTTCGAGGCGCTGTACGCGGACTGGGCCAGGACCAACGGCGTGAAGGTCGCGGGGCTGGCCATGGGGCTGCTCACCCCGTTCCCGCGCGACGCCGTGCGCGAGCGGCTCAAGAAGGCCAGCATCGTGCTGGTCGTCAACCAGGCGCATCACCACGGGCGCGGCCACCTCACGCTCGACATCGCCGACGCGCTGTCCGACCTCGACTCGCCGCCGCGCATCATCGGCGCGTTCGCGGGGCTGGGTGGCGCCGACGTGTCCGAGCCGACGTGGGAGGCGATGCTCGACGAGGCGAAGGACGCGCTCGACGGGCCCGCACCCCCGGCGACCATGTTCTTCCATGAGGGGACCCGGCTATGAGCGGCTACAAGGAGATCGCGCAGCGGGACTCCTGCTTCCGTGCCGGCTCGACGCTCTGCCCGGGCTGCATGGAGTCCATCGCCTTCGGCAACATCGGCCGCGCCTCGGACAATGGGACCAAGACCGTCTTCACCATCGGGACGTCGTGCGCCGAGGTCTCCACGCTGGCGTTCCCGAATGTGGTGGCGTGGGGCCGCGGCGACCAGGCGCCGGACGACTTCGCGAAGTCGTTCGCGATCCTGCACAACGTGTTCGAGTCCGCGCCGACGCTGGGCGAGGCCGCTCGCGACGTGGCCGACGTCCTCACCGAGTGTGGAGCGCTCGAACGTCCGGTGCAGGTGATCTCGGCGAGCGGGGACGGCGGCGCGCTGGCCATCGGGCTGCGGGCCCTGCTGCACACCATCAACCGTCGGGCGCGCATCACCATGGTGGTGCTGGTGAACGAGATCTTCGCCAACACCGGCTTCCAGTACAGCCCGGCGACCACGCCGTTCGCCGACACCAGCACGACGCCCTCGGGCACGGGCTCGATGGGCAATCCGCGCTCGCCGCTCGACTACATCCACCTCGCCATCGCCGCGGGAGCGGAGCTGGTGGCGCAAGTGAGCCCGGCGCACGGCAAGCTGTTCCTCAAGACGGTCGAGGACTCGCTCGCGCTCGAGACCGGCACGGCGGTGATCTTCGTGCCGGCGCCGTGCATCAGCGGATGGAAGTTCGAGGACGGCAAGACCATCGACCTCGCGCTCGTGGGGGCCCAGGCCGGCGTGTTCCCCGCGTTCATCTGGCGGCGCGGGAAGGGCGGTGCGGTGAAGGACTGCGCCCGGGACGCGGCGGACCGTCCGGCGGTCGAGGAGTTCCTCGGCCAGCAGCGGCGCTTCGCCCACCTGGTCCAGACCGACAAGCAGTCCGGCAAGGCCGTCGCCCGCCCGGGCCGGGAGCAGGACCTGGAGCGGATGAAGGGCTGGGTGCAGGGCAACGTGGAACGGCTCTACCAGCTCTGCGAGTTGAAATAGACCCGGGTGCGGCGGGGGCGCCACCGTTCCCGCCGACCCGACGGAATGGCAGTACCATGAAAAAGAGGCAGGGGGTTATGATGCCCCCGGCCGGTCAGGCGCCGTCGCCTCCGCGTCGGCGCCTGCGTATTATTGCGGAGTTGTGGGTGTCCGCGTGCGCCGCCCGGCCTGTCCACCCATGGCCCGGTCCTTGCGAGAACGCGTGATAGCTCCCCGTGACATGCCACTCGCGATCGCGTTCCCTCGGACGAGGGACCTGGAAACCAACCTATTTCATGGAGGAGGTTTCGTGCGCCGGATCTTCACCCTCAGCGTCCTCGCCGTCCTGATGCTCGCCGGTGCCGCCCTGGCCCAGGACAAGGCGACGTACGTCGGCACGACGAAGTGCAAGATGTGTCACAACAAGCCCGACCTGCCGATCTACACCAGCTGGTCGGCCACCAAGCACGCCAGCGCGCTCGCGACCCTCGAGAAGGCCGATGCGAAGGTGACGGCCGAGTGGGCCGAGAAGCTGAAGGCCGAGGTCAAGGGCCCGGCGTCGAAGTCGCCGGTCTGTCTCAAGTGCCACGTGGTGGGCCACGGTGCCGGTGGTTTCGGGGCCGACACCACCAAGAACGCCGCGTTCACGGGAGTCGCCTGTGAGGCGTGCCACGGTCCGGGCAGCAAGCACATGGCGGCGCCCATGGCGGAGAAGAAGAAGGCCATGCAGCCCCTGCCGACCGAGGCGGTCTGCAAGACCTGTCACACCGCGGTGACGAGTCCGAAGTTCGACTTCGCCGAGGCCCTCAAGGGAGGCTTCCCCCACGCCAAGAAGCCGGCGGCGAAGGGCTGAGGAAGCGATGACGCATCCGCCCGGGGCGCTCGCGCGCTCCGGGCGGGCGTGGTCCCGGTGCGGGCTCGAGGAAGGGCGGGGATGAGGTGACGCCGCACTTCGATCCACGAGCCGCTTCCGCGATCGATCCGTCCGTCGACACGCCGCCGGCCCCGAAGGGGGACGGCGGCATCGTTTTGGGGGTGGGTGCCGTGCGCCGTCCGCGTGTCCCGCTGTCTCGTGCCATCGCCCTGCTGCTCGCCGTGGGCGCGCTCGCGCTCGCCCTGGCCTCGTGGGCCGCCGCACCCGCCGTCCCCGCGCTCCCGGGATCCGACGACTGCGCCCAGTGCCACCCGCCCGGCCCGCGGGGGAAGCGGGTGCCCGGCGAGCCGCCGAGCTTCGGCGCCGCCGCGCTGCGCGCCTCGCCGCACGCGGGCCTGGAGTGCAAGGCGTGTCACGCGGATCTCGAGGGGGCGGAACTCCCCCACCCGGAGAAGCTCAAGCGGGTGGAGTGCGCCGCGTGCCACTCCGAGGAGGCGAGCCAGTACGCCCAGAGCCTGCACGGCACGGCGTTCCGGCGCGGCGAGAAGCTCGCGCCCACCTGCACCTCGTGCCACGGCACCCACGACGTCCTGCGGCCGAAGGACCTCCGCTCACCGACCAACGTGGTGAACGTCCCGTATCTCTGCAACAAGTGTCACCGCGAGGGCTCGCCGGTCCAGGCCTTCTATCACATCCCGCAGGACAGCATCCTGAACAACTACGCCGAGTCCATCCACGGCCAGGGGCTGTTCCAGAAGGGCCTGCTCTCCACCGCCGTGTGCACCTCGTGCCACACCGCGCACTTCCAGCTTCCGCACACCGACAAGCGCTCCAGCATCGCGCGCCAGAACGTGGCCGCCACCTGCCAGCAATGCCACGTGCGGATCGAGCAGGTGCACCGCAAGATCATCGACGGCGCCCGCTGGGAGTCGGCGCCGAACTCGGTGCCCGCGTGCGTGGACTGCCACCAGCCGCACAAGGTGCGCAAGGTGTTCTACACCCAGGGCATGGCGGACCGCGACTGCATGTCGTGCCACGCGCGGCGCGACCTCACGGGGACCGACGAGACCGGCCGGAAGGTCTCGATGTTCGTGGACGCGGACGACCTCCAGCACTCGCGGCACCAGAAGATCGCGTGCGCGCAGTGCCACGCCGGAGCCACGCCCTCGGCGCACCGGCCCTGCAGCACGCTGACCTCGAAGGTGGACTGCTCGCTGTGCCACGTCGAGGTGGTGAACACCTACCGGCGGAGCACACACGGGCAGCTCGACACCAAGGGGAGCCCCGACGCGCCGCGCTGTGTGACCTGTCACGGCACGCACGGCATCAAGGGCCACCTCGAGATCGAGTCGCGGACCTACGCCAAGAACATCCCCGGCCTGTGCGGCGACTGCCACCGCACCGGCCAGAAGGCGGCGCTGCGCTACACCGGTCCGGAGCGCAAGGTGGTCGAGTCGTACGTCGAGAGCATCCACGGCAAGGGCCTGCTGGAGAGCGGCCTGGTGGTGACCGCCACCTGCGTGGACTGCCACACCGCGCACGGCGAGCTGCCGCACGCCGACCCGCTGTCGAGCATCAACCTGGCCAACGTCGCGACCACCTGCGCGAAGTGCCACCGGGGCATTTACGAGCAGTTCAGCCGCAGCATCCACTCGGTCCTGGTGTCGAAGAGCAAGCAGCCGCTGCCCACGTGTTCGGACTGCCACAGCGCGCACCAGATCGCCCGCACGGACAAGGACAGCTTCCGGCTCCAGATCATGCAGCAGTGCGGCAAGTGCCATCAGGAACTGGCCAAGACGTACTTCGAGACCTACCACGGGAAGGTGTCGAAGCTCGGCTACCAGAAGACCGCCAAGTGCTACGACTGCCACGGCGCGCACGACATCCTGCCGGCGTTCGATCCGAAATCGCACCTGTCCCGGCAGAACATCGTGAAGACCTGCCAGATGTGCCACCCGGGCTCGAACCGTCGCTTCGCCGGCTACCTGACGCACGCGACCCATCACGACCCGGACAAGTACCCGGCGCTGTTCTTCACCTTCTGGGGCATGACCGGGCTGTTGACCGGGACCTTCCTGTTCGCCGGCCTGCACACGCTGGCGTGGCTGCCGCGCTCGCTGCAGTACCGCCGGATGCTCGAGAGCACCCACGCGCTCGAGTCGGCGGTGCACGTGCGCCGCTTCCCGAAGCTCTATCGCAATCTGCACCTGATGGTGATCGTGAGCTTCATCTCGCTCGCGGTCACGGGCATGACGCTCAAGTTCTCGTACGCGCCGTGGGCCTGGGCGGTCTCGCGCGTGCTCGGCGGCTTCGAGGCCGCGGGCTTCATCCACCGCGTCGCCGCGCTGGTCACGTTCGCGTATTTCGCCATCCACATCCGCGACCTGTTGCGCCGCAAGCGGACCAGCGGACTGTCGTGGAAGGGGTTCATCACCGGCCCGGGCGGCATGCTGCCCAACCTGCAGGATGGCAAGGAGTTCATCGGCTCGGTGCGGTGGTTCCTCGGGAAGGGGCCGCGGCCGTCGTACGGGCGTTGGACCTACTGGGAGAAGTTCGACTACTTCGCCGTGTTCTGGGGGGTGGCGGTGATCGGCGTGTCGGGCCTGCTGCTGTGGTTCCCGACGTTCTTCACCCGGTTCATCCCCGGCTGGCTGCTCAACGTCGCCACCATCATCCACAGTGACGAGGCGCTGCTCGCGGTGGGCTTCATCTTCACCGTGCATTTCTTCAACACCCACTTCCGCCCCGAGAAGTTCCCGATGGACACGGTCATCTTCACCGGCACCATCCCGCTCGACGAGTTCAAGACCGACCGGCCGCGCGAATACGAGGCGCTGGTGGCGAGCGGCCGGCTCGAGGAGCACCTGGAGCCGGCCCCGGATCCCCGCGGCATCCACAAGTGGGTCGTCTTTGGGTCGATCGCGCTGACCATCGGCATCCTGCTGGTCCTCGCGATCCTCTATGCGGAGATCTTCGGATACCGGTGAGCGCGAAATAAATCCGTGGACGCCGCCATCGCGGATGCTAGTCTGCTCCGGTCTTGAACGGGTCATCCCTGACCCCGCACCCGTGCCGTGTTCCCCACCCTCAGAAGGTTGCGCTCGATGAAACGACGGGTATTCCTCGACTGGCTGATCAAGATCTCGGGCTCCGCGCTCGGCGCCTTCGTCCTCTACCCGGTGGCGCGTTACCTCGTGCCGCCCCGGATGCCCGAAGCGGCGACGCGACGGGTGGTGGCGGCCAAGCAGGACGAGCTGGCCCCCGGGAGCTTCAAGACCTTCCCGTTCGGAGCCGAGCCGGGCATCCTGATCCGCACCGCGGACGGCGGCTACCGCGCGTTCTCCGCCGTCTGCACGCATCTGGGGTGCACGGTGCAGTACCGCGCCGCGAACAAGTCCATCTGGTGCGCCTGCCACAACGGCGCGTACGACCTCGAGGGGCGCAATGTCTCGGGGCCGCCCCCGCGCCCGCTCGAGCCCTACGTCGTCCACGTCGTCGGCGACCAGGTGGTGGTCGAGAAGGCGAAGGGCGCATGAGCCTGATGGAGTGGTTCCGGACCCGGCTGCCCATCGAGGCGCTCCAGCACGTGGCGGAAAAGAAGCGCGTGCCGGTCCACCGGCACACCTTCTGGTACTACTGGGGCGGGATGACGCTGTTCCTGTTCGGGATCCAGGTGGCCACCGGGATCCTGCTCGTCCTCTACTACCGGCCGAGCGCGGACGAGGCCTACGAGAGCGTGCGCTTCCTGATGACCCAGGTCTCGTTCGGATGGCTCATCCGTTCGATCCATTCCTGGAGCGCGAACCTGATGGTGGGCGCGGCCATGATCCACATGTTCAGCGCCTTCATGCTGAAGTCGTACCGGGGCCCGCGCGAGATCACGTGGCTGACCGGTATGGCGCTCCTCCTGCTGGCGTTCGGCTTCGGTTTCAGCGGCTACCTGCTGCCCTGGAACCAGCTCGCGTTCTTCGCCACCAAGGTGGGCACCGACATCATGGGCGACGTGCCGGTGGTCGGCACGTTCATGGCGCGCCTGCTGCGCGGCGGCGACCAGATCACGGGTGGCACGCTCACGCGCTTCTTCGGCTTCCACGTGGCCGTCCTGCCGGCGATCGCCACCGCGCTGCTGGGACTCCATCTCTTCCTGGTGCAGTGGCACGGCATGAGCAGCCCGCCCTCGGCGGAGCCCGGGGACAAGCCCGCCCGCGAGATGCGGTTCGTGCCCAACTTCCTGCTGCGCGACCTGGTCGGGTGGCTGGCCGCGCTCGGGGTGCTGGCGCTGCTCGCGGCGCTGTTCCCCTGGGAACTGGGTCTCAAGGCCGACCCGTATGCTCCGGCCCCCGCGGGGATCAAGCCCGAGTGGTACTTCGGCTGGATGTTCCAGACGCTGCGCATGCTGCCGTCGAAGATCATGGGCCTGGAGGGGGAGATGGTCGGGATCGTCGGCTTCGGGGTGGCGGGGCTGGTGTGGGCCATGGTGCCGTTCCTGGACACGCCGGATGGACGTGGCCGCCGCGCCCTGGTGTGGCGCGTCCTCGGGGCGCTCGCGCTGGTCTACGTCATCGTGTTCACCGTGCTGGTGTACGTCGGAGGCAAGAAGTGAGCGCCGCGGGCCGTCATCCCCTGAATCCCTCCCGCCGCGCGATGCCGGCGTGGATCCTCCCGGTCGCCGCGCTCCTGCTGCTGTCTCCCGCCACGAGCGTGGCGGCGGACTCGTGCGTGGAATGTCACGGCAAGCTCGAGGAAGCGAACCTGCGGGATCCCGTGAAGGGCTACGCGCACGACATCCACGCCGAGCGCGGGCTCGGCTGCGTCGCCTGCCACGGCGGGGATCCGACCGATGCCGACGTGACCGCGATGGACCCCGACAAGGGCTTCAAGGGCAAGCCGAAGCACGACCAGATCGCGGCGCTGTGCGCCTCGTGCCACGCGAACGCCGCCTACATGAAGCACTACAATCCGCGGCCCTACATCTTCTCGCTGGCGGAATTCCAGACCAGCGTGCATTACAAGCGGGCCGCCGCGGGCGACACCCGGGTGGCGACCTGCACGAGCTGCCACGGGGTGCACGGCATCCGGCCGCACAACGACCCGGGGTCCCCGGTC
The DNA here is from genome assembly GCA_963776245.1 of Candidatus Eiseniibacteriota bacterium. Lineage (GTDB taxonomy): Bacteria > Eisenbacteria > RBG-16-71-46 > RBG-16-71-46 > RBG-16-71-46 > CAVSAC01. The sequence continues at coordinate 500,335 of CAVZLN010000003.1, read as the reverse complement.
TACGCGACCAACGTGCCCCGCACCTGCGCCCATTGCCACAATGCCGACTACATGAAGGGGCGCGGCATCCGCACCGACCAGTTCGCCCTGTACGCGAAGAGCGCGCATGGCGTGGCCCTGCTCGAGAAGGGCGATGTGTCGGCGCCGGCCTGCAACGATTGCCACGGGAACCACGGCGCCGCTCCGCCGGGCCTGTCGGACGTCACGGCGGTGTGCGGCACCTGCCACGGCCGCGAGGCCGAGCTGTTCGAGAAGAGCCGCATGAAGGCCGGGATGGAACTGCAGAAGAAGCGGGGTTGCGTGACGTGCCACGGCAATCACGCGGTCCTGCATCCCACCGATGCCATGTTCTCCACGGGCCGCGAGGGCGCGTGTTCCGGCTGTCACCCGGCGGGGTCGAAGGCCGAGAAGAGCACTGCGCTGCTGGTCACGGGTTTCGATGGACTCAAGCAGCGCGTGGCCCGCTCGGACAGCCTGCTGGGGCTCGCCGAGGTCAAGGGCATGGAGACGGGGCAGGGGCGGGACGCCCTCAAGGAGGCGCAGGACCACCTGGTCGGCCTGCGCGCGACGCTGCACAGCTTCGAGCCCGCCGTGATCGGCGCGGTGATCGAGGAAGGCACGACCCTGGCCACCAAGGCCGGCGACCACGGGCTCGCGGCGCTGCGCGACTGGCGGATCCGGCGGGTGGGGATGGCCTGGTCGGTGGTGATCATCCTGATGCTCATTGGTCTGGTCGTGGCGAGGATCCGGCAGCTCGAGGACTGAGCGCCGAGTCGGTGCGGTCGCCACGCGACTCGCGACCGGGGATACGAAAGACCGCGGCGCACCCACGGTGGGTGCGCCGCGGTTCCGCGTTCAGGCGGAAGCGCTCTCGCCGAGCGTCTCGGGCAGCCGCTGGGTCGGGAGCAGCCGGATCAGGACCCCGAGGATGATGAACGGGGTGACCAGCAGCACCAGCGCCATCAGGAGCCCCTCGAGCCCGAGGACCTCCATCTTGTACGTCATCAGCCCGCGGAAGCTCTTGGAGAACAGCTGTCCGCCGATCACCACGTTCCAGCGCATGCTGAAGATGCCGAGCTGGATCAGGATGGCCGAGGCGAAGTAGAGCATCTTTCTGAGATCCGCATTGACCTTCATGGTCTTCGCCAGCACGAGGATCCCGAGCGGCACGATCATCCCCAGCAGGATCTGCAGGATGACCAGGTTCTGGAACAGTTTCAGCGCGATCAGCTGCCCCAGGATGTTGATCGACTCCTCGCTCTGGTAGAGCCGATGGATGAAGTCGAGGGACTCGAGCGCGAAGTCCACCACCACCGCGTAGAACAGGAACGACGCGATGCGGTCGAGGCACCTCATGTCGATGGGCTCGTTCCGCAGCGCCGTGATCACCATGTAGAGGAAGATCACGAGCGCGATCCCGGACACGATCGCCGACATCAGGAACACGATCGGCATGAGCACGCTGCCCCACCAGGGATTGGCCTTCACGGACCCGAAGATGAACCCGACGTAGCCGTGCAGCAGGAACGCCGACGGGATGCCGACGAGCGTGAGGACCCGGATCGCCTTGCGATCGAACGCGAGCGCCCGCGGGCCGATGTCGCTCGAGAACAGCGACAGCAGCCGGTAGATCCAGCTCAGGGGGGCGGGCCGGGTCCGGCTCAGCACCACGAGGTCGCGACGGAATTCGAACCAGATCTCGAGCAGCAGGATGCCCATCAGGTACCAGGCATAGACGAAGCCGAACATGGCCATCGCCGACGTCAGGTTGGGCGCCAGGAAGATCTCGAACGAACGCTCCGGGTGTCCGAGGTGCAACAGCAGCGGGAGCGGCGCGATCAGCAGGAACGACAGCGCCGTGAGCAGCGACAGGCGGTAGGTGGGTCTCACCTCCTCGACGTTGAACACTTTGACGAGCGAGGCGAGGATGAAGGCGCCGGCGACCAGCCCCGTGAGATACGGATAGACCACGATCAGGATCGACCAGTGGATCTCGATCTCGTTGGGGTAGATGTAGCCGATGACCTGCTTCATCAGTTCGGCGAGGTACGGAGGGGTCTGCGCGATCATCGGACTTCTCCATCGAGACCGGCGTAGTACACCTTGGGATCGGTGTTGAGCCCGGGCTTGAGCACGTTGATCTTGTTCATGCGTTCGAAGCGGATCAGCCGGCTCGCCTTGCTGCGCAGGTCACCGAAGATGCGGGCCTGGGTGGGGCAGACCTCCACGCATGCGGGGAGGAGCCCCTTGCGCACCCGGTGATAGCAGAAGGTGCACTTGTCGGCGGTGTTGGTCTGGTGATTCAGGTACCGAGCTCCGTAGGGACAGGCCTGGATGCAGTAGCGGCAGCCGATGCAGCGCTGGCTGTCCACCAGCACGACGCCGTCCTCGGTCGAGAACGTCGCGCCGACCGGGCACACCTGCACGCACGGTGGGTGGGCGCAGTGATTGCATAGCTTCGGCACGAAGAAGCTGCGCAGCGCGTCCTGCTCCTCGGCGGCCGGGGGCGTCTGGTCGGTGCGCCGCGGCTGGGTGCTGATGCAGGTCACGGTCGCGCCGTCCTTCTTCACGACGTACCGTTCCACCCAGGTCCGGAAGAAGTACGGCTCGTCCGGAACGTTGTTCTCCGCCTTGCAGGCCTCCGCGCACCGATTGCAGCCGATGCACTTGTCGATCTCGACGCCCATCCCGTACCAGTGCTGCTTGGGATCGTACGCGTCACCGGTCGCGGCCGGGGCGGCGGCCGCCGCCGCGTAGCGGGGATCCCCCAGCTCGGCCAGCGTCTGGAGCGCGGCGCCTGCCGGGAAGAACAGGATCATCCCCTTCAGGAACTGTCGCTTGTCCATCACCGGCCCTCCGGGAGATGCGGGTAGTGGCATTGCCAGCACAGGTAGGGTGCGTAGTGGGTCCCGATGTCGACCTTGGGTGCCTCACCCGCGGCGCCGGTCGCGTGACACTGGCCGCAGAACTCGCGGTCCTGGGGCTTCGTGGGCGGCGCGCTGCGCGGATCCAGGCGGTGCTTCTCACTCGCGGTGTGGCAGGTCGAGCACTTCAGCAGGGCGTGCGCGGAGACCGCCTTGGTGCGTTCGATCTGCGCGTGGCAGGCCGAGCACTCGCGCGGCGTCTCCGGCGGCGTCGGATCGTGGGGATCGTGGCAGGTGATGCACGCCTGGAGCGGGTTGTGGGTCTGGGGATTGATCTGGGGGAAGCCGGTCGGGCGCGAGGGATCGTATGCGTGGCACACCGGGCAGAACTTGCGGTCGCGCGGGGCATAGGGCTTCACGGACATCGGGTCTTCGGCGTGCTTCTGCGACGGACCGTGGCAGCCTTCGCAGGCGAGCCCGCGGTGGAAGCTCTTGCTCTTCTTCTCGTAGATGTCGTCGTGGCATTCCCGGCACGCCTGCATCCCCGCGAAGTTCACGGTTCGGGCCGTCTCGCGATCGACGGTGGTCGAGCGGTGGATCGCGGTCGAGAAATACGCGCGCGGGACGATGACGAACCGGACGGCGACGACGGCGGCCAGGATGAAGGCCACCACCACGCCGATGCGTTGGACTTGTTCGGGGACTCTCACCCCACCCTCCTTCCGCGCGAGCCGCGGGCGTTCCTCGAGAGTGGAGGGACGCGTGGCACCGCGCGATCACGCCGACCCGGGGGGTCCGGCGCTCCCGTGCACCAACAGGCGCCTCCGCGGAAGGTGGGGGGTCCAGGGACCCGGGCGGAGGCCCGCGATACGTCTGAGATCGAGGTCGTGGAATCCGAACCCGGACACGTCGGGTCCTCGACCGAGACAGACTAGGGCCTGGAGCGCGCGTATGAAAGGAAAATCACAAGCCGCACCAGGTCACCGGACGTCGCGAGGGTCCACCGCTCGAACCGGTCGCGGCGCCGCCGCGGCTCAGTCGGCGTGGCACTGCGCGCAGGAGCTCTTCTCAGGGCGCGGGTCCGCGCTGCGGGCCGGGTGGCAGGTCGAGCACTCGAGTCCCTGCTCGAGATGCGCGGCGTGGGAGAACTCGCCCCGCCAGCTCGGCACGGTGTGCTGGCGGACGTCGCCATGGCACGGAGCGCACGCCGTCTCGCTCGGGGCCGCGATCCGCTGGTGATGGCAGGGGGCGCACCCGGCGGCGCCGTAGCGCACCACCTCACCCGGGGCGCGCTCCGCGTGCGGGCGATGGCAGACGGAGCAGTCGAGCCGGGCGGCGACGAGGTGCGGCCGATGCCCGAACGACCGGCCCTGGAAGGTCCCCGACTGGGCCTCGATGCCGACATGACAGTTGAGGCAGGCCGCCGAGCCGGGCGCGATCACCGTCCAGGGCCGCGGCAGGGGCCCCAGCCCCTTCTCGCGGCGGGCGCCGTTCATCTGCTCCCAGGCCTTGTCGAGCAGGGCGTAGGAGAAGTTCACGTTGTGCACGCCCCGCCCTCGCTCGACCAGGAGGAAGTTGGCCCGCGCATCCTCGAACGGCTGAGGGGCGGACACGCCCATCGACCCGACGGTCGCGTCGAGCTGCGCGCGCAATGCCGCGGTCCGCGCCTCGACCCCGGCCTTCCAAGCCTGGAAGATCGCCTTGTAGGCCGGTCCGTGGCACGACATGCAGGCGACCTCGTTGGAGCGCAGCGTGTGCACGCCCAGCGTGCCCGCGGCGGCGTTCTGAACCGAGAGCGCCGCGCTGTGGCAGCCCTCGCACGACACTCCGGCGACCGCCATCGGGCCGGGCATCACCGGCACCCCGCGCCCGCCGCGGCCCTCGTAGAGCAGTTGCTGGGCATGGTGGCCGGACCCGTGGCAGGTGCCGCAGGTGCCGGCGTCCTCGGTGGTGGTCGCGGCCGCAGTGGTGGTGGCCGGCTTCTGCCCGTGCTCGATCGTCATGTGGCACTCGGCGCAGTCCACCTTGTGCTCGGTCACGTGCTTGCGATGGAGGAGCTCGGGATCGCCGAACTCGGCCAGCCGCGCGGGCTGGTTGTGACACGAGACGCAGCGCTCGCGCGGCACCTCGCCATTGCCCTGCACGATGCCCGCGTGACACGAGCGGCAGTCCATCCCGAGCGTCTTCACCTGGGTGTGGTCGAAGTTCGCCCGCCCGACGCCCACCACCCGCTCGGGGATCTCGTGGCAATGCGTGCAGCGGCCGAGGTCCTGGTTGGGCTTCTGGCCCATGAAGTGACAGATGGCGCAGGTGGTGGAGGTGACGGTGAGGTGCGTGCCCTGCACCAGCTGGCCGTGGCACGAGGTGCAGCGCAGCTTCATGCCCCGGCGCGTCTCGGTGAGATGCGGCGCGTGGTCGAAGATCACGCCGTGGAAGTCCACCTTGCCCTCGAGCAGGCGGCGCTCGTGGCAGCGCAGGCACGCGGCGTCGTCCACCTCGGCCCACGGCTTGGTGCCGTAGGTGGCGGTGATGTACTTCGCCACCATCGACATCGCCTCGAACTTCTTACGGATCTCGGCGGTCACCCCCGGCGAGATGTGGCACTCGACGCACGCGACGCCGCCGTGGCTCGAGCGCTTCCACGACTCGTAGTAGGGCTTCATGATGTGGCAGATGCTGCCGCAGAAGGCCGGCGTGGAGGACACCTGCACGAACGCGAGCATCGCCAGCAGGCCGAACGCCAGGACGAACGCCGCGACGATGGTGGCGGCGCGCACGCCGCGCGGGGTCAGGTGCCCGCGGGTGACCTGCTCGATCAGTCGCGCGAAGCCCGAGTCGGGCCCCGGCACGGGAAGCCGGGGCATCCTATCGCCTCCCCGCGGCCCGTCTCTGGAAGCGGCGCAGGATCAGGATCGTGAGCCCGAGGTAGAACCAGAACAGCAGCAGGCCCACGTAGCGCCACCGGCTGTCGCCGAGCTTGTGGCCGATCTCGGTGCGGATCTCCTGTCCGACCGAGCGCGCCCGCGCCGCGAACGGCAGCATGGTCTCCGGGTGCACCGAGTGCGCGGCCGGCATGGCTTCGCTCAAGAACGTGCGGGCCTCCTCGAGCCGCGCCTTGTAGTCCTCGGTCGGGAGCGGCACCGCGTCGGCCCGGGCGATGATCTCGGTCGCCGCGTCGACATCCTTCCGCGCGGCGAGGTACTGGTCGAGCATCGCCTTGCCGGCGGCCTGCTGTTTGGAGTCCTTCCCGTGGCACAGGGTGCACTGCGTGCCGAGGCGCGCCGGGTCGGACGCGGCCACGGCGTGGTTGCCGTGGCACGAGACGCACTCCGGCAGGCCGCGCTGCGCGAGGTTGCTCTGGTGCGGGCCGGCCGCGAAGTAGCGGCGCTCGGCGGTGTGGCAATGGCCGCACACCTTCGCGATGTCCCCGACCTCCGGCGGCGCGGCGCCGTGCACGCCATGGCACGACACGCAGGTCGGGGCGCGCAGGTTGCCGTGCTCGAAGAGTGCCCGCGCGTGGACGCTCGACTGGTACGCGGCGTACACGCCGCCCTTGTCCACGCCCTCGCCCATGAGCTTGGTGTCGCCGTGGCAGGTCCCGCAGGTGCGGGGGATGTTGAGCGTGTACACCCGGCTCGCGGGATCCTCCGGGGGCAGGATGTCGTGGGCCCCATGGCAGTCCGAGCACACCGCGACGCGCAGGTCGCCCCGGGCGAGCAGGCGGCCGTGCCCCGAGGTCTGATAGAGCGCGTACTGGTCCACGGGCAGGTTGTAGGCCCGCATGCGTTCTTCGCTCGCATGGCACGAAGCGCACAGCGCGGGGACGTCGCGCTTCGGGATCCGGCCGCGGAAGCCGCTTCCGTGGGCCGCGGCCTGATCCACCGCCGCGTCGTTGCCCCCGTGGCAGGACACGCACGTCACGCCCTCGCTCACGTGGAGGCTCCTCAGGAGCTGCACCTTCTCCGCCGGGTGACAGGCCACGCAGCGGCCACCCGGTTCGCCGTTCGCCGGCGCCGCGGCGAGCGCGGCGGGTGACGCGGCGAGCACCGCGGCGAGCGCGGCGACCAGCAGGGCGCGGACCACGCGGGCCCGCCTCATCGCCGCTCCATGAAGGCGCCCCACACCGACAGGGCGGTCCACAGCGCCAGCAGGCCGAGCCCCGCCAGCCGGAGGCGCGCGTCGCTCGCGGCGAACGCGACCCGTTTGGCGATCAGCGGCAGGAGCAGCACCGCGAAGGCCGCGATGACCAGGCCGGCGCCGGTGACCCAGACCGGCAGGGGCAGGCCCTGGACCAGCGCGTAGGGCGCGAGGATGTACCATGGCGGTCTCACGCCGGCCGGAGTGGTGTACGGGTCGGCGGCCGCGGAGAAGCGGAACGGCACCAGGATGGTGAGCGAGACCAGCACCCCGAACATGCCGAGCAGCAGCAGCGCGATCGAGTACATGTGATTGCGGTAGGTGGTGTCGGAGCGTCCCGGGGTGTCGCTGGCCGGGCTCAGCCCCACGCGACGCAGGGTCGCGAAGGTCAGGAAGATGCCGAGCGCGAACCACAGCGGCAGCACCATCACGTGCAGCACGTAGAACCGGATCAGCGTGCTCTCGCTGACCACCTGCCCGCCGAGCAGGAAGGCGAGCGCCGGGCCCACCACCGGGAGCGCGTAGATGACCTCCATGCCGCGCACCACCGACCAGTAGGAATGGGAGTTCCACGTCATGAGCCGCCCGGTGAAGTCCATCTGCAGCACCAGCCACACCATGCCGACGGCACAGAACCACAGCACCTCGCGCGGCGCGCGGTACAGCCCGTCCCAGAACAGCCGCAGCAGGCGCAGGACCACCAGGCCGCCGAGCAGCCACGCTCCCCAGGTGTGCATCTGGTGGATGAACCATCCGAACGGGATGTCGCGCACGATGCTGCGCGTGCTCTCGAACGCGGTGCCGGGGGTGGGCTGGTAGTAGAACGCCAGCAGCGTCCCGCTCATGACCTCGAGCATGAACACGATGGCCGCGAGCAGGCCGAGCACGCGCGGGCCGTGGACGAACGACTCCACCCGCTCGCCGGCGACCTGGTCGAGCGCGTCGCGGATCGGGCGCGAGGTGTCCACCGGGGTGTACACCAGCCCGAAGTGGGAGACGAACGAGAACAACTCGGTGAGGTTGAGACGGGCCTCGAGCCAGCCGATCGGATCGCGCCGGCCGCGCCGGGGTGTGCCGGGAGTGGCGCTCATAGCTGGACGTAGACCTCGCCGGCGCGCACCGCGACCTCGTAGGAGCGCAGCGGCCGCGAGGGCGGGCCGCCCAGCACGTTGCCCGAGAGGTCGAAGCGCCCGTCGTGGCAGGGGCACTGGAGCACGCGGCGCTCGCGATCGAAGCCGAGGATGCAGCGCACGTGGGTGCACACCGCCGAGAGCGCGATGACCTGCGTGGTCCCGGTGCGGATGACGAAGAACGGCGCGGTGCCCTGTCGCACCAGGCGGGCCTCGCCGACCCGCAGGTCCTCGAGCAGCCCGACGCGCACGGTGTGTTCGGCGATGCGCTTCTCGCGCTCGGGGGACTTGAGGTAGGTGCCCACCACGCCGGCGGCGCCGAGCGCCCACAGCCCGAGGAAGGCCTTGCTGAGCCAGTTCAGGAACTGGCGCCGTTCCGGAGCATCCGGCGTCACCGGCGGCGGCGAGGGCGAATCCATGTCACCTCTCGAGCTCGGGGTCACAGGCAGGGGGGCCCGTACGGCGGCGGGCATCATAGCGAGCGGGCCCGAGTCCCCACAAGTCTCTATCGCACTTCGTGCTCGACGCACCGACGGCGTCGCCGGGCACGCCCCCGGACGCGCGGCGACCGCGCCGGGGGATCCGCCGGCCCGCCACTCTTTGCAGAACGGAGACACCCCCGCCCGCGTGGCGGGCCGATACTCGTCGTCAGCATGGACCTGTCCCGCACACCCCGCCCGCTGCGCGTTCTCGGCGCGACTCTCGCGCTCGCGCTGTTCGTCGTCGGCACCGACTTCTGCCTGATCTCGGGCGTGGCTGCGAAGTGGGGCGCCCGGGTGCCGATGTCGTGCCTGTCGGCGGGTCCGGCGGGCACCTCCGCGCACTGCGCCGGCATGGCCCTGCCGGGTGGCAAGTCCGATCCCGCGCGCGGGACGCGGCCCGCGACCACCGCGGTGTCGCCGTGCTGCGTGGCCCTGGTGCCGGTCACGGCGCCCGGCGCCGCCGGCCCCGACGCGGTCGCCCTCCATGCGTTCGTGGCGGTGGCGGCCACGACCATGAGCGCCCCCGTCGTCGCGCCGGCGTCCGTCGTCGCGCCCGGCGCGCACGATCCTCCCGGATCGGTCCCGCGAGCCCTCCACGGCTCGCGCGCTCCCCCACTCGCCTAGCGGTTGGATTCCCAGCGCCGGGGAGTCGTCTGCCCCCGCGCTCATCCACGGCCCTGCCGTGGCGGGACGGCGCGCGCACGCGCGCATCCCGGCAGTGGGACCCGTCCGCGCGTCGCGCGCGACGTCATCCGACCAAGGAGTACCGCATGATCCGCATCCGCGCGCTGCGCGCCGGCCTGATGGTGGCGCTGCTCGCCGTCACGAACGCCGGTGGCGCGCGCGCCCTCGACCTGCGCACCGCGCTGGGCGAGGTGCTGGCCGCGAATCCCACCCTCGCCGCCCGGCGCGAGATGGCCGAGGCCGCCCGCCAACGGGTCTCGATGGCCGGAGCGTGGTCGAACCCCATGCTCGAAGCGGGGGTGGTGAACGTGCCCGCGACCGGCCGCTTCGACATGGACCCGATGACCATGAAGATGGTGGGCTTCGCCCAGAAGGTGCCGCTGTCCGGCGCCAACGGTCTCCAGCGTCGCGCCGCCCGTGAGGGCGCACGTGCCGAGGCGGCGCAGGTGGACGTCACCCGCAACGAGGTGATCGGGGCGGCCTGGGAGGCCTACGCCGATGCCTATGCCGCCGCCCATCTGGTCGCGTGGGCGGTGGCGCACCGGGGCGAGATGGAGCGCATGGCGGAGGCCGCGCGCGCGCGCTACCTCTCCGGTGCCGGGCGCCTCGACGAGGTGCTCCAGGCCGAGGCCGAGCGGGCGCGTGTGCTGGTCGAGGAGGCCACCTACAACGCCGCGGCGCGCGGCGCGCGCGCCCGGCTGGACGCGCTGCGCGGGGTCGTGCCGGGCGCGGCCGCGGACACGCTCGACGAGCCGCCCGCCCCGCGCGTGCCCCAACGTCCGGACGAACTGCTGGACGCGGTGTCCGAGGGGCATCCGCGGCTGCGGGCGCTGGAGGCCGACGCGGCCCGCTGGCAGCTCGGCGCGCGCGCGGCCCGACGCATGCTCTGGCCCGAGCTCGAACTGAAGGGCTCGTGGGGTTTCCGCGAGCCGCTGCTGGGCATGACGCCGCAGGACGGCATGTGGAGCGCCTCGGCCGGCCTCATGCTGCCGGTGTTCGCGCGTTCGCGCGAACTCGCCGAGGGCCGCGAGATGGATGCCATGGCGGCGGCGGCGGGTGCCGAGCGCGCCGCCGGGGTGCTGGACCTGGCCCAGCAGGTGATCGCGGCGCACGCCGAGGCGCTGGCGGCCGTGCGCATCCACGATCTGCTCGCGGACACCGTGGTGACCGCGCTTCGCCTCGCGCATGAAGCAGCGTGGAGCGCCTACGCCGCCGGGCGTCTCGACCTGTGGCGGGTGCTCGAGAGCGCGCACGCCCTGTACGCCGAAGAGCAGGCGCTGACGCGCGCGCATCAGGACCTCGCGCGCGCCGGCGCGCGGCTGGTGGCGCTCACCGGCCGCCCCGACCTCGTCGGACTCGATCTCTCCCTCGACGCACCGCGGAGCACGCGATGAATCCCGATCCTCGTGACACCCCGACCCCGCCGGCCGCAGTGCATCCGACGCCCCCCGGCGCCGGGCTCATGAACATCGTGCGCTGGGTGCTGTTCGCCGGACTGCTGCTGCTCGCCGCCGTCAGCGTGGCGTCGTACGTGGCGTGGCGCCTCGGCGAAGGCCGCACCAGCACCGCCACGAAGGCCGCGCTCTACCACTGTCCGATGCATCCGGCCTACACCTCCGACCGGCCCGGGCAGTGCCCGATCTGCGGGATGGACCTGGAACGGGTGAGCGCCGACGCCCACGCGGGGCATTCGAACGGCGATGTGCCCGGTCTGGTGGGCGTGACCCTGGCGCCCGAACGCACCCAGCTCATCGGCGTGCGCACCGCGATCGCCGCGCGTCGCGCGCTCGACGCCCAGGTGAGCCTGGTGGGCTTCGTCACTCCCGACGAGTCCCGCCTCAGCCGCGTGCAACTGCGCGTCTCGGGCTGGGTCCAGTCGCTGCAGGTGAGCCGCACCGGATCGACCGTGCGCGCCGGGCAGCCGCTGCTCCAGATCTACAGTCCCGAGCTGTTCCAGAGCGAGAGCGAGTACCTGATCGAGCGCTCGGCGCGCGCCGCCATGCCCGGCATGGATCACGCGCTGAGCGGCCCGGCAGCCGGCCACCAGCGCCTGTCGCTGCTGGGAGTGCCCGACGACGAGCTCGAACGCCTCGAGCGCGAAAGCCGCGCCTCGACCCGGCTCACCCTGACCGCGCCATTCTCGGGCACGGTGCTCGAGCGCGGCGTGGTCGAGGGCCAGTACGTCGGCGCGGACACCCCGCTCCTCACGGTCGCCGATCTGTCGCGGGTGTGGGTGCTCGCCGACCTCTACGAGATGGACCTGTCGCGCGTGCGCGTCGGGGACCCCGCCACCTTCACCACCGACGGCGCGCGCGGGCGCGTGTTCGAGTCGCGGGTGGAGTTCGTGTATCCGACGGTCTCGGGCGAATCGCGCACGGTGAAGGCGCGGCTGGCACTGGAGAACCGCGACGGAGCACTGCGGCCGGGCATGTACGGTGACGTCCGCGTCGGCGCCCGGGCGCGCGTGGTGCTGGCGGTGCCGGACGAGGCCGTGGTGCACAGCGGCACGCACGACTACGTGTTCGTCGCGCACGCGGGTGGCCACTTCGAGCCCCGCCAGGTGGGGCTCGGGACCGGCGACGACGACTGGGCCGAGATCACCCGCGGACTGGCCGCCGGCGACACCGTGGTGGCGAGCGCGTCGTTCCTGATCGACTCCGAGAGCCGTCTCAAGGCCGCCCTCGAGGGCTTCGGCGCGCAGGCCGGCGGCGCGGGCGCCGCGGTCCCGGCGCCGCACGTTCACGGGGGCGCGAGATGATCGGGCGCGTCATCGAGACCTGTGCCACCCATCGCGCGGCGGTCATCATCGCCACCGTGCTGGTGCTGGCGGCCGCGCTGGTGGCGGTGAAGAAGGTGCCGCTCGACGCCATCCCCGACCTGTCCGACCCGCAGGTCATCGTCTTCACCGAGTGGATGGGCAGGAGCCCCGACCTGGTCGAGGACCAGGTGACCTACCCGGTGGTCTCGTCGCTGCTCGCGGCGCCCCGGGTGGTGGCGGTGCGTGGCCAGTCGATGTTCGGGATGAGCTTCATCTACGTCATCTTCGAGGAGGGCACCGACCTCTACTGGGCCCGCAGCCGGGTGCTCGAGTACCTGAGCACCATCCGCGACCGGCTGCCGCGGGGAGTGAGCCCGGTCCTCGGGCCCGACGCCACCTCGGTGGGCTGGGTGTTCCAGTACGCGCTGGTGGACAAGACCGGGAAGCACGACCTCGCCGACCTGCGCACGTTCCAGGACTTCAACCTGCGCTACGCGCTGGCGAGCGTCCCCGGCGTGGCCGAGGTGGCCTCGGTGGGCGGCTATCAGCGCCAGTACCAGGTCGAGGTGGACCCGGCGCGGCTGCACGCCCACGGCCTCTCGCTCGCCGACGTGACTTCCGCGATCCGGCGCAGCAACGCCGACGTCGGCGGGCGCGTGATCGAGATGTCGGGACGCGAGTACTTCGTGCGCGGACGCGGGTACGTGAAGGACCTCGGCGACCTGCGCCAGGTGGCGCTCGGGGTGGACCGCGCCACCGGCACCCCGGTGCGGATCGCCGACGTGGGCCGGGTCAGCTTCGGTCCCGACATCCGCCGCGGGGTCGCGGAGCTCGACGGCGAGGGCGAAGCGGTCGGCGGCACCGTGGTGATGCGCTACGGCGAGAACGCGCTCCAGGTCATCGAGCGCGTGAAGCAGCGCCTGCGCGACGTGCGCTCGTCGTTCCCGCCCGGCGTCGAGCTGCGCATCGTGTACGACCGCTCCGACCTCATCCGCCGCGCCATCGAGACCCTGCGCCACACCCTGCTCGAGGAAGGGATCGTGGTGAGCCTGGTCATCTTCGTCTTCCTGCTCCACGTGCGCAGCACGCTGGTGCCGGTGCTCTCGCTGCCGGTGGCGGTGGCGCTGGCGTTCGTGCCGATGCATTTCCTCGGCATCAACTCGAACATCATGAGTCTCGGCGGCATCGCCATCGCCGTCGGGGCGATGGTGGACGCGGCCATCGTGCTGGTGGAGAACGCGCACAAGCACCTCGAATCGGCGCCGCCCGGCGCGGACCGGCGCCGGGTGCTGATCGATGCGGCCAAGGAGGTGGGCCCGCCCATCTTCTTCGCGCTGCTCATCATCACGGTCGCGTTCCTGCCGATCTTCGCGCTCAACGGCCAGGCCGGGCGGCTGTTCAAGCCGCTGGCCTACACCAAGACCTTCGCGATGGCGTTCGCGGCGCTGGTCTCGGTCACCCTGGCGCCCGCTCTGATGACGCTGTTCATCCGCGGGCGCATCCGCCACGAGAAGGACCACCCGGTCTCGCGCGCGATGATCGCGGTGTACCGCCCGTTCGCGTGGGTGGCGCTCAAGAACCCGCGCACCACCCTCGCCATCGGGCTCGCCGCGGTGCTCTCGGCGGTGCCGATGGCGATGCGGCTCGGGCACGAGTTCATGCCTCCGCTCAACGAAGGCGACGTGCTCTACATGCCGACCACGTTCCCGAACATCTCGATCGAGGAGGCGAAGCACAACCTGCAGGTGCAGGACCGCATCATCCGCTCGTTCCCCGAGGTGGAGACCGTCTTCGGCAAGGCCGGCCGGGCCGAGACCGCCACCGACCCCGCGCCCCTGTCGATGGTGGAGACCGTGGTGAAACTGCGCCCGCGCGAGCAGTGGCGCGAGGTCCCGACGCACCGCTGGTGGAGCGGCCGCGCGCCCGGATGGACCCATCCGGCGCTGCGGGTGGCATGGCCCGACCGCCACCGCATGACGCCCACGGAGCTGACCGAGGCGCTCAATCGCGCGGTCCAGATGCCCGGCTGGACCAACGCGTGGACCATGCCGATCAAGACGCGCATCGACATGCTCTCGACCGGCATCCGGACCCCCATCGGGGTGAAGGTGTTCGGGGCCGATCTCGACACCATCGAGCGCATCGGCATGGATCTGGAACGCGCGATCGGGGCGGTGCCGAACACCCGGAGCGTGTACTCCGACCGCAACACGGGCGGCTTCTACCTCGACATCATCCCGCGCCGCGAGGCGCTGGCGCGCTACGGCCTGACGATGGGCGAGGTGCAGGACGTCATCGAGGCCGCGGTGGGCGGGCAGCCGATCGAGGTCGCCATCCAGGGGCGTGACCGGTTCACCATCAACGTGCGCTACCCGGCGGACCTGCGCCAGGACCTCGACCACCTGCGCCGCGTGCTGGTGCCGCTGAAGGGCGGGGGCGCGGCGCCGTCCGGCGCCATGGGTGGCACGATGGGCGTCGCGCCCGCGACCGAGGCGGGCGGACTGCTCGCGAGCGCCGGGCTCTCGGACGCCGGCGCGGACGACCTCGCCCAGTCCATGGGCGGCATGGGAGGGGGCGACACGCGCCGCGGCGGCACGCCCCCGGGCGGCGGGATGAGCGGCGGCGGCGCGCCGATGGGCGGCCCGGGGGACGCGCCGGCACCGGCGGGCCCGCCCGTGCGGCTCGATTCCGGGCGCTGGACCGAGACCGGCGGGCCGCACGTCCCGCTCGGCCAGCTCGCCGACATCCGCATCGTCACCGGTCCACCCATGATCCGCGACGAGAGCGGCATGCTCACCGGCTACGTGTACGTGGACATGGACGCGGCGCGGCAGGACATCGGCTCGTACGTGGACCAGGCCAAGCGCGTGGTCGCGCGCCAGGTGCGCGTCCCGCCCGGCTATACGCTCCGGTGGACGGGACAGTACGAGCTGCTCCAGCAGATGCAGGCGCGCATGCGCATCGTGGTGCCGCTCACGCTGGTGATCGTGGTGGTGCTGCTCTACCTCGCGTTCGGCAATCTGGCGCAGGCGATGATCGTGCTCGCCGCGGTGCCGTTCGCACTGGTCGGCAGCGTCTGGTTGATGGCCGCGCTCGGCCACCACCTCTCCACCGCCTCGTGGGTGGGCATCATCGCGCTGGTGGGGCTGGCGACGCAGACCGGCGTGGTGATGGTGGTGTATTGCGACGGCGCCTATCTCAAGCGCAAGGCCGCGGGCCGGATCCGCGGGCTCGACGACATCGTGGAGGCGACCCTCGACGGTTCGGTCCAGCGGGTGCGCCCGAAGCTCATGACCGTCGCCACCATGATGATCGGACTGGTCCCCCTGCTGTGGTCCCAGGGCGCCGGCGCCGACGTCATGAAGCGTGTCGCCGCCCCGATGGTGGGCGGCCTGTTCACCTCGGCGTTCCTCACGCTCGAGATCATCCCGGTGGTGTACACGTACTGGCGTCATGCCCAGTGGAAGCGCGAACAGCGCGCGGCCCGGACGGCGCCGTGAGAAGGCGAAGGGAGACCTCCATGAAGAAGATGACCTGGATGCTGGTGGCCGCCGCGATCACCGCGGCGCTGGTGGCGGGCTGCGGCGGCGCGAAGACGGGCGCCGCCGGCGGTGCGACGGACGGCCCGGTGGCGATCTCGGTCACCGAAGCGGGCTTCGTGCCGGCCGAGGTGACCGTCGCCGCGGGCCAGCCGGTGACGCTGGTGGTCACGCGCCGGACCGACAAGACGTGCGCCACCGAGATGGTGATGCCGGCCATGGACATCCGGCAGGCGCTGCCGCTCGACCAGGCCGTCGAGGTGACGTTCACGCCCTCCCAGCCGGGGACGCTCGAATACGCGTGCGCGATGAACATGATCAAGGGCCGGGTGATCGTGAGGTAGCACGGCGCCGCACCGGGGCGGGACGGCGAGCGGATCGTCGTCGCGCCCCGGCCGCGCCGCTCGACCTGCGCGCGCGGATGCGATACAAACCCTCGCCATGCGCCTCCGCCGACCGTCCCGCGCCCTGTTCCTGCCGATCGCCGGCGGGTGGTTGCTCGCCGCCGGCGTGGCGTGGGCGTCCTCCGGTTCGGGCGGAGTGGATATCGGGCCCCTGCTGCTCGCACTGGTGCTCATCCTGGTCGGGGCGCGTCTCGGCGGCTCGCTGTTCGAGCGGTTCGGCCAGCCCGCGGTGCTGGGCGAGCTCGGCGCGGGGATCCTGCTGGGCAACCTCGGCCTGGCGGGGTTCCACGGGTTCGACGTGCTGCGCGGGCTCCCGATGCTCGACGTGCTGGCGCAGCTGGGCGTGCTCTTCCTGCTGTTCGAGGTCGGGCTCGAGTCGGACGTGACCACGATGCGCAAGGTAGGCGCGTCGGCGTTCCTGGTCGCCATGCTCGGCGTGGTCGCGCCGATGGTGCTGGGCTGGGGCACCTCGCGGCTCTTCTTCCCCACCCACGACCCACTCACTCACTGGTTCGTGGGCGCGACGCTGAGCGCCACCAGCGTGGGGATCACCGCGCGCGTACTGTCCGACATCGGCCGGGCCAGCAGCGTCGAGGGCCGCATCATCCTGGGCGCGGCCGTGATCGACGACGTGCTCGGGCTGATCGTGCTCGCCGTGGTCTCGGGGATCATCCAGGCGGTGGACCACGGCGGCGCGTTCCAGCCGGTCCAGGCGGTGTGGATCAGCGCCAAGGCGTTCGGTTTCCTGCTGGTCGCCCTGGTCGTGGGCCGCGGGCTCTCGCGCACCGTGTTCCGGCTCGGCAATCAGCTCCGGGGCGACGGCGTGCTGCTCTCGCTCGCGCTCGGGTTCTGCTTCGCGTTCGCGTGGCTCGCCCAGGTGGTCGGACTTGCGCCCATCGTCGGCGCGTTCGCGGGCGGGCTCATCCTCGAGGACGCGCACTACGTCGAGTTGCGCGCGCGCGATGCGGAACGGCGCAGCATCCACCAGCTCATCAAGCCGCTGGCCACGTTCCTGGTGCCGGTGTTCTTCGTGCTCATGGGGCTGCGCGTGGATCTGTCGGTGTTCGCGAACACCGCCGTGCTCGGGTTCGCCGCCGCGCTCACGGTGGCCGCGGTGGTCGGCAAGCAGGCGTGCTCGCTCGGGGTGCTCGAGCCGGGCGCCGACCGGCTGGCGGTCGGGCTCGGCATGATCCCGCGCGGCGAGGTCGGGCTGATCTTCGCCAGCATCGGCGCGACGCTCACCATCGCCGGCGAGCGCGTGGTGGGCGACGCGGTGTACTCGGCGGTGGTCATCATGGTGGTCCTCACCACCCTGCTCACGCCGCCGCTGCTGGTCTGGCGGATGCGCCGGTAGTCCCCCCGGGCGTCTCCCCGGGAACCCCCCGCGCGGCGTTCGCCGGCCGGCTCCCCGTCTCCGCGCGCCACGCCGCGACCGCTCGCTGGAGCGCCGCCGTCTGTGCGAGACTTCCGCGGTCGAAAGGGGACCGCATGCTTCCACGGCTGAAGGACCAGGTCGTCGCGGTGAGTGGCGGGGCCGCCGGCGCGGGCGCCGCGGTGACGCGCACGCTGCTCTTCTCGGGCGCCCGGGTGGTGGTGCCGGTGGCCTCGGACGAGGCGGCCGAGCGGTTCTACCTCGACATGGACCCCGAGACCGTCCCCCATCTGCGCACCGCCACCGGCGCGCCCGATGATCCGGCCACGCTGGCGCGCATCGCCGCGGTGGCGCGGCGGGAGTTCGGCGGCATCGATCATCTGGTGTCGGCGCATGCCGTGCCCGGCGACGGCTGGCTCAACACGCTCGACGCCGAGTCGGCGCACGCCGCGCTGCGTGGCAACACCGCCGCCCCCGGACTGTTCGTGCTCGGCCTGCTGCGCCATCTCAACGGCGCGGCGCCGGTGAAGCGGGTCGCGATGCTCGCCGCGCCGCCGCGCGACGGGGACCGCCCGGACGCGCTCGCGCTCGGGCGCGTCTTCGCCGAAGGGCTGGTGACGCTGTTGCGCGGCGCGGCGCGACCCGGCACCGAGTTCTTCGTCCTCACCACCGCCGCGCTCGGTGGCGCCGACGGGCCTGCCGCCGAACGGACCGGGCGGGCCGTGGCCTGGCTGCTGGCCGACGGCGCGGCGCAGGGCGTGATCGACGAGCGCTCGCTCGATCGCTGAGCGCGGGCCCCGCGGCGCGTCCGGCGATCGGGCGCTTGAGCGGCCTGCTAGAGTGCGCGGATGGAACCCCGACTGGGCAAGGTCGCTCCCGAGGTGCTGTCCCGCATCGTCTCCTCCGGTCTCGGCGCCCCGCGCGCCGAGGTGCTGGCGGGGCCGAAGCCGGGCTGCGACGCGGCGATCGTGCGCGTCGGCGCCGGCCGCGTGATGGCGATGACCACCGATCCGCTCTCGCTCATCCCCGCGCTCGGACCGGCGCGGTCGGCGCGCATGTCCTGCCATCTGCTGGCCTCCGACCTGTGGACGACCGGGATCCCGCCCGCCTACGCCTCGGTGTCCTTCGCGCTCTCGCCACGGCTCGACGACGCCATCTTCGAGGCCTACTGGGAGGCGATGAGCGAGGAGTGGGCGCGCCTCGGCGTCGCGGTGGTCACCGGTCATACCGGCCGCTACGACGGTTGCGACCTGTCGATCGTCGGCGCCGCGACCCTGGTGGGCGTCGGGGACGAGGGCCGCTGGATCTCGCCGTCCATGGCGCGCGCCGGGGACCGCATCGTGGTCACCAAGGGCTGCGCGATCGAGACCGCGGCGGTCGCCGCGCAGCTGTTCCCGGAGCGCCTGGCGACGGTGCTCGAGCCCGAGGCGCTCGAGCGCGTGCGCGCGCTGCTGCCGCGCGTGAGCGTGGTCGAGGACTGCCGCGCCGCGGTGCGCGTGGGGGTGCGCGAGCACGGCGTGACCGCGCTGCACGATGCCACCGAGGGCGGCGTGCTCGGCGGCCTGGTGGAGCTGGCGCAGGCGTGTGGCGGCGACCTGCGCGTCGAACGCGCGCGCCTTCCGATCGCCGCCGAGGTGCGCGCGGTGTGCGAGGTGTTCGGCATCGCCGACCCCGGCTGGGCGCTGTCCACCGGCACGCTCATCGCCACGGTGCGTCCGCACGCGGTCGTGGCGCTGCTCGATTCGCTCCGCGCCAGCGGGATCGAGGCGGCCGAGGTGGGCGAGGTGCTGAAGGGCGGCGGCGTGCTGTGGCTCACCGAGCCGGACGGCACGGTGCGGCGCATCGACGCGCCGGAGGCCGACCCGTACTGGCCCGCCTACGAGCGCGCGGTGCGCGAGGGCTGGAGGTAGGAATTGCCCCCCGGCCCCGCCCGCCTGCGCGTCGAGGTCCATGGCGCGGTGCAGGGGGTGGGCTTCCGCCCCTTCATCTTCCGTCTCGCCGCGGACCTCTCGCTCGCCGGATGGGTGGCGAACGGCGCCCGGGGCGTGCTGGCCGAGGTCGAGGGGCCGCGCGCCGCGCTCGAGGACTTCCTCGCGCGGGTGGGCGCGGAGGCTCCGCCGGCGGCGCGCGTGGACGCGCTCGAGCACGCATGGATGCCCGCGGCGGGCCTCGCCGGGTTCGAGATCCGGGCCAGCGACGCCGGCGGCGAGCGGAGCACGGTGATGCTGCCCGAGCTGGCGACCTGCGCCGCGTGCCTCGCCGAGGTGCTCGACCCGCGCGAGCGCCGCCACGGCTATCCGTTCACCAATTGCACCGACTGCGGCCCGCGCTTCTCGATCATCCGCGCGCTGCCCTACGACCGCCCCCGCACCACCATGCGTGACTTCACGCCATGCGCGGACTGTCGCCGCGAGTACGAGGACCCGCTCGACCGCCGCTTCCACGCGCAACCGATCGCCTGCCCCGCGTGCGGACCGCGGCTCGCGCTGTGGGACGGACGGGGCGCGGTGCAGGCCGTGGGCGACGAGGCGCTCGCGGGCGCCGCGGCGGCGCTGCGCGCGGGGCGCATCGTCGCGGTCAAGGGACTGGGGGGCTTCCACCTGATGTGCGACGCCGCGGACGGCGCCGCGGTCGACCGGCTGCGCGCGGGCAAGGCGCGCCAGCAGAAGCCGCTCGCCGTGATGTGCCGCGACCTCGGGCAGGTGCACACGCTCGCCGAGGTGAGCGACCCGGCCGCGGCCGTGCTGTCTTCGAGCGCGGCGCCGATCGTGCTGCTGCCACGGCGGGCCGGCGCCCCGATCGCCGCCGGCGTGGCTCCGGGACTGGCGACCGTGGGCGTGATGCTGGCCTACACCCCGCTCCATCACCTGTTGCTGCGCGCCGTCGGACGCCCGGTGGTGGCCACCAGCGGCAATCTCACGGACGAACCGATCGCCATCGACGAGCGCGAGGCACTGGCGCGGCTCGGCCACGTCGCCGAGTCGTTCCTGGTGCACGATCGTCCGATCGAGCGCCACGTGGACGACAGCGTGGGCTGGATGGCGTGCGGCGGGTTCCGGCTGCTGCGTCGGGCGCGCGGGTTCGCGCCGCTGCCGGTGCGCGTGGCGCGGGAGTGGCCGACGGTGCTCGCGGTCGGCGCGCAGCTGAAGAACACCGTGGCGCTGGCGCTCGGACGGCAGGTGTTCGTCAGCCAGCACATCGGCGACCTCGAGACGCCCGAGGCCGAGGCGGCGTTCGAACGCGTGATCGCCGACTTCCTGGCGATCTACGGGGCGCGTCCGGTGGCGATCGCCCACGATCTGCACCCGGACTACGCCAGCACGCGCTGGGCCTGTGAGGCGGGCGCGCGGTGGGCGGACGCGCGGCGGGTCGGCGTGCAGCACCACCACGCGCACCTCGCGTCGTGCCTCGCCGAGCACGGCGCGGATGGGCCCGCGCTCGGGATCGTCTGGGACGGCACCGGCTACGGCCTGGACGGCGTGATCTGGGGCGGCGAGTTCCTGCACGGCGACGCGGCGGGCTTCACGCGCGTCGCGCACCTCGCGCCCTTCCGTCTGCCGGGCGGAGAGGCGGCCGTGCGCGAGCCGCGTCGCACCGCACTCGCGCTGCTCTGGGAGCACCTCGGCGACGCGGCGCTCGAGCGGGACGACCTCGCGCCGGTCGCATCGTTCGGCCCGAGGGAGCGCGCGGTGCTCGGACGCATGCTGGCGCGCGGGCTCCATGCCCCGGTCACCACCAGCGCCGGGCGGCTGTTCGACGGGCTCGCGGCGCTCCTCGGGCTCCATCCGCGCGTCACCTACGAGGGTCAGGCGGCGATCGCGCTCGAGCACGCGGCCGACCCCGGCGATCACGGGGCCTATCCCATGGCGTGGGTGCCCGGCGCGGCCGGCGGGCCCGGGACCCTCGACTGGCGCCCGCTGGTCGCGGCCGTCCTGGCCGATCTCGCGCGCGGCGTCGCGCGAGGTATCATGGCGGCCCGCGTCCACGGCGCGATGATCCAGGGGATGACGGAGGTCGCGCACGCGACGGACGTGACCCGGGTGGTGCTGAGCGGGGGATGCTTCCAGAACCGCCGGCTGCTCGAGGGGGCCGCGCGGGCGCTCGCGGGCGCGGGCCACGAGGTGCTGGTGCACCGGCAGGTGCCGCCCAACGACGGTGGAGTGAGCCTCGGGCAGGCGGCCGTCGCGGCCGCGCGGATGATGGCGGAATGAGGGTGGGCCGCGTCCTCCGGGCGCGGTCAACCGGGAGGAGCGCGCATGTGCCTCGGCGTGCCGGGTCAGGTGCTGAGGATCGTCGAGGACCCGGGCGGTATGACCATGGGCTCGGTGTCGTTCGGTGGTGTGACGAAGGAGGTGTGCCTCGCGTACACCCCCGAGGTCCGGACCGGCGACTTCGTGATCGTGCACGTCGGGTTCGCGATCAGCCGGGTGAGCGAGCACGAGGCGCGGGAGGTGTTCCGCACCCTTCAGGAGATGGGCGAGCTCGGCGAGCTCGACATCCCCCAGCCGGACTAGGCGAGCACCCGGTCCCCGGACGGCCCCGATGAGGTACGTCGACGAGTATCGCCAGGCAGCCGACGTGCGGAAGTTCGTGCGCGCCATCCACGAGCGCGTCACGCGGCCGTGGACCTTGATGGAGATCTGCGGAGGCCAGACCCACACCTTCATCCGGACCGGCATCGACCAAATGCTGCCCGGATCGATCACCCTGGTGCATGGGCCCGGCTGCCCGGTCTGCGTCACCCCGCTGGAGATGATCGACCGCGCGCTCGCGCTCGCGCGCCGCCCCGAGGTCGTGTTCACGTCGTTCGGCGACATGCTGCGCGTGCCCGGCTCGACCACCGACCTGTTGAGCGTGAAGGCGGAAGGCGGGGACGTGCGCATGGTGTACTCGCCGCTCGACGCGGTGAAGCTGGCGCAGAAGCACCCCGACCGCCATGTCGTGTTCTTCGCGGTGGGCTTCGAGACCACCGCTCCCGCGAACGCCATGGCGGTGTGGCAGGCGAAGCGGCTCGGGCTCGACAACTTCTCGGTGCTGGTCTCGCACGTGCGGGTGCCCCCGGCGATGGAGGCGCTGCTGGGCGCTCCCGACAACCGGGTGCAGGGCTTCCTCGCCGCCGGGCACGTGTGCGCGGTGATGGGATACGAGGAGTACGAACCGATCGCGGCGCGTCACGGCGTGCCCATCGTGGTCACGGGATTCGAGCCGCTCGACCTGGTGCAGGGCGTGTATCGGGCGGTGTGCGCGCTCGAGGAGGGCCGGGTCGGGGTCGAGAACCCGTACGCGCGCGCGGTGACGCGCGCCGGCAACCGGCCGGCCCAGGCGCTGATGCGCGAGGTGTTCGAGGTGTGCGACCGCGCGTGGCGCGGGATCGGCGTGATCCCGGGGAGCGGCTTCCGCCTGCGCGGCGGATTCGAGCGCTGGGACGCCGAGAAGCGCTTCGACATCGGCGGGCTGGTGACACGCGAGTCCCCCGAGTGCATCGCCGGGCTCATCCTGATCGGGCAGCGGAAGCCCCCCGACTGCGCGGCGTTTGGAACCCGCTGCACGCCGGAACGCCCGCTCGGGGCACCGATGGTGTCGAGCGAGGGGGCGTGCGCCGCCTACCACCAGTACACGAGGAACGGATGAGCGAGCTCCCCGCGGCCGGACTTCCGGGCGCCAGCTGTCCCATCCCGATCGCCGAGTACCCGCACGTGCTGCTCGCCCACGGCGGCGGCGGGCGCCTGAGCCAGATGTTGATCGAGCGCCTGTTCCTGCGCGCCTTCGCGAATCCGGCGCTCGAGGAGCGCCACGACGGCGCGGTGCTCGAGGTGCCGGCCGGGCGCATCGCGGTCTCGACCGACTCCTTCGTGGTGACCCCGCGGTTCTTCCCGGGCGGCGACATCGGCTCGCTCGCGGTGCACGGCACGCTCAACGATCTCGCCATGTGCGGGGCCAGCCCATTGGCCCTGACCGCCGGGTTCATCCTGGAGGAGGGCCTCGCGATGGACGAGCTGTGGCGCATCGTCGATTCGATGGCCGCCGCCGCCCGGGAGGCCGGCGTGAGCGTGGTGACCGGCGACACCAAGGTGGTCGACCGCGGCAAGGGTGACGGGGTGTTCATCAACACCACCGGGATCGGCCGGGTGCCCCCGGGCGTGTCGCTCCTGCCGGCGCGCGCGGCGCCGGGCGACGCCGTGCTCGTCAACGGGCCCATCGCCCGGCACGGCATCGCCATCCTCTCGGTGCGCGAGGGGCTCGCGTTCGAGACCACCATCGCGAGCGACTCGGCGGCGCTCCACACGCTGGTCGCCGGCGTGCTCGCCGCGTGCGGGCCCCGGGTGCACGTGCTGCGCGATCCCACCCGGGGCGGGGTTTCGAGCGCACTCAACGAGCTCGCGCAGGCGGCGCGAGTCGGGGTACTCCTCGACGAGACCGCGCTCCCGATCGACGAAGAGGTGCGCGGCGCATGCGAGCTCCTCGGCCTCGACCCGCTCTACGTGGCGAACGAGGGCAAAGTGATCGCCATCGTGGCGCGCGACGGAGCGGAACAGGCCCTCGCCGCGATGCGCGCGCACCCGCTCGGACGGGACGCCGCGATCATCGGCGAGGTGGTCGCCGATCACCCGGGCCGGGTGTTCATGCGCAGCCGCGTCGGCGGCCAGCGGGTGGTCGAGATGCTGAGCGGGGAGCAGCTCCCGCGCATCTGCTGACCGCGACGAAGCCGCGCGCGGAGGCCGATGGCCGCGCCCGGCGCCGCGGACCGCCTTCCTCGCCGCTGTGCACGCATGTAGTCTGCCCGCCACCAGGTCCAATCCCGGCCGTGAACCCTGGAACCTCCGCGGTCGGATCGTGGTCGGACCGCCGGACGACGCTGAGGCCGCAGTGACCCCGGAGCCGACATGCACGTTCCCGATGGATTCCTGAGCCCCGCCGTCGCCGCGTCGACCTGGGCGGTCGCGGGGGTGACGCTCGCCGCGGCGCTGCGCGCCGAACGGCGCGACCGGGCGCGCGTGCCGGCGGGCGCGCTGGGCGCGCTCGCCTCCTTCGTGTTCGCGGCGCAGATGGTGAACGTCCCGGTGGCCCCCGGCACCAGCGGCCATCTGGTGGGCGCCACCCTGGTCGCGGTGCTGGTCGGGCCGTGGCGCGCGCTGCTCGTGATCGCGACCGTGCTCGCCGTCCAGGCGCTGCTGTTCCAGGACGGCGGGCTCACTGCGTACGGGCTCAATCTCCTCAGCATGGGGCTGGTGGGCTCCTTCGTCGGCTTCACGGTCGCGGCGTTCGGTGCGCGCGTGGTCCGCGGCGTGCGCGGACGCGTGGCCGGCGCCATGGTGGGCGCCTTCGTGGCGACGGTGGCCTCGGCGCTCGCCACCGCGCTCGCGCTCGCGGGCTCGGGGCTCTATCCCCTGCGCGGCATCCTGCCGCTCATGCTCCTCTCGCATCTCGCCATCGGCGTGCTCGAGGCCGTCCTCACCGGCGGCATCCTGGTGACCGTGATGCGCTGGCGTCCCGACCTCGTCGCGGGCCTCGCGGACGGGGGCCGTCGCCACACCGGCGCGCTCGCGCTGGGCGGGCTGGCGCTGGCGCTCGCGGTGGCCGTGGTCCTGGCGCCGCTGGCGTCCTCGCTTCCCGACGGCCTCGAGCGCACCGCGCTCGACCTCGGCTTCGCGGCGCAGGCGCGGCCGCTGGCGCCGCCGCTGCTCGAGCCGCTCCTGCGCCTGCCCGCACGGTGGGCCGGGCTGGCGCCCCTGCTGGCGGGTGCGATCGGCACGCTGGTGGTGGCGGCGCTGGCGTGGGCCGGCACCCGCGGCCTGTCCGACCGTCGCGATGCCGCGCACGATTAGCTCACCCGGGCGCGTGCTCGCGCTCGGGCTCGCCGCGGTGCTGGCGGCGGCGCTCGCGCCCGCCGGTGTGGACGGCCGCGCGGTGCCCGCGGGATCGTGGGCGGTATGGGCGGCCGTGTTCGCGCTCGCGCTGGGCGGGTTCGCGGTCGCGGGGGTGGCTCCGGCACGCGCGCTCCGGCGTCTGCTCTGGCTGCTTCCCATGGTGCTCACGCTCGCGCTGTCGGCGGCGCTGTTCGCGCCGCGCGGCCGCGGGCCGGCGATGGCGGCCGCGCTCGGGACGCGCGCCCTCGCTGCCGCCGCGGCGGGCGCGGCGCTCGCCACGGTGCTCGGGCCGGCCGGACTGGTCGCCGGACTGCGCGCCCTGCGCGCGCCGGCGCGCCTGGTCGAACTGCTGGCCGAGTCGATCGCCGGCATCGCGGTGACCACCCGTCAGGTGCGCACCATGCTCGTCGCGCGTGAGGCTCGCCGCCCGGGTGCGGGCGCGTGGGCGCCGCTCGCTCGCGAGCCGCTGGCGACCGCACGGGCGTTCGGCCGGCTGGTCGCGGCCCTGCTGCTGAGGACGCTCGAGCGTGCCGAAGCGCTCGATCGTGCGCGCCGCGCGCGCGGGGGGATCGAGCCGTGAACGCGGTCGCGCTCGGCGTCGCCGGCCTCGCCTATCACTACCCCGACGGCTCGCCCGCGCTGCGCGGGATCGAGCTCGCGGTCGCGGCCGGCGAGCGCGTCGCCCTGCTCGGGCCCAACGGCGCGGGCAAGTCCACGCTGCTGCTCCATCTCGCCGGGCTGCTCCCCGAGCGCCATCGCTATCTCCACGCGCACGGCGCGCACCGGGCCGCGCACCATCACGAGGTCCGGGGCCGCATCGTGCTCGATGGCATCGAACTGTCGCCGAAGACGCTCGGGCGCATCCGCGACCGCGTCGGCATCGTGTTCCAGGACCCGGACGATCAGTTGTTCGGACTCACGGTCGGCGAGGATGTCGGGTACGGGCCGCACGCGCGACGCTGGCCGGCGGCCGAGGTCGAGCGCGCGGTGCGCGAGGCGCTGGCGGCGGTGGACCTGTCCGGGTTCGAGCCGCGCGCCCCGCACCATCTGTCCGCGGGCGAGAAGCGCCGCGCGTGCCTCGCGGGCGCGCTCGCCTGCCGGCCCGGGCTGCTGCTGCTCGACGAGCCCTCGAGCGGCCTCGATCCGCGCGGCCGGCGGGAACTCGCCGAGCTGCTCGTCGGGCTCGGCGCGACGCTGGTGCTCGCGAGCCACGACCTCGAGTTCGTGAAGCGCCTGTGCCCTCGTTCCGTGCTCCTCGACGGCGGAATCGTGGTGGCCGACGGCGCGACGTCCGCGCTGCTCGGCGATCGGGCGCTGCTGGAGGCGCACGGGCTCGCGTAGGGGCATGACGCGGGGGCCGTCCGGGCGGCGCGGCGGGATCCCGGCGCCGACTACCGCCGCTCGCCGCGCTTGTCCGCCAGCCTGCGCTCGAGCCACCCGCACCAGGCCTCGACCCCCTCGCCGGTCCGCGCGCTGGTCTCGAGCCAGTGGCCACCCGGGCGCAGCGTGCGCACCTGCCCGCGCACCTCGTTGAGCGAGAACGTCACGTGCGGCAGCAGATCGAGCTTGGTGATCACCGTGACCTCGGCGCGCGCGAAGATGCCCGGGTACTTGAACGGCTTGTCCTCGCCTTCGGTGACCGAGAGCAGCACCGCCTTGAAGTCCTCGCCGAGGTCGTAGGAGGTCGGGCAGATGAGGTTGCCCACGTTCTCGATGAAGAGCACGTCGAGGGCCCGCAGCCCGGGCGCGTCCATTGCGCTCCGGATCTGGCGCGCGTCGAGATGGCACGACCCGCCCGTCAGGATCTGATGGGCGGGCACGCCGGCCCGGCGCAGTCGGTCGGCATCGCGCTCGGTGGCGATGTCGCCCTCGATCACGCCCACGCGCAGGTGGTCCTTGAGCCGTCCCACGGTGGCCTCGAGCAGCGTGGTCTTGCCCGAGCCGGGCGACGAGATGAGGTTCACGACCAGCGTGCCCGTGCCCTCGAACGCGCGACGTGATTCGGCCGCGGCGGCCTCATTGCCGGCGAGGACCTTCTGCCGGAGATCGACATCCGTCATTCGGCGGTTTCCGCCCGGCCGTCCGCCGGCGTGAAGGAGAACTGCAGGATGTCGAGTTCATCGCCACCCTCGATGCGCAGCGGCCGCGCGCAGCGCGAGCAGAGGCGCAGCCACGATCCCGCAGCGCGCCCCGGGACAACGCCGCAACGCTCGCACACCTGTCGCGCGGGCCGCCATTCCACGTCGATCGAGCAGCCCTGGTCGGGCCCGCCGCTCACCACGGCCTCCCAGGCGAAGGCGATCAGGTCGGGCTCGACCGCGGAGAGCTCGCCGATGGCGAGGCGCACGCGCTCGAGCCGGCCGCCGCCCTGCGCGTCGATGCGCCGACGGCAGGTGCGGTGGACTTCGTTCGCCAGCGAGAGCTCGTGCACGTTCGATCGCCGGGCGCCGCTCAGCCCGCCGAGGCCCGCAGGCGCGGCTCGCCGCCGGGGGCGGCCTGCGTCTCGCTCGACGTGATCATCGCCTCGACCGCCGCGTGCGCCCGGCTGACCGCCGCGGGCAACGCCTCGCGCACCGCCTCCGAGAGCCCCATCGCGCGCTCGATGCGCGCGGGCTCGATGCCGACCACGGTCACGTTCGGCGGCAGCGCGTCCAGCGCCTGGAGGGTGCGCAGCAGCGAGACCGTGTTGCCGGTGGGCGCGGAGTTCGGATGCCCGTGGCGGGTGCGAAGCGCGTCGCGACCCGGGAGCACGTGCACGGTGCCGGGCCGGCTCCCGCGCGTGAGCGTGCCGACCAGCACCATGGCGCTGCGACCGCGCAGCCGCTCGGTGGGGGCGTGGCCGGGCAGGCTCGCGTCCACGAATTCGACGCGGCCGAGCCACGAGCGCGTGAACTCGCGCAACTCGCCCATGATGTGGAGCCCGACGGCGTCGTCGGCGCGCAATGGGTCGCCGAGCGCCACCACGACCAGTCGCTGCGGGAGGATCTCGCGATCCTGAGGGAGAGAGGTGGCCATCGTGCGGTCCTCCGATCTCGGGACAGGATGTCCGGCCCGGCGCCTGGAGGGGGCGACCTGAACGGCGCGATCGTGTACGACGGGCCGTCTGAACAGGTCTGCATCATCCGGGCCAGCAAGTGGCGCGGGCCCGGCGGTGCCGGCCAGCGAGGGTGATGGCGCCCGCGGCCCGCCCCGCGCGGTCGACCAATCCCGTTTCGCACGGGCGCTTGCGCGACCGCGGACTTCCCGGGCGACCGTCCGGGACGGCACCACGGACCCTTCCCACCCGTCCACCGGAGTTCCCGTGGAAGCGGCTCGCCCTGACAGAACGCGCGGCGCCACTGTCGGGATGTCAGGGCTCCGGCGCACGGACACCGGGGTGCCGCGCGCGGTCGCCCCGGCGCGGCCGGGACCGCCGGTTGGGTCCGCGCGGGGCTGGCACTAGACTGCGGCCGGAAGGGCGGTGGCCCTTTCACGCGATCCGCGTCCCGGTCGGCCTGGACCGGGCGCCGGCGCGGTCGGAACGATCCCATCCGGACGGGTGCGGCTCCCTCGTCCTCACGGAGGTGCACCATGGCAGCGAAGAAGAAGGCCCCGAACGCGCAGCTGGTCGGGTTGCTCAACCGGGCGCTCGGCTGGGAGCTGCGCGCGCAGGCGATGTACGCGCACTACGCCGCGTACGTGAAGGGCATCGAGTCCCTGTCCCTGGGCGCCCACTTCGAGAAGGAGTCGCTGGAGTCGGTGGGTCACGCCGGAAAGGTGCGCGCCATCATCGCCGAGCTCGGCGGCGTGGCGGCGACCGACCGCGATCCCGCGGCCATCCGGCACACCGAGGACTGGCGCGTGATGCTCCAGGAAGCGCTCAAGACCGAGAGCGCCGCCGCGGCGACCTACGCCCGGCTGCTGCCGATGGTGAAGGGCCATGCGGTCCACACCCACACGCTCATGCACATCATGATGGACGAGCAGAAGGCAGTCGTGGAGGTGGAGACGCTGCTGGGCCGCTGAGCGCTCGGCCAGCGGCCCGTCGTGCGCGGCCTAAGGCGCCAGCACGTCGTCCGGCGGCCGCCGCAGCGCACGGAGGACCGGATGCAGGTCCTGCTCGGGGTCGGCCCACTTCGAGCGGCGGAAGAAGAAGTCGCTGCGCGCGTGCGGATCATGGGCGAAGGTGGTGTCGCTCGCCAGCCGCTCCCGGAACGTCCGCGCCAGCGCCGGATCATCGGCCATCATCTGTCGCGCCAGCGGCTCGACCACGTAGGGCTCGCCGTATTCCTTGCGCTCGAACACGGTGTCGAAGGCGTTCCAGTACATCAGTCCGTCCGGCGCCTGGGCTTCGAACAGGTGCACCGCCACCATCGCCGAGCGCTGGTCGAGCGGCACCCACAGGTCGCCGGGCCGCGCGGTGCGCACGCGGCGCTCGAGCGCCACCTTGCCCACGCTGATGGGCCGATGTCCCTCACGCTCCTCGGCGGCGGCGCGCCACTCGAGGACGTGCTGCACCTCGACCGTGTCGGTCCATGACTTCGCGAAGCTGCGGTAGCGCACGCCGTGCACGTCGAGCCGGTCGCGCGCGATGTCCCACTCCTGGGGCACCACGTAGCCGGCCGGCTGGCGCACGGTGAGCGTGGGCGTCACCTCGCGGTAGAGCGGGATGACGGAGTCCCACGGCGCGTCGCTGTAGCGCGGCAACGGAGCCCCGGTGATCTCGCTCGGCTCCCAGCGCGTGACCCAGCCCTTGAACTCGAAGGGCACGGCGGTGTCGGTGGTGCGGGTCGCCAGCACCACCTCGCGCTTCGCCGGGTCGCGCTCCCGGCCGCGCGCGATGGTCGATTCCTCCGCCTGGGCCACCGCGCGCACCAGCTCGCGCGGGCGGGCGTGGAGTTCCTCGAGCAGCGCCACCAGCAGGTCGTAGGTCGCCTTCACGCGCACGCCATAGGGCTTGATCATGTGGGTCTCGACCAGCACGGCGGCGCGGTTCTGGATGACCGGATAGCCGTTCGAGAACCGCGGCGGCGCGTTGCCGTAGTCGAGGCCGGCACGCGGGTCCGAGCTCCCGTTGCGGAACGAGAGGTACGGCGCGGGGAGGTGCCCCATCCGCGCGAGCCGCGGGATCACGCGGCCCTCGAACGCCTCGGTCAGCCAGCGGTCCAGCGGCGCGGGAGTGCCGCCGCCGTGGGGGGCGCTGTAGGTCACGTCATGGCGGTAGTCGGCGCCGTCGGTGGTGTGGTCGTCCACCAGGAGGTGCGGCCACCACCGCGTGTACACCTGCGACAGCAGCGCGCGGATCTCGGGTGTCTCGGCCTTGAGGTAGTCGCGGTTGAGGTTCAGGCCCACCGGACCGGTGCGCCAGCCCATCTCGGCCGGACCGTTCTGGTTGATGCGGTTCCACGGGCTGTGGCGCTCGTGGGCATCCACCGAGAGGATGGGCAGCACGAGCACGATGACGCTGTCGAGCAGGTCGGCGCGCGTGCCGAGCACCGCCATGTCGCGCACCAGCGCCAGACAGGCGTCCTTGCCCTCGATCTCCCCCGCGTGGATGCCGTTCTGGATCAGCACGATCGGCTTGCCCGTGGCGAGCGCGGCCTCCGGAGTGAACGCGCGGTCCTTCGAGACGATCATGAGCGGCAGCGGGCGGCCCTGACCGCTGGTGCCGTAGTTCACCACCCGGATCCAGCGTGAACCGCCTTCGAGCTGGCGCGCGTAACGCATGGTCTCGTCGTAGTCCGGGGTCTCGCGGTACTGCGTCCGTTCCGCCCGGGTGCGCCAGTAGGTCGGCACGGCGAGCGAGGTTCCCGTGGTCTCGCCCGACACCACCGGCGACGGCCAGCGCAGCGAAGGGAGCGGCGGCTGGGTCGGCGTGGACGCCACCACGAGCGCGAGGGCGGCGGCGAGCGGCGCGTGAGCGTTCATGGGCGCCGACGATAGCACGCGCGGGAGGCGCGAGTCTCGGGAAGGTCTCCTAGTCGAGGAGGACGTCGATGCGGCCGACGCCCACCTTGGCGTGGAGGGTCGAGTGCCCCCGGCCGCGGTCCCAGTCCACGACGTGGCCCAGGCCGCCCTCTCCGCCGATGGTCTCTTCGCCGCTCTTGAGCCTCGCCTGCCCGACCCCGACCTCGAGTCGCGCGCGGCGCACGTCACCCCGGGCGAGATGGAGCGCCGCGTCGCCCACCCCCACCTGCACGTCGAGGTCGGCGGCATGCCCGCGCACGTCGATATTGCCGGCCCCCATCGAGACCACGAGCGCGACGCCGGAGGGGACGCGCGCCCGGGTCTCCATGTGGAGCCCGAGCGGGTTCCAGCGCGGTGGCCAGCGGTCGAGCTTCACGTGCAGCACGGCGAGCCGCGTGGACGAGACCACCTCGATCTCTCCGGCGCGTTCCTGACAGTTGGCCCGCTCGTCATCGCAGCGCAGCGAGAGTTCGACATGCACCTTGCCGTCGGTCGAAGGCTCGACGGACAGCCCGCCGATCGGGAACTCGAGCTGGACGGACCGGGCGCCGCCGAGTGCGAAGGTCGACTGGCGGATGACGGGCCCGCCGGCACGCGCGGGCGGCGCGAGCGCGAGGGTGGCGAGGAGCGCGAGGGCGAGCGGACGCATGGCGACCTCCGGAGGTTCGAGTGTGGACCGGAGGGTAGCGTCACTCGAGACGCAGGTCCACGTCGCCGGCGCCGAGCAGGACCCTCACCTGGGCCGGGCCGGGGCCGCCCCAGTGCAGCGTGCGGCTGATGAACCCCGAGCCGTCCTGGACTTCGCCGCGGCGATGGAGCGTGGCATCTCCGGCGCCGACGCGGACCCGCACCGCGCCCACGTCGCTCTCGCGCAGGTGCAGGATGGCCTCCCCCGCGCCCATCTTCACCTCGAGGTCGTCGTCGAGGCCGAACACCTGGAGCTCGCCCGCCCCGAACTTCAGCTCCACCGCGATCCCGCGCGGGACCCTCACCTCGGTACGCACCGAAGTGCGGCACACGCGCCAGTGCGAACCGTCCTTCAGCGTCAGGGCGAGCGCGTCCCCCCGGCGCTCCGCATCCAGATGGAGACGCCGGGCGCGGCGTTCGCAGTCGCTGGTCGAGCCCCGGCCGTGGACCCCGACGGTGAGGCGCACGTCGGGACCGTCGGTGGTCTCGATCGTCACCTCGCCCGCAGGGAGTTCGAGCGCGAGCGATCGCACGCCCGCGGCCGGGTAGGACTTGGTCTCGGCGCGCAGGTCGAGCGCGGACACCGGGGTGGCGAGCAGGAGCGCGGCGGTCACGCTCAGCATCAGGGCCCTCATCGGATCCTCCATGCCGCACACCTGCGCCAAGCCGGCGACACGCCCCGCCTGGGGCGCGGCGCCGGTCCTGTGCAGGTGTGGGTGCCCGCTCTACGGAGCGGGACCGCGATGGGTTGCGGCGCGCCCGGCCGGGCCCGGGGCGCCGGTCGCGAAGCGGGGCCGCGACGCCGGGACGGGCTATGCCTCTTCGGCCGCGCGGATGCGCTCGGCGACCTCGAACCGGTCGGCGGTGATCCCGCCGCGCTCCCACCACTCCTCCCACGCGAGCGCCGCGTGGTTGCAGTGAGCCAGTTCGACCGCCTCGGCGACGAAGACCGCCTCGGTCGCCGGGTCGGCCGTCTCGGGCACCGGCCGCCGATGGTGTCCGCCCACCACGTGCGCCGCCTCGCCTCCCATGCCCCAGCGCAGCATCGCCAGCCCGCCCACCGGCTCGTGCAGTTGCCACAGCAGCTGGCGGAAGAAGGGCTCCGGGATGCGCAGGTCGCGCTGCTGCTCGCGACGCAGGGTCGCCGCGTGGTCGAAGATCACCAGCTTGCCGACGTCGTGGAGCAGCGCGAACGAGAACGCGGCGTCGGGATCCACTCCGAACACCGGCGCGACGTCCCGCGCGATCGGCGCGGTGCGCTGCATGTGCGACCACGTCCGGCCCACCAGGAGGTCGAACGCGCCGCCGGGGAGGCAGAGGAGGCCCTCGACCATGCTGGCCATGAGGACGCCCTGCACCGTCGTCCTGCCGAGGCGGTGCACCGCGCCGTGGAGGGCGACCATGGGCTCGCCGTGGTGCCGGTACGCGGGGGAATTCGCCAGCCGGATCACCGCCTGGGCGAGCGCCGGATCGTGCGCGAACAGCGGCACCAGCTCGCCGACGCCCGAACCGGGACGCCGGGCCACGTCGAGCGCCGCCCGCTTGTCCTCGGGCAGGTGGCCGACGAACGATCCCCCGCCTTCGAGCAGCATCTCCACCAGCGCCGGCCCGTCGGAGTGGAGCGCTTCCGGGTCCGCGCCATCGAGCAGCAGGCGCACGCGCAGCGCCATCGAGCGGCCGAGTGACGCCGAGTTGGCCAGTGGGGGCGGGTCCGCGGCGGGGCGCTCGGGCTCGCGCCATTCGAGCCGCCGCTCGGGCGCGGGCTCGGCCGGCGCCGCCAGGGCCACCGTGACGTCGTGCGGCACGTCCTCCGCGAGCGCCGGCCCGGCCCCGACGGTACGCGTCGCGGCGGAGCGCGAGAACAACCGCGTCCACCAGTTCGAACCCATGCCCCACCTTCCTTAGTGAGGAGCGCCCTCGACCCCGGGCGGGGAAATGCCTCGCGCTCCGTCCGTCCCGGGCGTTCACCCATGGGTTTCGGCCATTCCACGGCGGACATGAGGGCGGAAACGGGCGCCCGGAGGGGGGCCGGGGACGGCGCGCCGGGCGCGGCCCGCGCACCGGCGGCGTGTCAGGACACGACGGGGAGCGCGCCCGGCTCGGGGCTGGCGGACCGCGGGATGGGCGCCAGCCAGGACCCTGCCGCCACGGCCGCGGCGGCCGTGGCGCCCGGGACCAGATCGAGCACCACCGCGACCTCGTCGCAGGCATGACGGCGGGGGCAGCGCACGCAGTCGGTCCACACCTTGCGCGGGAGGGTGTCGCGGGAGACCGCGGCGAAGCCGCAGCGCTCGAAGAACGTCACCTCGCGGGTGAGAGCGATCACGCGCGGGAGCCCGAGGTGGCGCGCGTCGTCGAGCACGCGGTCGATGAGCGTGGCGCCCAGCCCCCGGCCGTGCTGGTCCGGGCGCACCGCCAGCGAGCGCACCTCGCCGAGGTCGTTCCACAACAGGCGCAGCGCGGCGCACGCCACCACCTCGCCGTCCAGCATCGCGACATGGAACTCGCGCACGCACTGGTAGAGCTCGTTCATCGGGCGCGGCAGCAGCACCCCCTGCGCCACGTAGGCCGCCATCAGCCGCGCGATGCCGGGCACGTCCTCGATGGTCGCGGGCCGCAGCGTGATGCCATCGGGCCGCGCGACGGGTTCGGCATCGGCGAGTGTGACCGCGTGCTCGAGCGCGGCGCTCGCCCCGGGCGTCGGGGCGTCCGTCGCCCCCGCCGCGCCGGTGTCCCGCGCGGGGCCGCCACCCCCGACGCCGAGCCGCGACTCCGCATGCGCCATCTGCGCCGCCACGCTGTCGGGTCCGGCGCCCGGCGCGTGCGAGCGGCGCGCGAGCGCGCCCGCGACGGTCAGCGCCGCGAGGCGCGCGTCGGTGAACTGCGGCGCGAGCGCGAGGCGCTCGTGCTCCGGCAGCGCGGCGGGTTCGACGCCCGCGCGCTCGGCGGCGGCCCACAGCCGGCCGACCGCGAGGTGCGCGTCGCGGAACGGCAGGCCATCCTCCACCAGCGCGTCCGCGAGCTCCACCGCGAGCAGGCCGGGCGTGAGGCTGGCCCGCATGCGCTCCTGGTCCGGGGCCAACGCCTCGATCGCCGGCGGGAGCGCGGCGAACAGGAGCGCGAGCGTGTCGGCGGTGTCGAACACCGCTTCCTTGTCCTCCTGCAGGTCCTTCTGGTACGCGGAAGGCAGCCCCTTCATGAGCACCGCCAGCCGCTGGGCATTGGCGAGCAGCCGCGCGCTCTTGCCGCGCGCGAGCTCGAACAGGTCGGGATTGCGCTTCTGAGGCAACAGGCTGGAGCCGGTCGAGAACCCGTCGGGCGCCGTGAACCAGCCGAAGAACGGCGAGCACCACAGCACCAGGTCCTCGGCGAGCCGCGACAGGTGCACGCCCAGCACCGCGGCCGCGTTCAGGTAGTCGAGCGCGAAGTCGCGGTCGCCCACGGCGTCCACGCTGTTGGCCGCGAGGCGGCTGAAGCCGAGCCGCGTCGCGAGCGCCAGACGGTCGTAGCGCAGGGGCGAGCCCGCGACCGCGCCGGCGCCGAGCGGCAGCAGGTCGGCCGCCTCGCGGGCCGCGGCGAAGCGGTCCTCGTCGCGCTCGAGCGCGGCGAGGTGGGCCAGCCACAGCTGGGCGAGCAGCACCGGCTGCGCCGGCTGGAGATGGGTGCATGCGGCGACCGCGATGCCCCCGGCGCGCAGGGCCTGCGCGAGCAATGCGCGCTCGAGCCCGCGCAGGCCTTCGAGCGCGTCCTCGCACAGGCGCATCACGCGCATGCGGGTGATCGTGCTCACCTGCTCGTTGCGGCTGCGTCCGGTGTGCAGGCGCCGCGCGGGATCGCCGCAGCGTTCGGTGAGGGCGGCCTCGACCGCGGAATGCACGTCCTCGCCCGCGAGCGCCACGTGCCCCGCCGCCAGCTCGCCGCCGAGGACGTCACACGCCGCGAGCAGCGCGGCGAGCTCGGGCGCCGCCAGCACCCCGCACTCGGCGATGGCGCGGGCGTAGGCGCGCGACAGCGCCAGCTCCTCGGGCCACAGGCGCCCGTCCACCGGCAGCGAGTCGTTCAGCGCCCGCGCCCGCGGATCGAGCCCGGCCGCGAGCCGGCCCCGCCACACCGCCCCGCCGTCGTCCCGCTCAGCCGACACGGTCTTCCTCCAGCGCCGGCACGGACCCGGGCGCGGCGTGCGCAGCGGTCCGGACGGGGGCCCGGCGGCCGGTCGCCCCCACGTTCGCGGCGGCGGCGAGGGGCAGCCCGAGGAGACGGATGAAGCCCTCCGCATGCGAGCGGTCGTACCCGGTCATGTCGAACGAGGCGAGCCCCCTCGAGTAGAGCGAGTTCGGGCTGGTGCGCGCCACCACCCGGGCGTGTCCGCGGAACAGCTCGACCCGGACCTCGCCGGTCGCCGGCTGGAGCGCGGTGTCCACGAAGGCCTGCAGCGAGCGCCGCAGCGGCGTGAACCAGAGCCCGGAGTAGACCAGGTCGGCCATGCGGGGCGCCAGCTCGGCGCGCGTGCGCAGCAGGTCATGGGGCAGGGTCAGCCGGCACAGGTCCTCGAGCGCCTCATGGAGCACGGTGCCTGCCGGGGTCTCGTAGACGCCGCGCGACTTCATGCCCACCAGCCGGCTCTCCACCAGGTCCACGCGCCCCACGCCATGACGCCCGGCGCGGCGGTTGAGTTCGGTGACGAGCGCGACTGGATCGAGCGCGCGACCGTCGAGGCGCACCGGGCGCCCGGACTCGAACGCGATGCTCACGGTCTCCGGCCACGCCGGTTGGGATGCCGGGCCCTGCGTCAGGCGATACAGGTCCGCGGGCGCCCCGACCGCGGGGTCCTCGAGCGGGCCGCCCTCGTGCGAGACGTGCCACAGGTTGGCGTCGCGCGAGAACAGATCCTGCTTCGTCTGGAGCACCGGGATGTCGTGCCGGTCGGCGTACCGGAGCGCGTCCTCGCGCGAGGCGATGGTCCATGCCGGGTCGCGCCACGGCGCGAGCACGGTGAGCTGCGGCCCGAGCGCCATGTAGGCGAGCTCGAAGCGCACCTGGTCGTTGCCCTTGCCGGTGCAGCCGTGCGCCACCGCGTCGGCGCCGGTCTGCTCGGCGCACCACACCTGGCGCGCGGCGATCAGCGGGCGCGCCAGCGAGGTGCCCAGCAGGTAGCGGCCCTCGTACACCGCCCCGGCGCGGAGCGCCGGGAAGCAGTGGTCGCGCAGGAACGGCAATCGCAGGTCCTCGACCACCACGTCGTCCGCGCCGATGGCGCGCGCGCGCTCGGCGAGTCCGCCGAGCTCGCCGTCGCCCTGGCCGACGTCGGAGCAGTAGCACACCACCTCGCACCCATACCGGTGCTTGAGCCAGTGCACGATGATGCTGGTGTCGAGACCGCCCGAATACGCGAGCACCGCCCGCCGCACCTGCTTCCTGCCGTCCGTCATCATGTCGACCTCCCGGGTGGGGGCATGGGCTCGAGCGCCGTCACGGCCGCCTCGAGGCGCTGTACCGCGTCCACGATCTCGGCTGCGCTCACGGTGAGCGGCGGGAGCAGGCGCACCGCGCGCTCGCCGCCGCGCACGGTGAGGAGTCCGCCCTGGCGCGCCCGCGCGACCAGCTCGGCGGGCCCGTAGGGGGCGTCCGCCGCCACCTCGAGCGCGCGCAGCAGGCCGAGGCCGTGCGCCGCGCGGAGCGACGCGTGGCGCGACACCACGGCGTCGAGCGCCGCGCCCAGCTCGCGCCCGCGCTTGCGCACCCGCGCGAGGAAGCCGGGGCGCGCGATCCGGGCGAGCGTCCAGTCACCCGCGGTCGTGACCACCGGGCCCCCGCCGAAGGTGCAGCCATGCAGCCCGGGCTGGAGCGCGTGCGCCACCTCGGCGGACAGGAGCACCGCGCCGAGCGGCAGCCCGCCGCCGAGCGCCTTGCTGAGCACCGTGATGTCCGCGCGCACGCCGAAGTGCTCGGAGGCGAGCAGATGCCCGCAGCGCCCCATGCCGCACTGCACCTCGTCGAAGATCAGCAGCGCGCCGAGGGCCGTGGTGCGCGCGCGCAGGGCGTGCAGGAACTCGCGGGTCGCCGGGATCGCGCCGGCCTCGCCCTGCACCGGCTCGACGATGACCCCGCACACGGCCTCGTCGAGCACGGCGTCGAGCGCCCCCGGCTGGTTGAACTCGGCGAACCGGATGCCCGGCACCAGGGGCGCGAACGGCTCGCGGTAGGGCGGATGGTGCGTGGCGGAGAGCGCGAGCGCGGTGCGCCCGTGGAAGCCGCCCCGGAACGCGAGCAGGTCGCGCCCCGCGCGTCCGCGCGCCCGCGCGAACAGGCGTGCGAACTTGAGCGCCGCCTCGTTGGCCTCGGTGCCCGAGTTGCAGAAGAAGACGTGCGAGTACCCGGTCGCCTGGGTCAATCGCTGCGCGAACGCGAGCGCCGGCGGGTTGGCGAACAGGTTCGAGACGTGCACCAGCGCGCGCAATTGGCGTGACACCGCCCGCTGGAGGCCGACCGGCGCGTGGCCCATTGCGTTCACCGCGATGCCGCTCGCGAAGTCGAGGTACTCGCGCCCGCTCGCGTCCCAGACCCGCGTGCCCCGGCCGTGGGTGAGGAGGAGGCGCGGCAACGGATAGGTGGGAGCGAGCAGGCCGAGCTCCTGGTGGGCGAGCGCGGGGTCGAGGGGTGGCGCCATGGGCGCCGGGGCGCCGATCGAGGTGGTCACGCCGGTTCCTCGGCGGCGAAGGTGGTGCCGGTGCCGCTGCCGCCGAGCAGTCGCGCGAGCGTGCCGGCGCCGTCCCACGCGGCGATGTGCACGCGCGCGACGCCCGCGTGGAGGGCGGCTCGCGCGGCGCGGAGCTTGGGCCGCATGCCGCCGGAGACCTCGGCGCCCGCGAGGGCCGAGTCCAGCGCCGCGAGCGTGAGGGTGCGCTGGACCTCGCCGCCCAGCACCAGCCCGGGGACATCGCTCAGGAGCACCAGGTCGCTCGCATGGAGCGCACCGGCCACCGCGAACGCGGTGTCGTCGGCGTTGAGATTGAGCAGCGCGCCGCCGTGGTGCCCGACGCTCGCCAGGACCGGCAGCAGGCCAAGACCGAACAGCGCCCGCAGCACGTCCGGCCGCGCGCCCACCGCTATCCCCACCGCGCCGAGGCGCGCGGAATCGGAGTGGGGCGCGCACTCGAGCACGCCCGCGTCGAGCGCCGCGAGCCCGATCGCGTCGATGCCGGCCGCCCGCAGGCGCGCGACCAGGCGCTTGTTCGCGAGCCCGGCGAGCACCGCCACGGCGATCTCGAGGGTGTCCGGGTCGGTCACCCGCAGTCCGTCGGCGAAGCGCGGGGCACTGCCGACACGCTCCAGCCAGGCGTTCACCTCGCCGCCGCCGCCGTGGACGAGCACGCGCGCCGCGGGCAGGCGAGCCAGGTCGGCGGCCAGCTGCCCGAGCGCTTCCGGCGCCTCGAGCGCGCGGCCGCCGAGCTTCACGACCACGGGCGCGCGCGTCGCGCCGGCGGCCGGGGCCCCTCTCCGCGCGGCCGGCGCGTCCGCGATCCCGCGGCGACCCCTCCGCCCTTCCGCGAGAGCGGCGGCCGACCGAAGCTCGGCGCCGCTCACCACGGGCTTCCGTGGACGGGCAGGCCCCAGGCCTCCGGCCAGCCGAGCATGAGGTTGAGGTTCTGCACCGCCTGACCCGCGGCGCCCTTCACGAGGTTGTCGAGCGCCGCGGTGACGAGCAGGGTCCGGTCGCCGTGCACCGTGGTCACGCCCACGTCGCAGCGGTTGGAGGCCTTCACGGCCCGCGTCTCCGGCCACGCGCCCGCCGGCAACACCTGCACGAAGGTCTCGTGCTGGTAGCGGGCGGCATACGCGGCGCGCGCCTCCTCGGGAGTGACCCGCTGCGCCAGCGGCGCGGTGGCGGTGAGCAGGATGCCACGCGCCATCGGCGCGAGTTGCGGGGCGAAGGCCACCGGGATCGCGCGACCGGCGAGCCGGGCGAGATTGCGCTCCATCTCTGGCACGTGCGCGTGGGTCTCGCCGGCTCCGTAGAGCGTCGCGCCGCCATCGAGCTCGACGAACGAGGTGCGCAGGGACGGCACGCGCCCGGCGCCGCTGACCCCCGAGAGGGCGCTCACCATCACCGGTCCGGCGACCCAGCCCCCTTCGAGCGCCGGCAGCAGAGCGAGCGTGGCGGCGGTCGGGTAGCAGCCGGGATTGGCGATGCGGCGGGCCCCGGCGATGCCGGCGCGGAAGGCCTCGGGCTGGCCGTACACGTAGCCCTCGTCGCCCTCGCGGTGATCGCTCGAGAGGTCCACGATGCGCAGCGCGCCGTCCGCCAGCGCCGGATGCCCGGCGGCGAACGTCTTCCACGCGCCGTGCGGCAGGCACACGACCAGGGCATCGAACACGCACGCCGCGAGCAGGTCCTCGAGCTCGGAGGGATCCACCACCGGCGGCATCGCGGCGGCGCGCGGGTCGAGCCCGGGCAGCAGCGTGGCGGCCGGGCGGCCCGCATGCTCGCGCGAACACAGCACCGCGAGCTCGAGCCCGGGATGGCCGAGCGCCAGGCGCGCGAACTCCTGTCCGCTGTAGCCGCTCGCCCCGAGCACCGCGATGCGCGCCTGCTGGCGCGCGGTGCGCGGATCGTCGTCGGGAGTCGTCGATGCGGTCGCGGCCGGCGGGGCGAGGACGGGGGCCCCGGGATCGAAGTCGCTCATGGTCATTTTCCCGCGGCGGTGGGGCGGCCGGCGATCTGGTCGAGCCGGCGCTTGAGGCCGCGGGCCCCGGCCGGATCGCTCAGCACGCAGAGCACGGTGTCGTCGCCGGCCACCGAGCCGACGAGGCCCGGGAACTCGGCGAGGTCGATGGCGCGCGCCACGCCGTTCGCGTGTCCGGGCGGGGTGCGCACGACCACGAGGTTGTGGGCGAGCTTCACCTCGTTGACGAACGCCTTGAGGTCGAGCAACTGGCGTTCGCGGTCGAGAGACTCGGTGGCCGGCCCGGGCAGCGCGTACGCGGTCCGGCCGTCGGCGCCCGGCCGCTTCCCCACCCCGAGGCTGCGCAGGTCGCGCGACAGCGTGGCCTGGGCGACCTCGACCCCTTCGCGCGCGAGGGCGCGCACCAGTTCGTCCTGACTGGAGAAGCGCCTGGCGCCGAGGAGGCGGGCGATCAGGGCGAGGCGGCGCGGACGCGGCATGGCGGTGGGGCCTCCGAGGGTGGCGAATAACTATTCAGAAAGATGAATATTGCGGCAGACGCGCGTGCGGGGTCAAGGAGAATCTCGAGGAGCGTCGACCGGCGCCGGCGCGGCCTCGCGCGCCGTGACGGGTCCGCGGGCGACGGTGCCTCGGAGGAGGGCGGCCGGCCGCGGGCCGCGGCAGGAGCGGCGCGCTCTTCGCCCCCAACGCACCGGGCCGGTGCTCGCGCACCGGCCCGGCGGATCCCTCAGCGTCCGGCTCTGCGCCGGAGGCTTCCGGCTACGGGAGCACCACCAGGCGCTTCACGGCGGTCTGGCCGAGGCCCGAGATGCGATAGAAGTACGTGCCGGCCGACACCACGCGGCCGCGGCCGTCCCGGCCATCCCACACCGCGGAGTTCGGGCCGGCGGCACGCGCCCCGTCGACCAGGGTCCGCACGCGCTCGCCGCTGAGGCCGAAGATCTCCAGCCGCACCGTGCCCGCGCGCGGCAGGGTGTAGTCGATGCGCGTCCCGGCGCCGCGCACCGGGTTCGGCACGTTCTGGCCGAGGCGGAACGCGAAGCTCTGCGAGCCGACACCCGCGTTGGCCAGCACCGTGATGTTGAAGCAGCACGAGCGCACCAGGGTGCCGGTCGAGTTCCTCACCTCGAGGCACGC
Organism: Candidatus Eiseniibacteriota bacterium; assembly: GCA_963776245.1. Lineage (GTDB taxonomy): Bacteria > Eisenbacteria > RBG-16-71-46 > RBG-16-71-46 > RBG-16-71-46 > CAVSAC01. The sequence goes on along the minus strand of CAVZLN010000003.1, from coordinate 458,643 downwards.
GGGCATGACTCCCGGCGCCGCGGTGTCCGGCACCGCGACCGACACGCCGGTGGTGTTGCCCGACAGGGCGCCGACCGTCAGCGGCGACGGCGACGCCGCCGGCCAGTTGCGGGCGGTGGTGATCCGGGCGGTGTAGTCGTTCGCGAACAGCGGATTGCCGTTGCTCACGCTGGCCGTCAGGGCGAGCACGTCGAGGGTGTGGAGACTGGTGTCCGCCGGGCAACCGCTCATCGTGAACCACGTGTCGATGGCCGTGGTGTACACGTCGGGGGTGCCGCCCCGGCCGTCCGCCCACGCGGGTCGCACGTAGCGGTCGTCGCCGTAGATGGTGTTGTAGTCCCCTTCGTTCGGCGCGATGTTGGTGGCCACCGTGGTCCACGGGGTCACGACGGAGCTGACCTGCTGCGAGGCCGCCCAGGTCGCGCCGCCATCCGAGGAGCGCGAGGCGTAGATGTGGGACGATCCGCCACAGGTGGTGCTGCGCCAGTCGAACCAGATCACGTAGGGCATGCCGTCGGCGCCCACCCCGACCTCCGGGAGCCAGTCGTCGTACCAGGCGGACTCGTCGTTGACGCGCGTCGGCGTGGACCAGGTCGTGCCGTTGTCCGAGTAGGACACGGCGACGTCCCGCTGGTCGCGGCCGACCTCGGGGCCGGGCGTGTTGACGCCGGTCATGATGCGGTAGCCGCCGATGAGCGATGTGTACGGGGGGTTGGAGACAAAGTTCATGCGCAGGTAGTAGGTGGCGGTCGCCGGGGCGGTGAACGTGATGTAGGAGGCTCCGCCCTGGGAGTAGTACTCGCCGGCGTAGGAGAGCCGGGTAACGCCGTCGGTGCAGTAGATGCGCACGGCGTAGAGCGGCCGCGGCACCGAGTCCACCGCGAAGATGTACGTGGTCCCCTGGGTCCCCGCGAACGAGAACCAGTCCACGTCGGCGGTGCTCGAGAACGCGCCGCGCACGCGCTGGCCGGGCGTGAACGGCGTGGCCGTGATGGTGGAGCTGTTGGACTCGACCTCGGTCTTGCTACCGCCGCCGCCGAGCACGTCGTTGTACCAGTTGATCGACTCGTGCCATGTCATGTAGACGCGGCCGCGATGCGGGCCGTTGGTGCGATCCACCGCGACCGAAGGGAAGTCGACCGAACGCTCGCGATTGAACCCGGGGGCGCCGGTGCCGAAGTTGGCGTAGTGCGCGTTCGCCGTCACCTCGGAACCGAACGAGACGCCGAAATTGGTGGACTTGCGCATCATGAAGAAGTCCGCGTCGATCGGACCGATCTCGCTCCACACCACGTACACCTCGCCGTTCGGTCCCACCACCGGGCGCGAGCCCTGCTGGAGGCCGGCGGTCGCCGGATTGCTGACCGCCATGGGCGGGCTCCAACTGACGCCGCCGTCGGTCGAGCGCGAAAACATGATGCTGTCGTCCAACGCCGTGAACTTGGTGTACGTCACGTACAGGTTGCCGGTCGAGGAGTCCACCACGCACCACTGCTTGTCGATGAAGAACTGGGAGTTGTTCTTCATGTCCGGGATGCGCACGGTGCCCCAGGTGATGCCCCCCGGGGTGAAGGTGGCCTTCACCACGGCGAGACCGCTGTTCGAGGCATCGGCGTCGTACAGGCCGCAGTACCAGAACTCCCCGGTCTTCTCGTTCACGGTCACGACCGGGTCGCTGGTCCAGGTGCCGGTCGGGACGGTCTTGGGCACCATGCCGCCGTCGATGAAGGACACCCCGCCGTTCAGCGAGTAGCCGTATCCCTGGGTGTCCGGCCCGGAGATGAAGCCCTGGCCGTCGTTCCAGGCCGTCAGCACGTAGGGGCCCCACGAGGCGATCGACTCCTCGCACTGGCCCGAGCCCGCGCCGTCCCCGGCGGTATTGTTGCAGATCACGTTGGTGGGAACGGTGAGCGCCTGCTCGATGGAATAGCGCGGCAACGGGGTGATCGCCGTCGGGGTCTCAACGTCGGTGGGCGGCCGCTTCAGCCGGGCGCCGCGCTCGGGGATGGGCTGGTGCTTCTTCAACGCCCGACGCACTTCCTTCGCGAAGGCGCGGTTCGACTGGAGGTGGCGCAGCGGTCCGGCCATCAGCATGCGACGCTGCGTGGCCTTGATGGCACGCGCCTGCGCCGCGAGCTCGGGCGACAGGCTCTGGGTCTGGGCCGAACCCGGCGCGGGAAGCACGTAGGCGAGCGCGAGAGCGAGGCCGGTCGTCACCAGAGTCGCGCTCAGCCAGGAGGCGCGGCGGGGTCGAGCGAGAAGCATGGGTTTTCCTCCGCCTTCGAGAGGCAGCATGGGTGCACGATGGGGGACGCCGGGAACGATTGTACGAAAAGATGCCCTCCCCGGGCCATCTCTAATCACGGTCGTGACCCGCCGGATTCCGGACCCGCGAGTGCAACATGCGATGGGATTCCGCCATGGCGTGTAGAACGCCCGAAGGGGATGGCGGGAGGGCGCCCGCCTGGCCCCCCACCGGACTCCTCAGGATGAGATGCTCCCCGCGCAGGGGCGGTTTCGCGCCCGGCGGGGTGTGACCGGCGCCGCGCGATGGCCGCGAGTCACTCCCGCGGCGCGGACGGCGCTCAGGGGCGGCTCGCGCTCGCCAGCACGAGGCAGAATTCGAGCGCGGCGTGCGAGATCAGGCCCGGCCAGATGGAGCCGCCGGCCAGATCGCGCATCACGCCCCACCACAGGCCGAGCGGCAGGGCGGTCCCGAACACGTACACCAGCCAGTCCGCCGGGGTCAGGTCGAGCCCGGGCAGGAAGCGCGCCGAGCGCACCAGCGTGAACACCAGCGCCGGAACGGCGACCCGTGCCCAGCGGCGCGCCCGTCCGCCCATCGAGCCCATGAGATAGCCGCGGAAGAGCACCTCTTCGGGCAGCGCGGAGCCCACCAGCGCCGCCAGTCCGGCGAACACCAGCGCGTCGGGATTGGTCGTGACGCCGTGACGGGCGAGGTCCCGCAGCGGCCCGAAGGCGTACACCCCCGCCGCGACCAGCCCGAGCAGGGTGGCGAGCACGAAGCGCAGCGGGGCGGTCCCGTGGAAACCGAGCTCCGAGAGCCGGAAGTCCTCGGCCAGGGTCATCACCCACACGAACAGCGCGAGCGTGACGAACACCACGTCGCCGAGCGCGTAGAGCCACGGTGAGTGGACGTTGCCGAGCAGCGCCGGGCTGATCAGGCGCGCGAAGCACGCGGCGCACAGCCCGTACACGATGGCGTAGCACAGCGCCCGTCGCGTGGAATGGGGCGAACGCAGCGGCTCGCGACGATCGCGGCGCAGGGTGAGCGCCGCGAGCCCGACGACCATGAGCGCGAAGCCGGCGACCAGCGCGCGCAGTTCGGGCCCCCCGGAAGGCGCGGCGAACGCTGCCGTCAGGAACGCCACCGGAATACCATCAGTCCGAGGAAGGCGAGGAAGCCCAGGAGCAGGAGGCCATTCGAGAGCCGCCAGCGGCGGAGCGCGGCGTCGTAGCCGGTGGTGGCCTCGCCTGCCGCGCCCGCCCGGGCGATCCGCGCCAGCGCGCGCGCCGCGCTCAGGTCGAACACCGCCGCCATCAGCACGAGCACCACCCACGAGCCGTTCACCCAGCGCAACCACGCATCGGTCGCCATGCGGTAGTCGAGCTCGACCGCCGCCGCGTTGCCGAGCACGCCGAGCAGCCCCAGCGCCGCGAGACCGAAGGTCGTCGTGACGCTCGCGTTGGCCTCGAGCAGCGCCGCCCGGCGGGCCCAATCGCTGGTGCGGCGCGCCGCCAGCGCGTTCCAGTGCGCGCTCAGCACCGCGCCGACGAAGACGAACGCGAACACCAGATGCAGATAGAGCATGAGTCCAGCAGGCATGAGGTCATCCCGGGGAGCGGGCTCCCGAGCGATGCACGGAGACGGACGGACCACGGAGATGGGAACCCGACCGGAGTGTACGCGGGCCCCGGGGCGCGGTCCAGCCGCGGCCGGGGGCGGTGCCGCGGGCCCCGGCTCCGTGCGCGCCCCGCGTTCCGGTATATTCCGCCGCCTATGAAACCCATCTCCGAGGTCGCACGCGCGCTGGGTCTCGACCCCGCGCATCTGGAATCCTACGGCCACCACAAGGCGAAGATCTCCCTGCAGGCCCTCGACGGACACGCGCCCCGGGGCAAGCTGGTGCTGGTCTCGGCGATCACGCCCACGCCCGCCGGCGAGGGCAAGACCACCACCAGCGTCGGCCTGGTGCAGGGGCTGGCGAGGAACGGGGTGAACGCCGTCGCGGCGCTGCGCGAGCCGTCGCTCGGGCCCTACCTCGGCATGAAGGGCGGAGGCACCGGCGGCGGGCGGTCGCAGGTGGTGCCGGCGGACGACATCAACCTCCATTTCAACGGCGACATCCACGCCGTCACCAGCGCGCACAACCTGCTCTCCGCGATGGTGGACAACCACCTCTATCACGGCAACGCGCTCGGCCTGGACTCGCGCCGCATCCTGTGGCGCCGCGCGATGGACATGAACGACCGCGCCCTGCGCGACATCGTCATCGGGCTGGGGGGCAAGAGCGAGGGTGTGCCACGCGAGACCGGATTCGACATCACCGCCGCGAGCGAGGTGATGGCCATCCTGTGCCTCGCCCAGGACGTGCGCGACCTGAAGGAGCGCCTCGGCCGCATCGTGGTCGGCTTCCGCGCCGACGGCACCACGGTGCATGCCGTCGATCTGCGGGCGGTGGGTGCCATGGCCGCCCTGCTCAAGGACGCCATCAAGCCCAACCTGGTCCAGACCGTGGAGGGTGTGCCCGCGCTCGTGCACGGCGGACCGTTCGCGAACATCGCGCACGGCACCAGCTCGATCAACGCCACCCGCATGGCGCTCGCGTACGCCGATTGCGTGGTGACCGAGGCGGGGTTCGCGTTCGAGCTGGGCGCGGAGAAGTTCTTCGACATCAACTGCCGCTACGGCGGGTTCGCGCCGTCGCTGACCGTGCTGGTGGCCACGCTGCGCGCGCTCAAGATGCACGGTGGCGTGCCGCTCGCGAACGTCAGCGCGCCCGACCCGGCGGCGGTGGAGCGCGGGCTCCCGAACCTCGAGAAGCACGTCGAGAACATCCGGAAGTTCGAGCAGCGGTGCGTGGTCGCGATCAACCACTTCCCCACCGACACCCAGGACGAGATCGACGTGGTGAAGCGCCACTGCGACGTGCTCGGCCTGTCGGCGGTCGTGACCCGGGGGTTCGCGGAGGGTGGCGAGGGAGCACGCGAGCTGGCCGACGTGGCGTGGGGCCTCGCGCAGCGCACGGAGGCGCGCTACAAGCCGCTCTACGAATGGGACGAGCCGCTCGAGCAGAAGATCCTCACCGTCGCCCGCGAGATGTATGGCGCCGAGGCGGTGGACTACGCGCCGCGCGCCCGGCGCGACAAGAGCCAGCTCGAGCGACTCGGATTCAGCGGTCTGCCGGTGTGCATCGCCAAGACCCAGCAATCGCTGTCGGACAACCCCGCGCTGCTCGGCCGCCCGAAGGACTTCCTGGTCACGGTGCGGGAGATCCAGCTGGCCGCCGGCGCCGGCTACCTGGTGCCCATCACCGGCGAGATCCTGCGCATGCCCGGACTGCCGAGGGAGCCGCTCGCGATGCGGTTCGACCTCGACGACCAGGGGGAGATCGTGGTCGGGTAGTCGCTAGACGGCCTTCAGCGCGTAGATCACCCACGGCGCGATGCGGGTCTCGCTGACCCACGCGATCCCCTCGTCGCCGCGGCCGAGTGGGCGATAGGTCTCGATCACCTCGAGCCCGGAACGGCGGTAGACCTCGTGGTAGTCCTCGTCGCGCCAGAGGATGTCCTCGACCGGGCGGCGGTCCTCGACGTCCGTCATCTCCGTGTACACGGGGTCGCCGGTCTTCGCCACGAAGTTGCCCGCGAACCGGTGGGTGGTGAACGAGGCCCACTCGTTCACGTAGATGTCGGGTGACGAGACCAGGCTCACCAGGCGGCCGCCCTCGCGGAGCAGGCCGCGCAGTCCCGCGAACCGGGCGACCTTGCGATCCCAGCCCGGGATGTTGTCGAACGTGAACACCGACAGCACGAGGTCGAAGGCCCGCGGCGGGAGGTCGCCGAATTCGCCGTCGGCGAGGACGCGGTAGTCCCCGGCGGGATCGCGCTCGCGCGCGAGCAGGACCATGTCGGCGGCGATGTCGATCCCGATGGCGTCGAAGCCGAGCGCCTTCAGGAACCGCGTCGAGCGCCCGGCCCCGCAGCCGAAGTCGACCGCGCGCGTCCCCCCCACATGCTGCGACAGGATCGCGGGCAGGTCGCGATAGGCGAGGTGGTAGGTGCCGGGGAACTCGAGTTGGGCGTACGAGGCCGCGCGGCGGGGATCCCCGTAGACGTTGGTGAACGGCATGGCTGCGACCTCTCGGATGTCCGGATGACGATGCTCGCGACCGGCGCATGCTACACGAGGCACGGCATCTCCCCGACGACCCGCTGACGGGGTTCTCCAGTGGCCCCCGCGCGGCCCCGCCGACCCAGGTCCGAGGGGTGCCGGTGGGCGCGGCGCCCGCATCCGCTCCGCCAGGCTTGAGCAGGCTCGAGCCCCCTTCGCCCGGGTCGAGCGGCCGTCCGGAGGGCGCCTGCCGACTCGGGCGTGGGCCTCCACCGGGTCTGCCGCGACGCGGGCGGATGCGCGGACAACGACCATGATGTGAACGCATTACGGCGGTTCGATCGCGGCGCTCCGGTCGCGGTTCCGAGGGTCATGGACGGGTGGCTGACCGGTCGCGGCGTGGCGGCTGGACCCGACGATTGAACAACTGCCATGGGGCAAGTTAAGATGCATGAACTCTGTTGAGGCAGCCGGCCAGAACCGAGGAGGAGCAGCCCCGTGGACACTTGGAAGCGATTCGGCGAGAAGGAAGTCTCCCATTCGATGGCGCACTACCTCCAGGCCGTCGCCGCGATCAAGACCGCGAAGGGCTTCGCCAAGGTGAGCGAGATCGCCGACCGGCTCGGGGTCTCGAAGAGCGGCGTCACATCGATGCTGCGCACCCTTCACTCCCGCGGGTTCGTGGACCACGAGCGCTACGGCTGCGTCGAACTCACCGACACCGGACGCGAGCTCGCCAGCCGCACCGAGTCGAATCGCCGGGTGCTGTCGGTGTTCCTGTCCGAGATCCTCGCGGTGCCGGAGGACGTGGCGAGCGAGGACGCGTGCATGATCGAGCACCTGGTGAGCCCGCAGGTGATGATCGAGCTGCTGCGCCTGACCTCGTTCATGCGTTCGGAACACGAGTCCGCGCGCGCCTTCCGGGCCGCGTTCCGCGCCAGCCCCGGCGCCTGCGCGCACCATGCGCCCGGCGCCTGCGACCTGTGCGGGGACTCGTGCCTGCGCGATTCGCTGGTGCGCGAGGTGGGCGAGCCGATCCAGCACATCGAACGCTCGGAGCCGCGTCCGTGAGCGAAGGCGCTCGCGGACCGCGCGAGCACGTGGCCCGCGACGTGCGCACGCTCGATACCCTCGCCCCCGGCGAGACCGGGATCATCGTGCGCCTCGCCGGCGAACCGGCGATCGCCCGCCGCCTGATGGAGCTCGGCCTCACCCCCGGCACCGCGGTCGAGCTGGTGCGGCGCGCGCCGCTCGGCGATCCGGTCGAACTCCGCCTGCGCGAGATCCACCTCTCCATTCGCCGCAGCGAAGCCGCGCACATCCATGTCGAGCCCCGCTGATCCGCGCGCCGCGCGGCCCGCGCTGCGCGAGGTGCCGGCGAGCGCCGCGCCGCGGCCGGTGGTCGCGCGACCGCGGCGCATCGCCATCCTCGGCAATCCCAACGCCGGGAAGTCCACCCTCTTCAACGCCCTCACCGGATTGCGCCAGAAGGTCGGGAACTATCCCGGCGTGACGGTCGAGAAGAAAACCGGCTCGTGCGGCCTGCCCTCCGGACGCCGCGTCGAGATCATCGATCTGCCGGGCTCCTACAGCCTGCATCCGGGATCGCCCGACGAGGTCATCGTGCGCGACGTGCTGCTCGGGCTCCAGCCCGACACGCCGCCGCCCGACCTGATCGTCTTCGTGGTCGATGCCACGCACCTCGACCGCCATCTCTACCTCGCGCTCCAGGTGATCGAGATCGGCCGCCCGGTGGTCCTGGCGCTCAACATGATGGACGCCGCCGAGTCGCAGGGACTGCGCATCGACGAGCGTGCGCTCGAGCTGGCGCTGGGCGTGCCGGTGGTGGGCATCGTGGCGGCCCGCGGCCACGGGATCGGGAACCTGCGTCGCCTCATGGACCGCGAGGTCGAGCCCTCCCAGGTGCGCTTCCGCCGCTGGCCCGCGCACGTGCAGCGCGTCGTGACGAGCCTCGAGGCGCGGCTGCCGCGCCACCCGCTGCTGCCCGAGCGCGGACGTCACGATCTGGCGATGGCGCTGTTGCTGGACGACGGCGAGGACGACGCCCTCGCGCGCGCCGCGCTCCCCGACGTGCTCGACGATCTGCGCATCCTGCGGCGCCGGCTCGATGCCACCGAGCCGGGGTGGCGCTCCGACGAGGTCGAAGGGCTCTACGAGACCATCGAGCGCGTGCGCTCGCGCGCGGTGATCGCCCCGGGGGCGCCGCGCGACCCCGCGCGCGAGCGCATCGACCGGGTGCTCACCCATCGGGTGTGGGGGCCGGCGATCTTCGTGCTGCTCATGGGCGCCGTCTTCCAGTCGGTGTTCGCCTGGGCGCAGCCTGCGATGGACGCGATCGACTGGCTGGTGGGCCGCTTCGGCGGCTGGGTCGAGGGGTTGATGTCCGCGGGCCCGCTGCGCTCGCTGGTGGTGGACGGCGTCATCGCGGGGGTGGGCACCACCATCACCTTCGTGCCGCAGATCGCCATCCTGTTCCTCTTCCTGTCCATCCTCGAGGACAGCGGATACATGGCGCGCGCCGCGTTCATCATGGACCGCCTGATGGGCAAGGTGGGGCTCTCGGGGCGCGCGTTCATCCCGCTGCTGTCGTCGTTCGCGTGCGCCATCCCCGGCATCATGGCGACGCGCACCATCGACAACCGCCGCGATCGGATCACCACCATGATGATCGCGCCCTTCATGTCGTGCAGCGCCCGCCTGCCCGTGTACGCCCTGCTCATCGGAGCGTTCGTGCCCAATCGCTGGGTGGGATTCGTCACCCTGCCGGGGATCACGCTGTTCTCGATGTACTTCCTCGGGATCGCCGCCGCGATCGTGGTCGCCTGGATGCTCAAGCGCACCGTGCTCCGGGGCGGCAAGCCGCTCTACGTGATGGAACTGCCGCCCTACCGCATGCCGGCGTGGCGCTCGGTGGTGGCGACCGTGCGCGAGCGCTCGCTGCTGTTCCTCGGCAAGGCGGGGACCGTGATCCTGGCGGTCTCGGTGGTGCTCTGGTTCCTCGCCTCCTATCCGCGCGGCGGCACGGCCATCGAAGCGCTGCGCGGACGCATCCGCACGGCGCAGCAGGCCGGGGAGACCGCCCACGCGGCGGCGCTGCAGCGCGAGCTGGCCGGCCTCACCCTGCGCGACTCCTTCGCCGGGCGCGCGGGACGATTCGTCGAGCCCGCCATCCGCCCGCTCGGCTTCGACTGGCGCATCGGCATCGGGCTCATCACCTCGTTCGCGGCGCGCGAGGTCATGGTCTCCACCATGGCCACGGTGTTCAATCTCGGCGACGCCAAGGACGCCGCGGTGTCGCTGCGCCAGCGCCTGCGCGATGCTACCGACGAGCGCGGCGGGAGGCCCTACACGCCGCTGGTGGGAGTGAGCCTGATGGTGTTCTTCGTGCTCGCCTGCCAGTGCATGTCCACCGTCGCGGTGGTGCGGCGCGAGACCGACTCCTGGCGCTGGCCGCTGTTCATGGTGGTGATGATGAACACGCTGGCGTGGGTCGCGTCGTTCGCGGTCTACCAGGGTGGTCGCCTGCTGGGGCTGGGCTGATGCGCGCCTTCGGCGGGCAGGACGCCGCGGCGGCGGCGCTGGCGCTCGCCGCGCTGGTGTGGCTGGTGGCGCGGCGCGTGCGCCCGCGCAAGGGAGCGGGCTGCGGGGATTGTCCCGGATGCGCGATCGGCGGCCGAGCCCCGTCGCCCGGCGCGGTGCCGCGCGCGTCCGCACCCGGCGCGGGAAGCACGTTCATCCCGGTCTCGGAGCTGACGCGCCGCGAGCGGTGACCCGTGTCCCCCGCTGGCCCGGCGCGGCCGCCTTCACCGCCCGCTCCGGGTGTCCTCCTCCATCGCCGCCGACTCCGCCGGCCCGGCGCTGGTGTCCGGCGGGAACAGCACGTCCCGCGCTGCGCCCCGGATCCCCACCCGCAGCGAGTCGGCCGGCGGGAGCCGGGCCGGATCGAGCCAGCCCTTCGTCACCATCGCGCGCCCGATGAAGCGCATCTGGGCGCGCTCGAAGGTGCGCAGCGTCCCGTCGCGCTCGAGACGGTAGCGCCACCGGGTGGGCGCCGGCACCAGCGTGGTGAGGAACAGCGCCTCGTCGAGCGTGACGCGCTCGGCGCCGTGGTCGAAATAGTAGTGCGCGGCCTCGTCGGCGCCGTGCACCCCGGGGCCCCACTCGATGATGTTGAGGTAGATCTCGAGCAGGCGGTCCTTGGTGAGCCCGGTGAGGTGCTCGAGCACCCACGCGAGCACCACCTCCTGGCCCTTCCGCGACAGCGTGCGCTCGTGGCCGAGCCACAGGTTGCGCGCCAGCTGCATGGTGATGGTGCCCGCGCCGCGGCGGTAGGCGGCGGCGTGGATGTTGTCCGCGATCGCCAGTTTGACCGCCTCGGTGTTGAAGCCGCGGTGGCGGAAGAAGGCGCCGTCCTCGTTGGCGATCACCGCGTGCACGAGCAGCGAGTCGATCAGGCCGAGCGGCAGGAAGTGCGGGTTGGCCACCGAGAGGTCGCGAACCTCGCGCACCCCGTGGGGCAGATGGATGGTGGCGACGAAGGGCCGCTCGAGCCGGGCGATGTCGAGGCGCGTCCGCGACAGGTCGAGCATCAGGCCGTGCGGCACGACGTCGGCGTGGAAGTCCACGCTGTCGGGGCGGGCGAGGTCGAGGTCGAACGCGAGCCGATAGTCGAACGAGCCGAGGACGGCGAGGTCCAGCAAGGGGCCGAGCAGCGGGCGCGGCAGGCTGCCGAGCAGGCGTTCCTCGGTCAGTCCGTCGGCGGTGAGACGCAGCGAGAGCGCGGGGCCGCGCCGGGCCACCCGGGCGGACAGGAAGATCGGGATGTCCCCCACCAGCACGCGCGTCGAGTCGGTGAGCCCCACGGTGCCCGCGATCCGATCCTGGCGCAGTCGTCCGTTCACGCCGAGACTCAGCGTGTCCAGCCGTCCGCCCGCCGCGTACGGCACGCCGATCCGCGCGCTGCCGTCGAGCCGGTCGTCGTCCCCCCATTCGAGCGCCAGCCGGAACGGCATCGCGCGATTGAATGCGAGCGCGCCCGCGGCCTCGAGCGAGACCCCGCCGCGATGGCGCCACAGGTCGAGCGATCGGAGCTGGAGTGCGGCGGGCTCGGCATCGGGCTCGTCGGGGGACGGCGCGTTCTCGAGCGTCACGTCGCGCAGCGTCAGGCGCGGCAGCCGGCGCGCGGGGAGCAGGAGCGCCTGGACCGCGCCGTCGGCGAGCCGGCGGACCCTGGCCGAGCGATCGGGGCGGGTGTTGCGCCGCGGGCTCTCGTCCTCGAGCGTGTCCGGCGCCGCCGGGGCCGGCCGCACGAAGCGGGCGTGGGAGAGCAGGACCGCGCGGGGGGTCGGGCGGAGCGCCAGCAGGCGCCACGGATCGAAGATCACGGCGAGCGACTCGGCGCGGAAGACGGTGTCGCGCTCCGCGGCGCGCGTGAGCGCGAGGCCGGTGAGCCGCACCCGCAGCGGCGGGGCGAGATCGAGCGTGCGCCACGTGGCCACCAGCCCGCGCGCGGCGGCCGCATGCCGCACCCGCGCCGCGACGGCGCCGCGCATGCACCCGCGCCCCGCGAACGCGACGAGGGCGACGACGGCGAACGCCGCGAGGGCGAGACGCGCGCGGTCGGGGTGGGAAGATGACGAGCGGGCGAGCATGGCAGGACGGGGACTCTAGCGGCTCCGTCCTCGCGAGGGAACGCCGAAGGCCCGGCGCGCGACCGGGCCTCCGGCGTTCCGCGCGCCGCGCGCGCTCACGCCACCGGTGTGCCCTGCGCCGCGAGCCACTCGCGGAACAGCGAGTCGATCTCGTCGACGAACGACGCATGTCGCGGCGCCCAGCCGAGGTCGCGCCGCGCGCGCGCGGCGCTCGACCGCTGGCTGGCGAGCAGCGCCTCGCCGTAGGGCCCCAGCGCCTTCAGCACCTCGGCGCGGGCCCACGGGCGCGGTTCGGCGCCGGTCGCCCGGGCGATCGCCGCGGCGATGGCGTGCAGCGTGGGCTCGGAACCGTCGTTGAGGATGTATCGCTCACCGCCCTGGGCGCGCTCGAGCGCCAGCGCGTACGCCTCGGCGACGTCGTCGCGATGCACCATGCCCCAGTGCTGGGACCCGTCGCCCGGAACGGTGACGGTGTGGCGGTCGCGCGCCTCGGCGAACATCCCGCCGAGGATCCCGCGCCCCTCTCCATACACGATGGTGGGGCGCAGCACGACCGTCTTCACCTCGAAGCGCGCGAGGTCGAGGGCGAGGTCCTCGTGGGCCGGGCGCCAGCGCACGATCGGCAACGGCGCGAGCGGCGTCTCCTCGTCCACCGTCGCGCCCGCGGTGTCGCCGTGGACCCACATGCCGCTGGTGTACAGGAAGCGGCGCACGCGGCCATCCTCGGCCGCGGCGCGCACCGCATCGAGCACCTGCTGGTCGCGGGGCGCGGCCGCCTTCGGATCGGACGCGGCGTGCACCACCACGTCGCAGTTCTTGAGCGCGCCGACGAACGTGCGCGGCTCGGCGAGATCGCCGATCACGGGCTGCACGCCGGCGGCGCGGAGCGCGCCAGCGCGGGATTCGTCGCGCGCCAGGCCGAGCACGGTGTGCCCGTCGCGGGCCAGGCGCGTCGCGATCGCGCCACCGAGGTAGCCGGTGGCGCCGGTGACGAAGATGCGGTGGGGCATGGAACGTCCCTTCAGGTCAGCGGGGCCCGCGGAAAGTGCAGCGGGCGGTGCACGTCTCATGCACTGTGATGGCGGAAAGCCGCGGGAGATGCGGCGCGAGTCGCTCCCAGAGCCACGCGCACAACCGCTCGGCGGTCGGGTTCTCGAGGCCGGGCACGTCGTTCAGCGTCCGATGGTCGAGCTCGTGCTTGAGCAGGGGCTCGACCGTCGCGGTGATGCCACCGAAGTCCTCGAGCCAGCCCATCGCCGGGTCCACCTCGCCCTCGATGGTGATGCCGACTCGATACGAGTGCCCGTGCATCCGCGCGCACTTGTGCTCGGGGGGCACCCGCGGCAGCCGGTGCGCGGCCTCGAAGCCGTACTCCTTGGTCAGCTCCACCCGCATGCTCAGGCCTCCGGGCGAGTCAGGTAGCGGATCGGGTCGGCGATGCCGGCTTCGCGGAACCCCTTGAGACGCAGGCGGCACGCGTCACAGCGGCCGCAGGCCTCGCCGCCCGGCGCGGGATCGTAGCACGAGTGCGTGAGCGCATGGTCCACGCGCAGCGACACGCCGAGCTTCACGATCGCCGCCTTGTCGAGGGCCATGAGCGGGGTATGGACGGTGAAGCGCGCACCCCGCGTGCCGGCCACCGTGGCGAGCGCCGCGAGCGCCTCGAAGGCGCGCACGAAATCGGGGCGGCAGTCGGGGTACCCGGAGTAGTCGACGGCGTTCATGCCCGCCACCAATTCGGTGGCGTCCAGGGTCTCCGCGAGCCCGAGCGCGAGCGCGAGCAGGAGCGTGTTGCGCGCGGGCACGTAGGTGGACGGCACCGTCGCGTCCATCTCCGCCTCCTCGCGGTCCCGCGGCACCGCGGTCGCCGACGTGAGGGCCGAGCCTCCGATGGCGCGCAGGTCGACCGCCACCACCCGATGACTCGCGACGCCGAGCGCGGCCGCAACGCGCGCGGCGGCCGCGAGCTCCACCCGATGGCGCTGGCCGTAGTCCAGCGTGAGGGTGTGGCACTCGAACCCACGAGCCCGCGCCCACGCCAGACACGTGGTCGAATCGAGACCCCCCGAGAGCAGCACCACGGCGCGCGCGTTCATACGCCCCGCCGCGCGCCCCAGATCCACACGTGGAGCCGCGGGCTCATCCGCAGTCCGTGGCGCACGCACGCGGCCGCCAACACCTCCGCGCGGCGGCGCAGCGTCTCGTCGGTGAGCCCCTCGGGCATGAGCATGACGCGTTCGCGCGGCAGCCGATGGCGCTCGATCAGTCTCAGCGCGTCGTCGAGGTCGGGGTCGTCGCCCACCACCAGCTTGAAGGTGGTATTGGGCGCGGCGACCCACGCCGCGGCGTGGGCCCAGGTGTCGGCCGCGCGGCCGGTCACCGAAGGCAGCTTGGGCGAGACGTTCCACGCCAGCCGCGGATGCTCCAGCGGGGGCGGGAGCAGCCCGCTGGTCTCGACCTCGACGCGATCCCAGCGTCGCAGCGCCTCGTCCAGCAGGGCGCCGAGCGCCGGGCACTCGAGCGGTTCGCCTCCCGTCACCACCAGCAGTGGCGCGGGACCGAGCGCCTGCGCCTCGTCCCACAGGGCGCCGAGCTCGATCGCGCGGCCCCCGGCGGCATCCCACGCGTACCTCGTGTCGCACCACCGGCACCCGACGCTGCAGCCCTGCAGGCGCACGAAGTGCGCAGGACTCCCGGCCGAGGGTCCCTCGCCCTGGAGCGAGAGGAACACCTCGCTGACGCGGACGGTGGTGGGAGGGCTGGCGTCGTCGGTCACGGGGCAGGCGTCTCCGGAAGACGAGCGGCGGCGCGCATCCGCCCGCACGATGTCGCGACGCGACGGCTCCATCGAAGCGCGCCCTCGCGCCCCGGGGCGGATCAGTGGCCTCCGCCCTGGCGGGGAAGGTCGAACGACTTCTCGCAATTGAAACACTTCCAGTGGAGGACGTCCTGGCCTGCGGGCCACGTCACCCAGTCGTGGCGGCCGCAGCCCGGACACGAGATGGACACGCGATCAGGACGCGGGGCGGCGAGCTTCGAAGCGTCGTTCATGGGTCGTTCCGTGCAGGGGTGGGCCGAGGGTCGCGAACGGGGCGGGAGTATAGCCCGCTCCGCGGGCGCCTCCAATGGCCCGGGACCGCGAGTTCTCACTGGTCCGCAGGCGCCTCGCCCGCGAGCAGCGTGGGCAGGAGCGTGGTGAAGGCTGAGCGCGTGAGCGCGCGGTCGATCCCGGCCGCGACCGCCGCGGCCCGGGTCCCGACGTTCACGTGGGGGTAGAAGCCCACCACCGGCACGGCGGCGAGCGCGGGATCGGCCTTGAACGCGCGCACCATCTCCACCGCGCCGGGGGCCTCGAGGTCCACCAGCACCATCGCCGCCGGCCCGGCGCGGCAGGCCGCGCCGGCCTGTTCGATGGGCACCTCGTCGACCTGCACGCCCAGCATCTTCGCCGTGGCGCCGATGCGCGCGCAGAAGAACAGGTCGGGCACCGCGACCACCACGCGCCGGGTCACGCTCCGCCCCCGTGGCCCGGGGTGTCCATGCCCTCACCCGAGATCGTCCCGGCCGCGATCCGCGTGTCGGGCAGCCGCCGTGCGGCGCGATGCCCGACCAGGGCGGCGACCGCGCACAGGGCGAACACCGCGGGGGCATGCACCAGGTCGACCAGCGCGCCACCCACCATGGGCATGAACATGAAGGGCCCGAGGAAGGTGCTGGTCAGGCCGATGAACGAATGCCGTCGCCCGGCCGGCGCGAGCTCGATGAGCAGGCTGCCGTAGCCGATCAGGATCGCGCTCTGCGCCGCTCCGCCCGCGAACGCGACCGCTTCGAGTGAGAACACCGACGCGGGCGCCGGGATCCAGCCCAGCCCCCAGGGGGACGCGAGGCTCACCACGGCGGCCGCGCCGGTGGCCGCGGCGACCAGCAGGGTGCCGGCGCGCATCAGCGCCCGGCTGCCGCGCGCGCGAGAGAGCGGCTGCCACAGCAGGCTCAGGAGCACGAAGCCGGCGATACGGGCGAGCAGGAAGGTGCCGGCCGCACGAGCGCCACCACCGAGGTCGCGCATCGCGAACAACACCATGAACGGGCTGGCGGTGAGCCATGCCGCGAGCGTGGCGCGCGCCAGCAGCAGGTGGCGGAACGGCGCGTCGTCGCCGAGCATGCGCATGCCTTCGCCGAGCAACTGGATGGGTGTGAGGCGGGCGGTCTCGCGGTCGGCATGTCCGGCCGGCTCCCGGATGACGGAGAACAGCGCGTAGGCCGCCGACGCGAGCACGGTCGCGGTGCCGAACAGGATGATGTACTGCGCCTGCTGCGACTCGAGCTTGAGCACCTCGCGCACCAGGAAGCCGGCGAGCGCGGCGAGCGTGCCACCCCACAACAGGCGCTGGGACCAGAACGAACCGAGCCGCTCGCGCGGCACGGTCTTACCGACCACCTCCATGAAGGACACCGCGCTGGCGCCGGCACCGAAGGTGTAGGTGGCGTAGCACGCCAGGAACGCCGCGAGCATCGCCCGCGGGTGATGGAGCAGCGGGAAGGAGAGCGCGGCCAGCGTCCCCAGGGCCAGGCCCCGCACCACCGCGGCGCGCCGGTAGAGCCACAGTTGGTGGGGGAAACGGGCCAGCCATGGCGTGACCAGGAATTGCGGCAGCAGCCAGCCGAGGTCGGACAGGGAGGAGCCCAGCCCGATGAGCGCGCCCGAAGCGGTGAGGCGCGACAACAGCACCGGGATCACGGTGCCGGAGTCGATGAAGCCCTCGCCGGCCTGGTAGAGGGCGCCGTTGACCACGCCCAGCCGGAAGTTGCGGCGGGCCTCGCGGGTGGACGGGGCGGGAAGGACTCCGGCGCTGCTCATCGGGATGGCGCGGTGGTCTCGCGGGGGTAGGGGTCAGGGCTCGTGGCGCGCGCGGCGGGCTGCCGCCTTGCGGCCGACGGCGTCCACGCGGCTCGCCCGCGTTCTATCACAACGTGAGGGGATGGCAAATCCTCGCGACCGGGCATTGACGTGCGGGGGGACCCGACCAACACTCACTGTCGGAGATGGGTTCGGCTGGTGACCTCGGTCGCCTCATTGCCTGCTTACGCGGCCAGTGATGACTCTGGGCTTGGCCGTGGGAGCGGGTGAACTCGGTCGCGACGATCTGGCCGGGCCCTCGCCACGGGATGCACGCACTCGATCCCGGGCGCGGCTGAGGATCAGGTCCCGGCCGCGCGCCTGTCGACCCTTCTTCAGCCAGGGTGTGGGCCCGGCCCCCGGTGCGCACGAGGCACGCGCCGGGGGCGACTTGTTGCGCGCGGCGTGAGGGCCTACGCCGTCGCCCCGAGCGCCCGGGCGAGCCGCGGCAGGCTGACGTCGTACCGGTAGCTCACGCCGGTGTGGCCGTCGTCGAATTCCTGGTGTTCGTGGGGGACTCCGAGAGCGGTCAATCGCCGGGTGAGCTGCCGCAGGCCCAGATGGAGATGCCATTCATCGCGCGTCCCGCAGTCGAGGAACAGCAGCCTGAGTGAGCGCAGGGCCTCGGCGCGTTTCTCCGCCATGAACAGCGGGTCGTGTTCCAGCCAGCGCCGCCACACGTCCTCCCGCCAGGCGCCGGTGACGAGGTCGATCGGCAGGTCGATGCCGAAGGGCTCGGCCGCCGGGTTCGGCGAGTAGGCGGCCGCCATGCCGAGCGTGTTGAAGGCGGAGAAGTCGTCCCTGCCCTTGTGCGGGGCGGCCTCGAACCGTTCGAGCCAGGCCTTCAATCCGCCCGCCGCTCCCGTCACCGTGACGATCCGCGGCACCTCTCCGCGGTAGCAATAGTCGAAACCCACGTCACCGCTGTGGCAGCCGACCGCTCCGAAGACGTCGGGGTGCTTCATCCCGTACACCAGCGCGCCGTATCCACCCGAGGACTTGCCGACCACGCCGCGGTGCCCTCGGCCGGCAAGCGTGCGGAAACGCGCATCGATGAACGGCACCAGCTCCTCGATGACATGCGTCTCGTAGCGCCCGGTGGCGGTCGAGTCGAGATACTGCGAGCCGCCGAAGCGGGTGTAGCAGTCGGGCATGACGAGGATCGTCTGGCCGCAGGCTCCGGTGTCGATGAGGTGGTCCATGCGCTCGTCGAGAGGCGGCGACCACGGGCTGTCGTTGAGCAGCATGCGTCCCCGCCCGCCGAACCCCGCGAGCACGAACAGCACGGGAAAGCGCCGCCCGGACTGCTCGCCATAAGCCGGCGGCAGGTAGACCGGCACGCGCCGAAGGTGGGGATCGCCAGCGGCGTTGTCCCTCAGGACCTCGCTCTCGAACCCCTCGATCATCACGGTTCCGCGCTTCATGTCCGCTGGGCTCCTTTCAGGATCCCGCACCCGTCCGGCCGCCGGAGGCGCGTGACGGCGAGCTGGACCACCCGGGCGGCCGGACACTCCAGCACCCGCGTCCCCGCGGCCAGGCGGGCCGCTACGCGGATCGATGACGGGCTCGAGGACGGGAATCTAGCAGGCGTTCCGCGCAGGGACGAAAAGCGCCCAAGTCGCTGGGGGATGGTGCCGACAACCCAGCTGTCGGGGCGCGGCCGCGCGCCGGCGCACGGTCCAGGCAGGGAATCCCATCCATGAGCGATCGACGCGCGTCCAGGCAGAACCGACTCGCCCTCCGGGGGTGGCTGCTGTGGGCCGTCACCCTGTCGGTGGTGCTCGCCCTGACCGCCGCGATCCCGCTTCTCTACCTGCCATTGCTGCAGGCCCTCAGGACTTCCGAGGGTCGGCAGGACGCCGAGCACGAGTTCATCCTGATGCTCGGCCTCGCCGGACTGGTGGTGGTGTTCTGCCTCTACACGGTCCTCAAGCAGGTGGAGCTCAACCGCATGCAGCGCGCGCTCGAGCGCGAGGAGCGGGAGAAGGAGGACATCCGCACGCGATTGTCGGAGCTCTCGGCGCTGTTCCAGGTCTCCACGACGCTCAATCTCCAACTGCGGCTCGAGGTCATCCTCGAGATCATCGTGCGCCGGGTGGTGTCCACGCTGCGCGCCCAGCAGGCGTCGGTGATGATCTTCGACCCGGAGAGCGGCGTGCTCGAGACGCGGGCGTCCTACGGGCTCGAGTCGGAGTTCGCGCGCAACGCCAAGAAGCGCCTGGGCGAGGGCATCGCGGGCTGGGTCGCGGAGCGCCAGGAGGCGGTGCTGCTCACCGAGAAGTCCGCGCCGGCCGGACTGGGGCGCCACTTCAAGCGCAATCGCAACATCACCTCGGCCGTTTCGCTGCCGCTGCGGGTGGGCGGTCGTTGCATCGGCGTGCTGAACGTCAATCGCATCAACCACCCGGAGCGCTTCCAGGAGCACCACCGCGAATTGCTCGAGATGTTCGCCGAGCACGTGGGCGCGGTCATCGACCGCGCGGAGACCCTCGAGCGCCTGGGGACGCGCACGCACGATCTCGAGGCCGACAACCGGAAACTGGCGGAGACCAACCGGCTCAAGGACATGTTCCTGTCCACCGTGAGTCACGAGCTCAAGACGCCGCTCACCTCGGTCATCGCCTACGCCGAGCTGCTCGACGACAACGAGAGCCGCCTCGACGCGTCACAGCGCAGCGAGTTCCTGCGCCGGCTTCGCGCCGAGGCCGGCCGGCTGCTCTCGCTCATCGAGGACATCCTCGATCTCTCGCGCCTCGAGAGCGGCAAGCTGGTGCTCAAGCGCGTCGCCGTCGGGGTGCACGAACTGGCGCACTCGGCGGTGGAGACCTCGCGCCCGTTCGGGGCCAAACGCGGCATCACCGTCGAAGAGGTGTTCGCGGCCGACACCCCGCCGCTCCAACTCGATGAGGTGAAGATGCGGCAGGTGGTGGTGAACCTGATCGTGAACGCGATCAAGTTCAGCCCCGATCAGGGGCGCGTCGTGGTGCGTACCGCGCTCGACGGCGGCTTCATCCATCTCGAGGTCCAGGACGACGGGCCGGGGGTGCGGCCGGAGGACGCCACCGCCATCTTCGAGCTGTTCGGCCAGGGGGTCGAGGGGCTCCACGGTGGGCGCGGCGGGCTCGGCATCGGGCTGCACCTGGTGAAGCGCATCACCGAGCTCCACGGCGGGCATGTGGGCGTGAACAGCCGCGCGGGCGCGGGCAGCATCTTCTGGGTCCGCCTGCCGCTCGCGCTCGCCGAGCCGATGACCGCGCCCGCGACGGCGCGGGCAGCGGCCTGACTTCCGCGCGAGCGCGCTCGCCCATCGCGCCGCCGGCAGCAGAATGAAGGGCGCCCGCCGGCCTGCGTCCTCGCGCGGGAACCCCGCTCTCGCCAGCCCTCCCCAGCCGAATGGAACGCCCTCGCGCCGCCCGGGCTCGTCCCCCGGGGTGCGGGGGGGGCTAGGCCGCCAGAGTATCGGGGGCGGTGGGGTAGTCCTCGGCCCGCAGAGCGTAGCGGACGCTCAATCCGGGCGGCAGCGGACGGTGGTCGACGCGGTCGCTCTCGGCCAGCCACTCGCCTTCCGGGTTCGTCACCACGCGCACGTGCGGGCGGAGCAGGTCGGCCCGGTTGGGCGCCAGGACCACCGCCTTCCCGCCGTCGCTGAGCTCCACCATCTGCCCGGGGGGGAAGAGCCCCACCGACTTCACCAGCCCCCACAGCAACGCGGGCTCGAAGCGCGATGCCAGCGGGCCGAGCATCATCCCGATGGCCTGGTTCGGGGTCACGCGCTGACCGGCCGGGCTGCGGTGCGACAGGAGATTCACGTAGCAGTCGGCCACCGCGATGATCTGGGACAGCGCGCTGGGCGTCCACGCGTCGAGGCGGGGATAGCCGCCCGGGCCCGCGTGGTGTTCGAGCGCCGCCCGCATGCAGCGCAGGGTGGTCGCGTTCAGCACCGTCGAGCGCGCGAGCTGGCGGGCGCCCTCGATGGTGTGACGCTCGGCGGCGGCGCGCTCCTCGGGGGTCCATTCGGCGATCGGGTGCTTGACCTGGTCGCCGACCGCGGTCTTGCCCACGTCGTGGAGCAGTGCCGCCACGCCCAGATCGGCGAGCACCGCCCGATCGAGGCCGAGGACGTGCCCGATGGTCACCGCGACCATGCCGACGTTCACGGCGTGCATGTACGTGTACTCGTCGTGGTGTCCCATCGAGGAGAGCCCGAGCACCACGGGCTGCTCGGAACACGCCGCGTCCACCAGCGGCTGCACCACGCGCTTGGCGTGGCGCATCTCGATGGCGTCGTGGAGCGCGGTGGTCATGAGCAGCGTGCGTGCGCCGGCCACCGCCGCGAGGAAGGACTTGGGCACCGCGCCGCGCGGCGCGTCGCCCGGCTCGCCCGGCGCCGTCGGGGGCCCGGTCTCGCGACCCTCCCCGGTCTCCAACGCCGATGCGGGCGACAGGGGGTCGCCGCCGGCGTGGATCGCGGTGTCCGGTACCGCGGTGGTGGCATGCACGGCGGGCAGGATGGCGTCCAGCCCCTCGGCCAGGCAGGCTTCGAGCAGCCCCGCGCCATGGTGGTCGCCGGGGCGGAGGAACAGGGCGAAGAACCGTTCCACGTCCACGCTGCGGATGTCCGAGGTCATGCGCAGGCCGGCGATGCGGCGGCGCGCGAACTCCTCGCGCAGTAGCTCGTGGGACTTGAAGGTCTGGTTCCGGACCGGGATGCGGATCCCGTTCAGGTAGAGGTCGTTGTCGAGCGCCACCAGCACCGCTGCATCGGCGTCGTCGAACACCGGGCGCAGCGAGTCCAGGAAATGCTCGAGCTGGATACGGAACACCTGGTTGCCGACCTCGTAGGATCGGCCGACCCGGATGAGGGCGAGGAAGCGCTGCACGACCTGATCGCCGAGCGCCCGCAGGCGCTCGTCGTAGGGGCGCGGGGCTTGGGCAGGCGGCGGCGTCATGACTGCATCCTCGAGCTCATGGCCTCGAGACACGCGGTGCGCACCGCCTCCACGCGCGAGCGAAGCCCGGCGTCGAGCACGGCCATCGCCTTCTCGGTGCCGATGTGCCGCAGCGTGCGCGCGGCGGCGACGCGCTCGAGCGTGCGCCGCGCGAACCAGCCGCCCTTGGTGAGCATCTGTTCGAGCGGGCCGACCACGCTGTCTTCCGCCACCTCCGCGAGGCCGCTGAAGAGGGTGCGCTGGTTATCCTCGCTGCGCGAGGCGAAGTCGGGGGCCTCGATGCGGTCGAGGATCGAGCGCGCGACCTTGGCGCTCTTTTCTCGCGTGAGCATGTTGAGCGCGCCGGCCAGCACCTGCGGGTCGCGGGAATCCAGCTGCGCGATCAGCAGGGGCAGGCGGTAATCGCGGGGCACGTTGCCCGCCGCCTGGACCACCATGCGGCGCACGCGCGACTCGGGATGGGAGGCCGCCAGTCGCAGCATCGGCACCACCTCGGTGCCGCCGATCTGGCCGAGGATGAACACCGCGTTGCGCACGATCTCCCAGCGCGAATCCTCGATGTAGGGTCGCAGCAGCGCCGGCTCGTCGCCGCACAGGTAGGTGAGGGCGGTGCAGGCCGCCGCACGCACGCGCACCTTGTCCGAGCGCGCCATGACGGCGGTCGCGAGGTCGAGCGCCGGCTTGCCCATGGCCACCACGATGGCGGCGAATCGCGAGTGGTCCTCGGCCTCGGCGGCGTCGAGGCTCTCGGTGACCAGCAGGTGATCGAGCCCGGCGACCGCCGAGGAGAGGTCGCTCTCGCCGATGCGGCCATCGGGGTCCAGCTCGCGGAGCTGGGAGAGCGCGGCTTGCGCTTCGTCCCAGTGACAGCGCTGCAGGGTCGAGGCCACCCAGGACACCGCTCCGCGCACCAGCGCGGTGCGCATGCCCTCGGAGGGATCGAGCGTGACCAGCCGTCGCAGCGTCGGCCCGACCGGCACGGTCCACTCTTCGGCCAGCTCGGCGCGGCAGTGGTCGAGGAACACCTCGAGCGAGGACTCCATGGCGACGAACGTGCGGCTCCAGGCGTCGACCGCGTCGGGCCACTGCGCCGGGAGCGGCCAGTCGTCGAACGTGTCGCGGTGGAGCCCCTGGGGGCCGGCGGCCTGCCCGAGCTCGGAATGGATCTCGGCGCCCCCCGGGTGGAGCAGGTAGGACTGTCCGAGCACGCCGTCGGAGCCCTCGCCGGTGGGGCGCTGGGCGGTCAGGTAGATGATCTGCTCGAGGGGCACGGTCTCGAGCAGGATGTGCGTGAGATTGCCCTGCCACAGCAGGGTGACGAGGTCGTCCTGCGCGTTCGGGCCGCTGCTCACCAGGGTGAGGGCGCGGATGAGCGAGGCGACCTCCGAGCGCGGCACGTCGCGCAGGATCCGGATGCGCCGGATGCCGTCGCGGTAGAAGAGGAAGGGCAGCGTCTCGACCGGATCCGCGAGGCCGTCACTGCGGCCGGCGGGCCTCACCACCAGTTCGTCCTGGAGCATCATCTCGGCGCTCCCGATCTGGAGATCGAGGTCCCCGAAGTCGTTCACGATGGTCTCGAGCGCCGCGATCACGCTGTCCCGCATCTGGATGGAGACGCTGTTGTCGCCGCGGTAGAGCCGGATGGTCCGCAGCGCGCGCGCGAGCTGCCGCAGCCACAGGGCGGTGGCGTGCGCGAGCGGCGAAAGGTCGCGCAGACTGCTGGAGCGTGCGCTGGACTCCGGGGCGATGGACATCCGGCCTGCCGTGGCTCTGGCGGCGGTCGCTTCGCGGCCGTGGCCTGGGAATGCGGGCTCGCAAGGACGCGCTGGCCAGCGCGGGAAGGAGACCGCCGTCCCCGGGGTTATCGGCAAGTGGCGCAGCCTCCTGAAGGCGCTCGAGCGCCCGCCCCGGGCCGCCGGTTCCCGCCCGGGACCCGCCCCGGGCCGCCGGTTCCCGCCCGGGACCCGCCCCGGCGGTCGCCGTTCCCGGCACGGGGCCGCCGCCGACCGTCGTGCACCATCCCGCGCCCCGGCCGAGGTCCGGGCGGGGCGCAGCCTTGACGCGCCCCCCTCCGGTCCCGTAGCGTGGCACGCCTCATCGACGACCTACCCTGTCTCCTGGAGTATCCGTCCCCATGAAGCGCACGTTCCGTCCCCGCAATCGCCACAAGTTCAAGACGCACGGTTTCCGCGCGCGCATGTCGACCAAGGGCGGCCGCAAGATCATCGCGGCTCGTCGCGCTCGCGGCCGGAAACGGCTGACCGTCTCCGACCAGTAGTCCTCCCCGGACGCCCGTCCTTGTCGTACGGCTTCGCGAGTCTCGCGCCCGCACGCCGGAGCGCTGAGCCTGCGCCGGGCCTTGCGACGGTTCCAGGGTGGAGCGGCATGACCGACCGTCATCCGGAACGCTGGGATCGCGACCGGCGCCTGCGCACCATGCGCGAATACGCGGCCGTCAAGTCACGGGCCGACGCGCTGCGCGGCCGTCACTGTCTGCTCCTCGCGATCGAGCAACCGGGCGAGCCCACACGGGTGGGGTTCGTGGCGAGCCGCAAGGGCGTGGGGGGATCGGTGCAGCGCAACCGCGCGCGCCGGCGCCTGCGCGAGATCGTGCGCCGCCGCTTCCCGCGCATGCCCCAGACGGGGCGCTGGATGGTATTCGTGGCCTTTCGCTCCACCCTGAACGCGCCGCACCAGGAATTGGCCAGCGACGTCGAGTCGCTGCTCGAGCGCGCCGATGCGCTGGCGCCTCCCGAGGGGCTCGATGCCTGACGTGGGCCGCGCGCTCGTGCTGCACCTGATCCGCGGTTATCAGCGGATCGTCCCGTCCTCGTGGCGGGGCGCATGCCGCTTCCACCCCACCTGTTCCGCCTACGCCCACGATGCCGTGGCTCGCCACGGCGTCGCGGTCGGCCTGTGGCTGGCCGCGCGCCGCGTCGCGCGTTGCCACCCGCTGGGCGCGAGCGGATACGACCCGGTGCCCTGACCCATGGACCGCAAGAATCTCGCTGTCATCGCGCTGTGCATGCTGCTCATCCTGTTCTGGCAGCCCATCATGCGCATGGCGGGCATGGGCCAGTACCTCGAGCCCACGCGCCGCTCCGTCCCGCCCGCCGCCGGGCCCGCCCGGCCCGACAGCGGCGTGCGCGAAGCCCCCGCCATCGGCGACACCGAGTCGAGCGTGCGCCTCGCGACGCCGCCTGGCCCCACCGAGCTCTCGGCGACGGTCTTCAAGCCCGCGACGGCCGCGCTCGAGCGCGCGTACCACATCGAGACGCCCCTCTACCGCGCCACCTTCTCCAGCCGTGGCGCGCGGCTGCTGTCAGTCGAGCTCAAGCGTTACGCCGGCGCGTTCGATCCGACCGGGCGCCCGAGCCCCCCGCACCCGCATGGCAAGGACGTGGCCGAGGGTCACCGTGTGACACTCGCGGGCGGGCCGGTGTTCGGGATCGATCTCGGCTCGGGTGTCGGGCTGCGCCCGCTCGGCGCCGTGGTGTACGTGGTGGCCGAGAGCGCGGACGCCTCGGGCGCCACGCGCGCGCTCACCTTCACCGCGGTCGACAGCGCGGGCGCGCGGGTGAGACAGACCTGGCGCGCGCGGCCGAACGACTACGCCCTCGACCTCGAGGTCGAGGTGCGCGGGGTGCCCTCGGCATGGCGGCTCGACGATTATTCGCTCGTCATGCGCTCGTGGCCGACACTCACGGAGCACGATTTCCAAGCGGACGTGCGCATGCTGCGAGCGTCGAGCATGCTGGGCAAGAACGTCCGGCGTGAATCGGCGAACGGACTGCTCAAGGGCCCGAAGCGGTTCGACGGGAGCGTGAAGTGGGCCGGGGTCCAGACCCGGTACTTCCTCTCCGCGGCCGCGGTGGAGCGCGGGGTGGCGCGCGGGGTCATCGGCTCCGCCGGGATGCGGCCCTTCGACGACGCGCAGTTGCGCTTCCTCCCGCGGGGCACCAAGCCCGAAGAGCCGGTCGCGTCGAACGCGCTGGTCATGGGCCTGCCGGGTGCGGACGCCGCCCCGGACCGCTTCATCGTGTACGTGGGCCCCAGCGATTACTTCCGGCTCGCGGCGCTCAAGGTGGAGCTCGAGCGCGCGGTGGACATGGGCTGGAACTGGCTGTTGCCGGTGAGCACCCTGCTGCTCAAGGTCATCAACATGCTGTTCGGCCTGTTCCGGAACTACGGCGTGGCCATCCTGCTGCTCTCCACCCTCGTGCGCCTGCTGCTCCACCCGCTCAACATGACGAGCATCAAGAGCATGCGCGCGATGCAGCGCCTGCAGCCCGAGATCGAGCGCGTGCGCGAGAAGTACAAGGACGATCCGCAGGCGATGAACACCGCGATGATGGCGCTCTACAAGGAGAACAAGGTCAATCCGGCGGGCGGCTGTCTCCCGATGCTCCTGCAGATGCCGCTGTTCCTCGCGCTCTACCAGGTCCTGTTCAACGCCATCGAGTTGCGCCAGGCGCCGTTCGTCGCCTGGATGACCGACCTGTCCGCGCCCGACGTGCTGTTCCAGGTCCCCGGCCTTCCGCTCCCGATCCGCCTGCTGCCGCTGTTGATGGCCGGCTCCGGGTTCCTGTCCCAGAAGATGACGCCGACCGATCCGCGGCAGGCGCCGACGATGTACATGATGAACCTCATGATGCTCGTGTTCTTCTACAACCTGCCGTCGGGCCTGGTGCTCTACTGGACCTGGATGAACGTGCTCACCGCCCTGCAGCAGTGGATGGCACTGCGCTCGGACGGCGGTGCGTCGGTGGCCGTGGTGGTGGAGGACCGCGACGCCTCCAAGCGTCGCGCCAGGGGACGCTGATCCCCCCGACCTGCGGCGCGGGAGAGGATCCGCGGCGCCGCGCGGCGATCTCGACGGTGACCGTAGCCATGGAAGGCGCGGCGAAGTACCCTAGGAAGTCTCGAACCGCGGCCCGTGGCCGCGCGATGGAAAGGCAGCCGGGATCCCTCTCAACGCACGCGACGCTTCGCGTGGTCCCGCGCGCCACCCGCGCCCCGCGCCGCCCGTGTCTGAACCGCTTCCCGCGGAACGTGGCGCGTGCACGCACGCGACGCCCCCCGCGGCGCAGGAGAGTCTCATGAGCCCTGACGGCTCCATCTTCGAAGGCAAGACGCTGGATGACGCGGTCCGCAAGGGCCTCGACGCGCTCCGACTGCCGCGCGCCGAGGCCATGATCACCGTGCTGTCCGAAGGCTCGGGTGGTTTCCTGGGATTCGGCGCGAGGCCGTTCAAGGTGCGTGTCCAGCCGCGCCCGGGGGGCGCGCCGCGCGAACCGGACGACCGCGGAGGCCGCGAGCGGGACGGGCGCCGCGGTCGCAGGGGCACCGAGCGCGACGGCGGACGCGGTGGCCGTGACGGGCGCCGCCCGCAGGGCGAGGGCGGCCGGGGAGGGCGCGACGAGCGCCGCCACGGCGGCGAACGCCGTCGTGAGGACGAGCGTCCGCGTCCGGGCGGGCGGCCGGCGACGGCGGGGGACGAGCGCCGCCACGGCGGCGAGCGCCGTCGCGATGACGATCGTCCGCGTGACGGCCGTGAGGGCGCCGGGCCGCGGGAGTCCCGAGGACCACGCGAGGCTCGCGGGCCGCGGGACTCCCGAGGGCCGCGGGAGACGCGTGGACAGCGCGAAGGCGGTGCTCCGCGCGTGGCTCGAGAGCCCCGCGAAGCCGTCGATCGGGCAGCACCCCGTGAGCCCGGGGAGTCCCGCGAGGCGCCCAGCCCGCGCGCTTCACAGGAGCCGCGCGAGCCACGGGGCCCGCGCGAGGAGCGACGCCCGCGTTCCGAACGGGAGCCGCAGCCGGCGCCCGCTCGTGAAGCGGCGCCGACCCCCGAACCCTTCCTGGGGACGCCGGATGCGGTGGGGCCGGACAACGGCGGCGAGACGGACCTCAAACGGCGCCGTCGCCGCGGACGTCGCGGCGGGCGGGGCCGCAAGCGCGAGCCGGGCGAGAGCGTGATGATTCCCGGCGCGAGCACACCGTCGTTCGAGAGTGCCGAGGCATTCGAAGCCCACGAGGACGTGGATCCCAGCGCGGCGCTCGAGACCACCGCGCCTCGCGAGCCCGACCCGACCGCGGGCGCACCGGTGGCGTACGATCGCGAGGATTCCTACCCGGACCATGAAGCGCAGGCCCCGGTCGCCACCCGGACCGAGCGTGCGCCGGAGGGGACGATGTCCGAAGAAGCACTGGCGGCCGAGGGCCGTCGCATCACCGTGGAGTTCCTCCAGCACATGGGATTCGAGGCCCAGGTCGAAGCGTCGGCCACCGGCGATCACGTGGATGTGGTGGCCACCGTGTCGGACGACGAGGAGATGCTCAACGGGCGCAAGGGTGAGACGCGACAGGCGCTCCAACACATCCTCAATCGCATGATCAACAAGGGCGGGGGCTCTCAGTATCACCTCCAACTCGAGATCAATGACTTCTGGAAGGATCGGGAGGCCGAACTGGAAGCGGTGGCGCGCGCGCTCGCCGAGGAGGCGCTCGCCAGCAACTCCGAGGCGCTGAGCGAGTACCTGAACTCCCAGGAGCGCCGCATCATCCACGTGACCCTGCGCGACGACGCGCGGGTGAAGACGTACGCGCTCGGCACCGGCCTGATCAAACGCCTGGCGGTCGCCCCAGCGGATTTCCCCGAGGGCCCGCGCGACGGGGACTAGGCCGGCCAAGGCGGTCCCGGCGCCGGGTTCCCACCGAGCCCGGCGCCGTTCCGTCATGAGGGGACATGGGGTTCTACGCGCTCGATGACACCATCGCCGCCCTCGCCACCGCGGCGGGCTCCGCCGGGCTCGCCGTGGTGCGCGTGAGCGGCCCCCGCGCGCTCGCCTGCGCGGACGCGGTGTTCCGGGGACGCGGCGCGCTCGCCGCGGCTCCCGGCCACACGCTGCGCCACGGCTGGGTGGTGGCGGGCGCGGATGCCGGCGCTCCGGACCCGGAAGCACGGCTCGACGAAGTGGTGGCGGCCGTGTTCCGTGCCCCGCGCTCGTACACTCGCGAGGACGTGGTCGAGCTGTCGTGCCACGGCGGCCGGCTTCCGGCCGCGCGCGTTCTCGAAGCCCTGCTGGCGGCCGGCGCGCGCCTCGCCGGGCCGGGCGAATTCACGCTCCGGGCATTCCTGAATGGCCGGCTCGACCTCGCCCAGGCCGAGGCGGTGGCCGACCTGATCGCCGCGGAGACCGAGGCGGCGCGCGCGCTGGCGCTCGACCAGGTGGCCGGCGGTCTCGCGCGCACGCTGGCGGAGCTCGAAGCCCGGCTGGCGGACGTGCGCGCCGAGATCGAGGCCCGCGTGGACTTCGCCGAGGACGTCGGCGGCATCGAGGTGCCGCCGCAGGCGGCCGCGACCCTGACGGAGGCGGCCGCCGGCCTGGCGGCGTTGCTCGAGCGCTCCCGGGGACTCGCGGCGGTGCGGGCGGGACTGCGGGTGCCCATCGTCGGGCGCCCGAACGTCGGGAAGTCGTCGCTCTTCAACGCGCTGGTCGGCGAGGACCGAGCCATCGTCACGCCGCTGCCCGGCACCACGCGCGACCGCGTGAGCGAGGCGGTCGAGATCGAGGGCGTGCGAGTGATGCTCTCCGATACCGCCGGCCTGCGAGCCGCGGCCGACGGGGCCGAGGCACTCGGGGTGGAGCGCTCCCGGGTGGCGCTGGCGGAGAGCGGGCTCCTCGTCTGGGTGATCGACGGCGCGGCGCCGCTGACGGAGGATGACCACGCGCTGGCCGGCTCGCTCGCCGGCCGGCGCGTGGTGGCGGTGCTGAACCAGCGCGATCGCGGGGCCGTGGTGGGGGTGGTCGAGGTGGTGGCTCTGCTGGAAGGCGGCGAGCACCGCGTCGTCGAGGCCAGCGCGCTGCGGGGTGACGGGATCGACGCGCTCCGCTCCGCGATCGCGGACCTGCTGGGGGTGCACCGCGGCGAAGGCGGCGTGGGCGTGGCGGCGAGCAACCCCCGCCACCTCGAGGCCCTCGGCGAGGCGCGCGACGCGCTCGCGGCGGCCGCCGCCGAGGCGCACGCGGGCGCGCCGGGCGAGATCGTCGCCGCACGGGTGCGGGACGCGCTGGGCGCGCTCGGCGCGGTCACCGGACGCTGCGTCGAGGACGATCTGCTCGAACGCATCTTCGCGCGCTTCTGCGTCGGCAAGTGACGGACGCGCGCATGATCGACCGGGGCGGACCGGTCCCGGCAGGCCTCCCGAGCGGCGCGATCCTCGCCACCGGCGAGGGCGTATTCGACATCGTGGTGGTGGGCGCCGGGCACGCGGGGTGCGAGGCGGCCGCGGCCTGCGCGCGGATGGGGCTCCCCACCGCGTTGCTCTCGGCGAACCTCGACGACAGCGCCCGCATGTCGTGCAATCCGGCCATCGGGGGCATCGCCAAGGGCCACATGGTGCGGGAGCTGGATGCGCTCGGCGGCCTGATGGCTCGGGTCACCGACCGCGCCGGCATCCAGTTCAGGATGCTGAACCGCGGTCGCGGCCCGGCGGTGTGGTCGCCGCGCGCGCAGTGCGACAAGCCGCGCTATCCGGTCGAGATGGCGCGGATGCTCGACGCGATCCCCGGGCTGACGCGGATCGCGGGCCTCGCGCAGCGGGTGGTGGTGGAACGGGGCGCGGTGGCGGCGCTCGAACTGGCCGACGGGAGGCGGTTGCGCTGCCGCGCGCTGGTGATCACCCCCGGCACCTTCCTCAATGGGCTGATCCACATCGGGCCGCGGCGGCTCGAAGGCGGTCGGCTCGGCGAGCATGCGGCGCGCGCGCTCAGCGAGTGCCTCGCGGACCTCGGGCTCGAACGCGGCCGGCTCAAGACCGGCACGCCGCCGCGCCTCCACCGCGACTCGCTGGACTTCGATGCGATGACCCCGCAGCACGGGGACGACCCGCCGCGTCCGCTCTCCCACTGGACCGAGCGCATCGCGGGCCAGCAGATGCCGTGCTGGCTGGCGCGCACCCACGCGCGCACCCACGCGGTCATCCGCGAGAACCTGCGGCACTCACCGCTGTTCTCGGGCGACATCCGCGGCACCGGACCGCGTTACTGCCCGTCGATCGAGGACAAGGTGGTGCGGTTCCCGGGGAAGGACTCGCACCCGATCTTCGTCGAACCCGAGGGGCGCGACGTGCCCGAGTTCTACGTGAACGGGCTCTCCACCAGCCTCCCCGAAGAGGTGCAGCTCGAATTCGTGCGCACCGTGCCCGGGCTCGAACACGCCGAGATGATGCGGCCCGGATATGCCGTGGAATACGACTTCGTGCTCCCCCACCAGCTCCGGCCGACGCTCGAGGTGAAGCACCTCCCGGGCCTCTACCTGGCCGGGCAGATCTGCGGCACCTCGGGCTACGAGGAGGCCGCCGCCCAGGGCTTCGTGGCGGGCGTGAACGCGGCCCGGCGGGTGCGGGGTGAGCCGCCGTTCGTGCTGCGCCGCGACCAGGCGTACATCGGCGTGCTGGTGGACGACCTGGTCACGCGCGAACATCGCGAGCCCTACCGGATGTTCACCTCCGCGGCCGAGCACCGCCTGCTGCTGCGCGCGGACAACGCCGACGAGAGACTGGCGGAGACCGGCTTCGCGCTCGGTCTGCTCGACCGCTCCCAGGTCGAACAGGTGCGCGCCAAGACGGCGGCGCTCGCAGCCGAGGAGCAGCGACTGGCCCGCGTGACGGTGCGGGTGCCCGAGGCGTCGCTTCCGGTGACGAGCGCGCTCGATCACCTGGCGCGACCGGGCGCGACCTACGCGTCGCTCGCGGGGATGGGAGTGGACACGGCGCTGCCGGTGGCGTGGGGGGAGTGCCTCGAGGTGCGAACGCGCTACCGTGGCTACATCGAGCGAGAGCAGAGCGCGGCCGGGCGCGCCGCGCCGCTCGAGGCGATGGAACTGCCCGAGGCCTTGTGGGCCAGCGAGATGAACGGGCTCTCCCATGAAGCGCGCGAGAAGCTGCGGCGCTGGCGGCCCGCGACCGCGGGGCAGGCCGCCCGCATCGCCGGGGTATCGCCCGCGGACATCGCGGTGCTCATGGTCCACACCCGGCGCCTGGCGGCGCGACCCGGCTGAGAGGGCGTCAACCCGCGCCGGCACCGAGCATGCCGGTCCCCGCCGCGGCCCCGCCGGTGGGGACACGCGAACCGGGTTCGTGTCGAGAGGCGATGCTGCGCGAGAGGCCGCGAAGGCCGGCCCGGCGGCCTGTGCTAGAGTGCCGCTCCATGACCCGAGCGAATCGACCCCGCCCATCTTCGCGCAATGCTGGCCCAGCCTCGCGCCGGCCATCCTCCAGGTCCGGGCGCGCCGCGTCGTCCCCGCGCGCGGGCGCCGTCCGGCGCGATCGTTCGGAGACCGAGTCGCAGCGAGGTGGTTCGTATCGGTCGGGACGAGCCAGGTCGTCGCCGCGCGCCGGCACGGGACGCTTGGCCAAGCCGTCCATCGAGACGCGGACCGGGGACCGCTCCCGATCCGATCGTTCCGCACCCAGGTCGTCACGCGAGGCGGTCCCCAGACCGGATCGATCGGCGTCATTTGCTGCGCGCGGAGGAGCTTACAGGTCGGGCTCCCGCCCATCATCTTCCCCGCGCGGGACCGCCGGACGGCCCGTTCGGAATGCCGCGCCGACTTCGCGGCGCAGGTACGAATCCGATCGTGCGGCCTCGAGCGGCGCTGGCTATCGCCCCGAGGGGACCGCTCGCGGCGGAAGACGCGCGCGCTCGGGCCAGCCGACCTCGTCGCCGCGGCGGAGTGACGGTCCCCGCGCCGATCGGCCTGCTCCATCGAAGCCGAGAGGCGGCGCTCGCGGCCGGACGTCCGGCGCGCAGGCCTCCCGGCCGCTGTCGCGCCCGACGGCGCGGCCCGACCGGACAAAGCGCCAGCAACGCCCGACACGCAAGCGTTCGGGGCCGCCCGAGGACGAGCGTCAGCTGCTGGCCGGGGAGGTCGAGCGAGGCGCCGATCCGCTCAAGGCATGGGACCCTTCGGGCACGCTCGACCGACAGGATTGGGACACCCTCCGCCAGCTGCTCGAGCAGGTCGGAGCTGACCCCGAGGGCTCACTCGCAAGGCTGAAGCGCTTCTCGGCCATGCTCATCAGCTGGAACCGCAGTTTCTCCAATCTGATATCCAAGAATGACGAGAATCGGTTGGTGTCCCGCCATCTGGCCGAATCGGTCGCTCCCGCGCGTTGGCTCAAGTCCTCGGGCGCGCGGAACTGGCTGGACTTCGGCTCGGGTGGAGGACTCCCGGCGATCCCGCTGAAGTTCGCCGGGGTCGGAGAGACGTGGACCCTGGTGGAGTCTCGCCGCACCAAGACGCTTTTCCTCCGCCGGGTCGCCCAGGACATGGAATTGCGCGACTTCGAAGTGGTGAACGAGCGCCTCGAGACGATGCTCGCGACTGGGGGTGGCGTTCGCCGCTTCGATGGATTCACGTCCCGCGCCACGCTGCCGCTCGCACCCACGCTGGCGATGGCTGCCGAACTCGTGGTGAGCGGAGGATCGGCATACCTCTGGAAGGGCAGCCGCCACGTCGAGGAGATGCGAGCCGATCAGGCCTGGAGAGACTGGTGGAGCCACGAGGGCTCGATGGAGATCGGTGACGGACAGGTAGCCGTGGTCCGATTCAAAAGACTTTGAACATGATGCATTGATATGACCGGCGCGTTCCACGTGGAACATCGCCCTTGTCCGTGCGGCCCTCGGTTGCTATCTTCCCGACAGGAACACCGCCGCTCGCCTCATCACCTCCTCACCTCACACAAGTAGGGCAGCCCGCTGCCCTCACGCGGACAGGGAATGGGACGCGTCATCTCGATCGCCAGCCAAAAGGGCGGCGTTGGCAAGACCACCACGGCCATCAACCTGGGGGCGTGCCTTGCCCAGGAGAGCCGTCGCGTCCTGCTGATCGACATCGACCCGCAGGGAAACTGCTCGAGCGGTCTGGGGATCAACGGCAACGATCAGCGCCATTCGATCTACGAGGCGCTGCTCGGTCAGGTCGACATCAGGGAGGCCGTCGTCCCGACGGCCCTCGCGAATCTCGACCTCGTTCCGGCCGGACAGCGGCTGGCGGGAGCCGAGGTGGAGCTGGTCGGCATGATGGCTCGCGAGGCGCGCCTGAGGAGCTGCATCGGGACGCTCCGGGACGAGTACGACTACGTGTTCATCGACAGCCCGCCATCCGTCGGGCTGCTGACGGTGAACTCGCTCACCGCGTCCGACTCCGTGCTCATCCCGCTCCAATGCGAGTATCTTGCGCTCGAGGGACTCACGCAGCTCATCGGTGCCATCCGGCTGGTCCAGGATCATCTCAACCCGTCGCTGCGGATCGAAGGGGTGCTGCTCACCATGTTCGACTCGCGGTTGAACCTGTCTCAGCAGGTCGCGGACGAAGCCAGGAAGTTCTTCGCGGAACGCGTCTATCGAAGTGTCATTCCGAGGAATGTGAGACTCAGCGAGGCGCCGTCATTCGGCAAGCCGATCGTGCTCTACGATCCACACAGCTCGGGCGCCGACGCGTACCGGGAGCTGGCGCGGGAGGTAATGGACCATGCATAGGAAGGCCCTCGGCAGAGGACTCGAAGCTCTCATCCCTGGAGCGAGCGCGACCGCCATGGCGGAGGCGGGCCCCGACGGGCTCCGCGAGCTGTCGGTCGATGACATCGCGCCGAACCCATTTCAGCCACGCACCCGGTTCGACGACGACGCCATCAAGGAACTCGCGGCGTCCATCAAGGTAAGCGGGGTCCTGCAGCCGGTCGTGGTGCGCAAGGGCATCGCCGGCGATTACCAGATGGTCGCCGGGGAACGGCGATTGCGCGCGGCCAGGATGGCTGGACTCGGGCGGATCCCCGCCATCGTGCGCGAACTTGGCGACCGGGACATGATGGAGATGGCGCTCATCGAGAACATCCAGCGGGAGGACTTGAACCCGATCGACGAAGCCAGGGCCTTCCAGTCTCTGGTTGAAAGTGTCGGGCTCACTCACGACCAGGTCTCGGACCGGGTGGGAAAGCAGCGCTCTTCCGTGACCAACTCCCTCCGGCTCCTCGCGCTTCCGGTTGAGGTCATGGACATGGTTTCACGTGGAACCATGTCCGCCGGGCATGCTCGCGCGCTCCTCGCGCTCGCTTCGGGCGCGGACCAGTTGGGAGCTGCACGGTACGTGACCGCGAAGGGCTTCTCGGTGCGCCGCACCGAAGCGTACGTCCGCAGACGGCTTCGCAAGCAGCACGCGCGACCCAAGGCGCAGAAGGTGGACGGGCTCCGCGAATGGGAGGTCAAGCTTCAACAGCGGTTTGGCACCCACGTCGGGATCAGCGCGGCGCGGAAGGGCGGCAAGGTGGAGTTCGAATACTACGGCCAGGAGGACCTCGAACGCCTGCTCGAGGCCTGGGGCGTACTCTGATGCTCAAGTTCCGCGGGCGCGCCGCACATCCGGACGAGCCGTCGCCGCCGAACACCGTCATCGGCGTCGGCTCGAGTTTTCGTGGCACACTGATGGTCTCAGGGACGCTGCGGATCGAAGGGGAGTTCGAAGGGGACATCCTCAACTGCGAGCGGCTCGAGATCGGAGAGCACGGCGTCATGCGGGCGGACGTCGAGCTGCGCGACGCGACGGTGCGCGGTCGGGTGATCGGGAACATGCGCGCTCTGGGGACCATCGAGATGAAGGCGGGCGCGCGCGTCGAAGGCGATGTCGCCGCCATGTGCGTGGCCATGGAGCCGGGGGTCTTCTTTTCCGGCCGCTGTACGATGCTCGAGTCTGGGTCCGAAGGGGTCGAGATCGGATCGGACTATGGTCGCAGCCGGGATTCCCGTTGACCGACGCCCGATCGGGGCCTCGACGGGGCGCCATCCATGACCGCGGCGATTGTCAATAATAGGATGTGGCGCAGTTCGTTACATCTTCTCTTCGCGTGCCTGTCCGGGCTTGCGTTCGGGGGGACGATCGCCGCGCCTCTGATGGTCGGCGAGGCGCAGGCGGCCACAGCGCGGGGCTCCGATTGGCCTGAGGGCACGCGGACGATCCTGGTCGAGGATCTCGATGGCCTGATCCTGCTGCGCGCGACGCTTCATGGCGATGCCGGACGCGACACGTCGGGGGACCTGGTGCTCGATACCGGGGCGCCCTATCTCGCACTCGATCGCCACGTGGCTTTCGCGCTCGGGATCGCGGACTCGCTCTCAGCGGCCGGCGCGATCGAGCTTGCGCCCCACCGGCTCGGGCGTCTCGAGATCGGCGCAGTCCAGTTCGACCAGGTCGCGCCGGTGCTCTCCGTGGACGCTGAGGTCGTCCGTCGCGTCACCGACCGCGACGTGCTGGGCCTGCTGGGCCAGCGGGTCCTCGCTCCGTACATCCTGTGGATCGACTTCGAGGGCGAGACGATCGCGCTGGTCCCGGCGGGTGGCGAGCGTGCGAACGAGCCCGCGACCGTGGCCTCGCGCAGGCGGCTTCCCGGGCTGTCACCGCGCGCTCGCGCCGTGCCCTTTCGCCTGGCGGGAGACGGGAAGCTTCTCGTCCGCGCTCGCCTCACCGAGGCGAACGGCCGGATGACGAGCGGTGGGATGACCCTCGCGCTCGACACCGGGGCTTCCAAGACGGTGCTGTTCGAACCCGCGCTGGCGCGGATCGCCCCGCGCAGCGCCTCGTGGCCCGCGCTGCGCGGCCTGAGCGCGCCGACCCTCTTCGGCGACGACGAGGCGCGCATCGTCCGCGTGCCCCGCATCGCGGTGGAGGGCGTGACGGGCGGGGTCGAGGTGCGCGACATGGACGCGGCGGTCATGCGGGGTGAACTGGCCGAGGTGCTCGAGCGCGCGGTCGGTGAGCCGGTGCACGGCCTGCTCGGGTACTCCTTCCTGCGTCGGTTCCGTGTCGCCATCGACTTCCGGCGTCTCATCGTCTGGCTCGACCCGGCCGAAGTGGGTCGGGATGCGCGCCCCTACGAGTACTCGCAGATCGGCCTGCAGGTGGAACGCACCGAAGGAGCGATCCAGATCGTCGCGGTCGCCGAGGCCACCCCCGCCGCGGAGGCAGGCCTGGCACGTGGCGATGTCATCGAATCCCTGGATGGCGAGGATGCTCGCGCGATGGACCTCCTCACGCTCCTGCGCCGGCTCGAAGGGCCGCCCGGCTCGCGCGTCACCCTCGGCGTGAGACACGGTGGCACCAGACGCACGCTGACGCTGTCGCGCCGCCAGTTGCTCTGACTCCGGCCCCGGCGTCGCGTGCCTCCCGCGGCCCGGCGTCGCATGCGTCCCCTCCGGCCATCGGCACTCGCGCTCCCGGTCCCCGCGCAGGTTGGCTGAGCCTTCGGCGCGCCCGGCGCATCAAGAGAGCGCCACCCGGTGACCCCCTGGAGACCTCGTCATGCGTCAGCTCGACCCCACGGACTCGACAACCGCCCGCGCCGCGCCGCACCTCGCCACCCCGGGGCAGCCGCTCCGGATCGTCTCGGTGGCCGACCTGCCGTCGCGTTTCGGGGAGTTCCGCGCGGTGGCGTTCACCATCGGCTCCGACGGCAAGGAGCACCTCGCGCTCGTGCGCGGCAACGTGCGCGGGCGCTCGCGTGTCCCGGTGCGGGTGC
Organism: Candidatus Eiseniibacteriota bacterium; assembly: GCA_963776245.1. Taxonomy (GTDB): domain Bacteria; phylum Eisenbacteria; class RBG-16-71-46; order RBG-16-71-46; family RBG-16-71-46; genus CAVSAC01. The sequence goes on along the minus strand of CAVZLN010000003.1, from coordinate 421,193 downwards.
ACTCCGAGTGCCTGACGGGAGACGTGCTCGGCTCGCTCCGCTGCGACTGCCGGGATCAGCTCACCGCCGCGCTCGAGGCGATCGGCCGCATGGACGCGGGAGTGGTGCTCTACCTGCGGCAGGAAGGTCGCGGCATCGGTCTGACCAACAAGATCCGCGCGTACGCGCTGCAGGACGAGGGCCACGACACGGTCGACGCGAATCGCCTGCTCGGATTCGGTGACGACCTGCGGGACTACGGGGTCGCCGCCCAGATGCTGGGTGCCCTGGGGGTGCGCAGCGTCCTGCTCATGACCAACAATCCGGCCAAGCTCGAGGGCCTGCGCTCACATGGCGTCCGCGTGTCCGGCCGGCTTCCGCACGTCATGCCCTCCAATGAGCACAATCGGCGCTATCTCGCCACCAAGCAGAGGCGTGCGGGGCATTGGCTGGGGGTCGCCGAGCCTGCGGAAAGCGATGCATCAGTACGAAGCCCGGCCACCCTTCCGCCGGCGGGAGCGCTCGCGGCCGCGTCGAGCGCATAGCGGGTGCCGCATGCCCATGCTGCGGATCGGCTGCCCGACCCCGTGAGAAGCATGCACCCGTACCGCGCTTCAGGCGCTCAGCTCGCCTGCGCGAGGTCGTCGTCGCTCGCATGGAGCGCACGCAGACGCTGGCGGACGCGCTCGAGCCGCGCGGGGCTCACCGTCTCGACCGAGTAGCCTTCATCCCACACCAGGTTCCCGCCCAGCCACACACGCAGCTCCGGGAATCGCGCCATGAGATCGAGGCCGGCGCGGCCCTTCAGTTCGCGCACCGCACTCGCCACGCTCTGCGCGGGACGCAGGGCCAGGACGAGGTGCACGTGATCGGGACCGGCGAGCGCCTCGATCAAGGTGAAGCCGCGCTCTTCGCTGGTCCGGCTGACGAGCTCCTGGAGCGCGTGCACATGCCGGTCGCGCAGCACCGGACGGTGACCGCGCGTGTGCCACGTGACGAGGTAGTGGAGCTGGCTGCGGTAGACCCGCTCCCAACGACCGGCCAGCGCCTCACGCACCTCGGGAGCCATCGAGCGATCCACGGTCAATCCTCCTGCGGGGATGGTTGAACATTTGTGCATCCGCGGCCCCGAAAAAAACCGGGCAGGCCCGGCACACCTCAATCGCTGATCCCTCGTTCTACTTCAGATGCATCGCCCTGCCCGCGGGATGCGACCGCGTCCCGGGCGGTGCCGCTCTCCTTCCGTCAGCGCCCGACCGTCCGGATGACGCCCCGCACCACCCCGAGGATGCGGAACCCGTCTTCGGGCCGAACCTGGATGGGCGCGTAGTTCGGATTCGCGGCCACCAACTCGATGGCGCCGCGCTTCGGCTGGAAGTACTTCACCGTGGCCTCATCGCCCAGCAGCCCCACGACGATCTCGCCCGGATTCGCGCGCTCCTGGCCGCGCACCACGACGTAGTCTCCCTCGAGGATGCCGGCGTCGACCATGCTGTCGCCCCGCACGCGCAGCGCGAACATGCCCGCGGTGTCCCCGAACATCGACTCGGGCTCGATGGAGCCCTCGAGATTCTCTTCGGCCAGGATCGGCTGGCCCGCGGCGACCCGGCCGAGGATCGGGATGCCCGCCGGACGCGCGTCGCGTTCGACCGGCCCGATGCCGCGAGAGATGCGGCCGCTACGCTTGAGGTGGCCACCCTTCTCGAGCAGCGCGAGGTGGTAGCGCACGCCGTTGGTCGATCGGATGTGGAACGCTTCGCCGATCTCCCGGATGGTGGGCGGGTACCCGTGCTCGCGCGTGGACCGCTGGATGAAGGCGAGTATCTCGCGTGCCTTTTCGTTCAACATGCTCCGCACCTCTCGTGGTTGGAGGTCGGCGTGGGACCCGGCACGCGCACCGTACTGCACGAGTGTGCATCGCGTCAAGAGCCACGGTGGAGACCGGCCCCTGGTGGGGCGGTGCGGCTGTCCACCCGTCGACGCGCGCGTTCGTCCGGTCGACGCGCGCGGACCCCGGGCGGGGCCCGGGTGACCGGCGTATCGCGGCCCATCGCGCTTGATCCCAGTCGGTTGTGGGAGACGCGGCGAGCATCGCCTGGGCTGGCCCGCGGGTTGCGATGGGGCGTCGGCGAGGCCGCGAGGCCTCGACCACGACAGGCAAGGAGCGGAGGCCGGGCCCGGGGAGGTTGGCCGTAATCGGGGGCCGGTCGGCCGAAGCGGTCCCACCACCGCTCTCTTGTCGGTCGGGGAGACGAGTGAACGACGAAACGGGCCGGATCGACTCCGGCCCGTTTCGTATCGTCGACATCCGCGGCTTCCGCCGCGCCCGGCGCCCGAGTGGAGGGGCGCGGCCCTACAGCCCGCGCACGGTCAGCCCCGCCACCCAGTTCCGCGGCAAACCGGGCTCGAAGTACTCGTCGCGGACGCCATTGATGAAGACGGACGCGTCGTACGCCTGGTCCGTCAGGTTGTTCCCGCCCACGAAGGCGCGCACGCGGTACCCGCCCGCAGCCCGCTCGTACCCCACGCTCGCGTTCAGCAGTGTGTACGCACGGGTGCCCACGCGGTTCGCATCGTCCGCGAAGTACCCACCCGCATGCTCGAGCCCGAGCTCGCCGTACGGTCCGAGCGGCGTCTGATAGCGCGCACGCGCCGACCAGGCCGCATCCGGCAGCCCCGGCACCTTGCGGTCGGCGAAATCGTGGGTGACCCCATCGATCACGGGCTGGTAGTCGAGGAAGCGATTGTCCGACACGGTGAGCGCACCGCCCAGCGTGAGTCCCGCGACCGGCGCGTGCCAGCCGAAGCCCAGTTCCCCGCCGCGGCGGCGCGACCTGCCCGCGGTGGAGAAGTACGCCCCACCTTCCTCCGGCACGATGTCATTGCGCACCTCGATCCAATAGAGCGCGGCGTCGTAGTCCAGGCGACCCAGGGCGCCGGAAGTCACGCCGCCCTTGGCGCCCAGCTCATAGGTCACGGAGTGCATGGGCTCCAGGAAGGGATTGAGCGCCGTCGGTGGCGCGGAAGGCGGCGGATCGATCTCGTTGAATGCCGGTGCCTCCACGCCCCCGCCCAGGGAGGCGTACAACGTGTGCTCGCCCGCACGGTAGGACAGCGAGGCCTTGGGGGTGACGCGCTCGAATCGCTTGGTCGCGTCGATGGTGGGGTCGACGAAGTCCTCGGCGATGTACCAGAGCACGTCGTAGCGTGCCGCGACACGCACCGACCAGCGCTCATGAAAGGTGAGCTCCTCCTCCACGAACGCGCCGGCGCTGTTCGCTCCCTCGCGCTTGTTGGCCACCATGGTCGTCCCGCGACTGCCTCCCGGCCCGAGGTCGTAGAACAGGATGGCGCCGTCCTGGAGCGCCTCGTCCCCGCCGAGACTGATCCGGCTCCGGATCCCCGGCGCGAGCGCGGAGCGCCAGCTGAACACGCCGCTGCCGCCCACGTGGTAGCGGGTGAAGTCGCGGAAGCGGTTGCGCTCCGAACGCTGGAGCACCTTGGGCTCGGCGAACGCGGTGAGCGAGAGGTCCATCGACTCCTCGACCTCGCGGTCCCAGGTCGCCGCGACGCGGCCGACGCGATTGCGGCGGCGCTCGTCACGCGAGGCGAAGGTGGCATTCGCCTGGGCCGGGGCCGAGTCCGCCTGGGCGCGGGTGAGCGCGCCGGGAAAGCGATTGAGATCGCTCACGGCGTCGAACAGCAGGCCCAGCCGATCGTGCTCCCCGACCGGCACGGTCAGCCGCAAGGACGCCTGCGAGGCGTTGCTCGCGCTGTGCGCCCGCCAGCCGTCGAACGTGGAGTTCGAGAGCGAGAACACCCCCCGGGCGCCGCTCACACCGAAGCCCGCCACCGCCTGCTCGCGATGGTAGCCAAAGGACCCGGCCCGCTCGCGGTACTCGGCGAATGGCCGCTCGAACGCCAGGTCGGTGCGCAGGTTGATCACGCCGCCCGACGCGTTGCCATAGAGCGACGAGGCATTGCTGCGCACCACCTCGACGCGGTCGGTGGTGCCGAGATCCACCAGGTCGAGCGAGGTGCGGCCGTCGGGCTCGGTGACCGGCACGCCATCGGTGAGCACGCGGATGCCGCGCATGTTGCCGGAGTTCGAGCGCTCGCCGTTGCCGCGCGCGCCGAACCCGCGGATGGTGACCCGCACATCCTGCGCACCCGCGCGGCTCTGCACGAACACGCCGGGAACGTCGATGAGCGCGTCCCGCAGGCTGTTGCCGCGGGTGTCGGCGAACGCGTCCCGTTTCACGACGCTCACGCCCGCCGGCAGCCGCAGCGCCGACTCGGGACTGCGGGTGCCGGTGACGACGATCTCCTGCAGGGGAACGACCAGAGTGTCGGCGCGCGCGGCGGCGAGACTCGCCGCGAGCAGGAGCATGCAGAGCATGGGGTGGTTCCTTCCGTTTCAGGACGGTAAAACGACCAACGCCGCGCACGCACGACTTCGCGCATGGAAGACAGGCCAGGCGGCAACGCGGTGAGGCGCTAGGTGAGCGAGAGCGAGGAAGGAGCGGCTTCGCTCATCGGCGCATCGGGACCCGCAGCGGGCTCCGGATGAGGCGCTCGCCGTCGGGCGCGGCCAAGGGACCGGCGGCGCGGGTCAGGCGGCTCATCAGCGTCCCGTGCGCCGCGGGCCAGCCGCCTCGCGGGGCGCGGTCCTCGACGGTGGCGTACGCGGGCTCGGCGGCGGCATGCAACGTCGCGCGCGCGGGCCCGAGCGCGGCGCTGACCGCTCCGCGCGCCGCCGTCAGTCCGTCCCACCATCCCGACTCGTGGACCGCGACTTCCGGGCGAGCGGCCGCGTCCCGACCAGTGATCCGAAACGGCGCGCCGGGTGCGCACTCGAACTCCCCGCGCTGGTTGCCCGCTCGTACCCGCAGCCGCGCCGTGGCGGTCGGCAGGTCGGGGACGCGCCAGCGGTACTCGCCTGCCCGCGCGTCCAGCTCGGGCGTGACACGCAGCGGGAAGCTGCGCCCGTCGTCCACCGAGAGCAGGATCTCGAACTCCTCGATGCCGGGCACGGGCTCGGACCAGCGCAGGGTCACGACCTCTCCCGCCCGCACTTCCGCCGGGAGTGGGGCGAGGGTGATCAATGAGCCTGCTTCCGCGGCGCGGGCCGGTGCCCGGGTGAACGGGTCGGGGCGGCGGTCGGCCGCGGCGAACGAGGGCGCCCGGGTGATCGCGACCGGGCGGGGCTCGGCCATCGGGCGGGCCACGGCCGGGGCCGCGGCGAGGCTGAGCGCGAGAATGGGAGCGAGAGCGTGGATCATGGTCGGTCGTCGTGCCGGGGCGGACGCCGCGGGCCGGGAGCATAACAGAACGTCGCGACCGGCCGGCGGGCGGGCCACGGGGTCTTCGGGGATCGGCGGCGGCGGTGCCTCAAGCGTCGCGCGGCCGCTGCCGATGACTCCGAGGACCCACCCGGCCACTGGAGTCCCCGCGCGGCAGACCCCGGACGAAGGCGCACGCATGAGCCCGATCCCGCAGCTCTGGGAGTCGATCGCCGCGCCGTTCCGCGGCGGCGACCTCCATGAGTGCGTGCGTCAGACGCGTGCGGCCGTGGACGCCCAGCCCTACGACCTGCCCCCGCGCTACCTGCTCGCCTCGCTCTACCTGGCGCTCGGCGAGCCCGGCCTCGCGCAACTCCAGTACGAGCGCCTGCTGCCGCTCGCGGTCGGACGCGGCGAGCTGTTCCTCGCGCTCGCGGCTCAACGGCGGCTCGACGAGCTCCATCCGCCCACCACCCTGCACGCGCGCCGCTACCACGCCATGCATCAGTGGTTCGTCTCGCTCGCGCGCTCGGAGCGACGGCGCCGGGTCGCGGAGGGCCTGCGCTCCTTCGGGCCCCAGTTGCTGGTCCGCCTCACCTCGGCGGAGTTCGCGGACGCCGCGGAGCGCTGCCGCGTGGAGACGTTCGGCGCCGTGCCGCGGCTGGTGGCGCCGGAGGCAGGCCTGCTGTGGGTGGTGATCCATGGGCGCGTGCGCTGGACCGCATTGCGGGACGACGCGCCCGAGGGCGAATCGGTGATCGCGGATCCCGGTGACATCATCGTGCTACCGACCTCCGTGGACACCGCGATGCAACTGCGGATCGAGCCGGAGACGCCGGCCGAGTGCCTGTGCCTCGATCCCGAGCTGTTCTCGGTCGCGGACGGCCCGCCCGGCCCGCCCACCCGCAAACCCGCGGAAGAGCCAGCGCCGACGCCCGCGGAGACCGCGGCGGACGCCCAGGTCGCCGAGCTGGTGGCCGCGGCGACCGCGCCGCTCGAAGTCGGGGCAACCCCGCCCGCCGCGCCGCCGGGACCCGCGACCGTGTCGCCGGTCCGCTCTCCGCGGCCGGTGCCCGATCCGATCGCGGAGCCGACCACCGCGACGGCCGCGCCCATCGAGCGGCGCCGGGAGAACCGGCTCTCGGTCCAGGTCGCGAACGGCGTCGTGATGCTCGGGCTGGCGGGCACGCGCGTGGCCCCGCTCCCGGGCGCGCTGGTGGAGCTGTCGGCGCGCGGGATGGGCGTGCGGTTCCGCCGTGGCGACCTGCTCCAGGAGGGAGTCGCATTGCGCGAGGCCGTGGTGTCCGTGCACCTCGTGCTGCCGGGGGACCGGGGGGTCGAACGCCTCGCCGCGCGCGTGGTGTGGGTGGACCGGGACCCCGCGGCCACCGACCCTGAGAGCGCGCTGGGACTCGGACTCGAGTTCGTGGCTTTGAGCCCGGCGCAGCAGACGCGCCTCGAGCGCGCCACGGCCGCCGGCGCCGCCGCGCCCGCGCGGCGTTAGCGGGGCGCCGCGCCGGCGCCCGCCGCGGCGCACTCGACGCGCGGGCCGCGACCCCCTAGTCTGAGCCACCCGCCGCGCGCGCAGGGCGTGCGCCGGACACCCCGCATGCCGACCGCCACCGCCACCCGCCCCGTCGAACGTCTGCGCACGTACGCTTCGTTCGTGCGTCTCGAACACACGCTGTTCTCGCTGCCGCTCATCCTCGCCGGCATCTTCAGCCAGCCGGGCGACGCGATGTCCGGCGCGCGCTGGGCGCTCACCGTGGTCGCCGCGGTCGGTGCGCGCACCGCGGCGATGGCGATGAACCGGCTCATCGACCGGCACATCGATGCGCTCAACCCGCGCACCCGGGTGCGCGAGCTGCCGTCCGGCCGGATGGCGGTGGCCGAGGGCTGGGTGCTGCTGGCGGCGAGCCTGGCCACCTACCTTGCGGCGTGCGTGGCGCTCGGGCCGCTCTACGTGAGGGTCGCGGCCATCCCGCTCGCGGTGTTCGCGATCTATCCCTGGCTCAAGCGTTTCACCCCGTTCTGCCACGCCGGCGTGGGCGCGGCGATGTCGCTGTCGGCGCTCGCCGGCTGGGCGGTCGCGCATCCGGATCTCGCGCACCCGGCGCCGGCGATCGGACTGGCCCTCTTCGCGCTCTGCTGGGGTACCGGATTCGACATCATCTATGGCACGCTCGACGAGGAGTTCGACCGCGCGCACGCCGTGCACTCCGCGGTGGTGTGGCTCGGCCGCGCCCGCGCACTCGAGGTGTCGGCGTTCCTGCACCGGCTCGGCGCGCTCGCGCTCGGCGGCGCGGCGCTCGCGCTGCTGTCGCCGGCGGCAGGCGGGCTCACGGTGCGCGGCTTCCTCGCGGTGCTGGCGGTGTGGCTCGCCATCGTGGCGATGCTCGAGCTCGAGCAGCACTGGGCGGAGGACGTGAACCTGGCGTTCTTCAAGATCAACGCGTGGGTGAGCGGGGCGGTGTTCGTGATGGTGATGGTGGCCCGCTGGGTCACCGGGGGGTTCTGAGGATGGCGCGTTACCTCATCGGCATGACCGGCGCTTCGGGCAGCATCTACGGGGTGGACCTGGTGAAGCGCCTGCCGGGCGAGAAGTTCCTGGTGATGTCGGACTGGGCGCGTCAGGTGATGGCCGCCGAACTGGGGCTGAAGCCCGGCGATCTCGCGCCGCACGTCAGGAAGGTGTTCGCCGACACCGACCTCGCCGCGCCGTTCTCGTCGGGCTCCAACCGCTACGACGCCTACGTCGTCTCCCCGTGCAGCGTCTCCACGCTCGCCCGGATCGCGGCCGGGATCGCCGACACCCTGATCACGCGCGCCGCCGCGGTCGCGCTCAAGGAGCGCATGCGGCTGGTGCTGTGCGTGAGAGAGACCCCGCTCTCGACCATCGCGCTCGAGAACATGGCGCGCCTGTCGCGCGAAGGCGTGGTCATCATGCCGATCTCGCCGCCGTGGTACCGCAACCCGAAGGACCTCGACGCGCTCGTCGGGGGCTTCACCGCCAAGGTGCTCGCGGTGCTGGGCGAGGACGCCGGCGCGGGCTGGCGCGAGGAGGCGCTCGAGTGAGCGATTGGCGTTCGCATCTCGTGCTGGGCGCGGTGCTCGCGGTGGTCGCCGGGGTGGCGCTCACCGCCGGACTCGAGGTCGCGGGCCGCCGCTGGCTGCGCAACCCCAGCGACGCGGCGCTGATCGCGCACTTCCAGGCGCATCGCGGCGAGCTCGAGCAGGCGCTCGCGCAGGCGCGCGGGGAGTCCCTGGTGTACATCCCGCGCTCGGCGTGGTTCCCGCGGGCGCGCTTCGCCGACGTGAAGGGCTACGCGCATTCGTCCCGTCCGCTCGCCGACCCGGTGGAGGACCTCGACGCGGTGGTGTCGCCGCCGCGCCGGGCGGGGCGGGTGGTGCGCTGGCATCGCGACCTCGGGGACGGGTGGTATCTCTATCGCGAGATCGGCGGAAGGAGATGAAGGGCTTCCGTTCGCTGTCGGACTTCCTCACCGACCTCGAGCGCCGCGGCGACCTCACGCGCGTCACGCGCGAGGTGGACTGGGCGCACGAGGTCACCGAGATCGCCTGCCGCGAGGCGAAGCGCGAGGGCCCGGCGCTCCTGTTCGAGAACGTGCGCGGCGCCCGCTTCCCGCTCGCGGTGAACGTCCTGGCGGCGACGCGGCGCATCGAGTGGGCGATCGGCCGCACCCCACGCGAGGTGGGAGCCGAGATCGAGGAGCTCTTCCACCACCTGCCGCGCGGGTCGCTCGCCGACCTCTGGGCATTGCGCGGCTCGGCCGCGCGCGTGCTGGCGGGCCGGCCCGAGCGACTCGCCAGCGGACCGGCGCAGGCCCACGCGCTCGGCGCCGATCTGTCGGCGCTGCCCATCCTGCGACTGTGGCCGAGGGACGGCGGGCGCTTCATCACCTTCCCGCTGGTGTTCACGGAAGACCCCGGCACCCGGCGGCGCAACCTCGGCATCTACCGCATGCACGTGTACGACGCCGCGACCACCGGAATGCACTGGCAGATCGGCAAGGGGGGCGGCTTCCACTTCCACCAGGCCGAGAAGCGCGGCGTCGCCCTCGAGGTCGCGGTCGCCGTCGGCGCCGATCCCGCCACACTGCTCGCCGCGGTGGCGCCCCTGCCCGAGGGCATCGACGAACTGGCGTTCGCCGGCTTCCTGCGCGGGCGCCGGACCCGGATCGCCCGGGCGCGTTCGCTCGCGATGTGGGTGCCTGCCGACGCCGAGTTCGTGATCGAGGGCCTCGTGCCGGCCGGCGAGCGCCGGCTCGAAGGCCCGTTCGGCGATCATTTCGGCCACTACTCCCATGCCGCGGACTTCCCGGTGTTCCACGTGCGGTCGGTGACCCACCGCGAACGGCCGGTGTTCCAGGCCAGCATCGTCGGCAAGCCCCCGCAGGAGGATCTGTGGATGGGCGAGGCGGTGCAGGAGATGTTCACCGGGGTCCTCAAGGTCATCCACCCCGAGGTCGCGGACCTGTGGGCCTACTTCGAGGCCGGTTTCCACAATCTGCTGGTGGTCTCGGTCGAGAACCGCTTCGCGCGCGAGGCCCGCAAGACCGCGCTCGGCCTGCTCGGCACCGGGCAGCTGTCGCTCACCAAGTGCGTGATCCTGGTGGATGCCACCGTCGATCCGCGCGACCGCCAGGCGGTGTTCGGCGCCCTGGCGCGGCACTTCGACGCGTCGGAGGATTTCCTGCTGCTGCCCGGCGTGCCGCTCGACACCCTCGACTTCACCTCGTACACCATGAACCTCGGCAGCAAGATGGTGCTCGACGCCCAGGCCAAGCCCGGACGCGCGCCGCGCGCGCCGCTGGCGGAGGTCGCGGACCCGCGCGCGTTCGACCAGCGCGTGCTGGACTGGCGGCTCGCGTGGGGTGGGGTGCTCGCGGTGCGGGTGAAGGGCGCGGTCGGGGGCGACGGAGCCGGCTGGAACGCCGACGATCCGCCACCCGCGGGGAGCACGCCCGGGCGCGAGGTGATCGAGGCGCTGGTGCGCCGGAACGAGTACGCGGCGGTGCCGCTCATCGTCGCGGTGAGCGAGGACGTGGATCTCATGGACGATGCCACGCTGCTGTGGGGGGTGTTCACGCGATTCGATTGCGCGCGCGACACCGTGCCCGCTTCCACCACGACGCGCGGCGCGTGGCTCACCTGCCGCGGCCCGCTCGGCCTCGACGCCACCTGGAAGCCCGGCTATCCGGAGCCGGTCGCGAACCTGCCCGAGGTGGTGGCGAAGGTGGACAGCTGGTGGAGATGAGTCCCGGGCGCGGATCCTCCTCCCGCCACCCGCGCTAATCCTCGCCCCCGCGGCGGCCGATAACCCGGGCAGCCCGACCCGCGGCCCCAGGCCGTGCCGCGCGGACGCGACACGAATCGGACACCCCGGAGGATGGATGCGGTTCAAGGCGGTGGCAGGGACGGTCATCGTCACGGCGCTGGTGGCCAGCGGGGCCGCCGCCGGCGTCATCCAGGGCACGCTCTGGATGGGCCCGCGGGCGCAGCGACCGGCGCGCGCCCCGGAGGCGGGGCGGCAGCGCGGGGTGACCGATGCGGTCATCTACGTCGAGCGCGTGCCCGAGCAGGTCGAGCGCGATCTCGCCCGCCCGCGTCGACTCTGGTTCTTCCACGGCTCGCCGCGGGTGCGCGTGCAGAAGGTGGTCCAGCGCGCCCGCTTCGATCCGCGCGTCGCCGTGGTCGCGGCGGGCACCCGCGTCGCGTTCCTCAACCTGGACCGGGTCTACCACAACGTCTTCAGCGTGTCCCCGGCGATGCGTTTCGACCTCGGCAAGAACGCCCCCGGCGCGAGCGACACGATCGGATTCGCGCGCCCCGGGGTCGTGAACCTGCACTGCGACATCCATCCGGACGAGCAGGGCTACGTGGTGGTCACTCCCAACCACGTCTTCACGCGCCCGGACTCGCTCGGACACTATCGCCTGCCGAAGCTGCCGCCGGGCTCGTATACGGTGAACGTCTTCCATCCCGGGTTGGGCGAGTTCGCGCGCACCGCCGAGGTGCCGAAGCGCGGCGATGTCCAGCTCGACCTGGTGAAGTGATGATGCGGATCAGCCTGCGGTGGAAGATCATGCTGCTCGCGGTGTTCACTCCGGCGATCCTGGCCGTGGCGACACTCGCGGTCGTGAGCCGCAACGTCACCACGCACGTGGACTCGTCGAGCATCCACGAGAGCCTCGAGCGCTCGGCGTCGGTGTTCGAGAGCGTGCTCGAGACGCGCTCGCGCGAGCTGGCGGGCGGCGGGCGCGTGATCGCACGGGACCCGCGCTTCTTCTCGTTCCTGATGCTCGGGATCTCGCAGCGCGACAGCCGGTTCGTCGCCACCATGCGCGACATGGCGCGGGACTTCAATCAGATCGCCCAGACCGACCTGTTCGAGGTGCTGGACCGTCGCGGGCGCGTCCTGGCCTCGGTCGGCGGCGCGTCCTCGACGCCCAGCGCACGCGCGCCCTTCGTGCGCCGGGCGCTCCGCGGTTCGCGGGTCGAGGGCATCCTGATCGAGTCGCGCGCGCACTTCCAGGTCGCGCTCACCCCGGTGGTCTCCGACGGGCGGATCGTCGGAGTGCTGCTGCTCGGCCGGGAGATCGGACCGAGCCTGGCGCGCGAACTGAAATCGCAGATGCGCTGCGAGGTGACATTCTTCTCCGGCACCACCTTCACCGGCAGCACGCTCCAGGCCCCGGGCGACCGGACCGCGCTGGTGCGGGCGCTCGAGCGCGTGGACCTGACGGCGGAGCCCGGGCGCGGACGGCCCGCGGTGGAGCGGGTGCGCGCGCCGGGCGCCGACTACCTGACGGTCGCGCGGCGCATCCCGGGCTCCGACCCCGGGGCGCGCCAGTACTACGTGATGCAGCGCTCGTTCGATCCCGAGACGTCGTTCCTGAGCCACATGCGCCGCGACCTGCTGGTGCTGGTGGCCCTCGCGCTCGCGGCGGCGCTGATCACCGGACTGGTGTTCAGCGGGCAGATCCTCGGCCCGGTGCAGCGCCTGGTGCGCGGCGCGCAGGAGATGGAAAAGGGCAACTACGAACACCCGCTCGGGGCGAGCGGAAACGACGAGCTCGGATATCTGGCGACCCGCTTCGGCGAGATGCGGCGCCGGGAGCGCGCCTACCTTGGAAGCCTCGAGCAGGGGACGCGGCTCAAGAGCCGCTTCCTGAGCGTGGCCGCGCACGAGCTGCGCACGCCCATCAGCGTGCTGATCGGCTATCACGACCTGTTCGTGGGCGGTGGACTGGGGCCGGTGAGCCCCGCGCAGAAGCACGCCCTCGACACCATGCGCTCGCATCTCGCGCGGCTCACGCGGCTGGCCGAAGACGCGGCGCGCTTCGCGCGCGTGAAGGGCGAACGGCTGGTGCTGGAACTCCAGCCGCGCGACGTGCCGGCCCTGGTGCGCAACGCGGTCGGGGCCGCGGTGGCGGCGGGCTCCGGCCGGGCCGTCCGGGTCGAGACCCACTGCGAGCCGTTCGACGAACCGGTCGAGGTGGACGCCGAGAGCATCGAGCAGGCGATCCTGCAGCTGGTGACGAACGGCATCCGATTCACCCCCGACGGCGGTCGTGTCGACGTGCGGGCCCGCGGGCGCGACAGCATGCTGCGGATCGAGGTGCAGGACACCGGCATCGGCATCGAGGCGGGCCGGCTCGATGCCGTGCTCACCGACGGCTTCACCCCGGGCGATCCGCTCAAGCACCGGTCCTCCACCGGTCTCGAGTTCGACGTGCCCGGGCTCGGACTCGGGCTGCCGATCGCGACGGCGATCGCCGAGGCGCACGGCGGCCGGCTGTGCGCGGAGAGCCATCCGGGCGGCGGCAGCACCTTCATCCTCGAGGTGCCGATGCGGCAGAGCGAGCGGGCGCGCGACGCGGCCTAGCTCGAAGGCGGGGCGCCCTCGTGCGCCCGCCCGGGCTCTGCGCTAGAGTCCGGCCGCGATCCGCCTCTTCCCTTCCGGAGCCCCGTCATGTCCGACCGCCCCACCCTGATGCGCGAGCTCTTCGCCGCGCCGCGCGCGCTCATCGGCATGATCCACGTCGGCGCGCTGCCGGGCACCCCGGCGGCGTCCGAGACCCTCGAGACCGTCGTCGCACGGGCCGTGGACGAGGCGCGGGTCTACCGCGCCGCGGGGTTCACCGCGATCCTGATCGAGAACATGCACGACCGGCCGTACCTCAATCGTGCGGCGGGGCCCGAGGTGGTCGCGGCGATGAGCGTGGTCGGGCAAGAGGTGCGGCGCGAGGCGGCGCTGCCGCTCGGGGTGCAGGTGCTGGCGGGCGCCAACCGCGAGGCGCTGGCGGTGGCGCTGGCCTGCGGCGCCTCGTTCGTGCGCGTCGAGGGGTTCGTGTTCGCGCACGTGGCCGATGAAGGACCGATCGCCGCCGACGCGGGCGATCTGCTGCGCTATCGCAGGGCGATCGGCGCCGGGGGCGTGCGCGTGTTCGCCGACATCAAGAAGAAGCACGCCTCGCACGCGCTGACCGCCGACGTGGATCTCGCCGAGACCGCGCGCGCGGCGGAGTTCTTCCTCGCCGACGGCGTGGTCGTCACCGGCACCGCCACCGGTCGCGCCACCGGCCTGGACGACGTGAACGCGGTGCGGGCGGCGGTGTCCCTCCCGGTGCTCGTGGGCTCGGGGCTCACCGCGGACAATCTCGCGCGCTTCGTCGACGCCGACGGATTCATCGTCGGGTCGTGGGTGAAGGAGGGCGGCGTGTGGTCGAACGCGCTCGACCCGCAGCGCGCGCGCGCGATGGCGCGGGCCTTCGCGGAGCTGCCGTCCGCGCGATGAGCCTCGACCTGGTGGTCCTCGGCAATCTGCTGGTCGATGACGTGGTGCTCGACGACGGCCGCACGCGCATGGGCGAGCCGGGAGGGGCCACGCTCTACGCCTCGCTCGCCGCCACGCTCTGGGGGCTCGCGGTCGGGGTCGCGAGCGTGCGCGGGACCGACTACCCGCGGGCGGCGCTCGCCGCGCTCGCCACCCGCGGCGTGGACCTCACGGGGGTGCGCCCGTTGGACCGCGAAGGCCTGCGCACCTGGCTGCTCTACGAGGGCGCGATCCGCCGCGTGGTGCACCGGCTCGGGAGTCCGACCCACGCCGAGGTGTCGCCCGGCCCCGGCGATCTGCCGGCCGCGTACCTCGATGCCCGCGCGTTCCACCTGGCGCCCATGCCGCTCGAGACGCAGCGCCCGCTGGTCGAGCGGCTGGCGCGCCGGGCGGGCGCGCTCCTGGCGCTCGACCCGCACGAGCCGGTGAGCGACGACACGCTGCCCGCGTGGCGCGAGGTGCTCGCGCAGGTCGACGTGTTGTTCGTCGGCGAGGACGAGATGCGCCTGCCCGAGGCGGCGGCCGATCCGCGCGCGGCGCTGCGTCGGCTCGCCGGCGGCCGGCTGCGCCTGGTCGCGTTCAAGCGCGGCGCGCGCGGTGGCGTGCTCTACGACGTGCGCGCCGACCGCGGGCTGCGATGGGCGGCGGGCGACGGTCCGGTGGTGGATCCCACCGGCGCGGGCGACTGCTTCGCGGCCGGCCTGCTCGCCGGGTTGCTGGCGGGCGAGACGCTCGATGACGCGCTGGCGCGCGCGGTGGCGAGCACCTCGTTCGCGCTCGAGGATTGGGGCCCGGCCGGGCTCCTCGCGGCCACCCCCCACGAGGCCGCGCGCCGCCTGGGTCGCGCGCCGTCACCGAGGACCGCATGAACGACCGCTTCGTCGTCGCACCCGAGGTGGCGCGCGCGCTGGCCGCGAACCGGCCGGTGGTCGCCCTCGAGACCACGCTGGTCACGCACGGACTGCCCCACCCCGAGGGGCTCCGCGTGGCCGCGGCGCTCGAGCGCGAGGTGATCGCGCACGGCGCGCTGCCCGCCACCATCGGCGTGCTCGAGGGGCGGGTGCGCGTCGGGATGTCCGCCGCCGAGCTCGAACGCCTCGCCACCCTCCGGGACGTGCCGAAGCTCAATCTCAGCAACTTCGCCGCCGAGCTGATGCGCAGCGGGGCCGGCTCGACCACGGTCGCGGCCAGCATCTTCGTGGCCGCCGAGGCGGGGATCCGCGTGTTCGCCACCGGGGGCATCGGCGGGGTCCACCGCGACGTGTCCGAGAGCGGCGACGTGTCGGCGGATCTCACCGCGCTCGCGCGCCATCGCGTGGCCGTCGTGTGCGCGGGCGCGAAGGCCATCCTCGATCTGCCGCGCACGGTCGAGATGCTGGAGACGCTGGGCGTGCCGGTGTACGGGCTCGGCACCGAGCGCTTCCCGGCGTTCTACCGCCGCGATGGCGGGGCGCCTCTCGACCGCGGCTTCGACACGGTGTCGGCGCTCGCCGACGCGGTGCGCGCGCACTGGTCGCTGGGCTTCACCACCGGGGTGGTGGTCGCGAATCCGGTGCCGGTCGAGGGCGAGCTGGCGCTCGCGGTGTACGAGCAGGCGCTCGCTGCGGCGCTCGCCGACGCCGCGCAGCGCGGAGTGCGCGGGCGCGCGGTCACGCCGTTCCTGCTCGGGCGCCTGAGCGAACTCACCGGTGGCGCGAGCGTGACCTCGAACCGCGCGCTGCTCTCGAACAACGCGCGGGCGGCCGCGGGACTGGCGGCCGCGCTGGCGCGCGGCGATCGGTGAACCCCACTCACCGACCGTGAGACCGGCCCGGTCCCCTCGTCCGGTCGGGACCGGGCGGGAGGTCGACGGGGTCATCTTCCCCTTCCACGCTCCGGCCGGACCGTCCCGCCGCTCCGGGGCGTCGGCATCGCGCTCGCCGACGCTTCCCCGCCGCTGGTGAGCCGAAGCGCGCCGCCGGTCGTCCCACGCTGGCGGTCCCCGCTGGCGCGGGGCATGGTGGCCCCGTCCATGACCGGGCCCGGCGGTCCAACCGACCGGGATCCGCGGGCCCCGTGGACCTCCGGTGCGGCGCGACGGAGCGGCGAGCGCCGCACTCCGGAGCGCCGCGGCGGCATCCTCCGGGGGGCACGACCCGGGGCGATGGAACCGCCTGCAACTTATCGCGCGCGTGGTACGTCCAACCTCCCGTATCCGCCGACCCACGACCCGAGGGACCGTCCCATGCGCAGCCTCTTCTCACTGTTCGCGATCTGCCTGCTCGCCGGCATCGCGGACGCGGCGGTGGGAGACGCCATCCCCCATCCGCGGGTGACGGCGGTGCGTCTGACCGCTCCGATCGTCGTGGATGGCGAGCTCACCGAGGCGGTCTGGCAGGGTGCCCCCGCCTTCACCGACTTCTTCCAGCGCGACCCGGTCGAGGGCGCACCGGGGTCCGAGCGCACCGAGGTGCGCGTGGCCTTCGACGACGACGCCATCTACCTCGGGGCCCGCCTGTGGGACTCCCACCCCGACTCGATCGTGGCGCGGCTCGCGCGCCGCGACGTATCCATCAGCGCGGACCGCTTCTCCTTCTACCTCGATCCCTACCTCGACCGGCGCAGCGGCTACTACTTCATGGTGAACGCCGCCGGCACGCAGTACGACGGCACGCTCTCCAATGACGGTTTCGAGGACGCTTCGTGGGATGGCGTCTGGAGCGGAGCGGCGCACGTGGACGACCGCGGATGGACTTGCGAGATGCGCATCCCGTTCTCCCAGCTGCGCTTCAATCGGGGCGACCGCCAGGTGTGGGGGGTGAATCTCCGCCGCGTCCTCCCGCGCAAGACCGAGGAGGCGTTCCTCGCCTACCCGCCCAAGAAGGAGAGCGGATTCGTCTCCCGCTTCGGCGACCTGGTGGGGCTCGATGGCATCCGCCCGGGGCGCGCCGTCGAGGTGGTGCCCTACGCCACCACCCGGGGCGAGTTCCTGCGCCACGCCGCCGCTGACCCGTTCCGCGACGGCAGCGAGTACACCCCCGAGGGCGGCGTGGACCTGCGCACCAGCCTCGGCAGCCGGCTGACGCTGAACGCCACCGCGAACCCCGACTTCGGCCAGGTCGAGGTGGACCCGGCGGTGGTGAACCTGTCCGATGTCGAGTCGTTCTTCGACGAGAAGCGCCCGTTCTTCGTCGAGGGCGCGTCGAACTTCCGCTTCGGCAACGAGGGCGCGAACGACTACTGGAACTTCAACTGGCCGGAACCGATGTTCTTCTACAGCCGCCGCATCGGTCGCTCGCCGCAGCTCGTCGACGACAGCGCGGAATACTCCGACGTGCCGATCGGCACCCGCATCCTCGGCGCCGCGAAGATCACCGGCAAGCTCACCCCCACGGTCAATTTCGGCACCCTCCACGCGCTCACCGGGCGCGAGACCGCGCGCTACCAGTCGGACGGCACGCGCTGGGACGCCGAGGCCGAGCCGCTGACGTACTACGGCGCCACCCACGCGCTCAAGGAGTTCAAGGACCGCCGCAGTGGATTCGGCGTGATGAGCACGCTGGCCGCCCGCCGGCTGGACCGGGCCGACGTCCGGGACGCGCTCTCGAGCAGTTCGCTGATGGCCGGGTTCGACGGCTGGACCTTCCTCGATGCCCGCAAGACCTATGTGATCTCGGGCTGGACCGCCCTGTCGCGCATCGATGGCAGCCCGGCGCGGATCGACGCGCTCCAGCGCTCGCCGCGCCACTATCTCCAGCGCCCGGACCGCGTCGGCGACCGGCTCGACCCGGGGGCCCGCTCGCTGACCGGTTTCGGCAGCCGGTACTGGCTCAACAAACAGAACGGGAACGTGCTCCTCAACGCCGCGGTCGGCTACATGGACCCGCGGTTCGACGTCAACGAGATGGGCTACATGCGATACGCCGACGTGATCAACGGCCACGCCGGCACCGGCTATCAGTGGACCACCACCAATTCCTGGCGCCGTTACGCGAATGTGCTCGGCACGGTGTTCTCGAGCTGGGATCTCGATGGCGATCACACGGCGGTCGCCGGCTGGGCGAGCGCGCGCACGACCTGGATCAACAACTGGGAGACCCAGGTCAACGTCGACCATTTCCTCCGCGCGATCGACGCGCGGCGCACGCGCGGCGGCCCGCTCATGCTCATGATGCCGGGCGAGGAGATCTACGGGCGCATCGAGACGGACGAGCAGCGACCGATCACCTATTTCGTGGAAGTCAACGGCTCGCGCCAGACCTCGGGCTCGTACAGCTGGAACGCCTATCCCAGCGTGGAATGGAAGCCGGTCTCGAACGTCACCCTGGGCGTCGGGCCCGGCTACGAACGGGTCCTCGAGGACGCCCAGTGGGTCCCGGGGAACGACGACCCGGCCGCGACCGCGACCTACGGCCATCGGTACGTGTTCGCCACGCTCGACCAGCGCACCGTGTACGCGAACGTGCGCCTGAACTGGACCGTCAGCCCGCGGCTCTCGCTCCAGCTCTTCGCGCAGCCGCTGGTCTCCTCCGCTCGATTCGGCGGGTACAAGGAGCTGGCGCGGCCGCGCAGCTACGACTTCATCCCCTACGGCGCGGGGGCGGTCTCCAGCGACGGGAAGATCACGATCACGCCGCCGAACGGCGCGCCGTTCTCGTTCGACGATCCCGATTTCGACTTCAAGTCGCTGCGCGGGAACGCGGTGCTGCGCTGGGAGTACCTGCCCGGCTCGACCTTCTTCCTGGTGTGGACCCAGGAGCGTGTGGACCACGAGCTGCTCCCGGACTTCGCCATCCGGCGCTCGTTCGACCGCCTGCTCGACACCAAGGCGAGCAACATCTTCCTCGTCAAGGCGACGCGCTACTTCTCGATGTGACGAGCGGTCCCCGGCCACGCCGGGAGCGCGGGACCCGCGGCATGACCGTGCTCCGCCCCGGGCCGGTCGGCCGATCCGACGGATCGATGCTAGTCTCCGGCGGTTGGGCCGCGGGGAGACCTGGCGCGATGCGCGCCGCGGGAGTGCTGGAAGCGCTGCAAGCGCTGGCACGGCACGCCGCGCTTGAGGAAGGGAACGGCACATGCGCCGAGAGAGAACCTGGACGGTCCCCGCGCTGCTGGCCGCCGGCCTGGTGGCCGGGTGGACGGGGACGGCGGCCGCCGCCAACTCGACCGTGCCGGGGGCGATCACCTCGTACACCACCATCGAGTGTGCCGGATTCGAGTGGCGGATCACCGGCGACGACGACCTCGACTGCGCGGTCGGGGTGGAGTATCGCAAGTCGGGCGAGTCCGTCTGGCGCAGCGCCCAGCCCCTGTGGCGCGTGGAGACCGGCCTCTGGCACCACGGCGAGGACCCCGGCAACCTGCTGGCCGGGAGCATCTTCTTCCTCGAGCCCGCCACCGCATACGACGTCCGGCTGACCCTCAGCGATCCCGACGGTGGCTACGCCCAGCAGATCGTGACGGTCGTCACGCGCGCCGAACCGCGTCCCGCCGCGAACGGCCGGGTGCGCCACGTGATCCCCGGGAGCGGCGGGGGGACGGGCACGCCGGCGGATCCGTTCAAGGGCCTGGCGGCCGCTGACGCCGCGGCGGCCCCGGGCGACATCTTCATCCTCCAGCCCGGCACCTACGGGACCAAGTTCGTCCCGGTGCACGACGGCACCGCCACGGACCCGATCGTCTACCTCGGCGCGGATCCGGCCACGGTGATCCTGGACGGGAACGGCGGGACGAGTGGCACTTCCAACTGCGTCGATCTCACCGCCCGCCAGTACGTCTTCATCGAGAGCATGACCCTCGCCAACTGTCTGCGGCCCGTGCTGGTCGGCGGCTCCGTCGGCGTCGTGATCCGCGGTTGCATCATCCAGCCCGTCCACCAGCTGGTGTCCACCCGGGGGATCCTCGGCGACGCGGTCCGCGATCTGTTCATCGCCGACAACACGTTCCTGATGCCGGGTGACTGGGCGGCCATCGGCCGGACGGGGACCTACGGCACCGGCGGCTACGGCGTCGCGGTCACGGGGAACGGCATCATCATCTGCTACAACCGGGTGGTGGAGTCCTGGGACGGGCTGCAGGCGGGCGAGAGCGACGGGACGGGCCTGCGCACCTTCAACGTGGACATCTACAACAACCTCGTGGACCGCGCGAGCGACGACGCGTGCCAGACCGACGCGATCCACCAGAATGTCCGCGTGTTCCGCAACCGTTTCCTCAACTCGGGAAGCGCGGTGAGCTGCCAGCCCAGTTTCGGCGGGCCGTGCTACTTCCTCTACAACGAGATGTACAACACGCGGATCGACCCCTTCAAGTACCACCAGGAGACCGCCTACTTCGGCGCCCTCGATCCGCAGGAGACGAGCGGCATGCTCGCGTTCCACAACACCAACATCTGTTCCAAGTCGGGCTGGTACGAGAGCGGCCTCTGGCACCACGTGCGGAATCGCAACAACCTGCTGCTCGGCGCGCGCCCGAACCTCTACACCCTGTACGTCGCCGGGGGCCAGCGCGGCGACCTGGACTACGACGGGTACAACCGGCAGCAGGCGAACCTCGTCCGGTACAACAGCGGGACGTATGCGAATCTCCCCGCGTTCTTCGCCGGCGCCGGGCAGGAGGAGCACGGGATCGAAGTCACCATCGGCGAGTTCGTCACGGCCTCCTACCCGGTACATCCCGAGTGGGACTGGGCGCAGGGCTACGGCACGCCCTACTCGCCCTCGGACATCGATCTCCAGCTCAAGGCGGGCAGCGTCGCGGTGGACCGGGGCCAGGTGCTGCCCAACATCAACGACGGCTACACCGGAGCCGCGCCGGACCTGGGGTGCTACGAGCGCGGCCGGCCGGTGCCCTGGTACGGACCCCGGCCGACCCTCACCGTCGGCGTCCCCGCAACGCCCGCCCCCGAGAGGGTCGCGCTCCGCCTGCTCCCACCCCGGCCGAATCCGAGCACGGGCTCGGTCGTGCTGGTGATCGAGACGCCGGGCCCGGCGCTCGCCTCGATCCGGATCCTGGACCTCACCGGGCGCGCGGTCCGCACCCTCGGCGCGCCGTACGAGCTCCCGGGCGGAACCCGCACGATCGGCTGGGACGGGCGCGACGACGCGGGGATGCCGGTCGGCCCCGGGGTGTACTTCGTCGACCTGCGCTCCGGCACGATCGCGCTGACCCGCCGGATCGTCCTACTGCGCTAGACCACTCCCGAATCGCTATACTCCCGCGACCGTTCCGAGCACCCACGGAGACCCCATGCCCCGAGCCACCTCCCTCGACCACGTTCGCGCGCTCCACCTGCGGGACCCGCTGGTCGACGTCGCGCGACACGTGCTCCTCGAGGGCGGACGCATCACCCAGGAGCAGGGCGTCCGGCTGTTCGACGCGAACGTCGTGGAGCTCGGGCGCCTCGCCGACGCGGTGGCGCGCGACCGCCACGGCGAGCGCGTGTACTTCAGCGTGAACCGCCAGCTCAATCCCACCAACGTGTGCGTGTTGTCGTGCCGTTTCTGCGATTACGCCAAGAAGCCCGGCGCCCCGGGCGCGTACACGATGGGACGGGACGAGGTGCTCGCCCATGTGGATCCCGACATCCACGAGATCCACATCGTCGGGGGTCTCCACGACAAGTGGCGCTTCGACGACTACCTGCACGTCATCCGCTGGGTCAAGGAGAAGAAGCCCGGGCTGAGCGTGAAGGCCTATACCGCGGTCGAGATCGACTTCTTCTGCCGGCTCACCCGTCAGCCCGCGGAATGGGTGCTGGAGCAGCTGCGCCGGGTGGGGCTGGACGCGCTGCCCGGCGGCGGCGCGGAGGTGTTCAGCGAGCGCGTGCGGCGCGAGTTGTTCCCCCAGAAGATCGGCGCCCGGCGCTGGCTCGAGATCCACGCGGCCGCCCATTCCATGGGGATCCCGTCGAACGCCACGCTGCTCTACGGTCATATCGAAACGCGCGCCGAGCGGGTGCAGCACATGATCGACCTGCGGGACCTCGAGGACCAGGCACCCGGGTTCTTCGCCTTCATCCCGCTCGCGTTCCAGCCCGGCACCACCGGGCTGGTGCGCCGGCAGGCGTCCGCGATCGAGGACCTCAAGACCATCGCCCTCTCGCGGCTGGTGTTCGACAACGTGCCCCACGTGAAGTCCTACTGGGTCATGCTCGGTCAGGACACCGCCAGCGTGGCGCTCAACTTCGGCGCCAGCGATCTGGACGGCACCATCGGGGTGGAGAAGATCGCCCACGCCGCGCTGGCGCGCAGCCCGGTGGGCGTGGCGGAAGCAGGCATGGTCCAGACCATCCGCGAGGCCGGCAAGGTGCCGGTGCAGCGCGACGCGCTCTACCGCGTGGTGCGGGAATACGCTGCGGCCGCGGACCCCGCGCCGGCACCCGCGGCCTAGGGGCGCCATGAGCCTGCCGGACGACCCCCAGCCTGCGCACCGCCACGGCCCGGCCTTCGAGCGCCTGGTGGAGGACATGCGTGCGCGGGTGCGCGAGATGACGATCGAGGAGTACCGCTCGCGCCGTGCCGCCGGCGAGCTCCTGGTGCTCGTGGACGTACGCGAGGACCACGAGTGGGATGCCACGCGCATCCCGGGCGCACTGCACCTCGGGCGCGGCGTGATCGAGCGCGACATCGAGGCGCGGTGGCCCGACCGTGCCGTGCCGCTGGTGCTCCAGTGCGGAGGGGGCTACCGCAGCGTGCTCGCGGCCGCCAACCTGCAGAGCATGGGCTACACCGAGGTGTGGTCGCTGGCGGAGGGCATCCGGGGCTGGGTCGCGCGCGGACTGCCGCTCGAGGGCGAAGGATGACGTCCCGCCCGCGCCACGTGTGGGAGGTCTATATCCGGACCACCCCCGAACGCCTGTGGCAGGCGATCGTCGACCCGGTCCAATCGGTGCGCTACTTCTATGGGACCGCGATCGAGAGCACGCTCGCGGTGGGCGGCCCCATCGCGTGGCGCGAGGCCGACGGCACCGCGGCGCTCGAGGGCGTGGTGCTCGAGTGCGAGCCGCCGGCGCGGCTGGTGCATTCGTTCTCGATGCTCCACCACGCCGAGGCCTGCCGCGACCGGCCGTCGCGCGTGACGTGGGAGATCGACGCGCTCGGCGAGACCTGCCGACTCACGCTCGTGCACGACGAGTTCGAGGGTGAGACCGCGACGTGGCGAGAGGTGATGCACGGCTGGAACCCGGTGCTCTCGGGGCTCAAGACCCTGCTCGAGACCGGCCGCGAGCTGCGCATCAGCCGCTGACCTGTCCCGGCTCCTGGCCCCCACCCAACATCCGTTCCCGCGGCGACCCGCGGCGCCGGTCTCAGGGGCGCGCGCCCGGGGGCGCGACCGGGTCGTGGAACTGCTTCATCACGAAGCTCGTGCGCTCCCTGGCCTTGGCGTCCCCGGGCGAGCGGCCGAGCGCGCTCTGATAGAGCGCCAGAGCGTCGGCCGGCAGCCCGAGGTTCTCGTACATCTGGCCCCGCCACACCTGCACCAGCGTCAACCCCTCGGGGGTGCGGGCCACGGTCGCCGCGGAGTCCAGCAGCTGGAACGCCCAACGCTCGATCCGCATGCGCTCGAGGGTCGTCCGAGTGGAGGTGCGGGCGCGCGCGTAGCGCCCCCCGACCCACGCGTAGTTGTTCCATGCCAGACCGAGGCCGAGCAGCAGCGGCGAGCTGCGGGGCTCGCGATCCACCAGCAGTCGCGTCAGCACCAGCTGGCGCTCCCAGTCCTGCGCGGCGTCCGCCACCTGAAGGCTCTCGAGCAGCGCCGCGCGGGTCGTGCTCGGGTCGCCGACCGGCGCGGGCCGCGCGCGAGGACGGGTGAACCACCACCCGGCGAGCGTGCCCAGAGCCACCAGGAAGGCGAGCGCCAGCAGCGCGGCGCGCCCCCGGCCCCGGGACGCGTGCGCGCGGGCCGGCGTCCTGCCCCGCGGCCTCCGAGGTGGCGGGACCACCGCCACCGGGGCGCGTCGCTTCACGGCCGGGCCCCGCCTCGGGCGGGGGGCACATCGAGCGCCGAATAGAGCAGGCCCATCCGAGTCCGCGCTTCGGGAGAGTCGGGGAAGCGCTCGAGCGCGCCGCCGTACACCACGAGGGCCTCGAGGGGCAGCCCGAGGACCTCGTAGAGCTGCCCGCGCCACTCCAGGATGTACGCCGATTCCCTCGCGTCACCCGTGAGCGCCGCCGCCGAGTCGAGCAGTGCGAAGGCGCGTCGCTCGATGCGCGCGCGCTCCAGGCTCGAGCGGGTCGCGTCGCGCGCGCGCGCGGACCGGTGGCCCCCGAAGGCGAAGTTGTTGGACGCCATGGCGAGGTTCAGCATCAGGCGGGAGTTCCGCGGTTCGCGCGCGGCCAGCAGGTCGGCCCAGTAGAGAGACGCCGCCCAGTCCTCGGCCGCGATCGCGCGGGTGGCGCTCTCGGCCGCGGCGGAGGAGGGCACCGTCGCTCGTGGATCGCGAGGCGCCTCGCGTCGCGGGGGCAGCAGCCACCACGCCAGCACCGCGCCCGCGAGCACGGCCGCGGCGCCCGCGCCCACCCATCTCCGCAGCGGCCGCGCGCGGCGCCTGGGCGCGCGCGGCGCCGGCGCTCGTCCGGTCGCGCGCGTCCGACGGGGGCGCCCGCGCTCGCGGGCACTCATCGCGGCGGGACCCGATCGGCGACCGTGAACGTCACTTCGGTCGCGCGCGGTGGTGCCTCCACCCAGGCGTCCGAGATCACTCGCGCCCCGGGCGAGAGCGCGGCGGTCGCGCGCAGGCCATCGGGGACACGCACGCGCAATGGCGCCGGGAGCGGCTCGAGACGCAGGCGCAGCCGGTCGGAGGCCGGCCGTTCGAGCGACACCGTCGTGACCCCGAACCGAGTGGGTGCCCGCTCGAGGCGAGTGCCGCGCCACCACGTGGTGTCCGCGCCGAGCGCGAGCTCGAGCGTGTCGCCGAGATCGCTGAGCACCAGATTGCGCATCAGGTCCACCAGGGTGGCCGCGGCGGTCGAGTGGGGCGGGAGATTGATGCCGAAACCGCCGTCACGACGATCGAAGATCTCGGCCTGGCCGAGCGTGCTGCTGCTGTGGGCGAGCACGCCGGCCAGCCAGCCGCGCGCGAGCGCGGGGCGGCCGGCCAGCAGCGCCCACTGCGCGAGGTCGGACCCGTTGTAGGTGTGCAGGGAGTCGTCGGGCCCGTAGCAGGTGAGTCCGGTGTCCCCCCCGCGGGCCAGCATGCGCTGCGCGAGCGCCGCCAGACGCCGATCGCCGACGGGGAGCGCGCGGGTGGGATAGCCGACCGAGGTGTTGCCCCAGTCGCGCCCGGGGCCCGCGAACGAGGGTGGAAGATCCGGATGCCGGACGCGCGCGAGCGCGGCGACGAACGTGGCCCGGTAGTCGGCGGCCTGACGGGCCGCGCGCGCGGCGAGCGCGTCGTCCCCGGCCCGGCGCGCCAGGGAGGCCACCGCGTCGCAGCCGGCGATCCCCCAGGCGTCGTTGCCGATCAGCTGGGCCACCACCAGCTCGCCGTCCCGCGGGTCACCGTAGGGCAGCAGGCCCGCCCCGGGCAGACCCAGGGTGGTGGTGGCCGCGCGCTGGCGAGCGATCCAGTCGAGACCGCGCTGCGCCACCGGCAGCAGCTCGCGCGCGAGCGCGGCGTCGCCCGTGAGCGCGCTCGCCTGCTCGAACGCCCACAGCGCCTCCCCGGTGCCATCGAGCTGGCCGCGCTGGGAGAGCAGCGCGCCACACGGGAGCTGGAATTCGGTGAGTGTCCGTGCGTCGTCGCGCGCGTACTCCACCAGCCCCGCGACCGCCAGCGCGCGCACCACGCGTGCGCCGTCGCGGATCCACACGTCGCGATACTGGAACGGATTGCCGATCGGCACCCAGCGCCCGGCGTCGCGCTGCTGGCACTGCACCAGGGTCACGATCGCGGCGCGCCAGGCGAGGTTCGCGAGCGTGTCGGGGGTCTGGAACACGGTCGCGCGCCCGAGCGTCTCGCGCCACCATTGCCTGGCCCGCGGGATCACGCGATCGGGCCCGGCCTGGCGCCCGGGGCTGCGATCACGGGGGCCCAGCGGGTACAGCGGGATCCAGAAGTCCCACGAGCGGCGCTCGCCGGGCGCGAGGCGAGCTTCACAGCGCGCGATCAGGGAGCCCACCCCCGGGCCCTCGACGCGGGACGGACGCGCCGGCGTCGGCGCCCCCGCCGCGATCCGGGCCGACCGGTCCACCACCGCGACCACGCGGCCATCGCGCAGCGCGTCGTGACCGCGCCATGCCTCGTCGAAGCGCCAGCGCTCGGGAGCGTCCCAGGGCACCGAATGAGGTCCGTCGGGCAGGCTGCGCACGCGCGCCTCCAGCCCCACCTCGACGGTCGCCGCGCCCACGCACTCGGCGGTGGCGCGCACCGCGCACACGAGGCTGGTGTCACCGAGCGCTCCGCTCGGGACGGCGGCGGCCTCGAAGGAGACCCGCCGGCCGGGCGCGGTCATGGTCCAATGGGCGACCGGCACGCCATCCCGCTCGAACCACACCGGCGACGTCCGCACCTCGTCGCCGTTGCCGTCGAGTCGCCATTCGAGTGCGCATTCGCCGGTGCCCACCACGCTGCCGTGCCCGACCTGGAACGCGCGGTACGCGCCGGGGTGGCCGAGCGCCGTGATGGAGTGGGCGTAGTGCTCCGGGAGCCGCGCGGCCTCGCCCACGCTCGCTCCCGGGTGCGAGGGCCGCGCGCAGCCCGACGCGAGCAGCGCGACGAGCGCCGCGAGGGAGCACCGAGCGATGCCGGTGAGGGACTGCGGTCGGGAGTGCATACGGTCCAGATTACGCATCCACGTCCGCGAGCGCGAGCGGCCCGCGACCCGCCCGCCGGCCCCGCGCCGCGAGCGGTCCGTGCATCGGGCCGCCGCATCCACTAGAGTCGCTCCGTGCCGGCTGCCCACGTCGCCCCACGGGCCGCCCGCTCCCCACCCGCTCCCGCTCACGGAGGGCCCAGTGCCCGAGTCCAGCACCCCGCTCTTCGATTCGCTGAGGTTCACGGACCCCCAGCAGGTGCTGGAGACGGTGTTCGGCTATCCCACGTTCCGCCCCGGGCAGCGCGAGATCATCGACGCCGTGCTCGCCGGGCAGGACTGCATCGGCGTGATGCCCACCGGCGCGGGCAAGTCGCTGACCTTCCAGATCCCGGCCAAGATCCTGGCCGGGCACGTGCTCGTGCTCTCGCCGCTCATCTCGCTCATGAAGGACCAGGTCGACGCGCTGGTGCGCGTGGGGGTGCGGGCCACCGTGCTCAACTCGACGGTGGACTTCGAGGAGCGCAGGCGCCGCGTGGCGGCGCTGCGGCGCGGCGAGGTCGAGATCCTGTACGTGGCGCCCGAAGGGCTGGAGGCCGGGCTGCGCGGGATCATCGCCGAATGCCGGCCGAGCCTCGTGGTGGTGGACGAGGCGCACTGCATCAGCCAGTGGGGGCACGATTTCAGGCCGTCCTACCGCCGGCTCTCGGGGCTCAAGGGCGAGCTCGGCGACATCCCGGTGCTGGCGCTCACCGCGACCGCGACGCGGCGCGTGACGGGGGACATCATCCACCAGCTCGGCATGCGCAAGCCGGCGGGCTACAAGGGCTCGTTCTTCCGCCCCAACCTCATCATCACCGCGCACCGCAAGGGCGAGGACGCCGAGGGCCACAAGCGCGACTCGCGCCGCGACATGCTCGCCATCATCCGCCGCCACGCCGGCGCCAGCGGCATCGTGTACTGCCTGAGCCGGCGCTCGGTGGAGCAGGTGGCGGCATGGCTCAACGCCCACGGCGTGCGCGCGCTGCCGTACCACGCCGGGCTGGGCGACGACGAGCGCCATCGCAATCAGGAGGCGTTCGCACGCGACGAGGCGGACGTGATCGTGGCCACCGTCGCCTTCGGCATGGGGATCGACAAGAGCAACGTGAGGTTCGTCATCCACCGCGACATGCCGAAGAGCATCGAGGCGTGGTACCAGGAGATCGGCCGCGCCGGGCGCGACGGCCTGCCGAGCGATTGCGTGCTGCTCTACTCGTGGGCCGACGTCATCGGCTACGACCGCTTCCTCGACACGGTCGAGGACCCCGAGGTGCGGGCGGAGACACGGCGCCGCACGGTCGAGCTGTTCCGGATGGTGGACCGCGGCGGCTGCCGCCATCAGGCGCTGGTCGGGTATTTCGACGAAGCGCTCGCGCCCTGCGGCCGATCGTGCGACGTGTGCCGCGGCGTGGGCATCGACGCGCTGGTCGCGCTGGCCGGCGTCACGCGCGGGGCGCGGGGCGCGGCGGGTGGCCGTGCCGGCACCGCGCCGGTGGGCGGCGGGTACGACGCCGGAGCGTTCGACCGCCTGCGCGCCCTGCGCAAGCGCCTCGCCGACGCCGAAGGCGTGCCCGCCTACATCGTCTTCAGTGACGCGGTGCTGCGCCAGATGGCCGAACACCGCCCGCGCAGCCGCGGGGAGCTGCTGCAGCTCTCGGGCGTGGGGCCGGTGAAGCTGGAGCGCTACGGCGACGCCTTCCTCGAGGAACTGGGGCGCGAGGACTGAGCCGCGCGGCCGCGATGCGCGCTCCTGCGGCGCGATCCTGCAGCGCGATCCGGCCGCCGGCGGACCGGGCGGCCTTCCTCCGGTGCGGCCGGCCGGCGCGGAGCCGCTGGAGCCCCATGACTCGAAGTCCTAGGCTGCGCGCATGCCGTCCACCCGTCGGATCGGGTCGTCCCGCCGTGCGCTCGTGTCCACCACCCTCATCACCGCGGGCCTGATGACCGCATGTGTCCTGCCGTGGATCGCCCTGGCGCGCGCCGCGGGCGGCCATGGCGCGGGTCGCGGTCGCGGCACTGGCCGCGTGGTCGCGCTCCTTCTGCAGCCCTGCGAGTACCAGACCATCGACCCCGGTCCCGCCTCGGATGCCGTCTCGGCCGAGGGCCTCGGCGCCACCACGCTGCAACTGCGCACCCGGCTCACGGCCTCTCACGAGGCGAGAGTGCAGACCGGGATCGTCTTCTGGACGCGCATCCCGGGCTCCGCCGCTTCGCCCGACACGCGGGTGCTCGAGGCCGGGCTGGCCCTCCCGGGCGCGGTGCGTCTCGACCCGGCCACCCTCCTCGGCGCGTCGGCCAGCGTCCAGAGCGTGGGAGGCATCGTCTCGCAGGGGCGCTTCCTGGACGGCTCCGCCACCATCGGCATCAGCCGTGCCGTGGGCGACGCGGTCGACCTATGGTGCGAGGTGGAGGGGGTGTGGTACGGCGAGAGCCCGGGCGCGCGGCTGGTGACGGCGAACGCGGGCGTCACGCTCGATCTGTCCGACCACCTCGCCGTCACGCTCGGTGTCGCCGGCGGCAGCGCCGCGGGCACCCGGGACAGCGGCATGGTCGCGAGTCTCCGTGTCCACTCCTGAGTCCCGCGATCCCCGGCGCGACGTGCCGGGTGGCCCGGGCCGCCGGGAGGCCGCCATCTTCGTGGATCCCACCGGTAGGCGCCCCCGCTGGGTGCTTCGCATCACCGTCCTGCTCGGGGCGCTCCTGCTGGCCATCGCCGCGGTGTTCACGCTCAGTCTGCTCACGGTCCCCGTGCTGCCGCATGTCCCGGGGCTCAGCGCCGGGGTGCGGCACGTCATCCGACCGGCGCTCCCGCAGCGACCCGAGCGGGGGCGCGAGCGCCGTCTCTTCCTCGAGAGCCGTACGCGCCGGCGCCTGCTCACCGCCATCCGCGCCGAGGAGAAGGCGGTGAAGGCCGCGCCCCGCGACACCCTGTCGCCGGCCATCGTCGGTGCGTTCTACGCCGTGTGGCAGGGGACCGGTATCCATTCGCTCCGCGCCAATGCCGATCACCTGACGCACCTGTTCCCGGTGTGGCTGCGGCTGGGGCCGAATTCGGATGGGATCGATGCGCGCGACTGGGACCCCGAACTCTCGCCGCACAATCTGGACGTGCTCAAGATCTGCCGAGATCAGCGCATCGCCATCCATCCGGTGTTCGCCAACGCCCACGAGGGGATGTTCGATTCCACGCGCGCCCACGTGCTGCTCTCCGATCCCGCACGTCAGGACCGGCTGGCGGGGGCGCTGCGCGACTGGCTGGTGATCCACGGCTTCCGCGGCCTCAACGTGGACCTCGAGAACCTCTCGGCCGAGGACGCGGCGCGCGTCCCGGCATTCCTCGAGCGACTGGCCCGCCGGTTCGCGCCCGAGAGTCTGGCGCTCTCGTTCGACCTCCCGGTGCAGGGCGTGGTCCCGCCCGCCGCCGAAGTGGCGCGGGTGTGCGACTTCGTGGTGCTCATGGGCTACGACCAGCATGGACGCCAGGGCGGCGCCGGCCCGCTGTGCAGCGCACGCTGGTTCTCGGCCGCGCTCGATCGCGCGCTGCTGGGGATCCCCGCCGGCAAGCTCGTGATGGGCTACGGCGGATACGCCTACGACTGGTTGATCGGCCATCCCCCGGCGACCGCGATGACCTACCAGCAGGCCCTCTCCACGGCGGCCGACACCCACCCCGGGGCCGCGCCCGGCGACATCGTGGATTTCGACGCGGGGGAGCTCAACGCCACGTATACCTACCGCGATGAGGACGGCGACGAACACGAGGTCTGGATGCTCGACGCGATCTCGGCCGCCAATCAGCGCACGCTCTCCCTCGCGCGCGGCGTGCGCGGCAGCGTGCTCTGGGTGCTGGGTGGCGAGGATCCCGACATCTGGACGTTCCTCGATCGCGCGCGGCCCGATGCCCGTCCCGACTCCGTCCAGCTCTCGGCGGACCGCTTTCCGTTCGATGTGGCGTTCTCGGGGGACGGCGAGATCCTCACCGTGAAGTCCGAGCCGCGCGCGGGCGCCCGGCGGCTGGATCGCGATCCGTCGACCGGTCTCTTCACCGATCAGACCTACGCGAGTTTCCCGACGCCCTACGTGCTCCGCCGCGAGGGATTCCAGCCCGGCGCCATCGCGCTGACGTTCGATGACGGCCCATCCTCGCCGTGGACGGACGACATCCTCGACGAGCTCCAGGCCGACAGCGTGCACGCCACGTTCTTCGTCATCGGGCAGAACGCGGAACGCCACCCCGACGTGATCCATCGCATGTGGGACGAGGGACACGAGATCGGCAACCACTCCTTCACCCATCCCAACCTCGCCGCCATCTCGGCCGAGCGGCTGGGTCTCGAGCTCAACGCCACCCAGCGCGTGATCGAGGCCGACCTCGGCCGCTCGACCCTGTTCTTCCGCCCGCCCTACAACGCCGACGCCGAACCCACCAGCGCCGAGGAGGTGCTCCCCATCCTCGCCGCCTCGCGACTCGGGTACATGACGGTCGGCGAGTACCTCGACCCGCAGGACTGGAACCTCGTCACGGTGGACTCCACCGGCGCGACGCGATCGCGCACGGGGCAGGACATCATGCGGGCCGTGCTCGAGGAGGTGGCCGAGCAGCGCGGCAACACCGTGCTGCTCCACGATGGCGGCGGAGATCGCTCGCGCACGGTGGGGGCGCTGCACGTCCTCATCCCCGAACTGAAGCGGCGCGGATTCCACTTCGTCACGGTCTCGCAACTGGCCGGTCTGACGCGCGACCAGGTGATGCCCCGCATCGACGCCGACACCCGGCCGCTGCAGGGCGTGGACCGCGCGACCTTCGAGGCCGTGTACCTCGTGGAGACCTTCCTCTACTACGCGTTCGTCTCGGCCATCGTGCTGGGAGCGCTCCGCGTCCTGGCGATGACGCTGCTGGCGCTGCTATCGCTGCGCCGGCGCCCGCGGTTCGATCCCGCGTACGATCCCACGGTGAGCGTGCTCATCGCCGCGTACAACGAGCGGCCGGTCATCGCGCGCACGCTGCAGGCGGTGCTCGCGGGAGCCGGCCCCGGGCTCGAGGTGATGGTGGTGGACGACGGATCCACCGACGGCACCGCGGACGAAGTCGAGCGCGGGTTCGGCGGCGAGCCGCGCGTGCGCCTGCTGCGGCAGGCCAACGCCGGCAAGGCCGCGGCGCTCAATCGTGCGCTCGCGGCCTCGAGTGGCGAAGTGGCTGGTGTGTCTCGACGCCGACACGCTGTTCACCCCCGACACGATCGCGCGGCTGGTGCGTCACTTCGTCGACCCGGCGGTCGGCGCGGTGGCCGGCAACGTCAAGGTCGGCAACCGCGTCAACCTGTGGACGCGCTGGCAGGCGATCGAGTACATCACCAGCCAGAACCTCGACCGCCGCGCCTACGCGCTGCTCAACGCGATCACCGTGGTGCCCGGCGCCGTGCGGCGCCTGGCGGCGCGCGGCGCTCGAGCAGGCGGGCGGCTTCGTGACCGACACCCTCGCCGAGGACATGGACCTGACCTGGCGGTTGCGACGCGCGGGCTGGCGAATCGTGAACGAGCCCGGGGCGCTGGCCTACACCGAGGCGCCCGACTCGCTGCGGCCGCTCTTCCGCCAGCGCTTCCGCTGGACCTTCGGCACGCTGCAGTGCCTGTGGAAGCACCGCGACGCGCTCGGACGCTACGGGTGGTTCGGCCGGCTGGCGATGCCGACACTGTGGCTGTTCCAGATCGCCTACCAGATGCTGTCGCCGATCGTCGACCTGATGATGGTGTGGACGCTGTGGGGCGCCACCACCAGCTGGGTGTCGCGCGCATGGCTCACGCACGACTGGCAGCCGCGCCGCACGCCATGGAGTCCTTCTCCGGCGTCGCCACGCTGTTCGTGCTGTTCTTCGCGCTCGAGCTCCTCGGGGCGGCGGTGGCATACCGGCTCGACCGCGAGCGCCCACGCGACCTGTGGTGGCTGTTCTGGCAGCGCTTCGTCTACCGCCAGGTCATGTACGCCGTGGCGCTGCGCGCCGTGCGTCACGCCATCGAGGGCCGCACCACGGGCTGGGGCAAGCTCCAGCGCAAGGGCACCGCCGACACCGCCCGTGCCTGACCGCCGGCCCGGCGCACAGGCGGCGCATCCGGCACGGGCCGCCTCGACCGCGCCGTGCGCGTGTCGTAGGATTCCGCGCGCCATGACGCCCTCCCGACTTTCCACCCGGACGCTCGCCGCGCGCATCCCGTACTCCAACGCGGCTCCGTTCTACGCGCTCTGGAACGACGCGCCGTTCGCGGTGCGCAATCTGGTGCCCCGCGAGCTCGGCCGCGAGGCCGAGGCGGGCCGCGTGGACCTCGGCCTGATGGCCGCGGGCGACTACCTGCGGATGAAGGACCGCTTCGAGCTGGTGGGGCCTTTCGGGGTGGCGCGGCGCGGCACGGTCGACTCGGTGCTGCTCTATTCGCGCCAGCCGGCGGCGGCGCTGGCCCACGCGCTGGTGTCGGTGACGCCCGAGACCTCGACCTCGATCCGCCTGCTCCGCCTGCTGCTCGACGTGCGGCGCGGGCTCGCGGACGTGCGCTACGTGCGCGGGCTCGAGCCGTCGCAGGCCAGCGCGCTGCTCATGATCGGCGACGGCGCGATGCGCATGCGCGACCGCCGCCCGGAGGGCTTCACCCAGACGCTCGACCTCGGCGCGGACTGGCTGGAGTGGACCGGGCTCTCGTTCGTGTACGCGGTGTGGGCGGTGCGGCGCACGCTCGACCCCGGCGTCAAGGCCGAGCTGCGCGAGTTCCTCGAAGCGTCGCTCGCGGCCGGGCTCGCCTCGCTGCCGGAGGTGGCGCGACGCCAGACCGAGACCGGGTGGCCCGCCGCCGAGGTCGAGGCCTACCTGCGAGGGTTCCACTATCGCCTCGGTCCCGAGGACCTCGAAGGCCTCGAGCGCTTCGAGCGGTTGATCGCGCAGTACGGGCTGACCGAGGTCGAGTAGTCGCGAGCTGGAGCGAAGGGCCGCCCCGCACGGCGGACCCGTGCCGGGCCAGCACCGTCCACCCCCCGGGTTCTCCCTTCGCTCGTCGGATGCCCCGAAGAAACGCTGGCCCTCCGGCATTCCATGCTCGTCAGGCAGTCGGGGCGTGGTCCCATCCAGCCCCGCCGTCCCGAGGTGGTCGGAACCGAAGGAGCCGCACCGTGGTCGACCCCGTGATGCCGAGCCCGGACGAGCGCACCGACGAACAGCTCATGCTGGAGTCGGCGCGCGGCGACCGGGACGCGTTCGGGGAGATCGTGTCGCGCCACCATCAGCGGGCGCTCGACCTGGCGTACCGGCTGTGCGGAGACGGCGAACTGGCCCGGGACGCGGCCCAGGAGAGCTTCCTCAGGATCCTGAGATCGGCCCACCGCTACGAGGCGCGCGCCCGCTTCTCGACCTACCTGTTCACCGTGGTGCGCAACACGGTCCGGGAGCTCTGCCGGCGGCAGCGGCGCCGTCGGGAGCTTCCGCTCGAAGGGTCCACGGAGGGCGCGGACGACGTGACCACGCCCGCGCTCGCGGAGACCCTGCCCGGGCCGCCCGCGCCCGATGCCTTGCTGGAGGACCGGGAACTCGGCCGGCGCCTGGTGGCGGCGCTCCGGGCGCTGCCGGAGGGACTGCGCGCGGTGTTCGTGCTGAGCGAGTTGGAGGGGCTCCGCTATCGGGAGATCGCGGGGATCTGCGGGTGTCCGATCGGGACGGTGGCCTCGCGCAAGCACGCGGCGATCGCGGCGCTGCGCCGGACCCTCGGCCCGCTGAGAGGTGACCTATGAACTGGACGTGCCGCGACACCGAAGGTCGGATCCCGCGCTTCCTCGACGACGAACTCGAGGCGGACGACCGCGCGGCGCTCGAGGGGCACCTGAGCGGATGCGCGCGATGCCGCGCCGAGATGGACGCGGCGCGGGCCTGGCGGGACGCCTGGAAGCGGGCGCCGCGGCTGGCGTCCACGCCGGCGGAGCGCGCGGCGGTCCTCGCCGCCGCGGAGCCGCTCCTCGCCGCGGCCGGGCGGGCGCATCGCGCCGGACGCGCCGAGCCATCCGGGCGCACAGGGTGGGCGGTGGGTCGGTGGTTCGCTCCGGTGGCCACCGACCTGGTGACGGCGGGGGCGCTGACGACGAGCCTGGTGCTCGCGCTCGTGCTGCTCGGGGTCGTGGGACCGGGCCGGGGGCCCCGCCCGCGCGCGGGCCCGGTGCTCAACCTCGCCGAGTTCGCGGCCCGCGAGCAGGGCCTTGCCATCGGCGTCGCGGGGACGTTCTCGATGGCGGATCCGATCGAATGGCGGGGGATCGGCCCCTCGCCGGGGAGGAGAATGAGATGAGTTCACGACCAGTCGTCATGGTGGCGTCGCTCGCGGTGACGGCGTTCCTGACCGGGATCGTCCTGATGCGCGGCGCGGTGCGGGCGGACGGCGCAGGAACGCGGAGGGTCGAGCTGGACGACGGTCGCCGGGTCGCCGGCGCACTGATGAGGATCCAGGCCGGGTCGTACCTCATGCAGACCGAGCGGGACTGCCTGGTGCTCACGGGCGACCAGATCCGCAGCATCGATGGGAAGGCGGCCGGCGAGACCGGGGTCGAGGTGCCGGAGCGCGTCGTGCTGGAGAACGTGACGTTCGAGCGGATCGCGCCGGACGGGGCGCTCGAGGTGCACTCGAGGATCCAGCGGACCAACGATGGCGCCGAGGCGCTCTCCCGCGTGGACTGGGGGGTGGGGGCGCATGAGCTCGGGACGCTCGCCGACCGCCGGGTGGTGGACGAATACGGCAACGAGCTGAAGCTGCAGGTCCGGGACGACCACTCGATCCGCGGCAAGCGCGTGAGCGTGGATCTGCCGCGCCCGGTGCTGCCCGGTGAGCGCCTGCTGCTCACCGACATCATCCGCTATCCGGACGGCGTCCGGCGCGAGGGCGATCTCTGGGTCTACCGCCACCGCGGGGACTACCCCGAGGACCGCTTGGTCACGCGTTCGGTCCTGCTCCCGGCCGGGGCGACGGTGGTGTCCATCCAGCCCGAACCGATCCACGACGTGACCGTGCAGGGTCGGCGGCTGGTGGTCTGGCGCCGCTATTTCCGTGCGGGGCAGGCGCTGCCCTGGGAGATCCGCTACCGGCTGTGAGCCGGCGCAGGCGCTCGCGGCTCGCGGCGGTCCCGTGCGGGGCCGCCGCCGCGGGCCCCGCGCCCTCAGAATGCCGGAAGCGCCACCCGGGCCACGCGGTTCACGACGATCAGGCTGTCGTGCACCGCCAACTCCTCGACATCGTCATTGCCGAGCACCTTCACGCGGCGGAGCGCGAGGGTCGAGAGCTTCACCACCGCGAGCCCCTCGCCGCGGGTGCCGATGACGAGGAGGTCGCCGGTGGCCGCCAGCCGCGTGGGCCAGCTGTAGCGATCGTCGGGGTGGAACACCACCCAGTGCTCGTCCTGAACCGGGTCGTAGGCCACCACGCCGCTCTTGAAGTAGGCGGTGTAGGTGATGCCGGCCACCGAGAGCGTGTCGTTCACGCTGCCCATCCCGGCGCGCGGCCCCCGGAACCGGCGCACCCGCATCGGGGCGCCGTCGGCGAGCCCGGCATTGTCGGTCCGCCAGTAGTAGAACGCCTGCCTGGGGTCGTCGCCGTGCGCGAGGTCGGCCGCGCTGACGTAGCCGTAGTCGCGCTTGATGCCCTCGAGGAACGCGGTCTCGGCCGCGAACCCCGGCTGCTCGAGTTCGTCGCTGCGCACGATGGACGGCACCGGCTGGGTGTCGTCGTGCATGAAGGTCATGGTGAGCGTGACCAGCCGGTCCGACTTCGGGCAGTAGAGGTTCAGTTCGCGGTTGGTGAGGCCGCTGCCGCCGGAGTTGGTGACGAAGAACGCCTCGCGCGTGCCATCGGCGTGCAGGTCCACGGTGCCGGCCGCGTCGAGGACCGCGACCAGGTTCGCGAGCGTGGCCGTGGCGCCGTCCGCGGTGCGATGTCGCACCAGCCAGCGTCCCGCGCTCGCGCGGGTGGCGGCCACCAGCAGCAGGCTGTCGCCCGGCCTCCCGGCCGAGAGCGCGAGCGCCACGCGCCCGGTCTTCGCACTCACCTCGACGAACGTCACCTTCGATCGCGGACTGGGAACCTCCGCACGCGCCCCGGCATCGAGGGTGGAATCCGCCGACGTGGTGCCGGCCCGCTCGGCGCGGGGGGCGCACGAGGTGGCGAGCGCGGCGAGCGTGAAGGCGAGGGCGATGGGGCGACGCATCGGGGCGGACCTCCGCGGGGTGGACGAGTGCCCGGAATGGACGGGAGTGCTTGGCGCCGTGGCGCGCCGGTGGCAGGCTAGCAGTCCGGACCGGCGGCCGCATCCGGGCGCCGATGCGGGGCGCCGAGCGCCCGCCTCGCACCCGGTGCGGCGGGCAACCTGCCGGTCGCGGCCGGCGTATCAGGCCGGCGCCGGGCATGGGCGCCCGTCCCCGGCACCCGCCAGGACCGGCATCACCCCCACCAGGAGACCCCGATGGCCCAGATGCACGAGGTGGACTACGAGATCGTCGGCGAGGACCTTCAATTCGTGAAGCTCGAGCTCGATCCGGGCGAGGCCGCGGTCGCCGAGGCGGGGATGATGATGTACATCGAGGACGGGATCCAGATCGACACCGTCTTCGGCGATGGCTCGGGCCAGCAAAAGGGCTTCATGGGCGCGCTGCTCGGCGCGGGCAAACGGCTCCTCACCGGCGAGTCCCTGTTCACCAGCGTGTTCCACAACGAATCGCAGCAGCGACGCAAGGTGGCGTTCGCGGCGCCTTACCCCGGCCGCATCATGCCGGTGCACCTGGCCGAGATCGGCGGCGAGCTGCTGTGCCAGAAGGACTCGTTCCTGTGCGCTGCCAAGGGCGTGAGCCTCGACATCGCGTTCACCAAGCGCTTCGGCGCCGGGCTGTTCGGCGGCGAGGGCTTCATCCTGCAGCGCCTGACCGGCGATGGCTGGGTGTTCGTGCATGCGGGCGGCATGCTCGAGGAACGCACGCTCGCGGCCGGCGAGACCCTGCGGGTCGACACCGGGTGTCTGGTGGGCATGGTGCCGAGTGTGGCGTACGACATCCAGATGGTCGGCGGGGTCAAGACCGCGCTGTTCGGCGGCGAGGGGCTGTTCTTCGCCACGGTGCGCGGGCCGGGCAAGGTGTGGCTGCAGTCGCTGCCGTTCAGCCGTCTCGCCAGCCGGATCTACGCCGCCGCGCCGCAGACCGGCGGACGCCGACGCGAGGAGGGCTCGATCCTCGGGGGCCTCGGCAACCTGCTCGACGGCGACGGGCGTTAGCGGAGCATCGACGGGCGGCAGGTCGCCCTGCCGCCCGAGCGCTTCTCATCGGGACCGCCCGGCCTCCGCGCCGGAGGTCCCGGGTGCCCTCTCGTCCGCGCTTTCTCCGCGCTCGTCCGGCGACGCACGGCGGACGGAGCGCGGGCCACCTAGGGTGCAGGCGCGACCCCATCCCATCCACCCCATCCGAGGAACCCCGCATGCTCCGCAGGACGTCCGTCGTCACGCTCGTGCTCGCCGCGCTCGCGCTTCCCGCGCTGGCCGCGGCCGACACGCTGCCCACGCCCAGTCCGAATCGCGCGTTCATGGACACGACGTGCGCGCCGTGTCGCGACTTCTTCCAGTTCGCCAACGGCGCCTGGTTCGCGACTGCCGAGATCCCGGCGTCGTACTCGGGCATCGGCGCCAGCCGCGAGATGGCCGACCGCAACCAGGAGGCGCTCCACTCGGTGCTCGAGCGCACCCGCGCCGGCGCCGGCACCGAGCCGGACCCGACCATCCGGAAGCTCGGGCAGCTCTATGCCGTCCTCATGGACTCGGCACGCGCGGACCGCGAGGGCGCGGCCCCGCTGGCCGGTACGCTGGCGCGGATCGCCGCGCTGAAGACCCGGGAGGACCTGCGCCGGGAGTTCGCGCACGCGGCGGTGATCGGTGTGGGTGCCGGCCGGTGGGGAGGCGGCGGGTTGCCGTTCCGCTTCGGGCCGGAGGCCGATCCCCGGCAGAGCAGCATGACCATAGGCCAGGTCACGCAGGGCGGGCTCGGGCTGCCGGACCGGGACTACTACTTCCGCACCGACGAGAAGTCCACCCAGATGCGCGCGGACTACGTGGCGTTCATGGGCCGCATGTTCCAGCTGCTCGGGGACGCGCCCGACGCGGCGGCTACGAAGGCCGACGCGGTGATGAAGCTCGAGACGGCACTCGCCGAGTCTTCGCTGAGCGCGGTCCAGATGCGGGACCCGAAGGCGCTCTATCACAAGATGACGGTGGGCCAGCTCGGGACGCTGGTGCCGGGTTTCGACTGGCCCGCGTACTTCGCCGAGACCGGCGTGAAGCCGCTGGCGAGCGCCACGGCCTCGCTCGACGTCTCGATGCCGGGCTTCATGCGCCGCCTCGGCGCGTTGCTCGAAAACACGCCGATGGAGACGTGGCGCGCCTACCTCCAGTGGCACTACGCGCGCGGACGGGCCGGCTGGATGGGCCAGGCATTCTTCGACGAGTCGTTCGCGTTCCAGTCGAAGCTCACCGGCTCGAAGGTGCCCCAGCCGCGCTGGAAGCGTGCCGCGCAGGCGGTCGACGGGACCATGGGCGAGGCGCTCGGCAAGGCGTTCGTCGAGGAGAACTTCCCGGCATCGTCGAAGGCGCGCATGGTGGAGCTGGTGGACAATCTGCAGGCGGCGCTGCGCGAACGCATCGCGACGCGACCGTGGATGAGCGCGACCACCCAGCGGCAGGCACGGCACAAGCTGGACGCCGTCCTCAAGAAGATCGGCTACCCCGACAAGTGGCGCGACTACTCGAAGCTCGCCATCGACCCGGCGCTGCCGGCGACCGATAATCTCCTGCGCGCGACGGAATTCCAGCGGCGCTGGGAACTGTCGTATATCGGCAAGCCGGTGGACCGGACGATCTGGGGCATGAGCCCGCCCACGGTGAACGCCTACTACAACCCGACCTTCAACGAGATCGTCTTCCCGGCCGGCATCCTGATGCCGCCCCAGTTCGATCCGCGCGTGGACGATGCCGTCAACTACGGCGCCATCGGGATGGTCATCGGGCACGAGCTCACCCACGGATTCGACGACGAGGGGCGCCAGTACGACGCCGCGGGCAATCTCGAGGACTGGTGGACCCCCGAGGACTCCAAGCACTTCGACGCGCTGGCCGAGAAGGTGGTGCGCCAGTACGACGGATACGTCGCGGTGGACACGCTCCACCTGAACGGCAAGCTCACCCTCGGGGAGAACATCGCCGACCTCGGTGGCCTCACGGTCGCGTATCACGCGTGGCGGATCTCGCTCAAGGGCAAGCCGGCGCCGGTGATCGGCGGCTGGACCGGCGAACAGCGCTTCTTCCTCGGTTACGCCCAGGCCTGGCGGCGCAAGTACCGCCCCGAGATGATGCGCATGGCGGCGCTCAGCGATCCGCACTCGACCGCGTACTGGCGCGTCAACGGCCCGCTCTCGAACATGGTGGAGTTCCGCCAGGCGTTCGGGTGCGCGCCGGGGGACGCGATGGTGCGAGCGGACCGCATCGAGATCTGGTGAGAGTGGCCGGAGGCGATCCGGCCGAAGATCGGGCGCGCGGCCTCGTGCCGTGCGCCCGGTCCCCCCGAGCGCCCGGGAGCCGGGGGGCGGTCGGTGGCGCGCTCAGCCGGAGCGCCGGCCCCGGAACGCCACCATCGCGAGCGGCGGCGCGGTGATGTGCAGCGAGCACGGCCGGCCGTGGTGGGGCACCGGCTCGGCCTGCACTCCGCCGGCGTTGCCCATGCCGCTGCCGCCGTACAGCGTGGCGTCGCTGTTCAGCACCTCGTCCCACCGCCCGCCCCACGGCACCCCGACGCGGTAGCCCGCGCGCGGCACGGGCGTGAAATTGAACACGCACAGCACCACATCGTCCGGGCTGCGCCCCCGGCGCAGGAACGAGAGCGTGCTGGCGTCGCCGTCGTGGCAGTCCACCCACTCGAAGCCGCTCGCGTCGGCGTCGGCTTCGTGCATCGCGGCGCAGCCGCGATAGAAGGTGTTCAGATCGCGCACCCAGCGCTGCACGCCGCGGTGGGGCGCGTGCTCGAGCAGGTGCCATTCGAGACTGGTGTCGTGGCCCCACTCCCGCCATTGCGCGATCTCGCCGCCCATGAACACGAGCTTCTTGCCGGGCTGCGCGAACATGTCGCCGAACAGCAGGCGCAGGTTGGCGAACTTCTGCCACAGGTCGCCGGGCATCTTGTCGAGCAGCGAGCCCTTGCCGTGCACCACCTCGTCGTGCGAGAGCGGGAGCACGAAGTTCTCGGTGAACGCGTACAGCATGCGGAAGGTGATCTGGTCGTGGTGGTAGCGCCGGTGGATGGGATCCTTGCTGACGTACACCAGGGTGTCGTGCATCCACCCCATGTCCCACTTGAGCCCGAACCCGAGGCCGCCCACGTAGGTCGGCCGCGACACCGCCGGCCACGCGGTGGATTCCTCGGCGTACGTGATCACGTCGGGGAACAGCCCGTACACGCGTTCGTTCAGCCGCCGCAGGAACGCGATCGCCGCGAGGTTCTCGCGGCCGCCGAACGCGTTCGGGACCCATTCCCCGGCCTTACGCGAGTAGTCGAGGTAGAGCATCGAGGCGACCGCGTCCACGCGCAGCCCGTCGAGGTGGTAACGGTCGAGCCAGAAGAGCGCGTTCGAGATCAGGAAGTTCGCGACCTCGGTGCGCCCGTAGTTGTAGATGAGCGTGCCCCAGTCCTCGTGCCGGCCGAGCCGCGGGTCCTGGTGCTCGTAGAGGTGCGTGCCGTCGAAGTAGGCGAGGCCATGGCCGTCGGTCGGGAAATGCGCCGGCACCCAGTCGAGGATCACGCCCAGGCCGTGCTGGTGCAGCACGTCGACCAGGTGCATGAAGTCCTGGGGCGTGCCGAACCGGCTGGTCGGGGCGAAGTAGCCGGTGGTCTGATAGCCCCACGAGCCATCGAGCGGATGCTCGGTGATCGGCATCAGCTCGACGTGGGTGAAGCCCTGTTCCTTCGCGTACGCGGCGAGCCGGGGCGCCAGCTCGCGGTAGGTCATCCAGCGGTGGCCGTCCTCCGGGACGCGCATCCACGAACCGAGGTGGACCTCGTAGATCGAGATCGGCGCGTCGAGGCGATGCGCGTTCCTGCGCTGCGCCAGCCACCCCGCGTCGTCCCACGTGTAGCCGTCGAGGTTCCACACCACCGAGGCGGTTCGCGGCCGCAACTCGGCGTGGAACGCGAACGGGTCGGATTTCTCGGCCGCGAAGCCATGGTGTTGCGACTCGATGCGGAACTTGTAGAGCGCGCCGTGGCCGACCCCGGGGACGAAGCCCTCCCAGACGCCGGACGACCCGCGCGGCGCCAGACCGTGGACGCCGGGCTGCCAGCCGTTGAAGTCGCCGATCACCCAGACCGCGCGGGCGTTGGGAGCCCACACGGCGAAGCGCGTACCGGCACGGCCGTCCACCGAGACGAGGTGCGCTCCGAGCTTGTCGTAGAGCCGGTCGTGCGTGCCTTCGGAGAACAGGTGCAGGTCGTAGTCGGTGAGGAACGGTCCGGGCGAGGACGTGGTGGAGGGCGCGCTCATGGATGGGGCATGGTAGGTCGCGGCGCAAGGGCTGTCCATGCGCGCGGTCGCTCGCACGGACAGCCCCGGCACCGCGGGTTTAACGGTCGGTCACGATCACCCGCGTCACCCACGTGCGCCCCAGACCCTCGAACCGCGCGAAGTAGAGCCCGGGCCGGACGCGCTGGCCGCTCTCGTCCCGCAGGCTCCACTCCACCGCGTTGGGACCGGCCGGCGCGAGCCCGGCGAACGGCGTCGCCACCCGACGGCCCTGCAGGTCGAACACCGACAGTCGCACCGCGGACTCGCGAGGCAGAGTGAACGACAGCCGCGCCGCCCGCGGCGCCGGGTTCGGACTCACTGCCAGCGCGAGCTCCGTCGCGCCGGAGGATGGCACGACCTGGAATGGCCCGATCAGGCCTTCGGGCCCCGAGCACGAGCGCGCCCCGAGCCAGTAGGTCCCCCCGAGCGCCGCGCCCGCGGGGTCGACGTAGCGGAACACCGCTTCGCTCCCGGCCAGGTCGATGAGCGCCTCCTCGCCGACATGCACCCGGTTCCCCTCGCCATCCTCGCGGTAGACGTTGAACCCGTCCACGTGATCGGTCTTCAGCACCGACCAGGTGAGCACCGCGCCGCGCTCGTCCGCCGCCGCGTCCGCCCGCAGCAGGACCGACTGCGGAAGATAGAGCCGGTCGCGATCCTCGATGGCCGGCCAGGCGCGGAAGTCGGCGATCGGCAGGGTGATCCCCGTGCCCTGCAGGTACTGGTAGCGGATGGCGAGGTAGTCGGCGCGGCAGGTGTACGAGGACGACCGGGTGTTGGCGAGCACGCGCACGCGCACCTCCCCGGCCGGCGAGACATAGACCGCCGGGCTCGTGGTGGTGAAGCTGCGCGTGACGTCGCTGGTGCTCACGGTGGCCTGGTCCACCTGGACCCACGCGCTGGTGGTCCAGTTCCAGAGGTGCAGCGTCTGCGTGCGACTCACCGAGTGATTCCCGTCGTACGTCAGCGTGAGCGAGGTGGCGGGATGGGCGAGCACCACCGACCCGTACCAGTCGGTCCGGTAGGTGGTGCCCACCTTGGCGGACGTGACCGTCGTGCGGGAGGCGTCGTTGGCCGCCAGGTTGGCGACCGAGCCGGAGGTCACGGTGCCCTGGAGCATCGTGACGGAGGAAGCCACGCGGGTGTCGCTCGAGTAGACCGGGCCACCCCCGCCGCCGATGGTGTAGTTGTCGGCGAAGCCGTTGCCGGTCACGGTGAAGGTGCCCCCCGCGGTCGGGACGGCCTCCACCACCACCGCGCCGTTGGCGACCTTGTCCCACGCCGGATCGGGTGTGGCGCCCGCGCCCGTCTCGGTCCAATAGGTCTTCACGCCGTGGTTGTGCAGGCGCGTGAGCGCGTCGAGTGTCGGGTGGCCGTACGAGTTGCCATTGCCGACCTGGATGATCCCCACCTCGGGCGTCACCGCGGTGAGCCAGTTGTCATTGCTCGAGTAGCGCGAGCCGTGGTGGTGGACCTTGTAGACCTCCACGTCGCCCACCTCGGGCCCGACCGTGGTCTCGACATCATTGCCGCTGGCCGGATCGCCGGTCAGGTCCCCGGCGATGACCTCGTCGAACGCGCCATAGGTCACCTTGAGGACCACGCTCTTGGAGTTCTCGTCGGCCCCGGTGGGCGAGTACACGCCCGCGCCGTTGAGATCCACGCAGGTGATGCGCACGGGGTCGGCCGCGAGCGAGTCGAGGGTGACGACCTGGCCCTTGACGAGCGTGCGGCGCCGGGCGCCGAGGGTGGTGACGTAGGCGGTGTAGGTCCCGGACGAGTACGAGTACCCGCGATCCCACCCGGCCGTGCCGATCACGATGTTCACGGCGGCGAGGTCGTCGATGCAGCCGAGGTGGTCGGAGTGGTAGTGGCTGCAGAAATGGTAGTCCACCGAGGTGACACCGAGCCCCTGGAGGTAGGCCTTGATGCCGCTGCAGTTCAGGTAGTTGCCGTCGTCGAACAGCGCGGTCTGTCCGCTGGGGGAGACCAGCAGCATGCCGTCGCCCTGGCCGACATCGATGTGGTGGATCTGGAGTTTCCCGTTGCCGGTGAGCGCGAGCGCGGCGACCGGCACGGTGAGCGCGGCGACCATGGCGAGCAGCGGGGCGCGTAGGGAGCGGA
Organism: Candidatus Eiseniibacteriota bacterium; assembly: GCA_963776245.1. GTDB lineage: Bacteria > Eisenbacteria > RBG-16-71-46 > RBG-16-71-46 > RBG-16-71-46 > CAVSAC01. The sequence goes on along the minus strand of CAVZLN010000003.1, from coordinate 376,563 downwards.
CAGCGAACAGCGCGCGAAGGATCGGAGACCATCGCATGGGGGGCACCTCGTCCCTGGGGTGTGGCGACCTGGCGCACGGGGGCTGCCGCGCGCGGGAGCGACTGCGGAAAGCGGACCCTCGGTGGCCCGCGTCCGCCGTCAACCTAGCGGGTCCACGCGTCCGCGTCAGCGGAAAAACGTGTGTGCGTTGAAAAGGGAACGCCCGCGGATCCGTGACCGGACCCGCGGGCGCGCGACCTCCCCGACCGTCAGGCGGTCTGCGGACTCACCTGCGCGACCCGCGGCGCTCGCGTGGCCTGGGCGCGCTGCTCGGAGGCGCGCCGTATCCCCGCCAACGCCGCGCCGAGGAGCGTGAGGAGCGCGCCGATCCACACCAGGTTCACCAGCGGCTTGGTGCTGAACTCCACCAGCGCGATCTCGCCGCCGGAGGCCACCGCGCCCGGGAGCATGGCGGCGACGCGGCCGTTGTCGGCGTCGAGGCGCACGATGCTCACCTCGCCGAGCTCCGGGACGCTGGCGCTCACCGGCTGGGAGCCCTGCGGGCCCGCCAGCAGGTAGGGCGAGACGCGGATCGTCCGGTCACCCCGCTGCACCGAGATGTCGGCATAGGCGCGCATCTCCTTGCCGCTCTCCATGCGGAGAGCCTCGAGCGTGTAGCCCACGCCGGCCACCTCGACCCGCTGGTTCCTGGGCAGCCAGGTCGCACCGTTCTCGGGGGTCACCTCGGGCTTCTTCACGTCGAGCGGCGACAGGTAGATGTCGTGCATCAGGTCGATGGCCGGGTTGCGGATCAGGCCGTCGCCGCGCGGCGACTCCATGAGCTTGGCGCGGGCGTCGAATCCGTAGGAGCCCTTTTCGACGCGCACCGCCAGGTGCTTGGCGCCGCGCGCGTCGGTCTGGTGTCCCGCGAAGGTGAGCGTGTAGCCGAGCGACGTCACCGGCTGGCCCTGTGGCAGCGTCAGCCGCGCCGTCCTGCCCATCGAGGCGGAGACCGCGATGCCGAGCGCCATCACCGCGACGCCCACGTGGCCCAGGTATCCGGCGCCGAACATCCACCCGCGATTGAACAGGCGCATCGCCATCCACAGATTGACGCCGAGCGCGAGCGCGGTGGCGAACAGCAGCACCAGCCACATCGGATCGCGCAGCCCCGCGGGCACCGCGATGCCGAGCGCGACCACGCCCGCCACCAGGCCGGGCGGCAGCAGCGTGAGCCACGAGAGCCCCTGCTGCCGCGTCCAGCGCAGCGCGGGCGCGAGTGCCATGAGCAGCAGGATGGCGAGGCAGAGCGGCACCGAGACGCCGTGGTAGAACGTGTTCTGCACGTTCGCGGGTCTGCCCGCGATCGACGTGAGCAGCGGCATGGTGGTGCCGATCGCCACCAGCACCGCGAACACCAGCACGGTCATGAGACCGAGCCACAGGGCGGTCTCCCGGCTCACGTTCATCCAGTTCGCGCTGCTGGCGTCGATGGTGCGCCAGCGCGCGCCGAGCATGGCGGCACCGAAGAACGTGGTGAGCACCAGCCACGCGGTGAGCGGCAGGGTGAGCCCGGTATCCGGGAACGAGTGCACCGAGAAGTCGGCGAGCACGCCGCTGCGGGTGAGGTAGGTGCCGCCGATGGTGGTCGCCCAGCCGAGCATCGCGAGCACCAGGTTGGTGCGCACGATGGCACCGAGCGTGCGCTGGATGAGCAGTCCGTGGAGCAGCGCGACCGCGAGCAACCATGGGACCAGCGACGCGTTCTCGACCGGGTCCCAGCCCCAGTAGCCGCCCCAGCCCAGCGTCTTGTAGGCCCAGATCCCGCCGAGCACGATCCCGGTGCCGAGGGTCACCACCGCGAACAGCGTCCATGGCCACACCTGCCGGTTCCAGTCCCGGTACTCGTGGCGCACCAGGGCGGCGGCCGCGAGCGCGAAGGGCATGAGCATGGCGGCGTAGCCGATGAACAGGACCGGCGGATGCGTGACCATCCACGGGTCCTCGAGCAGGGGATTGAGCCCCTGGCCGTCGGGCGGGACGACCGCGCTGAGCGCGAACGGGCTGCGCACGATCAGCAGGAGGTTCAGGAACACCTGCGCGAGGCTCGCGAAGAACATCGCCGGGCGGCTCAGCGGCCCGGGCTGCACCAGCAGGAACAGGCCGAGTGCGCCCCCGATCGCGGCCCACAGCAGGATGCTGCCTTCCTGGCCGGCCCACAGCGCAGCGAACGTGAGCGCGGGCGAGAGCGCGCGCGACGAATACTGCGCGACGTAGGCGAATTCGAATCGATGAGCGAGGAAGTGGGACGCGAGCAGCGCGAGCGCGATCAGGAGCATCGCGGTGTGCGCGGTGAATACCCACGCGCCGGCGGTGGCGCGCGAGCGGCCGCGCAGGGCGGGGAAGAACAGGACGGTCGCAGCCGCAGCGGTGAGGAATCCGAGTCGGACCAGCAGATCGCCGGGGTTCATGTCATGGACCTCTGGGGGTTGAAACCGTGCGGCGGCGGAGCGACCGCCGTGCATGCTGCGAGATTCGTGCCCGGGGTGGACCGGGTGCATGGGTCGACGGATCGGCCCCCGCCATCGATGTCATGGGCATGACAGGCCGATGCGGTGTGCGCTCGTGACAGGGCCGAGGACGCCCCGCCGCCTCGACGGGCACCTTCGCTGACCGCGCGGAGTTAGTGCGGGTGGGGCGGGCCGGGCGGCGCCGGGTCCGCGGGGCCGGATCCGGCTCCCCCGAGGCGGTGCGGCTGGCATCATATTCCACCTGCGCCGTGCCCTCCATGTGCGTGCGAATGTTCAGCGTAGGCCAGTCTGTCAGGAAGCGGATAGGCACATATGCCAGCCTGTCATCCGGAATCCACGGGCCGGGATCGATCGCCTCTCCGGGGCGCCCCGGACTTGCCCCCCTTATCCGTTGCGCCCCAGTGGGATTGAGTCGATAATCAAGGGGTGCACTCCGTGTAACTACGGATGGCACAAGCATTGCCCTAGTGAACTGTGGAACAAGGCGCGAACCGCGCCCAGTCCCCCTCCCGCAGCCGGGTGGGACCAGACCACCGCAGCCAGTCGCGCTGTCCCCTCGGAGGAGGTCGCCATGGCGAGTCAGCAGGGCCGGACTCGCGAGCGGGCTTACCGGACCGGAGCCCCCGCCCAGCGGGTGGGTCGCGGTCTGGCCTGCGCCAGCGGTGCCCTGCTCCTGGCCAGCCTGTCGATCGGTGCGCTGGTCACCCCGTGCCGCGCGGCTGACGAGCCCGGGATCGATTCGGTGCTGGTGCTCGGATACGCGAACGGCGGTGCCTACTTCAGCGGGCCGCAGGGCATCGCCCTCGACGTCGAGCATGGCGAGGTGGTGGTCGCCAACACCAACCTCCACCGCGTCGAGTTCTTCGACCTCAAGACCTTCCCGCGTGGCTACTTCGTCCATCGCGTGCCCGGCCCGGCGGGCTCCGACACGCATGACGGGCTGCCGGCGTTCCTCGCGGTGGATCGCGAGGGCAACGTCCTCGTCTCCGACCTGCTCGCCTCGTACGTCGACGTGGTCGACTATCGCGGCCGCACCGTCGCGCGCCTGCGCCTGCCGGCGCCGGACGACACCATCGCGGGCGGCCACGGCCCCGGCGTGCTCGCCGTGGGCGCCGACGGCGACATCTGGGTGGCGGCGCGCGGGAAAGAGGGCCGGATCTACCAGTTCGACGCGGACTACCGGTTCAAGGGCGCGTGGGGCACGTCGGGGGCCGACCCCGGACAGCTCTCGGCCATCTCCTCGATGGCGCTCACGCCCGCGGGCGACGTGGTGGTGGGATGCGCGCGCACCCAGCTCGCGATCCAGATCTTCGATTCCAGGGGTGGTTACATCCGGGGCTTCGGTGTGCATGACATCGGTCCCGGCAATTTCTCGTTCCCGTCGGGCATCGCGGTCACGGGGGATGGGCGGTTGTGGGTGAGCGATGCGATCCGGCATTCGATCCAGGTCTTCGATTCGGCCGGGAGCCTGTTGGGGGCAGTGGGTGGGTTCGGGGTGGGTCTCGGTGAGTTCATCAACCCCAGCGCGCTGGCCAGCGATGGCAAGGGACTGTTGGCGCTCGCGGAGAACGCGGGAAGCCGGTTCCAGCTGATGTGGGTACGCTGATCATGCGCGTCCGTGCCGCAGCCCGCGGCCCGAAAGGAGGTGCCGCTCGGTTCCGCAGGTAGTCACGGTCGTTCCCATCGGACACCCAGTTCCGTTCCAGTCGTCCACTGAAGGAGTGAATCCATGAAGCGCCTGATCGTACTCCTGCCGGCCCTGCTGCTGGTGGGCGTGGCCTCCGTGGCCATGGCAGGCGATTACCACAAGAGCACGACGCTCATCTGCAGCGACTGCCACACCGCGCACTACAGCATGCAGCACGGCTACACCAGCGGCGGGATCTACACCCCGCTCGGCACCGGTGGCCCGTTCGGCCGTCTGCTCCGCAACACGGAAGTGAATCTCTGCCTCTCGTGCCACGACGGCATCGCCTGGGCTCCGGACGTGTTCGGCGACAACATCACCGGCACCGCTCGGCAGGCAGGCGGTCTCAATGTCGCGGCCGGCCACCCGCCGCTCACCAATCCCGCCGGGTACGACGAGATCGACGGCCACACCCTGTTCTCGACCGCGACGCCTCCGGGCGGCACGGGCAGCCTGTACGTCCCCTCGACCGACGGCTTGGTGTGCACCACCTGCCACTCGGTGCATGGCAACGTCGCCTACCGCAATCTCCGGTTCCGGACGAGCGCGGGGCTCTTCTTCGGCGACACCATCACCTACGTGTCGGGCGCCAACGACCTGACGGCGGACGTGTGGGAGCGCGGCGGACCGGCGAGCTACGGGCCGGCTGACGTGGACTTCAACGAGCCCGATCCCACCAACAGCGCGTACGGCGCGTGGTGCCAGAACTGCCACGTGCTGTTCCACGGTCTGGAGACCGACGCCAACATGAACAACGGGACGGACTTCATCCGCCACCCGACGGCTGGCGCCAACCTGACGGGCAGCTCGCTGACGCAGTACGCCGCTTACACGAACAGGCTGAAGATGATGGACTCCCAGGGCCTGTGGACCGGGGCGCCGACGGACAACACCCTGACGCCCTCGTGCTTCACGTGCCACAAGGCGCACGGCAATGCCAACGGGTTCGGCCTGATCTACATGAAGGGCACGGGCACGGTGACAGACGAGGGAGACGGCGGTACATTCCGCGAGATGTGCCGTCAGTGCCACCGGCAGGGCGCCTGATCCGGAATTGTTGACGACGGAGCGGGCGGCCGCAGCCCGATCCTGAATGGACGGTGCGGACCTTCGGGTCCGCACCGCACCGTTGTGCACGAGCCGGAGATGATCATGCGCGAGTGGGCAGGGAGCGACGGATTCCGCGGCAGAGTCCTACCGGCAGTGCTCGCCGCCGCCGCCGCGCTGGTGCTGATGTCGGCCGCGCCCCGATTGCGTCCACCCCGCGCGCCCGAGCAGATCTCGAGCATCCTCGGTACGGGCCCGCACGTGGGCGACTGCGACCGCTGCCACTCGATGCACGGAGAAGGGCAGCCCGCGCCCCTCGGCAATCTGCTGATGGCCCCCGACGACAACGCGCTGTGCCTCACCTGCCACGCCACGCCCTGGGCGGGCGGGTCACTGGCGGGACAGGCCCTGTTCTCGGGGACCGGGCACGGCTCGAAGTCCTCGATGATCTGGCCGGGGCCCATCCCTCCCCAGCGCATCGAGCCCGATGCCGCGGGAAAATGTCTCAATTGCCACGACCCGCACGGCTGGTCCGATGTCAGCGGGACCATCCCGTTCCTGATGCTCCAGCGCGAGGAGAAGCTCTGCCTCACGTGCCACGACGGCAGCCCGGCGCTCACCAACATCCAACTCGAGGTCCAGAAGACCTACCGTCACCCCGTGACCGACTACACCGGCCGTCACACCGGGCCGCTCGAGTCGCTGCCTTCCGATTTCGGCACCACGCCGGTCAACCGGCGTCACGCCGAGTGCCCGGACTGCCACGATCCGCACGTCTCGCGGGCCGACTTCTTCCCGCCGTCCGGGAGCGACGCGTCGAAGAGGATCCTGGGCGCGAGCCGCGTGACCGTTCTCAACGGCGCGGCTGGCAGCGCGCCGAGCTACACCTTCGTGCCCGGCTCGGACACGCTCTCCGCGCCGACCGCCGAGTACTCGCTGTGTTTCAAGTGCCACTCCTCCTGGACCACGCAGCCGGCGGGCCAGACCGACATGGCGCGCGTGCTCAATCCCGCGAATCCCTCGTTCCATCCGATCGAGGGTCTCGGGCGCAATACCAACATCAATATGCTCGCGTTCGTGACCGGGTGGAGCGCGCTCTCCACCACGCGCTGCACCGACTGTCACGGCAGCGATTTCGGCACCACGCGCGGGCCGCATGGATCGGCCAACCGCTACATCCTCAAGGCGCCGTACACCGCGTCGTCGGCGAGCCGCACCATGGCCTCGAACGAGATCTGCTTCGTGTGTCACAGGTACGACGTCTACGCGAACAGCGCCTCGAGCTCGACCACCAAGGGTTATTCGCGCTTCAACCCGCCCGGGTTCAGCCGGGGCCATGCCTCGCACGTGGGCAGCGAGCGCTACCCGTGCTACGCCTGCCACACCACCCACGGATCCACCACGCGCAAGCACCTGATCATCACCGGCCGCACGCCGGGGATGCAGGCCTACACCGAGACGACGACCGGAGGGACGTGCACGCCGACGTGCCACGGCAGCGAGACCTACACCATCAACTATGCGCGGTGAGAGCAGAACGGGCGGGGCGCGATCCGCGCTCGCGGTGGCGCTGCTCGCGCTGCTGGTCCATGCGGGGTCTGCGCGCGCGCAAGGCGCGTATGGCTTCGTGACCGGGCAATACCAGCGGTACGAGCAATCGCTCCGGGTGACGAACCCGGATGGCACGTCGAGGATGGTCACCCGGGCGCGCGAGTTCTGGATCCAGACCTACGATCTCAATCACCAGGCCTTCCTGCGGCCGAACCTGCAGCTGGTGTCGAACCTGCGCTATACGGACCTCGCCTACGTGAAGCTGCCCGACGCGAGCCGCACCGCGGCGGGGAGCCTGCGCCTCAATCACTCCGTCTTCTCGCTCTACGGCACGCACAGCCCGGCCTCGGCGACGATCGGGGTGAGTCCGGGCGGCCTCAGCCAGCCCGGAGACACGGCGCGCATCCTGAGCTTCACGGCCAAGACCCAGGACACCCAATTGGGCGCGGCGGTCTTCGTGCCGAGCTTGCCGCGGGTCGACCTGTCGTGGGCGCGGCGCCACCGCGCCGCGGACCTGATGAGCCCCGATGAGACGGCGGTGAACCGCAACGCGCACGCCGCGTACGAGCTCGGCCCGGTCTCGTTCTTCGGCTCGCTGGGCGACCAGCGGCGCGAGCCCAAGGGAAGCGACCCGGTCGTCGCCACTCAGCGCGTGGCCAGCGCCGGGGCCAGCCTCAACATGGCGCCGACCCCGAACAGCAATCTGGGCCTGGCGTACGACATCGGCGACACCCGCAACCGGCGGGGCGGCCTGACCACCAACACGTCGCGCACCCAGGGCGGCAATCTGAGCGGGACCTGGCGTCCCTCGCTCATCACCGATCTGAGCGCCAGTTACGTCGTGCGCCACTCGTCGTCCGTGACCAGTCGCCGGTTCAACTCCACCGACCAGGACGGCTCGCTCTACTTCAATGTCGCTCCCACACGCGGCGTCCGACTCACGGCCGGCGCGGGGGCCCGGACCGTGAATTCCGGAAACGGACAGGACCTGCTCCGCTACGCCACCGCGGTCGCCTCGGGCGAGGGCAACGTCCGCCCGGGCTGGTATGGCGTCGCGAGCGCCTCCCACACCACCAACTGGGACCCGGTGCGCGGCGCGTTCTGGGCCGAGATGGTCCGCGGGTCCTCGCGCATGAAGCTGGCCCGCGGGCTCGAAGCGGAGGGTTACGTCCAGGTGGCGGCGAGTGGCGACACGGCCTCACGGGACCAGCGCTGGAACACCGACGCGAGCGGACGGCTGAATGCCGACCCGCTGCGCAGCCTGAGGCTGGGATACGCGACTCGCATCTACCGCGTCGGGCCGCGGCTGGGCAGCGCCACGGCGCACTCGCGGTCCCAAACGGTGGACGTCCGCTGGCAACCGGTCCGGACTCTTGAGATGGTAGGTTCGTATTCGCAGAACGAGACGTTCTCCAGGGAGAATCCCCGCACCTCGATGCGGACGGCGTCGGCGCGTTGGTCGCCGCTGCCGCAATGGCAGTTCTCCGGCAACTGGACCCGGAGCGAGGAGTCCCGCACCGACGTGGTGGCGAACCAGCTCTCGGGCCGCGAGATCATGGGTGCGCGAGTGGCCGGCGCGCTGTCGCGGCGGCTCACGTTGAATGGCGGGGCGAGCGTGGCCGATCACGGCGCCCCGAGCGAGTCCCGGCAGTACGATGCCAGCCTCACGATGTCCTTCGGGAGATGACGATGCCTGCATGGAAGAAGCGTTGGGTTGCGCTCGCGATCGCCGCCGCGTCCGCCGTGTCCATCACGGGCTGCGCGGCGGCCCCGCGGCTCTACGTGAATCGCCTCGCCGACATGACGTTCTACAAGCGGGTGGCGGTGCTGCCCTTCGCCAGCCTGGGCGGCGACCCGTACGCGGGCGCGCGCGTGACGCGCGCGATGGTGACCGAACTGGTGATCGCCGACCGCTTCCAGCTGGTGGATCCCGCGGCCTTCGCGGGCGAACTCAGCCGCATCGGCGCCATCCCCGACATGCAGGGCAACGTGGATGCGGGCAAGCTCAAGGACGCCGCCGAGAAGGTGCAGGCCACCGGCATCATCCGCGGCGCGGTGACCGAATACGGCACTCAGCGTGTCGGTGGCGAGGACTTCCCGGTGGTGTCGTTCGATGCCGAGCTGGTGGACGTGCAGACCGGGAACACGGTGTGGCGGATCTCGGTGACGGGCAAGGGCCGCGGACGGCTGCCGGTCATCGGCGGCGCGAGCTCGCGCTCGTTCGGCCGGGTGACGGAGGAAGCGTGCCAGAGAGCGGTGGCGCTGTTGCAGCAGAAGGCGTTCTGACCGCCATGGGCGCGCGCATGAGCATGCTCCGGTGGATGGGATCGGCGGCCCTGGCGCTCGCGGTCGCCGGCTGCGCGGCGACCGCGCCGGCGCCGGTGATGGCGCCCGGCGCGCCCGGGGCGCCCGGCGCGCCCGCGCTGCAGAGGGTGGCGATGCTGCCGCTCGAGAACCTGTCGGGCCGCGCCGAGCCGGGCGAGATGGTCACCCGCGTGTTCTTCGGCGCGCTCGGGCGGACGGGCGCGTGCGAGATGGTGGAGCCCGGCGACGTCGAGGCCGGGCTGAGCCAGTTCCGCATCCGCACCACCGGCATGCTCACCAGCGAACAGGCGGTGAAACTCGCCGAGCGCCTGAGGGCCGCCTATCTGATGACGGGCGCCATCCTCAATTGCGAGTCGGTGCGCACCCCGGAGGGCGATGTGCCGAGCGTCGGGGTCTCGATGCGATTGCTGAGTGGTGCCGATGGCCGTGTGGTCTGGACCGCCATGCGGGTACGCAGTGGTGAGGATCGCGAAACGGTATTCAATTGGGGACGCGTGCACAGTCTGGAGCGGCTCACGGAGCAGACCGCGGAGGAGCTGTTCCGCCGGTTCCGGCTCCCGGCGGGTCCGGACTCCTTGCCGGCCCCTGGAGGGAAGCCATGAAGGGCCGTGGTGGGGTGTGGTGGGTGGTGGTGTTGGCCGCGGCGCTGGCCGTCCCCGCGCTCGGTGAGGCGGCCGTCTCCGCGGCACAGAAGCTGCGCGTGAAGACGGTCAAGGTCGGCGTCGGCCATCGCGTGTTCAAGGGCTTCTACGACGAGGCCACCGTCCGCCTCGACGAGGAGTTCCGCATCGGTGACACGGAGTACACGGCGCGGGTCCGCGAGTTCCTGCCCGACTTCACCATGGACATGAAGACGCGGAAGATCGTCTCGGCCTCGAACTCCCCCAACAACCCGGCGCTGCGCATCTTCGTGCGCAAGAATGGCGCGCCCGACGACACCACCTGGGCGTTCCTCAACATGCCGCCGCACTTCGGCCGCCGGTCGCTGCTGGCCTTCAAGATCCTGCGGATCGATTTCGACAATCACGAGCCCATCGTCGCCCGACGCGACTCGTCGAAGGTCGCGCCGGTCCAGAAGCCATGACCGCCCGGGCCCCGCGCGTCCGCCGCGCGCTCGTCGCCGTCCTGGCCCTCGCCGCGGTCGCCGCGCTGGCCGGCATGCTGCAGCTCAAGGCCTCCGCCAAGACCGCGCCCGCGCGCACCTGCTACGACTGCCACCAGGAAGCGAAGAAGGCGTTCGCGAAGAAGGTCGTGCACGCGCCGGTCCGGAAGAACGACTGTGCCGCGTGCCACCTGAGCCACGGCTTCAGCCAGAAGCTGGTGCTCAAGAAGAGCGCGAAGGAGTTGTGCTTCGACTGCCATGCCGACCTCAAGGCGGGCACCGCTCCGGCGCACGCACATGCGGCCTTCGCCGCGGGCGACTGTCTCGGCTGCCACGACCCGCACGCGTCGGATCTGGCGAAGCTCGTGCGCGAGGGCGGCCCCGCGCGGACGTGCTTCGGATGCCATGACGCGACCGCGCAGGAGTCCAAGCTGGCCGACCAGCACGTCCCCTTCGCCCGGGGCGACTGCGAAGCGTGTCACCTGCCGCACGGCGGCCCGAACGCCGGCCTCCTGAAGCTCGACGGTGAAGCGCTGTGCGCGACCTGCCACCCCGGCTCCGCGGTCGCGGCCGGGCACGCGAAACTGAACCGCGGCGGGCTCGCCTGTCTGGACTGTCACTCGGCCCATGCCTCGGCCGCGCCCAAGCTCGAACGCGCGGGGGCGCACGCCCCGGTGGCCGCGGGCCAGTGCGACGCGTGCCACGTGCTCGAGGGCAAAGTGGTCACCAAGGCGCTCGTGGCGCCGGTGCCCGCGCTCTGCACCACCTGTCACGGCGCGCTCGCGGACGTCGCGACCCGCAAGTCGCCGCACCCGCCCGCGGCGGACGGCGACTGCCTGAGCTGCCACGATCCGCACCGCGGCGGCAAGGCCGGCAAGCTCCTCAAGGAACGCCAGTCGGTCCTCTGCGGCCAGTGTCATGAGGACGTGGTGACCGATCCGGGCGGCCCGGTCGTGCACCAGGCGTTCAAGGACGGATCGTGCTCGTCGTGCCACGATCCCCACGGGTCCGCGAATCCGAAGCTCACGCGGTCCGCGGACGGCGCGATGTGCCTGACCTGTCACGCGGACCTCGGCAAGCGCATCGGCGAGGGCAAGGGTGTGCATCCCCCGGTGGCCAAGCAGGACTGCCTGCGCTGCCACGCCCCGCACGCGAGCAAGGAGAACCGCCTCCTCGTCAAGGACATGAGCGGACTGTGTCTGACCTGCCACTCGGACGCGCAGCGCAAGCTGCTGGGCAAGGAACTCCACACGCCCTTCAGCGGCGGCAATTGCACCGGATGCCACGATCCGCACCAATCCGACAACCCGGCGCTCGCCGTCAAGCCGGGCAACGAGCTCTGCCTGCGCTGTCACCAGGAGGTGCGGGCGTCGCTCAAGGCGGCGCACCCGCATCCCCCGGTGGCGGACGGGGCGTGCGTGGACTGCCACGGCGGACACGGTGGGGAGACCAAGGCGCTGCTGGTCCAGAAGCCGCCCGAGCTGTGCACGCAATGCCATGACGACATCGCCGCGAAGGTGGCGTCCGAAGGGGCGCACACCGCCGCGAAGCAGGGCCGGTGCACGTCGTGCCACGAGGTCCATGGCTCGGCGAACGCCCGGCTGCTCAAGGCCGAGGGCGGCGCGCTGTGCGTCACCTGCCACCTGATGATCGGCAAGAACGGCGACAAGGTGCACGCCCCGGTCGCCAATGGGGACTGCCTGGGATGCCACGACCCGCACGGCGGCGCGGCCGCGCCCGCGCTCCTCAAGGCGGTCCCCGCGCTGTGCGCGGACTGCCATGACCCCGCGGACGACGACTTCAAGTCCAAGCACGGCGGCGCCGACCTCGCCGCGGGCAAGTGCCTCTCGTGCCATACCCCGCACGAGTCGAAGACGGCCGCGCTCATGCCGGCGAAGAGCCATCCCGGATTCGCCGAGAAGAAGTGCACGAACTGCCACGGGCCGGGCGTGCCGGGAGCGAAGAACCTCCAGGCTCCGCTGGCCACGCTGTGCGGGCGTTGCCATGACGTGGCCAGGCCCCGGAGCGCGACCGCGCGGGTGCATCCACCGGTCAAGGCCGGACGGTGCGTCGCCTGCCACACGCCGCACGCCTCGGATCTGCCCGCGCTGCTCCTCAAGCCGCAGGACCGCCTGTGCGCGTCGTGCCATGCGTCGGTCGCCCGCGAGGCGAACCTCGCCCACGGTCACGCGCCAGTGAAGGATGGCGAGTGCTCGAAGTGTCACGAGCCGCACCAGGGCGTGGGCGTGGGCATCCTCAAGAAGAAGACCGCCGATCTGTGCGCGGGCTGCCACACCGAGCTCGCGGCACGCATCGCCGCAGGCAAGCCGCACCCGCCGGTGGCGATGGGGCTGTGCCTCACCTGTCACGCGCCGCATGGGTCGGCCAACCCGGCCCTCACGCGCAAGGCCGGCAACGCGGTGTGTTCCGGCTGCCACGCGCTCACCAAGCCCGCGCTCATCGCCAAGCATCCGGGCATGGCGCTGGCGACCGTCGACTGCGGCTCGTGTCACGATCCCCACGTCCAGGCCAAGACCGCGAAGGGGCTCATGCGGCCGTTCCCCCACCTGCCGTTCGTGCGCGGGGAATGCACCTCGTGCCATGCCGCGCGCGGCAGCAAGGCCCTGCTCGTGTCCGGTCAGCAGCTCTGCTTCAAGTGCCACGAGCAGGCCAAGACCTGGGTCGCGCGCCTGAACGTGCACGCGCCGGTGAGGAGCGAGAAGCAGTGCCTCGCCTGCCACAATCCGCATGGCGGCTCGGGTCCGAAGCTCACGGCGCGGGCCGGTGACGGGCTGTGCTTCAGCTGCCACGATCGCAAGCTCACGCAGGGCAAGTTCAAGCACGCGGCGCTCGAGAACGGCTGTGCCACCTGCCACGATCCGCATGCGAGCGACAGCAAGGCGCTGATGGTGGGCAAGGACGTGGCCGAGGTGTGCCAGACGTGCCATTCCGATCTGTCCAAGCACTACCACCCGACCACGAGCAAGCGACCCGACCCGCGCACCGGTCAGCCGATCGATTGCGTGAGCTGTCACCGGCCGCATGCCGCGGAGTTCGAGGGGTTGCTGCGGGACGATCCGAAGCGCGATCTGTGCGTCCAGTGCCACGATCCGTCGGTGGAGCCCGCGCCGGACAAGTAGCCTCGGTCCGAGCCCGGGCGCGAGCCCTGGACGATGCCCCTCCGCCACGGATGGCGGGGGCGGGGCGTGACGTGTCCGGGGCGCGCGGGGTAGGATGCGCGCCCACCGGAGGCCCCTTGATCGAATACGTCCGCTACGTTCCGATCCTCACCACCGTGCTCTCCGCGGTGCTCGGCACCATCCTGCTCCGCCGCCACCGTGAGAAGCCGGGGCGGCCGTATCTCGGCTGGTGGGCGGCCGGCGTCTACATCTACGGACTGGGCACCCTGTGCGAGAGCACGGTGACGCTGGCGGGGTGGAGCCCGGCGATGTTCAGGCTCTGGTACGTCGCCGGGGCGCTCCTGGGCGGCGTGTCCCTGGCCCAGGGCTCGGTGTACTTCCACCTCGAACGACGCGTCGCGAACCGGCTGACCGTGCTCGTGGTGACCTACTTGCTGGTGGCCTCGATCCTGGTCGCCGTGGGGCCGCTGGACCTGACGCTGGTCGAGCCGCACCGGCTGAGCGGGAAGGTCATGGTGTGGTCGTGGGTGCGGCTGTTCAGCCCGCCCGCGAACCTGTATGCGGTGATCTTCCTGATCGGTGGCGCGGGGCGATCGGTGTGGCAGCACCTGCGCCGGGGCTCGCCCGGCCGGTTCGCGGTGGGCAATACCCTCATCGCGGTGGGGGCGGTGCTGCCCGGGATCGGGGGGGCGTACTCGCGCATGGGCCTCACCGAGGTGCTCTACGTGCTCGAGTGCATCGGGCTGATCCTCATCTGGATCGGTTACCGTCTCTGCACCGTGCGCTGACGGCCCGGCCGTCGCGGCGCGCCGGGGACCAGGTCGAGGTGGGCCAGACCCTCCGGGGTGCTAATACCCACACGCGCCCCTCCGGGCCTGGCCCACCTCGACCTGGTCTCCGGCGGCTCGTGCCCGCGGAATCTCGACGGACCACCGCGCCGCGGGGTATCCTCGCGGCCTCGGATCGTGCTTCCGCGCGCCTTCTCCCGTCCCGTCCTGAAGGAGTCCGCCCCTTGTGGTCGACCATCGAATCCCGCGTCGCCGGTGGTGAACGGCTGACCACCGAGCAGGGCGTGTACCTGCTCACGCGCGCGCCGCTGCTCGAGCTGGGCGCCCTCGCGCAGGTGGCCCGTGCCCGCAGGACGGACCCGCGGCTCGTCACCTACGTCATCGACACCAATCCGAACTACACCAACGTCTGCACGGTGGACTGTCACTTCTGCGCGTTCTATCGCAAGCCGGGGTCGAACGCTCCCGACGCGTACACGTACGACCTCGAAGGCGTGATGCGCATGATGGCCGACGCCGACGCGGTCGGCGCCACCACGGTGCTGCTGCAGGGCGGGCTCAACCCGTCGATCCCGTGGGAGTTCTATCCCGCCATCGTGCGCGAGGCGCGCGCCCGCTATCCGCACATCACGCCGCACTTCTTCTCGGCGCCCGAGATCCATCAGATGGCGCAGGTCTCCGGACGGGATGTCCGCGGGGTGCTCGAGGCGCTTCGCGCCGCGGGCCAGACCTCGCTGCCGGGCGGCGGCGCCGAGATCCTCGCCGCGCGGGTGCGCAAGCGCATCTCGGTCAAGAAGGGTGGACCGGAGGCCTGGCTCGACGTCCACCGCGAGGCGCACCGTGCCGGGATGCGCTCGACCGCGACCATGATGTACGGGCACGTCGAGACGCCGGCCGAGATCGTGGAGCACTTCGATCACATCCGCGCGCTCCAGGACGAGACCCGCGGCTTCACCGCCTTCGTGCCCTGGTCGTACAAGCGCGGCAACACGCCGATGGAGTCCAAAGTGCCCCATATCGCCGGGGCCTCGATGTACCTGCGGGTGCTGGCGGCGTCCCGGCTCTACCTCGACAACTTCGACCACGTGCAGGCGACCTGGTTCAGCGAGGGCAAGAAGACCGGCCAGATCGCGCTCCATTTCGGCGCCGACGACTTCGGCGGCACGCTGTTCGAGGAGAACGTCCATCTCGCCACCGGGCATCTGAACCGGACCACGATCGCCGAGATCGAGACCCTCATCCGCGAGTCCGGGTTCACCCCCGCCCAGCGCGACACCCACTACCAGGTGCTGCGCGTGGGCGAGGGCCCCGAGTCGATCAAGGAGCTCGCCGCCGAGGTGCCGCTGTTCGTGGAGAGCCTGCGCGAGGTGCCGGCGGAGTACCCGGCCGCGCTCGCGGGCGAGGAGCACCACGACCCGCGGCCGGGCGGCCTGCCGCTCGTCACGCCGCGCTGAGCCGCGCGGCTCAGGGGGCGACGCGGCTGGCGAGGCCGGGCGCGAGCGGTCCGAGGTCGAGCCAGGTCAGCGAGAAGCCGTCCGAGGTCTGCCAGCGTCGCATGCGTCGCACGTTCCACTCCGGCCGGTGCTCGGCCTCCGCGGGGCGCTCCACGATCTCCGCCCATCCGGGCCAGGCGTGCGCCGGATCGCGGAAGACCAGCAACACGTGGCGCACGTCGAGATGGCGGCGCAGCGGCTCCACCTCATCGGGGGTGAGCGCCAGGTGCACCACCGGGCGGCGCGCGGTCCAGGCCAGCACCGGACCGAGGTTGCTCATCACCGGCTCGCCCCGCGAGAGCTCCCGGTTCATGAGCACGGTGATCTGCATCAGCGTCTCGGTGCTCGGCGTGCCGCGCTCGGCTGCCACCGCGCGGGCCTCCGCGAGCCCCTGCGTGGTGCGCCACGCGCCCCACGCGAGGGCGAGTACCGCGACCAGCCCGATCCCCAGGCGGACCCTCCGGGCATGCGGATCGGGCCCGACGAAACGCGCGACGAGCGCCCACGACGCGAGCAACCCGGCGGCCTCGAGGGCGACGCGGGCGGGGAACAGGTAGCGCAACAAGGGCACGCTCAGCGCCGCCACCCCCAGGCTCACGGTGATCACGCCCAGCACCGTCCAGCCCGCGACACGCGCCGCGCGCGACAGTCGCACGGTGACGAGCGCGATCGCGAGCGCGCCGATCCAGAACGCCCCGAGCCCGTTCGCGAGCATCAGCGTGAGTCGCGGCAGGTTGCGGACGAGCTTGAGCCCCAGCAACCGGACCGCCTCGGCGCCGGTCGGGAACACCGGAGGGTCGGCGGTATGGAAGAGCGTGAACCACGTGCGGCCCCCGACGCCGTCCCACAGCGACCAGCGCGAGAGGTCCCACCCGGCGTCGCCGAACACGCTCCACTTGTAGATCCACCACGGCGCGAGCACCAGCGCCCACGCGCCGAGCGAGAGCCCGAGCACGCGGCCGCGGTCGCGCGGTTCGGCGCTCGCGGCGGCGCCGAGCGCCAGGACCGGCGCGAGCCACAGCGTGGCCCCGCGGAACAGACCGGTGACGCCGAGCAGGAGCCCGAAGATGATCGGGAACCGCGCGGCACGCCCGAGGGCCAGCCCGGCGAACGCGGCGGTGAGCCCGACGGTGAAAGGGAGCTCGGTGAATCCGCCGACCGCGAAGTGCTGCGCTTCGGGGTCGAGCACGAAGGCCAGCCCCACCACCGCGCCGGCGGCGGCGCGTGCCGTGTCGGAGGTCCCGGGGGCGCCCTGAGCCAGCAGGTGCGCGGTCGCCAGCCCGAGCGAGAGCGCCAGCGAGACGAAGCACACGAACGGGATGATCAGCACCAGCCACTCGCGCTGGTCGGGCCGGTGCGCGCGCCACAGCCGCCGCGATCCGGCGCTCGCGTGTTCCGGCACCAGCCGGAACACGGCCGCCTCGGCCACCACCAGTCCCGGCTGGACCAGCGACAGCGGCCAGGGTGGCTGGGCGTGGCGGACGACATCGATCGGCAGCGCGAACGGGGTCGCCAGACGGCCGCTCTCAGCCAGTTCGCGGGCGGCGACCGCGTACTGGGCGGCGTCGAACGACAGCACCGGCGAGCGCCGGCCCAGGTCCCAGGCGTCGGCGTGGAACAGCCACATGGCGCACGCGGCCAGTGCGAGCGCCGCGGCCATCGACGCCCGCGCGGCCGAAAGGCGAGAGTGATCCATGGCTGCACCTTAGCGGGCGCCGCCGGGCGGCGTCCATCCCGCCCCCCGGCGGGACCCGCCGGCCCGCAGAACATGTGTGGCAACATCCACCTCGCCGCGGCATCCAAGGGGACATGGGAGAGCCGCTGCGGCGCCGCCTGCGACAGAATCGGTTCGAGAACCCCACCCACGAGGCGGTGCTCGGCCTGCTGGTGGCGGCCGCCGAGCTGCGCGGACGGTTCGACCGCGTCTGTGCCGCGCACGGCATCACGCGCGGTCAGTACAACGTGCTGCGCATCCTGCGCGGGCACCCCGAGGGGTATCCTCGGGGTGAGATCACCGCCCGGCTGGTCGAGCGCGCGCCCGACGTGACCCGGCTCATCGACCGGCTCGAGCGCGAGGGGCTGGTGGAGCGCACGCGGGGGGAGTCCGACCGGCGGCATTCCATCACCTGCATCACGCGCCCGGGGCTCGACCTGCTGGAGCGCATCCAGCCCGCGATGGCCGCGGCGATGCGCGCGATCGGACGCCGGCTGACGGCGCGCGAGGCGCGTGCGCTCGGCCGGTTGTGCGAGACCCTGCTCGAGGAGGAGTGATGAGGCCGGCCCAGGATGTCCGCTTCCCGATCCACGATCTGATCGAGCGCCGCTTCAGCGCGCGGGCCTTCGGTCCGGACGCGCTGGACGACGCCACGCTCGCCTCGCTGTTCGAGGCCGCGCGCTGGTCGGCGTCGAGCGGCAACGAGCAACCGTGGAGGTTCGTGGTGGCACGGCGCGACGACGGGGCCGGGTTCGGGCGCGTGCTGGGTGCGCTCACGGGGCGCAATCCGTCGTGGGCCCGGCACGCCGCGGTGCTGGTGGTGACGGCGGCCCGCAAGGTGCGCGGCTCCGAGGGCAGACCGAACGCCTGGGCGTGGCACGACGCGGGCATGGCGTGGGGCGCCCTCGCGGTCCAGGCCACCTCGCTCGGCGTGGCGCTCCATCCCATGGGGGGCTTCGACGCGGCGCGCGTGCGCGAGGCGTGCGGCCTGCCCGACGACCTCGAACCGGTGACGGTGACCGCGCTCGGCTGGCCCGGCGACCCGGAATCGCTCGACGAGCCCCTGCGCTCCGAGGAGCGCGCACCGCGGACCCGCCGCCCGCTCGAGCAGACCGTCTTCGAAGGCCGCTACGGCGTGCCGGCGACCTTCCTCGCGGGGTTCCGGGAAGCCCCGGGGTGACGCCGCCGGCCGGCGGCCGGTCCGCGGATCGCGCGGCTCCGGGGGTGCTCCGCGCGCGCGCTCGGGATCAGATCACCTCGAGCGCCGGGGGCCCCGGGATGGCGCCGCAGCCGACCGCGAGGGAATAGAGCCGCTCGAGCGCGCGGCGCCCGGGCTCGCCCATCTCGAGGGTGAGTTCGTTCACGTACATGTGCACGAACCGTCCGCCCCGTTCGGTGTCGAGCCCGCGCCCGAAGCGCAGCGCGTAGGCCAGCGCCTCGTCCTCGTGGTCGAGCGCGGCCTGGATCGAGGCGCGGAAGCCCCGGGAGACCGCCTGCATCAGCTCGGGCCCGAGGTCGCGGCGCACCACGTCGAGTCCGAGCGGCACCGGCAGCCCATCGCGGTCCTGCCAGAGCTCGCCGAAGTCCACCACCTTGGCAAGGCCTTCCTCGCGGTAGGTGAGCTGGCTCTCGTGGATGATGACCCCCGCGTCGAAGTCGCCGCTCAGCACCGCCTCCGGGATCCGGTCGAACATCACGTCCACCGGCACCGCCTCCGGGCACTCGATGCGCAGCAGCAGCGCCGCCGTGGTCATGGCACCCGGCACCGCGACGCGTTTGCCCCGCAGCTCGGAGAGCGGGCACGCCCGGCGCGCCACCACCACCGGCCCGTAGCCGAAGCCCATCGACGCGCCGCACGCCAGCACGGCGTAGCGATCGGCGAGGTGGGCGTAGGCATGCGCCGAGACCGCGGTGATCTCGAGGTCGGCGCGCTCGAGCGCGCGGCGGTTGAGGCTCTGGATGTCCTCGAGCACGTGCTCCACGCGGCATCCCGCGATGGTCGCGAGCCCGGTGTGGAACCCGTAGAACATGTAGGCGTCGTCGGCATCGGGACTGTGCCCGAAGCGGAGGGTGCGAAGGCGCGTGGAGTCGGTCATGGCGCGGGTGCGGGCTCCTCCGTGGCGAGGTGGAGCTCGAGCCTCGCGAGTGCCTTGGGCCAGGCCAGGTGGTAGGTCTCCACGAAGCGTTCGTACTCGCGCCGCGGCGGGAACGCGTGCCGGACGGTCAGCCGGGTGCCGTCGCCGAGCGGGACGAGCTCCATCTCGATCCGGCCGGCGTAGTCATCCGGATAGCCCGAGTGCCCGCCCTCGTGCGCGCACGCGTGCGGCGGGTCGAACGCCACCCAGGTCGCTTCATAGGGCTCGGGTGACGAACACGGGCGGGTCCAACCCATGAGCAGGCGCCCGCCGGGTCGCGGTTCGCTCTCGGCGAAGTCGCAGAACCAGCGCTCGAGGTGCCGCGCCTCGGTGAGCGCGGACCACACCCGTGCCCGAGGCACGGCGAGATCGAGGGCGAACTCGAGGAGATGGGCGGTGGAGGTCATCGGCCGGGCAGCATAGCGCGGTCCGCGCTCCGCCGCGAAACCGGCCCGCCGGGAGCCGCCGCGGGTCAGCCCGTCCGGGCGCCCTCGCGCCCGGCCGACTGCGTCCAGAGCGCTTCGCGCAATCCGTCCAGTCCGTCCCCGGTGCGCGCCGAGACCAGGAACGCGCCGGGGAAGCGGGCGCGCAGGCCGGCTTCGGAGTCGGGGTCGTGGAGCAGGTCCGCCTTGTTGAACACCAGCGTGGTCGGGCGCGGGGACTCGAGGATGTCCTCGAGCACCTTCTCGACCGCCTGCATCTGGCGCGGCATGTCGGGATCGGAGCAATCCACCACGTGCAGCAGCAGGTCGGCCTCGATCGCCTCCACCAGCGTGCTGTGGAATGACGCGACCAGATGGTGCGGGAGCTTGCGGATGAACCCCACCGTGTCGGTGAGCAGCACGCGGCGGCGGTCGGGGCTCACCATCTGGCGGGTGGTCGCGTCGAGGGTGGCGAACAGCCGGTCCTCGACGAACACCTGCGCGCGCGTGAGGCGGTTGAAGAGCGTGCTCTTGCCCGCATTGGTGTACCCCACCAGCGCGGCGCGGAACTCGCGGCGGCGCGAACGGCGCTGGGTCTCGCGCTCGCGCTCCACCGCCTCGAGCGCGCGCTTCAGCCGTGCGATGCGCTCGCGCACCAGCCGGCGGTCGGTCTCGAGCTGGGTCTCGCCCGGCCCGCGGGTGCCGATGCCGCCGGCCTGGCGCTCGAGGTGCTTCCACATGCCAGTGAGGCGCGGCAGCGTGTACTCGAGCTGGGCCAGTTCCACTTGCAGGCGCGACTCGCGGGTGCGGGCGCGCCGGGCGAAGATGTCGAGGATGATCTCGGAGCGGTCCACCACCTTCACCCCGAGCGCCTTCTCGAGATTGCGCACCTGGGGCGGCGCGAGGTCATCGTTGAAGATCGCGACGTCCGACTCGGTGTCGGCCACCAGGGCCTTGAGCTCCTCCAGTTTGCCCTTGCCGATGAAGGTCGCGGAGTGGAACCGTCCGCGATTCTGCGTCAGCGTGCCCTTCACCTTGGCGCCCGCGGTGTCGGCGAGGCGCGCGAGCTCCTCCATGGAGCGCGCCAGCCCGGCGCCCTCGCGGAAGGCGTGGCCCACGAGCACGGCGCGCTCCGCGCGCGGGGGATTCACGACCTCATGCGAGCGTCTCACCCGCGCGGCTCGATCTCGAGGTCGTACGGGAACGGCGTGAGGTTCTCGTGCTTCCCGTCCGCGCGCGCGATGATCAGGTCCTCGATCCGCACGCCCATGCCGCGCGAGGGGTAGTAGAGGCCCGGCTCGACCGTGATCGCCATGCGGTCCTCGACGATCTGGGGGTTGGAGGCGGCGCCGCCGAGCAGCGGGGACTCGTGCACCGAGAGGCCGATGCCGTGGCCGAGGTTGTGCACGTAGCCCTCGCTCACCGCGTCGTTGGTGCGGCGCGTCGCGTGACCGGCCTTCTCGAAGCGCTCGCAGACCAGGTCCTGGTAGGCGCGGCATCGCTCGCCGACCCGGTAGGCGGCCATCGCGGCGTGGTACGCGCCGAGCACCTCGTCGTGGATGCGCCGGAGCGGGTCGGGCGCCTTGCCGACGCAGAAGGTGCGCGTCATGTCGCTGTGGTATCCGCCGCCGGCCTCGCCGGGGAACAGGTCGACGATGATCGACTGGCCCGCCCGCACCGGGGCATCGTCATCGCCGCGATTGTGCGGCACGCCGGCATCCCGCCCCTGCGCGATGATGCTCTCGCCGTCCTCGGCGAGCCGGTGCTCCGCGAACACGCGGTGGACGGTGCGGCGCAGGTCCCCGAGCTTCACCGGCCCCGTGATGCCGGGGGCGCGGAACGCGTCGCCGTCGCGCGTCAGCGAAGCGAGCTGGTCGCGCACCGCCTGCATCGCCTTCACGGTGCCCACCGATGCCCGGCGGATGGCCTCGATCTCGTCATCGTCCTTGGTGGCACGCGCGAGCGAGAGCACGTCGGGCTGCGTGGCGTCGAGTCTCAGTTCGGGATTCACCTCGAGCGCGCGGCCGACGATCTGCCACGCGGTCGAGAGCCCGGTCTCGCCGAACATCGCCACCGCGCCGCGCATGCCGAGCGAGGCGCAGGTCTCGCCGATGAGCCGGCCGATCGCGCGCGCCTGCCCGCCCTCCTGCTCCGCCAGTGCGACGAAGCCGTGCTGCGGATAGCCGGAGATCTCGCAGCCCACGCGCGCCGCCTGATCGCGCTCCATCGGGTCGTGGATCAGATGCGCGCCGCCGTCGGCGGCGCGGAAGTAGATGCCGTGGAAGACCCGTTGTCCGGTGGTGTAGTGCATCGCCGGGCTGTAGCGGTCGTGCGCGAGCACCACCAGGCCGGCGAGGCCGCGTTCGTGCATCAGTCGATCGAGATCGCGTCGCAAGGGTAGCCTCCGCATCCGCCGGCCGGGTCCCCGGCACGCAGCGGGCAAGGCATGCTAGTCCATCGCGCACGTGCCCGGGAAGCGCGGCGTCGGGTGAACGCGCCCGCGCGGCGAGCGGCGCGGTTGACGCTGCCGGAGCACCTTCTTATCCTGACCGCGCTCGGGAACCCGCTGCATCGTTCCGTCCCGCCGGACATCCGAAAGGGCGATCGTTCTCGAGACGTCGATCGTGTCGAAGAGGAGGTTCTCGCATGTCGCAAGCAACGGCCGTGACCGACCTGAATTTCGACGCCGAGGTGCTGAAGTCGCCGGTGCCCGTGCTGGTCGATTTCTGGGCGGCATGGTGCGGTCCGTGCCGTGCGATCGCGCCGGTCGTGGACGAGATCGCCGGCGAATACGCAGGCCGTCTCAAGGTGGTCAAGCTCGACACCGATGAGAGCGGGGACACCGCGCAGCGCTATCAGGTGCTGAGCATCCCGACGCTGCTGCTGTTCAAGGACGGACAGCCCGTCGAGCGCCTGGTGGGTGCGATGCCCAAGGCCGCGCTCCTCGGCCGGCTGAAGCCCCACCTGTAGAGGAGAGGCGCGCGCCGGCGCGGCGCCGGCCCCGGGACCCGCGGCATCAGCGCCCGGCGGCGTTCCCGCGCGGAGCGTCGTCCCGCCGACGGGTGAGCGCGAGCAGCGCCCCCGGCAGCGCCGCGACCAGGTCGCCCGCGCTCATCCCGTGCTCGCCCTGGGTGAGCGCCACGTGGTCGCCCGCCCGCCCGTGCGCGTACGCCCCGAGCCGCGCCGCGTCGTAGGGCGCGAGCCCCTGCGCCAGCAGCGCCGCGATCGCGCCCGCGAGCACGTCCCCCGCGCCCGCGGTCGCCATCCCGGGATTGCCGGTGGGATTCACCGTCGCACGTCCATCCGGCGCCGCGGTCACCGTGGGCGCGCCCTTCAACACCACGACCGAGCCCCACGCCGCCGCCCATTCGCGCGCGGCGTCGATGCGCGAGGCCTCGAGGGTCGCGGCGTCCACGCCGGTCAGGCGCTGCATCTCACCGAGGTGCGGCGTGAGCACGCGCGGCGCCGCGTGAGCCGGTGTGGTCACCAGCGCGGCCGCGGCGAGCGCGTGCAGCGCGTCGGCGTCGATCACCAGCGCGGGCCCCGGTTGCGCGGCCAGCAGGCCGGCGAGCGCGGCGGCGCCGTCCTCGCGTCCCAGCCCCGAGCCCAGCACCGCGGCGTCCACGCGCGCCAGTGCCGCGCGCACCGGGATGAGCGCGGACTTCGACAGCGTGCGCGCCGGGGTCTCCGGCATCGGAAGCGTCATCTCCTCGACGAGCTGGGTCTCGAACAGGTCGTGCATCGACGCTGGCACCGCCACCTGCACGTAGCCCGCCCCCGCGCGCGTCGCCGCGCGCGCCGCGAGCACCACCGCACCGGTGAGCCCCGGCGAACCGCCGATCACCAGCACGCGGCCGACCGAGCCCTTGTGGGCCCGCGGGTCGCGCGTCGGGACCAGGCGCGCCATCGCCGTCTCGGTCGCCAGTTCCACGCGCCACGCCACCGGATCGTCCGGCGGCGGATGGAGCCCGATGTCCACCACCTCGAGCACGCCGCAGAACGCGCGCCCGGGCCACAGCAGGTGACCGCGCTTGGGATGGCCGAAGGTCACGGTGAGGTCGGCGCGCACGGTACGGCGCGCGATCGCGCCGGTGTCGGCGTCGAGCCCGGTGGGCAGGTCCACCGACACCACCGGCGTGCCCGCGTCGTCGAGCGCGCGCAGCATCTCCACGCCCGCGGCCGCCGGCCCCTCCGGGGCACCGCGGGCGCCGGTGCCGAGCAGCGCGTCCACCGCGTGGTCCCAGCGGTCGCGCGGCGCGGCGACCCGCGCGAGCGCGGCCTCGTCCCCGGCCACCGCCGGCTCGACGCCCGCCGCGCGCAGCGCTTCGAGATGGTGCCGCGCGTCGCCGGTGACCCGGGCGATGTCGCCCAGCACCACGACCTGCGGCTCGGCGCCGCGCGCGCGCAGCCGGCGCGCGGCCACGAACCCGTCGCCGCCATTGTTGCCGGTGCCGCACATCACCAGGACCCGGTACCCGAGCAGCGGGCCGTACCGGCGCTCCATCGCGGCCACCACGCCGGCGCCGGCGCGCTCCATGAGCGTGACGCCGGACGCGTGCCCGCCCTCGATGGTGAGCCGGTCGAGCCGGCGCATCTCCTCCGCGGTGAGCAGGAGCATGGTCATGGCAGGAGGAACACGACCGGGATCGTGGTCCACGCGGGTTCGGGACGGCCCTTCGAGCGGGCGGGCAGGAAGCGGTAGCGACGCGCGCAGGCCAGGGCGGCGTCGTTCAGCTCGGGGATGCCGCCCTGGACACGGACGTCGACGACCCGGCCGGCGGTGTCAATCAGCGCCGACACGTACACCCGGCCCTGGATGCCGGCGCGCCGGGCCGCGGGGGGGAGTCGCGGGACGCACGAATCGACCACCGTGGGCGCGGACTCCGTGGGCGGAGGCGCCCCGTGCACCGCCGCGCCGCCGCCGGGGATCTCGGGCGGCGCCGTCACGACCGAGGCGGGCTCGGCCTCCCGTGGCGGAGGCTCCATCGTGGCGGTGATGTGGTCCTTCTGGATGGTGAGCTGGACCGAGGCGCGCCCGTCCCACGTGCATCGGCTCTGGCTCGGCGAGTCCTCCGCGCATCGGCGGCGCAGCCCGAGGCGGCGCAGTTCGTCCTGCACGTAGTCGGCGTGGCGGGCGGTGGCGGAGTCCACGGCCGCCTCGGCGCGCGCGAGGCGGCCGCTCTCGAAGTAGAGCTTCACCGTGGCCGGGATCCCGAAGAAGGGCGCGCGCGCGGTGCGCGATTCGCCGCCCCCCGGGCCGGCGGCCTGGGCCAGCCAGCGATGCGTCGAATCCACGTGTCCGACCGTCTCGCCGAAGCGCAGCGCGAGCCCCGGCACCCGCGGGCCCTCCCCGGACAGCGCGGCGATCACCGTGACGGCGGCGAGGAGCACGCGCGCCTCAGCGCCGGCGCGCGCGCCCGCGGGCGTCCGACGTCAGGTCACGGACCAGCGCCGTCCGGAAAGCGGCATCGCTGCGGACGCGCTCGAGCAACCCGGGATCGGAGGAGATGAACGGCAGGTCGAAGAGCGCCGGATCCGCCTCCTGCTCGAGGTAGATGTGCTCCTGCGCCTGGCGCTGGTACTGGACCGCGCGCTCGATGGTGTCGAACGTCTTGCCGGGCAGGAATTCCTTGTGGAACACGTCGAAGACGTACACGTGGAACCTGCCATCCGCGCTCTTGGGGTCGGGCGGCGGGACGATCTTCACCTTCGCTGCCTTGACCTTCGCTTCAGCCATGCATCCTCCGGGTGCGGGTCGGTCGACGGGGCGCCGCCGACCGGCGGGCGCCCCTGCTCGCCCGTGGGCCGGGCGAGCCGTTGATCGCGTCCACGATGGCCACCAGCTCCATCGGGTCGTCGATATCGTGATCCGCGCCCGACTCCACGGTGTCGAACGCGTCGCCGTAGCGAGCGAACGCGGTCTTCATGCCGAGCTTCTTGCCGCCCACCACGTCGCGCTCCGCCCAGTCGCCCACCATCAGCGCCTCGCCGGGCTCCACGTCGAGCAGGCGGAGCACCTTGCGGAACGGCGCCGGGCTGGGCTTGCGCCGGCCGGTGTCGTCGAACGTCACGACCGCATCGAACACGTGCTGGAGCGAGAGCGAGCACAACCTCAGCCACACCTGCTCGCGCGGGGCGTCGGAGACCACGCCGAGGCGGATGCCGCGCTTGAGCAGCTCGATCAGCGTGAGCTGGATGTGCGGGTACAGGACGAGCGCGGACTCCCGCGCGCGACGGTAGGCGAGGATGCCGGAGGCCAGGATGCGGGGATCCAGGGTGCCGGTCTCGCGCTCGAGCAGGTCGTTGAAGACCTGCTGGTACTCGAGACCCTTCGCCTGGTAGATCGCGTCGATGCGCTCCCGCACGGCATCCCGGGGCAGACGCAGGCCCGCGTCGATCATGCCGTCGATCGCCGCGGTGATCGCGTCGCGCTTCATCTTCATGAAGTCGACGAGCGTGTTATCGACGTCGAAGACGATGGCGCGGATCAATCGATCGATCTCCTTGGCCCGTGGGGACCGCGCGGCGCGCGGCGCTGCGTGGGGTCGGGCGGCCTACTTGGCCGACACCCCGATGGTGCGTCCGAGGCTGATCTCGCCATTGTCGATGCGCAGGTTGAAGCCGCAGATCGGATTGCTGCACACCCAGGCCTTATAGGTGATGGGCGCGCCGTCCCGGCCGTAGTCCGAGAGCGGGAGCAGCACACCTTCATGGCACTTCCGGCACTCGGGGTAGCTGGCTTCCATCCCAATCCCCTCCCCTCGATCCACGCTCACCTCACCTCTGGGGGGCCGCCGCATTCTAGGCGTGTCCCGCCCCGCCCTTCAAACACCTTCGCGGTCCCGGGGGGCGGGACCACGCTGGTCCCGCCCTTCCGCGCGTCCGTCACGCGGGAACCGAAGTCGCCCTTTCCGTGCCGCGGGCACCTGTCTACAATCGGTCGTCCCCGCCCCTCGGAGGAGCAACTCAGGACCCTTGTCCAGCGCCGCCCGTCGTTCCCGCCTCCCGCTCATCGGTGTCCTCGCGCTCCTGGCGAGCGCGCTGGCCGTGCCGTGCGCCCGCGCCATCCTCGACAATCGGGACCGGGGGCCGCTGCTCGAGGCCGGCCGGTTCGCGCTGCGGATCACCAATGCCGGCATCCTCGGCAACGCGTTCTTCGATCTCGGGCTGTCGTACGACGCGTCGTTCGAGTACCCGCGCGGTTCCGGGATGGAGCTGCTGAACCACGCCGAACTGTGGGTGGGCGGGTACGGCAGCGACGGGTCGCCGCGCGTCTCGGGCGGACCGATGCTCGAGTTCCGCCCCACGCTCGACCCCGAGGACCGGGTGCGCGTGGCGTGGCGGGACCGGCTGGGTGCCCGGAGGCTGGTGGACGACGACCACGACGGACGCACGGACGAGGAGATCCTGAACGGCCGGGACGACGATGGCGACGGCGAGGTGGACGAGGATCTCGGGATGTTCTCCCAGCAGATGCTCGCCGCGGACTACGTGGACGACCGGCCGGAGGCGCGCTTCGTGTACAACAATGGCGAAGAGCACATGCCGCTGGGCCTCTCGGTGCATCAGGAGGCCTACGCGTGGTCCGTGCCGGGCGCCGACCGCATCGCCGGGCTGAGTTTCCACGTCACCAATCACAGCGCGCAGACCCTGCGAGGGCTCTACGTCGGGTTGTTCGCCGACCTCGATTCGCGCCTGCGTTCCGACCGTGCCGGCCACCTGAACGACGTGGTGCGCGAACTGACCTACTCCCGGCAGGTCCCCCTCGGGGTCTCGCGCGTGGCGGCGAACGGCGTGCCCCAGCAGCCCGCCTCGCTCGCCTGCGCGGACGTGCTCACGCAACGCGTGACGTACGTGGCCGACGACACGCCGGGTTCCGGTCTGCCGGTGGTCGCGGTGGTGCCGCTCGACCACACCACCGATCCGTTCGCCCGGATGGGACAGCTGAGCGAGTACGCCCGCGCGCCCGGCCGGGTCGCCTTCACGACCACCGCCTTCCGCCGCGGGGACGTGCCGGGCATGGGGGGGCCGCCGGTGGTGGACGCCGAGCGCTACGAGGCGCTCGCCGGCCGCGCCCAGGGCGCCAACCCCACCGCCACCGGCGACTGGTCGGTGCTCGTGTCGTGCGGCCCGTTCCCGTCGCTGGCGCCGGGCCAGTCGATCGATTTCGACCTCGCGCTGGTCGCGGCCGAGAGCCCCGAGAGCCTGCTGACCGCGATCGGGGCGGCGGCGGTGCTCCAGAACGGGACCCGTCTGAATCTGCTGCCGGACTCGGTCGTCGGCGCGTACCCGAACAACTGGGACGAGGGGATCAGCGGGACCAATGGCCACGAGGCGTGCATCGAGCCCCCGCCCGGGGTGCAGTTCGATCTCGACCCCCACTGCCCCGCCAAGCTCCGCAACCTCGAGGTCCCGGAGGTGGTCGCGCACTTCGCGCACGGCCACTGCGTGTGGACCGACACCGACTGTGACGAGTGCACCGGACTGGCCGGGTACGAGAGCGTCCTGCGCTGGCTCGACCCGGGCGAGGTCCCGCCCCCGCCGGGCTTCCGGGTGACCGCGCGCGACCACGCGGTGGATGTCGCGTGGGACAACCGCCCCGAGGTGTTGCTGGCCGGCGGGCAACTCGGCACCTCCGAGTCGCGATTCCTCGGCTATCGGCTCTACCGCATCGCCGACTGGCGCGGCCGCCAGGCGCTGCTGCCGCCGCCCGAGCGCTGGGCGCTGGTCAACGCCTACGCGTTCGACCAGCGCAACAGCGAGGTGCTGCTCTCCAGCGTGACCGACACCACCGTGGACTACGAGCGCATCCTCTACGAGCAGAAGCTCTATCCCGTGGGCCGCTACGCCGTGAGCGACAGCACGGTGCTCGACGGCTTCCCCTACCTCTACACCGTGACCAGCCGCTATGAGCGGGTCACCCGGGCGCCCGACGGCACGCCGACGCGGCGCGTGCTCGAGAGCCCGCTGCTCGCCACCTTCGACCAGGTGGTGACCCCGCACAGCGCGGCGCGCGCACGCGCGGGTGAGGTCTGGGTGGTGCCGAATCCGTTCCGCGCGCGGGCCGACTGGGACCTCCCCCCGGTGGACGGGAGCCGGCTGACGCGCCATCTCGACTTCATGGGGCTGCCGCGCGCCCGTTGCGTCATCAAGGTGTGGACGGTGGCCGGTGACTGGGTGGCCCAGATCGATCACGACGCCTCGAACGGGGACGGTCAGGCGGCGTGGAACCTGGTGTCGCGCAACGGCCAGGAGGTCGAATCGGGGATCTACATGTTCACCGTGGACTCCGCGCTCGGCCGCCAGGTCGGACGCTTCGTGGTGATCCGGTGAGCCCGCCACTCCGGGCGCTCGCCTGGCCGGTGCTGGCGCTGGCGCTGCTCGCGGGGTGCGACTCGAGGCCCGCGCCCACCGCGCCCGTGGCGCGGCTGGGGCCCGCGATCGAGGAGGTGTTCCCGGCCGCGCGCTCGGTGCGCGTGCCGCTCACCACCCCGATCTGGGCCCGCTTCCGGGCGCCGCTCGCCCCCGCGACGGTGAACCCCACCACGGTGTTCCTCAAGCTGGACGCCGCGCGCGTCCTCTCGACGGTGTCGTACGACACCGCCACGCGCACGCTGCGCGTCGTGCCGCTCGAGGGGCTGCGCCTGCGGCGCACCTACACCATCGAGCTCTCGCCCCGGATCGCGACGGCGGACGGGGTGGCGCTCGATTCGGTGTACTTCTGGCAGTTCACCACCACCACGCTGCGCCGTCTCGAGCACCCCGTTCCCGCGCACCATGCCCTCGGCCAGTCACCGTTCGCGGCATTCGGCTGGGACGCCACCGAGCCGGAGGCGGGGCAGGTGAGCTACGAGCTGTTCACCGCCGCCGACTCGGCGACGGCCGCGCTCCACGCCGGCTCGCGGTTCGTGACCTCGAGCCCCCGGCGCGTGGCGCCGGCGCGGCTGGGACACGCGAGCACCCTGTGGTGGTCGGTGCGCGCCACCAACCTCGATACCGGCGAGCAGGCCGCGGGCCCGGCGTGGTGCTTCACGACCGTCGCCGCGGATGCGGCCATCGACTCGCTGGAGCTGCCGGTCTCCACCTTCTGCTCGATCTCGAGCCAGCGCCCGACCACCACCAACTGCGGGAGCACCACGTTCATCCTGGGGGGGGGCTACAACTCCGCCATCCGATGGACGGTCGGCAGCGCGCCGCGCGGACTCCGGCTCGCAGGCGCGGCGATCCTCCTCTGGCCGATCAGCGCCACCCCGTCGATCGGCGCTCCCGCCGTGTACGGCACCACGACCGACTTCGACGGATGCACCGCGGCGTTCGGCGGCCCGCCCTTCATCGACACCGGACACGGCCGGCTTGCCGGGGGCACGTTCGTTCCCGCGGCGGGCGCCGTGGTGTTCCGATCCGATTCCCTGACGGCGCACGTGCAGAGCGGCGTGCAGTTCGGGGCGCCAGCGGGCTACTCCCTGACCGGGACCACGACCTTCTCATCGTACTCGCCCGCCTCGGCCTACATTCCGCCGCTCCTGCGGTTGTATTACTATCGCGATCCGCCGGCGGCCTCCCCGGCGACGGCGACCCGGGCATCGCCGATCGCGCGCGCGCCGCGCCGCTGACGCGCGCTCCACCCGACCGGACCGGAGATCTCCACTGCGCACAGGACCTGCATCGTTCACTCACCGAGCACTCGCGCGGTCGGCGGCGCTGTGCCTGCTGCTCGCGGCCGCGCCGCTGGCTCCGCCGGCCGGACACGCACAGACCGTGAAGCCGTGGATGCCCCCGTCGAGCGACACGCTCGCCGTCCACGCTGCCGAGGCCCGCGCGCTGTTCCGCGTCCAGGCCAGCGACACCGTGAGCGCCGTCAACTTCCGGCCCTACGAGATCGTTGCCGACATGGCGCGCGAGCTGCTGCGCTCGCTGGGGCGCGACGGCATGGCCCAGGCCATCGCCATCGAGAGCGTGCTCGACTCGCTCGGCCTCGAGACCGCGGTGCGCGTGGATCCGGAGATGCCCCACTTCGTGCTCGTGTCGGTGCGCAATCCCGACCGCGCGACCGCGATGGCGGTGGGGTTCGTGTTCTGGTACCGCGGCCGGATCTACCACCAGCAGGGCATCCTCCTGCCCAGCGGCCGGGAACCGCAGCTGCGCGTGTGGCACACCGGGCGCACCGAGCACCCGTACTCACTGTGCGTGCTCGATCGCGCGCGGGACGGCGCGCTGAGCTGGGTGCTGCTCGGGCTCTCCAGCGCGGGCGACGTGTGGGACATCGTGCAGTCGGTGGACCGCCTGGGGGACGAGGGCCGGGGCCGCGGCGCGTTCGCCGACGTGAACGGCGACGGCCTGCCTGAACTCGTGCTCTGGACCCGGTCGCGCCCGGACTCGCTGGTCACGGTGTGCCGCGAGTGCCCGGGCCTGATCGACGAGACGATGTTCGTCGAGCGCCGGGAGGGCTTCGTCCTGCAGGATTCGCGACTGCTGCCCACCCCGCTCTCGACCTTCACGCTGTTCGTGCGCTACCTGCAGAACCAGAACCGCGCCGGCGCCGCGCGCCTGCTGGTCGAGCCCCGGCGGCTCGACGAGGCGCTCGCGCTCGGCTGGGGCGCCCGGCGCGCGCCGGGCACCTGGGCGGTGGAGTACGCCGAGCCCGACGAGCAGTGGCCGCGCTGGCTCGCCATCCGCTTCCGCGACGCGAAGCGCCAGCTCTACATCGTCCACTTCGAGCTCAAGGCGGGTCGCTGGGTGATCCATGACTGGTTGCCGGTGCGCCCGCCCTCCACAGCCCCCGCGCCTCCGCCGACTCCGGCCGGAGGCGGGGCGAAGCGATGAGCGTGCGCGCGCACCGGGTCGTGCTCGCCTGCGCCTGCGCCGCCCTGCTGGCGTCGGCGAGCGGCTGTGGCCGGCGTCCCCACGTGGAATATCCCGCCGGCGATTCGCTCTCGACCGCGAGGCTGGATTCGACCGTGATCCTCACGCGGCAGGCGCAGCAGGCGTGGGACGCGCCGGGCGGCGGCGAAGCGGCGGCCCGGGCCTCGGCGCGGGCGCTCGGGCTCGCGCTGGCGGCCGCCGCGCCCGAGGACTGGACGGCTCGCGCGCAGGTCTTCCTCGATTCGCTCGGGGTGGGCATGGAGCTCGCCGGCGGCCGCTGCGCGCTGGCGGTGAACTTCTTCTCCCGCGCCGACCCGGCGGCGGGCTCGTGGCCGTACCTGTTCTGGTGCGGCCCGCGCGGGCCGGAGTCCCAGCCGCTCGAGGGGCGTTCGATGCGACTGCTCCAGCTGGCCAGCCGCGGGCTGCGCGCCGACGGCGCCCGCGACTCGGTGCCGCCGGCGGTGGCGCTCCTGCTGGACCGGCGCGCGCCCGTCGGGAGCCAGCTCTACCTGGTGGTGTGGACCCGCAATCCCCAGGGCTGGGAGGTGGCGCAGACCCTCGGCCCGGATTCGCTGGGGGGCGCCGGGACCGGCGATTTCGAGACGCGTGGGGACACGCTCATGCTGGTGACGCGCACCTACCGGACGAACCGCGGCTTCGAGGAATGCACGACCTGTCCCCACATCTACCGGGTGCGGCGGCTCGCGTGGGGACGCGATGGGTTCGTGGTCCAGTCCGAGGAGGAGTCCCCCTCGCCCTACTCGACCTTCGTGCGCTTCATCCAGGCGCTGGTGACCAACGACCGCACCACCGCCGAGGCGCTGGTCTCCGACCGCTCCCTCGTCGAGGTCGCGCGGCGCGAGGGGTTCGCGCAGTCGCGGGGGCTGTGGCGCGTGGCGCCGGCCACCGACGAGACGGCGACCCACATGGTCTTCCTGCGCGGCGCCGGCGAGGCCTACGATCTGCAGTTCGCGCTGACCGGCGGCGAGTGGCTCGTGAGCGGCATCCAGCCCACCGATCACAAGGTCGAGTGAGGGCTGAGGTCGCGCGCCGCGGGGGCCGCGACCGCCGGTTCTCCAGGCACGATCCGCGGACGCCCGCCGGGGCCCTTCCCATCGCGGAGGTTTCGCCCCGGCCTGGCGGCCGGGACGCCCTTACTGCACATTTGTCTCTTCCGCCCCCCGGGCGCGGTGGCTATACTGCCGCCCTGCCTGAGCGTCCCGAGCGCTCTCGTTCCGACCCTGCGGACCGCTCTGCGCGCGGTCCCCGAGGACCCCATCCCATGCAGGCCAGCCCCGCTCGCCGCGCCGAGTGGCCGCCCGAGCCGTCCGTGCCCGGCGCGCCGCCGTGGCTCGCCGCGCTCACCGCCCTGCCCGGAGCGGACGAGGCGATCGTTCACCGGGAGATCCTGCCGGCCTGCCCGGCACGCCACGGCCGGCTCGCGCTGCCGCTGCCCGGCGTGCTCGAGGAAGCGCTCGGACAGCGGGGCATCCGCGAGCTCTACACCCACCAGGTGCAGGCCATCGAGGCGCTGCGCGGCGGACTCGACGTGGTGCTGGTGACCGGCACCGCGAGCGGCAAGAGCCTGTGCTATCACGTGCCGGTGCTCGAACGGCTGCTCGAGGACCCGCAGGCCACCGCCCTCTACCTGTTCCCGACCAAGGCGCTGGCCCAGGACCAGCTCAAGGGACTCACCCGGCTGGCCAGCGGCCATCCCGATCTCCTGCGCGCGGTGCGCGCCGGGGTGTACGACGGCGACACCGAGGCCGCGACCCGCCGCCGCATCCGCGACGCGTCCAACCTCATCCTCTCGAACCCCGACATGCTGCATGCCGCGATCCTGCCGCAGCACGGGCGCTGGGGCCGCTTCCTGCGCGAGCTGCGCTTCGTGGTGGTGGACGAGATGCACGCCTACCGCGGCATCTTCGGCTCGCACGTCGCCAACGTGCTGCGGCGGCTCGAGCGCGTGGTGGCCCATGTCGGCGGCGGGTACCGCTACGTGCTCACCAGCGCCACCCTCCGCAACCCGGGCGAGCTGGCGGGGGCGCTCACCGGTCGCGACGTCACCGTGGTGGACGACGATGGCGCGCCGCGCGGGGCGAAGCACTTCGTGTTCTGGAACCCGCCGTTCGTGGACGAGGCGCGCGTCCAGCGCCGTTCCTCGAACGGCGAGGGCTGCCGGATCCTCGCCGGCCTGCTCGAGAGCGGGGCGCAGGCGCTGGCGTTCACCAAGTCGCGGGTCGCCGCCGAACTGGTGTATCGCTACGCGCGCGAGCGCCTCGAGCAGCAGGCGCCCGCGCTCGCCGACCGCATCCGGCCCTACCGCGGCGGGTACCTGCCGGAGGAGCGGCGCGCCATCGAGCGGGCGCTGTTCTCGGGCGAGCTGCGCGGGGTGGTCACCACCAACGCGCTCGAGCTCGGGGTGGACATCGGCGGGCTCGACGCGGTGGTGATGATCGGCGCGCCGGCCACGCGCGCGAGCGCGTGGCAGCAGGCCGGGCGCGCGGGCCGCCAGGGCGAGCCCGCGCTGGCGGTGCTGGTGGCGTACAACGAGACCGCGGACCAGTACCTGATGCGGCACCCCGAGCACCTGTTCGGGCGCCCCGCGGAGAGCGCGGTGGTGGACCCGCACAATCCCTACATCCTGGCGCGCCAGCTGGCGTGCGCGGCGCACGAACTGCCGCTCGGCGAGACGGACGCGGCGCGCTTCGGCCCGCAGCTGCCCGAGATCCTCGGCGCGCTCGAGGAAGCGGGCGAGGTCAAGATCATCGACGGCCGCGCCTACTGGGCGAGCGCCGACATGCCGGCGCGC
Source organism: Candidatus Eiseniibacteriota bacterium (assembly GCA_963776245.1). GTDB lineage: Bacteria > Eisenbacteria > RBG-16-71-46 > RBG-16-71-46 > RBG-16-71-46 > CAVSAC01. The sequence goes on along the minus strand of CAVZLN010000003.1, from coordinate 341,975 downwards.
AAGGTGAGCCTGCGCACCATCTCGGACGACACCTACACGATCGTCGACGTCACGCGCGCCAACGCCGTCATCGGCAACGTGGATGCCATCAGCGGGCTCGAACTGGTCTACCCGGAGGCCATCTACCTGCACCAGGGCGAGACCCATTTCGTGCGCGAGCTCGATCTCGCGCAGAAGGTGGCGTACGTCGAGCCGCGCACGGTCGACTACTACACCCAGCCGGTGCTCGACACCACCATCCGGGTGGGCGGCGAGACGCAGGCCCGGGACTGGCGCGGCGAGCGCGTGGCGTTCGGCGCGCTCACCTACGCGTGGCAGACCGTGGCGATGAAGAAGATCCGCTTCCACTCGCTCGACGCCATCGGCTACCACCCGCTCGAACTGCCCCGGCTGACCCTCGAGACCACGGGCTTCTGGCTCGCCCCCGGCGCGGCCGCGTGGGGCGCGGTCGCGCGCCTCGGGCTCAATCCGGTCGAGGGGCTGATGGGGGTGCGCAACCTGTTCATCACCCTCCTCTCCATGCTGTCCATGTGCGATCCCGCCGATCTGGGCGGTAAGATCGATTCCTCCAACCTCGGGCGCCCGGCGCTGTTCCTGTTCGACCGCTACCCGGGCGGGCTGGGCTTCGCCGAGCAGGGCTGGGCGCGGCTCGACGAGCTCGCGCATGCGGCCCTCGATCACCTCGAAGCCTGCCCGTGCGCGTCGGGCTGCCCGTCGTGCGTGGGCCTCCCCACGCTGTGGCCGGCGCAACAGCAGGACCCCGATCTCCAGCGCGAGCGCCCCAACCCCGGGAAGGCCGCGGCGCGCGCGCTCCTCGGACACTGGCTCGAAAGGAACGACTGAGATGTCCACCGAATGGCCGGTCGCCTTCTTCGATGAGGACTACCTGCGCATCTACCGCCCGATGTTCACCCCGGAGGGCACCGCGCGCGAGGTGGAGTTCATCGAGCGCGCGCTCGCGCTTCCGGCCGGCGCGGCGGTGCTCGATCTGGCGTGCGGCTTCGGCCGGCACGCGATCGGGATGGCGGCGCGCGGGCACCGCGTGACCGGCGTGGACTTCAATCCGGCGTATCTCGCCCTCGCCGGCACCGACGCGCGCGCGGTGGGGGTCGAGGTGGGCTGGATCGCGGCCGACATGCGCGCGCTGCCGTTCGATCGCGAGTTCGACGGCGTGTACTCGTTCTTCACCTCGTTCGGCTACTTCGCCGACCCGGAGAACGAGCAGGTGCTCGCGCAGATCGCCCGCGCGCTCAAGCCCGGCGGCCGCTTCCTGCTCGACCTGGTGAACCGCGACTTCCTGCTCACCCACCCCCAGCAGCGCAGCTGGACCCAGCGCCCGGACGGCGCGCTGCTGATGGAGGAGACCACGCTCGACGTGGTGCGGTCGCGGGTGGTCACCCGCCAGATGCTCATCGAGCCCGAGGGCGGGGTGCGCGTCACCAAGGAATACGAGTTGCGGGCCTACACCTGCGCCGAACTCACCGCGCTCATGAGCCGCCACGGGCTGGTGACACGCGAGGCGTGGGGAGACGCCGACGGCGCGCCCTACTCGGTCGAGAGCCGCCGCCTCGTGATCCTCGCGGCCCGCGACCGATGACCGTCGGCGACACCCTGCGTGTCCGGCTCGGCGCGCTGGCGCGCGCGCGCCGCGCGGGCTCCGCCGCGCCCGGCGCCGGCGAGATGCCGGGAGCGCCCCGCCCGCGACCGGGCCTCCGCCCCGCGGGCGGGACCGGGAAGCGGGCCGAGCGCGCGGGCGTGGAGGAATTCCTGCCCGGGGGCGAGTGGCGCTCGGAGCGCGGCGCGGTGTACGTGCACGAGCGTCTGCGCTCGTCGGTCGAGGCGCGACGCTCGCACTGGGGGCGCCTCGGCGCCCCGCCGGCGGGCGAGGCGGACCTGATCGCGCTCGCCGCGCTCGGACTCGAGCACGCGCTGTTCCTCGATCTCGAAACCGGCGGCCTGGCGTCGAGCCCGGTGTTCCTCGCCGGCACCATGCACTGGAACGGCGAGGACTTCGTGTTGCGCCAGTACTTCGCGCGGCACTACGGCGAGGAGGCCGCGCTGCTCGACGTGCTGCGCGAGGCCGCTCGTGGCTTCACCTTCCTGGTCACCTTCAACGGCAAGTCGTACGACGCGCCGTTCCTCCATGCCCGCGCCGCCGTGCACGGCGTGCCGCTGGAGCTGCCCCCGCGACATCTCGACCTGCTGCACGTCTCGCGCCGGCGCTGGAAGACGACCCTGCACGACTGCCGGCTGCAGACCCTCGAGCTCCATGTCACGCGCCGCCGCCGGGTCGGGGACGTGCCGGGGGAGCAGGTGCCCGGGCTCTACCACGACTTCGTGCGCAGCGGCGACCCCTACCGGCTGGTCCCGGTCTTCCACCACAACCTGCTCGACGTCATCACCATGGGCGAGATCCTCCAGGCGCTCTGCGCGGGCGCTCCGGAGGGCCCCGGAGCGGGCCCCGGACGCCCGGGCCACCCCGTCCGGTCCGCTCTTCGCGGCCGTTGACAGCCGCGCCGGAGTCGTTCCATACTTCCCACGCAGTTCGTGCAAAGGTCCGTCGATTCCGAGCCGGGTAGGTCCGTGAGCGATCATCCTGTCGGTGCGTCCCAGTCTTCCGTCTCGCGGCTTGCCCGAACCGGCACCTGAGTCGCCCCGGCAGCGCTTGGCTGCGGGGGCGTTCTTGTTGTCAGACGGACCCATCGGTCTCACCCCGTCCCCTGGGAGGTCGGCGCAAGGTCATGGATACTGGAGAGGATCGCCACATCGCGTGTGTGGACTGCGGCGAGGACTTCGTGTTCACCGCGGGTGAGCAGGACTTCTATCGCCAGAAGGGCCTGACCAATGCGCCCACCCGCTGCAAGCGGTGCCGCGACAGCCGCAAGGCGACGCGCGGTGAGGGCGGAGGCGGGGGGGGCGGCTTCTCCTCGCGGGGCGGCGAGATGCACACTGCGGTGTGCAGTGACTGCGGCGTCGAGACCCAGGTGCCGTTCGCGCCCACCGGCGTGCGGCCGGTGTACTGCCGCGAGTGCTTCCAGAAGCACAAGGGCGGAAGCGGCGGAAGCGGCGGCGGTGGCCGCGGCGAGGGCCGTGGCGCCGGCGGCGGACACGGCGGCGGCGGTCGCACCCCGCGCAGCAGCGCCCCGCCGGCCGACCTGCGCCCGGTGAATCCGGGCGCGCGCGCGACCGGGTCGGTGAAATGGTTCAACGAGGCGAAGGGATTCGGCTTCATCCAGGATGACGGCGGGGAGGACATCTTCGTCCACTTCTCCGCCATCCAGGGGGCCGGGTTCCGCACGCTCAACGAGGGCGACCGGGTCGAATACGCCGTGGTGATGGGGCCGAAGGGCAAGCAGGCGGCCGAACTCACCCGCGCGGGCTGATCCGCGCCAGAACCGTCCGTGGATCCAGGGCCTCCGTGCCTGCGCGCGGAGGCCCTCCGTCAGTCATCGGAGAACGATGGACGAGACCCTCAAGGTCTTCAACGCGCTGTGTGAGGAGTACGTCGAGGAGTCGCTGCGCCACGACCCGGTCGCGGCGACCGGCGCCGGCATCCACGACTACGACGGGCGCTTCCCGCTCGACACCCCGGACGGGCTGCGCGAGCGCGCGGCCTGGCTCCGCGACCTCGAGCAGCGCCTGGTGGCCTCGGTGCCGTGGGACGAGCTGTCCACCCCGCAACGCGTGGACTACGCGCTGCTGCGCTCGCGGCTGGCGATCCAGCGTGCCGAACTCGAGGAGATGAACGTCCACGCCAAGGACCCCGCGCGGTTCGTCCAGACCGCGCTCATCGGCGTGTACCTGCTGCTGGCGCGTCCGTTCGCGCCGCTCGACGAGCGCAAGGAGCACATCGTCTCGCGGCTGATGGCGATCCCGGACTACCTCGCGGCCGCGCAGCAGGTGATCGGGGCCCCGTCCTCCATCCAGGTGACGATCGCGAACGAGGTCGCCGAGACCGGCCCCGGATTCGTCGACGACGTCACGCGCGTGCTGATGCGCGCGTTCCCGGGCGAGGCGGAGCGCTTCGAGCACGCCGCCAAGCGCGCGCGCGTCGGGTTCCTGCAGTACCAGGCGTTCCTCGACCGCGAGCTGCGGCCCCGTGCGACCGGCACCTTCGCCATCGGCGAGCGCTGGATGAACTTCCGACTCGAGCGCGAGCACCTGCTGTCGATGGACTGCGCCTATCTCGCGGAGTTCGGTCGCCAGCAGGTCGAGCTGGCACGCGCGCGGCTGGTGGCCGAGGCGAAGCGCCTCGATCCCTCGCGCTCGTGGCGCGAGCAGTACGACCTCGCGCGCCGACGCTGGCCCGAGCCCCTGCGCGTGCTCGACGCGTACCGCGCGGAGGTCGAGCGCGCGCGGCGCTTCGTCGAGTCCCGGCATCTCGTCCCGCTCCCGCTCGCCGGGCTCGAGGTGGTGGACACGCCGGCGTTCCTGCGGCCGATCCTCCCTTACGTCTCGTACCTCAAGCCCGCCGCGTTCGACGTCGAGCAGGTCGGACAGTTCTTCGTCACCCCGCCCGACCTGCTGCGGCCGCGCGCCCAGCAGGAGGAGGCGCTGATGGGACACGTCGAGGCCGCCATCCCGCTGCGGGTCGTGCACGAGTCGTTCCCGGGGCACCACGTGCAGTCCGCGCACGCGACCGGCGGCGGATCGCGCCTGCGCCGGCTCGCGAACAGCAGCCTGATGAGCGAGGGCTGGGCGTTCTACTGCGAGGAGCTCATGCTCGAGCAGGGCTACCTGGTCGAGCCCGGGACGCGGCTGATCGCGCTGCGCGACGCGCTGTGGCGCGCGTGTCGCGTGGTCATCGACGTGGGGCTCCAGACCGACCGGATGACGGTCGAGCAGGCCGCCGACATGCTGGTCGACGAGGCGATGCTCGAGCGCCACAACGCCGAGGCCGAGGTGAAGCGCTACACGCTCACCCCGACCGAACCGCTGGCGTATCTCGTGGGGAAGATGCTGCTGCTCGAGATCCGAGCGGAGACCCAGCGCCGGCTGGGGCCCGCCTTCGACCTCTACGAGTTCCACGCCACGCTGCTCGCGCTCGGCACCCTGCCGCCCTTCCTGATGCGCGAGGAACTGTGGGAGAGGCTCCCGACGGCATGAACCGTCGCACGCGGATGATGGCCTGCGCCGTGACGGCGCTGGCACTCGCGGCGCCGGTCGCGCGCGCGGCGCCGGCGCGGCCGGCGCCGACCCCCGGCGGCCTTCAAGCTGGCGTTCGAGAAGGTGGGGTTCCGCGCGGCGCGCGACAGCGCGGCGCTCGAGGGCTGGTGGATCGCGGGACCGCGGCACGCCCCGGTGCTGGTGATGGCAGGTGCGGCCACCGGCTCGCGGGCCGACCTGCTGCCGCTGGCGCGCAGGCTCCACGACCGCGGCATCGCGCTGCTGCTGTTCGACTACCGCGACTTCCGCTCCGCGGGGCCCGGGCGCCGCGGATTCCCTCCGCCACGTGGTGCTCGCGTCGCGCTGGGTGGACGACGCGGTCGGGGCGCTGCGCTATGCGCGCGCCCGCGCCGACTCCGGCACGTGCGTGCTCGGCTGGGGGCACGATCTCGGCAGCGTGGTGATGATGGCGGCGGCGGCGCGCGAAGGGGCGTCCGGTGCTCACCGAGGGCATCGCGATCGACAATCCGTTCCGCAGCACCGAGGACCGGATGCGCTGGGACGGCACCTCGGTGATCCCCGACGAGGTCGCGCGCCAGCAGCGGCTGATCGCCCGCGCCGACGAACCGTTCGCGGCCGCGAGCCTGGTCCGCGTGCCGGTGCTGCTGATGCTCGCGGGCCGCGAGGAAGCGGCGCCGTCCTCGGTGGGCGACGGAGCTGTTCCGCTCCGCATCCGCGCGTCGACCTCTGGCGGGTCCCCGCCGCGACGCTAGCCGACCTGACCGCCATCCCCGGCTACATCGACCGCGTGGCGGAGTGGGTCCGGTCGGTCGTGGGCTGGGCCACGCCGCCGTGAGCGTCCGGCCGCGCGCCGGGCAGCGAGAAGGGGCGGAGCCGAACGGCTCCGCCCCTTCGTGTCAGGTGCCCGGGGTCACTGGCGCCAGGGGAACATGTGCGCGAAGACCGCTTCCGAGTCCTCGATGCTCGCGTTCACCGGCTCCTCGCCCCGCGCCCGTGTGGCGGACGAGGAACTGGAGGTGGCCAGCGCGTTGAGGTCCAGGCGCGGGATGTTCGAACCGAACTTCGCGTTCACGGCGTCGATCATGAGGTTGCCGAGGATGCCGTGCGCGAGATCGTTGGGATGCACCCCGTCGAGGCTGAAGATGCCGCCGGTGACGTACGTGGCGGTGAGCGTCTGCGTCTGGAAGCGGTATCCGTGCTCGGCGATGGACTTGAGCATGCCGTTCATGTCCACCAGCGCGGCGCCGCGCGCCGCGGCCTGGGCGACGATGACGGCGTTGTATCCGTCGACCGCGGCGCGGATCGAGGTCGCCTCACTGGCCGAGAGCACCATCGCGCCGGTGAGCGGCACCCCGGTGCCGGGTAGCCCGAGACGTACGAGACCGTGCCGATCGGGAAGCCGTTGCCGCCGGCGAGCGTGGTGGCGGCATTGAGCAGCACGTGATCGGTCGGGAGCAGCTTGCCGTCGGGGTGGTCCGCATCCACCGGACCCAGCAGACGCACCCGGTTCCCACTTGCGTCGAGGGAGTCGGGCTTGAAGTAATTGACGTAGGGGATCGTGGTCACGTCGGGCACCGTGAACAGCGCGAGCTTCACTCCCGGCCGCGCTGCCAGGAGCGCGTCGAGGGTGCCGGCGTAGAGCGCGCCGAACTGCACCGGCGTCACCAGCGGGGTCCCGGAGCCATTGGTGGCCGGACCCAGCACCTCGTTCGCGCCGTACTCGAACGACACGAACGTGGGCTGGAGCTGCAACACCTGAGCGAGCACGGTGCCCCGGCCGCGCGCGATGATGGCGAACATCGGATTGGGGAATACGAGCGACGCGTCCGCCGCGTTCGCGCAGCATGGCGCCCGGCACGGCCATGTTGTGATAGGTCGTGGCCTGGGTGGCATTGGTCGGGCGATCCGGTGGTGCGCCCGGTGTTGTTGATGAGGATGCCGCCGCCCACGGCGCCGGTGCCGGCGATCCGCAGGAGCGCGGGGATGCCGTCGGCGCTGACGCTCGGGATGGTGAACGACGCCTGGCCGATCTGGCGGGCGAACAGCACCGGGAAGGCGCGCTGCTGGTGGGTGACCACGAGGCCGCCGGACTGGTTGCCGGCCGTGATGCTGGTGCCCATCGCGACGTAGGTCGTGAAGTCGGCGGTCCCGCTGGTGAGCTTCCCGTTGGCCGGGGCGTTGATGGGGGCGATCTTGCTGCAGCCCGCCGCACTCACGGCGAGCGCGAGGATCAGGATGCTGCCGATTCTCCGTTTCATCGCTGGTCTTCTCCCGTGTGCGCTAGAAGCGGCAGGACAGCGCCGCGCCGGCCATGTTGACGAAGCCCTTGTACACACCGTTGTAGTTGTCGCGCTCCTGGCCGTCGGTGCTGCGCCGGCGCACGAACAACGCGCAATCGTACACGTCGAGGGCGAACCGCTTCGCGATCGGCAGACCGAAGCCGACCGAGATCCCATTGCGGTCCGCGTCCGGGCAGCAGCGGGGTCACCGACTGCACCGGCGCGGCGGCCCGGTCGTAGTAGTAGCCGAACCGGTAGGTGTAGTTCGCGAGCCGGTGCTCGGCGCCCAGGCGCACCTGGAGCTGGTCCCGGTAGTCCTCCTCGACCTTCTTGTCGAGCGCAGGCGACTTCTTGAAATGGATGGGCAGATCCTTGAAGAACGACCATTCCGTCCAGTTCAAGTCGCCCTCGAAGGTCCACGCCGGGGTGGGTGAGTACGCCAGCCCCATCGACCACTGGGCGGGGAAGGAGAGCGTGCTCGAGACCCCCTGGTCCTGGAGCTTGGCCGCCGCGCCGGCATCCACGATCGGATCGCCGGTCGGGATGGCCGTGAAGTCCACCGTGCCGTCCACGTCCACCGACACGCGGCTGCGGTACGCGAGGCCGAGCTGGGTGCGCGGGGTGGGCTGGAGCCAGAGCGCGGCGTTCCATCCGTATCCCGGCGTGAGATCGGCCTTCAGCGCGGCGGTGGCCACGTCCACGATGGCGCCGCCTCCGCCCGGCACCGGGACCTGTGCGACCTGGCGCAGGCTGACGCTGGCGAACAGCGCGTCGAAGCCCACGGCGATGGAGGCGCGGGAACCGATCGCGTGGGCCACGTTCAGGCTCGCGTTGAGCCCCTTGACGTCCGCCTTGGTGGCGATGGCGCGGCCGGTGAAGGTGGCCGGGTTCTCCCACTCGATGCCCAGTCCGAACGGAGCGTTGAACCCGGCGCCGACCGCGAACGCGCCGCCGAAGTTCTTGGTCAGATAGACATTCGGCGGGTAGAACGTCTGGGTCTTCATCGCCTCGGTCACGCCGTAGCCCGGATAGGGATCGACGCCCGCGAAGGAGTTGGCGACCGTGAGCGCGTTGCCGCCGGCGTAGAACTGCGTGCCGGGCAGCGCCACCAACCGGGCCGGATTGAAGAACACCGCCGAGGCGTCGTGCACCGAGGCGGTGCCGGCCCCGGCCATGCCGAGCACCGCGGCGCCCTGCTCGTAGATGGCGTAGCCGGCCGCCTGTGCCGTGGCCGGGAGGACCGCCGCCATGAGCAGCGCGGCGGCGAGGGCGATCCTCGTCCGTTTCATCGTGTCCGGTCTCCTGAGGTGGGTGGAGAACATGCGAGCGTCAGCTCGTGGGGGCTGTCGGCCGCGGAGTGTAAAGCGCTTCGATGACTTCGGCGAACTTCTGCACGATGACGCGGCGCTTGACCTTCAGCGTCGGCGTGAGTTCCCCGGCGTCCTGGGACAGGTCGCGATCCAGCAGCGCGAACCGCTTCACCTGCTCGAACGGCGCGAGGTCGGCGTTGAGCCGGTCGAGCTCGGCCTGGTAGAGCGCGCGCACCTCGTCGCGCGCGAGCAGCTCGCCGCGCTGCGTGAAGGTCCAGCCGCGCGCGCGCGCCTCGGCTTCGAGCACCGCGAAGTTGGGCACCAGCAACGCCACCACGTAGGGCCGCTGGTCGCCGAGCAGCACCGCCTCGGCGATCCACTTGCGCGCCTTGAGCCGTCCCTCGAGGGGCTGCGGGGCGATGTTCTTGCCGCTCGCGGTCACCAGCAGGTCCTTGAGGCGGTCGGTGATGTGAAGCAGACCGTCCGCGTCGAGGAACCCGACGTCGCCGGTGTGGAACCAGCCGTCACGGATCGCCGCCTGCGTGGCGGCGGGGTTCTTGTAGTAGCCGAGCATGACGTGCGGGCCCCGGGTCAGGATCTCGTCGTGCTCCCCGATCCGCACCTCGACGCCCGGCAAGGGCGGGCCGACCGCGCCGGGCTTCTCGCGCCCGGGCACGTTGATGCAGATGACCGGCGAGGTCTCGGTGAGGCCGTAGCCCTCGAGGATGCGCAGCCCGACCGCGAAGTAGAACTCCATCAGCCGCGGCGGCAGCGGGGCGCCGCCGGAAACGCAGAACCGCAGCCGGCCACCCACCCGCGCGCGGATCTTGGAGAACACCAGCCGGTCGCCGATGGCCTCGACGAAACGCCAGTGCCAGGGCACGGAGCGGCACTTGAAGCGCGCGTGGGCCGCGGCGCGGCCGGTGTTCATGCACCAGAAGAAGATCGCCTTGCGCAGCGGCGGCTGCGCGACCGCGTTCTCCATCACCCGGTCATGCACCTTCTCGTAGAAGCGCGGCACGCCGGTGAGCATGGTCGGGCGCACCGCGACCGCGTCCCGGGCGACGGTGTCGATGCTCTCGGCGTACGCGATGGTCGCCCCGCCCCCGAGCATGCAGTAGAGCCCGGCCATGCGCTCGAAGATGTGGCACAGCGGCAGGAACGAGAGCTGGGTGTCGCCGGGGTTGACGTCGATCACCTGCAGGCTGGCGGCCACGTTCGAGGCGATGTTGTCGTGCGAGAGCACCGCGCCCTTGGGGTCGCCGGTGGTCCCGGAGGTGTAGATGATGGTCGCGACATCCCCGGGCTTCACCTGCGCCGCGCTCTCGCGGAACGCCCCGGGGGCGGACGCCCGCCGCTCTCCGCCGCGGCGCAGCACGGCCTGCCACTCGTGGTCGTGCGGGCCGTTCGGGGCCCCCGGCTCCATCGAGACCAGCGCCTGCAGGGCCGGCAGACCGGCGGCGATGCTGTGGACCTTGTCGAGTTGCATCGCGTTCGAGACCACCACCACCTTGGCCTCGGAGTCCGCGAAGATGTAGCGGCACTGGGCGGCGGTGAGGGTGGGATAGAGCGGCACCGAGACCGCGCCGAGGCCGAGGATCGCGAGGTCGGCGACCGCCCACTCGTAGCGGCTCTCGGCCAGGATCCCGACCCGGTCGCCGCGCGCCACGCCCAGTTCGCGCAGGCCGAGCGCCAGGCATTCCACGTCGGCGAGCGCGCGCTCGGCGGAGATCGGCTCCCAGCGTCCGGCGAGCTTGCGGATGAACTGCTCCGCCTTGTGGTGCCTGTCGACGGCATCGAGGAAGATGCCGATCATCGTATCGGGCATGCCCGGCCTCCGGAGGTCGGGCCGCTGAGGGGGGGAGGCGGCCTGAGGGGTAGTGCTTAGCATCGTCCCCCGGCCACCTCAAGGGAAAACGCCGCGAGGGTGGACGGCCCGCGGGGGAGGACGCCCCGGTGGCGCGCGCGGGGCCAGGACCTGCGGCGTCCCCGCTCGGCCCGCTCATGCCTCGAGCGTTGACATCCCCGCGAGCGTGCGTGAGAGTCGCGCTGTCCGTCGGCGCATGACGCGCCCGGGGGGGAAGGAGCCCACGCATGGCCGTGTACCGCTGGTCCCGCGCCGCCGCGGCGTTCGTCGCGGCAGTCGCCCTGCTGCTGACGGCAGGTCGCGTTGCTGCCCAGTCGTTCCCTCAGGATCTCGAGCGCGGCGATCAGATGTACGCCCGCGGCGACCTCGTGGACGCCCGCGCCGCCTACGAGGCGGCGCTCAACTCGCAGCCCGGCTCGTTCGAGGCGCTCTGCCGCATCGCCCGCGTGGAGTCCGAGCTGGGTGAGGACGCCGAGGGCGACGCCCGCAGCCGGCTGGTGTCCGCCGCGGTCGCCCACGCCCGGTCCGCGGTCAAGGCCGCTCCCGACAGCGCGCGGGGGCACGTGTGGCTGGCGGTGGCGCTCGGCCGCCAGGCGCTCAAGGAAGGCCCCAAGACCCGCCTGGCGCTCTCGCGCGAGATCAAGGACGAGGTGGACCGCGCCATCGCGCTCGACCCGGGCATCGGCCGCGCCTATCACGTGCGCGGCGCGTGGAACCGCAAGATCGCGAGCCTCAACTTCATCGAGCGCGCCGCCGCCAACACCGTGCTGGGCGGCGTCCCCAAGGGCGCGTCGATGGACAATGCGGTGCGCGACTTCCAGAAGGCGATCGCGCTCGAGCCGGACTACGTGAACCACCACCTCGAGCTGGGGCGCACGTTCGCGGACCTCAAGCGCTGGGACGACGCCCGGCGCGAGCTCGAGAAGGCGGTGTCGCTGCCGCCCACCAGCAGCGGCCGCGACAAGCAGTACCAGGCCGAGGCGCGGGAGCTGCTCGCCCGGCTCCCCCGGAAGTAGGGTCTCCGCCGATGAGTGACGCGGTCTGGATCCTCGCGGGGTTGCGCACGCCGTTCGCCAAGGCGGGCACGGCGTTCAAGCGCACGCCGGTGTACGAGCTCGGACGCATGGTGATCACCGAGCTGCTGGCGCGCCAGGACCTCGATCCGGCGCGCATCGACGAGGTCATCCTCGGCAACTGCGCCCAGCCCGCCGAGGCGGCGAATGTCGCCCGCGTGACCGCCCTGCGCGCCGGCATCCCCGAGCGCGTGCCCGGCTTTACCGTGCACCGCAACTGCGCCTCGGGCATGGAATCGGTGGCCGACGGCGCGCTGAGGATCCGTGCCGGCGAGGCCTCGCTGGTGCTGGCCGGCGGCATGGAGTCCATGAGCCAGATCCCGCTCATGTACAACTTCGACTACTCCGACTGGCTCGAGGGCCTGATGCGCGCCCAGACCCCGGTGCAGAGGCTCGGCGCGTTCGCGGCGTTCCGGCCGAAGATGCTGGCGCCGCGCATCTCGATCATGGAGGGCCTCACCGATATCACCTGCGGACTCAACATGGGCCAGACCGCCGAGGTGCTGGGCCGCGAGTTCCGCATCACCCGCGAACAGCAGGACCTGTTCGCGGTCGAGAGCCACACCCGCACCGTGGCCGCGCGCGAGCGCCTGCGCGAGGAGTCGGTGCCGGTGTTCCCGCCGCCGAAGTACGAGGCCGTGACGGACGACGTCGGCCCGCGCGAAGGCCAGTCGGTCGAGCAGCTGGCGAAGCTCAAGCCGTTCTTCGACCGGCGCAACGGCACCGTGACGGTCGGCAACGCGTGCCCGATGACCGACGGCGCGGTGGCGCTGCTGCTCGGCGACGACGCCACCGCCCAGGCGTGGCCGATGCCGCCGCTCGGGCGCATCCGGGCCGCGGCGTTCGCGGGGCTCTCCCCGCGGCGCATGGGGCTGGGCCCGGTGTACGCGATGGCGAAGGCGCTCGCGAAGGCCGGGCTGACGATCGACGACATGGACCTGATCGAGATCAACGAGGCCTTCGCCGTGCAGGTGCTGGCGTGCCTCGCGGCCGCGGAGTCCGCGGCCTTCGCGCGCGACGAGCTGGGCCTCGGCGCCGCGCTCGGCGCGATCCCGCGGGAGCGGCTCAACGTCAACGGCGGCGCCATCGCGCTCGGGCACCCGGTGGGCGCGAGCGGGGCGCGCCTGCTGCTCACCCTGCTGATGGAGCTGCGCCGCCGCGGCGCGAAGCGGGGCATCGCCTCGCTGTGCGTGGGCGGCGGACAGGGCGCGGCCTTCGTGCTGGAGCGTGCGTCATGAGCGCGTTCCGCGTCGAGCGCGGGGCCGAGGGCATCGTCCACCTCGTGATGGACGATCCGGCGCGCAAGCTCAACGTGCATCGACGAGACCGCCATCGCCTCCCTCGAGGCGGCGCTGTCGGCGATCGAGGCCGACCCGGACGTGCGCGGGGTGGTGCTGCGCAGCGGCAAGAGCGGCTCGTTCATCGCCGGCGCCGACGTCAACGCCATCGCCACGCTCACCGACCCCGAGCAGGTGCGGACCCTGGTGCGCCGCGCGCACGCGGTCTACGGGCGGCTCGCGGCGCTGCGGGTGCCCACGGTCGCGGCCATCGACGGCGTGTGCCTGGGCGGCGGCGTCGAGCTGGCGCTGGCGTGCGATTCGCGGGTCGCGAGCGAGGAGCCGCGCACCCAGATCGGACTGCCCGAGGTGCTGCTCGGCATCCTGCCCGGCTTCGGCGGCACCACGCGGCTGCCGCGCCTGATCGGCCTGCCCGGCGCCCTCGACCTGCTGCTCACCGGGCGCGCGCTCGACGCGCAAGCGCGCCGAGCGCATGGGCCTGGTCGCGCGGGCGGTGCCCGCGGCGTGGCTGGTCGAGGCGGCCGAGCAGCGGGTGCGCGAGCTGATCGTCGCGCCCGGCCGGGAAGCGGCGCGACGCGCACCGGCCGAAGGACACCATGGGCTGGTTCCTCGACCGCACCCCGTTCGGACGCGCGCTCGTGCTTCAGCCAGGCGCGCGCGACGGTCAGGGCGCGCACCGGCGGGCACTACCCGGCGCCGCCTCGCATCCTGCGCGTGCTCGAGCACTTCGATCGGGCAATCGGTCGAGCGCGGGCTCGCGCTCGAGGCGGACGAGGTCGCGCACCTCGTGACCGGGCCGGTGTGCAAGAACCTGGTGCGCATCTTCCAGCTCTCGGAGCGCGCCAAGAAGGACGCGGTGGTCGCCGACGCGTCGGTCCAGCCCGCGCGCGTCGAGCGCATGGTGCTGGCGGGCGCCGGCGTGATGGGCGGCGGCATCGCCGAGCTGGCGAGCCGCAACGGCATCGAGGTGCGGGTGCGCGACATCGCGCCCGCGGCGCTGCACCAAGGCGCTGCTGACGGTGCGCGGGCTCATCGACGAGCGCGGCCGCAAGAAGCGCACGAGCGCGGGCGAGCGCGACAACCAGATGGCGCGCATCCTGCCCACGCTCGAGCTGACCGGGATGTCGCGTGCCGACTTCGCGATCGAGGCGGTGGTCGAGGACCTCGACATCAAGCGCCGCGTGTTCGCCGAGCTCGAGGTGCGCATCCGGCCCGAGGCGGTGCTCGCGACCAACACCTCGTCGCTCTCCGTGGACGCGCTCGCCGACGGGCTGCAGCATCCCGAGCGCTTCTGCGGCTTCCACTTCTTCAACCCGGTGCACCAGATGCCGCTGGTCGAGGTGGTGCGCGGCGCGGGCCACCAGCGACGGAGCGCTGGTGACCGCCGTCGCGCTGGCGCGACGGCTCGGCAAGACGCCGGTGGTGGTGAAGCGACGCGCCCGGGTTCGTGGTGAACCGCATCCTCATGCCGTACCTGCGCGAGGCGCTGCACCTGCTCGAGGAAGGCTACCCGCTCACCGACATCGACGCCTCGATGAAACGCTTCGGCATGCCGATGGGCCCGTTCGAGGTGGTGGACGAGGTCGGGCTCGACGTGGCGGAGAAGGTGGCGCGGCGTGCTGTCGAACGCGTTCCCGGATCGCATGCGAGGCCGCCCGCGCTCGAGAAGCTGGTGGCCGCGGGCCGGCTCGGCAAGAAGAACGGCCTCGGCTTCTACCGCCACGCGGGCCGCAAGCGCACCGCCGACCCCGCGGTCGCCGCGCTGCTCGGACTCGAGCGCGAGCGCAAGGCGCCGAGCCTCGAGACGCTCTCGGAGCGCATGGTGCTGGCGATGATCAACGAGGCCGCGCGCTGCCTCGAGGAGGGCGTCGTCGCCGACGCCGGCATGCTCGACCTGGCGATGATCTTCGGCACCGGCTTTCCGCCCTACCGCGGCGGCGTGCTGCGCTGGGCCGACACGCTCGGGCTGGCCCGGGTGGAGGCGCGGCTCCAGGCGCTGCGCGCCGAGAAGGGCGAGCGCTTCGAGCCCGCGAAGCTGCTCAGCCGGAAGGTGGCGGAGGGCGCGACGTTCACCGACCCGCCCGCGACCCGCTGAGAGGCCGGCCCCGCGCCCGACTCGGAGGGAGCGCTCCGCAACGCGAACGCCCGGCCATCCATGGGCCGGGCGTCATCGCTGGGGCCGCGGTGCTTGCCTCACCGCGTCACCTCGCTCGGGTGACCTGCTGCTGGTCGTGCGTTCGCAGTCGCGCGACACTTCCTTGGACGGCGGCGCTGCGGGAAAGGTTGCAAGCGCGGGGCAAAGCCTGCGGTTTCCCCGGGCGACGGCCGGCGCCGCGCGGGGACCGGCCCGGCCGCTACGCCCCCGCGGGCTTGGGCGCGGGCGGCGCGAACGCGTCCAGCTGACCGTCGTCCGCGGACGCGGCCTGGCTCTCCGGCGTCGCCGGCTCGTCCGGCTTGTCCAGATCCTCCACCCGCGGCGTGGGCTCCAGTTTCTCGCCGCGCAGCACGCGGTCCATCTGGTCGCCGTCGATCACCTCGCGCTCGAGCAGCGTGTTCGCGAGCAGGTGGAGCTTGTCCGGATTGTCCTTCAGCAGCTGGAACGCGCGGTCGTACGCGCCCTCGCAGATGGTGCGCACCTCGCCGTCGATGGCGACCGCGGTCTGCTCGCTGTAGTCCTTGTGGGTCGCGATCTCCTTGCCGAGGAAGACCATCTCCTCCTTCTTGCCGAAGGTGAGGGGCCCCAGGTTCTGGCTCATGCCGAGCTCGCACACCATGCGCCGCGCGAGCCCGGTGGCCCGCTCGATGTCGTTCGAGGCGCCGGTCGTGAGGTGGTTGAAGATGAGCCACTCGGCCGCCCGCCCGCCCATCATCATGGTGAGCGTGCGGAGCAGGTCGTCCTTGGAGCGCGCGTGGCGCTCCTCGGCCGGGACGTAGGAGGTGAGCCCGAGCGCCCGCCCGCGCGGGATGATGGTGACCTTGTCCACCGGATCCGAGCCCGGCATCAGCCACGCCACCAGCGCGTGCCCCGCCTCGTGGTAGGCGGTGCTGCGGCGCTCGTTCTCGGTCATCACCAGGCTCTTGCGCTCCATGCCGAGCTGGACCTTGTCCTTGGCATCCTCGAAATCGCGTCCCGAGACCTTCTTGTGGTTGCGCCGCGCGGCGAGCAGCGCCGCCTCGTTCACGAGGTTGGCGATGTCCGCGCCCGCCATGCCCGGCGTGCCGCGCGCGATGAGCTTGAGATCCACGTCCTCGGAGAGCGGGATCTTGCGGGTGTGCACCTTGAGGATGCCCTCCCGGCCGCGCACGTCGGGCCAGTCCACCACGATCTGGCGGTCGAAGCGCCCGGGGCGCAGCAGCGCGGGATCGAGCACGTCGGGGCGGTTGGTGGCGGCGATCATGATGACACCTTCGTTGGAGTCGAAGCCGTCCATCTCGACCAGCAGCTGGTTGAGCGTCTGTTCGCGCTCGTCGTGCCCGCCGCCGAGCCCCGCGCCGCGGTGCCGTCCGACCGCGTCGATCTCGTCGATGAAGATGATGCACGGCGCGTTGCGCTTGCCCTGCTCGAACAGGTCGCGCACCCGCGAGGCGCCGACGCCGACGAACATCTCGACGAAGTCCGAGCCGCTCATCGAGAAGAACGGCACGCCGGCCTCGCCCGCGACCGCCTTGGCGAGCAGGGTCTTGCCCGAGCCCGGCGGGCCGAGCAGCAGCGCGCCCTTCGGGATGCGTCCGCCGAGCCGCTGGAACTTCTGCGGCTCCTTGAGGAACTCGATGATCTCCTGCAGCTCCTGCTTGGCCTCGTCGCAGCCGGCGACGTCCCGGAACGTCACCTTCGGCGAGGACTCCACCAGCACCTTCGCGCGCGTCTTGCCGAACTTCATCGCGGCGCTGCCGCCCGACTGCATCTGGCGGATGAAGAACAGCCACGCCCCGAGGATGAGGAGCAGCGGGAGGGCGCTGACGAGCAGCGACACCCAGTTCAGGCCCGGCGGGCGCGACTCGATCTCGATCTCGGGGTTCTTCGCCCACACCTTCTCGGGCAGGTCGGAGCCGTCGCCGAGGATGTTCGCGCGGAAGCTCTTGAACGTCACGTCGCGGCCGGCCACCTTCACGGACTTCTCGCTCTTGAGTTCGCCCGTGACCGACTTCTCGATCACCTGGAGGTTCGCGATGTTGCCCGCGTTCACCTCCTGGATGAACCGGGTGTAGGAGATCTCCACGTGCTGGGGCGCCATGAAGCTCCCCTGGTACATGCGCACCGTCACGAGCGCCAGCAGGATCACGAGCATCCAGAAGGCCATGGTGCGGAACGGCCGGCCCGGAGGCACCGGACCCGATCCCCGTCGCGGCGCTCCGCCGCGCGGCGACTTGCCGCCCTGCCGCTCGTCCCCGTCGCCCGAACCGCGCCAGAGCACGCTCACGGGTTCATGCCTCCTCGATGACGCCCACGTAGGGCAGATTGCGGTAGCGTTCGTCGTGATCCATGCCGTACCCGATCACGAACTCGGAGCCGATGGTCCATCCCACGTAATCCACCGGCACCTCGATCTTGCGGCACGGACGCTTGTCGAGCAGCGCGGCCACCTTGATGCTGGCCGCTCCGCGGGACTTCAGCAGGTCCAGGATGAACTGCACGCTCAGGCCGGAATCCACCACGCCCTCGCACAGCACGAGATGGCGTCCGGTGATGTCGGAACGGAGATCCATGATGAGCTTCACGATGCCCGTCGAGGTCGTGCTGCGGCCGTACGACGACACCGCCAGGAAGTCGAGCTCGAGGTCGGTGGGCGTGGCGCGCGCGAGGTCGCACTGGAACATGCAGGCGCCCTTGAGCACCGCCACGAACAATGGCTTGAGACCGGCGTGGTCGCGCGCCACCTCCAGCCCCATCTCGCGCACGCGCGTCTGGATCTGCTCGGCGCTGAACATCACCCGCAGGCCGGGCTCGGTCTGGAGAGCGAGTGGGCGATCAGTCATGGGCCTCCACGTGGACCCGGAGCGCCCGCCGGGTGGAGCGGGTCACCATGCCGCGCGAAGCGCGCCGCACACCCACCACCCAGAGGATGCCTCCGGAGTCGGCTAGGACGGTCGGATGGGACCGCACATCCCGAGACACCGATTGCTTCCGCAAGAACTGCTTCAGGCGCACCGCGCGCGTCCGCCCGAACGGCACGAACCACTCGTCGTCACGACCCTCGCGCAGCTCCAGACTGCCCGCCAGCGCTTCGGCGGCGAAGAACTCCTCGCGCGGGCTCTCGAGCCCGGCACGCCGGCGCGCCACCGCGCCCGTGGTCCAGCTTCCGCGCACCGCGCCGGCCCGTGCGACGGCGCGCCCGGGCACGCACAACTCGCGGGGGCGGGCGGGAGTGCCCGCGTCCCGGGATCCGCTCGCCCGGAAGGTTACGACGCCGCGGCCCCGTTCGGCCAATCGGCCTCCGGGCAGCGCCACCCGGGCGCCCGCGCGCCCGCCGGCCGCCAGCCGGTCGAGGGCGTCCAGATGCCTCCGCGTGAGTCCTCCCGCCCGCGGGGCCGCGCGCTCCCAGAGGGCGCGCAACACCATGCGGCGGGTCGCGGCAGGGTAGGTAGCCCACCCCTGCGAATCAAGCGACGATCCCCCCGCTTGGATGCGGTGGCGCCGCGCCAGGATGAGGCGGGCGCGACGGAACAGTCCGGCCGCGGCATCCGCGGCCTCGAGCGCCGCCGAACCGACCCGCAGCGCGAGCCCCCCGCGTGCGCCCGGACGCGACCCGCCCGGGCCGAGCGCCGTGAGCAGCGCGGGCACCACGATGTGCCGCACGCGGTTGCGTGCGAAGGCGAGATCGCGGTTCGAGGCGTCCTCCCGCCATGGTTGACCCGCCGCCCGCAGGTCGGCCTCGACCTGCTCGCGCGTGGCCTCGAGCAGCGGGTGAACGAACCGCCCGTGGCGCGTGCGGATCGCCCCCAGTCCGACCAGCCCGGTGCCGCGCATCAGGCGCAGCATCACGGTCTCGAGCTGGTCGTCCGCGGTGTGCGCGGTGGCGATGGCATCGGCCCTCACGCGGCGGGCGGTCGCGAGCAGGAACTCCCGTCGCAGCGCCCGCAGCCCCGCTTCGCCCGTCAGTCCCCGCCGGCGCAGCCGGGCCCGCGCGTCGATCCGCGCGCTCGCCAGCGGCACCTCGAGACGCGCGCATAGCGCGCCGCAGAAGGCGGCGTCGGCGGCCGACTCCTCGCCGCGCAGGCCGTGGTCGAGGTGCGCGGCGTGGAGCTCCAGACCGAGGCGGGGGGCGACCGCGCGCAGGCCGAGCAGGAGCGCGGTCGAGTCGGCGCCCCCGCTCACGGCCACCAGCACCCGCGATCCGGGCGCCAGCGCGCACGCCCCGCGGAGGGCGCGGCGGAGGACCGGCTCGATGCGACGCAGGCGCATGGGGGGTCGGGAGAAGGTGGTGGCGGCGGAGGGACTTGAACCCCCGACACAGGGATTATGATTCCCCTGCTCTACCAGCTGAGCTACACCGCCACGAAGGTGACCGCGTGGTCGAATGCGGGGTGGAACGTTAGGGTCGGGACGGGCGAAAGTCAAGCGCAGCGCGGTCCGGACCGCGGATTCAGCGGTCGTGATCGGTGTCAGGGTCGCTCGCGCTCGATCCACCTCCAGACCGCGCGCATCGCCATCAGGTCGTCCCCGTTGTAGCGCACGATGGCGTCGAGCAGCGCCTGGCGCGCCGCCGGGTCGGGGGTCGCGCGCGCCTTCTGGTACTGGACGACGGACCACAGCGAACCAGATTCGGGATTGCTCCAGTCGAAGCCGACGTAGCGGGCCACGAACTTGATGGAGTAGGAACGCAACGGCAGTCGAACCCAGCGGCCGAGTCCTTCGAGGTTGAGGTCCCACAGCGCGCGCTGGAGCCGGGGAACAACGCCTCCGGGGTCGCCGAAGGCGGCGGCATATCTTCGGATCCAGTCCTTCTCGTAATGGTGGTAGTGCACCCACCTCGAATCGGGCCAGCGCGTCAGGATCTCGCTCGCCCGGTCGAGGAACCGGCGCCAGGCCTGCTCGTTCCCCTCGGGCCAGGTGTCGGCGAGGATCGCCTCGGTCTCGAGGTCCTCCGATCCGCGATCGACCGCGAGCCCCCAAAGGTAGATCGGCAGCGCGTTGTCAATCAGGTCCATCACGCCCTCGAAGTCGAGCCACACGATGGGCCGCCCGGCGGGCAGGTCGGGGGACCCGATCCAGGCCGGGGCGGCGTCGCGGAACGCGCGCGCTTCGGCGAGGATGGACTCGGCCTTCGCCTTCACCCCGGGGCCGCGGATGGCGTCCGGGTCGAGGCCCGCGAGATCGCGCACGGTGCCGATGCCCAAGCCGCGGAAGCGGGCGCCGATGGACTGCGTCACCCCCGGGAGGATCTCGATCCGCTGTTCGCGTTCGGCGCGATCCCAGCAGTGGTCGTAGAACGGACACGCCCCGCAGGTCGAGTGCGCGAGCAGGAGATCGGGCTCGCGGCCGCCGCGCAGCAGCTCGTTCGCCCGGGTTCGGCGCTCGCAATAGGCCGTCTCCGGGACGGGATCGATCTCGACTACCTCACCGCGACCGTCGGTGATCTCGAGGCGGGCCCCGGGCAGCCCCATGTCGCCGAGCAGGACCCGGTAGTGCGTGAGTTGAAGGGGGATCTCGCCGTGGTCCGCGAGGTTCGTGGCGAGCTTCGCGTCGTGCACGACGGGCGCGTCGCCGTCCCAGTAGATGAAATCGGGGACACCCAGCGCGCGGTCGTCGGCCGCGACAAGCGCGGGCTGGTAGAGGGTGGCGCGGGATTCGCGCAGGAGCCGCAGGGTCTCGGCGACCGAATCCTCGATCGGACGACCGCGCCAGTGGATCGGTCCCTCGCACGGCGCCATCCGGGAACGCACGAGCGCCTCGTGCTCACGGCCGCGAAGCCGCAACAGCTCATCGAACTCCCCCGCCGGCGCGGCCTCCTCGCGCGCGTGACGGTCCAGCCACAGCCGGCGCTCGCAGGAGTGGAGCAGCCAGAGGTGATTGCCGCTCACGCGGTCGTCGACCTCGGGCTCCGGCTCGACGACGCGCCTTCCGCCCTCGCCGCCGCTCATCGACGTCCCACCCTGCCGCTCAGTCCGTGACCCGCTCGGTCGGGGCGATCGGACCGCCGGTCAGCGCGGGCTCGTCCTCGGGGCGCAGTCGGAAGATGCGCGACAGCTCCGAACGCAGCGCGCCCTCGTCGAGGCGCTGTCTCAGGGTGCCGCGGTAGGCCACCGAGATGGCGCCGCTCTGCTCGCTGACCACCACGACGGCCGCGTCGGCCTCCTCGGAGAGCCCGAGCGCCGCGCGATGGCGCGTGCCGAGCGTGCCCGCCAGCAGTGGATTGGCGGAGAGCGGCAGGATGCAGCCCGCGGCGACCACCGTGTCCTCGCGCAGGATGAGCGCGCCGTCGTGGAGCGGCGAGCCGGGGCTGAACAGCGTGACCAGCAGCTCGGCCGAGATCTTGGCGTCGATGCGTGTGCCGGTCTCGACGAAATTGCGCAGTCCGACGTTGCGCTCGATGACGATCAGCGCGCCCTGGTGGCGCTCGGCCAGCGTCTCCACGCCGCGCACCACCTCGCCCAGCACGCCATAGGTGCCGGAGCGCAGGAACGAGCGGACGTAGCGCGTGCGGCCGAACTGCGCGAGGGCGTGGCGCAGCTCGGGCTGGAACAGGATCACGAACGCGATCAGCCACACCGTCTTGAGGCTGTCGGTGATCCACTTCACGGCGATCAGGTCGAGCTCGCGCGCGACCACGCCCACCACCACGAGGACGAGCAGCCCGACGTACATCTGCGCCGAGCGCGTGCCTTTCACCAGGATCAGCAACCGGTAGAAGAGCACCGCGACCAGGAAGATGTCGAGCAGGTCGAGGACCCACATCTGGTGGACCGGAGCCATCATCGTGCGGGCGACTCTAGCAGAAGGTCCGGGGGCGTCCTACGGTGCAGGCGCGGGAGGGGCGGGGCGCGAGCCCGCGCCGCGCGCTTCGTCCCCCGGCCGCACGTCGGCCGCGGCCGGCCGCCGCGCCCCGGCGATCGCCGCGGCCACGCGCACCGCTCGCGCGGTGGCGCGCACGTCGTGGGTGCGCACCACGTGCGCGCCGAGGTGCACGGCGATGGCCGCGGCGGCGAGGCCGCCCTCGAGCCGCTGGTCGGTCGGCAGGTCGTCGAGGAGAACGCCGAGGAAGCGCTTGCGCGACACCCCGATCACCAGCGGCCGGCCGAGCGCGGCCAGCTCGTCGAGGCGCGCGAGCAGCTCGAGATTGTGGCGCACCGTCTTGCCGAAGCCGATGCCGGGGTCGAGCGCCACGCGGTCGGCGGTGACCCCGGCGGCGGTGGCGACCGCGAGGCGCGCGGCGAGGAACGCGCGCACCTCGCGGGCCGCGTCGTCGTAGCGCGGATCCTCCTGCATGGTGCGCGGCGTGGCCTGCATGTGCATCAGCACGAGCCCGCCGCCGCGCTGCGCCACCACTCCCGCCATGCGCGGGTCGGCGAGCGCGGACACGTCGTTCACGACGTGCGCGCCCCGATCGAGCATGCGCTCCGCGACGCGGGCGTCGGCGGTGTCGATGGACAGGCAGGCGCGCGACTCGCGCGCCAGCGCCTCGACCACCGGGGCCAGCCGGCGCACCTGTTCCTCGGCCGGCACCGGGGCGGCTCCCGGGCGCGTGCTCTCCGCGCCCAGGTCGATCAGGTCGGCGCCCTCGTCCGCCAGCCGGCGGGCGTGGGCGATCGCCGCGGCCGGGTCGAGGAATCGGCCGCCGTCCGAGAACGAGTCGGGCGTCACGTTCACCACGCCCATGAGCAGCGTCCGGTCCGCCGTCTCGAAGACGCGCTCGCGACAGCGCCAGATCACGCCGCCCGCCGCTACTTCAGGTGTTCGCGCAGGCGTGCGATCTGTTGCGCGTGGTTGTGCGCGTGCCCGGCGTAGATCTCGAGCCAGCGGGTCGCCTTGTAGAGCCCGCTCTCGGAGTGCCAGCCCGAGCGCTTCCAGTCGTCCTCGCCCATCAGGCCGATGAGCTGCATCCCGAGCTCGCGGGCGACCCGGAACGCCTCGAGCGCCGGCGCGTGATCGCGCGTGTTGTAGCGCAGCAGCACGGCGTACATCTCCTGGTCGTAGCCGTGGATGACCGGATACTCCTGGGTGAGCAGCATGCGCAGCCGTCCGACGCTGATGGTCTCGCTGTCGGCGAGGTGGTGCACGATCTCGCGGGCGCTCCACTTGCCCGGGAACGGGTGCTGCACCATGGCATCGGCGGGGAATCCCTTGAGCGCCTTGGCCACCTCGTCGTAGCCGTGGGCGTACTGCTGGACGAGCTTCTCGCGCTGTTCCTTGGTGATCATCGGTCCGGCATCCTCTCGGGTCGGGACGGCATCCGTGGCGTGCGCGGTCCGGCCGTGGTGGCGGTCCCGGCGCTCCGCGCGGGCTCGCCCGCGCGGGTCCGCGGGCCGATTGACCTGCGCTGGCGCCGATGCTACCACTTAACGGTCATTCTGCCTGGCGACTCCCGGGCCCGCCGGCGCGCTCGGGCATTCCTCCGCGTCGCGTCGAGCAGGCGCCTCTGGGCCGCCGGGCCGGCTTCACTCCCGTGTCACGATCAAGGAGGTCCGTCCCGCATGGCCGTCTCGAAGCGTGCGTTCCCACTCCTCGCCCTGCTGGCTCTGCTCGCCGTCCCGTCCCAGGCGCAGATCATCGGGCGGCCGCTCGAGCTCTCCGGCGGCGCCGGCATCTTCAGCCCTGATGGACGCGCACGGATGCAGGACGGATTCGCCTCCTATGGCGCGCTCGGCTGGCGGACCCAGTCGTGGTTCACCCTCGAGGGCCACGCCTCGTTCGGCCCCACCAAGGACGACACGCTGGGCTCGCCCACGCACAACTTCTCCACCGCCGGTCTCGACCTGCGCTGGAACCTGCGACCGGCCGACCAGCGCATCGTGCCGTTCGTGCTCACCGGCTTCGGGTACGGCCTGAGTCACCAGGAGGGCGCCGTCTCCGCGAAGCTCGAGCGCGGCGCGCCGACCCTCGGGATGGGCGTGCTGGTGAGCGCGCTCACGCCCCGCACCTACCTGCGGCTGCAGGTGCGCGACGTGATGTTCCGCGAGCGCCACGCCCTCGAGTTCAGCAATCACTGGATGGCCACCGCTGGCCTGCAGTGGAACCTGTTCGGCAAGCCGCGGGACTCCGATCTCGACGGCGTGCGCGACTGGCTCGACCGGTGTCCCGAGACCCCGCTCGGCGCGAAGGTGGACGCCCACGGCTGCCCGCTCGACACCGACGGCGACAAGGTGTTCGACGGTCTCGACAAGTGCCCGGACACCCCGCGCGGGTGCGTGGTGGACAAGACCGGGTGCTCGGTGGATTCCGACGGCGATGGTGTGTGTGACGGCCTGGACCAGTGCCCCGACACCCCCAAGGGCGCCACCGTGGACGCCAAGGGCTGTCCGATCGACGGCGACGGCGACGGCGTGTTCGACGGTCTCGACAAGTGCCCGGACACCCCGCGGGGCTGCAAGGTGGACGCCACCGGCTGTCCGATCGACAGCGACGGGGACGGCGTATGCGATGGCCTCGACCAGTGCGACAACACGCCGGCCGGCCTCAAGGTGGACGCCAACGGCTGCCCGATCGAGATCAGCGAGCGCGAGACCGAGCTCCTCGACACCGGCATGATCCGCCTGCAGAACATCAACTTCGACACCGGCAAGGCGTCGTTGAAGCCCGAGTCCTTCCCGGTGCTCGACGAGGTCGGGAGGATCCTGCAGCAGTACCCGGCGCTCCAGATCGAGATCGGCGGACATACCGACGGCCGCGGCAAACCGGCGCTGAACGAGACGCTCTCGCAGATGCGCGCGGACTCGGTGCTGATCTACGTCCGCAACACGTTCCCGCTCATCAGCCCGTCCCAGTTCACCGCCAAGGGCTACGGTCCGAAGGTGCCGGTGGCACCGAACACCACCGAGCTCGGGCGCGCGAAGAACCGTCGCGTCGAGTTCAAGGTGCTGAATACCGAGGCGCTCAAGGTCGAGCGCGAGAAGCGGCGCTTCCTGCTGAAGGACGAGGGCGCGCCGGCCGACACGACGGGCACGCGATAGCGCCGTCCGCCGGCGACGGGATGGAGAGGCACGGGGCGTCCTTCGGGGCGCCCCGCGCGTTTCCGGGCGAAGGAGGGCTGCGATGGAATGGACGCAGGGGGAGTTCGTCATCACCACCGACCCGGCGCGAGTGGACGTGGACGCGGTGCACGCCGTCCTGAAGGACGCGTACTGGTGCGAGGGGATCCCGCGGGAGGTGGTCGAGCGCGCGGTGCTCGGTTCGCTTCCCTTCAGCCTCTGGCACGGGTCGCGACAGGTGGGGTTCGCGCGGGTGGTGAGCGACCGCGCCACCTTCGCGTGGGTGGCGGACGTGTTCGTGCTCGAGTCCTACCGGGGTCGCGGGCTGTCGGTGTGGCTGATGCGCGTCGTCACCGCGCATCCCGAGCTGCAGGGGCTGCGTCGCTGGATCCTCGCCACGCGCGATGCGCACCGGCTCTACGAGAAGGTGGGGTTCGCGCCGCTGCAGGGCCCCGAGCGCTTCATGGAGCGCTGGGTGCCGGACTTCTACCGGCGCGTCCCCGCCGCGGGCTGAGGCCCAGTGCCCGGCGCCGGCGCGCCGTGAGGGGCGGCGCGGGACGGGACCGTTCCAGCGCCGGCGCCACCCCGGCGGCGCATTCGCGCGCACCCCGCCGGTCCCGCTAGGATGGCGGCGAACGCGGGCCGTGCGACTCCCAGTCGCGGGCGGACCCGACGCGCGAGCGACCCCCTCCGTCCCGCGCGCCGCGCCCCGAGCTCGCGCGGTGGGTCGCGATGCATGGGCGAGCGCCCCGAGGGGCGTCGGTGGCGCTGGTGCTGGTGTTGGCCCTGCCCGGGGCCGCCGCGGCGCGGGCGCCGGTGCCCTTCCCGCCGCTCACCTTCGGCCCGCACGAACTCGCGCGCTGCCTGAATTGCCACGGGCTCCCGAACTTCCTCGACCGCGACAGCCTCACCTCGACCCTGCGCGACCTGAGCGTGGACACGCGCGCGCACGTGCTGTCGGTGCACGGCTCGCTCGAGTGCACCCAGTGCCACCCGGACGTGCGCGCGTACCCGCACACGTTCGACCGCGGGCGGCGGGCAAAGGTGTCGTGCGACGCCGACTGTCACGCCACCGACATCGAGGGCAAGCCGGTCTCGCATCGGACGCAGGTCGCGGACTTTCTGGCGGGCGCGCATCGCAAGGGCCTCCTCGGCACGAGCGCCGATTCGCCCACCTGCGTGACGTGTCATGGCGCGGGCCGTCCGCACGCGATCGCCAGTCCCCGGCGCACACTGGGGCCCCGGGACCGGATGCGGCTGTGCGCGGACTGCCACGAGGACCGTGTCCGGATGGCGAGGAACCGCGTGGACGCGGAGGCGGTGTCCTCCTATCGGCGCTCGTTCCACTATCAGGCCGTCCGGTTCGGCTCCACGAAGACCGCGGTCTGCCAGGACTGCCATGCCGTGCATCGCGTGCTCTCGCCCGATAGCACGGCCTCCACCGTCGGCGCCGCGGGCGTGGTGAAGACCTGCGGTCAGAAGGACTGCCATAAAGGGGCGACGGGCGTGTTCGCGATGTCGGGCGCCAATCATCTCGACCTGCGCGCCCGGCGCGAGCCCGTGCTGTGGCTCGCGGGACGCTTTCTGTGGGCGCTCACGTGGCTGGTGTCGCTGGTGGCGCTGGGGGACATCGTGCTCGATGCCGCGCGCCGGCTCGCGGCAGCCCGGGCGGGTGGCCGGCGCCCGCTCGCGCCCCGCGCGGTGGCGGCCGAGGCGCCGCTGATCGCGCGGCTGTCGGTGGCCCAGCGCGCGCAGCATGGGGCGCTGGCGGTCGCCTTCGTGGTGCTCGCCTGCACCGGGCTGCCGCTGCGTTTCCCGGACGCGGAGGTCGCGGCCCGGGTCTATGGCCTGCTCGGCGGCCTGACCGTCGCGCGAACGCTCCATCGCGCCGCCGCGGTGATCCTGATCGCGACCGGGCTCGGACATCTGGGGTACGCGGCCGTGCTGCTGGCGCGTTCCCGCTACGACGCCGCGCGCGCGTGGCGCCTGTTGCCCGGCCGCGGCGATGGGCACGAAGCATGGGAACTGGCGATGTTCCTCCTCGGTCGCCGTGCGCTCCCGCCCGCGAGCGGCAGGTTCGACACCCGCAACAAGCTCCACTATCTCGCCGTGGCCTGGGGCCTGCCGGTGATGGCGTCGTCCGGGCTGGTGCTGTGGTTCCCGGTCGCGCTCGGCGGGCGTCTGCCCGACCTCGCCATCGCCCTGGCGTTCCTCGCGCACAGCGACGAAGCGCTGCTCGCCATCGGTGTGGTGCTGGTGTGGCACCTGTACGTGGTGCACGTCGCGCCGGGAGCGCACCATCGCTTCCTGACCTGGGTGGACGGGCGCATCACGCGCGGCCACCAGCTCCTGCGCCACCCGAGAGAGGCCGGGCAGGCGGACGGCGCGACGGTGAGCGCGGAGCTGCGGCGCGCGCTGCTCGAGGAATCCTGGGCGCCCCGCCCCCGCGATCGCGGGCCATCCGGCTGAGCTTTCGCGGGGGCCGGGCGCGTCCCGGGCCGCGGCCGACGGCCGGCCGGGATGCGGCATTCTGCTCGATTCCGATCCCCGATGTGCCGATGACCTGTTACGGTGATGTCCGGGAGCGCTCTCGCCCGTGCCGCTTCGCGACCCTCCACTCCCGCCGGGTCACCGGGGGACACCGTACCCGTTCAGGAACGTCCATTCGAGGCTGGTCCGACGCGAGGTGCACCTGTGGCGACAGCGGCAGGAATCGGCATGAGCACGATCCGGGACTCCGGCGACGCGGGCCGGCAGGCGGCGGGCGAGGCCGTCCGGGCGCTCACCCGCACCGCCGACCTCGGCCTGGTGTTCGCGACCTCGGGGCACGACCAGGCCGCGCTGCTCGCGGGCATCCGGGAGACCCTGCCCGGCGCGCGGCTGTGCGGCTGCTCCGCCGAAGGGGTCATCGCCGGTCCGGTCTCGGACGAGACCGACCACTCGGTCGCGGTGCTGGCGATGCACTCGGACACCTTCTCGTTCGAGACCTTTCTGGTGCGTGACTACGCGACGGACTCGGCCGCCGCGGGCGCCGAACTGGTCCGCCAGGTGCGGGCGGTCTCGCGGGGCGACGAGATCGGACTGCTGGTGTTCCCCGATGGCCTGCTCGGCAACTGCGGCGAGCTGCTGCGCTCGATCGACGAGTCGTTGCCGCCGTCGATCCACGTCGTCGGCGGCGCGGCGGGTGACGCGCTGCGCTTCGAGCGCACGCACCAGTATCACGATGGCGAGGTCACGAGCGACGGGGTCGCCGCGCTGCTGATCCGCGGTCGGGGGAGCATGGAGATCTCGGTCAGCCACGGCTGCACCGCGATCGGGCTCGAGCGGCGCGTCACCCGCGCCGAGGGCGCCTGGCTGCACGAACTCGACGGGCGGCCCGCCTGGGAGGTGTTCCGGGAATACCTCGACGGACAGCCCGAGGATCTCGACACCGAGGCGGCGATCCACCTGTCCATCGGCGAGCCCCTGCCGGCGGATGCCGCGCAGGACTACGAGCCGTTCATCATCCACACCCCGCTCGGCCTGGACAAGGCCACCGGCTCGCTGTTCTTCCCGGGAGGGGGACTGCGCACCGGCGGGGTGGTCCGGCTCACGCGCCGCGACCCGGTGAGGATCTGCGACCGCGCGCGCGCCTGCGCGTCCCGTGTCGCGCGACGGCACCCGGGCCGGCGACCCGCCCTGGTCCTCCAGTTCGATTGCGCCGGCCGCGGCAAGCAGTTGTTCGGCTCCGCCGTGGCCGGGCAGATCGTGCGGCCGCTGCAGGAGGAGTTCGGCGGCGAGACCCCGTGGCTCGGGTTCCACACCTACGGCGAGATCGCGCCCATCGGCCAGCGGACCTTCTACCACAACTTCACCGTGGCCCTGTGCGCGCTGTACGACGAGCCCTGAGGACATGGTGGACCGATCCCAGGAAGACGAACTCGAGCGGCTCCGCCGCGAGACCCGGGCGCTGGACGAGCAGATCAAGCTGCTGGTGCAGACCGAGCAGCGGCTCTCGCGCTCCCAGAACGAGCTCGACACGCAACTCGTCCGCATCCGCTCGCTCGCCGGGTTCGCGCTCGAGTCCTCGGGCACGGAATCGCCCGCCGGAATCCTCGCCCGCGCGGTCGACGTGCTGTCGCGGGCCTTCTCCCTCGACTGGATCGGGGTCGTCCGACTGGAGCCGTCGCGCGTCGGCGTGACCCTCCTCGCGGCGCAGGGCCGGGCTGTGGAATCTCCCATCCCGCTCCGGCTGGACGCGGCGTCGCTGGACTGGCTGCACGCGTTGCGCGAACCGGTGTTCGTCACCTTCGAGCCGGACGATGGCAGCCAGCCCGCCGGCGCGATGATGCGTGCGGTCGCCCCGGCTATGGTGCCCGAGCCCGGGGCGCCGTTCACCGGTCACGTCGCCTGCGTGCCGCTCCGCGACGACGGCACCGGCGTGCCGGCCGCGCTCGTCGCCTTCGCCGCACGCCGCCGGCAGA
Organism: Candidatus Eiseniibacteriota bacterium; assembly: GCA_963776245.1. Lineage (GTDB taxonomy): Bacteria > Eisenbacteria > RBG-16-71-46 > RBG-16-71-46 > RBG-16-71-46 > CAVSAC01. The sequence goes on along the minus strand of CAVZLN010000003.1, from coordinate 312,432 downwards.
CCTATTCCCGGCTCGATGCCCTCGCCGAGCGCCAGCTGCCTTTCCTTCAACTGCTCGCCAACCACGTGGACCGGGCGATCGAGAACGCGAACCTCACCGAGGACCTGCGCGAACGCAGCGCGCAGCTGGCGAGCAGCCTCGCGGTCCTCGAGGAGACCCAGCGGGAACTGGTCCAGTCGCACAAGCTCGAGGCGGTCGGCCGGCTCGCGGGCGGAGTGGCCCACGACTTCAACAACCTCCTGACGGTGATCCTCGGATACGCCGGCGAACTGCAGCGCGGGCTGCCCCTCGGTTCGCCGCACCAGGAGGGCGTGCGCTACATCCTCGAGGCCGCCGAACGCGCCGCCGTGACGGTGCGGCAGCTGCTGGCGCATGGCCGCCGGCAGATCCAGCGGCGCGAGGGGTTCGATCTCGCCGAACAGACCGGCCGGACCCTCGGGCTGCTGCGCAAGCTGGTGGGCGAGCACATCCAGCTCGATCTCGCGCTCGATCCCCTGCCGGGCCCGATCCTCGCGGACCGCTCGCAGATCGAGCAGGTGATCCTCAATCTGGTGGTGAACGCCCGCGACGCGATGCCCGGCGGCGGAACGATGCGCGTCCTCACCCGGCCCGCGGATCCGTCCGACGCGGCGCGGTGCGACGGTGCGGTCGACCCCTCGCGATTCGCGGTGCTCGAGGTGCAGGACACCGGCGTGGGCATGGACGCGGAGACCCGGTCGCGGATCTTCGAGCCGTTCTTCACCACCAAGGGGCCCGGGCAGGGCACCGGCCTCGGCCTCGCGGTCGTCTACGGGATCGTCAAACAGAGCGAGGGACATGTCCTGGTGGAGAGCCGGGTGGGAGAGGGCTCGCGATTCACCGTGCTCCTGCCCCTTTCCCGCGCCGGAGAGCGCGTCGCAGTGACCGCCCCGGCGGCGGAACCGCCCGAAGTGCCGCAGGGCGTCATCCTGGTGGTGGAGGACGAGGAGCTCATCCGCGGGGTGGTGGTCGCCACGCTGCGCAAGGCCGGCCACATCGTGATGGAGGCGGCCGACGGAGTGGCGGCGCTCGCGCGCCTCGAGCGCGAACCGATGGTCCCCGACCTGCTGCTCACCGACGTGGTGATGCCCCGCCTGGGCGGGGCCGCGCTCGCCGCGACGCTGCGCCGGACCCACCCCGGCCTGCGGATCGCGTTCATGTCCGGCTACTCGGAGGACCTGCGTGCGGATGGCGTCACGCTGGCCGAGGGCACCGGATTCCTCGCGAAGCCCTTCACCCCGAGACAACTGCTGAGCTTCGTGTCCACGATGCTCGCCCGCGAAGGCGCGACGCGCCCCCGCTGAGCCGCCCCGCCTAGGTGCGCTGCTTCTTCTTTTCCGCGGCAGGGAACAGCACGTTGTTGAGGATCAGGCGGTAACCGGGCGAGTGCTTGTACTTCGTCAGATCGGTCGGCGGATCGCCCACCATGTGCTGGTAGTCCTCGGGATCGTGACCGCCGAGGAAGGTGAACGTGCCGCGGCCATAGGATCCGTGCAGGTACTTCACCTCGTCGGTGCCCTCGACCTCGGCCAGCACGTACACGCCGCTCTTCAGGCGCGAGCGCCGGAATCCCGTGCTCTGGCCGAGGAACTCGGGGATCGCGTTGACGTGGTCCTGCACCAGCATGCTCTGGACCGGATCGTTCTTGGCCGAGAAGTCGAACAGCGTGAAGAACGATTCGGGCCCGCGCTGCGAGGCCTCCTGCGTCACGTCGATGTCCGAGAAGCGATAGACGAACGGATCCATCTCGAGGCGGAAGTCCTTGAACGCGAGCGTGCGCGAGTAATCGAGCCGATCGGAGGCGTGCGGGTCGGCCGGGTCCCCATCGTACATCGTCTCGGCGATGTCGAGGCCGGCCGCCGCGAGCGCGATGTCGTAGGTGTCGGTGGCCGAGCACATGCCGAACATGAACCCGCCCCGCTGGATGTAGTCGCGGATCGTCACCGCGACCGCGCCCTTGAGCTGGGTGACCTTGGCGAAGCCCATCCGGGTGGCCATCGCCTTCTGCACCGCCTCCTCCTCGCGGTACCACGGGAATCCCCGGTAGGCGATGTAGAACTTGCCGTGCTGACCGGTGAAGTCCTCGTGGTGCAGGTGCAGCCAGTCGTACTTCGCCAGGTCGCCGCGGAGCACCTCCTCATCCCACACCTTGGAGTACGGGATGTCGGCGTACTGGAGCGCGAGGGTCACCGCGTCGTCCCACGGCGGCAGATTGGGCGGGATGTACACGGCGATCCGCGGCGCCTTCTCGAGCGCGACCGACTCCATGTTCTCGCCGGCGATGGTGGCGCGCAGCGCGGCCTCGTCGGCCCCCGAGAGGTCCTCGACCGTCACCCCGCGCACGTTGGCCTCGCGCACGGTCTCGGCGTCGTCGCCGAGCAGGAAGGACCCGCCGCGGTAGTTGAGCAGCCATTCGGCCTTCTGGCCGCGGGTCAGCACCCAGTAGGTGAGGCCGTAGGCCTTGAGGTGGTCGGTCTGGCGGTCGTCCATCGGCACCAGCACCCGGGCGTGCGACGGAGCCGGCGCCACGGCGCCGGCCGCGAGCGCGAGCGAGAGCCCCGCGACCAACGGGAGTATCTCGATCACCTCGGCGTAGGAGCGCTCGCGGCGCGGCGCCCCCGCGGGCGGCTCGGCCAGCGGCGGGGATCCATCCGCGGCCTCACCCGTCACGTCGGCGCCCGGGCCGGGGTCCCCGCCGGCGGGCGGCGCCGGCCCGCCCGCGCGCCAAGTGAAGACGCGCCCGTTCCGCCCGCCGCGGCTGCGCAGGAACAGCAGCGCCAGGCCGAGGGTGAGCAACGCGACCACCGCGAACAGCACAGCGCCCACCAGCGCGGCCACCAGTTTCACCGGCGCCAGCAGGTCGAGGCCGCGCGGGTCGCGGCCGCGCAGCGGGGGACGGTTTCCGAAGAGCAGGGCCATGTCGCCTTTCGATTCAGAAGCGCCGGTCGCGGCGCAGGGTCTCGACGCGTCGCCGCACCTCGGGCGCGTTCCACGCCCTGGGGTACCGCGCCAGGCACTCCTCGTACTGGGCGAGCGCCTGGGCTTCGTCCCGGATGCGGTCGAGATAGAGGTCGCCGAGGCGCTGGCGCGCGAGCGGGGCGAGGCGGTCGCCCGGCAGCGAGTCGGCCAGCAGCGCCAGCGGCTCGAGCGCGGCCCGCGGGTCGCCCAGCGCGTCGCGCAGCGTGGACAGGCTGAGCGCGGCCTGGGCCCAGGTCGCCCCGCGCCGCAGCGAGCGGTAGAGCGAGTCGGCGAGTTCGGCGGCCCGCCGCGGCTCGCCGCGCCATTCCTCGTAGGCCAGACGCCCGAACGCGGCCAGCGCGGAGCGCGGATCGGCGTCCTCGATCAGGTACAGGCGCTCGAAGGCGGCGCCCGCGTAGGGGCTCGCGGGGTTCTCCGACACGCGCTCGTACCAGGCCCGGGCCGAGTCGCTCTGCGCGGCGTAGAACAGCGCCTCGGCGTAGCGCCACGCGCCCTCGTCGTACTCGGAGGCGGCGACCCGCAGCGCGGGCAGCGCCCGCTCGGGGGGGCCATCGCGCAGATCCGCGAGCGCGCGTTCGAGCGAGACCGCCGGCGCCTGCGGGCGTCCCACGAGCGGCGCGAGCAGCGCACGGGAATCCGCGGTGTGCCCGCCTTCGCGCAGCGCGCGCGCCACCCCCACCAGGAAGGCGCTGTCCCAGGCGTCGGACGGCAGGTCGGCGAGCGCGTGGGCGAGGCGGGGCGCGTGCGCGCGCATCTCGCCGCGGGCCTCGGCGACCTCCCACGCGCGCCGCGCCGCGGCGGCGCGGTAGGACCTTTCGGCGGCGCGATCCCCGGCCAGATCGAGCAGCACGTCCATCGCCCCCGTGGAGTCGCGCGCGTCTCCGCCGCCGCGCAGCAGGTCCTCGGCGAAAATCCAGCGCGCCGGCGGCCGCGCGCCCGCGTGATCGGCGTCGGCCAGCGAGCGCAGCGCCGCGCGCGCGTCGCCCGCGGCCCAGTCGAGGCGCGCGGTCCCGCGCGCCAGATCCGCGCGCTCCGGCCGCTGGGTGGCCGCGCGACGCAGCGCCTCGCGCACCGGCTTCGCGGCCGCGGGACTCAGCCGTGCGAGCGTGCTCTGCGCCCAGTCGCCCATCAGCGGCGACGCCACCCAGGCCTCGACGGCGACCTGGGCCGCCGCCGCCGGACGGCCGGTGCGCTCACGGGCGGTGGCCAGCGACGGCGCCAGCAGCGTGGAGTCGTGGGTGGCGAGCCGCTCGCGGAGGGCGAGCCGTTCGAGCTCCGACCACGCGTGGCGGTCCTCGTGGACCCGGGCCAGCTCGAGCAGCACCTGCGGATGGTGCGGAGACTGGATCAGCAGCCCTTCGAGCACGAGGCGCGCGCTGTCGAGCTGGCCGGACTCGCGCAGCGACGTCGCCTCGCGCAGGCGCGCGAGCGACGCGGGCGCCAGCGGCAAGACGCGGCGCACGCCGGGCTCGTCATCGGCGAGGGCGGGGACCGGCGCGGCCAGGGGAGGCAGCGGCCGGCGCGGCGCCGGTGCCACGGCCGCCGCGAGCGCCGCGCACCCCGCGAGCGCCACGCAGCCCAGCAAGGCGAAGGTCGAGCGCCTCACGGGCGCGCTCCATTGAGCGCGCGCAGGTAGGCCTCGATGAAGGCGCGGTAGCGGGCGGGGTAGCGGTCGCTGTCGGCCTTGAGCAGTCCGAGCCGCAGGCGATCGCTCTCGCGCATCAAGCCGGCGGGCAGCGGGGCGGGGCTCGGCCGCGCGAGGTCCTCGCCCGGGCGCGACTCGCGGGTGGGATCGAAGTCGCGGCGATTGACCGAGCGCTGCGCGTCCAGCAGGCGCGACAGGATGCGGTCCTGCTTCTGCTCGAGGTCGTCGCCCGGCGGGCCGGAGCGCAGCGCCTCCTCGACCTCCCGCATCTCATCGCGGGCGGCGTCGAGCCGGCCGAGCAGCTTCCGCTCGCGTTCGTCGTCCTGCTGGATGCGCTCGAGCTCCTCGCGCAGTCGCTGCTGTTCCGCGGCGAGGCGGCGCATCTCGGACTGGTCCCCGGCCGAGAGCCGCAGTTGCTGGGAGAGGCGCTGCGCCATGGCCCGGCTCTGCTGGTTGAGCTGGCTCTGCTGCTCGCCCAGCTGGCCCATGCGCTGCGTGCTGCTCTGGCCGCCCGGCTTGCCCGGGCCGGGGTTCTTGCACATGCCCTGCTCGGAGACGCGCAGCTCGCGCACCGCCTGGTTGAGCGCCTCGCTGCCCTCGCGGCCGGCCTGCTCGCCGCGCATGCGATCGCCGCGCGCGAGGCTGCGCCCGGACTCGGTCAGGCCCTGCATCGCGCGGCCGAGGCTCTCGCCGAGCTTCGGGCTGATGAACGGCGAGCGCCGCGAGAGCGTGGAAAGCGAATCCGTGACCCGCGCCACCCCGTCGGCCAGATCGGTCTGGCGGTCGGCACGCTCCCCGGCGGCGGGGCCGGATTCGAGGTTGCCCTGCGCGGCGCGCTGGAGCGACACCAGGTCCTGGGCCGCGCGTCGCACCGCCGCGAGGTCCACGCCGTCCCGTTCCTGCTGCGCGCGCGTGGCCATCTGGCTGAGGCTCCGCGCCGCGCTCTGCAGGCTGCTGCTCGCCCGCGCACCCGCCGACTTCGCCTGGTCCTCCTGCTGTTGGCGCTGGGCCTCCGCGGCGCTGTCCTGCTCCGGCGCGGCCTCGTTCTCGAGCTGGTCGGCGGCCTCCTGCGTGCCCTGCCGGGCCTCGGGCTGGGCCATCGCCCGCGCCTCCTCACGGGCCTCCTTCGCCAGCGCGCGCGTCCGCTCGGCGGCGTCCTGCTGCTGCTGGGCCTGGGTCCGCGCCCGGGACGCGCGCGTCGCGGTGTCCCGCGGCGCCGGCGCGCCCGACTCGCGATTGAGCGCGTCCTGCTGCTGCGCGAGCTCCTCGGCCCGCTTCGCCAGCGCGGCCAGCCGCTCCTCCGCGCGCAGCTGCTTGAGCAGCGCGAGGGTGCGCTCGAGGTTCTCGAGCATCTGCCGGCTGGCGTCGCGCCACTGCTTCACCTCCGGCTCGCTGGCGCGCGGCTCCATGCGCTCCATGGCCTTGCGGATGCGTTCCAGCGCCTGCTTGAACTCCGGGCTCTCGATCTGCTGGACCAGCTCGCTCATCTCGCGCAGCTTGCGCATCAGCTCGTCGTCGTACGCCTGGCGCTCGGCGGCGTCCTCGAGGCTCTGGCGCAGCTCGCCCGCCGCTTCGTGGATGCGCCGCGAGAGCTCCTGCTGGCGCTCGAGCGCGGTCTTCATCTCCTCGCGCCGTTCGTACGACGAGCTGCTCTGCGGGTCGGTGCGTGCCTGAGGCGCCTGGCGGGCGATGTGCTCGAGCGTCTGCTGGAGCTCGCGGGCCTGGTCGGCCACGCGCTCGAGCGAGTTCTGCACGTCCCCCTGGCGCTCGTCGAGGCGCTCGTAGAGGTCGGCGAGCGATGGGAAGCGCAGCGCGAACGCCGGGCTGGTCGCCGCCTTGCGCCCGCTCACCGCGTCGTCGTCCCACAGCACGAAGCGGAACGAGGCGCTCTCGCCCGGCAGCAGGCCGAGGGAACCCGCGTCCCACGCGGTGCGCACGCGCACCTCGCGCGGGCGCCGTGCGAATCGCTCGAGGGTCAGCGTGCGCCAGGGCGCGGCGGGGTCCTTGCGGAACTGGAGCGCCAGTTCGCTGAGGCCGAGATCGTCCTCGCCCACCACCTCGAGGGGCACCTGCTGGCCCGCCGGGAGGTCCGCGTCGCCGGTCGGCAGCACCACGCTCAGCGCCGGCGGGGCGTCGTCGAGGGCGGTCATCCGGTAGCGCAGCGCGGCTTCCCCGCCGCTCGCTCGCGCGCGCAGCGCCCACGCGCCGCTGCGGTCGAGCGCGAGCGCACCGCGCCAGCGCCGCGGGGTGAGCGCGCTCCAGCGCGCCGGCGTGCCCGCGGGCCCGGTGACGTCGAGGGCCTCGAGGTCGCGGTCGAACGTCGCGGTCACGGTCGCCACCGTGCCGCGCAGGCCCTCGAGATCGCCGCGCGTCGCGACGCCGCGCTGGGGCGGAAGCCGGGCGTACGCCGGGGCGCGGTACTCGACCTCGAACGACACCGGCGAGGGCTCGCCGGCGAGCGTGATGCGATAGCGCGGGCTGGTCGCCCGCGCCGCGCGGACGCGGTAGAGCTCCTCGCGCGTGATCATCGCGAGGTCGAAGCGCCAGACGCGCGCGCCATCGGCGCCGGTGCCCTCGGGCACCGCGGCCGCCGGGGGGCCGCCGTCGCGCTCGATGCGGGGGGTCGCCGCCGTGCCCCACACCCGCGCCCGCACCGCGAGCGCGGCCCCGGGGGAGACGCGCACCGCGCCCGGCTCGACCACCAGCCGCACCGGCGGCGCGGCGGAGGCCGGGTCCCAGAGCGCGGCCCACGAGTGCCCGACGCGCGCCGGGCTCACGAGCGCGACCAGCACCAGCGCCGCGCCCGCGGCCCCGATGGCGGACAGCGGTCCGCGCGGGCGGATGGGCGGCGAGAGCGTGGCGAGCGGGACGCCTTCGAGTCGGCGCGCGGTCTCTTCGCGCAGCGCGGTGGCGAGGCTCGCCGAGGTGTGAGCGAGCGGCGCGAGCTCGAGGTCGAGCGCATTGCGCAGCCACGAGCGCACCGTGGGGAAGCGCTGCTCGACGTGCTCGACCCAGGCCTCGAAGCGCGGGGTCGCGGCGTGCGCGGAGGCCAGCGTGCGGGCCAGCACCACGAGGCCGGCGAACGCCGCGAGCGCCGCGCGCGTCCAGGCGAAGCCCGCGCCGAAGTCGAGCGGGACGCCGGCCAGCACCACCAGCGCCACCAGCGCGCAGAGCGCCGCCGCGGCGCGGAGCGCATGGTGCAGCGCCAGCGCGGTGCGAGCCGCGCGGTGCGAGCGGGCGAGCCTCAGTTGGAGTGGCAGTCGGGTCACGTGGGTCCCGTCGGGCGGCCCGGCCGGAGGACGGACTACTGGACTACTGGGTGAGCGCGAACCAGACGATGTCCACCGCCATCCGGAGCGCGGCCTCGCGCTTCTCGGGCGGGTCGTGGTGGACCTCTTCGTCCTCCAGACCGTCCCCGAGATCGCAATCGAAGGTGAATAGTACCACCAGCCTCCCGTCCCGGATGAGCCCGAAGGCCCGGGGCGGGCCCCCATCGTGCTCGTGGATCTTGGGGAGTCCCGCCGGGAACTCGTAGAGGCCGTGGAACAGCGGATGCGAGAACGGCAGCTCCACCAGCGGGTCGTCCGGGAACACCTTCTTCAACTCACGCCGCAGACTGGGCTCGATACCGAAATCGTCGTCCACCCACAGGAAACCGCCGGCGTCGAGGTAGGCGCGCAGGTTCTCCGTCTCGGCGGCCGTCAGCTTGACGTTCCCGTGGCCGCACGCGAACACGAACGGGTACTGGAACAGGGCGGCCGCGCCCGGCTCCACCACCGCCTCGCGCTCCGCGCTCACCGGGATCGAGGTGCGCTCGCGCACGCCGCGCAGCAGGTTCACGAGCGAGGTGCCATCCCCGTACCAGTCCCCCCCGCCGCCGTACTTGAGGCGCGCGATCCCGAACGCGCGCGCGCCGGGCGGCGCGGTCTGCGCGCCCGCCACCGCCGAAAACAGCGCGGCCGCCACGAGGGCGGCCGCGAGCAGACATCGGGTCCTGGGTCTCACGGAGGGGTCAGCGCGCACCGCTCCCGCGCGAGACCGGGGTGCCCCGCGGGGCCTGCGGGACCGGCTGGGACGCGAGGCGCCGGCTCAGGGGATCCTCCGCGACCGGGGGCGCGGAGCCCACGATCACGGTGAGCGTGGTCGAGCCCGGTGAGGAGGCGCCGAGGCTGGCACCCGCGGCACCGGCGAGCGGCGCCGCGGTCGGAGCGTCCGGGGTGGTGTGCTCGATCGGCGTCGGGTAGGTCTCGTACCACTGCTTCGCGGTGGAGGACACGGGGATCAGCTTCCGGTCGTAGCCCAGCTGGCAGCCGACGTACTGCCCGGCCGTGTCCACGGCGCTGATCCGGAACAGGTAGGTGTTCTTGTAGTTGATGAACTGGCCCCGCAGCGTCATCTGCGTGGTGCCTGACGGCCGCGCGAAGGATGTCGAGATGTCCCGCACGCGCTGTGTGCTGAGGGGCGCCGGGTACTGGCTGAGCCGCTTGTCATCCTCGGAGGCCGAGGGGAGGAACTGGTACATCTGCAGCCAGTAGCCGGAGGCCCCCGGGACCGGGTCCACGATCCGGACCGTGATCTCGAGGACGTTCAGGTTGTCCCTCACGACCACCCTCGAGGACACGTTGCACCGGAACATGATGGGCTGGGCGGTCAGGGTCGCGGAATTCGTGAGCGGCGATCTCGGCGTGATCGCGCCCTGGACCACCCCGCGGCCCACGTACGTGGGGGGCGAGAACGACGACGGACGGTCGTCCGTGAACTGATACAGCTCGTAGCCGCTGTCCAGCCAGCGCGTGGTCGGCGACAGGTCGTAGTCGAACAGGCCATGCAGCCCGCCGTTCGATTCCCGGCGCAGCACCTGGTAGGCGCTCGCCACGGTCCCGTCCACGATCAGGCCGTGGATGGGGCCGCCCGCCTCGGCGTAGACCACCGCGCTCCTGAGCAGCACGTCGCCCGGCTCGGTGGGGGACGGCCGCGGATCGAACTGGCCGATCTCGCCGGAGTCCGAGTACACGTTCTCGTAGAGCCCGAGACCGGCCGGATACAGGGTCAGCTGCGCGTCGCCCTTCGCGCCCTCGGGCGTCGTGTACGCGCGGTCCACACTCGTGAGCTTCTTGGAGCAGCCGCTGACGACCGCCAGGGCGCCCAGCAGGCACGCCCCGAGCAGAGCGGCCTGGGCGAGGCGCGTCGCGCGCCGGGAGGCGTTCATGTGAGCCCTTCCTATTCGGCTTGGACGCCCTTGCGGCGGTCCAGCCAGATCCAGATATCGAGCGCGAGCGCGCTCGCCACGTAGACGGACGAGTACGTCCCGAACACCGTGCCGATGATCATCGCGAAGGAGAAGTCATTGAGGACCTCGCCGCCCCAGACGAACAGGGCCACCGCGGTGAGGAACACGGTGAAGGCGGTGATCACGGTGCGCGACAGCGTCTCGTTCACCGCGATGTCCAGCACCCGCGAGTGCTTCTCCTTGCGCAGGGCCTTGGAGCGCTCGCGGATGCGGTCGAACACCACGATCGTGTCGTTGATCGAGTAGCCGGCGATGGTGAGCAGAGCGGCGACCACGGTGAGGGAGACCTCCCGCCCGGAGAAGCAGAGGAATCCCAGGACCACGAACACGTCGTGGAACAGAGCGACCACGGCGCCGAGGGCGAATTTGAACTCATAACGGATGCCCACGTAAAGCAGAATCCCGCCGAGGCTCCCGAGCACCGCCCAGAAGGCCTTCTGGCGCAGTTCGGTACCCACCTTCGGGCCGACCTGCTCGACGCGGCGCAGTTCCACGCCGACGGACGGGTGTTTGCCCACGATCGCCCGCTGCACCCCGGTGAAGAGGTCCCGGTCGCTCGCCCCGGTCTGGAAGCGCATCAGGTACTCGCTGGCGTTCGCCCCGGTCATCTGCTGGAGCTCGGTGCCGCGGTAGCCGCCGGCCTCGAGCGCGGCGCGCACCTGGTCGGCGGGCAGCGTCTGGGAGAGGCGCACCTGGAGCAGCGTGCCCCCGGTGAAGTCGACGCTGTAGCGCGGGCCGCCGTGCACGACGAGCCAGACGATGGTCGCCAGCACCATCGCGCTGGAGAACAGGTAGGTCCAGCGCCGGTAGCGCATGAACGGGATGTTGGTGCCGATCAGCAACTGCAGCATGGGATCGCCCTCTCTCAGATGCTCAGCCGCTCGGGCTTCGCGCGGTCGAGCCAGAAGTCGTAGATCATCCGGGTGAAGAGCACCGCCGTGAACATGTTGGCGATCAATCCGATGCTCAGCGTGACGGCGAATCCCTTGATCGGCCCGGTGCCGAACTGGAACAGGAACAGCGAGCTGATGAGCGTGGTCACGTTCGCGTCGAGGATGGTGCGGAACGCGCGGTCGTAGCCGAGACGCACCGACTCGCGGATGGTCTTCTGGTTGCGCAGCTCCTCGCGGATGCGCTCGAAGATGAGCACGTTCGCGTCCACCGCCATGCCGATGGTGAGCACGATGCCCGCGATGCCGGGCAACGTGAGAGTGGCGGGCACACCGCCGAGCCAGGTCGGCACGAACACCATGGCGCCGATCAGGTAAAGCATGTTGAGCACCAGCGCGGTGATGGCGATGAGCCCGGAGAGCTGGTAGTAGACCGACATGAAGACGACCACCAGCACCGCGCCCACGAGGCCCGCGGTCAGCCCCTGCTGGATCGAGTCGCCGCCCAGCGAAGGCCCGACGGTGCGCTCCTCGATCACGGTCACCGGCGCCGGCAGCGCGCCCGCGCGCAGCACGATGGCCAGGTCCTTCGAGGTCTCGTCGGTGAAGTTGCCGGTGATCGACGCGCTGCCGTTGGGGATGCGCTCCTGGATGTTCGGCGCCGATGAGACCACGCCGTCGAGCACGATCGCGAGCCGGCGGCCGACGTTGTTGCCGGTGGTGCGCGCGAAGTCCACGCGCCCCTGGGGCGTGAGCTTCATGCTGACGCCCCACGCGCCCGGGTCGGTGGACTTGAGCCCGACCTGATGGATGGCGCTGGCGATCATGCTGCCGGTCATCTCGGGCTGGCGCTTGACCACGTAGAGCGCGCGGCCGGTGCGGTTGTCCATGCTCTCGCCGGCATCACCCCACAGCAGCTGGCTGTCCGACGGGATGATGGAATCGAGTCCCGGGGTGGCGAGCAGCCGTCCGACCGCGGGCAGGTCCTCCTGCACCACGAACCCCGACGCGCGGTCGAGGAAGTGACGCGACAACGGCTCATTGCCCGCGAGCGTGTCGCCCGGCACGCCGCCCGCGCCGCGCGCCGCCAGGTAGCCGTCGAGACGCGCGAACAGGTTGTTGGACTCCTCGGGGGTGCGCACCAGCTTGAACTCCAGCAGGGCGGTCTTGCCGATCAACTCCTTGGCGCGCACCGGGTCGGTGAGGCCGGGGAGCTGGACCACGATGCGGTCCTCGCCCTCGCGCTGGATCAGCGGCTCGGCCACGCCGAACTGGTCCACGCGGTTGCGGATGATCTCCATCGCCCGCTCCGGCGCGTCCTTGGCCTCCGCCGCGTTGAGGCGCGAGCGATCGACCTCGAGCACGACGTGCATGCCGCCCTGGAGATCGAGGCCGAGATGGAGCGACTGCTTGCGCAGCTCGGCCAGTTTCTCGGCCGGCATCGCATCGCGCTGCTGCGGTGTCATCGTGAAATAGCGGTAGGACGGGTACAGGTACCCGACGGAGATCACCGTCGCGAGCACCACGAACCCGAGTTTCCACAGGTCAGCGCGGGTCATCGTTCCCCCCATGACAATCAACGACCGGGCGAGCTCCGGGGGTGGTGTCCCGGTGCCGACCCGGCGTATGCGGGCATTGAGGCGATGCAGTGTAAGAGCCGCTCTCGTGATGTGTCAACGCGCGGTCATGTGCGCGCGGAGCCGCTCCGCGCCTCCGGTCCGCGGGTGGGCCGGGACGGGGGCCGGTTGGCAGCCGGCCCCGGAAGGACTTCTCGCGTCGTGAAGGGAGGTCGGGGTGCGGGCGGTGCTGGCAGGGAGGAGTGCGGGATCCCGGTCGGGTGTGCCGCGTCCCCGGGCAAGCGCCGTTCCCACCGGCGCGAACGTGTCCGCGCGCGTTCCGCGCGGGTCCTTCGCGGCTCGCGCCCTCGCCGCGGCGACGACGCCATCGACAGCGTGGCATCGCCGTGGCCAGCGCGGCGTCGCGCCCCGTGCGCACCCGGTGTCGCGCGCCGCGTGCCTTGACGGGCCCGGAACGGCATTCCTATACTCCGCGCCTCGTCTGCACCGGGCCCACCTTCTTGCCTTCCGACCCGGAAGGGGAGTCTCCATCGCATGAACTCGCGCTACCTCTGGGTGAGCATCGCGGCCGCGGCGTTGCTCACGGCCGCATCGGCGTGTCTGGCGCAGGAGGCGACGCCCCCCGCACCGGCCACCCCGCCGGCGGCTCGGCCCCCGGTCATGGGCGCCGTGCCCGGCACGGGCTCCATCGGCGGCATGACCGGCGGATCGCTCTTCTACGCCGCCGAGGACTATTCCAAGGGCGCGCAGCCCCGCATGGCCTTCAGCGCCGCGTTCCGTTACACGATGAGGCCGTGGCTGCGGTGGCAGGTGAGCCCGGGGTTCGCGTGGGCGGCCTACACCAACCGCGAGAAGCCGCCGTTCAAGGAGCCGAACCACCTGGCCGACCTCGACAAGGGCAAGTACCTCACGCTGCTGCTGCCGATGAGCGCGGAGATGCAGCTGCTCGCGCGCCGCGGCGCCTGGCTGTACCACATCGGCGCGGGCCCGGGACTGTATCGGGTGTGGGTCGAGGACGCCCGCTGGGTGGTCAAGGACCCCGTGAGCCTGAAGCTGCACCGCGGACTCTACCCCGGCGCCACGATCGAGATCGGCGCGGAGCGCTTCCTCAAGGCATTGCCCGCGGTGAGCGTCGAGGGCGCGGCGACCTCGCACTACGTGGCGGCGCAGGACGACGCGAGCTTCCCGTCCGGGTTCAACAGCACGCTCGGCGTGTTCGAGCTGCGCGTGGGCGCCAACTACCATTTCAATCTCCTCAACCAGGCGAAGAAGACGGCGGCGGACCCCTCCGCCGTGCCGCCTCCGGCGCACTGAGTGCGGAGCCGCGGCGCGGTCGGCTGCGGCTTCTTCGTTTCGGGGAGCGACGCGCCATGAGCGAACGCGTGGACTGGGACCGGAAGGTGGGCGGCGAGGCGCTGACGTTCGACGACGTGCTGCTGCAGCCGCGCCTCTCCGAGGTGCACCCCCGCGAGGTCTCCACCCGCACGCGCTTCTCCCGCCGCATCCCGCTCCAGGTCCCGATCGTGAGCGCGGCGATGGACACCGTGACCGAGGCCGAGCTGGCCATCGCGCTGGCGCGCGAGGGCGGCATCGGGGTCATCCACAAGAACCTCTCGATCGCCGATCAGTGCGCGCAGGTGGACCGCGTCAAGCGCAGCGAGAGCGGGATGATCGTGGACCCGATCACGCTGCCGCCGAGCGCCACCGTGAGCGAGGCGCACGCGCTGATGGCGCGCTTCCACATCTCGGGCGTGCCCATCACCGAGGACGGGAAGTTGGTGGGCATCCTCACCAACCGCGACCTGCGCTTCGAGGACGACCACACCCGGCGGGTCGCGCAGGTGATGACGAAGGAGCGGCTGGTGACCGCGCCGCCGGGCACCACGCTGGAGCAGGCGCGCGCCATCCTCGCGCGGCACCGCATCGAGAAGCTGCCGGTGGTGGACGACGAGGGCCGGCTCAAGGGCCTCATCACCGTCAAGGACATCGAGAAGCGCATCCGTCATCCCGACGCCTGCAAGGACGAGCTCGGCCGCCTGCGGGTCGCCGCCGCGGTGGGCGCGGCCGGGGACTTCATGGAGCGCGCGCGGGAGCTGGTCCACGCCGGCGTGGACGCGCTGTGCCTCGACAGCGCGCACGGGCACTCGCGTGGCGTGCTCGCCGCGGCCGAGCGCATGCGCGCGGAGTTCCCCGACACCGACCTGGTGGTGGGGAACGTCGGCACCGCCGCGGGCGCCAGCGCGGTCGCCGCGACCGGGGCGGACGCGGTGAAGGTGGGCATGGGCCCGGGGGCGATCTGCACCACGCGCGTGGTGACCGGCGCCGGCATGGCGCAGATCACCGCCATCCTCGAAGCCGCGCGCGCGCTCGAGGAGCGCGGGCGTGCCGGTGATCGCCGACGGCGGCATCAAGTACTCGGGCGACCTGGTCAAGGCGCTCGCCGCGGGCGCCCACGCGGTGATGATCGGCAGCCTGTTCGCCGGCACCGAGGAGAGCCCGGGCGAGGTGGTGCTGCTCGAAGGGCGCTCCTACAAGGTCTACCGCGGCATGGGCTCGCTGGCGGCGATGGCGGCGGCGAAGGGCAGCCGCGAGCGCTACTTCCAGGAGAACACCGAGGAGCTGGCCAAGCTGGTGCCCGAGGGCATCGAGGGCCGCGTGCCGTTCAAGGGCTCGCTCGCGGCCAGCGTCTACCAGCTGGTGGGCGGGCTGCGCGCCGGCATGGGCTACTGCGGCGCGCGCACCATCGACGAACTGCGCGCCGACGCGAGGTTCGTGCGCGTCTCGCAGGCGGGACTGCGCGAGAGCCACCCGCACGACGTCACCATCACCCAGGAAGCGCCGAACTACGAGATCCCCCGGCGCTGACGCGATGGCCACCCGCCCGAGCCGCGCCGGCATCCCCGCGTCGCCCCATCCCGCCGCGGTCGTCCCCGCACGCGGGCACGGTCGCGCGATGGCCCTCGTCCTGCTGGCCTCGCTCGCGATCTCGCTGGGGCTGGCCACCACGATCCCGCTCGTGGATCCCGACGAGGGCCGCAACGCCGAGGTCGCGCGCGAGATGGCCGCCGCCGGCGACGTGGTGGTCCCGCACCTGGCGGGGATGCCCTACCTCGACAAGCCGCCGGCGCTGTTCTGGGCTGCCGCGGCCGCCATCCGCGTGCTCGGGCCGACGCCGCTCGCGGCGCGCCTGCCGGCGATGGCCGCGGGACTCGCCACGCTGCTGGCCCTGGCCGCGTTCGCGCGCCGCGCCGCCGGCGGCCGGGTCGCGTGGCGCGCCGCCGCGCTGCTCGCCGCCGCGCCGCTGTTCGCCACCATGAGCGCGTACGTCATCTTCGACGTGCCGCTGGCCCTGTGCGTGACCGTGGTGTGGACCGCGGTCGCCGACGAATTGCGCGACGGATCGACGCCGCGCGGACGCGCGTCCCTGTTCGCCGCGATCGGTCTCGGCCTGCTCCTCAAGGGACCGGTGATGCTGGCGTGGGCGCTCGGCGGCAGCGCGGCGACCGCGCTGCTGATGCGCGCGCGCGCGCCGCTGCGGTGGCTCGCGTGGTGGCCGGGCTGGCTGCTGGCGCTCGGACTCGCGGGGGCCTGGTTCGCGCTGGCGTGCGCGCGCCATCCCGAGTACCCGCGCTACGCGTTCCTCGAGGAGTCGTTCGAGCGCCTGACGAGCGGCTCGTTCCGGCGCGAGCAGCCGTGGTGGTTCGTGCCCGCGGTGCTGGTCGGGGGCGCGCTGCCGTGGTCGCTCGCCACGCCGTGGAGCGCCCGCCGGCTGCGCGAGGCGCCGGCGGGGGCCCGGCCGGGGATCGCGGTGGCGCTCGGATTCGTGGTGTTCGCCGCGCTGTTCTTCACGCTCTCGCGTTCCAAGCTCGTCACCTACCTGCTGCCGGCGCTGCCGCCGCTGGCGTGGCTCGCGGCCCTGTGCTGGGCGGACGCGGCGCCGACGCGGCGGCGCGCGCTCGCCTTCGCCGCGGTGGTCGGGTTCACGCCGCTGCTGCTGGGAGCGGGGTATGCGCGGCTGCGCGCGGCGGCGACGGCCACCTCCGGCGCCCCGCTCGCCGCCGCGATCCGCGCCGCGGGCGCCGAGAGCGTGCGTTACGAGCGGTGCTACAGCCCCGGAACCGACTACCTGCTCGGCCGCCGCTCCGCGCTGGTGAGCGAGAACGGGAGGGAGACCACCAGCAATTATCAGGTACGCTACGCGGCGGCGCTGCGCCTCCGTGGTCTGTGGACCGCGTCCGACGTGGCGCCGGCCGCGCCGGCCGAGGTCGTGGTGCGCTCGGTGAAGGCGTCCGACGCGGCTCCGGCCGGCATGACCGAGTTCCATCGCGACGCGCGCTTCGTGGCGTATCGCGCCGTTCCCCGTCCCTGACCGCGCGGCGCGCGGCCACACCGAGAGACCATCGACCATGTGCGGGATCGCGGGCCTGTGGGCCCCCCGGATGTCGGAGGACGAGCGCCACGTGCGGGTCGGCGCGATGGTCGACCGGCTCGCGCATCGCGGCCCCAACGGCCGCGCGCTGTGGGGCGACGACCAGGTCGCGCTCGGCATCGCGCGCCTCGCCATCGTCGCCCCGCACGAGCCCCCGCACCTGTTCCACGACGAGTCGGGGACGCGCCACGCGCTGGTGAACGGCGAGATCTACAACCACACCGAGCTGCGCGACGGCCTGCGCGCGCGCGGCCACCGCGTCGAGACCGGAATCGACACCGCGGTGGTCACGCACCTCTACGAGGAGCACGGCGCGGACTTCCCCGGGCACCTCGACGGCATGTTCGCGGCGGTGGTGTGGGACGCGGCCACGCGCACGCTGGTGCTGGCGCGCGATCGCGCGGGCGAGAAGCCGCTGTTCGTGACCGCGGCGGGCGGAGCGTTCGCCTTCGCCTCGGAGCCGGGCGCGCTGTTCGCGCTGCCGTGGGTGTCGCGCGATCCCGCGCCGGCGGCGCTGTCGCGCTACCTGGTGCACGGGTTCTTCGTCGGCGGCGATTGCGCGTTCGAGGCGGTGCGCCAGCTGCCGCCCGCGCACGTGCTCGAGCGCCGCGAGGACGGCGAGCGCCTGCGGCGCTACTGGCGCCCGTGGGACACGCTGCCGGCCGGATGGCCCCCGACGGCGGCGTCGCCGCGCACCGGCGAGGCGCTCGACCTCGCGGTCGCGCTCGCGCATCCCCGGCGAGGTGCCCTTCGGCGTGTTCCTCTCGGGCGGCGTCGACTCCGCGCTGGTCGCGGCGCTCGCGGCGCGCGCCCGCGCACGCCCCGGTCCCGACCTTCAGCCTGCGCCTCGAGGGGCGGGGGTACGACGAGATCCAGTACGCGCGCGCGGTGGCGCGCGCCATCGGCGCGGACCATCACGAGGACGACGCTCGACGCCGCGGGCGGCGACGAGGTGATCGAGACTTGGGCGGCAGCGCTCGACCAGCCGCTCGGCGACCCGAGCGTGCTGCCCACCTGGGCGGTCGCGCGCATGGCGGCGCGCCACGTGCCGGTGGTGCTCACCGGCGAGGGCGGCGACGAGCTGTTCGCGGGCTACCCGACCTACCTCGGGCACGCCCACGCCACGCGCGCGCGCCTCCTCCCGTCCGGGCTGCGCGGCGCGCTGGTGGCGCTGGCGCGGCGGCTGCGTCCGGCGCACACGCACGTCTCGATCGCCATGCTCGCCGAGCGCTTCCTGTCGTCGGCCGGGCTGCGTCCGTTCGAACGGCACCTGGCGTGGTTCGGCACCGCGACCCCGGCGGAGGCACGCGCCCTGCTGTCGCCGGAGCTGCGCGCGCGGATCTCCGAGGACGATCCGCTCGCCCATCTCGATCGCGTGACGCGCGACCTGCGCGAGGCGCCGGTGGGTGACCTCGAACGCGATCCGCGGCTGGTGGCCTATCAGCTGTTCGACTTCGAGACCTACCTGACCGGGCTGCTCACCAAGGTGGACCGCTGCACCATGGGGCACGGTCGTCGAGTCGCGCGCGCCGTTCCTCCGCCACGCGCTCATCGAGCACGCGATGCGGCTGCCGGCGGCCGCTCAAGCTGCGCGGCACCACCGGCAAGTGGGTGCTCCGCCAGCTGGCGCGCGACCTGCTGCCGCGGGAGGTGCTGACGCGCCGCAAGCAGGGCTTCTCGCCGCCGTTCACCGTGTGGTCGCGCGGGCCGCTGCGCGGCCTGGTGGGCGCGCGCCTGGCGCCGGAGCGCGTGCGCAACGCGGGCGTGCTCGATCCGGCCGCGGTCGCGACCCTGCTCGACGATCACCTCGCGGGCCGGGTGGAGCGCGGGCGCACGCTGTGGACCGTGCTCAGCCTGCAGATGTGGGCGGAGTGCTGGGTGGCGGGACGCGTCCCCGCCGGCGTCGGGGCGGAGCACCGGTGAACCGGCGGTCCGTGGTGGCGATGCTGCTCGTTCCGCCCGCGCTCTGCCTGGTGTTCCTGCTCGCGCTCACGGCGTCCTGCCTGGTCCCGCGCGCCGCCATCGAGGGGAAGTGCCGGGAGTCCGCCGCCGATCTTCTGCCGGGCGGCGGCTACCCGCGGGCCTTCGGCGTCCAGTCGAAGGCCTTCCAACTCGACCATTACACCGATGCGGTCATGCTCAACGTGGCGTACACGGTCGACGCGCGCCATCCGCTCCACGCCGCGCTGGCCGATTCGCTGCGCGAGTCCGCGCTGGACTCGACCACCTGGCTGCCGCTCGGACCGCTCGCTTCGTCGCAGCCGAGCCGGGCCTGGTCCTACGCCCGCTACTGGCACGGGTACCTGGTCTACCTGCGGCCGTTGCTCGTCCTCCTCGACCGCGGACAGGTCCTGCTCGTCCTCGGGGCGATCCTCGCGCTCCTCACCGGCCTGCTGACGCGCACGCTGTGGAGGACCGACGCGCCGCTCGCGGTCGCGATCCTCCTGGCGCTGCTGCTCAGCAATGTCCTGGCCGCGGTGCAGAGCCTCCAGCTCGTCCAGACCTACGTGCTCGCGATGGCGCTGTCGCTGTTCGTGGCCCGGAGCCGCGGGCGGTCCGACACCTTCCAGATCGCGACCTTCTCGGTCGCCGGTGCCCTGACGGCGTTCTTCGACGTGCTCTCAGCGCCGTTGATGACCCTCGGCGTCCCGCTCGTGATCCTGGTGCACGGACTGCGCTCCCGGCACCGCCTGGCGGGGCTCCGCGAGGGGCCGCGGCGGGTCCTCGGCTGCAGCGCGGCGTGGCTGTTCGCGTACGCGGCGTGCTGGGGCGGAAAGTGGGTGCTCGCCTCGGCGTTGCTGGGACAGGACGTGATCGCGGACGGGCTCGAGCAGCTGGCGCTGCGCGGCGGCGCGAAGAGCACGAACGTCTCGCAGATGCTGGACTCGCTGGTCGGCTTCACGGTGCCGGGGAGGATCAGCGCCCCGTTGCTCAACGTCGCCGCGCTCCTGGAGTGGGACGATCCGCAGCGTCTGAAGCTCAACATCGTGCTCTATGGCCTGACGCTGGCGGCCGCGGGAGCGCTCGTCCTCCGGTTCCGCAGGCCGCGGACGGACGGGTGGTTCCTGGCGCTCCTCGTGGTCATCGCGGCCGGCCCCTATCTGTGGTACGCGGCGGCGGCCCAGCACTCGAACCGGCACTACTGGTTCACCTACCGCAATCAGCTGGTGACGATGATCGCGCTGGGGTGTGCGTGGTGGCACCTGGTCGACGGGGACGCGTTGCGGGCCGCCCTCCGCGGGCAGCGAGCACCGGATCGCGCCGCGTCCCCGCCCCGCGGGCGACCGCGCGCCTGACGAAAGACCCCGCCGTCCTCCCACGGCGGGGTCTCCGTCACGCCGGCGTGACGCGCGGCGTCAGCGCTTCGGTAGCTCGAACTTGAACGACGGGTTCAGCTGACGGATCTCACTCACCACCCGCTCGAGGTCCTCCGTGGTCCGGGGGTCCGGCTGGGTCTTCCAGGCGGAGTACAACTCGAGCAACTCGTCCTGCTTGAGGCGGAGCAGCTCGCGCTGCGCGTGCTCGTCGACCGAGCGCTCGAGATGATAGACCTCGCCCTGGGACAGCCGTTTCATCAGATCGAGATACTCGCCACGCATGTGCGACAGGATCCGGATGTACTTGTCGAATCCGACCGAGAGCTTCTCGAGCACCTCGGCCACGCCCGCGTTCTTGCGGTGGATCTGCTGCGCGTACGAGTACGCGAAGTGGTAGTAGGTCTTGCCCCGGCCGACGTAGGCCTCCTCGCCGGGCTGGCCGCGCCGCGCGCCCCCCGCCGCCATCGGGTTGTCGAAGATCCCGATCGAGACCAGCAGGAAGTCGGCGTTGGTCTTGTAGATCATGTACTTCAGCCGCGCGTCGGACGAGCCGGACAGGCGGCGGAACACGTCGGTGTCGTACTTCGAGAGGAACCGCTTCGACTGCTCCACGAACTCGGGGTTGATGAACGAGTGGAGCAGGTGCGCGAGGTAGACGTTCACGTCCTCGTCGTAGCACTCCTGGTTCGAGACCAGCCCCGTCTCCATGCGGCTGTAGAGGAGACAGTTGATCATGAAATAGTAGGTCGGCTGGAGGTCGCGGCTCGATTCCTTGAGGTCGATGTAGTGACGCGGGTTCATCGGGCGCCTCGTGCGTGCGGTGTCCTACCGGCTCGCGGGGCGGGACTCGCCCCTGCACTCGGTCCAGATGGAATGCAGTCCCCGTGCCACGCACCGCGATCCGCTCGCCCGCACCGCATCCATTGCGCGCGCCGCGTTCAGTGGGTCCCGGAGCGCCCGGCCGCCCGGTCGGCAAGCGTCGTGATGGCGCCGGTTTCACGCGCGAACGCTCAGCGGCCGGGGGTTCCGACCCACCTCTGCCCGGCGGCTCCGGCCGGGGCGCCCGCGCGTGGGGGTGGTCGCGCGCGGTCCCGACCGCTATGCTGTTTCGCAACCCGCTGACATCCGGGCCGCGTGCCGGGTGCGCCGCCGCGCGCGCAGCCGCATGGGATGGCGTGCGATAGCGTCGCTCGTGCGAACCGCACGGTGGCGCCGCCGATAGGGGGCCCGGCCGCTCGCGCCGGCCCCCGCCCGGCCGCGCCGGCCCCTGCCCGGTCCGACGCGGCCGGGCGCCGGGCGGGGCATGTGAATTGCGGAGTCCATGGTCGTGAGCCACTGCCCATCCTTCCTGCCTCGTCCTCCCTCCGGACGGCCGCGCCATGGCTGAACCCGCGCATCCCAAACCGGTTCCGGTGGCCCATTCCGGCCCCGGGCTGCGCCTCCGGCTGTGGTTCGGCTGCCTGGTCGCCCCGGCCGCTGCCGGCGGCCTGCTGTGGTGGGTCGTGTCCACGCGCGCCTCGGGACTGCTGGCGCCGGACCTGGTGTGGGTGTGGCTGCCGGCGATCGGGGGGGTCGGGGTGGCGTTGGGCCTGATCACCGCACTGTGGCTCGATCGTCACGTGGTGGGGCATCTCGACGGATTGATCCGGGGCGTGGCGGGGGAGCGCGTCAGCGACCTGCGCGGCCTGCCCTCGGCGTCCGGGTGGGGCGAGCTGTCCCAGCTCACGCAGCAGATCCAACAGCTGCTCGTGCGCCGCCACCAGTCCCAGCGCTCGGCGAACGAGCTCGAGGCGCTGCTGGTCCAGCTGGCGCGCCTGCGCGAGGCGCTGGAGCGCTGGGGCCGCACCGAACGCTGGGAGCCGCTGGTGATCGACGGCATCACGCTGGCGCCCCTGACCGGGGTGCTCAACCGCACGCTGGCGCGCGGCCAGGCCATCCGCGACGAGAACACCGACGCCGCGCGCCAGGTCCGCGACGAGATCCACGAGGCGGTCGCCGACGCGCGCGAGTCGGCCGAGCAGACCGAGCGCGGCTTCGTCGAAGCGACCGCGCTGCTCACCACCGTGCGCGAGCTGCATCGCCTCGGCGGCGAGCTGGCGGCGAGCCTCCTTCGGCTCCCGGCCCCGCCGGAGTCCGCGTCCCAGGCGAGCGCCGTCGAGGCGATCCGCACCGCCGCCGCCGCCGCCATCCGGGACCTGGTGACCGCGTCGGTCGAGAGCGTCGAGCACCTCGCCGCCGGCATGCTGCGGGTCCAGGAGATCGCCGACCACGTCCAGCGGCTCGCCAACCGCGCCACGCTCATCGCGCTCAACGTCGTGGCCGCCGGGCCGACGCCCGAGTCCCAGGCCGAGCAGCTCAAGCGACTCGCCCGCGACGTGCGCGAAGCCACCGAGCGCACCACCGCGCTGGCCGCCGACGTCGACAGCGAGGTCGCGGCGGCGGCCGAACGCATGGCGCGCGTGCGCGCCGACATCGCGGTGCGCCTCGAGCAGCTGCCCCCTCCCGAGGTCGCCGCCGTCGCGCCGCATCGCGCTGCCGGACGACGCCGCCCGGCTGCTCGAGCGGGTGCGCGAGATGGTCGGGGACGCCACCCGGAAGGGCGAGCGCCTGTCGGCCGCCGGCGAGCGCGCGTCGCGCGCCGCCCAGCGGCTGTCGCGCCGCCTCGACGACGAGGCGCGCGAGCTCGACGGGCTGATCGTGCGCCTGGCGCCCGCGTCCGAGTCCCCGTCCGCGGCGTCACCGACGGCCGCCGCGACGCCGGGCGCGTCCGCCGCGGACCGCTCGCCGCTCGCCGGCGAGACCCGCACTGGTTCCGGCACGCCCGGCTCGCTGCGCCTGCTCGGCCGCGAGAGCGGACGGCAGGGCGAGGCCACGCGCCCGCCCGGGGAGAAGGCCCGATGAGCCTCTCCGGCTCCGCGGACGAGGCGCGCGAGATCGCCTCCGTGCTGACCGGCGCGCTCGCGCCGGTGCTGGCGCCGACGACCTCGCCAGCCGCCATCGGCGTGGCGCGGGAGATCGCCCAGGTGTTGTCACTCGAGGGACTCGACCGCCTGCTGGGCGCGTGCGAACCACACGCGGGCGTGCCGTGGCCGGAGTCGGTGGAGGGCGTGATCCAGCGGCTCGCGCGCCTCTGCGACGCCGCCCGCGAGGCGGGCTCGGTCGCGCCGTTCACGCGCGCCGAGGTCGAGCTG
The DNA here is from genome assembly GCA_963776245.1 of Candidatus Eiseniibacteriota bacterium. Classification (GTDB taxonomy): domain Bacteria; phylum Eisenbacteria; class RBG-16-71-46; order RBG-16-71-46; family RBG-16-71-46; genus CAVSAC01. The sequence goes on along the minus strand of CAVZLN010000003.1, from coordinate 289,096 downwards.
TCCGGCCTCGCCGCCGAGCTCGAGGCGCTCGAGTGGTCGGCCGCGGTGCTCCACGAGGCCGGGCCCCAGCCCGCGGTGGCCACGCTCGCCATCGGGGACGTGATCGAGGATCTGCCCGCGGTGCCCGGCGAGGACGGCCACGCGCTCGAGCGCGTGCGGGTCACCGCGCCGGTGGCCGCCGCGCTGCGCGCGGCGCTCGACTGGCTGGAGGGCGGCACGCCGGCCCGCACGCTGCGCGTGACCGCCGAGGACTCGATGCTCGAGGTGTGGGTCTCGGGCATCGACCCGATGGGGCTGCGCGCCGCGAGCGAGGTGCTCGCCGCGGTGGACGGCAATCTCGGCCCGGTCGGCGGGGCCGCGCCCCCGGGCACGTGGCGCATCCGCGTGCCCGCGCACTCGGCGCGCGCGGCCTACCTGATGGTGGTCCAGGGCGGGCTGCCCCTCGCGCTGCCCTGGCACTCCGTGCTCCACGTGCACCTGATGGCCGACCGCGAGGTCGCCACGGCGATGCCGCCGGCCGCGCAGATCGCCCCGCTGGCGCCGCTGGTGGAGTCCGAGGACGAGCGGCCGGTGGTGATGGTGGCGCACGGTCTGCGTCGCGCCTGGCTGGTGGCCGACCGCCTGGTGTGGCGTTTTCCGGCCGACGGGTGCGTCGCTCCGACCGCGGCTCCGGTGGACGGACTGGACGGGATGGTGCGCACCGACGAGGGCGAGTCGTGGTGGCGGGTGGACGTGGCGCGCCTGCTGGCCGGCGTGGAGCCGCTGCCGGTGCCCGACCCCGCGCGCGCCGGGGAGCGGACCGCCGAGGGGTCGGCCCGGGCCGCGGAGCGCGCGCCCGAGGTGGCGCGTGCCGAGCCCGCGGCCCGCCCCACGGTGCCGCCGACGGACGCGGCCGCCGCGCCGCGGCCCGAGCCCGCGCCGCCGGACGCCGACCCGCGAGCCCCGGGCACGTGGCAGCCCCGCACACCGCCGCCGCCCCGCCCGGTTCCGCCGCCGAAGGTGGAGTTGATCGTGTCCGCGCCCGGATCCGGGTGGGACGCCGGCGTGTCGCGCCCGCCCGCGGAGCGGCCGGTGCTCCAACTGCTCGACGGCGCCGCGGTCGAGCCGCTGCCGGAGCCCGCGTCACGCGTGCTCGAGGCGGCCGACGTGGTGCCCGAGGAGGCCGTGGCCCCGCCGGCGCCGCCGTGGGCGCGGGTGGTCCCCGGAGTGGCCGAGACCGCGGCCCCGCCGCCCGCGCCGGCCGCGCCGGTCGCCGCCCACGCGCACCGCGCGCTGGTGGCCGAGGACTCGATGATGGCGCGGCTGTTCCTGATGCGCATGCTGCAGAAGCGCGGCTTCGAGGTGGACGCGGTGGACAGCGCCGTGACGCTCGTCAGCGCGCTCCGGCGCGGACCGTGGGAACTGGTGTGCCTCGACGTCGAGTTGCCCGACGCGAGCGGTGTCGCCCTGGTCGCCGGGGTGCGCGAGCGGCTCGAGCGCGAGGGCTCGGCGGCGACGCTGATCGCGCTGGTGCGCGACCCCGCCGATCGCGCGGTGGCGCACGAGGCCGCGGTCCGCGACGTGCTTCACAAGCCGTTCGCCGAGGACGAGCTCGATGCGCTGCTCGGGCGGCTCCGCGGCGAGGCGCGCCGATGAGCGTGTTCCCGCGCGCCCCGCAGCCGCCCGCGCGCGTGCTGGTGGTGGACGACGACCGCCGCGTGCTGGAGCTCCTCGAGGTCTCGTTCTCGACCCAGGGATACGAAGTGCTCACCGCGGTGGACGGCGACGAGGCCTATCGCAAGGCGCTGGCGGAGCAACCCGACCTGATCGTGCTCGACGTGCGCCTGCCCAAGCGCAGCGGCTTCGAGGTGTGCGAGGCGCTGCGCCGCGAGCGCGGCGATCAGGCCGCGCCGCTCATCCTGGTGTCGGCCGCGGGCGAGACCGAATCGCGCGTCCACGGGCTCGCGGTGGGCGCCGACGACTTCGTGGCCAAGCCGTTCTCCCCGCGGGAGCTGGTGGCGCGCTCGCGCCGGCTGCTCGCGCGCGCCGCGGAGACGCGCGAGATGCGCCGCCGCGGCGTCGAGCTCGAGCGCGAGCTGGCGCGCGCGCGCGACGAGGTGAGGCGCTCGCACGTCGAGACCCGCCGCGAACAGCGGCTGCGCGAGCTGGCGTTCGGCGTCGGCCGCGACCTCCATCTCACGCTCGACCACGACGTCGCTCGCACACCGCTTCCTGGGCGCCGCCCAGAGCCGCCTCGGGGTGACCACGGTGGCCGCTGCTCGCGGCCGGCCGCGATCGCGCCGCGCTCGAGCCGCTCGCCGTGCGGGGTGATTCGTTCGACCGCGTCGCGGGCTTCTCGCTCGCGCCGGACGGCGCGCTGGCCGCGCTGCTGCTGGCGCTCGGGCGCCCGGTGCTGCGGCGCGAGATGGAGCGCCAGCCGGAGCTGGCGGGGGAACTGCAGGGGATGGTCGCGGGCGGCTTCGTGCTGGCCGCCCCGCTGGCGGGGCCCGATGGCCTCGAGGGCGTGCTGCTCACCGACGAGCGCGGCGACGGGCTCGAGCCCCAGGCCCACGATTTCGATCTGGTGGCGGGCCTGTGCGATCTGGTGGCGGGCGCGCTGCGCAACGCGCGCCGCTACCGCAGCTCGCTCGAGCGCTCGGTGGAGCTGCTCGCGAGCGTCGCCGGCGATCCCGCGACCCCGGCGTTGCGCGCCGAGGCGGCCGGGCTGGTGGAGCGCGTGGCGCGCGTCGCGCTGCTGCCGCCGCGCACCCGCGGCCTGCTGAAGCACGCGGTGGGGCTGGGCGCCGCGGCCGGCGAGCCGCGCCTGCGCGAGGCGCTGGCGCGCCTCGCGACCGACGACTCCACCGGCTGGATCGCCGAACTGGCGGCGCTCGCCGCCGCCGCGCCCTCCTCGCCCGAGCACGCGGCCGACCCGCCGTCGGCGCGCGCCGCCCTGCTGGTGGCGTTCGCGCGACGGCTGGTGATCGCGCGGGCCGGCGGCGAGATGCTCGGCCCGGCCACCGCGCGCGCCGCCGAGTCGCTCGGCGACGCGCTCGACGCGGGCACGCGCCAGGCGCTCGAGGCCGCGGTGCGCGACCTGCTCGCTCTGGAGCGGAGCGCGGCCTGACGACGCCGCGCCCGGCGCGCGTGCGGGGTCAGGGCTTCAGGCCGCTGAAGTCCACCTTGGGCACGACCTTCGCCTTCTCGGCCACCGGGTAGTACGGCGCCGCCGCGAAGCGGAACGCCGCGGCGTACAGGTTGGTGGGGAAGCGCTTGATCATGGTGTTGTAGCCGCGCACCTCGTCGTTGTAGCGCATGCGCTCGGTGGCGAGGCGGTTCTCGGTGCCGGTGAGCTCGTCCATCAGTCCCAGGAACGCCTCGTTGCTCTTGAGCTGGGGGTAGTTCTCCACCACCACCAGCAGCCGTCCGATGGCGCCGTCCATCGCCTGGCCCGCGGCGATGCCCTCCTGCGGGGTGCGCGCACCGCTCATGCGCGCGCGCGCGTCGGCGATGTCGCCGAACACCGTCTGCTCCTGGGTCGCGGTGCCCTTGACCGACTCGACCAGGTTGCCGATGAGGTCATTGCGGCGCTGGAGCTGGTTGTCCACCTGCGCCCACTTCTGGCTCACCGCCTCCTTCGACGTCACCAGCCGGTTGTAGTTGCCCACCAGGCATCCGCCGACGCCGAGGAGCATCAGGGCCACGACCACGAGTGCCACCAGCAGTCCACGCTTCATACCGGATTCTCCCTGTCGTTGGACCGCGCGCACCACGCGCGCGGGCTCACCTCACCAACCGCCCCCGCCCCCACCGCCGCCGCTCGCCCCGCCGCCGAATCCGCCGAACGATCCACCGCCCCCGCCGCCGAAGCCACCCCCGCCGAAGCCGCCCCCCCAGCCGCCGCCCCAGCCGCCGCCGCCGTGGTACCGGCCGCCGCGGCCGTAGCGGCCGCCGCCGAACCCCGAGAGCATCGAGCTCACCAGCATGAACACCAGCAGCGCGATCACCCAGCCGGGGAGCCGCGACCCCCGCCCCGGGCCGTCGTAGCGCAGTTCGCGCCCGTCCCACTCGAGCGTGACGCCCTTGTCCTTCGCGATCCGCGCGGAGATCGCGAGCGCGCCCTGGGTGATGGCGCCCGCCCGGTCGCCGCCGCGCATCAGCGGCGCCATCACGTCGCGCACCACGCGCGCCTCGAAGGCGTCGGTGAGCGCCCCCTCGAGGCCGTAGCCGGTCTCGAACTCCACCCGGCGCTCGCGCAGCGCGACCAGCATCAGCAGCCCTTCGTCGCGCTCCTTCCCGCCGATGCCCCACGCCTTGAAGACCCGCGTCTTGTACTCCACCGGTGTCACCGGCGCGGTGGAATCCACCACCAGCACCGCGAACTCGGCCCCGGTCTTCTGCTTCACCTGATCGAGGAACGCTTCGAGCCGCGCGCGCGCGGGCTCGTCCAGGACGCCGGCGCGGTCGTTGACGAAGCCCACCGCGGGAGGGATCGCGGGCCCCTCGTCGGGCGCCTGCGCACGCGCGGCGCCCGCCGGCGAGAGGACGAGGACGGCGAGCAGCAGGGCGACGCCGAGGCGCGCGCTGACGCGCCGCGCGCTCATGGCAGGCGCAGCTCGTCGATCGCTTCGATGAGTCGGTCGATGCTGGTGAGGAACCCGCGGTAGAGCGACAGGATCTCGGCGGGCTTCCACGATCGTTCGGCGTAGCGCAGCAGGTGGACGCCGAGCAGGCTCTGGGCGTCGAGCTTGTAGAGGACGGCGACGCGCTCGAGCACCTGCGCGGCCTCGGCCGGCACCGGCTCGCCCTGCAGGCGCAGCAGGGTGCGGAACAGCGCGGCGAACGAGGAGGCCATGCCGCGCAGCTCGCGTTCGAGCGCGGCGGGCGAGGCCTGCGACAGCAGGTAGGCATGGCGCAGCCGGATGTGCTTGCTGCGCAGCTCGTGCTCGAGCTGGGTGCGCAGCGAGCGGGGCGGCACCACCAGCGGTCCGACCACGTCCTCGCCCTCGATCAGCAGGTGGCGCTCGCGGATCTCGGTCCACTCGATCGGGAAGACGTCGAGCGAGTGCTCGATCTGGCGCTGGGTGAGGAACAGCGGCTCGACGCGCGGCCCCTTCTTGGCGGGCGCGGGCACCGCCTTCACCAGCGCGTCAAGACGCTCGGCGCCGAGCGCGCGGGCGATCACCAGCAGGTTCACCGCCGAGCGCTTGGGATTCCACGCCAGCGTGAGCACGCTGCCGGTGAGGTAGGCCGAGAGGAAGTCCGGGCCGAGCGCGGCGCGCACCGGCTCGAGCCAACGCCGCACGCCGTCGAGGATCTCGGGCGCGGGTTCGGTGCGCATGACGCTGTGCGTGCTCATGACGCCCGGGACGCTACGCCGGGCCGCGAGGGGGGGTCAAGCGGGCGCGGCGAGCGCGACGAACGCCGCTGGCAGCGGCGCGGCGCCCGCGCCGGGCGCGGCCCGGCGCTCCTTGACCGCGCGGCGAGGGCGCCTTTACCGTGCGTGCATCCCGCGCGCAGGACCCCGTCGCGCCCGCCGGAGGCCTCCTCCGGCGCCCGGTTCCGCGCGCACTCCGCGAAAGGCGGGAAGCGTTGCACGAGGTCCTGATCATCGGCGGCGGGCCCGCGGGGCTGACCGCCGGGATGTTCCTGCGCATGCGCCGCATGTCGGTGCTGGTGCTCGACGCCTCGCGGCCCGGCGGGCAGCTGATCTCGGTCTACGGCGAGAAGCCGGTGCACGACTGGCCGGGCGAGGACGTCATCGTCGCGCGCACGCTCGCCGACCGCCTGGTCGAGCACGCGCTGGGCCTCGGCGTCGAGATCCTCGCCGAGCGCAAGGTGCTCGACCTCAAGCGCCTCGACGACGGCACCTTCGAGGCGACCGCGCTCGACATCGCTGCCGACACCACCGGGACGCACACGGTCGGCGCGGTCATCGTGGCGATCGGCGGCGGGGCGTTCGAGCCGCGGAGGCTCCGGGTGGCGGGCGAGGAGCGGTTGCGCGAGGACTGCGTCAGCTACCGCCTCGCCGAGGCCGCGCGGGTCGCCGGCCGCCGCGTGGTGGTGGTCGGCGGCGGGGACTCCGGCCTCGAGAGCGCCCAGGCCGCGCACGCGGCGGGCGCCACGGTCACGCTGGTGCAGGTGCTCGACCACTTCACCGCGATGGAGAAGAACATCGAGGCGGTGCAGGCGCTCGGCATCGCGGTGAGGCTCGAGACGCGCGTCAAGACCATCGAGCACGAGGACGGTGCGCTGCGCGCGGTGACCGTGCTGACCCGCGGCGCCGCCGAGCCACAGCGCATCGAGTGCGACCACCTGGTGGTCAACATCGGCGCGGCGGTGAACCTCGAGGCGGTGAAGCGCTGGGGCATCGCGGTCGAAGGCAGCCAGATCCCGGTGGACGCCTCGATGTGCACCTCGGTCCCGGGCATCTTCGCGTGCGGCGACATCGTGACCTATCCCGGCAAGTACAAGCTGCTCATCACCGCCTCGGGCGAGGGCGCGGTGGCCGCGAACTCCGCCTACCTCCACGTGCGCCAGCCGCAGCGCGTGACCATGACCGACCTCTACACCGCCCCCCAGGACGCCGAGCGCCGCCCCGCCGGCGGCGCGGACGGAGACCCCCGAACGTGAACCGCCTCGTCAACGACTTCAGCATCCAGGTCGCCACGGTCAATGGATCGGGCAGCCAGACCGCGAACAGCGTGCTGCTGCGCGCCATCCTCCAGATGGGCATCCCGGTGAGCGGGAAGAACCTGTTCCCCTCGAACATCGCCGGGCTGCCGACCTGGTTCACCATCCGCGTGAGCAGGGACGGCTACGTCGCGCGCCGCCGCGACCACGAGATCCTGGTGGTGATGAACCCGGAGACCGCCGCGGCCGACGTGGCGGCGATGAAGCCGGGCTCGATGATCGTGCTCAACGACGCGATCAAGCTGGCCGACCTCCCCGCCGATCGCGTCGTGTACCGCGTGCCGGTGGCCAAGCTGGTGGAGCCCGTCACCACCGAGGTGAAGCTGCGCCGGCTGGTGGCGAACATGGTGTACGTCGGCGTGCTGGCCGAGAAGCTCGGCATCGACGAAGCCGAGATCGAGCGCGCGCTCGACGCCATGCTCGGCGGCAAGCCGAAGTCGCTGGCGCTCAATCACGCCGCGGTGCGCGCGGGGTGGGAGTGGGCGCGGGCGAACCTGCCCAAGGCCGATCCGTACGCGCTCGAGCGCATGGACGCGACGGCCGGCCGGATGCTGGTGGACGGCAACACCGCCGCGGCGCTGGGTGCGATGTTCGGCGGCGTCACCGTGGTGACGTGGTATCCGATCACACCCTCCTCGAGTCTCATCGAAGCGCTGATCGGCTTCCTCGACACCCATCGCAGGGACCCCGCGACCGGCCGCGCGACCTACGCCGTGGTGCAGTCCGAGGACGAGATCGCCGCCATCGGCATGGTGCTCGGCGCCGGCTGGGCGGGCGCGCGCGCGATGACCGCGACCTCGGGCCCGGGCATCTCGCTGATGGCCGAGTTCACCGGCTACGGCTACTACGCCGAGATCCCCGCGGTGATCTGGGACATCCAGCGCATCGGCCCCAGCACCGGCCTGCCGACGCGCACCTCGCAGGCCGACCTCGCGTTCGTGCACGGGCTCTCGCACGGCGACACCCGTCACCCGGTGCTGCTGCCGTGCTCGGTCGAGGAGTGCTTCGACTTCGGCGGGCGGGCGTTCGACCTCGCCGAGCGGCTGCAGACGCCGCTGTTCGTGCTCTCCGACCTCGACCTCGGCATGAACAACTGGGTGGCGGAGCCGTTCGCCTATCCCGAGCGGCCGTGGGACCGCGGCAAGGTGCTCGACGACGAGCAGCTGAAGGGCCTGGCGAAGTTCGAGCGCTACCGCGACAGCGACGGCGACGCCATCCCGTACCGCACGCTGCCGGGCGTGAAGGACCCGAAGGGCGCGTACTTCACGCGCGGCTCGGGCCACGACGAGGCGGCGCGCTACACCGAGAGCCCCGAGGCCTACGTGCGCGTGATGGACCGGCTGGCGCGGAAGATGGAGACCGCCCGCACGCTGGTGCCGGCGCCGCTGCTGCCCGAGGACGCCGGCGCCGAGGTCGGGCTGATCGCCTACGGCTCGTCCCACTGGGCGATGGTCGAGGCGCGCGACCAGCTGCGGGCCGCCGGCGTGAAGACGGCTACCTGCGGGTGAGGGCGCTGCCGTTCACCGCGCACGTCGCCGCGTTCGTCGCGCGCTATCCGCGCGTGTACGTGGTCGAGCAGAACCGCGACGGGCAGATGGCCCAGCTGGTCGTGCTCGAGGCCGGGGAGCACGCGCCGCGGGTGCGCTCGGTGCGTCACTACGACGGGCTGCCGCTCGACGCCGCGAGCGTGACCGAACACATCCTGCGCGCCGAGGGGCGCGTGCCGGCCGCGGAAGGAGCGGGGCGATGAGCGAGACCAGCGTGCCGCGCAACCGCGTCGGCCTGACGCGGGCCGACTACGACGGCTCGCAAGACCACGCTGTGCCCGGGCTGCGGCCACAACGCCATCACCGGCGGCATCATCCAGGCCGCGTACGAGGCCGGGCTCGAGCCGCACCGCGTCGCCAAGCTCTCGGGCATCGGCTGCTCGAGCAAGACGCCGGCCTACTTCCTCGGCACCTCGCACGGCTTCAACGCCGTGCACGGCCGCATGCCCACCATCGCCACCGGCGTGAGCGTGGCGAACCGCGAGCTGCTGCTGATCGGCGTCTCGGGCGACGGCGACACCGCCAGCATCGGCATGGGCCACTTCGTGCACCTGGTGCGCCGCAACGTGCCGGTGGTGTACATCGTCGAGAACAACGGCGTGTACGGCCTCACCAAGGGCCAGTTCTCCGCCACCGCCGACATCGGCAGCACGCGCAAGGGCGGCGAGGCCAACCGGCTGATGCCCATCGACCTGTGCGCGCTCGCGATCGAGCTGGGCTGCGCGTTCGTGGCGCGCTCGTTCTCGGGCGACCAGAAGCAGCTGCGGCCGCTGCTCAAGGCGGCGTTCGCGCACCGCGGCACCGCGGTGATCGACGTCATCAGCCCGTGCGTGACGTTCGCCGACCACGAGGGCTCGACCAAGTCCTACGCCGCGTGAAGGAGCACGACGCGCCGCTGCACGACATCGAGTACGTGCCCTACTTCGAGGACATCCACGTCGAGTACGAGCCCGGCGAGACGCGCGACGTCGAGATGCCCGACGGCTCGAACATCGTGCTCAAGAAGCTCGCCGAGGACTACGACCCGACCGACCGCGAGGCCGCCCTCGACACGCTGCACGAGGCGCGCCAGGAGCGGCGCCTGGTGACCGGGCTGATCTACGTGGACCCGGCCAGCCGCTCCTTCACCGAGGAGCTCCAGCATGGTGGACACGCCGCTCGCGCACCTGCCGCTCGATCGCGTGCGTCCGCCGCGCGCCGTGCTCGAGGCGATCGTCGACCAGCTGCGCACCGGCAAGGGGATGTGAGCTCCGCCTACTCCGGCGTCTCCACCCGCACGCCCGCGCCGCGGAGCGCCGCCACCGCCGCGTCGAGGGACTCGGACTTCACCAGCACCACGTCGGTGTCGTAGGTCGAGAGCACGAACACCGGCACCCGCGCCGCCGCGAGCGGCGCGCTGAGCGCGGCGATCACCCCGACGGTGGCGAACGGTAGGGGCCCGTGCAGGAGCAGGGCGCGCCAGCCCGGTTCGACCTGAGTGACGCTCGGCGGGACGCCCGCCTCCTCCACGACGATCGAGGTCTCCTCGCGCGTGCGCGTGATCGACCACAGCGGCGCGTCGGCCGCGAACACCCAGGCGGGGATCGGCGCGTCGGTCGGCAGACGACAGACCGCGAAGCGCTCAGGGAGCAGCGTGAGCTGGAGCAGGATGGACATGGCGGGAGGTTAGGGAAGCGATCGTCCGGCGACAACTGCCATCAGCAGGTCCGCCACCCGGCGGTGGGGCTAGGGATGCACCTGCTTGCCGTCGTCGTCCTCGAGCACGATGGCCTGGCAGGGGCAGGCCTCCGCCACCTCGATCAGCAGGGCGCGCGTGGCGGACTCGGCCGAGACGACCACCGCCTTGTTCTTGCTGTCGAGCACGAACACGTTGGGCGCGAGGGCGACACACTCGGCATTGCCGCAGCATTCATTGCGGAGGATGCGGACGTTCATGGGCCTCGTGGGGAGGGGTCGGTGATCGGATGCGGGCGCGATGGTGGCAGAAGGCGCGCGCCATGACAAGACCCGGCGGCCCGTCGCATCCGCGTTCGCAGGCGCGCCGGAGCCCGTCGCGCCCGCTGTGCTAGAGTCCCCGCGCGTCATCCCCCCACCTCACACCCGAACCATCCGGAGTCCCGACGATGGACGCCCTCGACCGGTACCTCGACGAGAACCAGGGCCGTTTCCTCGAGAACCTCAAGGCCGTACTGCGGATCCCCAGCGTGAGCGCGAGCTCCGAGCACAAGTCCGACTGCCTGGCGTGCGCCGAGCACATCGCCGCCCACCTCAAGCGCATCGGCATGACGCGCGCCGAGGTGATGCCCTCCGCGGGCCACCCGGTGGTGTACGCGGAGTGGCTGGGCGCTCCGGGCAGGCCCACCGTGCTGCTCTACGGGCACTACGACGTGCAGCCGCCGGAGCCGCTCGAGCTGTGGACCGACTCCGCCCTTCGAGCCCACGCTGCGCGACGGCAAGCTCTACGCGCGCGGCGCGTGCGACGACAAGGGCCAGGTCTACATGCACCTGAGCGCCATCGAGGCGCACCTGAAGGTGAACGGCAAGCTGCCCGTGAACCTCAAGATGGTGATCGAGGGCGAGGAGGAGGTCGGCAGCGAGAGCCTCGAGGAGTTCCTCGTCCAGCATCGCGCGATGCTCGACGCGGACGTGATCGTGGTCTGCGACACCGGCATGCTCGGCCCCGACCAGCCGGCGCTCTGCTACGCGCTGCGCGGGCTGATGTACACCCAGATCGAGGTCACCGGTCCGGCGCGCGACCTGCACTCGGGCGAGTTCGGCGGCGCGGTCATGAATCCCGCCAACGCGCTCGCCACCATCCTCGCCACGCTCAAGGACGCCGACGGCCGCATCCGGTGCCCGGGTTCTACGACCACGTGCGGGAGGTGAGCGCCGCGGAGCGCGAGGTGCTTCAGCGGGCGCCGTTCGACGAGGCCGGCTTCATCCGCGAGAGCGGCGCCCCGGTGGCGTTCGGCGAGAAGGGCTGGACCACCATGGAGCGCATCTGGTGCCGCCCGACCTGCGACGTGAACGGCATGTGGAGCGGCTACATCGGCGAGGGCGCGAAGACCGTGCTGCCGTCGTTCGCGGCCGCCAAGGTGAGCATCCGGCTGGTGCCGGAGCAGGATCCCGTCGACCTGTTCCCGAAGCTCGTGGCCCACGTGAAGCGCGTGACCCCGGTCGGGGTGACGGTGAAGGTCATCGACATGCACAGCGGCCCGCCGTTCATCACCGCCTACGACGACCCGATGCTGCTCAAGGCCAAGCGGGCGCTCGACCGCGCGTGGACCAAGCCGGCGGCGATGATCCGCGAGGGCGGCTCGATCCCGGTGATGACCACGTTCCAGAAGACGCACGGGCTGCCGAGCATCCTGATGGGCTTCGGCCTGCACGACGACCAGATCCACGCGCCCAACGAGAAGTTCTCGCTGACCTCGTTCCACGGCGGCACGAAGAGCTGCGCGTACCTCTACGAGGAACTGGCGAAATAGGGATATTGCGCGGGCGGCATGGGCCGTCCAAGCGATGACGAGCGGCCGGGCGCGCAAGCGTCCGGTCGCTTTGCTGCCGGGCGATGGCGACCCGGCGGGCGAGCCGGCGCCCGCGAGCGTGCTCCGCCCGCTCGCCCGCCGCCCGCCCCAGCCTCTATGCTGCGCCCATGGGGCACGACCTCCCGGTGCTTCGCGAGCTGCTGCTGCTCGCCGGCGTCTCGCTCGCCGTGGTGCTGCTGTTCCAGCGCCTGCGGCTCCCGGCACTCATCGGCTTCATCGTGACCGGCATCGTGGTCGGTCCGGGCGGCCTGCGGCTGGTGTCCGACGCGCGGCTGGTGCAGTCCATGGCCGAGATCGGCGTGGTGCTCCTGCTGTTCACCGTCGGCCTCGAGTTCTCGCTCGCCGACCTCAAGCGCCTCGGCCGCGCCGCGCTCGTCGGGGGCGCCCTGCAGGCGGCGCTCACCACCGCGGCGGTCTTCGGGGTGCTCGCCGCGTGGGGCATGCACCCGGCGCGCGCGCTGTTCTTCGGCCTGCTGGTCTCGATCTCGAGCACGGCGGTGGTGCTCAAGACGCTCACCGACCGGGTCGAGCTCAACGCTCCGCACGGCCGCGCCGCCACCGGCGTGTGCCTGTTCCAGGACCTGCTGGTGCTGCCCATCGCCCTCGCCACGCCGCTGCTCGGGCGCTGGATGAGCGGCACACTCGCCGCGCCCGCGCTCTCGCTCGGCTCGGCGCTCGGCGGGCTGGCGCTGGTGGCCGCGGCGCTCGCGGTGCTGGGCGGCGCGCAGCGCGGGATCCCGTGGCTGCTGGCGCGCGCCGCGCGCGGCAAGTCGCGCGAGGCGTTCCTGTTCGCGGTGCTGCTGGTGGCGCTCGGCAGCGCGTGGTTGGCCTCGCTCGCCGGGGTGTCGCTGGCGCTCGGGGCCTTCGTCGGCGGGCTGATGCTCGCCGACAGCGATCTGCGCCCGCGCATCACCACCGACGTGCTGCCCTTCCGTGACGCGCTGGCGAGCGTTTTCTTCATCGCCATCGGCATGTCGCTCGACCCGCGCGCGCTGCTGGCCTCGCCGCTCGTGCTGGCCGCCAGCACGGTCGGCCTGGTGGTGACCAAGGCGGTGCTGGCGCTGGTCGCGCTGCGGCTGGCGGGCCTGCCGTGGCGCGTCGCGGCGGCGGCCGGGGTGGTGGTGGCGCAGGTCGGCGAGTTCTCGTTCGTGCTCGCGCAGGCGGGGGGCGCCGCGGGCCTGCTGGGCGCGGCGGGCGGGCAGGCGTTCCTCGCGGGCGCGGTGTTCTCGCTGCTGGCGGCGCCGTTGCTCATCGACCGCGCGCCGCACTGGGCGCTGGCGCTCGAGCTGCGTCTCGGCAGGACGCCCCGACGCGCGCCCCGCGACGGTGAGGCGGACGACGCGCACCGCGCGCCGCGCTCCGAGCTGCTCGCCGACCACGTGGTGATCGCGGGCTTCGGGCTCAACGGGCACAACCTCGCGCGGGTGCTGCGGGCCACGCGGGTGAAGCACGTCGTGGTGGACCTCGACTCCGACGCCCTGCGCGAGGCGGTGCAGGAGGGCAGCCGGGCGTTCGCGGGCGACGTGACCCATCCCGACATCCAGCGCCAGGCGGGCGTCGCGCGCGCGCGGGTGCTGGTGGTGGCGCTCAGCGACCCGACCGCCACGCGCCAGGCCTGCCGCGTGGCGCGCACGCTGTCGCGTGACGTCTTCATCGTGGTGCGCACGCGCTACGTCGCCGAGATCGACGGGCTGCACGCCGCGGGCGCCAACCAGGTCATCCCCGAGGAGTTCGAGACCTCGATCGAGATCTTCACCGCGGTGCTGCGCGAGTTCCACGTGCCCACCAACATCCTCGACGCGCAGGTCCGGCTGCTCCGCCACGAGCGCTACAGCCTGCTGCGCGGCCGCAAGCTCCCCGGTGACGTCATCCAGCAGCTCGACACGCTGCTCGCCGAGGGCACCACCGACACGTTCCTGCTGATGCAGCACTCGCCCGCGGTCGGACGCACCCTCGAGTCGCTGGGCCTCGGCGGTCCCACCGGCCCGCGTGCCATCGCGGTAGTGCGCGGGGGCGCCGCCCTCACGTCGTTCGAACCGGCGTTCATGTTGCGGGTCGGGGACACGCTGGTGCTCACCGGCACCCACCTCGAGATGGACCGCGCGTTCCAGCGCCTCCGTCCGCACGGCGAGCCGGTGGTATGATGCCGGCGAACCCCAACCCCACCCTCATGCGCCCTCGATCGTTCCACTTCCTCATGATCCTGCTGCTCGTCTCCGCCGCGGCTCACGCGCGCGCGGACGAGCGGCGCACGCTGCTGGTGCGTGGCCGGGTGCTGGGCCCCGAGGGCTGGCCGGTCGTCGGCGTGGCCGTGACCGCGTCCGGCACGCGCACCGCGCGCGCGGTGTCCGACGGCCAGGGGGCCTACGCGCTCTACGTGCCGCTCCCGACCGCGAAGGAGGTGGCGGAGACGCCGCTCGCCCTGAGGCTCGCCCCGGTGCGCGACGGCTGGACCTTCGCGCGCGCCGGAGGCAAGGGCGTGGGCGGCCTCGAGGCGGAGATCGTGGGGCCGCCGGCGCGGGTCCGGGTGCGCGCGCCGGACGCGGCGTTCGCCGCCGCCGTGGCCAATGCGTTCGCCGACCGCAGCGTGTCGGTGGTGTTCGCCGACCTCGACTTCACCGGCGCGCCCGCGGCGGCCGGGGCGGCGGACGCGCCGGTCGAGATGCTCGGCCAGTCGATCGTGCCGGTGAGCGGCGTGAAGGTGCCGCGGCGGGCCGTGGCGGTCGCGCCACCCACCGTCGCGCCGCCGCGCGCCGAGCCGCCTGCGCCGCCGCCGGGCACGCCGACGCGCGGGAACGGGACGTCGGCGAGCGTGCCGGGCTCGGATGCCACCGCCGCGCGGGCGGCGCGGGCCCGCGCCGACTCGCTCGCCGCCGCGCTGAAGACGACGCGCGCCGCCGCCGCGCGCGCGGCGATGGCGCGGGTCGATTCCGTGCGGGCCGCCGATGCGCGCCGGCTCTCGGCGCGGCGGGATTCCATCGCCGCCGCGCTCCGCGCGGAACGAGCGGCGAGCGCGCCGCCGGCGGCCGTGGCCGAGCGTCCGGCCGGGCCGTCCGCGCCGACACCGGTCACGGTGCCCACGTCCATGCGTCCGGGGCCACCCGCGGTCTCCGCGCCAGCCGAATCGTGCGAGTGCGTCATCAAGGGCACCGTGGAGGCGCGCTCGGACCGCCGTATCCCGGAATACCTGCGGATCTCGGTGTGGCTCGGGGACCGTCCGGCGTCGCGCGACTCGGTGGAGCTGTTCATGGGCTCGCCGCGGCCCTTCGAGATGCGGGCGCCGTGCGGCTCGCACCAGCTCCAGCTGCGCGTCGAGCCGCGACTGCAGCACTACGCGCTCCGCCCGCCGGAGGCGTTCCAGCGCTTCACGTGCGTGCGCGAGCGTCCGAGCCAGTGGCAGCTGGTGCTGGTGGTGAGGTGAGCCGGGACCCGGGCCGCGGGCCCGCGGCGAGAACGCCATGAACACGCACCTGCTCGAGACCGAACAGTGGATCCACGCCAGCCCCGCCGAGGCGTTCGCGTTCTTCTCCGACGCCGCGAACCTCGAGGCCATCACCCCGCCCTCCCTGCACTTCACCCTCCTCACGCCGCTGCCGATCGAGATGCATGAAGGCGTGATCATCGACTACCGGCTGCGCCTTCACGGGCGGGCGGTCCACTGGGTGACGCGTGTCGAGGAGTGGGCTCCCGGGAGGCACTTCGTGGACCGGCAGCTCCAGGGCCCATACGCGCTGTGGGTGCACCGCCACGTGTTCGAACCCGAGCGCGGGGGCACGCGCGTGCGCGACCGGATCGAATACGCCCTGCCGCTCGATCCCCTGTCGCGCCCGGTGCACCGGCTCTACGTGCGCCCGATGCTCGAGAGCATCTTCGCCTACCGCCGGGGAGCGATCGCGCACCTGCTCGCGTGAGCCCGCTGGGCCGCGCCCGTTCGGGCCCCGTCACCCCCGCGTCGCTCAGTTGCTGCGGAAATTCCCGAACTTGAGCTCGACGCCGTAGTCACCCTGCTTGAGCATGGCGATCACCCCCTGCAGCGCGTCCTTGTCGGGGGAGGACACGCGCACCGTGTCGCCCTGGATGGCGGCCTGCACCTTCTTGAGCTTGGCGTCCTTGAGCGTCTTCACGATCGCGCGCGCCATGTCGGCGGTGAGGCCGTCCTGGATCGCGATCTCCTGGCGCACGGTCGAGCCCGCGGCGGGCTCCACCTTGCCGGGCGTCAGGTTCTGCAGCGCCACGCCCCGCCGCACCATCTTGCCCTGCAGCGAGTCCCACATCGCCTTGAGCTTGAACTCGTCGGGCGCGGCCATCACGATCTTCTTCTCCTTCTGGTTCAGCTCGAGGGTGGCCTTCACGCCCTTGAAGTCGTAGCGCTGGGTGATCTCCTTGGTGGCCTGGTCCACGGCGTTGGTGACCTCCATGTAGTCCACGCCGGTGGTGACGTCGAACGAGCTGGTGCTGGCCAACGGACTCCTCCTTACGATCGGGACTTGCGGGGTCGTCGGGTGGTCGCGGCGCCGAGGGGCGTCCTCCGGGGCGATGAATCCGCTCCGCCGGAATCGCCCCTCCGGACGCCCCTCGGCCCCGTATCCGGGTGAGCGGCCGCGCGCCTGCGCGGTGCCTTCACGAGCGCGGTGCAGTCGAGCGCCCGCGCCAGCGCTCCGCCGCGCAGCACCTCGCGCCTCACCGCCGCGAGGCCGGCGCGCTGCGCCTCCCATACGAAACGCCGCCCCGCCGCGGCGGCGCCCAGCCACGCGCTCGACACATGCTCGCGCGAGAGCCGCACGCCGTCGCGCGCGCCGACCTCGGCGGCGAACAGGGGGAGCGCGTGGACCACGTCGGCGACCGGGTCGAAGTACACGGTCAGGGTCTCCAGCGCCCACCAGCGGCGCGGGGCGAGACCGGTCTCCTCGCGCACCTCGCGCGCGGCGGCGGCGAGCGCCCGTTCGCGCGGCCGGGCCTTCCCGGTCACCGGCTGCCAGGCTCCCGGCAGCGCGTGACCCGGGGCGCGCCGCAGGCAGAGGAACTCCACCCGCCGGCCGCGGCGCCGGAAGACATAGACCTCGACCTGGGTGCGCTGAATCACGGGCATGGCGCGGCAGGATAGGAGGAAGGGCCCGGGCGGTAAAATGACAGTCCCGATTTGACCTCGGCGGGTGGTTTTCTCTAGATTCCCGCGGCTCGCGGCGTCCATTGCGAACACGTGGGTTGCCACGCGCCTCGTGAAATAGATCACACCGGGGCACGGCCATGCCGGGACCGCAGAAGGACGAGAGGTATTCTGCGCTGCGGACCGGCGGGTTGCTGCTGTCCATCCCGACGCTGCTCATCGTCTCGCCGCTCGTCGGCTTCTTCCTGGGCGGCGCGCTGGACAGGTGGCTGAAGTCCTCGCCCTGGTGCTCGATCGTCGGGCTGGTGATGGGTTTCGTCGCCGCCGGTCGCGAGATCTACCGGATCTACCGTCTCTATCTCTCGGCAGAAGAAGAAGAGGAGCGCAAGAAGCGCCCATGACCGGGGACGGTCGGGCGCCACGACCTATGGGCCTCGAGTTCCTCGCACGCGTCCGACGGGCCACCTTCGTGGTGGCCGCCCTCGCCTTCGTGACCGGCGTCACGTACCAGGGGCTCGGCTACGGCAGCGCCCTCGCGCTCGGCGCGATCTGGTGCCTGACGAACCTGTTCCTGATCGAGCGGCTGGTGATCGTCATCACCGGCGAGAACCGCGGCACCGGCGCGGCGCTGCGGAGCGCCGGTCTGACCGGGCTCGGCATGGTGGCGCTGTTCGGCGCCGGCGCGCTGCTGCTCACCCGGCTGCCGGTGGTGCCGCTCATGGTGGGCTTCGGCTGCCCGTTCGCGGTGCTGGTGCTCAAGGCGGCCTCGACGCTGCTGGTCGAGACCCCGGCGTGGCGTCGCTTCACCGCCAGCACGTGGCAGGTGGCGCTGGTGGCGGTGCTGGTGGCCGGGGCGCTGTGGGCGGTGAGCAACCGGGTGCGCGCCCAGGAGCACGGGGCGGCGCCGGCGGCGGTGGAGCAGGCGGCCGAGGGCCACGCGGAAGCGGGCGCGTCCGGCGAGGCCGGGGGCACCGGGCCCCCGGAGTTCCCCAACCTCGTGCTGATGCTCGCGGGCGCCGGTCATGGCACCGCCTGGGGCGCGGCGCTGCACCACTGGGAGCCGGTGATCTTCTCGATGCTGGTGGGGGTGCTGCTGTGCGTCCTCGCGTTCGTGGCGAGCAAGCGCCGCGACCTGGTGCCCGGCCCGTTCCAGAACGCGGTGGAGTACGTGGTCGAGGCGCTCGCCGACTTCGTCACCGGCGTGCTCGGGCCGGTCCACGGCCCGCGCTACCTGCCGTTCCTCGGCAGCCTGTTCCTCTACATCCTGATCAACAACTGGATCGGGTTCATCCCGTTCATGAAGGCGGGCACCTCGAACATCAACGTCACCGCCGGGCTGGCGCTGACGGTGTTCCTGTTCGTGCAGTACACCGGCATCCGCGAGCTGGGCCCGAAGGGCTACATCGACCATCTCATCGGCGCGCCGCGCTCGGTGATCGAGTGGGGCCTGGTGCCGATCATGCTGCCCATCCACATCATCGGCGAGCTCGCCAAGCCGCTCTCGCTGGCCTGCCGTCTGTTCGGCAACATCTTCGGCGAGGACATGCTGCTGGTGGGCTTCTCCACCCTCGGCATCATGGCGCTGAGCGCCTTCCATTCGCCGGTCGGCATCCCGTTCCAGCTGCCGTTCCTGTTCTTCGCCCTGCTCACGTCGTCCCTGCAGGCGCTCGTGTTCACCACGCTCAGCACGGTCTACTTCCTCCTCATGCTGCCGCACGACGACCACGGCCATGGCGAGGAGGGCCACACCGCCCCACAGGGCGCTCACTAGGAGGAGAGATGGATTTCCACGCGACTCTCGGTCTCGGTCTTCCCCTCGGCGTCGGCATCGCGGCCATCGGCTCGGGCCTCGGTCTCGGCATGATCGGCTCGGGCGCGATGCAGGCGATCGGCCGTCAGCCCGAGGCGACGGCGAAGATCCAGCTCGCCATGATCATCATCGCCGCGCTCGCCGAGGCGCTGACGATCTACGCGTTCGTGACCGTCTTCATCCTGTCCGGCAAGATCTGACGGCACGCGTCCACGAACGAGGCGTGTGCCGTCCAGCGCCCGCCCCGCGCTCCATGCGCGGGCGGACGTGAGGGTCCGCGCGCCCGGGGAGTGACATGGATCTCAAGCTCGATCTCGTACTCACCCAGATCCTGGGCTTCGTGCTGTTCGTCGCCCTCCTGCGCCGCTGGGCGTGGGGGCCGGTGATGAACCTGCTCGAGGAGCGGCGCGACCGCATCCGCCGGGACCTCGAGGCCGCCGAGCGCTCCAAGCGCGAGGCGGAGGAACTGCGGCTGAAGTACGAACAGGATCTGCGCGGCATCGATGCGAAGGCGCGCGTGAAGATGCAGGAGGCCATCGCCGAGGGCCAGGTGGTCGCCGGCGAGATCAAGCAGCAGGCGCACGCCGAGGCCGACGCGCGGCTGGAGCGCGCCAGTCACGAGATCGCGCGCGAGCACGAGAAGGCCAAGGAACTGCTCAAGGAGCAGGTCGCCCATCTGTCGATCCTCACCGCGGAGAAGATCCTCCGCACCCAGCTCGATGACGCGAATCAGCGCCGGCTGGTCCGCACCTACATCGACGAGGTCGCCGAGCTGAAATGAACGACTCGACCATCGCGCACCGCTACGCCCACGCGCTGTTCCTCGTGGCCCAGAAGCGGAACGAGATCCCGGGGGCGCTCGACGACCTCCACGGGGTGATCGCGGTCCTCGACGGGGACGCGCGTATCGGGCGCTTCTTCCGCTCGCCGCTGGTCCCCGCCGGGGACAAGCGGCGGTTGATCGGCGCGGCCCTCGGCACGCGCGTGCGGCCGTATGTCCGCGCGCTGGTCGACCTGCTGCTGCGCAAGAAGCGCCTGGCGATGTTCCGCGAGGTGGTGGCCGCGTACGTGACGCTGGTCGAGGGCTGGCAGGGGATCCAGCGCGCCGAGGTCGTGAGCGCGGTGGCCCTCACCGACGAGGAGACCCGGCGCCTGCACGCCGAGCTCGAGCGCCTCACGCACAAGACCGTGAAGCTCGCCTCGAGCGTGGACCCCGCGGTGTTGGGCGGGGTGTACGTGCGCATCGGCGACCGCATCATCGACCGCACCGTGAAGACCCTGCTCGAGGCGGTCGAACACCGCCTGTTCGAAGTGAGCGTGTGACCACGCTGAGCTGACACCACCACCAGATCGGGGTTCGCACCCATGTCTTTTCGACCCGAAGAAGTGAGCGCCGTGCTGGCGCAGGAACTGGAACGCTACGAGGCCAAGCTCGAGACCAAGAGCGTCGGCACCGTGCTGTCCGTCGGCGACGGCATCGCGCGTCTGTGGGGCCTGGAGGACGCCATGTCCGGCGAACTGCTGAAGTTCCCGGGCGACGTCATGGGCATGGTGCTCAACCTCGAAGAGGACAACGTCGGCGCGGTGCTGTTCGGCTCCGACAAGAACATCAAGGAGGGCGACCGCGTCGAGCGCACCGGCCGCATCGCGTCGGTCCCGGTCGGCCGGGCGATGATCGGGCGCGTGGTGAACGCGCTCGGCCAGCCCATCGACGGCAAGGGCCCGATCGGCTCCGACCACTTCCGCAACATCGAGTTCAACGCGCCGAGCGTCATCCAGCGCCAGCCGGTGAAGGAGCCGATCCAGACCGGCATCAAGGCCATCGACTCCATGATCCCGATCGGCCGCGGCCAGCGCGAGCTCATCATCGGCGACCGCCAGACCGGCAAGACCGCGATCGCGATCGACACCATCATCAATCAGAAGGGCACCGACGTCATCTGCATCTACGTCGCGATCGGGCAGAAGGAGTCCACGGTCGCGAGCGTGGTGGCGATGCTCGAGAAGCACGGCGCGATGGAGTACACCATCGTGGTGTCGGCGTCGGCCTCGGAGCCCGCCCCGCTCCAGTACATCGCGCCCTACGCGGGCGTGGCGATGGGCGAGGAGTTCACCTACAAGGGCGGCCACGTGCTGTGCGTGTACGACGACCTGTCGAAGCACGCGACCGCCTACCGGCAGCTCTCGCTGCTGCTGCGCCGCCCGCCGGGCCGCGAGGCGTACCCGGGCGACGTGTTCTACCTCCACTCGCGCCTGCTGGAGCGCGCCTGCAAGCTGTCGGACGAGCTCGGCGGCGGCTCGCTCACCGCGCTGCCGTTCATCGAGACCCAGGCCGGCGACGTGTCGGCCTACATCCCGACCAACGTCATCTCGATCACCGACGGCCAGATCTTCCTCGAGTCCGACCTGTTCTACGCCGGCGTGCGCCCGGCGGTGAACGTGGGCATCTCGGTGTCGCGCGTGGGCGGCAACGCCCAGATCAAGGCGATGCGCCAGGTCGCCGGGCGCCTGCGGCTCGACCTCGCCCAGTACCGCGCGCTGGCGGCGTTCGCGCAGTTCGGCTCCGACCTCGACAAGTCCACGCAGGCCCAGCTGACGCGCGGCGAGCGCATGGTGGAGCTGCTCAAGCAGGAGCAGTTCGTGCCCATGCCGGTCGAAGCGCAGGTGATCTCGCTCTACGCCGGCACCCAGGGCCACCTCGACGACCTGCCGGTCCACGCGGTGCGCCGCTTCGAGGCGGAGTTCCTCGAGTTCGTCGGCAAGAACTACTCCGAGGTGCCGCACAACATCCGCACCAACAAGGTGATGTCCGACGCCGACATGGCGCGCATCACCGAGGCGGTGAAGCAGTGCAAGGCCACCTTCCAGGTGTGATCGGAGCCGCATGGCGTCGCTGAAGGACATCCGCAAGCGCATCCGCTCGACCCGGAGCGCGCAGCAGATCACCAAGGCCATGGAGATGGTGGCCGCGGCGAAGCTGCGCCGCGCGCAGGCGCGCGCCACCGCGGCGCGCCCGTACGCCGCCAAGATCACCGAGATGCTCGGCAACCTCGCGGGCGCCGGCGCCGAGCTCGAACACCCGCTGCTCCAGACGCGCGAGGTGCAGCGCACCGCGCTGGTGGTGGTGTGCTCGGACCGCGGCCTGGCGGGCGCCTACAACGCCAACGTCATCCGCGCCGCGGAGGTCCGCCTGCGCAAGGCCGAGGCCGGCACGCTGCCGCTGGTGCTGGTGGGCCGCAAGGCGCGCGACTACTTCAAGCGGCGCAAGTATCCGGTGCTCGCTACCTACACCGAGCTCCCGGCCGAGGTGAGCCTCGACTTCGTGCGCACCCTCACCCAGGACCTGATCGCCCTGTACGTCTCCGGCCAGGTCGACCGCGTCGAGGTGCTCTACACCCGGTACGTGAACGCCATGGTGCGCCACGTGGTGTCCGAGCCCTTCCTGCCGGTGGGCGCCGACGTCGAAGGCCAGCCGCCGCGCGACTCCAACGCCATCTTCGAGCCCGACGCCGAGAGCATCTTCGCCGAACTGCTGCCGCGCTACGCCGCGGCCCGGATGTTCGCGGCGCTGGCCGACTCGCTGGCGAGCGAGCACGGCGCGCGCATGGTGGCGATGGGCTCGGCGCGCAAGAACGCCGGCGAGATGATCGACATGCTGGTCCTGAAGCGGAACCGGCTGCGCCAGGCCGTCATCACCAAGGAACTGTCCGAGATCGTGGCCGGTGCGGACGCGCTGACCTAGGCCAAACCCTTCCGGAGCCGGCGGGGGTGCCCCGCGGCGGCGACCGGGCCCCGAGGAGAAACGATGAGCGTCGGAAAGATCGTGCAGGTCATCGGGCCCACCGTGGACGTGGCCTTCGAAGCGGACCAGCTGCCGAAGATCCTCAACGCGATCACCATCGAGGACGCGGCGAAGGGCATCAAGCTCACCGTCGAGGCCGCGCTGCACATCGGTGACAACGTGGTGCGCTGCGTCGCCATGTCGTCGACCGACGGACTGGTGCGCGGCATGCCCGCCGTGGACACCGGCGCGCCGATCACGGTGCCGGTGGGCGAGTGCGGCCTGGGCCGCATCTTCAACCTGCTCGGCGAGACCATCGACGGCAAGGGGCCGGTGAAGGCGGAGAAGCACTACCCGATCCACCGCGCCGCCCCGACGTTCGACGAGCAGGAGACCGCGACGTCCATCCTCGAGACCGGCATCAAGGTGGTCGACCTGCTCGCGCCCTACCAGAAGGGCGGCAAGATCGGCCTGTTCGGCGGCGCCGGCGTGGGCAAGACCGTGCTCATCCAGGAGCTGATCCGCAACATCGCCACCGAGCACGGCGGCTTCTCGGTGTTCGCCGGCGTCGGCGAGCGCACGCGCGAGGGCAACGACCTCTACCGCGAGATGAACGAGTCGGGCGTCATCGCCAAGACCGTGATGGTGTTCGGCCAGATGAACGAGCCGCCGGGCGCGCGCCTGCGCGTGGGCCTCACCGGCGTGACCATGGCCGAGTACTTCCGCGACGAGCGCGGCCAGGACGTGCTGCTGTTCATCGACAACATCTTCCGCTTCACCCAGGCGGGCTCCGAGGTGTCGGCGCTGCTCGGCCGCATGCCGAGCGCCGTGGGCTACCAGCCCACGCTCGGCACCGAGATGGGCGCGCTGCAGGAGCGCATCACCTCGACCAAGAAGGGCTCGATCACCTCGGTGCAGGCGATCTACGTGCCGGCCGACGACCTGACCGACCCGGCGCCGGCGACCGCGTTCTCGCACCTCGACGCCACCACGGTGCTCGACCGCGCGATCTCCGAGCTGGGCATCTACCCCGCCGTGGACCCGCTCGCGTCCACCTCGCGCATCCTCGACCCGAAGATCGTCGGCGAGGAGCACTACGCGGTCGCCCGCGGCGTGCAGAAGGTGCTGCAGCGCTACAAGGACCTGCAGGACATCATCGCCATCCTCGGCATGGACGAGCTCTCCGAGGACGACAAGGTCACGGTGGCGCGGGCGCGCAAGATCCAGCGCTTCCTGTCCCAGCCGTTCTTCGTCGCCGAGGCGTTCACCGGCACCAAGGGCAAGTACGTGAAGCTCGAGGACACGATCAAGGGCTTCAAGATGATCGCCGACGGCGAGCTCGACGAGCTGCCCGAGCAGGCGTTCTACATGAAGGGCGGCATCGAGGAGGCGATCGAGGCGGGCGAGAAGATGCTCGCCACGAACGCGTGACCGCATGGCCTCGACCTTCCAGTTGTCCATCCTGACGCCCGAGCGCTCGATCTTCGAGGGCCCGGTGGAGTACGTGCAGGTGCCGGGCACCGAGGGGTACCTCGGCGTGCTCGCGCACCACGCGGCGCTGGTGAGCGGACTGGCGATGGGCAAGCTGACGCTGCGCCGGCCCGGCGGCGCCGAGTTCGTGATGCAGGTGAGCGGCGGGTTCTTCGAGGTCTCGAACAACCGCGCCACGGTGCTCGCCGACGCGGTGAGTGGCGTGCCCGAGGGGCTGGTGGCGCAGGCCGAAGCCTAGCGGGGCGGCGTCACCACTCGGATTCCAGGGAGTCCGGCGGGGACTCGTCGGGCTCGCCGAGTTCCCCGAGTAGCGCCTCGACATCGGCCTCGAGCGCCCGCAGACGGCTCTCCAGTTCTTCGATCCGCCGCTGCTGCCCGCCAAGTCCGCGCGGATCGAGCCCGCCTCCATCCCGCGATCCACGACATACACATGGGCCTCGTGCGGCCCGGGCCCGCGCCGCCGACTTCGCCGAGTACCTGAAGACCACGTCCACCCAGTAGTTGGCATTGCGAAAGGTCCGGGTCGGGAAAGCCGTCTCCGGGCTGTAACTGAAGACGCCGTTGGCGCCGGCCTCCCCGCTCGCCAGCGCACGGAGCGGTCCATTCACGACCGCGCGTCGGAAGTAGCCGGCCGTGAAAGGGAAGACGCCGTCGGCGCAATGCACCGACGCGACGTAGGTCGTGCCCTCCGCGAGCGCGACCGGCTTCCTGAATTTCGCCACCTGCCAGCCCGCGGCGCTCTCACGCTGGAACCGGACCTCCGCGATCAGCCGGCCTTCGTCGGTCCAGAGATGCCCGACGTGGGGACCACGGCTCGAGCCCCCCTTGTGGAACCGGATCGCGGTCAACTGTCCCGGGCACGGCGCTGCGGAACCGGAAGCCCACCTCCAGCGCCTTGCCGTCGTTGTACCAACCGGCGGGCAGGGCGGAGTCGGGCCATACCGTGCAGGGACTCTTCCAGTCCGCCTGCGTCCCGCAGCAGGCTGCTTGCCGCCGGCCTTCCGCGACGGAGGGCCGGGGCCGCGCGCGCACCGGCGCCGGCAGGGTGGTCAGCACCACGATCGCCAGGGCGAAGAACACGAGCGGAGCGGAGTGACGATGGCTCATCTGCGGCCTCCGGATGGGACGATGCGAGGATAGGAGGGCGCCACCGCCACCGTCAACGGCCGGCGCCAGTGAGCGGCGCGCGCAGGCGCTGCCGTCGGCGTTCGCCTCATCGCAATCGTACGATCCTCCGCATCTCGCTGTGGCTGCCGGTCTCCAGCCGGCACAGGTACACCCCGGCCTGCACGAGATGGCCCGCCTGGTCGCGCCCGTCCCAGGTCGCGGCGTGGGTGCCGGCGGTGAGCGAGCGTTCGTCCAGCAGCACGCGCAAGCGGCGGCCGGCGAGGTCGAACACCTCGAGCTTCGCCGGCCCCGCCACCGAGAGGCCGAACCGGAGCCGGGTGTCGCGGCGGAAGGGATTCGGTGCGGCCGGCTGCAGGCCGGCGCGGGGCGCCACGGCATCCTCGACACCGGTGATCCCATTGATCCAGGTGATCGCCGCGCCGGCGACGGTGTCGAACCCGCGCGCCACGTCATCGGGAGCGAACCAGACCGGTTGATCCACCGGGAACTCGTCGTGCGTGAGGTAGTCCCCCGGCACACTGACCCGATAGGCGTCGGCGGTGGCGTACAACGCGAACCACCCCGAGAGCGGCAGTGGCAGCACGGTCGGTGAATTGAATGCCGTCGACGTCGACTTGCCGAAGAAGCGCGCCCGCGGGTGGTAGCGGAACAGGTTCGCGACCTGGTCTCCCGAGCTGATGGCTCCCGGCCCCACCAGCACCGCGATGGGGTGGTCATAGTCGGCGGTGGCGGTTCCACGGATGACGTAACTGAGCGGCGGACCATTGGGAGAGGGACACATCGCCAGGTGGTCCGTGGTATCGCAGCGCTCCGCGAAGGCGACCGTGTAGATCGTCCGCCTCCTGAAGAGCCGCTGTAGCCCGGGGTAGGCGAGGGACATGCTGCCGCCGTAGTTGGTGCGGAAGTCGAAGATCAGGCCGGTCGTCTGGTGCTTCGTGAGCAGCGAATCGATGGCGTTGTCGAATTCGGTGCCCGCGGTCCCGGTCCACGCTCGGACGTAGACGTAACCGATCTGGCTCCCGCTGATGAGCCCCCAGCTCACCAGGTCACCGGTCCCGAGGTAGTCGGGCATGGGCACGCCAGGGACCGGGAGTTGCTCGCTGCAGTCGAGCGCGACATTGAGACCCACCAGGGGCGCCACCGAGAGGTGGAGCGTCTCGCCGCTGTCGTGCTTCAACACGTCGATGGTCGAGAACAGGTGCCAGTTGAGCCCGGCGCACATCAGCATGGAGTGGGTCCACGACGAGGAGCTCGAACCCCACCACCAGCCCGTGAGCGGCAACTCCGCGGCGAGCAGCTCGCGGTAGAGCTGCTTCCAGGGGACCCCTTCGTAGCCGAGGACGATGTCGCCCGGGACCAGACCGAGCGGATGATCCGGAATCACCTTGTAGACCAGCAGGGACGAGTCAGGCAGCGGAGTCAGGCCCGCTCCGAAGTGCGAGTTGTTCCCCCACCCGCCCACCACGAACAGCGGCGTGCCCGGATCGAGCGCGGTGTTGTCGACGCTCGAGTAGGTGTGGGTGTGAGATTCGCGCAGTGCCAGGCCGAGATGATTCATGATCGCGGTGAACCGGCCATTCGAGACCCCGCTCTCGATCTCCGTCCGGTAACGCGTCCGCAACGCCGTCCAATCGACATCGAGTCCCTGGAAACACGCGAAGTGCCGGTCGATGGTGTCCCAGAACGTGTCGAAGAGATCGAGCATCTGGGGAATGGTGTAAGGGCTCGGTCCCCACGTCTGGTCGATCAACAGCCGCCAGTCGGTGCCTGCCCCCGACGGCCCAGGATCGGGCAGCCTCAGGTTGTCGGAGCCCGTCGCGACGATGCGCCTGGAGGGGGCCAGGGGATCGGCGTCGAAAGGCGGTGGGGGACCGGTCGGCGGGGATGCGCTGGCGACGCTGGCGGCGAGCGCGAGTGCGAGCAGGCCCGATCGGACCGAGCGGGCCCTGCAAGACGACGTCATGCGACCTCCGGCGGCAGAGCCCGGTGGGGGCTCCGCGATGATGGGTGCCCCGGTCGCGAGTCGACCCTAGCATCCGCATCCCGGCCGCAGAAGGGGTTTCTATCCATCCCGGCTGTCGCTGCCAACGGCCAGCCCATTGCGAACGAGGGCTCCCACCTCCTAAGGTGCGCCCTCCATGATCCCCGCATCGCGCATACGCGAGAGCCTCCGAGGAGTCGCCGGCGGCCTGCCGCGTCCGTTCTGGTTCCTGTGGACCGGCACGCTGGTCAACCGCATGGGCACCTTCGTGGTGCCCTTCCTGGCGATCTATCTCACCCAGGTGCGCGGCTTCTCCGTGATGCAGGCGGGGCTGGTGGCGGCGCTCTACGGCGCGGGCTCGGCCATCGCCGGGCCGCTGGGGGGCACCCTCGCCGACCACGTGGGGCGGCGGTTCACCATGGTCCTCGCGCTCGGCGTGGGCGGCACCGGCATGATCGCGCTGGGATCGGCGCACCGGCTCGACATCATCGCCCCGGCCACCTTCGGCGTCGCGCTGGTGAGCGAGATGTACCGGCCGGCGATGCAGGCCGCGCTCGCCGACCTCGTGACCTCGGCCGATCGCGTGCGCGCCTACGGACTGATCTACTGGGTGATCAACCTCGGCTTCGCGATCGGGCTGTTCGTGGGCGGCCTGCTCGCCACCGTGTCCTTCACCCTGCTGTTCGTGGGAGATGGACTCACCAGCCTGCTGTTCGCGCTGCTGGTGTGGCGCGGCGTGCCGGAGACCCGTCCGGCGCATGCCGCGCACGCGGCGTCCGCTCCGTCGGCCCCATCGTCGCCGTCCATCTCGGGGCTCGCGGGTTTCCTCGCGCCCTATCGCGATCCGACCTTCGTGCGGTTCCTGGGCCTGAACTTCCTGCTCGCGCTCATCTTCATGCAGCACATGACGGCGTTCCCGCTCGACATGACCGCGCACGGCATCCCGCGGGCGACCTTCGGCGCGATCCTGGGACTGAACGGCGTGATCATCGTCCTGGTGCAGCCGCTGCTCGGGCCGTTCCTCGCGCGGCGCGACCGCTCGCGCACCCTCGCCATGGGGACGGCGCTGGTGGCGGTCGGCTTCGGGCTGAACGCGCTCGCCACCACGGCGCCGCTCTACGCGCTGGGGGTGTGCATCTGGACCATCGGCGAGGTCGGCGTGCTGCCGGTCTCCAGTGCGGTGGTCGCGGACCTCGCGCCGGCGCGCGGTCGCGGACGCTACCAGGGCGCCTACGGCCTCTCCTTCGGGCTCGCCTCCTGTCTCGCGCCCGCCGCCGGTTCGATGGTGCTCCAGCAGGCCGGCGGGGTCGCGTTGTGGTCGGCGTGCCTGGTCATCGGACTGACGGTGTCCGCCGGACACCTGGCGCTCGCGCGCCGGCTGCGCCACGCCCGCGAAGCTCGGCTGGCGGACGGCGCGGCCGGCGCGACGCCCGGTGAGCCCGCCGAGGTCGTGAGCACCGCGCCCTGACCCCGCGTCACGTGACGGGTCGGGCCCCACTCGACCGCGTCCCCGGTGGGTTCGCCGCATCCAAGCGGATGCACCGCACCCACCTCAGGCAGCCCCGATCGGTCCCCGGAGGGAGTCCCATGCGTCCCGTACGCCCCGTCCACGCCGCCGCGCTCGTCGTGTTCGCGCTCGCGTTCTCCACCCGCGCGCTTGCCGCGCCCGGCTCCTCGCCGCGACCTGCGAGTGCGCCGGCGGGGCCGCGCGTCGAGGTCGCGACGTTCGCGGGCGGGTGCTTCTGGACCATGGAGACCCAGTTCGAACGGCGGCCCGGGGTGCTCTCCGTGGTGTCCGGGTACACCGGCGGGACCAGGCCCGATCCGACCTACGAGGAGGTCGGCTCCGGGAGCACCGGCCACCTCGAATCGGTGGAGATCCGTTTCGACCCGGCGCGCGTCTCGTACGACCGGCTGCTCGACCTGTTCTGGCACAGCATCGACCCGACCCAGGACGACGGGCAGTTCTGCGACCGCGGCACCGAGTACCGCTCGGCCATCTTCGTGCACGGCGAGGGCCAGCGGCGGCAGGCGGAGGCCTCGAAGCGCGCCCTCGAAGCATCGGGTGTGGTGAAACGGCCCATCGTCACGCGCATCATGGCCGCCGGGACGTTCTATCCCGCCGAGGCCTACCACCAGGACTTTGGGACGAAGAACCCGGAGAGCTACCACCGCTATCGCCTCGGCTGCGGCCGCGACCGGCGGCTCGAGGAATTGTGGGGCAGACAGGCGGTGAAGCCGCTGGCGCGCTGACGGCGCCACCATCCCGCGCGCCGGGAAGACATGAGAATCGCACCGTCGGACGCATGAAACCGTGGACGCCGCCCCGCCGGGCCCCCATAATCGTCGCCCACGGTGGCCATCCCGCCGCCCCGACCACCGGCTCCCTGCGCCATCCCATGGGCGTAAAGCAGCCGCACCCCAAAGGACGACCGCTCCGATGAGACACCGCGCCTCCGCATCCGTGCTCCCATTCCTCGCCCTGCTGGCCCTCGCGGCCGGCGTGCCCGCGACCGCGTCCGCGCTCGGGGTCCCACCCCTCGATCACGTGATCGTGGTGGTGATGGAGAACAAGAGCTACGACCAGACCCGCGTGCTGCCCTACACCGCCAGCCTGATCGCCGCCAACAGCGCATGCTCGAACTTCTTCGCCGACACCCACCCGTCACAGCCCAACTACATCGCGATGTGGTGCGGCAGCACGCTCGGGATCTCCAACGACGTGTGCCCGCCGGCGGGATCGCCGTGGCCCTACGAGAACCTCGGTCATGCCTGCGAGGCTGCCGGCAAGCCCTGGCGCTCGTACGCCGAGGCGCTGCCGACGGTCGGGAGCACCGCGTGCACCGCGACCAACTACGTGCGCCGGCACTGCCCGTGGTCGTACTTCTCCAACCTGACCCACACCAACGAGCGCCCGTACTCGGACCTCGCCGCCGACATCGCGGCGAACACGCTGCCGGCGCTGGCGTACGTGATCCCCGACCAGTGCGACAACACGCACAACTGCGCGCTCGCGGTCGGGGACGCGTGGCTGGCGGCGAACCTGCCGGCGATGATCACCGCGGTGGGCCCCAATGGGGTCGTGATCCTGACGTGGGACGAGGACGACGGCAGCTCGAGCAACCACATCCTCACAGTGTTCGCAGGCGCCACGGTGAAGAGCGGCTTCACCAGCACCGGGCGCGCGAGCCACTACAGCCTGCTGCGCACCATCACCGACGGCCTCGGGCTGGCGCCGTTCGCCGGGGCCTCGACGGCGACGCCCATCACCGACGTGTGGCAGGTCACCACGGCGTCGTCGGGCAGCACCTGGGGCCGCGTGAAGACGCTGTACCGGTAGCGCGCCCCTCGCCCTCGCCGGTGCCCCGACATCGCGGATGGCGCGTGCGTCGCCGTGCAGGATGCGGCGATCCGGCGATGCGCAACGCGGGCCCGGGCGTCGCACCCCGGAACGCCGGGCGTTCACGCCGCTGCGCGCCAGCGCGATACGCCGCCGGCGGGCATCCCACGGCGGACCGGCTGCATGCCCCTCGCTCCGGGCACGGAGCTTGTAAGAGACGGGTGTCCCTGGCCGTCTCTTCCGCACCGGAGGTCATGACCATGAAGCGACGACTGCTGCTTTCCGTCTGCCTGCTCGCGGCCATCCTGATCGCCGCCGCGCCGCCCGCCTCCGCGACGGTGAAGTCGGCCGGCGGGCTCGCGCTCGGCGCCAACGCCGGGATCGGCGGGAACGCCGACCTCACCTTCAGCGACCTGGCTCAGGGGCTGCCCGTCTCCGCGCGGTTCGGAGTGGGCTACTGGCGGCTCGATCCCGGCGACGCGCTCGAGGCCCGGCACGTGTTCATCAATGGGAACAGCAATGGCGATCCCATCAAGAGCGGCCATCGCTGGGACCTCCGGCTCGACGTGATGCGGAGGATGAACGGGGGGCCGTTGCGCGAATGGTGGCTGGCGGCGGGCCCGCGCTACTCGAAGTTCCGTGGCGACTTCGACTTCATCGGCGGCAACGAGACGTTCTTCATCACCACCGACCAGTGGGGCTTCGGCGGCACGCTCGAACGGCGCTGGCCCACCGGTCCCGAGACCGAGCTGATGGTGAGTGGCGGCCTCGACTGGTTCGCCAAGTCCCAGTTGGCGGGCCACGACAGTTGGTACAGCCCGGATGGCACGTCGATCAGCCCGGTCGGGGACTACACCTGGCATGACGCGGATCGCGCCATCCACCAGCCGTCGGTGGCGCCACGGTTCATCGTCGGCCTCGAGCACCACTTCGGGCGCTGATCGCGCGATGATCGACGACACGACCGGCCCGGCGCTCCCCTGCGCCGGGCCGGTCTGCGTTAGCATGCCCGCCATGGACGCCATCGCCCGTTCGCGCGCGCTGCTCGAGGGCGCGGTCCGCGTGGTCGCGCTCACCGGGGCCGGCATCTCGGCGGAGAGCGGCGTGCCCACGTTCCGCGGCCCGGGCGGGCTGTGGCGCACCTATAGTCCCGAGGACCTCGCCACCCCGCAGGCGTTCGCGCGCGATCCGCTGCTGGTGTGGCAGTGGTACGACTGGCGGCGCGGCCTGATCGCCGCCGCGCGACCGAACCCGGGGCACCTGGCGCTGGTGAGACTCGAAGAGCGCGTGGAGTCGTTCACCCTCGTCACCCAGAACGTGGACGGGCTGCATGCGCTCGCCGGCAGCCGCGCGGTGCTCCGCCTTCACGGCGACCTGTGGACCCTGCGTTGCACCCGGTGTGGCGCCGAGCGCGCGGACCGCGCCACGCCATTGCCCTCGCTGCCACCGTACTGCGCGTGCGGCGGGATGGAGCGGCCGGGGGTGGTGTGGTTCGGCGAAAGCCTGCCCGCGGGCGTGATGGAGCGCGCCCACGACGCCATCGACCGGGCCGACGTGGTGCTTGTGGTCGGCACCAGCAATGTCGTGTACCCGGCCGCCGGGCTGGTGAACGCGGCGCTGCACCGCGGCATCCCGGTGATCGAGGTGAATCCCGACCAGTCCGGCTCCACGCCGGGCGTGATCGCGGTGCGGGCGAAGGCGGGCGAGGCGCTGCCGGCGATCGTGGGGTGAGGATCGCGGGCCCGCTCAGGCGGGCGAGGTCGCGCGATCCGCGGCGGTGAGCGCGCGCAGCGTGCCGCGCGACCGCCACCACAGCCAGCCCACCTGCGCGGCGTAGCCCGCCACCGAGGCCACGCTCGCGGTCCACAGCCCGGCGCCGCGCTGGAGCGCCACCCCGGTGGCCAGCGCCGCGCACACCACGGCGATGAACACCAGCACCGACTCGGTCACCGCGCGGGTCGCGCGGCTGTGCACGATGGCGCCCTGGAAGAGGCTCTGCGGCGCGCTGAGGCCGGGGAGCAGGAGCGACAGCCAGAGTGCGACGTGCGCCATCCCGACCAGCTCGGGCGGCAGCGCGGCGACATGCGCGAGCCACAGGTGGCCGAGCGGGCTGGCCGCGAGGCTCAGGAGCAGCCCCGAGACCACGGCCGCGAGCCCCCAGGTGAAGCGGCGCAGCGCGGCGAGCGCGTGCGGCCGGTCGAGCAGCGCCACCACCACCTCATTGAGCGCGAACCCCGTGCTGCGCAGCGCGAACACCAGCCCGTTCACCGCGGGCGAGGCGGCGAGCGACTCGAGCGCCAGCGGCATGCGGCTCATGGCGGCGGCCGAGAGCGGCATGGAGAGGAACGCGAACAGCGGCGTGACCATGAGCGGCAGGTAGAAGCGCAGGAACGCGGCGGGCGTGAGCGCGGGGGTCACGGCGGGCGCCTGGCGCAGCGGGCCGCGCAGCACCGGGCGCACCGCGAAACCGGCGTAGATGGCCTCGGCGACCACGCCGACCGCGACTGCGGAGGTGCCGACCGCGATGCCGGGCAACGTGCCGAGCGCCGCGCCGATCGCGAGCACCGCCGCGTTGGCGCCCAGCCGCACGGCGGTGCCGACGCCCACGGCGCGCGCGCCTCCGAAGCGGATGAGCACGCCCTGCTGGCAGCGCCGGTAGGCGATCGAGAGCGTCCACGGCGTCATGATCCGCAGGCCGAGCCGCGCCGGCTCGCGCACCTCCTCGGGCACGCCGAGCACGGTGCCCGCCAGCAGGTCGTAGAGCGGGGAGAACGCCACCAGCGCGTGCAGGGCCACGAACGTGCCGCCGAGCCCGAGCATGAAGCGGCGCACCAGCCGGTAGGACGCGGCGTCGCGGGACAGCGCGGTGGACGCGGACAGCAGCATGATGACCGGCGACTCGATCAGCAGCGCCACCGGGAACACCACGCCCCCGTAGGCGGCGAGATGCACCTTGGGGTCGGGCAGGCGCGCGATCACGGCGCTCACCATCGGCAGCTCGAGCCCCATGAGGAGCCACGACGCCGCCAGCGGCCACCAGGTGGCGAACACGGTGCGCGTGGTGACGGGGGAACGATCGTCGGCGGGCATGGGTCGCGCAGGGTACGGCATCGCCCGCGAGGCACCAATGCGCCGCGCTCCGCCGCACGCCGCGCGGAGCGGGTCTACGCCTTCGCGGTCGCGACTCGCCCCGGGTACGCCGCGAGTGCCGCGGCGAGCACCGCCATCGCGCGGCGCAGCTTGGGCTCCTCGAGCACGTACGCGATGCGCACCTCGTCACGCCCGAGGCCGGGCGTGGCGTAGAAGCCGTCGGCGGGAGCGAGCATCACGGTCTCGCCGTCGAGCGCGAAGTCGCGCAGCAGGTACTCGGCGAAGGCGTTCGAGTCGTCCACCGGCAGGCGCGCGCAGATGTAGAACGCGCCCTCCGGCTTGCGCACGAACACGCCCGGCACCTTCGCGAGGGCGTCGCACACCGCGTCCCGGCGCTTCTGGTACTCGGTGAGCACGCCGCGCAGGTAGTCGGGCGGCACCTCGGTGAGCGCGGTGCACGCCCACTGGCCGAGCGTGGGCGGACACAGGCGGGCCTGCCCGAAGCGCAGGACCGCGTCCATCAGCGCGGGGTCGCGGCTGACGATGTTGCCCACCCGCACGCCGCACAGCGAGTAGCGCTTCGAAACCGAGTCCACCACCACCACCAGGTCGTCCATCCCGGGCAGCGTGAGCACCGAGCGGTGGGTGCGGCCGTCGTACACGAACTCGCGGTAGACCTCGTCCGCGATCAGATGGATCCCGCGCTGGCGGCAGATGGACGCCAGCATCTCGATCTCGGCGTCGGTGTACACCGTGCCGGTCGGGTTGTTGGGCGAGCAGATGAGCATCGCCTTCACGCGCGGGCCGAGCTTGGCCTCGATGGCCGCGCGCGACGGCAGATGGTAGCCATCCTCGGCGCGGGTGGTGACCGGCACCAGCTCCACTCCCATCATCGCGGCGAAACCGTTGTAGTTGGTGTAGAACGGCTCGAACACCAGCACCTGCTCGCCGGGGTCGCACACCGCGCCGAGGGTGAACAGGATGGCCTCGCTGCCGGCGGTGGTGACGAAAATCTGGCGGGCCTCGAGCGCGAGCCCGACGCCGGCGTAATAGGTGCGCAGCGCCTCGACGAACTCGGGCAGTCCCTGCGAGGGGCCGTAGGCGACGTTGGGCGCGTCGAAGGCGCGGATGCGGTCGAGGATGGCCTTCGGCGTGGGGATGTCGGGCTGGCCGATGTTGAGCGGGTAGACGGTCTTGCCCGCCTGGCGGGCCGCGACGGCGAAGGGCGCCAGTCGGCGGATGGGTGAGGCCGGCATCTGCCGGGCGCGCCGGGAGAGCCGGGACGGGTCGGACATGAGTGCCTCCGGGTGGGATCAGCGCCCGCAAGTCTAGCGCAGCGCGCGCGCGCCGACGAATCGCCCCGGCCCTGGCGCCCGGACCGGCGCGCGGGCGCGCTCAGCCGGCCGCGGGCGCCGAGCGCTCGTCGTCGCGCAGCCCGTAGAGCGGCTGGTACTTGCCCCACAGGTAGTCGAGGTAGGGCTCGATGCTCATCGGACCGCCGGTGGCGCGGCGCACCAACTCGTCGGCGGTGAAGCGGGCGCCGTGGCGATAGACGTGCTCGCGCAGCCAGCCGTGGAGCGCGCCGAACTCGCCGCGCTCGATGTCCGCGGGGATCCCGGGCAGCGCGCGCACGGCGGCGGCGTGGAACTGCGCCGACAGGATGTTGCCGAGCGTGTAGCCCTGGAACTGCCCGCCGATCGGCCCCGCGAACCAGTGCACGTCCTGCAGCGCGCCATCGCGGTCGTTGGGGGGCCGGATGCCGAAGTCGGCCTGGAACCGCGCGCGCCACGCCTCCGGCAGGTCCTTCACCGCGAGCCGCCCCTCGAGCAGGTCGAGCTCGAGATCGAAGCGCAGCATCACGTGCAGGTTGTAGGTCACCTCGTCGGCGTCGGTGCGGATGAGCGAACGCTCGACCTTGTTGATGGCGCGGTAGAAGCTCTCGAGCGGCACGGGGCCGAGCTGGGACGGGAACGCGCGCTGGAGCGCGGGGTACATGCCGCGCCAGAAGCCGAGGCTGCGGCCCACGACGTTCTCCCACAGCCGCGACTGGCTCTCGTGCACGCCGGACGAGGTGCCGTTCGCGAGCGGCGTGCCCTCGAACGCGGGCTCGATGCCCTGCTCGTAGAGCGCGTGTCCGCACTCGTGGAGCGTGCTGAACAGCGCGTCGGTGAGGTCGTCCTCGCGCACGCGCGTGGTGATGCGCACGTCGCCGAGCGAGAACTTGGTCATGAACGGGTGGTGGGTCTTGTCCTGCCGCCCGCGCTCGAAGTCGAATCCGTAGCGGCGGATGACCTCGAGCCCGAAGGCGAGCTGGTCGGCCTCGGGCGCGTGCTGGCGCAGGCACGCGCTGTCGGCCGCCGGCCGCGCGGTGATGGCGCGCACCAGCGGCACCAGCCGCGCGCGCAGCGCGGCGAACAGCTCGCGCACCGTGGCGGCCTCCATGCCGCGGTCGGTGAACGCGATCAGCGGGTCGGCGATGCTGCGGTAGCCGGGGAAGAAACCGGCCATCCGGCGCGACAGCTCGAGGGTCTTCTCGAGCAGCGGCCGCACCCGCGCGAAGTCGTCCGCCGGCCGGGCCGCGGTCCACACCTGGTAGGTGTGGGCACAGTGCTCGTCGAGCTCCGCGACGAACGCGGACGGCAGCTTCACCGCCAGATCGCGGTCCCGGCGCGTCACGCGCACCAGCGCGGCCTCGTCCGACTCGAACGGCAGCCCGGCCACGTCGCGCTCGGCCGCGTCGAGCAGCCGGCCGAGCTCGGGATCGGTGAAGCGCTCGTGCGCGATGCGGCTGAGCAGCGCGGTCTGCCGTCCGCGTGCCGCCGCGCCGCCCGGGGGCATGTACGTGGCCTGGTCCCAGCGCAGCAGCGACGCCGCGCCCTGCAGGTCGACGATCTCCAGCAGCCGCGCCTTGAGCGGGTCGAGCGAGGACATCATCCGGGCCTCCGGGGAAGTTCGAGCGGGGTCAGCCGCGGAACAGCGGGTGAAGGGCCCACCAGGACAGCGCGGCGATGATGCCGGCGAGCGGCATGGTGAGGATCCACGCCCACACGATCCGGCCCGCCACCCCCCAGCGGACCGCGCTCATGCGGCGCTTGGCGCTCACCCCCGTGCCCACGATGGCCCCGGTGATGGTGTGGGTGGTGGAGACCGGGATGCCGGCCGCGCTGGCGCCGAACAGCGCGATCGCGCCGGCGGTCTCGGCGCAGAAGCCACCCACCGGCTGGAGCTTGGTGATGCGCATCCCCATGGTGCGGACGATGCGCCAGCCGCCCGAGAGCGTGCCCAGTCCCATCGCACCGTGCGCTGCGAGCACCACCCACATGGGGACGTGGAAGTCGCCGGTCAGTCGTCCGGTCGCATAGAGCAGCGCCGTGATGATGCCCATGGTCTTCTGTGCGTCGTTGGAACCGTGTCCGAGGCTGAACGCGGCGGCGGACGCCAACTGCAGCCGCCGGAAGGTGGTGTCCACGTGTTGCGGGTTGTCGTGGCGGAAGATCCACAGCACCCCGAGCATCGACAGGAACCCGAGCACCAGGCCGAGCACCGGCGAGACCACGATGAACGCCGCCACGCGCAGGAGGCCCGGAAGCAGCACGGCGCGCGGTCCGGCCGAGACCAGGGCGGCGCCCACGAACCCGCCGATGAGCGCGTGCGAGGACGAGGTCGGCAGCCCCCACCACCACGTGAGCAGGTTCCAGACGACCGCGCCCACGAGCGCGGCGAGCACCACCTGCGGAGTCACGAAGGTGGGATTCACGATGCCCTTGGCGATGGTCTTCGCGACGTGCACGCCGAACACGGCGAACGCGATGAAGTTGAAGAACGCGGCCCACGCCACCGCCTGGCGGGGCGACAGCACCCGCGTGCTCACCACCGTGGCGATGGAGTTCGCCGCGTCGTGGAAGCCGTTGCTGAAGTCGAAGATCAGCGCGATGGCGACGATGAAACCGATGAGCCAGAGCTCGGACATGGTCAGCGGTTCTTGAGCACGATCGCCTCGATCGTGTTGGCCACGTCCTCGCAGCGGTCCGCGGCCCCCTCGAGGCGGCCGTAGAGCTCCTTCCAGCGCATCACGTCGAGCAGGTCGTGCTTGCCGGTCACGAACAGGTCGGCGACCACGTTGCGCGAGATGTTGTCGGCCTCGTTCTCGAGCCGGTTGATCTCGATGGTGAAGCCCATCAGGTTCTTGAGGTCCTGGAGGTTGTTCACCGCCTGCTCGATCTGCACGCCGCAGCGCTGCAGGATGACGGTCATCTGGGCGGCCTCGGGCGTCACCCGGTCGATGCTGTAGAGCACGAAGCGGCTGGCGAGCGCCTCGACCGCGTCGAGCACGTCGTCGAGCCCGCTCGCCAGGTCGTGGATGTCCTCGCGCTCGAGCGGCGTGATGAAGGTGCGGTTCAGGCGCTCGAAGATCTCGTGGGTGACGAGGTCGCCCTCGTGCTCGATCTGCTTGATCCCGCGGGCGCGCTCGTCGCGCTCATCATAGTGCTCCACCATCTCGTGCAGGTGGTCGCAGCCCTTCCTCACCAGTGCGGCCTGCTTGCGGAACAGCGCGAAGAAGTCCTCCGTCTTGGGGAAGATCGAGAACATGCGTATCGCTCCCTCGTGCGTCGGGGTGGGCTGGCCGATGGTGGGCGGACGATGGATAGCACGCGGCTCCGGGTCGCGGCAACCCGGAGCCGCGGGCGGACGGCCGGGGTCGCCGCCGCGGCGCGCTCAGTCCTGCGGTCGGTCCCCGCCGGGGCCCGCGCCCGGCGCCGCGCCCGTGTCCGCCGGGGCGCTGGCCGGCTCGACCGGCAGGTAGACGTACTTCGGGGTCCAATGGAATCCGTCGACCGGATTCAGCGCGGCGGAGATCGCGCCGAGCGAATCGGCGAGCCGGTAGCCCTTCGCGACCTGCGCCCACCAGGGCTGGGACTCGATGCCGGTCTTCTCGAGCGGCACGTCGGTGATGATGACCGGGCGGTCCGGGCCGCTCATCAGCGGCGCGAACAGGCGGTCGATGAAGCCGGGGTCGCGGCGCAGCAGCGCGTTGTGGCGCGCGCGGACGATGTCGTCGAGCGCGACCTGCTGGGCGAACGTGCCCTTGCCCGCCCGCCACGTGTACCAGCCGTGGTAGAACATCATCACCCGCCCCGGGTAGGAGCGGATGCGCTGCGTCAGCTCGGCGAGCGCCGCGTGGGCGCGCGGGTGGGGCAGGTGGGCGCGCACGGTGTACTGGAGCGGCACCCACTCGAGCATCAGCACCAGGTAGACGGCCGCGAGCGCGCCGCCCGCGCGGCCCGCCGACGGCGGATCGATCGCGCGGCCGAGCCGCCAGAGCGACAGCGGGCCGAGGATCGAGAACGCCACCACGGTGGGATTCAGCACGTGGCGGAACGCGTCGGGGTCGAGCGTGGCCATCAGGCCGGAGGCGATCCCGGCGAGCCCGGCCCACGCCCACAACCCCGCCGGGCCGCGCCACGGGCGGTCGGGCAGCCCGAGGGACAGGAACGCGGGCACGCTCACGAGCGAGAACGAGCCGAGCAGTCCGCCGCCCGCGTAGCGCAGGATGCGCACCTTGTCGATCGAGGACCAGTGGGTCGGCACCTCCCACGTGAAGTACGGGAACCACGGTCCGAGCCACGCGGTGAGCAGCGCGAAGCCGCCCGCGCACCCGGCCACGATGGCCAGCCCGAAGGGCGCCAGCCGGCGCCGGTCGTTCACCGCCAGATGAGCGAGCGCCGCGATCGAGAACCACACCGAGTGCTGCTTGGTGAAGAACCCGGCGGTCAGCAGCGCGGCCGCGACCAGCGCCCCGCGCACCCCGGATGGTGTGCCGCAGCACCGCGAGCCCGGAGAGCGAGAGCAGCAGCATGAACGAGTCGGGGCGTCCGACGTCGAAGTGCCCGCCGGTGATGCCGAAGGACATCAGCAGCACCCCGGCCCCCGCCGCGCCGAGGGTCCAGGACCGGGTCTCGGCGCGCACCAGCGAGGCCACCAGCGTCGCGACCCCCGACATGGACAGGAACGAGATCAGGCGCGGCTCCCAGAATCCCGGGCCGAACACGCGCGCCAGCAGCGACACCACCGTGGCGTAGAACGGCATGTAGGCGAGCGTGACGAACTCGAGGCGTCGGGGCGACGTAGATCGGGCGGCCCTGCGCGAGGCGGACGATGTGGTCCATCATCGCGCCCTCGATGTAGTCGAGCTCCAGCGGATAGCGGATGCGCAGGAACGCGAGGCCCACGAACAGCAGCGCCGTCATCACGGAAAGCGTCCACAGCGCGAGACGCATCGCTCGAGTCAGCATGGCCGGGCAGGATAGGCCAAGGTCCGTTCCACTGCCACCGCAAGGGCGGCGGGGGAGGCGTCGCGCGGGCGACCGGGGTTATCCTGCCGACGAGGATCGTCCCATGCCGCCCTGCCATTTCGTCTCGGATCTCCACGGCGACACCGGTCGCTGGCAGCGTCTCTTCGCCGTGCTGCGCGAGGAGGCGCCGACCGCGGTGTTCCTCGGCGGCGACCTCATGCCGTCCTCGTGGGCGGGCGTGGGGGCGGCGCCCGGGAGGTTCCTGCGCGAGGTGGTCGCGGCCGGCTTCACGGAATTGCGCGAGCGGCTCGGCGCGCTCACGCCACGCGTGTTCCTCATCCTCGGCAACGACGACCTGCGGGTCGAGGAGTCCACGGTCCGTTCGGCGGCGGCCGGGCCCGCCTGGGAATACCTGCACGGCCGGCGCACGGGATTCGGTCGCTTCACCGTGTTCGGCTACTCCTGCGTGCCGCCCACGCCCTATCGCCTCAAGGACTGGGAGCGCTACGACGTCTCACGCTTCGTGGACCCGGGCTGCACGCCACCGGACGAGGGCAGTCACTCGGTGCCGTTCGACGAGCAGGAGTGCCGCCACGGCACCATCGCGAAGGACCTCGCGGCGATGACCGGCACCGAGGACCTGGCGCGCGCCGTGTGCCTGTTCCACGCCCCGCCCTATCAGACTGCCCTCGACCGCGCCGCGCTCGACGGGCGCAGCGTGGAGCACGCGCCGCTCGACGTGCACGTCGGCAGCATCGCCATCCGGCGCTTCATCGAGGAACGCCAGCCGTGCGTCACGCTCCACGGCCACGTGCACGAGTCCGCGCGCATCACCGGGAGCTGGCGCGATCGGATCGGACTCACGCACTGCCTCTCGGCCGCTCACGACGGCCCGGAGCTCGCGCTGGTCCGCTTCGACCCCGCACGTCCCGAGTCCGCGACGCGCGAACTGCTCTCGACCGGCTGAGTCAGAGCCCGCGGACCCCCAGCGGGAGCGGACGGGCGGCGTCCGTGACCGCGCCGATCTTGACCGCGTAGCTGGTCTGGCGCTCGAGGTCCACGTCGGTCACGAAGTGCACGTCGAGCAGCCCCTCCGAGCGATATCCGGTGCGCAGGAAGTTCATCTCCGCGAGGCACAGGCTCCAGCCCTCGAGCCACAGCTGGAGCTCGTCGCTCTGCTCCGGCGTACCGACGAAATGCACCAGCACGTCGAGGTCGCTCCCGGGGCCGGCGGTGAAGTTCTTGGTGCTCCCGAACACGTACAGGGCGCGCACGCCGAAGCGCGCGGGGTCGAGCTCGGCGGCGATCCGCTGGGCCATCGCGAGGCGCCACCGGGAATGGTCCTCGCTCGACCGCGCCGCCGGGACGGGCAGCGGCCGGGCGGCGGTCGCCGCCGGCCCCGGCTCGGTGAGCACGCCCACCGCCTCGTCGAGCTCGGCGTTGAGCAGGATCCGCAGCACCCGGCCGTCGGCGGCGGCCGGCACGTCGATCACCCGCACCACGTCCGCCAGTTCCGCGAACTCGGGCAGCAGGCGGGGCAGGATGTTGTCGGCGTGCCGGAAGAACGCCTCGTTGAACGCCACCCCCTCGTCGTCGGGGTAGAGCGGCAGGTAGCGGATGCCGGACTCGACCAGGTCCTGGAAGAAGTGGGTGCCGAACGAGAGGTCCGGCAGGTACTGGCCGCGGCGCCGCGCGATCTCGATCAGCACGGCGGTGTTGTTGATGTCGGAGTAGGTGACGCTGACCCCCAGCCGGATGTCGCCGCGGCTCCCCCAGCGCCCGGGCCCCATCAGCACGAACTGGCGCTTCGGCAGGACCTTGTTGAGGCGTCCGATGACGCGCCCCACGGCGCGCATGGTGTTGAGATCGCCGATCCGGCCGTACGCGTCGGGATCGACGTACACCACGTGGGTGAGTTCGGGCACCGCGCCGTTCGAGATCGAGCGGTTGGCCGAGAACAGCAGGCGCTCGCGCGGGATGTCGCGCGGGATCGGCGCCGGGGCGGAATCGGGCGAATGGCTCTGGGGACGGCACTGGAGCAGGTACAGGTCGCGCCCGTCGCTGGCGAACTCGAGGTCGACCGGGCCGCCGAGCGCCTGCTCGAGCACCGCGAGCAGCGCGCGCATGCGTTCGATGAAGGTGGCGTCGCCGAGCAGGCCGTCGAACGTGAACACGAGCTGGTCGCGCTGGAAGTCGAGCTCCATCCCCACCGGGCTGCGGATCATGTCGTGCTCGACCACCGACACCAGCCGGCGCAGGTCGGGATAGTCGGGGCCGATCTCCTTCAGCAGCGCGTGGCGCTCGACCGTCTGGAAGGCGTTGTGCTGGAGATCGATCACGTCGATCCGGCGCGGCGAGTAGCGCGCGATGTCCTCCGGGCTCACGTTGACGCGGAGCCCGGGCTGGCCGGGGGCGGCGATCACCGGGTAGTCGTCGGCGAGCCGGTCGACCGCGCGCGTCCCGAGCCCGGGCACCAGGCGCAGCAGTCCGTCCTTGCGCCGGATGCGCGGCGACCAGCGCAGCTCGTTGTTCGAGAACGCCACCCCCGCCCAGGCCGGGAGGAACCAGCGTCCGATGCGGGCGCCGACCACCTCCTGGATCATGATCCCCATCTCCTCGTGATGGTCGAGCAGCCCGCGCTCGGCGCGGTACTGGATGGGGTCGGGACCGAACACCGACGAATACACCTCGGCGATCGCGTCGAGCAGCGCGGCGAGCCGCTCGGACTTGGTCCCCTGGTTGGCCAGGAACAGGCTCTTGTACTTGCCCGAGAACGCCGACCCCGCGCGGTCCTCCAGCAGGCTCGACGAGCGCACGATGAGCGGGCGCTCGCCGAAGTCGTCGAGCGCGGTCGAGAGCCCCTGCACGAACTCCGCCGGGAAGCGCGAGTTCTTGAAGAGCTGGACCAGGTTCGGATACTCCTGCCGCACCTGGTCGAGGTCCTGGTACTTCCAGTTGTACACGTCGTCCAGATTGTTGTGCGCGATGAACCCCAGGATCCCGTCCGAGGGCAGGTACCAGGTCTTCGGCACCCGGATGCCATGGAGCGGGCCGTCCCCCTCGGGGGTGCGCGCGAGGATGCGCGAGGCCAGGAACAGGCCGCTGGTCTTGCCGCCCAGCCGCCCATGGCTCTTGGGCAGCTGGATGGTGTGGGCGACGAGGTCGTAGAAGTCCTCGATCTCGA
Organism: Candidatus Eiseniibacteriota bacterium; assembly: GCA_963776245.1. Lineage (GTDB taxonomy): Bacteria > Eisenbacteria > RBG-16-71-46 > RBG-16-71-46 > RBG-16-71-46 > CAVSAC01. The sequence goes on along the minus strand of CAVZLN010000003.1, from coordinate 246,124 downwards.
CCCAGCGCCGGCAGGAGTTGATGAAGTCGAGGTGGTCGCTCAGCAGGCGGCGGACGAGCGACGCCTTGATGCCCATGTGCATCGCGGTCGAGAGGTCGTGCGCGTCGAGTCCGGTGTGCTGGAAACGCTCGAGCGCGTTGGTGATCTCGGGCAGCGAAGTGTCGCCGCTCTCGAGCGCGAGCAGCAGGAAGCGGACGCGGTCCTCCTTGATCCACACCTGGAGCGCCGACAGCAGCTCCCCGCGGCTCAGGTGCTCGCTCGCGATATGGAACGTCTCGGCCGCGATGCGGTCGAGGTCCGCGGGCGCGGTGCGGGGCACCGGCCGGTTCTCGTCCTCGAGCGTCGCCTCGCGCTCGACCGCCCCGGTCAGTCGCGCCAGCAGGTCGCGCGCGGCCTCCACGCCGCTGCGCGAGAGCCGATTGAGCAGCTTGCGCGCGATGCGGTGGTAGAGGCGCTGGTCGGTGCGGTGCAGCAGGTCCACCACGATGCGCCAGTCCTCGTGGACCTCGGGCCCGGCGTCGCGGGTGGCCGCGAACACCTCGGCCAGCTCGCGATGCTGCACCGCCTGGCCGATGCGCGCGGCGATGGTCTCGATGAGGCGGCGTTCCTCCTTGAGGAACGGTCCGTCGTCGGCGTCGGGGAAGTGGCGGTCGTAGTACACCCCGACCCAGCCGATCGGTTCCCCCTGCAGCTCGATGGTGGCGCGCTGGAGCCACGGGGTCTCGGCGAACCCGGGCGGACGCACGTCGAGGTCGCGCAGGACGATGCGCGGCTGACAGTGCGCCGGGTACTGCCAGCCCGCGGGCAGCGCGCTGGCGACCGCCGCGAGCGCGTCCTCGAGCGGGTGCGCGTTGTCGTGCAGGAGCTCCTCGACGCGATAGAGGCAGTTGAGCTCCTTCGCCCGCTCCTGCAGCGCGCGCAGCACCTGATCGACCGGGCGTGCCGGGTCCGTCATGTCGGTCCTCCCTCGTCCCGCAGCAGCACGCCCCACCCCCGGCGCCCGTCGACCCGCGCCGTGAGGGGCACCGGCGATTCGGCGTGGACCACCCACGCTCCCTCGTGGCGCCTCGGGAGGCTCTCGATCCATCCCCAATCCAGCCGCGCCTCGCCGTGCGCCGGCACCGAGAAGTAGGCGATGCGGAACCCCAGCAGATTGTGGAAGAAGTGCGCCCCCTGGCTCATCTCGGCGTTCAGTCCCTCGCGGGCCGCCTCGATGATGACCCGCGCGCCGGCGATCTGCCCCCACGCGACCGGGATGCCGAGCCAGGGGTCCGAGCTGCCCCAGCGCCCGAAGCCGATCAGCACGTAAGGCCGGCCGGCCGCCGTCAGCTCCCGGTCGATCGCCTCGACCTCCGCGGCGATGGCCCGGGTGTGGCGGGTCTCGAAGCGGTCGCGGCGCACGAACACGATATCGCGAAGCCCGCTCCGGGTGCCATTGCCGAGCACGCGCTCCGACGCGGCGACGGCGAGCGGATCGGCGAGCGCCTCCGCGCCCACCTCGACCAGCTCGGTCGCCATGGCCAGCGGACGGACCTGGAGGAACCCCAGCCGCGCCGGCCGGCCGGAGTCGTCGGGGAAGGTGAGCGCGAACTCGATCTCGACCGGGCCGCCGAACTCCGCCGCGAAACGCTCGAGCAGGCCGCGCACCGCGGGGTTGAACGGGACCTCGTCGAGCCGCAGGAGGGACGAGAAGTCGAGCACGCGCGGGCCTCGATCGGCGGCGCCCATGACCAGGCGGTCGCGCTCCACGTCCCAGGTCGAGACCAGCGGACCGAGCGTGCCGTCGGCCTCGGCGTCGGCGAGACCGGCATGCACCAGGAACTCCACCTCGGTGGTGGGGTCGTGAGCGATCGGGGCCCCCACGTGGACCGCCCAGAAGCGGGTCTGGGTCTCCTGCAGCATCTGGTGGGGGGAGTTGAAAGGCGGTCCGGCGTGCGGGTGAGCGGGCGAGTAGGTCCAGGTCCGCCCGCCGTCGACGATCGTGCGGCCGAGCCCGAGCGCCAGGCTCACCACGCCCTCCTCCGGCCGCGCCGCGGCCGCCGGATAGAAGTTGTACGAACGCGCCACCCCCGCGACGTCGGGATAGAAGCGCGGCCCGTGGCGGCGGCCGACCACCTCCTGCACGATGACCGCCATCTTCTCGTCGTCGGGGTCCTGGCCCGCGGCGCGCGCCGCCGCGCGCGCGCCGCGGAAGCAGGTCGAGGCCCAGACCAGCCGGATCGCCTCGACCAGCCGCCGGAAGCGCACCTGGGGATCGAGCGCCTCGTTGGGCGTCATCTTGGTGGCGTACACGCCCGCGAACGGGTGGGCGACCGCGTCCTCGAGGAGGCTCGACGACCTCACGGCGAGGGGCGTGTGCACGCGACGCACCAGGTCCCAGAGGTCGCCGACGATCTCCGACTGCAGGTCCGCCTGCTGGAACGCGCGCGCGATGTGATGGTCGGCGGGCTCCGACCTCACCAGGTCGCGCAGCCGATTGCGCTCGAGGAACGCGTCGAACGCGTCGGTCCCGATCACGGTCAGGGTCGGCACCGAGATCTCGAGCTGCGGGAACCTCAGCGCGTCGGGCCGCGCGTCGAGCACCTCGCGCGCACGGCGGAGCCCGGACGCCTTCCCGCCGATCGCGCCCGAGCCGATGACGGTGAAGGTCTCGACGCCCTCGAAGAAGCGGCGGTCGAAACGGGGAAGCGCGGGGCGGGTGCGCGCGTCGAGGTCCATGGGGTCCGGGTCGCGCCGGGCGGGAGCCGCCCGGAGGCGACTCCCGCACCGGCGCGCGCGAGGGTCACACCCAGCCGCGGTCCCGGCAGGCCTGGGCGACCCGGTTGATCGCGATGACGTAGGCGGCGTCGCGCATGTAGAGCTTGCGCTTCTTCGCCACCTCGTGCACCGCGTGGAACGCCGAGGTCATCTTGACGTCGAGCTTGCCGAGGACCTCGTCCTTCTCCCAGTAGTAGTTGAGATTGCTCTGGACCTGCTCGAAGTAGCTGCAGGTCACGCCCCCAGCGTTGGCGAGGAAGTCGGGGATCACGAAGATCCCGCGCTCCTTCAGCACCGCATCGGCCTCCGTGGTGGTCGGACCGTTCGCGCCCTCGGCGATCACCTTCACCGCCGGGTGGATGCGTCCGACGGTGTCGGGGGTGATCTGGTTCTCGATCGCGTTCGGCATCAGGATCTCCACCGGCTGCTCGATCCACGCGTCCCCCGGCAGCACCTGGTAGCCGAGCTTCGGCGCGCGCGTCTTGTCGATGCCGCCGAACGGATCGGTGATCGAAAGCAGGTCGTCCACGTCCACGCCCTCGTCGCGGCGGAACGAGTACGAGGTCTGGTCCTTCTGGTCCCAGCAGGACACGCACACGGTCCGGCCGCCGAGCTGGGCGTAGAGGCGGATCGCATACTGGGCGACATTGCCGAACCCCTGGACGCTGGCGCGCGTCGAGTGGGGATCCAGGCCGAGCTCGCGCAGCGCCTCGCGCAGCGTGAAGACCACGCCGTAGCCGGTGGCCTCGGTGCGGCCCAGCGAGCCCCCCATGCCGACCGGCTTGCCGGTGATGAAGCCGGGGTGCTTGCCCCCGGTGAGGACCTCGTACTCGTCCAGCATCCACAGCATGTGCTGCGCGTTGGTCATCACGTCCGGGGCGGGCACGTCGAGGTTGGGGCCCACGTTGCGCACGATCTGGCGCACCCAGCCACGGCAGATGCGCTCCTGTTCGCGCGCGCTGAGGTTGTGCGGGTCGCACACCACGCCGCCCTTCGCGCCGCCGAGCGGGATGTCGACCACCGCGCACTTCCAGGTCATCCACATCGCCAGCGCCCGCACCGTGTCGTGGGTCTCCTGCGGGTGGAAGCGGATGCCGCCCTTCGAAGGCCCGCGGGCGTCGTTGTGCTGGACGCGGAACCCGCGGAACACCTGGGTGCGCCCGTCATCCATGCGCACCGGGATCGCGAAGGCGAACTCGCGCAGCGGCGAGCGCAGCAGGTCGCGGGTCGGTTCGTCCAGACCGATCATCGCCGCCACATGGTCGAACTGGGCCTGGGCGATCTCGAAGGAGTTGAACGGCTTGGTGATCACGGTGGCCATGACGGGATCCCTCATGAGGCGCTCGCGGCGGGCGGCGGCGCGCCGTCGCGGTGCGGCGGCGCGGGTGACCGGGAGCGGTGGAGTGAAGACGCGTGAACGATCGAGTGGGACGGCGACGACTCCACCAGCCTCGACCCGATCGGCGGCGCGCACCACGACGTCCGCGGGCCCGCCCGCCATTTTGACGCCGGCTTGTCACGAAACTTGACGAGTCCTTGTGATGCCGGCCGGCGCGCGTTCCTCAACCCCGGCCGCGGAGCCCGAAGCGCTCGATCGCGAGCGCCGCGACATGCCCGCCGATCGCGAGCGCCGCGGTGGCCGCGGGCGACGGCGCGTTGATCACGTGCAGGCCGCGCTCGGCGTGCACGAGGTGGAAGTCGTCGAGCAGCGCGCCATCGGGGCCCAGCGCCTGGGCCCGTACCCCCGCGCCCGCGGGGGTGACGTCGTCCTCGCGCAGCTCGGGCACCAACCGCTGCAACGCCGCGACGAACGCGCGCTTCACGTGCGAGCGCCACGACTCCTCGAGACCGCGGCCCAGGTGGCGCGACGCCATGCGCCAGAAGCCTCCGTAGGCGAGCATCTCGGCGAGGTCGCGCGGCGAGACATCGCGCCGGCGATAGCCGTGGCGGGCGAGTGCCAGGACCGCGTTCGGGCCGGCCTCGACACCGCCGCGCACCAGCCGGGTGAAGTGCACCCCGAGGAAGGGGAAACGCGGGTCCGGCACCGGATAGACCAGGTGGTTCACGAGGTGCAGGCGACCGGGAGCGAGGGCCCAGTACTCGCCCCGGAACGGCACGATCGACGCGCCCGGATCGGCGCCGCAGGCGCGCGCGACGCGATCGGCGTGGAGGCCGGCGCAGCCGATCACGTGCCGGGCCTGGAGCGCGCCGCGTGCGCTCTCGAGGACGAAGCCGTCCGCCGTGCGGCGCGCCCGCGCGACGCGCGCGCCGGTGTGCACCGTGCCGCCGGCGGCGCCGAGGTCGGCGGCGCACGCCGCGGTGGCGGCCGCGAAGTCCACGATGCCGGTCGCGGGCACCAGCAGCGCCGCCCGGCCCGCGACATGGGGCTCGCGCTCGCGCAGCGCCCCGGGGCCGAGGCGCTCGAGCCCCTCGAGTCCGTTGGCGCGCCCGCGGCGTTCGAGCTCGTCGAGGCGCGGCAGTTCGTCGGGGCGCGTCGCCACCACCAGCTTGCCGCAGACCTCGTGCGCCACGCCGTGCTCGGCGCACAGCTCGATCAGCGCGCGCCGGCCCGCGACGCACAGCCGGGCCTTGAGTGAACCGGGGCGGTAGTAGAGCCCGGAGTGCATCACGCCGCTGTTGTGCCCGGTCTGGTGGGCGGCCAGCCCGTCCTCGGCCTCGAGCACGGCGACCGTGGCGGCGCTGGCGCGCGCGAGCGCGCGCGCGGTGGCGAGGCCGACGATGCCGCCGCCGATCACGGCCACGTCCTGGATGCGTCCGTCGAGCATCGGCTCGCCCCCCGGCCCCGGGCGTCCGGGCCGGGAGGGTTGGCCGCGAGCCGCCGCTCGGTGTACCGTAACGCGCCGCAGAAGCGCGCGCCACGCGCCGCGCGAAGCTCCCCATGGGACGACTCCGAACCGAGGAATCCGAACATGAACCTCCTGCTCACCGCCGTGCTCGTGCTCGCCGCCGTGACCCCCGGCACCACCCCGTCGCCGACCCGTTCCAGCGGGACGAAGCCGGCCACCGCTGCCCCACTCGTCAAGCCGAAGGACTCCGCCATGCAGCAGATCCAGGCCCAGATCGACGCCGCGAAGGTGGACAAGTCGGCGACCGGCTGGCGCACCCACCTGACGAAGCCCACGGTGGCCACGTTCGATCCCGCGCACACGTACAACGCGATCATGGAGACCAACAAGGGCACGCTCACGATCAAGCTGCGGCCCGACGTGGCGCCGATGCACGTGACCTCGTTCATCTACCTGGCGAAGCTGGGGTTCTACGACGGCCTCTCGTTCCACCGCGTGATCCCCAGGTTCATGGCGCAGGGCGGCTGCCCGCTCGGCACCGGCACCGGCGGTCCGGGCTACCAGTTCGCGGGCGAGTTCAAGCCCGGCGTCTCGCACGACAAGCCCGGCATGCTCTCGATGGCCAACGCCGGACCCGGCACCGACGGCAGCCAATTCTTCCTCACCTTCGTGCCGACGCCGTTCCTCGACGGCAAGCACACCATCTTCGGCGAGGTCACGAGCGGGCTCGACGTGCTGGCCGCGCTCGAGGCCAAGGGCTCGCAGAGCGGACGCACCACCGAGCCGCTGTCGATCGTCAAGCTCACGATCCAGGTGCAGTGACGCCGTAGCGCGGCCACCCGCGCACGACCACGAGGGGCGGCCCCGGCGGGCCGCCCTTCTTCGGGAGGACCCACCGTGTCGCATGCACCCGCCGTCGCCGCGCCCGAGCCGCGCGGCGCCCTCGCCCAGCTCGGCGCCCTGCCGCGCCCGTTCTGGATGGTGAACCTCATGGAGATGATCGAGCGCCTCGCGTACTACGGCGTGCGCGTGGTCGTCCCGATCTACATCGCGCAGGCCGACGAGCCCGCCGGCCTGCACTTCACCATGGCGCAGAAGGCGTTCATCTACGCCTGCTGGGCCGCGGTGCAGGCGGGGGTGCCGATCGTCTCGGGCGGCTTCGCCGATCGCTTCGGCTACAAGAAGACCATCGCCATCGCGACCACCATCACCATCCTCGGCTACGCCCTGATGGCCACGCAGCGCGTCTACCTGCCGTTCCTGCTCGCGTGCTGCACCGTCGGGCTCGGCACCGCGATCTTCAAGCCCGGGCTGCAGGGCACGCTGGTGCGCAGCCTCAACGACCGCAATTCGTCGGTCGGCTGGGGCATGTTCTACATGGTGGTGAACATCGGGGGCTTCCTCGGGCCGCCCCTCGCGCACTTCCTCAAGGGGCTCTCCTGGCCGATGGTGTTCACCGGCTCGGCCGCCATCCTGTCGCTCAACTACCTCATGCTGTTCACCTATCCCAACGTGTCCTCCGGGGTCGTCCCGACCGGCGGCGTGGGGCGGGTGCTGAAGACCACCATCGTGAACCTGGTCCGCCCGCAGTTGTTCCTGTTCATCCTGATCATGTCGGGCTTCTGGCTGATGTTCATGCAGCTGTTCGACCTGCTCCCCAACTACATCGTGGACTGGGTGGACTCGCGGTCGCTGGTGCAGGCCCTGCAGTCGACCCCGCTGCTCGCGGCGGTGGTGCCGGCGATCGCGCAGGAGACCCCGCGCGGGACCATGATCTCGCAGGAATGGCTCATCAACGCCAACGCCGGCCTGATCGTGCTGTGCGTGGTCGCGGTGTCGGCGATCGCCGCCCGCATGAAGCGCGTGCACTCCATCCTGCTCGGGATCACCATCGCCTCGACCGGCCTGCTGATCGCCGGCTTCAGCATGGCGGGCGGGCTGTGCGTGCTCGGCATCCTGTGCTTCTCGCTGGGCGAGATGCTCTCGAGCCCGAAGATGAACGAGTACCTCGGCGTCATCGCGCCGGAGGGACAGAAGGCGCTCTACATGGGCTACGCCAACATGCCGTTCGCGATCGGCTGGATCATCGGCTCGCTGGTCGCCGGGAACCTCTACCCGAGGTTCGGCGAGAAGGCGGCCCTCGCGCTGCGCTACCTCGCCGAGCGGGCGGGCGGCGTGCCCGCGGGGGTGGACCGCACGACGGCGATGGACGCGCTCCAGAAGGCGGTCGGCATGGACCCGAACGCCGCCACCCGCCTGCTGTGGGACACCTACCACCCGTACCAGGTGTGGTTCCCGTTCGTGGCGCTCGGGTTCGCCGCGGCGGTGGGGATCTGGCTCTACTCGCTCTGGATCCGGAAGTACGAGAGCGCGAACGTCTGACCGCTCACGCGGTGGCGAGGCCTTCGATCCAGCGCTCGAGGGCCGCGCCGACCTCCGGGGACAGCGCCGCGCCGTGATCCCAGCGGGCGCCCTCGATGCCCACGATCTCCAGCCGGGCGGGCAGCCTCCCGAGGGCGCGTGCCAGCTCCACCGCCGCGGCCACGCCGAGCCCGTGCGTGGAGCTGCGGAAGCCCTCCAGCGGCAGCGGCCCGCGGGCCGCGTCGAAGCGCGTCACGGTGCCCGGCGGCGCGCCGCTGCGCATCGCGTCCACCACGGTCACGTCGTCGCCGCCGCTCCACGCTTCGAGCAGCGCCTGCGGATCGGCGGCGCAAGCGACCACCTCGAGGCCGGGCAGGGCGCGGGCCCGCAGGCGGCGCACCGCCTCCGGCCCGGCCGCGTCGTCGCCGCGGAGGTCGTTGCCGATGCCGATCACGCGCCGCATCGGGCCGGCCTCGTCACGTCCGCACCAGGTTCACGCGCAGGAAGTGGGTCGCGCACGAGATGCACGGGTCGTAGTTGCGCACCGTCTGCTCGCAGCCCCAGGTCAGCGCGGCGTCGTCGAGGTGCAGGTGCCGGGCGACGTAGCGCGCCAGGTCGTCCTCGATGATGCGGAGGTTCTGCGAGGTGGGCGGCACGATCCGGGCCTCGCGCACCAGGCCGGCCGCGTCGAGCTTGTAGCCGTGGACCAGCATCCCGCGCGGCGCCTCGCTCGCGCCCCAGCCGGCGCCCTCGCGGGGCTCCACCTTCACCGCCGGCGCGTCGGGCTCCTCATAGGTCTCGACGATGCGCACCGCCTCGTCCACCACCTGCACCGTCTCGATCGCGCGGACGACGATGCTGCGGAACGGATTGCGGCAGGACTCGCCGAGCCCGGCCTCGCGCGCGCACCGCTGGGCGAGCGGCGAGAGACGGTCGAAGTTGAGGCTGTAGCGCGCCAGCGGCCCCACCAGGTACGGCCCGTGGTCCCGCAGGTTCGAATGCAGCGCGTTCGAGCGCTGCACGTGCTCCTCGGTGAAGTGGCGCTCGTAGTCGACGACGTCGATATCGAGCCCGAGGCTCGACACCACGCGCCCCTCGTTGAACGGGTACTCGTCCGGGTGCCGCAGCGCCACGAACACGTAGTCCCGCTCGAAGTCGGGGAACGTGAAGCCGGCCACCAGCCGCACGGTCTCGATCGCCGCCTCGCGCGCCCACCGCAGCTCGTCGAGCTGGGCGTGGAGCGCGCGCTTCGACGGGGCGCGGTGGAAGCCGCCCACCCGCACGTTGAGCGGATGGATCTCGCGCCCGCCGATCGCGGTCACCAGCGCGTTGCCGGCCTTCTTGAGCCGCAGTCCGCGTGCGACCGCCTCGCCGTGGTCCCGCGCCATGTGGATGCCGCTCTCGTACCCGAGGAAATCCGGGGCGTGGAGCAGATGGATGTGGAGCGCATGGCTCTCGATCCACTCGCCGCAGTACAGCAGCCGCCTCAGCTCGCGCAGCGGGCCGCCGACGGTGACCCCGAACGCGCGCTCGATGGCGTGGACCGCGCTCATCTGATAGGCGACCGGGCAGATGCCGCAGATGCGCGCCGTGATGTCGGGGACCTCGGTGTACGAGCGCCCGCGCAGGAGCGCCTCGAAGAAGCGCGGCGGCTCGTAGATGCGGAACTTCACCTCGGTCACTTCGCCCTTGCGGATCCTCACGTCGATGCCGCCCTCGCCCTCGACACGGGCGAGGACGTCGACCTCGACGGAGCGATTGCGCCGGCTACCGGCCGGGGTGGGGCTGTTCATGGAGTTCACTCGCTTTGCGGAACGCCTCCGCGCCGGCGTTGAAGCTGCGGAACGCGCGCACCACCGCCGGAGCGTCGAGGCCGAGATCGTGGAGGAGCTGGCCGAGCGCGGCGGTGTTGGCGCCACGCACCGGCCCGAAGCAGCCGTAGCAGCCGCGGGCGAAGGACGGGCACAGCGCGCCGCACCCGGTGCGGGTCACCGGCCCGAGGCAGGGCAGCCCGGCGGCGACCACCACGCAGGCGGTGCCGCGGCGCTTGCACTCGGTGCACACGCTGTGCGCCGGAAGTGCCGGACGCCGCCCGGCGATGAACGCCCGCACCACCTCGAGCAACTGGTGCTTGTCCACCGGGCAGCCCTGCAGCTCGTAGTCCACCCGCACGTGGTTCGCGATCGGGGTGGAGGTGCGCAGCGTGTCGATGTGCTCCGGGCTGGCGTACACCATCGAGACCCAGTCCTTCACCTCGGCGAAGTTCCGCAGCGCCTGGATGCCGCCGGTGGTGGCGCACGCGCCGATCGCGACCAGCACCTTCGAGGCGCGGCGGACGGCGTGGATGCGCTCGGCGTCGTGCGGCGTGGTGATCGAGCCCTCCACCAGTGAGAGGTCGTAGGGCCCCTTCTCGAGCGCGCGCGACGCCTCGGCGAAGTGGGCGATGTGCACCGCCCCGGCGAGCGTCAGGAGCTCGTCCTCGCAGTCGAGGATCGAGAGCTGACATCCGTCACACGAGGCGAACTTCCACACCGCGAGGCGCGGTTTGCGGTTCCGGGCGGCCATGGTCAGAGCTCCCGCACCGCGAGCAGCGGCGCCAGCGTGTCGTAGCGGAACACCGGGCCATCCCGGCAGACGAACACGGCGCCGAACTGGCAGTGCCCGCACAGTCCGACCGCGCACCGCATGTTGCGCTCCATCGACAGCCAGATGCGCCCGGGAAGCACCCCGCGGTTCTCCAGGTCGCGCGCCGCGAACCGCATCATGATCTCGGGCCCGCACACGAACGCGACCGTGTTGGCGGGGTCGAACGCGGCGCGCGGGATGAGCGTGGTGACCACCCCGACCTGGCCGTGCCAGCCGGGCTGGGCGCGGTCCACGGTGATGCCCACGTCGATGTCGAACCGCCCGCGCCAGTTCTCCAGCTCGCGCGCGAACAGGATGTCGTCGGGGGTGCGCGCTCCGAACAGGAGCATCACGCGTCCGTACTGCGGGCGATGGGCGAGCAGGTGATAGATCGCCGGGCGCAGCGGCGCGAGCCCGATGCCGCCCGCGACCACCACGACGTCCTGCCCGGTGGCCCGCTCCACCGGCCACGCGGTGCCGTACGGCCCGCGCAGGCCGACCACCTCGCCGCGCTTGAGGCGCTGGAAGGTCTGGGTCACCGGGCCGACCGCGCGCAGCGTGTGGATCACGCGCCGGCCCTCGCCCGGGGGGCCGCTCATCGAGATCGGCACCTCGCCGACCCCGAACGTGTACAGCATGTTGAACTGCCCGGGCCGGAACGCGTACGTCGCCCCCGGGTCCGCGGGCTCGAGCGCGAGCGTGAAAGTGTCGCGGGTCTCGGCGCTGGTCCGGAGGATGCGCCACGGCGCGGGCCGCATCGGCTCGGCCGCGGCGCGGGAACCCGCCGCCGCCGGTTCAGTCGTGGTCGGCATAGTGGTCGCCGTACACGTCCAGCAGCTGCAGGCTCATCGCCTCCATGCGCTGGGCCATCAGCCGCGCGAAGCGGCCGAGCAGCTCGTAGCCGAACGCGGGGTCGGTGGCGCACTTGCCGCGCAGGCAGCGCCCGTCGAACACGATCGCCCGGGTGGCGGCGAGCACGTGGATGTCGAACCGCAACTGGTACGGGGGCAGCAGCCAGGAGAAGCCGGCGACATCGCCCTCGCCCATGGTGCCGACCGAGATCGTGCCGCGACCGGGGGCGTGGATCTCGAGCGCCATGCAGCCCTTGCGGATCACCCAGAAGTGATCGGCCGGATCGCCGGCGCGGCCCGGGAACTCGTCCGGCTCGTAGCGCACGTTGGAGGCGCAGCCCGAGAGCAGCGCCAGGTGCTCGTGCGTCATGCCCTGGAAGAACGGGGCCTCGGTCAGGATCGGTTCGAGTGAGTGCACGTCGGCCTCCTCACGCGCGCGCCGTCTCACGGATCGCGCGGACCTCGTCGGTGATATCGATCTTGGCCGGGCACCACGTGATGCACCGGCCGCATCCCACGCATCCCGAGGAGCCGAACTGATCGTGCCAGCTCGAGAGCTTGTGGGTGAGCCATTGGCGATAACGCGAACGCGCAGAGGGCCGCACGCTGCCGCCGTGGATGTACGAGAACTCCAGCCCGAAGCACGAGTCCCAGCGCCGCACGCGCTCCGCGGTCGCGCCGCCGAGATCGGCGACGTCCTCCACCGTGTGACAGAAGCAGGTCGGGCAGGAGAGCGCGCAGTTGCCGCACGTCAGGCAGCGCTCCGCGACCTTCGACCAGCGCGCGTGCTCGTGCTGACCGGCGAGCAGCGGGGCGAGCCCCCGGGGGTCGAGCGTCCGGCCCATCGCCTGCGCCCCCTCGACCGCCTTCGCGGCGTCCGCGAGGTCGGCCTCGGACGCGGGGCGGTGGGGCACGTCCGCGAGCAATCCGGTGCCGCGCTCCGAGCCCGCCTCGACGAGGAAAGCGTGGCGCCCGTCCGCGAGGATCTCGGTGAGCGACAGGTCGAAGCCCGAGCGCACCTCGGGCCCGGTGCCCATCGACGCGCAGAAGCACGTGCCGCCGGCCCTCGCGCACGGCACCGCGACGATGAACGCCTGCGCGCGCCGCGCGCGATACTCCGGGTCGGCGTACGGGCCGCCAGTGAGCACGCGGTCGTGCACGGCCAGCGCGGCCAGTTCGCACGCCCGGACCCCGACGAACGCGTAGCGCGGCGCCGGCGCCGCGCTCTCCAGCAGCTCGAAGCCGTTCGCGGTGCGCCGGGCCTGCCACAGACGCAGTTCCGGCGGGAACAGGAACCGCTTCCACGACGAGGGACCGACGTTGTAGCCGAACAGCGCGTCGTCGTCGCGGCGCTTCAGCCGGTAGTGGCCGGCCTCCTGCTCGTCGGTCCAGCCCGCGGGCAGGTCCGCGGCGGAGGCGATGGTGTCGAGCACGATCGCGTCGCCGCGCCTCACCGGTCCGACGACCTCGTGGCCGCGCTCGCGCAACGCGAGCAGGAGCCGGTCGAGGTCGCCGCGCTCGATCACCGAGCGGGCGCTCGTGTCAGCGGCGGACATGGGGAGACGAGGAATGGGATGCGCGAGTCCCGGCGCACGCCGATGATCCGGCGGCGCAGCGGGGCCTCTCGGCCGACAGGTCACCGGCGGCGATGGCGCCTGCGTGTGGGTAGCCACGGCGGTACACGTCACCTCCGTGGGGGGTGAGCGCATCCTAGCAGGGCGCTCCGGAGGGCGCCAAGCGGACGCATGGCGCGCGTGTCTCTTGTGCGGAGGGCGCTGGACAAGGGCAGACCCTCCGGGGTGCAATACCCACACGCACCCCTCCGGGTCCGCCCTCGTCCAGCGCCACGCCTGAATGGCTATCAGGCGCGCTCCCCGGACCCCCGGCGAGAGGCTTCGCGCGAAAGGTTCCTTGCGACCATCCATCCGGGGCCGCATCCTAGGAATCCGATGCGCGCCCTTCTCCGCCGACTGCCCGGGCTGTTCCTCGCCGCCGTGCTGGTGCTCGGCGGTGCGGCGCACGCGTGGCACCATCTCGCCGATCCGTCGTGCGACGCGCGGCCGGGTGCCGGCTCCCACCCGTGCGTCACGTGCGCCGGCCTCCACGGCGCCGCGGTCGCCGCCCACGCCGTCACCATCGGCCCGCCGGCGCCGCTGGTCCCCGCCGGGTTGTTCGCGTTCGCCACGCTCGCACCGGTGACCCCGGCGCGCTCGGCCGGCGCGGCCCGCGCCCCTCCGCGCGGCTGAACGCCCCGCGGCGTGCGCTCTCGCCGCGGCTCCCACTCGCGTTCATCTTCTCGCGCGCCGCGCCCGGCGCGGCGCGCGAGGACCATTCGTCCGTGTCCGACGGAGGCAGCCTCCATGCTGCGACGATCGCTGTTCCTCATCGCCACGTCCGCGCTCGCGGCCGCGCTCGCCTCGGGCGCGAGCGCCGGCGTGGTCAATCCCGACATCTCGGTGATCGGTCAGCCGCTCGCGCGCTGGACCGACGCCCCCGGCGACCCCGCGCGCAAGCGCGTCACGCTCGACGGCCGGCGAGACCGAGTTCGTGTTCGACGCCTAGCTCAACCCGTACGCCCGCGGGGCGTTCGTGGCCTCGCTCGGCACCGGCGGCGCGGCGCTCGAGGAAGGGTACTTCGACCTGACGCGCGGCCTGCCCGGCGGGCCTCGCGCTCAAGGGCGGCAAGTACCGCGTGGGCTTCGGCAAGCTCAATCCGGCCCACCCGCACACCTACCCGTTCGCCGAGCGCTTCCGCGTGCTGGCGGCGTACCTGCCCGGCGAGGAGGCGTTCAACGAGACCGGGCGTGCAGCCTCTCCGAGCGCCTCGCGCTGCCGGGCGACATCGCGCTCACCGCGTCGCGCGGACTGGCTGCAGGGCGACTCGTTCCGCATCGCGCGCGCGCGCGACGGTCGCGGCCGAACGATCCGCTGGCTGCGGGATCCGGCGGGCGGCGACCGGGCCGCCGAGCCGCGCGCCGCGGCGCTCGGCCGGCTCGCGGCGTTCGTGCCCGATCGGCGATCGCTCGGGGCTCGAGCTGGGGCTCTCGGGCACCCAGGGCACCAACAACGTCGCGGCCGCCGCGCGCACCACCGTGCTGGGCGCCGACGCTCAAGGCCAAGCTCTGGAACGGGCCGCGCGTCGTACCTGCTGCGTGCAGGGCGAGCTGCTGCGCGCTCGACCGCGACGACGCCGGCTGGGACAGCGTCGACCGCGGCCTACACCACGGCGCGCGTCGAGGCCGCTCGGCGGCTACCTGTTCGCCGACTACAACGTGGGACGCGCGCTACGACGCCGGCGCTCGGCTACGAGCGCTACCAGCAGCCCGACGCGGACCGGCGCCTGGGACCAGGCGCTGCGCGTGTTCGCCGGCCTCGCGCTGATGGAGGAGACCACCGTGTTCCGCGCTCGACTGCGAGCAGTCACCTGCCGGGCGCCCGTCGCGGCCGGTCCCGACCCCGCCGCCGTCAACACGCTCACGCTGCGCGTCATCTACTCGATGGGCCCGCACAAGGCCCACCAGTTCTAGGAGGCACCTCGTGACGATCCGATCCGCTCTGCGTCGCCGCGCTGCTGCGGCGCGCTGCTCCTGCTCCCGGCCGCCGCGCTCGCCAAGATGCGCGTGGCCGCGTCCACCAACGACCTCGCCTCGATCGCCGCCAGCGTCGGCGGCGACGCAGGTCGAGGTGTTCGCCATCGCGCGCCCGACCGCGGACCCGCACCGCGTCGAGGTGCTGCCCTCGTACATGGTCAAGGTGGCGCGCGCGCAGGTGTACCTGAAGATCGGGCTCGGCGCTCGACCAGTGGGCCGACGGCATCATCGACGGCTCGCGCAACGACAAGCTGATGATCGTGGACTGCTCGCAGGGCGTGGACGTGCTCGAGAAGCCGACGGGCAAGGTGGACGCGCCCGATGGGCGACGTGCACCCCGACGGCAATCCGCACTACTGGCTCGATCCGCGCAACGGCGCGCGTGGTGGCGCGCAACATCGCCGAGGCGCTGGCGCGCGTCGACGCCGCGCACGCCGCCGACTACCGCGCGCGCGCCGAGGCGTTCGCCAGCGAGGCGACGGCGGCGTGGCGAGCAGCGGCCGCCAGCTCGCGGCCGCGCCTGCCCGTCGAAGGTGATCCTCACCTACCACCGCTCGTGGCCCTACCTCGCGAACGCGTTCGGGCTCGAGATCGCCGGCACGGTCGAACCGGTGCCCGGCATCCCGCCGACCGCGAAGCACCTCGCCGAGCTGGTGCAGATCGCGAAGGCGCGCGCAAGGTCGCAGCTGCTGCTCCAGGAGCCGTACTTCTCGGCCGACGCCGGGCAGTTCCTCGGCCGCGAGGCGGGCGTGCGGCCGGTGGTCGCCGCGCCCTCGTGCGACGAGCCGGCGGCGGGCAGCTACCTCGCCCACATCCACGACGTGCTCCGCCTGCTGGCGGGCGGTCGCTGAGGAGGCCGCCGATGATCGACGCCCTCGTCGCTCCCGTTCTTCCGCACCGCCGCCGTCGCGATCGCTGGTGCTGGCCGGCATCCACGCCTACCTCGGCTTCCACATCGTGCGCCGCGGCGTGCTGTTCGTGGACCTCGCGCTCGCCCAGATGGCGGCGCTCGGCGTCGCGCTCGGCCTGGTGCTCGGGCTCGAGCACGAGGGCGTCGCCGCCTAGCTGCTGGCGCTCGGCATGACGTTCGTCGGCGCGGCGCTGTTCGCGTGGCTGCGCGGCCGCGGCGCGCAGCGTGCCGCTCGAGGCGTTCATCGGCATCGTGTTCGCCACCGCGCAGGCGGCGGTGTTCCTGCTGCTCGAGAAGACGCCCTCGGGCGCCGAGCACCTCAAGGAGACGCTGGTGGGCTCGCTGTTCACGGTGGACCCGCAGCACGGTGCTGCGCATCACCGGGCTCTACGCGGTGATCGGCGTGCGTCCACGTGCTGCTGCGCCGGCCGTTCCTCGAGATCACCAACGACCCGCAGGCCGCGGCCGCGCGCGGCCGCCGGCTGTTCCTGTGGGACTTCCTCTTCTACGCCACCTTCGGCTGCGTGGTGACCTCGGCGGTGCAGATCGCGGGCGTGCTGCTGGTGTTCGGCCTGCTGGTGATCCCCGCGGTGGCCGGGCGTGATGGCGACCCGCCGCACCGGCGTGGCGCTGGCGATCGGCTGGTCGTTCGGCTTCGTGGCCAGCGTGCTGGGCCTGCTCGGATCGGTGCAGTTCGACCTGCCCGCGGCGCCGAGCATCCTGGTGACGCTCACCGCGCTGCTGCTCGGGCACGGCGTGCTGCTCGCGGCGTGGCGGCGGATGCGCGGGACGCGGAGGCGCGCGACAGCGTAGGCAGGGCCGCGAGGCGCGCGTGGACACCCGAACGGACTACGTGTAGCCATGCCCACCGCGCTCCGATAACCTGCGCGGGCGCGCCGCTTCCTCGCGCGCCCGCGGGGACGCGCGCCACGACCGAGGAAGGAGCCCATGCACGACGAGCACACGGACGCGCGCGTCACCACTGTGGCCGGAGCGTCGCCGCTGGTCCTCGGCCTGGTGCTCGCCGCGCTGCTGGGCCTGCGCGCCGCGCTCGCTGCGGCCTCCGGCATGTGGCTGTGGGGCCTCGATGCGATGCGCTTCCTGCCGCCGCTGGCGGCGTGGTTGCCATGGGCGCTCGCGGCGCTCGCGCTGTGGCCGACCGTCGGCCGGCGCCTGCGGCCGGCGATGGCGCGGCTCGGCGACGGCCTGGTCGCCGGTGGCGCGCGGGCTCCGCTGGGCGCGGCGCTGCTCACCGCCGCGCTCGTGCTGGCCTTCCCCGATCGCGCGTTCTTCACCGGCGACTTCGTGCAACGCAATGAGGCGATCGCGCGCGGGACCTCGTTCCTCGCCGACTACCCCGAGACCCTGCCGCTCGACCTGGCGCTCCACGTCGAGCTGCCGCGCGCGCTCGACCGGCGGGCGCACGTGGACCCGCGCCTCACGCTGCGCCTGCTCGGCGCGCTCGAGGCGGCGCTGCTCGGCGCGCTCGCGGTGGCGCTGGTGCGCGCGCTCGCGCTATCCGGCAGCGAGGCGGCGCTGGTCGTGATCGCCACCGTGGCCGGCGGCGCGCTCACCCTGTTCACCGGCTTCGGCAAGTGCGCGGGCGAGCTGTGCATGCTCACGGTGTTCTCCGCGGTCGCCGCCGCGCGCGTGCTGGTGCGCCACCGGCCGGCGATGGAGCTGGCGCTCGCGCTCGGCGCCGGGCTCGCCTTGCACCGCTTCACCGTACTGCTGCTCCCCGCCGGACTGGTGATCCTGCTGCTCTCGGCCCGCGCGCTCGCGCCCGGCGAGGCGCGCCGCCCGCGGGTATGGCTGCCGCTCGTCGGCGGCGCGGCGCTCGCGATGTGGGCGCTGCCGATGGTGGTGCGCATCATCCGCGACTACGACCTCGAGTATCACCTCGACAGCTCCGCGCAGCGCGTGCAGGGCGGGCTGCTGGCGGCTTCGTTCGCCGGCGTGCGCGCGCTCGACATGGCCAACCTGCTGGTGTTCTTCGCCCCGCTGCTGCCGCTCGCGCTGGTGGCCGCGCTGGCGGGCGGGCGGGCGCTGGCGCGGGACCGGGCGCTGTGGGCCACCGCGCTGGTCGCGGCCCCGCTTTTCGTCGCGCTGCCGCTGCTCCATCCGCGGCAGGGCCTGGCGCGCGACCTCGACGTCACCGCGCCCGTCGGCATGGCCGTCGTGCTGCTCGCCGCGATCGTGGTGCGCCACGCGCTCGCGGCGCGGCCGCGCGCGGGCTGGCTCGCGGTGCCCGCGGCGCTCGCCTGCCTGTCGGCCACAGTGCAATGGCTGGCGCTGAACGCCGACGTCGAGCGCTCGCTCACGCGTGCGGTGCGCTTCGTCCAGGAGGCGCCGAGGCGCGACGAGGTCGAGCGCGCGCGCTTCCTCGCGTATGTCGGGGACCGCTACGCACTCATGAAGGACTGGCGACGATGCGCCGTCGCCTACGGGCTCGCGGCGCGCGGCGTGCCCTCGCCCGCGTCCCTGCTCAAGTGGGGGCTCGCGGCCCGCCTGGCGGGGGATCTGCCGAGCGCCGAGCGCGCGTTCCGCGAGATGCTGACGCGCCAGCCCGACCATGTCGAGGGCTGGTACCGGCTGGGCCGCGTGGCGCTCGACCGCGGGGACCGCGCCGGCGCGCTCGAGGCGCTGGGTCGCCTGCGCGCGCTCGCCGACCGCGCGCCCCACGGACGCGACTGGCTGGGCGCGCTCGAGCGGGAGATGGCGGCCGCTGGCGCGGCGGCGCGGCCCGACAGCGCGGCGGGCGGCACGCAACGCTGACCGCGCGGCCCGCTCGAGCTCGGAGTGCCGCCGTCCCCCCCCTGACTCCCTGTCAGGCGCCGTGGGCGGGCGCGCCGGGGCTGTCAGGCGCCCGCCCGGGAGCCGCCTTTGCCGAGCAAGGACTTGCGCGGCGCCGGGGATGGGCGGTTGCGCGGCATGCCTCCGGCCAGTCAAAGTAATGGACCTCATGCCTCGATCAGTCAGCCGGCTGTCGGGTCGCGAGCCCTCCGGGGAAGGCGGAGTGCGCCGCGGGTGCCCGGCCGATGAGAGACCGACGAGCCACTGGGATCGCTCGAAGGACGTGTCCGATGACCGAGCCGAGACAGCAGCGCGTGATCATCATGGGTGCCGCGGGACGTGACTTCCACAACTTCAACGTGTGGTGGAAGCACCAGCCCGGACGTCGAGGTGGTCGCCTTCACCGCCAACCAGATCCCCGACATCGCCGGGCGCGTCTACCCACCCGTGCTCGCCGGCCCCCAGTACCCGAACGGCATCCCGATCCACCCCGAGGAGCGGCTCGAGGACCTGATCCGCGAGCTGCGCGCGAACGTGGTCACGTTCGCCTACTCCGACGTGTCGTACGACCACGTCATGCACGCCGCCTCGCGCGTCAACGCCGCGGGCTGCGAGTTCGTGCTGCTCGGCCCGGCGCAGACCATGCTCGAGAGCGTCAAGCCGGTGATCGCGGTGGGCGCGGTGCGCACCGGGTGCGGCAAGAGCCAGACCTCGCGCCGCGTCACGCAGATCCTGCGCGAGATGGGCCTCAAGACCGCGGTGGTGCGCCACCCGATGCCCTACGGCGACCTCGCGAAGCAGGCGGTCCAGCGCTTCGCCTCGGTGCAGGACATGGACGACCAGTTGTGCACCATCGAGGAGCGCGAGGAGTACGAGCCGCACACCGCGATGGGCAACGTGGTGTTCGCCGGCGTGGACTACGAGCGCATCCTGCGCGCCGCCGAGGCCGAGGCCGACGTGGTGCTGTGGGACGGCGGCAACAACGACACGCCGTTCTTCCGGCCGAACCTCAACATCGTGGTCGCCGATCCGCACCGCCCCGGGCACGAGCAGCGCTACTACCCCGGCGAGATCAACGTGCGCATGGCGGACATCGTCATCCTCAACAAGGTGGACACCGCCGAGCCCGCGAACGTCGAGCAGGTCGAGCGCAGCGTGCGCGCGCTCAACCCGCGCGCCATCGTGCTGCGCGCCGACTCGCCGGTCACCGTCAAGGACCCCGGCGCGGTGAAGGGCAAGCGCGTGCTGGTGATCGAGGACGGCCCCACGCTCACGCACGGCGAGATGCGCTACGGCGCCGGCCTGGTGGCGGCGCAGCGGCTCGGCGCGGCCGAGATCGTGGACCCGCGGCCGTACGCGCGCGGCTCGATCAAGGCCACGTTCGAGAAGTACCCGCACGTCACCCAGGTGCTGCCGGCGATGGGCTACGGCGACAAGCAGATCGCCGAACTGAAGGAGACCATCGACGCGGTGCCGTGCGACCTGGTGCTGGTCGCCACGCCCATCGACCTCGGTCACGTGCTCGCGATCGGCAAGCCCTCGACGCGCGTGATCTACGAGCTCGAGGAACACGACCGCACGGTGCTGCCGGCCGCGATCGCCCGCGCCGTCGGCCGCGCGCCGGCTCACACGCGTTAGGCCAGGAGGACGACCATGCATCCCGATCCCACCGCGGCCAGCCCCGAGACCGGGCTCGCGACGCAGCGCCACAACGAACTCATCGACCGCTTCAGCGCGCGCAACTACGCGCCGCTGCCCGTCGTCATCTCGAGCGGGCGGGGCGCCTGGGTCGAGGACGTCGAGGGGCACCGCTACCTCGACATGCTGAGCGCCTACTCGGCGCTCAACTTCGGCCACGGCCACCCCGAGCTGGTCGCGGTGTTCGTCGAGCAGGCGAAGCGCCTCACCCTGACCTCGCGCGCGTTCCAGAACGACCAGTTCGGACCGTTCTGCCAGGAGATCACCGCGCTGTGCGGGCAGGACCTGGTGCTGCCCATGAACACCGGCGCCGAGGGCGTCGAGACCGCGATCAAGACCGCGCGCAAGTGGGGCTACAAGATCAAGGGCGTGCCCGACGGCCAGGCCGAGATCATCTGCTGCCTCGGCAACTTCCACGGGCGCACGGTCACCATCGTCTCGTTCTCGGACGACCCGCAGTACCGCGACGGCTTCGGGCCGTTCACGCCCGGCTTCCGGCTGGTGCCGTACGGCGACCTCGCGGCGCTCGAGCGGGCCATCGGGCCGAACACCGTGGGCTTCCTGGTCGAGCCCATCCAGGGCGAGGGCGGCATCGTCGTGCCCCCGGCCGGGTACCTGCGCGCGGGCGCACGAGCTGTGCGCGAAGCACCGCGTGCTGTTCATCGCCGACGAGATCCAGACCGGGCTCGGCCGCACCGGCCGCATGTTCGCGTGCGACCACGAGGGCGTGAAGCCCGACGTGCTCATCCTCGGCAAGGCGCTCGGCGGCGGCATGATGCCGGTCTCCGCGGTGCTGGCCTCGCGCGAGGTGCTGGGCGTGTTCGAGCCCGGCGACCACGGCAGCACGTTCGGCGGCAATCCGCTGGGGTGCGCGGTGGCGCGCAAGGCGCTCGAGTTGCTGGTGCGCGAGCGGCTGCCGGAGCGCGCGCTGGCGCTCGGTGAGGCGTTCATGCAACGGTTGCGTGCCATGCCGTCGTCCAAGGTGAAGGAGGTCCGCGGCAAGGGCCTGCTGATCGGCATCGAACTGAAGCCCGAGGCCGGACCGGCCAAGCAGTACGCGAAGCGGCTGAAGGACGAAGGCGTGCTGTGCAAGGACACGGTGGAGAGCGTGCTGCGGATCGCGCCGCCGCTCGTCATCGAGAACAAGGATCTGGACTGGGCGTACGAGCGCATCGCCCGCGTGCTCGCCTGATCGTGACCGTGCGCCGCGCGGGGCCTTCGCCTCGCGCGGCGCCGCGCGCGCGCCGGGCCGCGCCCGGCGCCCCACCGACGGGAATCGAAACCATGCCGACGACGAAGAAACGGCCGCGCTCCGCCGCGGCCCGGTCACGCCCGCGCCACTACGTCTCGACCACCGACCTGTCGGCGGGCGAGACCCTCGACCTGCTCCGCCTCGCGCTCGATCTCAAGCGCGATCGCGCCCGCGGCCGCAAGCACGCCCACCTCGCCGGCCAGACGCTGGCGATGATCTTCCAGAAGCCCTCGCTGCGCACCCGGGTCTCGTTCGAGGCCGGCATGACCCAGCTGGGCGGCCACGCGATCTACCTCGGGCCCGACGACATCAAGCTCGGCGCGCGCGAGACCACCGAGGACATCGCGCTGGTGCTGTCGCGCATGGCCGACCTCATCATGGCGCGCGTGTTCGGCCACGAGATCGTGGAGGAACTGGCGAAGTAGGCCACCGTGCCGGTGATCAACGGGCTCTCCGACCGCGAGCACCCGTGCCAGATCCTCGGCGACCTGCTCACCATCACCGAGCGCAAGGGCAAGCGTGAACGGGCTGAAGACCGTGTTCGTCGGCGACGGCAACAACGTCGCCAACTCGCTGCTCTACGGCGGCGCGCTGCTCGGCATGGACGTGACCGTGGCGTGCCCCGAAGGGCTACGAGACTCGTCCGAGGCGCTGCTCGACGACGCCCGCAAGGCTGGCCAAGGCGAGCGGGGCGACGCTGCGCGTGATGAACGACCCGCGCGCGGCGGTGAAGGGCGCGGACGTGGTGTACACCGACGTGTGGGCCAGCATGGGGCAGGAGGCCGAGGCCGCGCGGCGCAAGCGCGATTTCGCGGCCTTCCAGGTCAACGGCGCCCTGATGAAGTCCGCCCGGCCGGACGCGGTCATCCTGCACTGCCTGCCCGCGCATTACGGCGAGGAGATCGACTACAAGACGTCGCGCACGCCGAACTCGGCGCTCATCGACCAGGCCGAGAACCGGCTCCACGCGCAGAAGGCGCTCATGGTGATGCTCGCGGGCTGATCCCCGCCGGAGGAGTGGACACATGACGATCGGCAACGGCCACGACCGCGGCGGGCGCACGGCCGCGACTTTGCGCGGCATCCTGTTCATCGTCGCGGCGGGTCTCGCCCTCGGGGCGCTCTACAACTCCATCGGGCGGGCGAGCCGTCCGCCCCGCGGGCTCCCGTGGGTGAAGCGCGCCGACGCGGTCGCGAGCCTCGAGGCGATGCAGCGCGACACCTTGACGGGCGGCCCGATGACGGGCGCGGCGCGCGCGACGCCGTCGAGCCCGGCGACCGCGACCGTGCCGGCCCCGGCGACCGGCACCGCGGCCGGCACGCCGGCAACGGGCCGTGGCCCGGCGGTCGGGCCGCGTCCGCCGCTCGCCACCGCGCCGAAGCCCGCGCCGCCGGTCGCGCAGTCCGTGCCGGTCGCGGCGCCGCGGAGCGCCGCCGCGGCACCGGCCGCAGCCACGCCGGTGCCGCCGGTCACGGCGCCGGCCGCGGCCCCGACCGACCTGCCGGTGATCCCCGATCTCGACCACCCCATCCAGCTCGAGATGGCATCGCTCAAGAAGCTCTACGACGCCGGCGCGGTGCTGGTGGTGGACGCGCGCGAGGCCGGCGAGTACGCCGACGGCCACATCGCCGGCGCGACGAGCCTGCCGTACAACGACGCGCTCGCCGAGCCCGAGCGCATCCGGCACCTGGGGGAGAACGGCCGGCCGATCGCGGTGTACTGCAGCGGCGGCGCGTGCGAGCTGTCCATGGACCTGGCGAAGTTGCTGCTCGAGAACGGACGCAAGCGCGTGCTGGTGTACCAGGGCGGCTACCCCGAGTGGCAGGCGGCGGGGCTCCCGGTGGCGCGCGGGGCGCAGGCGGGAGGCCACTGATGAACCCGCCCGTCCGCTTCCTGTCGTCCTCTTGGCTGGTCGGACTGTGCCGCATCGCGGTCGGTCTGGTGTTCATCGCCGCCGCGCTCGCGAAGATCGGCGACCCGGGGGCGTTCGCCACCCAGATCCATCACTTCCGCCTGGCGCCGGTGGCGTTCGAGAACTCCATCGCGGTGCTGCTGCCGTGGATCGAGCTGCTCACCGGTCTCGCGCTGGTGCTCGACGTGCGCGCGCGCTCCGGCGCGTGGCTGGCCGCCGCGATGATGGCGGTGTTCACGCTCGCAGTCGCCAGCGCGGTGGCGCGCCATCTCGACTTCGAGTGCGGATGCTTCGGCACCGCCGACGCCACCCGCGTGGGCGCGAAGAAGCTGATCGAGAACCTCGTCATCACCGCGGTGGCCCTGGTCGCGTCCCAACGCGGGCGCTGACGCGCTCGTCTCCGGCGCCGAACCGGACCGACGACACGTGCGACGAGGCGACCCGTGGTCCCGCGACGCCGGCCCTGGAACCGAGAGGAGTCGAAATGCCCATCGTGAGGATCGAACACACCGTCCCCGATTTCGAGAGATGGAAGCAGGCGTTCGACGACGATCCCGCCGACCGCAAGGGCTCGGGCGTCCGGCGGTACCAGGTCCTGCGTCTGCGGGACGACCCCAACCACGTCATGATCGATCTCGAGTTCGACGGCCTGGACGAGGCCGAGGCGTTCCTCCGCACCATGCAGCGGATCTGGGGCGGGCCGGCGAGGGCGATCATGCAGAACCCTCGCGCACGCATCGTGGATCGGGTGGAATCCGTGGAACTCTGACCGGCGAGCCCGAGGAGCCGCATTGCCTGACGTCCCTGCACTTCGCGCGCTCGGCTACTCCCCCCGTTGGGAGGCGCTGTTCGAACCCCACGTCGCCGCGGGCCTGACGCCCGCCCGGGTGGTCCGCAGCGACCGCGGCAGCGCCCTGATCGCGACCTCCTCCGGCGTGGTCCGCGCGCAGCCCGCGGCCCGACTGCTGAAGTCCGCCCGCGGCCCCGCGGATCTGCCGGCGGTCGGCGACTGGGTGGCCGCACGGGCGCCCGAGGACCTCGATGTCCCGCTCATCGAGGCGGTGCTCGAGCGCGCCAGCGCCATCGCGCGCGGCGACCCGGGCAGGACCTCCGACCTCCAGGTGCTGGCCGCCAACATCGACATCGTGTTCGTCGTGCACCCCATCGCGGATCCGCCCAACCTGCGCCGCATCGAGCGCGAGCTCGCGCTGGCGTGGGACTCGGGCGCCCTCCCGGTCGTGGTGCTCACCAAGGCGGACCTCTCCGCCGACGCCGACGGGGCGCGCGGGGATGTCGCGTCCATCGCGCCCGGTGTGGACGTGCTCGCGATGGACGCGCTCACCGGCGTGGGCGTCGAGCCGCTCCTCGGGTACCTCTCGGACCACCGCACCGCGGTCCTGATCGGGCCCTCGGGCGCCGGCAAGTCCACGCTCATCAACGCGCTGCTGGGTGAGCAGCGGCAGGCGACGCGCGAGGTGCGCGTGAGCGATGGGCGGGGGCGCCACACGACAGTGGTGCGCGAGTTGATCCCGATGCCCGGCGGGGGAGTGCTCATCGACACGCCGGGCCTGCGCGCGCTGGGCCTGACCGGGTCGGAGACGGGGATCGCCGCGGTCTTCCCGGACATCGAGCAGGCCGCCCGGACCTGCCGCTTCCGAGACTGCACGCATGTGGACGAGCCCGGCTGCGCGGTCCGAGCCGCGATCGGAGCGGGCGCCTTGCCGCCCGAGCGCCTGGCCAGCTACCACAAACTGGTGCGCGCGGCGCAGGCTGCGGCGGCGAAGTCGGATGCGCATCTGCGCGCGGAACGCGAGCGCAAGTGGAAGATCATCCACAAGGCGGCGAAGGCCTTCTTCAAGCGCACCGGTCGCGGCTGAGCGGCCGGGCGGGCTCGCGGGCGGACTCGGGTCGTCGCCCAGCATCCTGGGACGTTCTTCCGCGAAGTGACGAAAGCCGACGTGACGCCGCCCCGGGATCCGGAACGGTGGTGCACCCACGGGATGGAATCCCTGGGGCCGCCGCTCGCGGTCGGATAGAGTCCCTCGCGGGTGATCGGGAGGGACTCGCATGACGGAGCGGAATCTGGAGGGACTGCGCGGGCGCATCCGAGCGCTCGATCGGGAGCTGGTGGCGCGCGTGGCCGAACGTGTCGAGCTCGCGCGGCAGGTCGGGGAGCTCAAGCGCCAACGCCAGCTCCCGACCGTGGACTACGCGCAGGAGCGCACCGTCATGGAAGGCGCGCGCGCGGTCGCCGACGAGCACGGGCTCGATCCGGAGCTGGCCGAGGAGCTCATCGCCCGGATCATCCGGGCCTCCGTGACGGCGCAGGAGGAGGACAGCCTGCGCGGCGCGGAACTGGGGGCGGGCCAGAGCGCCGTGGTCGTGGGCGGTGCGGGCCGCATGGGGCGCTGGCTGGGCCGCTTCCTCTCGGCCCAGGGCTACACCACCGGAGCCCTCGATCCGGCGGCCGCGCCTGACGAGGACGCGTGGGCGCGCCGGACGTTCGCGACCGCGGACCTCGTCGTGTGCTGCGCTCCTCCCGCGACCATCGCGGAGCTCTACACGCGCTGGTCGAGTCGACCGCCGGCCGGGGTGGTGCTCGACGTCGCCAGCATCAAGACGCCCCTCATCGAGCCGATCCGCGCGCTCCAGCGAGCCGGCTGTCGGGTGGCCTCGATCCATCCCATGTTCGGACCTGCCACCGTGGTCCTGCGCGACGCGGACGTCGTGATCTGCGACACCGGCGATGCCGCCGCCGCCGCCACGGTCGAGACGCTCTTCCGACCGACCACCGCGCATCTCGTGCGCCTGCCGCTCGAGGACCACGACCGCATCATGGCCGACCTCCTGAGCCTCGCGCACGCCTCGGCCATCACGTTCGCCCTCGCGCTGCCACGCACCGAGCACCCGGTGCGCAGCACCACCTTCCAGGCCCTCGAGTCGGTCGCGGCGGCGGTGGTGCGCGAGAGTCCCGACGTGTACTACGAGATCCAGGCGAGGAACCCGTACTCGATGGCCGCCCTCGAGCGGCTGCGCGTCGCGCTCGATCGGATCGTCGCCGCGGTGGCGGCGCCCGACGCGGACGGGTTTCGGACGTTGTTCGAGGAGGGACGGGCGCGCACGCCCCGGGGGCGCTGAGATGAGGACGCTTGCGGGGCGCCTCAGTCCTTCATCGGCGCGCCGGCGGCGGCGATGCGCGCGAGCGCGCCCGCCAGTCCCTCGTGCAGCGCCTTCACGCTCGCCGCGGGCCACTTCTGCCGCTCCTCGCGCACGAACGTGGTCTTGTCGGTGCGATTGTCGAAACGGCCCACCGGGACCATGTAGGTCCTGCCGCGCGTCACGACCTTGACGGTGTCCGGCCGGCCGCTGCTCTGGATCAGCCAGTCCATATCGTCCGTGCCGTAGTCGCCGAGCATCACCGCGATCGGCACGCCGTGGTGCAGGATCGACTGGTCGCCGGCGGGGCCCGGCTTGGCGCGCTCGGTGTTCTTGCGGCGCGACTCCTCGGGCGTGACCCACACGTACAGGATGGAGGCCCGCGACAGGATGGCGTCGCCGAGCGTGGCGAGGGTGTACTGATAACCGAGCGGGGCGGGCAGCGGAGGCACGGCCCCATCCGGCCCGCCGCGCGCCATCTCGATGACCACGGTGCGACCGGCGAGCGAGTCGGGGATGCCGGCGTTCTTCTCGGCCACCAGCTCCCGCGCCTCCGGTTCGAGCGCGGCGACCAGCTTCGTCCGCACCTCGGCCGGGAGCTTGCGGAACGCCGGATCGGCGCCGCTCTTCTCGCGCGCGGCGTCGTAGCGATCGAGCAGCCACGCGGCCGCCGACGCGGGCGCGGCCTTGCGGCGGTGCACGAGATCGTCGAAGTCCTCGTTGATCAGCTCCACCAGCGTGCCCCAGTCGCGGCCTTCCTTCATCGGCAGTTCGTTCGAATCGAAGAACACGCCGTCCCGTCCGAGCGCGCTCAACTCCTGGCTGACGCGCCGCATCATGTGGACGTACGGGTAGTCGTCGAGCTGCACCGTCGGACCCAGATGGAGCTCGTCCCGGCACTGCTCGGGGGTGAGGCTCGCGAGGTAGCGCCGCACCTCGGACTTGCCGGAGGCGGGCAGCGCGAGCAGCAGGAGCACATCGATCACTTGGGCCATATCGGTCTCGCCAGGTGCTGGGGTGGGGTCGGGGGGGACGCTCGGTCCCGGCCCGAGGATGGCCGGGAGGCGGAATATAGAGGAGCGGTCCGTCGCGCGTCCACGCGGGCGACCGCTCCGCCGGTCCGACGGCCGGCTCGCGGGCCCCTCCGTGGGCGCGACGCTGGGGGACGGACGCGGCGGAGGTGCTATCCTCCGGCGCGTATGGCCGATCCCACCACCACGCCGCCCGGGCCGCCTCCCGACGCCGATGAGCTGCGCCGGCTCATCCACGAGCCGGGTGTCCGCGAGATGCTGGTCGAGGTGCTGGTCGAGGAACTCGAGTCCCGTCGCGAGCCCTCCCGCTGGAAGCGATTGCAGCCGTGGCTCGCGGGGGCGGCGAGCGCGGGGGTCACCCTGCTCGCCTTCTTCCTGCCCTCGCTCCAGGATCAATGGGACCGGGTGCAGTCGCGCCAGGTCATCCAGCGCTACGTGGAACTGGGCCGGGACTTCATGGACGCGGGACGCTACCGGCTCGCCGAGGAGACGTTCGCGAAGGGCTTCGAGCTGTCCGAGAACCGGCGGCTCGACATCGAGCAGCTGCGGCTCGAGGCGCGCGTGGCGCAGGTGAGCGCGGACCCGACCTGGGGCCTCGCGAACCCGGAGGGCCTGCGCGAGAGCGACTTCCTCTACCTGCTCCAGATGCAGAAGCGCGCCCACCGCGACCCCCCGCGCGCGGCCACGCTCGATTCCTACGGGTTGTTCCTGGTCGGCGCCCGCCGCGCGCGCGAGGCGGAGGACGCGTTCCGGGAGGCGGTGACGCTCGACCCGAAGAGCGACGACCCGCACATCCATCTCGGCAACCTCTACGCCGACCAGGGCCGCCACAAGGAGGCCGAGGCGGAGTACCGCCGCGCGCTCGCGCTCGACTCGCTCGACGCGATGTCGCGCTACGATCTGGCACTGCTGCTCGAGCAGACCGGCCGCGCTCCGGAGGCGCTGGCGCAGCTGGCGCGCGCCGCGCGGCTGGAGCCCGGGGATGCCGACGTGCTGCGGGAGTACGCGCGCATGCTCGAGCGCGCCGGCCGGGCGGCCGAGGCGCGGCCGGTGCGCGAACGCATCGCCCGGCTGCCGCCGCCGCCGCCGCCCGAGGAGAAGCCCCGCAGCGAGGAGTCGCCCGGCTAGGCCGGCCTCCGGGCCGCCTTCGCCGCGCCGGTCCATGCGCTCGCTCCTCGCCATCCTCGCGCTCGCGCGCGGACGCATCCGCGCGTTCGTGTGGGTGGCGTTGCTGGTCTCGCTCGGCACCGTGGCCTCGCTGTTCGAGCCGTGGATCTATCGCGCCATCGTCGACGACATCGCCGGCGTGTTCGTGGCGCCCCGGCCGGTGACCGAGGCCGAGCGGTTCTTCGAGCACGTCGGCTCGTCGGTGGGCCATTTCGAGAAGAGCGGCCGGCGCATCTTCCACGCGCCGCTCCAGCGCCTGAAGCCCGACCACGCCGGACCCCGCCGGCTGCCGGCGCGCACCGCGCCGCAGGCAGTGGCCACCGTGATCCTCGGCGCGTGCCTGCTGCTGGTGACCCGACTGCTGTCGGAGCTGTTCCAGCTGCGCGGCGACAACCGCTCGACGCGGCTGTCGAGCGACATCGAACGCGGCTACATCCTGCGCACCTTCCGTCACGTCCTGCGCCTGCCGCTCGATTTCTTCGGGCGCCGGGCGAGCGGTGCGGTCGCGCGCCAGATCGACCAGAGCGACCACGTCGCCCCGGTGTTCACCACCTTCGCGCAGGAGTTCTGGCCCGACTTCTTCCGCCTCGTCGCCATCCTCGGGATCATGGCGTCGCTCAATCGCGCGCTCGCGCTCGTCACGTTCATCGCGGTGCCGGTGTACGCGCTCGTGACATGGCGCATGGCGCGCCGCCTCGAGACCCAGCTCGAGCAGTACTACGGCCTGTGGGACGAGGTCTCGAGCCGCATCCAGCAGTCGGTCGCCGGGATCAAGACCGTCATCACCCACGGCGCCGCCGCCTGGGAGGAGCGCCAACTCGACGAGGCCAGCGAGCGCGCGTTCGAGACCTACGTGCAGCGCGCCCGCATGCTCAACCGCTACGCCTTCGTGCAAGAGGGCATCGCCACGGTGTCCAAGGCCGCGGCGCTGCTGCTGGGCGGCATCAAGGCACTCCAGCACCAGCTCACCCCCGGCGACGTCGTGCTGTTCGTCGCCTACCTCGACCAGGTGTACGCGCCGATCGAGAACCTCACCGAGCTCTACACCGGGCTCCAGGAGCACCTGTCGAGCCTCAAGCGCTCCCAGCGTCTCCTCGAGACCGCGACCGCGCCCGGCGAGGAGCGGCCGGCGTTCGTGCCGCGGGGCGGCGAGATCGTGTTCGAGGACGTCGTGTTCGGCTACACCCCGAAGCGCCGCGTGCTCGACGGCGTGTCGTTCCGCATCCGCGCGGGCGAGCGGGTGGGCCTGGTGGGGCCGTCGGGCGCCGGCAAGACCACCGTCACCGATCTGCTCATCGGGCTCTACGTCCCGGACTCCGGGGCCATCCTCATCGACGGCCAGCGCCTCGACGCGGTGTCGCCATCGTCCCTGCGCGAGGCGGTGCGCGGGGTGGCGGCGGACGGCATGCTGTTCCGGATGACGGTGGCCGAGAACATCCGCTACGCGCGCCAGCCGGCGACCGACGCCGAGGTGGCCGAGGCGGCGCGCCTCGCCGGGCTCGGGCCGCTGCTCGAGCGCCTGCCCGAGGGGCTCGCGACCCCGATCGGCGAGCGCGGGGTGGAGCTCTCGATGGGCGAGCGCCAGCGCGTGCTGCTGGCGCGGGCGTTCCTCGCGCGGCCCACCGTGCTGCTGCTCGACGAGGCCACCGCCAACCTCGACTTCAAGACCGAGGAGGCGGTGAAGGAGGCGCTCGAGACCATCGCCACGGGGCGCACCACGATCGTGGTGGCCCACCGACGCAGCATGCTCACCGACGTCGACCGGGTGCTCGTGCTGCGCTCCGGGCGCATCGAGCAGGACGGCGCGCCGGCGGAGCTGCTGGAGGTCGAGGGCTATTTCCGCCAGATGATGACGGCGCAGGACCGGAGCGGCCCGGCCCACGGCCGGCGGCGCCAGCCGGCCTGAGGGACCTTCGCGCAGCCGCTCACCGCATCCGCTGCGTCACCGCGGCCAGCGACTGGTGCAGGTGCTCGCGCCAGTAGTGCCAGTCGTGCGAGCCGGGGAACTCACGGTAGGTGTGCGGCACCCCGAGGGAGTCCAGCTGCTGGTGGAACGCGCGGTTGTCGGCGAGCGACTCGTCGCGCGTGCCGCAGTCGAAGTAGATCGACAGTTCCTTCGCGCGCGCGACCATCCCGTCCACGTACGCCGCGGGGCTGTTGCGCGCCAGGAACGCGGCGGCGCCGGGCTGCGGGCCCACGATGGCGCCATCTCCCAGGCTGCGCGTCACGCGGAACTCGCCGCTGTGGCTGGCGCACGCGCCGAACACGTCCGGGTGGTGGAACACCACGTTGAAGGCTCCGGTCCCGCCATCCGAGAGCCCGATCACGGCGCGGTCGCGCGGCTCGCGCCGGGTGCGGTAGAGCGAGTCCGTCCACGCCACCAGGTCATGGGCCACGAAGTGCTCGAGCCTGGCCGCGCCGTCGTAGGAATCCATCCACATCGAGCGCCCGAGCAGCCCCGGCCCGGCGCCGTTGGGGAACACCAGGATGACCTCGGGGATCTCGCCGGCGGCGATCATCGCGTCCGCGGTCTCGCAGGCGTGCCCCATGCTGACCCAGTTGCCGTCGGAGCCGGGCCAGCCGTGGAGCATGTACACCACCGGATAACGCCGGTCCGCGGCCCCGGGAGCGGCGTAGGAGGGCGGCAGATACAGTCGCACGGTGCGCGTCCTGCCGCCGAGGGTG
The DNA here is from genome assembly GCA_963776245.1 of Candidatus Eiseniibacteriota bacterium. GTDB lineage: Bacteria > Eisenbacteria > RBG-16-71-46 > RBG-16-71-46 > RBG-16-71-46 > CAVSAC01. The sequence goes on along the minus strand of CAVZLN010000003.1, from coordinate 214,528 downwards.
GGGGCGATCATCTCGGTGCGCAGGCACGAGCCGCCGCTGTCGGCGGCGCCGGTGGGGAACGCCAGCCCGCTGGCGAGCGCGAGGGCCGCCGCGAGCGTGGAGAGCATGCGTCCGGAAGGTCGGGCGCGTTTCACAGAGATTTTGCCTCCCGCCGGAGACATGGGTGATGCGCTCCCGCACCGGCGGTGGGAGACTGGCATCCAAGGCAAGCGTGACAGGGCAGTCCGGATCCGACCATGCGCTCGTTGCATCCGCACCTCCGATGCGCGCGCCAACCCCGGGTTCCATGCGAACGTTCCTACGCCTCGCCATCTTCGTGGTCCTCGCACTCGCTGTCCAGGCGAGCGGCGCGGGCGCGTCGCCCGGCGAGCCCGGCCATGCCGGCGCGCGGTCCACGCGCATCGCGGCCGCCCGCTCCCATCCCCGCGCCGGGCACGCGCGCGCGCACCACGGTCGGCGCGCCGCCAACGCCTCGAGCCGGCCCGCGGTGCCCGCGCCCGCGCGACCCGTGCCGCAGCGCCATCGCGCCGCCGGGGGGGCGCGCGTGCACCATCGCACCCCGCGGGAGGACGCGCGCTTCGCCGTGCTGGCGTCGATCCAGGCCCCCCGCGACGAGCGTGGGATGGGCCTGCTGATGCGGGACCTGAACCTGAGCCACGATGAGCCGATGGAACTGCGGGAGTCCGAGCGCGGACCGCCGCGCGCGAGCCCCACCTCGACCCACCCCCTCGGCACCCTCGCGTGCGCCCACCTCTCCGCGGCGCGCGCCTCCGCACCCGCCCCGACCCCACGACCCATCGTCGCCGAACGCACGCCGGCAGCGCTTCCCGCGCCGCGGCGCTCGCGCGTCTCCCTCGTCCGCCCGCCGTTCCCGCGCCGTTGCGGGACACGGCGCGCGGCGCTCTCCCCGGTGCGGCCTGGCCGCACTCCTGCCGTGCGCCCGGGGGGCGCGGCGGCAGGCGTACCCGTGCCCCCTTCTGGAGGTATCCGATGAAGCGTCTCACGTCCCTCGGCGCGCTCGCGCTGGTGGTGCTCGTCTCCGCGACCCCGGTGCTCGCCGCGACGACCACCGCTCCCAGCATGAAGGCGGCGGCCGCTTCGCCCGCGGCCGCGCCGACCAAGGTCATGGCCCCCCGGACCACGGCTCCGGCGGCCACTTCCCCCGGAGCGAAGCCGGCCGCGGCGCCGAAGGTGGCCGGATCCGTCGGCGAGGCGGCGAAGCTGGATCTCAACTCCGCCACCCGCGACGAACTCATGAAGACCCCCGGCATCGGCGAGGCCATCGCGACCAAGATCGTGGCCGGGCGGCCGTTCAAGACCAAGAGCGAGCTGCTCACCCGGGGGCTGGTGAACCGGGCGCAGTACGCGCAGCTGGCGCCCCACGTGATCGCGAAGCAGAAGTAGCCGCGAGCGGGGTCCCGAGTGAACCGGGAGCCGTCGGCGTCGGAGGGCACGACGGCTCCCAGGCATCCGCCCTCCCCATCCAGAGGAGAAGGAACCCATGAAGTCCCGTCTGTCGGTCGCCGTCCTGGTCGCACTCGTGATGGCCTTCACGCTGCCGCTGTTCGCGTTCGCGGAGGAGTCGCCGGCCCCGGCGCCGGCTCCGGCGAAGAGCGCCCCGGCGCAGACCACGCCGGCCAAGTCGGGTGAGATGAAGATGCACGCCAAGCGACATGCCAAGCGCAAGGTCGCCAAGAAGGTCGAGGAGAAGAAGGAAGAGCAGAAGCCGGCGACCGGGAAGTAAGTCCTGCGCGCGGCGTCCCATCCGGGGCGCCGCGCCGCGGTCCACCTCGGCACCGTCCCTCCCGATCCACCGGGACACGCCGCGGGCCTGCGGGCCCGCGGCGTGCGTTTTCCCCGGCGAGGCGGCCCGTTGTACGGTGCGCGGCCGATGAGGGCTGTCCGAACCCGGAGCCGGAGCGCCATGCCCAGCCGCACCCCGATCCCCGACCGCCACGTGCTCTACGAAGCCTCGGTGCAGGGCGTGGAGTACGACCTCGACTTCTTCGCCCGCGTGTACCGGCGCGTCCGGGGCGGCCGCTTCACGCGCTTCCGGGAGGACTTCTGCGGCACCGCGGCGCTCTCCTGCGCGTGGGCGGCGCGCGCGCCGGAGCACCGGGCGTGGGGCGTGGATCTCGACCGCGTGACGCTCGAGTGGTCGCGCGCGCACCACCTGGCGCGCATGCGGGAGGCCGGCCGGCGCGTCACGCTGGTGCGCGCCGACGCGCGGCGCGCGCGCGTGCCACGGGTGGACGTGGTGTGTGCGATGAACTTCTCGTACTGGGTGTTCCACCAGCGCCCGGCGCTGGTGGAGTACTTCCGCGCGGCCCGGCGGGGCCTGGCGCCCGGCGGGCTGCTGTTCGCGAACGCGTTCGGCGGCAGCGACGCGATGGGGCCACTCACCGAGACCCGGCGCATCGCCGCCTCCCGGGGGCCCGACGGGGAGCGCGTGCCCGGCTTCACGTACGTGTGGGAGCAGGTGTCGTTCAACCCCATCGACCACCGGCTGGTCTGCCACATCCACTTCCGGCTGCGCGACGGCCGCGCGATCGAGCGGGCGTACACCTACGACTGGCGCATGTGGACGCTGCCCGAGGTGCGCGACGCGATGCTCGAGGCCGGGTTCGCCGAGGTGCAGGTGTACGTCGAGGGCTGGGACGAGCGGCGCCATGCGCCCGACGAGGTGTACCGCCAGCGCGCGCGCTTCGAGCAGCAGTCGGGGTGGCTGGCGGTGGTGGTGGGGGTGCGTTAGTGCCGCAGGGAGGACGCCCATGACGGAGATGCTGATGGTGTTCACCACCTTCGCGAACGAGGACGACGCCGCGCGGGTCGTGAAGGCGCTGGTCGAGGAGCGGCTGGCCGCGTGCGGCAATCTGCTGCCGGGCGCCCGCTCGCTCTACCGCTGGCAGGGCGAGGTGGCCGACGCGCGCGAGGTGGTGGTGCTGCTCAAGACCCGCAAGCAGGACTGGACCGCGCTCCTGTCGCGCCTGCACGAGCTGCATCCGTACGACACCCCCGAGTGCGTGGCGGTGCGCATCGCCGCCGGCGCGCCGAAGTACATGGCGTGGCTGGAAGCCGCGCTCGCGCCGGTCGAGCCGTGAGCGAAGCCGCCCGGCTGGTGCTCGGCCTCGAGACCTCGTGCGACGACACCAGCGTCGCGGTGCTGGAGCACGGCACGCGCCTGCGTGCCCATCTGATCGCCGCCCAGGACGTGCACCGCCTGTACGGCGGCGTGGTGCCCGAGCTGGCCTCGCGCGCGCACCTCGAACACCTGCCGCCGATGGTCGCGCGGGCGCTCGCCGAAGCGGGCGTGGCGCCCGGCGAGCTGACCGCCATCGCGGTCACGCGCGCGCCCGGGCTGATCGGGTCGCTGGTGGTGGGGGTGGCCTTCGCCCGGGCCTACGGGCTCGCGCTCGGCATCCCGGTGGTGGGGGTCAACCACGTCGAAGCGCACCTGCACGCCGGCACGCTCGAGCACGGGCCCTCCCCGTGGCCGGCGGTGGCGCTGGTGGTATCGGGCGGCCACACCGAGCTGGTCGAGGTGCACGGCGTGGGCGAGTACCGGTGGATGGGCAGCACTCGCGACGACGCCGCCGGCGAAGCGTTCGACAAGGTGGCCAAGCTGCTCGGCCTCGGCTTCCCCGGCGGTCCGGCGATCGACCGCCTGAGCCCGGAGGGGAACGCGAAGGCCTTCGACCTCCCGCGCCCGATGCTCGACCGGCCCGGCTTCGACTTCTCATTCTCGGGCCTCAAGACCGCGGTGGTGAACGTCCTCGGTGCCCACGGCGTCCCGCCGTGGCCCGCGACCCTGGTCGCCGACGTCGCCGCGTCGTTCCAGGCCGCGGTGGTGGACACGCTCGTGACCCGCACCATGAAGGCGGTGGAGTCGGTCAACGCGCGCGCGCTCAATCTCGGCGGCGGGGTGTCCTGCAACCGCGCGCTGCGGGCCCGGCTCGCCGAGACCTGCGCGCGCGCCGGCGTGGCGCTGCGGGTGCCCTCGCCGCGCCTGTGCGCCGACAACGCCGCGATGATCGCCCAGCTCGGCGCCTGGATGCTCGAGCGCGGCGCGGCCGAGGATCCCGAGCTCGACGCGGTGGCGGCGCTGGAGGAGTCCGGGCTGGACATGGGCGGGCGCTGAGCCCGCCGGGCCTGCGTTCCGCTCCCGGGGCGGGGCCGCGCGGCCCCGCCGGCGCCCCGGGGCCCTCCCTGGGCCCCCCACACGGCGGTCAAGGAACCGCCCCCTCGCGCCGATAAGTCTGGGGAAACCCTGGGGGTTCGCGCCACGCGTCCCGTCCCGGAACCCGGTCCCGTGCGAGGTGTCCGGCCCGGCTCGGGCGCCCGCGCGCTCCGGCCGGAGTCGGGCCGGGGCACGGGATCGGCGCATGCGCCCGGGGGCCGGCAGCGCGACACGACATCCGAAATGGACGATCTCCCAGGAGCCGGAACGGTGCGGACATGACCAGGATCCTCATCGCCGAGGACGAGCCGAATCTGCGCGAGGTGCTGCGCTTCCAGTTGGAGAGCGCCGGCTTCGAGGTGATCGAGGCGCGCGACGGACAGCAGGCGCTCGAGAGCGTGCTCCTCCATCCTCCCGACCTGGTCCTGCTCGACGTCATGATGCCGCGGCTCGACGGGTACGAGGTGTGCCGCCGGCTGCGCGCGGCGCAGGAGACGCGCACGCTCCCGATCATCATGCTCACGGCGAAGTCCGAGGTGGCGGACAAGCTCACCGGTCTCACCGATGGCGCGAACGACTACGTCACCAAGCCGTGGGACCATCGCGAGCTCCTGCTGCGCATCCGCAACATGCTCGAATGGAGCCGCCAGCAGCGCGCCATGAGCCCGCTCACCGGCCTGCCGGGCAACGTCTCGATCAACGGCGAGATCGAGCGGCGCATGGCCTCGGGCCGGCCGTTCGCGCTGCTCCAGGTGGACATCGACTTCTTCAAGTCGTTCAACGACCACTACGGGTACGCGCGCGGGGACGACGCCATCCAGCGCCTCGCGGCCATCCTGGTGGACGTGGTGACGCGTCTCGGCGGGGCGGCCGGGTTCGTCGGGCACATCGGCGGCGACGACTTCATCGTGCTGGCGCCGACCGAGCAGGCGGAGGCCATCGGCCACGAGATCATCGCGCGGTTCGACGAGACCGTGCCGGCGCTCTACGACGCGGTCGATGTCGCGCGCGGCCACGTCGAGGTGCGGAACCGCCTCCACGTGCCCGAGAGCTTCCCGCTCATGAGCGTCACCGTGGCGCTGGTGAGCACCGACCGCATGCCGGTCACCCACCTCGCCCAGATCATCGACGTGGCGCAGGAGCTCAAGGCGCACGGCAAGGGCATCTCCGGCAGCGTGCTGGTGGGCGAGCGCCGCCGCGGCGAGGATGCCGCCGGCCCGGAGCGCGACGTCGCCTGAGCGACGGAAGACCCGCATGGCGACCGACCTGCTGCGCCTCGTCCCGGATGCGCCCGGACCCCTGGGCGCGGGACTGGAGCCGCTCGCGCAGGCGCTGCTCGCGCTCCGTTCCACCGCCGATCTCGATGCCGCGTGCGCCATCGCCGGCGCGTGCACGGCGCGCGCGCTCGGCGCCTCGGACCATCGGGTGGTGCGGCTCGACGCGCGCACCGGCGCGATGCTCGCCACCGACGCCTCCGGGATGACCATGCCGTGGCTCGCCGAGCCCGGCGGTCCGCTCGAGCGCGTGCTGCGCGAGGGGCGCGCGGTGTTCGACGCCGGCGAGGACCCGGCGGCGCCGCGCGAGAACGGTCTGTGGAGCGCGCCGCCCGCGGCGATCGCGGCGGTGCCGCTGGCGATGGGCAGCTCGCTGCACGGCTGCCTGCTGGTGGTGTTCGAGTCGCCGCGCGCACTGCCGTCCGGCGAGCGCCTGATGGTGCAGATGGTCGGCGACGCGCTCGCGCTGGCGCTGGCGCGCGGCGAGCTGGAGCGCCAGGTCGAGGACGAGCGCCGTCGCGTCGCCGATCTGCAGCACCGCCTCGCGGGGAGCGAGGAGACCTCGTCGAGCCTGATGTCGGTGGTCGCGCACGAGATCCGCACCCCGCTCACCGCCATCAAGGCCTACACCGAGGCGCTGCTCGACAACCTCCACAACGCGCAGGCCCCGCGCCAGCGGTTCCTCGGCATCATCAACGACGAGTGCGACCGGCTGGGGCGGCTGGTGACCGACATCCTCGATCTCTCGCGCCTCGAGGCGGGCCAGCGCCCGCTGCGGCTGGCGCGCTTCACGCTGGCCGAGCTGGCGGGTGAGACGCTCGAGGGCCTCAAGCCGCTGGCGAGCGGACGCCAGGTGAAGCTGGTGCTCGACGTGGATCCCGAGCTCCAGCCCGAGGCCGATCCCGACCTGCTGCGGCGGCTGCTCATCAACCTGCTCACCAATGCGGTCAAGCACGCCCCGAGCGGCTCGGCGGTGCGGCTGGTCGCGCGGCCGCAGGGGGACGAGTGGATGGGCGCGGTCGAGGATGACGGCCCGGGGATCGCGCCCGACGACCTCCCGCACGTCTTCGATCGATTCTACCGCGCCCGCACCGTGAACGAGAGCGACGGTCCCGAGGGCACCGGGCTCGGTCTGCCGATCGCGCGGGGCATCGTGGAGCTGCACGGCGGCGCCATCGGCGTGGAGAACCGCACCCCGCGCGGGGCGCGATTCCACTTCCTGCTGCCGGTGCGCCAGCTGGCCTCGCCGCAGGCGCGGCGCAGCGCGCGGCTGGTGCTGGCGCGCAAGGACCTGCGCGCGCTGCTCGACCACACCGTCGAGATGGTGTCGGTGGCGATGGACGCCGAGATCTCCTCGCTCATGCTGGTGGACCCCGAGCGCGGCGACCTGTTCGTGGCAGCGGCGCGCGGGCTCGACACCGCGCAGCTCAAGGGCCGGCGCACGCCGGTGCGCTCCGGGGTGGCCGGCGCGGTCGCGGCATGGGGCCGCCCGCTGCTGGTGGACAACATCGAGACCGACCGGCGCTTCCGCCGCCTCAACCATCCCCAGTACCACACCAAGTCGCTCCTGTGCGTGCCGATGCGGGTGGGCGGCGAGGTGCTGGGCGTGATCAACGTCAACAACAAGCGCGACGGGACGTCCTTCGACGACGCCGACCTCGCGGTGCTGAGCGCGCTGGTCGACCGCATCGGCAGCGCGCTCGAGCGCGCCTGCGCGCACCCCGAGTCGGGCCGGGTGGTGGAGGAGGCGCTCGAGATGGTGCGCTCGGTCACCCGCCTGCGTCGCGATCATCTGCTCGGCGGGCACCAGGGGGTGCGCCTGGCCCGGGACGTGGCGCGCGAGCTGGGCCTCGGGGGCGCCGACGTGGACGTCGTGGCCTACGCCATGAGCATCCACGACGTCGGCATGACGCGGCTGCCCGAGGCGGTGCGCGGCGGAGCGCCGCTGGGCGTGCTGGAGCGCGAAGCGGTGCTCCGCCACCCCGAGGTGAGCGTCGAGATCCTGCGTCCGCTCGAGTACCAGGGCACGGTGCGCGACATCATCCTCGGTCACCACGAGCGGTGGGACGGCAGCGGCTATCCCCGCGGCCTCGCGGGCGCCGAGATCCCGGTGGGCGCGCGCATCCTGGCGGTGGTGGACGCGTGGGAGAGCATGACGCTGGGACGGCCGTGGCGGCCGGCGCTGACGCGCGAGAGCGCGCGCGCCGAACTCGAACGTTCGGCCGGCTCGCAGTTCGACCCGGCCGTGGTGGCGGCCTGCCTCAGCGTGCTGGCGCGCGGGGAGGCCGCGTGAGCGGCGGGCGCAAGGGACGCGCCGTCGGGCCCTCGGCCGAGGAGCTGCGCATGCGCTCGGAGCTCGACCGCACCCGGCGCGAGCTCAGCCGCCTCAAGAAGCAGAACGCCACGGCCGCCGACGTGTCGGCGGCGGGCGCGACGCACGACGTCGCCCAGAGCGACGCGCGCCACGTGGCCGCCGCCGCCCGGGAGCACGCGGTCACCGCGCGCGAGGACGCCGCGACCGCCGCGCACGAAGATGCGGTGGCGGAGGCCACCGCCGACCTGGCCGCGGCGCTCGCCAGCAGCCCGCCGACGACGGATGCCGCGGCCGAGGCCGAATCGCTGCGCCGCCAGGTGCGCGAGCTCACCGAGACGCGCCAGCGGCTGTCGCGGCTCTATTTCACGCAGGTCGAGGAGAACCGCAAGCGCGGCGTCAAGCTCCACCAGATCCTCCAGAACATCGTCGAGATCAACAGCGAGCTCGATCTCGAGCGCCTGCTCGCCCGCATCGCCGAGATCATCCAGGCGACGCTCGGCTTCCGCATGGTGCTGCTCCGGGTGCGCGAGCCGGGCAGCAGCCAGCTGCGCGCGCGCGCCTTCGCCGGTCTCGACGCCGAGGCGCGCGCGCGCCTCGAGGCGCACGAGGTCGGGGTGGACGAGTTCCTGGGGTGGCTCAAGGACGAGTTCAAGCTGTCGCGCTCGTATTTCATCAGCCACACCCACCCGTTCAACCGCGAGCTCCCGAGCGGCCACACCCCGGAGCTCGGACCGCGGGAGGAATGGGAGTGGCACTCCGACGACGTGCTGCTGGTGCCGCTCTACAATCGGGTGGGCCAGCTGATCGCCTACTTCTCGGTGGACGACCCGGTGGACCGGCTGGTGCCCTCGACCGAGACGGTGGAGATGCTCGAGGTCTTCGGCCACCACGCGGTGGTGGCGATCGAGAACGCCCGGCTCCACCGCGAGCTCGAGGCGCACACCGCGGAGCTGGAGCGGACCGGCAAACGCATGCAGGAGCTCCACACCCTGCGGAGCAACTTCGTCTCGACCGTCTCCCACGAGCTGCGCACCCCGCTGACGGCCATCCGGGCCTACGTCGAGACCCTGCTGTCGGCCGGGGAGCACGAGCTGCCCCCGGCCCAGGCGCGACGGTTCCTCGGCATCATCGACGAGGAGAGCCAGCGCCTGGCCCGGCTCATCGAATCGGTGCTCGACCTCAACCGGTTCGACTCCGGGAACATGCGGATGAGCCGCCAGACCGTGGACCTGGCCGAGCTGCTCGGGGAGGCCAGCCGGCTGCTGGAGCCCATGGCCCAGGCGGGGCAGGTGTGTCTCAAGACGGTGGTGGAAGCGGCCGATACCGGGCTGGAAGCCGACCGAGACCAACTCCGTCAGTTGGTCCTTCATCTGGGCAGCAATGCGGTGAAGTTCACGCCCGCGGGCGGGCAAGTGGTCCTCCGCCTGTCGGGAGACACCCGCGACCTGACGCTCCAGGTGGAGGACACCGGCATCGGGATCCCCGAGGCGGCGCTCGAGAAGATCTTCGAGCGCTTCTACCAGGTGGATTCCTCGCTGGTGCGACGACACGGAGGCACCGGTCTGGGCCTGGCGATCTGCAAGTCGATCGTGGAGTGGCACGGCGGGAGGGTGCTGGCGGAGAACGCCCCCGACCACGGCTCGCGCTTCACGGTGGTGTTGCCGAGGCGGACCGGTCCGCGGGTCATCGTGAGCGCGGGATCGCGTCCCAACATGGCGTCGGAAGACGTCCTGAGGCTGGCGATCGAGATGGTGTCCGAAGTCATGAACGCGCGCGTGGTCTCGCTGCTCGCACCGGATGCGAGCGGGGACCTCCGCATCCAGGCGGCGCTCGGGCTGGACGAGGCGGTGGTGCGCGACGCGCGCATCGGCCGCGGCCAGGGCGTGGCCGGCTGGGTGATGGAGAATCGCCGCCCGGTGTGCGTCAAGGGCGACGAGGCGCATGCCGAGGTCCAGGCCTCGGGTCGCGCGGACTACCACACCGGCACCTTCCTCTCCGCGCCGCTGGAGGGCCCGAGCGGCCTGCTCGGCGTGCTGAGCGTGACCGACCCGGTGTCGCGGCAGCCGTTCGGCGCCGAGGACTGCCACCTGCTGCTCCACCTCGCCGAGCGGGTCGCGGCGGCGTGGGAGCAGGCGCGCGCCATGGAACAGTCGCAGGAGGGCGTCCAGGACGCGGCGCAGGCGCTGCGCGACGTCCTGCACCTGCCCGACCCCAGCCGCCACGCCGCGCCCGACCGCGTGCGCCTGGCGCGGGCGCTGGCGCGCCGCTGCGGGCTCGCCGAGTCCGAGGTCGGCGTGATCTCGTTCGCGGCCAGCATCCGGGACGCCGTCGAGGCGCACGTGGGCGATGCCGTCCTCGGCGCGGGCGGCGCCCTGCCCGCGCTCGGGCGCGAGCCCGTGGAGCGCGAGCCGGAAGCGGGCGCCGGAACACTACGTCCGGTCGATGCCATGGGCGCGGTGCGCGATGTCGTCCTCGGGCACCACGAGTGGTGGGACGGCACGGGCTACCCCCGCGGGCTCGCCGGCGAGGCGATCCCGGTGGGCAGCCGCATCCTGGCCGTGGTGGACGCGTGGGAAGGCCTGACGGTCGGACGGAACCGGCCCGCCCTGTCGCGCGAGCAGGTGGTAGAGGAGTTGGGACGATGCGGAGGGCGCCAGTTCGACCCGAAGATCATCGCGGTCTTCGAGGCGGCGCTGGCGGACGTCGAACGCGAGACCGACACGACGCCCACGACGGGCGCGGACATGATCCCGCACGCAGGGAGGTGACGAAGATGGCGAAGGGAAAGATCCTGGTGGTGGACGATGAGATCTACATCGTGCACATCCTGGATTTCAGTCTCGGCATGGAGGGCTACGAGGTCCTGACCGCGCTCGATGGGGAGCAGGCGCTCGAGAAGGCGAGAGCGGAGCATCCCGATCTCATCGTCCTCGACATCATGATGCCGAAGCTGGACGGCTACGAGACGTGCAAGCTGCTCAAGGCGGACGAGAACACCAAGCACATCCCGGTGATCCTGCTGTCGGCCAAGGGCCGCAACGTGGACCAGAAGATCGGGTTCGAGGTGGGTGCGGACGACTACATCACGAAGCCGTTCAGTCCCCGGAAGCTGGTCGAACGCATCAACGCGATCCTCGGCCAGACCAGCACGAACCGCATGCAGGCCTGAGCCTCCGGACGCGTCGCTCCTTCGCGTTCCCGGAGGCCGGGCCGGCGTGTGGGGAACCGCGCCGCCGGCCCGGCTTTGTCGTGCCTGCCCGGGCGTCGTGTCGCCCAGCCCGTGCCGCGCCCGCTCCGCACCGCGCGCCTGCCGCGCGCCGCTTCCCCGCCCCGCCGTCGCGCCTCCGCCGCTGTTGTAGAGTGCGCGCATGGCCTTCGCCCGGGTCGCGCTGCCCCTGCCGCTGCGCCGCACCTTCGTCTACCGCATCCCCGACGCCCTCGCCGCGCGCGTGAAGACCGGCGTGCAGGTCACGGTGCCGTTCCGCAACCGTGCCGCGCGCGGGTTCGTGGTCGAGGTCGCGGCCGAGGCGCCGCCCGACGCGCCGGCCGGGAAGGTGCTGGATCTCGCCGCGGTGCTCGCCGCGCCCCCGGTGTCGGCCCACCTGCTCGCGCTCGCGCGCTGGATCGCGGACTACTACCTGGCGCCGCTCGGCGAGGTGCTCGCGGCCACGCTGCCCGGCGGGCTCGAGGGCTTCGCGCGGAGCCGCGCGCGCACCGGCGCCAGCGAGGACGCGGTGATGCGGCTGGCGATCCCGGAGCGCATCACGCTCACGCCGCAGCAGGCGGCGGCGGTGCGCACGGTCGAGGCGGCGGTCGCGAAGCACGCGTTCGAGGCGCTGCTGCTCCACGGCGTCACCGCCAGCGGGAAGACCGAGGTCTACCTGCGCGCCGCGCGCGCCGCGCGCGAGTCCGGCGGCCAGACCCTGGTGCTGGTGCCCGAGGTGGCGCTGGGCTCGCAGGTGGTCGCCGCGTTCGCGCAGCGCTTCGGCGGACGCGTCGGGGTGCTGCACTCCTACCTCTCGGTGGGCGAACGGCGGCGCAACTGGGAGCTGGCGAGCCGCGGCGCGCTCGACGTGGTGGTCGGCGCCCGCTCGGCCGTGTTCGCGCCGCTCCCGGCGCTGCGGCTCATCGTGGTGGACGAGGAGCACGAGCCGGCCTACAAGCAGAGTGAGATGCTGCGCTACCACGGGCGGGACGTGGCGGTGCGGCGCGCGCAGTTGCTCGGCATCCCGGTGGTGCTCGGCTCGGCGACCCCGAGCCTCGAGTCGCTCGCGAACGCCGGGCGCGGCAAGTACCGCCGGCTGGCGCTCCCGGAGCGCGTGGACCACCGCCGGCTGCCCGCGGTCCGGGTGGTGGACCTGCGCCGCGAGGGCGCGGGGGGCGAGCTGCTCTCGCGTCCGCTGCGCGCCGCGCTCGCGGCCCGGCTCGAGCGCGGCGAGCAGTCGCTGCTGTTCCTCAACCGCCGCGGCCACTCGCACCACACCCAGTGCCGCGGCTGCGGCTGGGTGCCCGAGTGCCCGCACTGCGACATCACGCTCACGCTGCACGTCAGCCCGCGCGCGTGGCGCTGTCACTACTGCGACCACCGCGCCGACGCCGGCCCGGGCTGCCCGCGCTGCGGCGCGGCGCTGCTGCGCTTCTCGAGCGGAGGCACCCAGCGCGCCGAGCGCGAGCTGAGGGGGGCGTTCCCCGCGGCGCGCGTGCTGCGCCTCGACACCGACGTGGCGCGCGATCGCAGCGAGCCCGCGCGCGTGCTCGGCGCGTTCGCCCGCGGCGAGGGCGACGTGCTGCTGGGGACGCAGATGATCGCCAAGGGGCTCGACTTCCCGCGCGTCACGCTGGTGGGCGTGCTCGACGCCGACGTGGCGCTCCACCTGCCCGACTTCCGCGCCGCCGAGCGCACCTGGCAGTTGCTGGTCCAGGTGTCGGGCCGCGCCGGGCGCGGGAAGACCCCGGGCGAGGTGTTCGTGCAGACCTGCACCCCGGACCACGCCGCGGTCCTCGCGGCCGCGCACCACGACGCGTCGGCGTTCGTGGACGGCGAACTGGCGACCCGCCGCGAAGCGGGCTATCCGCCCTACGTGCGCCTCGCCGCGGTGCTGTTCACGGGCGCCGACGCGGGTGAGGTGGAGCGCGTCGCCACCGCGGTGGCCGAGGGCATCGCGCCGGCCGCCGCGGCGGCCGGGGTGCGCGTGCTCGGTCCCGCGCCGCAGATGCTCGCGCGGCTGCGCGGCCGGCATCGCTGGCACCTGCTGCTCAAGGGAGCGGGCGCGCCGAGTCTGCGCGGCGTCGCCGCCGCCGCGCTCGCGGCCGCCGAGGAGCACGGGCGCAAGCGCACGGTCCGGGTGGTGGCCGACATCGACCCGGTGGAGGTGCTGTAGCCCGGGGCGCGCGTCCATGGCGCGCGATGCGGGAAGCCGCGGGGCCCCGCCGCGGCGCGCGCCCCCCGGCCGCCGTGTCCCCGCCCCGCCACACCCGGTCCGGCGCCGCCACACATCCTTGCGGCGGCGGCCGCCGCACGCCGCCCCGGGCGCGCGGCCGGCGCGGCGGCGCGCGGGCAGCCCCTTGACGCATCGAGACTTGCAGTCCTACAGTCGCCGCGCCCGTTGAACCGCGGCGCGCGCCCGGACGCTGGCATCCTTCCCGCACCAGAAGGTCGATGACATGACCCGACACCACTCGCCCAACCACGTCCACCCGGATGCCGCGGCGCCTGCCGGCGCCCCGGGCGCCCGCGTCACCTTCGAGATGGTCAAGGACCATCCCCGGGTGAAGCTGCACATCCGCAAGGCGGACGAGTCGCTCGAGAAGATCGGCTATACCGAACACGGCGAACGGCACGTGGGACTGGTCGCGAACATCGCCGGGAACATCCTCAAGCGGTTGGGCTACCCCGAGCGCGACGTGGAGCTGGCGCGCATCGCGGGCTACCTGCACGACATCGGCAACGTGGTGAACCGCGACCACCACGCCCAGAGCGGGGCGGTCATGGCGATGCAGATCCTGAGCGACATGCAGATGCCCGACGAGGAGATCATCACCGTGATCTCGGCCATCGGCAATCACCACGAGTCCGACGGCGATCCGGTGCACGCGGTGTGCGCGGCCCTCATCCTGGCGGACAAGAGCGATGTGCATCGGAGCCGGGTGCGCAATCCGGACATGATCCGGTTCGACATCCACGATCGCGTGAACTACGCGGTGCAGAAGTCGTTCCTGAACGTGGACGAAGCCGGCAAGCAGATCACCCTGGAGCTCGCCGTGGACACCGGCATCTCGCAGGTGATGGAGTACTTCGAGATCTTCATGACGCGGCTGCTCGCGTCGCGCAAGGCGGCGTCGTTCCTGGGGGCCACGTTCGGCCTGACCGTGAACGGCACCCGCCTCATGTAAACGAGGAGGAAACCGTGAAGCTTCGTCCGTTCGCGATCGGTGCGGCGGTGGCTGCGCTGACGGCGCTGGCGCTCGGCGATGCCGTCCAGGCTCGCAACGAGCACTGCGCCGGCGGCATCCAGTATGTCGTGGGCGGCATGCGCGACAAGGACAAGGGCAACACCGAGGACTACCACAACCAGATGGTGAAGGCGGTCCAGCAGCTCGAGATGTGCGCCGAGGGCGACCCGGCCGACTTCGAGGCGATGGGCTACCTCGGCTGGGCCTACTGCGAGCTCGACAGCGCCGGACCGGCGGGGCGGGCGTTCAAGAAGGCGCTCGACGGCCTCGCCGCCAAGGGCGACAAGAAGCTCCAGCAGTGGAAGGACAATCGCCAGGGCTACTGGGTGCGCTACTACAACGACGGCATCAACAAGATGAAGGCCGCCCAGGAGCTCTACCCCGAGATGGGGCTCAAGCCGAAGGACAGCAGCGACGCCGAGGTCCGGATGTTCAACGACGCGCGCGCCAAGTACGCCTCGGCGATCGAGAGCTTCGTCAAGGCGCGGCTGCTCAAGCCCGAGGACCCGGTGGCCTACCTGAGCATGGGCCAGGCGCACCAGTTCCTCGGCGACTTCGACGCCGCCGAGGCCACGTTCAAGAGCGGCCTCGAGGTCGCTCCCGGCGACACCCTGCTCACCGGCTCGATGCTGAACCTGCGCAAGAACAAGGCGCTCAAGCTCACCAACGAGAAGCGGTACGACGAGGCGGTGGCGTTCTACACCGAGCTGCTGGTGGCCGAACCCACGAACGCCGATCTGCTGCTGGGCCTCGGGAACGCGTACTTCGAGATGGCGGGCGCGGCCGCGGACACCACCAAGAAGCGGCTGTTCCGGTCCGCCGGGGAGGCGTGGGCGCGGGCCGGCGCCGTGCGCCCGGCCGAGTTCGACCTCGCGTACAACGCGGGCGTGGCGCTCCAGAACGGCGGCGAAGCGGTGAAGGCCGAGGCGCAGTTCCGCCGCGCGCTCGCCCTCAACCCGGACGACGCCGACGTGGTCCGCGCGCTGGGGACCTGCCTGATCGAGCAGGGCAAGTTCGACGAGGCGGTGGCGCTCATCCACAAGGCGATCCTGAAGGACCCCAAGAAGCCCGAGCTCCATCAGCGTCTGGGGATGGCGTACGACCGCGGGGGCAACAAGGCCAAGAGCCAGGAGGAGGCGATGGTGTTCCTGGCGCTGCGCAGCGGCAAGCCGGTCGCCGACGCGGCGGCCGCCGCCGCCGCGGCCACCGCGCCCGCCGAGGTCAACACGCTGAAGGCGGCCGGGAAGCCGGATCAGATCCTCGAATGGCGCTCCGATCCGGACACGTATCTGACCTGGGTGTACTGGACCAAGGGGCTGGCGTTCCACTTCAAGGCCGGCAACCTGGTGATGAAGTCCGACTGGGCCGCCCCGGCCACGGCCTCGGGCGCCCCCAGGAAGTAGCCGCGGGAGCCGGAAGCACCGGACGCCGCGCGACCCGCTGGACCGGGGCGCGCGGCGTCCGACTTCCGGGAGACGGAGGACCGGAGCATGACCAGCACGCTCGAGCGCGCGACCATCGCGGTGGCGGGCTTCGGCCATCAGGGCGAGGCCCAGGCGCTCAACCTGCGGGACGCGGGGCATCGCGTGATCGTCGGCGCGCGCGCGGGGCGGGGGGCCGAGGCGCGCGCGCGCGCGCACGGCTTCGAGACGCTCACGCTCGACGAGGCGGCGCGGCGCGCGGACGTGCTCGCCGTGCTGCTGCCCGACGAGGCCGTGCCCGGCGCCTGGCCGGCTCTCGCGGCGGCGGCGCGCCCGTCGTGCGCGTTCGTGTTCGCGCACGGGTTCAACCTGCTCTACTCGGCGCTCGAGCCGCCGGCCGGCGCCGACGTGGTCCTGGTCGCGCCCACCGCGCCCGGGCACGTGCTGCGCGCGGCGCGCCTGCGCGACGACCGGCTGCCCGCCTACCTCGCGGTGCATCGCGACGCGAGCGGCGCGGCGTGGGCGCTGGCCGAGGAGTGGGCGGCCGGCATCGGGTGCGCCCCCACCTGGCGCACCACGGTGCGCGAGGAGACCGAGGTGGACCTGTTCGGCGAGCAGGCCGTGCTGTGCGGGGGCATGAATGCGCTGGTCACGGCCGCCTTCGAGACCCTGGTCGCGGCGGGGTACTCGCCCGAGGTCGCCTACCTCGAGTGCGTGCATCAGTTGCGCTACCTCGCCGAGTCGCTCCACGCCGGCGGCGTCGGCGGGATGCGACGCGGCATCAGCGGCACCGCGCTCTACGGGGACGTGACGCGCGGGCCGCGCGTCATCGGCGCGGAGTCCCGTTCCGCGATGCAGGAGATCCTGCGCGAGATCCGGAGCGGCGACTTCGCGCGCGAGTGGCAGGCCGAGGACGCCGCCGGCCGGCCCCGACTGCGCGCCGCGCTCGAGCGCGCCGGGCGCCACCCCATCGAACGCGCGCGCCGGCGCGCGCTCGGGGAGGACGTGGACCGGAGCGCCGGCGGCTGACGAATGCCCCAAGGCCTTGTCCAAGAATGCATTGACAGGCCTTCGATAGGCTTGCTAGCCTGCCGCTGACTTCGCCGGGATATCGAGCCAGGGTAGACCCCCTTGGCCGCCGGCTCGAGGAGGGTGGAATGACCAAAGCCGATATCGTGGACCAGATCGCCGAGCGCACGGGACTCACCAAGAAGGATGTCGCGGAGACCGTGGATTCGTTCCTCAACGCGGTCGCCAAAGCGCTCGCGAACGGTCACCACATCGAGATCCGCGGCTTCGGCACCTTCCGGGTGAAGGACCGCAAGCCCCGCATCGCGCGCAACCCGCGCACCGGGGAAGCGGTGCCGGTGGCCGCGCGCAAGGTGCCGGTGTTCAAGGTGTCCAAGGAACTCAAGGACCAGGTCGCGCAGGCCTGAGCCCGTCCGGCCCGCGCCCCCCGCGCGGCCGCAACATCCCGCCTCGCTAGTCGCGACTGTTGCGCAGCACCAGCAATCGCACCAGCTGGAGCGCCGCCATCCCCGCGGCCGCCACGTAGGTCAGCGCCGCCGCGTCCAGCACCTTGCGCGCGCCGTTCACCTCGTCGGGCGCGATGGAGCCGCTCGAGGTCAGCTGCGCCAGCGCGCGCCGTGAGGCGTCGAACTCCACCGGCAGCGTGATCAACGTGAACACCACCGCGCCGGTGAAGAACAGGATGCCGAGGTCCATCAGCCAGCCGAACGAGTGCCCGCCGAACAGGAATCCGATGAAGAACAGCGGCGTGGCCAGCATGCTGCCGAAGCTCGCCACCGGCGCGAGCGCGGAGCGCATCGCCAGCGGCGCATAGCCCTGCGCGTGCTGGAGCACGTGACCGACCTCGTGCGCCGAGACCGCGATCGCCGAGATCGAGTCGCCCGAGTAGATCGGCTCGGACAGCCGCACCGCCTTCGCCCGCGGGTCGTAGTGGTCGCTCAGCGTCCCGCCCACCGCCTCGATGGTCACGTCGCTGACGCCATTGCGCGTCATGATGGAGGCGGCCATCTGACGTCCGGTCATCCCGTTCGCGGCGCGCACCTCGCTGTACTTCCGGTAGGTGCTCTGGACCTTCCATTGCGCCCACATGGCGAAGATCATCGCCGGGATCAGCATGAAGAAGGTGGGATCGAAGCCGAAACCGAGGAAAGGCACGGGTCATCACTCCTTCGGGGGTCTGGTCCGCCCGGCCCTCGGGGCGGCACGCCGGCTGGTCGGCGCACCGCTCGTCGGGATGCGGGGCGACCCCCCGCAGTTCCCCGGAATCGGACACGAGCCCGCCCCGCCCGGTGGCGGGGGGACTCACCTCCCATGAGAAGGCATCGCCGGCCAGCGGGTGTCAAGTGGCGGTGCAGGCGGCGCCCGGTCGATGCAAGATCGGACGCCCGCTGTCGTATCCTGCCGGCCACGTTCCCGCCGGTTCCACGCCCTCGCCCGGAGTCCACGCCATGCCCCCAGCCGCGCCGCCCGCCATCGACCTGCGCAGCGACACCGTCACCCGTCCCACCGCGGCCATGCGCCGCGCCATGGCCGAGGCCGAAGTCGGCGACGACGTGTTCGGCGACGACCCGACCGTGCAGGCGCTCGAGCGCCGCGTCGCGGAGCTGGCCGGCAAGGAGGCCGCGCTCTACGTGCCGAGCGGCACCATGGGGAACCAGCTCGCGGTGCATGCGCTCACGCGGCCCGGCGACGAGGTGATGCTCGAGGCCGAATCGCACATCTTCCTCTACGAGCAGGGCGGCATCGCGGCGAGCTCGGGCTGCCTCGCCCACGTGGTGAAGGGCGCGCGCGGCGCCTTCGAGCCCGCGGCGATCGAGTCGGCGTGGCGCGACGCGGCGGCCGACGACCACGTCGCGCGCCTCTCGCTGCTGTGCCTCGAGAACACGCACAACCGCCACGGCGGCGCGATCGTGCCGCTCGCCACGCTGGGCGCGCTCGCCGCCGCGGCGCGCGCGCGCGGCCTGCGCGTGCACCTCGACGGCGCGCGGCTGTGGAACGCGAGCGTGGCGACCGGCGTGCCGATCCGCGAGTGGGCGGCTTGCGCGGACACCGTGATGATGTGCTTCTCGAAAGGGCTCGGGGCCCCGGTGGGTTCCATCCTGGCCGGCCCGGCGGAGATCGTCCGCGCCGCGCGCCGCGCCCGCAAGCGCTGGGGCGGCGGCATGCGCCAGGTGGGCATCCTCGCCGCCGCGTGCCTGCACGCGCTCGACCACCACGTCGAGCGGCTCGCGGAGGACCACGCGCGGGCCCGGCGGCTGGCGGCCGGATTCCGGGCGGCGCCCGGGGTGAAGGTGGAGGAGCCCGACACCAACATCGTGATCGCCACCCTCGAGCATCCGGCGCTCGACCCGGCCGCGGTGCTCGCCGCGCTGGCCGGGCGCGGCGTGCGCATGGTGCCGTTCGGGGCGCGGCGGTTGCGCGCCATCGTCCACCTCGACGTGGATGACGCGGGGATCGAGCGAGCGGTCGGCGCGTTCCGCGAGGCGATCGTGGAGCGTGTGCCGGCGGCCCGCTGAACCGCGTGCGGATGCGTCGGTTCGCGCGCGGCGCGGGGCCCGGACGCGTTCCGGTGGACGCTCGGCAACCCCCGTGCTACGTTGCGCCGGTTTGTGACACGGAAGCGGGTTCGCCCGCGGGCTCCGAAGGACACCTGTGACCGACGCACGGCCGCCGGGGACTCTGTTCCTGGTGGCGACCCCCATCGGCAACCTCGAGGACATCACGCGGCGCGCGCTGCGCGTGCTCGGCGAGGTGTCGCTGGTGGCCGCCGAGGACACCCGGCACACCCGCCGTCTGCTCGTCCACTTCGGGATCATGGTCCCGGTGACGAGCGTGTTCGAGCACAACGAGCGCGCCCGCATCCCGGGGCTGCTGAAGCGGCTCCACGAGGGCGATGCGGTGGCGCTGGTGACCGATGCGGGCTCCCCGGGGGTGAGCGACCCGGGGTACACGCTGGTGCGGGCCGCGGTCGCGGAGGGCCTCCGGGTCGAGAGCGTGCCGGGACCGTGCGCGGTGATCGCGGCGCTCCAGGTGAGCGGGCTCCCGACCGATGCGTTCACGTTCATGGGCTTCCTGCCGGTGAAGGGCGCGGCGCGCCGTCGCCGGCTCGAGGAGTGGAGCGAGCGGCGCGAGACGCTGGTGGCGTTCGAGTCGCCGCATCGCATCGAGGCGTGCCTCGAGGATCTCGAGATGGTGTGGGGCGAGCGCCCCGTCGCGCTGGCGCGCGAACTGACCAAGGTGCACGAGCAGGTGCTGCGCGGGACCGCGCGCGAGGTGCGCGCGGCGCTGCGGCCCGACCAGAGGCGAGGCGAGATGGTGCTGGTGCTGGGGGGCAGGACGCGCAAGGAAGGGGCGGGGGCGTGACCGGGGATCCCGGCCGGCCCGGGAGCTCCGCGCCGCTGCCGCGCGCGGGCGCGCTGCGCGGGCTCAAGGACGGCCTGCGCTCGGGGGCGCACGCGCTGCTCGATCCGTTCGTGCGCGCGCTGGTGCGGATCGGGCTGCGCGCCGACCACCTGACCGTGCTCGGGCTGCTGCTCAGCGCCGCCGCGGGCGGGGCGTTCTTCTCCGGGCAGTTCCGGCTCGGCGCGCTGCTGCTGGCGCTGGCCGGGGTGTGCGACATCCTCGACGGACAGGTGGCGCGGCAGTCGGGCGGCGAGACGCGGTTCGGCGCGTTCCTCGATTCCACGCTCGATCGCCTGGCCGAGGCGCTGGTGCTGATCGGCATCGCGGGACGCTACGTCAGCAATCTCTGCGCGCTCGTCAACGACCCGAAGCTGTGGGCCTACGAGCTGGCCGCCGACCGGCCCGGCGAGGTGTGGGTCATGGTCACCGTGATCGCGATGCTCGCGCTCACCGGGTCGTTCCTGGTGTCGTACACGCGGGCGCGGGCGGAGGGCCTCGGACTCGAGTGCAAGGTGGGCTGGTTCGAGCGCCCCGAGCGGCTCGTGCTGCTGATCGTCGCGGGCCTGATCAAGACATTCTGGGCGATGTCCGGCGCGCTGCTGCTGCTGGCGGTGCTCTCGTTCGTCACGGCGGCGCAGCGCGTCGCCCACGTTTGGAAGATCACCCGCGGAGCGGGTCAGGACGGATAGGAGGTTCGGTCTCGATGGGCAAGGTACGAGTCGCGATCATCGGCGTGGGCAACTGCGCGTCCTCGTTCGTGCAGGGGCTCCACTACTACCGCAACGCGAAGGAACACGATCGGATCCCGGGGCTCATGCACGTGAACCTCGGGGGCTATCACATCCGGGACGTCGAGATCGTGGCGGCCATCGACATCGACAAGAACAAGGTGGGCAAGGACGTCTCCCAGGCCATCGTCGAGTGGCCGAACAACACCTTCGTGTTCTCGAAGGTGCCGAAGATGGGCGTCACCGTGCAGCGCGGCATGACGCACGACGGCCTCGGCAAGTACCTGTCGAAGATCATCCAGAAGGCGCCGGGCTCCACGGTGGACATCGTGAAGCTGCTCAAGGACACGCAGACCGACGTGGTGGTGAACTACCTGCCGGTGGGCTCGGAAGAGGCCACCAAGTGGTACGTCGAACAGGTGCTCGAGGCCGGCTGCGCGTTCGTGAACTGCATCCCGGTGTTCATCGCCCGCGAGGCGTACTGGCAGCAGCGGTTCGAGAAGCGCGGCCTGCCCGTGATCGGCGACGACATCAAGTCCCAGGTCGGCGCCACCATCACGCACCGCGTGCTGGCGCGGCTGTTCGTGGATCGCGCGGTCCGCATCGACCGCACCTACCAGATCAACTTCGGCGGCAACACCGACTTCCTCAACATGCTCGAGCGCGAGCGCCTCGAGTCGAAGAAGATCTCCAAGACCCGCGCGGTCACCAGCATCCTCCCGTACGAGCTGGCCGAGGACGACATCCACGTCGGCCCGAGCGACTACATCCCGTGGCTCAAGGACCGCAAGTGGTGCCACATCCGGATGGAGGGCACGACCTTCGGCGACGTGCCGCTCAACCTCGAGCTCAAGCTCGAGGTGTGGGACTCGCCCAATTCGGCGGGCGTGGTGATCGACGCGGTGCGCTGCGCCAAGATCGGCCTCGACCACGGGCTCAAGGGCGCGCTCATGGCGCCCTCCTCGTACTTCAAGAAGTCGCCCCCGGTCCAGATCCCGGACGACGACGCGCGCACCATGACCGAGGCCTTCATCAAGGACCCGAAGGGCGTCGAGCGGGCGCTGCGGGCCCACGCGCCGACCGTGAAGCGCGAGGCCGCGCCGGTGTCCATCACGGGCACCACCCGGGTCGCCGCGAAGCGCGCCCGGCCGGCCCGCCGGTCGCCCGCGACCACCGCCCGGGCGCCGCGCGCGAAGGCGAAGGCGGGCCGCGCGCGCTGAGCGCGCGGTCTGCCGTGGACACGCCGATGCCCGGGCTCTTCGTCACCTTCGAGGGCGGCGAGGGCTCGGGCAAGACCACCGTGCTCCGCCGCCTCGAGGCCCGCCTGCGCGCGCGCGGCCTCGATCCGCTGGTGACCCGCGAGCCGGGCGGCACGCCGCTCGCCGAGGGGGTGCGCGCGCTGCTGCTGGCGGAGGCGTTCGCCCCCGGCGCGCTCGCCGAGGCGCTGCTCATGGAGGCGGCGCGCGCCGATCTGGTCGCCACGCTCATCCGCCCCGCGCTCGCGGCCGGGCGCGTGGTGCTGTGCGACCGCTACGCCGACTCCACGCTCGCCTATCAGGGCGGCGGCCGCGGGCTCGATGGCGCGATGCTCGCGGAGTGGAACCGCGTCGCCACCGGCGGCCTGGTGCCCGACCTCACGCTGCTGTTCGACCTGCCGCCCGAGCTGGGCCTGTCGCGCCGCGCCGGCGCCGCCGGCGAGACCAACCGCCTCGACCGCGAGGACCTCGCGTTCCACACCCGCGTGCACCACGCCTACCACGCGCTCGCCGCCGCGGCGCCGGCGCGCTGGCTGACGCTCGACGCGCGCGAGACGCCCGAGGTGATCGAGGCGCGGGCGTGGGAGGCGCTGGAGCCGCGGCTGACCGCCGCCGGCCCCGCGAGGTGAGCACCGGGGCGCGGGCGCCGGGAGCCCTGCCGGCCACCGGGGACGCGGCGCGCGTGCCGCGCGCGCTGCTCGCGGTCGCGGTGGCGTGGCTCGCGGTGCTCGCTGCTGGCGCCGCCCGCCTCGAACCGGGTGTGGGCGCTCGAACGGCCTGCGCTCGGTGGCGCCCGCGGTGGCCCTGGCTGCTGGTCGCCGCCGCGGCGCTGGTGGCGCCACTCGCGCTCCGCGCGCGCCGGGCGGCGTGGCCGCTCGCGATCGCGCTCGCGCTGGCGCTGGCGTTCCCGCTGCGCGAGCGGCTCCATCTGATCGGCGACACCGAGCTGCGGATGCGAGCGCTCGAGTCGCTGGCGAGCCGCGGCGCGGGCGCGCTGGGACTTCGGCGCCTTCGCCCGCTTCCTGCACGCGCAGCCGCTCGACGCCTGGTCGAACGTCACCGGCGTGCTGCCGCTCGCGCGGTTCGGGATCCCGATCGCCACCGGGGTGGCGCTGATCGGCCTGATGCTGTTCCTGGTCTACTTCGCCGCCGTGCAGCGTATCGTCGCGGACGTGGCGCCGCCCGCGCTGCACACCCCGCTGGCGCTGGCGCTGGTGCTGGCGGGCACGCTCCAGGCGTACGCCGGCTACGCCGAGGTGTGGGCGCTGGCGCTCGCGGTCGGCGCGTGGTGGTGGTGGGCGCTCGCGCGTCCGCTGGCCCGCCCGCGCGACGCGATGCTCTCCGCGGCACTGTGGCTGGAGCTCCTCGCCACCCACCGCGTGGCGCTGGTGCTGCTCGTGGCGCAGGCGTGGCGCGGGCTCGGGCCCGGCGTTCGCGGGCGACCGCCCGGCGGTCCGCCGGCTGCACGTGTCCTGCACGCTCGCGTTCGCGGTCGGCGCGCTGGCGCTCGGGGCGCTCACCGGCGGGGCCGGGCTGGGCCGCGACGTCGAGCGACCTGGCGCGCAGCCTGCTCGACCCGCGCGCGCTGCGGCTCACGCCGGCGTGGGACCTCGCCGGCCTGGTGACGCTCGCGCTGCCGCTCGCCCTGCTCGCGCCGCTGGCCGCGGGGCGCGCGGTCGGGGCCGCGTTCGCGCGCTCGCCGCGCGGCGTGCTCGCGCTCGCCGTGTTCGTGCCCGCTGCTCCCGCTGGCGATGCTGTTCCCGGTCGCGCCGCATGGCATGGGCGCGCTGCGCGACTGGGACCTGGCGGCGCTGCCCGGCGCTGCTGGCGAGCGCGGCGGCTGCTTCGCTGCATCGCCGCCGCGCCGGTGCCGCGGGCACGCGCGGCGCTGGCGGTCATCCTGCCGCTGCTGGTGCTCCAGGCGGGCGGCTGGATCGCGGTCAACGCCGACGTCGCGGCGGGCGAGCGGCGCGGCGTGGGCGCTGGTGGACGGTCGCTTCGGCCCGCCGGCCGAGCAGCACAACCAGACGCTGGTGTTCCTCGGCTACCGTGCCGCGGTCGGCGCGACTTCGCGGCCGCCGCCCGCTGCTTCGAGCGCGCCAGCGCGGTGCTCCCCAATCCGCGCCACCTGCTGTTCGCGAGCCAGGCGTGGCTGTCCGCGGGCGAGCTGCCGGCCGCGCGCAGCTGCTCTCGAGCGCGCGCGCGCCTGGGCCCGCTCCCCCCGGACGTGGCGATCACCGCGGACGCGGTCGACCGGATGGTGAGCGCCGCCGCGGGGCTGGCGCCCGCTCCCGCGCCGCGCTGACCGCGCCGTCCGGCTCCCACGGTCGCGGCCGGCGGCGCGGGGCGCTGTGCTATAGTCGCCCGCGCTCCCCGGCCATGCGTCTCGCCGCCCCGGCGGTCGGCGCCCGGAGCCATCGCGCCACACTCGGGAGTGCCCGTGATCCGTCGCAACGCCCTGTTCGTCGCGCTGTTCGTGCTGCTCTTCGTGCTCGGCTGGTGGGTCGGCCGGGGCGGCGCCGCGGGCGGGCTGTATGGCAACCTCGACCTGTTCATCGAGGTGCTCCAGAAGGTGGACCAGAACTACGTCGACCCGGTGGAGCCCGAGAAACTCATCGCGGGCGCGTTGCGCGGCATGCTGCGCGACCTCGATCCCTACTCGCAGTACCTCGACTCCAAGGCGTTCGCGAGCCTGCAGAGCACCGCCGAGGGCAAGTTCGGCGGCATCGGCGTGATGGTCGGCATCCGCGACGACTTCCCCACCGTGATCTCGCCCATCGAGGGCACGCCGGCGTGGGAGGCGGGCCTGCGCTCGGGCGACGTGATCGTGCGGGTCGAGGGCCGCAGCACCGCGGGGCTCACGGTCGAGGACGTGGCCGATCTGCTGCGCGGCGCCGCCGGCACGCGGGTGAGCCTCACGGTGGACCGCGAGGGCGAGCCGGCCGAGCGCGAGTTCACGCTCACGCGCGCCGTCATCCACACTCGGAGCGTCCCCTACGCGTTCCTGCCCGAGCCGGGGGTGGGCTACCTGCGTCTCGCGAACTTCTCCGAGACCTCGGGGGCCGAGGTGCGCGAGGCGCTCGCCGGCCTGCGCCGCCAGGGCGCGAAGTCGCTGGTGCTCGACCTGCGCTTCGATCCCGGCGGCCTGCTCGACCAGGCGGTGGACGTCACGGAGCAGTTCGTGCCCCGGGGCTCGCTCATCGTGTACACGCAGGGCCGGGTCAAGGGCTCGGACGTCCGCTACACCGCGAGCGAGGCGAAGCCCGACGTCAGCTCGCCGCTGGTGGTGCTGGTGGACGAGGGCAGCGCCTCGGCCGCGGAGATCGTGGCGGGCGCGCTGCAGGACCTCGACCGCGCGCTGGTGATCGGGCACGACTCGTTCGGCAAGGGCTCGGTGCAGAGCGTGTTCCCGCTGCCCGGGCGGAGCGGCGCGATCAAGCTCACCACCGCGCTCTACTACACCCCGAGCGGGCGCTCGATCCACCGCGGCGTGAAGTCGGCGGACTCCGCCGCCGCTGAACGGGGCGACAGCGAGGGCGAGGACCCGCACGGCGCGGCAGCCGACTCCAGCCCGGCGTCCGAGCGTCCGCGGTTCCGCACCCGCGCGGGGCGCACGGTGTACGGCGGGGGCGGCATCACCCCCGACCTGGCGGTGTCGCAGGACTCGCTCCCGCCGCTCGCGGTCGATGTCGAGCGCCGCGGGCTGGCGCTCAAGTTCGCGAACCACTGGGTGGACACCCATCCCGGCGCGCGGGTCGCCGTGGACGACGGCATGCGGGCCGCGTTCGAGGGCTATCTGCGCGAACAGAAGGCGGCGGTCGCCGCCGCCGCGCTCGGCCCGCAGCGCCCGCTGCTCGAGCGTGCGCTGCGCCGCGAGCTGGCGCGCCGGCTGGAGGGCGACGCCGGCGGCGCGCGCGTCGCGCTCGAGGGCGACGCCCAGTTCCAGCGCGCGCTCGAGGTCCTGCGCCGCGCGCGCGCCGCGCGGGACGTGTTCGCCGCGCTGCCCGCCCCCGCCACCGCGCCGCTCGCGGCGGCACCGGCGCGGACCGCCGCCCCGGCCGCGCGCTGAGCATGCCCTACGCCTACCTGTGCGACTTCGACGGCACCGTGTCGCCGTCCGACATCGGCGCCGCGTTCGTGAGGCGCTTCTCGGCCGCGGACGCCGCGGCCCACCAGGCGCTGCTCGACCGCTGGTTCGCCGGCAGCATCGGCCACCGGGCGCTCACCGAGGCGCAGTGCGCCGGCGTGCGCGCCGGGGAGGCCGAGGCGCTCGAGTTCACGCGCGGCTTCCGCGTCGACGAGCACTTTCCCCCGTTCGCCCGCGAGGCGCTCGGCCGCGGCGACGCGGTGATGGTGGTGAGCGAGGGCTTCGACTTCTACGTGCGCGACCAGCTCCAGCGCGTCGGGCTCGGCGAGCTGCCGTACGCCGCCAACCGCCTGAGCTTCGAGGGCGGCGGGGTGCGCGCGGAGTTCCCGTACTTCGAGGGCGGGTGCCGGCAGTGCGGCAACTGCAAGGCGCAGCACGTGCGCCGCTACCGTGCCCTCGGTTATCACACCGTGATGGTCGGGGACGGCCTGTCGGACCGCTGCGGCGCCCGCGTCGCGGACGCGGTCCTCGCCCACCGCGGGTTGCTCGAGTGGTGCCGGCGCGAGACGCTCGCCGCGGTGCCGTTCGAGACCTTCGCGGACATCGCCGACTGGGCGCGCCGCCGCCCCGCCACGTCACCGCCGCGCGCCTGAACCGCACGACCACCCGGGACATCCCACCGCGCATGCCACTCCGCATCGGTCCGGTCACCTTCGAGTCCCCGTTCCTGCTCGCCCCGCTCGCCGGGGTGAGCGACTCGCCGTTCCGCCGCCTGGCGCGCGAGCAGGGCGCGGCCGCGGTGTTCACCGAGATGGTGTCCTCCGACGGGCTGGTGCGCGGGCAGCGCGCCACCTTCGACTACCTCGCCTTCGCCCCCGAGGAGCGCCCGATCGGCATCCAGTTGTTCGGGTCCGACCCCGCGGTGATGGCCGAGGCCGCGCGGGTGCTGTGCGAGCTGCCCGAGGCGCGGCGGCCGGACCTCATCGACATCAACATGGGCTGCCCGGTGCGCAAGGTGGTGAACCGCTGCGCGGGCGCGGCGCTGCTGCAGGACGTGCCGCGCATCCAGGCGATCGTGTCGGCGATGCGGGCGGCCTCCACGCTGCCGGTGACCGCCAAGATCCGCCTCGGCTGGGACGGCTCCTCGACCAACGTGGTCGAGGTGAGCCGCGCCCTCGAGGACGCGGGCGCGGCGGCGGTCGCCATCCACGCTCGCACGCGCTCGGAGAAGTTCGAGGGGCTCGCCCACTGGGACCTGATCGGCGCCGCCAAGCGGGCGGTCGGGATCCCGGTGATCGGCAACGGCGACGTGCGCGGGCCGGAGGACGCGCTGCGCATGCTCGAGACCACCGGGTGCGACGGCGTGATGATCGGGCGCGCGGCGTTCGGCGATCCGTGGGTGTTCCGGCGCCTGCGCGCGTTCCACGAGCGCGGCGAGCGGCTGCCGCCGCCCACCGCGACCGAGCGGCTCGAGGCCGGGGTGCGCCATCTGCGCATGCTGGTCGAGGCGGTGGGGCCCGCGTCC
This sequence comes from Candidatus Eiseniibacteriota bacterium, assembly GCA_963776245.1. Classification (GTDB taxonomy): domain Bacteria; phylum Eisenbacteria; class RBG-16-71-46; order RBG-16-71-46; family RBG-16-71-46; genus CAVSAC01. The sequence goes on along the minus strand of CAVZLN010000003.1, from coordinate 186,862 downwards.
GCCGCGCGCGAGATGCGCAAGCACGTGGCGTGGTACATCAAGGGCCTGCCCCACAGCGCCCGCGTGCGCGAGCAGGTGAACCAGACCGGATCGGTGGACGAGATGGTCGCGCTGCTCCACGCCTATCTCGGGGAGCTCGCGCACGGCGGCGCGGAGCGGTTCGTGGCGGCGGCCCCGCCGCCGCCCGGCGCGGAGGGCGCGCATGCGGCCGGCTGAGCTGAAGCGGCTGCTCGGCCGCGTGCGCCGCGGCACCGCGGGCGTGGACGAGGCGGCGCGCGCCATCGCCGAGGCGCCGTTCGAACGCCTCGAGTTCGCCACCCTCGACCACCAGCGCGCACTGCGCGGCGGGTTCCCCGAGGTGGTGTTCGGCCAGGGCAAGACGCCGGCGCAGATCGTCGCCATCGTGCAGCGGCTCTACGCGCGCCACGGCCTGGTGCTGGTCACGCGCGCCAGCGCCGAGGCGCAGGCGGCGCTGCGCGCGGCCTGCCCGCGGGCCGAGGTGTGGGAGCGCGCGCGCGCGGTGGTGGTGCGCCGTCGCGCGCCGCGCGCGGTGGGCCGCGTGGTGGTGATCTGCGCCGGCACCGCCGACCTGCCGGTGGCCGAGGAGGCGCTGGTCACCGCGCGCGCCATGGGCAGCCGCGCCGAACTGGTGGCCGATGTCGGCGTGGCCGGCCTGCACCGGCTGCTGGCGCACCGCGAGAAGCTGCGGGGCGCGCGCGTGCTGGTGGTGGTCGCGGGGCTCGAGGGCGCGCTCGCCAGCGTGGTGGGCGGGCTCACCGACCGACCGCTCATCGCGGTGCCGACCAGCGTCGGATACGGCGCCCACTTCCGCGGTCTCGCGCCGCTGCTCGCGATGCTCAACTCGTGCGCCGCCGGCGTGACCGTGGTGAACATCGACAACGGCTTCGGGGCCGGCTACGCCGCGCACCTGGTGAACACCGCGGGCGGGCGGCGATAGGAGAGCGGATGCGCATCGCGTATTTCGACTGCTTCTCGGGGGTGAGCGGCGACATGTGCCTGGCCGCGCTGGTGTCCGCGGGCTGGCCCGCGGCCGAGCTCGAGGCGCTCCCGGCGCGGCTCGGGCTCGCGGGGGTGAGCGTGACCGTGGGCCGCGCGCGCCGCGGCGCGCTCGAGGCGACGCGCGTCGAGGTGAGCGCCGCGGGGACGCAGCCCCACCGGCACCTGCGCCACCTCGAGGCGATGATCGACGCCGGCGAGCTGCCGGAAGCGGTGCGCGAGCGGGCCCGGGCGGTGTTCCGCCGCCTCGCCGAGGCCGAGGCCACCGTTCACGGCAGCACCATCGAGCAGGTGCACTTCCACGAGGTGGGCGCGGTGGACGCGCTCGTCGACGTGGTGGGCACGGTGCTCGGGCTCGCCGCGCTCGGCGTCGAGCGCGTGTACGCCTCGGCGCTCCCGCTCGGCAATGGCACGGTGGACTGCGAGCACGGCCGCATGCCGGTGCCGGCGCCCGCCACCGCGCTGCTGGTGCGCGGCGTGCCCCTCGCGCCCACGGCGGTGCAGGCCGAGCTGGTCACGCCCACCGGCGCGGCCCTGCTCGCCACGCTGGTGGACGCGTGGGGCCCGCCCCCGGTGTACACCCTCGAGCGCGTCGGCATGGGGGCCGGCGGACGCGACCTCGCCGAGCAACCCAACGTGCTGCGGCTGATGGTGGGGCGCGCCGGCGAGGCCGGGCTGGGCCGGCGCACCGTCGCGGTGCTCGAGACCGCGCTCGACGACGAGAGCCCCCAGGTGGTGGGGGCGCTGCTGCCGCGCCTGCTGGCCGCCGGTGCCCTGGATGCCATGGTGGTGCCCACTCTGATGAAGAAGGGACGCCCCGGCATGTGGGTGGTGGTGATCGCCGAACCGGCCGATGCCGACGCGCTCGCCCGCATGCTGCTCACCGAGACCGGCACGCTCGGCGTGCGGGTGCGCCACGAGGAACGGGTCGAACTGGCGCGACGCGGGGTGGAGGTCGCGACCCGGTTCGGCGCGGTGGCGCTCAAGGTCGCGACGCTGCCGGACGGCGCGGAGCGCGCGGTGCCCGAGTTCGAGTCGGTGCGGGCCGCGGCCGAGCGGGCGGGCCGCCCGTGGCGAGAGGTCGCCGACGCCGCGCTCGCCGCCTGGCGCGCGGGGGGCGGCGGCGCGTGACCGTGCTCCGCGCCCGCGAGGTGTGGGCCGCGCCTCCCGGAGCCCCGGACCCGGTGGTCCGGGGCGTCTCATTGGATGTGGAGGCCGGCGAGTGGGTCGCCCTCCACGGCCCCAATGGCGGTGGCAAGACCACCCTGGCGCTGGTGCTGGCCGGGCTGTGGCCGGCGCGCCGCGGCACGGTCGAGTTCGAGGGCGCGGCCCTGGTGCCGGGCCAGCCGCCCGGCGCGCGCGAGGGTGTGGCCGCGGTGCTGCAGGACCCGGCGGTGCAGCTGCTCCAGGCGACGGTCGCCGACGAATTGGCGCTGGCGGCGCGCAACCTCGGCCGGGGTGAGGAAGAGGTGGTCCGCGAGGCTCGTCGCATCGCCGAGGCGCTCGGGCTCGGGCCCGACCTGGCGCGCGACCCGCACACCCTCTCGGCCGGGCGCCAGCAGATGGTGGTGCTCGGGGCGGCGCTGGCCGTGCGTCCGCGCCTGCTGGTGGCGGACGAAGCCGGCGCGCACCTCGACGCGGAGGCCCGGCGACGGGTGCTCGGCGTGCTGCGCGAGGAGTGCGCGCGGGGGATGGCGCTGGTGTGGGTGACCCAGGACGAACGGGAACTGGCGGCCGCTCACCGCACGCTGGCGGTGGGTGCCGAGGGGGCCGAGCCGGAGGCGGCCGCCCTGCCACCCGAGCCGGACGCCGCCGGGGCCGACGGCGCGAGCCTGATGTGCTTGGAGATCGCGCCCCCGGGATCGGCGGATGGCCCGCGGGTCGATGTCGCCACCGCGCGCGCGATCGAGGTGGTCGGCCGTGGGGTGACCGCGATCGAGGGGCCCAACGGCGCGGGCAAGAGTGTGCTCCTCGCGGTGGCCGCGGGCGCGCTCGAGCTGGCACAGGTGCGGGCCCGCTGGCGGGCGCCGTGGTCGGCCCCGCCGCTGCTCGCCTCCCAGTATCCGGAGCACCAGATCTTCGAGGAGCGGGTGCTGGACGAGGTGATATGGGCGGCGCTCCAGCGCGGGATGCCCCGGGACCGGGCCGTGGCCGGGGCGGTCCGGCTGCTGGAGGCGCTCGGCTGCCCCTCCGGGCTGGCCGGGCGGCGCGTCTGGGGGCTCTCGGGCGGGGAGAAACGGCTGGTCCAACTGGCCGGCGTGCTGCTCGCCCCGGCCGACCTGGTGCTCCTCGACGAGCCCACCGCCGGGCTCGACCCGGCCCGCCGCGAGGCCGCCGCCCGGGAAGTGGCCCGGCGCGCCCGTTCCACCCCGATGCTGGTCGCCAGTCAGGACTTGCGCTGGCTGGACCGGGTCGGCGCAAGGCGCGTCAGGATCGGGTGATGCCGGCCTCCCGGCCGTGCCAAGTCAAAGCAAAAAAACGGATTGACAGAACCCTGTCAGGGGCCTAGCCTCTGTGGGTGGAGATGTAGTCGGTGCGTCTTGAAAACCCCCAGATGCACCTCGAGTTCCGCGGTCGTCATGTATCAGTGCGCTGGCAGCGGCGTTCTGATCGTGCCGGCTCCGTACGAGTCAACGCGCAATCACAGTGTCGTGCGCGACCCGAACTGCCTCAGGGTTCAACGCACGACAGCGGAAAGGGGGGATCGGTACTCGTGCAGCAGTCTGCCGTCGGCGTTCTCGTGTGAATCGCATCGAGACCCGTCGGCCGATTTGTTTCCGCGACACCTCGCTCGCAATCCGTACTTCGGAAGCCCTCGCATTGCCCATGCATTGCGACGATGGAGGTAGTCACATGAGGAAGTCGTTCGTCGCGCTGCTGCTCCTCGCAGGAGCGGCTGCTTGCTTGACGACGGCGGCATTCGCGTCTGAACCCGTGAACGGTGATGAGCTCGGATTGATGAAGAGCACCCCGCTCACTCAGAAGCAGATGCCTAACGCCGCCCGTCAGGGCGCGTCCCGTTTCGGCGCGTCCAAGGCCTTGACTGCTACCGGTCCCTGTGTCGGCTATCCGACCGGGACCGCCAATGACACCGTGTACGTCGGGTTCTCCACGTGCGCGAGCGTGTCGAACTACTGGAAGGTCGGACCTGGTCCGAACCGTCCGCTCGCTCCCAGCCAGATGACTGAGGGCAACTGGCAGTGGGACCAGTCGGCTTCGACCCATGGCGACTCGCTGATGGGCTGGTGGCCGTTCCGCTCCAACCACACCAACGCTTCGGGCACGACGCGCACCGACGTGAACCGCGCGTGGTGGGCGATCGAGATGGGCAACACGGCCAACTACGTGATCAACCAGGGCGCTGGCTTCAAGCGCACCTTCGGTGTGGTCGGCGTGTGGCACCGTGACCCGGGCAACACCGCGACGGTCGCGGATCCGAATCCTTCGGACCCGTACGCCTTCCCGGCGGACGGCGGTGTGAAGTGGGCTCCGCTGGCCGGCTCGTACTCCGCGTGGATGGGTCTGCGCAATCACGGGGACGCCACGGTCGTGGATCCCGTGACGAACAACCCGCTGAACGTGGATGTCATCCAGTTCAACGGCACTGGCGTCATCGGCACCGGCTCGGCCAAGACGTTCCCGGGCTACGCGTCGCAGATGGACCAGATGCTCTACCGCGACTACGACATCTCGACCTACACGTCGGGGCCGATCGTCCTGACGTTCCTGTCGCAGACTCAGATGTCGACGGGCAAGGGCACCACCGCGACCACCCGCACGGGCTGGTTCGAGGGTGACCCCTCACCGTGGGCGCCGCCCGCGGTCAACGACGGCAACCTGATCTCGGCGGAAGCCACGACCCTGACCGACGGTACGGTGGGTGCTGCCAACTTCGCGGCGCCGATCGACTCGTTCCAGGTGTACGTCGGCAAGCCGGTGGAAGGCTCGTTCAAGGGGTCGGACGGCACCGTGCGTCCGATCTACGACAACATGCGCCGCTGGTTCAATGAAGTGCTGGATAAGGATCACCGGCTGTGGGTGTTCAGCCAGAAGGGCAACAACGCGGCTGGCCTGCGCACGGTGACCATCGATGCGGCGAACGCGGCGGCCCTCAAGGCGGCCAGCTCGACGCTGCGCATCGTGTTCCGTGTCCACACCAACGCGGGGACGTCGGACGAGTCCAGCCCGGCGACCTACACTTCGGGTGGCATGGGCGCGGCGCAGGTCGATGACGTCGCGATCGACATCGGTGCCGGAGCGGTCAGCCTCGGTGGTTTCGAGAACGCCTCCGACATCGACAACTCGGTCGCTGGCACGATCTCCGACACGTGGCGTTCGACCGGCAAGCCGCCGGCCATCTACTTCCACGTGCATCAGCTCGCGACGCTGGAATACAAGGACCTCTGCGGTGTCGACGATCCGTACAGCATCTACGGAACCTGCGACATGCTGGGTGGCGTCGTGTCGATGGGCGATCACGAGAACAGCGAGCGCGCCGGTGGTCTGGCGGGCACGACCGAAGGCCAGGGCAACTGGGGCGCCGCGTCGCCCACGGTCGGCCTGAAGGGTCAGCCCGGGGTCGGGCTGCCGAACACGTTCGGCCTGACGCTGGATGATGCCACGCCGACCCAGGCTTACGGCCTGCAGTACGAGATGTACTTCGGTATCTACGACATCTACAACCAGGGCAACGCCTGGCAGTTCGGCGCCATGTCGTACCCGGCGCTGCAGATCGCGGGCGGTCCCGCGGCGGGTACCCCGCAGTGGGGCAACCGCATGACCCCGCCGTTCCTCTACTTCGAGCCGCTGAAGCGCTGCTATGCGACGCTCGAGGACATGAGCGCGTACGGTCAGATCGTGTCGGCGAACGGTACTGGCGTCGCGGTGCCGGACTCGATGAAGATCTTCATGATGAAGCTCCAGCAGTGCTACCGCTTCGGCGCGCCGGACTGCTCGCCGCTGGGTGGCTCGTACATGGACAACGTGTCGCTGGTCATCATCGACGGCACGCCGCAGACCATGGCGATCAACATCTGGGACTTCTTCAATGACACGTTCCCGTTCAACGAGAACGACGCCCTGGTGGGCACCTCGAACTTCGATACGACCACGGCCCTCATCCGCACGGGCCTGAACGCGTATCCGGGGACGAACAACTTCCTGCGCTTCGACGTCCCGGCGGACTCGGTCTACATCGTGGCGACGGACATCGGTACGATGCGCATCGACATGGTGTTCCGCATCAAGCCGGGTGTCGGCAACTACGTGACCCCCGGCGTTCCGTCGAGCGGGCTGCGTCAGGTGGTGGTGTCGGCTACCCCCACCGCGGCGACCCCGGGTGACGGCACGTTCTGGGGCTCGTACATGGGCGCCGGCGGTGGCGAGTACTCGTCGTACTCGCTGTTGGGTGACCTCGACGCCACGTGGCCGGGCAATTGGAACCCGAACGTGTGGCGGAGTGCCCGTTGCGACACCGCTCAGGTCGGACTGTTCCCGGTCGACCGCAGGGGCTACGGCGACGGTGCCACGTCTGGCTTCCTGCCGGCCAACCAGTGGATGTCGTGCTACCACGAGGCGGACGCGCATCTGCCCGCCCTCGGGATCCTGCGTAACAAGTGCTTCGTCATCGACACGCTGGGTGGCGCGACGAACGTCAACATCACGTGCGACTCGGTCCCGGCTGCTTATCGCCTCGGCCTGAATGGGATCCTCAACTCGCCGCCGTACGCGTCGGGCTATGATGGCAACCCGCAGACGGTCGAAGGCACCCAGATCCTCCCCGACGGTTTGCTCACGCCGGGCGCGCACGTTCAGTACTTCTTCACCAAGCGCTTCGTCGGCGCGCCCGTCGCGGGCACGTTCGACATGGTGCCGGACACGAACACCGTGTTCATCCAGCCGAACGAGGGCAACTACGACGGCCACCGGTGGCAGCAGTTCGGCGTCCTCCCGGATCGCTGGAAGGACGGCGCCTTCACCCCCGGTATGAACATGGCGTGCATGCTGTACGTGGACGCGAATGACCGCCGTGGCGACGAGAAGACCTGGGTGGCGATCGCGGATTCGATCGGCGCTACCCCGACCTCGCGCTGGGGCGCTCACAACGGTTGGTCCGCGCCGAATGGCGTGGATGTCAACCTGCCTCAGTACCGCGTCGCGGCACATGGCGGCCAGCCCGGCGGCATGTGGGATATGTACGGTGTGAAGGCTTCGGAGTCGCTCACGACGAGTGCGGGTGCCCTGGGCAGCCGTCTCTCCAACCGTGCGACCCCGGGCCTCGTCGAGCAGGGCGGTGTCGGCAAGTATTCGCACCAGGGTCCGACTCCCGCGATGCTGGCGCAGTACTACAAGGTGATGCTCATCCTCACCGGCGACCTGAACTCGGGTGTGTTCGGCCCGTTCCCGGATCGCTCGCAGGACGATATCGGCACCGGCAGCGGACTGCTCCCGCTGTGGATGCAGAACGCCGACGCTAGCAATCCCCGCGTGATGATGATCCAGGGTGATGGATGGATCGAAGACACGGCCTGGAACTCGTACTTCCCCGAGTTCCTCGACAACTTCGGCATGACCTGGATCCACGCGTCGTACCGTGCGTATGCCAACAACCAGTCGCAGATGTCCGAGCTGCACGTCCTGCCGGCTCTTGGCGGGGCGTCGGATATCTACGGCGTGCGGAACGCCTGTACGTACACGAACGACGTGTCGGACGTGAACCCGCTGGTCACCGAAGCGCAGGTCGCCGAGGAGTACACGCCGATGCTGTCCGTCCAGTACGTGGCGGGTGTGTACAAGCCGAATGATGGGCTGGGCAGCGGCCGTTGGTGGACCGCGTTCGGCAGTGGGTATGACATCACCCACCTCACCGGTAAGTTCGGCGCGGTCACCGTGGGTCCGGACCACAAGCAGTGGAACCAGATCTACTACGCCTCCGTGCTGGCAGCGCTCACCAACGGTGTCTGCTCGTTCACCGGCACCCCGATCACGGGTGTCGAGTCGCCGAACAGCCCGGATTACGTGAACTTCGTGAAGCTCGGCAACAACCCTGTCGTGAACCGCCAGGCGTTGGTGCTCTTCAGCCTCGCGAAGAGCGACCGTGTCCAGCTGAAGGTCTATGACGTCACCGGACGTCTGATCCGCACGCTGGCCGACCGCGTGTTCGATGCCGGTCCCCACAACCTGACGTGGGACGGCGTGGACGATCACGGCTCGTTGGTGCCGCGGGGTGTCTACTTCGCGAGGACGACGTTCGCGGGGCAGAACTTCCAGAGCAACAACAAGATGATCGTGCTCAACTGACGCACATCCGTACCGTGGGAGGGCGGGGCGCAAGCCCCGCCCTTCTGCTTTCCGGTCCGAGGGCGCAACGGACCGGGCCCCGCCCGGGCGCACCGGCTGCCTCGCCCGTCCGCCGCAGGGCCGCCGAAAGCGGGGTCGGCGCGCTCAACGGGCTTGACGACGCGGGGGCCAGACTGCTAGCGTCCAAGCACTTCCCTTCATACGACTGGGCGTGCCGGGGGGCGTGAATGCGTTTTCGTTACGGGCTCGTACTGTGCCTGCTCATGACATCACTGATCGGCGTGGGGTGCCGCAAGGCGCTGGCGCCGAACATCGATCGCAATCAGGCCCCGGAAACCTGGATCACCGCCGCCCCCCAGGACACGATCACCACGAAGAACCCCTTCCAGGAGGGGACCCCGACCGAGATCCCGTTCAAGTTCCATCTGTACTGGGCCGGATCGGACCCCGACGGCGACATCGCCGGGTTCTACTTCGCGGTCGTTGAGACGCTGCCCTACGACCCGCTCGGGAGCGGCAATCCGCCTTCTCTGCCCGGCCCGAAGGCGCGCGACTATCGATTCACCACCAAGACCGACAGCACGTTCATCTTCAACGTGTCGGACTTCTCGCCCGATCGCGAGCACGCGTTCTACATCTACGCCGTGGACAACGAGGGCAAACCGGATCCCACCCCGGCGCGCGTGATCTTCACAGCGAAGGACAAGTATCCTCCGCTGCCGCTGTTCCTGCTTGCACGCGGGAGGGGCCTGGTGTGGACCCGGCTCGCGGGTGGCGCGCTGGTGCAGGAGGAGCGCACCTACTTCATCAGCGACACCGCGAAGATCAACACGCTGGCGCGGGACTCGATTCCGGTCACCGCGCGACTCGACTTCCAGTGGACCTCGGAGCCGACGCTCGATCAGAATCCCACCGTGCAGTTCCGCTACAAGCTGGATGAAGTGGACTTCATCAACGCGGATTCCACGACCAAAGCGGTCAGCTACAACACCAACGCCGCCGATCGGGTGGGCCCGGGCCTGAAGGTCTTCACGCTCCGCGCCGTCGATCAGGCGGGCGCCAAGCGCGACGCGAAACGGCGCTTCCAGTTCAATCTGAAGCCCGAAACGTGGTTCTCGGGCCCGGACCCCGCCTCGCCGCAGTTCAACCAGGTCGAAGCCGGGAGCGGGTACCACTACTACGACATGACCGCCGGCCTGCCGATCGGGGGATTCACCGGCAGCCTCCTGGGCCCGGATTCGGTCGGACAGATGCCGGCGGAGCGCCCCGAGCGCAAGACCTTCTTCGAGATCTACAAGCAGCGGATCTACGTCCACAGCGAGTGGGACACGGTCAACATGAACTCGTGGGTGGTCTGCCACAACGGCGGGCTCGATCCCGACTCGCCCTACCTGGTGAAGGTCAACCCGGTCGACATCCAGTACCGCGCGATCGTCGCCAGCTGGGGCGGGGTCCCGCCGGTGCTCCAGCCGAGTGCGTCGTCGAACGCCTCGCCGATCGGATTCCGCGCGAACCTGGGCTTCGAGACCTCCCCATTCGGGACGCCGATCCAGTTCGCGCAGACCGGCCTCTACCCGATCTTCGACCCGACCAACGTCCAGCGCCTGCCCCTGATCGCCAGGTACTGGCCGGCGTCGAATGCCGGCCAGGCCTACATGTACGCGCGGGCCGAGGACGGCGATGGCCGCGCGACCGGCGGGATGGACATCGACCTCAACTCCTATGCCGTGCCGAACATCGTCCGGATCGTGGGGCGCGACGGCAACGGCGGCAATGACTCGCTGCGCGCGCTGCGCCGCAAGATCCTCACCTTCTTCGTGGATCACGCGCCGGAACTCGACACCGACGTCACCAAGGGGCTGAAGCCGAGGCTGACCCCACCCTATACCCAGTACTTCAGCCGCGTGCTCGACGTGAACCTGGTCTCGCGGGATGTCGATCCGTTCGACGCCTTCGCGACGATCCGCACGGTCGGAGGCCCGACGGCCGCGGGAGCCACCCGCTACCGGGTGACGGTGCGCGGGGTGAATGCGGCCGGGACCCCGGTGAGCTTCACCGACTACGCGAACCCGCCCTATCGGACCGCGCCGACCTTCAGCATAATCCTGCCGACCTGGCTGGTCGGCACGTCGGTCACGCTCGATATCGAGGTCTGTGACTGTCTGGATTGCGAGGGTGTGGCCGGCTCGGGCCGCTGCACGACCTACAGCGTCCCGGTCACCGTGCCACCGCCCCCGTCCGCCGGGGCCGTGGGCACGAACTCTGTGCAACTCCCTCTTGGGGAACCCGGACCGGGGTCCATTCAAGACGTCAGGAGCGCCGAACAATGAACGCCAGACGAATCGCCGTCCTGAGCCTGCTGACGGCGGCGGCGGTGGTGGCGGGGGGCATCGCGGGATGCTCGAAGAAGACCAGCGAGCGGCTGGTCCCGAACATCCGACCCGAGGTGCGGCTGACCGCGGCGCCGTTCGACACCTCGCGCGCCACGCCCTACTTCTACGCGTACCGGATCAACTGGATCGCCAACGATCCGGATGGGCGGGTGGATTACTTCCTGTACGCGATCGATCCGCCGGAGAGCGTGGGCGTGCGGGTGAAGTGGGTGCGGACGCAGAAGAACGAGGAGATCATCTTCTTCACCGCGGATTCGTCCGACGTGAGGACCGGCAACGCGACGCATCCTCACGTCTTCGCGCTGTGCGCGGTGGACAACCGCGGGGACACCTCGGATGTGATCCGGCGCGGCTTCTACTCGTACACGCAATGCCCGACGGTGACGATCGTGGACCCGCGGCTCTACGTGTTCGGGGCGATCCTGGTGACGCCGTCGGTGCGCATCCAGTGGACCGGGACCGACCCGGACGGCCAGTTGACGTCGAAGCCGGTGAAGTACAAGTACATCATGCTCGGACCGGGCTCGGCCTACACCGCCGACCAGGCGGCACGCGATCCGAACGCGCTGCGGGACTATTACGCCTACGACTGGGCGAGTCACGGCCTGCCGGGCCCGTGGGCGGGGTGGGACTCGACCGGCGCCGACGTCACCACGATGCAGTTCAAGGACCTGACCCCGGGCGGGGACTACGTCTTCGTGGTGGTGTCGTTCGACGAGGCGGGGGCGTTCTCGCCGGTGTTCTCATTCTCGCAAAACATGCTGCGGCTGAAGCCGGGGTACGCGAGCACGCTGGGGCCGATCGTGATCATGTTCAACGAGTTCTTCTACTTCAAGTACCAGAGCGGCGGGTGGACGATGGACGACCGGGCGGCGGTCAAGCTCGAAGTGCCGTACGGGCAGCCGATCACGTTCAACTGGACCGCCGAGCCGCCCAAGGGCGCGCTGATGGAGTACTACCAGTGGATGGTGGACGGCGACCCCTCCGACGAGACCATCCGCACGGCGGTGGACGATTCCACGCACTGGAGCGACCCGAGCGTGCTCACCACCAGCGTGACGGTGGGTGGGTTCGAGGGGGACACGCAGCATGACTTCTGGGTCCAGGCCGCCGACAACAACGGCCTGAAGAGCCTCGGTCACGTCCGGATGCGGGTGGTGCGCGCCACGCTGGAGCGGCCGCTGATGATCGTGAAGGACATGCGACTGATTCCCGAGAGCGGGACGCCGTTGTCCGCCGGCTGCCTCCCGCAGCCGATCGGCGACTGGCCGAACATGGCGGAGGTGGACTCGTTCTTCTTCGCGCGCGGCGGGGTGCCGTGGCAGTGCACGACCACGCTGGCCAACAGCGAGCCCGGCATCTTCTCGGGCTATAGCTACGACGTGTTCCACACCACCAAGATCGGCACGCTCGACAAGACGGTGCGACTCGACACGCTCGGCAAGTACAAGAACGTGGTGTGGATCACCGATCCGGGGGTGACCAACGCCGCTCCGACCGGCGGCCAGTACGCGCTCCGCTACATGAGCGCGCCGGGCCGGGTGAACACGCTCGGCGCGTACATGCGCCAGGGCGGGCGGGTGTGGATCGTCGGCGGCGGGGCCGCGTTCGCGCTCTGCAAGGACATGTTCAACAGCGGGAACAACGATTCCTACGCCTTCACCTACTCGAACCGCATGCCGACCGAGCTGGTGCCCGGCCGCTTCATGTACGACATCATGCACTGGCGCTCGGAGCTGCAGGCCTACACTGTCGGCAATGCGAAGATCAAGCGGTCGGCGCGAGCGGACTCGATCATGCGGTACGGGGGCTGGACCATGCCGACGTTCGAGGGCGTGAGGTCCAACCCGAACTACAGCCGGCTGCCGCTGACGATGGACGCGAAGACCCCGGGAACCGACGCGCTGCCGGCCACCCGAGTCGGGAACGACCGGTCCTTCTACCGCACCAATGCGTTCTACGTCCTCGAGTATCTGAGCCAGCCCAACTCGATCATCGAGGATGTCAATGCCAGCCCGGTGATCGTCCAGGAGGTCGCCACGCTCGACACGCTGATGAGGACCGAGGCCGCGCTCGCGCAGTCCTTCCAGGCGTACGAAGTCGGCGGCCTGATCCCCGGCACCAACACCCCGAAGCCCAACTCGGTGATCGGCACGCCGGTCATGACCTACTACCACGGTCTGGAGTTCCCGGCGGCGGTGTTCTCCGGCTTCGACCTCTGGAGCTATCAGCGGGGCCAGTGCGTCGGGCTGGTGGACTTCGTGCTGCAGGAGATCTTCCACCTCACCAAGGGTCCGGTGCCCGCGGCCGTGCCCGCGCGCGTCGCGCGCGGTGCGAGGGCGGCGTGGGAGCCGCCTGCCGTCCGGGCTCGCCCCGTCCCGGCCGGTCGCGGCACCCGTGTGACGCCGGCGCCGGCCGCAACGCTGCGTCCCGGGAGCCACGAATGACGAGGTTCGACAGGCCGCGCCGTCTCGTCCTGACCTTCACGGTGCTCGCCCTGCTGGCCAGCGGCCGTGCGCCCGCGCTGGCCCAGATCCAGTGCTATCCCGACAGCATGATGACGTTCCCCCGCATCGCGCTGTGCGCCTTCCCGGGGCATTTCCAGGACTACTCGCAGGTGGAGCCGTACTCGGACCCGGAGAAGTATCCGGCCTGCGTCGGGGTGTCCCTGGGCCCGCTCCCCGACAGCATCCGGCGCGATGCGCGCACCGTCTCCCTGCGATTCAAGCGCGATCGTCGCGCCGAGGCGCGGAGGGACTTCGGCGGGTATCGCATCTACCGGGTGACCAACCGGCCCGACACCGCACGGATGGAGCTCATCCGCCGATTCTCACGCCAGCCGGGCGACGAGCGGACCTGGAAGTTCTCGACCGTGGACGCCGACCCGGCCAGCCCCACCTATCTCCAGTTCATGTGCCAGAGCGAGGTGGTGAACGACAGCGTCGCCACGTTCGTGGACCCGGACGAGAGCGGCTCGTACCAGAAGCGCTGCCGGACGGACAGTCTCGGGCGCTGCATCCCCGGCGACTCGCTCATGGTGCTGGTGGTGCCGGCCGGACCGCACGACGGGTTCCGCATCTGGTACGCGGTCACGTACGAGGCCTTCAACTCCGTCGAGAAGAACTACGCGGACCTGTTCGTGCCCGATACCCTCACCGCCCCGGGGCTGACGCAGCGGGAGCGCTACGCGCGCTGCGACTCGACCAGGATCGGCGATCCGCGGGGCTGCCCGAACCTCAACAGCAAGTCCGCGAACATCATCGAGGTGGCGGTCGAGCCCACCGGCGGACCGGCCGCCAACCTGGAGCGCGTCGGCGTGGTGCCGAACCCGTACCGGGCGCACGCGCCGTGGGACCTGACCGGCGGGAACGAGGTGCATTTCGTCAATCTCCCGCAGCGTGCGACCGTCAAGATCTTCACCCTGGCGGGAGACCTCGTGACCACCCTGCAGCACAACGATCCGGTGCGCGATTTCGAGCGATGGAACCTGAAGAACGAGTCGGGCCGGCTCGTCGCGTCCGGGATCTACATGTATCTGGTGGAGTCCGGGACCTACTCGTTCCGGGACCGCTTCATCGTCATCCGCTGATGGCGGGGCCCGCGCGCGCGGGCCCCGGCCGTCCCTCCCGCGCGCGTGCCGCCGTGCCCCTTCCCGGGGCGAGGCCGCGCCGCGATCCACGGATGCATCCCGGATGGCGCCCCGACGCGGTACAATGTCGGCGTGGGAGCGCACGTGGGATGCCGAGCCCGGGGGACGCTCATCACCGGGCGGCCGCTCGAGCGTGACGCCCCTGCGGTGAGTCCGCTGCGGCAGGAGCGAGGACCGCGGGGCCCGAAGGGGCTGCGCGCTGGCGCCCGCTGGGGGCGAGAGGAGTGCGACATCCCGTGAGACACCCATCCCGTCCCGCCCGCCGGGTCTTCCAGCAGGCCGGCTTCGCGTGCGTGCTCGCGGTCGCGCTCTCCGCGCCCGCGGCGCTCGCCGCGAGCCTCGGCGATGCCGCCGCCGCGCGGCTCGACCCGCGACTGGCCGCGGCCCTCGGTTCGGACGCGCCGGTGTCGGCCTGGGTCACGTTCGCGGACAAGGGCGAGGACGGTCCGGCGGGGCTCGCGGTCCTGCTCGCCCGCGCCGAAGCGTCGCTCACCCCGGCCAATCGTGCGCGCCGCGTCCGCGCCGGGCTGCGGCCGCTGGTGACGTACGACGACCTGCCGCTCTACGCCCCGTATGTGGACGATCTGAAGGCGCGCGGGCTGGCGCCCTACGGCGCGTCGCGCTGGGGCAACGAGGTCGCGGTGAGCGTGCCCGGGACGCGGCTGGCCGAGCTGGCCGGCCTCGCGCACATCGCGCGCCTGCGCCCGGTGGAGCGCGGACGGGTCACGCGGGTGGAGCCGGCCGGGCCCGAGGAGATCG
This sequence comes from Candidatus Eiseniibacteriota bacterium, assembly GCA_963776245.1. GTDB lineage: Bacteria > Eisenbacteria > RBG-16-71-46 > RBG-16-71-46 > RBG-16-71-46 > CAVSAC01. Next base: position 171,745 of record CAVZLN010000003.1, on the reverse strand, counting down.
GCGCGGCCCGACGGCTGGCGCCCCCCGGCGCGCTCGGCGCGCAGGCGCTCTCGTATGGCCGCACCTGGTCCCAGCTCAACCAGATCCGCGTGCCCGCGGTCCACGACTCGGGGTACATCGGCACCGGGGTGAAGATCTGCGTGCTCGACAACGGCTTCAACTTCCATGCGAAGCACGAGGCGACCCGCAACGCCCAGGTCCCCCCGGGGCACGAGCGCGACTTCATCCAGGGCGACTCGGTCGCCACCGACACGCTCAACCTCAGCGACTACGCGCACGGCATGTGGACGTTCGGCTGCATGGCGGGCAATGCGCCGGGCCAGTACATCGGGGCCGCGCCGGGCGCCACCTTCGCCCTCGGCCGCACCGAGTACAACCCCACCGAGACGGTCCAGGAGCTGGTGTGGTGGCGCATGGGCGCGGAATGGGCGGACAGCCTCGGCGCCGACGTCATCTCATCGTCACTCGGCTATGGCCCGATGGACAACCCGGCGGACGACATCACGTACGCGATGCGCGACGGGCACAGCTCCGTCGTCACCCGCGCCGCCGAGATCGCGGCGAGCAAGGGCATCCTGGTGGTGAACGCGGCCGGCAACAACAATGGATGGCCCTATCCCGAGAACAAGGTCCTGGCGCCGGGGGACGCGAACGGCGACAGCATCGTCACGGCCGGCGCGGTGTCCCTCGCCGGCGCCATCGCCTCGTTCTCCGCACGCGGCCCGACCGCGGACGGCCGCATCAAGCCCGACCTGGTGGCGCTCGGCGTGCTCGATTCGCTGGTCTCCGCGGGTGGCGTTCCCAACGCCTACACCGCCCAGAGCGGCACGTCGTTCTCGACCCCGATCCTCGCCGGGCTCGCCGCGTGCTTGATCCAGGCGCGGCCGCAATGGCCGGCGACCACGGTCATCCAGGCGCTCTACCATTCCGCCAATCGAGCCGCGACCCCCGACACCGTCTATGGCCACGGCCTGCCCGACGGACTGGCGGCGCTGCGCTGGACCCCCGACACGGCGATCGTGCCGCCTCCTCCGCCTCCTCCGCTGCCGGCCGGCTTCATCGTGTTCGCGTTCGCGGGCGCGAACCCGGCGCGCTTCGGCGGCCCCGCGACCCCGATCAGGCTCGCCCTCGGCACCGATGCGCCCGCCCGCGCCCCGGCGCGCGTGCGGGTGTTCGACACCCAGGGTCGCCTGGTGCGCGAACTGTGGTCCGGCGAGCTGCGGCGCGGCGAGCCGCCGTCTCCTCCGCTCGCGGCGTGGGATGGCGTCGGCGACGACGGCCACGCGCTGCGCTCGGGCGTGTACTTCCTCGCGGCCGAGGCCGCGGGTCGAATCTCCACCCTACGGCTGGTCTATCTGCGTTGACCCCCACACTCCTCCTGAGAGCTCCGATCATGAAGGTCCATCTCGTCGCGCTGCTCCTCGCCGCGCTGCCCACGGCGGCGTCCGCTGCGGACCCATTCGCCGGCGCCCGCACCGTCCCGCTCCCGAACGGCCTGACCGTGCTGCTCGCTCCCGACTCCACCGCCGTCTCGGTGGGCGTGGGGGTGTGGGTGCGCGCCGGGTCGCGCTTCGAGAGCGCCGGGACCGCCGGCATCACGCACCTGATCGAGCGCCTCATGTTCATGGGGACCGCGAAGGCCGGACCGGGCCAGTTCGCCCGCCGCGTGCAGGCCGAGGGCGGCAACGCCGGCGCGTTCACCGCCGCCGATCACACCTGCTTCGAGACAGTCGTCCCGCCCGCCGCGCTCGAGACCGTGCTGAGGCTCGAGGCCGATCGCTTCGCCGCGCTCGACCTGACGCAGCCCAAACTCGACGCCGCGCGCCGCACCCTGCTCGACCAGTCGCGGGGGCGCGCCGATCAGACCGGGGTCGGGCGTGCGCTGAAGCTGCTCTACGCCACCGCCTTCGCCGGGCATCCGTACCGCTTTCCGGTGGCGGGCCTCGACGACGACCTCCGCGGTCTCACGCTCAAGCAGGTGCAGGCCTACCGGGCGGCGCGCTACGTGCCGGGCCGCATGGTGGTCACCCTCGCCGGCCGGTTCGAGACGGCGTCGGCGCTGGCCGCGGTGAAGCGCACCCTTGGTGCCCTGCCCGGCGCGGCGCTGGCGCCCGAGCGCGCAGCAGCCCCCGGCGCGGGCGAGCGGCGCGCGAGCGTCATCGCCGAGGCCACCCTGCCGGTCCTCGCGATGGGCTGGCGGACGCCGCCGCTCGCCGACGCCGACACTCCCGCGCTCGAGGTGCTGGCGCGCGTCTTCGCGGCCGGCGGATCGTCCCGCATCCAGCGGCTGCTGGTGCGCGCCGACAGTGGATCGTGCGTGATGGCGCAGGGCACCCTCGACGCGCGCGCCGCGGGCGGCCTGTTGTACGCGCTCGCGAGCCCCAGGCCCGGCGTGGACACGAGCCGGGTCGAGCGCGAGCTGACCGCCGCCGCCGCGGCGCTCACGCGCGAGCCCGTGAGCGAGGCGGAACTGGAGGCGGGGAAGCGGCAGGTCGAGGCCGATCTGCTGTTCTCGTGGCAGACCCCGGCCGGTGTCGGCCGCGAGCTCGGTGCCGCCTGGCTCGCGACCGGCGATGCGCGGGCCCCCGCGCAGCGGCTGGAGCGCGTGCGCGCGGTCACCGCGGCCGACCTGCAGCGCGTGGCGGCGCGCGTGCTGGTGCCGGCGGGCCGCACCGTGACGTGGATCTCACCCGCCACCCGTTCCGAGGAGGGCCGGTGATGCGCCCGAATCCGCTCCCCCTGCCCGCGCTGCTGGCGCTCGCGCTGTCCCTCGCTCCCATCGCCACCGTGGCCTCCGCCGCGTCCGCGCCGGCCGCGCTCGCGCGCCCGGTGGAACGCACGCTCGACAACGGGTTGCGCGTGCTGGTGCTCCCGCGGCCCCGCCTGCCGATCGTGCAGGTCCTGCTGCTGGTGCCGGGCGGCGCCGCTGCCGACCCGGCGGGCCAGGAGGGCGTCGCCATGCTGACCGCGCAGATGCTCAGGCGCGGCACGACCTCCCGCACCGCCGACGGGTTCGCCGCCGCCGTGGACCGGATCGGCGGCACGATCGCCGCCCAGGCGTCTCGCGACTGTTCCACGCTGAGCGGTTCATTCCTGGCCCGCGACCTGGAGGCCGGGCTCGAGCTCATGAGCAACGCGGCGCTCGACCCGATCTTCCCTGAGGAGGAGTTCCAGCGATCGCGCGCCCAGTCGCTCCGGACCCTGATGCAATCACGTTCCATGCCCGCCACGCTGGCCGATGACCAGGCGTGGGCGCTGGCGCTCCCCGGGCATCCGTACGGTCGTCCGGTGTTCGGGACCCCGGGCTCGCTCGGCGACCTCACGCGCGAATCGCTGCGCGCCTATCATCGCGACGTCTGGCGGCCCGACCACGCGGTGCTCGCGATCGTCGGCGACGTCACGCCCGAGCGCGCGGTGGCGCTCGCGGCCGACTGGTTCGGCCGCTGGGCCGGTCGCGCGGCGCCGCAGGCCCGCCCGCCCGAGATGGCGCCGCTGGCGCAGCCCCGGCTCGCGCTCGTGGACCTGCCCGGCATGGGCTGGGCCGAGGTGCGTCTCGCCCTCGTGCTGCCCGCCCGCCGGGCCGGAGGCGAAGCCGTGTCGCTGGCCGCGAGCGCGTTCGCGATGGGCCCCGACTCGCGCCTCGGCCGCCTGCGCGGCGGTGTCGGAGGTGGCGCGCCGCGGGGCAACGCGAGCATCTCGCGCGACGGCGGACTGCTGGTGGTCAGCCTCGCGGTGCCGGTGGATTCGGCGGTGACCGCGGTCCGCCGCCTGCGCGACGAGTTGCGTGCGTTCGTGACGTCGCCGCCCGCCGAGCCCGAGCTCGCTCCGCTGCGGCACATGCTCACCGCGTCGTTCCCGCTGTTGTTCGAATCCATGGGGGGAGCGCTCTCGCAATGGCAGTCGGCCACGCTCGGCGGGCAGTCGGCCGACGCGCTGGTCGCCACGCCCGACCGGCTGGCGGCGGTCACGCCGGACGCGGTGGCCGACGCCGCGAAGCGCTGGTTCGACCCCGGGCACGCGCTGGTGGTGGTCGCGGGCCCCGCCGAGCGCCTGCGCGCGGGTCTCGAGTCCCTCGGACCGGTCGAGAACCGGACGATCGAAGAGGCCCTGCCGCTGGCGGTGGCCGACTCCGACACCCTCGTGACCCCGACCCCCGAGCGCATCGCGCGCGGTCGCGCGCGGGTGGCGCGCGCGCTCGAGGCGCACGGCGGGCTCGCCCGGCTCCGGGGCATCCGCGACTCCGAGGTGAAGTACGATCTGATGCTCACCTCGGGCGGGCGCGAGCTCCATGGGGAGCTGCATCAGGTGCGCCTCGAGCCGTATCGCCTGCTCTCGATCTCGCGCTACCTCTCGGTCGAGACCCGCCAGGTGCTCGACGGCACCACCGGCTGGTCGCGGGACGAAGCCGACACCCTCGGCACCCCGCTCGACAGCCTCTCCGTGCTCGGGCTGCGCGCTGCGTTCGCCAGCGACCTGCCCCACCTGATGCTGGCGGCCGCGGACGGACAGGCGAGCGTGGTGGACTGCGGCAGTGGACGGGCCGGGGACATCGAGACCGACGACGTGCAGGTCATCACGGCGTCCGGCGAGCGCCGGCGCTACCGTTTCGACCGGGCCACCGGCCGGCTCGCGGGGATGGATCTGTACGAGACCGCCGGTCTGCAGGTGCCCGAGCTGTCCCGCCGCACCTATACCGACATGCGGTCCGAGGACGGTGTCTGGTGGCCCTACCGCGAGGAGCGGCGGGCCTCGGGCGACAACATGATGCGGCTGGATGTAAAGTCACTCCGTTTGAACCAGGGGGTCGCGGGGGTGACGTTCATCCGTCCCGCTCCCCGACGCTGATCCGGGAAGCGGAAGGGCTCCGGCCGCGCGCGAGCGCATCGGCCCGGGGCGCCGCGCCCGGTGCACACAGGAGGTAGCCGTGCCCACCGTGGATGCGGCCGTCACCTCGGACCCGGAGGGTTCGATGTCGCAGCAGCCGGAGAAATACGTCTATTCGTTCGGCGAGGGCCAGGCCGAGGGCGGCACGCCGATGCGTGACCTGCTGGGCGGCAAGGGCGCAGGGCTCGCCGAGATGACCAATGCCGGGGTGCCCGTTCCTCCCGGCTTCACCATCACGACCGCGGTGTGCCGCGCGTACTACGCCAACGGGCGCCGCCTGCCGGACGGCTTCGAGGCCGAGCAGAAGGAAGCGCTCGAGCGGCTCGAGTCGCGCATGGCCAAGACGCTCGGGGATCCGCGCGACCCGCTCCTGGTTTCGGTGCGCTCGGGCGCGAAGTTCTCGATGCCCGGCATGATGGACACCATCCTCAACCTCGGCCTCAACGACCGGTCGGTCGTCGGCCTCAGCGAGCGCACCGGCAACCCCCGCTTCGCGTGGGACTGCTACCGCCGGTTCCTGCAGATGTTCGGCTCGGTGGTGCTGGGGCTCGAGAAGAACGACTTCGAAGAGCACCTCGAGCACTTCAAGAAGGCGCGCAAGGCGAAGACCGACCAGGACCTGACCCCCGGCGACCTCCAGGGGCTGGTCAAGGAGTTCAAGGCGCTGGTGAAGAAGCGCACCGGGCGCGAGTTCCCGCAGGATCCGCTCGAGCAGCTGGCGATGGCCCGCGACGCCGTGTTCCGGTCGTGGATGAACGACCGCGCGATCTACTACCGCAAGCAGAACCGCATCCCCGACGACATCGGCACCGCGGTGAACGTGCAGGCGATGGTGTTCGGCAATCTCGGCGACACCTCGGCGACCGGGGTGGGCTTCACCCGCAATCCGGCGACCGGCGAGAACCATTTCTACGGCGAGTACCTGGTGAACGCGCAGGGCGAGGACGTGGTGGCCGGCGTGCGCACCCCGCATCCGATCGCCGACCTCGAGAACGACATGCCCGAGGCGTTCCGCCAGCTGCACGAGATCACCACGCGGCTCGAGAAGCACTACCGGGACATCCAGGACTTCGAGTTCACGATCCAGGACCGCAAGCTCTACCTGCTCCAGACGCGCACCGGAAAGCGCACCGCGCAGGCGGCCGTGCGCATCGCCGTCGAGATGGTGGGCGAGGGCCTGATCACGCGGGAGGAGGCGCTGCTGCGCGTCGAGCCCGTGTCGCTCGACCAGCTGCTGCACCCGCGCCTCGACCCGAAGCACAAGCTCCCGCAGCTCACGCACGGCCTCGCGGCCTCGCCGGGAGCGGCGGTGGGCATGGCGGTGTTCGACGCCGACACCGCGGCCGAGTGGGGCCACGCCAAGAAGAAGGTCATCCTGGTGCGCAAGGAGACGACCCCCGACGACATCCACGGCATGGACGCGGCCCAGGGCATCCTGACCGCAACCGGCGGGATGACCTCGCACGCCGCGGTGGTCGCGCGGGGCATGGGCAAGCCGTGCGTCTCGGGCGCCGGCGCGGTGCGGGTGGAGGACAAGGCCGGCCGCATGTCGGTGGACGGCAAGGTCGTCCGGCAGGGCGACTGGATCTCGCTCGACGGCTCCACCGGCATGGTGTACGTGGGCCAGGCGCCCACGCTGCCGGCCGAGGTGAGCGGCGAGTTCGGGATCTACATGGGCTGGGCGGACGAGGTGCGGAGACTCAAGGTGCGCGCCAACGCCGACATCCCGCGGGACGCCAAGCAGGCGCGCGCGTTCGGCGCCGAGGGCATCGGGCTGTGCCGCACCGAGCACATGTTCTTCGCCGAGGATCGTCTGCCGTGGGTGGTGCAGATGATCATGAGCGCGCCCCAGACCAAGCTGCTGCGCGAGAAGCTCGCGGCGCTGATGAACGAGGCCGAGGGCGCCGACCGGTCGGTCGCGAAGCGGCTGGCCCCGGGGATCGCCGCGATCCGGAAGCAGCTCGCGGGCCCCGAGAAGCTCTACAAGCAGGCGCTCGCGAAGCTCCTGCCGCTGCAGCGCTCGGACTTCAAGGGCCTGTTCGAGGCGATGGACGGCTTCCCGGTCACCATCCGCACGCTCGATCCGCCGCTGCACGAGTTCCTGCCCAAGCGCGAGGAGCTGATGGTGGACATCGTGCGCCTGCCGCGCGCGACGGCGGCCCAGAAGAAGGACATGGCGAAGCGCTACCGGCTCACGGTGGCGGGACTCCGCAAGGGCATGCCCGAGCTGCTCCACCGCGTCGAGGACCTGCACGAGTTCAACCCGATGCTCGGCCATCGCGGCTGCCGCCTCGGGATCACCTATCCCGAGGTCACCGAGATGCAGGCGCGCGCCATCTTCGAGGCGGCGTGCGACGTGGCATCGAAGGGCAAGGCGGTGGTGCCGGAGATCATGATCCCGCTGGTCGGACACGTCGCCGAGCTCAAGGACCAGGCCGCGCTGGTGCGCCGCGTCGCCGCCGAGGTGATGGCGAAGCGCGGCACGACCGTCGAGTACCTGGTCGGCACCATGATCGAGGTGCCGCGCGCGGCGGTGACGTCGGACCAGGTGGCCGCGGAGGCGCAGTTCTTCTCGTTCGGCACCAACGACCTCACCCAGCTCACGTTCGGCTACTCGCGCGATGACGCGGGCAAGTTCCTGCCGGAGTACGTCGCGCGCAAGATCCTGCCGATCGACCCGTTCGTGTCGATCGACCCGGACGGCGTCGGCGCGCTGGTGAAGATGTCGGTCGAGCGCGGACGCAGCACCCGCAAGGGCCTCAAGGTCGGCATCTGCGGGGAGCACGGCGGCGATCCGGCGAGCGTGGAGTTCTGCCACCACGCGAAGCTGGACTACGTCTCGTGTTCGCCGTTCCGCGTGCCCATCGCCCGTCTCGCCGCGGCCCAGGCCGTGGTGCGCGGGCAGGCCAGCGGCAGCGACCAGCGATAGTCCCCATCGCGACGGGGCCGGGACGCGCGTCCCGGCCCTTCGCGTGGGTGCGCGGGGCCCCGCCCGCCCGGGGTCGCCATCGTGGTCCCGGCGCCCGACGAGGAGCGCCCGCCCCCCGCGCTGCTCGCGGGGTGGAAGACCCGACCACCCGGCTCAGGGTGAGATGGGAGGGGTGATCTCCTGGTCGAGGCCGGGCATCGCCACCTCGGGGTGCTGGAAACGCATCACCAGGATGTCGGCCGACTGGCCCATCACCGTCCAGGTCGGGTCCGCGGCGGCCGAGCTGCGCAGCCAGTAGAGCGCCTCCCACGGGAAGCCCCACACCCGGAGCACGATCGCACGCCACGCGCGCACCTCGGCGAGCTCGCGCGGGGTGGTCGAGAGGCGTTCCGCCGCGTCGAGATGGGCGAGCGCCTCGCGCACCATCGCCACCCGTTCCGCGCTCGAGCGGCTCGCCGGCTGCGCCGCGTCCGAGCGGGTCTGGAGCGCGGCATGATCGAGCACGTCGGTGATCTGCAGGTGGAACTGGCGCGGCGGGTTGGGAAGGAGCGCGCCGATCCGGCGGAAGTAGGGCAGCGCCTCGAGGTGACGGTGTTCCTGGTAGAGCCGCGCGCCCTCGAGATAGGCGGCCTTGACGTCCATGCGGTCGATCGCCGAGGCGGGCCCCGCGGGGCGCGCGGCCTGCGGGGGGCCCGCGCGACGCATCACCAGCGCGAGCACGGCGAGCGCCAGCAGCGCGGCGGCCAGCCCGACCCACCACGCCCGCGCGCGGCGCGGTGCCGCGGGCTCGCGCGCCGGCCTGCGGGGGCGCCCCGTCGCGCGCTTCGCGTCGCGCTCGCGCCGGCTCATCGGGCGCTCCCGGTGGCGAGTGTGACGCGCGCGGTCGCGGTCCCGGGCGGCGCGAGCACCACCTCCGGACGCGCGCCGCTGCGGAGCGGCGCCGCGGGTGCTCCGGCCAGCCGCGCGCCGGGCGGCAGGGTGAGCGCCACCCACGCCTTCACCGGCGTCCAGCGCCACTCCGCGGTCCCGCCGCGGCGCACGAACTCGAGATTGATGCGCCCGAAGCGCGTCGGCGCGCCGCGGATCGCGCCGCCGTTCCACCACCCCGCGCGCGCGCCGGGGGTGAGCACGAGCGTGTCGCCGTCGTCGTACACGAGCATGTCGCGCACCAGCGACACCAGCGCCGCGGCCGCGGTGGCGTGGGGCGGCAGGTTGGGCCCGAAGTCGCGCGTGGAGCGCGCCACGATCTCGCCCGCGCCGCCGCTCGCGGTGCGCCAGTGGAGCAGCGCCGCGAGCATGCTGTCGGCCAGGCTCGCCCGGCCGGCGAGCATCGCCCCGGTGGCGATGTCCACCGCGATGTAGGTGTGGAGCGAGTCGCGGGTGTGGTACCAGCCGAGGCCGGTGCCGCCCGCCTCGGCCCACACCCGACGCTCCAGCGCGGCCACGCGCGGATGGTCGAGGGGCAGCGCCCCGCACGGGACGGCCACCGAGAGGTTGCCCCAGTCGCGTCCCACGCCCTGCCACGACGGCGGCACGTCGGCCGATCCGGTGCGCTCCAGGGCGGCGGCGAAGTCGGCACGATAGAGGAGCAGCGCGGCCGCGACGCTGTCGGCCGCGGCCGTGCGGCCGGCGGCGCGCAGCAGGCGCACCGCGGCGCGCTCCCCGCCGATCGCCCACGCGTCGCTGCCCACCAGTTGCGCGCGCACCATCTCCGCGTCGCGGGGCTCGGCGAACGGCAGCATGGTGCCGTACTCCAGGCCCGAGAGCGCGCCGATGCGGCGCTGGCTCTCGATCCAGTGGCACGCCGCCATCGCCGCCTCGGCGGCGCGCTCGATGCGGTCCCCGTCCACGTCGGGGCGCAGCAGCGCCTGGTCGAGCGCCCACAGCACCTGCCCGGTGCCGTCGAGCTGGCCGCGCTGGCTCAGGAACGCTCCCGAGGGCCACTGGAACAGCATCAGACCGTCGGTGAGCGCGCGCGCCTCGCGCCCGTGTCCGCTCACCGCCAGCGCGCGGACCGCGCGCGCGCCGTCGCGCACCCACACGTCGCGGTACTGGAACGGGTTCCCGATCGGCACCCACGCGCTCCCCCGGCGCTCCATGCAGGCGAGCAGCACGATGGAGGCGGCGCGGAACGCGCGCTCCACCTCCGGGTCGCCGAGCTCGAGCCGCGCGCCGCGGTCGAGTTCGCCGCTCCAGTAGCGCCGCGCCGCGGCGGCGCGCGCCGCGTGCGGCTGGCGCGACCACTGCGCGAGCTGGCCCGCGCGCTCCGGATAGGCCGGCAGCAGGAACCGGGTGGTGCGGGTCTCGCCGGGCGCGAGGCGCCAGCTCACCCGGACCGCGTCCCCGCTGGCGCTCTCGGCGCTCCACCCGAGCGTCATCCGCTCGCCGTCGTCGCCGGCCCACACCCGGCTCGGCGTCTCGCGCTCGGGCGCGTCGGGCGCGATGAAGGGCGCCTCCGGAACGCGCGGAGCGAGGCGCGCCTCGAAGCCCGCCGTGGCCTCGGTGGTACCGGTGTTGACCGCCCGCACCACCAGCGAGACCAGCAGCCCGGTGTCGCGCGGGGCCGGCTCGGGGGAGGCCACCGCCTCGAACTCGAACCGCACCCGGCCCGCATGCCGGTTCCAGTGGAGCACCGGCCAGGTGCGGTCCTCCGCGGCGATGGCGCGGGGTGCGGAGGCGGTGGCGCCTCCGGCGGTGGGCGTGAGCCGCACCGTCCACTCGCCGTTGAACAGATCGCCCTCGGGGGTGACCAGGAACGCGCGCGTGGCGCCGGTCCACATCAGCGCCCCGGTGGCGCGCGCATGGGCCTCGGGAACGGTGTCGGGGTCGAACGCGGCCCCGCGCGGCGGGAGGAATGAGGTGCACGAGGCGAGCAGCGCGAGGGCCGCTCCGGCAGCGAGCGCGCCGGCGGCCCGCGCGGCGCGGCGGGCCGCGGAGACACGTGCGACCGGCGCGGGGCGGGTCGCGAGACGGGCACGGACGGGGCGCATGATGGGGCACAGCATCGGCCCTCGACCGGGCGGCGTCCAGCCGATTCTGGCCCCGCGCTCGCCCGCCGGTCCGCGTCCCATCCGCGAGCCGGCGCATCCGCCGCCGCGGACGCGTCGCCGCCATTGCCGACCCGTGCCCGCCTCGCTATCCTGCCGCACAGTCCTTCCCCCGACGGAGGCCGAGTGTTCATCGAGGAGTACCTGCAGGACCTGAGACGGGACCGCTTCACGCCGGCGGCCGTCGTGGTCTACCTGCGGCGCACCGCGAGGCACGTACGCGAGGAGCTCGACGCCAATCCGGACGCGGTGCGCTCGATCTGGAGCGTGGCGCTGCTGGTGTTCGCGCTCGCCTTCCTCGCCGCCGCCGCGCTCGCGCTGGCGGGGGAGCGCCCGCTGGCCCTCGAGTTCTTCCTCGCCACCTCGCTGACCATCCTGGCGGCGTTCGCGTTCGTGACGCCGTGCGTCGGACTGCTGCGCGACCGCGAGGGCTACCGGCTCTCGGCCATCAACGTGCCCACCGTGCTCACGCTCATGCGCGTCGTGCTGCTCCCGGGGGTGGTGCTGTTCCTCGCCGAGCGCCACTACGCGCTGGCGATGGCCGCCTACCTGCTGGCGGAGCTCTCCGATGTGGCGGACGGGGCGGTGGCGCGGCGCTGGAACCAGATCACGCGTCTCGGCACCGTGCTCGACCCGATCGTGGACATCGTCTTCAATCTCACGCTCATCACCGGGCTGTACGTCGCCGGGCTGGTGGCCTGGTGGGTGCTCGCGGTCGCCGCGCTGCGCTACGGGTGGCTGGTGGTGGGCACGGCGTACCTCTACGTGTTCGTCGGCCCGGTGCGCATCCACCCGACGCTGTTCGGCCGCCTCACCGGGGTGTTCATCGCCTCGCTCGTCGCGTTCCTCATGCTGCTCCACGCGGTGCGCGGCACGCTGGTCGAGACGCTCGCGCCCCTCACCGAGATCGCCCTCGGCGTGCTGCTCGGCGCCACCCTGATCCAGGGCGTGGCGCTCGGCTGGTACAACCTGCGCCTGATGCGCGGCGCGGCGCAGGTGCCGGGCCGGGTGGTGGGCGACGTGCGATGGGGGGCCAAGTGAGCGACACCGCGCTCGAGGGCGATCTGCGGCACTTCCTGCCGAGCGAGGTGCTCCAGATGCTCCATCTCGCGCAGGCGACCGGGCGCATCGAGTTCGCGCGCGCGAGCGAGACCGCGGAGCTGTTCTTCGAGCGGGGCCGGCCGGTGTTCGCGCGCACCAGCGGCCAGTCGGTGAAGGTCGGCCAGATCCTCGTGCACCGCGGCGAGGTGAGCCCCGACGCGCTCGAGCTGGCGCTCGCGGTGCAGAAGGACGCGCCCGGCGAGCGCGTGGGCAGCATGCTGGTGGCGTCGGGCGCGGTGTCGCCGGAGCAGGTGCAGCGCGCGGTGACCGAGGTGGTGCGGCGCATCCTCTACGGCATGCTGCTGTGGCGCGACGGGCGCTTCCTCTACCACCCCGGCGAGCGTCCCGAGGGGGAGGACGTGCAGCTCGACGTCGAGCTCGACCGCCTCATCCTGGAAGGACTGCGTCTCGCCGACCAGACCCGTCCTGCCGGCTGAGCGAGGCAACGCGCCGAGTCGTCCGCCGTCCGGGGGATCGTGACCGACCTTTCACTCCATCTCGCCCCGAACGCGCCGTGGGGGCTCCTGCTGGCGGCGGCGCTGGCGCTCGCCGGGCTCGGCGTGTGGGCGTACCGCTTCGCGCTCCCCCCGCTCCCCGTGATCGCGCGCCGCGCGCTCACCACGCTGCGCGTGCTGGCGCTGGTGGGGCTCGCGGCGCTGCTGGCCCAGCCGGTCCTCGAGCGCGCCACGGGCGCCGGACCGGCGCGGCTGGTGGTGCTGCTCGATCGTTCGCGCAGCATGGGACTGCCGGCGCGGGTGGGCGGTCCGACGCGCGCGGTCGAGGCCGATCGCGTGGTGAAGTCGCTGGCGCGGGCGTGGGGCGGGCGCGCGCGGCTCGAGGTGCTGCCGTTCGCCGCGCGGCTCGGCGCCGACAGCAGTGGCACCGGCGCGGCCGGCGCCACGGCGCTCGGCGATGTCCTCGCGGAGCTCCCCGCGACGCCGGCGGGACAGCGTGCCGACGGCGTGGTGGTGGTGAGTGATGGCGCGGTGAACGCCGGCGCCGATCCGGTCGCGGCCGCGCGCGCGCTCGGACTGCCGGTGCACGCGGTGGTGGTGGGCGAGGGCGGCGGGGCCGACCGCGCGGTGGCCGAGGTCGAGACCCCGGCCACCGCCCGCGTCGGCGAGGCCACGCCGGTGCGCGTGCACGTGGTGACCAACGAGCCGCGCGGCACGCCGGTGCCGGTGCGGCTGTTCGAGGACGGGCGCGAGCTGGCGCACGCCACCGTGATCGCCCCCGGCGGCGGCGCCGAGGCGGTGGCCGAACTGCGCGTGACCCCCGCCCGGCCCGGGCTCGCGGTGTGGCGCGCACGGGTGGACACCCTGTCCGGCGATGCCAGCCGCGCCAACGACGCGCGCACCGCCGCGGTCGAGGTGGCGCCCGGACGGCTCGGCGTGCTGATCGTGAGCGCCGCGCCCAACTGGGACCTCGCCTTCCTGCGCCGCGCGCTGTCCGGGGACTCGAGCCTGGCGGTGCGGGCGGTGGCTCGGGACCGCGACGGCTGGCGCTCACTCGAGCGCGCGCGCCGGGTGGACACGCCGGCGCCCGGCGATCTGAAGGGCCTCGCGGTGGTGGTGCTGGACGGGCTCGGCGCCAGTGACGTGGGCCCGGGGTTCGACCGCGCGCTCGCGGAGTTCGCGCGCGGCGGCGGCGGGCTGCTGCTGCTCGGCGGCCCGGCGCCCGGGGTGACACGCTATCGCACCGGCGCGCTCGCGGGCGACCTGGCGGTGGGGCTCGATCCGCGCCTGTTCGCGCGCAGCGCCTCGCCCGCGCCCACGCCCGAGGGCCGCGAGCTCACCGCGTGGGACGACGACGCGGCGCGCGGCGACCGCGCGTGGCGTGCCGCGGCGCCGCTCGCCGACCTCGCCCCGGTGGCGCTCGGCGCCGGGGACCGCGTGCTGCTCGCCGCCTCGGCGCCCGGTCCGGCGCTGCTGTTCGCGCGACGCATCGGCCGCGGGCAGGCGCTGTTCGTGAACGGCACCGGGGTGTGGCGCTGGTCGCTCACCGGCCACGACGCGCTGAGCGCCGAGCGCGGGCGCCGGCTGTGGCGGCGGCTGGTGCGCTGGCTCGCCGAGCCGGTGCAGGGCGAGCCGCTGCGCGTGCGCGCCGAGCGCCTCGTCACCGCCAGCGGCGAGACCGTGCGCCTGTTCGCCACGCTCCAGGACGAGGGCTTCCGGCCGATCGCCGGCGCGGCCGTGGAGGGCGTGCTGCGCGACCCCGCGGGCCGCGAGCGGCGCGTGCGCTTCGAGCCGCGCGGCGCCGGCGCCTACGAGGCCGCGCTCGAGGACCTGGCCCCCGGACGCTGGAGCGTGAACGCGCGTGGCGCGCGCGGCGGCCGCGAACTGGGCCGCGGGCGCGCCGAGTTCGCGGTCGACCGCTGGAGCCTCGAGGAGGCGCGGGTGGCACCCGACAGCGCGGGCCTCGCCGCGATGGCGCACGCGGCGGGGGGCTCGGTGTCCGGCAGCGCCGACGTCGAGCGCTGGGCGCGCGCGCTGCCCGCGCGCGCGCTGGCGCGTCGCGCGTCGGCCTCGCTGCGGCTGTGGGAGTCGCCGTGGGTGTTCGCGGTGGTGGTGGCGCTGCTCAGCGTGGAATGGGCGTGGCGGCGCCGCAGAGGGCTGCCCTAGTCCACCGCCGGGGCCGGCGCGATCGCCGGGGCGGTGCGGGCTGCGAGCGCTCCGCCCGCCGGGCGCTCAGAAGTGGTCGTCGCTGCTGAACACCGAGGCGTGCCTCACCCCGAGCGCCTTGTCCCACGGTCCGCCGCGCCAGTTGTCCCGGCGGCTCTGCGCGTGGACCCAGGGCGGCAGCTCGAGCAGCAGGTGGCCGGCAAGCGCCTGGGCGTAGGGCTCGTACATGCGCCTCAGCTCCGCCAGCCGCGTGGCGTGCTCCGCCGTGGCGGGCAGGCGGACGGAGGCGCTCCGCAGCTGCGCGCGCAGCCGCTCCAGTTCCCCGGGCGGCAGCCGGTCGGCGCCCTCGGGCGCGATCCGCGGGACGAAGATCTGCGTCAGGTCCACCAGCGCGTGACGCGCGATCGCGAACGTGAGCCGCGCCTGGCCGGTGGGCAGCCCCTCGACGCCGGCCAGCACGAGCGCGGTGGAATCGAGGATGGTGGTCAGCGCCCCGAGCCACGACTGGTTGCTGTGCTGCGAGCGATGGTAGGCGAGCAGCGGATACGAGATGTGGGTCTCGAGCACCTGCGCCGACCAGCGCTCCCAGTCCCGCAGCGTGGCGTGCAGCAGGCCCTCGCCGGCGGCCGGGATGCGCGCGAGGAACTCCGCCGCGGTGGGAGGGGACCCGGCGCGGGCGTCGAGCAGCGAGATCTCGATCTCGCGCTGCGAGAACGCGCCGTAGAGCGTGGGCAGGTAGCCCACCACGGTGCCGAGGAAGCCGAAGCCCATGCCGCTCTCGAGCACCGAGAGCAGGCGGCCGAGGCCGCTGAGCGGCACCACGTCTCCGAAGCCGAGGGTGAAGAAGGTCTCGCCGCTCATGTAGAGCAGCATCCCGGCGCGCCCGGGCGAGAGCGGCGCGGCCGGGCCGGCCGCGAGCTGGAGCAGCGCGAAGCCGAGCACCATCCCGGCGGCCCAGCACACCAGCAGGCCGAGCAGCGAGAGCGGAGCGTAGAAGCCGAGCAGGGCCTCGCGCCGCGCCGGCTTCTCGACCCGCAGCGCGACCGCCCGCCACAGCCGCCAGCTCAGCAGGTAGAAGTAGCGGGTCAGCCGCACGCGGCGCCCGATGCGGCGCGGCACCAGCATGGTCTCGAACGCGTCCCAGAGCACCAGGACGATCGCGAGCGCGCCGAGCACGCCGGCGAGGAGCGGCGGGACGATCATGGCGGCAGACTGGCGGTTCGCGGCGCGCTTGTCCATCCCGCGCGCCCGCGGGCACCGGGCGCCGGTCCACCTAGCGTTCCGCGCCCCACAGCCCGCGCCCGGCCTCGCGCGCCTCGGCCTCGAGCGCCACGTACTCGCGCAGGCGGCGGAACGGGTACTTCGTGTACGCGTGTCCGTAGCCCTGGCGGATGAGCTCCGCGTTCAGGCAGGTGCCGTCCTCGAGGTACACGTACGCCAGCGTGCGGCCGTAGCGGTCGCGGCGCGTCTGGTCGTACTCGAGGCGCACCCGCCGGCCCGCCACCCGCTGGCGCGTGAACGCCGAGGCCTCGCGGCCGAAGTACTCCACCGGCCGGCGCGGGTCCTTGGTCTCGGGCGTGTCCACGCCGATCAGGCGCACGCGCTCCCCGCCATCGAGCACGATGGTGTCCCCGTCGACGTCGCGGACGCACCGCCGCTCCTCGCCGCTCGCGGGCGGCGCGGGTGCCGAGCGCGGGGGCGCGGCGGCACGCGGCGGCGCCGGCCGCGGGGCCCGCAGGAGCGCGAACGCGAGCACGACGGCCACCGCGACGGCGGCGAACCAGCCGCGACCGCGGCGGCTCACGAGCGGGATCCCGGTCGGGTGCGCACCCGCGGACGGTGTCGCATGTGCGCGGCGACGGCAAGTGGCGAGGCGGTGCGGCCGCGCCGGCGCCAAGCCCGCGCGCCCGGGCCACCCGGCATGCCGCTTGCCGGTCGTCACCGCCGCCCCGCGCCCGCGTCCTCCGTGCGCGCACCCGCCTCCAGCCGGGACTCCCATGTCGTGCGTCATCTTCGCCGCGGGGCTCGCGTTCGCCGCGTGCTCGCCGCTCCAGCGGCCGATCGTCACCGAGGTGTACTACGACGCCATCGGCGACGACACCGGCTGGGAGTTCGTCGAGCTCTTCAATCCGGGCCCGCGCCGTACGCCGCTCTCGGGTCTGCGGCTCGAGGCGGGCGACGGTTCGGGCGTCGCGCGCTGGACGCTGCGCTGGACCGGCGTCGCGCGCGACACCGTGCGCGCCGGGGCGCGCTTCGTCATCGGCGGCGCCCAGGTCGTGCCGGCGCCCGACGCGCTGGTGACCCTCGACCTCCAGAACGGGCCGGACGCGACGCGCCTGGTGTGGCCCGACGGCGCGGTCGAGGTGGTGGGCTGGGGCGCGCACGAGTTCGCGGAGTACTACTGCGGAACGCCGGCGCCCGACGTGGCGTCGGGGCAGTCGCTCGCGCGCGTGCCCGACACCGCCGACCTCGGCGGCAACGCGCTCGACTTCCGCGCGGCGCCCCCTTCGCCGGGGCGCGCCAATCTCGCCCAGCGCGACGCCGCGCTGGTGCGCGGCAGGCTGGCACTCGCGCCCGAGCGACCCGCGGCCGGAACGTCCGCGCGGCTCGCGGGCGCGGTCGCCAACCTGGGGACCGTGGCCTTCTCCGCCGGCGACGCGCGGGTCGAGGTGTGGGCGCATGGCGCGGCGGATTCCGCCGGGCCGGCCGAGGTCTCGCTCGGCTCGCTCGCGCCCGGCGACACCGCCGGCTTCGCGCTCGACCTGCCCGGGCTGGCGGCCGGCCGCTGGACGCTCACTGCCCGCGTGCGCGCGAGCGGGGACGAGGCGCCGGCGAACGACACCGACTCGCTCGTCATCGGCGTGGGCGCGTGCGCGCTCGCGATCACCGAGATCCAGTTCCATCCCGCGGCCGGCGAGGGGGAGTGGGTCGAGGTGCGCAACGCCGCCGCGGCGCCGGTGGACCTCGCGTCGTTCACGCTCTCCGACCGCGGCACCACGCTCGCGCGGCTCACCGGCGGCGAAGGACCGCTCGCGCCCGAGAGTCTGGCAGTGGTGGCCCAGGACCGGGCGGCGTTGCTGGCGCGCTTCCCGGGGCTCGACCCGCGACGGGTGTGGCAGGGGGCACCCTGGCCGGCGCTCAACAACACCGACGACTCCGCCGGGATCGCCGACGCGGTGGTGCTGCGCGAGGCCGGGGTGCGGTGCGAGCGCGTCGAGTACTCGGCCGCCGGGGTCCCCGCCGGCGTGCCGCTCGAGTGGCGCGAGGGCGCGTGGTGGCCGGCGCTCGCGCGGGGCGGCACGCCGTTGGCGCCGCCGCTCGCCCTGCCGCCGCTCGCGGCGCGCTTCGAGGTGAGCCCGCGGCGGGTGCGCGCGGGCGCCACCCGCGCGCGCCTGGCGTGGTCGCTGCCGTGGCCGCGCGCTCACGTGGCGGTGGAGGTGTACGACCTCGCCGGCCGGCGCGTGGCGCAGGCGCTCGCGGACGCGGCGGTGCCCGCGCGCGGCGTGGCGGAGTGGGACGCGGCGGCGCTCCCGCCGGGGCTCTACATCCTCGCCCTGCGCGCGCGCGCCGACACTGGCGGGGACACGCTCACGGAGTCCCGCGCGCTGCGGGTGGAGGGGGTCGAGTTGTGAGCGCGAGCGTGGGCCGCGCCGCCTGCCTCGTCGCCGCCCTGACGATCGCCGGCCCGGCATGGGCGCAGGACTTCGCCCCGCCCGCACCGGCCGACGCGGTGCTCGCCGTGGGTGCGCCCGCCACCGCGCTCGAGCGCGGACTGCCCGCCGCGGACGGCGGGCTCGCGCTCGAGTGCGCGCTCACGTCATGGCACGCGTTGCCGGGGCTCGTCACACACGCGGTGGCACTCGGCGCCGGGTGGCGGAAGGTGCGCGCGGCGGCGGGGGTGTCGCAGACCGGCGACGCCGAGCTGGGATGGCAGGCCGCGGGCGCTGCGCTCGGATTCGCGGCGGGCCGCGGCGGGGCCGCGCTGCGCGGGATCGCGCGCCGTGACCGCGCACCGGGCGAGCGGCTCTCGAACCTCGGCGCGGGAGTCGGGATCGAGGCCGGCGCGGGCGCGTGGCTGGAACTGGCCGGCGGGGTCTCGCTGTGGGCGAGCGCCCCGCAGGTGTGGCGCGCCGGGGTCTCGCCGCCGCTCGCGCGCCCGCTCGAGATCGGGGTCGCTTGCGCCGTGGGGGAGACGCGCGCGTGGCTGTCGCGCGTGGCGCCCGTCACGCGCGATCCGGGCGGCGGTGAGAGCGCGGGCGGCGTGGCGCTGGCAGTCGGGGCGGTGGAAACCTGGGTCGAGGCGCGCGATGGCCCGCTGCGCGGCACGCTCGGCCTCGCCGCGCGCGCTCGCGCGCTGAGAGTGGCGGCGAGCGTGGAGAGTCACCCGGTGCTGGGCGAGACCGTGCGGGTGGCGGTGGGCGGCGCGCTCGGACCGGCGCGCTCGCGCCCAGCGGTAAAATGACCACCCTCATCCGGCCCTGTATCCATGCGGTCGCGCGACTACCGGCGGTCCGGATTTCGGGGGCGTTCCGGTGCGCGGGCGCGCTGAGATCCGCGTGGGCGCTCCGGTGCGCGCGTGCGCTCCCATCCGTGCGGGTGCACCCGTGCGCGCTGGCGCTCGCGTGCGTGCTCGCGCTCGCGCTCGCGGCAACGGTGGCGTGGACGCAGGAGCCGGCGCCGGTCGAACCGCCGCCCGAGACGACCGAGGGCGAGGACTACGCCTACGAGCCCGCCGACTCGCTCGACGAGGACGCGGTCGAGGTCGGCGTGGGCGCGAGCGCGAGCCCCGGCGAGGCCCCGCGCCGCACGCGGCGGGTGCGCTTCCGCGGCGACGGGGTGCGCGGCGGGGTGCGCGAGGGCAAGGGCGACGCGCTCTCGGGCGCCACCGTGGACGGAGCGCTGGCGGGCGGCACCGTGCGGGTCGGGCGGCTCGCGCCGCGCTGGGGTCGCGGCCTGGTGCTGGGAGCCGCGGCCGATCCGTGGGCGCGCGAGGCCGCCGACCGCGGCGGCGCCGCGGCGTTCCGCGGGCGCGCGGGCGAGGGTGCGGCGTTCCGGCGCGCGGGCGCGGGCGCGGAGCTGGAACTCATGGCCGGCCGCTTCGCGCGCCGCGACCTCGCCGGGGTCGGGCTGCTGGCGGGAGGGCTCGGCGCCGGCCTGCTGGCGGGGCGCGGCGGCCAGACGCAGGGCAGCCTGGCGCTGGCGTGCGCGCCCGCCGACCTCGAGCTGGCGATCGACGGTGACGGCCGGTGGCGCGCCGAGGGCGCGCTCGAGCGTCCGCTCGGCGCCGGCCGCATGGTGCTGCGCGCGCGCGGCGGCCTGCCCGGGTTCGGTTCCCTCGCCGAGCCACGGCGGGCGGGGCCGGCGCAGGCCCTCGCCGCGCTCGCCGAGGGCCCGGCGGGGCCGTGGCGCGCGGTCGCGACCGGGGCGCTGTGGCGCTTCCGTCCGCAGGTCGCGGGCGCCCGGGCGGCGCTTGAAGTGGACCGGCAGTTGGCGGAACATGGGGCGTTCATCCTCGGCCTCGAGGAGCAGCATGGGGCGCGGCGCGAGCCGCCTTCGCGGGCCGCGGGGTTCCGGCAGGGGTCGTGGGGCGAGTGGCGCGCGGTCGCGCCCGGGCTCGCCCTCGCGCTGCGCCACGAGACCTGGGGCGAGCGCGCGGTGCTGCGCGCCGCAGTGCGCGCGGTGACCACGGTCCGCATCGACGCCGGGGCGCTCCCGCGACCCACCGTGCGCCTCACCCACGCGGTCTATCGCGTGCGGCGCGGCGAGACCGTGTACCTGCCCGAGGCCGGGACCGATCGTCTGGTGCTCAGGGCACTCTCCGGCGCCGGGGCGCGCACGCGCCTCGAGCTCGGCCTTCCGGCCGGCGGCGGGGTCCTGCGCGCCACGCTGGAGATGACCGCCGCGGCGGACAAGCCACCGCGGCTGCTGTGGACATTCGACTGGACCCGCCGCGCGCGTACCCGGGCAGCCCCCACGCAGGGGCGCACGGAGCCGGTTCCTTGAGGAGGTCGTATGACGTTCGCGAAGCGCATGAGCCGGCTGGGCACCGAGACCGCCTTCGTGGTGCTCGAGAAGGCGCGCGCGCTCGAGGCCCAGGGCCGCAAGATCGTCCATCTCGAGATCGGCGAGCCCGACTTCGACACGCCGAAGCATGTCCGCAAGGCCGCGGCCGAGGCCATCGAGGCCGGGTTCACGCACTACGGTCCGGCGGCCGGCCTGCCCGATTTCCGCAAGGTGATCGCCGCGCAGTG
The DNA here is from genome assembly GCA_963776245.1 of Candidatus Eiseniibacteriota bacterium. Classification (GTDB taxonomy): domain Bacteria; phylum Eisenbacteria; class RBG-16-71-46; order RBG-16-71-46; family RBG-16-71-46; genus CAVSAC01. Next base: position 150,912 of record CAVZLN010000003.1, on the reverse strand, counting down.
GAAGGCCGAGCGCGGCATCCCGTGCGAGTGGGACAACGTGGTGGTGGTGCCGGGCGGCAAGCCGATCATGTTCTTCGGCATGCAGGCGCTGGTGGACGAGGGCGACGACGTCCTCTACCCGAACCCCGGCTTCCCGATCTACGAGTCGGTGGTGAACTTCCTCGGCGCGCGTGCCGTGCCGTACAGCCTCGATGAGAAGAACGGCTTCGACATCGACCTGAAGGAGTTCGAGTCCAAGGTCACCGAGCGCACCAAGCTGGTGATCCTGAACTCGCCGCACAATCCGACCGGTTCGGTGCTCAAGCCCGAGACCGTCGAGGGCATCGCGGCGATCGCGCGCAAGCACCGGTTCCACATCCTCTCGGACGAGATCTACGGCCGCATCCAGTACGACGGTCGGCACGTCTCGATCGCCGCCATGCCCGGGATGTTCGAGCGCACCATCGTGCTCGACGGGTTCTCGAAGACCTACGCGATGACCGGCTGGCGCCTCGGCTTCGGCATCATGGACAAGCCGCTCGCGCAGGCGGTGGCGCGCCTCCAGACCAACGCCACCTCGTGCACCGCGACCTTCACCCAGAAGGCGGGGATCGCCGCGCTCACCGGGCCGCAGGACGAGGCCAAGGCGATGGTGACCGAGTTCCTGAAGCGCCGGAAGGCGATCGTGGACGGCCTCAACGGGCTGCCCGGGGTGCGCTGCCACATGCCGGCGGGGGCGTTCTACGCGTGGCCGAACATCACCGGCACCGGCATGAAGAGCGGCGATCTGGCCGAGGCGCTGCTGCAGGAAGCGGGCGTGGCGTGCCTGTCGGGAACGGCGTTCGGCGACTGGGGCGAGGGCTTCATCCGCTTCTCGTACGCCAACAGTCTCGAGAACATCCAGACCGCGCTCAAGAGCATGCACGAGTTCCTGAGCGTGCGCGCGCGCTGAGCGCCGTCGCTCGCGTGTACAGCGGGGGCCGGGGCGTGGACACGCGCTCCGGCCCTTCGCGTTGCGATCCCGCGTGCCGCGCGGCGCGCCGCGCCCGGCACGGCGCGTGCAGTGCCCCGGTCCCGGGCCGCGGCCCTCGCGGTCCATCGTGAACCCAACGCCCCCGCGCCCAACGCCCCCGCGGGAGAAGTGCCATGCGTCCTGTGTTCACCGTGCTCCTCATCGCCCTCGCCACCGTCCCCCTGCTCGCCGGCGGCGCCGGGACCGCGTGCGCGCAATCCGAGCTGCGCCTCAACGAGGCCATGCCGGGGCCGTCGCGCGACTGGAACGGCGACGGCGTGTACTCCTCGCGCGACGACGAATGGGTCGAGGTGGTCAACACCGCGCCCTACGCCCTCGACCTCGCGGGCTTCCTGCTGAGCGACGCCGACAGCATCCCGCGCTACGCCTTCACGGGCACGCTCGCCGCGGGCGAACGCGCGCTCGTCACCGGCAAGCAGTCCTACGACTGGGAGAAGGCGACCGGCCATCCGGCCTTCGGGCTGTCGCTGGGCAACACCGGCGACGCCATTCTGCTGTGGCGCGTCGCCGGTCCCGAGACCCTGCTGGTGGACTCCTACGCCTACAAGACCCACGAGGCCGCCGCCGACCGCGCCATCGGACTGGCGCCCGACGGCACCGGGGCGTGGATGCTGTTCGACTCGCTGAACCCCTACACCGGCACGCTGCTGCCCGCCGGCACCGGGTGCGCGCCCACGCCCGGGGCCGCCCAACGTGTGCGCCCAGACCCCGGCGCTCCAGGCGACGTGGGGCCGCGTGAAGACGCTCTATCGATGACCCCCGTGCCGCGTCCGTTGACGCCCGCCGCGGCCGCCGGGTAACGTTTCGCGGTTCCGCACCGCGACCCCCCACATCCCCGGAGGACACCCCCCGTGCCGTCGAAGACCGCGACCGTTCCCGGCCATGCGCCGGGGCGCCTGCTGTGGCCGGTCGAGAAGCTGCGACAGAAGGCCCTCGAGATCCGCCGCGACATCCTCACGCTGCTGGTGCAGTCGCAGTCCGGGCACACCGGCGGGCCGCTGTCGTCCGCCGACTTCGGGACCGCGATGTTCTTCCACGAGATGTGCCTCGACCCGGCCGATCCGACGTGGGAGGGGCGCGACTTCTGGCACTTCTCGATCGGGCACATCACCCCGCTCATCTACTCGCTGATGGCGGAGCGCGGGTACTTCCCGCTCGCCGACCTGCTCCAGTTCCGCACCTTCGCCGGCCACGCCCAGGGCCACCCCTCGCGCCACGACACCCCGGGCATCGAGGTGTCGGCCGGCTCGCTCGGCCAGGGGCTCTCGGTGTGCTGCGGCGTCGCGATGGCGGCGCGCATGGACCGCAGCGCGCGGCGCGTGTACTGCGTGATGGGCGACGGCGAGCAGCAGGAGGGACAGATCTGGGAGGCCGCGATGTTCGCCGGCCACCACCGGCTCGACCACCTGTGCGCGGTCATCGACTACAACCGCAAGCAGATCGACGGCGACGTCGAGGACGTGTGCGGCATCGCGCCGCTGGGCGCCAAGTGGCGCGCGTTCAACTGGAACGTCATCGAGTGCAACGGCCACGACCTGCCCGACGTGGTGCGCGCCTTCGCCGCGGCGCGCGCGTTCGTGGGCCGCCCGAGCGTGATCCTGGCGCACACCGTCATGGGCAAGGGCGTCTCGTTCATGGAGGACGACTACCGCTGGCACGGCAAGCCGCCCAAGCCCGACGAGGGCGAGCGCGCGCTGGCCGAGCTGGGCACCTCCTTCGCCACGTGGTCCGAACGCCTGCGGAACGGGTGAGGGGAGACTCCATGAGCGCGACCATCACGCTGCCCGAGAAGGTGGAGATGAAGAAGACGCGCGAGGGCTTCGGCCGCGCGCTGGTGCGCCTGGGCGAACAGGACCCGCGCATCGTCGTGCTGGTGGGCGACCTCTCCGAGTCCACCATGGTCCACTTCTTCGCGGAGCGGTTCCCCGACCGGTTCATCGAGGTCGGCATCGCCGAGCAGAACATGTGCAACATCTCGGCCGGACTGGCCGCGATGGGCAAGATCCCGTTCTTCGCCACCTACGGCGCGTTCGCCAGCTGTCGCGCGGCCGATCAGATCCGCGTCACGCTGGCGTACTCGAACCTCGACGTGAAGATCTGCGGGATGCACGGGGGCATCTCGGTGGGCCCCGACGGGGCCACCCACCAGGCGATGGAGGAGATCAGCATCATCCGCTCCATCCCGAACCTGAAGATGATGGTGCCGGCCGACTACTGGGAGTCCTACAAGGCCACGCTCGCCGCGGCGAGCGTGCCCGGCCCGGTGTACCTGCGCTTCGGCCGCGAGGACGTGCCGGTGGTGACCGCCGAGGACACGCCGTTCACGTTCGGCCGGGGCGAGGTGTTCGCGGCCGGCGACGACCTCACGATCGTGGCGTGCGGGGTGATGGTGTACGAGGCGCTGCGCGCGCACGAGGCGCTGGCCGCGCGCGGGATCGCCGCGCGGGTGGTGGACCTGCACACCCTCAAGCCGCTCGACCGCGAGCTGCTGGTGCGCTGCGCGCGCGAGACCGGCGCGGTGGTCACGGCCGAGGAGCACCAGATCAACGGCGGTCTCGGCGGCGCGGTGGCCGAGGTGCTGGTCCAGCACCACCCGGTCCCGATGGAGTTCGTGGCGGTGAACGACCGGTTCGGACAGTCGGGCAAGCCGTCCGAACTGATGAAGGCGTTCGGGCTCACCGCCTCCGACATCGTGGCGGCGGCGGACCGGGTGCTGGGGCGCAAGCGCGGGTAGGCGGCGGGCAACCCTGCGGCCGCCTGGCGTGTCCCAGTTCCAGTGCCGTGCCGGCCGGGGCGCCGCGTTTGACCGCTGCCGCCGCGCTTCCCTAGGCTGGTTCGCGCCGCTCGAGTGTTGGCCAGGCGTTTCCCACCGCGGGAGGTCGTCCCTCATGCGTTCCCTCGTGCTCCGTGTCCTCGCCTCGCTGGCGATGGGCCTGCCGGCCGTGATGCTCCTCACCGGTGCCGCCGCGCCCAGGCGCGACGCCGCGATCCGCGAACCGGACAAGGTGGTCATCTGTTCGGTGAGCGATGTGCTGGGCAAGACCGGGCCGTGCGGCTGCCACATACCCAAGGGCGGGCTGGCGCGGATCGCCGGCTACACGGACAGCATCCGCACGGAGTTCGGCCAGATGTTCCTGGTGGACAACGGCGGCTTCTTCCCCGACGACGCGACCCGTCAGGCCGTGGTGCCCTTCCTGATGGAGGCGTACGAGCTGCTCATGGTCGACGCGGTGGGGGTGGGCGACCGCGACCTGCGCTTCGGCCTCGGCTACCTGCGCGAGAACGCCGCCTCCCACCAGTTGCCGCTGGTGTGCGCGAACCTGGTGGAGAAGTCGACCCGCCGGCCCGCCTTCGCCCCCTATACCATCGTCGAGAAGGGACGCGTGAAGGTGGGCTTCTTCGGGCTCATCAGCAACGAGGCCGGGCTCGGCCCGTCCGGCGACTCGCTGGTCGCGCAGGACCCCACCGCGGCGGCGAAGGCGATGGTGGACGAGATGCGCAAGAAGGGCGCCGACGTGGTGGTCGCGCTCTCGAACCTCGGCAAGCCCGAGAGCGAGGACCTGTGCGCCGCGGTGGACGGCATCGATGTGGTCATCGTCGGGCGCCGCACCCCGCTCATCCAGAAGGGCCGGATCATCAAGAACACGCTGGCGGTCTACGGCGGCGAGCAGGGGCAGAACATCGCGCGCACCATCGTCACGCTCGACAAGCGGCAGAAGGTGGTGGCCAAGGACGCCGACGTGTTCATGCTCGGGCCGGACGTGACCGACAAGCCCGCGATGCGCCAGATGGTGAAGGAGTTCGAGGACGATCTGCGGCAGAAGACGGTGGACGAGCAGAAGTAGGGCGGCACGCGGCGCGGTCGCCGGGTGCGGGCCCCGCCGCTCCCGCGCTCCCGTCGCGGGGTGGCGCGAGGCGCGCCCGCGCAGGCGCCTCGCAGCGCCGATTTGACGCCCCGGAACGACTGCCTATAATCCCCCCCGCATCGCCGTGCGGAAGTGGCGGAACTGGCAGACGCACTAGATTCAGGTTCTAGCGCCCGAAAGGGTGTGGGGGTTCAAATCCCCCCTTCCGCACCATTGACTTCGACCTCCGAGCGCCACGGATGGCCTCCAGGTCTCCCTCTCCGCCCAGGCCACCCCTATCCCATGCCCGCTCCGACCCGGTCTGATGAGCGCGTGGTGGCCCAGAACCGCCGCGCCAGCCACGACTACTTCATCCTCGAGACCGTCGAGGCCGGGCTGGTGCTCAAGGGCGTCGAGGTCAAGAGCTTGCGGCTGGGCAAGGCGAGCCTGGCGGAGGCCTACGCCACGATCGAGAACGGCGAGGCGTTCGTGCTCCAGTTGCACATCCCGCCCTACGAGCAGGGCAACCGCTGGAATCTCGACCCGGTGCGCCGCCGCAAGCTCCTCCTGCACCAGGCCGAGATCGTGAAGATGGCCAAGGCGATCGAGCAGAAGGGGCAGACCATCATCCCGCTGCGGCTCTACTTCTCGGGCGGGCGCGCCAAGCTCCTCATCGGCGTGGCCAAGGGCAAGAAGACCCACGACAAGCGCCACGCCCTGGCCGAGAAGGACGCCCGCCGCGAGATGGACCGCGCCCGCCGCGCGACCGGGCGCGACCGGTGAGCGCGCGCTCGATCGCCGGGCGGCCCGCCGGCGCCGGCCGCGCCCGCCGCGCGCTGGCGTGGTCGGTCGCGCTGCTGGTGGCCTCCGCGCTCGGCGCCCGGGCCGCGACGCCGCCCGCGCGTCCGGCGGACCGCGGCGCGACCGCGCGCATGGAGTCGGCCGCGCCGCCCGAGAGCGCCCCGCTGCGCACCATCGAGGGCGGCTCGTATCTCGGCGCCGGCGATCTCGCGCGCCTGCTGTCGGCCACGCGCTTCTGGCGCTCCGACGTCCGCCGGCTGGTGCTGCGCGCGGGCGCGCATCGCATCGTCCTGACGGTCGACAATCCGTTCGTGCTGGTGGACGACCACACCGTCCGGCTGCGTGCGCCGGCGCGCGTGCTCGGGGGGGAGCTGTTCGTGCCGGCGGAACTGATCGACGCGCTCCCGCGCGACGGCGCGCTGGCGCGGCTGGTGGTCGAGCCGGGCCGCGCGCTGGTCGTGGTGGTGCCCCCCGACGGACTGGTCGGCGCGCCGCGCGTGACCGCCGCGGGCGAGATCACCCGTGTGACCATCGCGTGCGAGCATCCCGCGCGGGTCCAGGTGACCGGCCGGGCGCGCGCGCGCTTCCGCGTGCGGCTGCCGGGCTCCTTCGTCGGCGTGCTCACCGAGCCGCTGCCGCCCGCGGCGCTGGTGACCCGGGTGACGCCCGGAACGAGCGCCACCGGCACGCTGTTCGAGTTCCGGCTGCGGCCCGGCACCTCGGGCTTCCGCGTGATCGCGGACTCGGTGGCCCGCCGCCTCACGCTCGAATTCGCGCGCGTGCCGCTGGCCGGGCTCGAGTCGTTCGCGGCCGAGGGACCGGCGGGCCCGCGCGCGGTGCGCGTGGTGATGCTCGATCCCGCGCACGGCGGCGCCGAGAGCGGCGTGCAGGCCGGCGGTCTGGCCGAGAAGGACCTCACCCTGGCGCTCGCGCTGGCCCTGCGGCCGGAGCTCGAGCGCCGCCTCGGCGCGCGCGTGCTGCTGACCCGCACCGACGACCGCGCCATCTCCACCGAGGCGCGCGCCGAGGCCGCCAACCGTGCGCACTCCGACCTGGTGCTGGTGCTGCACATGGACGGCAACCCGGCGCCGGCGGGGCGCGGCGCCACCGCCTACTGTCCGCCCGCCACCCTGGCACCCCAGCGGGCGGGCGCCGGGGCCGCCGGCTTCGCGGTGCTCGAGGTGGTCCCGTGGCGCGACGTGGCGCTGCGCCACGCGGTCGACAGCCGGGCGCTCGCCGATGCCGTGCTCGAGTCGCTCGCGGGGCGCGGCTGGGGGCCGGTGCGCCTGCGCGAGATCCTGCCGCTCCACCTGCTGGGGGTGAACGCCCCGGGCATCGCGCTCGAGTGTGCCACGCTCACCTCCGAGGCCGATCGCGCGCGTCTCGCCGCGCCCGCCGGCATCGCATCGCTGGCGACCGCCATCGCCGAGGGCGTGGCGGCGTGGCAGCGCAACGAGTGAGGGGGCCGATGCGACGCGGATTCTTTGTGGCGCTCATCCTGGCCGTGCTAGGGTTCGTGGCGTCGCGCGTGTGGCACGGCGCGCCGGCCGACGAACGCGGCGCGTCCCCGTCCGCCGACACCACGTCCACCGGATTCCGCGCGGCGCGGCTGTACTTCGCGGCCGCGAGCGGCGACAGCCTGGTGTCCGAGACCCGCGATCTGCCCGAGCGCGCCACGCTCCACGAACGGATCGCGGAGCTGGTGGCCGAGCTCGATCTCGGGCCGCGGGGTGGCGGGGTGGCGGCGTTGCCGGCGGGCACCGGGGTGCTGCACGCGTATCTCGGTGACGACGGGCTGCTCACGCTCGACCTGTCGCGTGCGTTCCTGCAGGACTTCCATGGCGGCTCGGCGGCCGAGTACCTGGCCGTCGCGTCGCTGGTGCGCACGCTGGGGGCCAACGAACCGGAGGTGAAGCAGGTGCTCATCGTCTGCGGCGGCGCGCCGCTCACCACGCTCGGCGGCCACCTGCCGCTCGACCAGCCGATCGACGTCGGCGAGCTGCCCTGACCATGCCCGCGACCCACGATCCCCGGCCCATCGGGGTGTTCGACTCCGGCATCGGCGGCCTGACCGCGGTGCGCGAGCTCTATCGCGCGCTGCCCGGCGAATCCATCGTGTACTTCGGCGACACCGCGCGGGTGCCGTACGGCAACAAGTCGAAGGAGACGGTGACGCGCTTCAGTCTCGAGATCGCCACCTTCCTGGTGCGCCAGAACATCAAGTGCCTGGTGGTGGCGTGCAATTCGGCCTCGGCGCACGCGCTCGACGCGCTCCAGCGCCGCTTCGAGATCCCGGTGGTGGGGGTGATCGAGCCGGCGGTGCGCGCCGCGCTCGCGGCCAGCCCGCACGGACGCATCGGCGTCATCGGCACGCTCGCCACCGTGGGGAGCAGCGCGTACTCGCACCTGGTCGAGGCGCGCTTGCCGGGCGCCAGCATCATCCAGCGCGCCTGTCCGCTGTTCGTGCCGCTGGTCGAGGAGGGCTGGCTCGATCACGCGGTGACGCGCCAGGTGGCCGAGGAGTACCTCACCGAGCTGCGCCAGGCCGATCTCGAGAGCCTCATCCTGGGCTGCACCCACTACCCGCTCATCGCGCCCCTGCTGCGCGACCTGATGGGCCCCGGGGTGCGCCTGATCGACTCGGGCGCCGAGGCCGCGCGCGCCACCGCCGCCCTGCTCGCCGCCCGCGGCCAGCTGGCCGCGGGCCCGCCCGTGCACCATGTCTACCTGAGCGACGAGCCGCGCCGCCGCTCGTTCTCGCGCATCGCCCAGACCTTCCTCGGCCACGAACTGCCGGCGGTCACCGTGATCGATCAGACCGATCTGCCGTGGTTCGAGCGCCCGCCACTCGCCTGACCCCCGCCCGCGGAGACGACGTGACCCGAAGCCCCAAGGCCATCCGCGAGCGCGACGCCGCTCCGGCCCCCGCCGCCGTCTTCCAGCGCCCGGACGGACGCACGCCGCGCCAGATGCGCGCGTTCAAGGTCGAGCGCGGCGTCATCCCGCACGCCGAAGGCTCGGCGATGGTGAGCCTGGGACGCACGCGCGTGCTGTGCACCGCGACGGTGGAGGACCGGGTGCCCAACTGGCTGCGCCATCGCGGCGGCGGCTGGGTGACCGCGGAGTACGCCATGCTCCCGCGCGCCACCGGCGAGCGCACCTCGCGCACCGCGCAGACCGGCGGCCGCGCGCAGGAGATCCAGCGCCTGATCGGGCGTTCGCTGCGCGCGATCACCGACCTCGGGGCGTTCGGCGAGCGCCAGATCATCCTCGACTGCGACGTGATCGAGGCCGACGGCGGCACCCGCACCGCGGCCATCAACGGAGCGCTGGTGGCGCTCCACGACGCCTTCGTGACGCTCTCGAACCGCAGCGCGCTGGCGCGTCCGCCGCTTCGCAGCACGGTGGCGGCGGTCTCGGTGGGACTGGTGGCGGGCACGCCGTGCCTCGACCTGTGCTACGCCGAGGACTCGAAGGCCCAGGTGGACATGAACGTGGTGATGACCGGCGCCGGGCGCTTCGTGGAGCTCCAGGGCAGCGGCGAGAGCAGCGACTTCGGCGCCGCGGACCTGCGCGTGATGCTGGCGCTGGCGCGCGCCGGCGTGCGCCGCATCACCGCCGCGCAGCACCGGCTGCTGGGAAGCTCGGGCCTGCTGGCGGGCTGACGCCTCGTCGCGGCAACGCGGTCGGGGCGGGCGAGGCCCTACGGGGTGCTAATACCCACACGCACCCCTTCGGGCCCCGCCCGCCCCGACCGCGTTGCCGACGGGCAGGGGCCCCGGCCCGGCTTGCGGCGCGACCGCCCACGCGCCACAATCGCGCGCGTGTCCGCCGTCTCTGTCCCTCCCCGGAAGGACGTCATGGACCATCGCTCCTCGATCCCGTGTTCTGGCACGACGCCCCGCGCGTCGGTCGCGGGCGCGCTCCACCCGATCGTCCGCCGCGCGCGCGCGGCGGAGCGCCCGTGAGCAAGCGGAGCCGCGGAGGGTCGGGCGCGCCGGCGCCGGTCGACGAGGCCGCTCGCCTGTCCGACGACGCCGCGCTCCACCTGCGCACGGTGCTCGACCACGTGCCGGTCGTGCTGTTCGCGATCGGCCGCGACGAGGTCTTCACGCTCTCCGAGGGACGCGGGCTCGCGGTGCTCGGGCTGAAGCCCGGGGAGGTGGTGGGCCGGCCGGTGGCCGAGGTCTACCGCGAGGTCCCGGAGATCCTCCGCCACGTGCGGCGCGCGCTCGGCGGCGAGAGCTTCAGCGCCACCGTCGAGGTCTCGGGACGGGTGTTCGAGACCCGCTACGAGGCGGTGCGCGATCCCGGGGGGGAGCTCGCGGGATTGGTCGGGGTGGCCACCGATGTCACCGCGCGCGCGCGTTACGAGGCCCGCCTCGCCGAGTCCGAGCAGCGCTTCCGCCAGATCACCGAGAACATCCAGGAGGTGTTCTGGATGTACGAGACGCGCGGACCGCGGATGCTCTACGCCAGCCCGGCGTTCGAGCCGCTGTTCGGCATCACGCGGCAGAGCCTCTACGCCGACATCGGCGTGTACTTCGACAGCGTCCACCCCGATGACCGCGAACGCGTGCGGCAGATCGCCGGCCGGCCCGAGGCCGCCGAGGGCACCGAGTGCGAGTACCGCATCCTCCATCCCGATGGCTCGATGCGCTGGGTGCGCACCCGAGGCTTCCCGGTGCCGGGGCCGGAGGGCAGGTGGGCGCGGATCGCCGGCATCACCGAGGACATCACCGCGCGCCGCGAGGGCGAGGAGGAGCTGCGGCGCACCGTGGCCCGCCTCGAGGCCACGCTCGAAGCCACCCCCGCCGGCATCCTGGTGGTGGACGAGACCGGGCGCGTCACGGCCTTCAACCGCCGCATGACCGAGATCTGGGGGCTCGACCCCGAGCGGCTCGCGAACGCCGGGATCGACCAGCTGCGCCAGGTCCTGAGCGCCCAGGTCCACGACCCGCAGGCGTTCGTCGAGGACTCGCTCGGGATGGCGCTGCGCCCCGACGCCGAGCACTTCGGCCTCATCCGGCTCCGCGACGACCGCGAACTGGAGTGCCACTCGGTGCCGCAGCGCATCGACGGCCGCCCGGTGGGCCGGGTGCTCTCATTCCGGGACATCACCGAGCGTCGCCGCGCCCAGGAGCGCCTGCGGGCGCAGGAGGAGGAGCTGGCCCACGCGCAGAAGATGGACGTCGCCGGGCGGGTGGCGGGTGGCGTGGCGCACGACTTCAACAACCTGCTCACCGCCATCCTCGGCCACTCCCAGTTGCTGGTGGACGCCCTGCCCCCGGGGGCCGCGGGCCACGAGAGCGCGACGGAGATCCAGGCCGCGGGCCGGCGCGCCGCGGACCTGACGCGCGTGCTGCTCGCCTTCGGCCGCAAGCAGCCCATCGAGATGACCTCGGTCGATCTGCATGCCGTGCTCGACGAGGTGCTGCCAATGCTGCGCGCGGCGCTCGGCGAGGCGGTCGTGGTGGTGCAGCGGCGCGAGGCCCCCGAGGCGTGGGTGCGCGGCGACCGTGCCGGGCTCGAGCAACTGATCACCAATCTGGCCATGAACGCGCGCGACGCGATGTCCCGGCGCGGCACGCTCACGATCGAGACCGCGACCGTGGTGCTCGCGGAGGACTCCGCCGCGCGGCCCGTGAACCTCGAGCCCGGACCGTACCTCCGGGTGCGCGTGAGCGACACCGGCGTGGGGATGTCGGAAGCGGTGCGGGCGCGGGCGTTCGAGCCCTTCTTCACCACCAAGGACCGCGGCATGGGGCTCGGGCTCGGGCTCGCGCTGGCGTACGCCACGATGGCGCGCTGCGGCGGGAACATCCATGTGGAGAGCGCGGCCGGGAAGGGCGCGGTGTTCACGCTGTGGTTCCCGCCCGCGCCCGCGGCGGCGCCCGGGGCCGCGGCGGCCGCCGCTGCCGCGCCCGCGGAACGCGTTCCGCTCCCCGTGGTGGGCGGCAGCGAGACCCTGCTGGTGGTGGAGGACGAGGAGGTGGTGCGGCAGCTGATGGTGCGGGCGCTCGAAGCGCTCGGCTACCGCGTGTGCTCCGCCGCGTCCGCGGACGAGGCGCTCGCCGGCCTCGATCGCGAGGGAACGCCGCCCGCGCTGCTCATCACCGATGTGGTCATGCCGGGCCGCAGCGGCCTCGAGCTGACCGAGCGGGTGCGGGCGCGCATGCCGGACCTGCCGGTGGTGTGGATCTCGGGCCATGCCGACGAGGCGGTGGCGCGGCGCCTCGGCACGCTCCCGGGCGTCACGTTCCTGGAGAAGCCCTTCAGCGCCGACGCGCTGGCGCGGCTGGTGCGCGAGCGGCTCGACGCCCGCGCGAGCGAGCGCGCTTCGTGACGCGCGGACGCGACGCCGGTCCGGCCGCGGCCCCCGCGGCGCGCCCCACCGGGGCCCCGGTGCGCTTCGTCATCGCCACGTTCAATCCCGACAAGGCCCGCGAGCTGGTGGAGCTCCTCGACCTCGAATGGGCGAGCTTCACCTGCCTGCGCGACTTCCCCGGCTCGAGCGCGGCGGCGGAGGTCGGCCGGACGCTGGAGGAGAACGCTCTGGCCAAGGCGCGCGCGGCGCTGAAGCACACCGGACTGGCCGCGATCGCCGACGACACCGGGCTCGAGGTGGACGCCCTCGGCGGGCGCCCGGGCGTGTACACCGCGCGCTTCGCGGGGCCCGACGCCTCCTACCGGGACAACGTGAGGCGGCTGCTCGAGGTGCTCGAGGGCGTCGCGCCGGCCCAGCGCACGGCGCGCTTCCGGACCGCGTGCGCGGTGTGCTTCCCGGACGGCCGTGAGCTGACGTGCGAGGGCGTGCTCGAAGGCGCCATCACCGGGGCCCCGCGCGGCGCCGGGGGCTTCGGCTACGACCCGGTGTTCGAGGTCGCGGGCAGCGGGCGCACGCTGGCCGAGATGCCGCCCGCGGAGAAGAACGCCCTCTCGCACCGCGCGCGCGCGGTGCACGCGCTGATCGGCCGCCTCGGTGCGCGCTGAGGGTGCGCGGCGCGCCCGGGCGGGGCGGGAGAATGGGGTGGATGACGGGATTTGAACCCGCGACAGCCGGAGCCACAGTCCGGTGCTCTACCAAACTGAGCTACATCCACCGCCACAAGGGTGTGCACCATCCACGACTGGCGCGCCTGGAGGGAATCGAACCCCCGACCCACGGATTAGAAATCCGTTGCTCTATCCATCTGAGCTACAGGCGCGGAGTTCACGGCCGGATGGCCCGCGAGGGCGCCGGCCCATAAAGTCGGGGCGAGAGGATTCGAACCTCCGACATCCTGCTCCCAAAGCAGGTGCGCTACCGGGCTGCGCCACGCCCCGCGATTCCCACAAGTCGGCAAGCGGGACGGAGTCTATCCGCGGGCGCGGGTGGGCGTCAAACCCGCGCTCCGCCGGGCAGGTACTGGGCTGGCAAGACGATAGGCCGTGGCCCTCCTCAGGGCGGCAGGTACCGTCTTGACTCATGCAGCAGACCTGCCGATACTTTCCGCACTAGGTTCTTACGGGAGCCTAGTCTTTATCCCCCCGGGATGAGGCTTCGGCCTCATGCCGGGGTTTTCCATTCACCGGCCCGCGTGACGGCCCATGGATCGTGCCATCTTCTTCATCGACGGGAACAACTGGTACCACTCGCTGAAGAACGTTGGATTCTCCGATCTTCAGCGGCTGCGGTATCCGCGGGTCTTCGACAAGCTCGCGGGGCCGGGGCGGACCTGGCTCCAAGCGCGCTATTACATCCCGGACGTGGGACCGATCGGGGATCCAGTGCTTCTCGCGGAACAGCGCGAATTCCTCAAGCAGCTTCAGGATCAAGACCCGAGAATCACCGTCATTCAGACCGGCCGGCTTGAGCCCCGCGAAGCCAAGAGCGAAGCTGCCAAGCAACTCCTGAGGTATCTGGCCGGACTCAAGATCCGCATCGATCAGCGCGTGTACTCAGACTTGGTCTCTCTGGGAAAGACCCACGACAAAGCACGCATCTTCGTCGAAAAGGCGGTCGATGTGCAGGTCGCCGTGGATATGGTTCAACTGGCGATCGGCGACGGATTCGATGCCGCATACCTGCTCTCCGCTGACGGAGACTACACACCAGCCGTCGAGGCCGTACGCAGTCATGGAAAGAAGGTGTTTTCCGCGACTCCAGCCCCGTGTGCGAAGTTGGCGGCGACTGTGAACACGCACATTCCGCTCAGGGTGTCGTGGTTCGACGACTGCTTCTTGGGGCGTCCTCCCCGCATTATCCCGCGCCCAACCTAGGACACCACCCTCCGCCGCGGGGCGCGGCCTCGGGAGAGCCATTGCCCCCGGGACGCGTGGCCCGTATGCTTCCGGCACGTCGAATGCCCCCCGCATGGGGCCCCTACCTTCCCGGGAGTCGCACATGGGCGTGAACAAGGTCATCCTCATCGGCAATCTGGGCGCGAACCCCGAGGTGCGCTTCACGCAGGGCGGGTCTTCGGTCGCCAATCTGCGCATCGCCACCACCGAGAAGTGGACCGACAAGAACGGCCAGAAACAGGAGTCCACCGAGTGGCATCGGGTGGTGCTGTTCGGGCGCCAGGCCGAGATCGCCCAGCAGTACCTCACCAAGGGCCGCTCGGTGTACATCGAGGGTCGCATCCAGACCCGCCAATGGCAGGACCAGCAGGGCCAGAAGCGCTACAGCACCGAGATCGTCTGCCAGAACATGCAGTTGCTGGGCGGCCGCGGCGAGCCCGCGCGTGATGACGCCGGCGCCACCGTCCCGCCCGACGATCCAATGACCGGCGATTTCGCCGGCGGCCCGGATGACGATATTCCCTTTTGAGTAGCGTCGCGGCGAAGCCGCGAGCGGGCCACAGCAAGCGGTTTGCACGCCTGCGGTCAGGCTTCTCCAGGGGCCCGAGCGCAAGGCGCCGACCGAGCGAGGAGCGAGACGTATCGGAAGATACGTCGCAGCGACGAGCGACGGAGGCAACGCAGCGATCGGGGTCCTGGGGAAGCCTGAGAGGGGGCGCAAAGGTCTCGACGGGGACCGTGAATCGGAAGACGCAGGCCGGGGACCCGTGTCCTCGTCAAAAAAACGGGAAACACGCAACTGCCAACGAGCAGTTTGCTTTCGCCGCTTAAATAGCGACGACGATCGCCCGGACCCCGCCCGCGGGGGACGGTGCGAGCGTCATACAAACGCGGGCTGGTCCGAAGCTCTCGCTCGGGGGCAGAGGATGAGAACCAATCGAGCTGGTGCGCCACTGATCCCGCCGGTCGGAGCGGGGGCGCGCGAGACTTAATCGGCCGGACAAGCCTGTAGTGGATTCCAGGGATCGGTTTTCGGACGCGGGTTCGATTCCCGCCGCCTCCACCATCCATGCGCCCCGTCGCCTCGCGCGGCGGGGCGCTTCGTCACCCCGCCCGTTCGCCCGCCCTTTCCCGCTTGCACCACCGGGGCGACGTGACTAGTCTCGCGCGTTCCGTGAATACCCACCCGGCGGCGCTGAAGGCCAGTCTCGATGAGGTCCGGGCCCGCATCCACGCGGCCGAGAGCCGCTGCGGACGCGCGCACGGGGCCGTCACGCTGATCGGGGTGGTCAAGACGGTGCCGACCGAGGTGGTGGCGCAGGCGGTGGCGCTCGGACTGGCGGACCTGGGCGAGAACCGGGTCCAGGAGGCCGAGGCCCGGGTCCCGGCCGTGGGCCGGAGCGCGGTGCGCTGGCACATGGTCGGGCACCTGCAGCGCAACAAGGCCGGCCGCGCGGTGGAGCTGTTCGACCGCGTCCACGGCGTGGACGACGCCGGGCTGGCGCACGCGCTGTCGCGGCGGGCGACCGCGGCGGGAGTCACGCTGCAGGTGCTGGTCGAGGTGAACGTGAGCGGCGAGGCGACCAAGTTCGGGGTCGCGCCCGAGGCGCTCGATCCGCTGCTCGAGGCGGTCGCGGTGATGCCGGGGCTGGCGCTCGACGGGCTGATGACGGTGGGGGCGGCGGCGGAGCGCCCCGAGGACGCGCGCGCGGGGTTCGCGCGGCTGCGCGGGCTGCGCGACCGCGCGGCGCAGCGGCTCGGGCGGGCGCTGCCGCAGCTCTCGATGGGCATGAGCGGCGATTTCGAGGTCGCCGTCGAGGAAGGCAGCACGATGGTCCGCGTGGGCACCGCGATCTTCGGTGCGCGCGGCCGCTAGGAGAACCGGATGTTCGTGTTGGGTCATCTGCTGAGCGGGGTCGCCGGGGTCACCGACATCGTGCTCCAGCTCCTGCTGGTGGTGGTGCTGATCAACGCGCTGCTGTCGTGGGTGCATCCCGACCCCAACAACCCGATCGTGATGTTCCTCGACCGCGTCTCCGACGCGGTGTGCGACCCGGTCCGCCGGCTGTTCCCGACCGTGATCGGCGGCTTCGACTTCGCGCCGTTCGTGGTGATGCTGATGATCTACTTCCTGCGCGAGTTCGCGGTCGGTTCGCTGCGCGACCTCGCGATCCGCATGGGGTGACCGCGCGGCTCGCGGTGCGGGTGCATCCCGGCGCGCGGCGCGCGGGGCTCGCGGGGTGGCGGGAGGACGGGGCGCTCAAGCTCGCGGTCGCGGCGCCGCCCGAGGGCGGTCGCGCGAACGAGGCGGTGGTGGAGCTGATCGCGGACACGCTCGGCGTGGCGCGGCGGCAGGTGACGGTGGCGCGGGGCGGGTCCTCGCGCTCGAAGACGGTCGAGATCGAAGGCCTCGACGAGGCCGAGGTGCGGCGGCGCGTGGACGCGGCGCTGCGGACGGAGCAGGCACGCGATGGCGGGTGAGCTGAAGACGCGTATCGAGGAGGCCGCGGCGGCGGTGCGCGCGAGGACGCGCGTGCAGCCGCAGGTCGGGATCATCCTCGGCACCGGGCTGGGAGACTTCGCCGACGCCCTGCAGGTGGACGCGGTGGTGCCGTTCACCGACATCCCGCACTTCCCGGTCTCCACCGTCGAGAGCCATGCCGGCGAGCTGCACCTCGGCACGCTCGCGGGCCGCGCGGTCGCGGTGATGAAGGGCCGCGTGCACTACTACGAGGGCTACACCATGGAGCAGGTGTCGTTCCCGGTGCGCGTGCTCAAGGCGCTCGGGTGCGACACCATGGTGATCACCAACGCGTGCGGCGGGATGAACCCCGACATGCCCGCGGGCACCCTCACGGTCACCACCGACCACATCAACCTGATGGGCGACAACCCGCTCATCGGGCCCAACGACGAATCGCTGGGCGCGCGCTTCCCCGACATGAGCGAGCCGTACGCCCGCGCGCTGGTGCGCCTCGCCGAGGCGGTCGCCCTCGAGCAGCGCACGCCGCTCCAGCGCGCGGTGTTCGTCGGCGTCCCGGGGCCGAACCTCGAGACCGCCGCCGAGTACCGCTTCCTGCGCTGGGCGGGCGCCGACGTGGTGGGCATGTCGCTGGTGCCCGAGACCATCGTGGCGGTGCATGGCGGCCAGCGCGTGCTCGCGCTCAACGTCGTGACCGACTCGTGTCTGCCGGACGACCTTCACCCGGTGGCCATCCCGGCGATCCTGGCGGTGGCGGGGCGCGCGGCGCCCGTGCTCATCCGACTGGTCACCGAGGTGGTCCGCCGGCTCGAAGAGGCACGCTAGGGGCGGGATCCGCTCCGGCCGATGAAGGAGGAGACGATGGCGACGCAGCGCAGGACCGGCAAGGCCGCGAAGCGGCCCACTCCGAAGGCGAAGGCGAAGCACGCGCCGCGGGCGAAGGCGAGGCCGGCCCCCCGGGCGAAGGCGAAGCCCGCGCCGCGGGTGAAGCCGAAAGCCGCGCCGCGCGCCGTCGGCAAGCCGGCGGTCAAGGGCAAGCCGGCGCCGCGCGTCATCGGCAAGCCCGCGGTCAAGGGCAAGCCCGCGCCGCGCGTCATCGGCAAGCCCGCGGTCAAGGGCACGCCGGCGCCGCGCGTCATCGGCAAGCCCGCGGTCAAGGGCACACCCGGCGCCGCGCGTCATCGGCAAGCCCGCGGTCAAAGGCCACCCGTGCCGCGCGTGATCGGCAAGCCGGCGGTCAAGGGCAAGCCCGGCACGGTGGCGCTCAAGACCGGCACGCTCGCGTCCCGGCTGCCGCGCAAGCTGCGGCCGGTGGTCCGGCACGCGGTGCCGGCGCCGAACGTGCGGCCGCTCGGCGTGCTCCCTCCCGAATCGCGCGCCAAGGCGCACTCCGGCCCGGCGCCCCACGTCAACCGGCCGCTCACGACCTCGAAGCCCGCACCCCGACCGATCTCTCCCCAAGGAGTCCAGGGCGTGACCGACAAGGACACGAAGGAATTCGAACAGCGCCTGCTCGCCGAGCGCACCAAGATCCTCACCGAGATGGGCCACCTCGAGAACACCGTGCTCAAGGTGAACCCGCGCGACTCCGCCGGAGACCTGTCGGGCTACGCGTTCCACATGGCCGACGCCGGCACCGACGCGATGGAGCGCGAGAAGGCGTTCCTGTTCGCCTCGGCCGAGGGCCGGCTGCTGATGGACATCAACGAGGCGCTGCGCCGGCTCTACCGCGGCGAGTACGGCACCTGCGAGATCTGCGAGAAGCCCATCTCCCGCGCGCGGCTCGAGGCGATGCCGTACGCGCGCCTGTGCGTGCCGTGCAAGGAGAAGGAGGAGAAGGCGGGGCGGACCGCGGGCCAGATCGGCCAGTGAGACGCTCCCTGCTCCGGCTCGCGCTGGTCGCGGGCGCGGTCGTGGCGGCGGATCAGTGGACCAAGCACTGGGCGACCCATGCGCTCGCCTACCGGCCGCCGGTGGAGGTGGTCGGCACGCTGGTGCGGCTCACCTACACGCGCAATTCGGGTGTGGCGTTCGGCATCGGCGCGGGCACCGGCTTCCCCTACTACATCTTCTCCATCCTCGCCGCGCTCGCCATCCTGGGGCTGCTGCTGCGCGGACGCATCACCGACCGGCCGCGCCAGTGGGCGCTGTCGCTGATCTTCGGCGGCGCGATCGGCAATCTCATCGACCGCGTCACCAGCGGCGAGGTGGTGGACTTCATCCTGCTGTCGTGGAAGTCGTGGTCGTTCCCGGTCTTCAATCTGGCGGACACCTCGGTGACGGCGGGCGTGGTGCTGTTCGCGCTGGTCGCGGTGCGCACGCCGCGGGCGCACGCCGCGCCGCCGGCGCCCGCGACGGAGGTCGAAGGTGGACGGGATGCTGACGCTCCCGGTCCCGCCGCACGCCGCGGGTGAGCGGCTCGACCGCTTCCTCGCCGCCGCGCAGCCCGACCTCTCGCGCAATCGCGTCCAGCAGCTCATCGACTCCGGCCACGTCACGGTGAACGGCCGCGCGGCGCGCGCCTCGCGGCGCGTGCGCGCCGGCGACGCGGTGGCGATCGCCATCCCCGCGGTGGTGCCCTCCACGCTCGCGCCCGAGGACATGGCGCTGGTGGTGGTGCATCAGGACGACGATCTCATGATCATCGACAAGCCGGCCGGGCTGGTGGTGCACCCGGGCGCCGGGGTGAGCACCGGCACGCTCGCCCACGGCCTGCTCCACCACGACCCGGCGATCGCCGGCGTGGGCGGCGAGGACCGCCCGGGGATCGTGCACCGGCTCGACAAGGACACCTCGGGCCTGCTGGTGGTGGCGCGCACCGCGCGCGCCCACCGCGTGCTCATCGAGGCGATGCGCCGCCGCGAGGTGAAGCGCGCGTACACCGCGCTGGTGTGGGGCGACCCGCGGGTGGACGAGGACACCATCGCCGCGCCCATCGCGCGCGATCCGCACGAGCGCAAGCGCATGGCGGTGACGCGCCGCGGCGGGCGGCTGGCGGTCACCCACTGGAGCGCCGCCGAGCGCTTCGGCGTGGCGACGCGGCTGGACGTGCGGCTGCACACCGGCCGCACCCACCAGATCCGCGTCCACCTGGCGTACGCCCGCATGCCGGTCATCGGCGACGCGGTCTACGGCGGGCGAAGAAAGGCGTTGAGTCCCGATCCGGCCCAGCGTAGCCTCGCTGGGGCCCTGCTGGAGATCCTGCCGAGACAGGCGCTCCACGCGAGCCGACTGGAATTGAAGCACCCCGTAACCGGTGAGGCACTCGAGTTCACTTCGGCTCTGCCGGGCGACCTCCAACGCGCCCTCGAGGCGCTGCGCGCGTTCCGGGACCGCGCCACCCGCTGACGACCATGCCCAAGCCCGACGCCCCCGAAGTCATCCGCATGAGCCTCCCGAGCCGCCTCGAGCTGCTCGCCGTGCTCGACCGCGTGTGCACCGCGCTGTGCGAGCGCATGGAGCTCGAGCGACGATGCCGCCTCCCAGGTCAACATGTCGGTCATCGAGGCCGGCACCAACGCCATCCAGCACGGCCACAAGCGCGACGCCTCGAAGGCCTTCGACATCGAGTTCGCGATCTGGCCCGACCGCCTCGAGGTGACGGTGCACGACACCGGCCCCGGTTTCGACCTCAAGCTGGTGGACGCCGACGTCACCTCTCCCGACCGCCTGTTCGAGCTGCGCGGCCGCGGCATCTACATCATGCGCGCGTGCATGGACACGGTGGAGTTCCGCTTCGACGCCAGCGGCACCACCTGCCACCTCGTCAAGCGCCGTCGCGCCGCCGCCGCCGCGAACGGCTGATCGCCCGGCCGGCGCCACCGTGGCCCGCATCCTCGCCGTGGACTGGGGCGAACGCCGGATCGGTCTGGCGCTCAGCGACCCCGACGGCATCATCGCCACCGGTCTCGAGACGCTCGAGGTGAAGAGCGCGGCCGCCGCGGTGACGCGGGTGGCCGAGTGCGCGCGCGAGCGCGAGGCCGAGCGCATCGTGGTGGGCATGCCGCTGCTGCTCTCGGGCGCGCGCGGCACGGCGGCCGAGGCCGCGCAGCGCTTCGCCGACGCGCTCGCCGCCGCCACCGGGCTGCCGGTCGAGACCTACGACGAGCGCCTGACCTCGGCGCTCAGCACCCGCCGGCTGCGCGAGGCGGGGGTGCGCACCGGGCGCCACAAGTCGCGCGTGGACCAGGGCGCGGCGGTGGCCCTGCTGGAGTCGTTCCTGACCCGCCTGCACGTGCGCGCGGCGCGCGGGGAGCGGCCGTGAGCCCGCGCCGCCGCGGCACCTTCCGCCCGCGCCGCTGGGCGATGCTGCTGCTGGCCATCGGCGGGCTCGCGGTGGCGTCCGACCTGCTGCTGCCCGCCGGTCCGTTCCCGCCGCGCGAGCGCCGCGTGGTGCTGGTGCGGCGCGGCCAGACGCTGCGCGAGATCTCCGGCGAGCTGCAGCGCGTCGGTCTGCTCCGCGGCACGCTCGGCTTCCAGGTGCTCGCCCGCCTGATGCACGTGGACCGCGGCATCAAGGCGGGGCAGTACTCGTTCCGCCCCGGCATCACGGTGCCGGCGCTGCTGCGCGCGTTCGCGCGCGGCATGAGCGGGCTGAGCCTGGTGACCATCCCCGAGGGGCTCACGGTGCGCGAGGTGGGGGCGATCCTCGCCGCGCACCTCGGCGCCACGCCGGGGGCGTTCGACTCGCTGGCGCGCGACCGCGGGCTGCTCGACTCGCTCGGGATCGAGGCGCCCTCGCTCGAGGGCTACCTGGCGCCCGAGACCTACGAGTTCCTGCCCGGCACGCCGCCCGAGGTGGCGCTGCGCACCATGGCCGCGCGCCAGCAGTCCCTGCTGCTCGACCTCACCGCCGGCATCGACTCGCTGCCGCTCGGGCTGTCGCTCCATCAGGTGCTCACGCTCGCCAGCATCGTGGAGTCCGAGGCGCAGGTGGACGTCGAGCGCGCGCGCATCGCGAAGGTCTACCTGAACCGGCTGGCGCGCCACATGCTGCTGCAGGCCGACCCGACGGTGGCGTACGCGCTCGGCATGAACCCGCGCTCGCGGCTCTACCTGAGCCAGTTGCGCACGGTCTCGCCGTTCAACACCTATCGCAACCCGGGGCTGCCGCCGGGGCCGATCTGCAACCCCGGCCGCCGCAGCATCGAGGCCGCGGTGCACCCGAGCGAAGGGGGCAGGGAGCTCTACTTCGTCGCCCGCGGCGAGGGCCGCCACCTGTTCGCGGTGACCTACGAGCAGCACCTCGCCAACATCGCCATCGCGCGCGCCCTGCATGCCGCGGCGGCGGCCGACGCCCCCGCGGGCGCGGCCCACGGGGACACGCTGGCGAGCGCGGCGGCGCCGCCGCCCCCGGTGGCCCCGAAAGCGCCTGCGGGCGCCCGGGGCGGGCGATGAAACGCGGGGCCGCGCGCCGCGTGCCCGGGCCCGCGGGTCGCGCCCCGCGTCCCGCCGTGCCCCCGCGACTGACGACGTGGGCGCTGCTGCTCATCGCCGCGCACGTCGCGCTGGCGTCGTGGGGGGCACTGCGCAACTCGGTCACGTTCGACGAGAACTTCCATGTCCCGGCCGGCGTGGCGATCGTCGTCCATCGGAACTTCAACGGCTCGGTGGCGCAGCCCCCCGCGGCCAAGGCGCTGTACGGCGCGGCGGCGCTCGCGGCGGGGGCCCGGGCGCCGGGGCGGTCAGCGATCACCGGCGACGAGTTCACGCTCGGCCGCGCCTTCGCCGAGCTCAATCGGGACCGCTATTCGCGCGTCTATCTCGCCGCCCGCGCGGTCGGCGTCCTGTTCTCGGCGCTGCTCGCCTGGCTGGTATGGCGCCTGGCGACGCGGATGCACGGTCCGCGTGGCGGCCTGCTCTCGCTCGCCGCGTACGCGTTCGCGCCCGAGGCGCTCGCGCACGCCGGGCTCGCGGGCATCGACATGCCGTTCGCGCTCGGCACCACCGCCTCGGTGGCGGCGTTCTGGTGCTTCGCCCGCTCGGGGCGCTGGCGCTGGTTCGCCGCGACCGCGCTCGCGCTGGGGCTGACGCTCGCCACGCGCTTCAACGCGTACCAGCTCGGCGTGGCGTTCGTGCTGATCGCGCTGATCGGGACGGCGCTGGGACGCGTGCGCCGTCCGGCCCGGCTGTGGACCGGCATCGCGCTGCTCCCCCTGACGTCGCTGCTCGCGCTCAACCTCGCCTACCTCGGCCAGGCCCCGCTGCGTCCGCTGCGCGAGTTGCCGGTGCGCTCGCACGCCTTCCAGGCGCTCCGCGAACGCCTGCCGGGGCTGCGCCTGCCCGTGCCCGAGGCCGCGCTCGCCGGACTCGACTACCTCGCCCTGCTGGCCACCCCGGGCGAGCGCGACACGTATCTCTTCGGGGAGGTGCGCCGCGGGCCGGTCTGGTCCTACTTCCCGGTCGCGCTGGCGCTCAAGTGGCCGCTCGGGCTGCTGGGGCTGATCGCGCTGCGGATCGGCACGTCGGTCACGCGCCGCGCGAGCGCGCGGCGCCGGTGGAACGACGCATTCGTGCTGGTGCCGGCGGTGGTGGTGCTCGGGGCGACGATGCTCGCGCAGGTCAACGCGGGGGTGCGCTATCTGTTCCCGATGCTGCCGCTGCTGTGCGTCGGGTGCGGCGGGCTGCTGGCGCCGGGAGCGGGCGGGCGCGCCGCGCGCGCCGCCCGCACCGCGCGCGCCGTCAGGTGCCGTGAGCCACCCACATGTGATACGCTGCCGCACCCATGTCCGGCCACCTCCTCATCCAGATCGGCGCACCCGCGAACACCTCGCTCGAGGGCCTGCCATGGCCCGAGAAGCTTGGCGCGCTTGCGTCACGTGCTGCACGAGCTGGGCTCGTGCGTGGTGGCCTATTCGGGCGGCGTGGACTCGAGCGTGCTCCTGCGCGTGGCGCACGAGGTGCTCGGAGGCCGCGCGGTGGGCGTGATCGGGCGTTCCGACTCCTACGCCCGGCGCGAACTGGAGGCGGCCCTCACGCAGGCCGCCTCGTTCGGCGCGGCGGTGGAGATCGTGACCACCGGCGAGTTGAGCGACCCGGCGTTCGCGAGCAATCCCGTGAACCGCTGCTATCACTGCAAGAACGAGCTGTTCCGCCGCCTCGGCGAGGTGCGCGCGCGCCACGGCGCGGCCGCGGTGCTCGACGGCACCATCGCCGACGACGCGCGCGACTACCGTCCGGGCCGCCACGCGGCGGCCGAGCGCGCGGTGCGCTCGCCGCTGGCCGAACTGGGGTTCACCAAGGCCGAGGTGCGCGCCGTGGCGCGGCACTTCGGGCTCGCGAGCCACGACAAGCCGGCCTCGCCCTGCCTCGCCTCGCGGATCCCGCATGGCACCGCGATCACGTCCGAGGGCCTGGCCATGGTGGAGGCGGGCGAGCAGGCGCTGCACGCGCTGGGTTTCCGCGAATGCCGGGTGCGCCACTTCGGCGACACCGCGCGCATCGAGGTCCCGCTCGCCGACCTGCCGCGGCTGCTCGAGCGCCCGGTGCGCGAGCGCGCGATCGAGGCGCTGAAGCGGGCGGGATTCACCGTCGTCACGCTGGACCTGGAGGGGTTCCGATCGGGCAGCCTGAACCCCCTTCCGGGGCGTAACCTGGGCGGCGAGCCGCCCGCCTGAGAAAGCGGGAACCCCGCGGCCTCCGATTGGGGTAGAAGACGCACGCCCCACGGAGGCGGCGGCACCCAAAGCGATCCTCGCTGAGATCGTTCGTGCCCCGGGCCTCTCGCCCCGGACAGCCGACGGTCTCGGACTGGCTCGCCCAGCCCGTAACCGTCGGCTTTTCCCATTCGGGAAGCCAGGGAGCAGTCGAGATGAGCGCCAACAAGCCCAGCGTCACGAGGTCGCGGAACGTCAGGAAGCCGGTGGTCGCCGTGGACCCGGGATTCCGCTGGGGGGGGCTGAACACCCTCCTGCTGGGGATCGGGATCGCCGTCCTGGCCGTGGGCTATGTCCTGCTTTCCAAGGGGGATATCACTGCCGCCCCCATCCTCCTGGTGCTCGGGTACGTGGTGCTCGTCCCGGCCTCGCTCCTGGTCCGCGGGAAGACCGAGGCTGCGGGCGAATAGCTCAGCTGGTCAGAGCACTTGCCTTACAAGCAAGGGGTCACAGGTTCGAACCCTGTTTCGCCCACCACCGTGGATCAGCGCTCCGGGCAGATTGGCCCGGGGTCGGTCGCAGGCCCGCCGGCCGGGGAGAAAGCCCGGGCCGGGGGGGTGCCGGCCAACCACGAGGCACAGAGGAGCTTGACGCGAAAAACCCACTTGACACGCCGTGGACGTGACTCCTAGACTTTCTTACGTCGCGGAACGTCTTGCCAAAGCGTCAGATATCTTCGCCTCGCGGCGACAAGTCTTTCTTGGAATGGAAGTAAGGATTCGAAAGGAGGTGGCTCGAAGCCAGACCTGATTGCTTGCAGCTGAGCCTTGCCTTCTCTTTAGCAACCGGGTGACCATCTTATGGAGGTGCAACAATGACTGGTTTGATTCGCAAGGCCACGCTTCTCTCGGTGTGCGGCCTGCTCGTCGCCGGGGCGGCGACTGGCGAGCGTGCCGAATTCCTCGACTTCCACCAAGCCGCTGGGCATCAAGCTGGGCGCCAATACTCCCGGCCTCCCCGCGCCCTTCCTCGGTGCGCTCAGCAGCCAGGGCACGGCCCTCGGCGTAGATAGCCGCAGTCAGTTCACCGTGACCGTGCGCGACATCGGCGGCAACCCGGTGTGGGGCGCGAACGTCGTGCTCGACTTCTCGGCGTGCGCGCCGGACATCTGGATCGCGAATCCGCAGCCGTGGCCCGGGCTGACGACGACGTGTCCTCCGGGCAGGTCAGCGCGCTGACGGACGCCGGTGGCCTCGCGACGTTCCGCATCCTCGGCGGGTCCACTTCGTCGGGGGCGATCACGGGCGGCCTGTGCTGCCACATGACGGTGGATGGCGTGGATTTCGGAAACTACACGGTCGCCTCGTATGACCTCAGCGGCCTGCTGGGGTACGACGGCCTCGACCTGGGGCTCTACTCGTCCGACTATTTCAATCGCAAGGGCCCGTCGCCCGCCCCGTTCGCTGGCCGTTCGGACTTTGACTTCTCGGGCGAGATCGCCGGCACCGACCTGTCGATCTGGGGTCTGCCTACTTGGGTTGTGCTAGCGGCTGCTCGACCAGCGCGACCGATACGGGCTGCCCTTGATCGGGGATTTCTAGAGCCGCTTCTCGCTTGCTTCGAATGTAGGAATCGAATCGAAAGGTGGTGATATCGAGACTAGACCGATCGAGCAACTCGGTAGCGCATCGTCCCCCTGTCTAGTCTTGCGTATTCTGGAGGTTCCAATGAAGAAGGTTTTCCTTTTCTGTGGCGCCCTTCTCGTGATGACGGCGGCGATTGCCAACGCTCAGTCGCGGCTCCACCTTTCCGTCGGTGATTGCGGCGGTGCCTCGACGCTCAGTTGGACCTGCACGTCCAACGGCGGCGCTGCCTTCACGGTGATCGCTTCGGCGACCGTTCCGGCTGGCGTCGTGACGCTGGTGGCCGAGGAGAGTGTGGTCGAGATCGGGTTCGAGGTTCCGGTGCCCGACTGGTGGAAGCTGGGCGGTGGCTGCCGCGCCGCCAACGCGCTGGCCGTGGGGTATAACGGTGGCCTGTACTCGTGCATCGACTACTTCGGCGGTGTCAGCACGGTGCTGGGAGTCAACTCGTACCAGATCGGCCCGGATCCCGGAGTCGGCGACCCGAACGGCCCGATCGACGACAAGCGTGTCCGTATGCGCTTCGTCTCGGCCGTGGATTACGACCTCGCGCTCCTCACGCCGCCGCCGGCCATGGGCGACGAGATCTTCCTGTACTCGCTGGTGATGAACAAGACCAAGAGCGCCGGCGTTGGTGCCTGCGCGGGCTGCAACGCCAAGGTCGCGATGGTGCTCAGGAACGTCAAGCTCAACCAGCCGTCGGGCACTCCTGGTGGTGACCCGGTGATGGGCCTTCCCGACGTGAACGACGTCGGTTACACGTGCTTCAACGGTTCGATCGATCCGACTTGCCCGCTGTCCACTCCTGCGACCCGCAGCAGCTGGGGCCAGATCAAGTCGCTGTACCGGTAGGTCGCTGTCAAGTCTCTGCAACGAACGCGTTCGGGGGGGCGGCGGTCGCCGGCCCCCCCGCTTCGCTTGTGGCCGCTGGCGCCGCCCCCACGGGCGACTGGATTATCGCTTGCGCCCGGCCGATGACACGCTAGGATGCAGCCGCGATCCATGGACCGGGCAAGAGCCTCGCGGTCAACCTCGGCGTGAGCATCCATCTCTCCGGCCGGGTGCGCTCGTGCCGAATGCCGTCACTCTAGGGAAAGGGAGGTCCGAATCATGAAGCGACTGCTTCTCGTGTTGGTGGTCTTCGGTAGCATGCTGGCGAGCATCTCGATGGTGTCGCCGGCGCAGGCGGTGGACGTTCCGGGCTTGAAGCTGGCCTCCACCGATTGCGGTGGCGCCCAACTCGCGACCTGGACCTGCACGTCCAACGGCGGCGCCGCCTTCACCGCCGTCGCGTCCGTGGTGATCAATGCTGCGGGTTCGCTCACCACGCTGGTGGCCGAGGAAAGCATGGTCGAGTTCGCGTTCGCGACCCTGGTGCCCGAATGGTGGAAGTTGGGCGGGACCTGCCGCGCCTCCAACGCGCTGGCCGTGGGGTACAACGGCGGCCTGTACTCGTGCATCGACTACTTCGGCGGCGTCAGCACGGTGCTGGGTGTCAACTCCTACCAGATCGGCCCGGATCCCGCGATCGGCGACCCGAATGGCGAGATCGACGGCAACCGCGTCCGCATGCGCTTCGTCTCGGCCGTGGATTACGACCTCGCGCTGCTCACCCCGCCCCCGAACGTGGGCGACGAGATCTTCCTCTACTCGCTGGTGATGAACAAGACCAAGAGCACCGGCACGGGTTCCTGCGCGG
Organism: Candidatus Eiseniibacteriota bacterium; assembly: GCA_963776245.1. Lineage (GTDB taxonomy): Bacteria > Eisenbacteria > RBG-16-71-46 > RBG-16-71-46 > RBG-16-71-46 > CAVSAC01. The sequence continues at coordinate 123,552 of CAVZLN010000003.1, read as the reverse complement.
GCTGCGACGCGCAGGCGTGCATGATGCTCAAGTGGGTCAAGCTCAACCAGCCGTCCGGTAGTCCTGGGGGCGACCCGGTGTACAACCTCCCGGCGTCCGCCGGTAGTGCACTCCTCTCGGGCCAGACCGTGGCGGATTGCGCCACGGTTCCGGTGCGCAGCCGGACCTGGGGTCAGATCAAGAGCCTCTACCGCTAGTGTCGAAGCCGCATTCGGCATCCACGAGGCACCCCGCTCGCGCGTGGGTGCCTCGTGGTGTCGGAGTGACATGGGTGCTGGCGCTGGCGGTCGGGTGCGGCACCTGCGCGAGTGCGCGCGCCGCCGACCGCCTGATGCTGGCCTGGGACGGATGCCGCGTCGAGGGCGGCACGGCGGACGCGGTGCAGGGATGCGCGGACATATCGGCGCACCGCTACCTGGTGTGCTCGTTCCAGCTCGCGGCGCCGATCGACAGCGTGATCGGCGCCGAATTCGTGCTCGATCTGCAGAGCGCGGCGTCGCCGTTGCCGGCCTTCTGGCAACTGGGCGCCGGCGGGTGCAACCAAGGCGGCCTGGTGCCGTCCTTCCCGGCGCCGGGAGCATGCGCGGATGCATGGAACGGTCTGGGGAGCGCCATCATCGTGGATGCCATCCCGGGGCAGCCGCGCGGACTCGCCTCCATGCTGCGCATCCGTGCGGTCGCGACCGTGGCCTCGACGCAAGCGCGTGCGTTCGAAGCCGGAATTCCCTACAATGCGATACAATTCGATCTCGGCATCGCTCGGATGGGGAACTGCGCGGATTGCGAGGTTCCAGCATGCCTGGTGCTGAATTCGATGTGGCTGCGGCGCCTGCCCGGCGCCGCCGACGTGCTGATCTCGGGGGACGGCGGCGCCCACGAGAATTTCGCGACCTGGCAGGGCGGTGTGGGCGCGGACTGTCTCACGGTCCCGGCCCGGCCCTCCAGTTGGGGACGGATCAAGGTGCTCTACCGATGACGGAACCCTATTGCATGCCCGTTCGGGCCGCTAAGGCGGCCGCCCTCGTCTTCGCCATGTTGATCGCGGGCGCCGCCGTGGCACGCGCCAGCGCGGGACCCGACACCACTGGCGCGCGCGTGACGCTGTCGTGGAACGCGCCCCCGGGACAACCGCGCGCCACCGCTTCACTGCTGGGCGCGTGCGGCGACACCGCCGCCACCGACACGCTCTACCTGTGCATGGTGCCGGGCCAGGATTCCCCCACGCTCTACGCGTTCGAAGCCGAGCTGCGATTCCGCCCGACCGCGCCCGACTCGCTCGCGGACTACTGGCGCGCGACCCAGCGCGGTGGCGACCTCAGGCAATTCGTGGCGCGTTTCGCGCCGGACTCCATGGCGGGCGCGGCGACCCCGTTCCCGGTCCCCGGGATCGGGCTCCAGAAGAGCGACCTGGTCCCGGGCGGGGCACGGCTGCGGATGATCTTCGCGGTGGCGAGCACCGCGGCGACGCCGGTGCGGGCGGGCCAGACGTACGTGCTCGCGACGGTGCTGGTGCACCGTCCGCCACCGCGGGACGCGGCGTGTGCGCAGCCGCTGTGCGTCGAGTGGGTCACCGGGACGCTGGCGTGGAGCCTGGCCTACGAGCCCACCGTGACCCGCGGCGAGCGCTTCGTCGGACTCCACGCGCCGGTGGATGGCGTCTGCGCCGCGTGGAGCGGGGCCCGGGTAAAGCCGTGGTCTCCGCGGCCGATCACGCGCTAGCGCGGGCCGCGCGGTCGGCGCCGGCGCCGCGAGCGGGGCGCTCCGGCGGCGCCTAGAATTGCTCCGGGTCCACCAGTCGGATGCGCATCACGAGCTCGGGGTGGCTCCAGGTCGGATAGCGCTTCATCAGCCGCTTGGAGAACGCCGCCAGCTGCTCCTCGCCGCGGATCTTCTGCAGGTTCTCGTCCACGTAGTTGGCGGCCTCCTCGTAGCTGAGCTGGCGGCCCGGGTCGTAACTGAGCGACTGCACCACCGCCCAGCCCCCGTCCTTGTTCGGCCCCTGCACCTCGACCTGCCCCGGTCGCAGGGTCTCGAACAGACAGCTTGTACACGCCCCGCGCTCGCTCTGGCGCCGCGCTGCACCGAGCCCACCGACCAGCCGTAGAGGGAGTCGGCGATGACGCGCTCGGCCGACTCGCCGGCCCTCAGCGCCGCCGCGAGCGTGTCGGCGAGCCGCCTGTTCCTTGCAGCCCGAACAGGCGTAGCGCACCGATGGGAACGTGATGTAGGCCGTCCAGGTTCTTCTCGTAGAACTTCCGCCGCTCCTTCGGCGTCAGCGAGACCTGCGCGAGACCGAATCCTGGTAGAGATGCCGACCGCGAGTTCCTCGTGCTTGATGCGCAGGTGCTTCACCGAGACCGGATCGTTCTCGAGGCCGCGCAGCAGCGCCTCCTCGGCCATCGCGGGCTCGAGGATGAAGCTGTCGACGGCGCGCCGGAACAGCCCCGGCGACGAGACATCCGGCCGCGCCGTCGGTCTGCACCTCCGAGTACTTCGTCACGAACTGCCCGAGCGAGAGCGTGCCGCCATCGAAGCGCGCGAGCACCCGGGAGGTGTCCTCCGGCAGGAACTCCGGGACGATGTCGTTGAACGCCAGTTGGGTGCCGAGCGCGCCGCGGGTGACCTCGAAGACTCTGACGAACTGGCGCCTCGCCCACGCGCAGTTGGCGTCGTCGTAGGTGAGATGGATGCGCCGCCGCATCACGTCGTGCAGCGCGTCGAGACGCACGGCGGTCTGGTGCTGCTCGAGGTACATGCGGACCAGCGCGCGGGTCGAGTTGAAGTCGGGAGCACGTGCCGGCCGGCGCTCCGTCCACGCGCGCGATGTGGAAGCCATCGTCGTCCCGGAACACCGGCGAAAGCGTCCCCGGCGTCGAGCGGGAAGATGTCGATCGCGATGCTCGTGCCGACGCGCGCCGTAGGTGAGCCAGCCGAGGCTTCCCGCGTCGGCGCGGGTCGAGTCGTCGAGCGAGTACCGGGTGACCGCCTCTTCCCACGTCAGCTGTGCGCCAGCAGGTCGGCGCGCACCTGCTGCGCAGTTTCCTCGTCGCGGAACAGGATGTGGCTGGCGCGCACCTCGTAGCGGAAGGACTCCCAGTGCCGCTTGACGTCCTCCTCGCGAGACCCGCACCGAATCCACCACCACGCGGCGGTAGAGGATGTTGCCGAGCATGCGCTGCCGATATTCGCGGATCGCCAGCCGGTCCTCGAAGGTGACCGGGATACCCAGCCGCGCGGCCTCGAGGGCCATCAGGTCACGGCTCACGATGCTGGCGAGGAACTCGGCGCGGCCCGCGCTGTCCGGCTCGGGGAGATCCGGCGGCCAGGCGTTGAACCAGTAGAACGTGAAATCGCGCACGCGCGTGATCCGATCGCCCACGCGGGCCAGCGTCACGGTGTCGGCCAGCGGCGCTCCCTCCCGGGGCGCGGCGCTCGAGATGACCTGCGGGTCGCTCTCGGTCCGCGGGGCGATCCCGCCCGGAGGGGCCGCCCGCCCGCTGGCGGAGACCACGACGCCGAGAGCGAGTCCGAGGACGGGGATGAGGCGGAGGCGAGGGTGCATGGGATCTCCGGGGCCGAACCAGGGGGATGGGAAGGTGGATGAGCGTACGAGTCTACGTAGCGCCCGCGAAGGGCGTCAAGAAACGCCCGCTCGAGGGTGTGCCGTCCCACGGAGCGCGTGGAGCGCTCGAAAGGTTGCGTCACGGGCGAGGTCAAGACTCGCAGCGCCCGCGGGTTGACGCGGACCGCCATCGCGCGCCGGCAGCGCTCGAGCAGTCCGGCCATCAGGCGCTCGCTCTCGCGCGTGTACCAGTCGTCCTCCACCTGTGCGCGCGCCTCCTCGAAGGATCAGCCGGCGCGCCGGCAGCACCGCGCGCACCCGCACCACCTGCCATCCCGACGGAGTCTCGTCGGGCCCCAGCACGGCGCCGGGTCCCGGCGCGCAGCGCGCGCGCGCACAGCGCCGAGTCGCGCGCGGCGGTCAGTTCCTCGTCGTAGCGCACCCGGCGGCGCGCGGCGCGCGCCAGCAGGCTCTCGGCGCTGGCTTCGGAGCGCAGTTGCAGCGCCATCTCGGTGGCGCCGCGGCGGTCGTCGAGCACCAGCCGCATGACGCGCACGCGCAGCGGCAGCCCGAAGTCCGCCGTGTGCCGGTCGTAGTGGCGGCGCACCGTCGCCGAATCCAGCGCGATGCGCCCGACCACCTCGCGCGCCACCAGGTGCCGCACGGCGATGAGCTCGCGCTGGCGCGCCAGCGCGGCGGCGATGTCGGGGCGCCGCTCGAGGCCCTCGCGCGTGGCGGCGCTCCGCAGCGCCCGCTCGAACAGCGCGTTCGCCGCCAGGTCGCGCACCTGCGCGCCGGTCGCGATGCGCGGGCGCACCAGCGGGTCGAGCCGCGCCCACCACGCCAGCAGCTCTCCGGTGCGGTACGGGCCCGCGGTGGTGGTCACCAGCACCCGCGCGCTGTCGGCGGGGGAGCAGCGCGGCAGCGCCGCGGCCATGCGGAGCTGGGCCCCCACGCTCGAATCGGCGGTGGGCCGGGGCAGGTCGCCGAACGCCGCCGCCAGCCGTTCGAGCCCCTCCTCGTCCCACCGCGGGTCGAGTCGCGCCAGCAGGCTCTCCCGCGCCGCCACGCCCACGGCCTGGGGGTCCCGGGTGGTGTCCCCCGCCGCCCCCAGCCGGGCGCGCGTGGTGGCCAGTGTGGAGTCGAGGGTGGCCCGCAGGGTGAGCTGGTCGCGCAGGCCCTGCATCCCGGCGCTGTCCTCTGCGGTCCACTCCGGTGGCTCCCGGAGCGCCCATTCGGCCAGCGCCTCCCGGTCGATCAGCAGTTCGAGGAACCGGCGGGCCCCCTGCGGGGTCAGAGAGTCAGGTCGCGATGGAGGAGCGACCAGCCTCCAGGCTTCACGGAATGCGGTGAGCGACACCTCGCGGCGGGAACCGATCCAGGCCAGCACGCTGTCCGGCATCGGCCCGCCGCGGAGTGCGTCCGACCGCGGCGCCGCGCCGGGGCCCCCGGTGGCCGCGAGTGACGCGGCCAACGCCAGTGCCGGCAGGAGGAAGATCACGACGGGCCGCATGCCGAAGCCTCCGAAGGGCGCGAGGGACTCGAAGCGCGGCATTCTAGCAGAGCGCCCGAGGCGGCATGCGACGGCGCGCGCACGGCTCGCGCGACGAGCCCGGCGCGGGCACGCGCCGCGCCACGACACTCCGCCCGGCCGCTGTCCTTGACCGGGTTCCTCACGCCTCCCTAGACTGCGGACCTTCATGCGCGCTCGCCTCCGATCCCTCGCCCTCTCCGCCACCCTCGTCCTGAGCCTGGCCGCGCCGTGCGCGCGCGCCGAGGCCCTGCGGCTGGTGGCGTCGGACGACCGCGGGGTCACCTTCCGCGTGGAACTGGCCGGGTGGCGGCTGGTCCCCGACTCGCTCGCCCGGCGCTCGCGCATCGAAGCGGACGGCCTCGAGGGGTACGACGAGCCCGGCCGGCCGCTGCTGCCCGCCGCCAGCACGCTGATCGCGCTGCCGCCGGGCGCGCGCGCCGACGCGGTGGTGATCGCCACCGGCGACGAGGAGGTGCGCGAGGGCGTCGCGCTGGTGCCCGGCGGGCGACCGGGATGGCAGCGCGACGAGGACGGGCTCGGCACCCAGCCCACGCTCGAGGAGGTGCCCGCGATCCTCGACGGACCGTGGCCGCGCTCCCCGCTCGAGGTCGGCGAACCGTTCGTGGTGCGCCGCCAGCGCATGGTGGCGGTGCGCGTGTCGCCGTTCCGCTACGACGAGGCCAGCGGCCGGCTGTGGGCCCGGCGCTCGATCACGGTGCGTGTCACGTTCACCGGCGGCCGCGCGGCCACCGCCCTCGGGGCGCCGTTGCTGGAGGACGTGCGCCCGGACGGCACGCTCGACGGCGCGCTCCTGAACGCCGAGCAGGGCCGCCGCTTCCGCATGGGGCGCACGCCGGCGCGTTCCGCGAGCTTCGCCGCGGCGCCGGCGGCGGGAGCGTTCGGGTTCGACGAGGACCAGCCCGAGGTGCGGGTGAAGGTGGACTCCACCTCGGTGTTCGCCCTCAACTACGACGACCTGTTCCTGCAGGGCTTCCCGGCGGATGTGCCGATCGCCGACGTGAGCGTGCACCGCCACGAGTTCGTGGAGAACACCACGCCGCCCTACGTCACGATCGAGCTGCCGTGCGAGGTGAAGGACGGCAACGGCAACGGCAAGTTCGACTCCGGCGACCTGATCTACGTGTATGCGCAGAGCTGGGGGAAGCGCGCACGGCCCTCGATCTGGCAGCGCATGTGGGGCGATGCCGACTACGTCTACGTGACGCGGCTCACCACGCGGGCCGGCTTGCGGGTCGGCCCGTCGCCCGGATGGCGCGGCGCCGCCGGGCTCACGCCGCTGGCCTCCTACCCGCAGACCCTCCACTACGAGCAGGACTCGGCCGACTACCGCGACTACTTCGCGTTCGTGCCCGACACCACGGTGGACCCGTTCCACTGGGTCACGGTGCTGGCGTACTACAACCGCCCCGACGCCTACGCGATCACCGCCAGCGACCTCGACACCACGCAGCGGGTGCTCATCGAGGGCCAGTTCATCGGCCGCCGGCCGCTCGGACGCTACGTCTCGGTCGCGGTGCGCAACGGCCTCGGGGTGCGGACCACGGTCGGGGATTCGCTGGGGTGGACCGGCAAGGTGGCGGCCACGCTGTCGGGCACCGTGACGGGCTCCGCGCTCACCGAGGGCGCCAACGCGCTCGCGGCCTGGGCCCGCAACGTCGATCGCCCGCCCGATCCGAGCCTCAACCCGGGCGCGGTGGTCGCGCTCAATTACTTCGAGGTCACGCTGTGGCGCGCCTACCGCCCCATCCGCGGCTACCTGCCGTGCGGCAGCGGCGGCGCCGCGGACGTCTATCAGGTGAAGGCCAGCGGCTTCGGCAGCAACGCGATCGAGGTGTGGGACGTCACCGACTCCACCGCCGCGACGCGGCTCGACATCGATCCGTCGCGCATCACCGTCTCGGCGGGGCTCTGGAGCGTCGAGTTCCAGGACTCCACCGGCGTCGGCCAGCCGCGCCAGTACGTGGTGTTCGACAGCCCGCGGTTCGCGCCGCCCGAGGCGTACTCGGCGGTGACCCGCGGCCGGCTGACCGAGCTGGCGACCCCGCACGACTACCTGCTGGTGGTGCCGGCCGCGTGGGAGGGCTCGGTCGCCCCGCTGGCGCAGGCGCGCCGCGCCCAGGGGCTCGACGTGCGGGTGGCCACGTACGAGTCCATCAAGGACGAGTTCAACGGCGGGCGTCCCTCGGCGTATGCCGTGAAGCGGTTCATCAAGTACGCCTACGCCAACTGGGGCACGCGCTACGTCACGCTGATGGGGGACGCGGGCGGCGAGGACCCGCAGAACAAGTTCGGCACCTCGAGCCACGAGTGGCTCCCCACCATGATGATCCAGAGCCCGATCGCGGTGACATTCTCCGGCGAGACCGCGCTCGAGACCGTGCCGAGCGACGCGTGGTACGGCTGGTGCGTGGACCCGGCGTGCACCGATCCGACGCGGGCGCCCAAGCTCCACGACGTGTTCGTCGGGCGGCTGCCGGTGAACGGCGCGGCAGAGGCCGCGGCGGTCGCGCAGAAGCTCGCGGCCTACGAAGTGGTGGCGCCGGACCAGACCTGGCGCAGCGAGATGACGCTGCTCGCCGACGACCTGTACTCGGGCGTCGGGTTCGGCGACCTCGCCAGCACTCCGACCTACTGCCGGCACGCCTACGAGGCGGTGTTCTCCACCCTCAATCAGCGCGTCCGCGACATCATCCTGACCGAAGCCGGGCTCGCGCGATCCAGCGCCGAGGTGTTCGACCTGCAGCAGTACCTCGCGGGAGAGGCCGTGGTGGTGCCTTCCCTGGGCGACACCTGCCGGCCCGACCGGGGCGCGACCCAGACCCACACCCGGGCGACGGTGTGGCCCAAGCTGCGCACCCGCCTGAGCGCGGGCAAGCTGTGGTGGAACTACCAGGGCCACGCCAACGAGGGCGTGCTCACGCACGAGAACCTGTACTACACCCGCGGCGTCGGCGGCGACTGGACCGAGCTGGCGAACGACGGCAAGCCGTTCCTGTTCTCGGCCTTCTCCTGCCACGCGAACAACTTCTCGCGCCGCTGGGAGTACAACCCCGAAGAAGGCCCGTGCATCGGCGAGGAACTGGTGGTGGTGCCCTCGAAGGGCGCCATCGCGTCGTGGGCCTCGACCGGCTACGAGATCGTCCCGTCGAGCTCGCCGGGGGCCAGCCACATCAACCTCGAGCTGGCGCGCGCGCTGTTCTCGCGCGTGCCGCCCGACACCTCGATCGCGCTGCGCGCGACCGGCGACCCGTTCGCCCACCCGGTGCTCGGCGACGTCATCGCGCTGGCGCTCATGAAGTCGTACCGCCAGGTGAGCGGGAACCCCTACGAGCGCGACGTGGGCATCACCTACGAGCTGCTCGGCGACCCGGCGACGCGCATCTCGATCGCGACGCCCCAGTCGTTCGTGACCGCCAACGACCTCGCGGTGGTCTCGGGTGTCGGGGTGAAGCTGCACACGCCCGGCGACACCGTGCGCGTGGTCGCCGATCTGATCTCGAACCAGGCGCTGGTGAAGCTCCAGGTCGAACGCCAGGTGGCGGGGGTGCGTGACACGCTCGACCCGGCGCGCTACGACATCTCGCCCGCGTTCCCCGACACCGCGCGCGGCGGGCTCGGCGGGCGGCGCTACCGCGTCACCTATCGCGACACGCTCACCGCGCGCTCGACCATCTACACCTTCCGGAGCACCGACCGCCAGAACGTGGCCTCCGTGTTCGACGTGGTGCTCCCGTTCGAGACCCGGCTGCGGTCCTCGGGCTCGCAGGTGGCGGACGGCGACAAGCTGCCGCCCGCGGCGGTGCTCACCCTCGACGTGGCCTCGCCGGCGCCCGTCCTCGATCCGGCGAACTCCTTCGTGGTGCGGGTGAACGGCGTCGCGCAGACCGTCACCCCCACGCCCGCGGCCAGCGACCCGTCGGGGCGCGAGTGGGTGCTGTCGTGGCCGCACGATCCGTTCGCGGTCGGCGACTACGTGGTCGAGCTGTTCCTCGACGGCGTGTCGAGCGGCCGGCACTCGTTCAGCGTCACCGTGAGCGGCAACGAGCTGCGGATCTCCAACGCCCTGCTGTTCCCCAATCCGCTGGACGACGAGCGGGGCGCGAGTTTCTCGTTCACCCTCGAGAGCGGGCGCCCGGCGGACGTGCTGGTGCGCGTGTACACCGTGAGCGGCCGCGTGGTGTACCGTCAGTTCCAGCCCCAGATGACCCCCGGCTACAACCGGCTGGTCTGGGACGGCCGCGACGCGGAGGGAGACAAGCTTGCGAACGGGATCTACTTCTACCATCTCGAGGCCAGCAACGGCTCGGCCCGCGCCACCTACGAGGGGCGCATCGTCAAGCTCCGCAAGCCGATCCGCCACGACATCGTGGTGCCCTGAGGCGCGCGCCGGCGCGCGCGCGGCGGTGGGCGCGCTGGTGATGGTGCTGGCGCTCGCGGCCGGCGCGGGCCGCGCGGCGGGCGCGCCGCGGATCCCCGACGACGAGCGGTCGGTGCGCCGCGACATCGCGCTGGCCGAGGACCGCCGCGTCTGGGACGCCACGCTCCAGGGCGCGCTCCGGCACGTGTCGGCCGCGGTGCGGGCGCGCGCCGTGCTCGCGGTGGGGCGGCTGCAGGACAGCACCACGGTGCCCGCGCTGCTGCCGCTGCTCGGCGACTCGAGCCGCGAGGTGCGCTCCGAGACCGCGTTCGCGCTCGGGCAGATCGGCCATCGCTCGGCGCGGCCGGGGCTCGAGCGGCTGGCGGCCGGCGCCGATGAGGACCTCGCCGTGGTCGCGCTCGAGGCGCTCGGCAAGCTCGGCGACCAGGCGGCCACGCCCGCGGTGGTGAAGCGCCTCGCCGCGGACTCGCCGCGGCTGCGCGGGGAAGCCGCCGTGGCGCTGTGGCGGCTCGCGGACTCGAGCGCCGTCGGCGCGCTGCTCGAGCGTCACGACGACCCCGACCCCGGGGTGCGCTGGCGGGTGCTCTACGCGCTCGAGAAGGTGGTCGCACCCGCGCGCGTGGTGATGGTGGTGGCGCTCCACCTGAAGGACGCCGATCCCACGGCGCGCGCCTACGCCGCCCGCACGCTCGGGCGCCAGAAGTCGCCGCATGCCGTGGCCTACCTGCTCGAGACGCTCGACAGCGAGGACGACCTGGGCGTGCGGGTGAACGCGGTGCGCGCGCTCCAGCAGATCGCCGACAGCACGTGCGCGACGTGCGGGCCGGCGCTCGCGCGGGCGCTGGCGCACCCGCATCCCGTACCTGCGCGTGACCGCCGCCACCGCGCTCGGGGAGCGCTTCTGGCTCGCCGCCGCCGATGGCGCCGCGCGCGCCGCGGTGTTCGACTCGCTGGACGCGCACACCCGCGACGGCGACGCCGCCACGCGCGTGGCGTGCGCCCGCGCGCTGCTGATCCACCACGCGCGGTCTTCCGCCGGCCTGGCGTGGATGCTCGACGACCCCGACCCGGTGGCGCGCGCCGGGGCGATCCGCAACCTCGGCCTGCTGCCCGCGCCGGAGGTGACGCCGGTGCTGCTCGGGCGCCTCGCCCGGTCCCATCCGCTGGCCGAGCGCATGGCGGCCGAAGAGGCGCTCGGCGCACTCGGCGCGCGCGGCGCGGCGCCCGCGCTGCGCGCCGTGCTCGCCGACACCAGCGTGCTCGCGGTGGCGGGCGCCGCCGAGGCGCTCGGCACGCTCGCCGACAGCGCCAGCGTGCCCGCGCTCACCGCGGCGTACGCCGCGTGGGCGGGCCGCGCCGACGCCGACGCGCGCATCTCGATCCGCGACGCGCTGCGCTCACTCGCCGGCCGCGCCTTCGCCGACAGCCTGGAGCGCGCGCACCCCGCCTTCAACGCGCAGCCCGCCACGTACGCCGCCGACTTCGCCGATCCGCCCGCGGTGCACGGCGCGGTGCTGCACACCGCGCGCGGGGACATCGAGTGGGAGTTCTTCGGCGCCGAGGCGCCGCAGACCGTGCGCAACTTCGCCGCCCTCGCGGCACGCGGCTACTTCGACGGCCTCGTCATCCATCGCGTGGTGCCCAACTTCGTGATCCAGGACGGCGATCCCACCGGCACCGGCGCCGGCGGCCCGGGCTACACCATCCGCTGCGAGTACAACCACCTGCGCTACGAGCCGGGCATGGTGGGCATGGCGCTCTCGGGCAAGGACACCGGCGGCAGCCAGTGGTTCATCACCCACTCGCCGCAGCCGCACCTCGACGGCCGGTACACCATCTTCGCGCGCGTCACCCGGGGGCTGGACGTGGTGTGGCGGATCGTCCCGGGGGACCGCGTCGAGAGGGTCGAGCTGGTCCGGTAGGCGCGCGGCGCCGGGGGGCCCGGCGCCCGGCGGCGCTCAGCTCTTCGCGATGTCCGCGAAGTACTCGTCGAGGATGTGCCGCAGGTCCACCGCCACGCGGTTCGCGACCACGGTCACGTCGTCGTGCGTCAGGCGCTCGACCGCCAGCCCGGTCGCCTTGTTGGTGATGCACGACAGGCTCGCCGCCTCGCATCCCAGCTCGCCCGCCACCATCACCTCGTGCACCGTGCTCATGCACGCCACGTCGGCGCCGAGGTAGCCCGCCATGCGCACCTCGGCCGCGGTCTCGTAGGTGGGCCCCAGCCCGCCCATCAGCGTGCCGCGGTGCAGCCGCAGCCCGGCGCGCGCCGCCGCCGCCACCAGGCGCTCGCGCAGCACCGGCGTGTAGTAGTCGCGCACCCGGCGCCCGGCGCGGCGCTCGCGCAGCTCGGCGGCGGTGAACGCGCCGCGCTTGCCGATGAAGTTGATGTGCCCGGTCGCGACCATCAGGTCGCCGGGGAGGTACTCCGGGTTCATCGCGCCCACCGCGTTGGTGAAGATCATGGTCCGCGCGCCCAGCGCGTGCATCACGCGCACCGCGAAGGTGACCTGGTCGAGCGTGTACCCCTCGTACCGGTGGCTGCGCCCCGACAGCGCCACCACCGGCACGCCCTTCCAGGTGCCGAGCCCGAGCCGCCCGGTGTGGCCGTGCACCGTGGAGCGCGGCCAGTGGGGCAGGTCGGCGGTGGCGAGCACCGTGGCGTCCTCGAGCGCGTCGATGGCGCCGCCCAGCCCCGAGCCGAGCGTGAGCCCGGCGCGCGGGCGCAGCGCCGTCCGCGCGTGGATGGCGCGCACCGCGTCGGCGACGCGGGCGTCGAGGTCGTGGCTGGGGAGCGGCGGTCGGTCGTTCATCCGTGATGCTCCGGGTCGTAGGGCACGCCCACCGAGCGCGGCGGGATCGCGCGTCCGATGAATCCGGCGAGGGCGAGCATGGTGACGAGATAGGGCAGCATCTGCAAGAGCTCGTTGGGGAACCCCGAGCCCTGGAGGCGGATCTGGAGCGCCTCCGCGGCGCCGAACAGCAGGCAGGCCGCGGCGGCGCCCGCCGGCGACCACTTGCCGACGATCATCGCCGCCATGGCGATGTACCCGCGCCCGCCGGTCATCCCGTCGGTGAAGCTGTGCTGCTCGCTGGCGAGCCACGCGCCCGCGAGCCCGGCGAACGCGCCCGACACCAGCACGCCGAGGGTGCGCAGCATCGCCACCGAGAGCCCGAGCGTGGCCGCGGCCTCGGGGCGCTCGCCGCAACTGCGCAGGCGCAGGCCGAACACCGAGCGGAACACCGCCCACTGCGCCGCGAACACCAGCGCCACGGTCACCACCACCAGCGGCGTGCCGAGCACCCCGCCGAGCGCCGGGATGCGCTCGAGCCCGAGCAGCGACCACTCCGGCAGGCCGACCACGCGGCTCGAGTTCGAGGACGAGTGGAACACCCCGGTGAGCACGAACTTGGTGAGCCCCATGGCGAGCAGGTTGATGCCCAGCCCGCTGGTGATCTGGTCGGCGCGGAAGCCCACCGTCACGAGCGCGTGGAGCGCCGCGGTGAGCACCCCCGCCAGCACCGCGGCGGCGAGCCCCAGCCACGGGTCGCCGCTGTAGTGCGCGCCCAGCACGTAGGCCAGCGCGCCGTTGAGCATGATGCCCTCGAGGCCGATGTTGATCACCCCGCCGCGCTCGCTGAACGCGGCGCCGGTGGCGGCCAGCGTGTAGGGCACGCTGATGCGCAGCATGGCGGCGACGAACAGCAGCAGCTCCATCAGTCCCCCAGCCGGCGCGCCACGCGTTCCATCAGGGCGTGGGTCGAGATCGCCAGCAGGATGACCAGCGCCTGCAGCACCTCGACCAGCTCCTTGGGCACCCGCTGGCCGATCACCAGCCCGCCGTACGAGAGCGCGCCGAAGAACAGCGCGGCGACGATCACCCCCGCCGGGTGGTTGCGCCCGAGCAGCGCGACCGCGATCCCGATGAAGCCCGCGCCGCCCGAGAAGCCCAGTTCGAAGTAGTGCTTGTAGCCGAGCACGAAGTTGCACCCGCCGAGCCCGGCGACGGCGCCCGAGAGCGTCATCGCGACCACCTGCGCGCGGCCGATGGACACGCCGCCGTACTCCGCGGCGGGCGCATTGAGCCCGACCGCGCGCAGCTCGTAGCCGAGCCGGGTGCGGAACAGCAGCACGCCCACCGCGGCGGCCAGCGCCACCGCCAGCACCAGCGAGAGATTGGCGGGCGAGTCGCGCAGCGCCGGGAGGAACGCGCCGAGCCGCTCGAGCCACGCGCCCGCGGGCATCTCCGCGGTGCGCACGGTGGCCAGTTCGAAGATGCCGCGGCCGACGTACGACACCAGCGCGAAGGCGATGAAGTTGAGCATGATGGTGTTGATGACCTCGTGCGAGCCGAAGCGCGCCTTGAGCACGCCGGGGATCGCGCCCCACGCCCCGCCGGCGAGGGCGGCGGCGAGCAGCGCCACCGGCAGCGCGAGGAACGCCGGCCAGCCGGCCAGGCCGTAGCCCGTCAGCGCGGCCGCGAAGCCGCCGAGGTAGAGCTGGCCCTCGACGCCGATGTTGAACAGTCCGGCGCGGAAGCCCAGCGCCACCGCCAGCCCGGTGAACACCAGCGGCGTGGCCTTGAACAGCGTCTGCCCGATGCCGTATCCGGTGCCGAGGCTCTCGCGCAGCATGAGCGCGTAGATCGCCAGCGGGTCCTCGCCGATGGCGAGGATGAACAGCGCGCCGGCGGCGAGCGCCAGCACCACCGCCAGCACGGGTGCCGCGCCCTGCAGCAGCGCGCGCCGCGACACCCCCGCGCGCGGCGGGACGGCGGCCGGCAGGGTGGCGCTCACGCCCGCGACTCCGCGGCGCGCCCGGTCATGCACAGGCCGAGTGAGCGCTCGTCGGTGTCGGCGGGCCGGGTCTCGAGCGCGATGCGCCCCTCGTAGATCACCAGCACGCGGTCGCTGAGCGCCAGGATCTCGGATAGCTCGCTCGACACCAGCAGCACCGCGCGCCCCGCGTCGCGCTCGTCGAGCAGGCGGCGGTGCAGGAACGCCACCGCGCCGAGGTCCACCCCGCGGGTGGGATGCGCCGCGATCACCACCGGCACGGCGCGCGACAGCTCGCGCGCGGCGATGAGCTTCTGCTGGTTGCCGCCCGAGAGCGCGGCGGCGCGCGCGGACGGATCGGCCGGGCGCACGTCGTAGCCCTCGAGCAGCGGGCGCGCGCGGCGCTCGAGGCCGGCGCGCTCGAGCATCGGCCCGCGGCCGAGCGAGCGGTCGCGCTGCAGCCCGAGCGCCAGGTTCTCGGCCAGCGTCATCTCGGGCACCAGCCCGCGGCGCAGCCGGTCGCTGGGGATGTGGGCGAGCCCCGCGGCGCGGTGCTCGCGCGCCGAGCGCCCGCTCACCGCGTGCCCGGCGATGGACACGGCGCCGCGCGCGGCCGGCCGCAGTCCGGCGAGGCACTCGATGAGTTCGTGCTGGCCGTTGCCCTCGACCCCCGCGAGCCCCACGATCTCGCCGCGGCGCACGTCGAACGACACCCCGCGCACCGCGGGGAGGCCGCGGTGGTCGCGCACCTCGAGGTCGCGGACCGCGAGCGCCACCTCGCCCGGCGCGCGCGGGTCCCGCGACTTCAGCTCGGCGATCGGCTTGCCCACCATGAGCGTGGCGATCTCGCCCACCGACAGGCCGGCCACCTCGCCGCCGCCCACCACGCGCCCGCCGCGCATCACCGTGACGCGCTGCGCCAGCGCCTTCACCTCGCCCAGCTTGTGGGTGATGAGCACGATCGTGGTGCCCCCGGCCTGGAGCGCGCGCAGCACCCCGAACAACTCGTCCACCTCGTGCGGGGTGAGCACCGCGGTGGGCTCGTCGAGGATGAGCACGCGCGCGCCATGGTGGAGCGCCTTGAGGATCTCGACGCGCTGCTGGGTCCCCACCGGGAGCGTGCGCACCAGCGCGCGCGGATCGACCGGCAGGCGGTGGCGCTCGGCCAGTTCGGCCACCACGCGCTCGGCGTCGCGGCGCCGGTAGACCCCGAGCGCGCCCGCGGGCTCGCGCCCGAGCGTGACGTTCTCCGCCACCGTGAGCGTGTCCACCAGCATGAAGTGCTGGTGGACCATGCCGAGCCCGAGCCGCATGGCGTGCGCGGGGCTCGGGATGTGCACCGCGCGCCCGTCGAGCTGGACGGTGCCCGCGTCGGGCTTGAGCAGCCCGTAGAGCACGCGCATGAGCGTGGTCTTGCCGGCCCCGTTCTCGCCCACCAGCGCGTGGATCTCGCCCGGGGCGAGGTCCAGCGACACGTCGCGGTTGGCGTACACGGGGCCGAAGCGGCGGCTGATGCCGCGCAGGGAGACGGCCGGTGCGATCATGAGAAGCGCGAGCCTAATGGCCGGGGGCGCTTGCGTCTAGGCCGGCTCGGGCCCGGGGGCGACTCCACCGCCGCTGCGGCAGGGTCGCAGCCGGGGTCCCCTTGGACGGGAGCCCGCGGACGGGAATGCCCGCTGACCGGCCGCGCGCGAGGCGCTACACTCGGGGCACCCGGAGATGCGTAAGGAGAGCAACCCCATGATCTCACGCCGCTCGATCGCTGCTCTCGTCCTCCTGCTCGGCGCGTTGGCGCCGCCCGGCGCCGCGCGCGCCGACGTCTTCCTGCGCTGGGACCAGTGCCTGGCCGGCGGCGGAGTCGGCAATCGCGACTTCGCCGGCGACACTGACACCGGGAGCGACGTGCTGGTGGTGTCGTTCACCGCGCCCGAGGCGTTCGATCAGGTGCTCGGGATCGAGGCCACGATCGTCGCCCTGCACATGGGGTACATCGGCGTCGCCGATCCCTTCGGCGAACCGCCACCGACCTTTCCCGTGATCCAGCCCTGGTGGCAGATGTCCTCGAGTGGCTGCCGTCCGTCGGGGGCGAAGGTCGGGACGAACTTCTACCTCGAGCCCTTCGCGTCCAACCCGGCGTGTCTCATCCCGTGGACCACCACCCCGTTCGTGCTGCAGCGGGCGCAGTGGCCGGTGGGCGCCGATTCCACCCGCATGCAGTGGGTCCTCACCGCTGAGGTGGCGCCCGACCAGCCCATGACGGTCGAAGCCGGGCCGGAGTACTACGGGTTCACGCTCGCGATCAAGCACGTCAACACCACGGGTGTCACCGGCTGCGCGGGGTGGTGCACGCGCACCGTGCTCGTGGTGACGAGCCTGCGCCTCATCCGGCCGCCGGCCGTCGGGGATGTCGTGCTCTCGCCCTACTCACTGGAGTCGCAGGTGAGCTGGCAGTTCGGCAATCCGGCGTGCGAGACGGTGCCGGCGCGGCTGCCCTCGTGGGGGCGGGTCAAGACACTTTACCGATGACCCGCGGGCGCGTTCCCGGCGACCGATCCTGGCACCTCGTCGGGTGGGCAGCGGTCGTGATCGGCCTCTCGATCGCCGTGGTGCATGGGCCTGTGCTCAAGGCTCGGGCGGTTTCGGCGGACGACGTCAGCTTCGTCGCCAACAACCGTCTGGTCACGAACCCGAGCTGGGACTCCGCGCACCGGTTCTTCGCGGAAGTCCTGCATCCCTCGACGGTCCCGGGCTACTACCTTCCCGTGTCGATGACCTCGCTGATGCTGGACCATGCGTGGGGCGGCCGCACGGATCAGCCTCGCATCTTCCACCGGACGAGCCTCGCCCTGCATCTCGTCACCACGCTGCTGATCTTCCTCTTTCTGTGGCGCCTGTTCGGCTCGGCAATCCCAGCCGGCCTTGCGGCGCTGGCCTTCGGGCTGCACCCGCTGACGGTCGAACCAGTGGCCTGGATCTCGGAACGCAAGACGCTGCTCGCCGCCCTGTTCGGAGTGGCGTCGATGATCGCGTATGTCGAGTACACCCGCCGCCGGATCCACGCGTGGCTGGCCGCGTCAGTCGCACTGTTCGTGCTCGCGCTGATGTCGAAGCCCTCGGTGACGAGCCTGCCGTTCCTGCTGCTGCTCCTCGACCTCTGGCCCCTGAAGCGGCTGCGCTTCGGGACGGTCGTCGAGAAGTGGCCGTACTACCTGGTGGCGGGGGTCTCCGGAGTCATCTCCGTGCTGTCCCTGACCAACACCGACGTGATCATGCGCGTCCCGCTCTCGGCTCTCGGGTGGGCCCTGCGCATCGGCTACCTGCCGGTGTTCTACCTCGGCAAGGCCCTCTGGCCCGCGAATCTGTCGGTGGTGTACGCGCCGCCGGATCCATTCTCGCTCTCCAATCCGGCCGTGCTCATCAGTTGCCTGGTCGCGGGCGCACTCTCGGCAGGCCTGTTCGCCGCCCGCAAGCGGCTGCCGGGGGCATGGGTGGGATGGCTGTTCATGCTCCTCGCGCTGGCTCCGACCTTCGGCGTCCTGGCCTGGAGCCGGACCATCGCGTGGGACCGCTATTTCTACCTGCCCGCGCTGGGGCCGGTGCTGGCCCTGGGGTGGGGGCTGACCGTCCTGTGGGAGCGGCCTTCCCGCTCGCGACGGTTCGCCATCGCCGCGTGCGCGCTTCTGGTGTCGGTCGCCGAGGCGCGCGCGACGCGCATCGCGCTGCGGCCATGGACGGACTCGGTGACGCTGTGGCGCAATGCCGTCGCGATCGCACCGGGTGAGCCGACGGCGCACAACGGGCTGGGCATGGCCTACGGACGTCAGTCGTCCTACGAGGCGGCGGCGGGCGAGTTCCGTCGCGCGCTCGACGCGGACGCGGGCTTCGTCTCCAGCCAGATCAACCTCGGCACGGCTCTCATCTTCCTGGGGCGGTTGGACGAGGCGAACCCGTACCTCCGCCGCGCGGAGGTGCTCGCGCCCTCGAATCCCGACGTTCCCTACAAGCTCGGCCTGGCGGCTCACAAGGCCGGGAAAGGCGACTCCGCCGCGGCGCACTACGAGCGCGCGCTCGGCCTCAGGCCCGACCACGTCGAGTCCCTGGTCGAGCTGGGGATCTTGCGCGCCGAGCAGGGTCGCACCGCCGAGTCGCTGGAGTGGATGCGACGTGCCGCGACGCTCGCGCCGGCCCACGTCGGTGCGCGGCTGGGCCTGGCCATGGCATTGCTGAAGACCGGGGGTCACGATGCCGAAGCGATCGAGGGCTTCCGACAGGTCCTGCGGCTGAAGCCCGATTGGCCGGCGCTGATGAACACGCTGGCCTGGCTGCTGGCCACGCATCCGGATGCCCGGCTGCGCGACGGGGAGGAGGCGCTGCGGCTCGCGAACCGCGTCGTCGAATTGACCTCGGAACGCGAGGCCGACACGTTCGACACCCGCGCGGCGGCCGAAGCGGCGACGGGGCGCTTCGACCAGGCGCGCGCGAGTGCCACGAAGGCGCTGGAACTCGCGGTCGCGGCGGGTGAGGACTCACTGGCGGCGCGGATCCGCCTGCGGATGGGGCGCTACGAACGCGGGCTGATCTACACCGAGCCAGTCAGGGCCACTTTCTAGCCCGGCGCCCCGACGCGCGGCCGCTCCTCGGACGGCACCGCACCGCGCACTCGGCCCGCGGCGCCTGAGAGACCCTACAGAGCCCCCGCGGCGCCTTGAACCAAGCTTGGGTTTCACGCATCCTGAGCGCCTTCCCTTGCCAGGCCGAGGCGCTCGATGTCCTTCCTTCGCACGTTCCTCCTCTTCGCGTTCGTCGCCGTTCCGCTCGCGGCGCGCGCGCTGCCCGCCGGGGCCGCGCCGAACGGGCCGCGGCCGCGCAGCGTCATCCTCATGATCGCGGATGGCTGCGGGCCCCAGACCCTCGCGCTCGCGCGCATGGTGGCGGGCCATCCGCTGGCGCTCGACGGCATGCTGGTGGGCGCGATCACCACGCGCTCGGGCGACGCGCGCGTCACCGACTCGGCGGCCAGCGCCACCGCGTACGCGACCGGGCACAAGACGTACAACGGCGGCATCAGCGAGGACACGCTCCACCGCGCGCTCGGCACGCTGCTCGAGGGGGCCGCGGCGCGCGGGCTCGCCACCGGCCTTGTCGCCACCAGCCGCATCACCCACGCCACGCCCGCGGCGTTCGCCGCGCACGTGGACCAGCGCACCTCCGAGGACGCGATCGCCGAGCAGATGCTGGCCCACGGCGTCGAGGTCATGCTGGGCGGCGGGCGATCGCGCTTCGTGCCGCGGGCGGCGGGCGGGCTGCGCCGGGACGGCCGCGACCTGCTGGCCGACGCGCGCGCCCGCGGCGTGCAGGTGGTGGTGGACCGCGAGGGTCTCGCGCGCGCCGGGGCGGGCCCGCTGCTCGGCCTGTTCGCGATGGACCACCTGGACTTCGCGCTCGACGCCGACTCCACCGCGCAGCCGTCGCTGAGGGACATGACCGAGGCGGCGCTCGCCCACCTGGCACGCGCGCCGCGCGGGTTCTTCGTGATGATCGAGGGCAGTCGCATCGACCACGCCGCGCACGACAACGACGTGGCGGCCACGGTGCGCGAAGTGCTCGAGTACGACGCCGCGGTGCAGGCCGCACTCGACTTCGCGCGCCGCGACGGCCATACGCTCGTGCTCTCGGTCTCCGATCACGAGACCGGCGGGCTCACGCTGGGGCGGCGCATCGGCGACGAGAGCCTCGATGACCTGCGGCCGGAGGCGCTGGCGCGGGTGCGCAAGTCCGCCATCTGGATCGCCCGCCGCATGCGCGCCGGGGAGGACCCCGCGGCGCTGATGCGCGAGTACGCCGGCGTGGACAGCCTGGGCGCCGACGAGCGCCAGTGGCTCGCCGATGGCATCGCCGAGCGGCGCGCGCTCGAGTGGGGCATCGGCGAGATCGTCAGCCGCCGCGCGCGGGTGGGCTGGGCCACCAACTCCCACACCGCCGCCGATGTCGGGCTCTACGCCTCGGGTCCCGGGCGCGAGCGCTTCATCGGGCTCCACGACAACACCGAGATCGCCCAGGACATCGCCGCGCTGCTCGGGCTCGACCTCGAGGCCGTGACCGCAGGCCTGCGCGCGGCGGCGCCCACGGAGGCAGGGCACCGGGGGCGGTGAGGCGGATGGCCGGCGGCGGGTCGGCCGCCCCGCCGGTCAGCGCGGGCGGCGCACGAACATCACGGTGACGTCGTCCTCGAACGGGCCGCCGTCGCCGTAGGCGGCGAGGCGCTTCATCAGGTCGGCGACCGCGTCCTGCGCCGGGCCCTCGCGCCAGTCCGCCATCCACGCGCGCACCCGCTCCTGGCCGAAGCCCTCGTCGCCCCGCTCGATGCCGCGCTCGATCACGCCGTCGCTGAACAGCGCCAGCGCGCCGCCGCGATCCATGTGGGCGAAGCCGAGCTTGTAGGTGGCGTGCGCGTCGGGGCCGAGCAGCAGCCCTCCCATGCTCAGGTCGTGGAAGCCGTGATCGCCGAGCAGCTGGGGCGGTGGGTGGCCGGCGTTGATGTAGAGGAAGTTGCCGTTGGCATGCAGCTCGCCGTAGACCAGCGAGATGAACCGCGTGGTCAGGCCGCTGCGATGGATGACGCGGTTGAGCTTCTCGATCACGCGCGTGATCTTGAGGTCGCGCTCCACGCCCATGCGCAGGCCGGTCGCGACGTCGCGCGCCTGGAGCGCCGCCGGGAGCCCGTGGCCCGAGGCGTCGGCCACCGCGAGGCCGAGCGAGTCGGCGTCGATCTCGAGGAAGTCGAAGTAGTCGCCGCCCACCGCGCTCGCGGGGGTGCTGGCGGCGGCGATGTCGAAGTTGCCGAACGTCGGGGGCGCCACCGGCAGCAGGCTCAACTGGATGGCGCGCGCCTGCGCGAACAGGTCCTCGAGCTCGCGGCGGCGCAGGTGCTGCGCGATGGCGTAGTGGAGCGCCGCCACCGCCGACGCGAGCTGCGCGCGCGTGGGCACGCCGGCGAGGCCGCCGGGCGGCGCGCCGAACAGGGCGAGCAGGGTGCGCGTGTCCTCGCCCACCGGCACCAGGGCGAGGTGCCCGGGACCGTGCTCGCCGGTCCACGGCAGGTCGGCGATGCGCTCCTCGCCCTCGCCCTCGAGGCGGCGCGCCAGCTCGCGCGCGAGGTCGGGCCGCCCCTCGCCGCAGCGCTTCACCAGCGTCAGCGTGCCGTCGTCCCGGCGGTAGACGTGCGCGGCCGCCACGCCCAGCGCCGGGCCGAGCTGCTCGAGCACGCGCGGCGCGAGAGCGGAGGCGAAGCGCGCCAGCGAGCCGTCGTTCGGCAGTCCGTCGAGCGCGTGCTCGATCCGGCGGTGGAGCGCCTTGGGGTCGATCATCGCCGTGGACCGTGCGGCTTCGCGCCGCCGGCCGGCTTCGGCTTCATGCCGCCGGTCGCCGGCGGCTTGCCGCCACGGGCCGCGCCCGGCTTCCCACCGCCGGCCGCGCGCCAGGCGAAGCGCGCGTTGGCGCGGTGGTAGTCGGTCATCGAGTACGCCGCCCGCTTGCCGACGTACTCCATCGCCTCGAGCGCCGCCACCGCGTCGTCCTCGGAGAGGCGCGCGGCCCGCGCGGCCTGCGCCCGCGCGGCCAGCTCGCGCAGGTAGTCGAGGTCGCACGCGAAGCGCGCGCGCACCGCGGCCACTCCCTGCGCCACCGCGCCGTGGCCCGGCACCAGGGTCTGGATGGCGCCGCCGTCCACCAGCGGGAGCAGTGCCTCGAGCGTGTGCGCGTAGGCCGCGGGCGGCCCGTCGAGGATCGGCACCTCGAGGTCCGAGAGCATGTCGGCGGCGATCAGCACGCGGTGGTCCGGCAGATGCACGCTCACCTGGCTCGGGCAGTGGCCGAAGGCGTCACGGAACACCAGCCGCCACGGCCGCAGCGGGTGGAAGTGCAGGCCGGCGACGGCGTCGTCGGGCGCGAACGGCTCGAAGGCCTTCGCGAAACGCGCGCCGTGCCCGGTGGCGCAAGCTTCCGCCGCCACGCGGATGGCCGCGGCATCGCGCTTCACCTCGGCGGCGAACCGATCGTGCGCCAGGGTGCGCGCGGCCGGCCACCACGGCCGTCCGAGCACGTGGTCCCAGTGCGCGTGGGTGAACACCAGCGTCACCGCGGCGGCGCCCGCTCCGCTCACCGCGGCCGCGAGGTCGTCCAGTTCGGACGGGAGCACGCCGGGGTCCACCACCACCGCGTGCTCGGGGTCGAGCAGGAGGGTGGTGTTCATCGCGAACACCGCGCTGCGGCGCACGCGCACACGCGCTACCGGTTCGCTCCAGGCGCTGGCGCTCATCGCGGACCCGGCCCGGCTACTGGTACGGGACGCTGATGTTGCCGGCGATGATGTCGGCTTCGAGCGAGTCCACCACGGTCTTCACGCGGTCCGGGATCTGGGGCTTGTTGCGGGCGTCGTACACCCATCCCACGCCGTGCTCGGCGAGGCCGAACTGACGCACGCCACCGCTCCACTTGCCGTCGCGCAGTTCGCGGATGGTGTCGAACACCGCGGTGTCCACGCGCTTGATCATCGAGGTGAGCACCACGCCGGGCGCCTCGTCGTACTGGTCGGAGTCCACGCCGATGGCGAGCTTCTTCAGCTCGCGCGCGGCCTCGAACACGCCCAGTCCGGTGGAGCCCGAGGCGTGGAAGATGATGTCGGCGCCGGCGTGGTACTCGGCGAGCGCCAGTTCCTTGCCCTTGGTGGGGTCCTTGAACGCGGCGCCGCTGGTGCCGGCGTACTTGATCAGCACCCGGGCTTTGGGATCGATCGCCTTCACGCCCGCGACGTAGCCGGCCTCGAACTTCTTGATGAGCGGGATCTCCATGCCGCCGACGAAGCCCAGCGTGTGCGTCTTGCTCAGCAGGGCCGCGAGCGCGCCCACCAGGTAGGAGCCCTCCTCCTCCTTGAACTTGAGCGCCACCAGGTTGGGCGGCAGCGTCTCGCCCTCGGTCAGGGTGAAGTCCACGCACGCGAACTTCACGGCCGGGAACTCGCGGGCCAGCGACTTGATGTCGTCGGAGAACAGGAAGCCGACGCCGAACACCAGCGCCGAGCCGCCAGCGGCGAGCTGGCGCATCGCGGCCTCGCGGTCGGTGCCCTCGCCGGTCTCGAGCGTGACGAAGTCGATGCCGAGCTCGGCCTTGGCGCGCTCCAGGCCGGCGTACGCGGCGTCGTTGAAGGACTTGTCGCCGCGGCCGCCGACGTCGAACACCAGCCCGATGCGGGGACCGCCCGGCGTCGCGGCGGCGGACTTCGACGGCTCGGCGCGCTTACCGCACCCGGCGACGAGGACCAGCGGCAGCGCGAGCGCGAGGACGGCGTGGACGATCCGACGGAACGACACTGGAACCTCCGAAGTCAGGGGTCTGGGGAGGCTTCGCGCGCCGGCCGAGCGCGTGGCAGCGCCGGCAGCGGGCCTCGTAGAGTTCGGCGCCGCCCACCACCACGCGCCCGCGCTTCTGCACCTTGCGGTAGGTGCGGTTCGCCGGCTCGCCGCACACCACGCAGATGGCGAGCGTCTTGGTGATGTACTCCGCCACCGCGAGCAGCTGGGGCATCGGCTCGAACGGCTGCCCGAGGTAGTCCTGGTCGAGTCCCGCGACGATCACCCGCTTGCCGCGCCGCGCGAGCTCCTGGCACACCGCGACCAGCTCGGGGCCGAGGAACTGGCCCTCGTCGATGCCGATCACCTGCGCCTCGTGGGCGTGCCGCAGCACCTCCCGGGCGCTCTTCACCGCGCGCGACGGGATGCGCAGCTCGCTGTGGGAGACGATGGCGTCGACGGCGTAGCGGTCGTCCACGCCGGGCTTGAAGATCTCGACCCGCTGGCGGGCGATCTGGGCGCGGCGCAGCCGGCGGATGAGCTCCTCCGTCTTGCCGCTGTACATGCTGCCGACGATCACTTCGATCCAGCCGGCTCGGAGGAAGGGATAGGTGGGTTCCGACATGGCGAGCGCACGTTACCCGCGGCCCGCAGGGGCGTCAACGGCGGCGTGCGACCACGCGGAAGCCGCGCGCGAAGCGGAACGTGGGCAGCCGGCGCAGCGCCTCGTTCGCCAGCGCCACCAAGCCGCCGCGCGCGCCGCCGTAGTGGGGGATGGCGCGCGCCTCGAACCCGCGCCGCTCGAGGTCGCGCGCCAGCGCGCGTGGGTCGAACAGGCGCTCCATCACCTCGCCGTGCACCGGCTCCACCGGCAGCGTGCCGGGGTGGTAGGGCGACGCCGGGGCGGTGCCGCCGGCGAGATGCGCGGCGACCACCTGCTCGATTCGCGCGCGCGCCATCCCCGAGGTCGCGAGCGCCAGTTCCCGGGCGCGCTCGGGCGCGAGCGCGGGGAAGCGCTCGCGGATGATGCGCTCGCGCCGGTCGCGGAAGCTGACGTCCAGCCGGTGCCCGCCGTACCAGCCGCCCGGCCCGTTCTCGCAGCGCTCCCACAGTCCCTCGGTGAACGCGCGGATGCGAGGATTGGCGCCGTTGTTCCCGTCGGAGATCACCAGCACGCCGCCCGGCCGCAGCACGCGCGCGGCTTCGTCGAGGAACCGCTCCACGTCGGAGTAGTGCGAGATCGCCTCGTTCGAGAGCACGACATCGGCGGCGCCGCTGGCGATCGGCAGCGCGTCCGCGCGCCCGCGCGCGGGGTACACCCCGGTGAGCGCGGCGAAGGTGGTCCGCAGCAGGCGGCGATGCGAGCCCAGACGTGGCGGGAACGGGTCCACCGCGACCACCGCCCGGGCGCCCCAGTAGGCCAGCAGGATGGCGATGACGCCGAATCCCGAGCCCACGTCCACCACGGTGCGGCCGCGCACCCCGCCCATCAGCTCGACCAGTTGGCGCTTGTGGCGCAGGTAGGTGCGCGCGCCCGCGGGGGTCGCGAGGTCGCTGAAGTAGTGCGGGAACTCGGCGTCCACGCCGGGCGGCGGCGCCGCGAGCGCTCCCCGCATCGCGGCGAGGAACGCGGTGGACGGCGGCGAGTCCACGTCCGTCAGGGTCAGGTCGGGGCCGGGCATCGGAGTGGCGCGATTCTAGCGCATCCGGCTTCGCCACTTGGTGCCGGCGGCCGGGATCGTGGCGCGCGCCACGAGGCGGGCGGAGCGGGCCAGATCCTCCGGGGTGCTAATACCCACACGCACCCCTCCGGACCTGTCCCGCCCCGCCCACCTCGCGGCCCTCGATGACCGCCGTCCCGCGTCTCGCGGTGCGCCTTCTCGGTGACCTCCGATTGGCGTACAGTCCGGTTCGAGATTCGCTTGGAGGAGTCCGGGTCGCGCCGCACCGCACCTCGCTCTGACAACCCCCGATGGATCGCAGCGCGCGGGCTCCATAGGGAGGGATCATGAGCGCGCTCAGATTCGGCAGAGACCGCCTCGCGTCGCCCGCGACCGCGGGCGCCCTCGAATGGCTGGTCACCAACGGCATCGGCGGCTATGCGTGCGGCACCCTCGGCGGCATGCTGGCGCGCCGCTATCACGGGCTGCTGATCGCCGCGCTGAAGCCTCCCGCCGGCCGCACCCTGATGCTCGCCAAGCTGGCCGAGACGCTCGAGGTGGACGGCGTGCCGCACGACCTCGACGTCAACCGCTGGGCCGGCGCCGTGGTGCAGGCGCCCGCGCTCGCCCATCTCGAGTCCTTCACGCTCGAGGAGAGCGTGCCGGCGTGGACCTACGCGATCGGCGACACGCGGCTCGAGAAACGCGTGTGGATGGAGCACGGCGAGAACACCACCTACGTGCAATATCGCGTCGCCGCGGCGCGCGCGCCCGTGACGCTGCGCCTCAAGGCGCTGGTGAACCACCGCGACGCGCATCAGACGCTCCCGCATGGCGAGGGATCGGCCACGGTCGAGCCGGCCGCCGGCGGACTGCGGGTCGTGGTGCGCGAGGGCGCGACCCCGCTGTGGCTGTTCGCGAGCGGCGCCGAGGTCGTCCCGGCGAGCGATTGGTACCGCGGCTTCGCGCTCGCGCTCGACGAGGAGCGCGGGCTCGACGCGCTCGAGGACCACCTGCTGGTCGGCACCTTCACCGCCACGCTCGCCCAGGGCGAGGCGCTCACCGTGGTGGCGAGCACCCGCCACGACGCGGGCCGCGGCAACGCCGGCGTGCTCGCCCTCGCCGGGGCGCTCGCGCGGCGGCGTGCCCACGACCGGAGCGTGCTCGAGGCCTGGCGCAAGGCGCAGCCGCAGGCCTCGAAGGCGGCCCCGGAGTGGATCCGCGCGCTGGTGCTCGCGGCCGACGCGTTCATCGTCGAACGCGCGCGGCCGGGCGCCGCGCACGGGCGCACCGTGATCGCGGGCTACCCGTGGCTCGGGGACTGGGGGCGCGACACCATGATCGCGCTGCCCGGGCTCACGCTCGCGACCGGGCGGCCCGAGATCGCCCGCATGATCCTGGCGACCTATGTGCTCCACCTCGACCGCGGCATGCTGCCGAACTTCTTCCCCGACCACGGGGAGCCGCCGGCCTACAACTCGGTGGACTCGGCGCTGTGGCTGTTCCAGGCGGTGCGCGCCTATCACGACGCCACCGGCGACGACGCCTTCCTCGCCGAGGTCATGCCCGCGCTCGAGGAGGTGTGCGCGTGGTACGAGCGCGGCACGCGCTACGGCATCCACATGGACGAGTCCGACGGGCTGATCGATGCCGGCGAACCCGGCATCCAGCTCACCTGGATGGACGCCAAGGCGGATGGCCTGGTCGTCACCCCGCGCCAGGGCAAGCCGGTCGAGGTGAACGCGCTGTGGCACGGCGCGCTGCTCACGCTGGCGCGCTTCGCCGAGCGCCTCGGCCGTCCCGCCGAGACCTACACGCGGCTCGCCCGGCGGGTCGAGCAGTCATTCGCGCGCTACTGGAACGAGGACACCCAGGCGCTCTACGACGTGCTCGACGGCCCCGAGGGGCCGGACCCTTCGCTGCGCCCCAACATGATCTTCGCGCTCTCGCTGCCCGACTGCCCGCTGCCGCCGGCGCGGCGGCGCGCGGTGCTCGACGCGGTCGGCCGCCAGCTCGTGACCTCGCATGGGCTGCGCACCCTCGCACCCACCGAGGTGGCGTATCGCGGGCGCTTCACCGGCGACCAGCGCGCGCGGGACGGCGCCTACCACCAGGGCACGGTGTGGACGTGGCTGCTGCCCCACTACGCGCTCGCCCATTTCCGGGTGCACGGGGATCGCGCGGCCGCGCTCGCCTGCCTCGAGCCGCTCGGCGACCTGATCTCCGAGATGGGAGTGGGCACCCTGCCCGAGGTGGCCGATGGCGATGCGCCGCATCCGCCGAGAGGATGCTTCGCGCAGGCGTGGTCGGTGGCGGAGACGCTGCGCGCGTGGCATCAGCTCCAGGCGCCGCGCAAGCCGGCGCATCCGCGTCCCCTGGCGCGGCGCGTGCCCGCCGAGTCGCACAGCGCCTGACGCGCGGGCGCCGCATGCGGAGAAGGCCCCGGTCGGGTGACCGGGGCCTTCGGCGTGCTCGGACGGCAAGGAGTCTAGCGCAGCGCCACCACGCGCGCGCTCGCCCAGCGCTCCCCCTGGCGCACGCGCACCAGGTGCACCCCGGGCGCGAAGCGCACGCCGTCCCCCACGCGCACCACCCGCGCGCCCGGCGGTCCCGGCGCGAGGTCCCGCGCCCACTCGCGGCGCCCGGCCAGATCGAACACCTCGAGCGTGGCAGGCTCGGCGGTCGGCAGGATGAGGGAAAATGACCACCGGCCGGGCGCGGGATTGGGCCACGGCGCCGACAGGCTCAAGCCGCTGCCATCGGATCTGACCGTGGGGACGTGGGTGGTGCCGTTCGGGGCCCAGAGCGCCGCGCCGGTGCCGTCGACGCGCTGGAAGAAGAGGAAGTCGTTCGCTCCGTCGCGGCGGTCTTCCCAGCTCACGATCGCGCCGCCCACGCCGTCGTACACGATCCCCGGGTTCAGCTGCGATCCGCTGGCCAGGCACAGCGCGACGCCGTCACTGGTCCACGACACCACGCCGCTGGAATCCAGGCGCTGAGCGTAGATGTCCACGCGCTCGCTGCCCGGGCCGGCACGGTGGTCCTCCCACACCACGAAGGCGCCGAGGGAGCCTCCGCGCGCGATGCGCGGATCCCACTGGAGGCCTGAAGCGGCGCACACGGTGACGCCGTCCGGCCCCCACAGCGGCGCGCCGCTCGCTCCGGCGAGGCGCTGCATGACGATGTCCCCGTCGTAGTACGGAGGGCGGGATTCGACCCACGCCAGGGTGATGTTCCCGCTCAGCGCGAAGATGTCGGGCCGGGACGCGTCGCTGGTGGACGTCTCCACCAGCACGCCATCGGCCGTCCATTGGGGCACGCCCGCATCCGTGACCCGCTGGGCGTAGATGTCGGTGCGCCCGGCGCGGGTGTCCTCCCACACCAGCAGCAGGCCCAGCGTTCGACCGCCGAAGACGCGGAAGTTGCCCTGCTCGCCGGCTGCCGTGCACACCGGGATGCCGTTCACAGTCCACTGCGGGGCGCCGCTTCCGTCGAGTCGCTGGGCGTAGAGATCGGTCCCGGCGCCGCCGCGGCTGTCCTTCCACGCGACGAACGCCCCGCCTCCCGGGCCGATGACCACGGGGCTGTCGAGGAAGTTCCGGTCGAAGCGTTGCTGGCCGGTGGCGGTGCACACCGGCACGCCGTTCGCGGCCCACACCGGGGCTCCGGAGGAGTTGATGCGCTGGGCGTAGATGTCGGCCGCCCCGTTGCGCCAGTCGGTCCAGGCGACCACGGCGCCGCCGGCGCTGTCGGCGACCATCCCCCCGAACATCTGGTAGCTGGCGGCGGTACACACCGGCGCGCCACCCGCGGTCCACAGGGTGTTGCCCGAGCCGTCGAGACGCTGCGCGTACACGTCGGTGTCGACACCATTGCGCTCGTCGAACCAGCTCACGATGGTCCCGCCGGCCAGATCGGCGGTGATCATGGGCTGCAAGCCGCCCGTGGTGGCCAGCACCACACGGGGCCACAGCGGCGCGCCGGCCCCGTCGTAGCGACGGGCGCAGATGTCGTACTGGTGACCACGCTTCTCGGCCCACGTCACGATGGCGCCGCCGGCGCCGTCGCTGATCTGAGCGGCGTTGCGCTGCACGCCGGGATCGAGGAACAGCCCGACCGCCTCGGGCCACACCAGGCCCCCCGTGGCGTCGAGCGCCTGCGTGAACATCTCGCGGTCCAGCGCGGGCGTGTCGTACCACGTCAGCAGCGCGCCGCCGCTGCCGTACGGGAGGATGGTCGGCTCGCTCGCCTGCATGAACACCGCGGCCGGGCTCACCGCGACGCCATCCGCGGCCCACAGGCAAGCGCCGGCGCCGTGCAGGCGTTGCGCGTACAGGCGCGGCGGTCCGGTCCGGGCGTCCACCCACGCCAGCAGCGCGCCGCCCGCCCCGTCCGCACTCAGGGCGAGGCTGGTCTGGTCCCCGGCGGCGGTGCACACCGCGAGACCGTTGGTCGTCCACTGCGTGACGCCGCTGGCGTTCAGCCGCTGGGCGTACAGATCGCGGTCGGTCCCGTTGCGCCGGTCCTTCCACGCCAGGATGGCGCCGGTCCCGCCGTCCCCGACGATCGCCGGGAACTCCTGGTCGCCGGTTGCCGTGCACACCGCGACGCCGTTCGAGGACCACAGCGTGAGCCCGGAGGAGTGCAGCCGCTGGGCGTAGATGTCGTAGCCGGTCCCGCCATTGCGCTGATCGTGCCACGCGAGGATCGCCCCGCTGGCGCCGTCGGCCACCATCCCCACGCCCGACTGTCCGCCGCTCGCGGTGCACACCGCCACGCCGTTCGTGGTCCAGAGGAAGAAGCCAGTCCCGTTGACGCGCTGCGCGAAGATGTCGTCGTTCCCGTTCCGATAGTCGGTCCACGCGATGAACACGCCGCCGGCGGCGTCACTCACCACCGCCGGCGCGAGCTGGCTGCCGCTCGCCCCGCACACCAGCAGACCGGTCGGCCCCCACTGCGCCACCCCGCTGCTGTCGAGGCGCTGGGCGTACACGTCGCCGCTCGCGTCCGAGCGCGTGTCGAGCCAGGCCACGATCGCGCCGCCGGCGCCGTCGGCCATCAAGCAGGGCGTGGCGCCCGATCCGCCGACCAGCGAGGTCGAGATCGCGATCCCGCCCTGAGCCCACCTCCTCCCGCCCCCGGCGACGTAGCGCTGCGCGTACAGCCCCGGAGCACTGCCCCGGTCCTTCCACGCGACGATCACCCCGCCGGTGCCGTCCGCCACGATCAGCGGTGGCTGGGAGAGGTCGGCGGTGGTCGTGAACCCCCACCCGGCGGGTGTGGTGTGCGCGGTCCCGGCGGCGCTCACGTACTGGATGTAGAGATCCGCGTACTGGTCGTGCCCGATGGAGGCGACGCTGAACATGCCTCCGGCGCCGTCCGGGGTGGCGACCAGCGGCACGGCTCCGCCGGGCAGAGAGGGACCGGCCAGCGGCGCGGAGGTCGCGAGCACCACGGACAGGGTGGTCAGCAGCAGGATGAGGGGCGCGTGCGAGTGCGGGCACGACATGGCGGCCTCCAGTCGGCGGGTGCAGCGGGTGCGGCGTGGCCTGGAGGAGTGCCGTGGAGGAGCCTTGATTGTGCCTCAGGAGCCCGTCGCGCCGCCAGATGATTCGCGCGCGGGGGCGGCCGGTCTAGCGCGCGGGCACGGTGTCGACCCCGGCCTCGCGCAGCAGCGAGCGGATCTTGGTCTTCACCAGGTCGATGGCGACCTTGTTGTGGCCGCCCTCGGGGATGATGACGTCGGCGTAGCGCTTGGCCGGGTCCACGAACTGCAGGTGCATCGGCCGCACGCTCTCCTCGTACTGGCGGATGACGCT
Source organism: Candidatus Eiseniibacteriota bacterium (assembly GCA_963776245.1). Classification (GTDB taxonomy): domain Bacteria; phylum Eisenbacteria; class RBG-16-71-46; order RBG-16-71-46; family RBG-16-71-46; genus CAVSAC01. The sequence goes on along the minus strand of CAVZLN010000003.1, from coordinate 92,454 downwards.
GTCCACCGAGCGCCCGCGCTCGACGATGTCGCGGCGCAGGCGGCGGATGAAGCGGATGTCGGCGTCGGCGTCGATGAAGAGCTTGATGTCCATGAGGGCGCGCAGCTCGGGCTCATGGAAGATCAGGATGCCCTCGAGCACGACGATGTGGTGGTCGCCGATGTGGCGCGTCTCGTCGAGGCGGCGGTGCTCGGCGTAGTCGTAGATGGGCTGTTCGACCGGCTGGCCCGCGAGCAGGTCCTGGATGTGGCGGACCAGCAGCTCGTTGTCGAACGCGTCGGGATGGTCGAAGTTGCGCACCTCGCGATCCCGCAGCGGGATGTCCTCGAGGTTCTTGTAGTACGAGTCCTGATCGATGATGACCACCCGATCGGACCCGAGTTCGCGGACGATGGTGCGGGCGACGAGCGTCTTGCCCGAGCCGGATCCTCCCGCGATACCGATCAGGATGCGCCGCGACATGGAACGTCACGGTAGCATCGGCACCCGGTTGAATCAACGACCGCGGTGCTCCGCGCGGCTCAGCGGCTCCCGCGGGCGGTCAGCGCCAGTCGCACCTCGCGCTCGGGGTCGAGCGCGTACCGGCACCACGGTCCGATCGGGACGGTCGCGATGGAGTCGAATCGCCTGCGGTAGTCCGCCCAGAAGCTCTCGGGCTGCCACAGCTCCCGCATCGCCGCGCTGGTCGAGAGGTTGGCGATCAGCCCCACGTCGGTGCGCGCGCGCGGCGCGAGGTTCTCCGCCATCGGCCCGCCCAGCATCCAGGACACGCCGCGCTTGAGCCCGTCGAACGTCTCGGCGGACACGTCCGCGCGCGACATCGGCACCAGGATCTCCTCGAGGCGGGCCGCCAGCCACGTGGTGTCGCCCTGCTCGGCGTCCATCGGCGGGAAGAACCGCACCAGATCGGGGTCCTCGAACAGCGAGTAGGTGAAGCGGTGGGTGAAGGGGGGCGCCGGATCGCCCCACACCTCACGCGCGCGCGAACCGATCACGAGCATGGAGAGGAAGAACTCGGGATGGAGGGAGTCGGTGATCGCCGGGGCGATCACGCCCAGCACGCCCGCGGGCCCGGAGAGCCCGGGCAGCGCCCAGGTGGCGACGGCGGGCCGCAGCGTGTCGGGGGACCGGGCGGGCGCCGGGCCGGCGGCGAGCCCGCCGAACTCGCGTTCGATCAACGGGTGCAGACCGACCTCGCCGAGGTCGCCGGCCAGGCTCAGCACCGCGTTGGCCGGGACGAATCGCTCACGGAGCAGGCGCTCGAGGTCGCGCGGGGCGACGGCCGCCAGCGTTCCGCCCTCGACGATCCGCCGCAGCGTGGCGCTGTCGGCGCCGGCCGCGATCGCGCGCAGCAGCAGCCAGGCCAGCCCATCCGGGTTCACGGTCGCGGCGCTCAGGTCCTCGCGGGCGCTCGCGAGCGCGGCCCGGGCCTCCTTGGCGGTGACGCGCACGCCGCGCATGCGCACCGCGGTCTGGTGGAGCACGCCGGGGAACTGCTGCACGCTGGCGACCTCGACGAACAGGCTGACGCGCGGCAGGGCCTTCACCGTCCAGCCCAGCGGGCGCAGGCTCGCCATCTCGGCGTGCGTGCGCTCGGGGATCTCGCCGGCAGCCGCCGTGAACCAGGTCTCGGCCAGCAGTCGCGCGAGCCCTTCGCGCCCCGGTGGATCCGCGGCGGTGCCGGTGCCGAAGGCGAGCGTGATCGCCACGCTCGAGGCTCCCGGAACGTGGCGGGTGGCCACGCGCAGGCCGTTGGCCAGCGTCCATTGCTCGACCCGGGTGCTGTCGTCGAGCACGGTGGGAGCGGCCGAGGCGACCGGCCCGCTCGCCAGCAGGAGCGCGGCGGCGGCAGCGGCGGTGGCGGTCCAGCGCGGGAGGGTGCGGTTCACGGGGTCTCCTGGAGAAGGCGGGTGCCCCGGGGAGCCGGAACACGCGATCACGGGCGCCGATTGTAGCGCGGCGCGGGGTCCGCGCGCACGCCGGGTGCGCGCCGGCCGGTCGCGGTCGCGGTCGGGTGTGCGCCTTGACCGCACTCGGCGCCGGTCCCTAGACTCCGCCGACCATGTCCCAACTCGACGAGTCCGACGTGCGCCGCCTGGTGCGCGAGGTGGTGGACCGCACCCTCGGCCCGGAGGAGGCGAAAGCGCCTGCCGGGCCCCCGGCCGGCGCCGCGCGCCGCGTCGCCCTCGGCGGCGACCACGGCGGGTACCCGCTCAAGGAGATCCTCAAGCGCTACATCGAGGACGAGCTCGGCTGGACGGTGCACGATTGCGGCACGTGGTCCACCGACGCGGTGGACTACCCGGACATCGCGGCGGCCGTCGCGCGCGAGGTGGCCGCGGGCCGCTGCGCGCGCGGCGTGGTGGTGGACGCCGCGGGCATCGGCTCGACCATGGCGGCCAACAAGGTGCCGGGCGCCCGCTGCGCGCTCTGCCACGACGACGCCACCGCGCTCAACAGCCGCGAGCACAACGACGCCAACGTCATGGCGCTGGGTGCCAAGGTGGTGAACCGCGGGCTGGCGCAGCGGCTGGTGAAGCTGTTCCTCACGACTCCGTTCGGCGGCGGCCGTCACGAGCGCCGCGTGCAGAAGATCATGGCGCTCGAGCGCGGCCGCTAGGCCGCCGGGCGCCCGGCGCGACGCCCCGCGGCGCCGCGATAGACGAGGCCCATGAGACTCTCCCATCGCGTCATCCAGCGGCTCCCCAAGACCGACATCCACTGCCACCTCGACGGCTCGCTGCGGCCGTCCACGTTCCTCGAGCTGGCGACCGCCCAGGGGCTGAAGCTGCCGGTGGCCGGCAAGCGGCGCGTGACCCACTGGCTGCAGGCGGGCTCGCGCACCCGCAATCTCGCCGACTACCTCCGGATCTTCGACCACACGCTGAGCGTGATGCAGGAGAAGGAGGCGCTCTACCGCATCGCGTACGAGCTGGCCGAGGACGCCGCGGCCGAGGGCGTGCGCCACCTCGAGGTGCGCTTCTCGCCGATCCTGCACCGCAAGCGCAAGCTGAAGTTCGACGACATCGTGGATCCGGTGATCGCCGGCCTCAAGGACGCGGGCACCAAGTACCGCGCGTCGACCGGCGTGATCATCTGCGGCATCCGCTCGATGGACCCCAAGGTCTCGCTCGAGCTCGCCGAGCTGGCGGTGGCCTACAAGGGCAAGGGCGTGCTCGCGTTCGACCTCGCCGGACAGGAGAAGGACTACCCCGCCAAGGCCCACCGCGACGCGTTCCAGCTCATCCTCAAGAAGAACATCAACAGCACGGTGCACGCGGGCGAGGCGTTCGGCCCCGCGAGCATCTCGCAGGCGCTCCACTATTGCGGGGCGCACCGCATCGGCCACGGCACCCGGCTGCGCGAGGACCCGGACCTGATGCGCTACGTCAACGACCACCGCATCCCGCTCGAGATGTGCGTCTCGTCGAACGTGCAGACGCGCGCGGTGCGCAGCCTGCGCGAGCACCCGTTCGGCTTCTACTTCCGCCAGGGGCTGCGGGTGACGCTCAACACCGACAGCCGGCTGGTCTCGAACACCACCGTGTCGCAGGAGATCTACCTGGCGGCGCGCGCGTTCCGGCTCACGCCCTACGAGATCAAGCGCATCGTCATCAACGGGTTCAAGTCGTCCTTCCTGCCGTACGCCCAGAAGGCCCGCATGCTGCGCGAGGTCAATCTCGAGATCGACCGGATCTTCATGGACGAGTACCCGGACGAGTACGACCGCCGCATCACGAGCATGTAGGTGGCGCGCATGACCGCCGGACGTGGGATGGGCCTCGCCGGGCTGGCGCTGGCGGTGGCGATCGCCGCCCCCGGGGCGCCGCAGACGGCGCGCGCCGGGCCCCAGGCCGGCCCGGTCTACGCGGTCACCCCGAGCGGCATGAACCAGGTCGGGCTGACGGTCTCGAACTACGGCTTCTTCGGGAACAACTTCGGGTCGCGCTCGCCGTCGTTCGAGTTCCCGCTCGGCACCGGCTACGAGCACATGGCGCGCGGCGGGCTGTGGGTGGGAGGGCGCGCCTTCGATCCCGACCGCGGGGTGTTCTACACCGCGGTCTCGAGCGCCGTGGTGGACAACGCCCAGGGCCAGGGCGGGGCCTCGGAGACCGAGTTCACCCCCGCGGCCGACGAGATCGTGCGGCTCTCACGCATCGCGACCAGCAAGGTCTACTCGATTGACGCGATCTCGGACGAGGACCTCCTCTCGGTGTACCGCGACCAGCCCGCGAAGGCCTCCTCGGGCTACCAGAGCGAGCCCCACACGCCGCTGCGGATCCTGGTGCGCCAGCGCGCGCTCTCGTTCTCGCTCGAGGCGGCCGACGCGTTCGTGGCGGTCCGGTTCACGATCGTGAACGAAGGCCCGCCGCTCCAGGACGTGTACGTGGGGCTCTACGCGCAGCTGGTGAGCGGCAGCAAGAACGCCTATCCGACCTGGCCTCCGTCGGCCACCTCCGGGCCGGGGTCCTGGTACTACAACACCTACGCCGAGTACGACTCCACGCGCCGGCTCTACAAGGAGCGCTTCTGTCGCGCGCTGCCGATGCCGGGCGGCTGCGACCTGGCCTACTGCCCGCCGTGGGCCGGGGTGAAGCTGCTGGGCGCCACGCCGGGGGAGCTGGTCGGGCGCACGGTGGGGCTGCACTGGTGGTCGTACAGTCCCGGCGACACCGCGCGCAGCACCGACGCGCGGCGCTACCGCATCCTCGCCGACAGCACCCACGAGGACCCGCGCGACTGCATCCCGGGCGCCGGGTGCTCGCCCATCATGGTGCTGTCGGTCGGCCCGTTCCGGCAGATCCTCGCCGGCGACTCGATCACCGTGGACTACGCGTTCGTGGGCGGGCAGAGCGATCCCGCGACGCTCACGGCCACCGACGCCGCGCTCCTCACCAACGCGGACTACGCGCAGTTCGCCTACGACATCGGCTACCGCCTGCCCGCGCCGCCGCCCTCGCCGCGGGTGCACGTCGAGGCCGGCGAGCGGTTCGCGGACATCTACTGGGACGACTCGCCCGAGTCGGTGCCCGATCCCACCAGCCAGATGCCGGGCGGGCTCGACTTCGAGGGCTACCGGGTCTATCTCTCGAGCGACCGCCAGGACCTGGTGCGCGTGGCGCAATTCGACAAGGTGGACTCCACCGGCTTCAACACCGGGCTCTCGCCCGCCCTCGCCCCCACGCCGCTGGTCGTCGATACCGTGACCTACCGCTATCACTATCGCGTCGAGGGGCTCCGCGACGGCTTCGCGTACTGGGGCGCGGTGCGTTCGTACGACACCGGGGACACGCAGACGCCGAGCCTCGAGAGCGGCATCTCTCAGAACAAGTTCATGGTGGTGCCCAACCCGGTGCCGGGCGACCGCCGGGACGGGGTCACCGTGTACCCGAATCCGTACCGCGTGGAGGCGCGCTGGGACCGCGGCGCGCAGGCGCGCGACCACTACCTGTGGTTCGCCAACCTGCCGAAGCACTGCGTGTTGAACATCTACACGCTGTCCGGCGACCTGGTGTTCGCGACCCGGTTCGATGGCGAGACCTACCGCGGGGGCGGGGCGCGCGGGCTCTACGACCCGGCCCAGGACCGCGACACCGGGCCACCGACCCTCTCGGGCAGCGCCTTCGCCTGGAACCTCATCACCCGCCACGGGCAGGCCGCGGCGACCGGGCTCTACCTGTACTCCGTCGAGGACCTCGATCGCGGGCGCACCACGCAGGGGAAGTTCCTGATCGTGAAATCGGACCGTGAATCGTTCTGACCCGCGCGACCGGCGCCCGCCGGCCGCGGAACCCGCCGCGGCGCTCCCACGCATCCGCGTGGGAGCAGGCGACTTGACCCCGGGACGTGCGCCCCGTAGGGTTCGCGCTCCCTCACGGCCCAACCTTCTGCGACCTGACATGAGACGACCGATGCGCGTCTTCACGCTCATCTTGCTGCTCTCGTCCTCGATCCTCGCCACCGCCGCCGTGGCGCAGGACAAAGGCGGTGTGTCCGGCCGCGTGACCGACAAGCGCAGCGGGCACGCGCTCGCGTTCGCGACCGTCTCGATCGTGGGCGTCCCCAAGGGCGGCCTGACCGACTCCGAAGGCCAGTTCCTCATCGCCGGCCTCGCGCCCGGGACGTACGACGTGCGCGTGCAGTTCCTTGGCTACCGGCTGGAGACGCGCACCGGCGTCGTGGTCGCGGCGGGCCGGCCCACCACCGTGAACTTCGCGCTCGAAGAGGTCGTGGTCCAGCAGGAGAAGGTCATCGAGGTCACCGCCGAGCGCCGGCTGGTCGAGGCCCGCCAGGGCGCCACCATCCGCAGCGTCACCGCCGGCGAGATCCGCAACCTGCCGGTGCAGACCATCGGCGACGTGCTCCAGCAGCAGGCCGGAGTCAGCAACGACAACGATCAGTTGCACGTGCGGGGCGGGCGCGCGGACGAGACCATCTTCGTGGTCAACGGCGTCACCAACCGCGACCTGGTCACCGGCCAGTCCACCGCCGGCCAGTTGCCGGCGCGCTCGGTGGCGGAGGTCAACGTCGCCACCGGGGCCTACGACGTGCGCTTCGGGAACGCGCTCTCGGGCGTGATCGAGATCAAGCTCAAGGAAGGCTCCGACAAGTTCGCGGGCGGCGTCACCACCACCGCCGGCTCGTACGGCGGTCGCGCCTGGCAGCTCCTGCTGAGCGGTCCCGACCCGGCGTGGCAGCCCCTGCTGCGCCTGATCGGCCTCCCGCTGCCGGGCTCGGTGACCTCGGTGCTCGACGTGACCAGCTCACTCGCGCAGACGCGCTACTCGTATCTCGGCCGCTCCGACGCCGGCCCGCTCGGCTACATGCTGCGGATGCCGCCGGCCCGCGCGCTGCGGTCGTCCTACGAGGACGTGTTCTTCACCAAGCGCTTCCGCTACGGGTCGTTCTTCTCGCCCTCGGCCGACAACCGCTGGTCGGCCCGCTACGGGCTGACGTGGAAGCCGAACCCGCGCGACAAGGTCGCGATCGACTTCTCCAAGCGCATCTCCATCGACCAGGGCTTCACGCGGTCGTTCCTCAATGCCTCGGGGGACAAGGGCGACCCGGCGTATCCGTGGGCCTGGGCGCAACGCATCGAGCACGCTCCGACCTACTTCGAGGACAACACCACGGAGTCCATCGAGTGGCGCCGCACGTTCTCGACCACGGCCTACTCCGAGCTCCAGCTGTCGCGCTACTTCTACGCCCAGCGCCAGGACGTGCTGGGCAAGCGGTGGGACCAGTACGACGAGCCGGTGCCCCAGGCGGCCGACAGCTTCTTCATCCGGAGCGGGGACGCCGACGAGTGGTCGGACCTGCGCACCCAGAGCTACGACCTGCAGTGGACGCTGGTGCAGCGGCTCCGGCGCAACGAGATCGAGGTCGGGTTCGACCATCAGCTGCAGACCGTGCAGAGCATGACGATCCAGCGGCCGTGGGTCGCCGACCCCAACAACCTCGGGGACGTGCACGACCTGTGGCGCACGCATCCGTGGACCGGCAGCTTCTTCCTGCGGGACAAGATCGAGTACGAGGGCTTCACCGCGAACGTCGGATTGCGCGGGGACTATTGGTTCCTCGGACGCGAGGGCGAGCGCGCGCTCGCGGACTCGACCAACGAGAACGTCACCCCGGAGACCCGGTCGCAGTTCTACTCCACCACGCACTCGTTCTTCGGCCGGCGCTACAAGCTCAAGCTCGCGCCGCGCGTGATCGTGGCGCACCCGATCACCGAGAACAGCAGCTTCTTCTTCAACTACGGGCAGTTCACCCAGATCCCGGCCTACCAGTACGTGTTCTGGAAGCTGTCGTCGCGCTCGAGCGAGTCGTTCCCGAGGCTCGGCAATCCGAACCTGAATCCCCAGGTGGCGGTCAACTACGAGGTCGGCGGGAAGCACCAGTTCGCGCGCAGCGCCGCGGCGAACGTGACCTTCTTCGTGAAGGACCTCTACGACTACCCGAGCTCGGTCCGGTTCCAGCCCACCGGGGGCCGGAGCCTGGCGCCGTTCTACGTCTACCTGAACGGCCACTTCGCGCGCGCCAAGGGCTTCGAGATCGTGCTCGAGAAGCGCCGCAGCCAGTACTGGTCGGGCAAGGTCACGTACACGTTCCAGCAGACCAAGGGCAAGAGCAGCGACCCGAACGACCAGGGCGTGGTCTCGTCGAGCACCAGCAGCGCGACCGAGGCGCGGCTCTCGCAGGTCTTCATGAGCTGGAACCGGCCGCACAAGCTGGCCCTCAATCTCGACGCGCGCTTCGACCAGGAGACGCCGGACGGGCTGTGGTGGGCGAAGCGGACCGGGCTCAACCTCTACATCCAGGGCACCTCGGGGCGCGCGTACACGCCGTCCTCCTCGGGGCTGTCGCAGGCCGCGGAGCCCTACTCGGGGAACGGCCCGTTCCAGGTCACCACCGACCTGCGGCTCAATCGCTGGTTCCGCGCGGGCGGGCGCCGGTACGACCTGAGCCTGGCGGGCACCAACATCTTCAGCAACCTGCTCGTCAACCGCATCGATCCCAAGACCGGCCAGGCGCGCATCTGGGGCGTGGGCTCGTACGACCCCTCCGACCCCTCGAACCGGCTCGGGAACCAGGACTACACGTACACCAAGGACATCCTCGACCCGTCGAACTTCGGTCCCGGTGCCCAATGGAGGCTCGCGCTCGATGTCGACTTCTAGGCTGCGGGTCCTGGGGGCGTTGCTCGCGCTGGTCGGGGCGTGGTGCGCCGCGACGCCGGCGCGGGCGCAGTTCGCGCTCGGCCAGCAGCGCACCGGCACCGCGTCGGCCACCTTCCTCAAGATCGCGGTGGGCGCGCGCGCGACCGCGCTCGGCGAGTCGTTCGTCGCGGTCGCCAACGACCCGACGGCGATCTACTGGAACCCCGCCGGGCTCGCCTCGCTGCAGCGCCAGGAGGTGACGTTCTCGCACATCGAGTGGCCGGCGGACGTGCGCTACGAGCACATCGCCTACGTGCTGCCGGTGAAGCGCCTGGGGGGCTCGCTGGCGTTCCAGCTCAGCGTGCTCTCGACCGAGATCGACGAGACCACCGAGCTCCAGCCCTTCGGCACCGGGCGGTCGTTCTTCTACTCCGACCAGCTCATCGGCGCCGCCTACGCGCGGCGCTGGACCGACAAGCTGCTGGTGGGCGTGGGCCTGAAGTACATGCGCGAGGATCTCGGTTCGGACGTCGGCGGGCCCACCATGGGCGCGACGCTGTTCGACATCGGATCGATCTACTACCTCGGCCTCGGGAGCGTGCGCATCGCCACCTCGCTGTCGAACTTCGGCAGCCAGCTGCAGCCGGGCGGGACCTACGTGGTCCCCGGCGAACAGCGCTCGTACGACAGCTTCGACTCGCCCACGATGTTCCGCTACGGGCTGGCGTTCGAGGCCATCGAGCGCGCCGACCAGCGCCTGACGTACTCGCTCGAGATCGACCAGCCGGCGGACAACCAGCAGGACATCAAGAGCGGGATCGAGTGGGGCTGGAAGCGCGCGTTCGCCCTGCGCAGCGGCTACAACTTCAACGCCGACGCGCTCAAGTTCTCCGCCGGCGCGGGATTCGTCGGCGGGCTGGGCTCGCTGCACGGCGAGGTCGACTACGCGTACACCGACGGCGGCCCGCTCGGCGCGGTGCACCGCGTCTCGCTCGGGGTGCGGTTCTGATGCGCGCGATCCGCTACGCCCTCGTCCTCGCCGCGGCGGTCGGTCTCGAAGGGCTGACCCTCGGTTGCGGCGCGAGCTACAACCTCCCGAAGGAAGTCTTCCGGCCCGCCATCCCGCCCGACAAGGCCTACAAGCTGCTCGCGAGCTGGCCCGGCATGGAGGGCGTGAAGGACATCCTGCTCACCCAGCAGGGCTCGCAGCTCTTCATCCTGTTCAACGATGGTCCGGGCGGCGGCGGTACCGCGCCGCGGGGCCGGGTGCAGGCCTTCCTACTCTCGGATCCCACGCCGGTCGCGGGCATCGACTTCCCCGAGCTGTTCAACCCGGTCGCGCTGTGCGCCGGGGGGGGCAGCATCTTCGTGCTGGACCAGGGCGATACCTGCATCGCGCGGACCAACCCCACGACCGGGACGTGCGACACCACCGGGCAGTACCTCGGTCAGCACTGGAACAATCGGATCACCGACATCGCTCACTACTGGTACGTCCGCGAATACTCCATGTTCGGGGGCGCCGTGCAGAGCGCCTTCACCGACACCTCGATGGCGTCCGTCGAGGGCGTGGCCGCCGACGCGCAGGGGCGCGTGTACGTGTCCGGCACCGCGATCATCCTCGACGCTCCGGACGACCCGCGCCTGCGCACCCGCAAGTTCGTCTCGGTGATCCGCCGCTACCTGCGCGGCGGGCCGCCCGACCCCAACATGCCGGGCTCCAACTGGCACCGCGACCTCACGTGGTCGGTGGACCAGGGCACCGGCTTCGGCTACGTGGTGGATCCGCGCGGCCTCCACTGGGGACCCTACGGCGGCGGCGGGATCTACTGCGCGGTGTTCGGGCGCAACTACGCCCAGCGCTTCTCGGACGCGGTCTCGAACACGGCGATCACCACCGGCGACCAGCCGGCGTTCTCCACGGCCGAGGACATCCCGTTGGAGAAGCCGGTGGACGTGTACTCCGACCTGGACGGCTTCGTCTACGTGGTGGACGAGGGCAACGCGCGCGTGCTGCGCTTCGGGCCGGACAAGCTGTACGTGCAGCGCGTGGACTTCGAGCCCAATGCCCTGGATCCGGTCGCGGTGGCCACCGACGCGGACGGTTCGCACGTGTACGTCGCCGACCGCGGACGGGGCGTGGTCCTCCGGCTGGAGCGGCGCCCGTGAGGCGCGTCCTGCTCGCGGCGCTCGCCGCCGCCGCGCTGGCCGTGCCCGCGCGGGCGCTCGATCTCGATCACACATCCATGCCCGCCCCGGCGCTCGATCTCGACCACGCGTCCACGGCCGTCCCGATGGCCGGCGAGGCCGCGTCGGCGACCGACTCGATCCTCTACAAGGCGTGGTGGCCGAGCGCCAATCCCAGCGACCAGCCGGTGTCGAATGTCGGGATGACGATCACGAACTACGGCTTCTGGGGGAACAACTTCGGCTCGCGGGCGCCCTCGCTCGAATATCCGATGGGCAGCGGTTACGAGCACTTGGTGCGCGGCGGCCTGTGGATCGGCGCCGTCGCCTTCGACGCCGAGAAGGGCGAGTTCTACACCAGCGTGGTGACCGGCACGGTGGACGGCGCGACCGGGCAGACGACCGCGAACGCCACCGAGTTCACGCCCGCCGGCAACGCCATCGATCGCCGTTCGAGCCTCGGCACCAGCGACATCTACGACCCGGCCGCGGTCAGTGAACTGGACGTGCGTTCGTTCTACAGCGACCGGCCGGCCAAGACGGCGCTGGGCACGACCGAGAAGCACCGGCCGCTCAACGTGCTGGTGACCCAGCGCAACTACGCCTGGGCGTTCGCGGACTACGGGCACGTGCTGTTCTTCCACTTCACCATCAAGAACCTCGGCCCGCCGCTCCAGAACGTCTGGGTGGGCGCGTACAACGAGTTCGCGAGCGGCAACAAGAACGCCTACAGCGTCTGGCCCCCGAGTTCGAGCGGCGGCCCGGGCTCGTGGTTCAGCAAGAAGTGGATCCAGTACGACGCGGACACCACGCGGATGCTGCGCGAGCACTTCTGCCTCCAGAAGCCGGTGCCCAGCGGCTGCCGGCTCGAGAGCGTGCCGTACTGGATCGGGCTCGCGTTCCTCGGCGTGAAGCCCGGGAGCCTCGCCGACACGTCGAGCAAGAAGACGACGCTCGCGGCCTGGGGCTACGCCCCGGGGAGCGCGCTCCGCGACACCGACCTGGAGCGCTACGCGCTGATGAACTCGGGCCTGATCCAGCCGCTGGTGGGCGACAGCCTCGAGCCCGAGACCGGCGATCCGGTGACGTTGCAGTCGGTCGGGCCGTTCCCGACCCTGCTGCCGGGGGATTCCATCCAGGTGGACTTCGCGATCATCGGCGGTCCGGAACCGGCGGACCTGCGCCGGCGCAAGGCGACGGCGCAGCGGGCGTACGACCTGCAATACCGGCTGCCGATCCCGCCGCCCTCGCCGCGCCTGAAGATCGTGCCCCGTGACGGGGCGCTCGACTACTTCTGGGACGACAGCGCGCAGTTCGTGGTGGACTCCACCAGCACGATGCCGGACAAGCACGACTTCGAGGGCTACCGGGTGTACATCGGCAACGATCGCCTGGACGACAGCCTCAAGTGCATCGCCCAGTTCGATCTGGCCCTGCCGGTGCCGCACGACTCCACCGGCTTCAACACCGGACTCGGTCCCGACACCAGCTTCGTCGTCGACGGTCAGACCTATCGGCACAAGTTCACCGTCCCGGCGCTGCGCAATGGCTTCAAGTACTACTGCGCGGTGACGTCGTACGATATCGGCACCACCGAGGTCACGTCGCTCGAGAGCGGCAAGAACCAGAACAAGACGCTGGCCATCCCGGCTCCGGCGGCGGGCGAGCGCCCCGGGCAGGGCGTGGTGGTGTTCCCCAATCCCTATCGCGTCGAGGCGCGCTGGGACCAGGGCGCCCAGGTGCGCAGTCACTACCTGTGGTTCGCGAACCTCCCCGAGCGCTGCACCATCCGCATCTACACGCTCTCGGGGGACATGGTGTATTCCACCGACTTCGATGGTGGCGTCTACCGGGGGCAGAACGCGCGCGGCATCTCCGACCCGGCCCGCGATCTGCCGGCCACGCTCTCGGGCCGCATGTTCGGCTGGGACATGATCACCGACCGGGGCCAGGCGGCGGCCACCGGGCTGTACCTGTACTCGGTCGAGGACCGCGCCGGCGGCAAGCGCTCGCTGGGCAAGTTCCTGATCGTGAAGTCGGACCGGGAGGGTTTCTAAAGTGACGCGCAGGACCCCGCGACTCGCCCTCGTCGCTCCGCTGGCGCTCGCCGCGCTCGCCGCGCTCGCCGGCGCGTGTTCGCCGAAGCGGATGCTGGTGCCGAACCTGCCGCCCGAGACCACGGTGTTCGTGCAGGGCCCGGTCACGGCCGTCAACCACATCGTCCATCTCTACTGGTTCGGCAGCGACCCCGACGGGGACGTGATCCGCTACGAGTACCGCTTCCTCGACACGCTGACCACGGGACAGCCGCTCGACACGCTGCGGGCGAAGGTCGGTTGGACGCGCACGTCGCGCACCGACCTGGTGTTCACGCTCTTCACCGACCAGCACGACACCATCCCGCCGGTGTTCGAGGTGCGCGCGGTCGACAACAAGGAACTGGCCGATCCGACCCCCGCGGTCGAAGCGTTCAAGTTCACCAACGAGCCCCCGAGGCTGGTGTTCACCAACGCGCCGCTGGCCACCGACCAGACCTTCTACTCGCTGACGCTGCGCTGGACGCCGTTCGACAAGGACGGCGACACCGGGAAGATGACCTATCGGGTCTGGCTGAACGGCAGCGCGGCCCACGACACCATCCTCCCGGCCGGCAGCACCGAGTACACCATCCCCTCGGCGTACTTCCTGCTGGGCGATTCGCTGGGCGCTCCGACCGACACCATCGTCCCGCGCACGGTGTACGTGCAGCCCATCGACGACGGAGGACGGGCGGGAGCGCTGGCGATCGCCTCGTGGCGCGTGCGCAAGCCCGCCCGGGTCCTCGAGCCCGATGGCCGCGGGCGACTGCTGATCATCGACGATCTGCCCAATAGCGAGCCCGGGGCGGCCGGCCTCTTCGGCACCGACGCGTTCTACGCCAATGGCGTGCGGACCCACCTCCAGGCCAACGGCACCTACTCCACCCTGCGTCTCGAGGTCAGCCAGCCGTTCCGCTCCGCCAAGGACGTGGAACAGACCTGCAAGCTGTTCAAGGCGGTGCTGTGGTACCGCGGCAGCCAGACCACCCGCTTCACGACCAGCAAGACCCCGGCTGGCGACGTGCGCCTGCTCGGTCCCTACGAGAGCGCGCTGGGCGCCTACGTCGACGGGGGCGGCAAGCTGATGCTCGAGGGCACCGAGTTGATCGGGCAGGGAGTGGCGCAGGGAGCGCTCAGCTCCCAGTTCCTGTCCGACTATCTGGGCAGCGATTATCTCTACCAACGTTTCTTGAACGCCCAGGACTCATCGGCCTCGTGGAGCACGGTCGCGGGGACGATCGCCACCACCCTGAGCACCCCGGTGACGGGGGACAGCCTGAAGTTCACCTTCCTGGTGGTCGGGCTGCGCGCGTTCGCGCTGCGGAGCTCGGGCGATGGCCTGTTCTGGGCCGCTCCGGGAACACTCTCGGAGAACAATCCCATCTCGATGCCGGTCGCGGTCTCGGTGCCCCAGCACCTGGGCCAGCCGAACGAGGGCCGGGTGGTGGCGGTCACCTTCCCGATGAACCGGGCCGATGGGCTCGGAGCGGCGGCGCGGGCCTTCAAGAACATCCTCCAGAACCATCTGGGCGTTAGCCCCTGATCGGCAGGCCGGCCCCGTCCCCCGCGTACTCCCGGGGCACGGGCCATTCGGGCTGGCTGGCGGCCCTCCCCGAGCGGCAGGCGTCCGGGAAACCGGCGCCGGCGCTGGTCGCACGGACAGCCGCCCCGATGTCTTCTGGCACGATTCCGGCGCCCCGGACCGGCCCTCCCCCGGAACACGTAGGGTTCTTATCCATTGGTGGTTAGGACCGGCGGTTGGTATCCTTGTATCGGTTCACTTCACCCATTGAACGGCGCGCCGGATCTCGGTCCGGCGCGGGCATCGGCGCTTGGCCGCGCAAGGAGGCTCACGCCCGATCGATCGCTACACCCCGCATGCAGCCCATGACTGACGTCCTGCGAACCAAGAGGGGTATCCAAATGAGAAGGATGACCGTCACCACGATGTTCACGCTGGCGGCGCTTGCGCTCGCCACCAGCGCGTTCGCGACGCAGTACCCCCCGGGTCCCGGGGCCCTGTATCCGGACACGCTGACGATCTTCAACATCCAGGCCGCGCTCGCGACCCCGCACCCGATCGTGCCCGACACGGTGCGCGGCGTGGGCGGGATCATCACTGGGTTCGACGCCAAGCCCACCGGCTTCGGCTTCTACATCCAGATCTCGGACCCGCTGGGCACCCTGAAGTTCAGCGGCATCGACGTGTTCACCGGCTCGGTCAACAAGGGCCCCGGCACGCCGTTCAACTTCCAGGTCGGTGACTCGGTGGTCGTCGAGTACGGCAAGGTCCAGGACTTCGGCGGCGGCACCGAGATCGAAGGTCTCGACGCTAGTCAGGCCACCGACGACGTGTTCTGCCGCTGGGTCTCGTCGGGCAATGCCCTGCCGCCGTTCTACCTCGGCACCATGGCGGAACTGCAGGAGCTGCCCACCAATACGACGGCCGAGAACTGGGAAGGCATGCTGGTCAAGATCAACTTCCCGACCAAGGTCGGGCGCGTCTCGACCACCGGCGGCCTCGGCACCAACAACTCGTTCCTGGTCGTCGACCCCGCCTGCCTGGGGCCGATCTGCGACTCGGTGTTCGTGGACGGCAACACGCTCGCGACCTATGCCCCGCCGGCCGTCGGCACGGTGGTGGACTGGGTGCAGGGCATCTACGAGCAGCGCGCGCGCGGCTACCGGATCCAGTTGCGCGACGGCAATGACCTCCAGGTCGCCACGCCGCCCGCGGTGACCGACGCCTACCCGGTGACCGACACGCGCCTGCGCGTGGTGTTCGACCGCAACGTCACCACCGCCAGCGCGACCACGCTCACCAACTACTCGCTGGCGTCCACCGGCACGGCGGGCATCACCGGCGCGACCATGGACGGGCAGTCCGCGGTGTTCATCGACATCAACAACGGTCTCGCCGACGGCGACCCGGAGGCCATCACGGTGAGCGGCATCGCGGGCCTCGCCAACGGGCTCGTGATGAGCAGCGCGGCGACGCGCAACTTCACCAACGGCGTGATCACGGTGCAGATGATCCAGGGCCCGAACCCCGACTCGCTGGTGTCGGTCACGGGCTGCAAGGACAACGCGAACTTCCTGGGCGGCAACAACGGCGGGACCGCACGCATCTCGGTGCGCGGCGTGTGCGCCGGTGTGCAGGGCGCGCTCTACACCCTGATGGACCCGGCCGGCGGCCCGCGCAGCGGCGTCGCGGTGTTCGCGCCCATCAGCCCGCTGGTCATGGGCCACGACTACCTGGTGGTCGGTGCCCTGCAGGAGTTCCCGTCGAACACCAGCGGTGAGACCGAGGTCGTGGGCACGGTGTACATCCAGGACTACGGCACCGCCAGCCTCCCGACGCCGGTGGACATCCGGATCGGCCAGATCGCGGACACCACGTGTGACGCGCTCCAGGCGATCTACAATGGCGAAGACGTCGAGGGCACCATCGCGCGGTTCGGCCATGGCAAGATCGTGGCGAACAACAGTGGCAGCGCGTTCGTGGCGGGCGGCAACTTCCGCGTCGTGGCGACCCCGCCGTGGGCCCCGGACACGTTCTTCGTCGCCAACAACATCACCCGCACCTACCTGCCGGTGGTGGACCATGTGGTCGACGTGACCGGCATCGTGCAGTTCTCGTTCGGTGCGTTCCGCATCCAGCCGCGCAGCGACGCGGACATCCTGGACCCCGGCGTGCTCAGTACGAGCGGCCCGCTGCCTTCCAAGGTGGAGTTCGCGGTGGCCCCGAACCCGGCGCGCACGGTGCGCGTGGCGTTCGGTCTGCCGGTGAGGAACTCCGTGGATCTGGGGGTCTTCGATCTTGCCGGACGCAAGATCGCCACCCTGGCGAACGGCGACTTCGAGGCGGGCAAGTACACACGCTCGTGGAATGGCCTCGACGAAAGCGGCCGCAAGGTCGGCAGCGGGATGTACTTCTATCGGATGAGAGTGGGCACGGAGACCTACACGCTGCGCGGTATCAAGCTCGATTAGGCGCAGCCAGCGATCGCCACGGCCGGGCTCCCCTCGGGGGGCCCGGCCGTTGGCGTGTGGTCCCGTCCCACCGCGCGGCCCGCGATTGCGCCGCTCCCGGAGCGGCCCCTATACTCCGCTCCTTCGACAGGCCCCAACCAGGTTTCCCCCACGCCTTCGGGCACCGGGAGGCATCCGAACGCTCGTGACCCCGGAGATCCCCACCGCCGGACGTCGCGTCCGCGACTCCGCCACCGAGATGGCCCAACTGGTGCTCCCGCACGAGGCCAACGTGCACGGCACCGTGCTGGGCGGCACGGTGCTGCATTGGATCGACCTCGCCGCCGCGGTGGTGGCCAACCGCCACAGCCGCCGCCCGGTGGTCACCGCCGCCATCGACGAGATGGCGTTCACCGCCCCCATCCTGGTCGGAGAACTGGCCAACATCCACGCCCGCATCACGCTGGCGGACAGGAGCAGCATGGAGATCCGGGTCGAGGTGGAGGCCGAGAACCTGCTCACCGGCGAGCGCCGACACACGTCCACCGCGTACCTGACCTTCGTCGCGCTCGATCCGGCCACCCGGCGCCCGACCGCGGTGCCCGCCCTGCTCCTCGAGACCGACGAGGAGCGCGCCGAGCACGAGCGCGCGCTGGAACGCCGCCGCCACCGCCTCGCGCAGCGCCAGCGCGCGGACGGCGGACCCCGGACGACCTGATGCGCCCCGATCCCGCTCCCGTCCACGCGGCGCGCGCCCGCACGTCCGCGCCCTTCGCGCCTCGAGCCGCGTAGTCCTTTCGCCCGCAGCGCGGGCCTTCACGGAGGAACCCCATGCCCATCTCGATCGTGGTCCCGCAGCTCGGCGAGAGCGTCGCGGAAGGAACGGTCTCGAAATGGCTCAAGCAGGTCGGTGACCGGGTGCGCAAGGAAGAGCCCCTGGTCGAGATCCAGACCGACAAGATCAACGTCGAGATCCCCTCGCCGGCCGAGGGCGTGCTCGAGGCCATCGTGGTGGCCGAAGGGACCACGGTGCTGGTCGGCACCGAGATCGGCCGGCTCTCGGGCGGCGGGGTGGCCGCCGCGGTGGCGGCGGTGGCGCCCGCGGCGGTGGCGTCCGTGGCGTCGGCGTCCGCCGCGACTCCCGCGCGCGGGGCCCCGGCCGCTCCGGCCGCGCCGGTCGCGGTCGCCGCGGCCCCCGAGCACGCCGCGGCGAATGGGGGCGAGGCGGAGGATCCGCGCAATCTCTCGCCCGCGGTGCGCCGCCTGATGCGCGAGCGCAACGTGAGCCCGGGGGAGGTCGCCGCCATCATCGGGAGCGGCCTCGCGGGGCGCGTGACGCGTGACGACCTGATCGCCTACCTCGAGCGCCGCGGAGCCGCGCCGGCGGCCGCGCCGGGCGCCCGGCAGGCCGCCGCCGCGCCGCTGCCCGCGTTCATGAGCGCCGGGACCGCCCCCGCCGCGGGCGGCCCGCGCGAGGAGATCGTGCCCTTCACCAAGGTGCGCAAGCTCATCGCCGAGAACATGATCAAGGCCAAGCACACCGCGGCCCACACCCATTGCTTCGACGAGGCCGACATGAGCGCCCTGGTGCGGCTCAAGCAGGAATGGGGACCGCGGCTCGAGGCGCAGGGCGTGCGCCTCACCTACATGCCGTTCTTCGTCAAGGCCGTCGCGTTCGCGCTCCAGGAGTTCCCGTGGGTGAACGGCGAGGTGCGCGGCGACGCGATCGTGCTCAAGCGGTACTACAACATCGGGCTGGCGGTGGGCCGCGACGAGAAGGGGCTAATCGTCCCCAACGTCAAGGACTGCGACCGCAAGAACCTGGTGCAGATCGCGACCGAGGTGAACGACATCGCGGCGCGCGCGCGCGCCGACCGCCTCAAGCCCGACGAGATCGCGGGCGGCACCTTCAGCATCACCAACGCCGGCGTGTTCGGCGCCGTCAACTCGTCGCCCATCATCAACGTGCCCGAGGTCGCCATCCTCGGGGTGCACAAGATCGCCGAGCGCGCGGTGGTCCGCGACGGCCGGATCGTGGCGCGCTGGATGATGAACGCGAGTCTCGGGTTCGACCACCGCGTGATCGACGGCGAACTGGCCGTCAAGTTCCTGCGCCGGGTGTGCGAGCTGCTCGAGAAGCCCGAGTCGCTGTGGTTCTACGTGTGAGCACGCGAAGCGCCCGGATCGGGGAACGCCGGCGGGGCCCGTCCGCGAGCCCGCGCCGCCCGCGGGCCGGGGTCCGGGAAGCGGGCGAGGGGTGACGCTCACCGCCACGCATCTCGGCCCCACCGGCTACCGCCAGGGCCTCGCGCTGCAGGAGGCGCTGGCGCGCGCGCGCGCCGAGGAGCGCACCGGGGACTGGGTGCTGTTCCCGGACCACCCCGCGGTGCTCACCGTGGGGCGGAACCCGAGCCCGGGCAGCCTGCTCGCCGACCGCGCGATGCTGGCCGAGCGGGGGGTCGAGGTGTTCGAGGTCGCGCGCGGCGGGGACATCACGTGGCACGGCCCGGGGCAACTGGTGGGCTATCCCATCGCGAGTCTCGAGCGCCGCGGCCGCGACCTGCACCGCTACCTGCGGGACCTCGAATCGGCGCTCCTGCGGGTGCTCGCGCGCTGGGGACTGGCCGGGGAGCGGATCCCGGGCCGCACTGGGGTATGGGTCGAGGGCGAGAAGATCGCGTCCATCGGCGTCGCGGTGCGGCGCTGGGTCGGCTATCATGGGTTCGCTTTGAATGTCGCGCCGGACCTGGGGGGGTTCGAACTCATCCATCCCTGCGGACTTCGCGGCATCCATATGACATCCATGGCCCGGCGGCTGGGCGCTGACGCCCCGTCGCTGGCCGAGGTCCGCCTCGCCGCCGCACGGGAGCTGGCCGCAGTGCTGGAACATCCGGAGCCCGAGTGGGTTCCGGCGGAACGGGCGTGGCAGGTGGCGGGGCTCGACCCCGCGGCCGGCCGCGAACCCGACCCCAGGGACCACCCCGCGGGCCTGGCCCGCTGACCCTCAAGGAGACCCCATGCTCGACGTGAGCGAGGCCGCCACCAGGAAGATCCAGGAAGTCATCTCCCAGCAGCGCGACAGCGGTTCGAACGTGGTCGGGCTGCGGCTGAGCGTATATCCCGGCGGCTGTTCCGGGTTCCAGTACGGCATGTCGCTGGCGGACCGGATCGAGGCCGGCGACTGGGAAGGCGAGTTCGGCGGCGTGAAGGTGCTGGTGGACGCCGACAGCCAGGCGCTGTTGTCGGGTGTGAAGATCGACTACGTCGAGACCGTCCAGGCCCAGGGGTTCACGATCTCGAACCCGAACGCGAAGTCGTGCGGCTGTGGCAAGTCGGCCGAGGGTGAGGCGCCGGCGGCCGAGTCCGCCGGCGGCTGCGGGTCCGGCGGGGGGTGCGGCTGCGGTGGCCACTGATCCTCGCACCGGGGGCCTGCGCATCACGCTGTTCACCGTCGAGCAGGCCACCCAGCTCGCGCACGAGCTGACACCGCTGGTGAAGTCGCTGGCCGAGGCCAAGCGGGACCTCGACCGGCTCGACACCAGTATCGAGGCGCTGCGCATGGCGCTGGCCGGGGCGTCGGCCGGGAACCCGGACGCCGCCGAGCTGGCCGGGATGGCCGAGCGCCGCCGTCCGCTGGCGGCGCGCATCGGCGAGGGCGTGGCGCGGATCCACCGTCAGGGCGTGCTGGTCAAGGATGTCGGCCGCGGGCTGCTCGACTTCTACGCCCTGAAGGGCGACCAACTGGTGTTGCTGTGCTGGGTGCTGGGCGAGCCCGCGGTGTCGCACTGGCACACGCTCGAGGGCGGGTTCGCGGGTCGCCAGCGCATCGAGCCCTCCGGGCTCGAGTAGGCGGGGGAGGAGGGCGCGATGACCACCGCTGCTCCGCGCACGCCCGCTGCAAGGCCCTTCGCGGACTATGCGGCACTCGCCGCCGACGAGATCCGCGCGCGCACCCGGGAGGCCCGGCGGGCCCTCGGCGCGCGCGCGGTGGTCCTCGGCCATCACTACCAGCGCGAGAGCGTCATCGAGTTCGCCGATTTCCGCGGCGACTCCTTCAAGCTCGCGCAGGCGGCCGCGCAGCGCGGCGCGGCGGAGTACATCGTGTTCTGCGGCGTGCACTTCATGGCGGAGTCCGCCGAGGTGCTGCGCCAGCCCCACCAGACCGTGCTGCTTCCCGACCTCAAGGCCGGCTGCTCGATGGCCGACATGGCCGCCATCGGCGACGTCGAGGACGCGTGGGAGCGGCTCACGGCCGCCCACGGCGACACCGTCGTGCCGGTGACCTACATGAATTCCACCGCTGCGCTCAAGGCGTTCTGCGGCGCCCGCGGCGGTGTGGTGTGCACGTCGTCCAACGCCCGCGCGGTGCTCGACTGGGCGTGGGCGCGCCGGCAGCGCGTGTTCTTCTTCCCCGACCAGCATCTCGGCCGCAACACCGCGTTCGCGATGGGTGTGCCGCTCGAGCACATGGCGGAGTGGGACTGGCGAGCCACGGATCCGGAGCGGGCCGACGCGCGCGTGCTGGCCCCCGAGACGCGCCTCATCCTGTGGCGCGGCTTCTGCTCGGTGCACACCCGGTTCACCCGGACGCAGATCGACGAGATCCGCGCGGCGGACCCGGCGGTGAAGGTGCTGGTGCATCCCGAGTGCGTGTTCGACGTGGTGCGGAACGCCGACCTCGTGGGCTCGACCGAATTCATCATCCAGCAGGTCGCGCAGGCGCCGGCGGGCACCCACTGGGCCATCGGCACCGAGATCAACCTGGTCCATCGCCTCGCGCTCGAACATCCCGACCAGCACGTCCACTCGCTCCAGAAGAACGTGTGCCCGTGCGCCACCATGAACCGGATCGACCCGGCGCACCTGCTGTGGACGCTCGAGAACCTCGCGGAGGGCCACGTCGTGAATCCCATCCGGGTCCCCGAGTCGGTGCGGCAGGACGCGCGCGTGGCGCTCGAGCGCATGCTGGCGCTCAAGGGCACCGGCGAGGTCGACCGCCACGCCATGGCGAGGGACTGAGATGAGCGACGAGGAGCGCAACGACGGCGCCGAGCCCGCGGCCGAACTGAAGGTGCTGGGTGCGCCGCGCGCGGCGGTGCCGGTGCGCCTGCCGCGCACCCCACGCACGCGCGGATGCGCCTCGGGCGCCGGTGCCGTTCCCGCGGGGGAATTCCGCCGGCTGCCGGCCTGGCTCAAGGTGAAGCTGCCCGGGCACGGCGAGTACGCCGCGACCCGCAGCATGCTGCGCGACCAGCGGCTGGTCACGGTGTGCGAGGAGGCGCGCTGCCCCAACCTCGGCCATTGCTGGGAGCGCGGCACGGCCACCATCATGATCCTCGGGGAACTGTGCACGCGCCGCTGCGGCTTCTGCGCGGTGGCGCCGGGGAAGCCGAACGGTCACGTGGACCGCGACGAGCCGCGCCGGGTCGCCGAGGCGGTCGCGGCGATGAACCTGCGCCACACCGTGATCACCTCGGTGGCGCGCGACGATCTCGCCGACGGCGGGAGCATCGTGTTCGCGGAGACCATCCGCGCCATCCGCGGGCGGTCGGGCACGGTGATCGAGGTGCTGATCCCCGACTTCCGCGGCCGCGCGGACGACCTGCAGCGCGTGATCGACGCGGCGCCCGAGGTCATCAATCACAACCTCGAGACCGTCGAGCGGCTCCACCCGCTGGTGCGTCCGAGCGCGCGCTACGACCGCTCGCTCGAGGTGCTGGCGCGCGTGCGGGACAGCGGCCGCGGCATCAAGGCGAAGTCGGGCCTGATGGTGGGGCTGGGCGAGACCCGGGACGAGATGCTGCGCGCGTTCGACGATCTCGCGGCGCACGGCTGCGACCTGCTCACCATCGGCCAGTACCTGCGCCCCTCGGCCGATCACCTGCCGGTGGTGGAGTACGTGCCGCCGGAGACGTTCGCGTGGTACGCGACCGAGGCCGAGGCGCGTGGGGTCGGCCATGTCGCGAGCGGGCCGCTGGTGCGCTCCTCCTTCCACGCCGACGTGCTGGCCGGCACCGTCCGCGCGGGGGAGAGCAGCAAGGCGGAGTAGAGAGCATTCAGGCGCAGCGCGGGATGAGGGCAGGCCTGGAGGGGTGCGTGTGGGTATTAGCACCCCGGAAGGTCTGCCCTCATCCCGCGCCCTTCGCACGAGCGACCATCGATGTTCCTCAGCCGCCCTTCTTCGGCGGCTGGCTCGGGCGCATCTCGACGCGGCTGTAGAGCGCGTGCGAGGGCGAGCGCAGCAGGTCGAGCACCACCGCCGCCACGTCGGCCGGCATGAGCGCCCAGTCGGACTTCTCGGCGCGGCCGCTCCCGAACTCGGTCGCCACGCTGCCCGGCATCAGGTACGAGACCCGGATGCCGTCGTAGCGCACCTCCTGCATCAACGCCTCACTGAACCCGTTGAGCCCGAACTTGCTCGCGTTGTACGCGGCGCCATTGGGGAACGCGTTCTTCCCGGCCAGCGACGAGATGTTGAAGATGTACCCGCCGCCGCGCTTGCGCATCTGCGGGATGGCCTCGCGGCAGCAGAAGAACACGCCGTTGAGATTGGTCTCGATCACCGCGCGCCAGTCGTCGGGATCCATCTCGGCCACCGGCCCGAACAGGCCGATGCCGGCGTTGTTCACCAGCACGTCCACGCCGCCCGCCGCGCGCTCGACCTCGCGGAACACGCGGTGCACCAGCTCCTGCACGCGCACGTCGCACGCCAGCCCGACCGCGCCATGGCCGATGCTGGCGGCCGCCTGCTGCGCGTCGTCGGGCGAGCGCGCGGTGAGGAACACGCGCGCGCCCTCGTCCGCGAGCGACTCGGCGATGCCGCGGCCGATGCCGCGGTTGCCGCCGGTGACCACCGCCACCTTGCCATCGAGGATTCCCATCTCATGCTCCTGGTTCAGGGTGGAAGAAGGATGCGACCGGTCAGGCCGGCGGGCGCAGCGTGAGAGTGACGGTGCCCTCGCCCGGAGCGGGCTCGGCCGCGAATTCCATCCGGCAGAGCTGCGCGGTCGCGAAGGCGCGGGGCTCGTCGGCGAAGTCACCGGTCATGAGGCCGAGCATCGGCATGTGGCCGACCAGCACCACGTGACCGAGGGCGGGCCGGCGCGCCAGCAGCTCGAGGATCACCTCGCCCGGTTCTCCGTCGGGGCCGAGGCCGGGAAGCGTCTCGACCTCGAGATCGGGCGCGCCGTGACGCGCGAGGATGGCCGCGGTCTGCTGGGCGCGCACGTAAGGGCTCGCGAACAGCAGGTCGGGCCTCCAGGCCCCGGCGGCCAGCATCTCGGCCAGCGTGCGCACATCCGCGCGACCGTGCGCCGTGAGAGCACGCTGCGCGTCGCCGCCCGGTGCCGTGGGCTCGGCCTCGCCGTGCCGGATGAGATCGAGGATGAATGCCACGCGCGGCACGGTGGCGGGTGGGCGGAGGAGTGTCAAGGGACGCGCGAGCGTGCCGGGCATCGCCGCAGGCGCGCGGCGCGCGGCCGGCCTTGGGCTGGCCGCGCGCCGCGCCTCGGACGATCAGGACTTGGTCGCGGCCTTCGAGTGGTTGGCGTCGACGTCCACCGTGATCATGAAGCCGTTGGTGCCCTTGAACTCGAACGCGTTCGGGCCCAGCCGGTAGGCCTCGACCTGGTTCGGCATCAGGACGAAGCCGTCGTGATGATCGGCCCCCCAGTAGCGCAGGTTGCTGATCACCGCGGGCGCCGTCCCGTAGTGGTTCACCGCCGCGCCGTCCAGGCGCACCTCACCGGCCTTGCCGCCGTCGAGCTGCGCCACGGCCTTGTCACCGGTGTGGCTCCACTCGATCGGCAGGTCGCTCGCCACGGTCAGGGGCTGCTCCCACTTCACCGGGTAGAGATGGCCGAGGATCTCGGAGATCCCGGCGCGCTGGGCCTGGGTCACCGCGGGGTCGAACGTCACGACGCACCACTTCATGGTGCCGTCCGCGAAGTTGTCCCCCAGGTCCATCGACAGCCAGAACCGCGCGCCGTCGAGCCGGGTGGCGCCGAAGTTGCCGTGATTGACGCGGAACACGTTGTTCGCCCGGCAGTAGTGCTCACCCTCGCCGCCGTGGTCGTGCCCCATCGCTCCCCCGTGCTCCATCGCCGCGTGGTCCATGTGGGCCGCGGGCTTGTCGGTGAAGTAGCACTGGCAGAACATCGGGCAGGAGCACGCCTCGATGATGGTGGCGTTCATCGACCACGCGGGAGGGGATGCCTTGGGTGAGGCGAGGGCGGGTGCTGCGGACAGCAGGGCGCAGACAGCGAACATCCTGAGTGGGTTCATGACTCCTCCGAGTGGGGTTGGGAGGTCGAACTCGCACCGCCCCGGGGCCGGGGCGGCAGCGAAAAGCTAGGACGGCCCCGCGCTCCGTTCAAGCCCGAACCTCCGGCGGACCCGGTCTCCGGTCCCGCCGTCCTCGGAGGCCCTGCCGGGCCGTCCACCGAGGACGCACGAGGGCCGGATTTGCCGCCTCCGCGGGGCTCCCGTACTCTGGCTGCCCCGGGGCCGCGCCCCCCACCCTCGATCGCCAAGGAGTCCCGCCTTCCCGACCGTGACCCACCCGATCCTCGAACGTCTCCGCACCCACGTGCTGGTGTACGACGGCGCCATGGGCACGCAACTGCAGGCGCGCGAGCTCGGGCCCGATGACTTCGGCGGAGCGCGCTGGGAGGGGTGCAACGACTACCTCTCGATCACCCGTCCTGACGTGGTCGAGGCGGTGCACGCCGCCTACTTCGACGCCGGCGCCGACGTGGTCGAGACCAACTCGTTCCAGGCCTCGCGGCTGCGGCTCGAGGAATGGGGGCTGGGCGAGCGCACGTTCGAGATCAACCGCGACGGCGCCGCGATCGCGCGCCGGGTGGCGGAGCGCTTCCAGCGGGCGGACGGCCGCCCGCGCTTCGTCGCGGGCTCGATCGGGCCGTCGGGCATGCTCCCGTCGAGCGAGGACCCCGATCTCGGCCGCTTCACGCTCGAGGGCCTGGTGCCGCTCTTCGAGGAGCAGGCGCGGGGACTGGTCGAGGGCGGCGCCGACGTGCTCATCCTCGAGACCTGCCAGGACATGATCGAGATGAAGGCGCAGATCCTGGCCTGCCGCGAATCGTTCGCGCGCACCGGGGTGACGCTGCCGATCCAGTGCTCGGTCACGCTCGACCCCACCGGACGCATGCTGCTCGGCACCGACATCCGCGGCGCGCTCGCCACGCTCGAGGCGATGCGCGTGGACATCATCGGGCTCAACTGTTCGACCGGGCCCGACCTGATGCGCGACGCGGTGCGCTGGCTGTCGCAGAACGCCAGCACTCCGATCCACGTCATCCCGAACGCGGGGCTGCCCATCAACGACGGCGGCCGCACGGTGTATCCGATGCGCCCCGAGCCGATGGCCGAGACCCTGCGCGAGTTCGTCGCCGAGCTGGGCGTGAACATCGTCGGCGGCTGCTGCGGCACCACGCCCGACCACGTGCGCGCGATGGTGGCGGCGCTCGGCCGCGATCGCGCGCCGGTGCCGCGCGCCGGGCGCGGCGGCTGGGCGCTCTCGAGCGGCATGACCGCGACCGCCACGCTCCAGGAGCCGCGCCCGCTGCTGATCGGGGAGCGGCTCAACACCCAGGGCTCGCGCCGGATCAAGCGGTTGGCACTCGCGGACCGCATCGAGGAGATGATCCCGATCGCGCGCGAGCAGGTGGAGGGCGGCGCCCACGCGCTCGACCTGTGCATGGCGCTCACCGAGCGCACCGACGAGGCGGCGATGATGCGGCGGCTGGTCAAGCGCCTGTCGCTCTCGGTCGAGGCGCCGCTGGTCATCGACTCGACCGAGGCCGGCGTCATCGAGGAGGCGCTGCGCGCCTGTCCCGGCTGCGCGCTCGTCAACTCGATCAACCTCGAGAACGGGCGCGAGCGCGTCGACGCCGTGATGCCGCTGGTCATGCGCTACGGGGCGGCGGTGATCGCGCTCACCATCGACGAGCAGGGCATGGCCAAGACCGCCGCGCGCAAGCTCGAGGTGGCGCGGCGCATCCACGACATCGTGACGCGCGAGTACGGGCTGCCGCCCGAGCTGCTGGTGTTCGACGATCTCACCTTCACGCTCGCCACCGGCGACGCCGAGTTCGCGCACTCGGGGATCGAGACCATCTCGGGGATCCGCCTCATCAAGCAGGAGCTTCCGGGCGTGCTCACCAGCCTCGGCGTGTCGAACGTGTCGTTCGGCCTCGGGCCCACGGCGCGCGCGGTGCTCAACTCGGTGTTCCTCTACCACTGCGTGCAGGCCGGGCTCGACATGGCGATCGTGAACCCGGCCGACATCACGCCGTACGCCGAGATCGACGCCGCCGACCGCCAGGCCGCCGAGGACCTCGTCCTCGACCGCGTGCCCGAGGCGCTGGCCGCCTTCATCCAGCGCTTCGAGGGGCGCACGCCCGAGACGCGCGAGCGGGCCGACGAGGCCGCCGAGGCGGCGATGGACGTGGAGCAGCGCATCCACTTCCAGATCCTGCACCGCAAGCCCGCGGGCATCGAGGACCTGGTGGACGCCGCGGTCAAGCGCCGGCCGGCGGTGGACGTGCTCAACACCGTGCTGCTGCCCGCCATGAAGGAGGTGGGCGACAAGTTCGGCTCGGGCGAGCTGATCCTGCCGTTCGTGCTCCAGAGCGCGGAAGTGATGAAGAAGGCGGTCGCCCGCCTCGAGCAGTACCTCGAGAAGCGCGCGGACGTCACCAAGGGCCGCGTCGTGCTCGCCACCGTGTACGGCGACGTGCACGACATCGGCAAGAACCTGGTGAAGACCATCCTCTCGAACAACGGGTACACCGTGTTCGACCTCGGCAAGCAGGTGCCGGTGCAGCTCATCCTCGACAAGGCCCGGGAGGTGGACGCCACCGCCATCGGCCTGTCGGCGCTGCTGGTCTCGACCAGCAAGCAGATGCCCATCGCGGTGGCGGAGCTGCACAAGCGCGGGTTCACGGTGCCGGTGCTCATCGGCGGCGCCGCCATCAACCGCAACTTCGGCCGCCGTGCCGCGCTGGTGGACGGCGAGACGGCCTACGCGCCGGGCGTGTACTACTGCAAGGACGCCTTCGAGGGGCTCGACACCGTGAACGCGCTCGGCGATGCGATCGAGGGCCCGCGGCTGCGCCAGCGCATCGCGAAGGAGGCGCTCGAGTTCAAGGCCAAGAGCGCCGAACTGGAGGCGCGGGTCGCCCGGTCGAGCGCCGGGCAGCGCGACTTCAAGGTGACGGTGTCGCGCGACGTGACCGTCCCGCCGCCGCCGTTCTGGGGCGCGCGCGTCACCGCGACGAAGCAGGTGGACTTCGCCGGGATGTACCAGGGCATCGACCTCAAGACGCTCTACCGGCTGCACTGGGGCGCGCGCGGCAGCGGGCCCGAGGTCGACGCCCTGCTCCGCGACGACTTCGAGCCGCGCCGGCTGCGGCTGCAGCGCGAGGCCGAGGAGAAGGGCTGGCTGCGGCCGACCGCGGTGTACGGGTTCTTCCCGGTGCAGAGCGAGGGCCAGGACCTGGTGGTGTACGACCCCTCGGCGTTCGCCGGCGGCTCGCTGTCGGCGCGCGGGAAGATCGAGGAGGTCGTGCGGTTCACCTTCCCCCGCCAGGCCGAGCGCGAGGGACTGTGCCTCGCCGACTACTTCCAGCCGGTCGAGAGCAGCCGCTTCGACGTGCTCGCGATGCAGGTGGTGACCGTGGGCCCGCACGTGGACGAGCTGGGGCAGGCGCTCAACGCGCGCGGCGAGTACGCCGAGGCGCTGTTCGTGCACGGGCTCGGGGTCGCGGCGGCCGAGGGTCTCGCCGAGTGGCACCACGCGCGGATCCGGGCCGAGTGGGGGCTGGAGGCGGGGCGCGGCAAGCGCTACTCGCCGGGCTACAGCGCGTGTCCCGACCTCGCGGACCAGGCCCGCATGTTCGAGCTGCTGGGCCCCGACGAGGCGATCGGCGTGACGCTGACCAGTGCGCACCAGCTGGTGCCCGAAGCGAGCACCAGCGCGCTCATCGTCCACCACCCCGAGGCGCTCTACTACATGGTGCGCGAGTAGCGCGCGGCGGCCGTCACTCCAGCACCGCGACCCGTGTGATCGCGGTCGCTCCCGCCGCGTCGCGCACGCGCAGGAAGTAGATCCCCACCCCCGGGACCGGCGGTCCCCAGCGCAGCACGGCGCTCCCCGCGCCGACCCGCTCGGGAGCGCGCTCCGCCACCCGCCGTCCGCGCACGTCGAACAGCTCGAGGACGATCGGGCCGGCGGACGGCAGCGCCAGCGCGATGGCCCACGGTTCCCCGGCGCGCGCCGGGTTGGGCGACGCGGCGACCAGCCGCAGGGTCGCGGGCAGGGGGCCGGGCTCGACCGAGACCCACGGCGTGCTCACCGCCCGCCACGCGTTCACGCGGGGCCCGATGGGATGGTCGAAGGCCACCGCGTCGCCGGTCTGGGCGATCTGGGCCTCCACCTGGCGTGCGGTCAGGGTCGGATATCGGGAGCGCACCAACCCGCACACGCCCGCGGTCAGCGGGCAGGCGAACGACGTGCCATCACCGTACATGTACGGCTGCACGCCGTCCCAGTTGAAGAGCAGGATGTAGATCAGCTGGTCGAGCTCGGTCAGCGTGTAGTTGCGGCACAGCGTGGACCACATCGAGGCGCCGGGCGCCGCGACATCCACCCACGGCCCCCAGTTCGAGAACGACGCGCGCCCCGCGTCGAAGTCGGTGGCCCCCACCGCGAGCACGCCGTCGCATGCCGCCGGATAGATGGGAGTGTCGACGCCGTCGTTGCCGGCGGCGGCCACGCACACCACGTCGGCGGCGAGCGCGATGTCCACCAGCGCCTGGAAGAACGGCGCCACCCCGGGCTCGTCCGGGGCGCCGAAGCTCATGGAGAGCACGCTCGCGTGATGGTCCGCGGCGTACTGGACCGCCGCCGCGACCGCGCCGATCCCGATGCCGCTGTCGGGCGTGGAGACCTTGAGGGGCATGAGCCGGCATCTCCAGCCCGCTCCGGCGATGCCGACGCCGTCGTCGGTCGAGGCGGAGGCGAGGCCGGCGCAGAACGTGCCGTGGAATCCGACGTCGATGCCGCTGGGGTCGGCGGTGTACTCGGGATCGGGGTCGGCATCCTGCATGCCGAAGTCCCATCCCCGCACGTCGTCCACGTAGCCGTCGCCATCGTCGTCGATGCCGTTGGCGGGGATCTCGTCGCGATTGCGCCAGATCTGCCCGGCGAGGTCGGGGTGCCCGGTGTCCACCCCGGTGTCCACGATCGCGATCACCACCGCGGTGTCGCCGTGCGTCACGTCCCACGCGGCGGGCAGCCGGATGTCGGCGGAGCCGCCGTCGTCCACGTACCACTGGTAGAGCAGCATGGGATCGTCCGGCACGACGGAAAGACGCAGGCGGTAGTCCGGGCACACCGCGCGGAACGCTCCCGAGGCCGCGAGCGCCCGGGTCGCCTCGACGGGGTCGAAGTCCGCCCGCGAGGAGCGCAGGCGCAGCACGCGGGGCACGCCCTCCGCACGGGACATCCCGACCCGCTCCACGCGGTCGAGCCCGAAGCGGGCGAGCGTCGCGAGCGCGGCCGGGGCCACCACGCGATACGCGGTGACGCGGCCGTCGCCCTCGAGCGCGGCGGGATCGACCACCGCCAGCACCTCGCCCGGCGTGAATCGCATGGGGGTCGGCGAGGTCGCCCCCCGGGCCACGACGGCGGAGAGCAGGAGTGCGAGGACCGAAGCGGGCAGGGACCTCAGGGGGCGCGTGGGCATCGTGCACCTCGGGGGTGGGGCCTCCGATGCGCCGAGAGACGCGGCCCGCTCGGCACGGCTGACGGGCGCGATGCTCGCCCCGGCGTGGCCCGCTGTCCAGCGAGAAACGCGGCGAGAGCAGAAGGGCGCCGGGAAGCGGCCGCGGGACGCCATCCGCCGCAGGTCGGCCCGCTTCCGCGCGTGACCCGCGCTCATCGGCGAGTGGCCCGGCGGACGGTCTCCGCCGGGCCATCACGCCGCGGACTACTTCTCGAACATGCGGTCCACCGGCACCACGGCGATCCGGTCGCGGGTGAGCCCGAGCGGATAGGACTCGATCACCTTGTCCTCGTCGAGCACCTCCTGCGGCTTGGGCGTGCCGTAGGTCATCGGGCTGGGCGTGCCGGTCGCGAGCTCCTCGGCCAGCGCGTCGCCCTTCTCGCTCACCAGCGCGAACCGCAGCTCGGCCGGGCGGAGGTGCTTGCGCACCGCGGCATTGACCTCCTCCAGCCGGAGGGTGGGCACCACCTGGCGGAACATCTCGAGGTCGCCGGGTGCCGCCACGCCGTAGATCCGGTCGTCGAGCGCGTAGCCGAGGCGATCCTCGGTGGTGGGAGCGAAGTGCAGGCAGTACTTGGCGAGGAACGAGCGCGTGAGCTCGAACTGCTCCTGCGTGAGGCCGTTCTTCGCCAGCCGCTCGACTTCGCGGACCGCGGCACGCAGCGCGAAGTGCGCCTGCGCGTTCGGCACCGGTCGCACCCACACCTCGAACAACTGGCGGCGGCGCGGCACGTTGGTGGGCGGCATGGTGCGCTGCCCGCCGCCGGGGAAGATCTCGATGTACGAGTAGTCCCCGTAGTTCATGCCGCGCGCCTCGCGGATCACCTGGTAGAGGTGGGAGGACGAGTTGCGATGCTCGCCGAGCCACGAATTGGCGAGCCAAAGGGCGTAGAACTCGCGCGTGCCCCGCTTCACGTCGATCGGATGGCCGAACGAGATCGCGGTCGCGGCACCCGGCTTCTGCACCAGGGTCACCGGACGGCCGCTGACCGGGGCGAGCCGCGGCGCGGGCACCGGCGCCGGCCGGCCCGCCGGCAGTCCGGCGAGCGCGGTCTGCAGCGCCGCCACGGTCCGGGCGTCATATCCGCCGCCGACCGCGAGCCGCACGGTCTCGCGCGTGAAGTGCGAGAGGTGGAACGCCTTCACGTCGTCGAGCGTGATGGCGTCGAGCCCCGCCACCGTGCCCACCTCGAGGTGGGCGTAGGGCGTGCCCGCGAACGCCGCGCCGTAGAGCGTCTGCTTGCCCAGTTCCTCGTCGGAGGAGTAGCGCAGCGTCTTGGTGAGGTAGTCGCGGGTCTGCTGCTTGACGCGCTGGAAGTCCTCGTCGGTGAAGGCCGGGTGCAGGATGGCCTCGAGCAGGAGCGCGGTATAGGCCTCGAGGTTGTCGCGATGCACGCGCCCCGCGAAGGTGGTGAGCTCCTTGTCCACGCGCACGTCGTACGACGAGGCCATCGGGTAGAGGAGCCTGAGGATCTCCGGGTAGGAGTGCGTGCGGGTCGCGCCCTCGGCCATCAGCGTGGCGGTCAGGCAGGCGAGCCCTTCCCTGCCCGCGGGATCGTCCTGCGAGCCGATCACGAACGCGATGCGCAGCGAGACCGTGGGATCGGCCGGCACCGGCAGCAGGACCGGCGGCTGGCCGAGCGG
Organism: Candidatus Eiseniibacteriota bacterium; assembly: GCA_963776245.1. Lineage (GTDB taxonomy): Bacteria > Eisenbacteria > RBG-16-71-46 > RBG-16-71-46 > RBG-16-71-46 > CAVSAC01. The sequence goes on along the minus strand of CAVZLN010000003.1, from coordinate 60,105 downwards.
CCCGGGCGAGGGCGCGGCGTGCGCGGGGAGCGCGGACAGCGCGAGGAAGGCGGACAGGCCGAGCAGGGCGGCGCGGGACTGGCGGCGGAAGGTCATGACGCCACCCCCTTGAGCACCGCGACGGTTCGCCGCCGCGCGGTGAGGAAGCGCTGCGCCGCCGCCTGCACGTCCGCCGGCGTGACGGTCGCGAGCGTGCCGTAGAGTTGGTCCACCGCGGCGATGCCGCCGGTGTGCGCGATCACGCGCGCCAGCGCGTTGGCGGTGCCGTCGGGAGTGTCGAGCCCCATCACGAACCCGTAGCGCAGCCGTTTCTTGAGGTCCTCGAGCCGCTGCGCCTCGGGCGGCGACTGCTGGAGGGACGCCACGGCCTGGTCGAGCCGCGCCTGCACGGCGCCCAAGTCGCTCTCGCGCCCCGTGATCGCGACCACGCTCCACAAGCCAGGGTCGCGGCTGGAGCCGAAGCGCGGGAACAGGCGCTGGACCAGCCGCTTCTCGAGCACCAGTTCGCGATAGGCGTCGCTGGTCTCGCCGAAGGCGAGATCGCCGAGCAGCATCGCCGCCGCCTGCTCGCGGCTGGTGGCGTCGAACGCCGCGCTCTTCCAGGCCAGCACGAGCATCGGCAGCGTGCGACCGTCGTAGTCCACCTCGAGCGTGCGCTCGGCGGTCTGCTCGGGCTCCGCCGGGACCACGGGCGCCTGGTAGCCGCGCTTCCAGCCGCCGTAGTTCTGCCGGATGAGCGCCAGCGTCGCGGCCTTGTCGAAGTCGCCCACCACCACGATCACCACGTTCTCGGGGCGGTAGAACTTCGCGAAGAACGACTTCGAGTAGTCGTACATGGTCGGCATCGCCGCGATGTCCTTCTCGAAGCCCATCGTGGTGTGCTTGTAGGTGTGCACGTCGAACGCCTTGTCCTGCAGCGCCTCGAACAGCACGCTGAACGGCTGGGTGCGGTTCTTGCGGTACTCGCCGTAGACCGCGCCCGCCTCGGTCTGGAACTCGCGCTCCGCGTAGGCGAGGTTCTGGAAGCGGTCGGCCTCGATCTCGATCACCTTCGGCAGGTCCGCGCGCGCGAACGTGAGGTGATAGCAGGTGTAGTCGTCGGTGGTGTACGCGTTCGCGTCGGCGCCCATCGAGGTCACCAGCCGGTCGTAGACCGCCGCCGGGAACTTCTCGGTGCCGCGGAACATCATGTGCTCGAAGAAGTGCGCGAACCCGCTGTGCCCCGGCTCGACCTCGTCGCGGCTCCCGGTGCGCACCACCGAGTAGTACGCGACCACGCCCTGGCTCGGCATCGGGACCAGGAAGACCCGGAGGCCGTTCTCGAGGGTCTGGCTGTCGTAGGCGTAGGGGAACACCCCGTCCGCCGCCGCCGGCAGGGCGGTCATCAGGAGCAGGGCTCCGGTGAGTGCGACGAACCTCATCGTGATTCCTTTCGTGGCGGGACGTGGATGGCGACCGTGCGAAGAGGGCGGCATTCTACGTCAAACGCCGCGGACGGCGTCTCCCGGGCGCCGGATGCGGAGAAGTCGGCGACCGGCGCGGGCCGGCGACTCGCGCGGCGCTGCCGGGCGGGCTGCCGTGGGCCTTGACCCGTGCCGCCTCCCGGCGGATGCTCGCCTCCGTCCCGCCACCATCCACCGCCGGAGTCGCGCGAGCATGCCCCTGTCCCAGCTCGAGCCCGTCACGCTCGCGGGCACCCACGTCCGCCTCGAACCGCTGTCGCTGGCGCACGCGGGCGACCTGCTCGAGCACGCGCTCGATCCCGACCTGTGGCGCTGGACCACCAACCACGTCGAGACCCCCGAGGACCTCACGCGCTACCTCGAGACCGCGCTGCGCGAGCAGGAGCACGGGCGCTCGCTGCCGTTCGCGCACGTGCTGCCCGCGACCGGCCGGGCGATCGGCTCCACGCGCTTCGCCGCCATCGAGCCGAAGCATCGCCGGGTCGAGATCGGCTGGACGTGGATCGGGCGCGGGCACCAGCGCACCGCGGTCAACACCGAGGCCAAGTACCTGATGCTGCGCCACGCGTTCGAGACCTGGGAGTGCCTGCGCGTCGAGCTCAAGACCAACGCGCTCAACACGCGCTCGCGGGCGGCCATGCGGCGCATCGGCTGCGTCGAGGAGGGGGTGCTGCGCCAGCACGCCATCAACGACCGGGGCGAGGTGCGCGACACGGTCTACCTGAGCATCCTGCAGCGCGAGTGGCCCGCCGTGAAGGCGCGGCTCGAGGGCATGCTCCGGGGCGCAGTCGCATGACGATCCATGTGGAGGTGGAGCAGGAGCGCGACGGGCGCTGGATCGCCGAGGTGAGCGAGCTGCCGGGCGTGATGAGCTACGGCACCACTCCTGCCGATGCGGTGGCGAGGGTCCAGGCCCTCGCATTGCGGGTGGTGGCGGACCGACTCGAAAAGGGCGAGGCCGGTCCGGATCTCCTGAGCATCTCCTTCGCCGCGGCCTGATGCGGTGGGGGAGCGCCCCCGCCAGATCGCTTGCGCAGGACGTCCTCCCTCGTGGCGAGCGGCGCTCAGCGACGGATGAGCGGTTCGCCGTTGTCAGCAGATTCCGTGTCGTCGAGCACCGCGATGCCAGGGGCTTCGGTGGTGGGCGTGAGGTGCCAGATGTCGCGCAGCACCGCGTCCACGATGGCGCGGCATTGCGGACGACTCCACGACCACAGGTCGAAGCCGGTGAACACCACCTGGCCGGTCTCGTTGCCGCGGTACACCGTCATGCACGGCAGGTCCTGGTCGGGCGGGTAGACGCCGCGCACCAGGTAGACGGTGTCGAGCGCGCTCGCCATTGGCCGCCCTGGCCACGGGAAGCAGCTCTCCGTGATGACGTTCGGCTTGGTGAGGTACTCGAACATGGTCGGCTGGACCTGGTAGAAGCTCGCCGGCGTCCGCGCGGGCGGGAGCGGGTCGGTGGTGGGCGAACGCAGCGTGAGCGATGGGGGCAGGCCGGAGTAGTCGGGCACGCCGAGCCGGCCCGGCGGGGGTGCGACCTTCGTGACCGCCCGGTTCGAGGTGCTCGAGGCACTGAACTCGCTGCGCCAGTGAGCGAGATCCCACATCGGTCGCCCGGGCACCAGCTCGCCCGTGACGGACGAGTAGGTGAACACGTGGGAGTCGTTGTTGGAGGTGTTGAACATGTCCCTCGACATCGCGTAGGCCCCGCCGCCGCCCACTACCCACACGCGCCCCCCGCCATTCGCGTAGGCGACCAGCACATTCTGTCGCCCTGGCGCGCTCATGTACCGCAGAGCGTACTGGCCACCGACAGGGCTCCCCTGGATGACATTCGCGTCGGCGATCCACACCACGTTCTTGTAGCGCAACAACAGTTCGAGCGGCACCGTCTTGTCGAGCGCGGTGCTGCGGGTGCGGTACACGTCGAAGTCGTAGCCCGAGAACAGCCCTGGCGTGCTCATCGAGCCCGTCGGATAGCCCTGCCAGGGCACCCCGCCACGCGCGACCAGGAAGGAATCGATCTCGCCTGCGTTGGGCCAGTTTCCGACCGGGATGGTGTTCCCGCTCGCGTTCAGGTTCTCCAGCGGGAAACGCGTGTCGAGCACCACGAGCGTCGGACGCTCGCGCGTCACCTTCAGAAACTCCACTCTCACGGTCACCCGGCTCTTGAACCCGTTCGAATCGAGCGCCTCGATGAAGAGTCGACGGGTGAGACTCGGTGGCAGGGGGAGCAGCACAGAGACGATCGCCGAGGTGTCGGTCAAGCTCCAGCTACTCCAGCGCGCGACATCGAGCGCGTACCGACGGCGGCTCTCGTCGTTCACGTCCGCGATGTCGATCGCCCAGCGGTAGGCGGCCATGTGTGCCCCGGGCCCCGGTGCCGCAGACCACCTCACCGCCACCGGCGCGCGGGCAGGGGCCTTCAGCGTCGATGACGTCCCGCGAGTCCCGGAAGGACGCCTCCCTGAGTCCGGAATTCGAATCCGTCCCCAGACACCGTGATCCGTGGTCCACCGACCAGTGGATTAGTGACGCAGAAGTAGAGCAGGTTGGTGCCGTACGAGAAGAAAGGCGAATAGTCCCCCGCGACATCGAATCCGACCAGCGCGAAGATGTACTCCGCTCCCGACCTGCAGGTCCCGCACCGTGACGCCGAGCGATTCGCCGGGCACCGAATCCCAACCGGCGAAGTTTGGGGCGTAGCGCCTCCGCAAGGAGTCGGGGTTGGTGCTCATCGGGAACTCGCTCCCTGGGCCGAGCACTTTGTACTTGTACATCGCGAGCTTCGACGGCACCGAGCCGTCGGGGTCATTCCCCCTCCACGTCACTCGGAAGGTGGGGGTCACAACCGTGTGGATGAAGGAGTAGAAGATGCTCGGCCAGGGCGACGTGATCTGCACCTCGGGCGCCACGTTATCGGCGAAGAACGCGCGCACCGCGGGTGCCGAGATCGCGCCTTGCTCGTCCACCGCGCGCACGGCGAAGAACGAGGGCTCGAGGGGGTGCGCGAGGTCCCCCTCAAACGCGCGCGAGGCGCGATGCACGGTGAGCAGGCGCCCGCCGCCCTCGGCGCGCGTCCATCCGGTCTCGAGTGCGATCGAGCGCGCGTCCGAGGTGACGAGGTAGTGATCCACACGTCCATCCGGGTCGGCGCCGCTCCATCGCAACACGTGGGCCGCGTCCCCGGCGCCGCTCGCGCTGGCAGATGTCGAGGTGAGGGTGACGGTGGGCGGCTGATTGGGGATTCCCAGCGGCGAGCGATGGTCGTGTCCGCAGCCGAACGCGACCAGGGTGAACGTGAGCGCGGCGGCCACGGAGGCGATGCGGAGAAGCGTTCGCATCGGGCACTCCCTCTCTCATTGCGTGCCCCGGTCAGGGCTTCGAAGACGCAGGGCGTGACGGCGCCGGTGCGCCGACGGCTCCCGTGGGAGGGAGCGCCACTGCCCGTGACCTGAGCCTAGGCCCGCTATCCCGGCGCGGACAAGACAAATCATGAAGCGGCAGGGCCGCTCACAGATGCGCGCAAGCCCGGCTTCGCCGCCGGGCCCGCGCCGCGTCCTCGTCAGGCCTGTCCGCTACGCCTCGCGCGGGTCCTTGAGCTCCGGGTCGATCCCGTACTCGCGGATGGCCTTCTCGACCACCGCCGCCTCGACCTTGCCCTCGCGCATCAGGGACGACAGCACCGCCACCACCACGTGCTCGGCGTCCACCTCGAAGTGGCGGCGCAGCGCCTCGCGGGTGTCGCTGCGGCCGAAGCCGTCGGTGCCGAGCGGGAGATATCGGCGCGGCACCCAGCGGGCGATCATGTCGGGCACCTGCTTCACGAAGTCCGTGGTCGCGACGATCGGGCCCTCGCTCGCGGCGAGGGTCTGCGTGACGTACGGGACCCGCGCCGGCTCGCTCGGATGCAGGCGGTTCCAGCGCTCGACCGAGAGCGCCTGGTTGCGCAGCAACTGCCACGAGGTCGCGCTCCACACGTCGGCCGCCACGCCGTGGCGCTCGGCGAGCATCGCCTGCGCCCGCAGCGCCTCCTGCACCAGGATGCCGCTCGCCAGGATCTGCGCGCGCAGCTTCTGCGCGGACGGCGCCTTCCGGTAGAGGTAGAGCCCCTTCAGGATCCCATCGGTGACGCCGCCGGGCATCGGCGGCATCGGGATGTCCTGGTTGTAGAGCGTGAGGTAGTAGAAGACGTCCTCTTCCTTCGTGTACATGCGCTCGAGCCCGTCGCGCACGATGGTCGCGACCTCGTACGCGAACGCCGGATCGTACGCGCGGACGTTGGGCAGCCCCGCCACCAGCAGGTGCGTGTGCCCGTCCTCGTGCTGCAGCCCCTCACCGTTGAGCGTGGTGCGGCCGGCGGTGGCGCCGAGCAGGAAGCCGCGCCCGCGGATGTCGCCGAACGCCCACAATTGGTCGAGCGTGCGCTGCAGGAACATCGAGTAGAAGATGTAGAACGGCACGGTGTAGGTGGAGTGAGTGGCGTACGCGGTGCCGGCGGCCTGGAGCGAGGCCATCGAGCCGGCCTCGGTGATGCCCTCCTCGAGCAACTGGCCGTCCGCCTTCTCGGTGTACGAGAGCACCAGCTTGGAGTCCACCGGGTCGTACTTCTGGCCGAACGGCGCGTAGATGCCGACCTCGCGGAACAGCACCTCCATGCCGAAGGTGCGCGCCTCGTCGGGGATGATGGGCACCACGCGCCGGCCCCACGCGGGATCGCGCAGCAGGTTGCGCAGCAGCTTCGCGAATCCCATCGTGGTCGAGACCAGCTGCTTCTCGCTCGTCCCGGCCGCGAACTCGGCGAACACCTTCTCCTGCGGCGCGGGCAGCGGGGCGGCGCGCACCACGCGCCGCGGCAGGCCGCCCCCGAGCGAGCGCCGGCGCTCGAGCAGGTACTTCACCTCGTCGCTATCGGCGCCCGGATGGTAGAACGGAGCGTCGGCCAGCTTGCGGTCCGAGATCGGCAGCTCGAGCCGGTCGCGGAACTTGCGCAGCTCGTCGGTGTTCATCTTCTTCACCTGGTGCGCGATGTTCTTCGCCTCGGCGGGGGGCAGCGTCCAGCCCTTGACCGTCTTGGCGAGCACCACCGTGGGCTGCCCGGTGTGCGCGGTCGCCGCGGCGTAGGCGGCGTACACCTTGCGGTAGTCGTGCCCGCCGCGGCGCAGGCCGCGCAGCTGGTCGTCAGTGTGGTTCTCGACCATCTCGAGCAGGCGCGGGTCGCGCCCGAAGAAGTGCTCGCGCACGTAGGCGCCGGTCTCCATCGAGTAGCGCTGCCACTCGCCGTCCACGGTCTCGTTCATCGCCTCGACCAGCGCGCCGTCCACGTCCTGCGCGAGCAGCGGGTCCCAGTCGCGGGACCAGATCACCTTGATGACGTTCCAGCCCGCGCCGGTGAACAGCGATTCCATCTCCTGGATGATCTTGCCGTTGCCGCGCACCGGGCCGTCGAGCCGCTGCAGGTTGCAGTTCACCACGAAGGTCAGGTTGTCGAGCCCCTCGCGCGCCGCCACGGTGAGCGCGCCCTGCGCCTCTGGCTCGTCCATCTCGCCGTCACCCAGGAACGCCCACACCCGCGACCTCGCGGTGTCCGCGAGCCCGCGCGCGTGCAGGTAGCGATTGAAGCGCGCCTGGTAGATCGCGGAGATCGGACCGAGGCCCATGGACACGGTGGGGAACTCCCAGAAGTCGGGCATCAGCCGCGGGTGCGGGTAGGACGACAGTCCCTGCCCGGGCACCACCTCGCGCCGGAAGTGATCGAGCTGGGACTCGCTCAGGCGCCCTTCGAGGAACGCGCGCGCGTAGAAGCCCGGCGCCGCGTGGCCCTGCAGGAAGAGCTGGTCGCCCGAGCCATCGTCCTTGCCCCGGAAGAAATGATTGAAGCCCACCTCGTACAGGCTGGCGCTCGACGCGTAGGTGGCGAGGTGCCCGCCCAGCCCGGCGAACAGGTGGTTCGCGCGCACCACCATCGCCGCGGCGTTCCAGCGGATGATGCGGCGGATGCGCAGCTCCATCTGCTCGTCGCCGGGGAATGCCGGCTCCTGCTCGGGCGAGATGGTGTTGATGTAGCGCGACTGCACCAGTCCCGGCAGGCCGATCTGGAGCTGGCGGGCGCGCTTGAGCACCTTGCGCAGCAGGAAGTCGGCCCGCTCGCGGCCGTGAGCGGCGTGGACGCCGTCGAGGGCGTCGAGCCACTCGCGGGTCTCCTGCGGGTCGGCGTCGGGGAGCTGATGCTTGAAGGAGAGGAGGTTCAGGCGGAAGGACTGCGAATCGATATCGGGCAGGTCGCTGCTCATCGGGATCCTGTCGATCGAACCCGGCGGCGGGGTTCTCCGGTTGAGGTCTGGGCGGCGGCCGCGCCGCGCGCGGCGCGGTTGTGCACGAGGTGCGCGCCTGGCGGATCGCCGTCCCGTTCGATCTGGGTGCTCTGGAACGCGGCAGCATACTCAATCGCCGACCGTGGTGCGACCCGCGCCCGGCGCTGTGCTCGCCGCTCGGCGGCTGATAGGCTGCGCGGACCCCGTCGTCAACCGGGAGCCGCATGACCCCACCCGCACTCGAGATCGGACTGCTCCACGCGGCTCGCCCTGGCCCCCGGGCGATGAGCCCGGAGGACCTGTGGGCGATCCCGCGGGTCGGCACGCCGGTCCCGGCGCCCGATGGCCGCACGCTGGTGGTGCCGGTGACGTCCTTCGATCCCGAGCGCGACGAGGCGCGCACCCGGCTGTGGCAGGTGCCGCTCGACGGCGGAGCGCCGCTCGCGCTCACCGCGCCCGAGCATTCCAGCTTCGATTCGGCGCTGGCGCCCGATGGGCGCACGCTCGCGTTCGTGCGCAAGGTGGACGGCGTGGGCCAGCTCCACGTCATGCCACTCGAAGGCGCCGGGGCCCGGGTGCTCACCACCTTCCCGCTCGGGTGCTTCGACCCGCGCTGGCTGCCGGGCGGCGACGCACTGGTGTGCGTGGCGCCGGTGATCGCGGGCCATGCGTCTCCGGCCGCGACGCGCGCGGAGCTCGAGCGCCGCGCGCGCGACCCGGTGGTCGCGCACGCCACCGAGGAGCGCGTCTACCGCCACTGGGACACCTGGCTCACCGGGGGCGAGGTGCCGCACCTGTTCGTGGTGGACCTCGCGGGGGGCGCGCCGCGCGACCTCACGCCCGGGTCCATCGCGTGGTTCGACCGCGTGGACCCGCACGGGCGCTACGACCTGGCGCCCGACGGGAGCGAGGTGGCGTTCGAAGGGCACATCGTTGACGCCGCGACCGGGCTGCTGCGTTCCGCGATCTTCGTGGCGCCGGTGGCGGGCGGCGCGCTGCGCTGCCTGACGCCGGACCATCCGTCGAACGACCTGCGGCCGCGGTACTCGCCCGACGGCCGGACGCTCGCCTACGGCATGCAGCACGACCCGGGCTTCTACGCCGACCGCGTGCGTCTGATGCGCTTCGACCGCGCGAGCGGCGCGCACGCCGCGTGGCTCGGCGACTGGGACCGCTCGCCCGACGCGTGGGAGTTCCTGCCCGACGGCACGCTCGCGCTGGTGGCGGAGGACCGGGCGCGACTCGCGCTGTTCCACTGGCGCGGCCACGGCGAGCCGGAGCGCGTGGTGAGCGGGGGCGCGGTGAACGGCCTCGCGGTCACGCGCGCGGGGCGGCTGGCGTTCACCCTCCAGTCGCTCGTGGCACCCGCCGAGGTGCACGTGTGCGAGGCGAGCGGCGCCGGGCTCGCGCGCCTCACGCGCTTCACCGATGCCGCCACGCGCGCGTTCGCGACCGGCGAGGTGCGCGAGGGGTGGTTCACCGGGGCCGCGGGCGAGCGCGTGCACCTGTACGTGGTGCTCCCGCCCGGGCACGCCCCCGGCGACCGGCCGCCGCTGGTGCACGTGCTCCACGGCGGTCCGCACGGCGTGAGCGCCGACGCGTTCCATCCGCGCTGGAACGCGCAACTGTTCGCCGCACCCGGATACGCGGTCGCGCTGGTCAACTTCCAGGGCTCGACCTCGTGGGGGCAGGAGTTCGCGGAGCGCATCCTCGGAGCGTGGGGCGAGCGTCCGTATGAGGACGTGATGCTCGCCACCGACGCGCTGGTCGGCGCGGGCCTGGTGGACGGCACGCGCATGGCGGTGGCGGGCGGATCGTACGGCGGCTATCTCGCCACCTGGGTGGTGGCGCACACCGACCGCTTCCGGTGCGCGGTGAATCACGCCGGGGTGTACGACACGCTCGCCCAGTACGCGAGCGACGTCACGCAGGGCCGCGAGCGCTCGTTCGGGGGCGAGCCATGGGCGGGGCTCGACCGCATCGACGCGCACAACCCGGCACGCGCCACGCGCGGCATGTCCACGCCGATGCTCGTGATCCACGGCGAGCGCGACTTCCGCGTGCCGGTTGCGCAGGGACTCGAGTGCTATGGCATGCTCAAGGCCAAGGGCGTGCCCGCGCGGCTGGTGGTGTTCCCCGGCGAACACCACTGGGTGCTCAAGCCGCGCAACTCGGCGCGGTGGTACGCCGAGGTGCTCGGGTGGCTGAAACGCTGGCTGGAGCCGCGGACGTGACGCGCGGGCCGCGGGAGGAGACCGGGATGGTCCGGGGGTATCCGAGGCAGGTCATGGCCGCATGCCTCTGCGCGCTCGCCGCGCTGCTCGCGCTCGCGCCGGCCGCCCCCGCGCGCGCGGTGGAGCGCACGCCGCTCGGCATGTGGAAGGGCACGCTGGCCGGCCTGCGCCTCGTCGTCCACGTGAGCGCGGACTCGGCGCGCGGGATGCGCGCCACGCTCGACAGCCCGGACCAGGGCGCGGTGGGGCTCGCGATCGAGAGCGTGACGTTCGCCGCCGACACGCTGCGGCTCGAGCTGCGGGGCCTCGCGGCGTCGTACGTGGCGCGGCTCGAGCCCGCGGGGGACTCGCTGTCGGGGGTGTGGCGCCAGGCGGGCGCGGAGCTGCCGTTCGGCATGCGCCGCACCGACCAGCCGGTGGGATTGCGCCGGCCCCAGACGCCGCAGCCGCCCTATCCGTACGACGAGGAGGAGGTGAGCGTCGCGCGCGCCGCCGCGGGCGTGACGCTCGCCGGCACGCTGACGTGGCCGCGCACCGAGGGACCCGCATCCGGCGCTCGTGCTGATCACCGGCTCGGGCCCGCAGGACCGCGACGAGACGCTGTTCGGGCACCGGCCGTTCAAGGTGCTCGCCGACTTCCTCACCCGGCGCGGCTTCGCCGTCCTGCGCGCCGACGACCGCGGGGTGGGCCGCTCGACCGGGCGCTTCGCCGGCGCCACCACCGAGGACTTCGCGGGCGATGCCGAGGCGCTGGTGGACTTCCTGATGCGGCAGCCCGGCATCGATGGCATGCGCGTGGGCCTGCTCGGTCACAGCGAGGGCGCGCTCATCGCGCCGATGGTCGCCGCGCGCGACCCGCGCGTGGCGTTCATCGTGCTGCTGGCCGGACCGGGCGTGCGCGGGGACTCGTTGATGCTGCGGCAGGGGGACGACATGCGGCGCGCCGCGGGATTCTCGGATTCCGCGATCGCGCTCCAGCACCGGCTGAGCGCGCAGGTGCTCGAGATCATCCGCACCGAGCCCGACACCGCGATCGCGGTCGCCCGGGCGCGGGCCGCGACCCGCGCGGGGCTCGCGGCACTCCCCGAGCGCGCGGCGCTCGGCGATCTCGACCGCGCCACCGACGAGCAGGTCCGGCGGCTGTCCACGCCGTGGTTCCGCTGGTTCCTCGCCCACGATCCGCGGCCGGTGCTGCGCCAGGTGCGCTGCCCGGTGCTCGCGCTCAACGGGGAGAAGGACACCCAGGTGGCGTGGGAGCCGAACCTCGCCGCGATCGAGACGGCGCTGCGCGAGGGCGGCGACCGGGACGTCACGACGCGCATGCTGCCCGGTCTCAACCACCTGTTCCAGACCGCGGACAGCGGGAGCCTGGCCGAGTACGGGCGCATCGAGGAGACCCTGGCGCCCGCGGCGCTCGAGATCCTGGGCGAATGGCTCGCCGCGCACGCGAGGCCGGGGCGATGAAGGCCGTGGACCGCGCGCCCCGGCCGGCCGGGTCCCGGCCGCCCACCCTCGCCGCGCCCGGCGGGCGCCGGCCGCATCCCAAGTGATGTCCCACACCCATCCTGCCGCCCCCGGACCCGCGTCCGGGCGCGCCCACGGAGGCCCAGTCCCCCATGAACTCCGATCCCGGACCCGCCGATAACCGAGTCAGCCCGCGACGGGAGCCGCGTCTCCCGCCGGGGCAGGTGCACACCGACAAGTGGCCGGTGCTGCATCACGGCTCGGTGCCCACCACCGACCTGGCGACCTGGGAGCTGCGGGTCTTCGGCGAGGTGGCGACGCCCCTGGGAATGACCTGGAAGGAGTTCCAGGGCCTGCCCCGGGTCTCGGTGCTGAGCGACATCCATTGTGTGACGCGGTGGAGCCGCTACGACAACCGCTGGTCGGGTGTCTCGGTGCGCGAGGTGCTGAAGCGCGCGGGACCGAAGCCCGGAGCGCCGTTCGTGGTGATCCACGCGGAACAGGGATTCAGCGCCAACCTGCCACTGGCGGAGCTGCTCGAAGACGATGTCCTGCTCGCGGATCAGCACGACGGCCGGCCGCTCACGGCGGAGCACGGATGGCCGCTGCGTCTCGTGGTCCCGCGGCGCTACTTCTGGAAGAGCGTCAAGTGGGTGCGCGGGATCGAACTGGTGCGCGAGGACCGACCGGGCTTCTGGGAGCGGAACGGCTATCACAACGATGCCGATCCGTGGAACGAGGAACGATTCTCGGATTGGTAGCGCCGGCGCGCCCTTCGTGGCTCGCGGCGCGTGGCCGCGCGGAGGGATGTCGCGATGAGCGAGCGCACCACCGAGGTGGCGCGGGCGATCCGGATGCTGACGGAGCAGCTCGAAGCGCTGGGCAACCTGCGCAATGCGAACACCCGTGACCCCATCTTCAAGCAGTGGCGGCAGAACACGTTGACCGCCATCCAGCGGATCTGGACCGGGGACCCGGTGCGCGTCGAGCGCTTCCGGCGCGTGCCGTTCTCCGCGCCGTCCTCGAAGGCGGAGACCAAGGCGGTGCGCGAGTGCTACGAGCGTGGGTGCGCCGAGGCCGCCGTGTGCCTGCGCGCGCTGATCGCGGAGATCGAGCGCGTGGGCGTGCCGGCCTCCGCCGAAGCCCCGCGCCCGGCGAGCCTCGATCCCGGTGTCGCCGAGGACGACTTCCCGACCGTCGACCTGCCCGGCGGTCCGCCCCCCGCAAGTGTGCCCGCGCCGGGTGAAGCCACGCCCGATGCCGAAGCGCGTGCCAGTGCTCCGGTGTTCGAGATGCCCGCACCGCCACCGGTCGAGCCCGTGGAGTCGGTCAAGGCGCGCGCGGCCCGGAGCGCCACGGGCAAGACCTCCGTGCGCGCCGCGAAGAACGGGCGCAAGGGCAGCCACAAGCAGCGTCTGAAGGACATGCTTGGCTTCAGCGACGATGAGCCGGTGGCCGAGGCGGTCGCGCCCACGCCGATTCCCGAGGCAGCCGCGCCCGCGCCGGTGTTCGAGGCGGTGGCGCCCACGCCGGTGCATGAGGCGGTCGCACCCACGCCGGTGCCCGAAGCGAAGGCACCCGCTTCGCCCCCTGCGCCGGTGGCCCGCGAGACGACCAATGCCGAGATGGAGGCGCTGCTGGAGGACGTGTGCGCCCCCGCGCCTTCCGCGGAGATCTCCGCGGAGCGCGCCGTCGCGGAGGACGCCGCGTTGGCCGAGGCCGAGGCGGAGCGGGCGATGGATGACTTCCTGCGCATGTCCCCGGTGTTCTCGTCCCACGCCCGCCCGGTGGAGCGACGCCTGGCCGGCGGAGTGGGCTCGTTCTCAGCGCCGGCGGCGCTCGCGTTGGCCGCGCTCGCTGCCGACCTCGACGCGATCGACGTGCCCGAGGGGCACCGTGCCCGCGCCCGCGCCACGCTGCTCGATCTGGCCCGGCACATGGATGTGCACGACCTGTCGTGGGAGGCGTTGCGCGACGGCGTGACCTTCGCGATGGAGTTCCCGGCCATCGGCCGCCGCGTGCTGCCGCTGCTGGTGCCCTACCTCGATCAGGCCGCGTAGGCGGCACCACTCTCCCCGGGACCCTGGGCGGGGCGTCGCGCGTCAGCGCGGCGCCCCGCTCTGCGTGGTGCCCCAAGGCGGGCGCCCCGTGACGTTCCGGGACGCGCCCGCCTCACTCCGCAACGCGGCCGCCCGGCCGCGCGACGGCGCGCACCGTCGTCCGGCCCCGCCTGACGCGTGCCGCACCCGCGCCGATCGCGTGCCCCCGGCGCGTGCGGTGCGGGCGGCGCGCCGCTTGCCTCTGGGGCATGCGAAGACGCACCGCACGACCGTGCTAGATTCGCGTCACCGGAGGGTCCCGCGCATGAGGATGGAGCGCTTCACCGTCAAGTCGCAGGAGGCCGTCGAGCGCATGCAGCGCCTCGCGCGCGAGCGCGGGCACCAGACGCTCGAGCCCGAGCATCTGCTCGCGGCGCTGCTCGCTGAGCCCGAGGGCATCACGGCCGCCACGCTCGAGCGTCTCGGCGTCGCCCGCGATGCGCTCGCGCGCGAGACCGAGGCGGCGCTCGCGCGGCTGCCTCGGGTGCAGGGCGGCTCGATGCTCCTCGGCGATGCGCTGCGCGGCGTGCTCGAGCGCGCCGAGTCCGAGTCCGAGCGGCTGAAGGACGAGTTCGTGAGCGTCGAGCACCTGCTGCTGGCGCTCGCCGACGCGGCCGCGCCCTCGGCGGCGCAGCGGGCGCTCGCGAAGGCCGGGATCACCCCCGACGCCCTGCTCAAGGCGCTCCAGTCAGTGCGCGGCGGCCAGCGGGTGACCGACGACAACCCCGAGGACCGCTACCAGGCGCTCGCCAAGTACGGGCGCGACCTCACTGCGGCCGCGCGGCAGGGCAGGCTGGACCCGGTGATCGGGCGCGACGACGAGATCCGGCGCGTCATCCAGGTGCTGTCGCGGCGCACCAAGAACAACCCGGTGCTGATCGGCGATCCGGGCGTGGGCAAGACCGCCATCGTCGAGGGCCTGGCGCAGCGCATCGTGTCGGGCGACGTGCCCGAGAGCCTGCGCGAGAAGCGCGTGATCGCGCTCGACCTCGGCGCGCTGCTGGCGGGCAGCAAGTTCCGCGGCGAGTTCGAGGAGCGCCTCAAGGCGGTGCTCAAGGAGGTGACCGCGGACGACGCGCGCATCATCCTGTTCATCGACGAGCTCCACACGCTGGTGGGCGCGGGCGCGGCCGAGGGCGCGGTGGACGCCTCCAACCTGCTCAAGCCGGCGCTCGCGCGCGGCGATCTGCACTGCGTCGGCGCCACCACGCTCGACGAGTACCGCAAGCACATCGAGAAGGACGCCGCACTCGAACGGCGCTTCCAGCCGATCGTCGTGGGCGAGCCCTCGGTGGAGGACGCGATCGCCATCCTGCGCGGGCTCAAGGAGCGCTACGAGACCCACCACGGCATCCAGATCCGGGACGCGGCGCTGGTGGCGGCGGCGATGCTGTCCCAGCGCTACATCCCCGACCGCAAGCTGCCCGACAAGGCGATCGACCTGGTGGACGAGGCGGCGGCGCGGGTGAAGATGGAGATCGACTCCATGCCGGTCGAGCTCGACGTGCTGGTGCGCCGCGAGCGCCAGCTCGACATCGAGCGCGGCTGGCTCGCCCGGGAGACCGACGCCGGCAGCCGCGAGCGCCTCAAGCGCCTCGACGACGAGCTGGCCCGCGTGCGCGGCGAGAAGCAGACGCTCGAGGCCCACTGGCTGAAGGAGAAGGAGGCGGTCGGGCGCATCCGCGCGCTCAAGGCTGAGCGCGAGAAGGTCAAGATCGACGAGCAGAAGGCGGAGCGCGCGGGCGACCTGCAGCGCGTCGGCGAGCTGCGCTACGGGCAGTTGCTCCAGATCGAGCGCCGCCTCGAGCAGGAGAACGCGCGTCTCGCCAAGGTGCAGCTCGAGCACCGCATGCTCAAGGAGGAGGTGGACGAGGAGGACATCGCGCAGGTGGTGGCGAAGTGGACCGGCGTGCCGGTGGCGCGGCTGCTGGAGGGCGAGGTGCAGAAGCTGGTCACCATGGAGGAGCGCCTGCACGCGCGCGTGGTCGGCCAGGACGAGGCGGTGCGGCTGGTGAGCGAGGCGGTGCGCCGCGCGCGCGCCGGGCTGCAGGACCCCAGGCGCCCGATGGGCTCGTTCCTGTTCCTCGGGCCCACCGGGGTGGGCAAGACCGAGCTGGCGCGGGCGCTGGCGGAGTTCCTGTTCGACGACGAGCGCGCGATGGTGCGGCTCGACATGTCGGAGTACCAGGAGAAGCACACCGTCGCGCGCATGATCGGCGCGCCGCCGGGATACGTCGGCTACGAGCAGGGCGGGGCGCTCACCGAGGCGGTGCGGCGGCGCCCGTACGCGGTGCTCCTGCTCGACGAGATCGAGAAGGCGCACCCCGAGGTGCTCGACGTGCTGCTCCAGCTGCTCGACGACGGCCGGCTCACCGACGGCCAGGGACGCACGGTGGATTTCAAGAACACGCTCGTCATCATGACCTCGAACCTCGGCTCCTCGTGGATCCTCGAACTGGACGCGAGCCAGCACGCCGAGATGGAGGAGCGCGTGCAGCGCGAGCTGCGCGAGCACTTCCGCCCCGAGTTCCTCAACCGCATCGACGAGACGGTGATCTTCCACGCCCTGACGCGCGCCGACCTGCGGCGCATCGTGGACCTGTCGGTGGAGGGCGTGGCGCGGCTGCTCCACGATCGAGAACTGGGGCTCGCCCTCACCGAGGCGGCGCGCGACGCGCTCGCCGAGGAGGGCTTCGACCCGCACTTCGGCGCGCGCCCGCTCAAGCGCGTCATCCAGCGGCGGCTGCAGAACGCGCTCGCGATGCGCCTGCTGCAGGGCGAGTTCAAGCCGGGGCAGACCGTCGAGGTGGACCACGCGGACGGCGCGTTCACCTTCCGCGCGAAGCCTGCCGCTCAGGCCTCGCCGAGGTCCTCGGCGCGGACGTAGTCGCGGTGCTTGCCGCGGCCGCGGCGCTCGAAGCGCTCGACCAGCACCACCGACGCCTCGATCCCCAGCACCTCGCGCACCTGCGCGCGCAGTTCGTCGCGCGTGGCCTCGCGCCACGCCGGGCCGGCGGTGACCCGCAGCTCGACGCGGCCGGCGGGGAACTGCACGAACTGGTACTCGCGCACCGTCCCCGCCTTCCCATGCTGCTTGAAGATGTACGAGGGCAGGTTGGCGTTCACGCGCCGTCCGTCGGGCAGCTCGAGGGTGTCGCCCGCGCGGCCGCCGACGCGCCCGAGCAGCGGCAGACCGCGGCCGCACTCGCAGCGCTCGCCCGCCGGGGCGCGCTCGACCAGGTCGCCGACGCGATAGCGGATCAGCGGCTGGCTGAGGTTGTGCAGGTCGGTGAGGAGCACCTCCTCGAGCCCGTCGGAAGTGGCGACGATGTCCACCACCACGCTCTCCACCGGCACGTGCATCCCGCCGCGCTCGCACTCGAACCCCGCCACGCCGGCCTCGGCGCAGCCGTAGGAGTCCACCACCGCGCACCCGAACACGTCGTGGATGCGTTCGCGCTGATGGGGGTGGAGCACCTCGGCGGTGGTCACCACGGCCTTCCACCGCAGCGCGCGGCCATCGAGCCGCTGCGCCAGCACCTCCTCGGCGAACAGCGTGAGGGCCGACGGGTAGCCGAACGCCCAGCGCGTGCCGCGCGCCAGCAGACGGGCGTGCGCGGCGCGCGCCCGCTCCGGGTCGAGCGTGAACGCGGAGACGCGCTCGCGATTGAAGAAGCGGTCCTTGCGCTCGGCGACGCGGCGGTCCGCCTCGGCGAGGGGCACTCCCCAGAAGTAGCCGTAGCGCTCGCCCACCTCGATCCCGTGCCAGTGCCAGCCGCGGATGACGTTGGCGTGCGCGTGGGCCCACGAGTGGTGACTGCGCACCACCGCCACCGGGGTGCCGGAGGAGCCCGAGGTCGCGGCCTTGAGCCCGCGCGGGGCGCGGCTCGAGGTCATGTCGTGGCCGTGCTCCTGGACCTCACGCTTGTCGAGCGCGGGCAGGCGCGCCCAGTCGGCGCGGGTGCGGAGATCCCCGGGCTGCAGGCCGAGGGCGGTCCAGCGCTCGCGCCACCACGGCGCGGTCTCCCAGGCGTGGCGCGCCAGCGCCTGCTGGCGTTCCCACTGCAGGGCGTCGAGGCGCTCGGCGCTCCAGCGCTGGCTGGCCTCCAGTTCGCGGAGCACGCCGGCCACGTCCTCGCCGCGGGCGCGCTGCGCCAGGTAGTAGCTCACGCGGTGGAACAGGGCGTTCACGATTCCCTCCCCGGGTGGCCATGCGCGTTCCGGTGCGGCGCGCGGGACCTTACGATTCCGGGCGCCTGCGGTCCAGCCGCCGATCATGCCGCCCATCATGCGTCGATCATGCGGGGCGCGGCGCGGCGGGAGGTGGGCCGGGTCCGAAGGGGTGCGTGTGGGTACTAGCACCCCGTAGGATCCGGCCCACCTCCCGCCGCGTCGAACACCCCCACGCACGCGCGGTGTTCCTTGCGGTGTCCGCGCCGCGTGGGCATAGTCCCCCCCGACATGCGCCCCATCCCCGTGAGGTCGCTCCTCGCCCTCGGCATCGCCCTCGTCGCGGCCCGCACCGCGCTGCTGGTGGCATCGGTCCACCCCCAGATGCCGTTCACGGGCGACGAGATGCTCTACGACCGCGTGGCGCGCAGCCTGATCGCGGGCACCGGATACTCGAACGGCGACGGCCCGTGGGTCTGGAAGCCGCCCGGCTGGCCGCTCACCCTCGCCGGCATCTACGCCGTGTTCGGCGACGCGCGCCGCGTGGCGGTGATGTTCCAGGGTCTGTTCGACGCCGGGACCATCTTCCTGGTGGGCTGGGTCGCGACGCGCGTGTTCGAGTCGCGGCGCGCCGGCATGCTCGCCTTCCTGCTCGCGCTGACGTGGCCGCCGTTCTTCCGCGAGAGCCGCTTCCTGCAGACCGAGCCGCTGTTCACGCTGTGCGTCATGCTCACCGTGGCGGCGTTCGTGCGCTTCGCGTCCGCGCCGTCGGCGGGTCGCGCGCTGCTCACCGGGATCGCCACCGGCGCCGCCGCCATGGTGCGCCCCAACGGGCTCGCGCCGCTCGCGGGCATCGTGCTCGGCTGGCTGATCCACCGCCGCCGCGAGCTGCGCGCCGACGTGCCCCGGCTCGCGGCGCTTGCGCTCGGCGCGGCGCTGGTGCTCGCGCCGTGGACCCTCCGCAACGCGGTCGTGTTCCAGGCCTTCATCCCGGTCTCCACCGGCGGCGGCGAGCTGTTCTACATGGGCACCACGCCCGAGACCGACGGGCGCTGGATCAACTCGCGGTGGCCCGCCCTGCGCGGGCGCGTGCTCGAGGCCGAGGCGCACCGGCTCGGTCACGAGCCCGACGCCCTCGAGGTGGACCGCGCGCTGCTCCACGCCGGCCTCGAGAACTGGCGCGCCGACTTCGGGCGCAGCGCCGGGATCGCGCTCAAGCGATTCTGGCGGCTGTGCTTCCTGCCGGTGGTCTCGGAGGACCGCGCGGCCCTCCGGGTGGGGTTCTTCGTGGCGCTGCTGGCGCTCTACGCGCTGGCGGTGCCGGCCGGATTGGAGGGTCTGCGCGCCGGGTCCGGGCCGCGCACGCTGGCGGGCGCGATGCTGGTGGCGCTGGTGCTGAACGCGCTCGCGCTGGCGGTGTTCTACACCAATTCGCGCTACTTCGAACCGGTGCGCCCGCTGGTGCTCATCCTCGCCGCGGGCCGGCTCGCCGGGCTGCTCGAGCGCCGTCCGCCCGCCGCGCCCGCCTGAGATCGCGCGCGGATCAGCGGATCCGGAGCTTCGGATCGGCCTGCGGCTGGTAGAACACCACCTGGTTCTTGGGCGGGCGCTTCGCGCGCAGCAGGGCGTGGTTGGCCGCGCGCCACAGCTCCTGCGGATTGTCGGCGTGCTCGGGGAACATCGCGACGCCGACGCTCATGGTGATGCTCACGCGGTGCGAGCGGCGATCGAGGCCCTCGATGCGCACCGGCAGGCGCTCGATGATGGTGCGCAGCCGCTCCGAGATGGTGGCTGCGTCGTCCGCCTCCACCGGCGGAGTGAGCAGCAGGGTGAACTCCTCGCCGCCCCAGCGCGCCACGGTGTCGAACGGGCGCACCGCGTGGCGCAGCGCCTGCGCCACCTGCACCAGCACCTGGTTGCCGGCCTCGTAGCCGAACGCGGTGTTGACCGCCTTGAACTCGTCGATGTCGGCGAGCAGCAGCGCCATCGAGGTGCGATCGCGCTGCGCGCGCGCCATCTCGTTGGACACCTGCAGGTCGAAGTACGAGCGGTTGTACACCGAGGTGAGCGGGTCCACGAACACCAGCTTCTCGATGCGCGCCGCGCGTTCGAGCGCGCGGCCGCACGAGTCGGCGAGCAGCGCGATGAGCGACAGGTCCTCGGGCGCGAACACCTGGCGCCCCTCGCTGAGCACCTCGAGGTGGCCGAGCGTCTCGCCGCCGGCCGCCACCACTGCCACCACCACCAGCGCTCCCACGCCGAGGCGGCGCCCGGCGGCGGCGAGGGCCGGCGCGCGGGCAGTGTCGGGGCAGTAGTAGAGATCGTCGGGGTGTTGCCGTGCCGCGTCGACCAGCGCCGCGTCGAAGGGCGGGGCCCCGGGCTCCTCCTCGTCGTCGGTGGCGACCACGAGCCGGGCCGCGCTGGCGCCGAGGAACTCGCGCCCGGCGAGATCGACCTGGACGATGAGCGCCTCGTGGCCGATCGACTGCCGCGGATCGGCGAGCAGCATCGGATCGTCGAGGCGGAGCAGGCGGCGCACCTGTTCGAGGCTCGCCTGGGCCTGGGCGGGCAGCAGCGATCGCGGGTGGATCCGCACGCCCGCCTGCTCCCGCGGACCCGGCACCGGGACGGTGATCACGTCGATGCCGACGTCGTTCTGGTAGCGCACCACCGGGCCGTGGGCGTTCGCGACCGCGGGGATCCGCCGCAGCGCACCCAACTGCTCGAGCTGGGCGAGAGCGATCATCGCGGCCGCCTCGATCTGCTGGGCGACCCCCGAGGTGAGGGCGCGCTGCACGCGCAGCCGGTCGGCGGCAGGCAGACGTTCGAGCGGCAGCAGGCGCTCGAGCAGCTGCCTGAAATCGATGTACTCCTGCTTCATGGGGCTTCCCTGCCTCCCTGCCGGGCGGCCCTGCGACATGTCCGTGCCTCCCAGGATGGGTTGCGGTGCATGATGCGGTCGGGGGTCGGATGCGGTACCGAACTGCACTTCCCCGTGCGCGGACAGCCATCAGTCTAGCACAAGCGCGCCGCGCTCCCGACGCGTGTCCGAGCGTGTCCGGGCGCGGCCACGAGACGCGCCCCGCGCGCCGCGGACGGTCGCGCCCGCGGACGAATCCCGCTTGACACCCCCGCGCACGCTGCCTAGGTTCCGGAGTCCACGCGATGCCCTGCGGTCCGGGTCCGGAGCCATCCTCATGCGCCTCTCCGAGTTGCTCAACCCTGCTGCCGTCCTGGTGCGCCTCAAGGCGCGGACCAAGCGGGAAGCGCTGGTCGAACTGGTGGACGGGCTCGAGGCGGCGCACGGCTTCCAGAGCCAGGGCGAGATCCTCGATCGCGTCCTGCGCCGCGAGGCCATGATGACCACCGGGATCGGCAACGGCATCGCCATCCCGCACGGCAAGGCGCGCGCGGTGGACCGCATGGCGGCGGCGGTGGGGCTGGTCCCGGATGGGCTCGACTTCGAGGCCGAGGACGGACAACCGGTGAACCTCATCGTACTGTTCGTCTCGCCCGAGAGCGCCACCACCCTGCACGTCAAGGTGCTCGCCAACATCTCGCGTCTCCTCAAGGAGGAGAGCGTGCGCCGCGGTCTGCGCGAGGCGCGCAGCGCCGAGGAGTTCCTGGCGACGCTGCACCAGGCGGAGAGCGTCTACATCCCGTAGCCCGCCGGCCGGCCCGCCGGTCGGAGCCCCGCCGTCCCACCCACGCGGAGGGAGCCCGCGTGAACTTCCTCGACGCCTGGACCACGCTCGACCCGCTGTCGCTGGCGCGCTGGCTCGCGCCCGCCGCATGCGTGGCGCCTTCGGTGGTGCTGCCCGGGCGCGGGGTCGCGCGGCTGGCGGCGCTCGGCGTGGCGCTCGCGCTGCCCTTCGTGCCCGCCGGCGCGCCTGCGCTGGTCACCGCGGCATGGTGCGCGCTGTGGCTCGCCGTAGCGTGGCTCGGCGGGCGCCCGGGCGCGGGGGAGCGGTCGCCGCGCCCGGGGCGCGCGCTGCTCGGCGGGCTCGAGTCGAGCGCCGCCGGGATCGCCGTCGGGCTCGCGCTGCTGGGGCTGCTGGTGGCGGCGCTGGCGCGGGCCGACCTCGGTCCCGACGCCGACCGCCGCGCCGCGCTCGCGCTGCTCATGCTCGGGCTCGGGCTCATGCACCTCATGCTGCGCCGGCGCGTGCGCCGCGCGGCGCTGTCGTTCGCCGCGCTCGGCTACGGAGTGCAGGTGCTCGAGTACGCCGCCGGCACGGCGCAGGGGGGCGTGGGGTGGTCGGTCGGCCCGCTCGCCGCCACCGTGCTCGCGGTGGCGCTGGCCGGCCGGCTCGCCGCCGCGCGCGAGCACGCGGTGGGCAGCGACCGCATCGCGCTCTCCCACGACCTGCACGACTGACCATGCGTCCGCCCCTTCGCACTCCCGGGCCGCGTGTCGCGGGCGCGCTGCTCACCGTGCTCGCCTATCCGCTGCTCGCCGCCGGCCCGATGTGGGCGGGCGCGCTCGCGCTCGAGGCGCTGGCGCTGGCGTTCTGGTCGTGGGCGAGAGCGGCGGAGGACGCGCGCGAGCAATTGCCGCGCTGGGGATGGCTGCGCCGCCCGGCGCAGGCGCTGTGGCTGGCCGCGGCCGCTCACGCGCTCGCGTCCGCCGGCGCGCCGCCGCCGCACGTCGCGGTGTCGCTGCGCTCGCTCGAGGCGGTGGCGCTGGTGTGGGCGGGGCTCGAGCTGCTGGCGGCGCTGCCCGCGGCGCGGCCCTACTCCGACCTGCCCGGACCGCTGCTCGTGATCCGCCCGTGGCTGCCGGTGCTGCTGCCCGCGGCGGGCTTCCTGGTGCTGTGGCGCCACGCGGGGGCGTGGACCGCGCTGCCCCTGGTGCGCGGCCCCGCGGTGGTGCTGCTCATCCTCACCGCGCTGCTCGGCACCCTGCGCGCGTTCGGCCGCCTGCAGTGGACGGCGAGCCTGCGCTGGCTGGCGGTCGCCGACGGCGCCTTCGCGGCGCTGCTGGTGGCGATGGGCGGGGTGCACCCGGCGGTCAGCCTGATGCTGTGGATCGCCGCGTCGGGCGGGCGCGCGTTCATGCTCGCGGGCGAACTGCGCGGCGCCACGCCGCGGCGCGGCGCGCTGCTCCATCGCCTGTGGCGTCTCGCCTCGTGGACCGCCGGGGCGTCGCTGTCGTGGCCGGTGCTGCTGGCGCTGCTGGCCGGCCGCGCGCCCGGACCGATGCCGCTCGCGGTGCTCGCCGGCTCGCTGCCGGTGGCGCTCGGCGCGTGGATCGCCGTGCGGCG
This sequence comes from Candidatus Eiseniibacteriota bacterium, assembly GCA_963776245.1. GTDB lineage: Bacteria > Eisenbacteria > RBG-16-71-46 > RBG-16-71-46 > RBG-16-71-46 > CAVSAC01. The sequence continues at coordinate 37,094 of CAVZLN010000003.1, read as the reverse complement.
CTTCGTCGAGGCGCCCGAGCGCCGCCAGGTGGTGCGCCGCGAACTCGCGTTCACCGCCAGTCACGTCGGCGCCGGCGTCACGCTCATGCTCGGCCCGGCCGCGCTGCTGATGGCGTGGTGGACCGGGCTCGAGGCGTCGTGGCCCGGGGCGGCGCTCGCATTGTTGCCCGCGCTGATCGGCGGCGGGTTCGCGCTCACCGGCCGCGGGGCGAGCGTGGTGGAGCCGGCGCTCGCCGGAGTGGAACGCGTGGGCCGCGTCGCCCGCGCGCTCGCGCGCGACGTGTTCCGCGTGGTGGTGACGGCCGAACAGCGACTGGTGGGCGCGGTCGTCACGCTGTTGCGCGGTCTCATCCTGCCGCTGCGCGACCTGCACTCGGGCGACCCGCAGGAGGTGCTCCTGCTGGTGGTCGCCGCCGCGGTGCTCGCGGTCCTGCTCCCGTTCCTGCGATGACCGCGCTCGCCCCGGTGTTCCTGCGCCTGATCGCCGCCGCGGTGGCGCTCGCCTCCGCGCTGTCCGCGCTCTCGCTGGAGCGCCGTGGACGGACGCATGGGGCGTTCACCGCGCTGGCGCTGGCGGCGCTGGCGGCGCTGGCCGGGGGCGTGCCGGGCGCTCCCGCCGCGTGGGCGGTGCCCGGCGTGGCGCTGGCGGTGGCGCTGCTGGCGCGCGATCGCGACGACCGCCTGCAGACCGAGTGCGCGCTCAAGCTGGCGTGGGTGGTGGCGCCCGCGCTCGCGCTGTCGTGGGCCGGGGTGCAGCTGCTCACCCTGGCGGCCGGCACCGCGATCCCCAGCGAGCAATGGGGCGTGCTCGCGCTCGCCATCGATCCGCCCACCCTGTGGCGCACCGCGCTGCCGCTCTCGCTGCTGGCGGGCGCGGTGCTGGTGGGCGCCGCGCCGTTCCACGCCTGGCTCGCCGACCTGATGCACGGCGGACGTGCGTGGGCCGCGCCGCTCACCGCGGCGGCGCTCCAGGCGCTCGGGATGGCGTGGCTCGCGGCGCGGGTCGCCGGCGTCGAGGCGGATCCCGATGCGGCGGCGCTGGCGACCGGCCTGCTGGGCTTCGGCGCCACGGTCGCGTTCCTCGCCAGCGCGGCGACGCTGGTGGCGCAGCGCCGGCCCGAGCGTCGCGTCGGCACGCTCGCGAGCCTGCAGGGCGGGCTGGTGCTCGCCTCGTTCGCCGCCGCGCAGGTCGGCGCGCCCCTGACCATGCCGCACGCGGACGCGTGGGCCGCTCATCTCATGCTCTCGCTCGCGGGCGCCGGGCTGGTGGCGCGTTTCCTCCCGGTCGCCGAGGGCCCCGCGCCCGCCGCCGCGCTGTTCCGGCGTCATCCGCTCGCGGGGCTCGCGGGGCTGTTCGCGCTGCTCTCGCTCGCCGGCGTCCCGGGCACGCCGGGTGCGCGGCTGTGGTTCGAGACCGCGCGCTCGCTCGCGCACGCCGGGCGCGTGGTGCCGCTGTTCGCGCTCGGCGCCGCGTGGACCACGGCGTTCGTGGTCGCGGTGCGCGAGGCGCGCGCGGCGTTCGGCGTGCCCGCCCCCGCGGCGTCCCAGCCGGGGGCCGTGCCGTGGCCGGCGCGCGCGGCGATGTGGATCGCGGCGGTGGGGCTGGTGCTGGTCGGGCTCGCGTGGGGCTGGCGGGGGTGAAGCAGCTCATGACCGGGTCTTCGGGAGTGGGCGGCAGCGTGGACGTCACACCCCCAACGGAACGCCCGCCCTCGTGAGGAGGGCGGGCGTCGGGACTGCTCGGCGCGGTGGCGGACTAGCGGTAAAGGCCCTTCACGCCGCCCCACGTCGACTTGCGCGCCTGCGTGCCGCCGCAGTGGCCGGGACCCGTGAGGCCGTTGTTGAAGTCGTCCAGCGATTGCGTGAGTGCGCTGGTCGCGGCCGGGGCGAGGTAGCCCGCGCCGACCGGAGGCACGACCAGACCGCCGATGAGCGCGTTGGCCGACGCGATGCTGGCCGCCACCGCGGTCGGGTCGGCGCCGGCCGCGATGTTGAGCTTGGTCGCGATCAGCTGGTGGGCGAGCGAGATGAGGCCATTGCCGCCGACCGGCTTGTTGAGGATCGACAGCAGCTGCGCCGCCGAGTAGTTCACCGTGCCCAGCATCAGGCTGGAGACCGGCCACGAGCCGCTGTGGTTCTTCCAGTAGCCCTGCGTGTAAGTGCAGTTCGAGCCCTGCGCGGTCGTCGTGCCCGCGATGTTGGCCGAGTACACGCTGCGCGACTGGCCGCCGCCGGCGACGGCATACACACAGATGACCCAGTCGGTCGCGTCGGTGAGTTCGTTCGCCGTGGTGCCCGAAACGCCTGACTCGTCCGCTGCGTCGCCGATCTCGACGTCGATCGACTGTCCGGGGCCGAGCTTGAAGTCGACCTGCGCGGAGCCCCAGGTGTTCAGGGTGCCGACGCCGGTGTAGGTGACCCAGCCTTCCTCGGGCCACCAGCCGCTGGCGGGCCAGCCGCCGCGCGCCGCGAAATCGGCCGCGGTCATGTAGCAGACTTCGAAGCCGCCGGGAGCACCGCTCGGACCGGCCGTGATCGTGATGTGCACCTTTCCATGCCCGACGGCGACCGAAGACAAGCTGGGAGTATCGAGCGCTTGGGCGATCGACACCGAAGCCGCGAAGGCCAGGGCGACACCGGTCAGGATGAGAGTGGAGGCGTGGTGACGAAGTCGCATGGGGACCTTCCGCAGGGATGACGAAGGTGCGAGCGCTGGTTCGCGGCCTCTTCGGGCAAGAAACAAATCGGGCCATCGTCACGCACCGACGAGTCGCGACGCATAGCGCGGCGCGCGAGGATGTCGTGACAACGGCCTGACGGGAATCATGCTGGTCCGCGGCCCCAGATGTCCATCGAAAAGGACGCTTCGGACCGGTTTCCGTACGGCAAAGGCGTTCGAGTGGCCTGAACCGGCGCCCCCGGGCGGGCGCGGCGCGGGCCCGCCGGGAACGGATCGATCCGATCCGCAGGTGTGAGCACCGGCGTCCCCCGGGCGCAGCGCGGCCCTTGGCCTGCATGGCGGGCGGGCGCCCAGTGGGCGAAGCGAAGGGGACACGTGGCCCGCGCGCCGGTCGCTGAGTCGCGATCGCGTCACGACGCCGAGCGGGCGGAGGCGGCGGCGCGGCGTGGGGCTGGCGGGGGTGAAGGGCGCGCGGCGACCGGGGCCCGAAACGCGTCGGCTCGCCGTCCGGTGGGACGACGAGCCGCGGGTGAGATGGTGCGCCGCCTTGGAATCGAACCAAGAACCTACTGATTAAGAGTCAGTTGCTCTGCCAATTGAGCTAGCGGCGCACTCGGCGAACCGCACCTCGATGTGCGGACAAGAGCGGCAGGGAATCTACGTTCGCGGCGCGCGTGCGTCAAGCGTGAAGGCCCGCGCGCCGGCTGCGGCTCGACATGACGCTCCGCGCGCGTGCGTGCTACATTGCGCCGAACTCTCGAGGGTCCGAGGCCGGCTCGCGCGCGCCGCGCGGGCGGGGGAGCGGGTCCAACCACGGAGGACGGCGGGTGGAGCGACCCCCGGCACGGCGGGACTTCGTGCTCTTCATCGGGTATTGGCTGCCGGTGCTGGTGTACGCCACGCTCGTGCTGGTGGTGGGCGGTCAGGCCAACCTCCAGCCCCCGGTCCGCTTCGTCAACGCCGACAAGCTCTACCACGTCCTCGAGTACGCGGTGCTCGGCTTCCTGCTGGCGCGCGCCCTGCGCGCGACGTTGCGGGTGCGCATCGCGGTGATGGCGGCGGTCATGGCGGTGGGCCTGGGCGGGCTGGTGGGGCTGACGGACGAGCTGCACCAGCGCTTCGTCCCCGGCCGCGAGTGCAGCGCGCTCGACCTGGTGGCCGATCTCGCCGGGCTGATGCTGGCGCAGCTCGCGTTCGTCTTCACCCGCCGCAACTGAGGAGGAAGGTTCGCGATGGCACCCCGTCACCAGGCCCCGCGCGGCACGCGCGACCTGCTCCCCGGCGAGACCGAGCGCTGGGCGTGGGCGGAGGACCGCGCGCGCGAGGTGCTCGAGCGCTACGGCTACGCGGAGATCCGCACCCCGCTGTTCGAGGACTTCGAGCTGTTCGCGCGCACCTCGGGCGAGTCGAGCGACGTGGTGCAGAAGGAGATGTACCGGTTCCGCGACCTCGGCGACCGCGACCTCGCGCTGCGTCCCGAGTTCACCGCCGGCGTGATGCGCGCGTACCTCGAGCACGGCCTCGGCGGGCGCGCGCGCGTGCACCGGCTGTGGAGCCAGGGCCCGGTGTTCCGCTACGGCCGCCCGCAGAAGGGGCGCTACCGCCAGTTCTCGCAGCTCAATGTCGAGCTGGTCGGGGTGAGCGCGCCGGGCGCCGACGTCGAGATCATCGCGCTGTTCGTGGACCTCTACGAGGCGTGGGGCTTCCGCGACCTCGTGGTGCCGGTGAACAGCGTCGGCCAGCCGGCCTCGCGCCGCGCCTACGGCGACGCGCTGCGCGAGTGGCTGGCGCCGGTGCACGACCGCTTGAGCGCGGACTCGCAGCAGCGTCTGGTCTCCAACCCGCTGCGCGTGCTCGACACCAAGGACGCTGGCGACCGCGCGCTGTTCGCCGAGCGCGGCGCGATGCCGCGCATGCTCGACGCGCTCGATGACGCCGATCGCGCGCACTGGGACCAGGTGCTCGCCGGGCTCGAGGCGCTGGGGATCACCTACGAGGTCGACCACGGACTGGTGCGCGGGCTCGACTACTACACGCGCACCGCGTTCGAGGTGCACGACCGCACGCTCGGCGCGCAGAGCGCGCTCGGCGGCGGCGGGCGGTACGACGGCCTGGTCGAGGCGCTGGGCGGCCCGGCCACCCCGGGCGTGGGCTTCGCCATCGGGCTCGATCGCGTGCTGCTGGTGCTCGAGCAGCGCGGGGTCGGCCCCGCGCCGCGGCGGCCCGAGGTGGTGGTGGTGGCGATGGACGCCACGCGCGCGGCCGCGCTGCCGCTGGTGCGCGAGCTGCGCCGCTCGCTCGCGGTGGAGTGCGATGTCGAGGCGCGCGGCATGGGCGCCCAGCTCAAGGTCGCCGACAAGGCGGGCGCCGCGCTGGTGGTGATCCTCGGCGAGGACGAGTGGGCCCGCGGCGAGGTGGTGGTCCGGGACCTCGCGAGCCGCGAGCAGTCCACGGTGGCCAGGGACGGGCTGGCCGGCGCCCTGCGCGCGCGGCTCGCCGGACGCAAGGAGAGCACCGCGTGAGCACGGACGAGAAGCTGACGCTCGAAGGTCTCGGGGACTGGCGCCGGACCCGCACCTGCGGCGAGCTGCGCTCGGGCCACGCCGGCTCGACCGCGACGCTGATGGGATGGGTGCACCGCGTGCGCGATCACGGCGGCGTGCTGTTCATCGACCTGCGCGACCGCTACGGCCTCACCCAGGTCGTGTTCCGCCCCGAGACCGCCGGGCGCGAGCTGCTGGCGCGCGCCGAGCGGCTGGGCAACGAGTGGGTGATCGCCGTGCGGGGCGCGGTGAGCGCGCGTCCGGCCGAGTCCCTCAATCCCGACATGCCGACCGGCGAGGTGGAGCTCGACGTGCGCGAGCTCAAGGTGCTCTCGGCCGCGACCCGCTGCCGTTCCAGGTCAACGACGACCTGAACCTGGCGAGCGAGGACCTGCGGCTGAAGTACCGCTACCTCGACCTGCGCCGCCCCGCGCTCGCGCAGGTGCTGGCGCTGCGCCATCAGGTCATGCAGGTGGCGCGCACCTTCCTGTCCGGTCAGTGCTTCCTCGAGATCGAGACGCCGCTGCTGGTGAAGCCCACGCCCGAGGGCGCGCGCGACTACGTCGTGCCGAGCCGCGTGCACCACGGGCGCTTCTACGCGCTGCCGCAGTGCCCGCAGCTCTACAAGCAGACGCTCATGATCGCGGGCTGCGACCGCTACTTCCAGCTCGCGCGCTGCCTGCGCGACGAGGACCTGCGCGCCGACCGCCAGCCCGAGCACACCCAGATCGACCTCGAGATGAGCTTCGTCTCGCGAGGACGACGTGTTCGCGCTGGTCGAAGGGGCTGATGCGGGCGCTGTGGCAGGAGTGCCTGGGCGTCGAGCTGGTCACGCCGTTCCCGCGCCTGACCTTCCGCGAGGCGATGTCGCGCTACGGCTCCGACAAGCCCGATCTGCGCTTCGGGCTCGAGTTCTCGGACGTCACCTCGATCCTCGCGCGCTCGCCGCGCAACGTGGTCGCCAACGGCGCCCGTGCCGACGGCGGGATCGGGGTGGCGCTCCGGGTGCCGGGCGGCGCGTCGATCTCGGGCACCCAGTTGCGCAAGTACGAGGACGTGGTGAAGGCGGCGGGCGGCGGCGGGCTGTCGTTCTTCAAGGTGCTCCCCGCGGACCGCGAGAAGCAGCAGGTCATCTTCCCGGGGGCGCTGCTCGACGAGTTCTTCGCCGCCACCAGCGCGGTCGAGGGGGACGCGCTGCTGTTCACGTCGGGCCCGTGGGAGCCCACGCTCAAGGCGCTCGGCGTGCTGCGCTCGCAGCTCGGGGCGCCGCTGCTCGAGGGCCGCCCGCCGACCTGGCGCTTCCTGTGGGTGCGCGAGTTCCCGCTGTTCGAGTGGGACGCCGACACCCGGCGCTGGTCGCCGCGCCACCACATGTTCACCATGCCCAACCCCGAGCACGTCGCGCTGCTCGAGAGCGACCCGGGCGCGGTGCACGCGCAGCTCTACGACCTGGTGCTCAACGGCAACGAGCTGGGCTCGGGCTCGGTGCGCATCCACCGGCCCGACATCCAGGAGCGCGTGATGAAGGTGGTGGGGTTCACCGCCGAGGAGCTGCACGCGAAGTTCGGCTTCCTGATCGACGCGTACCGGTTCGCCTCGCCGCCGCACGCCGGCATCGGGATGGGGCTCGACCGCATCGTCATGCTGCTCGCCGGGCGCGACAGCATCCGCGACACCATCGCGTTCCCCAAGACCGCGAGCGCGACCAGCCTGATGGACGGCTGCCCGAGCGACGTCGACGCCGTGACCATGAAGGAACTGGGGCTGCGGTTCGAGGCGTGACCGCGGCCGGGACGGAGGTCCCCGTGCGCAACCCGAGGGTCGTGCGCCATGCCGCCGTGGCGGTGGCCGTGAGCGCGGCGCTGACGCTGTCCGCGTGCGCGCCACGCCCGCCGGGCCGCCGCCCGCCGCTGGCGCTGTGGCTCTACTGCGGCGCGCAGCTCGACCGGCCCGGCGAGCCCGAGCGCCTCGCGACGTTGTGGAGCCGCGCGGCGGCGGCGGGCTACACGCGCGTCATGCTCACCGATCCCCGGTTCGACCGCCTCGGCGAGATGGATGCCGGATACTTCGCGAGCGCCGCGCGCGTGAAGCGGCTGGCCGATTCTCTCGGGGTCGAGCTGGTGCCGGCGCTCTTCACCGTCGGCCGCTCGAACACGCTGCTCGCGCTCGACCCCGACCTGGCCGAGGCGCTGCCGGTGCGCGACGCCCGGCTCGAGGTGCGCGGCGGGGTGGCGCGGGTGGTGGCCGATCCCGCGGTGGCGCTCGGCGCGCGCCCCGACTTCGCCGACCCCTGGGTGTCCGTCTCGGACGGACGGGCGCGGATCGGCGCGCACCTGGTGCGCTCGCGGTTCGCGTTCCACGTGCCGGTGGCGCCGTTCCGGTGCTATCACCTGAGCGTCGAGGTGCGGACCCGCGGCTACACCGGCAAGCCGATGGTCACCGTGCTGGGCGGCGCGCGCGCGCTCACCTACACCCGCTCGCTCGGGCTCGCGCCCACGCAGGACTGGACCCGGGTGGACCTGGTGTTCGGCTCACTCGATCAGGAGCGTGTCACGGTCTGGCTGGGCGACTGGAAGGCGGCGCTCGGCACCGTGGAGTGGCGGGCGTGGCGCCTCGAGGAATGCGGCCCGGTGAACGTGGTACGTCGTGCCGGTGCCCCGTTCGTGATCGCGGGCCGCACCGAGGGCCGCGACTACGAGCCGGTGCGCGACTCGCTGCTGGGCCGGGTGCCATGGCGCGGCCAGTACCAGGCCTGGCACGCGCCGCCCGAGATCCGCACCCCGCTGCCCGACGGCACGCGCCTGCGCGCCTCGTGGTACTTCGCGCCGGTGCTCTACGGCAAGCAGGTCACCATCTGTCCGTCCGAGCCCGCCACGCTGGACCTGATGCGCGACCAGGCGGCGCGCATGAAGGCGCTGTGGGGCGCCGGCGGCTACATGATGATGCACGACGAGATCCGCGTGCTGGACTGGGACGAGTCGTGCGCCCGGCGCGGCGCGACCTCGGGCGCCGTGCTGGCTGCCGACGTGCGGGAGTGCGTCGGCCTGCTGGCGGGCTCGCGGGTGTACGTGTGGAGCGACATGTTCGACCCCTACCAGAACGCGGTGCGCGGCTATCACCTGGTGCGCGGTGACCTCGCGGGATCGTGGGAGGGGCTCGACTCGAGCGTGACGATCGTCAACTGGAACGCCGGTCGCGCCACGGAGTCGCTGCGGTTCTTCGCGCGCCGCGGCCACCGCCAGGTGATCGCGGCGTATTACGACGGCGCGCCCTCGCAGGTGCGCGGGTGGATCGCGGCCGCGCGCGGCGTGGCGGGGGTGGAAGGCGTGATGTACACGACGTGGCAGGGCCGCTACGACGACCTCGAGGCGTTCGCGCGCGAGGCGCGGGCCGAGTGGGCGAGATGAGCGAGCCCGGCGTCGGCGCGGGGGCAAGCGGAGCGGTCCGGACCGAGAGCGCGCGCCGGGAGTAGACGGCACCGCCCCGGCGACAGCGCCGGGGCGGCAGCCTCGCGCGGCCCCACCGCGCGCCCGGTCGGGACGCGGTGCGCCGCAGCGGATCCGCGGCCGATCAGCCCTTCACCAGCCGCACCCCACCCGAACCGGTGTCGATGAGGATGTGGCCCTTGCCGTCGCCGATCGTGCCCTGCATCTCGCCGTGCTCGCGGTGCAGCAGCGTGAGTGGCACATCGGACTCGATGGCGCCACTGCCGGTGTCCACGTCGAGTTCGGCGCCCAGCGTGGCGGGCACGCGCAGCAGCACGCCGCCCGAGCCGGTGTCCACGAGCACGTTCTCGACGTCCTCGAGGAACCCGAGCGTGACGCCGCCGCTGCCGGTGTCCACCTTCACGCGCGGGGCGCGCACGCCCTCGATCGCCACGTGGCCGGAGCCGGTGTCCACGAGCAGGTCGCCGGCCTGCACGTCGCTGCCCGAGACCCCGCCTGAGCCGGTGTCGATCGAGACCTTGGCGCCGTGGACGCCCTCGATGGTGACCGCGCCGCTGCCGGTGTCCACCAGCAGGTCGCCGCGGACGTTCTTCACGCCGACCGCGCCCGAGCCGGTGTCCACCACCAGCGAACCGACGACGCCGTCCACCAGCACCGGGCCCGCATGGGTGTCGAGGGTGAGCGCCCCTTCCACGCCGTGCGCGCTCATCGCGCCGGCCCCCAGCCGCACCTCCAGCGTGCGCCCGCGCGGCACCAGGATGCGCAGGTCGGCCCACGCCTCGCTGCCGAAGCCATGCCGCGAGATGCTCACCCGCTTCGACCAGAAGTTGGTGTTCTTGCCGCCGAAGGTGCCGTCGTCGCGAACCGCGATCCCGTTGGTCTCGGACCGGCTCGCGGGGTAGACGATGCGGCGCCCGGGGAAGATCACGCGCAGGGTCGGGTGTCCGTCGATGGGGCCGGTCGCGATCCGCAGGGCGCCGGCGTCGCGGCCGCCGCGCCGCACTTCGACCACCACGTCGGGTCCGGTGCCGGTGACCACCTCGATGGCGCCCGCGAGGTCGTAGACGATGACGCGGTCGCCCGTGACGGTGTGGCGCTCGAGGGCCGCGCTCGTCCCGGTGTCCGCCGCGAGCGCCAGCCGCGGCACCATGCTGCTGAACGCCGCGAGGGCGAGCGCGAGTGTGGCGAGCCAGAGCAGCCCGATGAGCAGCGAGCGGATACGCCGGGCGGGATCGTGGACGAGGACGGCGGCGCGCGACTTCATGACGGCGACTCCTCAGGGGGGAAGGTGGGACACGACGGACAGGTGCCCTACGGCGGCCCGGTCCACCGGGTTTCAGATCGTCCTCTTGGACCGGTCCAGGGCCGGCCCGGGTTGCGACGGATCGCGCGGCGCGGAGACGTGAGGCGTCACCGGCCCGCGAGCCGGTGACCGTCGCGGGCGGGTGGACGCGCATGGCCGCCGCGGGCGCTTTGCTTTGCACAGAAAAGTACTTGACGCCGGCCCTTGCCTGACCCTATCCTCCTCTCATGCCCGCTCCGCACCCGCCCCGGCCGACCCCTGACCCGCCGATGCCCCTGCACGACCAGGCGCTCGAGAGCCTGCGCTACATCCGCTCCACGGTGGAGGCCTCGGTCGCGTTCACCGCGGTCCCCGGGCGCGGCATGGTGGCCATGGGAGTGGTCGGGATCGCCGCGGCCGCGCTGGCGGCGCGCCAGGCGTCGCCGCGCGCGTGGCTCGAGGTCTGGCTCGGCGCCGGCGCGCTGGCCTCGGGGATCGGGCTCGCGGCGATGGCGCTCAAGGCGCGCGCCACGGACTCCGCGCTGCTGGTGGGCTCCGGGCGCCGCTTCGCGCTCGCTTTCCTGCCGCCGGTGCTGGCGGCGATCGCGCTCACCGTGGCGCTCATGCGCGCCGAGCGCTTCGAGCTGCTGCCCGGACTGTGGATGCTGCTCTACGGCGTCGCCCTGATGGCGGGCGGCACGTTTTCGGTGCGGGCCATCCCGGCGTTGGGCGGGTGCTTCGCCGTCTCCGGGCTCGCCGCGCTGTTCGCGCCCGTGGCGTGGCGCGACGCCGCCATGGCCCTGACCTTCGGGGGCCTCCACGTCGCCTGCGGAGCGGTGGTGTGGCGGAGGTACGGTGGCTAGGGGCGCGGCGACCCGGGCGGTCCCCGCGCGGCGGGTCCGTGCCGCCGATCTCTCCGCGGTCGACGGCGGAGCGGACGGTGCCGTGGATCTCGACCGGCTCATCCACGAGCGCCTGCGCCTCGGAATCGTGAGTGCGCTCGCGGCGCGCTCGCCGCTCTCCTTCGTGGAACTGAAGACCACCCTCAAGACCACCGACGGCAACCTGAGCGTGCACGCCCGCAAGCTCGAGGACGCCGGGTACGTGAGCTGCGCCAAGTCGTTCGATGGCCGCGTGCCGCGCACCGAGTACCGCCTCACCGACGCCGGCCGGCGCGCCCTCAACCGCTACCTCGACCACATGGAGGCCGTGATCCGGGCGGCGCGCGCGCGCTGAACGCGGGGTTGTGGGCGGGTAAGACGAGAGGCCGCAAGGAGAATGACGCCATGAGTGGGCAGCGGATCCATCGCGCGAGCGGCATCGGGCTCATCGTCCTGTCGCTCATCGCATTGCTGACGGTGCTGAGCGCGCTGCGCGTCTCCCTCGATCCATTTTCGATCCACCCCCAGCCGCCGCTGCCGGACGAAGGCACGCAGGCCCACATCTTCCAGCTCGCGATCGTGGCGCTGGCGCCCACCATCCTGCTCTACCTCGCCACCGCGGATTGGAGGCGGCCCGGGCGCAGCGCGCGGCCCCTGGCGCTCTCGGCCGTCGCCGTGGCTCTCGCGTTCGGAGTCCTGTACTACTTTGAACACCAGCGATAGGCGTCCACGTCGCCGCGCACCGGACGGGCCCGTCGCCGGCCGCGGACCAGCCCCGGTGTCCTCCACCGCGCGCTCCCGGCGCTTCGTCATGCCGTTTTACTCTGCAATGCAAAGTCCTTCACCACGCCTCTGACCCACGCGGGAACCCACACCCCTGGAGGATCCATGAACCTTCCGACGTCCGCACTCGGCGACCTCGCGCTGCTCGGCCTGATCGCGTGCAGCGCCCTCGGCATCACCCTCACCGTGGCCGCGCTCGCCACCCGGCGCGGCCGGCTCGCGGGCGTCGCGGCGCTCGGCACGCTCGTGCTGTGGGGGGGGTACGCCGCCACGCTGGCCGGCGTCGCGCTCGCCAGCCGCGAGCACACGCTCGCCCTCGGCGAGGAGAAGAGCGTGGAGGGCTTCGATCCGCACCTGCACTTCAGCGTCGCCGGCCCGGCCACGCGCGCGCCGGACGGCGCGGTGCTGCTCGGGGTGCGCCTGCGCAGCGACGCGCTGCGGGCGGTGCAGGACCCGCGTTCGCTCCGCGCCGCGCTGTTCGACGGACGCGGTCGGCGCTACACCCCCGAGTGGTCGAGCGCGTCGGCGCCGGGGACCGCCGGCGCGTTCCCGCCCTTCGGCCGAACGCTCGCGCCCGGCACCGCGTACGAGGCGACGCTGCGCTTCCGGCCCGGCCCGCAGGCCACCGGACTGCGCCTGCTGATCGACGAGCTGCCGCAGGGCCCGGGGATGATCACCATCGGGAGCGAGAGCAGCCCGCTGCACCGGAAGACCTACTTCGCACTCACCGGCAACTGAACCGTCCGGAGGACCGCCACCATGTCGCACCCCGCTTCCGCATCGTGCGCAGGGATGCACGTCGGCATCATCATGGACGGCAACGGCCGCTGGGCGGCCCGTCGCGGGCTGCCGCGCGCGGCCGGGCATCGCGCCGGCATCGCCGCGGTGAAGCGCGTTGTCGCCGCCGCGCCCGAGCTCGGCATCGACACGCTCACGCTGTACGCGTTCTCGGCGGACAACTGGCGCCGCCCCGAGCCCGAGGTGCGGGCCCTGATGGTGCTGATGCGCGAATACCTCGACCGTGAGACCGAGTCGTGCGCGGCGCAGGGCGTGCGGGTGCGCGTGATCGGTCGCCGCGACCGGATCGCGCGCCCGCTGCGGGAGGCCATCGAGCGAGCCGAGCAGGCGACCGCGGCCGGCGGCCGCCTCGACCTGCGCGTGGCGGTGGACTACTCCGCGCGCGACGCCATCGCGGCGGCCGCGCGCGCGTGCGCCGGCGGGCCCGCTCCCACGCGGGAGCGCTTCGCCGCCGCGCTCGCCGATGCCTCGCACGCCGGGGTGACGCGCGACGTCGACCTGCTGGTCCGCACCGCGGGCGAGCAGCGGCTGAGTGACTTCCTGCTGTGGGAATGCGCCTATGCCGAGCTGTGGTTCACGCGCACGCTGTGGCCCGACGTCGACGCCGGCCTGCTGGCCGGCGCGCTCGGCGACTACCGCCGCCGCGAGCGCCGCTTCGGCGGGCTCGGCGGGGTCGCCGCCTCGGCCTGATCCGTCCCGCCGCCTGCCACGTGGCGACGCACCGGGTCGCGCGCCACGAGCACCCTCACGACCCGCAGGAGAATCGATGAAGCGCTTCCCGCAGATCCTGCTCATCTGGCTCGGCTGCACGTTCGCCTGGGCCGTCCTCGGCGGCACGCTGGTGGCGCGCACCGGCGGGACCTCGAGCGCGCTGCTGCGCGAGGTCCACCTGCTGTGGGGCAGACCGCTCGAGCAGGCCCGCCCGCGCGCCTCGTTCACCGTGGAGCGCCCGGTCACGGTGAAGGTCGCACGCGAGGTGGCGCCCGGGCGCACCGTGCAGGTGGACGAGCAACGGCTCGAGCCAGTCGAGATTGACGCCCCGCTCGAGGGCTCCGCCATGGCCGTGAAGCTCGGCCTGACCCACCGGCGCAAGGGCCTGCTGTGGTTCCCGACCTACGCGGTGGACTTCGACGGCCGCTTCACCTTCGCGAATCCGAGCGACACGCCGCAGCGGCTGTCGTTCTGCTTCCCGCTGGCGGGCGAGAGCACCATCTACGACGGCTTCGCGGTGCGCGACGCGGCGGGCCGCCCGCTCGAGGCGAACGTGGGCGCCGGCGCGGCGCGCTGGAGCGCGCCCCTCGAGCCACATGAGCGCCGCGCGTTCACCGTGCGCTACCGCTCGCGCGGCACGGCGAGCTGGACCTACCCGCTCACCGACGGCGCCGGGCAGGTGAAGGACTTCGCGCTCACCGTGGACGCGGACGTGCCGAACGTGGACTTCGCGCCCGGTTCGATCGCGCCCACCCGGCAGGAGCGCGGCCCGCGCCACTGGCGGGGCACCTGGCGGTTCGAGCGCCTGGTGGCGAGCGCACCGATCGGGCTGGTGCTGCCCGAGCGCATGAACCCCGGGCCGCTCGCCTCGCGCCTCACTTTCTTCGCGCCGGTCGGGCTGCTGTTCTTCTTCTTCGTGACCGCCATCCTCGCCACCGCGAGCGGGCGCGTCCTCCACCCGATGCACTACTTCTTCTTCGGCTGCGCGTTCTTCGCGTTCCACCTGCTGTTCGCCTACCTGGTGGACCACCTCGCCATCGGGCCCTCGTTCGCGCTCGCCTCGGTCGTGTCCATCCTGCTGGTGGTCTCCTACGCCCGCCTGTTCACCGGCTGGTCGTTCGCGCTCCGCACGCTCGGCGTGGCGCAGTTCCTCTACCTGGTGCTGTTCTCGTTCTCGTTCTTCTGGGAGGGCTTCACCGGGCTCGCGATCACGGTCGGTGCCATCCTGACCCTGTTCGTGATGATGCAGACCACCGGGCGCACCGATTGGGACCGGGCGACCGCGGGGACGGCCACGGCGCGGCACTCCGCCTGAGCGCCGGCGGACAGGACGCGCCCGGCCGTTCTGCGGCCGTTGGCGTGGCCGGGGGCGTCTGCTATACCTCCTCGGTCCCGAACCCGCATGGGGAGCCCCGCATGGAGATCCTCGAGTCTCACCTCGACGTCCAGAGTGACGAGTTCAAGGCCAACGCCGCGCACCATCGCGCCCTCGCGGCCGAGCTGCGCCGCCAGCTCGACACGGTGAAGCGCGGCGGGGGCGAGGACCTGGTGGCGCGCCATCGGTCGCGCGGGAAGCTGTTCGTGCGCGAGCGCATCGAGCGCCTGCTCGACCCGGGCACCGCGTTCCTCGAGCTGTCGCCGCTGGCCGCGCACGGGCTGTATGGAGGCGAGGCGCCGAGCGCCGGGGTGATCACCGGCGTGGGCTCGGTCCACGGGCGCACCACGATGGTGGTGGCGAACGACGCCACGGTGAAGGGCGGCTCGTACCTGCCGCTGACGGTCAAGAAGCACCTGCGGGCGCAGGAGGTGGCGCTCGAGAACCGCCTGCCCTGCGTCTACCTGGTGGACTCGGGCGGCGCGTTCCTGCCGCTGCAGGACGAGGTGTTCCCCGACCGTGACCACTTCGGGCGCATCTTCTACAACCAGGCGCGCATGTCCGCGCTCGGGATCCCGCAGCTCGCGGTGGTGATGGGCTCGTGCACCGCGGGCGGCGCGTACGTGCCCGCGATGAGCGACGAGGCCATCATCGTGAAGAACCAGGGCACCATCTTCCTCGGCGGTCCGCCGCTGGTGAAGGCCGCGACCGGCGAGGAGGTCACCGCCGAGGAGCTGGGCGGCGGCGACGTGCACACCCGGATCTCGGGCGTGGCCGATCACCTCGCGGATGACGACCATCACGCGCTCGAGATGGCGCGCGAGATCGTCGCCCACCTCGGCGCGCGCGCCCGCCCCGCCGTCGAGCTGCGCGCTCCGGAGCCGCCCGCGTACGACCCGGCCGAGCTCTACGGCCTGCTGCCGCCGGACCTGCGCACCCCCTACGACGTGCGCGAGGTGATCGCGCGGCTGGTGGATGGCTCGCGCTTCCACGAGTTCAAGGCGCGCTACGGCACCACCATCGTCACCGGGTTCGCCCACCTGCACGGCATCCCGGTCGCGTTCCTCGCCAACCAGGGCGTGCTGTTCAGCGAGAGCGCGCTCAAGGCCACGCACTTCATCGAACTGGCGTCGCAGCGCGGCATCCCGCTGGTGTTCCTCCAGAACGTGAGCGGGTACATCGTCGGCCGCCAGTACGAGCACGGCGGCATCGCGAAGGACGGCGCCAAGATGGTGCACGCCGTGACCAACGCGCCGGTGCCGAAGATCACGATCATCATCGGCGGCTCGTTCGGGGCCGGGAACTACGGCATGTGCGGCCGCGCCTACCAGCCGCGCTTCCTGTTCATGTGGCCCAACAGCCGCATCAGCGTGATGGGCGGCGAGCAGGCCTCGTCCGTGCTCGCGCAGGTGAAGCAGACCCAGCTCGCCGCGCAGGGCCACGCGATGAGCGAGGACGACGTGCGCGCGTTCAAGCAGCCCATCCTCGACAAGTACGACACCGAGGGCAGCCCGTACTATTCGACCGCGCGGCTGTGGGACGATGGCATCATCGACCCGGCCGAGACCCGCAGCGTCCTCGCGCTGGCGCTCACCGCCTCGCTCGGCGCGCCCATCCCGCCGATGAAGTTCGGCGTGTTCCGGATGTGAGGCACGGGGTCCCCCGGGAGGCGGAAGCACTCCTGCCGGGCGACCCGCAGCGAGGAATGGAGAGGCCATGGCCCTGATCGACACCGAACGCTCCGGACCGGTCGCGCACCTGTGGTTCGACCGCCCCGAGCAGCACAACGCGATGTCCGCGGAACTGGGCGCCGAGCTGATCGGCGCGCTGCGCGCGGTGGAGCACGACCCCGCGGTGCGCGCGGTGGTGCTGGGCGGGCGGGGCCCGTCGTTCTGCGCCGGCGCGGATCTCACCGTGATGAGGGCGAGCGCCGGGGCCACTTTCGACCAGAACCTTGCCGAGGCCGAACGCTTCGCGGGCGTGTTCGCGGCGCTCGCCGACTTCCCCAAGCCGGTCGTCGCGCGGGTGCAGGGCAGCGTGTTCGGCGGCGGGGTGGGCCTGGTGTGCTGCTGCGACATCGTGGTGGCGAGCGACGACGCGCGCTTCGGCTTCAGCGAGGTGCGGCTCGGGATCATCCCCGGCATCATCAGCGGGTACGTGCTGCGCCGCCTCGGGGACCGCTCGGCGCGCGAGCTGATGCTCACCGGCGAGCGCTTCGGCGCCGAGCAGGCGCTGCGCGTGGGGCTGGTGAACCGCGTGGTGCCGCTGGCGGGGCTCGACGCGGCGGTGGAGGAGCGCGTGCAGGCGCTGCTGGCCGGCGGCCCGCTGGCCCAGCAGCGCATCAAGTCGCTGCTCGCGCTCTACGCCGACACGCCTTGGGAGGAGTACCGCGCCGCGCTGCCGCGCGCCCTCGCCGAGGCGCGCTCCGGCGACGAAGGGAAGGACGGCCTCGCCGCGTTCTTCGAGAAGCGCCGGCCGAAGTGGATGACGTAGCCGCGGCGCGGCCGCCGGCCCGCCGCGCTCACGAGCCCCGCTTCACCTCGTAGCGCCGCGGATCGCGCTCGAACGCGAGGCGCGTCGAATCGCTGGCGAACAGGTACGGCCCGCCGCCCCATTCGGCGCGCGGCGAGCGGGTGGACGGCCAGAAGCGCTCGCCCGTGACCGGGTCGCGGAGCAGCCCGCAGTAGAGCGCGGGGGCGGCCCGGAACCGACGCAGGGTCGCGGCGCTGCCGAAGCGGTAGATCTCGCCGTTCACGGTCGCGTGCAGCTCGGGCGCGAGCGAGCCCAGCAGTTCGGGATCCACCGGGTCCCACAGCGCCCGGTGCATGTGGAACAGCGCGAACTCCGCATCCACGACGGGCCCCGACGGGACCCGCAGATCGGCTCAGGTGTAGGTGTGCACGACCTTCTGGGCGCTCGCGCCGCCCGTGCGCGCGACCGCGGCGGGGGCGCCGGCGAGGGCCGCGGCGGTCAGCAAGGACAGGGTCATGCGCCGGATCATGCGTCCAGCCTAGCACGGGCCGAGCGGGCACCGCCCGGGCGCCGGCTCGAGTGGACCGCCCCACCGCCAGCCCGGCCGCCGCCTGGACCGCCGCCCCGGGCCGCGGGGCCTCGCGAGCGAAGAACGGCCGCTGGAGCGCGACGGGCGTGGGTTAGACTCGTCCGGCGCGCCGCCCCCGCGGACCCCGCAGCGAGCGGGAGAGGGGTGGCCGCGGCACAGTCGGAGGAACCATGCGGCGCGCCAGCCCGACCCCCCGTCGGCGAGCCGGACGGCCAGTCCCCGCGGTCCCGGTCGCGAGCTCCGATGCGCTCGTGCGCCTCGGTGTGCCGCTCGTGATCGCGCTCGCCCTCGCGCTGCGGCTGTGGGGCGTGCGCCTCGGGCTGCCCGACTTCCTCGACGAGGCGATCCCGTTCCGCAAGGCGCTCGGGATGTGGGACCCGGTCTCCGGCGCGGTGGACTGGGACCCGCACTTCTTCCATTACCCGTCCCTCACGCTCGATCTGAACCTGCTCCTGCAGCAGGCTCACCTCGCGCTCGGCAGGATGCTCGGATGGTTCGCGGGCCCGGCCGACTACGCGATCGCGTTCCAGACCGATCCCACCGCCATGGTGGTGCCGGCGCGGGCGCTGAGCATCGCCTTCGACGCGCTCGGGATCGGCTGCGTGGCGGTGCTGGGCGAGCGCATGCGGCGCGGTGCGGGCGTGCTCGCCGCCCTGATGCTCGCGTGTTCGCCCGTCCTCATGGAGTGCTCGCGCACCATCCAGTCGGACACCTTCATGATGGCGCTGGTGGTCGCGGCGGTGGAGCGCATGCTGGCGTGGCGCCGCCACGGCGGCGCCCGGCTCGCGGTCGCGGCGGTGCTGGTGGGGCTCGCGGCCGGCGCCAAGTACCCGGGCGCGGTGGCGCTGCTGCCGCTCGCGCTCGTGCTGTGGAGCCGCGACGGCGCGCGCGGGCTGGCGCGCTGGCCGCTCCACGCGGCGCTGGCGGCGACGGCGTTCCTGGTCACGACCCCCTACGCGGTGCTGGATCGGAGCGCGTTCCTGAGCGACCTCGGGTTCGTGAGCCACGTCGCCGCGGGGGGGCACTTCGGCGATCTGGACCGCGCCGGGCTCTCCTACCAGGCGCACAAGCTGGTGGGCGACCTCGGCTGGGTCGCGGTCGCGCTGCTCGCGGCCTCCGCGGGGGCGCTGGTGCTCGGCCTGCTCGGACGCCGCGGGCCGTCCGCGGCTGCGCGGGTGACGGACGAGGCGCAGGCCGACCGCGCGGTGCTCTGGACGTGCGTGCTCGCGTTCGGCGTCCCGATCGCGGTGGCGCACGTCGAGGTGGAGCGCTACCTGGTGCCGGTGCTCCCGTTCGCCGCGCTCCTCGCGGCCGAAGCGGCGCTGGCGCTGGGCGCCCGCCTGAGCGGCCGCGCGCGCGCCGCGGTGGTCGCGGCGCTGGTGGTGGCGATGGTGGCGCCGGCGCTGCGGTCGGGGCTGCGCGCCGCGGGGAGCGACCCCTACGCCTCGCGCGGCGCGGCGCGGCGGTGGCTCGAGAGCCATCTCACGCGCCACGACCTGCTGCTCCAGGAGGTCTACGCCGCGCCGGTGCTCGAGCGCCTGCGCGCCGGTGAGCTGCGGGCCAGCGCGGTGTTCGCGGCGGCGAGCCCGCGCTGGCGCGCGGCCTACGAGGCGCGGCCCACGCTGGCCGCGGTGATGATCCCGCTCGCGGTGGTGGGCACCACCAGCGCCACCATGCACCCGCTCCAGGGCCCCCCCATCACGCTCACCGTCGTCCCCCATCCCGGCGACCTCAACCAGGTGGTGTACGACCCCCGCCTGCTCGACGGGGTGGACGTGGTGGTGACCAGCAGCGCGGTGCGCGGGCGGTTCGAGGCCGACCCGGCGCGCTACCCGGTCCCGCGGGGGTTCTACGCGCTGCTCGATTCCACCGCCGAGGTGGCCGCACGTTTCGGCGCCGAGGGCGGGGACCGGGGGCCGGTGCTCACGATCTACCGGCTCGGCCCGCGCACCCGCGCGGCGGTGGCGGCGCTGGGCCCGCTGCCACCGCTGTGGTGGACCGAGCGCGTGAGCCCGGGCTATCGCGTGGCCTACGACCGCGCGCTGGCGCCGCCCGGCATGCGCGGGGTGGAGGCCCCGCTGTCGGCGGACGGGGAGCCGGCGCCGTGGGTGGGGAGCCTGCGCGGGCTGTTCGCCGAGCGCTACGCGCGGTTCGCGCAGTGGATGGCGATGGAACTGCTCGAGCGCGGCGCGCCCGAGCCCGCGCGCCGGCTCGCCGCCGCGGTCGCGACCATGGAGCCGGACGACGTGACCGCGTGCCTGACCCTGGTCGATGCCTCGATCCAGCTCGGCGCGTGGAACGAGGCGCTCCAGGCGCTCGGGCGCACCGAGCGCGCGCTCGAGGGACGGAGCGAGGTGCCCGGGCTGCTGCGGCTGCAGCGCGCCGGCGTGCTCCAGCACCTCGGCGACCTCGCCGCCGCGCGCGCCGAGCTGGAGATCGTGCGCTACGGGCCCGATCCCGAGCTGGCCGCGCGGGCGGCCCGTGCCCTGAGCGGGCCGCGCTGAGCCCGCCGCCTCCGACGCGCGGGGGCGTCAGCGCAGTCGGTGGAGGACGTAGCGGGCCGGGTGGCCGGGATGGATCCGCTGGTACCGGCGCACCACGAGCGAGTCCGCGGCGTGCTCCACCGTGGTGATGAGATAGGGCGCGCCGAGCGTGTCCACGATGCTCGCGCGGTAGGAACGCTGCAGGTTCGCCACCAGCGCCCAGTCGCGGCTCAGGTCGCCGGGGACCGCCGAGACGAGCTGGCGCGGCGGGAGTTCCACCCGCTGGACGGTGAAGTCGTGGTGGAAGTCCTTCGCCTTCACCACGAGGTGGCGGCCGAGGGCGGCGCCCGCCACGGCGACGCACAGCAGTGCCAGGGCGGCCCCGCTCACCGCCCGCCGGACCCGTGACGAGGTCGCCACGGCGTGCTCGACCGCCGCGCCGATCCGGTGGCCGAGGGCGGCGTAGGCGAGGCCGAAGAACGGCAGCGCCGGGAAGACGTACCAGCCCATCTGATTCGGGCTGACCATCAACGGCAGGCTGCCCGCCGCCGCGAGCGCGAGCAGGAAGGCGAACACGCGGTCACCCGTCACGCGCACGCCGGTCCGCGTCCACAGGCCGAGCGCGAGGCCGATGGCCCACGGCACCAGGGACTCCATCGCCGCCTTGATCAGGAACAGGTACCGCGGCGTGGTCCCGCGCTGACCCGACAGCGCCCGCACCAGCTGCTTGTCGTAGTAGTGCGCCACGAACGCGCGCGCGTCGGGATCCGGCGCGAACAGCGCGAGCGCCATCGCGCCGCCCGCCACGGCCGCGAGCGCATACACCCGCAGCGGCTTCCCGACCGGACACTCGCGGAACACCAGCCAGTGCAGGAACGGGATCGCGAGCGGGAACAGCGCCACCGGTCCCTTCACCAGCAGGCCGAGGACCACCGCGGCGGTCCCCAGCACCGCGTACACGTGGGACCGCCATCCGGTGCTGGTCATGGCGCGCACGAATCCGAGGGCGGCGAGCAGCACGAACACCACCAGCGTGTTCTCCAGCATGTTGCTGGTGAAACTCCACGACACCGTCGGCATCGAGGCGAACAGCAGGATCGCCAGCCACGCCCCGCCGCGCCCGCGCCCGCGCGCCACGGCGTCCCAGAACCGCCCCATCAGCAGCAGAGTGACCGCGCCGAGGCACACCCCGTACGCCACCTCGACGAAGTAGGCGTCCCCCACGAGGCGGAAGACGAACGACTGGAGATAGGGCCCCAGCGGCGGGTGCTCGTAGAACACCGGGTACACGAAGTCGGTGTAGTACGGGCGCCAGAACGTGCCGTGCCCCTCGGCCAGGTTCCGCGCGATGCTCGCGTACGTCAGGCCGTCGAAGAACACGCCGTAGTTGAGCAGCCGCGGCAGGACCGTGATGGCGTACACGGCGAAGGCGGCGAGCAGCAGCGTGCGCCGGGCGCGGCCGAGGGAATCGTCGCGGCGGGTCGGGGATGGGGTGTTCACGTGCCTCCCGGGCATTCGAGGGCCCCGCGCGCCTGGTGGCGCGTGCGTGCCGTCTTCTATCACAGGTGACGGGCCGCCGTCGCGCCATCCGCCGCGCTCGCGACCGCCGGCCGCGGGGCGCGGTGGGCAGCACCGCGGAGATGGTCTATCTTCCCCGCGCCATGTTCCGCAAGGTCCTGATCGCCAATCGCGGCGAGATCGCGTGCCGCATCGCGTCCACCCTGCACGAATTGGGGGTGCGCTCGGTGGCGGTGTGCTCCGAGGCCGACCGCGGCGCGCTCCATACCCGCATCGCCAACGAGACCTACGTCATCGGGCCGGCCGAACCACGCGCGTCGTACCTGAGCACCGAGGCGCTGCTCGAGGCGGCCCGCAAGAGCGGCGCCGACGCGGTCCACCCGGGCTACGGCTTCCTCGCCGAGAACGCCGGCTTCGCGGAGGCGGTGGAGCGCGCCGGGCTCGCCTTCATCGGTCCGACGCCCGCGCAGATCCGCTCGATGGGTGACAAGCGCGCGGCACGCCAGCTGGCGGTCCAGGCGGGCGTGCCGGTGGTGCCGGGGGCCGAGGGCGCCGATCTCGACGCGCTCGCGCGCGCCGCCGAGGCGATGGGCTGGCCGGTGATGGTGAAGGCGGCGCTGGGCGGCGGCGGCAAGGGCATGCGCGTGGTGCACGGCGCGGCCGAGCTGGCCGAGGCGGTGGAGAGCGCGCGGCGCGTGGCGGCCGCGGCGTTCGGCGACGGCACGGTGTATCTCGAGAAGCGGGTCGAGCGCCCGCGCCACATCGAGGTGCAGGTGCTGGGCGATGGCCACGGCGGCGCGGTGCACCTGTTCGAGCGCGAGTGCTCGCTCCAGCGGCGGCATCAGAAGGTGGTCGAGGAGAGCCCGTCGGCCGCGGTGGACGACGCGTTGCGCGGGCGGCTCACCGCCGCGGCGGTGGCGCTGGCGCAGGCGGTGCGCTACCGCGGCGCCGGCACCTGCGAGTTCCTGGTGGACGCCCACGGGGCGTTCCACTTCCTCGAGATGAACACCCGCCTGCAGGTGGAGCACCCGGTCACCGAGCTGGTGACGGGCGTGGACCTGGTGCGCGCGCAGCTCGAGGTCGCGGCCGAGGGCCGGCTGCCCTGGACACAGGACCAGCTGCGGCGCCGCGGGCACGCGTTCGAGGCGCGCGTGTACGCCGAGGACGCGGCGCACGGCTTCCTGCCGCAGTCGGGCGAGCTGGTGCGCGTGCGCTGGCCGCATGGCGCGTTCGTGCGCGTGGACCGCGGCGTGGAGACCGGCGACCGGGTCACGGTGCACTACGACCCGATGCTGGCGAAGATCGTCGCCTACGGCCCCGACCGCGCGCTCGCCCTGCAGCGGCTCACCGGCGCGCTCGACGAGGCGCGCGTGCATGGGGTGGTCACCAACCTGCCGTTCCTGCGCGCGCTGGCGCGGAACGAAGCGGTGGGACGCGCGGCCTTCGACACCGAGTGGATCGAGCGCGAGTTCCTCGACGGCTTCGCGGCGCTCGCCAACGCGCCGGTGCCCGACCTCGCGGTCGCGGCCGCGGCGCTCGCCGAGATGCTCGGCCTCACGCGCATCGAGCCGGCCGCGGGCGCCGGCGCGGAGGGCGAGCCGGCCGCGCGGGACGCGTTCGCGGGCGTCGGCCGGTGGCGCCATCCGGGGCTCGAGTGATGCGCGCGCTCTATCGCGATGGCGCGCGCACGCGCGAGGTCGAGGTGAGCCCCGAGGGCGGCGGCGTCTACCGGGTGCGGGTGGACGACGCGGAGGTGCGCGTGAGCGCCGAGCCGCTGGAGGGCGGCCACCTGCGGCTGGTGACCGCCGAGGGCGTCACCATCGCCGAGGTCACCCCGGCGGGAAGCCGCCGTTTCGTGCGCCTCGGCACGCTCGACTTCGTGCTCGAGCGCGAGGCCGGCCGGGTGCGCCGGGGCGCCGCGCACGCGGGCGGCCTCGAGGCGCCGATGCCGGGGGTGGTCACCAAGGTGCTGGTGGCCGCGGGCGACACGGTCCGCAAGGGGCAGCCGCTGCTCGCCATCGAGGCGATGAAGATGGAGCACGCCATCCGGGCCCCGCGCGATGGGCGCATCGCGCGCGTGAACGCCGCGGTCGGCCAGATGGTCGCGGGCGGGGCCGCGCTGGTGGCGCTCGAGGACGAAGAGCCCGCGTGAGGGGTGCGGCGCCCGGGCGGGGCGGTGAGGAACGCCGCCCGACCGGCCGATACCTCCCGCGGGCCCGACCTGCACCGCGCGTGAACCTCCCGGTGGCCCGACGCCATCACGATTGACGCTCCCCGAGCCCGATGCTACGGTTCCCGCTGTGGTCTCGGTCGCGGAAGTGGAGGCATCAACGAGCACGCGAGACACACCGAAGCCTCTGCGAGGACTCCGGTTGAACCCAAACGCCCGGCTCTTCCCGAAGCGGTCGGCACTCTTGACCTGGCCCGATGCTGCGGCCTTCGTGGTCAAGAGTTTTGCGTTTCATCGGGAAATGAGGTCCTAAGGTGATCGTCCGCAAGTTCCCCATCGAGCATCTCGATCCCATCATCCTGCTGGGGCAGAACGACGCCAACCTGCGCCACATCGAGCGTGCGCTGGCGGTGCGAGTCACGCTGCGCGACGGCACCATCACGGTGTCGGGCGAGGACGAGATGGTCGGCGTCGCGTCCAAGGCGATGCTCGAGCTGGTCGAACTGGCCGAGCGCGGCAAGGTGGTCGAAGAGGCCGATGTCGCCACGGCGCTGGGCCAGACCCGACGCAACGGCAACGGCTCGCTCGCCGACTCGTACCATGGCGCCCCGGGCTGGTCGTTCGACCGCAAGAGCGTGCGCGCGCGCACGCCCACGCAGGCCGACTACCTCAAGGCGCTCGCCGACCACGACGTCGTGTTCGCCATCGGGCCCGCGGGCACCGGCAAGACCTACCTCGCGGTGGCCGCGGCGGTGAACGCGCTCCGCCAGAAGAAGGTGGACCGCATCGTGCTGGTGCGCCCCGCGGTCGAGGCGGGCGAGAACCTGGGCTTCCTGCCGGGCGACATGCAGGAGAAGGTGGACCCGTACCTGCGGCCGATGTACGACGCGCTCGCCGACCTGATGTCCTACGACAAGATGCGGCGCTACATCGAGCTCGGCGTGATCGAGATCGCCCCGCTCGCGTTCATGCGCGGGCGCACGCTGCACAACGCCTTCGTCATCCTCGACGAGGCGCAGAACACCACCGTGCGGCAGATGAAGATGTTCCTCACCCGCATGGGCATGAACTCGCGCGCCGTGATCACCGGTGACGTGACGCAGATCGATCTCAAGGACCCGGCGGCCTCGGGGCTGGTGCGCATCCAGACCATCCTCGGCGACCTGCCGGGGGTGCGCTTCGTCTACTTCCACCCCGAGGACGTGGTGCGCCACAAGCTGGTGCGCGACATCATCCGCGCCTTCGAGGAGTATCACGCGCGCACCGAGGGCCAGGCCGAGGACGGCGTCGGGGTGGCGCTCGATCCCACCACGCCGCCGGCGCCCGCCGCGGAGCCGGCGGCCGCCCCGGCGCCGGAGCGCGAGGGGCCCGGGTCCGCGCCCTCGTCGTGAGCGCGCGTCTCCGGAGGATCGCATGAGCACGCAGGATCCGGTCGCGGTCCCCGCGCTGCCCGACCGGGCGCGTCCCTTCCGCTGGGGCTACTTCGCGGTGCGCCTGCTGCTGGTGGCCACCATGCTCGCGGTGGCCGGCGCGCTGCCGGGCGGACACGGCCCGTCGCAGGACCTGCGTTACCGCGAAGGGGACATCGCGCGCGAGCGCAAGGTGGCTCCGTACGACTTCCGCGTGCTCAAGGACGAGGCTTCGCTGCGCCGCCAGCAGGAGCTGGCCGCCGCCGCCGTGCCGCCCGTGCTGGTGGTGGACGCGCGCGTCTCGGGCGAGAGCCTCAGTCGCTTCGCGGCGTTCCAGGAGCGCGCGCTGACGCTGGCGCTCGACCCCAACCTGCGCACCGACGTGCGCGCGGTGCGCCTGCGCGCGCTCGGGGTGCCGCTCAGCGAGGAGGGCGCGCGGGCGCTCGCCGCCTCGGGCCGCGCCCGGCGCGTGCTGCGCGAGATGGGCGGGTGGCTCCACGAGATCTACGAGGCCGGCGTGGTGCTCGAGAAGCGCAGCGGCACGGTGCAGGGCTATCGCACGGTTCAGGTGCGCGACGGCGACGTCGAGGCGCCGCGCGCGGTGAGCCTGCTCTACGACAAGCGCGAGGCGCAGTCGCTGATCGAGAGCCGCGCCCGCGCCGCGTTCGCCGAGGACCCCACCGGCGTGCGGCTGACCGCCGAGCTGGCGCAGCCGTTCGTGGTCGCCAACGTGCTCTCCGACCGCGCCGAGACCGAGTGGCGGCGGGTGCAGGCGCAGGGCCTGGTGCCCTCCACCGTCGGGTTCGTGAAGAAGGACGAGCTGATCGTGGACGCCAATCAGCGCATCACGCGCGACGCGCTGCTCAAGCTGCGCTCGCTGGCGAACCTCGAGGAGGCGCGCAAGAGCCGCACCGAGTTCCTCTATCCCCCGGTCGCGCGCATGCTGCTCATGCTGCTGTTCATCGCGGTGTTCGCGACCTACCTGCGCATGGAACTGCCCGGGGTCTACCGCGACAACGCGATGATGGCGATGTTCGCGCTGCTCACCGCGGTGGTGCTCGGGAGCGCCGAACTGCTGGTGAACCAGCTCGGGCTCTCGGAGTTCACGGTGCCGCTGGCGCTCGCGCCGCTGGTGGTGGCGTCGCTGCTCGAGAAGCGCCCGGCGCTGGTGTTCACCCTGATGCTGGCGGTGGTCGCGATGTCGGTGAGCGAGCTGCGCGGCTCGTTCGTGCCGGTGGCGGCGATGGGCGGCGTGGTCGCGGTCTACTCGGTCTCGCGCCTGCGCCACCGCTGGCACTTCGCGCGCGCGTTCTTCACCATCGCGCTCGCCAACGTGGCGGCGATCCTGGCGTGGGACCTGGCCCGCGTGACCGCGGTCGAGGCGCTGCTGCGCGACCTGCTGTGGGGCTCGGCCAACGCGTTCCTCTCGGTCTCGCTCGCGTTCCTGCTGCTGCCGCCGGTCGAGCACCTGTTCGGGCTCACCAGCGACATCACGCTGCTCGAACTGTCGGACCTCAATCGTCCGCTGCTCAAGCGCCTCCAGCTCGAAGCGCCCGGCACCTACCACCACAGCATGGTGGTCGGCACGCTCGCCGAGTCCGCGGCCGAGGCGATCGGCGCGAACTCGCTGCTGGTGCGCGTGCAGGCCTACTACCACGACATCGGCAAGCTCTCGAAGCCCGAGTACTACGCCGAGAACGAGCCCGCCACCACCCGCAGCCGGCACGAACGGCTCACGCCCAGCATGAGCACGCTGGTGGTGAAGTCGCACATCACCGAGGGTCTCGAGATGGCGCGGCGCCAGCGGCTGCCGCGCGCGGTGCAGGCCGCCATCCCCGAGCACCACGGCACCATGGTGATGGCGTTCTTCTTCCACAAGCAGCTCGAGACCGACCCGGCGGCGCGCGCCGAGGACTTCTCCTATCCCGGGCCCCGGCCGCGGTCGGGCGAGACCGCCATCCTGATGCTCGCCGACGGCGTCGAAGGCGCCTCGCGCGCGCTCGCCGAGCCGACGCCGAGCCGCATCCGGGGGCTGGTGACGCGCATCCTCGAGGAGCGCGTGCAGCACGGCCAGCTCGACGACTGCGGCCTCACGCTCCAGGACCTCGCCCGCATCCGCGAAGCGTTCATCCCGGTGCTCACCGCCATCTTCCACGTGCGCGCCCCGTATCCCGACGATCCGCGCAAGAAGGCCGCCCGCCCCGATGCCGATCTCCGTCGCGACGCCACCTGACGTCCGCGGTCTCACGGTGCCGCTGCGCGCGCTGGTCACGGCCGCGCTCGCGCTCGAACGGCTCCGGCCCGGCGAGCTCGCCATCGTGCTCACCGACGACGCCGACCTGCGCATGCTCAATCACCAGTGGCGCGGGCTGGACCGCGCCACCGACGTGCTCTCGTTCTCGTACGACGAGGGCGCGCCCGTCACGGGCGCGCGCGTGAACGGCGATCTGGCGGTGTCCATGGACCGGGTGCGCGCCCAGGCGAAGCGGTTCCGGGTGAGCGCCGGGCGCGAGCTGGCGCGACTGGTGATCCATGGCGCGCTCCACCTCGCCGGCCTCGACCATCAGCGCGCCGAGGACCGCGCGCGCATGCGCGCCCGCGAGCAGGCGGCGTTGCGCGGCGGACGCGTCGCCATCGCCGCGCTCGATCGCGCCCTCGCCCGCGGCGCCCGCTGATCGCGGAGGTGCGCGTGCGGCGGCTCGCCCGATCGCTGGTGACGCGGATCGCGTGGGCGCTGGGCGTGGCGTGCGTCGTCCCCGGTGGCGCGCCGGCCGTGCAGGCCGCCCCGCTCACCTACCTCGAAGCGCGGGAGATCATCACCCGCTCCGACGCCGTGGTGGTCGAGCACCTGCGCGCGGTGCTGTACACCGTGCGGGACGCGCAGGGCGCCGAGCGCCACCGCTACCGCAGCGAACGCCTCACGTTCGCGCTCGCCGACACCGCGTGGGGCCACGACTTCGGGCGCGCGCTGCTGGCGGCCGGGCCCTCGGACTCGCTGCGGCGCTGCGTGCCCCGTCCCGCCCCGGGCGACAGCCTCGACGAACTGGTGGCGGGCGTGACCTTCCGTGCCCACGGTCGCTCGCTCGGCGTGATCCTGTTCTTCGGCTCGCGCTGCGCGCAGGTGTTCGGGCCGGCCGGACCGGCGGCCAGCATCGACCTCGGCGTGCACGCGCAGGACCTGCTCGAACGGGTGCAGCGCGCGCTGCCCGCCGATAGCGCGTTCGCCGCGCTGGCGCTGGCCGAGCCGCTGCCGGCGGACAGCGCGGGGCGGTTCTTCCCGCTCGCGGTGCCCACGCCAGTGGACTCGCTGCCGCGCGCGCTCGACGTGCGCGCGCCGCAATGGCCGGCCGACGCTCCCGGACCGGGCCCGGTCGAGGTCAGGGTGCTGGCGCTGGTGGACGAGAACGGCTCCGTGGCCGAGGCGCGCGCGCGCACGCCGCGGCCCCCGTTCGACGCGGCGGCGGTCGAAGCGGTGCGGCGCTGGCGGTTCCAGCCCGCGCGCCGCGCCGGGCACGCGGTGCGCGCCTGGGTCGAGATCCCGGTGCGTTTCGAGGTGCGGTAGCGCGTCCCGGTCCGGCGCGCCACGGCGCCGCGGCGGCGGCGGGGCGGCCCCCGGTTGACCGCGGCGCGGCGCTCCTGCACGCTGCGGGCCGGAATGCCGCACGCGGGCGTGCCTCATGGTGACGCTCCCGCCGCCGGCGAGACAGGGAAACCGCTCCCGATGACCCCACCGCTTCCCGAAGCCCCGCACGCCCCCGGCGCGATGCGCCGCCTGCGCAACTACCTGCTCACCGGCCTGATCGTGATCGGGCCGACCGCGCTCTCGCTCTACGTGTTCTTCAAGCTGCTCGACTGGATGGACGGCCTGCTGCCGCGGCTGGTGAACAACGTGCTCGGCATCGTCTCGTCCGTGATCCAGCTGCCCGTGCCGCTGCACTACGAGCCCATCCCCGGCCTCGGCCTGCTCGTCACCGTCCTGCTGCTGGTGCTGGTGGGATGGACGGCGTCGTGGCTCGGCACGCGCTCGCTGTTCGGGATGTGGGAGGGGTTCCTGTCGCGCATCCCGGGCATCGGCATCATCTATGGCTCGGTGAAGTCGGTGGGCGAGGCGCTCATCAACAAGCGGGGCGAGGCCGCGTTCCGCCACGTCGTGCTGGTGGCCTGGCCGCATCCCAACATGTGGCGCGTGGGGTTCATCACCGGGCGCACGCCGGCCGACGTGCGGGCGCGGCTCGGCGACGACATCGAGGTGGTGTTCGTCCCGCACTCGCCCAACCCCGCCTCCGGGTTCGTCCATTACGCGCCGCGCAAGGACATCATCTACCTCGATTGGCCGGTCGAGGAAGGGCTCAAGGTCGTGGTGTCCGCGGGCGTGGTGCAGCCGCCGTCGAGCGAAGCGGCCGCGCGGCCCGCGAGCGCGCGCGCCGCGCCGCCGCCCGCGATGCCGCCGCCCTAGCCGCGCACCTCCATGGCCCTCGTCACCACCGAAGGCGTCGTCCTCAAGACCCACGCGCTCGGGGACACCAGCCGCATCGCGGTGGTGTACACGCGCGAGCACGGGCTGCTGAAGTTCGTCGCCAAGGGGGCGCGCAAGACGCCGAGCCGGTTCGGCTTCGCGCTCGAACCGCTGACCCGCGGGCGCTACGTCATCTACTTCAAGCGCGACCGCGACCTGCACCTGCTGTCGAAGGCCGAAACGCTGGCGCCGCTGGGCATGGACCTCATCGACCTCACGCGGCTGGCGCACGCCAGCGCGGCGCTCGAGATCATCGACCGGCTGGTGTGGGGCGAGGAGCCGCATCCGGAGCTGTTCGATCTGCTGGTGGCGGTGCTGGCGGCGGTGGCCAGCGCCCCGGCCGGCGCGCTGCCGGCCATCACCATCGCGTTCGAGCTTCAAGTGGCGAGCCTGCTGGGCTATCGTCCGCGCCTCGATGCGTGCGTCCGCTGCGGGGGCGCGGTGTCGCCGGAGCGGCTGTTCTCGCCCTCGCTCGGCGGATTGCTGTGCGAGCGCTGCGCCCCGGCGGAGCCGGGGGTGGTGCGGCTCTCCGCCGACGCTCTGGCGGGGCTTGCGCTGCTGCTGTCGCGTCCGATCGCCGAGGCGGGCACGTACCTCGAGGTCAAGCGCTCGGGTGAGATCCTGCGCGTGGTGGAGGTCTTCCTGAAGCACCATTTCCAGAGGTTCCAGGGGCTGCGCTCGCTCGAACTGCTGCGCTCGCTGCCCTCCGCGTGATGACGAAGGAGGGACCGGTGGACGGTCTGAAGCCCGCCCGCTCGCTGCAGGAGATGATGCTCGCGCTCGAGGCCTTCTGGGCGGCGCGCGGGTGCGTGATCCAGCAGCCGTACCCGTCGGAGGTGGGCGCCGGCACGTTCAATCCCGCGACCTTCCTGCGCTCGCTGGGGCCCGAACCGTGGCGGGTGGCGTACGTGGAGCCCTCGCGGCGCCCCAAGGACGGGCGCTACGGCGAGAACCCCAACCGCTTCCAGCAGTTCTTCCAGTACCAGGTGCTGCTCAAGCCCACCCCGGGCGACGTGGTGGACCAGTACTTCGACTCGCTCGCGGCCATCGGCATCGACCCGCGCGAGCACGACCTGCGGCTGGTGGAGGACGACTGGGAGTCGCCCACCCTCGGCGCCTCGGGGCTCGGCTGGCAGGTGTGGATGGACGGCACCGAGATCTCCCAGTTCACCTACTTCCAGCAGTGCGGCGGCCTCGAGCTGCCGGTGATCTCGGCCGAGCTCACCTACGGTCTCGACCGCATCGGCATGATGCTCCAGGGCACCGACCGGGTGCAGGACCTGAAGTGGGCGCCGGGCGTCACCTGGGGCGACCTGTGGGTGCGCAACGAGTGGGAGTGGTCGCACTACAACTTCGAGCAGGCCCCGGTGAGGGAGCTGTTCGAGATGTTCAGGGTGTGGGAGGGCGAGGCCGGCCGCCTGCTCGACCTCAAGCTGGTGGGGCCGGGATACGACGCGGTCATCAAGTGCTCGCACCTGTTCAACCTGCTCGACGCGCGCGGCGCCATCTCGGTCAGCGAGCGCGTGGGCTACATCGGGCGCGTGCGCAAGATCGCGCGGCAGGCCGCGCTCGCCTACCACCACCTGCGCGCCGAGCTGGGCTACCCGCTGATCCCCGACCCGGCGGAGCGCGAACGCTGGGTGGCGCGCTACCGCGAGGAGCAGGAGAAGGCGCAGGCGCGCCGCGAAGGCAGCGCGAAGACCGCGGAGACCCGCGCGGCCCGGGCAGGCTCGCAGGCGGCTCCGACGCGCACCGGCGGGAACCGGGAGGGCGCGCGATGAACCGGCGGCTGGTGTTCGAGATCGGCGTCGAGGAAGTGCCCTCGACCTACCTCCCGCCCGCGCTGGAACAGCTCGAGCAGGGCGCGCGCGCCGCGCTCGCCGAGGCGCGCCTGGAGTTCGCGGCGGTGCGCGTGCTGGGCACGCCGCGCCGGCTCACGCTGATGGTCGAGGGGCTCGCGGAGCGCCAGCCCGACCGCGACGAGGAGGCCACCGGACCCTCGGTCAAGGTGGCGTATGACGCCGAGGGCAGGCCCACCAAGGCGCTGCTCGGATTCTGCGCCGGGCGCGGCGCCGACGTCGCGGCCGTGCGCCGCGTCACCAGCACCAGGGGCGAGTACGTGGTGGTGACCGTGCATGTCCCGGGCAAGCCCGCGCTCGAGGTGCTGCCCGAGCTGCTCGCCACGCTGGCGACCCGGCTCCAGTTCCCGAAGACCATGCGGTGGCTCGACGACGACACGCGCTTCGCCCGCCCAGTGCGCTGGCTGGTGGCGCTGCTCGACCGCGAGGTGGTGCCGGTGAGGGCGTTCGGTCTCGAGGCCGGGCGGGTCTCGCGCGGCCATCGCTTCCTCGACCCCGGGCCGGCCGAGATCGCCGACGCCGCCTCGTACCTCGCCACCCTCGAGCGCGTGCACGTGATCGCCGACCCGACGAAGCGCGCGGCGCTGATCCGGGAGCAGGTCGACGCGCTGGCCGCGTCCGTCGGGGGAGCGGTGATCGGGGACGCCGAGCTGCTGGAGATCAACAACTTCCTGGTGGAGTGGCCGACCGCCGTGCTCGGTTCGTTCGAGGGGCACTTCACCGAGCTGCCCAACGAGGTGATCATCACCGCGCTCAAGGAGCACCAGCGCTTCTTCGCCGTATCGAGCGCTGGCGCAGGCCCGGCTGCCGCGGTCCTGAAGCCGAACTTCATCGCGGTGCGCAACGGCGACGGGCGCGGGCTCGACACCGTGCGCAAGGGCAACCAGGACGTGCTGGTGGCGCGGCTCGAGGACGCGAAGTTCTACTGGGACACCGACCGCATGCACACGCCGGCCGAGCGCGTCGACGCGCTGGCGAGCGTGGTGTGGATGGAAGGACTGGGCTCGCTGCGCGACAAGGCGGCGCGGCTCGAGTCGCTGGGCGGCTGGCTGGCTCAGCGGCTGGGGCCCGAGTCGGAAGACGCCGTGAGGCGCGCGGCGCTGCTGTGCAAGACCGACCTGCTGGGCGAGATGATCGGCAGCGGCAAGGAGTACGCGAGCCTCGAGGGCGTGATGGGCGGCTACTACGCGCAGCGCGCCGGCGAGCCCGCCGCGGTGGCCGCCGCGATCGCCGAGCACTACCGGCCCCGCGGCCCGGGCGACGCGCTGCCGGAGAGCGCGGCCGGCGCGCTGCTGGCGCTCGCCGACAAGCTCGACCACGTGGCCGGCGCGTTCGTGGCGGGCAAGGTGCCGAGCGGCAGCGAGGACCCGTATGGGGTGCGGCGCGCCGGCAATGGCGCGATCCGCATCCTGATCGAACGCCGGTTCGCGCTCGACCTGCGCGAAGCGACCCTGGAGGCCACGCGCACCTTCTTCGCGGCCGGGCCCGACCTGCCGCAGGCGGAGATCGTGAAGCGACTCGGGGAGTTCTGGCGCGGGCGCGTCGAGGGGGCGCTCGCCGACCACGCGCTCTCCTACGACACCGTGGCCGCCGCGCTCGAGGCGCGGGTGGCGCGCGCCGACGGCCGCACCCGCCCGGGCTGGACCGATCCGGCCGACGCGCTCCGCCGCGCCCGCACGCTCCGGGACTTCCGCTCCGACGCCCGGTTCGAGCCGCTGGTGGTGCTGTTCAAGCGCGTGAGCAACATCCTGCGCGCCGCCACCGAGACGCTGCCTCCGGCGCTCGACGCCGCACGACTGTCCGAACCGGCCGAGCGCGCGCTCCACGCCGCGCTCGAGTCGGCGCGGTCCGCGACCGCACCGCTGTGGGCGGAGCGGGACTACGACGCCATCCTCCCCGCCCTGCTCGCGATGGAGGAGGCGATCCACGCCTTCTTCGACCAGGTGCTGGTGAACGCCGAGGACGCCGCGGTGCGGGCCAACCGCCTGCGCCTGCTCACCGAGGTGCGCGACCTGTTCCTGCGCGGATGGGACCTCTCGAAGGCGGTGGTGGAGGGCGAGAAGGGCGCGTGACCCCGTCGCCCCCCGGGGCGGCGGCGGGCCCGCTGGACGATTCCCCTCGACCTGCGGCGCCGGGGCGGCTAGACCTATACTCATGACCCGATCGGGCGCCCCGGGTGGGCGCTGGACCGCCCCGCTCCCACGAGGACTGCCATGACCCGCACCCCGCATCGCCGCTTCGCGTCGTCCCTCGCGCTGCTCCTCGCCCTGCTGGTCGCCGTCTCCGCCTGCGCGCCCGCAGGTGCCGAGGAGCGGGAGGACGAGCGCGAGAGCCCGCCGAAGTTCTCGCCGCCCGAGGAGCTGCTGCGCAACTCGCGCGAGGTGCTCGAGCGCACGCCGGTGGGCGCGATGTTCGGCGCCGGGCCCGCCAGAGCCGAGCAGGCGCAGGTGCTGCCCGGTTGGACCGCGCTCGGCCCGATGCCGATCGCGTCGGAGTACTGGTCGGGCAATGCCCCGGCTTCGGGCCGGGTGAACTCCATCGCGGTGGACCCGCGCGACGGCAACGTGGCGTACGCGGCCGCGGCCTACGGCGGGGTGTGGAAGACCATCAACGGCGGCACGCTGTGGATGCCGGTGACCGATGGCCTGCCCTCGCTCGCCTCGGGCGCGCTGGCGATCGATCCGATCAGCCCCGACATCGTGTGGTACGGGACCGGCGAACAGAACTTCGCGCTCGATTCGTTCTACGGCGACGGTCTGTTCCGCAGTCCCGACGGTGGCGCGACGTGGGCGAAGATCGCGGGCACGGCCAGCGTCGGCTCGTACATCGCGCGCGTGCTGGTGCACCTCACCACCCCCTCGACGGTGTTCGTCGCGAGCGAGCGCGGCGTGGTGCGCACCACCGACTCCGGCGCGAACTGGACGGTCACGCTCGGCGGCGGCTGGTGCACCGACCTGGTGCAGAACCCGTCGGACCCCTCCATCCTGTACGCCGCCTTCCTCTATGGCAGCGTGTACCGCTCCACCGACGGCGGGACCTCGTGGCTTCCGCTGACCACCGGGCTGCCGGTCAGCGGCGTGTTCCGCGTCAACATGGCGATCTCGCCCTCCAACCCCCAGGTCCTGCTGGCGGGGTTCGGCAGCAGCGCGAACTACCGTCTGCTCGGCCTCTATCGTTCGAGCGACGGCGGCGACCACTGGACCGGGCTCCCGGCCACGCCCGACTACCTCGGCGGCCAGGGCTTCTACAACCACGTGATCGCGTTCGACCCCGCCGACAGCAGCGTGGCGTTCGCCGGCGGCGTGTACCCGTACGGCACGGGCTCCTACGGGATCGTGCGCACCCTCGACGCGGGCGGGTCGTGGACCGACATCACCCGCGGCCTCGACAACTGGGTCCATCCCGACTTCCACGCCATCGCGTTCGGCCCCGACGGCCGGATGTGGGTGGGGTGCGACGGCGGGGTGTGGCGCTCCGCCGATCGCGGCGGGCACTGGACCAATCTCAACTCCACGCTCTCGATCACGCAGTTCTACACCCTCGCGGTCCAGCCCGGAGGCGGCGGGCGCATCATCGGAGGCACGCAGGACAACGGCACGGTGCAGTACATCGGCACCTCGGCCTGGACCCAGGTGGTGGGCGGCGACGGGGGACCGGTGGATTTCAACCGCAGCAACACCACCGTGCTCTACGCCAGCTATGTCAACCTGAACCCGCTCTACAAGGGCAGCATCTCCGGCAGCTCGGTGACCAACATCACCGGGGCGTGGACCTCGGACCGCGCCAGCTGGGCCAACGGCGGTCTGGCGGTGGATCCCAACGCCTCGATCACGCTGCTGGCCGGGACCTATCGCGTGTGGCGCACCACCCTCGAGGGCGCGCTGTGGACCGCGATCAGCGGCGACCTCACCGGCGGCAGCGGCGTGATCCGCAGCCTCGCGGTGGCGACCGGATACCCCAGCACCGTGGTCGCGTCCACCAGCGACGGGCGCGTGCAGCTCACCACCAATCTCTCGGCCTGGTCGCGCCGCGACACCGGGCTGCCGGCCGTCACGCTGCCGTCGATCCTCATCAACCCGATGGACCCCAACGACCTCGTGGTGTGCGCGGCCGCCAACAGCGGCGGGCGCGTGTTCGTCTCCGGCAACGCCGGCGTGAGCCTGGAGCGATCGCACCGGCGACCTGCCGGCCGGCGTGCAGGTGAACACGCTGGCCGCGGACTTCCGCGCGACCCCGCCCGCGCTCATGGTGGGCTCGAACGACGGCGTGTACGCCAGCGGCGACGGCGGCGCCCATTGGAGCAAGAGCGGCACCGGCCTGCCCGGCAGCGCGGTGCTGGGCATCGCCGTGGACTTCGCCACCGATCAGATGGTGGCCGCGACCCACGGCCGCGGCATGTGGCGCGTGCCCCTCCCGTTCGCGGCGCGCCCGCACATCGCCGAGGTCTCGCCGGCGTTCCGCCGCACCGACGACACCGCGCTCGACCTGACCGTCACGGGCACCGGGTTCCGCCCCGGCGCGGTGGTGCGCGTGGACGCCGACCCGCGGCCCACCACCTACGTGAACGCGTCGCGGCTCACCGCCACGCTCACCCCCGCGGACATCGCCTCGCCCGGCACGCACGCGATCAGTGTGCTGGGCGCGGACCCGTACCCGCTGCTCTCGCCCGACGCGGTGCTCACCGTGCTGTCGCACGACGGTCGCTGCTGCATGTTCGCCGACGCGAACGTGGCGCGGGTCGGCGGCGCCGGTGGGGCCACCGCGGTCGCCTTCGCCGACTTCGACGGCGATGGCGTGCAGGACCTCGCGTTCGCGCGTCTCGACGCCAACGAGGTGGTGGTCCGGCGCGGGCTCGCCGACGGCACGTTCGTGCCGCTGGCCACGGTCGCCGTCCCCGGTCCGCGCGACCTCGCGGTGGGCGATCTGAACGGCGACGGCCTGCCGGATCTCGCAGTGGCGCAGCCCGCGCTCAACCGCGTGAGCGTGTACTACGGCGCCGGACTCCTCGGCTTCGGCGCGCCCGACACGCTGGTCGCGGGCGTGAGCCCGTCGCGCGTGGTGCTCGGCGATCTCGACGACGACGGATGGCTCGACATCGTGGTGGGACAGAACGGCGCGTACCTGGTGCGCTTCTTCAACGACGGGCCCGGCACCGGGGGCGCGACGCGCTCCTACCGCCGCCTCGACCTGGTCAAGTCGGTGTTCTCGAGCCCGGCGGGCATCGCGCTGGCTGACGTCGACCGCGACGGCTACCTGGACTACCTCAGTGGCAACCGCAACAACACGACGACCGGCGTGGTGTCGGGAGTGGGCGCGTTCCCGGTGCGTTCGTACGTCGGCGGGAACACCAACCTGAGCATCGCGACCGGCTTCTTCAACTCCGACTCGCTGCCCGATTACGCTGTCGGGTGCGCGGGCGACAGCACCATCGTGGTGTTCCGTAACACCGGCGGCGGCAACTTCTCGCGTACTGTGATCCCCGCCCGGCGCAATCCACTGGACCTCGAGGCCACCGACGTGGACGGCGACGGGGCCACCGACCTGGTTGCGGCGTGCGCCGGCGCGCAGACGCTGAGCGT
>CAVZLN010000002.1:0-26177 GCA_963776245.1 Candidatus Eiseniibacteriota bacterium | reverse complement strand
ATTTGCAGGTGTTCACCGACCAGATCCAGTTCGTGCTCATGTACGGCGGCTTCGTGCTGATGCTGGCGTTCCTGTTCGCGCACCACGGCGGGCTGGCGTTCCTGCACGCCCACGTGCCGGCGACGCACTGGCAGTGGCACGGCGGCAACCCGCCGGGGGCGATCTTCGTCTGGTACGTGATCGCACTCTCGGCGCTCGTGGACCCGGGCTTCTGGCAGCGCGCGTACGCCGCGCGCGACCCGCGGGTGGCGCGGAACGCCGTGCTGTGGTCCATCGCCTGCTGGGCCGTGTTCGATTTCATGACCACCGCGACCGGCCTCTACGCGCGGGCGCTGCTGCCGAACCTGGCCGAGCCGGTGTTCGCGTTCCCCGACCTCGCGCGCCTCACGCTCCCGCCGGTCGCGCTGGGGCTCTTCTACCTCGGCATGATCGCGACGGTGATGAGCACGATCGACTCGTACGCGTTCATCGCCGCGACGACCGTCGGGCGCGACTTCATCTGGCGGCTCGTGCGCGGCGACGAGGCCGCGTGCCGTCGACTGGCGCGCATCGGCCTGTGGCTCTCGACGGCGGTCGCGACCGTGCTCGCCGTCGCGAGCCAGAGCGTGATCGCCCTCTGGCACGACATCGGCTCGGTGGTGACGCCCATGCTGCTGCTGCCGGTGGCGGCCGCGCTGCTCCGGCCGCGGCCGGCTCTCTTCGCGCTGGACCGTGCGCGTTCATGGTCCCCGTTCGTCGTCTCGCTCGGCTGGGTGCTGCGCAAGTCGCTCGCGCCGGTGGTCGCCCGGCTATCCGCTCCGTCCTCGAACCCATCTACGCGGGGCTCGGCGCGTCGCTGCTCCGTGCTCGCCGCGGGCTGGCTTCGGCCGCAGCGGAGGCGCCGATGAAGCCGTCCCTCCTCCTCGCGCCGCGCTCGCGGCCCTCGCCCGGGCGCGCCGCCCCGCGCCCGGGCGGCGCGGCCGCAGGCCGCCTCCCGCCGCCGCGCGGACCGACGCGTCCGACACGTTCCCGCGCGTCGTGCCGCTCGCCCCCATCGAGGTGAGCACGACCCGCTCGGACGCGCGCGCGCCGCTGGCGCGCACGACGCTCTCGCGCGAACAGGTGCGCGAGGTGAACTGGGGGCAGGACACGCCCATGGCGCTCGGCTCGCTGCCGGGCGCGTACGCCTACTCCGACGCGGGCAACGGCATCGGCTACTCGTACCTCTCGCTGCGCGGCTTCCCGCAGCGGCGAATCAGCGTGCTCGTGAACGGCGTGCCCTTGAACGACCCCGAGTCGCACGAGGTGTGGTGGATCGACCACCCCGACCTGCTCGCCTCGACCGCCGAACTTCAAGTCTGCAGCGCGGCGTCGGCCCTGCGCTCTACGGCGCGGCGGCGCTGGGCGGCAGCGTCTCGCTCACGACCGCGCCCATCGGCGAGGTCGCGCGCCGCACGGCCAGCGTCTCGTACGGCGCCTGGGGCACGAAGCGGCTGATGCTCGAGGGCGACTCGGGCGCGCTGCCCGGCGGCTGGGGCCTCTACGGGCGCTACTCGCGGATCGAGACCGACGGCTATCGCGACCAGTCGTGGTCGAAGCTCTGGTCGTACGCGCTCTCGGCGCAGAAGATCGCCGGCTCGCAGTCGTGGCGGCTCAACCTCTACGGCGGACCCGAGAACACGCACCTCGCCTACCTCGGCGTCACGCCCGAGTACCTGGCCGGGCACGGTCACCGGGCGACGCCGACCGCGACCGGCGCTTCAACCCGATCACCTACCCGGGCGAGCAGGACCACTTCTTCGAGCCGCACTACGAGCTGCTCCACACCTGGACGCCGTGCCGCGGTCACGCTCTCGCAGACGCTCTTCTGGTTCGACGGCCGCGGCTACTACGACGAGCAGCGCCTCGGCGACTCGCTCGCCGACTACCGCTTCGCGCCGTGGACGACCAGCGACACGACGCTGTTCGCGCACGACTACTACGCGCGCGATTCGAACGGGAACATCGTGCTCGACGGGCAGGGCCGCGCCAGGTCGAGCGCTTCGACGTCGTGCGCCGGCGCGACGTGACACCGGCACTTCGGCTGGGTGCCGCGCGCGCGCATCGCGCACGCGGGCGGCGCGCTCACGATCGGCGGCGAGCTGCGCTTCCACGACGGCCAGCACTCGGGCGTGATCTCGGGCGACGGCCTGCCGCCCGGCGCTGCGCCCGAGCACGCCTACTACGACTACCACCCGCGCACGATGTCGGGCGGCGCTGTTCGCGCGCGAGGAATGGCGGCGTGCCGCGCCTGCGCGCGACCGCCGACCTCGCGTGGCGCCACCAGGGCTACCGGATGCGAGGGCGACCGCTTCGACGGCATCGCGTTTCGACAGAAGTACGACTTCGCGCTGCCGCGGCTCGGGGCGCCTCTCACGCCCGCGCGGCTGGACACGCCTTCGCCTCGTGCGCGGTCGCGAGCCGCGAGCCCGCGTTCCGCGACCTCTACGACGCCGAGGGCGCCGGCAGCGTGCCGCTCTACCGCCGTGGACGTGGCGGCCGGCGTCTACGAGGACCCGCTCATCAAGCCGGAGCGCGTGAACGACTGCGAGCTGGGCGGCCGTGGCAGCGGGCCGCGCGTCGCGGCCAGCGCGAACCTGTTCCGCATGGACTTCCGCGACGAGCTGGTCTACGCGGGCCAGTTCGACACCGACCTCGGCTACCCGATCCTCGGCAACGCCGCGCGCTCGGTGCACCAGGGCGTCGAGCTGGCCGGGCCGCCGCGCACGCGCTGCCCGGCGCGGCGCGGCTCGCTGGAGGCGAACACGACCCTCTCCGACAACCACTTCGTCCACTACCGCGAGGCCTGCGGCCCGACCCCGCCGACGACGTCTCCACGACGGCAAGCCGCTCGGGTTCTTCCCCGCGGTGATGGCAACGTCGCGGCGCGCCTCGTGGCGCGGCGTCACGGTCGGCGCGAGGTGCAGCACGCCGGCCGCATCTACGTGGACAACACCGGCACCGACGCCGCCAGCATCGCGCCGCGCACGATGCTGACCGCGGGCGCCGCCCGGAGCTCCGCGGGGCGGCGCGCGCGCCGAGCTCTCCCTGCGCGTGACGAACGTGACCGACGCGCGCTACGCGACCGGCGGCTACATGGACTACGACGCGATCGGCAACCTGGTGCCGATGCTCGTCCCCGCCGCGACCCGCGGCTGGCTCACGCAGGTGACCGTCGCGTTCTGACGGCGGGCTCAGCCGCTGGCGCTGAGCTCCGGCGGGCCCGCGCCGGGGGGCGTGCTCGAGCCTTCGACGCTGAGCCAGTCCAGCGCGGCCTGCATCGAGCGGAACACGTTCACGGTCTTCCCGCCGCGCGGGTTCAGCGTGCGGAAGGCCGCGTACATGCGCGCGAGCCCGAAGGCGAAGTCCTGCGGCGCGACGATCGCGAGCCTCGCGCTGGTCCCGGGCACGTCCAGGCTCGAGGCCAGGTCGGACAGCGCCCTCAGGCGCTCCCCCGAGGAGAGCACGAAGTCCTCGAGCCCGCTGAGGTCGTAGACGGCGTCGAAGCCCGCCACGTCGCTGCGGCCCCAGACCTCGCGATGCTTCAGGAGGAAGTCCTCGACCGAGAGAACCCCGGTCGCGGTCGCCATGACCATCCGGCGCTCGTGCTCGATCCGGCATTCGAGGGGCATCGAATCCTCCGGCGTTTCGTCCCGCCATCGCGCGACCGCGGCCCTCTCCGTGCGACGCGTCGGAGTGTAACACCTTGACGGACCGCGCCAGCACGCCAAGATGTGGGCGCTCCGGAAGGTCGCGGCGCGGACCATTCGCCCGTGGTAGGCGCACCGGGCCAGGGTGCGATTCAATGCGCCAAGCGCTTGCCTGGTCGTGATTTGCGACTACGGACCGAGACTCATGGGCGACCCTCAGGTGATGGCAGGTTGGTTCCTCCGTATGGTTTCAAGGGTGGACGTGCAAGGTTTCGGCCTGGCTGGCCGTCATGATCGATGGATCACGGAGGCTCTTGCATTCGGTATCTCAGTACAATAATATCCTCCAGTCAACTTTGGGTGCGGTCATTTTTGACCAGAGGTCACACGGCCATGAACGTCGAACTGTCCCGCCGCGAGCGCAAGAAGGAGGAGACCCGGCACCGGATCTTCCACGCGGCGATCGATCTCTTCCGCGAGCGCGGCTTCGAGCAGACCACGGTGGACGACATCACCGAGAAGGCCGACGTCGCGAAGGGAACCTTCTTCAACTACTTCCACCGCAAGGACGCCGTCCTCGCCTACCTGACCGAGGAGCGCCTGGGCGCGTCATCGAGGAGAACGTCGGCGCGCTGCTGGCCGACCCGCGTCCCGCGATCGAGAAGCTCCTCGAGATCTACTCGATGGCCGCGTCCGCCTACGAGGAGGACGCACGCGCTCGCGCGCTTCGTCCTGATCGAGCTGATGCGCCGCGCGTTCGAGCCGAACGAGGATCTCGCCGATCCGCTGGCACGCGACTCATCCAGAGCTGGTGCGACAGGGCCAGGAGCGCGGCGAGATCCGCCACGGGACCCCGTCAGCGCGTGGAGGCGCGTGCTCGGCTGCATCTACCACGGCACGCTCTACGAGTGGGTCATTGCTGCGCTGCCCGACATCTTCCCGCTCCTGCCCGAGCTGCGCGCGCGCCTCGACCCTGGTGATGGAGGGCCTCGCCTCATGAACGTCCGGCCGCTTCACTGTCGCTTTCCTGCTGGCGCGTCCTGCTGCTGCCGGCCCCGCGCTCGCCCGCCGGCGAGCCGCCGGCGCCCGGCCCACCGACACGCTGCGGCTCACGCTCGACGACGCCATCCAGCGCGCGCTCGCCCGCAGCGAGGAGATGCGCACCGCCCGCGCGCAACGTCAAGCAGACCCAGGGCCAGGTCTACCAGGCCATGTCCCAGGCGCTGCCGCAGATCTCGGGCACGATCCTCTACGACCGGAAGATCGAGAGCATCTTCTCGGGCATGCGCCGCCGACACCGGGGTCTTCGGTGCGATCCTCAAGAACAGCTCCTTCGCCGCGGAGCACACCTGGACCGCTGGACCTGACGGCGCAGCAGCTCCTGTGGTCGAGCGGCAAGGTGGGCGCGGCCCTGCAAGACGGCGCGCGCGGCCAACCGGGCCGCGCGGGCCAACGAGCAGCGAGACCGCCTCCGAGCTGACGCTTCCAGGTCCGGCAGGCCTACTACGACGCGGTCTACTCGCAGCCGGCTGGTCGAGATCGCCGAGAGCGCGCTCACGCAGGCCCGCGCGCACCTCGGCCAGGTGCGGGCCGGCCGCCGCGAGGGCAACCGCTCCGAGTACGAGCAGCTGCGCGCCGAGGTGGACGCGGCCAACCAGGAGCCCGACGTGATCGCGGCCCGGAGCGCCGCGGAGCTCGCCCTGCTGAACCTGAAGCGGCTGGTGGACGTGCCGCTGGAGCAGCCGCTGCTCCTGCTCACGCCGCTCGCGGCGGCGGACGGCACGGTGCCGGTGGTGACCGACCTCTCGACCGCGGTGGACCAGCGGCCCGGCGCGTGGCCGCCGCGAACCACATGGTCGAGGCGCGCCGGCTGGCCGTGAAGCTGTACCGCGGGCAGTACTGGCCCGACCTGTACGTCTCGACCGACCTGTCGCACCAGGCGTACCCGACGGACACCTGGCCGACCCGCCGCGACTTCCGCCGCAACTGGGACGCCTTCGTGCGGCTCGAGCGTGCCCATCTTCAACGGCCTGCGGCACGCACGGCCAGGTGGTCGAGGCCCGCGCCGAGTACGAGAAGGCGATGGCCGCCCGCGACCGCGCGCAGAAGGGCGCGGCCATCGAGGCGGTGCAGGCCCGCGACGAGATCGAGCGCACCGCAGACCACGCTGCTCGCCCGGCGCGAGACCGTGCGGCAGGCGCAGCGCGCCTGGGAGCTGGCCGGCGTGCGCTTCAAGAACGGCATGTCCACGCAGATCGAGGTCTCGGACGCGCGGCTGCAGCTCCAGTCGTCCGAGGTCAACGAGGTCCAGGCCAT
Source organism: Candidatus Eiseniibacteriota bacterium (assembly GCA_963776245.1). Taxonomy (GTDB): domain Bacteria; phylum Eisenbacteria; class RBG-16-71-46; order RBG-16-71-46; family RBG-16-71-46; genus CAVSAC01. The sequence continues at coordinate 20,193 of CAVZLN010000002.1, read as the reverse complement.
GCGCGACTACCTGGTGGCCATCGCCGCAGCTCGAGCGCGCGGTGGGCCATCGCGGTCCCGATCGAGCGCCGGACCCTCGAAGACATCACCCCTTCCTCCAACCCTGAGGGAACGCACTGATGGATACGCGCCTGATGAAGCGGCTGCTGGCGGCCGCCCTGCTGGCGGCCATGGTGGCCGGCTGCGGCAACAGCGCCGCGAAGAAGGACGCGCGCCGCGGGGCCCGAGACCGCCCTGCTCACCACGCGCGACCTCGCCGTGGTGGTCCGCAGGGACATCGCGACCGGCGTGCCCGTGCAGGGCACGCTGAGGCCCCTGGCGGACGTGAACCTGCTCGCGCCCTTCCCGGACGTGATCGAGGAGGTGCTGGTCAAGGAGGGTCAGGCGGTGCAGCGCGGCCAGGTGCTGGCGCGCATGCGGATGACCTCGGTCACGCCCGCCGCGGCCAGCGCCGAGGCCCAGCGCCGCATCGCCGCGGCCGACTGCCGGCGCATGCAGAACCTCCTCAAGGAGGGCGCGGTCGCCGAGCGCGACGTCGAGAACGCCGAGGCGCAGCTCAAGGCCGCCGAGGCCGCCGCGGCCGTGGGCCGCAAGCGCCTCGACGAGGCGACCGTGCGGGCTCCGTTCGCGGGCGTGGTCGCCGAGCGCTTCCTGCAGAGCGGCGACCGCGTCGGTGACGGCGATCCGCCTGTTCCGCGTCGTCAACACCGACGAGCTCGAGTTCACGGCCAGCGTGACCACCGAGGCGCTGGGCCGGCTCAAGCCGGGCGTCCCCGTGGCGCTGACGGTGAGCGGGCTCGACGGCCGCCAGGTCTCCGGCCACGTGTCCCGCGTCAACGCCACGGTGGATCGCGGCGACGCGGCAGGTGAAGGTCTACGTCATCGTGCCCAACCGGGACCACCGGCTGGCCGGGGACATGTTCGCGAGCGGACGCATCGTGCTCAAGCAGGCGAGCGCCGCGCTCGCCGTGCCGGGCTCCGGCGTGACGACCGGAACGGACGGCACGACCCACGCCTGGGTCGTGAGCGGACGGCAAGCTGCACCAGCGCACCGTCACGGTCGGCCTGCGCGACGAGCAGACCGACCTCGTCGAGGTGCGCAGCGGGCTGCGCGCGGGCGACAAGGTGGTCATCAGCGCCGTCGAGGGCCTGGTGGACGGCCAGCCCGTGCAGACTCTCACGCGACGTCACGCCGGACGCGCCGGCAGGCGGCGCCGGCGGCCGCCCGCAGACCGCCAAGAAGCGCCGGGAAGAGGTAGCCCATGTTCCTGAGCGATCTCTCCATCAAGCGTCCGGTCCTCGCGACCATGCTGATCCTGGCGCTGGTCGTGCTCGGGCTGTTCTCGCTCCGCCGTCTCGCCATCGACCAGTGGCCCAACGTGGACTTCCCGTTCGTCGCGCATCCAGACCAACTACCGGGGCGCTTCGCCCGAAGCCGTCGAGCGCGAGGTCACCAAGAAGATCGAGGAGGCGGTCAACTCGACCGAGGGCGTCAAGGACCGTGCAGTCGGTGTCCACCGAGGGCTACTCGATGATCTTCATCGAGTTCCAGCTGGGCATCAAGGTCATGAACGCGCTGGCGGACGTCCGCGCCAAGGTCGGACGCCATCCGCGCGGACCTGCCCACCGACATCGACCCGCCGATCATCCAGCGCTTCGACGTCCAGAGCCTGCCCATCATGAGCTTCTCCGTCCGCGGCGAGGGCTGGGCGATGCGCGATCTCACGCGCCTCGCCGAGGAGACCATCAGCCGGCGCATCGAGAACATCCCCGGCGTGGGCAGCGTGTCCGTGGTCGGCGGCCTGCGCCGCGAGATCCACGTCCTGCTCCGGCCCGACCGCATGAATGCCCTGGGCATCTCGCCCGACATGGTGATGGCCGCCCTGCAGCGCGAGAACGCCGACGTGCCCGCGGGCCGCGTGGAGAAGGGCGCGCGCGAGGACCTCGTCCGCATCAAGGGCCGCATCCAGAACCCGAAGGACTTCGCCAACGTGGTCGTGACCACGCGCGGCGGCACCCCCATCCACCTCAGGACGTCGCCCGCATCGAGGACGCGCAGCAGGAGGAGCGCGACGTCGCCTTCGTGGACGGCGAGCGCACCGTCGCCGTCGAGGTGCGCAAGATCTCGGGCGGCAACACCGTGCCAGATCGCGGACGAGGTGCACAAGGCCATCGTCGAGCTGAACCGCACGCTGCCCGCCGGCGTGCAGACCAAGATGATCTCCGACAACTCGACGTGGATCCGCAACTCGGTCGAGGACGTCCAGAAGACGCTGCTCGAGGGCGGCCTGCTCACCGTGCTCATCGTCTTCCTGTTCCTGAACTCGCTGGCGCTCGACGGTCATCACCGGGCTCACCCTGCCGGTGTCGGTGATCTCGGCCTTCCTCGCCGTCTACGCGTTCGGCTTCACGCTGAACATGATGACCCTGATGGCGCTGTCCCTGGCCATCGGCATCCTGATCGACGACGCCATCGTCGTGCGCGAGAACATCGTCCGACATCTCGAGCGCGGCGAGGACCACTTCACCGCCGCGCGCAAGGGCACCGACGAGATCGGCTTCGCCGTGCTCTCCACCTCGCTCTCGATCCTCGCGGTGTTCGTCCCGGTGGCGTTCATGGGCGGCATCGTCGGCCGCATGTTCTTCCCGTTCGGCATCACCGTCGCCTTCGCCGTGGCGGTGTCGCTGTTCGCGTCCTTCACGCTGGACCCGATGCTGTCGTCGCGCTGGTACGACCCGGACGCCGAGGGGCGCAAGCACGGGGGCCGGGTCGGGCACCTGCTCGAGAGGTTCAACAACGCCTTCGCTCGCATCGGCGTGCGCTATCGGAGCCTGATCGGGTGGGCGCTGGCCCACCGCGGACTGACCGTGGCCATCGCCGCCGTTTCCTTCGTCCTCGCGCTGGTCCTGCCGGCAGTCGGGATCGTCGGCGGGGAGTTCATGCCCAGCTCCGACGAGGAAGCCACGGGCGTGGACTTCGTGACCCCGGTGGGCTCGTCGCTCTCCTACACCCAGGGCAAGGCGCAGGAGATCGTGCGCTACCTCAAGACCCAGCCCGAGGTCACCTACTGCTACACCACGATCGGCGGCACCGCGCACAACAACTCCGTCAGCGCGGGGAACATCTACGTGAAGCTCACCCCCAAGCACGAGCGCCGGCGCTCGCAGATGCAGCTCGAGCGCGACCTGCGCACCAAGCTGCCTCAGTTCCGCGGCATCAGCGCGCGCATCCTCGTCGCGGGCTTCGGCGGACACAGCGAGGCACCCATCCAGGTGATGGTGCAGGGTCCCAACCTCGACGAGCTGCGGCGCATCTCGGAGCAGATCATGACCGCCGTGAAGGACGTTCCCGGTCTGGTCGAGCTCAAGTCCACGCTCGAAGACCAGAAGCCCGAATGGGTGGTGAGCGTGGACCGCAAACTGGCTGCGGACGTGGGCCTCTCGGTCGGGGCGGTCAGCGCCTCGCTGCGGCCGATCCTGGCGGGTGCGACCACCGGCGACTGGGAGGACGAGAACGGCGTGGCCAACGACGTCGTCGTGCGGCTGGCCGCCCGAGTTCCGGACGTCGCAGGCCGACCTGACGAGCATCCCCATCGCCACCGGCAACGTGGACGGCCGCACCGGTCAGCCCGTGATGATCCCGCTCGGCCAGGTGGCGAGCCTGCGCTACGGCGGCGCCCCGAACCAGATCGACCGCCGCAACCTCGAGCGCGTCGCCACGATCGAGGGCAGCTACCAGGGCCGTGCGCTGACCGCCGTCGTGAGCGACGTGAACCAGCGCATCAAGACGCTGAAGCTGCCGCCCGGCTATCGCTTCAACTTCGGCGGCGATCAGGAGATGTTCGCCGAGACCGTCGGCTACATGGTCGAGTCGCTCCTGCTGGCCATCGTGTTCATCTACCTCATCCTGGCCTCGCAGTTCGGCAGCTTCACCCAGCCGCTGGCCATCATGTTCTCGCTGCCCCTGGCACTGTTCGGCGTCTCCCTGGGCCTCGCGCTGGGCCGCAGCTCGTTCAACATGATGAGCATGGTGGGCATCATCATGCTGATGGGCCTGGTGGTGAAGAACGCCATCCTGCTCGTGGACTTCGCCAACAAGGCGCGGGACCGCGGCAGCGACCGCCAGCAGGCGCTGGTGGACGCGGGGCAGTTGCGGTTGCGGCCCATCATCATGACCACCCTGGCCATGATCTTCGGCATGCTGCCGACCGCGCTCGCGCTCGGGGCCGGTTCGGAGTTCCGCGCGCCGATGGCGTACGCCGTGATCGGCGGGCTCATCACTTCGACCCTGCTGACGCTGGTCGTCGTGCCGGTGGTCTACACCTACCTCGACGACTTCGGCGATTGGTTCGGGTCGCTGGGCCATGCGCTTCACCAAGCGGCCGGACGAGTACGCCGAGTACCTGGAGGAACGGCGCAAACACGGACACGGTCCGGCGGCCGGGAAGGGTCTGACGGCGGAGCTGGAGGCGGGACAATAGGGCCGGCCGCGGACGACCCGGTCTGCACCGGCAGGTCGGGAGCGCGGGTCAGCAGACGAATCGAGCCGGGCGGACCATCCCGTCCGGCTCGATTCGTCCGGAGCGCGGGTCAGCGGAGCCACCAGGCAGCGTCTCCTCCTGGCGGTCCATGACCATCGTCCAGCGTCAGGTGCGCATCCGCCTGGCAGCCTGGGCTGGCCCCGCCACCTTCTTCGCGAGCGCGGTGAGTGCGATGTCCGGGTCGGCCCGGGTCCACCCAGCGCAGGCGCGCCGAGCGCGGCGGCGGAGCAACCAGCTCTCCGCGCCACACCTCGGCGGTGATGTCGCGGTGGGTGATGGCGTAACGGATGGTCGTCCCCGCCGGAGCGAGCCGCACGCGCAGACCGAGCCCGGCGAGCCGCGCGACGCAGGGCCGTTCGCGGGGACCGGCCGGGCGCCAGCTCGACGCCGGGCGGCTCCCACAGCCCGGCGAGCAGCGGGCCCTCGCGACGCACGACCAGCATCGCGGCCCCGCCGTTCGATCAGCGCGACCGCCTGCCGCACCTTCTTCCCCGCCCGGCGCGCGGGCACCGGCGGGAACGCCGCCACGCGCCCGAGCGCGAACGCACGGCACCAGCGCGACGCACCGGGCACTCGCTCGCAGCGCGGGCGCGCGCGGCGTGCAGACGGTCGCGCCCAGCTCCATCAGCGCCTGGTTCCAGTCGCCGGGCCGGCGCGCCGGGACCAGCGCGGCGGCCAGCGCCCACAGCACCCTCGCGCCCCGCGGCTCGCGCACCGCGGCCCGCAGTGCGCGCAGCCGCGACAGCACGCGCGCCACGTTCCCGTCCAGCACGGGCAGCGCGCGATCGAAGGCGATGGAGAGCACCGCTGCCGGCGGTGGTAGCGGCCGACGCCGGGCAGCAGGCCGAAAGCCGCGGGCTCGTCCGGCACCCGGCCCCCGTGCTCGCGCACCACGAGGCGCGCGGCCGCGTGGAGACTGGCGGGCGCGCCGGTAGTAGCCGAGCCCCGCCCAGGCGGCGAGCACGTCCGCCTCGCGGGCGCGGGCCAGCGCGCCGACCGTGGGGAAGCGCCGCAGGAAGGCGCGGTAGTACGGCGTCGCCGTGGCGACCCGGGTCTGCTGCAGCATCACCTCGGAGAGCCAGACCCGGTAGGGATCGCGCGCGCCGCGCCAGGGCAGCACTCGCCGGTGCCGTCCGTACCAGCGCAGCAGGGCGCGGCGCAGCGCGGCGTCCGGGGCGGCGCCGGGCTCGCGGCATGGCGGCCCAGCGACGGCGCGGCGGGTGCCGGCGGGCGGGCGCGGAGCCGGCGGCCGGGGCCGGCCGTCCGCGCGCTCAGCGCTTCCGCGTGGAGGATCTCGGCGGCGCGTCCTTGAGGTTCGGCGTCCTGGGCTGCGAGCCGGTCCACGCGCAGGTCAGCGGGTTGCCGCAGCGCGGGCAGGGGATCTTCGCATCGGCGCCTTCGCCGGCGGTGGGCATCCAGCGGTCCACCTTCACCTGGCAGCCGGGCGTATAGCAGAGGTACACGCAGAGAGGCATCGCTCATCTCCCATCGAGGACTCGCCGGCGGGCCGCCGCGGCGCACCGGGACACCGCGGCATGATAGCCGAACGGCGACGCTTCTGCCGCGGGCGCGGGCCGGCCCGGCCCGCGCGCCGGCGGGGCCCGCGGGCCTCAGTTCAGACCCCTCGCCAGCCAGCGCACGACGTTCAGGGCGAACTGCTGGTTGTCGTCGAGGTCCGGCCGGTTGAGGCCGATCCGCAGGCGCGCGCTTCCCCATCTGCAGGGCGTCCTGGCCCAGCACGAACTGGGAGCCGAACATCGCGGCGTCCCCCAGCACCACCACGCGCCCCTTGCCGAAGCCGAACGCCACGCCCTGGTAGCGGCCGACGGCCGTCACCGTCCCCGGCGTCTTCACCACGTCAGGGTGTCGGCCTTCCGGATGGCCTCCGGGCTGGCCTCGCGCCGCGCGTCCGGGCTGAAGGGCATGTCGGCCGCCGAGGGGCTGAGCACCAGCAGGCCCGTGCTCCCGGGCGGTCCCATCAGCGACTGCCCGGTGAAGGTCGCCACCTTGTCGATGCGCTCGGTCTTGTCCCGCCCGCGGGTGATCGCGTGGTCGCCCAGCAGGCCCAGGGCGCGGGTGAACAGGATGCAGCCGATGTTCCCGCTCTCGGGGTCCACGCGGCGCGTGTCCACGGTGGAGGCTCTTGCCCATGTCCACGCCGAAGCGGACGGCGAGGCTGTCCATCGCCGAGCCATAGGGAGCGTGGTCGGCGATGAGCAGCAGCGAGCCACCCTCCTTCACCCAGTCGCGCACCACATCGCATTCCGTGACCCGGAAGGCGGACGAGCGCGCGGACACGGACCTTCAGCTCCCGCGAGCCGATGCGCGTCGACCACGACCAGGACCTGGCAGGTCTCGAGCACCTGCGGCGAGAACGCCTGGATCCCGGGGATCACGCGCAGGCCATCCTGCGCGAGCAGGCTCGCGAACGCCCGGTAGGACCCCTTCATGCGTGAACTGGTTCCGGTGGGCCTCGTCGATCATCACGATCGGCTGGCGGTCGGTGAAGGCGGGCTTCACGACCTTCGGGACGAAGGTGGTGTCTTCCACCTGGCGCTGGGAGCGGGCGGGCGCCGCGGCGACGACGAGCAGCAGGCAGCGAAGAGAAGCATGCGTCTCATGCGGCAGATCCCTCCCTGGCGGCACGGAACGCACCGCCGGTCCGTGGATAATGTAGTCCTTCAGACCGAATCGGATGTCGAGGATCGGTCAAACAGGATACACGCAGCGCCGGACGCGGCGGAAGCCGGGCTCGGCCGACCATGGCCGGGTCCGCTGCGGCCCGGCCCCGCTCCGGTTTGAGGCGGCCGGGGCGGGCCGATTATGCTTCCGGCTCAGGAGCCCATCCCATGCCCACCGTCGGCACCCTCACAGACACGCAGGGCCGCGTCCTCCGCGATCTTCGCATCTCGGTCACGGACCGCTGCAACCTGCGCTGCGTCTACTGCATGCCCCTCGAGGGCGTCGCCTGGCTGCCGCGGGCGGACAGTGCTCACCTACGAGGAGATCGTCCGCGTGGCCCGAATCGCCCTCGGGCTCGGCGTGACGGGCATCCGGCTCACGGGCGGCGAGCCGACGGTGCGCGCGGGCCTGCGAGGTGCTGGTGCGCGCGCTGCGCGACCTCGATCCGGCGCTCGACCTCTCGCTGACGACCAACGGGCTCAAGCTCGCGGCGCTGGCCGGGGTCCTGCGGCAGGCCGGGCTCACGCGCGTCAACGTGAGTCTCGACACGCTCGACCGCGCGCGCTTCCGGCAGATCGCCCGGCGCGACCGCCTCCCGGAGATCCTCGCGGGCCTCGAGGCCGCGAAGCGCGCGGGCTTCTCCCCCATCAAGGTCAACGCCGTGCTGATGCGCGGGTTCAACGAGGACGAGGCCGTGCCGCTCGCGCGCTGGGCCCGCGAGCAGGGTTTCGAGTTGCGCTTCGTCGAGTGGATGCCGCTTGATTCGCAACGCTCGTGGTCCGCCGAGCGGCTGGTCCCGGCGGCGGAGATCCTGGCGGCGCTCGAGCGCGAGTTCCCGCTCGATCCGGTGCCGGGCACGGACCCGAGCGCTCCCGCCGAACTCCATCGCTATCGCGACGGCGGCGGCACGGTGGGCATCATCGCCTCGGTGACCCGGCCCTTCTGCGAGCGCTGCGACCGCATCCGGCTCACGGCCGACGGACAGGTCCGCACCTGCCTGTTCGCGCACGAGGAGCACGACCTGCGCGGGGCCCTGCGCCGCGGCGCGAGCGACGAGGAGATCGGCGGGCTGCTGAAGGCGGCGGCCTGGCGCAAGGAACCGGGACACCTCATCAACCAGCCGGCGTTCCAGCAGCCCGCCCGCGGGATGAGCCGGATCGGCGGCTGAGCGCGGCAAGGGCGGAGAAGGGCGAAGGCAGAGCACGACCGGGGCGGTCCAGGGCCGAGCGCACGGTGCCTCTGCTCGGCCCTGGGCCGCCCCGGCCGTGCGGCAGAGGCGAGCCCCGCGACGACAACCGGCCGACAGGCGGGCCCGGCTACGGATCAACCATCTGCGCCGGCCTCGCCCCGAGGAACATGACCTCCTCCTCGAGCGTGACGCCGAAACGCTCGCGCACCCGCGACTTCATCTCCTCCGCCAGCGCCAGAACGTGCGCCGCGCTCGCCTGGCCCGCGTTCACGATGATGTTCGCGTGCTTCGCGAATACCACGGCGTCGCCCACCCGCAGGCCAAGGCAGCCGCACTCCTCGAGCAGTTGCCCCGCGGCGACGCGGCGCGTGCCGGGCGAGTGCTTCGCCCCCGGCCTCTGCCAGTCGGGTGGCAGGTTCTTGAAGTACGAGCCCGCCGTGGGCTCGGTGCGCCACTCGGGGTGCTTCACCCGGCGGATCTCGAGCCGCTCGTCCATCTCGCGCTGGATGGCTGCGCGTTCGCCGGGTGCCAGTTGCAACCGGCACGAGAGCAGCACGCGCGGGTCGCGCTTGAGGCGCGAGTCGCGGTAGCCGAACTCGTACCAGGCCGCCGGCCGCGTCTCGATCGTCGCGCCATCGGGAGTGGCATGCGTGCAGTCAATGACGTGGGAGCCGATGTCCCGGCCGTAGCAGCCGGCGTTGCCGTGGAGCGCGCCACCGATCGTGCCCGGGATGCCCGACGCGAACTCGAGCCCCGCGAGCGAGCGGTCGCGGCAGCGCTCGATGAAGCCGAGGAAGTCCGCGCCACAGCCCACGCGGGCCACCGCGCCATCGAACTCGATCTCCTCGCAGGCGTTCTGCACGACGAGCCCGCGCACCCCCGAGTCCGAAACCAGCAGGTTGCTGCCGCCGCCGAGCAGAAAGACCGGCAGGCCCAGCCCTTGGCCGGCCCGCAATGCGGCCACCAGGCGCTCGGGGCTGCGGGCGGCATAGAAGAAGTCGGCCGGGCCGCCGATGCGGAAGGTGGTGTGGAGCCGCAGCGGCTCGGCCGTCCGCAGCCCATCGCCGAGCGTGCGCCGCAGGCGCTCCTCGAAGCTCGTGACGGAGTCGGCCATGCGTGGTTCTCCGGGGTCGGGCCGCGAGGGCCGCGGCTGGCTCGGCCACGGCCCTCGTCACCAACATTCTGCACTCCACAACCTACGGCTTCGGCTTCACCTCGCTGCGGGGATGGGGCGCCCAGGGTGCGGGCCTCTGGTTGCTGCGGTAGGGATCGCAAACGCTCCCATCCGGCGAGTTCATCGAGATGCAGCGCCCCGGCCCACTCCGCGCGACCGCCTCCTTGCGGCCCCCGGAGAAGCGCGACAGCGTCCACTCGAGACAGACGGGCTGGCGCGCACCCGGCAGGTCCCACTGCTTCTGCACGAACATCACCCGGGCGAAACAATACCGGACGCGGCCGTCCACCGGGATGACATTCTGCAGTTGCACGTTGACATAGGAGAGTTGCAGCCTGGCTCCGCTGGAGTCGAACCTGAAGTCCGAGAAGCCCATGCCGTTGCGGATCCAGGGTTGCGGACAGGGGAACGTGCCGTCGGGGTCGAACTGGGTCCTCAGGTTGAGGTAGTTCGGCGATCCGAAGCCGAAGCGCCAGTAGGTGCCGAGTGTGTCGCCGAAAGCGGGGTGGAATGTGAGTTGCGCCATCATGCCCATGAACTTGCGGGTGTCCCGCCCGGTCTCGAAGGACATGTAGAGGGTGTCCACGCGGTTCGAGTCGCCGGCCCCGAACGAGATGGTGTCGGTGGCCCCGGGCATGCCGTAGGGTGCGTGCCAGGCAAGGAATAACTGCGGCGGAGCGAACGAATCACTCTGGGTCCACTCGAAGTTCGCCGGGGAGTCGGCCCAGGCGCGGCGGGCCGCCGCGGTATCCGGGACCGCGGCCCGGGCGACGGGCGCGGGTGGAGCCGCGGACTTCGCGGGAGGGGCCAGGGCGGCGGGGACCGCACCGCCGAGCAGGACTGCCAGGGCGGCGAGCGTCACCGCGGCGGCCAGGCTTCGAGCCAGGCGTATCATCGGTAGAGTCCCTTGATCTGGCCCCAGGTCATGCGCCGCACGGGCACGGCGGAGCAGTCCGCGCCCGCGCCACCCTGCCAGGTGGCGTAGTTGGCGCCAGCCGGTCCCGGCACCGTCAGATTGATGTCGCCACCGGCCGCCCCGGGCTGGCGCAGGACGAGGATGGAGTTGAGCACCAGGCAGGCGGGGCCGGCGCAACCGCGGCAAACCGTGCCGCCCACCGTGTAGTCGTTCGCTATCGTCAGGACCGCGGCGTAGTACATGTCAGTGGCATTGAGCGTCGCGTAGCCGAAGCTGGAGAGCATTGACGCCGCCACCCGCATACGGGCCTGGTTGGCACCGCCGTGCGGCTGCCCCACGGTGTAGCTCTGCAGCGCCCCGGTCGCGTTCCCGAGGAAGAAGTCCTGGCACGCCGACCGCCCGGTGAAATCGAAGGTCGGCTGCAGGATTCCGGCACGACAACCCCCGGGCGAGGAGAACCTCCACCAGTCGGGCAGGCTGGCCGCCGAGTGCTGCACGTCCACCACCAGCTCGAGCCCCAGCACGCTGTCCACGGCGAAGGGCATGCGGAAGGCGCAGAAGAGTTCCTGCTCCCCCACGTTCGTGTCGCAGGCGTTCGAGAGATCGTGGGTGGAGGTCCCCGGCGCACAGTCACCCCAGGAGAGGAAGAGCCCCTCGTCGGCGCGTGGAGCAGGGCCGACGGCGCCGCACAGGAGCACCCCCGTGAGCAGCACTGCCAGCGCCGGATGGGGTCGGATACGTTTCACGGGAGGCATTCTAGCCCACGGCTGCGGCGGCTCTCAAACACCGGGCCGACGAACGCGGCCGAAGGCCGGCCCACCGGGGCCACCCATCGAAACGGCGGCCACCTCCGCAGAGGTGGCCGCCGCTGATTCATTCTGCTGGTCCTGACGAAACTACCGGTACAGGCTCTTGACCTGGCCCCAGGTCGTGTTGCGCGTCGGGACTGGAATCGGCGGTCCGCCGCCACCCTGCCAGTTGATGCTCTGCTGCGCACCGGCAAACGTCCCCGGAAGCATGACGGTGTCTTGCGTCGGGGTCGGCCCGTTCATGCCGTTGAACCCGACCTGCTGGACCACCAGCGTCACGGGAACCGCACAGCCAGGGCAAGCGACGACCGCCTCGATCCCGTTATCCGGATCCGCCACGACGTCAAGGCTGTTCGTCGTGTACACGTGCATGTTAAACATGTTGTACTGCGTGGTGGTGACCAGGGGAAGCGCACGGGTCGCGGCGGTCGCAAAGCCGATCTTGACGCGGGCGCGGTTCGACGGATTGATGAACCACGAGGCAACGCCGCCGAACGGAGTGCCCACCGACCACAACTTGGTGGTGGAAGACCCGGCGCACGGAGCGGTAGGAGTCATCGGGGGAGTCCCAACGACGAACCCGGTCTGACGGCACGTACCAGCATAGTACGACTGCCACCACTGGGGCAGGGCCGCGTCGCTCTGGATATCCAGGATGCAATCAAAGGCGTTGAAGCCGATAAGCGGGATGTTGGGCATGGCCGACACGACGAAGAGCTTGTCGCCATTGTTGGCGCCATCGGGATTATCGACCGTGCAATCCCACGTCATGTTGCTGGTCGCGACCGCCGAGCAATTGCCAGTCGCGTTCGTGACCCAGTTGATGTTCAAACCGCTCGCCAACGCCATGGAGGCCGTCAGACACACCATCATACCGGTGAGAAGGATCTTCTTCATTGCTTCCTCCAAGATGCAGAGCCTAGGGGGTAACGGGGGAAACTGTCTTTTTCATTCCACTGAGACGCATCGTGGGTCGTCACATCACCACCTTTCGTCAGGAACCGCCGAACGGCATTTGAAGCGCGACCCGCGAAGTCCTCAACTCATCAAGGGCAACCCAGCGCCGACCCGTCGAGGCCCCAGAACGCCAGCCAGACCGGCAGGTCAGTGATCTGGATCGAGCCGTCCTGGTTGAAGTCCGAACGGCCACGATACGTGCCACTGTCACCCCAGTCGTCCAGGAACAGCGGCAGGTCGGAGATCGAGACGCCGTTGCCACCAAGATTGGCGCCGTTCAAGTCATAGACAACCGCAGTGGCAGTGCCGAGCAGGTAACTGTCAGCCCGGATCTCGATGCAACCGGCACCCGCGCCCGGGAAGATTCCACCGGGGTGCTTGCCGCCGCCGATGGCCGTGAAGGTCGCGACGCCAAATGCATCCGTCGTCGCAGACACACTGACAGCAGCACCGCAAAGCTCCGTGTCGGTGCAATTCGTGAAATTCAACGTCACGTTGCTGCCGACGACCGGATTGAGGCTGACATCGAGGACGGTGACAGTGCCCACACCGAGCGGATCAGGCACGCCATTGGTGCCCACGACCTTGACAAAAGCCGGAATCGTGCAATTGCCGGGGCTGGGAATCCCGGCCATCACAGCCGACGACGCCATCAGCCCGAGCGCTACGAAAATCGTAGCCTTGCGAATCATACCAGTCATTGTTGCACCTCCATGGATGGTTCACCCTGTTGCTGAGATCGAGCAAGGCTCAGTTGCGAGCAAACAGGTCTGGTTTGCTGCCACCTCCTTTCGAACTCATCGAGAGTGCGAGTTCGAGTCTCCAGGCGTTGTTATCGGCTGCGCTAGCAAGACGTTTGATGCCGTGATTGAGTTTATGCGTCCTGCCAGCACGCTGTCAAGACTCTTTTTGGTCCTCGAACTGCCGGTCTCTGTGGTCTTCCTGCCATCTCCGGGTCTTTTGCCCCGCGGGGCCAGACTGCCCGGTGCTTCCCGTGATCTCGGCGCCCCACTGGTGGGCGAAACAGGGCTCGAACCTGTGACCTCTTGCTTGTAAGGCAAGCGCTCTGCCAGCTGAGCTATTCGCCCGAACCGGTCTCTCGCCCACGAAACAACAGGGATCCGGGGATGAGGACGCAGTAGCCGAACACCAGGAGGACCGGGGAAAGGGTGATGGAACCCCGCGAAAGGGCCACATAACCCACCGCCAGCACCCCCACCCCCAGAGCCAGCAGGACGCTGTTCGCCAGCCCCCAGCTGAACCCCAGGTCGACTTCCTGAACCCGCCGCTGCGCTCGCTGACGGGCCGACTTCACTGCGCTCATCCTCTACCTCCTGTTGCAGGCGGAAAACACGAACGCCGATGCTTCGGACCGGGCGGCCGGACCGAGATCATCGGCGTTTCAGGGCCAGAGAGTGAGACCCGGGGCACCGACGGTCCCAGCGAAGACCGTTATTTCGTGCCGCCGCCTCTGTGGGGCGTCATCGGTAGTACACAGCCACAGGGGACAGCGGTTCCAGATATTCTCAGGGTCCTGCCCCGAGACGCAAACGGCCCATCGTGCCCTGAAGGTTGCGTCTGGTCCGGTGCCAGACCGGCATGGAGATTGCTACCTAAGTGCCTAATTTTCAACACCTTGGATTGTGGCGCGCAAGATACTGGTCTGCCTTGTCGGTGGCGTTCCGGGGCCGATCCGTCACCGCGCTGCAATGACCTGGCGCGTTTCGGAAGGCCACCAACATTCTGCGCTCCACCACCCACGATTCTCAGGACACGATGTTCAGGTTGCCCGAGCGGAAACCCTCGAGGTCCAGCGTGATGTAGCGATATCCCAGGGCTTTGAGGCCCTCGACCACCCGCTTGCGCACGCCCGGCTCGCCAAGCCGGGCGAGGTCCGCCAGCGGTACCTCGATGCGGGCCGTGTCGCCGTGGTGCCTCACGCGCAGTTCGCCGAATCCCAGCGAGCGGAGCAGCGCCTCCGCCTGCTCGACCATGGCCAGATTCTCCCGCGTGATCTCCGTCCCGTACGGGATGCGCGAGGCCAGGCAGGGCGAGGCCGGCTTGCCAGCGCTCGCCAGGCCGAAGTGGGCCGCCGCGGCGCGCACGTCGGCCTTGGCGAAGCCCAGTTCGGCCAGCGGCGAGCGCACGCCGTGCTCCCCGGCCGCGCGCCGGCCGGGCCGCCAGTCCGCCAGATCGTCCACGATGGTGCCGTCCACGACCACCGCGCCGGTGCGCTGCGCCACCACGTCGAGTTGCCGGTAGAGTTCGCTCTTGCAGTGATAACAGCGCTCGGCGGGATTGGCCCGGAAGGCCGGGTCGGCCAGCTCGCCGGTCGTCACCACCTCGAGCCGCGCCCCGAAGGAGGCCGCCTGCGCCCGGGCCAGCTCCAGCTCGCGCGCCGCGTAGGAGTCGGAACGCCCGATCACGCCGAGCGCGCGCTCGGCGAGTGTTTCGTGCGCCACGCGCAGCAGCAGGCTCGAGTCCACGCCGCCCGAGTAGGCCACCACCACGTTGCCGAGATCGCGCAGCAACCCACGCAGGCGCTCGAGCCGTTCGGTCCAGGAGAGACCGTCGAGCGGGCGGGCGGATGGAGCGGACGCGGGCCCGGCGTGCGGAATCAAAGGGGAAGTCGCCACGGGGAATGGAGGTTAGCACATCCCGGTGACGAGCGGGGAAAGGTGCCCGCGGATGTGCCCGTGCGGAGATGGACACGCCCTTGCGGACGCACTTGCGAGGTGCGCGTCCGGTAGCCCCGGTCCGTCCCGCACACCGTCGCTCCTTCAGCGCCGTGCGCGACGTGCGACGCGGCTCAGCGCCGGGGCGGGCGCGCGCGCGGCGTCGCTGGCGGCGCTTCCAGCGAGTCCGGCGCGCGCAGGGATTCGGCGCTCGCTGCCGCGTCCGCCTGCAGCGCGCGCGCGCGGCGGATGTTCGCGAGGTGCTCCTCGTAGCTGCGCGCGAACAGGTGGCTGCCGTCGCCGCGGGCGACGAAGTAGAGCGCGGGCTCGGGCGGCACCGGGTTCAGCGCCGCCACGATGGACGCGGCGCCCGGACTGCAGATCGGCCCCGGCGGCAGCCCCTCGTGCAGGTAGGTGTTGTAGGGCGAGACGCTGCGCAGGTTCCTGACGAACAACCGCGAGCGCGGAGACATGCCCAGACCGTAGGCCACGGTCGGGTCGGCCTGCAGCTTCATGCCGCTCGCGAGCCGGTTGAGGTAGACCCGCGCGATGCGCGCGCGCTCGGCGGGCCGCTGCGCCTCGGATTCGACGATCGAGGCGAGCACGAGCAACTGCGGCAGCGACAGGCCGAGCGGCAGCGAGTCACGCCCGGACGCGGCGCGGCGCAGCACCTCCTTCTGCCGCGCGACCATGGTGCGCAGCGCCACCTCGGGCGGCGTGCCCAGCAGGAACGAGTAGGTGTCGGGCCCCAGGTAGCCTTCGAGCGAGGACGCCTCCACCCCCGCCGAATCGCAGAACGCGGGGTCGTGCCCCAGCGAATCGAACGCCGTGGCGGACACGCCCAGATGATGCGCGAGCAGCACGCTGGTCTCCTGCAGCGTGAGGCCCTCGGGAATGGTGATGAGGTTCAGCGCGCCCATGCCGGAGGCCAGCGCGCGCAGCAGTCCGGGCACCGGCGTGCCGAGCGCGAAGTCGTACTGTCCCGCCTGGATGTGGCGGTCGAGTTGCATGAGCCGCGCCAGCACCTGGAAGCCGAGCGTGCCGCGCAGCAACCCCACGCGCTGCAGTTCGCTGGCGACCTGGCCCAGCGTCTGGCCGCGTTCGACCAGGATGGCGCGGCGCTCGTGCGCCGGGAACGGGCCGGCCGGGAGGAACAGGTCGGCGGCCACCGCCAGCGCCCCGGCCAGCACCAGCAGCAGGGCCCAGCGCCGCGGCCGGAAGATCCGCAGGCGCGGGCGTGCCAGGCGCGGCGGACGGGGCGGGCGCGGCGGGCTCACGGCGTCTCCTCCCGGGCGCGCCCCACCTTGCGCCGCGTCAGGTAGGACTCCAGCAGCGCCACGGCCGCGCCCTGGTCTACGCGCTCCTTGGCGTGACCGGTGCGTACGCCGGTTTCGTGCAAGCGGCGCGTGCTGAGGGCCGAGGTGAGGCGCTCATCGTAGGTCTCGACCGGCAGCCCGCTCTGCTCGCGCACCAGGTCGGCGAAGCGCTGCGCCGCCCGGCGGCGGTCCCACGCCCGCCGTCCATGAGCAGCGGCAAGCCCACCACCACGCAGCCGACTTCGAGCTCACGCGCGACCTCGCACCACGCCCTGCACGCCCTGGGCCTCGCTGCGCACCAGCAGGGTCTTGAGCCCGCTGGCGATCACCTCCTGCGGGTCGCTCACCGCGAGGCCGATCCGGCGCTCGCCCCAGTCCACCGCCAGCACGCGCAGGCGCGGGCTCAACCGCCCGGAGGGGCGGCGTTTCACGAGGTGGCAGGTGGTGCCGGACCCGTCGAACGTGTAGTCCACCGAGTCCATGCAGGCGCGCATGATGAAGATGCCCCGCCCGCGCGCGTCGAACAGGCGCTCCGGCAGGGTGACGTCGCCGTTCACCTGGTCGAGCGCGAAGCCGGGGCCCTGGTCGTGCACGCTCACCTCGAGCCGGTCGGGGTGGAGGGTGAAGACCACCTCCACGGCCCTGGCGGGGTCGCTCGTGGAGCCGTGCTGGATGGCGTTGGTACCCGCCTCGATCACCGACAGCGTCACCTGGGTGCAGGCGTCCTCGTCGAAGCCCGCGCGCTCGCAGAGCAGAGTGCTCACGCGGTCGAACAGGCCCAGCAGTTCGAGCCGGCCCGGGATGCGCAGGCTGACGACTTCGGGGACGGGCGGATCGTCGGACATGTGCGAAACTCAGTGCGTCCTCGCCACGGGCGCAGGTTCTCCAGCGCGCGTTCGAAGTCTTCCGGCGCCGGCGAGGTGAAGCGCATGAGCTCTCCCGTAACGGGGTGCGGAAACTCGAGCTCCGTCGCGTGGAGGGCCTGGCGCGGCAACTCTTCGAGCACGACAGCGCGGAGATTACGCTCCTGCGCGGTTCCGCTCAACCGGACCTTCCCGCGTCCGCCGTAGAGCGGGTCGCCCGCCACCGGGTGGCCGAGGTGCGCGAGGTGCACGCGAATCTGGTGGGTGCGCCCGGTGTCGAGCGTGACCTCGAGCAGCGCGGCCCCGGCGAGCCGCTCGCGCACGCGCCAGTGGGTGCGGGCCGGCTTGCCCCGCGCGCGACCACGGCCATGCGCTTGCGCTCCCGCGGGTCGCGGCCGATCGCGCCCTCGACCGTGCCGGACGCCGTGGGCGGCACGCCCCAGACGATCGCCAGGTAGCGCCGCCGCACCGTGCGCGCGCGCAGCATCTCGACCAGTGCCCGGTAGGCCGCGGCACTCTTGGCCACCACCATCAACCCCGAGGTCTGCTTGTCGAGCCGGTGGACGATGCCCGGCCGGCCCGCCCCACCCACGTCGGCGATCGCGGGCGCGTGGTGGAGCAGCGCGTGAACCAGCGTGCCGCTCGCCACCCCGGCGCCGGGATGGACGACCAGCCCCGCGGGCTTGTCCACCACCAGCAGGTGCTCGTCCTCGTGCACGATGGCGAGCGGAATCGACTCGGGCAGGAGCGCGACCTTGCGCGGCTCCGGCAGTTCGACGAGCACGCGCTCGCCTGCGCGCAGGCGCTGCGAGGCGCGCGCCGCGCGGCCCTCGACCAGCACGCGGCCCGCGCGGATCAGCGCCTGCAGGCGGCTACGGGAGAGGTCCTTCTGCGCCGCCGCCAGGAAGCGGTCCAGCCGCTCCCCCGCGCTCGCGTCCTGGACCTTCAGGTCGAGCTGGCTCATCGCCACCCGCCGCGCCCGTCGCCAGCGCGTCCTTCGCGTCCGCCGCTTGTCCCCGCGCGACCAGGCGATGGCAAAGAGCAGCACGCCCACGGTGACCGCGGAGTCCGCCACGTTGAAGATCGGCCAGTGCCACTGTCGGGATCCCCACCTCGATGAAGTCCACCACCTCGCCGCTCGTCACGCGGTCCACGAGGTTGCCGATCGCGCCGCTCAGGATGAGCGTGAGCGCGGTCCTGCGCACCGGGTCGTGCCCCACCCGGCCGCGCAGGAACATCCACACGATCGCGACGATCGCGACCAGCGAGAAGACGTAGTACGGGAAGCCGGTGCCCTGTCCGATGCCGAACGCCACGCCCGAGTTGCGCGTGTAGGTGAGGCGCAGGTAATCGCCCACCACCTGGATCGGCTGGCCGAACGGCAGCGTCGCGCTGGCCCAGTGCTTGGTCCAGCGGTCCAGCGCGACGACGACGACGGCCAGCGCCGCCAGCAGGGGCAGTGAGCGTCTCACTGCTGCGGGCGGTTCTCCCGCTCCTCCTTCTCCTTGCAGTCACGGCACAGCCGTGCGGTGGGCATCGCCTCGAGCCGCGCCTTCGCGATCGCGCTGCCGCACGACTCGCAGCTGCCGTACTCGCCGCGGTAGAGCCGGCGCAGCGCCTCATCGAGGTCCTGCAGCAGCCGCCCCTCGTTCGAGGCGAACTGGAAGGCCTTCTCGCGCTCGTACGCATCCGTGCCCGCGTCCGCCATGTGGAACGAGTAGCCGGAGAGGTCGCCGGAGCTCTCGCGCGGATTCACCTTGAGCACCGTGCTCTCGAGGTGCTCCATCTCCTTCGTCACGCGCGCCCGCTCCTCGAGCAGCAGCGCCTCGAGTTCCTTCGATGTCCTTCTCCGTCACGCGCTGCGGTCCCGTGGCCTTCGGGACCGGCTTCGCCGCCCGCGCGGGCGGCGACGGCGGCCGTGGCGGCGCCGCGGGTGTGTGCGCCGGGCGCTCGATGCCACGCGCGCGCGCCTCCGGCAGGCAGCACGCCAAGCGGGCGCACGGTGGGACCGGGCGTGAGTGGACGCGGCACCGCCTTCATGCGGCGCGGGGGCAGCTTCGCCGCCGGCGCGGCGGCCCTGGCGGCGCCCTTCTTCGTCGCGGGAACGGCCTTCTTCGCCACCGGGGCGGCCTTCTTCGCCGCCGGGCGGCTTCGTCGCGGCGCCTTCTTCTTCTGACACAGTCACCGTCTTCTTCTTCGCCACGGGGTCGCCTTCTTCTTCGCCATCCGGTCACCGCCTTCTTCTTCGCCACAGGGATGGCCTTCCTGGTCACGGGGGTCGCCTTCTTCTTCTGCGCGGTCACCGCCTTCTTCGGCGCGGTGCCTTTCGGAGTCGACTTCACGGACCGGGTGTGGCGCTTCGCAGTCGCGCCGGCCGACCGCGGCCGCGCCTTCGCCGCGGACTTCGCGGGGCGCGTCGCCTTCCGCTTCACGGGCTTCGCGGCTCGGCTCGGGCTTGCGGACTTGCGCTGACTGGCCATCGTCACACCTCCTCATCGTTGATCGGACGGAGCTCGCTCTCACTGTCTCTCGCCGAGACGGCGAATGACCTCGGTCACCAGCCGGATGAGCGTGGGTGCGGCACGTCCCGCGCATGCCAGGATCTCGGGGATGCTGGCAGGCGTCAGGGCGTCCGGAAGACAGTGTCGGTCACCACGTTGAGCGCCAGCGCCCGCTGCCCGCCGTGCACGGCGGCGAGGTTCTCGGGCACCAGCGACATGCCGACGATGTCGGCGCCGGCCGCGCGCAGAAGCGGTACTCAGCCGCGGTCTCCGGTTCGGGCCCGGCACCGCGACCATCACGCCACGCTGCAGTGCGATCCCGAGTCGAGTCCACGCGCCTCCGCCGAGCGACCACGCGCGCGCGCATAGGGCTCCGCTCATGTCGGGAAAGCGCGGCCCAGCTCGTCGTCGTTCGGGCCCGACCAGCGGGTTGTCGCCCATCAGGTTGATGCGGTCGGTCGTGACCACCATGGACCCCGGGGGCATGTCGGGGTTCATCCCTCCCACCGCGTTCGTGACGGACGAGCGTGCCGCAGCCGAGGCCCGGAGCACGCGCACCGGGAAGGCGAC
>CAVZLN010000001.1:0-6517 GCA_963776245.1 Candidatus Eiseniibacteriota bacterium | reverse complement strand
CGTGTGACCCCCGTGCACGCCGGCGCCATCACCTTCGATGTCGAGGACTGGTTCCACCCGGAATTGGTGCGTTCGCGCGCGCCCGCGGACGACCCGCGGTCGGTGGTGCACCAGGGCATCGGCGCGATCCTCGCCATGCTGGGGCGGCACTCCGTCCGCGGGACGTTCTTCGTGATGGGCGAGGTCGTGGCGCGCCATCCCGGCATCCTGCGCACACTCGAGGGCGCGGGGCACGAGATCGCCTGTCACGGCATGACCCACCGTGCGCTCTGGTCGCACACCCCTCAGTCCCTCCGCGAGGAACTGAGGGAGTTCCGCCGCGTGGTGCGCGCCACGCTCGGGCACGACCGGGTGATCGGCTTCCGCGCCCCCACGTTCAGCCTCGATCGCTCCACCGCGTGGGCGATCGAGGTGCTGCGCGGGGAAGGTTTCCGAGCTACGACTCCAGCGTGTTCCCGATGCGGGTGCACCTGTACGGCGTCGCGGGCGCGCCGCTTGGCATGTCCCGGCCGTCGGCGAGCAACCTGGTACGCCACGACGCCCGCGCGCCACTCGTCGAGTCCGTCGCCGTCGGGGCGCTGGGCCCGCTGCGCCTGCCCGTCGCCGGCGGCTTCTACCTGCGGGCGCTACCCTACGCGGTGCTCGCATCCACGCTCGATCGCGTCGCGCGGGAGCGGCCGTTCAACCTGTACCTGCACCCGTGGGAATGCGCGCCCCATCTCCCCGCGCGTGGCGCTCGGTCCCGTCGACGCGCTCATCACCTATCTCGGACTCGGTTCGGTCATGCCCAAGCTCGACCGACTGCTCGGCCGTTACCGCTTCGACACCATGCGCGGGATCCTCGAGGCGGGGGGTCATCTGGCGCGCTCCGGAGGATTGACCATGGTGCCCGTCCAGTTCTACACCGGCATCCAGCTGCGCACGCAGCTGTTCGTGATCGTCGTCGGGATCGCGATGCTCCTGTTCATCTTGAACATGGTCCGGCGCAAGCAACTGCGCGAGCAGTACTCGCTGCTGTGGCTGTTCAGCGCCGCGGTCATGACGCTGGCGGCGGTGTTCATCCGGCAGGTGACAAGCCTCTCGCACCTGGTGGGCATCTATTACCCGCCGGCGTTCCTCTTCCTCATCGCGATCCTGCTCGTGCTGGTGCTCCAGTTCCATTTCTCGACCGTGATCTCGAATCTGCGCGAGCAGAACAAGAGCCTCACGCAGGATCTCGGCCTCCTCGCCGCCGAACTGCGCGAGCTCCGACAGGCGCGGAAGCGCGAGTGAGCGCTCCGGACGGCAGCGCGTGAGCGACCCGATCCGCCCTGCGGGCAGCCCGGGCGCCGCCCGTCTCATCGCGCGCCATCTGATCGGAGAGGAGCCGACCTCCGACGAGGTGGCGCGCTGGGTCCATGCGCTCGAGATCGCGGCGGCCCCGCTCGAACGGGCGCGCGACCAGCGGTTCTGGATGCTCGCGACGCGGTCGCAGCTCACGCTCGGCCTGGTGGACGCCGGGCTGGCGCTCACCGATCCGCACTCACCGGTGCGCCAGCGCATCGGTCTGATGCTCGCCATCCTCGAGGCCTCCCCGGTGCACGTGACGCGCTTCGAAGCGCGCGCGCGGTCCGGGGTGGAGCTCGTCGCGCTGGCGCCGCGCGCCGCCCTGGCGGTGCTCCGCTCGGCCGCCGGGCTGGCGCTGGTGCGCTCGTGGGGGGTGCTGTGGCGGTCATCCACGACCATGTCGTGGTGGGCTCGGGCATCACCGGCGCCGAGGCGGCGCACGCGCTGGTCGCCGGCGGCGCTCGCGTGCTGATGCTGGACGGCGGACGGCGCGAGACCACCTACGCGCCGATCATCCCGGAGCAGGACCACCTCACGCTCCGGGCCGCGGACGCCGCGCAACATCGCTACCTGCTGGGCGACCGCTTCGAAGGGGTGCCGTCGGGGCGAGGCGGCGCACACCCTGACCCCGCCGCGGCAGCACATCATCCGCGACACCGACCACTGGCTGCCGTTCCAGGGCGACTTCGCGCGAATGGAGAGCCTCGCCTACGGCGGGCTCGGGGCCGGTTGGGGAGCCGGATGCCGGTCTATACGCCTGCCGAGCTGGTGGCCGCCGGGTTCGACCCCGCGGTGATTACCGGCCTACGAGGCCGTGGGACGCCGCGTCGGGCTGGCCGCCGAGGCCGACGACGCCACGCCCTACTGCGCGCGCGGCCTCGTGACGCTGCAGCCGCCGCTGCGCATGGACGAGAGCATCGCCGCCCTGCACGCCGCCTACCAGCGCCGGCGCGACGCGCTGCGGGCCCGCGGCGTGGTGATGGGGAAGATGCCGATGGCGGTGCTCACGCGGCCCCACGACGACCGCGGCGCGAATCCCTACACCGACATGGAATTCTGGGCCGACCACGCGCGGTCGGTCTACCGGCCATGGATGACCGTGGAAGCGCTCCGGCGCGCGCCGTCGTTCGAGTACCGGCCCGGCCGGCTGGTCACGCGCTTCGAGGAGACCGCCGATCACGTGGCAGTGCACGCACGCCGCCTCGACACCCTCGAGGACGAGGTCGTGCTCGCGCGCCGGCTGGTGCTCGGGACCGGGGCGCTCGGCAGCGCGCGTCTGGTGATGCGCTCCCAGCCCGGGCTCGAGCACCGGCCGCTGCTCACCAACGCCTATTGCATCGCCCCCTGCCTGCACCTGCGCCGCCTCGGCCGCCCGCTCGAACGCGCGCGCACCAGCCTCGGCCAGCTCGAGATGTTCCTCGACCCGCGCGGCGACGGCTCCGGCGTGCGCATGGTGTCGCTCTACACCTACCGCTCGCTGCTGTTGTTCAAGCTCGTCAAGGAGCTGCCGTTCGCGCTCGCGGACGGGCTGCCGCTGATGCGCGCGCTGGCGCCGGCGCTCGTGCTCGCCACCATCAATCACCCCGACCACGCCGCGCCCGGCAAGGGCGTGCGTCGCGTGCGCGACGAGGCCTCGCCGACCGGCGACGCGCTGCGCGCCGACTACGCCCGCACCGCGGAGGAGACGCGCGACGATGAGGCCTGCGAGCGCCGCATCGCGGGGGCGATGGCGACCCTCGGCGCCCCGGCGCTCAAGCGCCAGAAGATGCGCGCCGGCGCCACCGTGCACTACGCGGGCACGCTCCCGTTCGGGGACGGCGAGACGCCGGGCACGCTCGCGCCCGATGGCCGCCTCGCCGGCACCCGCCGGGTGTACGTCGCGGACGGCTCGGGGCTGCGGTTCCTGCCCGGCAACGGCCTCACGTTCACCCTCATGGCGTGGGCCCACGTGGTGGGCCGCGACCTCGCGCGCCGGGGCGCGGACGCGTGAGCCCCCGCCGCATCGGCATCACCGGCGCCACCGGCTTCATCGGCCGCCACCTGCTCGCGCACTTCGCCGCCCGCGGCGACGCGGTGGTCGCGTTCCAGCGCGGCCCCGCCGCCGCCGCCCGGCCGCGCGTCACGGTGGTCCCGTTCGTCCTCCCCGACCGCTTCGATCCCGGGGACCTCGCGGGGCTCGACGCGATCGTCCATGGCGCGCTGGTGGAGCACGGCCCGGGCACGCCCGACGCCGACGCGATCAATCGCGAGGGCGCGCGGCGCGTGCTCGCGGCCGCGCGCACCCATGGCGTGCGCGTGGTGTTCCTGTCCACGCTCTCCGCCCATCCGGAAGCCGAGTCCCACTACGGGCGCAACAAGCTCGAGCTCGAGCGCCTGTTGGATCCGGCGCGCGACACGGTGCTGCGACTGGGGCTGGTGCTCGGAGACGGCGGCCTGTTCGGCGGCATGGTGGACGTGCTGCGCGGCGCGCGGGTGGTCCCGCTGGCCGACGGCGGCCGCCAGCCGATCCAGACGCTGTGGATGGGCGACCTGTGCGCGGCGGTCGAGCACGTCGTGGACCGCGGCCTCGCCGGGAGCTTCGACGTCGCGGCGCCCGAGGTCCACACCCTGCGCGGCCTCCACCAGGCGGTGGCGCGCGGACTGGGGGTGCGGCGCACGCTGGTCGCCGTGCCGCTGCCGCTGGTCGAGCTGGGCGTCTCGGTGCTCGAAGCGCTGCGGGTGCCGTTCTCGATCCGCCGCGAGAACGTGCTCGGCCTCAAGCGCCTGCGCGCGTTCGACACCGCGCCCTCGATGCGCGCGCTCGGGATCGAGCACCCGCTGGGGCTCGAGGAGGCGGTGCGCCGCCTGCTCGCCGGCGCCTGACGCCCGCGCTCAGCGCGGGCGCGGTCCGAGCAGCTCGCTCAGCACCGCGCGCACGCGCGCGGCTCCCACCTCGATGCCGAACTCGCGCGGCGCGCGCTCGCGCACGTGCTCACTCATGCGCCGCCGCCGCGGCTCGTCGTCCAGCAGGAGGTTCACGCCGTCCGCGAGCGCCGCGGGATCGCGCGGCGGGACCAGCCAGCCGTCCTCACCGTCCCGCACGAAGTCGGGGATGGCGCCCACCGCCGTCACCACCAGCGGCAGCCCGGCCGCCATCGCCTCCGGGATCACGAGCGGGAAGGCCTCGGTCCACGAGGGCGAGACGAACACCGAGGAGGAGGCGTAGGCGAGGACGCGGTCCCGCCCTTCGAGCGAGCCGAGGAACGTGACCCGGCCGGACCATCCGCTTCGCGCGACCGCCTCGCGCAGCGCCGGTTCGTGCGCTTCGCTCTCGGCCACGCCGCACAACACGAAGCGCGCCTCGGGATGGCGCGCGAGCACCGCGGGGATGGCCGCGAACAGGTCGTACACGCCCTTGGGGCCCGACAGCCGTCCCATGAAGAGCACCCCGCGCTCGCCCGCCGCCAGCCACGGCGCGGGTGAGCCCGGCGGCAGCGCGCGGAACTCCTCGACATCGACCAGGTTCGGCGACCACGCGAGGTCGGGGCGATGCCACGCGGCGGCGAAGCGGTCGCGATAGGTCGGCCCCAGCACGATCACGCGCTGGGCCGCCGCCATCATCAGCCGGCCGGCCAGCCGGCCGAACCGGCGCTCGGGCGAGGGGAACACGGTGTGGGTGGTGCCGTGGTAGTGGCAGACCACGCGCGCGCCCAGCAGGCGCGCGATCGCCATCATCGCCCAGTCGCGGGTGAACGAGACGCCCGAGGCGGCGTGGACGTAGACCACGTCCGGGCGCAGCCGGAGGATCGCGCGCGCCAGCGCGCCCGCGTGCCGCAGGAAGTCCACCGCGCTGCGCCACGACTGCCGCTCGACCGCCGATCGCAGGCGTTTCTTCGAGGTGTCCACGGTGGGACTCGAAGTCCCGCGCGAGGCTCGAGCCCAGGAGCATCGCGTTCATCAACTGCACGCCGCCCAGCGGCGGCGGCAGCGGACCGACCGCGAGCAGGCGCGGACGGCGTTCCGGCGGGGAGGCCGGACCCGGGGAGGGCGGCGCCGGCGGACTCACCACGTCAGTGGGGCGTGACGGGAAACGGGTGTCCATCAGGACCACGCGTCGCTCCCGGAGTCGAGCGCTGCGCGGCGAGCAGCGCCTGCGCGGCGACCACGAACGAGTCGGTCTCGTCGGCCGCGCCGGGCGCCCGCCGGAACCGCGCGAACATGCGCTCGAGCATGTCGCGCTGGCCGAGGTCGGGCTGAGCCTCGAGGCCGGCGGGGCGCCCCGCCCTCGCGCAGCGCGAGCCGGCGGAATCCCGCGAGCCGCGCCGGACGCCGCCGCCCAGGAGCTCGACCGATTCGCGCTCGAGGCCCTGCTGGCTGCCGCAGGAAGACGACCACCAAGCCAGTTGCCGCTGGCGAAGCGCATCTGGACCGCCCAGGCCTCCGGCGAGCGTCCTGCACCCGGGGCTCGCGAGCATGCGTGCACCTCGACCCGGGAGGCCGCGCGGGCGCCAACCAGATCGGCCAGGTCGATGAAGCGGCAGGTGTCTCCAGAATAGGTCGCCGCCGCCCTCGATGGAATCCTGGTACCAGGAGTCCGCCTGGATCCCCGCCGAGCGCACGGTCTATGGCGCACCCGCCGCACCGCGACCCCGTCGAAGGCGCCAGCGCCTGGCGGCTGAGCGGCGCGTAGCGGCGATTGTGTCCCATCCACAGCGTCGGTCCGCCGGTCTGGCCCGGCCAGCGCCTCGATCATCTGCGGCGAGCCGCTCGTCGCTCAGCGCGAGCGGCTTCTCGACGTAGACGCGCTTCCCCGCGCAGCGCCTCGGCGGTGTAGCGCGCGCTGCTGTCGTGGCGGGTGGCGATCATCACCGCGTTTCACCCGCTCGTCCGTCATCACCTGCGCCGTGTCGGTGGCGGCGAGGTGGAACCCGTAGCGCTTCGCGAGCGCCTCCGCGTTCGCCCCGCGGGCGGTGCAGACGGCCTCCAGCCCCACGCCCGGAAATCCCGGCAGGTGCGGGAGGATCATTGATTTCACGCAATCGCCGGCGCCGATGACCCCCAGTTGGCGTTGCCCTGCGCGTTCTTGGGGAACGTGAGGGAGCGCGGCCCGCCGGCCGGGGCGGTGGTCTCGCGTCCGGAGACTCCAGACGACGCTCGACCGCCGACGCCAGCGCTCCGACGCGATGCGGTCGAATATGGCGGGCGCCTCGGC